>NZ_JAUQOM010000002.1 GCF_030580935.1 Sphingobium cyanobacteriorum | reverse complement strand
CGGCGATGCAGATCCCATCGATGATCTGCTCCCATACAACTGGGTAGATAGTCGCGCTGCCACCAGCCCCGTCATCGATCAGGCCGCCTGAGCGCTCCCCCGTGGGGGTGTTTTAGCGCTTACTATTCGGCGGCGACGGCAAAGGACTCTTCGCAGTCCTCCGCTTCGGTATAGGGAGCCTCCGCTTCGGACGGCTGCTCCACGCTTCCCAAGTCCTCGGTCTCGACCGGCGCGGGCTGCTCCTCTTCCGCCTTCGGCATCCGCAGCACGGTGGGAAGCCAGCCACTACCTGTCAGAAGCTGCTCGGCGGTCTGCGCCATGTCCGGCTTCTTCATGTCGGCGATGCGGCGGGCGGCATCGTCGGACACGCCTTCGGACACAGCTTGGACGATATGCGCCTTGGTGACGCGGCCAAGATAGCTGTCCACCGTGGGTGTCCAGTCCTTCGCCACGTCCAGCGCCAGCAAGCGCGCCAGTCGGTCGGTGGTCTGCAACGACCGGGGCTTGCGATCCCACGGCAACCGCAGCGCGTTGACGGTGCGGGCGGCGCAATGTGCCAGCAGCGCGGTTCGCTTCTCGTCTGGCAGCCCGACGATGAAGCTCCAAAGGTCCGCTACGTCGCGCGGCATCCGCTCGGCCCATGCCTCGTGTTGCTCGCTCGCCCGCGCCGCCAATGGCGTGTCCTCGATTCCGTCTGCGTGGCTTCCCAAAGGAGTCACGGTCGGGCGGACCTCAAGGCAACCGGCCTCCGCATAGCTATAGAACAGTTGCGCGGTGAGCGTGTGGGTCAGTGCGATCAACGCGATGCCGGGTTGATCGGCCAGCGCCACCCGCAAGGCGAGGGTTCGGTGGGCGGACAGGTCGCGAATGAGGCTGTCGGAAATCGGCTTGCCCGGTTCCTCGTCCTCCTCGATCTCCTGCACGTCCCCGTCGCCGTCCTCCGGTTGCTCGTCCTCCCCCACCTCCGGGGCAGTCGCGTCGCCTTCGGCTTCCGGCTCGGGCTGCGGGACCGCCAGCGCCTCGTCCTCGAGACGAACGAAACCGCGCTCGATCCTGACCGTGCCGTCATGGTGAAGCACAACGAACACGCCACCGTGGACGATCACATTGGCGTCGTAGGCGTAACGCTTGGCCGAAATGACGTCGATCTCGTCGGACACCGCCTCCAGCTTTGCCGCTACGTCCTCGGCCATCTGGTCATAGGACGAATAGCCCTCGGCCAGTTCGTCATGCTCGGTGGACAGCGCCTCCAGCCGGGCCTCGTCCTCCTCGGACAGGGCGACGGTCTGCGGATAGAAGCGCCGCATCCCGTGGGCATGGGGATAGTCGATATGCGCCTCTGCCCATTTCCAGCCTTCGGCCTGCACGGTCCAGGCGATCTCGCGCAGCTTCTCGATGGCAAGCATATCGAGCAAGCCCGCATCCTCGAAGAAACCGCCCCGATCCTCGCTGAACAGGTCGCGTATGATGTTGCCGCCCGCCTCGACATAGGCGTCGGAACCGACGAAAACCGCGCGGCGATCATCGGCGGGCACGTTGGCGGCGGTCATGTCGCGCCGGATGATCCACGGCTCGCGATTGTGATGCAGGTTCTCGAACACCTGCTCCTGACGGACGTGATCCTCGGTGATGGCGAAGGCCATAAGCTGGTCCAGCGTAAGGCCATCCTCACGATAGACCTGCAACAGCTTGGGCGAGACAGCGCCCAAGCGAAGCCGCTGCTTCACCACGGAAGCCGACACTCCGAACCGCGCGCCGATTTCGTGCGCGCCCCAACCCTTGTCGTTGGAAAGCTCCGCAAACCGCTCGAACTGATCGGCGGGGTGCATCGGGGTCCGCGTCACATTCTCGTCGAGACTGATCTCGGACGGATCGTTGGCGGTGTCGAGCCAGCAGCGCACGGCTTCCGATTTCCTGATCTGCTTGCGCTTGGCGCGCAGCAGCATCGCCAGCCTGCGTCCCTCGCCAGCGGTGACGAGATAATAGCCGGTCGGCGTCCCGTCCTCCTTGGTTTCCGGCTCGACGACAAGGTTCTGGATAAGCCCCTTGTGCTGGATAGACGCGGCCAGCGCCTCGATAGCGGCTTCCCCATGCGGCACCTTGCGCGCGTTCTTGGGCGACTTCCTGAGCTTGTTCAGCGGCACGAAAATCTCGATGCCACTGACGGCTTCGGTCTGAACGGTATCGGTCATCTTACTGCTCCTTGGGCTTGGGTTTCGCGCAGCGGAGCGCCGCGCTGAAACCCTGCCCGTCGGCGAGACCGGGGGTGCAACCGGAGTGGGCGGCTTCGCGGGGAACCGGCTGCACGGAACGCGCAGCGTGGAGGAAGCTGGGCGGAAGCCGCTCCGAAGGGCGCCGGGGGCAGAGCCCCAAGCATCTGCGCCGCACGCGGCGCCACAGAAACGCACCCTTGCGGCGACCGGCCGGCGCGGCGGCGTGCGCGCGGGCCTGGGGGCCAGCCGCCGCTGCGGCCTCCGGGCAGAGCAAGAGTGCAACGCGGGAAACGAGAACGCGTGCACCCTGACCGGCTTCGCCAGAAGTTGGCAGTGTGCGCTCCGCTGATTCCGCGTACCATCCGGGGCGTTGCGGGGCTCCGGCCCCGCAGAAGGGGTACGGCCAGACCCAGGCTGGCCGTCAGGGGAAGGCTTTCCCCACGATCTTCATTGGCACCGGCGGAACAACGTATCGCGGTGCAACGATACAAAAGCTTGGTCATTGCATGTAAATACCAAGGAATTATATCAAGCCTCATGGAACCGACGACTCATCGAGAACGGGCCCTGGAGGTCGTCCGGCACTGCGGCATTGCGCGGGGACGCGATTTCGACGCGGCCGGCGTCACGCGGGCGACGCTGCAAAGGCTGCGCGACGAAGGCGTCCTTCAACAGGTCGGCCGCGGCCTCTACAAGCTCGCCGATGCTGACGTCGATAGCGCGACGAGCCTGGCCGAGGCCGTGCGGATCCAGCCGCGTGGCGTCATCTGCCTGCTCTCGGCGCTGCAGTTCCACGAACTGACCACGCAGACCCCCCATGCCGTGTGGATGATGCTCGGCCAGAAGGACTGGGCGCCAGTCAATCCGTCCGTGGCGCTCAAGATCGTCCGCGCAAGCGGCGAAGCACTGACAGCGGGCGTGGAGACACATATCATCGACGGCGTCCCCGTGCCCATCACCGTACCGGCCAAGACCGTCGCCGACTGCTTCAAGCACCGCAACAAGATCGGCATTGACGTGGCGGTCGAGGCCCTGCGCGATTTCATGAAGTCCCGGCCCCGGCCGGACCTCAATGCGATCTACCGTTATGCTCAGCTCGATAGGGTCCAATCGGTGATCCGACCCTATCTCGAAGCGATGACATGAGCCGGCCACCAAAGAACATGGCGATCTCGGTACGCGACCGGCTAACGGCGCGCGCCCGCGAACGCCGGGAAAATGCGCAGCTGCTGATGACCCGCTACGTCATCGAACGCTTGCTGTTCCGCCTGAGCCTGTCGCCCCATCGCGAGCGGTTCGTGCTCAAGGGCGCGATGCTGTTCAGCCTGTGGGCGGCAGCCCCTTATCGCGCGACCGGCGACCTCGACCTACTTGGCATGGGCGAGAACGCACCCGACCAACTCGCGACGGTCTTTCAGGAAATACTTGGTGTCGCGGTCGATGACGACGGCATCGTGTTCCGGCCCGAGACCCTCCGCGCGGCCGCAGCCCGGGCCGAGGATGAATATGCCGGTGTCCGTATCGACTTCGTCGCCGAACTCGCCGGCGCGCGCCTGCCGATGCACGTCGATATCGGCTATGGCGACGCGATTACGCCGGGCGCGATCGAGATCGAATATCCCTCGCTGCTCGGCCAGCCCACCGCGCATCTTCGGGCCTATCCGCCCGAAACGGTCGTGGCCGAGAAATTCCAGGCCATGGTCGCGCTCGGCATGCTGAACACGCGGCTGAAGGATTTCTACGACATCTGGGCGATAGCCGGATCGTTCGCGTTCGATGGCGCCGTGCTGTCGCGCGCCATTCAGGCCACCTTCGATCGCCGTCAAACCCCGTTGCCCGCCGAGACGCCCCCGGCGCTCACGCCCGGCTTCGCGGACGAGAAGCAGGGCCAATGGACAGCGTTCCTGCGGCGGACCGAAATCGCGCTGGCCCCCGAGCCGTTCGCCGCCATTCAAGCGCAGATCGCTGCGCTAGTGATGCCGGCGGTGCTGGCGCTCGGCCAAGGCGCCGCCTTTGACGGCGAATGGCCTAGCGGTGGCCCCTGGAAGGAGAGGTAAGGATAATATCCTCGACATAACATGCTCGCTCTGTGCACATTTTGAGAGTGACGAGCGTCACATCGCATACTTGGAGGACGATGCACGGACGGGCTTTGTGTGATACCGGGACGCGAGGAAATGCGGCAGGGGACGGCCATTCGGTGGCATCGAAAAAGTAGAATCTGGTAGTTCGACTTGCACTGGCCAACGAAATCGAGGCTCTTTAGCTAAGAGCATTGGATTGGTCTGCGTTGATGCGATGACGAACAAGAAAGAGTTGGGGCGGGCGGCGTGAACATATTTGAGTTGGATGACGCGCTTGTCGAGCGCTACGCAGCCTTTGCGCGATCATTTTCGATCTTCCGCGCGCCCGAAATTGCGGCTCAGATCGACGCTATTTACAGCGACCGCAAATTCTGGCCCGATCCTTTGATCACCATTAACCCTCGGTTTGAGCCGGGCCGGTCGATCGACGAACTCGTCGCCGATGGGGTTCTCGACCCGGCCCTGGCATCGATCTTCGCAGTCGGAAACCCAAGGGTCAGCCTGCGACTTCACCGGCATCAAGAGCGTGCGGTGGCCAAGGCCGCAAACAAGGAAAGCTTCATCGTCACCACCGGCACGGGATCGGGGAAGTCGCTATGCTTCTTCATCCCGGTGGTGGACGCGATCGTCCGCGCGCGCCGGGCTGGCGAAGCGCCACGAACCCGCGCGATCATCATCTATCCAATGAATGCGCTCGCCAACAGCCAGCTGGGGGAGATCACCAAATTCATTAGGGATGCAGATCTCCCCGCCGCGCTCCAACCGACGGTTGCGCGCTACACGGGCCAGGAAAACGAGGCTGAGCGGCAGGCGATTGCGCGCAGTAAGCCGGACATCCTGCTGACCAACTTCATGATGCTCGAGCTGCTGATGACCCGGCAGGATCCGCTCGATCAGGCTGTCATCGGCAACGCCACCGGGCTCGACTTCCTCGTCCTCGACGAACTCCATACCTACCGCGGACGGCAGGGCGCAGACGTCGCAATGCTCGTCCGCCGTGTGAAGGAACGTCTGTGCGCCGGCAAGAAGCTGATCTGCATTGGTACGTCCGCCACGATGTCGAGTTCGCCGGAAGAGGAAAAGCGGGCGGTCGCCGTTGCCGAGGTCGCCACGAAACTGTTCGGAGAACCGATTTCCCCGAACAGCATTATCGATGAGCTTCTCCAACGAGCCACATCTACTTCGGTCAACGTCGATGGCCTTGGTCAGGACCTCAGGGCGCTGGTCGAAACGCCGCTGAGCCGGACTTTGTCCAATGCGGAGCTTCGCGATCATCCTCTCGCCTGCTGGATTGAAACTCGAATTGGCTTGCAGGAGGGAGAGAAGCTAAGACGCCGGCGTCCCATAACGCTGCCAGATGCCGCCAAGGAACTCGCCGAGAAAACACTACTGCCGGAAGATCAGTGTGTCGCCGCATTGGCCAATATGCTGTCCATGATGGGCCGCCGCGAAGATCAGCGTGGCGGCATCGGCGATCGGGCATTTCTTGCGTTTAAGCTCCATCGCTTCATTTCCGGTGCCGGTCAGGCTTATGCGACGATCGAGCCGGCCGCGACGCGCCGGGTCTCACTTGAGGGACAGCTCTTTCACCCAGACGATGATAATGCTCGACTTTACCCGCTCTTCTTCTGCCGCGAATGCGGCCAAGAGCATCATAGCGTATCCGTAATCAGCGATCTGGATGGTGATCGGATCATCGCGCGGCCGATCGATGAACCGGCGCGGGATGAGGTGGAAGCCGATGGTACGCGCACCGGTTTCCTTGTTCCCGCCGTCAACGGAGACTTCGAATTCAGTGGTCAGCCGGCCGACTATCCCGATGACTGGCAGGAGGTAACGCCCGCCGAGCAGGAACGGCTGAAAAGCGCCCATCGGGGCAAGCACGAAGGACATCTCTATCTCGTCCGGCCCGACGGATCGCTTGGCGGTGACGGCGTCCCCGCATGGTTCTTTCCTGGCAAATATCGCTTCTGTCCGCAGTGCCGACTTCAGCCGCCAGCACAGGCGCGCGACATCAACAAGCTGGCAGGTCTGTCGGCCGAAGGCCGGAGTTCCGCGACAACCCTTATCGTGTCAATGATCCTTGCGTGGATGGATCGGGACGGGTCGATCGACAAGCATACCCGCAAACTTCTGGGGTTTACCGACAACCGACAGGATGCAGCACTACAGGCTGGGCACTTCAACGACTTCATCTTCGTGACACTGCTGCGCGGTGCGATCCTTCGCGCGGTGCGCGAGGCTGGTGACAAAGGCCTGTCGCACGCGAAGTTCGGCGATGCGATCCGTGAGGCGCTCGGGTTCAGTCTGGAAGAGTCGAGCCGTTGTGCCGACTGGATGCTCGATCCCAATGTCAAAGGCTACAGCAATCGCCAGCAAGCCGAAGAGGTGCTGACGCAGGTTCTGGCGCATCGGCTTTGGGCCGACCTGCGCCGCGGCTGGCGCTATACCAATCCGAACCTGGAGGAGGTCGGGCTCATCGCCGCGCGGTTTCAGGGGCTGGATGAGCTCGTCAGTGACGAGGAAGAGTTTCAGGGCAATGCCCGCTTGCGGCTGGCAACGCCTGCGCAACGCAAGCTGCTGTACGAAAAACTGTTCGATCAAATGCGGCAAGGCCTCGCCATCGCCACCGATGCACTCGATCGGCAGCGTGTGCTGCAGACGGCCCAAGACTCGCGCACCCGCCTGCGCGATCCCTGGGCGATCGATCGCGAAGAGGAAGACGGCCTTCGCGAGAGCGGGTTCCTGATGATTGACCCGCCCAGAAAGGGAGAAAGCAAGGCCACCGAGGATGCATTGATCGTCCGCGCCGGCTGGCGAACCAATCTGGGAAAGGCTCTTCGTCACAAGGATATTTGGGGCGATACACTGCCGGTCAGCGAGTATGACGATATGATCCGGGCGCTGCTTAAGGCGGCCGAGGCGCATCAGCTGGTGCGCCGGATTTCATCTGGATTCGACGCGGCGGCATGGCGAGTTTCACCGTCGTCACTGCGGCTGTTCGCCACTGAAACGCGCGCGGACGCCAAACGCCAAAACGCGTTCTTTCGGGCACTCTATGATCAAGTCGCTGAAATGCTCGGACAGCCTGGCAGGTTGCCGAATGCCTTCGAGGCGCGCGAACATACGGCCCAGGTCGATCAGGAGGTTCGTGGCTGGCGCGAGGATAGGTTCCGCTATGAGCGGGATGACGTCTCGCGAATTGAGGTCAACAAAGACCGAATGATCGAGCAGGGTGAGCCGACCGATTTCCTACCCGCCATGTTCTGTTCGCCGACGATGGAACTGGGGGTCGACATTAGCGCGCTCAACGCAGTTTACATGCGCAACGTGCCCCCGACGCCAGCAAATTATGCGCAGCGCTCCGGCCGTGCTGGCCGCAGCGGCCAAGCGGCGCTGGTTGTGACCTATTGCGCTGCCCAGTCCCCGCACGATCAATATTATTTCGCTGACCGGCAGGCGCTTGTCGCTGGGATCGTGCGACCACCCGCGCTCGATCTGGCCAATAAGGATCTGCTCAAGAGTCACCTGCATGCCGAGTGGCTCGCCGCAGCTGTCGTTCCGCTGAGGTCGTCAATTCCCGAGAATCTCGACATGACCGTGAAGGACATGCCGATCACACCTAATATCACCGTCTGTTTCGAGCGCCTGGCTTCGACCGGCGCGGCACGCCCGATTATGCGCAGGCTGGTCGATGCAATGTTGCCTGCGGTCAACGCCAAGGATGTGCCGTGGCTCGCCGACGTCGAGGCGTTCGTCGCTGAGACCGATGTAGAAGCGGCAGGAGCGTTTGCCGCAAGTTTCGAGCGTTGGCGAGGGCTGCACCGCGGCGCCCGCAA
This sequence comes from Sphingobium cyanobacteriorum, assembly GCF_030580935.1. Taxonomy (GTDB): domain Bacteria; phylum Pseudomonadota; class Alphaproteobacteria; order Sphingomonadales; family Sphingomonadaceae; genus Sphingobium; species Sphingobium cyanobacteriorum. Next base: position 730,187 of record NZ_JAUQOM010000002.1, on the reverse strand, counting down.
TGAGCAGGAGCTGGCGCATGCAATCCAACAGAAGACGGGCCTTAAGGCCGGCGAGCGCACTGCTGCCGCGACACGCTACCGTAACGCCTCCAAGGAACTCGACATCCTCGAACGCGGTCGTGCATCGAGTGGGTCGGACTTTTACACGTATCGCTATCTCGCGACCGAGGGGTTCCTTCCAGGGTACAATTTCCCGCGACTTCCTCTCTATGCATTCATCCCGGCTACCAAGGGCGCGATGCTGCAACGGCCGCGCTTCCTTGCGATCGCGGAGTTCGGCCCCAACAGCTTGATCTATCATGAGGGCCGAGCCTACCGCGTCACCAAGGCGAAGCTGCCCGCCGACCGCATGGATGATGGCAAACTTGCGACGTCCACGCTGATCCTTTGCGGCGAATGCGGTGCAGCTCATAGCGATGAGCTGCAGGAGCGCTGTCACGCCTGTAACGCTTCGCTCGGCGGCGTTGAGCGGTTAAATGCTGTCTATCGGATCGACAATGTCGAAACATCCCCATCAGCGCGGATTACCGCGAACGACGAGGACCGGCAGCGGCGTGGGTTCGAGATTCAGACCGTCTTCCAATGGCCGATGAAAAGCGGTGCGCCGGACATCCGCTCCGCGGTACTCAAGGGGTCAGACGGCCCCCTCCTCCACCTCGATTTCGGCGCGTCGGCTAAGCTTTCCCGCATCAACAAGGGGCTCAGGCGGCGCAAATCGAAGTCAATTCTTGGGTTCTGCATCGATCCCCAATCCGGTCGATGGCTGAAGGATTCCCTCGACGGCGGCGACGATGATGCCAACAACGAGGGTGATGTGACGGCGGCGAAAGCCCAACGCATCGTGCCGATCGTCGAAGATCACAAGAATGCGCTGCTCCTGCGGCCGATTGCCGACCTGTCGAAAGGTCAGATGGCAACACTTCAGCATGCGCTGCTGCGCGGTATCCAGATTGGTTACGAACTGGAGGAGGCAGAGTTGCTCGGCGAGCCCTTGCCCACCCGCGATCAGCGCAACACGATACTGCTTTACGAAGCGACAGAAGGCGGGGCCGGTGTGCTCAACCGGCTGGTGTCCCAGCCTGAGAGCCTGGCCGAGGTCGCGCAACGGGCATTGTCGCTGATGCACTATGAGGCGCCGTTCGACCCTGGGCACATGAGCGAAAAAGAAGGCGCCTGCGTCGCTGGCTGTTACCGCTGCCTGCTGTCTTATTATAATCAGCCAGATCATGAGTTGATCGATCGTCGCGATCCCGAAGTGGTGGCATTTCTCTGCTCGCTTGCGGCTGCGGATGCCGCCGCGGTGCCTGTCCAGAGCAACGGGCATGGGTGGCCAGAGGCGCTCGCAGGCTGGGGCTTGCCGAAACCGGCATCAGTGAAAATCGCGGGAGAAAACTACCCGCTCTATTGGCCGGCGAAGGATGTATTAGCAGTGTCAGGACCGATGCCTGACACATTGGTCGAAGCGGCGAGCGCGCTCGGCATACTCGACATCGTCGCACTTCCGGACGCTCCCGGCGATCAGCCGCCAGCCGTCCTTCTGGCGGCACTGGGAGCCTCCTGATGGAAAATGTTGTTTTTTCACCCGGTGATCTCATCAGGGCGCGGGGTCGCGAATGGATTGTGCTGCCGTCGCCCGGCGAAGGCCTGCTGAACATGCGTCCGCTGTCGGGTTCCGATGAGGATGCCCAGCTCATCGCGCCATCGCTCGAACTGGAGCCGGTGACGCCGGCCAGCTTTGCCGCGCCGACCGCCGATCGTCTCGATACTCAGGACGGCGCGCGATTGCTCGCCGACGCGCTGCGCCTGTCGTTGCGGCGCGGCGCGGGGCCGTTCCGGAGCGCGGCCCATCTTGGCGTCGAGCCGCGCGCCTATCAGCTCGTACCGCTGATGATGGCCCTGAAATTGCCGGTCGTCCGCCTGCTGATTGCCGACGATGTCGGGATCGGCAAGACGATCGAGGCTGGGCTGATCCTGCGCGAAATGCTCGATCGCGGCACGGTCGATCGCTTCGCCGTGCTGTGCCCTCCGCATCTCGTCGATCAATGGGTCAGCGAACTCAGCGAAAAATTCGATATTGATGCCGTTGCGGTCACCTCGGCGCGTGCGCGGAGCCTCGAACGCGGCCTGCCGACCTCGCAAAGCCTGTTCGAAGCCTATCCCTACACCGTCGTCAGCCTCGATTATATCAAGGCTGACAGCCGACGCGATGAATTTGCGCGGGCCTGTCCGCCGCTCGTGATCGTTGATGAGGCGCATAGCTGCGTCGGTGGGGAGCGTGGCAAACATCAGCGGTTCGAGCTGCTCGAACGGCTCGCCGTCAATATCGAACGGCATATGCTGCTCCTGACGGCGACCCCGCATAGTGGCGACGTCGTTGCTTATGATAGGCTGCTCGGACTGATCCACCCGGATCTGGCCGGCGGCGCGGAGAGCGGCGATGCCAATGCCCGCGAGCGTTATGCTCGCAGGCTCGCACAGCATTTCGTCCAACGGCGTCGAGCCGATATCCAGGACGGCTGGGGCGAGCGTCGTGCCTTTGCCCAGCATAAGACCAATGAAGCTGCCTACCTCCTCACCGGCGACTTCGCGAGCTTTCAGGAAGATGTGCTCGATTATTGCCTGTCGGTCACTGAGCGCGCAGGCGCTGATCAGCGCAGCCGTCGTCTGGCCTTCTGGGGCACGCTCGCGCTGATGCGTTGCGTGGGCTCGTCGTCCGCGGCGGCGGCGAGTGCGCTCGGCAACCGGCTGGGCGGTATCGCCGAGGAAGGCGCGATCGAACCGGTCGTGTTCGACGCCGAGGACGGAATGCTCGACGAAGGCGATCTTGAGCCGGCCACAGCCGCCGCGCAGGGCGAAGAACAGGGTGCGTTGCGGGAACTGATCGCCCAGGCGCAGGCGCTTGATGCGCGGCGCGATGAGGACCCCAAGATTCGCCGCCTCGTGGCGGAGCTTCGGCCCTTGCTGAAGGATGGTGCGAAGCCGGTTATATTCTGCCGTTTCATCGCCACGGCCGAGGCGCTGGGCGCCGTACTGCGCAAGATCTGGCCAAAGGCCGAGGTGGCAGTGATAACGGGCATGCTAACTCCCGATGACCGCCGCGACCGGGTGGAGGCACTGCAGCCGTTCGACAATCGCATTCTGGTCGCCACCGATTGTCTGTCCGAGGGCATCAACCTGCAAAGCCTGTTCGATAGCGTAATCCATTACGATCTGAGCTGGAACCCGACCCGCCATCAGCAGCGGGAGGGACGAGTCGATCGGTTCGGCCAGCAGGCGCCGCTGGTGCGATCTCTGATGATGTATGGTGAGAATAGCGCGATCGATGGCGCGGTACTGAGCGTCATCATCCGCAAGGCCGAGGCTATTCAGAAGGCGACCGGCGTCGCAGTGCCGATGCCTGAGGATCAGGCCGGCGTCACCGCCGCGCTCATGCAGGCCGTCTTGTTACGGAAGGGCAGCACGCGGACACAGTTCGTGTTCGATTTCGGTACCGCGCCCGAGCGGCTCGATACGGCATGGCGTGACACCGCCGAAAATGTGAAGGCCAGCCGGGCGCGCTACGCGCAGGGTGCATTGAAGCCCGACGAAGTGATCCCAGAATGGCGGAAGATGCGCGCGCTAAACGGCGGGCCGGATGAAGTCGCACGCTTCACTGATCGGGCGTTACGTCGTGTGCAAGCACCGCTCGAAAACGCGGGCGATCATCAATTGGTTCATCTCACCGCGTTGCCGCAGACGATGCGGGAGCGTCTTGAACTGCGCGGACTGGTGGGCACGCGTCGGATCGCTTTCGTCGATGATCCGTCGCCAGGGGTTACCCATGTCGGCCGTGTCCACCCGCTGGTGGCCACGCTTGCTGAAACGCTTGCCGAAGGCGCGCTTGATCCCAAGGGCTCTGAAGCCAATCCGCTGGGTCGCGCAGGAGTCTGGCGTACACGGGCGGTAACTCAGATGACGACCCTGCTACTCGTGCGACTGCGTTTCCAACTCGTCACGAGCGGCCGCACCAATCGTCTGTTACTCGCGGAGGAGACCACTGGTCTGGCCTTTGGCGGCCTCGGCCAGATTACCACGCTCAGCGGACCCGAGGCTCTGTCCCTGCTCGAAGCCGAAGCATCGGCCAATCTCGAAACCGACACTCGCATCCGCCATCTGGACGCGGCCCGCGGCCGATTGCCCGGCTATGAAGGGGCGATCGCAGCTTTTGCGCGATCGCGCGGAGATGTGCTGTCGGACGATCATCAGCGACTAACCGATGCCGCCGGTGGCGGCTCTACCGTCAGGGTCACGCCCGTTTTGCCCGCCGATATCATCGGTCTCTATGTGCTGTTGCCGGAGGCAAATTGATGTCGCGATCTAGCAAGCGTGCCGCCGATATCGGCTTTACGGCGATATCGATCGAAGGGGCGTTGATCGCTCCCGAACAACTGGTTGCCATCGCGTCCGCAACCCCAAGCCAAAAGACTGCCGCCGATTATCTCTGCCCGAAGGGCACCTCTCTACGCGAGGAGATCACGCGCTATTTCCGGATCGGCCAAGCGCATTGGCGCGGATATGCCGCGATCGATGCACCGACGGTGACCCAGACCGCAGCCTTCGTAAAGGTGCTGCTGGAGCAGGCTTTTGGTTTCGTGCTGACCGGGCCGGTCGTGCACGAGCTCGACGGTCGCCGATACCGCATAACGTGGGAAGCAAAGGCCGGGCGTGTGCCGATCGTTGTGGCGGCGCCGATCAAGGACGAGAAGGGCAAGGCTGCCGAAGGATTTACGCGTGCGCTTCCCGAATTCGGTGATGGCGTGGGCGGGGGCACCGCGAAGCGGTCGCCAGTCGTGTTGTTGCAGGATTGGCTCAATGCCAATGTCGATGCCAACTGGGGGCTGGCATTCGCGGGTGATCGTGTGCGTCTGATGCGTGACAACGCCAGCTTCACCCGGCCGACCTATATTGAGGCCGATCTCGGCGCGATCTTCCGCGACGAGATGTTCGCTGATTTCACTGCGGCCTGGCTCTTGCTTCACGCGACGCGCTTCGGCTCCGAAGGCGCGGCGGCGAGCGACAGTCCGCTGGAAAACTGGCGTGAGGCAGGACAACGGGCCGGCACTGCCGTGCGCGAAAGACTACGAGGCAACGTCGAGAACGCTCTGCTTGCCCTGGGACAGGGCTATTTGGATGCCAATATCAGTCTGCGCGAGCGTCTCGATACCAGCGAACTAGCAATGCAAGACTGGTTTGAGCAACTCCTCCGCGTCGTCTATAGATTGATCTTCCTCGCGGTAGCGGAGGATCGAGAACTCCTGCATGGACCCGAGGCATCGGGCGCCAGCCGAGAACTGTATATGTCTGCCTATGGCTTCGGCCACATGCGAAAGCGGTCGATTCGGCGTTCCTCCCATGATCATCATCATGATGCATGGGAGGCAGCCAAGATCGTTTTTCGCGCTCTGGAGCGCGGCGAGAAGCTCCTGGGGTTACCCGCGCTCGGCGGCCTTTTTACGCGCGGCGGTACACCTGATCTCGAAGATGCGAGATTGCCGAATCGGGCTTTTCTAAGCGCAGTCTTCCATCTGAGTTGGTTGATCGAGGATGGCCGGCGCGTCCGCGTGAATTGGCGAGATATGGCGACGGAGGAGCTCGGCTCCGTTTATGAGGGGCTACTTGAGCTAGTCCCAGTCCGCAAAGACCATGGTCGGTGTTTTGGCTTCGCGGATGCCGGGGAAGCGAAGGGCAATGCGCGCAAGACCTCCGGCAGCTATTATACGCCGGATAGCCTCGTGCAGATGTTGCTCGATGCAACACTCGACCCCGTGCTTACACGGGCCGAAGCGGAGGGAGGCGCCGACGCGATCCTTAAGCTTTCGGTCATCGACCCAGCCTGCGGTTCCGGTCATTTCCTGCTTGGCGCCGCGCGCCGGATGGCATTCCGTGTGGCGCAGCTGCGCAACAGTGAGGTGCCCGACTATCCGGCAGCGATGCGCGACGTCGTGCGCCATTCGATCCATGGTGTGGATCGCAATCCGATGGCCGTGGAGCTAGCGAAGGTCGCGCTTTGGATCGAGGCGTTGGAGCCGGGCAAGCCGCTTAATTTTCTCGACAGCCATATCCGCTGCGGCGACAGTCTAATAGGCGTCTTCAACATTGAGGCGTTGCGCGCCGGCATTCCTGATGAAGCCTATGACCCATTGGCCGGCGACGATAAGGGTCTGGCAAAGATCTACGCTCGCCGCAACAAGGAGCAGCGCGAGGGCAAAGGCGCAACCGGTTTCCTCTCAGGCCTAAAACCGCCGACAGGGCTTATCGATGCGGCAATAGTACTGAGTGAAATGCCTGAGAACACCCTAAACGAGATCGCTGCCAAGAAGGCGGCGTTCAGCCAACTTCACATGGGGCCGAGCTGGTTCAATCTAAAGACGGCATGCGATTCATATGTCGCGGCATTCTTCCAACCCAAGACTGGAGCCGCGCCCGGCTCCGCCGACTTTGCCGGGCCGACGATTGCTGAGACCGATCACATGTGGGCAGCGGCGCGGGGCGAACCGCTTGATGGCCCGCTCGTTACGCTCATCGACAGGACGGCATGTGGCGTCAGCGCCTTCCATTGGCCGCTCGAATTTCCCACTATCATGGCGCGTGGTGGGTTCGATGTCGTGGTGGGCAACCCGCCTTGGGAGCGTATCAAACTGCAAGAGCAGGAGTTCTTCGCCGCCCGTGATCCCGAGATTGCGACCGCGCCGAATAAGGCTGCACGGTCAGTGCTGATAAAGGCGCTGAAACAGTCAGAAGCAGGCACCGTACAGGCAGATCTCGCTGCCGAATTCGAGTTTGCGAGCCGTGCGGCGGAAGCAGCGAGTGTGTTTGTACGTAAGAGCGGTCGCTTCCCGCTGAGTGGTATCGGCGATGTGAACACTTATGCGCTGTTCGCTGAACATTTCTCACAACTCGCGCGACCACGAGGACGCGCTGGCGTGATCGTACCTACCGGCATCGTTACCGACAGTTCCACCAGCGCCTTTTTTGGAAGTCTTGTTGCGAGCAATCGCCTAGCCACCCTGTTGAGCTTTGATGAGATCAGAAGATGGTTTCCTGCCACAGATGATCGAAAATCCTTCTGCCTCTTGGGAATTGGCGATTCAGGCCGAGGAGTCCGCGCATCCTTCGAGATTGGGCAGCTTGATCACTTAGCTGATGAGCGAAGACAAATCGAACTGACACCTGAAGAGTTTGCGTTATTTAACCCCAACACGCTCACCTCGCCCTTATTTCGTACCCGCGCGGACAGCGATCTGACGCGCAAGCTTTACCGTGCTGCACCCGTGTTGATCCGTGAGCGATCCGATCATCCCGATGGAGACGACAATGCCTGGGGCATTACGTTTCAGACGCTTTTTCACATGTCCAACGACAGCGGGCTCTTCCGCACCGGAGCACAGCTCACAGCCGGCGGCTTTTCCCGTGACGGGGCGGATTGGCGCCACGCGGACGAGAGACGCTATGTCCCGCTCTACGAAGCGAAGATGATCCATCAATTTGATCACCGCTTTGGCTCCTATGCCAGCCTTGCCGAGCGACCGGGCGACGGCTCGCTTCCACCGACGCCTAACGCTGTAAAGTCCGATCTGAATTACGAGGCCGACCCGTGGTACTGGGTTCCGCTCGACGAAACCGAACTTCGCACGGCCCGTGTGCCGTCCCGGCTCAAGCAATATTTCCGCAAGGGTAATGCCGAGGGCTGCTTAAAGGTGCTGGCGCAATGGGTGCTGGGCACGCTTGATCCAACGGATTTGCAGGCGAGCAATCTTGCGCGGTCTGCTCACCGCGCGAGCGCGCGTCTGCGCGAGGTGCTGGGCCCACGTGCAGTCGAGCGCGAAATCGTCGGCGGCACTTTTGCGACTTGGTTAAACAAGGCTGCTGATGGCGCGCGTGAGATGTGCCGCGAGACACCGCTCCACAAAGACGACCTCGCCTATATCAAGGCCAGTGACTCCGATCCGCTTGCGCTGACCGCCGCCCTGATCAACCGTAAGCAGCCGCGATGGCTGATGGGCTGGAGAGATATCTGTCGCTCAACCGACGAGCGGACAGTGATCGCCAGCGTATTCCCGAAGGTGGGCGCCGGCGATAAGATTTTGATCATGCATCATACGCGCGCCATTGAGACAGCAGTTCCAATTCTAGCGAATTTGATCTCCTTGCCGCTCGACTACAGTGCGCGACAGAAGGCCGGTGGGACGTCGTTCAAATACTATTACATGAAGCAGCTCCCCATCCTCGGACCGCACCAGTTCACTAGCGATGATCGAAAATTTATCACGCCGCGTGTGCTCGAACTGACCTACACCTCGCACTCTATGCGACCATGGGCCGAAGACCTTGGGTACTCTGCCGCACCTTTTCCCTTCGATCCGACCCGTCGCGCTAATTTGCGCGCCGAACTCGATGCGTTCTTCGCGCTCAAATACGGCCTCTCGCGTGACGAGTTGCGCTATATGCTCGATCCGACCGACATGAACGGGCCGGACTATCCTTCCGAAACCTTCCGCGGTCTTAAACGAAACGAAGAAGTCGCCTTCGGAGAATACCGGACGCGCCGCCTTGTGCTTGACGCCTACGATCGGTTGTCTGGAATGCAGGTTGCGGCCGATCCGATCGAACTTCGCCCGACTAAGCCGCTCGAGGCTTCTATGCCGGATGATGCGTGGGCCCGGGTTGCACAGTCGCAGCCGGGGGATACTGGCGCAGCTTTGGCCGCCGTTCTCAAGGCGATGGATGGACCGAAGCCGATCCGTGACGTTCGCCTCATGGCTGCGTTCGTCTTGGAGCCGCGCTTACTTGCCCTGCCATTGCCCAGTGCCAAAGCGGCAGAGTGGCAACGCCTGGTGGGCACCGAGGCCGATCCGCTCACCGGCAATGTCACGACGTTCGTAGCGCGAAACAACGCCGCGTGGGGAGCGGCTGTCCGCAACCATCGCGGCAACGGCCGCCTGATTGAGAATCTTGATGACGGCACGTGGGCGCCTGGACCCGGACTCGATGCGATCGACACGTCAACTTGGCCCGACGGCCGTGCCGGCTTCGTGTTGGAAGCGTTGAAGGGCATTGATCTAGGCACAGCGATGCGCTCATTGCCGGACGAGATACAGGGCTGGATAACCGATGCCGCAGCAGCCTGATCTGTTGGAGCCACAGCCCCTCGAGATAACACCAGCCGCAGGGTCGGAGGGGCCGCGGCTTTGGGTCCGGCGTCTGGTCATCTGGAAGGAGCCCGGCGGGGAAAAGGTACGAGACGTTGCCCTTCGCCCTGGCCTCAATATTGTCTGGTCCCCAGACGGAGCCGATGATGATGCGGCGGTAGACCAGACCAACGCGATCGGGCATGGCAGTGGTAAGACGCTGTTCTGCAGGTTGATCCGCTATTGCCTCGGTGAGGATCGTTTCGCCACGGAGGCACAGCGAGATCGGATAGGCACTGCATTCCTGAACGGCATTGTCGGCGCCGAAGTTATGCTCGACGGAACATGTTGGGCGATCGTCCGACCTCTCGGCATTCGCCGTCGGCACATGGCCGTTGCGAACGGCAATCTAGATGAGATGGCCGCCGGCGAGGGGACATCGACTGGACTTGAGCCCTTTATCGACGCCGTCGATCATAGTGTCCTTACCACTGAACTCGCTAGGCTGGTCCGTCCCCGGGCAGACGGACCGATTTGGCCAATCGCGTTAGCTTGGCTGACGCGGGACCAGGAATGTCGGTTCGACGACGTTCTGGATTGGCGATCGCCAACTTCGGATTCAGATTCACCGATACCCGCGAGCGGTCAGGAGAAGGGACCTAGGCTAGAGGCCCTCCGTGCCTTCCTGATGGCGATCACGCCAGAGGAACAAACGACACGTGGTGAAGTGAATACTCTCAGCGAGCGACGTAGAATCCTTGATCAGGAAATCGGTCATCGACGGTGGGAAATCGAACGCACTCAAAACCGCCTTGTCGCTGCGCTCGATCTCGCGACCCAATCCTTGCCTGAGATGCCGCTACTGATCGATGTCATGCGAAAGTCGGCGGAGGAGCGCCTGGCGGCGGCGTCGAAGCTTCCTGCTGGCGGCGGCGAGCTCGTTGCGGCGCGTGCCCAGCATGAATCTGCACGACTTGAGTGTGCGCGTCTTGATGGCGAGCGCATCCGCATCGAAGCGTCGATTCCGATCGAGCAGCGAGTGCTGAGCGAGATTCAAGGGGAGTTACCCGGGCTTTCCTATTCGCAAGCCGAAGCGGAGAGCCCCATTTGCCCAATTTGTGAAGTGCCGGTCGACCGAGCTTTGGCTGAGGGATGCAAGCTCTCGCACAAAATTCCCGACGCCGAAGCATGTCGTCAGCGGTGGACACAACGAAAGACTGAGTTCGAGGAGCAGGGTAAGCGCCTCGAGAGCTTACGCCAAGAGAGCGTGAGGATTCTTCCGCAAATCGCCCTCGCCAAGCAGCAGTTGGATCAAGCAGCCAATCGTGTTGCCGCGATAGAGAAGGCGCGAGATACGCGAGAGGCTACTTGGTACACGGCTCGAAGAGTCCAGGACGATGTCGAGCGTCTAGCTGATCTTATTGACACGCAGGACAATGCGATCAAGAACCTCCGCGATCTGGGGGTTAAACTCGAAGCTGAAAGAGAGCGTTTGGGGGCATTTCGCGACAAACAAGCTCGCGTATTCGGCAGAATGAGCGAAAAATTTGATCCGATTATTCGTCGCCTTATTGGCCGTCAAGATGTGCAAGGCCGCGTTACGCTTTCCGGCAAGGGGCTGGAGCTTTCGGTTGATATGGGCGGAGATCGAAGCACGGCGGCGATTGAATCACTAAAAATCCTCGCGTTTGACCTCTCCGCTATATGTCTCAGTATTGAAGGAGCGACGCGGGTTCCGGCGTTTTTGTTGCATGATAGTCCGAGAGAAGCCGACCTTGGCCTATCAATTTACGGGAGATTGTTCGACATTGTCGAAGAGTTGGAGCATGTCGGCGGGACACCGCTGTTTCAGTATATCGTCACGACGACCACCGCTCCTCCGGCGGAGTATAGAGAGTCCCCATACCTGCAACTTAAGATGCATGGTGATCCGCCAGCTCAGCGCTTGCTCGGTATCAATTTGTGACAGGGACAGAAATCCGCCTAACGAATTACCCATTCGCGCTGCTCTCTGAGTTGCGAGATGCTGCGAACGAACACGGATATCGGATCGGACCAGAGCAGGCGGCGGGTTGGCTTTTCTTTCGATCAGCATCGGCGCCCGGCGAGATCGCAGTAGCGGCGACCGTTGCGGGTCTCGATGGCCCGCTCTTTCTCTCCATCACGCATCCCGGAGCGGCCCGGGAGCTAAATGCCGAACCGGCCGCACCTTGTGCCAACGGACATTCGGCCGCATTTGTATTTCCTGGCAGGGACGCCCTATTCGCCGCGGTAAGCGATGTTTATCGCCTGTCGATGAGCCTTCCTACCCATCCCTTTGAGGAGTATCTCGCCGAATGCGCGTATCTAGGTGACACCGAGTACGATCGGATTCAGAAGTTCCGTATCGGCCAGGACAAATTCCGCAACGCACTACTGACATATTGGAATAGCCAATGTCCGCTGACCGGTATCACCGAGCCCGACCTTTTGCGGGCTTCGCACATTATTCCTTGGGCCCGCTGCGAGAGCGACGCAGAGCGGCTGAATTTATATAACGGGCTTCTGCTCTCAAGTCTTTGGGATGCGGCGTTCGACGCCGGCCTTCTGAGCTTCGACGATCACGGCCGGGCGATCGCGTCCCCAATGTTGAGTGCTGCAGCGTTAGCCGAACTTAAGATTGATGCGGTACCGCCACTGCCTCTTTCGGCAGAACACCGTATCCGCCTTAAATGGCATCGCGAAGAAATTTGGCTCGGCGGTTGAAGCTGGAATCCGGGAGGGTGCTTCTAGCGATTACGACCCTACAGCGTGGTGCCGCAATAGCGCCGACAATGCGACTGCGGTGCTGTGGACCGGCAGTGCATAATGGGGCGGCGGATTGGACCTCCAGGCCCGCCCGCCCGTAAAGCTGTCGAAGGACGTGCGGTAAAGCTCAGCCATTGCGACATGGGAGCGGTCAATGCGGCCCGGCTGAAGGAGGTCCATGAGGTCCGTCAGATAGGTGAGGAGCATCTTCATTCTGATCAGGCAAAAATCGTTCGCACCCTTGAGACTTTCGTAGAAATGGGCGGCTTGCGCAAACCATTTCGCCTCGCCGTTGCCGTTATGGTCTGAGCGGCAATGCCGGCGCGTTCAAGCTGGGTGATGTGCTAAAGCGGAACCTTGTCGCGCCGCCTGTCGAAAAGAAGGAAGAAAATGTAGCAGAGGCGAGTGTCCCGCCGGATCATTGATAAGCGACGCTTGGGCTTAATACAAGCTGCATGGAGGGCGACCCATCCCCCGGCGTCGTGCCAGTGCAAGCTGGCATCTCCTGCAGCTGCGCTTTTCCGTTCTCTCCCAGCCCCAAGGAGACCCCAGCTTTCGCTGGGGTGACGGCTGCGCTCTAGGTTCGCAAACCGCGGATGAGTCCACATCAACGCAACGTGGTATAAGCCGGCATCTCCACTTGGGCCTTCCACGACCGGGGGGCTGTGCTATTGCTTCATTGTGACCCGCACCTACCGCCGCCGATGCCGAGAAGCGATTGTCGCACTATAATTGGTGATTACCCGGTGATTACAATGGCTAACTCGGAAGATAGAAATCCCCCATTTTCTGGTTTAATTTCAGATCGATACTGCGATTCTAACTCTGAGGTCTGGTATTCCGATACCGGCGGAAATAGGCCAGAAGGCTGTTTTTGCAGCATATGCGTCATTGCAGTCGCGAACGGCAGGACCAGCACATAAGCGCTTGATGCGTTCCCGTCGGGCGGGATGATCGGCTTGCTTCGGGATGAAAATCGCAGGGGGTTCGGCATAAGGGGCGCGGCGTGCTACGTCGTCCCGTGTCGTAGAACGCCCGCCATGCCTAGCTGATTGGCCCCATAGCCCGATCGGACCGCTTGACCACATGGGTCAGATCATGGCGGCGCAAGCGCAACCCTGCATCTGCTGCCATCGGTCCATGCGCTTTGACACAGATCGCCGCCACCCAATCGATTCGATGATTTTCGAAATATGGATTGACTTGGCTGTCGCCAAGGATATTTCGATCATTCTGAAAAGGCGGTTTTCATGGACGATCTCACCATGCAAGTCTGGGCAGTCGAGGCGCTCGGCGCACTGGCGCATGAAACCCGGCTTTCGGTGTTTCGAATGCTGGTCAAGGCTGGCCCCGAAGGCATGATCGCAGGCGCCATAGCCGAACATCAGGCTGTACCGCCGTCGACCATGTCGCATCACCTTGCCATCCTGGAACGTGCCGGCATCGTCCAGTCCGAACGCGAAAGTCGCCTGATCCATTATCGTGCCGACTATCCGGCCATGCGCCGCCTGCTGATGTTCCTGATACAGGACTGTTGCCAGGGCGTACCGGAAATGTGCGGCGACCTCATCGCTGCATTGCATTGCAGTCCATCCCAGTCCCAAGGCGCCTGAGGCTTCCATGGCTGACAGGATTGACAGCGCCCGCTCGATCCTGGGCGAGACAGGAATGAACCAGCGCGGTGCGGGCCGCTTCAAGCCACGGAGCGCAGGCAGCCAGCCCAAGGGCGAGGTTCAGGCCCTGCGCTACTGTCTGACTGAGCCTGTCACGCTGTTCCCGACAGCGCCGAACGCCAGCATCGACGCAATGGCGATGCGGCAGAATCTCAAGGAAACAGGCAAGGCCGAAAGTGCCGACAATGGAGCGCGCGCATGACCGTCGACATAATCATCTATCACAATCCCGCATGCGGCACATCGCGCAATGCGCTGGCCATGATCCGTAATGCGGGAATCGAGCCGCATATTGTCGAATATTTGAAGACCCCGCCATCGCGCGCGCTGCTGGAAAAGCTGATCGCACGCGCGGGCATCTCGCCGCGCGCCCTGCTGCGCGAAAAGGGCACGCCCTTCGCCGAACTGGGGCTGAACAATCCCGATCTGACGGATACCCAGCTCATCGACGCGATGATGGACCATCCCATCCTGATCAATCGCCCGCTGGTCGTCTCACCGCTTGGGGTGAAGCTGTGCCGGCCGTCGGAACATGTGCTCGATCTGATTCCGGCGCAACAGCGCGGCGCCTTTGCCAAGGAAGATGGCGAGCAGGTCGTCGACTCCTCCGGCAACCGCGTAGCAGGGTGAGGAGGGACAATATGACCGCACAGTCCAGACGCGAACGCCTGTCGTTGCTCGACCGCTATCTCACCTTATGGATCGTCCTGGCCATGGTACTGGGGATCGGCCTCGGCCTGACCTTCGAAGGTCTGCCCAAGGCGATCGATAGCCTGTCATGGGGTACGACCAATATCCCCATCGCCATCGGGCTGATCCTGATGATGTACCCGCCGCTCGCCCGCGTCCGGTACGAAGAACTGCCGCGTGTGTTCGAGGATAAGCGCGTGCTGGCGATTTCGCTGATCCAGAACTGGATCATCGGGCCGGTGCTGATGTTTGCTCTGGCGATCCTGTTCCTGTCGGACAAGCCGGAATATATGACCGGCCTGATCCTGATCGGCCTTGCCCGCTGCATCGCCATGGTCATCGTGTGGAATCGGCTGGCGCAGGGTGACAACCAGTATGTCGCGGCGCTGGTTGCGTTCAATTCGATCTTCCAGATTCTGTTTTTCAGCGTCTATGCATGGTTTTTCCTGTCATTCCTGCCGCCCCTGTTCGGCCTGGAAGGCCGCGTGATCAATGTCAGCTTCTGGACCATCGCACAGGCCGTTCTGATATATCTGGGTATCCCCTTCCTCGCCGGGTTCCTCACCCGCCAGTGGCTGACGGCTGCCAGGGGCAATGCATGGTATGAAAGCATATTCCTGCCCAGGATCGGGCCGGTAACGCTGATCGCGCTGCTGTTCACCATCGTCGCAATGTTCAGCCTCAAAGGGAACGAGATTGTCACGCTGCCAAGCGACACCTTGCGCATCGCCATGCCGCTGACGATCTACTTTGTCGTCCAGTTCTCGATCAGCTTCTTCATGGGCAAGCTGATCTCCAGCGACTATCCGCGCACCACGGCGATTGCGTTCACCGCCGCAGGCAATAATTTCGAGCTGGCGATTGCCGTGGCGATTGCCGCGTTCGGGCTGGCTTCGCCGGTGGCCTTTGCCGCCGTGATTGGACCGCTTGTTGAAGTGCCGGTGCTGATCCTGCTGGTCAACCTTGCCTTCTGGTTCGGGCGGCGCTGGTTCCCGGACAGCGTGCCGGCCCACGGCAAGGCGGCGTGACCGGCATGATGAACGTCACTTGGCTCCGCACACCATTCCACAGTGCCTTGCGCGAACGGTCCTGAGCATGGCGCAATGGCCGCGCCCTGTGCGGGGGGCGGCTTTTTATCGGCACAGGGCTGGCAATTACGTTGCCCAGCCGCAATGATGGGGCATGGCCGGCGCGATCAATCCTCAAAGTTTCAGCGACTCCCTTGTCATATTGGGGGCAGCCGGATTGGTGATCCCCGGTTTCGCGCGCTTCCGCATCAGTCCGGTGATCGGTTTCATCCTGGTCGGCCTGGCGGTCGGGCCGGCGGGCCTGGGGGCGTTGGTCGGTCAATATCCCTGGCTTTACCATGTGACGATTTCCAACCGTGCGGCGATCGAACCTTTTGCGGAACTGGGCGTCATATTGCTGCTTTTTTCGATCGGGCTGGAACTGAGCTTCCGCCGATTATGGACGATGCGCGCGCAGGTGTTCGGTGTCGGCGCGGCGGAACTGATCGGCAGCGGCTTGCTGATCGCGCTGGGCCTGTATCTGCTGGGGCAGCCGACGGCAGGAGCGATCGGGCTGGGCCTTGCCCTCGCCCTTTCCTCCACCGCGGTCGTGCTGCCGATGGTGGGTACGCAGAGCGCGGTCGGGCGGTCGGCCTTTTCGATGCTGTTGTTCGAAGACCTGGCGCTGGTCCCGATCATCTTCATGCTGGGCGCCATGGCCCCGTCCCTGACCGCCAGCCCGGACGGGGGATGGAGCGAACTGGCCAGCACATTGTTCAGGGGCAGCATCACCATCGCCGTCATGCTGGTGCTGGGGCGCATAGTCCTGCCCCATATCTTCAGCCAGGCGGCACGAACCAAAAGTCCCGAAGTATTCCTGGCGGCAAGCCTGCTGGTCGTGATCGTTTCCAGCCTGGCGACATCGATCGCGGGCCTTTCCCCCATCGTCGGCGCGCTGCTGGCGGGCCTGCTGATCGCCGAAACCGACTATCATGGCGAGGTCGAGGTGATGACCGCGCCGTTCAAGGGGCTGGCGCTGGGCGTGTTCCTGATCACCGTGGGCATGAGCCTGGACATTCGGGTCATCCTGGCCAACTGGCCCAGCCTGCTGATCGCGGTGATGGGCGTGGTGCTGGCCAAGACGCTGGTGACATCGACGCTGCTGTACCTGTCGGGCGTGCGCAAGGGCGTGGCGATGGAGGTGGGCGTGCTGATGTCCAGCCCGTCGGAAACCACGCTGATCGTGCTGTCGGCCGCCGCCGCGGCGCAACTGATCCTGCCCTCGACGGCCGCTTTCTGGCAGATCGTGACCGCCATCGGCCTGACCATCACACCGCTGCTGGCGCGGATCGGCCATGACATTTCCCGGCGGCTGGAAATGGCGCTGGGCGAGGAGCGGGTCGAGGCTGACGAGGACCAGACCGAAGCGGCGGCTGTCGTCATCGGCTTTGGCCGGGTGGGCCGCATGGTGTGCGACCTGCTCAAGACCCACAAGCAGCGCTTCATCGTTGTCGAATCCGATCCCGATGTCGTCGCGGAGGCACGAAGGCTGGGCTATCCGATCCTGTTTGGCGATGTGGCGCGGGCGGAGATGCTGGACCGGCTACGCCTGGGGCATGCGCGCGCCCTCATCCTGACGATGGACGATCCGGTCCTGTCGGTGCGCGTGACCAAGCGGGTGCGAGGCTGGGTGCCCGACCTGCCGATCATCGCCCGCGCGCGCGATACCGATCATGCCGCGCAGCTTTACCGGGCTGGCGCGAGCGACGCGGTGCCCGAAACGCTGGAAAGCTCGCTGCAACTGGCGGAAACAGCGCTGGTCGACCTGGGTGTCGCGATGGGGCCGGTGATCGCGTCGATCCACCAGACCCGCGAGGATCTGCGCGTCGGGATCAAGGAAGCGGCGCAGATGGAAAGCACCCCCAAGCTGCGCCGGTTGCGTCCCGATGAGGTCGGTTAATCGCCCTCTTCGGGCGGGCTGAATACCGACCAGCCCGTGCGGCGCGCCAGCAATTCCAGTGCCTGCGTTCCAAGCTGGCTGTTGCCATTGTCGTTGAGACCAGGCGACCAGACCGCGATCGACGCCCGGCCAGGCACGATGGCCAGGATACCGCCCCCGACCCCGGATTTACCAGGGATACCAACACGAAAGGCGAAATCGCCCGAAGCATCATAATGGCCGCAGGTCAGCATCAGCGCATTGATGCGCCGCGCCCGGCCGGGCGACACCACCCTGCCGCCATCGGGATGCCGGCCATCGAGCATCAGGTAGCGACCGGCCAGCGCCAGTTGGCGACAGCTCATCTCGATCGCGCATTGATGGAAATAGGTGCCCAGCACCAGATCGACCGGGTGACGGAGATTGCCGAAGGCGCGCATATAATTGGCGAGCGCCATGTTGCGGAAGCCGGTGCCGGTTTCGGAAGCGGCGACATCCTCATTGATCGCGATGCTGTCGTCCCCGGTCAGATAACGGACGAAGCGCAACATCTCCCCGATGGCGACACGGGGCTGATGGCCGCCCAGATTGACGTCGGACACGACGATCGCACCAGCGTTGATGAAAGGATTGCGGGGGATGCCATGTTCCTGCTCCAACTGGACGATGGAATTGAAGGCATTGCCCGACGGTTCCCGCCCGACCCGATCCCAAAGCTGGTCCCCGACCTTGCCGAGCGCCAGGGTGAGCGCGAACACCTTGGAAATGGACTGGATCGAAAAGGCGGTATCAGCGTCACCACCCGCCAGCAGGCGGCCATCGGCCGTAGCGATGGCGATGCCGAAATGCGCCGGGTCGATCTTGGCCAGTTCGGGGATATAGCTGGCGACCTGGCCGCGTTCCTCCTGCGCCGCCATGGCAACGGCGATGTCAGCGATCAACGCAGCGAGATCGACCATAATGCGCGCGCCCCCGATCCGCTCACTCGTAGCTCAGATCCTCATAGCCATCATCGGCAAGGTCGGAGAAGCGGGTGATCTTGGCATCGAACTTCAGGCGGATGCGGCCGGTGGAGCCGTGACGCTGTTTCGCGACGATCACTTCCGCCTTGCCATAGATGCGGTCCATATTCTCGCGCCATGTTGCATAGGCAGCCTCGTCCTCGACCTTTGGCTCCTTGGCGGCTTCGTAATAATCCTCGCGGAACACGAACCAGACCATGTCCGCGTCCTGCTCGATCGAGCCGGATTCGCGCAGGTCGGACAGTTGCGGCCGCTTGTCCTCACGCTGTTCCACGGCACGGCTGAGCTGCGACAGGGCCAGCACCGGGACGTGCAATTCCTTTGCCAGGGTTTTCAGGCCCCGCGAGATTTCCGAAATCTCGTTCACGCGATTCTCATTGCCGCGTCCGGTGCCCTGAAGCAGTTGGAGATAGTCGACGACGATGAAGCCGATATCGTGCCGCCGCTTCAACCGGCGCGCGCGGGTGCGCAGCGCAGCGATGGTCAGGCCGGGCGTATCGTCGATGAACAGTGGCAATTCCTGCAGGTCGCGGGCGGCGCGGGACAGATTCTGGAAATCCGCCCGGCTGATCTTGCCCATGCGCAGCGCCTCGCCCGAAATGCCGGACTGTTCGGCCAGCACACGGGTCGCGAGCTGATCCGCCGACATTTCCAGGCTGAAGAAAGCGGTCTTGGCGCCCATATTCTTGTCCGGCGCGATGCCGTCGGCATTGTCCCGCAGCCAGCGCGACGCGGCATTATAGGCGATGTTGGTCGCCAGCGATGTCTTGCCCATGCCGGGACGGCCGGCCAGGATCATGAGGTCCGAATTGTGCAGGCCACCGATCTTGGCATTGAGGCTGTTGATGCCGGTGGTGATGCCCGACACATGGCCGCCGCTGTTGAGCGCCCGTTCGGCAATCTGCACCGCGGCGGTCGACGCGCTGAGGAAGCTCTTGACCGAGCCGCTCTCGCCCTCCCCCTCCGACACTTTGTAGAGCGCGACTTCGGCCGCCTCGATCTGCTCGCGCGGGTTGACATCCTCACTGGTGTCCAGCGCATTTTCAACCAGTTCCCGGCCGACACTGACAAGCTGCCGCAGCAGGGCAAGGTCGTAGATCTGGGTCGCGAAGTCGCGCGCGCCGATCAGCGCGGCGCCACTGCCCGTCAGTTGCGCCAGATAGGCCGCGCCGCCCAGTTCCCGCAGCGCCGGGTCCTGCTCCAGCATCGGTTTCAACGTCACCGGATTGGCAACCATGTCCCGGTCGAGCAGGCGCATGATCGCGTCATAGATGCGGCCGTGGAGCGGTTCGAAAAAATGTTCGGCCTTCAGCCTGAGTTGCACATCCTCGGCGATGCGGTTGTCGATCATGATCGCGCCCAGCAGCGCGGCCTCCGCTTCGACATTGCGGGGCAATTCGGTGCCGCTGCTTTCAGCGGGATTGATTTTCAGCAGTTCGACCATCGGCTCTCTTTCCTCCCCCGGACGGGTGGGCGCAAGGGGCCTGCGCCACGCATCTGTGGATAAGTCCTGCTTGCATTTCGACGCGCGCCGCCGCACTGACTGTTCGCTTGCATTATGGCCGATCCGCGCATCATAGACATCCAACTGGACCAGCGCACGATCCTGTGGCGCAATGCCGACGTTGAGCAGGAACGGCGCATCGCCATATTCGACCTGCTGGAGGATAATCATTTCGCGCCCCAGCGGGTTCATGCCGATGGCTATGCCGGCCCCTACAAGGTGCTGTTGCGGGTCGAGGAAGGCCGGCTGGTCATCGAGATCAACCGGGAAGATGACAGTCCGCTGGAGGCGATCATCCTGGGCCTTGGCCGGTTCCGGCGGCCGATCCGCGACTATTTCGCGATTTGCGACAGCTATTATCAGGCGATCAGCAATGCGTCGCCGCAGCAGATCGAGACGGTCGACATGGCCCGCCGCGCCATCCACAATGATGCGGCGGAGGTATTGAAAGAACGGCTGGAGGGGAAGATCGAGGTCGATTTCGACACCGCACGGCGGCTCTTCACGCTGATCTGCGTGCTGCATATCAAGGGATGAGGTAATCAGGGTCGTGACTTTGGGGGGGCTTCTGTTCCGTATCGGGGCAGGATTGGCGGCGGGCATGGTGCTGGCTCTGGCACTGTACGTCTATGCCCGCGCCTGGGCGCCCGATCGCGACACATATCCGGTGCAGGGCATCACCATCAGTTCCGACAATGGAGCGGTGGAATGGGGCACACTGGCGGCGCAGGGCGCCGATTTCGCCTATATCCGCGCGGCCAGGGGTTCCGACTGGCGCGATCCGGCCTTTGCCGCCAACTGGCGCGGAGCGCGGGGCGCGGGAATGCGTTATGGCGCGCTGATCGAATTCACCCCCTGTCGTCTGGCGAGCGAGCAGGCGACCCGCTTCATCACCACCGTGCCGCGCGACAATGCGGCGCTGCCGCCGGTGATCCGCCTTGCCTTCGATGCCCGGTGCGCGGCGCGGCCGGCGCGCGACCTGATGCTGTCCGAACTCAACACGCTGGTCAATCTGGTCGAAAGCCATGCCGGCAAGCCGGTGCTGCTGAATGTGACGGAAGAGTTCGACAAAGCCTATGCCATAGGGTCCGGCATCAACCGGACGCTGTGGCTGGACAGCAATTTCTTTCCGCCCGATTATGCGGCCAAACCATGGGTCATGTGGACAGCCAGCGACATGCGGCATATCGACGGCGTCGATGGTCCGGTCCGGTGGGATGTGGTGGCGCCCTGATATGTCAAACGAACAACGAGTGGAACAGCTAATCGCCGCCGCGCGCGGCGCGATGGCCAACGCCCATGCGCCCTATAGCCGCTTTGCCGTGGGGGCGGCGGTGCGGCTGACCGATGGCAGTATCGTCACTGGCAGCAATTTCGAAAATGCAAGCTATGGCCTGTCGCTCTGTGCCGAAACGGTGGCGCTGGCGAGCGTCAATGCCCAGGGTCGTTTCGCTGACGTAATGGAAATCGCCGTCGTCGGCGGGGCGATGGGTGCTGGCGAAGAAGCGCTCGTCACACCATGCGGCCGGTGCCGCCAGATCATGAACGAAGCGGAACAGATGGCAGGCCGCACCCTGGCCATCTACTGCGCCACCCCCAGCGGCGACCGGGTGCTGACGCTGAGCGTCGCCCAACTCCTTCCCCATGCCTTTGGTCCCAAGGACCTGGGCATCGTTCCTGACAAGAAGAGCTAGGACATTATGGCCATTCTTTCCGACAAGTGGATTCGCCAGCAGGCGCTGTCGACCGGCATGATCGAGCCGTTCGTGGAGAGCCAGCGGCGCGAGGGCTGCATCAGCTACGGCCTGTCCTCCTATGGCTATGACGCGCGGGTGGCGGACGAGTTCAAGATCTTCACCAATGTCGACAGCACGATCGTCGATCCCAAGGATTTCGATCCCAAGAATTTCGTCGATCGCAAGACCGATTGCTGCATCATCCCGCCCAACAGCTTTGCGCTCGCCCGCACGGTCGAATATTTCCGCGTGCCGCGCGACGTGCTGGTCATCTGCCTGGGCAAATCCACCTATGCGCGCTGCGGCATCATCGTGAACGTCACCCCGCTGGAACCGGGCTGGGAGGGGCATGTGACGCTGGAATTTTCCAACACCACGCCGCTGCCCGCGAAAATCTACGCCAATGAAGGTGCGTGCCAGTTCCTGTTCCTTCAGGGCAATGAACCGTGCGAGGTCAGCTATGCCGACCGGGCAGGCAAATATATGGGGCAGCAGGGCGTGACTTTGCCGCGCCTCTAGGGTGAAACTGGGCGCCATGACATTCTGGCGCAGAACGGGACGGCCCAGCCCTGCCGCATCGACGCAGGACAGGGCGCACGGCATCGGCACGGACCACCGCGTCTATGCGATTGGCGACGTGCATGGCCGCGCCGACCTGCTGGACGACCTGCTCGACCGGATCGCGCAGGACGACAAGCGACGTGGCCGGGCATCCCTGACCCTGATCCTGCTGGGCGACCTGGTGGATCGCGGCCCCCAGTCGCGGCAGGTGGTGGAGCGTGCCATGGCGCTGATCGCATCTGGCGGCGATGTCCGCTGCCTCAAGGGCAATCATGAAGAAGCCTTTCTTCTGGCCGCGCAGGGGGACGCGCGGGCCATGCCCCTGTTCCGCCGGATGGGCGGGATGGCGACGCTGGAAAGCTACGGCCTTGATCCCGCCCTCTTCCGGGTGATGACCGACGCGGAAATCATCGACTGGATGCTGGCCCATGTGCCGCGCGATCATGTCGATTTTCTCGACACCCTGCCCGACAGCGTCATCATCGGCGACTATCTGTTCGTGCATGCCGGCATTCGCCCCGGCGTCGCGATCGAGCGGCAGACATCGGCCGACCTGCGCTGGATCAGGGGCGAGTTTCTGGATCATGGCGGCATGCATCCGAAAATGGTGGTGCATGGTCACAGCATCACTGCGGACATAGATGCGCAGGTCAATCGCATCGGCATCGATACCGGGGCCTATTTTTCGGGACGGCTGAGCGCGATCGGATTGCAGGGCGGCGATCGCTGGTTCCTGCAAACAGACGGTTGAATTGCTGCGACGCAATATAATGCCGGACCTGTGCCCCCCTGCGGATCGATCGACCTCTCATAAGCCTGCAAGCGGCATTTCATGTCGCTTTTCCGTCACAAGGCGTAGCGGAGTGTAGCAATTGCTTCGTTCGGGGCAATAGAGCGGCACCAACGCCGCCATGCCAGGGGAACAGACAATGCATATTCGCCATGTCATGGCGGGGGCTGCCCTCGCCATATGTTTCATGTCGCCCACATATCTTTTCGCAGCCGCAACAACGGACGCCGCCCTTTCGCAGCGGCACAAGTTCGATATCCATGTGCAGCCGCTGAGCGGCGCGCTGCGCCAATTGTCCACCCAGTCGGGTGTCCGCATCCTTTTTCCCTATGACGAGGTCGCGACGATCCGCAGCCGCCGTATCCAGGGCTGGATGTCGACCCAGGACGCCCTCGCCCGGCTCCTGGCCGGAACGGAACTGAAATCGTCCGCAGCGGGCGCGGGTGTGATCGCCCTTGCCGCCCCGGCCAACCGCAGCGCGGCACGGCGCAGTCCTTTGGCGCTGCAATTCGCCCAGGCGAGCATGCCGGGCGCAGGTGCTGAAGGCCTGGCGCTGGCCCCGGCCCCCGAACCGATCGAGGACGCAACGCCCATCATCGTCACCGGCACCCGCACCACCACCCGCACCGTCGCCGAAAGCCTGGCCCCGATCGACGTGCTGGGCGAAAAGGACCTGGAATCAAGCGGCAAGCAGTCGGTCCGCGACCTGCTGGGTACGCTGGTCCCGTCCATCAACGTGTCGAACAATGGCGCGGGCGCAAGCTGGGCGGTACGCACCCTGTCGCTGCGCGGGCTGGGCGGCGACCAGTTGCTGGTGCTGGTAAACGGCAAGCGGCGGCACAACACCGCCACCCTGTTCATCAACGGGTCGGTCCAGAACGGACAGTCGCCCCCGGACCTGGACCTGATCCCCGGCAACGCCATCCAGCGGATCGAAGTGCTGCGCGACGGCGCATCGGCACAATATGGGTCCGATGCGATCGCCGGCGTGGTCAACATCATCCTGAAGAACGACACGTCCGGCGGCGCGGCGCTGACATTGGGCAGCACCGCCGACAATGGCGGCTGGCAGGGCCGCTGGCAGGTCGACAAGGGCTTTTCGATCGGACCGGATGGCGGCTATATCCACCTGTCGGCCGATGGCGTGTTGCAGGACAATACGATCGTCGCGAGCAGCCCGATCGCGGGGCAATTCTACCCGACCGGCGATCCGCGCAACGCCGATCCGCAGCGTATTCGCGCCAAATTTGGCCAGCCGCAGGTGATCGGCGGCAATGTCGGCTATGACGCCATGATACCGGTGGGCGACAGCCTGGAACTCTATAGTTTCGGCACCTATTCCAAGCGCCACGCCGCCGGATGGCTGACCTATCGCAACCCGGCCGCGCTGAACAACATCATCGAAATCTATCCCGAAGGCTATATCCCGCGCATCCATGTCTATGACGAGGATTTCCAGGTCGCGGGCGGCCTGCGCGGCGAGATTGGCGGAGGCGTGCAGTTCGACTTATCCACAAGCTATGCACAGGATGAGGTCAAATATTCCCAGACGACATCGCTGAACCCGTCACTCGGCACCGCCAGCCCGACCCATTTCTATCTGGGCAAGATCCGGTTCGACGAATGGACCAGCAATCTGGACCTGAGCAAGGAATTCGACATTGGCATGGCCGGCCCGCTGTCGCTGGCGGTCGGGGCGGAATATAAGAAGAATAAATTCCTGATCGGGCCGGGTGATCCCGTGTCCTATATCGACGGCGGCTACAAATCGCCGGCGGGCGCGTGGCTGGCGGGTGCGACCCGCACCGGGGTCGGGTCGCAGGGTGTGACAGGGTTCCTGCCGTCCGGGTCGGGCCGTTGGAGCCGGGACAACTGGAGCGCCTACGTCAATCTGGAAGGGAAAATCATCGAGGGCGTCGAGTTCGGCCTGGCCGGACGGCATGAGGATTATTCCGATTTCGGCACCACCGACACCGGCAAGGCGTCGCTGCGCATTGAGCCGACGCGCGGTTTCGCCATTCGCGGCACCGCCAGCACCGGATTCCGCGCACCGACGCTCCAGCAGCAACATTATGCATCGTCATCGACCATCAACGTGCCCGTCAACGGGGTGAACCAGTTGCTGCCGGTGCAGGCGCTGCCGGTCGACGGTCCGGCGGCCAGGGCGCTGGGCGCGGTATCGCTGAAGCCTGAAAAGTCGCGCAATCTGTCGGCAGGCATCGTCATCACGCCCGCGCCGAACCTGAATTTCACGATCGACGCCTATCAGGTGAAGATCAAGGACCGCATCCTGTTGAGTGAGACGCTGAGCGGGACGGTGGTGATGAATGCGCTGGCGGCAGCGGGGATCAATGGCGTCGCGGGCGGCCTGATCTTCTCCAACGCGGCCGACACGCGCACGCGCGGGCTGGACATTGTCAGCACCTATCGCGCCGGGCTGGGCGACATGGGGCTGGCGACGATCAGCCTGTCGGCCAATTTCAACAAGACCATCTTTACCCATATCGACCCGGTGCCGGCAGTGATCGCGGCGTCGAAACTGACCCTGATCGGCCGCGCCAAGATCGGCGACCTGTCCGAAGGTACGCCGCGCAACAAGCTCATCGCCAACATCCTGTGGGAAAAGGATGATTTCAACATGAACCTGCGCGCCACCCGTTATGGCAAGGTCGTTCAGCGGGCAAGCGCCGGCGTCTGGCATACGGCGGACTTTGCGGGATGTGCCGCACCGCCACCGGGCGGCACGGCGGTGCCCGGCTGCTCGTTCGGCTTCGTCGATGAACCTTTGAAGCCCAAGACCATCCTCGACCTGGAACTGGGCTACAAGCTGGCCAGGGGCGTCAAGCTGTCGGTCGGCGCGAACAATCTGCTGAACACCTATCCCAACAAGGTGAAGCCGGTGAACCGTGTCGTGGGCGGCCTCTATAACAGCTACGCCCCCTACGGCATCAGCGGCGGCTTCTATTATGGCCGGTTCAACCTGGAGTTTTAAAGGCATGACGATGACCAAGGGCGTCAGCCGCCGCCAGGCGATCGCAGCCGGGGGGATCGGCCTGCTCGCGGCAGGGAGCGCCGGGTCGGTCTCGCAAGCGCCCGGCGCTCCTGCTACGGGCAAGGAAAGGATGGTGCGGCTGGAGGACTGCACCAATGTCGCCCTGGCCCTTTCGCCCGACGGCAGCCGCATCGCGTTCGACCTGCTGGGCATATTATGGACCATGCCGGTGGGCGGCGGGGCATTGCAGCGGCTGACCGGCGACTTTGACGACCTGGCCCAGCCCGACTGGTCGCCCGACGGATCGCGCATAGCCTTCCAATCCTATCGCACCGGCCATTTCCATATCTGGTCGGTCGCGGCGGACGGTAGCGACATGCGCCAGCATAGCGACGGGCTGCTGGACGATCGCGAGCCGCGCTGGTCCCCCGATGGCCGGACCATCGCCTTTTCCAGCGACCGGGCGGAAGGACGCTATGCCATCTACCTGCTCGACGTGGCGAGCGGCCAGGTGACGCCATTGTCGCAGGGAACGACCAATGACAGTGAGCCGGCCTGGTCGCCGGACGGCAGGCGCGTCGCCTATGTCGCGGGCGGTACGAAGCTGGTCACGGTCGATGTCGCCAGCGGCGCGGTGACGCAAGTGGCGTCGGTCCCGCCATCGCCCGATCGGTTCAATCCGTCGGCGATCATGGCCCCCGCCTTCGCGCCGGACGGACGCATCGCCTATACCCGTGTCGAACCGGGCGCGCTGACGCTGGTGGTGGACGGCAAGGATGTCGTGGTGGGTGAGGATCTCTATCCGTTCCGTCCAGCCTTCACCAGGGATGGCGCGATCCTCTACGGATCGGGCGGCAAGCTGCGCCGCCTTGCAGATGGCGAGGCGCGCGTCATTCCCTTCACCGCGCAGGTGCCGGTGACGACGCCCAGCTACCGGAAAAAGACCCGCGATTTCACCTCCACCACGCCCAAGCCCGTGGTCGGCATCGCCGCGCCCATGCTGTCGCCCGATGGCAGGAGCATCCTGTTCGCGGCGCTCAACGCAATTTATCTGCTGCCCATCGGCGGCGTGCCCCGCAAGATCATCGGCGACAGTTTCCATAAGTGCGATCCGGCCTGGTCGCCCGATGGCGGGACCATCGCCTATAGCTGCGATCGTGGCGGCACGCTCGACCTGTGGTTACATGACATTGCGAGCGGCAAGGAACGCCAGCTCACCAATATCCCGGACAAGGCGGTCGCGTGGGGCAGTTGGTCGCAGGACGGCAGGATGATCGCCTTTCTCGATCAGGAGGGCGCGCTGCATACGGTGGAGGTCGCGACCGGCCTGGTCACGAAGCGGTTCGACGCGCTGTGGGAACCGGGCCGGCCCAGCTTCGGCCCGGATGGCAAAAGCATCGCCTATGCCGCGTTCAAGCCCGTCACCGGCCGCTATCGCGAAGGTGCCAGCCAGATATTGACGGTCGACCTGGCGAGCGGAAAAGGGACGTATCGCCCGGTATTCGAGGGCAAGTCGCTGGGCACGCGCGGGCATGACGGCCCGCTCTGGTCGCCCGATGGCACGAAAATGGCCTTCGTCTTTGCCTCCACCCTCTGGGTTGCTCCCGTCGCGCCGGACGGCCGCTTCACTGGCGCGCCCAGGCAGATCACCACCGAAGTCACCGACGCGCCAAGCTGGAGCGGGGATAGCGGCACGCTGCTGTACCTCAGCAACGGCAAGCTGCGCATCGTGCCGGCCACCGGCGGCGCGGCGCAGACCGTCCCCTGCCGCCTCAATTGGGCCAATGCCAGGCCCACGGGGCGCACCGTCATCCGGGCGGGCAGGGTCTGGGATGCGCTGTCGACCGACTACAGGATCAATGTCGATGTCGTGCTGGACGGCAACCTGATCAGCGCCCTGACGCCGCGAGGGGCCAGCGCATCCGACGCCAACGCCAGGCACGTCGACGCGCCCGGCCTGACGCTGATGCCGGGCCTGATCGACATGCACACCCACCGGCAGATGGCCGGTTACGGCTATGGCGACCGGATGGGGCGGCTGTGGCTGGCGATGGGGATCACCGCGACCCGATCACCCGGCTGCCCGGCCTATCATATGGTCGAGGACCGGGAAGCGATCCAGAGCGGCAAGCGCATCGCCGCGCGCCATTATGCCACCGGCGAGGCGATCGACGGCGGCCGCATCTTCTATAATTTCATGCGCCCCGTCACCGAACCGGGGCAGATGGCGCTGGAACTGGAACGCGCCAGGGCGCTGGATTATGACATGGTGAAAACCTATGTCCGGCTGCGCCACGACACGCAAAAGGCGGTGGTGGAGGCATCCCACAAGATGGGGATGCACCTGTCGTCCCATTATCACTATCCCGCGCTGCACAGCGGCATGGATTGCATGGAACATAGCGGCGCGACCAACCGCTTTGGCTATTCGCGCACCGTTACCGCGCTGGGCGGCGGCTATCATGATGTGAATGACCTGTTCGCCGCAGCCAGGGCGGGGCGCACGCCGACCCTGTTCGCCGCCACCGCGCTGCTGGGGCTGGACGATGGTTTCACGCGCGATCCCCGGATCACGACGCTCTATCCCAAATGGGAATATGACAAGCTGCTGGCGCGGGTGAAGGCGATGGGCGGCGATGGTGGCAAGGTGATGCTCGCTTCGCTGGAACGGCAGGTGGAACAGATCAGGATGATGCTGGCGGCGGGATGGCATCCCATTTCCGGCACCGACGCGCCGATCGACCTGACCGCGATCAGCCTGCACCTCAACCTGCGCGGCATGGTGAAATATGGCGTCTCGCCCTATGAGGCGCTGCTGATGACGACGCGCTGGTCAGGCGAGTTTCTGGGCGAGCCGGTCGGCCGGATCGAGCGCGGCATGCTGGCCGACCTGATCCTGGTCGAGGGCGACCCGCTCAGGGATGTAAGCGCCGTCGCCCGTGTAAGACAGGTGATCGCGAACGGTGTCGTCCATACGCCCGATGATCTGATGGCGCCCTTCCTATCGGCCAGGCCACAGGCGGGGGAGACGAGGATATTGCCGATGTTGGCGCATGCGCATCAGCATTATTGGTGGCATGAGCCGGATTATGTCGAGAGCAGCCGTGCGGCCTGCTGCGCGGGCCATGCGGTGGCACATGCCTAGAGTGTCACGCCGCATGTGCCCGCGCTGGCGGGTATGTGCTCAAAAGTCCTGAGCTTGGCTCCCGCCTACGCGGGCACATGTTGCAATATTACCGCCAGCCCCTCGCCTGCGCCGCCTTCTCCGCCGTCGCATCGGCTGGTGCGCCGTCGATCAGGGCGTCGACCGTCGCCATGACGCGCGCGTCGGCGGACGAGGCCTGGCGATAGGTCGTGCCTTGGCCCGCGCCCGGCAGCATTTGCTGCACCTGCCAGCCCTCGCCCTCGCGACAGGCGACCCCTGCGACCGTGCCATCGAAGCTGCGGCACCAGCCGCCGCCCTTGCGCCGGAAGCTCAAACCAATGCGGATGGCATTGCCGTCCTGCTGCGCCGACGCCAGTTGGGTGTCGAGCGCTTCACCAAGTGCGCCCTGCGCCACCATGACGCCATTCTGCATGCCGATCGGTCCGCCCTCCCCGCCCGACATGCGGCCGACACCAAGGCCCAGCAACAGGCTGGCCGCAATCGCCCCGCCCGTCACCCAGCCGCGCCAACGCGCTGGCCGTGCGAGCGGGACGACCGCCCCGCTTTCCTCCAGCATCGTCCGCAATCGTTGCGGCACCGGCTCTTGCGCCACCGGGGCATAATGGCGGCTCAGCCGATCACGCAGCGCACGGTGGCGCGCGAGGCGCTGCGCCAGCGCGGGGTCGTCCGCCACCGCCCGCTCGACGCGCCGCCGGTTGATTTCGTCCAGTTCGCCATCGACCAGCGCGATCAGCATGGCTTCGTCAATCTGGCTCATGCCGCTTCCCCCATCATTTCGATCAACGCGCCGCGTCCGCGCACCAGCCGCGACGTGAGCGTGCCCATCGGGATGCCCAGAATCTCGGCCGCCTCCTTGTAGGACAACCCCTCCACCAGCACGAGCGCGATCGCTTCACGCTGTTCGTCGGGCAGGGCCTGCATCGCGCGATCAACGTCGGACAGCATGACATGCGCCTCGATATCGCGATCACCGGCATGGCCGACGGTCGTGCCGGCTTCCTCCGGGGCGAAGGTCCTGGCGGCGCGCTGGCGGGCGCGGGCTTCGTCGATCCACAGATTGCGCATGATCCGGTACATCCAGCTATCGAGACGGGTGCCCGGCTGCCACTGGTCGCGCGCCTTGAGGCCGCGTTCCAGCGCCGCCTGGCACAGGTCGTCGCCATCGGCACGGTCCCGCGACAGGCTGGCGGCGAAGCGTCGCAGCCGGGGCAGGATCGCCAGCAGGTCACGCTCGAAGGACATCGGATCTCCGTCTCATGGGTCTTGCGGGATGAAACGCCCCGGCCCGCACGTTTAATCCCGCACATGACAAGACAGGTGGATATTTTTTCGTAATGGATGACTTTGATGGCCAGAGGAATGATGACAGCAGGAATGATGACAGCGACATGCGGACAAGCCAGTCTTGGATAATCGCGGGGCTGATGCTGATCGTGCCGACAGCATCAAGCGCGCAACTGCTGCCCGGCGTGCAACAGGCCGTGCCCGACCTGATCGGCCGGGCCGGTGACACGCTGGACGGGGCCGGGCTTGATCGCCTGTCCCCTGCCCGCCTGGCCGACCGGCTGGCCGCGGTCCGTGCTGCCCGCATCGACACTATGCTGCGCAACCATGGCGACCGGATCGAACTGGACGACCGGCGCGAACCGGCGCGGCGGGGCGTCATCCTGCTGACTGGCGTGGACGGCGGCATGATCGATACGCTGCGCGCCGCTGGCTATGGCGTGGACAGCATGATGATCGAGGGGTTGGACCTGCCCGTCACCCGCCTGACGACGCACAAGGGGCGCAGCCTCGCCAAGGCGCTGCGGGACGTGCGGCGCCTGGCCCCGCGCGCGCAGGTCAGTGCGGACAATCTCTATTTTCCAAGTGGCCCGGCGCTGCCCCTGACCACCGGCACACTCGCCGCCGGGCGGATCGAGGGGCGCGCCGCCGGGCTGATCGACGGCGGGGTCGCGCGCCATCCGGCGCTGACCGGCCCGATCGAACAGCGTGGCTTCGCCGAGGGTGCGCCACGCGCCAGCGCGCATGGCACCGCCGTCGCCTCGCTCATCAGCGGCGATGGCGTGGTGAAGGGCGCATCGCCCGGCGCGCCGCTGCTGGTGGCCGATGTCTATGGCGCCGATCCGGCGGGCGGCGGCGCATTCGCGCTGGTCCGGGCTCTGGGCTGGATGGCGGCGCGCGGCGTTCCGGTCGTGACGGTCAGCCTGGTCGGCCCGGCCAATCCGCTGCTCGACGGCGCGATCCGGCTGGCGCGGGACAAGGGCGTCATGGTGGTCGCGGCGGTGGGCAATGACGGCCCCGCCGCCCCGCCCGCTTATCCCGCCTCCTATCCCGGCGTGATCGCCGTGACGGGCATTGACGGGCGCGGACGGCTGTTGCCCGAAGCCGGGCGTGCGCTGCATGTCGATTTCGCCGCGCCGGGCGCGGACATGCAGGCGGGGACCGTCAATGGCGGCAAGGGCCCGGTGCGCGGCACCAGCTTTGCCGCGCCTTTGGTCGCCGGGCGGCTGTTCGCGCGCGGTTCGATCGCCGCGCTGCGTGCCGAAGCGACCAGGGGCAAGCCCCCTGTCCTGTGCGCGGATTGCAGAAATAAAGATTGAATTTCAATATATTGATAATATTTTTCGGCCATCGGGATGAAAGGCGCGTCTCTTCCCGTTCTCCTTGCATCGCATCGATATGCATCAAGGAGAAGCGCGATGAACAGCAAGTTTCTGATGGCAGCGACCTGCCTCGCCATCTTTTCAACGGCCCCCGCTTCGGCCCAGTTGCTGGGCGGTGGTGGCGGCGGCCTGGGTGGGTCACTTGGCGGCGCGCTGGGTGGTTCGGCTGGTGGCCTTGGCGGATCGCTGGGCAGCACGCTTGGCGGACGGGGCGCGCTCGACCGCAGCATCGATCTCGACAATGGCAGCGTCAGCACGCGCGCCCATGGCCATGGGCGCAGTTCGGCCACCGGCGGCGTGACCCGCAATGGCAAGAGCCGCAGTGCGTCGGGCGCAGCCACTGGATCGGGCAGTGCGGGCCTGTCGGTGGATGGGCTGGGCGTGAACGATGCTCGCAGCGTCGCCAGCAACGCGCAGGATGCGGCTGGTGCTGTGCGTGACCGGGCGGGCGTTGCCGTTGCCACCGCGCAGAATCGTGCAGACATGGCGGTGAACAACACCCGCGACCGCGCCTCGGCCGCCGCCAGTCGCGTGGGCAGTGTCGCCGGCAAGGCCGCTTCGGTCGATGCCAGCGGGCAAGTGTCGGGCAGCGGTCAGGCTTCAACGACTCCCGCGACCCCGGATCAGGCGGAGGATTGACCCCCGCAGGCGCGGGCGGCGCAAGACCCCGCTGCCGCCCCCTCCCCGCCTGAAAGGCCGGCGGTCCGATCCCGGATCGCCGGCCTGCCCTTGTCAGCGCACGTTCAACCCCAGTTCGCCCAGCAACTGCCCGGCCTGCTCGCGCGAAATGGTCGCGCCGCGAAACAGGCCGGCATTGACCAGCCGCAGGCCGCCAATGTCCGCGCCACGCAGGTCCGCGCCGTCGAAGCGGCACCCGTCCAGGCTGGCGTCGCGCAGGCTGCATCCGTCGAACAGGGTGCCGCGAAAATCGCATTTATGAAGATCCGCCTGGCTGAAATCGACCGCCTTCAATATCTGCTTGCGGAAAGAGAAGCCGGGCAGCCGGGCGTTGACCAGCAAGGTTTCGGCAAATTGCACGTCGAGCGCGCTGGCTTCGCTCAAATCCGCGCCGGTCAGCTTGCAGCGTTCGAACTGCGCGCCGAACAGCTTGGCCCGGCGCAACACGCCATTATTGAGGTCGCAGGCGGTAAATTGCGCATCGCGCAGGTCCGCGCCGCTGAACTGGACGAAACCGCCGCGACAGGATCGCCAGAGCGATCCGTCCAGCTTCGCCCCGCTGAAATCCGTGCGCCGCATCTGGCAGCGCTCGAAGCTCCAGCGTGACAGGTCGAGGCCGGACAGGTCCGCCTCCTCCAAATCACAGTCGATCAGTTGCCCCGGCAATCCCCTGGCCAGCGCCGCAAGATCGGCCCGATCCAGTTTCTGGTCGCTAAGCGATCGATCGGCAAACAGGTCATCCATGGGCCTGCCCTAGCCGCAACCTGCCCGACGATCCAAGCGCCAAAGGCAAAAGGCCGGCGCCCTTGCGGACGACCGGCCCCTTCACCCCCTGGCAATCGGCGGGCTGGATCAGGCGACCTTGGCCTGTTCCTCCAATAGTTCGTCCGGATCGCGCAGCACATAGCCGCGCCCCCAGACCGTCTCGATATAATTGTCGCCGCTGCAAGCCAGCGCCAGCTTCTTGCGCAGCTTGCAGATGAACACGTCGATGATCTTGAGTTCCGGCTCGTCCATCCCGCCATAGAGATGGTTCAGGAACATTTCCTTGGTCAGCGTCGTGCCCTTGCGCAGCGACAGCAGTTCCAGCATCGCATATTCCTTGCCGGTCAGGTGGACGCGATTGCCGTCCACCTCGACCGTCTTGGCGTCCAGGTTGACCGACAGCTTGCCGGTGCGGATGACCGACTGGCTATGCCCCTTCGACCGGCGAACGACGGCGTGAATACGCGCGATCAGTTCTTCGCGATGGAAGGGCTTGGTCACATAATCGTCGGCGCCAAAGCCGAAGGAGCGGACCTTGCTGTCCATTTCCGAAATGCCCGACAGGATCAGCACCGGGGTCTGCACCTTGGCCGCGCGCAATTTCTTGAGCACGTCATAGCCGTGCATGTCCGGCAGGTTCAGGTCCAGGCAGATGATGTCGTAATCATAGAGCTTGCCAAGGTCCAAACCCTCCTCGCCAAGGTCGGTCGTATAGACGTTGAAGCCTTCGGTCGTGAGCATCAGCTCGATCGCCTTGGCGGTGGTCGGTTCGTCCTCGATCAGCAGCACGCGCATGTGAAGCCCCTTTTGCACCTTCCGGTCCGTCGCAGTCCCGTTCACCCCACCAGAACGGCTTCTGCTCCAATTCATTAACCAAAAAACTTCTGAAGGACAAAGGTTAATTTTTCGATAACCGGCAGAAATCCACGAGTCGTCACAAAACGAATCTGTTTACAAAGGGTTGAGAGTGACACGGCCTACCGCGAGTCAAGATGGATTCACCTGCGAAACGACGCTTTGGGCCGGTTCTACGCACATCGATCTGATGGGGGTTGGCAATCATGCGTCGCCATCCTGCATGGCGCGGTTAACAGCCATGATGGCTGGCCAGGAAATCGAGCAGGGCATCGACCCGCGCGGGGCGCAACCGTGATGGCGGCGTCACCAGATGCAGGCCGACAGGCGCGGGGCGCCAGTCGGTCAATATCTCTTCCACCTCTCCCTTCGCCAGCGCATCGCCAATGATGAAGTCGGGCAGGCGCGCTATACCCACCCCCAGCCGGAGCGCCGGCAGCATCGCTTCACCGCTGTTGACGGTGATGCGGCTGCGCACCTGTACCACCACATTCTGCTGCCCCGGTCCGGCAAAGCGCCACACATCGGGTGCGGGAATGTTGGAGTAGCAAAGGCAGTCATGGTTTCCCAGATCGGAGGGATGCTGCGGGCGTCCGCGTTCCTCCAGATATGCGGGCGAGGCGATCACATGCATGGTCACGTCCGCCAGCCGCCGGGCGCGCAGCGAACTGTCAGGCATGTCGGCGATGCGGATGGTGGCATCCAGGCCCATGTCCACAATGTCGATCTTTGCATCGGACAGATGCAGGTCGACATCGACCAGCGGATGATCCTTTGTGAACTGCGCGATCAGCGGCGCGATGCGCAGCAGGCCGAAGGTCATCGGCGCACCCAGCCGCACGACGCCGGACAGGTCCGCCGTTTCGTCACGCGCGGCCTCTTCCGCCGCCTGCCCTTCGGCCAGGATGCGATGGGCATGGTCGGCCAGCCGCTTGCCGCTTTCGGTCAGCGCCAGGCGGCGGCTGGTGCGGTTGAACAGGCTGGTGTCCAGATGCTCCTCCAGCCGCGTCACCGCCTTGGACACGGTGGCCTTGGACACGCTCAGCGCCTTGGCCGCATCGGTGAAGCTGCGATGTTCGACCACGGCCGCGAACATCGCCCATGCCTCGAAATCTGGTAGTCGCATCGGGAAACAATCCGTTTCAAAGCTGCCGGTTTATGAAACGATCCTGATCACTAGATTGTCGGAAAGCAAGCGGAAGCATCCGCATCCGCAACGAAAGGCATCTGATATGACCACGACCACAACGAGCCGCATCGAGCGCCGCCCGTTCGCGTCGCTGGGCCATGCCGACCATGGCTGGCTCAATGCGCGCCACCATTTTTCCTTCGCCGACTATCATGACGACGACCGGATGCACTGGGGTGCGATCCGGGTGTGGAATGATGACGAGATCGGCCCGCGCTCCGGCTTTCCGCCGCATCCGCACAGCGACATGGAAATCATCACCTATGTCCGCACCGGCGCGATCACGCACAAGGACAGCCTGGGCAATCAGGGCCGCACCGAGGCTGGCGACGTTCAGGTCATGTCGGCCGGCACCGGCATCCGCCACGCCGAATATAATCTGGAGGATGAAACCACCACCCTGTTCCAGATCTGGGTCATGCCCCGCACCCGTGGCGGCCAGCCGAGCTGGGGCGCCAAGCCCTTTCCCAGAGGCGACCGTTCCGGCAGGCTGGTGGTGCTGGCCAGCGGCTATGACGAGGACAGGGAAGCGCTGCGCATCCGGGCTGACGCCCGCCTGCTGGGCGGCACGATCAAGGCTGGCGACAGCGTAACCTATGACAGCGCGGATGGCCGCCACCTCTACCTCGTCCCGGCGACGGGACGGATCGAGATTGACGGCCAGCCTTTCGAGGCGCGTGACGGTGCCGCGATCCTGGGCGGCGCGCCGATCACCATCACCGCGATCGAGGACGCCGAAATCGTCCTGGTCGACAGCATCTGACCCTCCTTCGGTCCGTCCATTTCCCTCTCCCCCCGGACGGACCAGGCCGCCTGCGCACGCCCCCTCCCCTGGCGCGGGCGGCCGCCTTTTCCTCATATCAAAGGACAAATATCATGGCTAAGGTACTGGTTCTCTATTATTCCTCCTACGGTCATATCGAAACCATGGCGAAGGCCGTGGCCGAAGGCGCGGCATCCGCCGGCGCGCAGGTGGATATTCGCCGCGTGCCCGAAACCGCCCCGATCGAAGTTGCGAAGAACGCCCATTTCAAGCTGGATCAGGATGCGCCTGTCGCGACCGTCGCCGAACTGGCGGATTATGACGCGATCATCGTCGGCACCGGCACCCGCTTTGGCCGCATGTCCAGCCAGATGGCGGCCTTCCTCGACCAGGCGGGCGGGCTGTGGGCACGCGGCGCGCTGAACGGCAAGGTCGGCGGGGCCTTCACAGCCACTGCCAGCCAGCATGGCGGGCAGGAAGTGACGCTCTTTTCGATCATCACCAACCTGCTGCATTTCGGCATGACCATCGTGGGCCTCGACTATGGGTTCCAGGGCCAGATGGGCGTGGACAAGGTGCGCGGCGGATCACCCTATGGCGCGACCACGCTGGCCGATGGCGATGGCAGCCGCCAGCCCAGCGACGAGGAACTGGACGGCGCCCGTTACCAAGGCCGTCGCATCGCCGAAACCGCGATCAAATTGCACGGCTGATCGGTCGCCATGCCGTCTGAAGCATGCGGCATGGCCAGAGTCTTTGGTCGCATGAAGACTTAAAAACAGGCCGCAGGGGCTGGCGCATCGGGACTATGCGCCAGCCTCTTCATGGTCGTGCATCCTGGCTTGTCCCAGGATTCAGGGTCAAAGGAACAGGCGCCGCAGCGGGGTCGCCCGGATGAGATGGTAGGCGGCAAAAGGCAGGACCAGCGCCAGCCCCAGCAACACCGCCTTGCCCAGATAGGGCGAGAGATAATGGATGATGGCGACATGCAGATACATGACGACCAGCGATGCCCGCCCCAGCATCGCCAGCGGCACGGCGAACGGCGCGATCCTTTCGGACAGGCGGAAAATCAGGCAGGACGCCGCCACCGCCGCGCCGATCGACAGCAACGGCGCGCCATAATCGGCGGCTTTCATGTTGAGCGTCGGCAACAGACCTGAAAGGCCGGCGGCCGCCAGCAAGCCAAGCGGCAGGATCAGGCCATTATGCCAGCGCATATGCGGCCAGGCCGCCCCCATCCACAGCAGCACGAAGGCCATGGGCACGCTGATCAGCCCCAGCGGCGACACCTGCGTCCACCAGCCCAGCGCATAGGCGAGCAACACCATCGGCAACAGCAGCGCCGCCCAGCGCCGGTCGAGCGGGTCGGGCCAGCGGGTCAGCGCGAGGTTGAACAGGATGCGCGCGACCATCAGGCACGGCACGAACCAGAAGATGGTGAACGGCCCACGCAGCCAGGAACCGCCCAGCAGGACCGGCACGATGTCATCAGGCCATGTATGGAAGATCGGCAGATGGCCCTTCAACCGCTCCATGATCTGGTCGGCGACGATCAGCAGGATGAGGAAGGCGACATAGGGCCGCATCTGGCCGGCCAGTTGGCGACGGGTGAAGGCCAGCACCGGACAGGGGCGCGACAGCATCCCCGACAACAGGAAGAAAAGCGGCATGTGAAAGGCGTACATGGCGTCCCGCAACGGGCCGCGCGTCCAGACATGGCCGACCACCACAGCCACGATGCCGATGCTGCGCGCCACATCGATCCAGTCGAGCCGCGCATGCGCCTGGCTATGCCCCCTGTTCTCCATCGTTCCCACGCCCTATAGGATGCGCCACCCACGTCAATATTGCTTCCCGATCGGATATCCTGCTTGGCTCTTCTTACCGACCATGTGCTGTTTCTCGATGGCGAGGCGCTGATCCTCGACAAGCCCGCCGGCCTGCCGGTGGATGCGCCCCGCGACGGATCGATCGCGCTGGAAAACCATCTCGCGTCGCTGACCTTCGGTTTCCAGCGCTGGCCGCTGCCGGTCCACCGGCTGGATCGCGACACCAGCGGCTGTTTGCTGCTCGCGCGCAATCCCAAGGCGCACAAGCGCTTCGCCGCCGCGTTCGAGGCCGGCACCGTCGTCAAACGCTATGTCGCGGTGCTGGAAGGCGTGCCGGCGCAGGATGAGGGCACGATCGAACTGTCGCTCAAGAAGGTGAGCACCGCCGCGCAGGGCTGGCGCATGATCGCGGCCAAGGCCGGCAAGCCCGCCGTCACCCATTGGCGCAAGCTGGCGGAAAAGGATGGTCGCGCGCTGATCGCCTTCATGCCCGAAACCGGCCGCACCCACCAGATCCGCGTCCATGCCCAGCATGGCCTGGGCTTTGGCATCGTCGGCGATCCGGTCTATGGCGACGGGAACGGGGCCATGCTGCTGCATAGCCGGTTCCTGAGCATGCCGCGTGGCGAGAAGCCGGCCGCCGAAGCGACCGCCCCCCTGCCCGCCACCTTCGTCGCCGCCGGTTTCGGGCCGGAGATACTGGACGATGCCGGACTTTGATATTCCCGATGATGCGCTGGAGGAGCGCTTCATCACCGGGGGCGGCCCCGGCGGGCAGAATGTGAACAAGGTCGCGACCGCGGTGCAACTGCGCGTCAACCTGTTCAAACTGGGCCTGCCGCCTTATGCCTATCGCAAGATAAAGGAGCTGGCGGGATCGCGGCTGACCGCCGCTAACGAGATAATGATCCAGGCCAACCGATTTCGCACGCAGGAGGCCAACCGGCAGGATGCGCGCGACCGCCTGAACGAGATGATCGCCAAGGCGCATGAACGCGACGCCCGCCGCATCGCCACCAAGCCGGGCAAGGCCGCCAAGGCGCGTCGCGTCGACAGCAAGAAGGCGCGCAGTTCGGTGAAACAGGGGCGCGGCAAGGTGCAGTTCGACTGATCCGGGCTGCCGCCTGCGCCCATCACGCGACAGCCGCAGGCGACACCGACCGGATCGGCCTTGCGATCAGGCCGGTTCGGGTTGCAGGTTGGCAGGCACGGCGACGGGTTCCTTGTCGCCCGCACTGGCCGTCAATTTCCGGGCAATCGCCAGCGACACCCATGCGATCAGGACACCGACCGGCAGATCGATCAGATAGTGCCAGCGGGTGGCGATCGCCGTCACCATGATGAAGAATGTCAGGAAAATATAGAGCGGCAACAATATACGGCCATGCCGCCAGGCGAAGCCAAGGAAAAGACAGGCCGCAGCCGTATGCAGCGATGGCATGGCGGCAAGTCCCACGGTAAACGCCACTGCTCCGTTTCGTTCCAGCCAGGCCGGCCCTTCGGCGACGGAATGCCGGTAGAAGTCGAGCATGCTCATCTGGCCAGGCGTGACCATCGGGTCCAAACCCTGTTCATAGATGAAGGGGCCAACCGCAGGCGCGACCAGATAGGCCAGGGTGCCGATAACCTGCAACAGAAGCGCTGCAATGACGAGTTCGGAAAAAACCGTCGGGGTTCTGACCGCATGATAGCAGAAGCTGCAATAGAACATTGCAATATAGCCTATCATATAGAAATTCGCTTCATAGGGTATGACCGTCGCCATCATGCGGCGGATTACCATGCACATATCCACCAATGGCCGGAAAAGCTGGTCAATCGACCAGTATAATTCATCATACAGAAGTGGATTCACATGTGGAATCCACAGCTTTATATTGAAATGCGCAAACAGCACGGCGACATAGCAAGGTAACGCAATCAAGAAAGTGCGGGCCAGCGCCTTCTTCTGCCCGAAAAAGGCAAAGGCACCCCAAATGCCCACGCCGATCAGCGGATAGAGATAATGTACGCCGACATAGGCCGCCCGCTCACCGGCCGGGAATATGATGGGCAGATCGTACCAGGCCGAAAACAGCAGCATCGCTGCCACCATGGCCAAGGAAATGCCGATTTCCGGCGGTATCTTCTTCGTGCTGGTCATGAGCCTCGTCTCCGCGAATGGCGCAATCCCTAACCGAACAAGGTTACCAACGGATAAATACGACAATGCTAGGCGGCGGCCTGAACTGATATTAAGGGGATGGTCATGTATGATTTCGCCCCCACATCCACCGCCGACAAGGCGACCCTTTACGCCGACCTGCTCTCCGCCGCCGACGCGCTGACGGCGGGCGAGCCGGACCCGGTGGCCAACATGGCCAATGTCGCCGCGCTGGTCTGGCAATTCCTGCCCGACCTCAACTGGGCCGGCTTCTATCGCCTGGTGGAAGGCGAACTGGTGCTGGGGCCGTTTCAGGGCAAGCCCGCCTGCATCCGCATCCCGGTCGGCCGGGGCGTGTGCGGCGCGGCGGCGGAAAGCCGCCAGACCCAGTTGGTCGCCGATGTCCACGCCTTCCCCGGCCATATCGCCTGCGACGCGGCCAGCGCCTCCGAAATCGTCGTGCCGCTGCTGCATGAGGGCCGGCTGATCGGCGTGCTTGATCTGGACAGCCCTGTGCCCGCGCGCTTCGACTCGGATGATGCCGCGGGGCTGGAGGCATTGGCCGCGCGTATCGCCGCAAGGATCGGATGACGGGTTAACCATAGCAACTGCCAGCGCCACCCTTTTCCGCCCCGTTTCGGGACAGGAAATCGGCCGCGCATCGTGGATAGCGGCGGATCACCATGCTAAACGGTGCGTTAGCATTTTCGTCCGCGCGCACATTGGGCGCGTCCGTGGCAACAGGGAGCGTTAACCATGAGGATGTCGAGCCTTCTCACTCTGGGCGCGAGCGCCATATTGGCGGTTGCCGCAACACCCGCCCTGGCCGGTGGTCATCCCGGCAAGGGATGGGGCGGCGGACCACGGCCGGGCGCGCATATGCCCCGGCCCGGCGGCTGGAACGGCGGCGGCCATCGCTGGGGCCAGCGCACCCAGGGGCGCTGGCATGCCGGATGGCGCGCGCCCGGCGGATGGAGCGCCTATCGCCGGCCGGTCTATGGCTATGTCCTGCCCCGCTACTGGATCAGCCCCAGCTATTATATCGCCAATTACGGCGCCTATGGCCTGCCCCGGCCAGCCGTCGGCTATGGCTGGTCGCGCTATTATGACGATGCGGTGATGACCGATCGTTATGGCCGGGTTTATGAATCGCGCAGCAATGTCGACTGGGGCCGGTATGAGGGCGGCTATGGCCCGGACGGCGACTATGATGACAGGCATGACGCCGGGCCGCGTCGCGACAATGGCGTGGGCGGGGCGGCGATAGGCGCGGTGGTCGGCGGCATTGCCGGCAACCGGATAGCCGGGCGCGGCAATCGCACCGCCGGCACGCTGATCGGCGCGGGCGTCGGCGCGGTCGCGGGCATGGCGATCGACAAGGCCGAGGATCGTCCGCATCACGGCGCGCCGCCGCCGCATCGTCCGGGCGCAGCCTATGACGACGGCCATGGCTATGCCGACGACAGCGTTACCACCCAGAACGACTATGAAGGCCGCTGGACCGGCACCTGGACGACCGATGACGGCCGCAAGGTCAGCGGCACCTATGAGGGCCGGTTCGAAGGCGAAGTGCGCGGCGCAGGCGTCGATTATGACGTGCCGCCCTATGCCGGCGCGCCCCATTGGGGGCATGGTTCCGGTCCGGCCTATCCGGCGGGCGGCTATATCGCAAATGGCTATTATTATCCCGCGCCGATCGTGACCACGGTGACGGTGCCGCCGGCGGTGACGACGACCACGACGACGACGACCTATGTGACCGAAAGCTACCGCAAGCCGGCGCGCCGCAAGGTGCGTAGCTGCCACTGCAAATGACAGGAACGTGACGGGCTGGCCGCTTGCGGTCAGCCCCGTTTCGGCGGGTGAAAGGCACTGAAAGGCTGCGGCCGGCCGAGGTGGAAGCCCTGGCCGACGACGCAGCCCAGTTCCAGCAGGCATTGGGCCTGCGCCTCCGTCTCGACCCCTTCGGCCACCACCTCCATGCCGAAAGTGCCGCCCAGCTTGACCACGGCATCGACAATGGCCGCGTCACCGGCATCCTGATCGACATTGCTGACAAAGCTGCGGTCGATTTTAAGCACGTCGACCGGATATTGTTTCAAATGGGTGAGCGAGGCGAAGCCGGTGCCGAAATCATCGAGCGCCACCCGCACCCCGGCCCGCGCGAAATGGCGCAGGGCGCGGGCGACTTCATCCGCGCCGCGATCCAGAAACACGCTTTCCGTCACCTCGATCTCAAAATGTTCGGCGGGCACGGCGAAACTGTCCAACTGGCGCAGCACCCGGTCGGCAAAGTCGCCATGGGCAAAATCCGCCGCCGCGGCATTGATCGCCACCCGGCCGGGATCGAGGCCCTCGGCCAGCCATTGGCGCAGGTCGGTCAGCACGCCATCAAGCATCTGCGCGGTCAGCGCCACCGCGATGTCACTATGGTGAAAACCGGCGGCGATGCTGCCGGGCAGTTGCACGCCCAGGCGCGGATGATGCCAGCGCAGCAGCGCTTCACAGCCCAGCACCCGGCCGGAACGCATATCGATGCGCGGCTGATAAAAAGGCGTGACCAGCCGGTCGGCCACCACCTGCCGCGCCATGCGGATCATCGAGCCGCGCTGTTGCGCTTCGGCCCGCAGTTCGGAATGGAACAGAGTCAGTCGCCCCCGCCCGGCCCGTTTCGACGCATAGAGGGCCAGGTCCGCCGCCTTGAGCAGATTGTCGGCCCGGTGCGCATGTTCCCCGAACAGCGCGCCGCCCACGCTGACCCCGCAATCGAGCGGGCGTCCCTGATGCATGAGGGGCGTCCGCACACTGTCCATCAGGCGGGCGCTCCATTGCTCCAGCCCCGCGCTGTCGACCAGCGATGGCGCGATCAGGCCGAACTCGTCGCCGCCCAGCCGGCCGAGCACCGCATCGGCCGGCGCGACCGCCGCCAGCCTTTCGGCAAAGGCGCACAACAGGGCATCACCCGCATCATGCCCCAGTGAATCGTTGGTGCGCTTCAGGTCGTCAATGTCCAGCAACATCAGGCCGAACCGTTGCCCCGTGGCCTGGGCCTGCCCTGCCAGCGTTTCCAGCGACGCCTGCCACAGCGCCCGGTTGGGCAGGCGGGTCATCGGGTCATGAGTCGCGGCCCAACGGATGCGCTGCTCCGCGTCACGCTCCTCCGTCACGTCGAGAAAGGTTATGATGATACGTTGCGGCCGACCGGCATGGGACCGCATTGTCCATCCGGTGCTGCGAATCCAGCGCAAGGCGCCTGTATCGGCGCGATGGATGCGCAGCGTCGCTTCGAAATGCGGCGGCACCATGTCAGCCGTCACCGCATCCAGCATGGCCTGCAACCGATCGCGATCATCAGGATGGACCAGTCGCAGCGCCAGATCGGTCGAAGCGGGCTGTTCATCGTCCAGCCCCAGCATCTTGCGAAATTCGGTGGACCAACTGCGCGCGCCGGTGATGCAGTCGAAATCCCAGATGCCCAGTCGCGCCGATTGCACCGCCAGGCGAAACCGCTCTTCGCTGTCGCTCAGGGCATGTTGCGCCAGACGCTCGGCATGAACGTCCTCCAGCGTGCCATACCATCGCACGATCCGCCCCTGCGCGTCGCGTCGCGCCGACGCGCGCGCGCGCATCCAGCGATAGCCGCCTTCCTGCAAGCGGATGCGATAGTCGACATCGACGGCCGCGCCACTGACCAGGCTGCTGGCCCACACTGCCACGGTCGGTTCAATATCGTCAGGATGCAGCGCACCCATCCACCCCGTACCCATTGCCTGATCGGGCGCCATGCCCGTCAGTTCGGACCAGCGCGGCCCCACTTCCTGGATGTTGCCGTCAGGCGCGGCCGTCCATGGCACCTGGGGATTAAGCTGGACCGACCAGCGATAATGTTCCTGGCTTTCGGCCAAAGCACGGGACAGGGCATCGCGTTGATGCTGGTCATGCACATCTTCGACCGTGCCGTACCAGCGCGGCCGGCCATCCATCGTCACGATGCGCGCCAGCCGGATCAGGCACCACCGCCACTGCCCGTCGGCGCAATGCAGGCGCACCGTGCGGGGCAGGTCGGTGTCGCCAGTCAGGGCGGCGCGCAACAGGGCGTGCACATCATCGCGCGACAGGAGGGCGCGCCAGCCCAGACGGATCGGATCGCCCGCGAATCGGGCTTGAAAGCGGCCACCCTCCCGCTCGATCGCGATCACCCGTCCGCGATGATCCGCGACCCAGCGTAACAGCGAAGGTGACACCTTGTCGAAAAGTGGCGAGGACAGGATATCGTTACGTTTAAGGAACAAGTCCTGCGCGGTCAGGCCGGCTTCCAATGCAAGCCGTGCATCATCAAATCGATGATCAGCGAAGCGGTCCATAAACCGCCTCCGATCCCATGACCTGTATCCCGCTCATTGGGAATGCGTAGCAAAGAAAGTTAAATAAATTCGTTCCTATACATCCGCAGCGGCGCTCTTTTACACTGCGACATGGCGATTATCGCCGGAACATGGCTGCCAGTTCGACCGGCAAGGGCGGTTCGTCACGCGCAACAGGGGCGACAGCGGCTTGCGCCCTGTCCTCCGGCGCAAAAGGCACCCAGCCATGCCGGCTCAGTTTTTCGA
Source organism: Sphingobium cyanobacteriorum (assembly GCF_030580935.1). Taxonomy (GTDB): domain Bacteria; phylum Pseudomonadota; class Alphaproteobacteria; order Sphingomonadales; family Sphingomonadaceae; genus Sphingobium; species Sphingobium cyanobacteriorum. The sequence continues at coordinate 685,652 of NZ_JAUQOM010000002.1, read as the reverse complement.
GCGGACGATAGCGGATCTTATATTGCATCCGTTGCGACCCGTCGACCCAATAGCCAAGATAGACATAAGGCAGGCCCGCGCCCGACGCACGGATGATATGGTCCATGATGATGTAGTTGCCCAGCCCCGGCCGATCCTCCAGTTCGGTATCGAAGAAGCTATAGATCATCGAGAGGCCATCGCCCTGCCGGTCGGTCAGGCAGGCGCCGACCAGCTTGCCGGGACGGCCGCCGACCCCAGGTTCGCGATATTCGATGACATAGCTGTCGACCGGGGACTGTTCCACCATGTCGGCAAAGTCCATCTCGTCCATCTCGGTCATCCCGCCGCCGGGGTGACGGGCATGGAGATAGCGCTGGAGCAGGGCGAACTGTTCTTCGGTCGACCATGGCTTGCAGGCCGTGACCTGCAAATCGCTGTTACGGCGGATCAGCTTGCGCTGGGTCGCGTTGGGCCGGAATTCCTTCGCCAGGACGCGCACCGAGACGCAGGCGGAACAGTCCGCGCAACTGGGGCGATAGGCGACATTCTGGCTGCGACGAAAACCGATGCGGCCCAGCGCGTCGTTAAGTTCGGTCGCATTGTCGCCGCTCAGTTCGGTAAACACCTTGCGCTCGCTCTTGCCCGGCAGATAGGGGCATGGCGAGGGATTGGTGACGAAAAAACGCGGGAATCGAAATGGGGCGGTCATGCACGCCTCCCCGATTCAACCATGCGCCTTTTGCGGTCCATATTTGGCTTATGCCGCCGCGCCGCGCCCCTGAAAAGAGCATTTACCACGAAAATTACACGGCCATTGGGGCATCATGCAACCTCGATCGGCGCCACTTCATAGCCCGCTTCGCCGAGTGCCGCGATCAGCCGCTGAAGGTGCGCGCGGTCGCGCGTTTCGCACTCGACATCCAGGCTCAGCCCCTTGGCCGGCAGGTTGGTGAAGATGCGCTGATGCGCCAGTTCCAGGATGTTGACCGCTTCCTGATCGAAGATGCGGGCGACATGGAACAGCGCGCCGGGACGATCCTGAAGGATGATGCGCAGGCGCGCCAGCCGGCCCGACCGGGCAAGGTCGCGCAGCAGCACATTGGCCAGCAGCCGCGTGTCGATATTGCCGCCGGTCAGCACCAGCCCGACATTGCGGCCGGCAAATGTCTCCCGATGGGTCAGCAGCGCGGCCAGGCCGGCGGCCCCCGCGCCCTCCACCACCGTCTTTTCGATCTGGAGCAGCAGGCTGACCGCTTCCTCCAGCCGCCGCTCCGTCACCAGCAGCACATCGTCCGCCAGCCGCTCGACAAAGCGGCGGGTAAGATCGCCCGGCTGCCTGACGGCGATACCTTCGGCCAGCGTGTCGCCGTCGCAGGGCAGGTCCGCGCCCTTGAGGAAGTCGTACATCGACGGATAGAGTTCCGCCTGCACGCCATAGAGGCGGATGTCGGGCTTCATCGCCCGCGCCGCCGTCGCCATGCCGGAAAAGAGGCCGCCGCCGCCGATCGGGATCACCAGCGTGTCGATTTCCGGGGCGTCCTCCAATATCTCCAGCGCGACCGTGCCCTGCCCGGCCATGATGTCCGGCTCGTCGAACGGATGGATGAAGGTCAGCCCCTGCTCCACCTCCAGCAGCCGCGCATGGGCATAGGCGTCATCGAACTTCTCGCCATATTGCACCACGGTCGCCCCGTGGCCGCGCGTCTGCGTGACCTTCACGATCGGCGTCGTCGTGGGCATGACGATGGTGACGGGCACGCCCAGCCGCTTGCCATGATAGGCCAGCCCCTGCGCATGATTGCCCGCCGACGCGGCGATCACGCCCTTGCTTTTGGACGCTTCATCCAGTTGCAGCAGGCGGTTCAGGGCGCCGCGTTCCTTGTAGGCGGCGGTGAACTGGAGATTTTCGAACTTCAGATAGATTTTGCAGCCCAGCATGTCCGACAGCGTCTGGCTGATCAGCGTCGGCGTCTTGACGATCGAGCCGGCAATGCGGGTCCGCGCGGCAAGGATGTCATCGACGGTGACGGGCAGCGGCAGGGCGCTTTCGATCTTGGCTAGGCTGGTCATGATGGCGCCCCGTAAAGCATAATTGCGTCGGAAGAAACTGGCACTGTCGGAAAACTGGCCCTATGGCGGGGTCAGACGCAGCAAATATACGAGGCATATGGCTAATATCGCGTTTATCGGCCTGGGCGTCATGGGCGGCCCGATCGCCGGACATCTGGCAAAGGCCGGGCACAGCCTGACCGTCTATAACCGATCGATCGGCAAGGCAAAGACCTGGGCCGAAACCTATGGCGGGCAGGTCGCGATCAGCCCGGCCAAGGCGGCCGAGGAGGCCGAGATCGTCATCAGTTGCGTCGGCAACGATGATGACCTGTCGCAGATCGCGCTGGGTCGCGATGGCGCGTTCCGCACCATGCAGCCGGGCAGCCTGTTCATCGACCATACGACCGTGTCGGCGCGGATCGCGCGGCAATTGTTCGTGGAGGGCGAAAGCCGGGGCATCCACAGCGTCGATGCGCCCGTATCGGGCGGACAGGTCGGCGCGGAAAATGGCCGGCTGTCGATCATGTGCGGCGGCGCCGAACCGGCCGTCGCGGCGGCGCAGATCGTGATGAACGCCTATGCCGCGCGCATTGTCCATGTCGGCAGCGCGGGCGCCGGCCAGACCACCAAGATGGTGAACCAGATCTGCATCGCCAGCGTGCTGCAAGGCTTGTCCGAAGCGTTGCGCTTCGCCCAGGCGGCCGAACTGGACCTGGAAAAAGTTTTCGAGGCGATTTCAGGGGGCGCGGCGCAAAGTTGGCAGATGGAGAATCGGTGGAAAACGATGGCGCAGGACAGTTTCGATTTCGGCTTCGCGGTCGACTGGATGCGCAAGGATCTGGGGCTGGCGCTGGAAGAGGCGCGCGCCAACGGATCGACCCTGCCGATGACGGCGATGATCGACCAGTTCTACGCCGACGTGCAGGCGCTGGGCGGGAACCGGCAGGATACCAGCGCGCTGGTGCGGCGGATCACGCGGGCATGAGGGCGTTTGCACTGGCGGCCATCGCCGCGCTCACCCTGCCCTGCGCGGTCCCCGCGCATGCATCGGGCGTGATCGACAATGTGAATGGCATCGCGATCGATGCCAATGGCAGGCTGGTGCGGTTCGGCGCGCTGCTGGTCGATGATGCGGGCAAGGTCGAGAAGCTGATCCAGGGCCGCTATCAGGAACCGGAATATAAGCCCAAAAAGCCGAAAAAGGGCCAGCCCTGGCCCGAACGGCCCAAGGGGCTGTCGTTCCGCATGGACGCGGGCGGCAAGACGCTGATCCCCGGCCTGATCGACGCGCATGGCCATGTCATGGGCTATGGGCTGGCGCTGGTCACGCTGGACCTGTCGGACACCCGATCGCTGGCGCAGGCGCAGGCGAAGATCCGCGCCTATGTTGAAGCGAATCCGGGCCGCAAATGGATCGTCGGCACGGGCTGGAACCAGGAAATATGGGGGCTGGGCCGCTTCCCCACCGCCGCCGAACTGGATGCGGCGGAAAGCGAAATTCCGGTCTGGCTGGAACGGGTCGACGGCCATGCCGGCTGGGCCAACAGCGCCGCGATCCGCGCGGCCGGCGTCACCGCCGCGAGCAAGGCGCCGATGGGCGGGCGGATCGAGATGGCGGCGGGCAGGCCGGCAGGCGTGTTCGTCGACAAGGCGATGGACCTGGTGGCTAGGGTCGTCCCCGCCCCTGCCCCCAAGGATCGCGACATCGCACTGGAAAAGGCACAGCGCGCGCTGCTTTCCATGGGCGTCACCGGCATCACCGACATGGGCACCAGCATCCAGGACTGGCAGGCATTCCGCCGTTCGGCCGATCGCGGCGCGTTGCGCGTGCGGATCATGTCCTATGCCGCCGGGCTCGACAATATGGTGCTGATCGCCGGGCCGGAGCCGACGCCATGGCTGTATGACGATCATCTGCGCATGGGCGGGATCAAGCTGCTGCTCGACGGCGCACTGGGATCGCGCGGGGCATGGCTGCGCGCCGACTATGCCGATGCGCCGGGGCAGCGCGGCCTGCCGATGATTCCCGACACGCAGTTGCGCAACATCATGAGCCGCGCGGCGATGGACAATTTCCAGGTCGCCGTCCACGCGATCGGAGACGCGGCCAATCATGACGTGCTGAACGCGATCGAGGAACTGAACGACACCTACAAGGGCGACCGGCGCTGGCGCATCGAACATGCGCAGATCATCGACCCGGCCGACCTGCCCCGCTTCGGACCGCTGGGCGCCATCGCGTCGATGCAGCCGGTGCATGAGGCGTCGGACTGGCGCATGGCGACCGCGCGCATGGGCGAAGCGCGCTTGAAGGGCGCCTATGCGTGGAAAACCATGCTCGACAATCGCGTGCCGCTGGCGTTCGGGTCGGACGTGCCGGTGGAAAGCCCCAACCCCTTCGCCGGCATCGCCGTCGCCATGAGCCGCGAGGATGGCAAGGGCGAACCGGCGGGCGGCTGGATGCCCGAACAGAAGGTCAGCTTCGAAGCGGCGCTGGACGGCTTCACCCGGCAGGCGGCCTATGCCGGCTTTGCCGAGAAACAGTTCGGCAGCCTGGTCCCCGGCCAGCGCGCCGACTTCCTGCTGATCGACCGCGACATTTCCACCGCGCGGCCATCCGATATCCGCCAGACCCAGGTGCTGGAAACATGGATCGGCGGCAAGCGGGTCTATGTGAAGGGGCAGTAGCGCGCAAATAGAGGCGCAAGGCCAAAAGACCTGTGCGTCGAAATGGACGAATTTCTTCATTGTCGTTTTCGCCGGTCGACAAGCCGCCTTTCTGATGGCATCCTGCCCTGCACATAAGAATAGATATCATTTCGATACGGTGTCGAAACATTGGTGAAGGCACGTCTGGTTGATGCGCTTTCATCCCGGTTTGAGTTGTGGTCGCATCCATCATGTACAGGCTCGTCGTTCGCCAGGGCGAACGGCGCGCGATTTGACGCAGGAAAAGGGTGATCGATCATGGCAACCATCTACGGCAATAAATTCAACAACCTGCTGGAAGGAAGCGATGACGACGACCGCATCCGGGGACGTAGCGGAAACGACGTAATCTATGGCCATGGCGGCACCGATTTCCTGTATGGCGACGACGGCAACGACCATATCACATTGGGGGCAGCACCATGGCTTCACCCGGTCGCTTCCAGTTACGGCAGCCATATATCCGGCGGCGAAGGGCGCGACACCGCGACCTTATATCTCCAGAACCATACCGAAAATCTGAGCATCGGCGCGGTCTATACGCGGGTCGTCGCCGATAGCGGCGATGGGTCGCCCATCCAGGTCGTAACCTCCATGCAGTCGATCGAAGCGCTGGTCGCCTATCTTGGCAGTGGCGATGATTATGTTCATGCCAATGCCTATGGCACCTCGGTCAGGGCAGGATCGGGGAATGACCGCCTGATCGGTGGCGACGGTCTGGACTATTTCTATGGCCAGGATGGCGATGATGTCCTGCTGGGCGGCGGCGGCAGCGATTATCTGGCCAGCGGCGCGGGCGTCGATCTGGTCCGGGGCGGGGACGGCAATGACTCCATCAATGCCGAAGCGGGCGACGACCGGCTCTATGGCGAGGCGGGGAATGATTATATCCAGGCAGGTGATGGCCAGGACATCCTGCATGGTGACGGCGGCAATGATTATCTGTCGGGCGCCAATGGCGACGATTACGTCTATGGCGATGCCGGTGACGACAACCTCTATGGTGGATTTGGCAGAGACAGAATGTTCGGCGGCGATGGCCGCGACAGGCTGAATGGCGACTATGACGATGACTGGCTCTATGGCGAGGCGGGCGATGACGTTCTGAACGGCTGGTCCGGGCAGGATATTCTCTACGGCGGTGACGGCGCGGACCTGCTGGATGGCGGTGTCGAGATCGACCGGCTCTATGGCGGATTGGGTTCCGACCGGCTGACCGGCGGCGCGGGGCATGACCGTTTCGTCTGGCTCAGCCCGGACGAGGGCGGCGACCGGGTGCTGGACTTCCAGCAGGGGCAGGATCTGATCGTCCTCGACAGCGACGGCTTTGGCGGCATCGCCAGCGTGGATGCAGGCAATTTCGTCAGCAACAGCGCAGGCGTGGCCAAGGATGCCGGGGACCGCTTTCTCTATTCGCAAAGCACCCATGCCCTGTTCTTCGACCCCGATGGCACCGGCGCGGCGACGAAGATATTGATTACCCGTGTCGATTTTGCCGTCGGCACGGATATTGCGGCAAGCGACATCATCATCGGCTAGCCCCGTTCTGCGCAATACGGATCTGTCGGCCAATTTGACAACCGGCAATGCTGTCATCGGGCAGGTCCGCTATGGCTATACCCATTCGCGCCCATCTGGCGCGCATTCTCACCCTGGAGACAGCTCATGTCGCGTATCGTTGGTAGCAAATTTCGCGATTATCTCTATGGATCGGCCGGCGACGACCGGATTATCTCCAAGGGCGGGCGCGACCATATCTATGGTCAGGGCGGCGTCGATATCATCTTTGCCGGTGACGATGACGACTGGATCACCATCACGCCACTTGACGGACAACTGGGCAGTTACATCTTCGGTGGGGCAGGCTTCGATCGTGCGACACTGTCATTTGCCGGGTTGACCACGCCCATCACCATCGCAAGCAATTATATCCATGCCTTCACCGACCTTGGCGGTGGTGTACGGGGGATCGTCGCAACGCTTGATTCGGTAGAGTCCCTCACCGTTTCGTTCGGCAGCGCCAATGACGAGTTCCATGCCAATGACGCAGGCAGCACAGCCAACGGCGGCGCGGGCGACGACCGCCTGTTCGGCGGCAGCGGTTATGACAAGCTCTATGGCGACGAGGGCAGCGACCTGCTGGATGGCGGCGCGGGCAATGATTATATCAGCGCAGGGACGGGTGCCGACAGCATACGCGGCGGCCTGGGCAAAGACACGATCTATGGCGAGGACGGCGATGACCTGATCTACGGTCAGGAAGGCATCGACCAGATCAACGCGGGACGGGGCAACGACCGGGTGCTGGGCGGCGACGGCGATGACAATATTCAGGGTCTGGACGGCGACGATGTCCTGTTCGGTGAAGGCGGACGGGACGACCTTTACGGCTATTGGGGCAACGATGTTTTGCTGGGCGGCCTGTCGAGCGACTATCTGTTCGGCCACTGGGGCATGGATGCCCTGCATGGCGGCGAAGCGAACGACTGGCTGGACGGGGGAGATGATAACGACCGCCTCTATGGCGGGCTGGGGAGCGACGAACTGACCGGCGGCGCGGGGCATGACCGCTTCGTCTGGCAGTCCCTGGATGAAGGCGGCGATCATGTCGTCGATTTCGCGCATAATCAGGATCTGATCGTCCTGACGGCCGAAATGGTCGGCGGGATTGCAGCGGTGACTGCCAGCAATTTCGTCAGCAATGCGAACGGCGTCGCCAAGGATGCCGACGATCATTTCCTCTATTCGCAGTCGACCCACGGCCTCTTCTTCGATCCCGATGGCAATGGCGTGATGGCCAAGACATTGATCGCCCATATCGATTTTGCGTCAGGGACATCGCATATCCAGGCCAGCGACATCGTCATCGCCTGATCCGCCCTATCGCGACTTTGCCGGGTTCCAGGTGGTGACGGTGCGACCGGTCATCGCCTTGGCCACGCCCTGCACGGTCGCGGCATAGGCGATCAGCACATCGACCAACGCGGCGAAGGGGCCGCTCTTTGCCCGCACGCCGACCCAGATCACGAATATTATCGCCAGCGCCCCGATCAGGTAGAGCATGGGCGAGATGCGCATGGCCAGCGCTCCCGCCGCCACCGCGCCGGTCAGGATGAAGAGGCCGCCGAACCAGCGGACGATCTTGCGCGAACCATATTTGAAGCGATCGAGGGCGGCCATGCGCCGCAATTGCGGACGCAGATGGCGATGCGTGTGCCAGGCGCGGGCGGCGATGCGGACCTTGCGCCGATATTCGTCGCTGCGCGCAGTCACCAGCCGTTCGCGCGCCAGAACATCCTTCGCCTTGACGAGCCGCTTGCCCGCAAAGACCACAGCCATCGACACGGTCAGGTCGTCCAGCACGCTGTCGGGGAAATCGGGGTAGAGGCTGCGGCGGATCGAGAAGATCGAGCCATCGGCCCCCAGCACATTGCCGGTGCGCGATTCTTCGTCCTTCAGCCGCTCTTCCAGCCGCCAGTAGAGCGATCCGACCGAGGCGGTCGCGCTGTCCTGCGCACCGACATAATGGAGCGATCCGAGCACGCCGCCGACATCGGGGTCGGCATAGCGGGCGAGCAGCCGATCCACGGCGTCCGCATCCAGCAGCACATTGGCGTCGGTGAAGATCAGCACATCACCGCGCGCGCGGGCAGCCAATTGTTTCATGCCATGCGCCTTGCCGCTGCGGCCGGGACCACGGAGCAGGGTGACGAGATCGCCCTGCCCCGCGATCAGATCGGCAGTGCCATCGGACGAGCCATCGTCGAAGGCAAGTATCTCCAGCGCCGGATAAAGCTGCCGGAGCATCGCCAGATTGGCCAGCTTCTCCGGCATCGCCGCCGCTTCATTATAGGCGCAGAAGAGCAGCGAGGCGCTGGGCAGCGGCCCTGCGACCGGCTGTTCCGGCCGGGTGGGGAGCGCGCGCAGTATCAGCGGATAGAAGAAAAACGGCCATGCCACCGCCGCCAGGCAGAGCAGCAGGACAGCGCCGAGGATCAGGTTGGTCGCCATGGACTCAATAGGCCTTGTGATGGACGAGCACGCCCAGCGTCGCGACGATGATGCGCAGGTCGCGCCAGACCGACCAGTCGCTGACATATTCGAGGTCCGACTGGAGCCGGTCGATCAGATCCTGATGATGGTCGGTCGCACCGCGATGGCCGCGCACCTGGGCAAGGCCGGTCATGCCCGGCTTGATGCAATGGCGCGCCCAATAGCGGGCGTCGACTTCCCAATAAAGGCTGTCCCCCGCCTTGGCGGCGGCGGCGTGCGGGCGCGGGCCGACGATGCTCATGTCGCCCTTCAACACGTTGAAGAGCTGGGGCAGTTCGTCGATGCTGGTCCTGCGCAGGAAGGCGCCCACCTTCGTCACCCGATCGTCGTCCCGCCGGGTCAGGGTCGCGGCCTTATGGTCGCTCGCCTCGCTGCGCATCGACCGGAATTTGTAGATGGAGAAGGGGCGCGCGTCCTTGCCGATGCGGGGCTGGCGGAACAGCACCGGACCGGGACTGGTCAGTTTCACCGCCAGTGCGGCGGCGATCAGGACCGGCGACAGGGCGATGGTGGCGATGGTCGCGACGATCAGGTCGAACAGCCGCTTGATCAGGCGATCACGGAAATGCAGCGGCCCGCCCGCGACGATGATGGTCGGCTGGCCGTCAAATTCATCCACACGCGCCGGGGCGAAGCGTAGCAGTTCGGGCACGACGATCTCGCCGCGCGCCGACAGCGACTTGAGCGCCGCCGACCAGTCCGCCATGCGATCGAGCGGACAGGCGACGATCACGCGCTCCGCCATGCCGACAGCGGCCGCCAACCGGGCGGCCATGTCGGCATCATGGCGTTCGGGATGAAGCTTTGCGACCTGGGCGTCGATCACGTCCATATGCGGCCCCGTCTGGATCGCCACCCCGTCCAGGATCACGGCGGTCAGGTGCGGCACATCGCCCAGCACCCGCAGCGCCAGCCGCGCCACCGCCAGCCGCACCAAGGCCACGGCAACCGCCCCCAGCACAAGGCCCGCGATGAAGGTCAGGCGCGACAGTTGCTCCGCGATCTTGCCCAGATAGACGATCAGCAGCATCAGCAGCGCCGCCTGCGCCAGGGCCCACAAGGCGCGGAAAATGCCCCGTCGCACATGGTCCAGCGTATTGATGCCATAGGCGCCGCCCTGCACCGCCAGGATCGCATAAAGCGGCGCGATCATGGCGAACATGACCAGGCCGTGCGGCTTGCCCGGTTCGCCCCAGAGCGCGCCCAGCACGAACCAGTTGGCGGCGAGGAACGCCGCAAACAGCCCCGCCATGTCCCCCGCCAGGCACAGCGCATAGAGCCGCAACCGCACGATTTCCTTGGAGACTGTCACCGATGCGCCCTGATTATCGCCATATGTCCCGTTGGCACCGGGCGCAGCGGGTTGCAAGGGCTTCCCATATGCACCATCCCTATCCTTCGGGCGAGCGGGCGTGCAGGGTCAGACCCCGAACAACCGCGTCAGCGCCTTGTCCAGCATCAGCAATTGCCACAAAAGCCGGCCATGGTCCGACACGCCGGAACGATGATCGGCCGCGACCTTCGCCAGCATCTTCGTGTCGAACCAGCCAGTCCTGGCCAGCGCCGATCCGCCCGCGATCGCGGTCGCTTCTCCCGCCAGTGCGCCACGGAACCAGGCGCTGATCGGCGTCACGAAGCCCATTTTCTGGCGATAGAGAATGTCCTGCGGCAGGAACGGCTCCATCGCCTTCTTCATGATATATTTGCCGCTATTGCCGCGAATCCGCTGCGCCACCGGCAAGCGCGCGGCGAATTCGACCAGCCTGTGGTCAAGCAGCGGTTCGCGCGCCTCCAGGCTGACGGCCATGCTCATCCGGTCGGTCTTGGTCAGTATGTCGCCGGGCAGCCAGATGCGGATATCGGCATATTGCGCCCGGTCGAGCGGGTCGCGCGCGGGTGCATCCGCCATCGCCTTGATATAGCGGTCCTCGGCGCGATAGGCGCCCAGGCGCCCCTTCATCTCCTGGCTGAACAGCCGCTGACGCAGGGCATGGGGGGTTATGCCGACCGATGTGGCATAGGCTTCGCCGCCCTCCCCCGCCAGTTCCAGCAAGGTCGATTTGGCGCGCAGCGCGCGGGGCGCCCAGTCGGCCTTGGGATAATAGCGGCCCAGCGTGCCGAACAGCGGCTGGCGCACCGACGCCGGGATCAGGCTGCGGAACCGTTCGCCCTGCATCTGGAACCGATGGCGGCGATAGCCGGCGAACGCCTCATCCGCGCCGTCGCCCGATAGCGCCACCGTGACCTGTTCGCGCGCCAGTTCGCACACCCGGTAGGTCGGCAGGGCGGAGGCATCGGCAAAGGGTTCGTCGAAATGGAAGGCGAGCGCGTCGATCAGGCCATAATCATCGGGCGACACGATCCGGCTGCGATGGTCGGTGGCGAAGCGGCGGGCGACGCGGTCGGCATAGGCCGTTTCGTCCAGGCTGGCCACGTCGAAGCCGATGGTGCAGGTCTGGACCGCGCGGGTCGAGGCTTCGGCCATCAGCGCGACGACGCTGCTGCTGTCCACACCGCCGGAGAGGAAGGCGCCCAGCGGCACATCGGCAACCATGCGCGACCGCACCGCCTGTCGCATCAATGCGACCAGTTCCTCTTCCAGCGCTTGCGGTGACGCCTTGGTGCGATCGGCGAAGCTGACATCCCAATAGCGTTGCGGCTGCGGCAGGGGGCGACCGCGCACCAGCCGCAGCGTCTCGCCCGCGCCCAGCTTGCGCACGCCCGCCACCAGGCAGGCGTCGTCGGGGACATAGCCATAGGCCATATAATCCTCGACCGCGCTCAAATCGGGCGCGCGGCGCAGCAGCGGATGGGCGAGCAGGCTCTTGAGTTCCGATCCGAAGATCAGGCTGCCGTCCGACAAGAGCGCATAATGAAGCGGCTTCACCCCCAGCCGGTCGCGCGCCAGCCAGAGCGAGCCCGCCCGCGCGTCGAACAGGGCAAAGGCGAACATGCCGTTGAAGCGATGCACGCATTCCTCGCCCCATTGCCGATAGCCGTGGAGGATGACTTCGGTGTCGCTATGGGTGCGAAAGACGTGGCCCTTCGCCTCCAGCTCCGCACGCACTTCGGCGAAATTGTAGATTTCGCCGTTGAAGGTGACGCCCAGGCTTTCGTCATCGGTCAGCATCGGCTGCGCGCCGCCGCCCAGATCGATGATCGACAGGCGCAGATGACCAAGACCCACGCCGGGCGCAGTCCAGATGCCGCTGCCGTCCGGGCCGCGATGCGGCATCACGTCCAGCATGGCGCGCACCCGCGCCGGGTCCACGGGCTTGGCCGTTTCGAGATGGAAGATACCCGCTATGCCGCACATGCGAACTCTCCTAGCGGATGCCGACGGCGCGGTCAGCCAAAAGCTGCACAGCGCCCAGATCGGTGAGGAAGGCGGCGATGGCGGCATCGGCCGGATGCCCTTCCCCCTCCTCCGCCGAAACGAGGATGGCGATCGCCCGCTGGTCCCGGCCCAGCAGGCGCGCGGCCATCGTTTCGATCTTGACCTGCGGCTTGCTGCCGGTCGGGGCGCCGGAACCGACGCGGTAGAAGCTCACCACATGGCGCACCACCGGGCCGGGCGCGGTGATCTGTTCGCCGCGCGCATCGGCCGGTGCGGCGGCGGGCGACGACCAGACCCACTGGCTGTCCGGGTCGGCCGCCCCCTGCGCGAAGCCGACCAGTTCGCGGCCTTCATCCTGCCGGGCATAGGTCGCGATCGACAGGTCCACGACTTGCCCCTGCGCGTTGCGATAGCGGCCGGTGACGAAATGATCGGCCCCGTCGAAGCGCGGCTTCCACGGATAGGCCTGGCGATCGGGGGCGTGGGTCCAGCCCTTGACTTCGGGCAGCGCCAACATGGGCGGCAGCGGATCGGATGCAGCCGCCGTGATGGCCAGCCAGAGCGGTGCCGCCGCGATCAGCGCCAGCGCCGCGCCGGCGACACCGCCGGCCGGAGACTGTCTTGCCCCCCCCTGCAACGCCGCAGGATCGAACCAGGGATCGCCGGGCTTGCGGTCGAAGAAGGGCCAGGCGGCGGCCATCACCACGACCATGATGATCGCGAAGAATAGCCAGCCATAGACGACATGATCGAAACCGACAGCCGCATCCACGGTGGTCAGATGCGCCACCAATATGGTGGCATAGGCGCGCACGCCATTGGCCAGCACGGACAGCGTCAATGCGCTGGCCAGGAACAGGATGCGTCGTTTCCAGGTGCGGAAGCAGATATTGCACACCAGCGTGCCATAGGCGGTCATGGCGATCAGGAATTTCGCGCCGGAACAGGCTTCGGCCACTTCGAAATAGCCGGTCGGCGTGGTGATGAAGATGCCCTCCATATGCGCGGGCACGCCCGACAGGTCGAGCAGCAGCATCGCAATCCGCGCCGTCACCAGTTGCAATGGCGGCACGATCTCTTCCCCGAAGGGCACCATGAAAAAGGCATAGAAGAGCGGGAAGAGTAGCGCCCGCGCGACCGCGGGACCAAGCAGGGCGATGGTCGCGCCCTGGAGCATGACGACCAGCGCGCCGTGACGCACCATCGCCACGCCCGCCGCCGCGCCCAGCAGCCAGGCGAACGCGCCCGCCGCCAGCCACAGCAGCCCCGGCGCCCAGGCGACCGGCTGCAATTGCCGCAGGCCCGGCAACCGTTGCTGCACCATCCAGCCGATCAGCAGGGGGATGAACAGACAATGGCCGAAGGTGGAGGCGTTCCACCAGATCGACACCATGCCGGCCACATCAGCAAAGAAGATCGCCAGGATCGCGCAGGCAACGACGCCCAGCGCCATCAGATGACCGCGCCAGCCAGCCAGGTTCAAAGGCCACGCCCGCGCGATGGGAAGTGCCCGGTCGCTCATGCCGCGCGCGCACCGGCCCGGTCAGCGGGAAACAGCAGGCCGGGAAGCCCCGCCAGCGTCGCCGACCAGCGATAGCGTTCCTCCATCCGCGCCCGCGCCGCCTGGCCCAGGCGATCCGCCCGCGCCGGATCGGCCAGCAGGGCAATGACCTTGGCGGCTTCTTCGGCGGGGTTGGCGGCGATCAGAAAATGCATGTCGTCGGTCGCATCGATCCCTTCGGCCGCCTGTGGCGACGCCACGACCGGCCGCGCCATCGCCATCGCCTCCAGCACCTTGTTCTGGATGCCGCGCGCGATCCGCAACGGGGCGACCACCGCATCCGCCGTCGCCAGCCAGCCACGCACATCCGGCACGCCGCCGGTCACGATCACGCCCGGCAGGTCCGCCAGCGCCATCACCTGTTTGGCCGGATTGCGGCCCACGATGGCGAAGCGCGCATCGGGGTGGACCGTGCGGATGGCGGGCAGCGTCGCCCGCGCGAAGCTGTCGACCGCCTCGATATTGGGGCGATAGTCCATCTGTCCGGTAAAAACGAGCAGCGGCCCATGGCCATGGTCCACGCCGGGGAAATCCGCTGCCGGGTCGAAATAGTCGAGCGCCACGCCATTTTCGATGGCGACGATCCGGTCCGGTCCCTGCCCGCAGGCGTCGCGGAACAATGCCGCCTCCGCTTCGCTGACGAAGGAACAGATGTCCGCCCGCTGCGCCGTGCGCCGTTCGAAATCGAGCAACACCCGCCCCTCGCGCCGGTTGATCCACGCCATCGGCCCGCTGCCTTCCGCGCCATAGGTGGCATATTTGGCGGAATCGAAATCGACGAAATCCATCAGGAAACGGATGCCCGGCGGCAATGGCGGCACGAAATGCGCCATTTGCGCCGAATAGGCGACGACCGCGCGGATCGGCTTTGCCGCCAGCGTCGTGGCGACCCAGCGATGCAGAGCAGGATGGTCGAACAGCGACAGCAGCAGCGACTGGCCCTTGGCCAGGCCGGTCAGTCCGGCGACGACCTTCGAGCGATCGCGCCGCAGAACGCACTGGCTGGCCGTGACCGCCGCCATCGCATCGGCAAAGCCCATGTCGCGATCATCATCGGCGAAGCAGCCGACATGCACCGGGCCGATCTCCGCCAGACGTTGCAGCAGATGGTAGGAGCGGATCTTGTCGCCCCGGTCGGGCGGAAAGGGGATACGGTGGCAGAGGAACAGGATATCGCCGCTCATCCCAGCCCTCGCGCAATATGCGGGCCGATCAGGTTGGCGATCGATTCGGGCAGTTTCTTCCACAATTCGACCTTGCGCCGATATTGGGGTGAGAGCGGGTTGACATCGCGCGTATCCTTGCCCGGCGCGGTGCGCAGATGATAACCCAAAGGTTCGCCTTCGAACCCCCAGGTCTTTTTCCACGCCGCAGGCCCGGTGCCGACCTTCGACCGGCCGAAGTCGAATATGGCGCAGCCGCGCTCACGCGCCGCGCCCATCAGGCGGAAATAGAGATATTCGTTGGAGCGCATGGCACGCGCGCCATCACCCGCGCCATGCCAATAGGGCATGCAGGCACCGCGATGATAGAGGCTGATGACCGCCGACAGCGGTTGCCCGTCCTTCGACACCAGGGCAATGTCGGCGTCGTCGCCGAACCGATCCAGCACCGCGTCGAACAGGGCGCGCGGAAAGACCGGCGTGCCCAGATTGTGGACGCTATGGGCATAAAGGCGATAATGGATATCGCGCAGTCGCTTGTCCCGGCCCATTTCGAAGGTCAGGCCATTGCCCATCCCCTTGCGGATTTCGGCGCGGTGCCGCTTTGGCACGGCCTTCAATTCCGCGTCATCATCGGCGGCCAGCGCGCGCGCGAAGCCCAGATAGGCATCGGCCTTTTCCTGCCATGGCGCGCCTTCGGGGGTTTCGCCGCCACGCAGTTCCAGCGTGGTGCAGCCCAGTTTTTCCGCCAGCGTCCAGGCCGCGTCGGACAGTGCGGCCCCTGCCTTGCGATGAGTCGTCAAAATGCCGCCATCGACCGCAAATCCGCTGCCCACCAATGCACGACCGAACAAAGCGGACCGGATATAGGTGAGCGGCAGCAGGCCCAATATCTCGCCACCGGCCGATCGCGCGACCAGCAACTTGGCCTTCTGCCCGGTGCCGGCTTCGACGCCCATGATCCAGCCGGGGCGCTGGAACGGTGTCGAACCGGGATGCGCGCAGACCCATGCGTCAAGATCCGCCACCACCGCCGGATCGGACAGCCGTGCTTCCTCCACCATGAGGACCAGACCTGGCATTGCGCTCATCACGGATATTTCCCTTAGCATTTTGCCAAAGCCTAGCCGCTCCGGCTGAAGATTTTATGTGCGTTTCAACCAAGGCCGCGCGAAATCATCGGTCCCAGCAGATTGGCGAGGGGCAATGGCAATTTCTTCCACAATTCGATCCGGCGCTGATATTTGGCGTTGGCCGGACTGATATCACGCTGCGCCCCGTCCACCGACCAGCCATGATAGACCAGGGTGCGCGGAGCGAAGCCGAAGCTCTTCTTCCATGCGGCCTGTCCGCTGCCGGCCTTCGACCGGCCGAAATCGAACAAGGTCATGCCACGCGCCCGACCATGGCCCATCAGGCGGTAATACATCAGTTCATTGGAACGCAGCCGGCGCGCATCGGTCACGCCGCCGCCCCAATAGGGCATGATGCGACCGGCATGGTAGAGCGTCAGCACGGCCGACACCGGCCGATCTGCGTCCCGCACCACCATGATATCGGCATCCTCGCCAAAATGGTGCAGCACCGCGCGGAACAGCGCGGCCGGGAATACCGGCGTGCCCAGGTTGCGGACGCTCTGCGCATAGACGTGGTAATGGTCACGGATCAGCCGTTCGCTGCGCCCCGTTTCCACCATCAGCGCCGGATTGGCGAGCGCCTTGCGCAGTTCGGCGCGATGCTTGCGCGGGATGGCCAGCAGTTCCGCTTCGTCACAATCGGCGATCGGACGGACAAAGCCGACATGCTCGCCCTCGCGTCGCTCCCAGCCGTCACCGGGCGCCAGGCCGCCACGCAATTCGATCGGCACAGGGCCAATCGTCCGCGCCAGTTGCTCGGCCGCCGCGGCCAGCGCTGCAACGGTTCGCTGATCCTGCGCCAATATACCGCCGTCGACCGCGAAGGCGGTCGATACCAGCGCCTTGCCGAACAACCGGCTCCTGACATGGTGGAGCGGCAACAGGCCACTGATATGGCCCGATGGCGCGACCGCCGCCAGGATCAGGGCGCGATGCCCGGTCGCCTGCGTGATCGCCCGCAGCCAGGCCGTGCGGTGAAAGGGCGTCCCGTCCGCCTGTGCCATGACGAAAGCATCCGCGGCCTGCCCCTGCGCCGGATCATCGATATCGAGCTGGATGACCGCCAGATCGGCGCCATTGCCGGCGATCATGACGCGCGCGCCGCCTCCGCATCCGCCAGCGCGTCCACGCGGGTCCAGGTGAAGTCACGGGTCAGGCGACGCAGCTTGTCCGCCATCACCGACAGGTTGCTGTAATGACGCAGCTTCGAACGCAGCGGTGCATCGGCAACGCGCGGCTGGTCCGGGTCGATTTCCCACGGATGAAAATAGATGATCGCGGGCCGTCCGGCCTGTTCATTCACCTGCCGGATCGCCCAGCGCGAAAAGCCATAGGGCAGCAGGCGGAAAAAGCCGCCGCCCCCGGCCGCCAATATACGCTTGCCCCATTTGGCGGTCGTCACCGGCAGTTCGACGAGCGGAGAATCCTGAACCGGCTTCCAGGCGAAACGCGGCGAATCCGGCCAGCCATAATGGTCGTGCCGGATCGGCGCGACACTGGAGGAATAGCGATAGCCCTCCTCCGCCAGGATCATATGCGCCCAGGGGGTGCGCGGATCGATCGAGAAGCTGGGCGCACGATAGCCTGTCACCGCCTGCCCACCGGCATCCTCCAGGATCGCGCGCGCCTTGCGCAGGTCGGCGCGAAACTGCTCCGGCGTGAAGGTAAAGACGCGGGCATGGTCATAGCCATGGCTCGCCACCTCATGCCCGGCGTCGGCGATGCGGCGCATCAGCGCGGGATAGCGCTGCGCGACCCAGCCCAGGGTGAAGAAGGTCGCCTTCACCCCGGCGGCGTCGAACAGGTCCAGAACCGCGTGCGTATTGCCCTCGACCCGATGGGGCAGGCTGTCCCAGTCGGCGCGGCGGATCGTGCGTTCGAACGCACCGACCTGAAACCAGTCCTCCACATCGACCGACAGCGCGTTCTGCATCATGCCTGTCCTGACGTCAGGCGACAGCCTGCGTGTCGGCAAGCTGCTCTTCCCGCTCGACCCAGTCGACCAGCAAGGTCAGCACCCGGCGCAGCGCCGTATCCTGTTCCTCGGCCCGGAACTCCAGCGACGACAGCCGTTCCTCGATCAGGGTGAAGCAACCCTTGAGCGCTTCAGGATCGATTTCGGGCTGGGTCGGCTGGGCGAAGGGCGCATGCGCCTGCATTGCGCGCAGCGACGCGATCTCCGCACGCAGCGCCTCGATCTCGGCCAGCATGTCGGAACGCAGCGCCTCGATCGCAAAAGTGTCAACGAGTGGAACATCTGCAACGGCTTGCACCGGCGCATCCGCCTCTTCCTCGATGGCGACCGGCGCGGCTTCTTCAACCTCCTGCGCCAGCGGCGCGAGGGGCGCGGGATCATTGTCCGTTACCGGCCGGACAAAAGGCCCGGCGGCGATGCTGGCCACCGGCGGCACGAAGGGCGCGGCCGGCTCCTCCTCGCCCGCATGCAGGTCGAGGATCTCGGCCGCCTCGTCCTGACCGTCATCATATTCCTCGACCTTGGCCGCCGCCGTTTCATATACGGTAAATACGGGGCGCAGGAAGGGCGCGGGCGCGACGGGTTCGGGTTCGGGTTCGGGTTCCGTGGCGGTTTCGGGCTGCGGTTCAATCCCGTCGTCCACCGGGGGTTCGGACCAGACGGCTTCGGGTTCGATCACCTCTTCCTCTTCCCGTTCCGCCTCTTCCCGTTCCGCGACGACCGGCTCCATCACCGCATCCTCCGCCATGTCCAGTGCGGACGGCGCGACCGGCTCCGGCGCGCTATCATTGTCCAGTCCCATGTCGGCTACCACCGCGCCGACGACATCCTCGTCAATCAGGTGCAGTTGCTCGATCGCGCCGAGCAGCAGCACGCGGCTGGTCAGTGCATTGAGCCGGCGCGGCACACCGCCGGTCGCGGCATAGAGCGCGGCGAAGGCGGCGGGCGTGAAGGCGGGGTTGCCGTTCCAGCCGGCAATGCCCAGGCGATGCAAGATATAAGGTTCGACCTCATTCGCCATCATCGGTTCCAAGTGATGGGTAGCGATAACGCGCTGGCGCAACTGTTCCAGTTCGGGCGACTTCACAAGATCGCGAAATTCAGGCTGGCCCAGCAGGAAAATCTGCAACAGCGATTGCCCGCCCAACTGGAAATTGGACAGCATCCGCAATTCCTCGATCGCGGAAACAGGCAGGTTCTGCGCCTCGTCCACGATCAGCAGGGTACGGCGGCCGGCGCGGGCCTGCGCATGCAGGAAGCCCTCGATCTGGTGGAGGCTCGCCGCCTTGGTCTGGCCATCGGTGGAGAGGCCGAAGCTCTGGGCTGCGAGGCGCAGCATGTCATCGCCCTCCACCTGGGTCGACACGATCTTGACCGCCGTGAGCCGCGCGGGATCGATCGTCTGCATCAGATGGCCGACCAGCGTGGTCTTGCCCGCGCCAATGTCGCCGGTGATGACGATGAAGCCTTCACCCTGCGCCAACCCATAACCCAGATAGGACAGCGCCTTGCGGTGCGTCGCGCTTTCGAAATAATAATGCGGGTCGGGCGTCAACTGGAACGGGCGGCCCTGCAAACCGTAGAATTGATCGTACATTTCTTCGTCTCCAAGCCGACCGTTCAGAAGCTGTAGCGCAGGCCGACCTGGCCCATGCCGCTGATGATCGTATCAATGTCATCCGCCTGTACCCCGTCCACGCCCAGCGAGACGGACCCGGACAGGCGACGGGTCAAGCTTTTGTAATAGCTGCTGAATGCGCCATAGTTGAGGACATCGGGACGCCCCCCGCTGGCATTATAATAATTGAGGTAAGTGACCAGGTCGATGCTGTCGCGATCGTTGAACATATAGGTCGCCGACCCGTTACCGTACCAGTTTTCATCCTGCGATCCGCGGATCAGCACGGTCTGGCCCTGCGGCGTGATGAACTTGCGCTGCGAATAGCCGGCGCCCAGGCCAAAGCCCCAGGGACCACGCCGCAGCGCATATTGCGCCGACACGCCGCGATAGCGGAAATTGGCGTCGGTGATGCCCGACAAGGCATCGTTGAAACACTGCCCCCCGCCGGTGGTGGAGAAGGCGCAGCCGGTAATGTCGCCGGTGAAGGGATTGCGCGCGACATCGAAGCTGCTGCCCGACAGCGCGGCGACATCGGCGGTGATCATCCGGCCGAAGCTGTCGATGCCGTCGAACACGATGATGGCGACGCTGCTGTCGCGGCCCTGCCACAGGAAGCTGCCCTGATAGGTCATGCCGCCATAGCGTTCGCCCACGCGGGCCTGCAACGTGGTGCGATGGCTGGGCCGCCACAGCACGCCCGCATCCCAGATAATGTCGTCGAAATTATAGATGAGCGCGCGCGGCGCGCTTTTGTCGGTGACATAGCGGCCGTTGCGGATCAGCGGCAGGCCATCCGTACCCAGTTGCGGCGATCGCTGGCTGATCCTGATATCTTCATAACCGACCCCGCCGACCAGCGCGAGCGTGCGCGACACCGGCAGCGTCGCGTCGACCCGGCCCCAGGCGTCCTCGAACCGCTGGTCGAGCTGGCTCGCATCCTCACGGTCATAGCCAGCACTGGCGGTCAGGCCGATCGCGGGCAGCACCGTATCGGGCTGAAACCCTACCGATCCAATGAGGCTGTGGGTCCAACTGTCGGCGAAAGCGCCGATCGAACCGCCATTGATATCATTCTGGCTGGTGCTGTCATCGACCCGCGCATAGCCCAGGCGATAGGAGGCATTGACGTTGAAGTCGCCCAGTTGCGTCGTGTAGGACGGCCCGGCATAGGCCGACCAGACCTGACTGGTATAGGTGTCGCGTTGGGTCGTCGCACCCGCCAGCCCGTCTGTACGGACGCGACTGGCCAGCGCGCCGCTCTGCAACGACAGGCCACGCGCGACATTGACATTGGCATGGGCGATGCCGCTCAGCACATCCTGGTCGGTTGCCCGTCCCCAGCCGAAGCTGTGATTATATTGCAGGTCGACCGCCGCCTCGACACGGCGCGTCTGCACCTCGGCCGTGACCCCGGCGGTGACATTGGTGTAGGTCAGCACGTCGCCGCCACCCTTGAGCGGCCCGGTCACGACCTGATCCACCCCGACATAGGGGATGATCAGCGTGCGCTTTTCCGGGCTGGATTGCGCAAAGGCTGGCGTAACAGCGGCCAGCGCGGCGAGCGAAACGCCCGCGATCCGGTGCCGGACGGTCATGACTGGGCATCCCCCTTGGAATAATAGCTGCCAAAGTGACGGCCGCTCCCCTGGAAGCGAACGGCATTGAGCAGAAGCTGGACCTTCGCCCCGCCCTTCAACATGCCGACAGCATCGCGCAGCGCGCTTTCGGGCGTCGTATCGGCGCGCACCACCAGCAGCGCGATGGCGGCATGGCTGGCGAGCACGGCGGCAGGCGAAGCCGCGAGCAGAGGTGGCGAATCGAAGATGATGATCCGCTCCGGTCGCCCTTCGGTCAGTCGCTTAAGCAAAATTTCGGTGCGCGCCGAAGCGAGATATTCGGTGTCGTTGTTGCTGCGCTGCCCGGCGGGCAGGACGGACAGAGAAGCGATGTCGGTGCGGATCACGCAATCCTCGATCGCGATCATCGGATCGGTGAGCGCATCCATCAGGCCAGGTCCGGCCTCCAGCCCCAGCCTGGCGGGAATGCCGGGCTTGCCGAAATCGGCGTCCACCAGCAATATCTCGCGATCCTTTTCCGCCGCCAGGCTGAGCGCCAGATTGATCGCGCAGAAGCTCTTGCCCTCCCCGCTATGGGCGGAGCAGACGAGGATGCGGTTGCCGCGCGCATCATCGCGCAACTGGGCGAGCAAGTCGCGCTTGAGCAGGCGAAATTCCTCGCTGATCGCCGTTACCGGGCCATCGGGGCGGATGAAGCCGCCTTCCGCCAGCGCGATCCGGTCGATCGGCTGCACCGGCCCGGTCCAGGCCGGCGCGCGACAGGCAGGCGGTGCGACCGGCGCGACCGGCGCCTGATATGCCGTGTCCACTGACATGGCGGGCGCGGGCGGCAGATCGGCGGGCAGATCGACCGCGGGCGCGGCCCGGCCGCGCAGCGCGGCGTTGAAATCATAGATTTCGGTCGCCCGCTCGATCAGCGACCCCCGACCCTTGATGGGCGTGTGCTGGTTCATCTTGCCTGGCTCCTTCACGCCATACCGCGCTGGACGAATTCGACGACGATCAGCAGCAGGCAGACAGCCGCCAGCCCCCCGCTCGCACCGGCGAACCATTTCATGCGTTGTTTTTCGATTGCGACCTGTGCCGCACTGACCGTCTGGCTGATCGATCCGGCGACCGGCAGGCCGATCGCTTTTTCCAGCCGGGCGGCGTTCGGGAATGTTCCCTTGAGTTGCCCAAGGGCGAAGGCGACGCCGACCCCCGCGCCAATCCCCAGAAGCAGCACGCCCAGCAGCAGCAGCGGCCGGTTGGGCGCGGACGGCGCGGTGGGGGCGCTGGGCGGCTGGATGACGCGGAACTGGACGGAGCCGGTTTCGGTCTTGACCTCGCCACGCAGGCGAATTTCCTCGCGGTCGCTCATCAGCTTGTCATATTGGGTCTTGAGCGCGGCATAATCGCTGTCGAGCTTTTCCTGTTCGGATGCGACGCCAGGTTCATCCACCTGCTTGGCCATCATGGTGTTGAGGTCGCTTTGCAATTGCGCCTTGCGCGTGCTGAGCGCCTGCACCGAGGCAGCGCGTTCGGCCTGCATCGACTTGATCGACAGATAGGCGGGGTTGGGCGTGCTGCCGCCACCTGCGCTGCCGCCGCCGGCCCGACGCAGGGCATCCACTTCGCGCTGGGCCGCGATCACGTCCGGGTGGCTGCTGGTCCAGCCGCGCGCCCGCATGGACGCAAGGTTGGACTGGGCCTGCGCCAGCGGCGATGCGCCGCCCGAAGCACTGACGCCCGGCAATGTCGCGGGCGTGCCCGCCAGTTGGCCGTTCATCGCGCTCAGGGCGCTTTGCGCCTGGACAAGCTGCGAATCGATCTGGTTGATCTCCATGCGCGCCGCATCCATGCGCTGGCTGATCGATCCGGCGCCGGGCAGCAGCCCGACATAGCGCTGGGCAAAGGCGACGCGGCGCTGGTCGGCCGCCTCAAGCTGCTTGCCGCGCGCGGCGATCTGCTGGTCAAGGAAGGCAAGGCTCTGCTTGGTCTGGTTGCGGTCGCCCGACAGATTTTCTTCCTGGAAGATGTCGATCAGCTTTTGCACCACCTGCTGGGCGATGCGGGCATTGGCGCCGTCGGACAGGCCCGAATCGGCGGAAATGGCGCTGATGTCGATCATGCTGGGATCGGCCTGCGCCATCACGGTGATATTCTCGCGCAGCTTGGTGATCTTCGCCGCGATATCGCGCGGGCCGGACACGGTCTGGGACAGGTCGGTGTCGCGCACCACCTTCTCCAGATTTTCCGCGCTGGCCAGCGTGCTGCGCACCCGGTCCAGATCCTGCTGGGACTGGACCTGGGTGATGCCCACCTTGTCCTCCAGCAGCGACTGGGTGTTCACATAGACCCGCGCCTTGGACTGATAGCTGTTGGGGATGAACGCCACGCCCAGCCAGCCCAGCATGCACACGCCCCAGGCGACGCCAAGCGCCACCCAGCGGCGGCTCCAGATGCCATGCAGAACAAGCAGCAGTTCGTCGTAAAGCCCGGCCATGATCAGAACATGCTTTCTGGGATGATGATGACGTCACCGGGCGACAGCAGCACATTGGCGCGCGTATCGCCCTTCTTGAGCAGGTCGTTCAAGCGGACCTGATATTCCTTCTGCTTGCCGGTCGCCTTGTCGAAACGGATCAGCCGGCCGCGATTGCCGGCCGCATATTCGGACAGGCCGCCGACCGATATCATCGCGTCCAGCAGGGTCATGTTGGCGCGATAGGGAATGGAGGCCGGCTTTTCGGTGGCGCCGACAATCCGCACCTGCTGGCTGTAGGTGCCGTTGAAATTGTTGACGATTACCGACACCAGCGGGTTTTCGATATATTGCGACAGCGCCAGCTTGATATCCTCGGCCAGCATCTTGGGCGTCTTGCCCACGGCCGGCATGTCGGTGATCAGCGGGGTGGTGATGCGCCCATCGGGGCGCACCTGCACCTTGGCGCCCAGTTCGGCGTTGCGCCACACGAAGATGGTCAGGTCGTCCAGCGGGCCGATGACATATTCCTCGCCCGGCCCTTCCTGGGTCGACACGAAGGAAGCCGGCGGCAGTTGTGGCCCGGACCCGCCGGACGCGCAGCCCGACAGCGCGACCACAGGCAGCGACGCGCCGATCAGAAGCCTGGAAACCGAGTTGAAACGCATAACCTAACCCCTTTGTCGGACCATGCGCGATCGGTGGCCGAAAAGGGGAAGGCCGCCCGCCATCACATGGCTTTGGGCTTCTTCTTGCCGTGAAAGGGTAAAGATACCGTTAGGAGTTAAGTGTTGCGCAATTCAGCCAAGTAAAAGTTCACGAGGACTTGGATGCCCCAGAAATGCGGAGGGGCTTGCCGATGCGCCATAGGCCCCCGCCAGGAAGATGGCGACAAGATCGCCTTCGCTGACCGGCGGCAGCGCCACCTTGTCCCCCAGCCGGTCGATCGGGGTGCACAGGCATCCCACGACCGTCACCGGCTGCGCAGCCGGGGCCGCGCCGAAGCGGTTGGCGATGGCGATCGGATAGTTGCGGCGGACCACGGTGCCGAAATTGCCGCTGGCGGCCAGTTGATGGTGCAGCCCGCCATCCACGACGATGAAGGTTTCGCCCTGGCTGACCTTCACATCGACCACGCGGGTCAGATAGACACCGGCTTCGCCCACCAGCCAGCGGCCCAGTTCGATGGCAAAGGCGCTGCCTTTCAGAATATCGGGCAAACTGTCCAGCGCGCTGTCCAGCGCCACGCCGATCGGCCGTATGTCGAGCCGGTCGTCGCCGGGGAAATAGGCCAGCCCAAAGCCGCCGCCCAGATTGACCAGCGGCGGGGCCAAGCCAACCGTGTCGGAAAGGCGCCCAGCGAGCGCGATCGTCGCCGCCTGCGTCGCGATGATCGCCAGCGGATCGAGATTCTGGCTGCCCGCGAAAATATGCCAGCCCTGCCAGTCCGCCCCGGCATCGATCATCGCCCGCGCCAGCGCCGCCGCCCGGTCAGCGTCGACACCGAAGGGCTTGGCGCCGCCGCCCATCTTCATCCCCGATCCTTTCAGGTCGAAATCCGGGTTCACGCGCACCGCGACGCGCGGCGGCTTGCCGACCTTCTGCGCCGCCATGAGCGCGCGACGCCCCTCCCCCTCCGACTCCAGGTTGATCGTGACACCGGCGAAGATCGCCGCTTCCAGTTCGTCATTGCGCTTGCCCGGCCCGGCGAAACTGATCCGATCCGGCGCCATCCCGGCCTTGAGCGCCATGTCGAGCTCGCCACCCGAAGCAATGTCGAAGCCGTCGACCTGACCCGCCATCCGCGCCAGCAGCGGCGCATAGGGATTGGCTTTCACCGCATAATGGAGATGCACCGCCCTGGGCATCGCATCGCGGAAGCGGCGGACCTGCGCCTCCACGATCGCCATGTCATAGACGAACAGCGGCGTGTCCCCCGCTTCGTCCACCAGGCTGGCCGCGCCGCAGCCGCCGATCAGCAGCATCCCCTCTTCGTCCGCGAACCAGGCCGGGATCGGTCCCATCGGCTTCATGCGCCATGCTCCTTCGCCAGCGCGACCCGGTCGATCTTGCCATTGGGATTGCGGGGAAACTGGGTCAGCACGATCATGTCCCTGGGCTGCATGAAATTGGGCAATTCCTGTTTGAGGTGGGCAGCGACCGCATCCGCGACCGCCCCGTCCGCCGACCGCAGCAGCAGGCGCACCGCCTGCCCCAGTCGTTCGTCCCTGATGCCCAGCGCCACCGCTTCGGCGACACCGGGCACGGCGAGCGCGGCCTCCTCCACCTCGGTCGGGCTGATGCGGTTGCCGGCGGACTTGATCATCGCGTCGTCGCGGCCGACGAAATAGAGCAGGCCGTCGGCATCGCGCCGCACCGTGTCGCCAGACCAGACCGCCATGCCGCCATAGCGCGACACCGCCGGCGCGGGCCTGAACCGTTCGGCGGTGCGGGCCGGATCGCGCCAATAGCCCTGCGCCACCAGCGGGCCGCAATGGACCAGTTCGCCCGGCTCGCCGTCATCGGTGATGCGGCCATCGGGGCGCACCACCAATATCTCGGCGAACGGAATGGCCCGGCCCATCGAATCGGGATGGCTGTCCACCAGCGCGGGCGGCAGATAGGTGGAACGGAACGCTTCGGTCAGGCCATACATGGGATAGAGGTCGGCCTCAGGAAAAAGCGCGCGCAGCCTGGCGACCAATGGCCGGGTCAGCGCCCCGCCGCTGTTGGTCAGGCGCTTGAGCCTGGCCGCCACCTGCGCCGGCCAGTCCAGTTCGGTCAGTTGCACCCAGAGCGGCGGCACCCCGGCCAGCGTCGTGATGTCGCGCCGGTCGACCAGCTTCATCACGTCGCGCGGGGTGAGATAATCGAGCGGATAGACACACCCCCCGGCATACCAGGTCGACAATAGCTGGTTCTGCCCATAGTCGAAGCTGAAGGGCAGGACGCAGGCGGTGCGATCATCCGCCGTCAGCTTGAGATAATCGGCCACCGCCACTGCGCCCAGCCAGAGATTGGCGTGGGTCAGCATCACGCCCTTGGGCCGGCCGGTCGAACCGCTGGTGTAGAGGATCGCCGCCAGATCATCCGGCGCGGCGGTCGACGGGCCGATTCCCTGCCCCCCGCTCATCGCGCAGGCGGCGTCCTCCTCGCGGTGCAATCGGCAATGGGCGGGCACGTCCCCCGGCTGGAGGCTGTCGAGCCGCGCCGCCGTGCCGATCAGCAGGTGCGCGCCGCTGTCCGCCAATATATGCGCGACCTGGGCATGTTTGAGCAGCGGGTTGACCGGCACATGGACAAGGCCCGCGCGCGGCGCGGCCAGCGGCATCAGCGCGGCGACCGGCCCCTTGGCGATCCAGCTTGCCACGCGCGCGCCCTTCGCCAGCCCGAAACCCGCCAGCCAGCCCGCCAGCCGCCCCAGCGTCTGTTCCAGTTCGGCATAGTCATAGCTGCCCGAACGACCATCCAGCGCCAGGCGCGCCGGATCGCCGCGCAACAGCAGATGGTCGATCGGTCGCAGCAAAGCGCCATCGATCACCGGGTCAGAATCGGGCACGGACGCTTAACTCCATATGCAGATTCTTCTCCTATGCTTGCCCGCGACGAAGGCGGAGATAGTCGGTTGCGGGCGCCAAGGGAATATCACAGCATCGATGGCGTGCGACAGGCAATGGCCGGTCGGCTGGATCGTGCCTGTGCGCCGCTGTTCGACCGGCTCGACTGGTTCGCCGCGCTGCGCCATCATTGCTTTCCCGATACGCCCGTCCGCATCCTGTGCGCACAGGAAGATAGCCGGGAAGTCTGGCTGTTTCTTCTTTCTCCCACGCCGCGCCGGGTGAGCGCGCTGGCCAACTGGTATAGTTTTTCCTGGGCGCCGATCTTTCTGGGCACGCCAGACGAGGCCGCACAGCAACGGCTGCTGGACATGGCCGCCCGGCACCTGCTGACGACCTGCGCGCAGATCGACCTCTATCCCCTGGAGCAGGCCGCGCCGCTGCTGGCCGCGCTGCGCCATGCCGGATGGTTCGCCGTGCAGCGGGCCATGGGCGGGCGGCATGTGCTGGATGTTCAGGGCCGCAGCTTTGCCGACTATTGGGCGGCGCGCCCCGGCCGGCTGCGCAACCTGGTGAAGCGCAAGGGGCGCGGCACCCCCTTCGCCTTGTCGATCAGCGACCGGCTGACCGACGATCTGTGGCGCGACTATGTTCAGGTCCATGCCCGTAGCTGGAAGGAGGCGGAGCCAGCGTCGGGACTGGATTTCCTGCATGAGCTGGCCATGCGGGAGAGCGCGGCGGGGACGTTGCGGCTGGGATTCGCCCGTGCGGACGGGCACCCGGTGGCGACGCAGTTCTGGACCGTCGAGGGGGGCGTCGCGCTGATCCACAAGCTCAGCCATGATCGTGGTTGCGATAACGGATCGCCCGGCACCTTGTTGAGCCACGCCATGTTCGCGCAAGCCATTGATCAGGATCGGGTCGACAGGATCGACTATGGGACCGGCGATAATGGCTATAAAACCGACTGGATGGAGCGGCGCATCCCCCTCCAGCGGATCGACGCCTTCAACCCGCGCTGCGCCTCCGCATGGTTGCCGGCGGCGCGCACCGCCATTTCCGCGCTTGTAGGTTAGGCCAGGAGGCATTAGGGGACAGCCACTATGCGGGCGCAAAATTCTCAGCCGGTCGACCGGAACGCCGATCTGGACAGCCTGATGCGGGCATTGTTGCGCGATGTGCTCAACCTGCCGCAGGCTCAGGTCGATGCTTTCGACGCGGACACGCCGCTGTTCGGCGCGCTGCCCGAACTCGATTCCATGGCGGTCGCCGGCCTGCTCACCGAGATGGAAGATCGCCTGGGCATCCTGATCGACGATGAGGATATCGACGGCGACACGTTCGAAACCTTCGGGTCGCTGGTGGCGTTCGCCCAGGCGAAGATCGGCTAGAGCCGACCTTCGCCCGTGGAAGGCTTACGCCTCCACCAACTGTTCGAAATCGGCTTCGGCCAGGAATTTCTCCACGTCGAGCGCGGCCATGCAGCCCATGCCCGCCGCCGTCACGGCCTGACGATAAATCTTGTCGGTGACATCGCCCGCCGCGAACACGCCGGGAATTGCCGTGCGGGTCGTGCCCTTTTCCACCACGATATAGCCTTCATCAAGCGGCAGCTTGCCCGTGAACAATTCGGTCGCGGGATGATGGCCAATGGCGACGAAACCGCCATCGGTCGGCTCATGGCTCTTTTCGCCCGTCACCGTGTCGGTGAGGTCGACGCCCACCAGCCCTTCCGGCGTGCCGCCGCCGACGAAGCGATCGACCGCCTTGTTCCACAGCACCTTGATATGGGGATGGGCATGGAGCCGCTGTTGCAGGATCTTTTCCGCGCGCAGTGAATCGCGGCGGTGGATCAGGGTCACGTCATGGCTGTGGTTGGTAAGGTAGAGCGCTTCCTCGACCGCGGTGTTGCCGCCGCCGATGACCACCACCTTCTTGCCGCGATAGAAAAAGCCGTCGCAGGTCGCGCAGGCGCTGACGCCCTTGCCCTGCAAATGCTCTTCGCCTTCGACCCCCAGCCATTTGGCCTGCGCGCCGGTGCAGATGACGAGCGTGTCGGCGACATAGAGGGTGCCGCTGTCCCCCGTCAGCCTGAAGGGCCGTTCGGACAGGTCGATGTCGACGATCTGGTCATACATCATCTGCGCGCCGACATGCTCGGCCTGCGCCTGCATCTGCTCCATCAGCCACGGACCCTGGATCACGTCGCGGAAGCCGGGGTAATTTTCGACATCGGTAGTGATGGTAAGCTGCCCGCCCGGCTGCATGCCCTGCACCACGATCGGCGCCAATCCCGCACGCGCGCCATAGATGGCGGCGGAAAGCCCGGCCGGGCCGGAACCGAGAATCAACATGCGGGTGCTGTGGGTGGCGGTCATATCAGGCTTTCGATTGATGCGATTCGGACAAGACGACAGAGATAGGCGGCGTGGACGCAGGCGCAAGCAAAGGATTGGCCTGGAAAGGGAGAAACAGGCCTGCCGCAGCAGATCGGCGCGACCATGGCGCGCCTGTCGGACGCGACAGGTCGAAGTTCACACCGTCATCGGGCTTTCCGGGGCAATGGCAACCGGGAAGCAGGCGCGCCCCATCCATCAGGCGATGGGACAGAAAAGACAGGCATGTCCCCTCCGCATGCGTTGCCGGCAAGGCCGCGTCAGCCATGGAAATAATCATAGACCTGCTGCGCCACCGCCTTCGACACGCCGGGCGCGCGTTGCAGGTCTTCCAGCGCGGCGTCGCGCACCGCCCGCGCCGTGCCGAAGTGCATGAGCAGCGCCTTTTTCCGCGCGGGGCCGATGCCGGGGACTTCATCGAGCGAACTGACGGTGATCGCCTTGCTGCGCTTCGCCCGGTGCGCGCCGATGGCGAATCGGTGCGCCTCGTCGCGCAGGCGCTGGAGGTAGAACAGCACCGGATGATTGAGCGGAAAGCTGATTTCCCGGCCGTCCATCAGGTGGAAAACCTCCCGCCCCTCGCGGCCATGATGCGGCCCCTTGGCGACGCCGATCATGCACACATCCTCGATCCCCATTTCCTCCAGCATCGTGCGGGCGGCCGATAGCTGGCCCTTGCCGCCGTCGATCAGCACCAGGTCGGGCCATTCGCCGCTGTCGCGATCCGGGTCTTCCTTTTGGGCACGGCCAAAGCGCCGTTCGAACATTTCGCGCATCATGGCGAAATCGTCGTTCGAGATGGCGGGGTCTTTCATGTTGAACTTGCGATAGGCCGATTTGCGGAAGCCCTCCGGCCCCGCGACCACCATCGCGCCCAGTGCGTGCGCGCCCTGGATATGGCTGTTGTCGTAGATTTCGATCCGGTCGGGCACGCCGTCCAGCCCGAACGCCTCGACCATGTCCTCCATGATCCGGCCCTGGCTGGTGGTTTCCGCCAGCCGCCGGTCGAGCGCCTCCACCGCGTTGCGCTGCGCCTGCTTGATCAGGCGGGTGCGCTCGCCGCGCTGGGGCACCTCGATCCGCACCTTGCCGCCCGCCCGCTCGGCCAGCGCCAGCGCCATCAGTTCGCATTCGGCGGGCTGGCGATCGGTCAGGATCAGGCGCGGGGGCGGCACTTCCTCGTAAAATTGCGCCATGAAACTTTCCAGCACCTCGTCGGTCGCCACATCGTTGGTGTGGACCGGGAAGAAGCTGCGATGCCCCCAATTCTGGCCGCCGCGAATGAAGAAGGCCTGGATGCACATCGCCCCGCCCTTTTCTGCCAGTGCGAAAATGTCCGCGTCGCCCAGCCCTTCGGCATTGATCGCCTGCGACCCCTGAATGAAGGTCAATGCCTTCAGCCGGTCGCGGATCACCGCCGCCTGTTCGAAATCCATGGCGTCGGACGCCGCCTGCATCGCCGCGCCCAGCTTCTTCTGCACGGCGGTCGACTTGCCGCCCAGGAAATCCTGCGCGTCCTGCACCAGTTCGGCATAGCCCGCCGCGTCGATCCGGTCGACACAGGGCGCCGAACAGCGCTTGATCTGATAGAGCAGGCAGGGCCGTGAGCGGTTGGCGAAGAAACTGTCGGTACAGCTTCGCAGCAGGAACAGTTTCTGCAACGCGTTGATCGTCCGCGTCACCGATCCGGCGCTGGCGAAGGGACCATAATAGCGCCCCTTATATTTGCGCGCGCCGCGATGCTTCTGCACGCGGGGGAAATCATGATCCTCCCGCAGCAGGATGAAGGGGAAGCTTTTGTCGTCGCGCAGCAGGACATTGTAAGGCGGGCGATAGCGCTTGATGAGCTGCGCCTCCAGCAGCAGCGCTTCGGCTTCGCTGTTGGTGGTCACGATGGTCATGCTGCGCGTCTGGGCGACCATGCGCTGGAGCCGCCGCGGCAGCCGGTCGACCTGGGTGTAGTTGGCGACGCGGTTTTTCAGTGCCCGCGCCTTGCCCACATAGAGCACATCGCCGCGCGCATCGTGCATCCGATAGACGCCGGGCCGGATCGGCAGTGTCCTGAGCGTGGTGCGGATCGCCTCCACCCCCATGTCGATATCCGGCTGGCTTCCGGTAACGGTGAAGCTCGCCTTGTCTTCGTTGAAACGGTCGGGGGATTGGGGGCCGGACATGGGGGCAGAGATAGCGCGTGCCGCCGGTTTCGCAATGGCGGCGTACCGGCCGCCCCCCGCGCCCCGGTCCAAAATATCCGCGCCCGCACCATAAGCGGGAAAAGTCAAATTTGTCCGTTACTTGCGATGCTACACTATTCGTCATGAAAAAGGACTGAACAGGCTGGCCGGTTCGGCCCGATTATCCTATCCTCCGCCCGGCTTCAGGACCATGGAATCGGCAAGAGGGGACCACCATCATGCTCTCGATCATGTCTCAATTCAACGCCGGCATTAGCGCCGTGGGCATCGGCTATGACAGTGTAACCGGCGAACTGTCGGTCTATGGCGCGTTCGGCGCCAACATCTTTCGCTATAGCAGCAGCGGGACCGCGCTGGGCAGCTACGCCGTGCCCGGCGGTGGCGCCAATGATTTTGATCTGGATGGCGTGCCGGTCGCTTTCATGATGAACGGCGTGCTGGTCCCGGCGGGCAGCATGCTGGTGTTCAACGGCGAAAGCGGCGTGGTGGAAATCTACGCGGTCAACCCCGCTACAGGCGCGGTGATCGCCTCGCTGATCACCGCCTTCGGCTCCGACCATGTCGTGGGCGGCAGCTATAACCCTGTGACCGGCACCTTCTTCGTGGTGCAGGACAAGGTGCCCGCCGCCGGGCTGGACAATCTGATCGCGGAAATCGACCCCGCCACCGGCGCGGTGATCGACCAATTCCCTACCGACACCAGCGGCTTCACCGTCAATTATGGCGACCTGGATGTCGATCCCTTTTCCGGCGCGCTCTGGGTCGTCAGCAGCGACCATAACAGCGTGCAGCGGATGGCCGTGGACGGCACGATCCGCGACACCATCACCCTGCCGGCCGGCATCGGTGGCCTGTCCGGCATCGCCTTCATCCCCGAATCCCCCGGCGAAGCCTTCGTCGTCAACACCAGTGGCACCGTGTTCCGCATCGGCGGCTTCCCGGTCGAACGCAGCGGCACGGCGGGCGACGATGTACTGGCGGGCGGCAGCGGCGACGATGTGCTCGATGGCGGCGACGGCAACGACACGCTGAACGCCGGCGCGGGCAACGACACGCTGCGCGGCGGCGGCGCGGGCCTCGACCTGCACTATGGCGGCGACGGCGACGATGTGATCCTGGTCGATCGCGCGTCGGACATTGTCACAGGCGAAGTCTATGATGGCGGCGCGGGCCAGGACAGCCTGATCCTCAATTTCAACAGCGACGGCGATATTTCGGGCGTGACCCTGACGGGGATCGAGTCGCTGACCCAATCCTATTTCGGTTTCGACACGAAGCTGACCGCTGCCCAGCTCGACGCGCTGACCAGCGTTTCCGGCCAGTCCTTCACCCTGACCACCGGCGGCAGCGTGTCGATGAACGGCACGTCGATCAACGCGCAGGTCTTCAACCTGTCGAACGCCGGCAACGTGCTCAGCCTTGCGGGCGCGACGTACACCTACAACATCACCGTCAACGGCGGTGCTGGCGACGATGCCGTGGGCGGCACCATCGGCGCGGACAGCATGTATGGCAACGGCGGCGCGGATATCCTGAACGGCGGTGACGGCGATGACATTCTCGACGGCGGCACCGGCGCGGACATATTGCGCGGTGGATGGGGCGGCGACACCTATTATATCGACAATGCCGGCGACAGGATCGAAGCCGAAGCGCTGGCCGGCGGCGGACTGGACCGGGTTATCAGCACGATCAGCTTCTCGCTCGGCGGCATCAATGTCGAGGAAATCGAACTGGTCGGATCGGCGAATCTCAACGCGACCGGTAACGGGTTCGATAATCGGCTGATCGGCAATGCCGGCAATAATGTCCTGAACGGCGCGACGGGCAGCGACATGATGGAAGGCGGCCTGGGCAACGACACCTATGTCGTGGATATTGCGGGCGATGTAGTGGTGGAAGGTCTGAACGCCGGCACCGACCTCGTCCGCACGGCCCTGACGGTCTATATGTTGGCCGACAATGTCGAAAATCTGACCGCCAGCGGCAATGCCACGCATGACTTCACCGGCAATGCGCTCGACAATATCCTGATCGGTGGCGCACTTGACGACATATTGAACGGCGCGGCCGGGGCCGACCGGCTGGAAGGCGGCAAGGGCAATGATGTCTATTATGTCGACAATGCCGGCGACGTCGTGGTCGAAGCCGGCGGATCGGGCGACGACGCTATTTTCAGCTCGGTCAGCTACACCCTGCTCGGCCGCTATGTCGAAACCCTGACGCTGACCGGCAGCGCCAATATCAACGCGGTCGGCAATACGCAGCCCAACAGCCTGATCGGCAACAGCGGCAACAATGTGCTGCGTGGCGGGCTGGGGAGCGATCGGCTGACCGGCGGCGCGGGGTCCGACATTTTCGGATTCGACACGACGCCGGGGACAGGCAATGTCGACCGCATCACCGATTTTTCGGTGGCCGACGATACGATCCGCCTCAGCCGCTCGGTCTTTTCGGCGATCAGCGCCACCGGCCCGCTCGCCGCCGGCGAATTTCGACTGAGCGGCAGCGCCGCCGACGCGGACGACCACATCCTCTACAACAGCGCCACCGGCGGCCTTTTCTATGACGCGGATGGCAACGGCGCGGGTGCGGCGATCCTGTTCGCGCGGCTGACCACCGGCCTGGCGCTCACCAGCGCGGATTTCCTGATCGTGGCCTGACGCGCTCCATCCACGCCGCGCGCAGGACCGGAGCCGCCGAATTTTGCAGGGCCGGATTGTCGCACCGGCGTTGTAACGATCATCATCGCCAAACGAAAAGGGCCGGTGCGTCGCCGCACCGGCCCTTTTCCGGTTCCGGCAGGGTCTATCAGTTGATCGTGCCCAGCCGTGTGATCGCACTGTCGACCAGCGCCTTGTCCGCCTTCGCATCATGGCCCTGGGCGATCAGGGCGGCGGCGGCGGCGGTGGCCGCGTTCACCGCCTTGGTGCGGATGCCGGCGACGGCGGCACGTTCGGCAGCGCCGATCTTGTCCTCCGCCATCTTCTGGCGACGGGCGACCAGCGCTTCGGCATTGGCCTTGGCGTCGGCGATCAGCCCTTCGGCCTCATGCTCGGCGGCCTTGCGCATGGCGTCGGCCTCGCCGGTCGCAGCGGCCAGCTTGGCTTCATATTCGCCCTTGAGCGCTTCGGCCTCGGCGCGCAGCCGGGTCGCTTCGGCAAGCTGTTCCCTGATCTGCGCGATCCGGCCGTCCAGCACGCCGCCGATCATGGCGGGCACCTTCTTGACCAGCAGGATCAGGATGAAGGCCGCCATCGCCAGGCTGACCCAGGCGGTGGCGTCCATGCCGACCGCCTTGGGATCGGTATGAGGAACCACACCTTCATGGGCGACGGTGCCGACCGGCTCCATGCCTTCGCTGTGGATCGCTTCGTTCAGGTGCGGAACCTGCGCCGCGCTATGGGATGCTGCCTCAGCCATGGGCCAGTGCCGCCTTTACTGCGTTGCGGGCTGCATCCTCCGACGCTTCCACGCCGGAAATGCGAGCCACCATGTCACGCGCCGCATCTGCGGCGACGATTTCGATTTCGGCCAGCGCCGCGTTGCTCGCGGCCTGGATACGCGCTTCGGCCGCGGCGATCTTGCCCGCGACTTCGGCGTCGGCGGCGGCGAGCTTCGTTTCCGAAGCTTTGGCCGCGTCCGATTTCGCCTTGGCCACGACCGCCTGGGCGGCGGCGCGGTTCTGGGCGTCGCGAACGCGATAGTCCGCTTCCGCTTCGTCGGCGCGGGCGAAGGCCGCCTTCGCCGCGTCCAGATCGCCGCTGATCTTCGCGTCGCGCGCGTCCGCCGTGCCCTGCACCTTTGGCACCATGCCGAGGCCAATGACGAAGAAGACGAAGCCGAAAGTCAGCAGCAACCAGAAAATCTGGCTGGAGTAGGTATCGGCAATTTGCGCGATTTGAGGCATTTTACGGGTCCGTCCGGTCAGAGGGCGGTCAATATGGGGGAAGCGGGCAGGCTATCGGCCAAAGCCGCCTGCCCGCTCCCGATTTCGTGTGTCAGGCCACGAACACCAGGATCATGGCGATGACGAACGCCAGCAGACCCAGAAGTTCCGCCGCGGCGAAACCGATGAACAGGCGGCCCTGCTGGCCGTCAGCGGCGCCCGGATTGCGCAGCGCGCCTTCCAGGAATGCGCTGAACACGTTGCCCACACCGAGGGCGGCGATGCCCGCACCGATCGCGGCCAGGCCAGCACCGAGCAGCTTTGCGGCTTCTGCGTCCATGTCGTAAACTCCCTTGTAAAATCAGTTAAAAGTTGAGGAAAATCAGGTGAAACTCAGTGCAGGTTCTCGGCATCGTTCAGATACACCGAGGTCAGCAGCGCGAACACATAGGCCTGGATGACCGCGACCAGCATTTCCAGCGCGCTGATGCCGATCATCAGGATGAAGCTGGCGGTGCCCACGGTCAGACCCAGCGCCGGCGAGGCGTTGGCGCTGTTGATGACGAAACCCGCCAGCACCTTCAGCAGGACGTGGCCAGCGGTCATCGCAACGAACAGTCGCAGGCCCAGGCTGAACGGACGCACCATGAAGGACACGAGTTCGATGACGAAGAGCGGCACGACCATCGCGATCGGCGTGCCGTGCGGCACGAACAGCGAGAAGAAGTGCAGGCCATGCTTCCAGAAGCCGACGATCAGTACGATCGAGAAGCTCATGATGGCGAGCACGCCGGTCGCGGTGAAGTGGCTGGTGAAGGTGAAGGGGTGCATCCCGATCAGGCCCAGCGGCAGCAGGCCCAGCAGGTTGGCCAGCAGGATGAACATGAACAGCGAGAAGACGTAGGGGATATATTTGCGGCCCTTGTCGCCGATATTGGCGATCAGCAGGTTCTTGATGAAGCCGGTCATATATTCGACCGCCATCTGCCACCGGCCCGGCACCAGTTCGCGCTTCATCCCGCCGATCACGAAGATCCACAGCACCACAGCGGCGAGCACCATGTAGAGCGCGCTGTTGGTGAAGGCGATGTTGAAGCCGCCAAGCGACAGATGATCCGTACCGAACAAAGGTTCGATAGCAAATTGATGCATCGGATCGATTTTGCCGGATTCTGCCACGTTGACCCCTGTAACGTTCAAATATTCGGACTAGGACGCTGCCTCCTATTTTTCGGGCGGCTTCGTCGTCGTCAATCTGATGATATTCCTGAACGCCGCCACGATCCCAAGACCGAGAAAAACGAGCAGGAGCCAGGGTGTCGTGCCAAGCAGCCGGTCAAGAACCCAGCCGATCAGCGCACCACCGACAAGACCGCCGATCAGTTCCGCAAGGACCCGGTTGCCCAGCCGCGATCCATCGTCCGCCTGCTGCTCCACCGCCCCCTGCCTGACCTTTTCAACTTGCTCCGCCTGCGCGATCCGCTCCTCAAGGGAAGCGATCCGCGAGTCTTCGCCCGCCGGGTCCTGTCCGGGTGTGTCCGCTGCCATGCATCATCTCCATCAGGCATTCAGCCCGTGGGGGTCGGCATGGCGCTTGCGGCTGCACCCGTCAAGGCGAGGCCCCTCTAGAAAGGGTTGGTGACAGTGTCAACCCCGCCCAAAAGCGCGAAAACCGGCCTTTGGGACCATAAGGGATCGCAGCCTTGCATTTAGATATTTTCCTATTTAGCTAAATGGGAATGGACATGATCTTCAAGGCGCTGGCCTCAGAACCGCGCCGCCGCATCCTGCATCACCTGCTCGCCGAGCCGATGACGGTGGGCGAGATTGCCGACAATTTCGAAATGGCCATGCCGTCCATTTCCCGCCATCTGGCGATCCTGAAACAGGCTGGCCTGGTGCGCGAACGCAAGCGCGGCCAATATATGCTCTATGCGCTGGTCACGGACCAGTTGACCGGGCCATTATATGATTTTCTGGCGCCTTTTTGCGAGCAAGCACGGGCGATTGTCGCGGCAAGGCCCCGGCGACGCGGACGGGATTGAGCGCTTTCCACAACAAGGCGCGTCGTTTTCAGGCAGGCCCATGGGCGTTCGAGGACGTCAGAGCATCGTGCGGAAAAATCGGCCCCGGTTTTCCGTCAGAAACGATGCGAAAACAAAAACCGGAGCGCGCGCCCTGCGTCCGGTTAAAGTGCAGCACGTTCCAGGGTCCAATCGACATTCAGCCCTGACGGCCTGCAAATGACGGTTTCTCGCGCTCGCGATGCTCATCGGCTTTGAACAGACTGCGTTGCAACGCGGCGCGTGACTCGTTTCAAGCGTCACGAACAACCACTATTCTGCCTGCTGCGGCCTGCGGCCCGGCTCGGCATCATCCGCATGCCGATCGGCCCTGCGGGGCGCAATCGCGTCATCCCGGTCGGACAGTCCTGCTCCCCCGCCTGCCCGGAGATAGCCGAATACCGCCCGGTTCACGCGGACACGCAGGGCCGCACAATCCTGCTCCTCCCGATCACCGGCGGTGTCCACCATGGCCTTGACGATGGCGAACACATCCTGCGCCGCGATCCCGGCATCCTCCTGTCGCGGCAGGTCGGCGCGGCCGAGTATATCGCGCAACATGGCCTCCAGCCGATCGGTCACGCGCCGGCTATCCGGGTCGAACGACAATCGCCGCTCGGCAAAATCGAGCAGGCGCGCCAGCGCCGGACGCCGAAGCTGATGCGCCACGGCGGCGTCGATCAGGCCGGACAGCGCCGCCACGCCATCCGCCCGCGCGCATGCGCCCTCGACCTCGTCGATCAGGCGTGATGTTTCGCGGATGATCAGGGCGCCGACAAGCGCGTCCTTGCCCGGAAAATATTGATAGAGCGAACCGATGCTGACCCCGGCCCGATCCGCCACGGCATTGGTGGTGAACCCTGCGAGTCCATCCTGTTCCAATATGCGAGCGGCCGCTTCGACGATCGCCTGCACCGTGGCCGCCGCGCGCGCCTGCCTGGGCATTTTCCGGGGGGCGACATGCTGGCGGTCATCGGGGCGGCAGGGGGCGGGAATGCGAGTAGCCTTTTGCGAGTGATCGCTCACAATAATCGCACCCACCACCGATGCAAGGATGCATGATGACGATATCTGCTGACGACATGATGTTCGACCCCGCCCTGACCATATTCATGCTGGTCAAAACATCGCCGGAATGGCTTGGCTTTAGCGTCGACCGCCGCTTCGCCTTGCTGCGCGAACAGTTCACGCCCATCCTGGAAAAGCATGCCGCCAATGTCCGGTTGCGCTTTTTCGATGTGGAATTTTACGCAACCCGCGTCACCGACATCTGGATGTGGGACGCCCGCAGCCATCATGGCTATGAACTGCTGGTGGAAGATTTGCGCGAAACGGCGTTTTGGGACCGCTATTTCCACATTGTCGAGATATTGACGGGCGTGGAAAATGCCTATGCCAGAAATTATGATCGCGCGGTCATTACCGTCTGATCGAAGGAGGGGGCACGATTATCGGCCCCCTATCCTTCCCCGCGGGCGGACGATCAGCCCGCCGTCGCGCAATAGGATGGCAGGCTGATCGCGCCCGCCCCCTTGGTCTGCCATGCGCCCGCGCCGATGCGATAGACCTGTCCCGTTTTCAGGCGGCTGAGCGTCTGGCAGGCGGTGGCGGCGGCGACATCCTGCACCGTCACGCCCCGCTGGCTGGCGAGCTGGGTATAGGCGGCGCGGCGCTTGATGTTGATCGATTCGACTTCGGATCGCACATCCGCGCCGACCGACCCGGCGACGCCGAGATAACCGTCCGCCTGTTCGCCCACCGTCCCGGCGCTCATCGCGGCGGCGACCGGCCCGGACTGGGCCACAGCCGGCGCGCCCATGGCGATGGCCAGCGCGGCGGCGACAATCAGCATCTTGCGTGTCATTGCGGGAACAACTCCGGGTTATTCTGGATCAGATCCTGGGCGTCGCGTTGCAGGCGCACCACGACTTCCTGCTGCACCTTCACATTCAGGTTGATTTCGATGGGCTTGTCGGGGGCCTTCACCTGAATACATCCCCCCAGGGCAAGACCGGCGAAACCGGCCGTCATGATCGCTCGTTTCTTCATTTCGGTTCCTCAATTACCGCCTTGTCGCTTTCCACAGGCTGAACCGCAAGCCCTTGCGCGCCCTGCACCCGCATCTTTTCCTGCGCCTGCTTGCCAATTTCGTCGCGAATCG
Organism: Sphingobium cyanobacteriorum; assembly: GCF_030580935.1. Classification (GTDB taxonomy): domain Bacteria; phylum Pseudomonadota; class Alphaproteobacteria; order Sphingomonadales; family Sphingomonadaceae; genus Sphingobium; species Sphingobium cyanobacteriorum. Next base: position 645,761 of record NZ_JAUQOM010000002.1, on the reverse strand, counting down.
TCTGGGTCGGGTCGATGAAGGATTGCGCCGTGCCCAGCAGCCCCCGGAAAGGCGCGGAAATGCGGACGTTGAAGATGAAGGGCAGGCCCACGAAGCTGCGGGCTATCCCGCCCGGCGCATCGCCCAGCTGCCCGCGATTGACGCCGTTGAACACGACATTCGTGACCATTTCACCGTCCAGCGCGCCATCCATCAATATGGTCAGGCATTTATATTGCAGATTCTTGAGCGCGTCGAAGGCCATGCGCCCCATCGTGCCGAGTTGTTCGTTCGATACCGGGCCGACATAGGAGAGCACGCCCGACTGACGACCGGAGTCGCAGGGAATGGAGGGCAGCACCCCTTCGGGCATGATGAGCGGCGGCATCCCCTGCTGCCGCGCGACCAGCACCCCGCCCGCGATCCGCCCGCCCTGCGAATTGAAGATCAGGGGCATGATCCCGTCGAACGTGCCGGTGGCCGAGATATTGTCCAGTTCCATCGCCTGGATGAAGGCGCCCGCGTCCAGCCCGATGACACGGAAGGTCAGGTAGCGATCGACATCCGCGGAAAAATCCATGGTGGTGGGCAGCAGCACCAGTTCCCCGCCGGAAAAGGGCCAGCCGCCGCCCTCAATCCGCACCTTCTGCCCGGCCTCCAGCCGGTAGCGCACTTTGCCGTCATGCACTTCGACACCCGGATTGACCGATCGGATCGTCACTTCCTGCCCCGGCGCGGTAATCATGCCGATCAGGTCGGTGAAGCGGATTTCGCCCGACAGCCCTTCGACCGGGCCGAAGGCAGCAGCCAGATTGGCATTGTCGGTGCGGAAGGTGCCGGTCGAGGTGACGGCCGCCCCCGTCCAGTCTATCCGCCCCTGCCCCGTGACCCTGGCGTTCACATTGGCGACCACGCCCAGCGCCAGCGGGGTGATATCTTCGGGCTGCAGACCGGCGTTGAAGGCCAGGCCGGGCACGATCAGGTCGGCATGCCCCTTCCCGCTGCCCAGCGCATGGCCGATGGCGAGCGTCGCCACCGCCGCGCCGCCGCGCGGGGCGGTCAGCGTGCCGGTGGCGGCGATGCGGCCATCCTTCAAGGTCAGGGCGAAGTCCGGCGCGGTGAGCGGGTTGAAGCGCGGCGGGCTTTGCGAATCGCGCACCGTCATCGCCGCCTTGAGCGCCAGCGCGCCCCCGGCAAAGCGCCAGTCGCCCGCGCCCTGCTCCACGATCAACGGCACCGTGCCGATCTGCCCGCCCGCGCCGTTCAGCGTGCCGCCAAAGCCATCGCCACGCATAGCCCCGTCCAGCGTGGCGGCGGTCAGGCGAACCAGCGCGTCCTGCGGGCCGATCGCCAGCGCGGCGTTGCGCATGGCAAAGCCGGTCCGGCCCAGCACCAGCCGCGCCTGATCGGCGGTCAGGCGCATCGGGCTGTCGCCGCTGCGGCCATCAAGCGCCAGGTTGCGGATCAGCGCGCCGCCGCTGACCCCGCCCGGCCCGGTGGCGACCATCCCGCCAGCGCCGACCGGGCAGAGCGTCTGCCGCGTCCTGCCCAGCGCGAAATTGCCGTAGCGCGCCTCCACCAGCGACAGCGGCACGCAACCCGGATTGATCGCGATCGCGCCATTGGCCGCGATCCGCCCTTCGACCGGCAGGCTGAGGCCGCGCAGATGGCCGTCGGGCAACGGCCCGTCGAGCCGCAGCGCCGTCGTCGCAAATCGGGTCGTGCCGTCGCGATCCGCCGAGAAGCGCACCGTATCGAGCGCCAGTCGCGCGTCGCGCGTCGCATAGGGATCGACGAACAACTGCCCGCCAAAGCCGCCGCCCGGCCGCCGCGCCAGTTTGAGCGCCGCCCTGGGCAGGCCGCCGCCTGCGCTGGTCAGCGCGCCGTCGAGCGCCCAGTCCACCCCTCCCGCCCGGCCCGGCCACGCCAGCGTGACGCGACTGTCCTGGCCCAGGCCGATCCGCGCGCCGCTGCCTGCATCGAGCGCGCCATCGGTCACGACCAGGCTGCCGCCAGCGCCCTTCTGCACCAGGGCGAAGCCGGTATGCAGCCGGTTGCGTGCGCCCGCCTGTTGCACCGCATCGGCCAGCTTCGCCGCCAGCGGCCCGACCGGGGTGCCCGCGGTCGCGGCACGCAGCGGACCAAGCGGGTCGCGCCCGGCCAGGTGCAGATCCTGCCCGGCGATCTGCCCCGTCAGGCTGTTTCCATCCCCGGCCACCAGCCAGTCGCCGGTCAGCGCCGCGTCGCGCAACAGCACCCCCTGCCCGGTCAGCGCCTTCGCGCCCAGCCTGATCCGGCCGCCGGTCCGGTCGGCCGTGCCGTCGAAATCGATCCGGCCGTCGGGCGACGCCAGCACCAGCCCGGCGCCCTTCAATGCCTGCCCCGTCAGGTCGACATGGCCGGTCCAGCGATCGAACGCCTTGCCCAGCGTCAGGTCGACGATGGCCGCCGGTTTCGCGATCGCCGCACCGGCATCGCGGCAGGCGATCGCATCGGCGCTGATCGGGCCGCTCAGATGCGGCTGGCCCTGCTGCATGGCGATGGCGACCATCGCCCGCGCCATCGTCAGCCCGCAACCGGGCAGCGCGGCGCGGGGCATGGCGGCGGCGACCTGCCCCCGGAAACCGGACCGGACATTGCCGCTGCCATCGATCTGCATCCCGACGCGGCCGGCATCGGTGTCGAGCGTCATGCGCGCATCCGCCAGCGACAGGAGGATGTCGGGCAGGCTGAACGGTGCGGTCGAATCGGGATCGCGAAACTTGTCCAGTTCGCCCAGGCGCAGCACGCCGTCATGGTAACTGCCGCGCAGCCGCACCCCGCCCGCCCGCACCGCCGCCACCTGCGGCGTCAGTCCGACAAAGGCGATGTCGACCTCCACCCAGCGCGCGGTCAGGTCCGGCCGGGCGGGATCGCCCAGCACGATATTTTCGATCCGCTGGGTGCGCAGCCCCACATCGATCAGGTCATAATTGGCCTGCACCCCACGCCGGTTCAGTTCCCGGCTGACGAAATTCTCGGCAATCGGCGCGCGCTGCGTCCATAGCGCGACAAGCACCAGCGCCAGCGACCCTGTACCAACGCCCAGCCAGCGCAGCCATGCCCGGCGAACCCTGCCTTCGCCGTCCTGTTCTTCCATGCCTATCGCCAACCCCGGATTGCTGAGACGCTGATGGTCCGTAACGGGACCATAACGTCTGTCCTCCCTTAAATATCCTTGCCCCGCGATTCCGCAACGCATAGCGTCGCCCGACTGCCACCGGGGGAGCGATTTTGGCCGAAGGGGATGCGAAAAGCACGCAGGACGGCGCGGGCCATCGCGCCCGGCTGCGGCAGAAACTGTGCGAGGCGGGCGGCGAGGCGCTGCACGATCATGAACTGATCGAATATCTGCTGGCGCTGGCCATCCCCCGCCGCGACACCAAGCCGCTGGCCAAGGAACTGCTGCGCACCTTCGGCGGGATCGGCGGGCTGATGAGCGCGGACTGGCAGGCGATCGCCCGCGTGCCCGGCATGGGCGACACCAGCGTCGCCGCGATCAAGATCGTCCAGGCGACGACGCTGCGGATGCTGCGCAACGCGGTGGAGGCGCGGCCGGTGCTGGCAAGCTGGCAGGCGCTGCTCGACTATCTGCGCGCGGACATGGCGTTTCTAGGGGTGGAACGGGTGCGGGTGCTGCATCTCAACAGCCGCAACATGCTGATCCGCGACGATCATATGGGCGACGGATCGATCGATCAGGCCGCCATCTATGTGCGGGAAGTCATAAAGCGCGCGATCGATTTCGGGTCGGCCGCGCTGATCCTGGTCCACAATCATCCCAGCGGATCACCCGAACCCAGCCGTCAGGACATAGAGGTGACACGACAGATCATCGATGCGGGCAAGCGGCTGGGCATCGCCGTGCATGATCATATCATCATCGGCGCGCAGGGGCATGTGAGCTTGCGGGCAAAGGGATTGTTGTAGAAGAATAATCACAATCAACAGAAAGATTCTTTAATTAATTGAAAAATAGAATCTTCAATTTCATCTTCTGTTATTCTTTCTATTTCATCCCCATTAAAAATCACCTTGTATTTATTTTCATCTGGAAAATGAATAAAAGTTTCCCCATTTTCTTCATTCGTTATAACTTCGACAACCAACTGTACCGGCCTATCTGGCGGATAAAATTCAAATTCAGATTTTATAAATATATTATTTATACAATAATTGTATCTATTTTGTTCACACGACCAAGTCACGACATAAAAATTTCCTTCCCTGTGATATATATAATTCTGAAAATTAATTCTAAAGTATACACCATCTTTCTCAGTTATATTTTCGATATACTTTGCTTTCTCAGAATCTGAGAAGCAGGATTTAAAGACATATAATACCCTGTCTAGCTCTTTTGGGCCATCCCGCTCAAATGATACAATATCAAATGCACCTCCAAACTGTTTGTCCAACCCCCACCCGTCACGAGACTGTTGAAGCAATGTTAAGGCTACAGCCTTTAACGCAGCCACCACAACATTATCTTCATCAAAATTTGAAATTAAATTCTTAAATTCATTTTTTCCACTTCCAGAAAAATAACCTATTTTATTATAAGTCATATCAATTTCAAAGTTTTTACTTATTATTCCATTTCCTTCCGAACAAATAAATGCAAAAAACCAAGAACATCCATCGTCAGGAAAATCACATTGATCTATCCAGCTAATTATTTTTTCTGAACTATGAATTCCGTTTTCAGATAAATCATAAAATTTTCGAACGCTTCTATAAAATTTATCGTAATCTCCAGCCCATCCAAAAAATATTTTGTCAGTTAATGGAAATATTTTTCTAGCCATGCCCAATACATTAGGAACAACATCATAAACTCTATCAAACTCGTTCGGGCGAGGATGAACTGGTAGAGATGCATCATGATGAACTACCGCATCAGTGGTGATTAAAGCATCACAAACGAATATAGCAAACATGTTATCCTTCAAATGTGCAATCAATGTCACAGATGATCTACCTTCATGCTCTGCAATCCATGTTTGTTTAACAAAATAATGGGCACTTCATAATCCATGACAGAATTAATGCCGTCGGCGATATTAAAAAAAAACGGGCGCTGACACACCCGTTTTCATAAGTTTGAGGCAAGTTCAAATTGGGAGCCAAGCATCTTCATTTGCGATGCCTCAATATACTCTACGATGCTTTAGCGTATGTTATTACTCACCAAAACCGACCGACAGGAAGTGGGGAACCGGGCCGTTCCAGCCATCATCCGGGCCTTCATCCACGGGATCGCGGCGGCGGGGTGGCGGGGCCGCGCGGGGCCGGTCGTCGCGGGGGCGATCCTGACGCGGGCGCTCCTCGCGGGCGCGATCGGCCGGGCGGGCTTCGGTCTGGCGCTCCTCGCCGGGCCGTTCCTCACGCGCGGGGGCTTCGCGGCGGGCGGGCTTGCGGTCACGGCTTTCAGGCCGGGCCTCGGCCCGCTTTTCAGGGCGCGGTTCATCCTGCGGCGCATCGGCATCGCGGGTCGATCCGCCCGGCAACGGCGCATAGGGAATCTTGGTGCCGATCAGCTTCTGGATATTGTCGATCGCCTCGGCATCGGATTCAGTGACGAAGGTGAAGGCGACGCCGGTTGCCCCGGCGCGGCCAGTGCGACCGATGCGATGGACATAATCGTCCGGGTGCCAGGGCGCGTCGAAGTTGAACACATGGCTGACGCCCTTGATGTCCAGCCCGCGCGCAGCCACATCGGACGCAACCAGGATATTGACGGTGCCGTCGCGGAAGCGCTCCAGTTCGGCGATGCGCGACGACTGATCGATGTCGCCATGAATCTCGCCCGACTTGAAGCCCTGCCGTTGCAGCGCCTTGTTGAGATCGCGCACGGTCGTCTTGCGGTTGCAGAAGATGACGGCGCTGGTCACGTCGGCCACCCGCAGCATGTCGCACAGGGCATCGCGCTTCTTGCGCGAATCGACCTTGACCAGATGCTGGGCGATGTTGGTGGAGGCGGTCGCGGGGCGCGCCACCTCGATCGACTTGGGATTGGACAGGAATTTGTCCGCCAGCTTCTTGATGACCGGCGGCATGGTCGCAGAAAAGAGCAGGGTCTGGCGCTGCGTCGGCAGCTTGGTGCAGATTTCCTCGATATCCGGGATGAAGCCCATGTCGAGCATCCGGTCGGCTTCGTCGATGACCAGCATCGAACAGCCGTTGAGCAGGATCTTGCCGCGCTGGAACAGGTCCATCAGGCGGCCGGGCGTCGCGATCAGCACGTCCACGCCCTTTTCCAGGGCCTTGAGCTGATCGCCCATCTGCACGCCGCCGATCAGCAGCGCCATGTTGAGCTTGTGATATTTGCCGTATTTCTCGAAATTCTCCGCCACCTGGGCGGCCAGTTCGCGGGTCGGCTCCAGGATCAGGCTGCGCGGCATCAGCGCGCGGGCGCGGCCATGGGCCAGGATGTCGATCATCGGCAGCACGAAGCTGGCGGTCTTGCCCGTCCCCGTCTGGGCAATGCCGATGATGTCGCGCATCATCAGGACAGACGGGATCGCCTGCGCCTGGATCGGCGTCGGCGTGTCGTAACCGGATTCGGTTACGGCCCTGAGCAATTCGTCGGAAAGGCCGAGATCGGCAAAAGTCATTCAAATGTCCGGACAGGAGGAAGCCGTCTTGCGCGTCCGCAAGACGGAAATCGGCCGCGCATTGCGGAAATATTGGCCGCTTGTCAAGAAATTCGCATGACTGGCGGCGCATGCATGCCGATCAATCCTCATCCTCGACCGGGATCAGGCGACGGAAACTGTCGATCGCGCAACTCAGGCCACTGCGCGCCTGCAATTCGTCCCGGCCCGAACAGAGCGATCCGTCATCATCCGGTTCGACATAGAAGCCGGAATAGAAACCATCGGAATCGCACCCTTTTTCCAGACGGGCGCGATAACGGTGATTGTCGGCCAGGATCAGGTCGACGCCATTGGCAACGACGATGCTGGCCCCGCGAATCGAACGCAGGGCGACACAGCGCGGCCCCTTCTTCTCATCCCATGCCTGCCGCGCTTCAGGCGTTGCGCGCGCAGGCGCCCTGCCCTTTTTGGCCATGGGCACGCGAATGATGATGCGCTGCTGAATCGTCAACTGCGCCATTTGCACAGGCTCGGCGCCGGGCGCGATCAGCAGCAGCAGGACGGATGGAAACAATGCGGACCCCTTCTGGAATCGACACGCTATCGTCAGATGGTTGAACCGTCGATGAATTCCGGGGCATAGCATCGTCCCATGATTGAACAGCAGCATATCGACCGCTTCATTGCCCTGCTCGGCCCTAAGGGGGTGACGACCGACCCGGACGATGTCCGCCCCTGGACCAGCGACTGGCGTGACCGTTATCATGGCGCGGCCGCCGCGATCCTGTCGCCCGCCTCCACGCAGGAGGTCGCAGCGACCGTGGCGCTGGCCGCCGACCTGGACATCGCGCTGGTGCCGCAGGGGGGCAATACGTCGATGGTGGGCGGCGCGACGCCGCCGGCGGACGGCTCCGCGCTGATCCTGTCGCTGCGGCGGATGAACCGCATACGCAGCCTGCGCGCGGACGACAATCTGGCGGTGTGCGAGGCGGGCGTGATCCTGAGCGTCCTGCATGATGCGGCGGAGGACGCCGGGCGGCGTTTCCCGCTGAGCCTGGGGGCCAAGGGGTCCGCGACGATCGGGGGCCTGGTATCGACCAATGCCGGGGGTACGCAGGTGCTGCGCCACGGCACGATGCGCGCGCTGGTGGAAGGGATCGAGGCGGTGCTGCCCGACGGCAGCATCTTCGACGGGCTGGATGCGCTCAAGAAGGACAATCGCGGTTACGACATCAAGCAGTTGCTGATCGGGGCGGAAGGGACGCTGGGTGTCGTCACGGCGGCGGCGTTGCGGCTGGTGCCCGCCATCGCCGCGCGCGCGGTCGGCTGGGTCGGGGTACAGACCCCGGCTGACGCGCTGGCGCTGCTGCGGCTGACGGAAACCATGCTGGGCGACAGCGTCGAAGGGTTCGAGGTGCTGGCCGACGAAACATTGGGCTTCGTCCTGGGCCATATCCCCGGCACGCGCGCGCCGATCGAGACGCGCACGCCCTGGCATGTGCTGGTCGAGATCGACCATGCCGACCTGTCCGACCCATCCCCCGCCGAACGGCTGGAAGGCGCGCTGGCAGAGGCGTTCGAACGCGGCATCGCGATCGACGCCGCGATCGCGACCAATGAGGCGCAGGCCGACGCCTTCTGGCGCATCCGCGAATCGCTGTCCGAATCCGAACGGGCACAGGGGCCGGCGCTGCAATATGACATCAGCGTGCCGGTGGCGAAGATGCCCGCCTTCATGATCGAGGCGGCGGCGGCGGCGCAGGCGCGCTTTCCCGGCACCACGGCGTCGTCCTTCGGCCATCTGGGCGACGGCAATGTCCATTTCCATGTCCGCGCGCCCAAGGGCACCAGCGACGGCCCGGCCTGGATCGCTGCGGAGGGGCAGGCGATCAACGCCTTCGTCCATGACGCCGTGGTCGCGGCGGGCGGATCGATCTCGGCCGAACATGGCATCGGCCAGATGAAGCGGGCGGAACTGGGGCGTCTGGCCAGCCCGGCGCGGATCGCCGCCCTGTGCGCGATCAAGGCGGCGTTCGATCCGCGCGGCCTGTTCAACCCCGGCAAGCTGATCCCCTTGCCGGACGAAATCTGAGCGCGCATCGCCGACAAAGCGATTGCCTAGCGCGGGCAAGGCCAGTATCGCCATGCACCAATATTCAGCCAGCGTCGGCAGGTAAAAAGCCGGCGCATTTTCAAGAGTGGACCCGGATATGGCCAGCGCGCCCGCCAACACCCTGCCGATCTTCTACAATGACCTGCTGCCGCTCAGCAGCGTCGACCATGTCGACTATAAGGTGCGCCAGGTCGAATCGGCCCCGTTCCTGACGACCCAGCATGCGGTCCCGCTGACCATCGACGAATTCGTGTCGGCCCAGCGTTTCGCCCCGATCATCTTTTCGTCCGGCGACGATTCGGTGCCGCTGCTGCTGATGGGCCTCAATGAAGGCGTGAACATCTTCGTCGATGATGAAGGCAAGCTGCGCGGCCCCGCCTATGTCCCGGCCTATGTCCGCCGCTATCCCTGGATGCTGGCCAAGCTGCGTCCCGACAGCGAGGAACTCTCGCTCTGCTTCGACCCCACCAGCCCCGCCATCGGCGCGTTCGATGAAGGCCAGGCCCTGTTCGAGGATGGCAAGCCCAGCGACCTGACCCAGGGCGTGCTGAAATTCTGCGAGGATTTCGAGCAGGCGGCGGCACGGACCGGCCAGTTCGTGCGTGACCTGCGCGAAATGGACCTGCTGATGGACGGGGAAGTGTCGATCCAGACGCCGATCGCCGAGCAGCCCTTCGTCTATCGCGGCTTCCGCATGATCAATGAAGAAAAGCTGCGCGACCTGCGCGGCGACCAACTGCGCAAGATCAACCAGAACGGCATGCTGCCGCTGATCTACGCGCATCTCTTCTCGCTCCAGTTGATGCGCGACATTTTCGAGGCGCAGATCGGCCAGGGCAAGGGACCGATCGCCCTCCCCGCCGCGACCGAGCCGGCCCCGGAAGCCGTGACCGAGGCGGCTGGCGCCTGAATGCAAAATGAACCCGAAAGGGTTTGAAAAATTGATGGAAAGGGCATCGCATCTCCCCTTGTAAGGCGATGCGACCTGCCCTATCTATCAATCATGCGATGCACCTGCCCCCCTTTCGGGTGTGTCGTATGGGCGCCTTCCCCCTTTGGAAGGCGTCTCCTCCCTGAACCTTGGCCACCCCATGCTCTGCATGGGGTGGTTTTTTATGGCATTCAGGCGGACAATCGCTTGACGCACTGGGCCCGCCTGTTAAAGCCCACCGCCTGCCAGCCGCCGATACGGCACATGGCCCCTTCGTCTAGCGGTTAGGACGCGGCCCTCTCACGGCTGAAACACGGGTTCGATTCCCGTAGGGGTCACCAAAATACTCTCACAAAGAGTATCAGAAATGCCGGGAATGGCGAATTTCTGCGGTTTTTCATGGTATAGCTGTCCCGCAGAGTGATCTGGAACCACCGGATACCAGCAAGTTGATGCTATGTCTGATGGCAGCGCGGCCCTCCTCGAAACGGAGGCCATCATGGCGCTCAGCGTCGCTGCGATCAAAGATGCAGCACTGGTCCGACCATCTCGACTGCCTGCGCGACGGGCAGAAGGTCGTAACCGGCTCGTTCGGTCAGGCGAAGGGCCAAGCCGCCTGATCGCAAGCGGTCGATGTTGCCGTGCCCTTGCCAAGAACAGGCGGGGCACGGCGACAGGATCAAGCGCCCAACTCCTGCCGGTCGCTTAACCTCAAGTCATCCGACTCTAAAGGGCCTTCCAGAACGCCAAACGCGCACTCCCATGGTCCAGTGCGTCCGAAATGGGCATCAGGTCGGTTCCGGCCCGTCGGGAAAGCTCGGCCATGACTCCCTCGATATCATCGGTTTCCACCTCGTAAATCGCCATGTAGCGATGCTCGGTGCCTGACACGCAGACGAAGCGTTCACCCGAAACGATATCCGGGATGGCAACCAGGTCAGGCAGATGTCGCTGGTCGTACCAGCGGTTATAATCATCATCCCGGCCTTCGATCGCGTTGCTGAAGGCCACCAATTTGTAACGTGCCATGATGCTTTCCCCTATCCTGTATCGAACCGACGAGACGGCGGATTTACATAATGCGCCGCTGATAAGCGGACACGCGGCCGGCCAGTTGCGCGGCACGCTCCTGTTCGTTCACCCAGCGTGTTTCCGGGGGCAGCTCGCCACGTAGGCCATCGATTGTCGTCCTGTGCAAGGACGCGAAGATTGGTCGACCGCCGGACTGCATCGCCTGCCAGCGGAGGATCATCAGGACATTTGCATATCCCCCCGTATCGAGCCAGTTCCACACACCCGGATCGCGCCGCGCAATCACCGTGCGAATGAAGCCGTCATTGTCGACATGCGACTGCGCCGCCGTTTGGCTTGACTGGATATGCTGATAATCCAGGGAGCGATAAAGCCAATCGGTCAGTTCGACCGCAGCATAGCCAGCACCGGCAGGATCCCATGTCAGGATGAAAGCGTCGTCCGCGTCGAGCCGGAAATGCCCGCTGCTCGTGCCTTGGGTCGACAGGCCAACCCCGGTGCTCGCCAGGGAGCGAGCGGGCAGGATTTCGTTGAGCACGATGCTGCTCACCATGTTCTGAAACCAGAAATATTGGAACACGTCACGCAGGGCGTGATGGATCGCCCGCGCGAACATGTCGTCGCGGTCGATCGGCGGGGCCTTCGCCTCGCCCATCCGCTCGATAGTCAAATCGAGCGGCGTTTCACTGGCCCAATCCATCATCGAGTCGCGAACAAAGAGAAATTTATTGCCGGGACTGGTCTGAAGATGGTTTGTTCGTCCCGCTTTCGGGCGATCGTCGATCTCGATGACGAAGCTGCCATCCTCCTCCCATAGCAGGTCGTGATCTTCAAGCAGCGCAACCGTTTGTGAAGTGCCGAAGTTATTGGCCAGCGCGAAGGAGATATTGGCCGGGCGTCGCCCGATTGTCCGCCCGCTCAGACGATACCGTGTCCCATGTTCGATGCCGGCCAGGCGGTAGCAATTGTCTGGATTGTCCCCGCCGGTACGCGCGCCCGGAACGCTGGTTCCGTGCCAGTCATGGGCCGGCATGAAGTTGCGGACCAGTCGTGGGTGCTGACTATCCGAAGCCGCTGCCTTGAAAAACCAGTTGGTCAGGAACTCATCGGCCAGTTCACCAAGCATGGGACGCATTTCGTCGGGCAGGCGCGAACCATAGCCAATTTCGAAATATTTGGCGATCTGGGCGCGCACGGGTTCGCCGCGTGGATCGGCGCGCATGGCGCGCACGTCGGCCTCCGCGGCCAACTGGGCCGGGGTGAAGATCGGATTTGACACGATATGCCTTTCGCTCTTGCCTTGGGTCATGCGCGGGGACCGCGCTCGCGCGTGATGCCGAATTGCTCGATATAGTCGCCGAACGCCGCCTCTATATCTGTGTCGTCCATGCCGAATTCTTGCAGCGAATATTGGCGTTGCGGCCCCTTGCCATGACTGTCGATGGCCAGGTGCCGCTCCATCCGGTCACGCGCGATATCGGTCAGGTGCAGGCCAAAGCGGTCGTAAAGCTGAGTGACGACAGCCAGGGGATCGGCGACGAGATCGGTAAAGTTGATGTCCACCACCTGGATGTTCGCGCTCGCGCTGCGGCGCCAGGCGGCATAATCTTTCATCGCCTGCGCCCATATCGCCAGTTGCTCCCGCCCTATGGCGGCAAGATCCGTCGGCTGGTCGGAAAACAGCCCGCGCAGTGCAGCCATCAGGCTCGCCATGGACGGCACGACCCTGGCCGGGTCGCGGTGATTTACGTAAATCAGCGCGTCGGGGAAGGCGAGCCGCATGTCATTCCACGCCATGATATGGGCGGGCGTCTTGAGCGCCCAACGCCGCGCTTCGCCATCCGCCTGCAGATATTGCATGACGCCGATCTGCCATTGGTAGGCAGCGGCGGTCTTGTCGGCCACGGCGTCCATGAAGGCCGGCACATGCCAGAATCCGCCGAAAAATCCGGTGCAGGCGCCCTCCTGCATGAAAAGACATTCTTCCGGCAGATCTGCGCCAAATGGATGGATGGCACGCATCTTGGGATCGGTCATGCCTTGGTAGGCAATCAACGCCTCGTAAATCTCGGCACGCTGGTCGCCGCCATCGCCCCGGAGCGGCACGGGGATAACCGCTTCAAACGCGCGGGCGACACGCATGTCGGGATCTTGCGCGATCACACCATGCAGGAACGTGGTGCCTGCGCGCGGCATGCCGGTGCCGATCAACGGCGCCAGGATGCGTTGTTCGTCAACATTTGGCGTAGATTTGCGTGCGTCGAGATAGCGCAGTCGCGAAACAAGAAGTGTCATCAATCGCGCATAGGAGCGATGCCGCCCGATCGCCGAGACTGCACCACTGTCCTCGATCCCGTCGCACAACAGCGCAAAATCGTGCCGAAACCGATCCTCTTCCCATTTCGATCCACCCCAGTCGGACAGGCCGGTCAGGGTCTCGGCACGGGGGATCAATGTGCCTGCGGTCAATGGTCCGTCCCATCCGGCCATGCCCGCCTTATAGGCGAGGGTTGGGCATTCGTCGGCCATAGCTTGCTTTTCTGTCGCGGTTTCATCGTCAATCATGGCTGACTCCAGTAAATGGGAAGGCGGCTATGCCGCACCGCCTGATGGCGCTGCGGCTCACCGTGCGGTCAGAAGCGGTAATTGGCACTGACGCCATAGGTGCGGGGGGCGCCAAATGTGGCCGTGGAATAACCCCAAGCCTGAAATTGCACATTGCGCGAGGTGATATATTCCTTGTCGAACAGGTTGCGTGCCCACAATTGAATATTGATCGGGCCATTCATGACATTGTCCCAGTTCAACGAAGCATTGGCCGTAAAATAACCCGCAATTTCGTTGAAGCGCTTGCCGAAGCTGGCATTATAGTCGCCAAAGACATTGGTTTGGGTGATTTTGCTGGTGTGATATCCCGACACCGTAGTCGTGATTTGGCCGATCGTGGATGCAACCGGCCATTCGTAGCTGGCCGCGACGTTGAACTGATGCTTGGGGGTTTGGGCGGGCGTCGCACCACTCAGGTCGGTCGGCTGGACCAGCGTGACGCCCGTTTGGCCGTCGGCGTTCCCGCCCAGGCCGGGGATGATGAACTCGTCAAACTTCGACTTTATGAAATTGTAGCTGGCGTCCAGCGTCAGCCCTTGAAACGGCGAGTAGCGCAGTTCCAGGTCAACGCCCCAGACCGATTGCCGTGCTGCGTTGATCACGCCATAGCCCGCAAACTGGTCGTCATAGTTCGCGTTGACGAAAACCTGCTTGTCCTTGGTCTTGCCGCGATAGACCGCCACATTGGTACGCAACGGCCGCCCGGCCAGGAACCAGTCGGCCTTGAGCCCGGCCTCCATCATCGTCGTCGTTTCCGGCTCGAAAAACGGCACTTCGCGGATGGTGAAGTTGCTGCCGCCTGACAGATAGCCATGGCTGATCTTTGCATAGCCCAGCACATGCGCGCCAAATTTGTTGGTCACCGACAGGTTCCAGCTCGGTGCCCGGAACCTGCGCGATCGCTGGCCAGTGCAGGCCGCGAAATCCCTGGCCTGATAGAAAATCAACGCGGCCGTGGCACAGGGCGTCTGCGCGTCGGGGAAATAGTTGGCGCCGAATGTGGGCAGTACGCCGACCGCTTGCGACGCGGAAACGCGGGACGAAATCTTGTCCCAGTTGTAACGAAATCCGCCACCCACGCTCAGGGTCGGGGTCACTTCCAACTCGCTATTGGCATACACCGCGCTCGAACTGAATTTTTTCCACTCGAAATTATGAATGTCGATGACGAGCGGCAGCGAAAATCCAAAGGCGCCCGACAGAAACAGGCTCTGTCCGACATTGGCGTTGATGCCCTCGCGCTTGTCGCTCGACAGGAAAAAGCCGCCTACACTCGTGCGCCAGCGATCGTCCATGGCCGAATACATCAATGTTATGTCATCGATCCACTGTGAAGCCTCGACATCTTTATAGATATTCACCTGTGTGAGCGTGAGGCCGGACGTATCCTCCGAAAAGCCCAGCATATCCTTGCGCCAGCCAAGCACGTTGCGCAGCTTGAGCGTGTCAGTCAGGTCAATGTTGAGTCGATGCTCGATGCCAAACAGCTTCGCCTTGCCGTAATATTCCCGCTGCACGCCGGAGGCGTCGGCGCCGACATAGATCGTCTTGCGGTTCCCGATCCGCTCGCCAAGGTCTCCGGGATTGATCCCGGACCCGGCGGCGGGTCCGAAATCCGTCGGAATTGTGCCGGAAGGCGCTTCGTCCCGGTTGAAATAGTCTACGATCAGCACGCTATCTACCGGCCCGGAACCCAGTTGCATCGTCCCGCGCAAGGAGTAGCGGTTTTCGTTTGCAAAACGATCAGGAGCGCCGCCAGCAGCGATGGGGTTTCTCACATAGCCGTCACGCTTGATCCAGTTGCCTGCAAAGCGAAAACCCAACACGTCATTGACCGGGAGATTGATCATTCCCTCCAGTTCCTTGCGGCTATAATTGCCGTAGCCGGCTTTGACATATCCCTCGAAAGCCGGGGACGGCAGGTTGGTGCGCACGGTCAGGGTGCCGCCGGTTGTGTTGGTGCCAAATTGCGTGCCTTGCGGTCCCTTGAGCACTTCGACGGTGGAAATGTCGTAAAACTGCGTGGACAGACCGATGGCATTCATAAGCGGCACATCGTTGAGATAGAGCGCGACGCCGCCGTCAATGCCCAGTTCGGTCGTCGTGCCACGGATGGCAAAGACGGGCGTGCCGCCGGTCTGATTATTGGAAATCGTAAGGCCTGGCGTCACCGTCTGCAAGTCACGCACGTCAAGGATCACCTTTTCCCTGATCTGTTCGGCATTGAATGCGGAAATCGTGATCGGGAGAGACTGTGACGCTTCGCCCACCTTGCGGGCGGTGACGATAATGTCATCGAACCCGTTCTGCGCCCGTGCAGCGCTATTCGCTTGCGCTTCGCCTGGTCGCAAATTGTCCTGCGCGACGGCATGGTGCGGTAGTCCGGCGATCGCGATGCTGAGCAATGAAACGCCAACGGCTTGCCTATATACGGTGTTCATCTGGTTCCTCCCCGGTCAACGTCATGCGAACTTTGCGTCCGTCACGGGAGGAATTGCCACGATGCAAGGCCGCATGGCACCGACGCCTTTTCGTCCCGATCATTTGCATGCGGGCAGTTGTCGGCTGTTTTCCATGATCCTGCTGTTGCAGGTTTCCTCTCCGTCCTCTTGTGGTAGCGCGTGCAAACTGGGCGCGGGAGGCTGAATATTTACATTTGACAGATCAGTATCACTGATCCATCTTTTCGTCCGTGCGGAACTGGAACCACCTAGTCCCCTTTGTCTATGCCGCCCGCGAACTGAGCTTCCGCAAGGCTGCATCACAGTTGGGCGTCACGCCCGGCGCGATCAGCCAGAGCATCTCTCAGTTCGAACGACGGCTGGGTTTCAGTCTTTTCTATCGATTGACACGGGAAGTGCGCCTGACGGATGAGGGCACCCGGCTTTTTGAAATGTTGCGGGGGCAAGTCGAGGAACTCGACCATACTCTGGCGTTCGCATCGGAAATACCATTGAAGCCAAACGGCACGATCCGCCTTGCCGCCTATACCTGCTTCGGATCACAATGGCTTGTACCGATCCTGGCCGATTTCCTTATATTATATCCGGCAATCAACCTGGATATTCGCTTTGCCTACGATCTGAACGACAATGACACAGTCGATATCGTCGTGCGGAGCAGCCTGCCTGAAAGCTCGACTTTCGAATATCATGAAGTCATAAAAATGCGCTCGATAATCGTTGCATCGCCCGCTTATCTGGCGCGCATGGGTACGCCGCAAACAGTGCAAGAGCTAGCGCGCCACACGCAAATTTTTATCGACAACGGCGCTGGGCCGATTCCCTGGTTCCATCGCGAACGAGCGCCCCGGTCCGCCGCGAAAACAAGGCTGCGAGACAATCTGGTGCGGATACCGCGCTCGCCAAATCATATCGTTGTGCGCGGGCATGTCGATGTCACGGACGAAATGCAGCAGGCCGGACTTGGGCTGATCATGGTGAATGATCATGTCGTGAAAGACACCATTGATTCAGGGAAATTGGTGCAGGTTCTCGATGCCGAGGAATTCCACTTGGGCAATGCGTCGAGCAACAATGTATATGTCGGCTGCCGCGGTCCGGGCAAAATGACAAATCGTGAGACCCTGTTATTCAAGCATATTCGTGACCGGCTTCTGGCACGGCAATCGCAAATTTGAAATGTCGCTGAGCAAGTCACTCACTTCACAAGCGGTAAAATGCATGATGGCGTCGAAGTCGGCTTCCTTCATCTGCATTCCGTCGGCCGTCTCTGCCTTTGCATTCGGCATACGGGACATGTCCTTGCAATGGTCAATATCGGGGATCAACACCTCGTCAGGATTGGACCGCACGACGTAAAGAACGCGCCAGTCACCCAGGCGCTCACGATATAGCGGATCGCCCTCATCCATCGCGACGTCCTGCACCGTCCTGGCGCCTTGCGGGTGCGGCTTCACCCGCCTTCGGCCCGCTGCGCTCGCAAGGGCGAAGCAAACCCATGTCCCCGGACTCCAAACGGCTATCGCGACATGCGATCAGCCAAGACTGCCGCCGCATGTCTTTGTCCATCCTGGCATGGGACAGGCGCAACCGGGCACGGCTTTCGCGTCATGGCGGAAAGGCTGCTCAAGGATATGGCTAAACAGCGAGCGTCTGGACCCTTTCGTAAATCCAGTCGGCGACCGCACCGATGCGCGCCAGCCGCCGCATATCGTCCTGCATCACCAGCCAGAAGCTGCGGACGATCTCCACCCTGTCGGTCATCAGCGGCATCAGGCCGGGGTCGCGCCGGCCGATGAAATCGGGCAGCACGCCGATCCCCGCCCCCTGTGCGATCATCCGTTGCTGGATGAGGATGCTGGTCGACCGCAGATGCGCCTCCAGCCCCGCCTCCACCTCGTCCAGATAGTCCAGTTCGGGCGAGAAGATGAATTCGGGCACATAGCCGACCAGGGTGCAATCGCGCAGGTCGGCGGGTCTGTCCGGCCGGCCGACCCGGTCCAGATAGGCAGGCGAGGCATAAAGATGCAGCCGATAGTCGCCCAGCCGCCGCACCCTCAGCCGCCCGCGCTGCGGCCGGGTCAGCATCACCGCCATGTCGGCTTCCCGGTTGGAGGGGTTGAGAAAGCCGGACGCGGTGATGAGGTCCAGCCGGATGCCGGGATGGCGGCGGTTGAAATCGCCGATGCCCGGCGCCAGCACCCAGGCGCCGAACCCCTCCGCCACCGACAGCCGCACCTGCCCGCTCAGCCGATGTTCCTGCCCCTGCACCTCCTCCATCGCCGCCAGCGCCGCGCTTTCCGCGCTCTCTGCGTGGCGCAGCAGCGCCTGCCCTTGCGCGGTCAGGGTCCGCTCCCCCGCGCCCATTTCGAACAGGTCGGCGGCCAGCGCCTTTTCCAGCCGCGCCAGCCGGCGCGCGATGGTGGTGGCGTCGATCCCCAGCGCGCGCGCCGCCGGCGCCACCTTGCGCGCCCGCGCCACCGCCAGGAATATGCGCAGGTCATCCCAGTCGAACATCGCGTATCCTGCAAATTTGCATGATATCCATGCACAACTTCGCCATTGCTGGCAATAACGCGACCTTGCTACAAGAGCGTGGAAAGTGATCCTGCCGCGTGGCGCGGAACGGCGGGGCGGAAGGAAAGCATGACCCAATTCGACCTGACCGAGGACCAGCGCACCATTCAGGACATGGCGCGCCGCTTCACCGCCGACGCGATCACGCCCCATGCGGCGACATGGGACGAGAAGCATATTTTCCCGCGCGACACGATCCGGGCGGCGGCGGAGCTGGGCTTTGGCGGCATCTATGTGTCGGAGCAATCGGGGGGCATCGGGCTTGGCCGGCTGGAAGCCGCGCTCATCATGGAAGCGATGGCCTATGGCTGTCCCTCGACCAGCGCCTTCATCTCGATCCACAATATGGCCGCCTGGATGATCGACCGCTTCGGCGCGCCGGCGGTCAGGGACAAATATCTTCCCGACCTGGTGCCCATGGCGCGCATGGCCAGCTACTGCCTGACAGAGGCAGGCTCCGGGTCGGACGCCGCCGCGCTCAGGACGCGGGCGGTGCGGGATGGCGACCATTATGTCGTGACCGGCTCCAAACAGTTCATTTCGGGCGGCGGCGAAAATGACATCTATGTCGTCATGGTCCGCACCGGGGAGGATGGACCAAAAGGCATCAGTTGCCTGGTCATCGAAAAGGACATGGCGGGCGTCAGCTTCGGCGCGCAGGAGCGCAAGCTGGGCTGGCACAGCCAGCCCACCTGCCAGGTCAATTTCGACGGTGTGCGGGTGCCGGTCGACAATCTGGTCGGCAGCGAGGGCGAAGGGTTCCGCATCGCGATGACGGGGCTGGACGGCGGCCGACTCAATATCGGCGCCTGCTCGCTGGGCGGCGCGCAGCGCTGCATCGACGAAGCCGTCAGCTACACCAGGGATCGCAAGCAGTTCGGCCAGGCGATCGCCGATTTCCAGAACACCCAATTCACCCTGGCCGACATGCAGACCGAACTGGAGGCGGCGCGCACGCTGCTCTATGCCGCCGCGGTCAAGGTGACGGACAATGCGCCCGACAAGACCCGCTTCGCCGCCATGGCCAAGCGCTTCGCCACCGACACCGGATCGTCGGTGGCCGACCGCGCGCTGCAACTCCATGGCGGCTATGGCTATCTGATGGACTATCCGGTCGAACGGCTGTGGCGCGACCTGCGGGTCCATTCGATCCTGGAAGGCACCAACCAGGTCATGCGGATGATCGTCGCGCGGGACATGTTGCGGGATTGATAGCAATCCTCTCCGCCGGGAGGGGAGAGGAGAGGATAGGAAGATAATGACCGACCAGGTCCTGACATTCATCGAAAACGGCATCGGCCGCATCCGCCTCAACCGGCCAAGGGCGATCCACGCCCTCACGCCCGACATGTGCGACGCGATCAACAACGCGCTGCTGGCATGGCGCGGCGATGACAGCGTGATCGCGGTGATGATCGACCATAGCGAGGGGCGCGGTTTCTGCGCCGGCGGCGACATCGCCCTGATCGCCAACAGCGCCAGGGCCGATTGCATCGAGGCGGAGCGCTTCTTCCACCTCGAATATCGGATGAACCATCTGCTGTTCGTCTATGACAAGCCGGTCGTCGCCTTCATCGACGGCATCGTCATGGGCGGGGGCGTGGGGCTGTCGCTCCCCGCCCGCTATCGCGTCGCGACCGAGCGCACGACCTTCGCCATGCCCGAAACCGGCATCGGCCTGTTTCCCGATGTCGGCGGCGGCTGGTATCTGCCGCGCCTGCCCGGCCGGGTCGGCGCCTGGCTGGCGGCGACGGGCGCGCGGATCGACGGGGCGGATTGCGCCGCGATCGGCATCGCCACCCATTATATCGCGTCGGACAGGCTGGATGCGGTCAAGGCCAGCATTCTGGCCGACCCGACCGGGCTGGGCGCGATATTGGACGAAAATGCGGAAACCCCGCCCCCGTCCAGCCTGGACGCGCACCGCGCCGAGATCGACCGGCTGTTCGCATCGGACCGCGCGGAGGAAATCGTCGCGGCGCTGCGCGCCGATGGCGGCGCATGGGCGGACAGGCAACTGGCGGTGCTCGCCACCAAATCGCCCCAGACGATCAAGGTCGCCCTGCGCCAGTTGGTGGAGGGCGCGGCAAAGCCCGACTTCGCGGCCAATATGGCGATGGAATATGGCCTTGCCTGCGCGGTCATCCGCCGTCCCGATTTCGTCGAGGGCGTGCGCGCGGTGATTTTCGACAAGGATAATGCGCCCGCCTGGAATCCGGCCACGCTGGACGCGGTGAGCGACAGGATGATCGACGCGATCTTCGCGCCGCTGCCAGCCGAAAAACAATGGACGCCGCTGCCCGCCACGGTCGGCGCAGACGCCTGAACGCAAGAGGAAGCCCGGACATGACCCAGACGATCGCCTTCATCGGCCTTGGCAATATGGGCGGCGGGATGGCCGCCAACCTGGCTAAAAACGGCTATGCCGTGCGCGCCTTCGACCTGTCGGAGGACGCGCTGGCCAGGGCGGAGGAACATGGCGCCATGCGCGCGGCGAGCGCCGCCGAGGCCGTCACCGGCGCAGATGCGGTGGTGACGATGCTGCCCGCCGGCAAACATGTCGAGAGCGTCTATACTGACGCAGTGTTCGGCGCGGCCAAGCCGGGCGCGCTGTTCCTGGATTGCTCGACCATCGATGTCGCCACCGCCCGCCGGGTGATCGAAGCGGCGACGGCACGAGGGTTCGGGATGGTCGACGCGCCCGTGTCCGGCGGCATCGCGGCGGCCAATGGCGGGACGCTGACCTTCATGGTCGGCGGCGCGGACGCGGCCTTCGCGCAGGCCAGGCCGATCCTGTCCGCCATGGGCAAGGCGGTGATCCATGCCGGCGGCGCGGGGAACGGGCAGGCCGCCAAGATCTGCAACAACATGCTGCTGGGCGCGACGATGGTGGCCACTTGCGAGAGTTTCGCCATGGCCAGGAAGCTCGGCCTCGACCCGCAGACCTTCTACGATATCAGCAGCGTGTCGTCAGGCCAGAGCTGGTCGATGACCAGCTACTGCCCGGTCCCCGGCGTCGGCCCGCAAACGCCCGCCGACAATGGCTATCAGGGCGGCTTTGCGGTCGGCCTGATGCTCAAGGATTTGAAACTGGCGATCGAAGCGGCCGCTTCGGTCGGCGCCAGCGTGCCGATGGGCAACGCCGCCGAAGCGCTCTATCAACTGCTCGCCAACCGGGGCGAGGCCGGTCGCGACTTTTCCTGCATGATCGAGATGCTGGAGGGGAAGTAGGGACGCCTGCAATCCTGCAATCCTGCAAGGGCAGGCGCGCGCGTCCCTTTGCCGTCCCTTCCCCGCCTGCGCGCAAACATGCTGCGCCCTGGATCGACGGGGCGGCGCTCAGCGCCCCTTCCACACCCCCGGCCGCTTTTCGACGAAGGCGGTCATGCCTTCTTTCTTGTCGTCGGTGGCGGTCAGGATCTGGAACAGGCGGCGTTCGGTCAGCAGACCCTGAGCCAGCCCGGTTTCGAACGCGATATTGATCATTTCCTTGTTGATCATGCTGGCCATCGGCGGCATCGCGGCGATCGTGGCGGCGGTCCTGAGCGCTTCATCCAGCAGCTCCGCGGCCGGAACGACCCGGCTGACCAGCCCGGCGCGCTCGGCTTCGGCGGCGTCCATCATGCGGCCGGTCAGGCACATCTCCATCGCCTTGGCCTTGCCCACCGCGCGGGTCAGGCGTTGCGACCCGCCCATGCCCGGCGCCACGCCCAGCTTGATTTCGGGCTGGCCGAACTTCGCCGTGTCCCCCGCCAGGATGAAGTCCGCCATCATCGCCAGTTCGCACCCGCCACCCAGGGCAAAGCCCTGCACCGCCGCGATCCACGGCTTGCGGGTGGCGACCACGCCGGTCTGCCAGCCGGAAAAGAAATCCTGGAGGAAAAAGTCCGCCGCGTCCTTTTCCACCATTTCCTTGATGTCGGCCCCGGCAGCGAACGCCTTTTCACCGCTGCCCGTCAGCACCGCGCAGCGCTGGCCCGGATCGCGGTCATAGGCGCCGAAGGCGGCGCTCAGATCGGCCAGCACCTGGCTGTTGAGCGCATTCAATGCCTGCGGCCGGTTGAGCGTGATCAGCGTTACCGCGTCGCGCTGTTCCACTAGGATCGTTTCATAGGTCATCGCCATCTCCCTTCAAGCCTTCCCCCTCCCTCTATGGACATGGCCCGCGCTGCGCCAGCCCATGCCCATCGCATGCGCGCCGTCCCTATCGGCACAAATGCATGAAGTCGCGATCATAGCTTTTGAGGTGCGCGCCGCCATCGACATAGAGCGTCTGGCCGGTCACGGCGGCCGCTTCGACCAGATAGAGCACCGCCTGCGCGATCTCATCCGCCTGGGGCAGCCGCGCGAGCGGCATCATCTCGCCCAGCCGCTCCATCTGCGCCGCGTCATAATCGGGCGTCGCGATGGTCAGGCCCGGCGCGACGGCGTTGACGCGCACCCTGGGCGCCAGGCTGGTGGCGCTGGTGCGCGTCAGGCCGGCCAGCGCCAGCTTGGAAAGGGTATAGGCCAGTTGATCGGCATGGGGATGGTCGATCCGCTGGTCGAGGATATTGACGATGCAGCGGTCCCCTGCCCCGGCCGGGATGGTCGCGAACGCCTTGGTCAGCAAAGCCGGCGCGGCGCAGTTCACCGCATAATGGCGCATCAGGTCATCGGCCGTCACCGTGTCCAGACTGTCCTGCCCGAACAGGGCGGCGCTGTTGATCAATATGTCGGGCGGGCGACCGAATCGCTCCGCGACCATCGCCACCAGTTCCTCTGCCCCTTCGGGATCGGCAAAGTCGACGACGAAGCCCTCCCATTCGGTCCGCGCATCCTCGAACGCCAGCGCCAGATGGGAATCGAGCCGCGTGTCATGGCTGCCATGGATGGCGAGCGAATGGCCCGCCTTCGCCAGCGCGGCGGCGATGATGCCGCCCAGCCGCCGATGCCCGCCGGTGACGAGCGCCAGCCGCTTGGGCGCCAGCGGCGCACCGACCGGCGCGGCCTCGGACCGCGCCTTGCCCAGCGGGCGATAGGCAGGTTCCTCTTCGCTGGTCATGAAGCGATGAGCTTGAGCACTTCCTCCCGCGACTTTTCATCATCGCGGAATATGCCCAGCATCCGGCTGGTTTTCATGATCACATTGGGGGTGCGGACCCCCCGCCCGGTCATGCAGCCATGGGTCGCTTCGATGATGACGGCGACGCCCTGGGGCTTGAGATGTTCCCAGATGCAGTTGGCGACTTCCGATGTCAGCCGTTCCTGCACCTGCAATCGGTTGGCAAAGGCGTGCAGCACGCGGGCCAGCTTGGAAATGCCGACCACATATTGGCCGGGCAGATAGGCGATATGCGCCTTGCCCACGATCGGCGCCATATGATGTTCGCAATGCGACTGGAACGGAATATCTTTCAGCAGAACCACATCGTCATACCCGCCCACTTCGTGGAAGATGCGGGACAGATGATAGGCCGGATCGTCGCCATAGCCGCGGCAATATTCCCGCCAGGCGCGCGCGACACGTTGCGGCGTTTCCAGCAATCCCTCGCGTTCCGGGATATCCCCCGCCCAACGAATCAGCGTGCGGATCGCCTCGCTCACATCGGCCGGAACAGGTGTCTTGCCATCGCCGGCGGTTTCGGCGTCCAGATCACATGCCATGCACAAACCACTCCCTCTTGTCCGCCCCGCATATGGCGACTGGGATGGCGGATGGCCAGTGTCTTTCAGGACCGCTGGACACGGCATCACGAGGGTGGCACACCGACCGTCAGGGACGCCCAGAAAAATGACGAAATAATCGACTATCCATGCGCACTGAACGTATCGCTGCGGTTTTGCTGGCGGCCGGCACGTCGTCACGCTTTGGCGAGGCGGACAAGCTGATGGCCGATCTGCGCGGCAAGCCGGTGGCCGCGCATACGCTGGAAACGGTGGCGTCCATGGCCTTTGCCGAACTGGTCGCGGTGGTCCGCCCGATCGCATTCGCGCCGGTGATCCATCGCAAGCTGGACCGGCGCGGCTATACGATCCTGGTCAATGACCGGCCAGAAGATGGGATTGCGGGCAGCATCGTGCGCGCGGTCGACCATGTGATGCCCGACAACAGGATTCGCGGCATCTTGATCTGCCTGGCCGACATGCCCAATATTCCGCCCAGCCATTATAACCGCATCTGCCTGGCGGCCGAGGACATACGCTCCGTCGTCGCCAGCACCGACGGCTTTTCTTCCTCCCCGCCCGCCTTCATCGGGCGCAAGCATTTCCCCGAACTGCTGGCCCTGAAAGGCGACCAGGGCGCACGCGCGCTGCTGAGCCATGGGGTCCAGATCGAAACGAGCGGCGCGATATTGCACGATATCGATACGCCGGAGGATTTGCTGGGCGGGCGATCGGTCACGCCGGGCTGAATCGGATTGCCGCGCGGCCTGTGCCCGCGCCGTCAACTGCCCGCGCCGTCAACATTCAGTTCGACCGGGTCGGATCGGTCATGGCATCGCCCATTTCGCGGGCGTCGGGCGCGCGGCTGATCGGCAGCGATCCGGTCTGCCGTTCCAGCCGGCGATGGACGACCGGCTCCTGCGGGCCGGCATGGAGCGCGGCGATCGCTTCGCTGTTGGCAATGTCGGCCACGGTGCGCCGCTGGTTGTGGCGGACATAATCGAGCCAGGTCGACACATGATAGCGCTCGACCCACAGGTCCGGTTCGCCCAGGTCGCGCAGCAATTGCCAGCCATGGGCGCCGTCGCGGCGGCGGATGCGGCGGCGCTCGCTCATCGCGGTCAGGAAGGGCACGACCGATCCGGGCGGGATGCGATATTCGATGGTGATGACGATCGGCCCGCTGCGCGGCTCGACCGGGATCATCGTGTCCGGTTCATGCCAGTCGCCGCGCGGGTCGAGATTGTCGTCGCCAATCTGGGGCAGCGGCCGCCAGAAACCCAGCAATGCCGCGACGCATTGCATCCCTGCGGCGGCGTAGAGGCCCATGACCACGCCCTGATGCTCCGCCACCCAGCCGAACAGCCAGGCGCCCCCGGCCATGCCGCCGAACGCGATCATCTGGTACAGCGCGACCGCGCGCGCCACCACCCAGCGGGGCGCGGACATCTGAACCGACACGTTGAAGGTGGAAAGCGCGATGACCCAGCCCGCCCCGGCCAGCATATAGCCCAGGATCGACAGCGCCAGCCAGCCGCTGGCCCCGGTGATCGCCGTGCCCAGCGCAAGGGCCAGCGCCGCCGAGCGCACGATCGTTTCGATCGGGAAGCGCGCGCGCAGGCGGCGGGTGGACAATGCGCCCAGCACCGCGCCGACGCCGAAACCGCCGCTGATGATGCCGAAGGTCAGCGCCCCGCCGCCCAGCAGGTCGCGCGCGACCAGCGGCATCAGCGCCGACACGGCGGCCGCGCCGATGCCGAACGCCCCGGCGCGCAGCAGCACCAGCTTGATCTTGGGCGAGGCGGCGACATAGCCCACCCCCGCCACCATCGCGACGCCCAGCCGCTCGCGCGGCAGCAGCTTGGGCGGCACTTCGGGGCGCCAGCGCGCCAGCACCACGAGCAGCGCGACATAGCTGAGCGCGTTGGTCAGGAACGCCGCCGCCGCCCCCGCCGTCGCCACGATGATGCCGCCCAGCGCCGGGCCGACGCTGCGCGCGAGGTTGAAGCCCATCGAATTCATCGCCACCGCGCTGGGCAGAACGGCGCGCGGCACCATGTCGCCGACCGACGCCTGCCAGGCGGGACCGTTGATCGCGGTGGCGCAGCCGAGCAGGAAGGTGAAGCCGAGCAGCAGCCAGGGGGTCATGCCCCCGCCCCAGGCCGTGACCGCGAGCACGGCGGAGGTCAGCAGCATCGCGGCCTGGCACGCGATCATCACCTTGCGCCGGTCAAGATTGTCCGCCACCGCGCCCGCCCAGAGCGAGAGCAGCATGATCGGCAGGGTCGTCGCCGCCGGCACCAGCGCGATCAGCAGCGGCGACGCGGACAGGGATGTCATCATCCAGGCCGCGCCGACCGACTGGATCAGGCCCCCGAAATTGGAACCGAGGCTGGCGATCCAGATCGCGCGGAAGCTGGGGATCGAGAAAGGCGACGGCGGTTTTTCGGTCGGGGCTTGGGTCGCACTGTCCATGGGAGGGATATAGCCCGCTCTGGAACGGGTGCAACGGTCCTGCGTCGCCATGCGCCGGCGCGCACGTTCATCTACCTGAAATAGCAGGGGGATTCGCGCAGGACAAGCGCAAAGCGCAACAGCGAGTGGTACAACTGAATCGCGATTGCGCATTTGCCCTTACGGCAGGGCTGGCACGGCGCGAACCGCGTAATAGACACTTGCACTTTACGTAAACGTAAATACATTCATGCACGAGATCCGATACGCCGGAACGGCCCCACGGAGAGGGACAGACATATGGAAGCCTTTATTTACGACGCCGTCCGAACGCCCCGTGGCCGGGGCAAGGCGGACGGATCGCTGCACGAAATCACCCCCATCCAGTTGGCGACGCAGGTGCTGGAAGCGGTGCGCGACCGCAATGCGATCGACACGGCGGACGTGGACGACGTGATCCTGGGCTGCGTCAGCCCGGTTGGCGAACAGGGCGCGGACATTGCCCGCGTCGCCGTGCTGAACGCCGACTATGCCCAGACCGTGCCGGGCGTGCAGATCAACCGTTTCTGCGCGTCGGGGCTGGAAGCGGTCAACATGGCGGCGGCGAAGGTCCATTCGGGCGAGGCAATGTTCGCGATCGGCGGCGGCGTCGAATCGATGAGCCGCGTGCCGATGGCGTCGGACGGGGGCGCATGGGCGATGGACCCGGCGGTGGCGTACAAGACCTATTTCGCGCCGCAGGGCATCGGCGCGGACGTGATCGCCACCAAGTTCGGCATCAGCCGGACCGATGCGGACGCCTATGCGGTCGAAAGCCAGAAACGCGCCAAGCGGGCCTGGGACGAAGGCCGCTTCGCCCGCTCGATCGTGCCGGTGAAGGATGTGATCGGTCAGATCGTGCTCGACCATGACGAACATATGCGCCCCGACGCGACGATGCAGTCGCTCGCCGCATTGAAGCCCAGCTTCACCGCCCTGGGCGAAGACATGCCCGGTTTCGACACGGTGGCGCTGCTGCGCTATCCCGAACTGGAGAAGGTCGACCATATCCACCATGCCGGCAACAGCAGCGGCATCGTGGATGGTGCGGCCGCCGTGCTGGTCGGCAACAAGGATATGGGCGACAAATATGGGCTGAAGCCCCGCGCCCGCATCCGCGCCATGGGGTCGATCGGGTCGGAACCGCTGATCATGCTGACCGGGCCGGAATTCGTCGCGGGCAAGCTGCTGGCGCGGGCGGGCATGACCGCCGCCGACATCGACCTGTGGGAACTGAACGAAGCCTTCGCCTCGGTCGTGCTGCGCTACATGCAGGCGATGGACCTCGACCATGACAGGATCAACGTCAATGGCGGCGCGATCGCCTTTGGCCATCCGCTCGGCGCGACCGGGGCGATGGTGCTGGGCACCGCGCTGGACGAACTGGAACGGTCGGGCAAGGGCACCGCGCTCATCAACCTGTGCGTGGGCGCGGGGATGGGCACCGGCATCATCATCGAGCGTATTTGAGCCAATGTCCTATGCTTCGTCATTGCGAGCGTAGCGAAGCAATCCACCGTTCCGCCATGGATTGCTTCGCTACGCTCGCAATGACGGGGAAGATAATAGCCCTTCGACATTTGAACGAGACAAGTGGCTCGTTCGGACAAAGCGAACAGGGTGAGGAGATTATAATGAACAGCATCGCATTCGACATCGACGCCGACGGCATCGCCACCCTGACCATCGACGTGCCGGGCCAGTCCATGAACGTCATCGGCCCCGACTTCCTGGCCGATCTGGATGCCGCCATCACGCGGATCGCGTCTGAGTCCGCCATCAAGGGCGCGGTCATCGCGTCGGGCAAGGACAGCGGCTTCATGGCGGGCATGGACCTCAAATATTTCGGGGCGATGCTGGCGAAGGCGGGACATGCCCCCTCCCCGGCCGCGCTTTACGACGATCTGTTCACGCTGAACGCGCTGTTCCGGCGGCTGGAAACCTGCGGCAAGCCGGTCGCCTGCGCGATCGAGGGTACATGCGTGGGCGGCGGGTTCGAACTGGCGCTGGCCTGCCATCGCCGCTTCGTGGGCGACAGTAGCAAGACGCAGCTTGGCCTGCCCGAAATCCTGATCGGCCTGTTCCCCGGCGGCGGCGGGTCGCAGCGCCTGCCGCGCATCATGGGGGTGCAGGCGGCGCTGATGTACATGCTCCAGGGCAAGCTGTTCCGCCCGGCCGAAGCCGCGATGCTCAAGGTCGTGGACGCGGTCGTGCCGCAGGGCACGGCGGTCGAAGCGGCGCGGGAATGGGTGAAGGCCAATCCCAACGCCAATACCCAGCCCTGGGACGTGAAGGGATATAAGGTGCCGGGCGGCGCGGGCGGCTTCAATCCCGCCTTCGTCCAGACGATGGCCGGCGCGCTGCCAATGACGCTGAAGCAGACGCAGCGGAACATGCATGCGCCCATCGCGCTGCTGTCGGCGGTCTATGAGGGCATCACTTTGCCGATGGACCGGGCGATCCGGGTCGAAAGCAAATATTTCGCGAAGGTCGCCGCCGATCCCCAGGCGAGCAACATGATCCGCACCCTCTTCGTCAACAAGCAGGCGGCCGAACGCGGCGCGCGCCGGCCCCAGGACGAACCGAAGGCGCCGACGCGCAAGCTCGCCATGCTGGGCGCGGGCATGATGGGCGCGGGCATCGCCACCGTCGCGGCGCAGGCGGGGATGGAGGTCGTGCTGTTCGACCGTGACCTGGCCTATGCCCAGAAGGGCAAGGCGCATGTCGAAGAGGTGCTGAAAAAGCGGCTGGGCAAGGGCATGACCCCGGAAAAGCTGGCCGAAACGCTGGCCCGCGTGACCCCCGCGACCGATTATGCCGCGCTGGCCGGGGCGGATTTCGTGATCGAGGCGGTGTTCGAGGATGTCGCGATCAAGGCGGAGGTCACAAAGCAGGTCGAGGCGGTGCTCGGCCCGGACGTGATCTTCGGGTCCAACACCTCCACCCTGCCCATCACCCGCCTGGCGCAGGCGTGGAGCAAGCCCGCCAATTTCATCGGCGTCCATTTCTTCTCTCCGGTAGAGAAAATGCCGCTGGTCGAAATCATCCTGGGCCAGCAGACCGGCCCCGCCGCGATCGCCAAGGCGCTGGATTTCGTCGCGCAGATCAAAAAGACGCCGATCGTCGTCAATGATTCGCGCGGCTTCTACACCTCGCGCTGCTTTGGCACCTATGTACAGGAAGGCGCGGAAATGATCGGCGAGGGGATCAACCCGGCGCTGATCGAAAATGCGGGCAAGCAGCTTGGCATGCCGGTCGGGCCGCTGGCGGTCAGCGATGAAGTGTCGATCGAGCTGGGCCACAAGGTCATGACGGCGGCCAGGAAGGAACTGGGCGACGCCTATGTCGCGCAGGCGTCCGACGCCATCATGACCCGCATGGTCGAAATGGGGCGGCTTGGCCGCAAGAATGGCAAGGGCTGGTACGACTATCCCGAAGGCGGCAGGAAGCATCTGTGGACCGGCATCGACGCCGAATTTCCCCGCGCCCCGGACCAGCCCGATGTCGAAGCGGTCAAGGAACGGCTGCTCTATCGCCAGTTGATCGAATGCGCCCGCTGCCATGCGGAAGGCGTGCTGGAAACGGCGGAGGATGGCGATATCGGCGCGATCTTCGGCTGGGGCTTCGCGCCCTATACCGGCGGGCCGTTCAGCCATATGGACACGGTCGGCATCGCCCATGTCGTGGCCGTGCTGGACCGGCTGACGGCGGCGCATGGCCCGCGCTTCGCGCCGACGCAGCAGTTGCGCGACATGGCGGCCAGCGGCGCGACCTTCTATCGCCCGGCTCCCGCCAGAGCGGCGGCATGATTGGGGTGTAAATCGT
Source organism: Sphingobium cyanobacteriorum (assembly GCF_030580935.1). Taxonomy (GTDB): domain Bacteria; phylum Pseudomonadota; class Alphaproteobacteria; order Sphingomonadales; family Sphingomonadaceae; genus Sphingobium; species Sphingobium cyanobacteriorum. Next base: position 615,458 of record NZ_JAUQOM010000002.1, on the reverse strand, counting down.
AAAGACTGTGGTTTAGGTCTCCACCCGCAATATATGTTCCCGCGCAGGCGGGAACCCGGTTCTGTCGCTGGACCGGGTTCCCGCCTGCGCGGGAACGCCTGCTTTTTGGGGTGAGAATATGAGCGACAAACCAACGGTCCTGGTCACGGGCGGGGCAGGCTATATCGGCAGCCATGCGGTGCTGGCGCTCAAGGATGCCGGCTATGGCGTGGTGGTGATCGACAATCTGGTCACGGGCTTCGACTGGGCGGTGCCGGACGATGTGCCGCTGGTGCGCGGCGACATTGCCGACCAGCCGCTGGTCGAGGCGACATTGCGCGACCATGGGGTCAGGGCGATCATGCATTTCGCCGGATCGGTGGTGGTGCCGGAGTCGGTCGAAAACCCGCTCAAATATTATCACAACAACAGCGCCAAGACCCGCGACCTGATCGAAAGCGCGGTGCGCGTGGGCGTGCCGCATTTCATCTTCTCGTCCACCGCCGCGACCTATGGCACGCCGGACGTGGAAGCGGTGCGGGAGGATACGCCGCAACGGCCGATCAACCCCTATGGCATGTCCAAGCTGATGACCGAATATATGCTGCGCGACGTGGCGGCGGCGCATCCCATGAATTTCTGCGCGTTGCGATATTTCAACGTCGCGGGCGCCGACCCGCAGGGGCGGACCGGGCAGTCGACTGCGGGGGCCACCCACCTGATCAAGGTCGCGGTCGAGGCGGCTTTGGGCAAGCGGGACAGCGTCGCCGTGTTCGGCACGGATTTCGATACGCCCGACGGGACGGGCGTGCGCGATTATATCCATGTGACCGACCTGGCCGCCGCGCATCTGCTGGCGCTCGAAGCGCTGATGGCGGAACCGGCGCGCAGCCACCTGCTCAATTGCGGCTATGGCCGGGGCTTTTCGGTGCTGGAGGTGCTGGACGCGGTCGACCGCGCCACCAACAATCCGATCCGGCGCGTGATGGCGGGCCGCCGGGCGGGCGATCCTGGCAAGCTGATTTCCGACAATGGGGCGATCCTCAAGACCTTCCCGTGGCAGCCGCGCCATGCCGACCTGGACCAGATCGTCGCCCATGCGCTGGCCTGGGAACGCGGTCTGGGAGAGCGCGGATGAGCGAGGCGAGCGTCCGCGCCTTCTTCGCCGCCCATGCGCCCGATGTGGCGATCATCGACCAGGGGGTGAGCACCGCGACGGTGGCGGAGGCCGCCGCCGCGCTGGGCGTGGAACCGGCGCGGATCGCCAAGACGCTCTCGCTGCGCGTGGGCGACGCGGTGGTGCTGGTCTGCGCGCGGGGCGACGCGCGCCTCAGCAATGGCAAGGCAAAGGCCGCGCTGGGTGCCAAGCCGCGCATGCTGGGCGGGCATGAGGTGGAGGATCTGACCGGCCATCCGGTCGGCGGCGTCTGTCCGTTCGGCCTCGCCGCCCCCCTGCCCGTCTATTGCGACCTGTCGCTCAGGGATTTCGCGACGGTGTTTCCCGCCGCCGGATCGCGCACCGCATCGGTCGAACTGACGCCTGATCGGCTGGCGGCCTTGACCGGGGCGACATGGGTGGACATCTGCACGCTGCCTGAAAATGCGGAGTAGCATCATGCCGACCGAACATCTTTTCGCCACCGGGGCAGAGGCCGCCGCCGATCTCGCCGCGCGCATCGCGTCGATCCTGTCGCAGGCGGTCGCGGCCCGCGGGATCGCGACGCTGGCCGTGTCGGGCGGCCGATCGCCCCGGCCGGTGCTGGAGGCGCTGCGGCAGGTCGACCTCGACTGGGGCAAGGTCGTGGTGACGCTGGTGGACGAACGCTGGGTCGCACCCGACAGCGCCGACAGCAACGAACGGCTGGTACGCGAAACCCTGTTGCAGGGGGCGGCGGCACAGGCGCGCTTCGTGCCGATGAAAACCGACGCCGCCGACGCCTATGCCGGTCAGCCGGCGGTGGAGGCGGCATTCGCCGCCCTGCCCTGGCCGCTTGACATCGTGCTGCTGGGCATGGGCGATGACGGCCATACCGCGTCCCTCTTTCCCGGCGCGGCAGAACTGGCCGAGGGGCTTTCTTCCAGCGCGCGGACGATCGCCGTCACCCCGCCAGCCGCGCCGCACCAGCGCCTGTCGTTAACCGCCAGCGCGATCCTCGACAGCCGGCAGGTCTTTCTCCAGATCGGCGGCGCGGGCAAGAAGGCGGTCTATGATCGCGCGCTGGCGGGCGGTCCGGTTGAAGAACTGCCGATCCGGCTGGCGCTGTTGCAGGACCAGGTGCCGGTCGACGTTTGGATCGCGCAATCCTGACATCAGTCCCGCCCGTCATGCCTGGAAATCAGGTGACGCCACACACCCACGGCGTTGATGACCAGCAGCGCGACATTCTGCCAGCCTATCCCCTCGCTGTCCTGGTCGAGGAAACCCCAAGCCATGAGCGCAATGGACGATGTGACGAACAGGACAAAGGCCCAGCCGGTGATCCGCCGGCCCAGGTTCAGCGACACGATCAGCGCCGCCAGCGTAGCGGCGCCCGCGCCATAATATTGCAGGGCGGTTAGAAATGTCTGGTTCATGCCAGGCAGAACGTAGCGGCCATGGACATGGTTGCGCCGTCTCTTTACGCCACGCAGCCATGATAGCCCGGATAGCCCCTTTCCACGCCATCGCCATCAGCCGCGAAGCCCATGCCCTGGAAGCGCAAGGCCGTTCGATCCTGCATATGGAATTCGGCCAGCCATCGACGGGCGCGCCCGCCGCCGCCATCGCGCTGGCGCATCAGGTGCTGGACACCGACCCGATGGGTTATTGGGAAAGCCAGCCGCTCAAGGAGCGGATCGCCCGTCATTATGCGGAAAGGCATGGCGTGGCGATCGACCCGGAACAGATCCTTCTGACCTGCGGCGCGTCGCCGGGGCTGGTGCTGGCATTGACCAGCCTGTTCGCGCCGGGCGCGCGGGTGGCGACGGCGCGGCCGGGCTATGTCGCCTATCGCAACACGCTCAAGGCGCTCTATCTGGAGCCGGTGGAGGTCGCCTGCGGCCCGGCCGAACGCTACCAGATCAGCGCCGACGCGCTGGCCGCGATCGATCCCGCCCCCGATGGCCTGATCCTCGCCAGCCCGGCCAATCCCACCGGCACGATCATCCCGGCGGACGAACTGGCGCGCATCGCGGCGGTCTGCGCGACACGGGGCATCCGCATCATCTCCGACGAAATCTATCATGGGCTGAGCTTTGGCGAACCGGCGCGGTCGATGCTGGAGTTCGCGCCCGACGCGATCGTCGTGAACAGCTTTTCCAAATATTACAGCATGGCGGGCTGGCGGCTGGGCTGGATCGTGGTGCCGCACGCCCTGATCGACGCGGCGCGGGCGCGGATGGGCAATCTGTTCCTGACCCCGCCGGTGCTGGCGCAACGCGCCGGGCTGGCCGCGTTCGATTGCACGGATGAACTGGAGGGGCATGTCGCCACCTATCGCCACAACCGGCACTTGCTGCTGGACGCCCTGCCTGCCCTCGGCCTCGCCCGGATCGCGCCGCCCGATGGCGCTTTCTACATCTATGCCGACATCAGCCACCTGACCGATGACAGCCTGGGCTTCTGCCAGGCACTGCTGCGCGAAACCGGGGTCGCGACCGCGCCGGGGATCGATTTCGATCCGGTCGACGGGCACCGCTTCATCCGGTTCAGCTTCGCGGTATCAACCGACCGGGTCAGGGATGCGATCGCGCGGATGACGCCGTGGTTCCAGGCGCAGGGGGCGGCAAAGCGCCATGCGAAGGGCGATGCGAAGGGCGATGCGGCCCACGGCCCAGCGGCATAGGATCAGGCGATGATGTCGGGGACCAGTGCGTCCTCCAGCATCGCGATCTCGTCACGCAGGCGCAGCTTGCGTTTCTTGAGGCGGGCGATCTGCATCTGGTCGCCACCGCCCGCCAGCGCCAGTGCGCTGATCGCGCTGTCGAGATCGCGATGCTCGACCCGCAGCAATTCCAGTCGGCGCATGATGTCTTCCCGGCTCACCGCGCCAATTGCCTCCACCTTCTGTTCGCTTGGAACTCCCTGATAGCGGGACCGGGGCGCGCAAACCATCGCAAATTTTCATGCAGCCCGCCGCAAAGCGCGATTCGTATCGAGACAAGCGGGGCGAATCATGATCTACTTCGTCATCCATCGCCCTCGTAAGGAGAATGTCATGGAAAATAGCCACATTTCAGCTCTTTCAGCAAAGCATGCCGGCCTTGAGGCCCGAATCAAGGCGGAATCGAGTCGGCCCATGCCCGACGCCATCCTGGTAGCATCGCTCAAGAAGCAGAAATTGCGGCTGAAGGAGGAAATGACGGCGCAGCACTGAAACGCAGCGCCCCAGGCCGGGAGGAGGTCAGGATCAGGCGGCGCAGACCGCTGATCCGACCCTCCCTGCACCTTCATGATTGTGGCGCATAGCCGCAAAAGCCCCGATGACCGATGGATCAGCGGGGCTTTTTATTGCGTGCGAAGATGTATTGCGCGCGATGATGCGGGATATCAGCGGCGCGGCACGCCAAGCTGGTGCAGCCGCAGATAATCGGGCACCCCCTGCTGCGCGCCCTTGCCCGTCACCGGCTTGCGCGCCAGTTGCGGGTCGATCGGTTCATCGAAGGCCAGGCCGATCTTGTCCTCGCGCGACCAGGCGACGATGCCGGTGACAGGACCGATCCCGCGCAGATCGCATATGATGCGGGTGCCGGCGGGCACCGCCCGCTCGCAATCCGCCATCAGCCCGGTGGCGGACAGATTGCGCACACGCGCCTTGCCCAGCGGCGCGCCTTCCGCCGTAGTGAGCGTCGTGAGCAGGAACAGGCTGTCACGCGGCGCGGCCCGTGCCGGTCCCCGATCAGAAATGTCCCGTTCGTCGTTCATGGGCAGACCCGCGATTCAAAAGAGTGGTCGAATGACGGCCATTCTAGGCGCGGGGTGATGGAAAAAGCGTTAATCGTCGCGGGATATCTTTTCCTGCCGCTCATGCCGTTCCTGCGCCTCGACCGTCATCGTCGCGATCGGGCGGGCTTCCAGCCGGCCGAGCGAAATGGGTTCGCCGGTCACTTCGCAATAGCCATATTCGCCGTCATCGATGCGGCGCAGCGCGGAATCGATCTTGGAAATCAGCTTGCGCTGGCGGTCGCGGGTCCGCAGTTCGATCGACCAGTCGGTTTCGCTCGACGCGCGATCGTTGAGGTCGGGTTCGCGCAGCGGTTCATTCTGCAACACCGCCAGCGTGCCTTCCGCCTCGGCCAGTATCTGTTTCTTCCAGTCCCACAGGCGCTGCCGGAAATATTCCAGTTGCAACGGGTTCATGAACTCTTCGTCGGGGGACGGCCGGTAATCGGCGGGAAGGGTTACAGTCGATTTGGGCGGCTTCTCACCGTCTTTATCGGAATTCAGGACCGATGCCATCTGGCTCTCCGACTCGAAAGGCCCCGGCGCTTGTAGGTTCCGGGCGCCCATGACTTTGATTGTCCGCGCCTCATAGCCATGGGCGTGGACCGACACAAGCGGGCAATCAACGCCCCGGCGCGCTTCTTGCGGAGATGGACTGACCAGGATCAAGGATTTCGACCGAGTCCGCCGCGTCCATGCAACCGGGCGCAACAAACAAGCGCTGTTTACTTGAACCGGCAAGGTCGTGCCAGAGTGGGACGTTAACCATATCCTTTGACGGGAAGGCAGGATTTCCCTCGACTTGAACCCCATATTGAGGGTTAACAGGATTGCGGTTAACCCTTTCTTTTGCGTTCATGCGCTTAGGAAGTTCCCGTAAACCCGCTGTCGGCGCAATTCGGCATCGGGGCCAGGGGCAACAAGATATATAAGAGTGGATCCTATGTCGGTACGGATGGCATTGGCTAAATTATGCGCCTGCACTTGCGGCGGGGCGATCATTGGCGGCGGCGCAGTCCATGTTGCGGAAAGCGCGCGGCCGGCGGTGGTCCACAGCAGCAAGAGCGTGAAGGCCGCCCCCAAGAAGCGCTATGCGGTACGCACCGTGAAGCGCAAGGTGGTCAGGACGGTCAAGACCGTCCACACCCCCGCGCCCCAGGTCGTGACCGTCACGACCCAGCCCGCGCCCATCCCCCTGCCCATGGCCGAAATGCCGGTCATGTCGGGTGGCGGCGGATCGGTCCCGGTGGTCATGGGCGGTGGCGGCGGCTTTGGCGGCGGCGGGTTCGTTGGCGGCTTCTTCGGCGGCGGTGGCGGCGGCAGCGGCGGGTCGGTGGTGATTTCCTCCACCAGCAGCTCGACCGGCGGCATCAGCAGCTCGACCAGTTCCACGACGGGCGGCGTGTCGACATCGACCGGCGGTGTGTCCACCTCCACCGGCGGCGTCTCGACCTCGACCGGCGGCGTGTCCACCTCGTCGGGCGTCAGCAGCAGTTCGTCCTCCTCGTCCAGCAGCTCCTCCTCTTCCTCCTCGTCCAGTTCGTCGTCGAGCAGTTCGGGCGGGTCGAGCGGCGGCAAGCCGCACCATCCCAGCAGTTCCGGCGGCAGCAGCGGCAGTTCGTCCAGCTCCTCCTCGTCCGGCAGCAGTTCCTCGTCGGGCGGATCGTCCAGCTTCGGCAGCACCGGCAGCAGCGGGTCGACCGGCAGCACCTCCTCTTCGAGCAGCAGTTCGTCGAGCAGTTCCTCTTCCAGCAGCTCGAGCGGGGGCTCGAGCGGCAGCACCGGCGGTCACGACGTTCCGGCCCCGCCCATGGTGCTCCTGTTCGGCGCGGCAGCCGTGGCGCTTATCGCGCGCCGGCGCTTCGCGGAGCGCAAGGCGCAGGCCCCGGCCTGACGTCCGACACGCCGGACAGACAGAGGGGCGGCCCGTGCCAACGGGCCGCCCTTTTTGTTGCGGGTGCCGGGGCGCCAGGACGGCGCGCAGGGTTGCGCGGTTCGTCGCGGAACGGCATAGGGCTGGCCCATGCACGACATCCGCTCCATCCGCGAAAACCCCGCCGCTTTCGACGCCGCCCTCGCCCGGCGCGGGCTGGCGCCGCTGTCCGCCGAGATATTGGCGATCGATGAGAAGAGCCGCGCGATCAAGACCCAATTGCAGCAGGGCCAGGCCCGCCGCAACGAGGCCAGCAAGCTGATCGGCCAGGCCATGGCCGCCAGGGACATGACAACGGCCGACGCGCTGAAAGCCGAGGTCGCGACGCTCAAGGATCAGATGCCCGCGCTGGAAGCGGAGGATCGCGACACGGGCGACGCGCTGACCGCCCTGCTCGCCGCTATCCCCAACCTGCCCGCCGACGATGTGCCGCAGGGCGCGGATGAAGCGGACAATGTCGAATGCACGCGCTGGGGCACCCCGCGCACCTTCGACTTCACGCCGCAGGACCATGCCGATTTCGGCCCGGCGCTGGGACTGGATTTCGAGGGCGGGGCGCGACTGTCCGGCGCGCGCTTCACCGCGCTGCGGGGCCAGATGGCGCGGCTGCACCGGGCGCTGGCGCAATATATGCTGGATACGCAGACCGGCACAAACGGCTATGAGGAAACCATCGTCCCGCTGCTGGTGAAGGATGATGCGCTGTTCGGCACCGGGCAGTTGCCGAAGTTTGCCGAAGATCTGTTCAAGACCACCGATGGCCGCTGGCTGATCCCGACCGCTGAAGTCTCCCTCACCAATCTGGTCGCCAACCAGATCGTGCCCACCGACAGCCTGCCGCTGCGCCTGACCGCGCTCACCCCCTGTTTCCGGTCGGAGGCCGGGTCCGCCGGGCGCGACACGCGCGGCTTCATCCGCCAGCATCAGTTCGAAAAGGTCGAGCTGGTCGCGATCTGCGCCCCCGAAGATTCGACGGCCGAACATGAACGCATGTGCGCGGCGGCGGAGGGTATCTTGCAGGCGCTGGCCCTGCCCTATCGCAAGGTGCTGCTGTGCACCGGCGACATGGGCTTTGGCGCGCGCAAGACCTATGACCTGGAAGTCTGGCTGCCCAGCCAGGACACCTATCGCGAAATCAGTTCCGTTTCCAACTGCGGCGACTTCCAGGCGCGGCGGATGAATGCGCGCTACAAGCCGGAAGGGTCGAAACAGACCATGTTCCTGCATACGCTCAACGGGTCCGGCCTGGCGGTCGGCCGCACGCTGGTCGCGGTGCTGGAAAATTACCAGCAGGCCGATGGGAGCGTCATCGTGCCCGATGTGCTGGTCCCCTATATGGGTGGCGTGACGACATTGCAGCCGCGATAGGGCGCGAACCGCCGGATTGTGGTTAAGGAGTGGCAAGCCTTGCGGGATAGGGTAAACGGATGCCGATGCGCCGCCTGTTTCGCCTGATCCCGCCCCGCCTGATCCTGCTGCCCGGTCCGCTGATGCTGGCCGCGTGCATCCCCAGCCATGGCGAGCGCGCCGAACCCGTCGCCGCCCCCACGTACTCCCCCCCGCCCCGGCTCGATGCCGATGCGTCGGCGGTCGAACTGGCCGAGCCGGAGCCGGTCTGGACCGCGCAGCAGGTGGTGGCGAACGCCACGACCGTCGCCGCGTCGACCTATATCGTCCAGCCCGGCGACACGCTGCGCGGCGTGGGCAACCGCACCGGCGCGGGGTCGGAGGCGATCGCCCGCGCCAACGGCCTGGCCCCGCCCTTCGCGATCCGCGCGGGGCAGCGGCTCGCCATCCCCGGCGGCCGCTATCATCTGGTGGCGGAGGGGGAGACGGGCATCGCCATCGCGTCGGCCTATGGCGTGGCGTGGCGGCGGATCGTGGACGCCAATGGCCTTACCGAACCCTATATGCTGCGGCGCGGCCAGCGGCTGCTGCTGCCCGGCGACACGCCCGCCCGCGCGCCCGACATCGAACAGCGCGCCGCCGCCTTCCGCATCGACATCGACGATGTGCTGACCGGCGGCCAGCCCGCCGTCACCGACTCGACGCCCAGGGCCGCCGCGTCGACCAGCGCCCGGCCGCTGCCGACCAATGTGCCGATCGCCCAGCCGTCCCGCTTCGCCGGCAGCTTCGCCTGGCCGGTCAAGGGCACGATCCTGTCCCGCTTCGGTCCGGGAGAAAGCGGCGCGAAGAATAATGGCATCGACATTGCCGCCCCCGCCGGCACCCCGATCCGCGCGGCGGCCGATGGCGTCGTCGCCTATGCGGGGGACAAGGTGGCGGTGTTCGGCGGGCTGGTCCTCATCAACCATGGCGGCGGCTGGGTCAGCGCCTATGGCCATGCCGCCCGCGTCGACGTGGTGCGCGGGCAGAAGATCGCCAAGGGCCAGGTCATCGGCCTGGTCGGCGACACCGGCTATGCCAGCAAGCCCAAGCTGCATTTCGAACTGCGCAAGGACCGCGTGCCGGTCAACCCCGTCGCCCAGTTGCCCCCGGCATGAGGATCGACCGGCCGCCGCCCTCGTCCGCCATGGCGGGCTTCCTGCGGCGGCGGTCGTCCATGCCGATGTGGGTGGACCTGACCTGGCGGGTGGCGCTGGTGTTCGGGCTGATCGCGCTGGTGCTGCTGCTCCACTGGGTCGGGCGCGATGGCCTCAAGGACAATCTCGACAACCAGATCAGCTTCGTCGACGTGCTCTATTTCACCACGGTCACGGTCACGACCGTCGGCTATGGCGACATCGTGCCGGTCACGCCCGAAGCCCGCCTGTTCGAATCGCTGTTCGTCACGCCGATCCGGCTGTTCGTGTGGCTCATCTTTCTGGGCACCGCCTATTCGCTTTTCCTTCGCAACATCCTCTACAGGTGGCGCATGGCCCGTATTCAAGCCGATCTGCACAATCACATCATCGTCACCGGCTTTGGCACGAGCGGGCAGGAAGCGGTGCATGAACTGCTGGCGCGCGGCGCCGACCCGCGCGAGATCGTCGTCATCGACGGCAGCGAAAAGGCGCTGGAACTGGCCGAAGCGCAGGGGTGCAACATATTGTGCGGCGATTCGACGCGCGATCGCACCTTGAAGGATGTGGCGATCCACCGCGCCCGCAGCATGATCGTGTCGGCCGGGCGCGACGACACATCGATCCTCATCACCCTGACCGCCCGCCACCTGGCCCCGCGCCTGCCGATCAGCATCGTCGTGCGCAACGAGGATAATGAACTGCCCGCGCGGCAGGCGGGCGCGACCACGGTGATCAACCCGGTCAGCTTCGCCGGGCTGCTGCTGGCGGGCAGCACCGGCGGCCGGCACATCGCCGATTACATGGCCGACCTGGCCGCATCGGGCGGGCGGGTGAAGCTCAACGAACGGCCCGTCCTGCCGCAGGAAATCGGCGGGCCATTGTCGGCGATCACGACGGGCATCGGCGTGCGCCTCTATCGCGACGACCGGCCGATCGGCTTTGGCGATCCGGCCGCGCAACGGCTCCAGACCGGCGACCTCATCATCGAGATTGTGGAGGAAAAGCCGGCCGATCGCGCGCCCGACAGCGATTGATGCGCCGCCCCCGTGACATGAGGCGTAAAAATCCCTATGTGCGCGGCGATCATGGCAACTAAATTCCCAGAAGCGCCGAAGGTCGGCATGGTGTCGCTTGGCTGTCCCAAAAATCTGGTGGACTCCGAACGCATCCTCACCAAGCTGCGCTCGGACGGCTATCAGATGTCCGCCGACTATGCCGGCGCCGATGTCGTGCTGGTCAATACCTGCGGCTTCCTCGATTCGGCGAAGGAAGAATCGCTGGAGGCCATCGGCGAGGCGATCGCGGAAAATGGCCGCGTCATCGTCACCGGCTGCATGGGGGACGAAGCGGATCTGATCCGCGCGAAATTCCCGCAGGTGCTGGCCGTCACCGGCGCGCATCAATATGAGCAGGTCGTCAATGCGGTGCATGACGCATCGCCGCCCATCCCCAACGCCTTTGTCGACCTGGTGCCCGAAGGCGGGCTGAAGCTGACCCCGCGCCATTACAGCTATCTCAAGATTTCAGAAGGCTGCAACCATCGCTGTTCCTTCTGCATCATCCCGTCGATCCGCGGCGATCTGGTGTCGCGCCGGATCGACGCGGTGCTGCGCGAGGCGGAAAAGCTGGTCGCGGCAGGCACCAGGGAATTGCTGGTCATCAGCCAGGACACGTCCGCCTATGGCGTCGACACCCGGCATGAGCCGCGCATGTGGAAGGGGCGCGAGGTCCGCGCGCACATGACCGACATGGCGCGTGAACTGGGCCAGTTGCGGACGCTCGACGGCCGCGCGCCATGGGTGCGGCTGCACTATGTCTATCCCTACCCCCATGTCGATCAGGTCATTCCGCTGATGGCCGACGGGCTGCTGACGCCCTATCTCGACATTCCCTTCCAGCACGCCGCGCCATCCGTACTGAAAGCCATGAAGCGCCCGGCCAACGAAGCCAAGGTGCTGGACCGCATCCATAAATGGCGCGCGATCTGCCCGGACATCACCATCCGGTCGACCTTCGTGGTCGGCTTCCCCGGTGAAACGGAAGCGGATTTCCAATATCTGCTCGACTGGCTGGATGAAGCGCAGCTCGATCGCGTCGGCGCCTTCCGCTTCGAGCCGGTCGAGGGTGCCGCCGCCAATGATCTGCCCGGCGCGGTGCCCGAAGCGGTGAAGGAAGACCGTTACCAGCGGATCATGGAAAAGACCGCCGCGATCAGCGCCGCCAAGTTGCAGGCAAAGGTCGGCCGCACCCTGCCCGTCATCCTGGACGAGGTGGGCGAACCGGACGATGAGGATGGCTCCATCGGCGCGACCGCGCGATCGCAGGCCGACGCGCCGGAAATCGACGGCAACGTCTTCCTGCGCGATGTGGGCGAAGGCCGGCAGGCCGGCGACATGATCGACGTGCTGATCGAGGACGCCGACGAACATGACCTGTACGGGGTGCCTCTATAAAAATTGTTCTCCTTTTGTTCTTTCCTACAGGGATAGCCTGCTTTTAATGAGTCTCCTCCAACCAAGGAGGAAGAGACATGGCATTCCTAGACGTACCAGGTGTCGTTGTTCCAAGCCTAAAACTCGGAACGAACGCAAACTCCGATGAAATCACGCAAAATACCAATAACATCAATAGCGCACTCGCTGATGCCAACAACAAGGTTGTCCTGCTTCCCGCAGGCGTCATTTATTGCAATAATACAATCTCCATGCCCTATGGCGTCGAATTGCGAGGTGCCGCATTCTGCCCCCTTCTACCTGATGGTCAAGGAGCAATTGTCCCTGCTTCGCCACCACCGACGGTTTTAGTTTTCCCGACTACGGTTTCTCCTTGCATCACGATGGGCAACGGAACCGCAAACATTCCGGGCGCGCTAACCAACATTCATATTAGCCGCTTGCAGACGACTATTCAGTCTCCAGCCTGGACCGGCACGGGCATTTATGTACATGGCGGATATAATATTCGAATTGAAAATGTTATGGTCAGTCGTCAGGCTATTGGATATTATTTTAAAAATACTCCATCTAATGGAGGAGTAGGCATTTCGGCAAAAATAAATGGAATTTATTCTTCCGCTATTACTGATACTCATATTCTCATGGATACTTGGCCAGAACTTTATATTTCCGGTGGTCGCTTGGGACAAAATGGCGGAACCGATCTAGCATGCAATTCCTATGTTCGCGTGACTGGTGGCAGTGGCAACGGTGCACAAGGTCCAAATAGCTTGATAGTCAATCAGGTTCAATTCAACCAAGGATTTTCAAAACCAAAATATTGGCTAGAATTTTCTTCGTTAATAAATAGCGACTCAAACGCTCTTGAATATAAATTTGATAATTGTCACATTGAAGGTGTAGGATATGCATTCATTAAATCTGATTTTGCAACTGAAAGCATTACTCAATTAAATATTACAAACTGCACATTTAATGAACCCAGTATTCCATTTTTTGACCTTTCCACAGCAACGACATTGAATGATTGCTCCATCCATTCCTGCCATATTTTTACAAGTAATTTCAATCTTCAACCCAATAATCAGATCAATAATCTTTCTGTTTGCAATAGTTTGCTATCACCTATGTCAGCCCCTGCATCCCCGCCATCGCTTGTCATGCAGCTTATTGTTCCTGCAAACTCGACAGTGACTTTCAGCGACACATGCTTTGGTGGCAATGTTAAAATCGGCGGCGCAGGCAATGTGTCCTTCACAAATCCGAGTTTCAAAAAAGGCGCTTTCGTTTTCGATACGAATGTTCCCCGCACCGGGAAAATGTTCGTTTCGAATCTTGGCTACGAAGTTATCGACATAATCGGAATTGCGATCGGCACCTCGACTAACGTAACATACGGCTATCGCACTGCTTCGTGGCAGTTCAGCGGAAATAAGATTAATGTTGATTTCAGAATCTCTATCACTAATAAAAATAATCTTACAGGTCCTGTCGCAGTGACGAATTTGCCAGTCCCTTTCGACCTAAACCATGGTGGCCAAGCTGCTGGCGGCGGCATAGTAACGCTCGTGGATAACGTTTCCGGCCTCACTAGTCCCATCATATTGTCGCCGAAAAAAGACAGCGGCAATCAGGCCACGCAAATGGGTCTTTGGATGAGCACCGCAACTGGATTAACACAGGTGACTGGAGCCAATCTTAATCCGTCCATATCGAGTCCAACACGGATTTTTGGTCATTTCAGCTACACCTTCTAAATCCATACTACTCCCGACTAATGTCGGGAGTACTTCTTGCTTTATTTTACGAACCCGTCCTGATATTCCGTCTTGATCGCCTTGCGCATCGCCGCGTCCATCGGCAACGCCACTTCATAGCTGCCTTCCGCATAGGGACCGGCGCTATAGGGGCCGATCACCACGGTCATGCCGTCGATCAGCCTGCCGTCCTTTGACGTTGGCACGATCAACTGCTCCAGCGGGTCGATGCATTGGGTGAAGTCATCGTCGCCCGGCACCACCGGCGCGCCGCGTTTTTCGGCGCGCTGCCGGTCCAGTTCCTTGCAGAATCGATCGCGGATCGCCGTGGCGAAGGCGGCGGGAGCGGTCATCAGCGCCTTGACGCTGGTTTCGCGGCTGCGCGCCTTGTCCCAGATCAGGCCGTCATAGCCGGTCATGCCATGCGCCCCGCCGGTATAGACATAGGTGTCCGATTGCAGCGACAGGAAGCGGGGCGTGTCGGCCGCCACCGTCCATCGCGTCTCCAGACTGTGGGGGCGGAAGGGGAAGCCCGATTCCTTGGCCGCCGCGCTGTCCTCCCGCGCCATTCTGAGCGCATCGGCCTTCAATGTCGTGCGCGCCTTGTCGAATTTCTCGACCAGGGCCGGGATCGCCGCCGCCTGCGCCGGATAGGCATAGGCATATTCCAGGAACGCGCCCTTGTCCGCTTCGGCGAAGGGCTTGGCGGGTGGCGGCGGCTGCGGCGCGCCCGCCATCTTCTCGGCATAGCGGGACGCGGCCGCATTGGCGGCGGCGTTGCTGCCCGGCTGGTCAGGCGATGGCGAACAGGCGGCAAGCAGCAACGCCGCCGCCGCCCATTCCAGCCCCCTGCCCTGCATCAATGCGCCCTGGCTGCGCGGCAACGCTCGGCGATCGCCTTGCGCGCATAGTCGCTGTCCAGTGCACGGCCCGCATTGGGCCAGCCTTCCGCGACCAGCGCATTGTGCACGGCATGGCTGTTGTCGAACCGGCCGGTGTCGGCGAGCGCATAGGCGCGCGCGCGGGCGGCCTGAAGGCCGCGGTCGTCACCATGAATCATCGTCCGTCTCCTTTTTGCTCTGCTATTGGGGGAAACTAGGCTTTTGCAGCGGCACAGGCAAAGGAAGAAAGGGCCGGCCGTGCCCTCAGGACGATGAATTTTGTCCTTTCCTTGCCCGGCCGCCTGGCCCTACAGCCATGTCCATGACCAACTTTGCCGACCTGCTCAAAGCCGACAACCAGCAGCCCGCCCGTTCGATCCACCTGCTTGACGCCAGAAGCCATGACGCCTGGCTCGCGGCGCAGCCTGCCCCGGTGCGGGCGGTCGTCGCGGCGCAGAAGTTCAGGGGCAAGGCGGGCGAGCAGGCGATCCTGCCCGGCGCCGGGGCAGATGACTGGTCGGTCGTGGCCGGGGTCGCGAACAGCGACGCGCCAGGCCCCTGGTGCCTTGCCCGGCTGGCCGAAACGCTGCCGGAGGGCAGCTATCGCCTGGCTGAAGGATCGGTCGGCGCGGCGGGGCTGGGCTGGCTCACCGGCCAGTATCGCTTCGACCGTTACCGCAAGGACGATGCCCCCACCGGCCCGCGCATCCTGCTGACCGGCGATGTCGCCCGGATCGAACAGACGGTGCAGATCGCCAGCGCGGTCGCGCTGGTTCGCGACCTCGTCAACATGCCCGCCGCCGACATGGGACCGCCCGATCTGGAGGCGGCGGTGGAGGCCGTCGCCAGACCGTTCGGCGCGACCGTCAGCGTGACGCGCGGCGATGCGCTGGAACAGGGTTATCCGATGATCCACGCCGTCGGCCGGGCGGCGGACAAGGGCTTTGCCCCGCGCCTGATCGAACTCACATGGGGCGACCCCGCTCATCCGCGCCTGGCGCTGGTGGGCAAGGGCATCTGTTTCGACAGCGGCGGGCTGGACATCAAGCCATCGTCGGCGATGCGGTTGATGAAGAAGGATATGGGCGGCGCGGCCCATGCGCTGGCGCTGGCGCAACTGGTGATGGATGCCCGGCTGCCGGTGCGGCTCCACCTGCTGATCGCGGCGGCGGAAAATGCGATCGGCGGCAACGCCTTCCGCCCTGGCGACATCCTGCGCAGCCGGCAGGGGCTGAGCGTCGAGATCGGCAATACCGATGCCGAAGGGCGGCTGGTGCTGGGCGACGCGCTGACCCGCGCGGGCGAGGATAAGCCCGCACTCATCATCGACTTTGCGACCCTGACCGGCGCGGCCCGCGTCGCGCTCGGCCCGGACCTGCCCGCCCTCTTCGCCAATGACGATGATCTGGCGGCGGACATGGCGGCGGCGGGAAGCGAGGTGGATGACCCCGTCTGGCGCCTGCCGCTGTGGGACGGCTATGCCGACATGCTCAAATCCGATGTCGCCGACATCAACAATGCGGGCGAAGGCGGCTTTGCCGGCGCGATCACCGCCGCCCTGTTCCTCAAGCGCTTCGTGCCGGACGACACGCCCTGGCTCCACCTCGACACCTTCGCCTGGCGCCCCTCATCCCGGCCGGGCCGGCCCAAGGGCGGCGAAGCGCTGGGTCTGCGCGCGGTTTTCCGCCTTCTGCAACAACGTTATGGCCGTGCCGGATAGAAGCATCCGTTACGCAACCGGATTGGGAATCATGCGTTAAGCCCACATGAACGCCCATGCAGCCACCGAAATCGAGCGTCCCGGCACCCATCCCCTTGGTCAATGGATGCGAACCCTGGTCGATTATGTCCGATCGGGCAAACCGGATCTGACCAATCGGCAGATGGCGTTGATGATGACCGTCTATATCGGGTCCGGCCCGCATACGGTGCGCGGCCTGGCCGAAGCGTTGCATGTATCCAAGCCGGTCATCACCCGCGCGCTCAACAAACTTTCGGCGCTCGGTTACCTTCGCCGTGAGCGCGATGCGGCCGATCGCCGTAATATTTTCATCACCCGGACCCCCAAAGGCGCGGAATTCCTTGACGCCTTTCACCATTTCATCGCAGGAACCGCGCGCGATGAACGCCATCAACACCCCAACGCGGAACGGTCCGCCTGAAAGAACCCGGTTCAAGCTGGACGGCCGCTCGGTCGCCCTGGATCGCCGTATCCATGCGGCGCGTGGCGATCTGGCCGATCTGGCGCTGGCCGGGATTCTTTTTTCCGCCCATTATGCCCGCGCGGTCCCCTTCACCTGCGTAGCGCCGGGCGCACCGATCCTGGCCAGCACATCGCCCACGGCCGAAGCGGTGAGCGAATTGCTGCGCGGCGAAACCTTCCACGCGCTTGACGTGACGACCGACTGGGCATGGGGCTTTTGCGGCCATGACGGCTATGTCGGCTATATCCGCCGCGATGCGCTCGACCTGCCGGAAAACCCGACCCACCGGATCGTCGCCAGGACCGCGCCCCTGTTCAGCGCGGCCGACATCAAATCGCCGATCGCCGATTACTGGCCGACCGGCGCGACCTTTGCCGGACAGGCACAGGGCGATTTCATCGCCTGCGCGGAAGGCTATGTCCATGTCCGCCATGTCGAGCCGGTCGACGCGACGCCCGCCGACTGGGTTGCGGTCGCGCAGCGCTATGTCGGCCAGCCCTATGTCTGGGGCGGGCGCGGCCATCGCGGCATCGACTGTTCGGGCCTCGTCCAGGTCGCGCTCGGCCAGGCGGGCATCGCCGCCCCGCGCGACACCGACCTGCAATGCGAAGGCATCGGCGCGCCGATCGACAGCGACGCATCGCTGCGGCGCGGCGACATCATCTTCTTCCCCGGCCATGTCGGCATCATGACCGACGCCAGGACGCTGCTGCACGCCAATGCCCACTGGATGGCGGTGGTCGAAGAGCCGCTGGCCGATATCGTCGCGCGCCTGGCCGACGCCCATGTCCAGCCCATCATCGCACGGCGGAGGATCGGCGCATGACAATAAACATCTTCATCGACGGCGGCCATGGCACCACCGGCATCGAAATTGGCGACCGGCTGGCGGGACGACCCGAACTGTCGCTCATCACCGTGCCGGAAGCCCAGCGGCGGGACGCCGGCGCGCGCCGCGATGCGCTCAACGCCGCCGATATCGTCATCCTCTGCCTGCCCGACGACGCCGCGCGCGAAGCGGTGGCGCTGATCGACAATGACCATACCCGCGTGATCGACGCATCGACCGCGCATCGGGTGGCGGATGGCTGGACCTATGGCTTCCCCGAACTGGAGCCGGGCCATCGGGAGCGGCTGGCGAACAGCCGTTTCGTTGCCAATCCCGGCTGCTGGCCGACCGGCTTCCTCGCCCTCGTCCGTCCGCTGGTGCTGGCCGGGCTGCTGCCCGCCGACTGGCCGGTGACGGTATCGGGCGCCTCAGGCTATTCGGGCGGCGGCAAGGCGATGATCGCCGATTATGAGGGGGCAAGCGGCGCGCCCAGCGCCTTCCTGCCCTATGGCCTGACCCTTGGCCACAAGCATGTGCCGGAAATGACCCGCTATGCGGGCCTTGCCCACCCGCCGCTGTTCGCGCCGGCCGTGGCCAACGCCTATCGCGGCATGATCGTGGAAGTGCCGCTGCAACTGCGCGCCATGCCGGGCGCGCCGTCTGTCGCCGCGATCCATGATGCGCTGGCCGCCGCCTATGCAGGCGCGCCGATCGTCAGCGTCGCGTCGCTCGACGACAGCGCGGCGATGGGCAATGTCCCGCTGGAGCATGTCGGCGCGACCGACCGGCTGGCGCTGTTCGTCTTTGGCAATGAAGAGCGCGGCCAGGCGCGGCTGGTGGCGGCGCTCGACAATCTGGGCAAGGGCGCGGCGGGCGCGGCGGTGCAAAATCTCAACATCCTCGCCGGCCTCCCGGAAACGGCGGGCCTGCGCCTGTAAACGACGTTTCTAGTGGATCGTGCCCAGCGGCTGGTCATGGGTCAGCAGGACGATCAGCCGTTCGATCTGCCGCCAGTGGCAGAAATGGATATGATTGCCCTGGTCCAGGCTGCGGTCCGCCCGCGCCGCCGCTTCATAGCCGGCGTCCGGCCCGAACAGCGCCATCAGTTCAGCCGCATCCTCATAGCTTTTCCGGTTGGAAA
This sequence comes from Sphingobium cyanobacteriorum, assembly GCF_030580935.1. GTDB lineage: Bacteria > Pseudomonadota > Alphaproteobacteria > Sphingomonadales > Sphingomonadaceae > Sphingobium > Sphingobium cyanobacteriorum. The sequence continues at coordinate 596,832 of NZ_JAUQOM010000002.1, read as the reverse complement.
GATATGGCACCTGCATTGCAACCCCCCGCTTATTTTTGCGTCCTGGTCTGATCTGCGGTTCAATGTCCGTGCCATTTCAACGCTTTGGCCCTGACGGCTGGCTGCAAGGGTGAACGGGCCGTTAGGCAAGTCCCGGTCTGGAACAATCGTCCCTCACCGGGACGACCGATCCCGAAACGGCGCATGTCCCAAAGCCTCTGGCCTTGGCCGCCGCACCATGGCAAAGCGCGATCCATGACGAATGGCAAGAAAAATCCGACCGGCGCCGGCGCCATCATCGCGCTGCTGATTCTGGTCGGCACCATCGGCGGCGGGCTGCTCGGCCAGCCCAGCATCGGCCTGCTCGCAGGGGCTGCCCTCGGCATCCTGATCGCGATACTGCTCTGGTTGCGCGAACGCGGTCAATAAGCAGGCGACAGGCGCGCCATTCGCCTTGCCCGTCGCTGCGCCGCGATTTAGACGGGATGCCATGAACAAACATGTCATCGTCCTGCCGCTCGTCGCCCTGGCCCTGGCCGGCGGCGCTTTCCTCTATCTGGCGCAGGGCGACACCGCCCGCCTCCCCGCCGGCGCCGACACCGGCAGGGAGCCGGTTTTCACCGCCCCCCGCAGCGAGATGCTGCCCACCATCAACATCGCGAAGGTGAAGCCCTGGGCCGCCAATGCCAAGCCGGTCGCCGCCAGGGGGCTGGCCGTCGCCCGCTTCGCCGATGGCCTCTCCCATCCCCGTTCCCTGCTGCGCCTGCCCAATGGCGATGTGCTGGTGGCCGAAACCAACAGCCCGCCCCGGCCCAAGGATGGCATCGTCAACCGGGTGATGGCCTATCTGATGAACGAAGCGGGGGCCGGCGCTCCGTCGCCCAACCGCATCATCCTGCTGCGCGATGCCGATGGCGACGGCCGGGCGGAAACCAAAGCGACCTTCCTGACCGGCCTCCATTCCCCCTATGGCATGGCGCTGGTCGGCGACACGCTCTATGTCGCCAACACCGACGCGCTGATGGCCTTTCCGTACAAGGAAGGCGACACCAGGATCACCGCCAAGGGCCGCAGGATCATCGCCATCCCTGCCCAGGCGCCCAATTATCATTGGACCAGGAGCCTGGTCGCCAGCCCCGAAGGGCTGCTCTATGTCGGCGTCGGTTCCAACAGCAATATCGGCGAAAACGGGCTGGAGATGGACAAGGGCCGCGCCCTCATCCTGGAAGTCAATCCAAGGACCGGCTACAGGCGCATCTTCGCCTCCGGCCTGCGCAATCCTGTTGGCCTCGCCTTCGAACCCAAAAGCGGCGCGCTCTGGGGCGTTGTCAATGAACGCGACATGCTGGGCAGCGATCTCGTCCCCGATTATCTGACCCGCGTGGAATTCGGCGCCTTCTATGGCTGGCCGTGGAATTACTGGGGCGGTTATGAAGATCGCCGGGTCCAGCCGCAGCGCCCGGAAATCCGCGAATATACCAAGCGGCCCGATTATGCGCTGGGCAACCATGTCGCGCCGCTGGGCCTCGCCTTCGCCGACAAGGTTCAGCTTGGCGCGCCCTATACCGATGGCGCCTTCGTCGGCCTGCACGGCAGTTGGAACCGCAAGCCGGCGGCGGGATATAAAGTCGTCTATGTCGGCTTTGCCGATGGCGAAGCGGGCAAAGCCAAGCCGGTCGATGTGCTGACCGGCTTCCTCGACAAGGACGGCGCGGCACAAGGCCGCCCGGTCGACGTGACCGCCGATGCCAAGGGGGCCTTGCTGGTCAGCGACGATTTAGGCGGCGTGATCTGGCGCGTGACGAAGGCAAAATGACCCAGGCGTCGTGCGCCTGCATGACGGGCGCGCGACGTTTCAAATCCGCAGGCCGTTCCGCCCGGCCAGTTCCACCACATATTGCCAGGCGACCCGGCCCGACCGGCTGCCGCGCTGGGTCGCCCACTGGATCGCTTCCAGCGGATCGAAGCGCAGGCCCAGTTGCGCCGCATAGCCGCGCACGATCGCGACATAGGCGTCCTGGTCGATCGCATGAAAGCCCAGGCTCAATCCGAAACGGTCGGACAGCGCCATCTTGTCGTCGATCACGTCGCGCGGATTGATCGGGTCATCCTGTTCGGTCAGGTGGCGCGGCACGATATGGCGGCGGTTGGAGGTGACATAGAGGCGGACATTGGCCGGCCGCGCCGCCGTCCCGCCCTGCAGCAGCGAGCGCAGCGCGCGCGCGTCGCCCACGCCATTGTCGTCGAACCCCAGATCGTCGAGGAACAGGATGAAGGGGCGGCTGGTCCCGCGCAGCAGCGAAAACAGCCTGGGCAGGCTGGCCAGTTCGTCGATCGCGCATTGCAGCAGGGCGATGTCCTGCCCCTCCGCCTGCAATTTGCCGACCACGCTCGCGACCACCGCCGACTTGCCGGTGCCGCGCGCACCCCATAGCAGCACGTCATGGGCTGCATGGCCGGCGGCATGGCGGCGGCTATTGTCCAGCAATGCGCCCTTCTGCGCATCGATCCCGCTCAACAGCGCATAATCGACCGGCGCGAACGCCTCTACCGCATGGATCGCATGGCCGTCCCAGATATAGGCGGGCGCAGCGCCCAGATCGGCGGAAACGGGCGGCGGCGGGGCCAGACGCTCCAGCGCCTCGGCGATGCGGACAAGAAGGGCGTCGGTCATGCTGCGCGGCTTAATCGCCGAACCGGCGTCCGACAAGTTGGCTTGCTGTCATCGTCCTTACGCATTGGCCTTTTACTCGCCGGAACCGGGGACTATAGCGCGGGGGCCGTGACTATCGCACAATCAGCCTTTTCCACTCGATCCTGCCGCTATGGCGCAGAGGCGCTGCGTGAAGCGGCGCTGCTGATCCGCGCCGGAGAACCCGTCGCCGTTCCCACCGAAACCGTCTATGGCCTGGCTGCCGACGCCACCGACAACAGCGCCGTCGCGGCGATCTACAGCGCCAAGGGGCGGCCCAGCTTCAACCCGCTGATCGTCCATGTCGCCGACCTGGACATGGCGCGGCGGCTCGCCGACTTCTCGCCCATTGCCGACAGGCTGGCCGATCGCTTCTGGCCCGGCCCGTTGACGCTGGTGCTGCCGGTGCGCGCCGACAGCGGCCTGTCGCCGCTGGTGACGGCCGGGCTGCCGACCGTGGCCCTGCGCCTGCCCGCGCATCCCGCGATGCGCGCGCTGATCCGCGAAAGCGGCTGCCCCCTTGCCGCCCCGTCCGCCAACCGCAGCGGATCGATCAGCCCGACCCGCGCCGAACATGTGCTCGCCAGCCTGAATGGCAAGGTGCGCCTGATCCTGGACGAAGGCCCGACCAGCGAGGGGCTGGAATCCACCATCGCCGCGCCGGAGGGCGACCATATCCGCCTGCTGCGCCCCGGCCCGGTGACGGCGGCGATGCTGGAGGACGCGACCGGCCTGCCGGTCGTCAGCGGCAGCGACGGGAAGATCGAGGCCCCCGGCCAGCTCGAAAGCCACTATGCGCCGTCAAAGACGGTACGGCTCAATGCCCTGCGCGCCGAAAAGGACGAATATCTGATCGGCTTCGGCCTGATGCCCTGCCACATCAATCTCAGCCCGGAGGCCGACCTGCGCGAAGCGGCGGCGCACCTGTTCGCCGCGCTCCACATCGCCGACGCCAGCGCCACGCCCCGCATCGCCGTCGCGCCGATCCCGATGGAAGGCATCGGCGCCGCGATCAACGACCGGCTGCGCCGCGCGGCGGCCTGAAACACAAGCGGCGGCTGTGTCGATCCGCCACACCTCGCCCTGATCTACCGGCCTACCCGCAATTGTCGTAACCTGCCTCGCGGCACTGTTCGCGGCGCGCCTTGTCCGCCTTTTTCCGTTCCTTGCCCTCGCGCGCTTCCTGCTTGCGCATCTTGCGACCGTAATTGCGGTCCGCCTCGTCCTGGCTGGTCGTGCTCCAGTCGACCACCTGCGCGCCCGCGCGCACCGGCGCCGTCACGACGCTCGCCACCGTCCGCACGCAACCGGGCAGCGCCAGCAGCATCAGCGGCGCGGCGATCAGCATCTTTGTCCTCATGTTCAGTCCCCCGACCAGATTGTCCGCCGCGTCCCTAGCATAGTCTGTATGAACCGCCGACTAAGGACGCCACGAAACGCGACGGACCGTTGACAGGACTTCAGCCCGCGATCCGCTCGGCAAAGCCCTTGCGCAGCTTGGCCAGCTTGGGCGGGATCACGGCCATGCAATAAGGGTTCCGGTCGCCGACCCGGTCCCAATATTTCTGGTGATAATCCTCGGCCGGATACCAGGGCGCGTCCGGTTCGATCGTGGTCACGATCGGATCGCTCTGGTCCGCCTGCGCCCGTGCGATCCCGGCGCGTGCCTGCGCTTCCTGCTCCGCCGAATGGGGGAAGATGGCGGACCGATACTGGGTGCCGACATCATTGCCCTGCCGATTGAGCGTCGTGGGATTATGCGTCGCAAAGAAAATGTCGAGCAGGTCGGCATAGGCGATCACCGCCGGGTCATAGGTGATGCGGATCGCCTCGGCATGGCCGGTCGTCCCCGAACAGACCTGTTCATAGGTCGGATCGGCCACCTTGCCGCCGATATAGCCGCTCTCCACGCCCTCGACGCCCTTGAGATTCTGGTACACCGCCTCGGTGCACCAGAAGCAGCCACCGGCCAGCGTCGCGATTTCCTGCGCCATCCTGTATTCCTTGTCCGTGTTGACCGCACAGATAGGAAGGATCAGGCGGCGGTTCCAGTCTCCCGTGCCGTCGCTTCGGCCCTGGCCCGCTCCTCGGCGACCAGTTCCTTGCGCGACAGCTTGCCCACCAGCGTCTTGGGCAGGTTCAGCCGCACTTCCACCTCGCACACCCGCTCATGCTTGCCCAGTTGCGGGTTGAGCCAGTCCTTGAGCGTCGCGCCGTCCACGTCGAACCCCTCGTTCAGCGTCACGAACGCCTTGGGCTGCTCGCCGCGATAGCGATCGGGTATGCCGATCACCAGCGCTTCCTTGACCGCGGGATGATGGTAGAGGATGGCTTCGACCTGGCTGGGAAACACCTTGAACCCGCCGACCGCGATCATGTCCTTCAACCGATCGACGATCTTCACATAACCGTCCTCGTCGATGATGCCGACATCGCCGGTGCGGATATAGTCGCCGACGAACACCTGCGCATCGGCATCCGGCCGGTTCCAGTAGCCCTTCATGATCTGCGGCCCGGCGAACAGCAATTCGCCCGGCTCGCCCTCTGGCGGCGGCCGCGTCGGGTCTTCGCGATCGACCAGCCTGACCCGCGTGCCCGGCACCGGCTGGCCCACCGTGCCGCTCTTGTTCAACCCCTCATAGGGGTTGGTGCACACGATCGGGCTGGTTTCGGTCAGGCCATATCCCTCGATCAGCTTCGCGCCGGTCGCCGCCTCGAACTTCTGCTTCACCTCCAGCGGCAGCGGCGCGCCCCCCGAAATGCAGGCGCGCAGCGAAGAAAAATCGATATTGCGGATCGCCGGATGATCGAGCAGCGCCTGGAACATGGTCGGCACGCCCGGCAGCGATGTCGCCTTGACCCGCTGCACCGCCGCCAGCACCTGCGCCGCGTCGAAGCGCGGCAGCATCACCATCTCGCCACCATTCACCACCGTGCGGTTGAGCGTGCAGGTATTGGCGAACACATGAAAGAAGGGCAGCACCGCGATGATCCGGTCGGCTTCATGCTGGTGCGGGTCGATCGCCTGCGCCTGCCGCGCATTGGCGGTCAGATTCTGGTGGGTCAGCATCGCGCCCTTGGGCGTGCCGGTGGTGCCGCCGGTATATTGCAGCAGAGCCACGTCGTTGACCGGATCGACCTCCGCCACCGCGCAATCGCCCCGGTTCGCCAGGAAGCGATCATAGCGAATGACGCGCGGGTCGTCGGGCAGAGCCGTGCATTCGCTCGCCTTGAACCAGCGGAACAGCAGCGACTTGACCGGGGACAGCACTTCGGCGACCGATCCCACGATCAGCGTTTCGAGCGAACTATGGTCCAGCACCTCCAGCGCGGTCGGCAGCAGCGCCTTGGCCGACAGGGTGAAGAGTATCCTGGTCCCGCTATCCTCGACCTGATGCTCCAGTTCGGCGGCGGTATAGAGGGGGGAGAAGTTGACGACGATCGCGCCGGCGGTCAGCGCGCCATAATAGGCCGCGACATAATGGGGGGTGTTGGGCAGATAGAGGCCGACCCGGTCGCCCTTCTTCACGCCCATCGCCTGCAACCCGCAGGCGATCCGGCGGATCTGGTCGAACATCTCGCCATAGCTGAATTTGCGCCCCATGAAGTCGATCATATGGGCATCGGGATGGGCGGTGGCACTGTCCGCGACCATCTGGCCCATCGACAGCGGGGGGAAGCTCTGGTCCCATTTTGTGGGGTGACGATAGCGTTCCGTCAGGATTTTTTCTATGCTCTCCATGGCCAAAGTCTATGGCCATCCCGCACTTTACGCAAGCGTCAAGCATAGCAAAAAGGGCCGCGCCGTAAGCCCGGCGCGGCCCCGAATGAAGTGACGGCACAGCGGCCTGAACCCAGGCCGCCGATGACGCTACGGCATCACGCCTCGTCCTTGCTCCGGCTGAACGGATCGAGGATCGCGGCCGAACCGGCGATGAAGGCGGACTCGCCCTTGAGCGCCTCTTCGGCGCGGCGCGCGGCATCGTCACGCTCGCGACGCAACTCGTTGATCAACGCTTCGCGATCGCCATCCAGGCGCGAATCGGTCGGCGCCTCGATGCCCGCCTTCTTCGCCGCCTTCGTCACCAGCCCGTCCAGTTCGCGCTGCGAACACAGGCCCAGCGTCACCGGGTCTTTGGGCGTGATGTTGCTGATGTTCCAGTGGCTGCGGTCGCGGATCGCGGCGATGGTGGTGCGGGTGGTGCCGATCAGCTTGCCGATCGCGCCGTCCGAAATTTCGGGATGGTTGCGCAGGATCCAGGCGATGCCGTCCGGCTTGTCCTGCCGCTTGCTGACCGGGGTGTAGCGCGGCCCCTTGGTGCGGCGGACCGGCTCCGGGCCTTTCAGCATTTTCAGCTTATAGTCGGGGTTGGCCTCGCCCTTGTGGATTTCGTCCATGGTGATTTCATGGGCGCGCACCGGATCGCGGCCGGTATATTTGATGCTAGCGGTATCGTCGGCGATCGCCTGCACTTCCAGGATATGAAGCCCGCAAAATTCGGCGATCTGGTCAAAGCTCAGAGCGCTGTTGTCGACCAGCCAACTGGCGGTCGCGTGGGGCATGAGAGGCTGGGACACGATGGTCTTCTCCGGCGTAAAAACGATAAGGGCCGCCCAAGCAGGGCGGCCACGACGGATCAGAGATAGAACATCCCGCCCCTTCGGGCAAGGGAAAGCGTCAGGCCGCGCTCTCCACCCGGTCCGGGTCGATCGCGTGCAGCCCGGACAGGAATTCCTGCGCACTGCGTTCCCAACTGAAGCTGCGGCCATAAGCGGCGCAGGCATCCCGGTCGCAGCGCAGCGCCTGCGCGATCGCCGCGCCCAGATCCTCCGACAGCGCGCCCGTTTCCGGCGTCACGATGTCGACCGGCCCCGTCACCGGATAGGCCGCGACCGGCGTGCCGCAGGCCAGCGCCTCGATCATCACCAGCCCGAACGTGTCGGTGCGGCTGGGAAAGACGAACAGGTCCGCCCCGGCATAGGCGCCCGCCAGGTCACGCCCGAACAGCGACCCCAGGAAGCGCGCCTGCGGCCAGGCCCGCTCCAGCGCCGCGCGCGCCGGCCCGTCGCCGACGACGACCTTCGTGCCGGGCTGGTCGGTCGCCAGGAACGCCTCCAGATTCTTCTCGACCGCGACGCGCCCGACATAAAGCTGGATCGGGCGCGGCAGGTCGGCGAAGATCGCGGGCGGCGGCGCATCGGGGGTGAAGGCGCTCAGGTCCACGCCCCGGCCCCAGGGCCGCACCTTGGGCAGGCCATGGGCGCGCAACTGCTCGCGCACCGACCGGGTCGACACCAGCACCGCCTGCGCCGGGCCGTGGAACCAGCGGATATAGCGCCAGAACCAGGCGGCGGGCAGGCCGGTGCGCTGCGCCACATAATCGGGGAAATGGGTGTGATAGGCGGTGGTGAAGGGCACCCGCCCGCGCAGGCACCAGCGCCGCGCCGCCAGGCACAGCGGCCCTTCGGTCGCCAGATGCACCGCATCGGGCCGGAACGCCGCGATCGCCTGCCCCACCACGGCCGGACGCACCAGCGCCAGCCGGATTTCGGGATAGGTCGGGCAGGGAATGGAACCGTAGAGATCGGGCGAGATCACCGCGACCACATGCCCCATCTTCTCCAGTTCGGCGCGGATCGTCTGCAACGTCCGCACCACCCCGTTGACCTGCGGGCTCCAGGCATCGGTGACGATCGCTATACGCATGGCCTTATGCTCCGACAGCAGCCTGGTCCTGCAAGGGCGGGAACAGGCCGCACCACTCACTCAAGCCGCCATCCGCGCCTGCATGGCCCGCTCGTCCCGTTCGCGCGCGGCGATCTCGTCGGCCCAGTGCAGCACTTCCATCCGCCCGTCGCCATGTTCGACCAGCGCGGTGCAGCCTTCCACCCAGTCGCCGTCATTATAATATTCGATGCCGGCAATCTCGCGCATCTCGGCATTGTGGATATGGCCGCACACCACGCCGTCCACGCCCCGCGCGCCGGCTTCATGCGCCACCACTTCCTCGAAGCGGGAAATGAAGGACACCGCATTCTTGACCTTGTGCTTGGCCATCTTGGAAAGCGACCAGTATGGCAGCCCCATGCGCTGCCGCACCGCATTGACGACGACATTCAGCCGCATCAGCGTGGTGTAGGCCGCGTCGCCGACGAAGGCGAGCCAGCGATGCGCCAGCATGATCGTGTCGAACTCGTCGCCATGCAGCACCAGCAGCTTGCGCCCGTCGGCGGTCGTGTGAATCGCCTTGCGCCGGATTTCGACCCCGCCAAAGCTCATGCCGGTGAACTGCCGGAACATCTCGTCATGATTGCCGGGGATATAGACGACCCGCGTGCCGCGCTTGGCGCGTTTCATCAGCCGCCAAACCACGTCATTATGGCTGGCCGGCCAGTAGAAGCGCTTCTTCAGCCGCCAGCCGTCGATGATGTCGCCGACCAGATAGATGGTGTCGCTGTCGACATTATCCAGAAAGTCGATCAGCATCGCCGCATTGCAGCCACGCGTGCCCAGATGAATGTCCGAAATCCAGATGCTGCGATAGCGGCGCCGCTGCCCTTCCCGCTCAGGGATGTGGAAACGGTCGTCCGCGCCCTCGTCCAGCTCGCCCGGAAAGGGCAGGCGCGTAATGGCGTTCATGCTGCGATCCCCAAAGATCCATGTCTTTCGGGACCGAATCCTTAAGCGCGCAATGTTACAGTTCCGAAGAGAATATGACGGAAATGCTACGGTTTCCGTAGGTTTTACTCAGCACTCGGCCCCGTCATGCCAGCGAAAGCTGGCATCCCACTTCTTCTTGTTCTCGACGCGACAAGGCAATGAGATCCCAGCTTTCGCTGGGATGAAGAGGCGTAGAGTTAACGATCATGTCGCGAAAAATACTGCTTCACAAACCGGCATACAACAAAAGTTGCTGCTGCAATTGCGAGCGTTGGTACAAAAACGGGTATACTGCGCCACCACCAGTTCTCGGTGCCGGGTGCTGGATCGCCCATGAATCGCCCCAAATCGAAAAAAAGCGCCAAGCATCCTACAACCGCAGCGGTCAAACAGCCGCTTCGGTTTTTTGAACCCAGTCCGTCATAGCCATCGCCCATCCGCGTTTCCCAGATCACCCAGAAGCACCCTCAAACCACCAGCACGATCTTCCCGAAATGCGCGCCGGCATCCATCCGCGCATGGGCCTTGGCCGCGTCCGCCAGCGCGAACTTCTGATCCATCGCCGGGCGCAATTTCCCCTCGCCCACGAACGACCAGACCGTCCGCATCAATTCATCCGCGACCAGGCTCTTGAACCCCACCGACCGCGCCCGCAGCGTCGATCCGGTAAGGGTCAACCGTCGCTGCATGATTGCGGGAATGAAGATTTCAGCCTTCGCGCCGCCCAGCACCGCGATCGACACATGCCGGCCATCCTCGGCCAGGCATTGGAGGTTGCGCGGCACATAATCGCCGCCGACCATGTCCAGCACCGCCTGAACGCCCTGACCGCCGGTGATCGCCTTCACCGCCTCGACATAATCCTGGGTGCGATAATTGATCGCATGGTCCGCGCCCCATGCCTTGGCCTGTTCGCATTTCTCGTCCGACCCGCAGGTGACGATCACGGTCACGCCGAACAGGTTGCACAGACGGATCGCCATCGTGCCGATGCCGCTGGTGCCGCCATGGACCAGCACCGTGTCGCCTTCCACCGCATAGGCGCGCTCGAACAAGTTGGTCCACACGGTGAACAGGGTTTCGGGCAGCGCCGCCGCTTCGGCCAGGTCATAATCGTCCGGCACCGGCAGGCACTGGCCCGCGGGCGCCACCGCATATTGTGCATAGCCCCCGCCGGCCAGCAGCGCGCACACCTTCTGCCCGATCAGCGCGTCCGCGCCGCTCCCGGCCGCAACGATGGTGCCGGCCACTTCCAGCCCCGGTATGTCCGAAGCACCGGGCGGCGGCGGATATTTGCCCTGCCGTTGCAGCATGTCGGGCCGGTTGACCCCGGCGGCGGCGACGCGGATCAGCACCTCGTCCGCGCCCGGCACCGGCACCGGCCGCCGCTGCGGCACCAAAGCCTCCGGCCCGCCCGGCACGGGAATGGCGATCGCCGTCATCTCGCCCGGCACTGTTTCGCCCGGCACTGCGCTCATATCCGCCATCCTGCTGCCCCCAGCCATTAACCATATTGCACCGCACCCAAAATCGACGGACGGAGCCAGCGCCCTTATTGACAGAGTGGCCAACAGGGTCAACATTGGCGTCATGGACTTGGAAGACGATCTGCCACGCAAGGGAGATGATCCACTGGCCCGCCTGCTCCAACAGGATCTGGGTCCGCTCTCCGTGGCCGACCTGCAAAGCCGCATCACCGCGCTGGAGGCGGAAATCATGCGGACCAGGTTGAAAATGGAAAGCGCCGTTAACCATAAGGCAAGTGCCGAGGCGCTATTCAGGCGATGAACCCGCGCCCTGCCCCCTGCGCCGTGATCGGCTCCACCGGGCTTGGGCAGTCAGGCAATTCCGCAGGTCGGGGCCATGGCCTTGATCCGGCGTCGAGCAATGCCGACATATGGTTCGATACCGCCCCTCTTTGGGGCCAGGAGTAGAACAGACATGCCATCTTTCGCACCCGCTCTTGAAACCACCCTGCACAATGCGCTGACCCATGCGTCGGAACGCAAGCATGAATATGCGACGCTGGAGCATCTTCTGCTGGCGCTGATCGATGACGAACATGCGTCAAAGGTCATGCAGGCGTGCGGCGTGGAACTGGGCGAGCTGGGCGACGCCGTCACCCATTATCTCGACACCGAACTCGACAGTCTGAAGGTCGAAGGGGCCAGCGACCCCTCCCCCACCAGCGGTTTCCAGCGCGTGGTCCAGCGCGCCATCCTCCACGTCCAGTCGTCCGGCAAGGATGAAGTGACGGGCGCCAACGTGCTCGTCGCGCTCTTTTCCGAACGCGAATCCTATGCCGTCTATTTCCTGCAACAGCAGGACATGAGCCGTCTCGATGCCGTGAGCTTCATCAGCCATGGCGTCGGCAAGGGTACGCCCGCGCCTGAGCGTCAGGAGACGAAGGGTGCCGCCGAGGAGGAAAAGAAGGTGCAGGACGGCAAAGGCAAGAAGGACAGCGCCCTCGAACAGTTCACCGTCAACCTCAATGAAAAGGCAGGCCGTGGGAAGGTCGATCCGCTGATCGGGCGCATGGCGGAGGTGGATCGCACGATCCAGATCCTGTGCCGCCGGTCGAAGAACAACCCGCTCTATGTCGGCGATCCGGGCGTCGGCAAGACCGCCATCGCCGAAGGTCTGGCGCGCAAGATCGTCGAGGGCGAAGTGCCCGACGTGCTCAAGGAAGCGGTCATCTACTCGCTCGACATGGGCGCGCTGCTGGCCGGCACCCGCTATCGCGGCGATTTCGAGGAGCGGTTGAAGGCGGTCGTCACCGAATTGGAGAAGATGCCGCACGCGGTCCTCTTCATCGATGAAATCCATACCGTCATCGGCGCCGGCGCGACCAGCGGCGGCGCGATGGATGCGTCCAACCTGTTGAAGCCCGCTCTGTCGGGCGGCACCATCCGCTGCATCGGGTCGACCACCTACAAGGAATTTCGCAACCATTTCGAAAAGGACCGCGCGCTGCTGCGCCGGTTCCAGAAGATCGACGTGAACGAACCCACGATCGAGGATACGATCAAGATCCTCACCGGCCTGCGGACTGCGTTCGAGGAGCATCACCACGTCAAATATACCCCCGACGCGATCAAGGCGGCGGTGGAACTGTCGGCGCGCTACATCAACGACCGCAAGCTGCCCGACAAGGCGATCGACGTGATCGATGAGGTCGGCGCGATGCAGATGCTCGTCGTGCCGTCGAAGCGCAAAAAGACGATCACCCCCAAGGAGATCGAGCAGGTCATCGCGACCATGGCCCGCATCCCGCCCAAGACCGTCTCGTCCGACGACAAGAGCGTGCTGGAAAGCCTCACCACCGACCTCAAGCGCGTCGTGTTCGGCCAGGACAAGGCGATCGAGGTGCTGTCCAGCGCGATCAAGCTGTCGCGCGCGGGCCTGCGCGATCCCGACAAGCCGATCGGCAACTATCTCTTTTCCGGCCCTACCGGCGTCGGCAAGACCGAGGTGGCGCGTCAGCTGGCAACCTTGCTCGGTATCCCGCTCCAGCGCTTCGACATGTCGGAATATATGGAACGCCACTCGGTCAGCCGCCTGATCGGCGCGCCTCCGGGCTATGTCGGCTATGATCAGGGTGGCCTCTTGACCGATGCCGTCGACCAGCAACCGCACAGCGTCCTGCTGCTCGACGAAATCGAAAAGGCGCACCCGGACCTGTTCAACATCCTGCTCCAGGTGATGGATAATGGCCGCCTGACCGACCATCACGGCAAGACCGTCGATTTCCGCAACACCATCCTCATCATGACCACCAACGCCGGTGCGTCGGACATGGCGAAGGAAAGCATCGGTTTCGGCGAGTTTACGCGCGAGGATGTGCAGGAGGACGCGGTGAAGAAACTCTTCACCCCAGAATTCCGCAACCGTCTTGATGCAATTGTCCCGTTCGACTATCTGCCCACGGAAGTGGTTGCGCGCGTCATCGACAAATTCATCTTGCAGCTTGAACTACAACTGGCCGATCGTGACGTTCACATCACGCTGGATGATGAATCGAAAGAATGGCTGACGACAAAGGGCTATGACAAACTCTACGGTGCGCGCCCTATGGGTCGCCTGATACAGGAAAAGATCAAGCAGCCTCTGGCTGAGGAACTTCTGTTCGGGAAGCTTGTTCACGGCGGTGAAGTCCATGTTCGGATCAAGGATGCAGCATTGACCTTTGAGATCACCCCTGCGGCCCCGAAAAAGGGCCGGAAAGGTACGACTAAGGCTTCCATCAAGGCAAAATAGCAATTTGGTCGGGAGGCGCGACGCAACATCGCCTCCCGTATTTTTTTCGTCTCACCGCCTGTTATGCTTTTGGGCCGTCAGCCAAGACCGTCGCGGCGAACGTGAAGGCATTTTTCATAGGAGACAGGCAATTTTTAGCAAGTGGCTTACAGGGGATACCAACGCAGAAGCTTTTTCTCATACCGACATTGTCGAAGGATTGTTCGCCGGACTACTTGGCCGTCCGGTCGACGACAGCGGGCTTGCGACCTACGCCGGGGCTCTGCGGGCGGGTATGCCGCTCAGCCGCGTGATCGAAATGCTCGTGCAGTCCAACGAGTTCAAAAATCTGTATAAATATAATGCGGCATCCCGCACGGCATTGCCGCAGATCGTTCTGCCCGATCTCACGGCATTATATCCGGACAAATTTACCCGGATGGCTTCGGGCGATACCATATTTCACGCATCGTTGGACGCCGATTTTGCGTTAATGGAAGATTTGATCTTCCAGCATCGCTATTATGAAAGCTTTGGCGTCTGGCATCCCAAGGTGGATCTTGACAAGCGGGTCATCGCTGCGCTGGTAGAGGGGCTGGGTGCACGCAACTGCATCGAATTGGGCTGCTTCAGTGGCCCGGTCCTTGGCCTGATGCATGACCGCGGCATCGCTGTCACTGGCGTTGATGTCAGCCACCTCGCCTTCCTGCTTGCGGACGCCAAGATTCATGCCCGAATGCGTTTTGGCGACCTGCTCGATCTGGACTTTCCAGAAACGTTCGATGTCTTTCTGGGCATGGATATTTTAGAGCATCTCAATCCGTTGAAGCTGGATGCCTATATCGCGAAGATTGCGAAACTGGTCGCGCCGGAAGGCTTTGCCTACATCAACTCGCCCATGTTCGGTCCCGACTCGACTTTCGGCACGGTATTTCAAGCCTATCTCCCGGAATGGAGAGCGGCGGGGGATACAGAATATTGGCGCGAAATGCACTGCGACCCCAAGGGCTGGCCAATGCACGGCCATCTGGTCTGGGCCAGTCCAACCTGGTGGGAGGCTCTGTTCGCACGCCATGGCCTCGTTCGCGACACGTTAATTGAAACGGCGATCCACGACAATCTGAAAGGCTTTTTCGACGAAAAGGCACCGGCTCGGCGCAGCTTGTTCGTCCTGCGCCATGCCGACGCAAAACCCGACACCGCGGCCATCAACACCCGTCTTGGCGCCCTGCTGGCACCTTTGATGACGGCGGAAGGCATAACATCCCAGTGACCTGAAATCAGGTGCGCGCCTTAACATCAGCGACGGGGTGATGCGCAATGGTCGCCCTGTTTCAAGCTCGACAATCCTTCTCCCGCTGGCGGGAAAAGGATATGAAGTCTTGTCGGCTCTGCCGGTCAGGCGCAGTGGGATGAGGGCGAGGGCCTATGGCCGATATATCAGTCGACGAGCCTAACGCCGAATCCATCCTCCTGCTCCACGGCTTCGGCGGCCACCCGCTCCAGACTGCCCTGCTTGCCCGCCGCCTGCGCGCATCCGGCTATGCTGTCGCCAATATCGGCTATCCCAGTTGGCGCTGGCCGATCGACCGGGTGCTGGACCATCTTCACCAGCGCATTACCGCCACGCCCGCCAGCGCCGCCCCGCGCCTCCATTGCGTCGGTCATTCGATGGGCGGCCTCCTGCTCCGCGCCTATATCGCGCGCCATCGCCCCCATAATCTCGGTCGCGTGGTCATGCTCGGCACCCCCAATGGCGGCAGCGAGCTGGCCGATCTCTGCTATCGCCTGCGCCTCCACCCGCTCATCCTGAACCATGCCGGCGCCCTGCTGCGCACCCGGCGCGATCCCGTCATGGAGGCGTTGTTCGGAACGGTCGACTATCCCCTTGGCATCATCGCCGGCGACCGCCCGATGATCGGCGCGCTACCCAACCGCCTCTTCGGCGCGCCCAATGACGGCAAGGTCAGTGTCGCCGCCACCCATGTCGCGGGGCAGGCCGATCACCTCACCCTGCCCGTCACCCATACCGCCATGATCTACCGCCGCGCCGTCGCGGATCAGATCGTTCATTTCCTGCGTCATGGCCGTTTCGATCGCACTGGCCTGGCAGAAGCGCATGGAAAAGAGGCTGGCGCCTGACCGCGCTTCGCGTCACCCTCCAGCCACCCGATACAGGAGAGCGCCATGTCCCAAACCCTCACCCTCTACACCAACCCCATGTCGCGCGGGCAGATCGCCCGCTGGATGCTGGAGGAGGTCGGCGCGCCCTATGAAACCGTGCTGCTCGACTATGGCACCACGATGAAAGCCCCCGACTATCTCGCCATCAACCCGATGGGCAAGGTGCCCGCGATCGTCCATGACGGCCGCGTCGTCACCGAATGCGCCGCCATCTGCGCCTATCTCGCCGATGCCTTCCCCGCCGCCAATCTCGCCCCGCCCCCGGCAGACTGCCATGCCTATTATCGCTGGCTCTTCTTCGCCGCCGGCCCGGTCGAATCCGCCGTCACCAACAGGGCGCTGGGCTTCGTCCTGCCCGAAGGGCGGGATCGCACCGCCGGCTATGGCACGTTCGACGCCACGATGGATGCACTGGAAAGCGCAATCGCGACCGGCCCCTGGATCTGCGGCGACCAATTCACCGCCGCCGATGTCTATGTCGGCGCGCAGATCGACTGGGGCCTGACCTTCCAGTCCATCCCCTCGCGCCCCGCCTTCGAACGCTATGCCGCCCGCCTGCGGACACGCCCGGCCTATCAGCGGCAAAAGGCGACAGACAGCGCCCTCATCGCCGCAATGCAGAAACAGGGCTGATCACGCCGCAGCAACCGGCTGCCCATAAACGAAAGGCCCGGCGGATCGCTCCGCCGGGCCTTTCCTTATCCATCAATCCGCACCGATCAGCGGCGATCGCCGAACAGGCGCAACAGGAACATGAACATGTTGATGAAGTCGAGATAGAGGTTCAGCGCCCCCATCACCACCGACTTGCCCATCATGTCCGTGCCCGCGACATGGGCGTAGATGCCCTTGATCTTCTGCGTGTCATAGGCGGTCAGGCCCGCGAACAGCAGCACCCCGACGCCGCTGATGACCAGGCTCATCGCGCTCGACTTCATGAAGATATTGATCAGGCTCGCCACCAGCAGGCCGACCACACCCATGATCAGGAAGGTGCCGAAGCCCGACAGATCCTTCTTGGTGGTATAGCCCCACAGGCTCAGCCCCGCGAACGCCGCCGCCGTCGCGAAGAAGGTCTGCGCGATCGACGTGCCGGTATAGGCCAGGAAAATGTAGGACAGCGACACGCCCATCACCGCAGCATAGGCCCAGAACAGGCCCTGCGCCGCCACCGTGGACAGCCGGTTGATGCCAAAGCTCAGCACCATCACGAACAGCAGCGGCGCGAACATCACGACATATTTCAGGATGCCGGGACCGTAGAACACCGCCTCGGCCATGCCGCTCGTCGCGAACAGCATCGCGACCACGCCGGTCAACAGCACGCCGCTCGCCATATAATTATAGACCGACAGCATATAGCGGCGCAGCCCGGCGTCGAACGCCTCGCCGCGCGCAGCGGTGGCGGTGCCAAAGCCCGCAATGTCGGAACGGGGGTCGGACCAGTTGGCCATGAAAATCATCTCCTTCACCGGCATAGCGCGCCGGCTCCCTTATTATCGGCGCAACCGCCCCCAACTTCAAGCCAAACCCGCGCCATGACCCGTTCGTCATGCACTGGCAGGGATCGATGCGGTGCCGAAAGTTCGCCTATAATGCTTCTCATGCGGGATGGACCGAAGAATCCAGATAACGAGTAACGCATGATCGCCATATGTAACGACGGGACAGGCTCCGCAGGATCAACAGGGGCCGTACCAGAAAATGCCTTGCTGAATTTCCGAATAGCAGCTTGAAGGCATCGGCAGGTCTGACTTGCTGTTGGGAACTGCATAGCCGTAACCGCCATCGAAATACGGCTTCATAATGATCTCGACGCCCCAAGGATGAACCGTAACCGCCTCCGGTTTCAGCCCCGTTATCGACGGCGGCCACCTGTTCATGGGGACATGGACCCATTGGTTTGACAGTCGCGCTGGATGCTGCATCATCAACGACCGGGCTTCGCCTGCCATTGCGCGCAGCGTAACGGGATCAGATATCGGGGCGGTGCAGCCACTAAGCAATGCGATAGCGAGTGGCATCGCGACCCGCGCAATAAGGCTCTTGGGTGGACCCATCGCTGATGTAAAGCACATGGCCCGCGCGACCGCTATCCCGCAGACATCAAACAGCCCGATATGCCAACACATGGTTGCCGGCAGTCACCACTCGCGCAAAACCACCCGCGCAAAACCCGAAAATCGCCCTATATACCCCTCATGCACCGCCTGTTCGTCGCCATCCGCCCGCCCGCTGATCAGCGCGCGCATCTTCTCTCGCTGATGGCCGGGGTCGATGCCGCCCGCTGGCAGGATGATGCGCAGCTTCACCTGACCCTGCGCTTCATTGGCGAAATCGATCGCCACGCCGCCAATGATGTGGCGGACGCACTGGCAGGCATCCGCTTCACCCCTTTCGACATTCGCCTGTCGGGGGTGGGCAGTTTCGATCGCAGGGGCGTGGTCGACACGCTCTGGGCCGGGGTCCAGCCGCGCGACGGCCTGGCCGCGCTCCACAGGAAGATCGACCGCGCCTGCGTCTCGACCGGCCTGCCGCCCGAAGCCCGCGCCTACCTGCCCCACATCACGCTCGCGCGCTTCGGCCGCGCCGGGGGCTTTATCGCCCCCTTCCTCGCCCGCCACGCCGCGCTCGCCGGACCGCTCTTCTCCGTCGACGGCTTCACCTTGTATGAAAGCCGCATCGGCCATGGCGGCGCGGCCTATCATCCGGTCGCGCGCTATCGCGCCGATGGCGGGTCAGGCTGACGCCAGCACCCGCCAGACCCGCTCCCGCGCAGGCGGGAACCTGGTCAACCGTGGCTGCCAGGGTCGCCCTCCTGATCGACGAAAACCGCGCCTGTTACAGCGCGGCGATCGTCACCCCGCCGCCAGCACGCCGCAAGCGATCCGCCCGCCCGCATTGCCCGCCGGGTCGGTCATATTGTCGTCCGCCTGCGCATGAACCACGATTGCCGCGCCATCGGTGTCCAGCAACGGCGTCGCGCCTTCGCGGATCATGCTGCCCGGCACATGATATTCGATCGCGCCGCTGCCGTCCGGCCCCACCGTCATGTTGGGCATGTCGCCCATATGCGGACCGGCGGGATTGGCGGTGCCATGCTTGTGCCCGGTCGGGTTCCAGTGGCCACCCGCGCTGGCGAAGTCCGGTCCCGCACACTGGCCGGTCGTGTGGATATGCACGGCATGGATGCCGGGGGTCAGCCCCTGCGCCTTGACCAGCACATGCAGCCCATCGCTCGCCTGCGTCACCGTCGCCATGCCGCGCGCCGCGCCGTCGCCCGCCGCCAGCTTGGCCGACGCGGTCGGCGCAGGCGCGGTATCGGCGGATGTGGTGGCGCAGGCCGACGCCATCAGCACGATCGGCAAGGCCGCAACAAGGGTCAGAATTTTCATGACAAACTCCCAAGGGGACAGGATATGGACGCGAACGCGGCAGACGCCTGTTTGTTGCCGATCCGCATCGATTTGTCATCCGCCAGATGCGGCAACATGGCCACCCCGCTGCATCGACCATGCCATGGCACCCCGACAAAGCCGCAGCGCCCGCTTCCCGGAATACACCGCCGGCCAATGCCCCTCCGCGCGGACACCGCCCGCCAGGGGCACTGCCCCGAACGGCACGCCCCATAGAAAAAGGGGCCGATCCTGCGACCGGCCCCTCTATTCTGTTTCCGTCCCGAAGGATGGAAAACCGGCTTACATGCCCGAACCCGGACCGTAGCTGATTTCCACGCGACGGTTCTGGACTTCGCGAACGCCATCCGCGGTTTCGACGCGCGGCTTCGATTCACCGAAGGCCTGGGTGGTGATCACGCCGTCCGGGATACCCTTCGAAGCGAGATAGGCCTTGACCCCATCAGCGCGGCGCTGCGACAGGCCGACGTTGTAGGACGCCGAACCCGACTTGTCCGCGTGACCGGCCAGCAGAACCTGGGCGCTGCCGCAGCTGCTGTAGGCCGAAACCGCGTTGTCCAGGATGGTGGCGGCGTCAGGCGTGATGTCCGACTTGTCCCATTCGAAGAACACGATGTACGGCCCAGGGTTGCACTCGGCGACCGGCGGAGGCGGCGGCGGGGGCGGCGGGGGCGGCGGCGGGGGCGGCGGAGGCGGCGGAGGCGGCGGTGCAGCCGGCTCGCCGAAGTTGTAGGTCAGGCCAAGCAGGACGCTGTGCGTGCGCAGCTTGGTGTCCACATTCGCGCCCGGAGGAGCATAAGCGCCGCCGAAACCAGTGACCAGCTTGATGTCGTCCTGGTTGAAGAAGCGATACTTCAACGAAACGTCGACATTGTTGGTGACCGGGTAACGAACGCCAGCGATCGCCTGCCAGGCGAAGCCGGTGTCGCTGTCATTGACCTGGTCGTTGGCCAGCTTGCCACGCGACACGCCGACACCGCCGCCGACGAAGCCCTGCAGGCCGTCATCGGGACCGAAATCGAGCAGGCCGTTCAGCATGAACGACAGGGCCGAGGCCGAACCACCATAGCCGGTCTTGTCCAGGTCGATCTTGGCGCGCTTGTAGGCCGCTTCGGCTTCCAGACGGAAACCACCGAAGTCATAGCCGATATTGGCGTCGAAATCATAACCCTTGTGATAGTCCACGGAGGGCGAAGGATTACGCGCAGGAGTGAAGGTGATGTTCTGGTCTTCAACCAGCAGAACACCGGCGTCGACGCCAACATACCAGCTGTCGTCACGCGCCAAGGCCGGACTGGCCAGGGCGCTGGTCGCAAGAGCAGCCGCGAGGGCAAGCTTCCGCATTTGGATTCCCCTTTCAAAAGTGTCACGAAGGACTGCTGAAACCCTGTATCCGCAAGAAGGTTTCATAGCAAGTCCACAATTAGTGAAACCGTTGCAAAAATAACGCACTAACCCGGCTTGCACAGGCTCCGCAGGCTAATGACGCAGAAATCCTAGACTATCGACGCGCGCCTGCAACAAGAAAAACATAATAGTGCAATATTAGCTCCCGATCAGCCCATGGGCGCGCAGTGCCGTTAAAATGGCGGCCATGGTGGCGCGCCCTTCCACGTCAATCACCGTGCCCCCGGACGGGTCCGCAATCGCCGCCTGTCGCGTCGTTACCAGGCGATTCCCGTCCAGGTACAGGCCGTCGCCCCGGATCGCCGCGTCACGCCACTCCGCGCCGTCATGAAAAAGCGCATGGCCACGGTCGGCCACATCCACCCGCATGCCCGCCCGCGGCGTCAGGAAACGCCACCCGCCCGCGCTCCAGCAGGCGATCGCCCCCGCCTGCCCGGCCCATGCCCCGCTCGCGCCTGCCGCCACGATCCAGCATTGCCCCGCCACCGGCGCGCCGGGCGGCGTGGCGCTGTCGGCGCTCTCCACCCGCCCGTGCAACAGCGCGTCGATCACCGTCAGCGCCTCATTGTGAAAAATTTCCTTCTGCGCCTGCCCGGCAAACAGCAGCGGCAGCGCCCAGCGCGGGGTCATGTCCATGCGTCTCGTCCCTTTCCAGATATCAGATGTTCAGGCTGATGCGCGCGACCCGCCCCTGCGCCAGCGTGCCGATCTGCGCCACCTCGACGCTCAGCACCGCCCCCGCCGTCCCGTCGGCGGCGATCATGGCGGTGTCATAGTTCCATGCCGGCGCGACCGTCTCCACGCTGCGCACCGGCACCTCGCCGTCCAGCAGCGTCAGCCGGTATCGCTCGCTTTCCTCGCCCAGCGGCACGTCGCCGCCATTATGCCATCCCCATCCCGCCCGACTGCGCCGCACCCACCGAATCGCCCAGCCGCCGCCGTCCGCCGCCCGCGCGGTCAGGTGCACCGGCGCCGGCGGGATCAGCGCCTCGCCACTGACCGTCAGCGTCGCCTCGACCGGCATACCGTCGCCCAGCCCGATCGCCGCGACCCGCAACGGCGCGCCGACCGCGCCGCTCATCCCCGCCGCACTGAGCGGCTCGACCAGCCTGTCCTCCTCGATCAACAGGAACGGCTCGCCCGCCGCATGCCCGTCCATCGCCCATTCGGTGCCGCGCAGCCCCCGGCGCAGCCCGCTCAGCCGCCACCCCGCCGGGCCGATCCGCTCGGCTGCCTCGAACTGGAGCAGTTCGCGCCCGACCAGGCACAGGTTGCGCCCCTGCGCCAGCGCCGCCGCATCCGCCCCGCCCAGGTCCATGTCCTCCGCCAGCAGCGTGACCGGCAACACCGCGTAGCGATCCACCAGCATCGCGCTCCCGGCCGGCAGGGCCGCGTCCGCCACACCAATCACCGCCCGTCCCGCGCTCCGCCCGACCGGCCGCGCCTCGCCGCTCTCGCTCATCACGAACAGCGCCGCGCTGCGCCAGCCCGCCCCGCCACTCGCCGCCGCCACCAGCAGCGGCGCGTCCGCCGCCCCGTCGCGCAGCGGCGGCAGGTCGGCCAGCATCAGCGTCGTCGCCCCATGCGGCGCATCCACCTGCCGCACGATCGCGCCCGAAGACGCCCCGGCAGGCAGCGCGCCGCCCGCCCCCGGCACCCGCCGCAGCGCCAGTCGCACCGCCATCGATTCCCATTCGCGTTCCTCGATCCGCCACAGCCCCGGCGCCCCCTCGACGCCGACGACCATGCCCGGCGCCAGCGTCAGCGCCGCCCAGTCGCAGCGCAGCGCCATCGTCGCCCGCCCGGTCCAGCCCGCGCCCAGCCGCGCCGCCGCCAGCGCGCGCGCATCGTCGGGGCTCATCACGACGGGCAGTTCCATGCCCTGCTCCTGCCGCCCCGGTCCCGGCCGCACCACGCGCTGCACCCCGGCCTGATAATCGCGCGCGGCATCATAATGGCGCAGGCTCAGCGCCACCGGCACGCCATCGGCCGCCCCGCCCGCCCGCTCGACCGGATCGATCGCCTGCCCGTTGACCCGCCGCGCCAGCAGGGCAGCGCCCACCACGCCCTCCCCCGTGCCAACGCCCAGCAGCGACAGCCCCGCCTCGCCCGACGCCAGCGCCAGCCCATGCGCCTCGACCAGCGGCTCGATCGCCGCGCCCACGCTCGCCCCGCTCGCGGCAAAGCCGTCCACGCTCGCAAGGCCCTCGCCGCCCAGCGCCCCCGCGCTCAACGCCCCCGCCACCGCGCCGATCGCCACTGCCCCGTCATCCCCTTCGACCTCGAAGGTCAGCGACGGGATGCGATTGCCATAATCGGCCAGCGCCAGATCCTCGAACACCACATAGGCCAGCCCGCGATGCGCCGGGGTCAGCGCGATCCCTTGCGCCGACGCGATCAGCGGATCGACCGCCTGGTCCGCCCCGCCGCCATGCACGCGAAAGCCCGACAATTCGGTCTTGAAATCCCCCGCCGCCCCGCGCAGCAGATTGCCGTCGGCCCAGATGCGCCCGATGGACCGGATCGCCCGCGCCGACAGCGCCACCGCGAAACTGGCCGAATAGCTGTAGGTCGTGACGCTCGGCCGCCCCTTGCCGCCGCCGCTCTTGCTCCGCACCTCTTTCAGGTCGCTCGCCCAGATCACCGTGCCGGCCACCCGCATCGTCCCGAAAATCTTCGGCACCTGCGTCCCGTACCGCGATGTCTGCACCTGCAAGTCCGCCAGCCGCGATCCCTCGCGCTCCTTGGGCTTGAACAATATCTGATTGTCGATGACATTGCCGATCACCGCCCCGATCGCCGCGCCGATCGGCCCGCCCAGCACGGTCCCCACCGCCGTCAGCACCACCGTCGCCATCGCTTTCTCCCTAAATGAAGCGTGCTCCCCCAAACGCGGCGCACAACTATATCAAGCCCCACCAGCCGATCACCGGCCAGGGCGATTCCCCCGGCGTCTCGACCACCCGCCCGATCCCCGCATGGGCGTGGATGAACCCCGCCCCGGTCCCGATCATCAAATGCAGTTGCAACGGCCCCGGCCGCACCAGCGCCAGGTCGCCCGCCCCGCCGTCCGCCACCGGCCGCAGCCCCGCGTCCCGCAACCACCCCTGCGCCCGCGCCACGTCCCCGCTGCGCAAGCCATAGGCGCCCGGCGCCGCCCGCCCCAGCGCCAGCGCCGCCAGACCGACACAATCCAGCCCGGCCGCGCTGCGTCCATGCAAGCGGAACGGCACGCCCAGCAGGGCGCGCGCCCGCGCCACCACCGCGCTCATGCGCCGGGATAGCGGGTCAGCAAATCCATCCCCGGCAGATAGGGTTCGCCCTGGAAATTGACCGCATTGCCAAAGCGCCCCGCGCAGGTCGCGATTTGCCGGTCGCATCCCTCGGTCAGCAGCGCCAGCGTCCCTGTCGCCACCGCAAAGGCCGGCGGATCGACCAGCGACAGGCCCTCGGCCCCATTGTCCGCCACCGCCTGCACCAATCCCGCATTCGGCCCGGTCAGCCAGCGCAGCGTCCCGAACGCATAGGCCCCCGCCGCCAGCCCGCTCACCGTCACGTCCGCCTCCTCGACCGCCGCCACCGTGACGATCCGCCGTCGCCCGCTCAGGTCGACCCGGCACGCCCCGTCGCCCAGCCGCGCCCGGCAATCGGGCGATGTGCTGGGCGCGACCGGCGCGCCCAGCACCGCCGCCGCGCCGATCAGCTCGGCGGTAAAGCCCGCCCCCTTGCGCGACACCGCGCCGATCTCGCCCCGCGCCAGCAACAGCCACAGGTCGCCGGGTTCCTCCCACTGGGTCAGCCGCAATTCCAGCGCCGCCCCGTCCCATCGCCCCGCCATCAGGTCCGCCTCGCTGATCGCCTCGCTCGACAGCGCGCCCGCGACATCGCTATCCTCGCCCTCCAGCCCGATGCCGCCCCGCACCGCCGCCGGGGTCATCCCCGGCGCGGCGCGATACGCCAGCCCCTCGATCTCCAGGTGGCGATCATGGCTGGTCAGGCCGATCGTCACCCCGTCCCGCCGCTCGATCCGCCAGCAAAAGGCCAGCGTGCACAGCGGCGCGTCCAGCCCCCCGCTCATTCGCGTATCTCCACCAGCGGCACCGACACCGCCTCGCCCGCGGCAAAGGTCGCCCGGTTGATCTCCAGCCGGTCCTCGGCAAAGCGCACCGGCACGTCGAAGCGGAACCCGGCGGTCAGCACCACGCCCGCCGCCGGCGCCACGTCGAACGCGATCACGCCCCCGCCCGCATGGCTCCACCCCTCGGTCAGTTCCACGCCATCGGCCGCGATCCTTATGCTCCCCGCCACCGGCCGGGTGATGATCCGCGCCTGCGCATCCGCACCCACGCCATAATAGCGCGCCAGTGGAAACTCGGCCCGCACCCCGTCGCCAATCCCCAGCCTCTGGTCCAGCGGCCCCGGCGCCACGCCCGGCGCACCGCTGCGATCATCATAGGGATCGGTAAAGCGAAACCCCCGCGCCGCCCCGCGCCGCGCGCGGAAGAAGGCGATCAGCGTGGCAATATCCGCCTCGGACCGGACCCCCGGCCCGGCATCATAGGACAGCCTGGCATCCGCCCAGTCGCTCGACCGCCGCTCATGCCCGGCCGGGCTTTCCACGATCTGCGTCGAAAAGGCCGGAGCCAGACTCGCCTCGCGCCCGATCGCGATCGGAAACAGCACATCGTCAAAGGCTTGCACCTCATCCTCCCCATCAATGCTGAAACAGGTAAAGCCGTCGCGGCATGCCTGCGGCAGCGCCCAGATGAAGGTCGCCGCCGTCCCCCGCGCCACCGACGCCCGCGCCGCCGCCACGATTTCGCGCCATTGCCCGGCCTGGCCCGGCAGCAGCACGAAGCCCGAAAAATAATGCTGCTCCTCGACCGGATAGCCCAGCCGCGCCGTCGCCAGTGCCACGCCCCGCGCGGTCAGGTTCGGCCGCCCTTCCGTCACCCAGTCATAATCTTCCAGTTGCAGCACGTCGAAAGCGGGCGACGCCCAGCCGACCGGCATGTTCGCCCGCTTGGCTTCGGGCGCGCGCGGGTCCAGGATCGTCGGCAGATAGGCCAGCAAATGCGTCACCGCGCCCGGCGCCACCGCCCGCACCGCCGCGCACAGGGCCGCCGTCGATCCGGCAAGCAACGCCCCCGCCGCATCCAGCAGCGCGCATTGCGCCGCGTCCAGCGGTTCCCATATGCTCGCGATCGACACCGGCGACCCGCCCAGCGCCGCCCGCGCCGCATCGTCATAGATGCAGATGCGCCCATCCCCCGGCATCACCCACCACCAGGGTTCACCCACCTGAAACAGGATCGGCAAACCCGCCTCCAGGCCGATGGAAACAAAGGCTCCCGCGACCGCCTGCACATAGGCCATCGCGCCGCCATGCGCCGGCGACAACAGGGTCGACGGCGGCACCCATCCGGTCAGCGCCGGATCGCCATTCTCCGCCCGCTGCTTCCAGTCGTTCCAGCAATGCGCGTCGAACAGTTCATAGGACAGCGACCAGATGACGTCGAAGCCCAGCGCCTTCGCCTGCCCCGCAAAATCCCGGTGCCACGCCGCGCAGGGCGCATTCAGCGCTCCGCCCGTCAGGCTCACATAAAGCCCGCCCCCCGACCGTTCGAGCCGGAAATAATGGCTCATCCCCACATAATGGTTGATCGCCCCGCGATAACCCAGCGCATGGATCGCGCCCACCACCCGCGCGGGCGTCTGGTTGAAACAGTCATCATAGCCGGTCGCCATCGACAGCCCATGTTCGGGCAGCATCACATCACCCACCGCCAGCACCGATCCCGCCCCGTCGCAGCGCAGGTCGCTCAGCTCCGCCCAGCCCTCCTGCCCGCTCGCGAAAGGGGTGTCGCCCGCATCATAGTCGGGCGGCACCAGCGACAGGAACATCCGGTCCACATCGCCCGCCCATACCGGGTCCGCCTCGCCCGGCAGCAGATAGCCGCCATCCAGCGCGGCAAAATCCAGTGTGATGACAGCATCTTCCGGCCCGCCGCTCGCATAGTTCCACAAGCGCACATACCAGGCGCGCGGCGCCCCGCTCGCATCCCGCCCCTCGATCGTCAGCGTCGGCCCATGCGTCTCGTCCAGCCGCCGCAGCCCCGCCGACCGCCAGCGGAAGGACAGGGTGCAATCGCGAAAATCCCGCCGCGTCTCATAGGCCAGCAGCGGATGGCTCCATATGTCCTCCGCCTCCCAGATCAGGCCCGCCAGATCGCCCGACCCGTAAAACACCGTGTCCACGCGCAGGGCGTCGGGCGCGGTGGTGACGACGCTCGCCATCATCGGCCGGGGAAAATTCACCGTCCAATGGGTCGCGGCAAAGCGCTTGAGATAGCCCGCCTCCTGCCCCCGTCGCGCATCCGCCAGCCAATAGCCTATGCTCATCGTTCCAGCGCCCCCCGCACCGCCCGCGCCACCTGCCGCGCGCTGCGCGCCAGCAACCGGCTCTCGCTCTCGCCACCCCGGCCCTGCACCGCGATGCTCACCCGCACATCGCGCCCGCCGCCGCTTCCATTGGCAATCACCTGCCCGCTGCTCGTCGGCACGAACAATTCCGGCCCGCGCTCGCCCACGCGATAGGCGCGCCCGCCCGTCACCGGCCCGCCGGTCGCCCGCCCCGGCGATCCCATCAGTGCCGTCAGCAGCGACGCGCCCAGGCTCGCCAGCCCGCCGCCGCCGCTCCCCCCGCCACCGATCACCGATTGCAGCGCGCTCGCCGCAATCTCGTTCAGCGCCGACAGCGCGACCTGCCGCAGATCGTCGAACCCCAGCTTGCCCGTCCGCACCGCGCGCAACAGCCCCTGCTCGATCCGCCGCCCGGCCCGGTCCGCCCCGTCGGCCAGCGGCCCTTCCATCTCCCCCCGCATCGCCGCCACATCGCGGCTCAACCCCTGGGTATCGGCCCGCACCCGCACCACCAGCGTCTCGATTTCCTCGTCCACCAGCGCCTCCCGATCAAAAAAGAAACTTCCAGATACGATGCCTTGGCAGCCTGCTGCCTAGGCGCCGTTGGAAGAGGGGGCTGGACGCCGGACCTCATCCGGCATCACCCCCATCAACCGCCGCAACTCCGCGCCATCCACGCCCTCGCCCGCCGCCTCGTCCCCCCGCGCCGCACGCAGCACCGCCGCCAGTTCCGCCGGGGTGGCGCGCCAGAACTCCTCCGGCCGCCAGCCCAGCAACCATCCGGCCACCCCCGCCAGCCGCCCCGCCGCCTCGCGGAACAGCATCACCGGCCCGCCAATATCTGGTGCAGGATCGCCTTGAGCACCGGCGTCACCCGCGCCAGCCCGGCGGCCAGCACCGCCTCGCCCAGCGCCTCGCGCGTCATCGCCTCGCGTGTCTCCAGGCAGTGCCAGAACAGCCCGACCAGATCGGCGAGCGCCAGCTTGCCCTCCGCCGCCCGCTCGACCAGGTCGAACAGCGGCCCCAGTTCCGCCTCGGCCGCCACCAGCGCCGCGAAACTCGGCCGCACCACCAGCCGCGCGCCGCCAATCTCCAGCGCCACCTCGCCCCGCTGCGGGTTCGCCACGCCGCTCATTCGCTCACCACCGCGCCGGAGCTTTCCAGGCTCAGCGTGTAATTGCGCTCGCCATTATAGTCCCCGGCATAGTCCAGCCGCGTCACCAGAAAGCGCCCGCGCATCCGCTCGCCGCTCTCGAAACTCAGCTCGAACTGCTCGATCGTGCCGGCCAGCGCATGGTTGCGCACCCGCACCTCCGCCGCCGATCCGGTGAACAGCCCCGCCGCCGACACGCTGACCGACCGCACCCCCGCGCCCGACAGCAATTCGCGCCAGCCGCCCGAATCCTTGCTGGTGATGTTCACCGCCTCGCCATTGACCGACAATTGGGTGGTCCGCATCCCGGCCACCGTGGCGTAGGTTGCCGGTATGTTTCCATCCCCCACTTTCAGCAGAAACGCACTTCCCTTTTCCACGCCCATGGCGCATCCTCCAGCTAAGCGACGCCGCCGCCGACGCACCTGCGCCCCGGCCCGGAAAATCGCGAAAAAACAAGGTTATCGGATGGCCCCTCGCCATCCGGTCACAGCAAGAACTTAGGGCTTAGGGAGAGGTCCAGATGATTGTTGCCGCTTCGTTGACGATGATGCTCGCCGCCGCCCCGTCCGCCGATGCCGTCGGCACCGGGCGCAAGGATTATTCCAAATGCCTCAGCGCCCAGGTCCAGCCCGCGCTTGAAAAGAAATTGTCGGTCGGCGATTTCCAGTCCGCCATGAAAAAAGCCTGCGCCGACAAGGAAGCCGCCTTCCGCGCCGCCATCATCGCCCAGGACAAGGCGGATAAAATGTCCGACGCCGCCGCCAGCAGCGATGCCGACGAGCAGATTTCGGAATATGTCGACAAGATCACCGCCGAATATGAGGAAAGCACCCAGCCGGGCTGAGTGGCCATGATCATCCCATCCCCTCAAGGGGAGGGGATGATCCGTCACCCCTCCCGCACCGCTCGCACGCGGTAATCCACCACCGCGCGCCACCCCTGCGCGCCGCTCCGCGCCACCCGCGACCGCAACAGCCGCGCGCTCACGATGCGCCAGCCGTCCTGCACCCCCGCCGCACCGAACGCCGGGTCGATCCGCCCGATCATCCCGGCCAGCCGCGCCGGCGTCTCGTCCGCCACCACCAGCCCGATCGTCAGCCGCACCTCGCGTCCCTCGACATCCTTGCCGCCCCAGTCCGCGCCCAGGCATTCGCCCACCATGCCATAGGGCGCCGCCGCCCGCGCCGGTTCCCCGTCATACAGGCCGTTCATCTGGTCCATCAGCATCTGGTCGCCCCGCAACGCCGCGATCAGCGCCGCCCGCACCGCCACTTCCGCGCTCATCGCCTGTCCCTCCCCGCCTCGCGCAGCGCCAGATCGCGCCACCAGCGCGCCACCAGCCCCCGCCCCGAAGCCCGCACCGCCTCACCCTCGACTGACGCCATGACGCCCCGTTCAGCCAGCGCCGCCGCAATCGCCGCCCGCCGCGTCGCCGCCCGTGCCTCGACCAGCCGCCTCAGCGCCGCCCTCATGCCAGCCGCATCCGCCGGAACGGCCGCCACAGCGCGCTCACCACCGCCGGCGGGGCCGCGCTTTCGTTCCCGCGCGCCAGATAATGGTCCGCCGCCAGCCGCACGATCCCCTGCCGCAATGCGTGCGGCAGGCCGTTCATCTCGCCCGCCATCCCCGCCCGGTAACGCACCGCCAGCACGCGCCCGTCGCCCGCCCGCGTCGCCCGCACCCAGCCATCGCCCGCCGCATCGATGTCGATCGCATAGGCGTCGACCGGCAGCATCTCGCTCGTCCCGTCCACGTCCACCGCCGCCACGCTCTCGATGCTCAGCACCGGCCGCGCCGACAGCCGCTGCCAGCGCCCGTCCCCCGCCATCGTCTCGCGCGCCGCCCGCGCCAGCAGCCATTGCCCGACAAATTGTTCGCACAGCGCCGCCGCGCTGCGCAGCAATCCCGCCAGCACCGCATCCTCGCCGCCCGTCTCGATCCGCAAATAGGCTTTCAGCTCGGCCAGCGCCGCCGCCAGCCCCCCGCTTTCCTCTTCGATCAGCATCAGCGTTCCTCCACCCGGATCGTCACCGACCGTTCATCCACCTGCCCGTCGGACAAGGTGACGCGATTGGTCAGGCGATAGACATGCCCCACCACCCCGCCGGACAGGCGCGCGCTCGTCCGCTGCGCCTCGAACGCGCTCGCCTCGACCAGCAATCCGCCCGTCTCGACCGGCGCGACCTCCCACGCGCTCGCCATCACGCTCTGCCCCGCCAGATAGGCCGACCAGTCGATCCCATGGTCGATCCGCGCGCCGGGATCTTTGCAATGCAGGCTCATCGGATTCTCTCCCCCACGTCCCTTGCCGGCCGCGCCATCCGCGCCTCGGCCCGCACCCTCATCGCCGCATCCGGGCGCACGCCCGCGCCCCACGGCCCTTCCCATCCCGGCGCGCCGGGGCGCAATTCGCCCAGCACGCTCGCGCCCAGCGGATCAGCCTGCATCGCCGCCTCCCGCCAGTGCCATGATCGCCGCCTCGATCCGCGCGATCCGCCGCCGCTGCCACGCCGCCTCCAGCGCCAGGCACTCCTCGTAGCGCAGTCCCCACCGTTCGCCCGGCGGCACGCTGTCATCGCCCGCCCAGCTATCATGGCACAGCAGCCCCAGCCGCACCGCCGCGCCATCCCCCAGCCGCGCGTCGATCGCATCGCGCACCTCCTGCGCCACCAGCCCGACATGCCAGCGCGCCGCCTCGCCCTTGGCCGCATAGGCGTCGACGAAGCGATAGCGCCGCCAGCCCACATCGCCCCAGGCGTCGAGCAGCGCGTCGTCGATCCCCCCGACATCGCGCTTGGCCGCCGCATCGGACGTGTTGATCGTGCCGGTCGCGGCATAGACCACCGACCATCGCTGCCCCGCCAGCCCCAGCGTGCGCGCATTGTCGGTCAGCGGCGCGACCACCCCATCGAACAGGCTGCTCCCGCTCGCCCGCACGATCGTCAGCGCCGCACCCAGCGCCGCGCCGCTATCGTCATGCCGGTGCAGCACGAAGTCCGACCCCGCCGCCGATCCGCTTTCCGCGCCATTGCCCTTGCGCACCGTCCAGCGCAGCGCCGTGCCCGTTCGCAGGCTCAGCCCCGCAAACTGCCCGGCATTGCTGTCGATCGTCACGCTCGCCGCCGCCGCGCCCTGTGTCACGCCCAGCGTCGCCAGCCCGGTGACGCTGCCGCCTGTCACCTGCGCATTGGCCGTGGCCACGCCCGGCGCACTGATCCCCGTCGACGCCACCGTCAGCCAGTTGCCGGACGACAGGTTGGAACTGGCGCCGATGCCAAAGGACGCCCCATCCTTGTTGCCGATGAATATCGACCCGGCCGTGGTCTTGAACTCCATCGCGGAATTGAGGTTGCTGCTGACCCGGTCGGCAATGAAGGACACGACCCCGCTCCCCTGCCGCGTCACTGGCCCGATCGACGTCAGCGACACCAGGCCGCTGACCGTAACGCCGCTGATCGTGCCGCCGCTGATCGCGACGCTCGCCGCCGCCTGGGTGGCGATGCTCCCCAGCCCGATCGCGCCCCGCGCCGCCGCCGCGTCCGCCTGCCCGATCAGGCCGCGGCCAAAGGCGCTGATCGGCGTCACATCGGCGCTCGCCGCCCCGGTCCAGTAGGGCAGCAGATCCGCCCCCGCCGCTACCCCGGCCAGTGCATCCAGCCGCCCGTCGCGCGGCTGCAACGCCGCCAGCGCCCCGGCCAGCCCCTCGACCCCGCCGATGCCATGGCCATGCTCCTCCACCGCCTGCGCCCAGCCGGCATGGATGGCGATGCCGATCCGCTTCTCCCCCGCCAGGAAATCCACCGCCGCACCCCCGGCCGACGACGCCGCCGGCGTCCGCACGATCCGCCCGGTCCCGTCCAGTTCGCCGCTGCCCGCTTCCCACTGGTCGGGATGCGCGACACCCACGATCACATAGGGAAAGCGGTCGCCCGCGCCGACCGCATCGGCAAAGGCGCGAAACCCCGCCATCGCCCCGCCCGGCAGCAAAGGCCCCGCGCCGACATCATGACACACCTCCCGCACCAGGTCGGCCATCGCCCAATCCGTAATCGCCACGCCCCGCTCCCCGCCATGAAAAAAGGGGGAGGCTCAAAGCCTCCCCCCACCAATCCTTCTCCCCTGGGGGGAGAAGGATACGCAGCCTTACTCGCGCGGCGAGTTAGGCGAAGTTGAAAGAGGGGGACGGCGCCCCCCCCTCCCGCCATCACGAAGCGGCGAACTTCATCAGTTTAATGGCCTCGCTGTTCGCCACCCCGCCGCCGATCCGCTTGACCGCGTAGAAATGCACGAACGGCTTGTTGCTGAACGGATCGCGCAGGATGCTCGTCTCGCTCCGCTCGGCGATGACATAGCCCATCTGGAAATTGCCGAACGCGATCGACAGGCTGTTCGCCGCAATGTCGGGCATGTCCTCCGCCTCGACCACCGGATAGCCCAGCAAGGTCGCGGGCTGCGCCGCGCTCAGCCCCGGCTGCCAGATGAAGGCGCCATCGGTGGTTTTCATCTTGCGGATCACCGCCAGCGTCGCCGAATTCATGACGAAGCTCGCCCCCTGGCGATAGGGCGCGCGCAGGCTCTGGACCAGATCAATGAGCTTATCCTGCGGGTTCGTCCCCACAAAAGCGCCCGCCGCGCCCGACGCCACATATTGCAACGATCCGAACGCGCGCACGCTGTCCGCCTCGCTGGTGGTGGTATAGGTCAGGAAGCCCTTGGGCTTGTTGGTGCCATTGCCATTGACGAAGGCGCTGCCCTCCGCCGCCGCGAATTCGCGGGCGATCTCGCTGGCCAGCCAGCCCTCGACATCGAACTGCGCGTCGTCCAGCATCGCCTGGGACGCGGCCGGATTGGCGAACAGCTCGCCCGAAGGCGGCACGATCTCGTTGAAGGTCGGCGTCGCCGTCTCGGCCCGCGCGCCCGTCTCGCTCGCCCATCCCGACGCGATCCCGCCCGCGCTCACCAGCTTGCGGTATCCCGCCGTGCCGGTCCGCACGACATTGGCGATGCCGCGAATGGGCGAAATGGCTTTCAGTGTCGTGTCGATCAACTGGTCGATCTCGCGCGGCACCGCATAGCCGCCCGCCGCGCCGGTCGCGCCGGAAAAGCTTTTCAGCTCCACCCCCGCTTCCAGCCCCTGCCGCAGATAGCGCTCGACGAAAGCGTTGCGCGTCGGATCGCCAAAATGTCCATGCGCCCCGCCCTTCACCCCGTCGAGCGCCGGCCGCTGGACGGCCAGCAGAGCGCCCTTCAACGCCGCAATCTCCCCCTCCAGCCCCTCGATCCGCTCCCCCTGCGCCACCACGTCCAGCCGCGCTTCCAACATATCCGTCATGCCCATTCTCCCGCTTGCAGAAACGAAAAAAGGCGGCCCCGAATGGGACCGCCTTTGATGAAATATAAATTATTGGATTTTTACTTTTTCTTGTCGTCAGCAACTTGCCGTTCATCAGCCATTTTCAACAAAGTCGTCACTTTTCCGCCAATGGCCCACCAGACCAAGCCCAACGCCACGGAAATGACCAAAAAAGCACCAACCACTATATGATGGACACGCTTGATACCCGATATGTCCTTGGCACTTTCATCGATAGCCGTCTTTGCATTTGCAACTTCGGCCTTCAATATTCCCAATTCCTGTCGGATCGCCGCGCATTCTGAATTCAAAGCCTGGGCTGCTTGCGCTTGTTGCAACGCAAGTAACATTTCAGGCATCGCCCCTAATGCGGGCGTGACAAGCGGCTGCTCGCTTGGCGTAGCTTGATTAGGCGGCGTCTGCGGGCTTGTCCGTCGAACCATCAGATGCCGATTCCCACTGAACCTTGATCCACGTCCACAGCTCAGGTTCAGCACGCCCGAAATAATCGGCTATCGTGGTTACAAGGGCAGCAATCCCACCCTCACCAGCATTGATTCCCAGTCTGTCTGACACAATTCTTGCAGGCGCGTCGTCTGCAACCAGCCAGGCTGGCTTTCCATTCAGAGCACGACTCCTCGTCGGATATAATTTTTCTATATTATTCCCAAGCGTTTCGACGCTCGAAGGGCCATTCAGGCCTAGAATCAAGTGAATTTGCATTTCAGGTAGCGATCCTTGACGAGGAATCTGACCATGGTCAATATGCTCGCTCTAAACTCTTAAACAGTCGTTATCGATCCCTCGCCTTCCATTTTGTTCCTGACACCCCCCTCCACCGCCACCACCCGCGCCAAATCCTGCATCGGATGCGTCACCAAACTCACCTCCACCAGCTCCAGCGCCAGCAACTCGCGCGGCCCCGCTCCCCGCGCCGCCCGCACCCGGTATCCGAACGACAGCCCGTTGAGCGCCCCGCTCGCCAGCGCCGCCGCCGCCGCCCGCCCGGCCGCCGTCCGCCGCGACACGCGCCCGATCACGCGCAGCCCGCGCTTGTCCTCCCGCGCGCTCTCGACCGTGCCGATCACGCTGCCCGGCCCATGCTGCCACAGCAAAGGCACGTCCGCCGCCGCCACCGCGCCAAACGCCCCCGCCCGCACCACGTCACCACCCCGGTCCACCCGGTCGAATATCGCCGCATAGCCGGCAAAGCGTATATCGCCCCCGCTCATGCCCTGACCAGCCCCAGCAACCCCATCTTCACCGCCACCCCCAAAAGCACGAGCGCCATGGCGATCCGCACCGCCCAGCCGATCACCGCCCCGCGCGCCGCCTTCTTCGCGTCGCGCCAGGCGGACAGCAGCTCGCGCAGCTCCCGCACATCGCCCTGCGCGCGCCGGTCGCTCAGCCCCAGCCGCTCCAGCGCCCGCCCCGCGCCCAGGTCGCTCGCCTCCTCGATCAGCGCGCGGATCATCACCATGTCCATCGGCCGCGCCTCCGCCTGCGCCACCAGCCGCGCCAGCATCTCCTCTTTCATCGCCGCCTCCCTCACCCGATGCCCAGCATCGCCTTCTTCTCGTCCGCGCTCAGGAAATCCGCCGCCGCCACCCGCTCCCACAGCATCGTCCGCTCGTCCGCCAGCGCCGGCACCGCGTCCAGGTCCGCCTCCACCACGACGCCCGGCCACCAGCCGCTCAAGCCCTGGCTCAACCCCGCGCAAATCTTCGCCACCAGCGGCAGGATCGCCTGCCGCCACAGCGCCTTGTTCGCCTCGCGATAATTGGCGTAG
Organism: Sphingobium cyanobacteriorum; assembly: GCF_030580935.1. GTDB lineage: Bacteria > Pseudomonadota > Alphaproteobacteria > Sphingomonadales > Sphingomonadaceae > Sphingobium > Sphingobium cyanobacteriorum. Next base: position 561,536 of record NZ_JAUQOM010000002.1, on the reverse strand, counting down.
CTATTGTCGCCGGGCAGCCCCATCAGCATCGGCGGCACGCCAAAGGCCAGTGCAATCTCCCGCGCCGCCGCCGCCTTCAGCCCCACGAAATCCATCTCGGCGGGCGTCAGGCTCATCGGCCGCCACGACAGCCCGCCCTCCAGCAGCATCGGCCGCCCGGCATTGGCCGCGCCCGCAAAGGCCGCCTCCATCTCGCGCTTGACCCGCTCGAACTGGTCGGGCGACAGCACCGATCCGTCGCCCGGATCATAGACCATCGCGCCGGATGGCCGGGCCGCATTGTCGAGCAGCGCCTTGTTCCACACCGCCGCTGCATTGTGGATCGCCACCGCGCCCGCCGCCGCCCCCACGCAGCCCAGCCCATAATGATCGTCCAGCGGATGCAGCGCCTTGATATGCAACAGGTTCGTGCGCCCCGCGCCATCCTCCGGCGACAAGCGCGTCACGCTCTCCCCCACCCGATAGAGATAGGCCATCGGCCACCCCCGCGCATCGGCCTCGACCGAAACCCGCTCAGGCCGCAGCGCGAACAGCTCGGCCGGCGTGCCGTCGGCGCCAGCCATCACCTGGACATAGCCATTGCCATGCAGCAGCAGGTGACAGGCCAGCGTCTCCACCAGCCCCTGCCCGGCCGACGCCCGCCCGACCAGCGCCAGCACCCGGCGCCCGTCTTCCACCCCGCGCACTTTCAGCGCACAGGCGCCCGCGCCCTCCGACACCAGCCGCATCGCCCGCTGCGCGATCGGATTGCCCATCACCCCGGCGCGCAATTGCGCCTCATAACTGGCCGGCCACTCGCCCAGCGCCACCGCCCCCGTCCCCCAGGCACGCGCCAGCACCGGCCGCGCATCGCCCGATGCGGCCGCTTTCGTCCCGAACCATTTCATATGAGCATCCCCAGAACGCAAAAATCCTCTCCCCACCGGGGGAGAGGATAGTGAAGGTTGGCGGCAAAGCCGCTTACCGAAACTTGGAGAGGCGGCGCACCGCCGCCAACAATTTACCTGTTGCGCGCCAGCACCCGGTCGCAGGCGGAGTTCGTCCCCTCGCTCTTGCCGATCACCCGGCCCGCCAGCGCACCCGCGCCCGCGCCCAGCAATGTCTCGCCCAGCCCGCCACCGGCCAGCAGGCCAACACCCGCACCGCCAGCCGCGCCGATCACCGTGCCCTTGTCGCGGCCTTTCTTGGCCTTGAGCAGGCAATAGCGCACATCGTCCCGATCGCGCGGCGCAGCCCGCGCCACCCGCGCCTGCTCCTTGCCACTCAGCCGCGCCGCCATCACCGGCGTCGCCACGAGGGAAACGCCCACTGCCACCGCCATCCACTTGATCGCCTTCATCGTCCATACTCCTGATACCGCCACGAAAAACGATACAGTCGGGCCGGGGGTTCCCTCATCCGTCATTCCCGCGCAAGCGGACCCCCATCTCCCTCCCTCACCCCACGCGCGGCGCTGCGGCGACCTGCCTCACATCCCCCTGACCCGCGCTTCCCCGGTCCGCCCCAGCATCAGTTCGCTCATCGCCCACACCAAGGCATCCGCCCGGTCCGGCGATCGCCCCGGCCCCACATATCCCCCGCCGGCCAGCAATCCGCACATCTCGTCCTCCAGCATCGGGAAAGCGCCCCGGTGCATCACCCGCCCGGCTTCATACAAGGCCGCCACCGGCTCCGCCCGCGCGGCTTTCCCCCGCGATGCGTGGACCAGCTTCACCGGCAGCGTCGCCTCCGCCGCGCGCAGCACGCTTTCCACCATCTGCCCGCCATTATTCGCCTCGGCCACCACCTTGTCCGCGCCATGCACCATCGCGGCCGCCGCCACCGCCCGCGCCCAGCCTTCGGGCCGCATCCCCTCGACGCTCGCGTCCGCGATCACATAGCCGCGCCCGTCGCCGCCCAGCCCCGCCACCACGATGCCGCAGGCGTCGCCACCGGCGGTCGCGGGCGGATCGACCGCCACCACCACCCGCGCCAGCACACCCGGCACATGCGCCACCCGGCACCGCTCGATCAGGTCGCGGGTCCACAGCGCGCCGTCTGCCTCCTCGATCAGTTCGCCGTCCAGTTCCTGCCGCCCCAGTCGCGTGCCGCCATAGGCCGCCGCCATCGCCGCGACGAAGCCGGGGGCCAGGTTCGCGTCATTGTCCGCCGTCCGCCCCCGCGTCACCACCACGTCCGCACCCTCCCGCGCCACCAGCGCCCGCACCAGCGGCACCGGGCGCGGCGTCGTCGTCGCCAGCACGCGCGGCGCCGCCCCCAGCCGCATCCCCAGCATCAGATTGTCCCACGCCGCCTCCCCGCTCGCCCATTTGGCGATTTCGTCGGCCCAGCCATGGCTGAACTGCGGCCCGCGCAGCGCCTCCGGCTCGGCCGCGCCGAACAGCCGCGCCTCCGCGCCATTGGGCCAGCGCAACCGCCGCAGCGCCGGGGCATAGTCCGGCCGCGCCCACCAGGGCGCAATCGCCATCAACCCGCTCTCCCCCTCCACCATCACGCTGCGCGCCTCGCCCAGCGTCGCGCCGACCAGCGCGATCCGCGCGCCGGGATCACCCTCCGCAATGGCGCGCACCCATTCCGCCCCGGCGCGCGTCTTGCCGAAACCGCGCCCCGCCAGCATCAGCCAGATGCGCCAGTCGCCCGCCGGGGCAAGCTGCGCCGGCCGCGCCAGGAAAGCCCAGTGCCGCGCCAGCCGCTCCGCCGCCGCCGGGGTCAACCCCGCCCGCAACCGCGCCCACAGCGCCGCCTCCGCGCCGCCCAGCCATTCCCGATCCGAAACCTCCATCGCCCTCCCCCGCAGTGGCGCACAAAAAAGGCCGCCCCAAGGCGACCTTCCCGAAAATCCCCGCGCCGCCCTCTCCTGCGCCGCCCTGAAACAGGCAGCGTCGCGGCAAAAGCAGGCATGGCGCCCGCCACCGGCCCGCCCGCCCGTAAACATCAATATGGATCAACTATTTATCGCTTGACGACGGCTCCGGCGAATAGCACCACCTCCGCCTCAGCTCGGGGGAGCTGCGACTCTTTTTGGGGGGTATCAATGCATTTCGTTTCCCGCGCCATTCTCGGCGCGCTGCTGTCCGCCTGCGCGCCGTCCGTCCTCGCCCAGGTCGCGCCGGCCACGCCTGTTGCCACGCCGGTTGCTACGATCGTCGCCACACCCGGCGGCAACATCCTGCGTGCCGGCGTGCAGATCGCGCTCAAGACCGCCGAACCGCTGACCACTGAAGGCAAGAAATTGCGCGTCGGCCAGCGTGTCCAGCTCGAAGTCGCCGAAACCGTAAGCCTCAACGGCCAGGCCGTGATTCCACGCGGCAGCCCCGTCACCGGCGAAATCACCGATGTCCGCAACAAGGGCATGTGGGGCAAATCGGGCCGGATCACCGGCCGCGTCCTCTACACCCGCGTCAACGGCAACCAGATCCGCCTGACCGGCAGCTTCGATGACAAGGGCACCACCGGCACCGCCGGCGTCGTCGCCGCCATCGCCTTCGTGCCGATCGCCGGCTTCATCACCACCGGCACCAGCGCCCGCATCCCGCTTGGCGCGCCCGTCACCGCCTTCCTTGACGAAGACATCACGGTCGCCTTCGCCGCGCCCGCCGAGTCCGCCGAGCCAATGGCCGCGACCCCGGCCGCCGCACCCGCGCCAGCAACCCCCGCCGCCGCCAGGACTTCGCTGGTCGACCCGGCGCTGGAGATCAAGGCGTCGCATTAACAGGCGATGACAGGGCCTTCCCTGGCTTTGTCCTCGCGATCAGAGTGAAGCCATCCTTGGGTACAGGGATGGCTTTGCCATGCGCGCCAGGACGGCCCGGCAACCCGGCCCCGCAATCCGGGCCCCGCAATCCGGGCAAAGCGCCCCGGCTCCATCGCCCCTTCAATAGGTCCGGCTCGTCACCTTCGCCGTGCCATCGGGCAATATCTGGATCAGATGCGCGCTGCCATTGTCGCACTGCGCCTTCCATCCCTTCACCCCGGTCGCGATCGCCACGCGCCCGGACCCGCTGACCGAAGGACAGGCCGCCCCGCTCGCGCGGATCGCCTTTTCGAACACGCTGTTGCGCGTCGCCTCGTCCAGCGTCGCCACCTGCGCCGCCGCGCCGCTTTCGGGCGCGTCCGCATCGCGCGCCGCCGGCTGCTCCACGCTCTCGCCACAGGCCGCCAGCCCGCAAAGCAGGCCCATCATCATCAGGCTGCGCATGTCATTCCTCCGGTCGGCGCGTTGTTCATCCGCGTCCTGTGCCGCCTGCGCCCGCGCAAGGCAATGCCCGCCGGCCGCCGCGCCCGGCGGCAAACCCGTCGCACCGGCGCCCATGCGATAAATATTTGTTAAGATTTTGCGCCAACACTGGCCGACAGGCGGCATTCGACACGAAATCGCGCCGGAAGGGAGAGCAGCCGATGCATGGTTCCGACTTCGTCTATTATTCCGCGCGCAGCCGGAAGCAGCGGCTGATGGCCGACCGCGCCACCTCTCCCCGCGCCCGCGCCGTCCACCACCGCCTCGCCGCCGCCTATGCCGACCGCGCCGCCCTGGCGATGCTCAACAGCGGCTGAGCGCCCGGCGGGACGGCGAACGGCGCGCCCCCCTGTTACCGTCCCGCCATGTACCGGGATCGTTGCGACAGGCAGGATGCAAGGCTTGTCCCGTCATCCCCGCTCGCGCGACAGGGCCATGGCGCGCGCCCACCGGCGGCATCCTCATCGCATGCCCCGCCGTCGCCGCACCGCGCCCACCACCGCGTCCACCCGCGCGATCGCGTCGGCGCTGTCGGGCCGCTCCTGCGTCTGCCCGGCCCGGATCTGCGCCACCTTGTCACGATAATGGATCAGCAGCCGCAGCGCGACGGTCAGGTTCTGCACCCGCTTCACCTTGCGCCCCTTCACCGCGCCGTCGCCGTCCAGCATCACCTCTTCCACTTCGCTGCCATGCAATGCCGCCCGCATCAGCAGCAGTTCGATCTCGCTATAGCCGATCTCCAGCGCCTGCGCCCATGCCTGCGCAAAGCCGGGATCGCTGGCCCGCCGCCGATAGGCGCTGGTCCGGCTCTTGCCCACCGTCCGCGCCGCCTCGCTTGCATTGCACGTCTCGGCCAGCGCTTCCAGGAACAGTGCTTCCTGCGCCCTGGTCCAGCCATCCTTGCGCGGCTGACGCTTCTGCGCCCGCACCGCCCCGCCCAGGCGCTGCCGCTGCGGCGTCAACGCCGCACCTCCATCCATCCCCTCCGCCGCCATCCCCGCCACGCCCCCTTCCGCAAAAGAAAAGGGGCCGGTCCATAAGGACCAGCCCCTTCACGGCGATTGCTCATCAGGCATGCTGCCCTGCCGAGACATCGCATAATATCAAGGTCCGCCGCCATTTGGGCGACTCGCATTTTTCCACTGTCCGCATCTCTGCCAGATCAGCGTCACGCTGTCAAGCAAAATGTGCCATATGGGTTAAATTCAGGCCGCCATCATCCGCGCCATCGCTTCCTGCTCCTGCGCCAGGGCATCGGCCACGCTCGGCCGCGCCTTCACCCGCTCCAGCCAGGCCGCGACCCTGGGCCAGCGCGCCGCGTCCAGTCCCTGCGAACAATAGCAGACATTGATGATCGGGCAGGCCGCGGCAATATCCGCCAATGTGAAGCGATCCTCGACCAGCCAGCCGCTTTCGGGCAGCACGCCTTCCAGATAGTCATAGATGGCGGGCATCTTGTCCGCCTCCGCCGCATCCGCCAGCGCCGGGTCGTGCGGCACCTTCAGCGCCTTGCCCACCACCCGGTTGAAGAATATCTGCCCGCCCACCGGCTGGGCGATGGTGTCGCCGAATTCCTCGAACCAGATCGTCCGCGCCCGCGCCCTGGCTTCGGTCGGGATCAGGTTCGGTTCGGGGTGCAGGGCATCCATATAGGTTATGATCGCGGTCGAATCGCTGATCAGGAAATCGCCATCCTCCAATGCCGGCATCTTGTTGAAGGGCGACGCCATGGCAAAGGCCGGATCGCCCCGGCCAAAGCCGGCCGGCTTCACCTCGATCGCGATCCCCTTTTCCGCTGCAAAGATGATGACCTTGCGCACAAAGGGCGATGGCCGCGCGCCATGGATAATCATGATGTCCTCCTTCTGGTTGGTCGGATATGCAACGCCACCATGTCAATTGCGTAGTATTTTGCAACTAGTTTTTCATGCACCCCCGCCGACCGGCGCCATCGCCGCGAAGCTGTTCCACTCGCTGTCCCCTTCATCCCGCATCGCCGCCATCCGGCCAGCAAAAAGGGCTCCTCCCGCCGGGGGAGAAGCCCTTCTTGCGTGCCTTCAGTGCGTCAGCGGATCAGGCGGCCAGCTTGCGCAGCACATATTGCAGGATGCCGCCGTTCAGGAAATATTCCAGCTCGTTGACGGTATCGATCCGGCACAGCGCGGTGAAGGTGAAGGTCGACCCGTCGGCGCGGGTCACGACCACGTCCACATCCTGGCGCGGCTTGAGGCCCGCGACATTGGTGATGGTGAACGTCTCGTCCCCCGTCAGGCCCAGCGTGTCCTTGTTCTCGCCATCCTTGAACTGGAGCGGCAGCACCCCCATCCCGACCAGGTTCGAACGGTGGATGCGCTCGAAGCTCTCGACGATGACCGAACGGACGCCCAGCAGGTTGGTGCCCTTCGCCGCCCAGTCGCGCGACGATCCGGTGCCATATTCCTTGCCGCCGATGACGACCAGCGGCGTGCCGTCGGCCTTGTGCTTCATCGCCGCGTCATAGATCGGCAGGACTTCGCCCTTATAGCTGGTCATGCCGCCTTCCACGCCGTCCAGCATCAGGTTCTTGATGCGGATATTGGCGAAGGTGCCGCGCATCATGACCTCATGATGGCCGCGACGCGCGCCATAGCTGTTATAGTCGGCCTGCGCGACCTGATGCTCGCTCAGCCACTTGCCCGCGGGCGACGACGCCTTGATCGATCCTGCGGGCGAAATGTGGTCGGTGGTGATCGAATCGCCGAATATCGCCAGCGGCTTGGCGTCGATGATGTCGTTCACCGGCGCCGGGGTCATGCTCAGCCCTTCGAAATAGGGCGGGTTGGCGACATAGGTGGACCCGGCGCGCCAGGTGTAGGTGTCGCTGCCCGTCACGTCGATCGCCTGCCAATGGGCGTCGCCCTTATAGACATTGGCGTAGCGCGCCTGGAACATCGCCCGGTCCATGCAGCCGGCCATGGTCGACGCGACCTCGGCATTGGTCGGCCAGATATCTTTCAGATAGACATCATTGCCCGCCGCGCTGACCCCGATCGGGGTGGTAATGAAATCCTCGATCACCGTGCCCTTGAGCGCGTAGGCGACCACCAGCGGCGGCGAAGCCAGGAAGTTGGCGCGCACGTCCGGCGACACGCGGCCTTCGAAGTTGCGATTGCCCGAAATGACGGCCGCCGCGACCAGGCCGTTTTCGTTGATCGCCGCGCTGATCGCGGGTGCCAGCGGGCCGCTATTGCCGATGCAGGTGGTGCAGCCATAGCCGACCAGGTTGAATCCGACCGCGTCCAGATGGGTCTGGAGGCCGGCGCGTTCCAGATAGTCGGTGACGACCTGGCTGCCGGGGGCAAGGCTGGTCTTGACCCACGGCTTGGGCTTGAGGCCCAGCTCGTTCGCCTTCTTGGCGACCAGGCCGGCGGCGACCAGGACGCCGGGGTTCGACGTGTTGGTGCAGCTCGTGATCGCGGCGATGGTCACGTCGCCGTCGCCAATGTCGAAATCCTTGCCCTCGACCGGAACGCGCTGCTGCGCCTTCTTGTACACATTCGCCATGTCGGCGTTGAACACGTCATCGACTTCGGGCAGCGAAACGCGGTCCTGCGGACGCTTGGGACCGGCCAGGCTGGGGACGACGGTGGCCAGGTCCAGTTCCAGCGTGTCGGTGAACACCGGCTCGACCGACGGATCGATCCAGAAGCCCTGTTCCTTGGCATAGGCTTCGACCAGCGCGATATTCTCGTCGGTGCGGCCGGTCAGGCGCATATAGTCCAGCGTCTTGTCGTCGATGCCGAAAAAGCCGCAGGTCGCGCCATATTCGGGCGCCATGTTGGCCAGAGTCGCGCGGTCGGCCAGGCTCAGCGAAGCAAGGCCGGGGCCGAAATATTCGACGAAACGCCCGACCACGCCCTTCTTGCGCAGCATCTGGGTGCAGGTCAGCACCAGGTCGGTGGCGGTCACGCCTTCCTTCATTTCGCCGACCAGCTTGAAACCGACGACTTCGGGGATCAGCATGGACACCGGCTGGCCCAGCATCGCGGCTTCCGCCTCGATCCCGCCCACGCCCCAGCCCAGCACGCCCAGGCCGTTGATCATCGTGGTGTGGCTGTCGGTGCCGACGCAGGTGTCGGGATAGGCGACGGTCACGCCGTCCGGGCCTTCGCTCGACCACACGGCCTGCGCGATATTCTCCAGGTTCACCTGATGGCAGATGCCGGTGCCCGGCGGCACGGCATAGAAATTGGCGAGGCTCTTGCTGCCCCATTTCAGGAAGTCGTAACGCTCCATGTTGCGCTGATATTCGATTTCCACATTCTGCTCGAACGCCTTGGGCGTGCCGAATTCATCGACCATGACGCTGTGGTCGATGACGAGGTGGACGGGCACCTGCGGGTTGATCTTGCCGGCATCGGCGCCCAGCGCGTTCATCGCGTCGCGCATCGCGGCCAGGTCGACCACGCAGGGGACGCCGGTGAAATCCTGGAGCAGCACGCGGGCGGGGCGATACTGGATCTCGCGCTCGGCCTTGCCCTTGTCATTCTGCCAGTCGACGATCGCCTGGATGTCGGCGGTGGTGACGGTGACGCCATCTTCGAAGCGCAGGAGGTTTTCCAGCAGCACCTTCATCGAAAAAGGCAGGCGCGATACATCGCCCAGCCTGGCGGCCGCCTTCTTCAACGAATAATAGGCAATGTCCCTGCCGCCGACCTTCATCGTGTCGCGTGTGCCGAGTGTGTCCTGTCCGATGGCGGTCATAAGTAGTGCGTCTCCTCGCATGGCGCTGCGGCCAGAGGATGACGCGATTCCACCAGAAGCTCACCGAACGAGGGAAACCGCCCGGTCGGCAAGGTGGCGGGCAAGCGCCCCAACCGATGGCCGAAGCAGGTATGTCCCGATGCTGCGGTGCCATACAGATTAGGACCGCCGAGTCAAATGGACAAAAAGGCCGACCGGGCCTTGCGATCGGACGATCGCGCCCCTGCGCCACGGCCGCGCCCGGAAACAAATCGCCGCACGCACGTTATCGGATGGCCAAGAAGGGATGCCCATCCATGCCGCTGCCTGCTTCGGATTCCATCAAGGAAGCCTATCCCGCCCTGCTTTCCTACCGTCCCGGCCGCGCCATGGCCTGCCCTTCCTGCGGCGAACGCCAATGGCTGGTGGGCCGGATCGTCGCGCAATGCGCCTGCTGCGACATCGCACTTCCGATTGATCCTGCCTGTCGCGGATGGTCCCGCACGGCCGATCCATCGCCCCGCATCCAGCCATTCCCGATCGCCTGAGCGGCAGCGGCGCCAGCCCTGATCACCGCGCCTTTTCCGCCGCGATCCACTGGCCTATCTGACTGTCCAGCACGGTCAGCGGCACCGCCCCCTGCGCCAGCACCGCGTCATGGAAACGGCGCAGGTCGAATGCCGGGCCCAGCGCGGCCTCCGCCTTCGCCCGCAACGCCCGGATCCTGATCTCGCCCAGCTTGTAACCCAGCGCCTGCCCCGGCCAACTGATATAGCGATTGACCTCCGCATCGATATTGGCGTCGCTGAGCGCGCTGTTCGCCTGCATGAAGGCGACCGCCCGCCCCTTGTCCCATCCCTTGGCATGGATGCCGGTGTCGACCACCAGACGACAGGCGCGCCACATTTCGTAGGACAGCCGGCCCATCATCTTTTCGGGCGTGTCGTACAGGCCCATCTCCTCGCCCAGATATTCGGTATAAAGCGCCCAGCCTTCGACATAGGCGGTAAAAGCGGCGAGATATTTGCGGAAGGGCGGCAGCGGCAATTCCTGTTGCAGCGCGATCTGGTTGTGATGGCCCGGCACCGCCTCATGCGCGGTCAGCGCCGGCAATTCCCAATAGGGCCGCTGGTCCAGTTTCGACGTGTTGACCCAATAGGTGCCGGCAATCCCCGCCTCCGGCGATCCCGGCCCATAATAGGCGGTCGTCGTGCCTTCCGCTTCGGCCGCCGGTATCGCCTTCAACCCATAGGGCAGGCGCGGCAGCGTACCGAAATAGCGCGGCAGCAGGCCGTCGATCGCCTTGGCCTGCCGCGCGGCGGCCCGCAGCAACTCTTCGGGGGTCCGGGCATAATGGGACGGATCGGTGCGCAGGTGCCGGATATAGGCGGCGCGGTCTGGATATCCGGCCTGGGCGGCGATCGCGTCCATCCGCTTGCCGATCCGCGCCACCTCCTCCAGGCCGATCGCATGGATCTGGTCCGGGGTCAGGTCGGTCGTGCTGTGCGCCCGCACCCGGCTGGCATACCAGGCCGCCCCGCCCGGCAATGCCGCGGCACTGTCGCTCTTGCGGCACCGGGGCAGATAATCCTGCACGAACAGGGCATGCCACCGGCGATATTCGGGCGCCAGCACGTCGCGGATCAGCGCGATCGCCCGCATCTGCATCGCGCTCCAGTCGGCATCGCTGATATCGCGCGGTTTTTGTCGCTTGAACGGTTCGTAGAAGCGCGTCTCCTCCGGCTTGCCCGCAACGATGCCGCTGATCGTGCCGGCATATTGTTGCAGCACCGAACAGGGCTGGACATAGCCGCCTTTGATCGCCTGCCGCGTGATCGCAAGCGCATCGCCATTCTGCTTCGGGTACAGCGCCAGACGCTTGAGATAGCTGTCATAATCGGCCCGGTTGTAAAAGGGCAAACCGTCCGCCATGGCCGAAAAGCCCTGATGCCAGCCATAATAGGTGGTAAAGAGCATCAACCGTTCGGCCGGGTGCGCATCGCTGTCGATATCGTCCCGCAGCATCCACAGCAACACGTCGCGATTGACGCGATCCGCCGCGTCCAGCGCCTGCGCCGGCACCCTCTCCAGCCGGGCCGCAAAGCCGCGCTCCGCCTCGACCTGCGCGTCGCGCGCGGCAAGCGACATATCATATATCCGGTCATCATGGTCCCTGACGCCACGCGCCGTCGCCTCGACCGGATGGGTGGACAGATACCAGGCCCAATGATCGTTGATGATGCCGTTCAATCGGTCATGGGCGGCCAACTGGTCGGGCGACAGTCGGACTGAAGGCGACAGTCGAACTGAAGGCGTCTGGGCCTGCGCCAGGGCTGGCGTGGCGACGGCGATGAGGAGGGACAGAATCTTGCGCATGGGCGCAATGGATCGCGCGCTCCTGCGATTTTGGCAAGGGGCAAGGGGGCAAGGGGGCAAGCGGGATGGCGGAGGGCGCAGCGTCAGACCGCCGCCACCCCTTCCGCCTCGACAATATTGTCGCCGGCATAAAAGCCCCGCACCCGCACGCGCTTTTCAACATGGTCGACCGGCACGCGCAGCAGGACGAGCCGATAGCTGCCGCCCTGATCGCGCTGGAGCAGGAATCCGCCCGCATCGCGCAACAGCCGCCCGGTTTCGTCCACGCCTGCGCCGATCTCGATCATGCCGTCAATCTATCGCGTCCTTGATCCCCTTGCCAGCCAGGATTCCCAGGACCAGGAACAGGATGAACACCGCGATCGCGATGAAGAACAGGATTTTGGCGATGCCGACAAAGGCGCCGGCCGCGCCGCCGAAGCCAAGCAGCCCCAGTACCGCCGCGATGACGAGCGAGATGATCGCGAGCTTGATCATGGACAATCCTTCCGAGGAAAATGCGATCTTTCTCCAACGGATGACGCAGCGGCATGTTCCGTCCGCGTGGCCGGGATCAGACCCAGCCTTCCAGCACCTGGTTGGGCGGGCGGTGCCCATCGACCCAGGTACGGATATTGGCGATGACGCGCGCGCCGGTGGCGTCGCGTCCCTCGAAGGTGGCCGACCCCATATGCGGCAGCAGCACGACGTTGGACAGCGCCAGCAGGCGCGGATCGACCGCCGGTTCATGGGTATAGACATCGAATCCCGCGCCGGCGATCCGCCCCTCTTCCAGCGCGTCGATCAGCGCCTGCTCGTCGGTGATCTCCGCGCGCGACGTGTTGATCAGATAGCCGTCCGCGCCCAGCAGGGCGATGCGGCGCGCGTCGATCAGGCCGCGGCTGTCGCCATTGAGCGGGCAATGGATCGAAAGAATGTCACTGACCGTCAGCAGCGCGTCGAGATCGGGCTGCCATTCCGCTTCCAGTTCCTGCTCCACTTCGAAGGGCAGGCGATGGCGGTTGTGATAGGCGATCGACAGGCCGAAGGCGCGGGCGCGGCGGGCGACGGCGCGGCCGATCCGGCCCATGCCGATGATGCCCAGCTTCTTGCCGCCGATGCGATGGCCCAGCATCCCCGACGGGCTCCAGCCGCGCCATTCGCCGGTGCGGACCAGCTTCTCCCCTTCCGCCAGGCGGCGCGGGACCGACAGGATCAGCGCCATCGTCATGTCGGCGGTATCTTCGGTCAGGACGCCCGGCGTGTTGGTGACGATGATCCCTTTCCGCCGCGCGGCGGTCAGGTCGATATGGTCGACCCCGCTGCCGAAACTGGCGATGAGTTGCAACCGTTCGGGCGCGGCGTCGATCAGCGCGGCGTCGATCTGGTCGCTGATCGTGGGCACCAGCACGTCGCATTGTGCCATGGCGCGGGCCAGTTCGGCGCGACTCATCGCCACGTCGCCGACATTGAAGCTGGTATCGAACAGGTCCGCCATGCGCGCCTCCACATTGGGGGGCAGGCGGCGCGTGACGATGACGCGCGGCTTGGCGGGGCGCGGTTTTCTGGCCATGCTTTAGGCCGCTATTCCGCGTCGCCCTGCGGGTCAAGCGGATATGGTCTGGCAGGCAGCAGGAAAGGCTGTCGCATCGCGGCGCAAGCCTTTATGGGAGGGGGCATGGGTGTCTTGCTTTTCGGGTTCGGGATGAAACGGCTTTTACTGGGTGCGGGCGCTGTTGCGGCGCTGGCCGCGGGCGCGGATGCGCTGGCGGCGCCGGCCAAGCCGGTGCCCTATTGGGCCTCGCTGGCGCAGGACGAAGCGCGGATGCGCGTCGGGCCGAGCCTCGATTACCCCTCCAACTGGGTCTATCGCCGCCGCGACCTGCCGGTGAAGGTGGTGCAGGTGCTGGGCCAGTGGCGCAAGGTCCAGGATCCCGACGGCGCGCAGGGGTGGATGCATGTCCGCCTGCTCAGCGACACGGCGACCGCGATCGTCAGGGTCGATGTCGCGCCGCTGCACGAATCCGCCAGGGACGGATCGCGCGCCCTGTTCCGGGCCGAGCGCGGCGTCGTCGGGCGCTTGAGCGACTGTTCGGGCGGCTGGTGCAGCTTCGATGTCAAGGGCCAGCGCGGCTATGTAAAGGCCAGCGATGTGTGGGGCGCAACCGCGAAATAGAGCATCGTGCGGAAAAGCGGTTCCCATTTTTCCGCACGATGCAAAAACAGAACTGGAGCGCCCCCCCGATCATGGAGCCTCTTGCGATCCGATCGTGTCGAGGTGCATCATCCGCTTGATCGCGGGCGAGACGAGCAGGACGAGGCCGCCCACCACGACCGCGAACCAGCCGATCCGGCTATAGACATCCAGCACCTGGGTCACGTCGCCCGCCTCCCCGCTGCCGGTGGCGCGGGCGATGAGGCCAGCGATGAAATTGCCCGCCGCCATGGCAAGGAACCAGGTGCCCATGACCAGCCCGACCATCGAGGACACCGACAGGCGCGTCATGGCGGACAGGCCGACCGGCGAGAAGCAGAGTTCGGCCAGCGTGTGGAACAGGTAGATCAGGAATACGAAGAGGACGGGGGTGAGGTTCGCGCCCGCCATCGCCGCGCCGGCAACCAGCACCAGGAAACCCGCGCCGCACAGGATGAGGCCGATGCCGAACTTGGCGGGCGAGGACGGCTCCAGCCGCCGTTTGTCGAGGAAGGTCCACAGCAAGGCGAAGAGCGGCGCGAACAGGATGATGAACACCGAGTTGACCGACTGGAACAGTGACGCGGGCACATCCCATCCGAACATCGCGCGATCGACATTGCGGTCGGTGAAGATGTTGAGCGACGATCCGGTCTGTTCGAACAGGCCCCAGAAGAGCGGGTTGAGCGCGGTCAGGAACAAGGCGGCGAACATGCGGTCGCGGTCGACCTTGCCCAGCGTGCCGAGCGTGCGCCAGAGGATATAGGCGACGGTCAGCGCGGAAAAGCCGAGCAGCGCATAGCCCAGCAACTCCGCATAGCGGATCACCAGCCAGATCGCCACCACGCCCAGGGCGGCGCCCAGATAGATGGTCCATTCCTGGCTGAGGCCGGTGGCGGTGGGCGTGCGCAACTGTTGCGGCGCGGGCGGCTCGCCCCGGCCCAGCAGCCAGGGTTTGAGCCACACGAACATGACGAGGCCGAGCAACATGCCCACCCCCGCCGCGCCGAAGCCCCAGCTCCAGCCCCACAATTCGCCCAGCAGGCCGCAGACGATCGGGCCGAGCATCCCGCCCATGTTGATGCCCATGTAGAAGATCGAATAGGCCGGGTCGCGGCGATGGTCGTCGCGCGGGTAGAGTTCGCCCACCAGCACCGAGACATTGGCCTTGAGGAAGCCTGTACCCACGATGATGCTGGCGAGCGCCAGATAGAAGCCGTTGAGGAAGACAGGCTGCTGCCCCCCCGGTCCTTCGGTGACGGCGATCAGGAAATGGCCGATGGCGATGAACACGCCGCCCGCCGTCACCGCCTTGCGCGGGCCAAGATAGCGGTCGGCCAGATAGCCGCCGATGACCGGGGTGATATAGACCAGCGAGGTGTACGCCCCGTAGAGCAGATAGGCTTTGTCCTCGCCGAACAGGAAATGTTTGGTAAGGTAGAAGATCAGGATGGCGCGCATCCCGTAATAGGAGAAGCGCTCCCACATTTCCGCGAAGAACAGCAGGTACAGCCCGCGCGGATGGCCGAGCCAGGTCTTGCCCGCCTCCGCCGATAGGGTATTCGAGGTCGCCATGAAGGCCCCTTTTATATGCCGTGTGCGTCGGGCCGATGCGGCGCCGATCAGGATGGCAGGCAACCTAGAACCGTTGGGCGCGTCCTGTCAAAAGCCGACCCCTGCCCTTGCGTTCGGGCGCGCGTCGCGCCATCTGTCGCGGCGATGTTCAACGATCGCTCCTCCCCGCTCGCCCTGCTCCAGACCCGCCGTTCGGGCAAGCCCCGCGACCTGATCGCGCCCGGCCCCGACGACGCGCAATTGCGCCAGATACTGGAAATCGCGCTGCGCACGCCCGACCATGGCAAGCTGGCGCCATGGCGCTTCGTGATCGTGCCGCAGGACCGGCGCGATGCGCTGGCCGCGCTGCTGGAAGCGGCCTACCGCAAGGAAAAGCCCGATGCCGGGCGGCTGGAGATCGAGTCGATGCACCAGTTCGCGCGGCAGGCCCCGGCGCTGGTCGTGGCGCTGTCCGCCCCGGTCGCGAACAGCAAGATTCCGGTCTGGGAACAGCAATTGTCGGCGGGCGCGGCGATCATGAACCTGCTCCATGCCACCCATGCGCTGGGCTTTGCCGGTGGCTGGCTGACCGGCTGGCCCTGCTATAATGACGAAGTGCGCAACGCCTTTGGCGGGGAGCATGAAAAAATTGCCGGCTTCATTTTCATCGGAACTCCGGGCAAACCGCAGGAGGAACGGCCGAGGCCAGAATATGACGATGCCGTATCGACATGGGACAGATAATTACACATGTGTAAAGTCATGGGTAATTTCCTATCTTGACCCCTATGGCTGTATTATGGCACTGATGCACCATGGCCGACGAATCCAAACCCGTCTATCTTCGCCTGCGTGAAATCATCGCCGCGTCCATATTGGACGGGGAATTTTCCGATGGCGACCTGCTCCCGTCCGTGCGCGCCTTTGCCGCGACGCAGGGCGCCAATCCGCTGACCGTGGCCAAGGCTTATCAGAGTTTTCAGGATGACGGGCTGGTGCTGGTGAAGCGCGGCGTGGGCATGTTCGTCGCCGATGGCGCCACCCGCCGCCTGCGCGACATGGAGCGCGAACGCTTCATCGAAAGCGTCTGGCCGCCGGTGGCGGCACAAATCAGGCGGCTGGGAATCCGGCTGGACGATCTGGATCTGGCGAAGGCGTAGGGCCTCCCTATTCAGGCGAAAGGCGGGTCAGACGAAAGGCGGGCGCATCGTCCGGCGGCCTTCTACAGCGCCGCCAGCGCGTCCATCGCTTCCTGACGACCCGCAAATCCCGGCACCGCTACCGCGCGGCCCAGCGCCATTTTCGCCTCGCCCTTCCGCCCGGCGGCGGCATAGGCCTGCCCCAGATGCAGTTGCAACACAGGGGCGCCAGGGGCCAGCGCGACCGCTTTTTCCAGCAGGTCGACGGGCGCCGGCCCCCTGTCCCCGGTACGCAGCAATATCCAGCCGAGCATGTCGGCGGTCATCGGGTTGGCGGGCATCAGGCGGTAGGCATGGGCCGCATAGGCGCGCGCGGAAGCGCGATCGCCATTTTCCAGCGCGGCACGGGCCATATCCGCCATCAGCACGGCATCATTATCCCCCACCTGCATCTGCACCGCACGCAGCATCCGCAGCGCGGTGCGCCAGTCCTGCGCCTGCGCGGCGACACCGGCGGCAAGCCGCTGCGCCTCCACATCATTGGGATTTTGCGAGAGGAAAAGCTGCACCACCTGCGCGGCGCGGGCCGGGTTGCCCGCGCGCGCCCAGGCGGCGGCGATGCGCAGCGCGGCAGCGCGATCGAAGCGGATATTGCCTGCCGCTTCATAGGCGCGGGCGGCCTCCGCCGGCTGGCCTGCTGCGTCGAGCGTATCGCCCAGGATCAGCCAGGCGTCGGGCGCGCCGGGATTGGCGCGGCTGAGCTGCCGCGCACGATCGAGCGCTTCTGCCGCCCGCCCGCTGCTGAGCAGGGCGCGAATATAGGGGATATTGTCGCGCGCGGTGGAATCGCTGGCGGGCGGCACGGCGGCAAGCGTCACGTCGCGGGGGCTGGCGAAGGGATCGGCGGCCGCACGCACCGGCCAGGCGGCGCGGGCGAGCATGTCGGCGGCCAGAACGCGATTGCCCAGCCCCTCCTGCGCGCGGGCGGCCAGCGTCAGCACATAGGGATCGGCGTCACGCTGGGCGACGATGGGCGCAAGGGCGGCGGCAGCGGCGGCAAAGTCGCCATTGAGATAGAGGGCGCGGCCAAGCAGGATGCGCGCGTTGCGGTTGTCGGGTTGGGCGGCGACCAGCGGGCCAAGCGCCTCCGCCGCCAGCACCGCGTTGCCATCCTGCATGTGGAGCACGCCGCGCAGCAGGCGGGTCGCCGGCTCGCCGTCCAGCCGCCCCTTGGTGCGATCGAGCAGCTTGCGGGCAAGATCGCCCTGCCCGACCCGCGCCGCCATCACCGCCTGGAGCATCCAGGCGCGCGGATTGGCGGGATCAAGGCTGAGCAGGCGGCGGCTGAGGCTCAATGCCCGGCTGGCCTGGCCCGCATCGGCCAGGGTTGCGGCATATTGTTCCAGCGCCGGGACCGAATCCGGGTTCGCCGCGAGCGCCCGGTCGAACCAGGGCAAGGCGGCGGTCAGCCCATATTGGGCACGGGTCAGTTCTCCGCGCAACGTGAGCGCGCGGGCATTGGCAGGAGCCAGCGCGACCGCACGGTCGGCCGCGAGGATCGCGCCCGCCTGATCGCCGATGGCGATGCGATACCGGCCAAGCTCGATCCAGTTGTCCGCGTCGTCGGGCGCACGCGCCAGCGCCTGTTCCAGCGCCCGGCGCGCACCATCGGCGTCGCCGATCGCCAGCGACGCACGGGCGACGACACGGGCGGCGGGGACGAGCGATGCTTCGGGCAGGTCGGCGGCGCGGGCTTCGCGCAGGGCGCCCTGCGCATCGCCTTGCAGGAACAGCGCCTGCGCCATCACCGCGCGGGTGTCGGCCGCGGGCTGGCCCAGCGCGCGGGCGCGCGTCGCCTCCGCCTGCGCGCCGGGACCATCGCCCAGTTCGGCAAGCGCGCGAGCCTGGGCAACGCGCGCCTGCGCCGAACGGGGATTGGCCTTGATCGCGTTCATCAGCTCGACCCGCGCGGTGCGGGCGTCGCCCCGGTCGAGCGCGGCGATGCCGCGCGTCAGCGCCGCGCTGCCATCGCGTTCATGGCTGCGCCATTGCCAGAGGCCGGCGACGCCGAGCAGCAGCAGCGCCAGGCCGGCGATCAGGAAAATGCGGGTGCGGCGCATCGGTCAGCCCTGCATCTGATATTGTTTGAGCAGGTCGTAGAGCGTCGGTCGGCTGATCCCCAATATCTTGGCCGCACCGGAAATATTGCCGTCGGTGCGGGCGATGGCGCGACGGATGGCACGGCGGTCGGCCATTTCGCGGGCGGCTTTCAGGTTGACCACATCGCCGCCATCGGCGCGTTCATCGTCCAGGTCGAGGTCGGCCGCAGTGATCAGCTTGCCATCGGCCATGATGACCGCGCGCTTCATGCGGTTTTCCAGTTCGCGCACATTGCCGGGCCAGGTCCAGCTATCGAGCGCGACGAGCGCGTCGGGCGCCAGCCCCTTGACCTGCGGGTTCATGTCGCGGGCGAAGCGGGTCAGGAAATGGCGCGCCAGCAGCGCCGGATCGCCCGGCCGGTCCTTCAGCATGGGTATCCGCACGCTGATTTCAGCGAGGCGATAATAGAGATCCTCGCGAAAATTGCCCGCCACGATCATCGCGTCAAGATCCTGATGGGTGGCGCACACGATGCGGGTGTCGACCGATATGGGCTGACGCCCGCCGATCCGTTCGATCACGCGCTCCTGCAGGAAGCGCAGCAGCTTGACCTGCAAGGCCAGCGGAATGTCGCCGACTTCATCCAGGAAAAGGGTGCCGCCCTGTGCCTGCTCGATCTTGCCCGGCGTCATCTTGATCGCCCCGGTAAAGGCCCCCTTTTCGTGACCGAACAGTTCGGATTCAAGCAAGGTTTCCGGGATCGCGGCACAGTTGATCGCGACGAAGGCGCCATCGCGACGCGGGCTGGCGTCATGCAGCCCCTGCGCCAGCAATTCCTTGCCCGTACCGCTGGCGCCCAGCAGCAGGACCGAGACATTGGCGCTGGCGACCCGTTCGATGGTGCGGGCGACCTTCAGCATTTCGGGCGCGCCGGTGATGAGGCGGCCCAGCACCCGGCCATCTTCCGGCGCGGTTTCGGCCAGGCGGACATTCTCCCGCTCCAGCGCGTGGACGTGGAAGGCGCGGCGGACGATCAGGCCCAGTTCGTCAATGTCGACCGGCTTCTGGTAGAAATCATAGGCGCCCCCCGCGATCGCATCCAGCGCGCTTTCCCGCGCGCCATGGCCGGACGCGACGATGACCTTGATGTCGGGCTTGATCCTGAGCATCTCCGCCAGCGTGGCGAAACCCTCGCTGGTGCCGTCGGGATCGGGCGGCAGGCCCAGGTCCAGCGTCACCACGTCGGGGGCTTCCGCGCGCAGCATCTCGATCGCCTCGTCACGATCACCGGCGATGAAAAGCTGATAATCCTCATAGGCCCAGCGCAATTGGCGCTGAAGGCCCGGATCATCTTCCACGATCAGCAATTTGGGGCGCGTGTCGCTCATCAGGCGGCCTTTTCTTGTTCTTGTCTGTCTGTAACGGGGGCCAGCGGCAGGCGCAGGGTGAAGCGGCTGCCCACGCCGGGCTTGCTGTCCACGTCGATCCGGCCGCCCATCGCCTCCGCCAGGCTGCGCGCTTCGAACGCGCCCAGGCCAAAGCCGCCGGGCTTGCTGGAGGAAAAGGGCTTGAACAGGTCGCGCCGGACATATTCGGCGCTCATGCCCCGGCCCCGGTCGATCACCTCCACGATCGCGTCCTGCGCGTCGGCGGACAGGCGCAATTCGACCGGGCTGTCGGCGGGGCTGGCGTCAATGGCGTTCTGCATCAAATGGAGGATGATCTGCTCGACCCGTGCAGGATCGGCGAGCGCAGGCGGCGCATCACCGCTAAGCTGCACCGGATGCTGGCGGGCGCGATTGTGGGCGATCTGGCCCAGCAGGTCACGCAGCGGAGTGGCGCGCGGTTCTTCGGATCGCCCCTTGTTATGGAGCGACAGGCGGGCGAGCATGTCGTTCATCTTGCCGACCGACTCCTTGAGCGTCAGCAGCATGTCGGCGCGAAATTCGGGATTGTCGGCATGGCGTTCCGCATTGCGGGACAGCAGCGACAACTGGCTGACCAGATTCTTGATGTCATGCGCGATGAAGGCGAAGCGGCGGTTGAATTCGTCGAACCGCTGCGCATCGTCCAGTGCCTGCTGGCCCTGCGCTTCGCTGATATGGGTCGCGGCCTGCCGCCCGGCGGCGCGCAGCATGTCGAAATCCTCCCAGTCGAGCCGGCGGTCGACCGGCGGGCGGGCCAGCAGGACCGCACCGATCAGGCGGCCATAATGGATCAGCGGCACCAGCGCCCAGGCACGGCGATCCGCGATCATCCAGCGCGGCAGGTCCAGCACGCCCTCGCCATTTTTGAGTTTGGCGAAATCGACGATCCAGCCGCTTGTCTCCAGCTTCTCGACAATGCCGGGGGGAACCGGATCGGCGTCCGACAGGTCGCCGTGCCAGTTCCAGTGCGTTTCGAACGCCAGCGCGCCACGATCATCACGCAACAGCAATATCGCGGCGGGGCTGTCGGTGATGTCCGCCACCGCCTTCGCCACGCGCGCGCCCAGCGGCGCGCTGTCGTCGCCGGGGCGGCCGATCGTTTCGCCAAAGCGCATCCATTCGGTGCGATAGTCGTAGCGATGCTGAAAGAAATGCTTGGCGACCTGCACCTTCCACAATGCGCGGATGCGTGGCGAAGGCAGCAGCACCAGCGCCGTGACGGCGGTGAAGAATACGGCGGCGATCTCCACCACCCGCGCATAGGGGCCGGCGATCAACTCGATCAGCAGCGCCGCGGCCAGCAGGACGACAACATAAAGCGCGACGGCGACCACCGAAAGCGACTGGAACGTAAAGCTGCGCGATAGCTGCAACCGCCCTGCCATCCCCTTGCGCATGCCCACCGCCATCACCGGCGCGAGGGACGCCATCAGCAGGCCGCGCAGGGCATATAGCTCGCTCACCCGGTGCGGCGCGAGATAGCAGATCGCATAGAGATTGAGGTCATAGGTCCACATCGCCGCCAGCGATCCCAGCAACAGAGCGATGCCGCCCCGCTCCCGCGAAGGCCAGACGGTGTAGAGATGGTGGACCAGCAGCAGGCTGCCGATCGCGGTCATCATCCGCAGCACCAGAGAGGCGGAGACGAGCGCCTGATGCAGGTCGCTGACCGGCGACAATTGCCGCCAGGTCAGGTCGGTGAAGCTCTGGATCAGGATCAGCGCCGCGACCGCCGCATAAACGGCGATCACCGTCGCGGCCGGGCTGGTCCGACCGGCCGGGCCACGGCGCAGCATGACGAAGAGGGCGAGGAGCCAGCCGGCGTTGCGGACGCTTTCACCCACGCCCGACAACGGTTGCGACACGCCGCCGAAGGACACATAGAGCGCCCAGCAGGACGTGAGCAACAGCGCGGCGGCAAGCAGGCGCGGCTCTGGCGCGTCATCGCGACGGCGCAGCAGGAAGATGCCGAGCGCCGCGAACAGCACCGCCGCCAGCGCATGGCCCCAGTCGCCGACAAATTGCAGGAACATGCCCATTGGCCCGTCCGCCTCAGCGCGCGCCGTCGGGCCAGAGGATGACCCGCAATGTCTGGATCAGGATCAGCAGATCGAGGAAGGGGGTGTAGTTCTTGGCGTAATAGAGGTCATATTCCAGCTTGTGCCGGCTGTCCTCCAGCGACGCGCCATAGGGATAGTTGATCTGCGCCCAGCCGGTAATGCCGGGTTTCACCATATGGCGTTCGGCATAATAGCGCAGTTGCTGTTCCAGATCGTCCACGAACTGGCGGCGTTCGGGGCGCGGGCCGACAAAGCTCATCTCGCCCTTCAGCACCGTCCAGGTCTGGGGCAGTTCGTCGATCCGCAGCTTGCGCAGCCAATAGCCCAGGCGCGTGATCCGCGGATCATCCTTTTCCGCCCACACCGCCTGTCCCGCGACTTCGGCATCCTGGCGCATGGTGCGCAGCTTCACGATCCAGAATTCCTGGCCATAAAGGCCGACACGCTGCTGGCGGTAAAAGGCAGGCCCCTTGCTGTCCAGCTTCACCAATAAGGCGGCCAACAGGATGATCGGGCCGGTCAGCAGCAACAGGATGGAACTGGCAACGATGTCGAACAGCCGCTTGGCGATGCTCGACAGGCGGCGACCGGCGGAAAAGCCATCGGAAAAGATCAGCCAACTGGGATTGACGCTGGCCAGGTCGACGCGCCCGGTTTCACGTTCCAGGAAGGTGGACAGGTCGTTGACATGGACGCCGGTTGTCTTGATCCGCAACAGGTCGGACATGGGGATGGCGTTGCGCCGTTCCTCCAGCGCCAGCACCACTTCGCTGGCGTTCAGCCGGACCACGAAATCCGACAGGTTGAAGATGGCGTCACGATTGATCGCTTCGGGCACCACCTGCGGGCCATCATTCATGGCGATATAGCCGACCACCAGGAAACCGGCGCCACGCTTCTGCTCCAGATCCTTGATCCGGTGCGCGCGATTGCCGGCGCCCAGCACCACCAGGCGGCGCTTGAACGCCTCCCCGCCCAGCATCGACCCAAGCAACAGGCGCACCATCACCAGGAAGCCCATGGCCAGACCCATGGCGTAGAGCGAATTGGAACGCCACAGCGTCATGCCGGGCATCAGGAAATAGAGGACGGAAAGGAAGATGACGCCAAGCGAGACGGCAACCAGCAAACGGGCAAAGGCAAAACGGATCGACTGGAGCGCTTCGGTGCCATAGACGCCGACGGCGATCATCGCAGTCTGGATGGCGAGGGCAAAGCTGAGCAACGGGCCGACGCGGGTTATCACATGATCGATATCCATGCCGATCTGGTGCGCGCGCAACACCCAGCCGGTTTCGGCGGCGCCCAGCAGCAGCAGGAAATCGAGCATCCCCAGCAGCAGCACCGCGTGCGGCACATAATGTTTGAACAGCCTTATCATCGTCGCGCACGTCCTGCTGGCCGCCGACCTGGCGGCCTTCACGGGGCCGGACATTTCTTACACTGGTTGTAAGATAATCCGACACCTGACACACCCTGCCGGAAAATGGCAAAGAAATGCTGAATCAATGGGTAGGGACTGGTGACTTTCCGCTGACCTGTCCCGTCATTGCGGGGGCGACGGAAGCAGGATGCTTCCGATCATCCCTCTCTCGCGCGCAGGGAACAGAGGCCGGTTACAGCGCATGGACGCAGGCAGAATGCAATTTGCCCGACCGATCGGCCGGTCAGCTCATTTGTCGGTGTTGCGCAACCTGTCGGCCGCATTGTGGGCGGCATCGCCGACCACTTTGGCGGCGTCATCGATCGATCCGGCAGCGCGCGTCACCGCGTCGGCCGGCCGGTCATTGCGTTGGTCGTTGGTGAGGTAGAAAAAGCCGATGGCCAGGACCAGCGCCAGCGCCACCAGCGCGAACACCACGCCGCTGCCCCGCGATCGTTCATCGATCGGGGCAGAGGGTGCATGCTCATAATCGGACTGGACCGGGTCGTAACCCATTTTGCGTCTCCTCATGGCAGGATAACGGCCAGACAGACGCAAACGTTCCGATCAATCCCCATCCTGGCTGGACCCGCGCCCACGGCTCAGACGGTCGACATCCTCCATGATTTCGTCAAGCACCGCCGTTTCGGTGGTCTGCTGAGTCCGCCGGGATGGCAAGTCGCCGCTCTCCAATATCTGTTCCAGCGCGGCGCGTCCGCGCGCCACCCGGCTTTTGATCGTACCGACCGCCACCCCACAGATTTCGGCCGCTTCCTCATAGGCAAAGCCACCGGCGCCAACCAGGATCAATGCTTCACGCTGGGGCTGGGGCAGTTGCAGCAGGGCGCGTTGCATGTCGGACAATTCGACATGCTTGTCCTGTCCCGCCGGCGCCGCGAGGATGCGGTCGGCGGTCAGGTCATCCCAATCGCCACGAAAGCGCGAACGGCGCATCTGCGAGAGATAATGGTTGCGCAGGATGATGAAGGTCCAGGCGCGCATATTGGTGCCGGCCTGAAAGCGGTTGCGCGCCGCCCATGCCTTCAACAATGTTTCCTGCACCAGATCGTCGGCCAGATCGCGATTGCCCGACAGCGAACGTCCAAAGGCGCGCAGATGCGGGATCACCGCTGCCAGTTCACGCTTGAAATCGGTGTCGGACAGCGGCGCGCGCTCTTCGATCACGTCAACTTCGTTCGCGTCTTCATCCATCGGAGCATCCCCCGCGCCTGCAACGCTTCTTGCCGCGTGAATCGACGTCGTCAAAGCCATATATGCGTCCGCATCCTAAACCGATTGTCGCCAAAGACCCGTTCCCGCCTCTATCGCCAAAGCACCAGCAACATGGCGATGACCGCCAATGCCAGTGAAATGCCCAGGATGTAGCGCACGATATGCGGCGTGGAGCCGCCCCGCGCATCATCCGTGGCGATATGCTTTTCCTGATCCGCCATGGCCCGTCTCCCGATCGTTACGCATCATTAACGCAGCGTATCGATCAGGGTTCCGAGATATTATCCGCGCCACGCGGGCCGGATACTGTCCGATCGCACCGTTCAGGCGGGCGCGGTCGCTTCATCGAAGAAGAGCGCCTGGGAAATGGCCGCCTTCACCGTCGAGCGCTGGAATGGCTTGGTGATAAGGAAAGTGGGTTCGGGGCGCTCGCCTGTCAGCAACCGTTCCGGGAAGGCGGTGATGAAAATCACCGGCACCGAAAATTCGGCAAGAATATCCTTCACCGCATCGATCCCGCTGGAATCGTCAGCCAGTTGAATGTCGGCGAGAACCAGGCCGGGCCGGTCCGCCAGGGCCTCCCGCACCGCATCCTCGGCGGTGACGGCGATGGCGGTGACATCATGGCCAAGGTCGCGAACGATGGTTTCTATGTCCATCGCGATGATCGGTTCATCCTCGATGATCAGCACCTTGGCGCGGGTCTGCGCCTCGATTTCGGTCAGCGCTTCCTCGACCAGCCCTTCGACCTCGTCATTGTCCATGTCGACCAGATAGGACACGTCATCGACGGTGAAGCCCTCCAGCGCGGTCAGCAGCAGGGCGACACGCGGCAACGGGGTAAGCCGGCCAAGGCGCGCCTGGGCGATCGCCTCGCGGCTGCCGCCGGACGAGATCGGCAGATCTTCCAGATGAGAAGAGGACCAGATCGCATGGAAAGTCTTGTACAGGCCAAGACGCGGATCAACGTCGCTGGGAAATTCTTCCGGCGCGGCCACGATCGCTTCCAGTGCGGCGCGCACATAGGCGTCGCCATGCGCCTGGCTGCCGGTCAGGGCGCGGGCATAGCGGCGCAGGAACGGAAGGTGAGGGTGCAGTTGCTGTCCAAGCGACATCGTCAAATCGTCTCCCTGCCCTTCCGGGCGTCATGGTCCTGAAGCATCGGCCTCGACAGGAAGGATGGAATGTCCATGCCACAATGGCAAGCCCCCCGCCCCGTTCGCGACCAAGGCAAAGGGCCGCGTAAAAAATGCTTCGGACAGGGGAACCATCAATCGCCGGATTTGTTTCGCATCCATATGGTTTTTTTGACGATATCGCGATTTACCGGGCGATGTGGCGATCGGCCGAATTGACGTCACGCAAGAAACCCGCAAATACGGTTTGGCTGCCATGACGAATATTGCTGTAGAGGGGCTCATTTTGGTTTCTTCAATGACGGAGCGGAGCGTGACCGATGGCAGCAAGGAGGCCGACATTGGCGCCGCCCCAGCACAGGTAAAAACCGCCACCGGCACGCGCAAGCGCAAGGCCGCGTCCAGCAAGGATGACGGCCAGGTGTCACAGGCATTGCGCACCGTCTATCAGCGCGCCGTCGATGAAGATATTCCGTCCGAGATGCTGGACCTGCTGAGCAAGCTGGACTGAGGCCGTCATGAGTGGGGGCAGCCTTCCTCCGGCAGCCCGCTCCTGTATCGAGCCACTGCTATTGTTTTTCCGGTCCACCGGCGTCAAGATGTTCCTCATCCTGACGCTGGCACTGCTGCCTTTGGGCCTGATCGCGCTGGTCGCCTCGCTTCAGGCCATCCGCACTGCGGACCTGGAGAAGGAAGCGCTGCTGCGCGTCGCCGTGACCCAGAGCGCGCGCAAACTGACCGCCGATCTCCAGTCGGATCGGACCGCGATCGAACTGACGGTCAACGCCCTGGCCAATAATGTAGCAGATCCGGGCATGTGCCGGCGTCTGGCCTTTTTCCTGTCATCGCATGATGCGGACGGTGGCCGTTTCTATATCTATGATCGCGCCGGCCGGATATGGTGCCGGTCGGACGCGCCGGAGCCAGCCGGCATCGCCGCCGCCGCGCGCTTCGACCAAAAGACAGTCGAACTGGCGCCAGCGTCCCAATATCTGGTCAGCCGCGTGCGCAGCCTTAATGGCCGGATGGTTGCGCTGACCTATTATTCGCGCACGCATCTGGAAAGCATCGCCGACCCCGCGACCGCGCTCCAGAACCGGCAGCTTGTCCTGCGCCAGGGCGACCGGCGCATCGTCGTCAGCCGCTCAGGCAATGCCATTGTCGGCCACATGTCCAGCCTCTCCGCCCGGCTCGACCCGCCCGATGTCCTGTTGACCATGTCCGTGCGCGATCCGCCCGCAACGGTGGCGCGGATGCTGTCGCTGTTCCTGCCGCTGGTGATGTGGTTCGCCGCCGCCGCGATCGGATGGTTCGTGGTCAACCGGCTGCTCATTCGCCCGCTGGTGCTGCTGCGGCGGGTCGTCGCCGCCTATCAGCCTGGCCAGGTGCTGGAATCGGTCGGGCGCGTGCGGACCCCCGCGCAGGAAATATTGGCGCTGGGCGAAACATTTCGCGCGATCAGCGAAGATGTCGCCACCCATGAAGCCGAAATGGCCGAGGGGCTGGAAAACCAGCGCAAACTGACCCGCGAGGTTCATCACCGGGTCAAGAACAACCTTCAGATCATCGCCAGCCTGATCAGCCTGCATGCCCGGTCGGCGCATGAAGCGGAAGCCATCGAAGCCTATGCATCGATCCAGCGCCGGGTCGATGCGCTGTCCGTGGTTCATCGCAATCATTTCGCCGAACTGGAAGATAATCGCGGCGTCGGCGTCCGCCCGCTGATCAGCGAATTGTCCGCCAGCCTGCGCGGGACCGCGCCGGCACAGGCCCGTCGCTTCGCGATCCAGATCGAATGCGATAACCTGCATATCAGCCAGGATGTCGCCGTGCCGATCGCCTTTCTGGTCACGGAACTGGTCGAACTGGCGATGATGCTGGCGCCCCAGGGCGCGATGCGCATTGCGGTGCAACAGGACGAGGCGGAACCGCATCGCGCGGTGCTGATGATCCGGTCCGAAGGGCTGATCGCATCCGACGCGATGAGCGCCCTGCTGGAGGAACGCTATGGCCGGGTGCTGACCGGCCTGTCGCGCCAGTTGCGCGCGCCACTCACCCATGATGGCGAAACCGGCAGCTACAGCATCGCGATCAGCGTGATCGCCTGATTTTTCAGGCCATGGCGCGTCAGACCCGGCGATAGTCGCGACGGAAATCGGCGGTGAAGGTCGACAGCGTGCCGGCGGCGATATGGTCGCGCAACCCCTGCATCAGCTCCTGATAGAAATGGATGTTATGCTGGGTCATCAGCATTGCGCCCAGCATTTCGCCGGCCTTGACCAGATGATGGAGATAGGCCCGGCTCCAGGTCGCGCAGACCGGGCAGCCACAGCGCGGGTCGAGCGGCCCCTTATCCTCGTTGAATTTTGCATTGCGGATATTGAGCGGCCCGGCCCAGGTGAAGGCCTGGCCATTGCGACCCGATCGCGTCGGCAGCACGCAGTCGAACATGTCGATGCCGCGTTCGACCGCACCGACGATGTCATCGGGCTTGCCCACGCCCATCAGGTAGCGCGGCTTGTCCTGCGGCAGCATGTCCGGCGCGAAGTTGAGCGTCGCGAACATCGCTTCCTGCCCCTCGCCCACCGCCAGCCCGCCCACGGCATAGCCGTCGAATCCGATCTCGATCAGCTTTTCGGCCGAGATACGGCGCAGATTTTCGTCCAGCGACCCCTGCTGGATGCCGAACAGGGCGGCGCGGTCCGCATGGTCGCCACCCATATCGAAACCCTCGCGCGATCGTTTGGCCCAGCGCATGGACCGCTCCATCGACCGGGCCGCCTCGTCATGGGTGCAGCCATTTTTGGTACATTCGTCGAACGCCATGACGATGTCGCTATCCAGCAGTCGCTGAATTTCCATCGACCGTTCGGGCGTCAGCATATGTTTCGACCCGTCGATATGGCTGGAGAAGGCGACCCCCTCCTCGCTCATTTTGGTGAGCGCGCTCAGGCTCATCACCTGATAGCCGCCGCTGTCGGTCAGGATCGGCCGGTCCCAGCCCATGAAGCCATGCAGCCCGCCAAGGCGCGCCATGCGTTCGGCGCCGGGGCGCAGCATCAGATGATAGGTGTTGCCCAGGATGATGTCGGCGCCGGTCGCGCGCACCTCTGCCGGGCGCATCGCCTTGACGGTGGCGGCGGTGCCGACGGGCATGAAGGCGGGCGTGCGGATGTCGCCGCGGCGCATGCGGATCACGCCGGTCCGGGCCTTGCCGTCAGTGGCGGCGACGGAGAAGGAAAAACGGGGGTTGCTCATGTCGCGCGCTCTACGGGCGAACGCGCGCGGGCACAAGAAGGCGGCGGATCAGCCTGCCTTGCGCACCCCTTCGAACAACAGCATCGCATCGATGTTGAACCCTTCGACCCGGCGATAGGGACCGATGAAGCGCAGGCAGTCGGCCGACAGGCGCAGCGGCCATGGATCTCCCCGCTCATCATGCAGGGCCAGGGTCACGCGAGCGGAATCGGGGCGCGGTTCGATCATGGCCGGAAATCTAATTCATAAAGGTTAACAAGGGCCTGCGCATCAGAATCTTACGTTCGTTCAAGAAGCTGATTTGTGGCATTCACGCCACATCAATGCGGCTTTTGCTGCCTTTGCGTCGGCACAGATGCAACAGTTATCGGCAAAAATGGTTAACAGACTGTCAATATATGCCGGGTTGATTGCATCCTGCCTGCGAGCCTGTTCACCTCAGTCCGAATAGAAAAACGGGGACGCAGATGATTGATTCAGGACGCTTTAGTCCAACCAGGGATGAGGTGGAGGCCGCGTCGGACGAGCATTTTTCCGAAGATGAGCTGCCGCCGCTGGCCGCTACGGAAACTCCGCTTGCCGTCGCCTTCCGCCAGTCGACCCTGTTCGATCTTGGCCAGATCGATGTCCGCTGGGACGCGGAACTGGCAACGCTCTGGGCGTTCATGACACCGCTGGATCGGCCCAACAGCAACCTGGGCCTGATTCGCGATACCATGGCGTGGCAGCGGGAAAGCCGCCGGGTGTTCGGTGGCACGGACGGAACGGGTCAGGACGGCGCGCTCAAATTCATGGTGCTGGGATCGCGTTTTCCCGGCGTGTTCAACCTAGGTGGCGACCTGGAAATGTTCGCCGAATGCATCCAGCAGCGCGATCGTGCGACCTTGCTGAAATATGGCGTCGCCTGCTGCGAGATCGTCGATCGCATCTGGCATTGCAACGACATGAACATCATCAATATCGGGCTGGCACAGGGTGACGCGCTGGGCGGCGGGCTGGAAGCGCTGATGTGTTTCGATGTCATCATCGCCGAACGGCAGGCGCGCTTTGGCCTGCCCGAAGTTCTGTTCGGCCTGTTCCCCGGCATGGGCGCCTATTCCATCCTGTCACGCCGGGTCGGCCCGGTGCTGGCGCGGCAGATGATCACGGAAGGGCGCATCTACACCGCCGATGAAATGTGCGAGATGGGCATCGTCAGCCAGGTTGTCGAAACCGGCGAAGGCGAAGCCGCGACCGTCCGGTGGATCAAGGAGCATCAGGCGCATCATGCCGGTTATGTCGGCATCAACCGCGCCGGGCGGCGGGTCAATCCGATGACCCTGAAGGAACTGACCGACATTGTGGAAGTGTGGACCGACACCGCGCTGTCGCTGTCGGATCGCGACCTGCGGATGATGCGACGGCTGGCCAGCGCGCAGACAAAATTGCGCGGATAGATCAGGCGCGGCGACGGCGGGTGCGGACGGGATCGGGGCGTTCGGCCCCTTCCAGCGGACCGGCCTCGATCAGTTCGGCAATCCGCTCCCGCGGGACCGGACGGCTGAACAGATAGCCCTGGACATTGGTGAAACCGGCTTCGCGGGCATGGACCAACTGGTCGGGCGTCTCGATCCCTTCGGCCACCGTATCCATCGACAGGTCGCGCGCCAGATTGCCGATGGCGCGGACGATCGCGCGATCCTCCGCATTGGCGCTGACCCCCGCCATGAAGCTCTGGTCAATCTTGAGCGTGTCGAAGCGGTAGGAACGCAGATAGGACAAGGACGAATAGCCGGTGCCGAAATCATCCAGCGCCAGCCGCAACCCGATGCGCTGCAATTCACGCAGCACGGCATTGGTCTGGCCGCTGTCATCGAGAAAGATGGATTCGGTGACTTCCAGTTCCAGCCGCCGTGCCGGCAGGCCGCTGTCCAGCAGCGCGGCGATGACATTGCCGGGCAGGTCGGCCGATTTGAGCGAGGCAGGCGAGATATTGATCGCGACGCGCGCTTCCCCCGGCCAGGACATGGCGGCGGCGCAGGCTTCCCGCAAAACCCACGCCGTCATCGCCTCGATCATGCCCATGCTTTCGGAAATGGGGATGAATTCGGATGGTGGTATCGGGCCGAGTACCGGATGATCCCAGCGCAACAGCGCTTCGCAGGCGTCGATATGTCCGCTTTGCAGATCGACGATCGGCTGGAACAGCAATTTCAACTCGCCGCCATCGAGCGCACGGCGCAGGCCCGTCTCGATCTCGTGAACGCGGTTGAAACGCTCCTTCAGGGACCAGTTGAAGCTGGCGGCGCGGTTGCGCCCCGCGCGCTTGGCTTCATAAAGGGCGAGATCCGCATGTTGCATCAGCTCGTCCATGTCGCGCCCGTCCTGCGGCGCGACGGCATAGCCGATCGAGGCTGTGACCTGGAGGAGATTGTCGCCCAGGTCGAAACCATAAGCGAAATAGGTGATGATCTCCTGCGCCAGCGCGGCAGCCGTCACCCGATCCATGTCGGGGCAGATGATGACGAATTCATCGCCGCCAAAGCGCGCGATCCGTCCCCTGCCCTGCACCACTTCGTCCAGCCGTTCGGCCACGCTGCGCAGCAACTGGTCCCCGACCATATGCCCCAGCGAGTCATTAATTTCCTTGAACCGATCGACATCCATCCACAGGATGGTGACGGCGTCGTTGCGTTTGTGATTATTCTCGAAAATCTCACGCAGCCGCATCTGCATCGCCATGCGGTTTTCCAGGCCGGTAAGGCTGTCGAACCGTGCCAGCCGCTCGAATTTCTCCGCCAGCAAGGACTTGTCGCGCTTGCCCACCAGCGCCTGGACGACGATGCGGTGAATGGTCGAACTGATTTCCGCCAGGCCCAGCACCATCATCACCATGGCGACGCACAGCACCCGGTAGCCGGTCGATCCCTGGAGCCAGAGGCCGGTGGCGGTGGGCAGCAGCGTCAGGCAGACCTGCCCGATCGCGATCTGCACGCGGCCCGCATTGCGGCCTGAGATGCCGCCGGCATAGCCGGTCGCCATCGACACGCTGAGCATATGCGTTACCGGATCACGCGACCCGATCAGCGTGACGAAGGCCATGAGGCCGAGCAGCCCGGCATAGCCCCAGGCGCCCAGTTCATACACCAGTTCCCAGGTCCGGGACGCGACCGCTGTGCCACGCACCAACTGGCGATGGAAAAACACCGCCGACACCACCCGCATGGTGGCCACGATGCACAGAATCGCAACGACCGTCTGGATCGGCCCAGGCCCGGAAAGACTGGCGATCACGATACCGACGGCGACGCCGGTGACGGCGCCGATGGTCAGCGATTTTGGCGAGGCATAGAGCGATTCGACCAGGCTGCGGCGGACATCGGCGTCCTGCACCGGGCGCGCCATCCGCCGTTTTTCCAGCAATGTCGACAAAAGGCGCAAATGCGGGTCTCCGGTTCCCGCTACGCTGATCGCATTTTTCGTTTATTATTCGGTTAACGCTAAGGCCGGCCGTTACAGGAAAGCCGGGATTCTTGCGTTGGCGGGGCGGCGTGATAACGCGGATTTTCCATCATATGCGTTATTGGAATGGCCATGGACCTGCTTAACCATCCCGTCTGGAATGCCTTGACGAGCGGATGGTCGGCCCTGGCGGAGGGGGACGCACGCGCGATGCGGCTCGATCCGCGTTACGGGCCGTTCGGGGCGGCGGCGGACGACAGCGACGCCAGCCGCGCCGCGCTGGCCGCCCTGGCCCATGCGGACGACGAATTATGGCTGGTCGGGCGGGATGCCGTGACACCCCCGCCCGGCATGACGGTGGCGCGTCAGGCGATGCTGGCGCAGATGATCGCGCCGCGCCGCGTTCCGGGCAGGACCGTCGCGTCCGAATGGGTCGAACTGGGTGAAGCGGATGCCAGCGCCATGCTGGAACTGGCGCTGCTGACCAGACCCGGTCCTTTTCGGTCCCTGACCCATCGGCTCGGCCGCTTTGTCGGCATTCGGGATCAGGGCCATTTGGTCGCCATGGCGGGCGAACGGATGCGGATGCCGGGATTTGCCGAAGTCAGCGGCGTCTGCACCCATCCCGACTGGCGCGGCCGGGGGCTTGCCGGCGCATTGATGCAGGTGGTGATGCAGGCGATGCTGGACCGGGGCGAAACGCCCTTCCTTCATGCCTATGCCGCGCATGCGCAGACGATCGCGCTTTACCGCACGCTGGGGTTCGAAGTGCGGGCGCAATTGCCGATGATGGTGGTGACGCGATCGACCAGCGAATGATGGCTGTCAAAGAGCCGGCGACCCGATAGCCGCTGCACGCCATGCAGGACAGGCCGATATGCTGCAAAAAGGCCGGTGGATCGCTCCACCGGCCTTTTCGTTTGTTCATGGGGCGTGTCACCCCGGCCTGCGCCGGGGTGACGAACCGGATCAGAAGTCCATGCCGCCCATGCCGCCCATGCCGCCGCCGGGCATGCCCATCGGCGCCTTGTCATCGGCCGGCAGTTCCGAGATCGCCGCTTCGGTGGTGATCAGCAGACCGGCAACCGATGCCGCGTTCTGGAGCGCGGTGCGCACAACCTTGGTCGGGTCGATCACGCCGGCGGTGACGAGGTTTTCATAGGTGTCGGTCGACGCATTGAAGCCGAACGAGGTGTCGTCCTGATCGAGCAGCTTGCCCGACACGACGGCGCCGTCCTGGCCCGCATTGCTGGCGATCTGGCGCACCAGAGCGGTCAGCGACTTGCGAACGATGTCGATGCCGCGGGTCTGGTCGTCGTTGATGCCGGTCAGGCCGTTCAGGGCCTTCGTGGCATAGAGCAGCGCCGTGCCGCCACCGGGGACGATGCCTTCTTCAACAGCCGCGCGGGTCGCGTGGAGAGCGTCGTCGACGCGATCCTTGCGTTCCTTGACTTCCACTTCGGTCGCGCCGCCGACCTTGATAACGGCCACGCCGCCAGCCAGCTTGGCCAGACGTTCCTGGAGCTTTTCGCGGTCATAGTCGCTGGTGGTGACTTCGATCTGCGCACGGATCTGTTCGGTGCGGCCCTTGATCGAGTCATGATCGCCAGCGCCGTCGACAATGACGGTGTTGTCCTTGTCGATGGTGACGCGCTTGGCGGTGCCGAGCATCGCCAGCGTGACGTTTTCGAGCTTGATGCCCAGGTCTTCCGAGATCACTTCGCCCTTGGTCAGGACGGCGATGTCTTCCAGCATGGCCTTGCGGCGATCGCCGAAGCCAGGCGCCTTGACCGCAGCGACCTTCAGGCCGCCACGCAGCTTGTTGACAACCAGGGTCGCCAGCGCTTCGCCTTCGATATCTTCCGCGATGATCAGCAGCGGACGGCCCGACTGGACGACGGCTTCCAGGATGGGAAGGATCGACTGAAGGTTCGACAGCTTCTTTTCGTGGATCAGGATGTACGGATCAGCCAGCTCGACAGCCATCTTTTCCGGGTTGGTGATGAAGTAGGGCGACAGGTAGCCGCGGTCGAACTGCATGCCTTCGACAACGTCCAGTTCGAAGTCGAGACCCTTGGCCTCTTCCACGGTGATGACGCCTTCCTTGCCGACCTTTTCCATGGCTTCGGCGATCTTTTCGCCGACTTCACGGTCGCCATTGGCCGAGATGATGCCGACCTGGGCGACTTCGGCCGAACCCGAAACCGGCTTCGAACGGGCCTTGATGTCCTCGACAACCTTGGTGACGGCGAGGTCGATGCCGCGCTTGAGGTCCATCGGGTTCATGCCGGCGGCGACCGACTTCATGCCTTCGCGCACGATGGCCTGGGCCAGAACGGTCGCGGTGGTGGTGCCGTCACCGGCAATGTCGTTGGTCTTGCTGGCCACTTCGCGGACCATCTGCGCGCCCATATTCTCGAACTTGTCCTTGAGTTCGATTTCCTTGGCGACGCTGACACCGTCCTTGGTGATGCGGGGTGCGCCGAAGCTCTTGTCGATGACGACGTTGCGGCCCTTCGGCCCCAAAGTCACCTTGACCGCGTCGGCCAGGATGTCGACGCCGCGCAGGATGCGCTCACGAGCGTCACGCGAAAACTTTACGTCCTTCGCTGCCATGATCTTTTACCTTCTCTTGAGAATTGCAAAATTTGCGAAGTTCACACCGTTGCAGGTGTTGAAATTCCGCCGAAAACTGAAACGGCTATCCGGTTCGCAACCTGGCCGATCCGGCCAGGTCCGTCGCTATCAGGCGACGACGCCCAGAATGTCCGATTCCTTCATGATCAGCAGGTCTTCACCGTCGACCTTGACTTCGGTGCCCGACCATTTGCCGAACAGCACGCGATCGCCAGCCTTGACATCGAGCGGCGTGACCTTGCCATCTTCGGCCTTGCTGCCGGTGCCCACGGAGACGATTTCGCCTTCCTGCGGCTTTTCCTTGGCGGTGTCGGGGATGATGATGCCACCCGCGGTCTTCGCTTCCGCTTCGATGCGGCGGACGAGAACACGGTCGTGCAACGGACGAAATGCCATGTTTGTGTGCCTTTCCCTAGCAATTTGGGATCGGGCGACGCACCGGGCGGGGCGATGCCCCATATGCCCTGTCCGCCTGTCCTTCTCCCGATGAACTCTGCGTTGTTAGCACTCATCGAAGGAGAGTGCTAGCGGCGTGAATATGGTCATGTCGTTTTGCCGGTCAAGAGCGGAAAGCACTAAAAATTTCGCTGGCCCGGCAGGATCGGTCGTCCGACGCCGGATATAGGCCCGTCGGCTTTGTGCGTCATCCGGGGCGCGATGGAATGGACGGAAGCTGCGGCTGGATCATGGGCATGACCACCCGACGCCGGATGGGAAATAATCAGGATGGATGCGCGCTGCCCGGTTGCGGGGCACCGGGCCGGTTCCTACCTGCGCACCAGATTTCCATCATCGGAGCGATGCCGCATGACCGACAGCTATACGCCGCCCACAGTCTGGACCTGGGATCAGGAAAAGGCTGGCGGCGCCTTCGCCAATATCAACCGGCCGATCGCGGGCGCGACCCATGACCGGACGCTGCCAGTCGGTGCCCATCCGTTCCAGCTCTATTCGATGGGCACGCCCAACGGGCAGAAGGTCACGATCATGCTGGAGGAATTGCTGGAGGCCGGGGTCAGTGCAGCCGAATATGACGCCTGGCTGATCCGCATCAGCGAAGGCGACCAGTTTTCCAGCGGCTTTGTGGAGGTGAACCCCAACAGCAAGATCCCCGCGCTGATGGATCACAGCGTATCGCCGCCGCAGCGCATATTCGAATCCGGTGCGATCCTGCTGTATCTGGCGGAAAAATTCGGCAAATTTCTGCCCACCGACCCGGCGGGACGAACGGCGGCGCTGAGCTGGCTGTTCTGGCAGGGAGGCACCGGCCCGCTGCTGGGCGGGGGGTTTGGCCATTTCTTCGCCTATGCGCCGGAAAAATATGAATATCCGATCAACCGCTACACGATGGAAGTGAAGCGGCAGTTCGACGTGCTCGACCGGCGGCTGGCGGATAGCGCCTTTGTCGCGGGCGACAGCTATACGATCGCCGATATCGCCATCTGGCCCTGGTATGGCAATATTGCCCTGGGGCGCAGCTATGAAGGGGCGAACATCTTCCTGGATACCGCCAGCTACCGGAATGTGATGCGCTGGGCCGAACAGGTCGATGCGCGCCCGGCGGTGACGCGCGGGCGCATCGTCAACCGCATCACCGGGCCGCTGAACGAACAATTGCACGAACGCCATGATGCAGGTGATTTTACGACCCGGACGCAGGACAAGCTGGCGGCGGCGGCCTGAGAGCGCTCCGTCTTACCCCGCCGCCTTGACGATTTCCGCCCAGTCCGCCTCGCTGATGACGGTGATGTTCAGCGCGGCGGCCTGTTTCAACTTGCTGCCCGCGCCCGGCCCGGCGACGACCAGATCGGTCTTGGCACTGACCGATCCGGCGGCCTTCGCGCCCAGTCGCTCCGCCTGCGCCTTGGCTTCGTCGCGGCTCATGGTTTCGAGCTTGCCGGTGAACACGACGGTCTTGCCGGTCACGGCGCTGGCGGTGGTTTCCACGACATAGGGCGGCGGCGATACTTCGGCGAGGAGATCGTCCCACACCGCCGCATTGTGCGGTTCGTGGAAGAAGTCGGCGATCGCATGGCCGACCGCGCCACCGACATTCTCCACCCCGATATGATCGGCGACCGCCTTGTCGCGCTTGGCGGGCGTGTCGAAGGGCTGGTCGCGCAGCGCCATGATCTCTTCCGCCAGCGTGCGGATGGCGGGCAGCGTGGCATAGCGCTTCAGGAGGTCGCGCGCCGTCACCGCCCCGACATGGCGGATGCCCAGGCCAAAGAGCAGGCGCGCAGCGTCGGGCGTGCGCTTTGCCTCGATCGCGGCGAGGAGATTGTCGACCGATTTTTCCTTCCAGCCTTCGCGCGTCAGAAGATCGGCGCGATGCGCCTTCAGGCGGAAGATGTCGGCCGGTTCCGCGATCCAGCCGAGGTCGAGAAATTCCTGGATGCTTTTTTCGCCCAGCCCTTCGATATCGAGCGCGCCGCGACTGACGAAATGGCGCAGCCGCTCGAACCGCTGGGCCGGGCAGATGAGGCCGCCGGTGCAGCGATAATCCACCTCCCCTTCCTCACGCACGGCTTCGGACTGACAGACCGGGCAATGGGTGGGGAAGAGGAACGGATCACGCGGATCGTCGCGGGTGAGATTGTCGACCACCTGCGGGATCACGTCGCCCGCGCGCTGGACGACGATCCGGTCGCCGGGGCGGACGCCGAGGCGGGCGATCTCGTCGGCATTGTGGAGCGTGACGTTGGAGACGACCACGCCGCCCACGGTGACGGGGGTGAGGCGACCTACGGGCGTGAGCTTGCCGGTGCGGCCGACCTGGATGGCGATGGCCTCCAGCGTCGTCTGCGCGCGTTCGGCGGGGAATTTATGCGCGATGGCCCAGCGCGGGGCCTTGGCGACGAATCCCAGCCGCTGCTGCCAGTCGAGCCGGTCGACCTTGTACACCACGCCGTCAATGTCGAAGGGCAGGTCGGCGCGGGCGGCCTCTATCGCGCGATAATGGGCGATGAGCGCAGGGAGGCTGTCGACGCAGACGAGCCTGTCGGAGACGGGCAGGCCCCAGGACGCGATCGCCTGCATGACGCCAAGCTGCGTGTCGGCTGGGACGGCGCTGTGCGCGCCCCAGCCATGGGCGAGGAAGC
Source organism: Sphingobium cyanobacteriorum (assembly GCF_030580935.1). GTDB lineage: Bacteria > Pseudomonadota > Alphaproteobacteria > Sphingomonadales > Sphingomonadaceae > Sphingobium > Sphingobium cyanobacteriorum. The sequence continues at coordinate 523,519 of NZ_JAUQOM010000002.1, read as the reverse complement.
GCAAGGGACGGCTGGCGGTGACGGCGGCGTCCTTCTGGCGCAGGGAACCGGCGGCGGCGTTGCGCGGATTGGCGAACTGGCGGGCCTTCTCCGGGTCGTCGGCCTGGGCGAGGAGGCGGGCGTTGAGCGCCACGAAGTCGCCCTTGGCCATATAGACTTCGCCGCGCACTTCGAACAGGTCCGGGATGGCGGGGCCACTCAGCGTCTGGGGAATGTCGGCAATGGTGCGGACATTGGCGGTCACGTCCTCCCCGGTCGCGCCATCGCCGCGCGTGGCGGCAAGGACGAGTTCGCCCTTCTCATAGCGCAGCGAGCAAGAGAGGCCGTCGATCTTGGGTTCGGCGGTGAGCGCGAGCGGTGCGTCGTCGGGGAGCGCGAGGAAGCGGCGGACGCGGGCGGCGAATTCGGCAATGTCATCGTCGGAAAAGCCGTTGTCGAGGCTCATCATGCGAACGGCATGGGGGATTTTCCTGAGCGCGGATGTGGCGGCGGCCCCGACCTGGGCGTTGGGCGAATCGGCGCGGATCAGGTGCGGAAAGGCGGCTTCGAGCGCGTTATTCTCGGCGATCAGCGCGTCATAGGCCGCATCGCTGATCTCTGGCGCGTCCTGATCATGATAGAGGCGGTTATGCTTCGCCACCTCTTTTGCAAGGCGCATCAGGCGGTTGGCGGCGTCGGCTTCGGTGAGGGCGGCGGGGTCGGTCATGGCTATGCCTTAACCGCTGTCGTGCTCCAGCGAAAGCGGGAGCGCCGTGCCCATTATACCCCCGCCACCGGAATCGTCTCGAACCTCTGGCCAAAGCCGGCGATGATCGGGCGGGCCTTGGCGATGGCGGCCTGCACGGCGGGGAGCTTGAGCGAGGCGGCGTGGCTTTCGCGGCTGTCCCAGACTTCGGTGATCCAGATCGCGTCCGGGTTCGCGGCGTCGAGCGCGATGACATAGGAGAGACAGCCGGGCATCGCGCCGGTCGCGTCGCGAAGATAGCCGACCAATTCGTCGCGCTTGCCGGGTTGGCTGAGCATCTGGCCGATCAGGCCGTAACGCGGTCCGGCCGCCTGCGCGGCGGCGGGGATGGCGCTGACGGCGAGCGCGGCGGCGGTCAGGCTCAGCATGTCTCTACGGTTATGGGTCATGCTTCTCCGATTCCTCGTCATTGCGAGCGTAGCGAAGCGATCCAAGGCCGCAACATGGATTGCTTCGCTACGCGCGCAATGACGAAAAGACTCAAACCCGCTCCAGCAAGCGTTCCGCCTGTGCGCGGGCTTCGGCGGTGATTTCCGCGCCGGACAGCATTCGGGCGATTTCCTCGCGCCGCTCAGCGTCGTCCAGCGCGTGGACGCCGGTGCGGGTGACGGTGCCGTCGCTGGACTTGGCGATGAGCAGATGCCCCGCCCCGCGCGCGGCGACCTGCGGGCTGTGGGTGACGACGAGGATCTGGTTGCTCTGCGCGAGGCGGGCGAGGCGTTCGCCGATCGCGTCGGCCACCGCGCCGCCCACGCCCCGGTCGATCTCGTCAAAGATCAGCGTGTCCGCCCCGCCCCGCTCCGCCAGCGCGACCTTGAGCGCGAGGATGAAGCGCGACAGTTCGCCGCCGCTGGCGATCTTGGCGAGCGGCGCGAAGGGCGCGCCGGGGTTGGTCGAGATTTCAAACTCAACCCGGTCCATGCCGTGCGCGCTCCACTGGCCCTCGTCGGTCTGGGCGACGATGGTGCGGAAGCGCGCCGCGTCGAGCTTGAGTGGCGCGAGTTCGGCGGCGACGGCGGCGTCGAGGCGGGCGGCCGCCATCTGCCGCTCGCCCGACAGGGCTTGCGCGGCGGCGCGATAGGTGGCGGCCTTGGCGGCGACATCCTTTTCGAGCGCGGCGATATGCTCTTCCCCACCCTCGATCGCGGCCAGTTTCGCGGCCATCTCGTCCCGCAGGGCGGCAAGGTCGTCGGGCTGGACCTGATGCTTGCGGGCGAGGCCGCGCAGGTCGAACAGGCGGGTTTCGATGCTGTCGAGGCGGGCGGGATCGAAGCTCAACGCCTCGGCGGCTTCGGCAAGGCGGTCCTCCGCCTCCCCCGCTTCCGCCACGGCGCGGTCGAGCGCTTCGAGCACGGCGGTCAGCAAGGGTTCTTCGCCGGCAATGCGGTCGAGCCGCCGGGCCGCCTGGCGCAACTGGGCAAGGCCGCCGTCCGATCCGGTCAGGCAATCGTTGACGATGGCAAGGTCGTCGGTCAGGCGCGCGCCCTTCTGCATCGTCGCGCGGGCTTCGGCCAGGGTCGCTTCCTCGCCGGGTTCAGGAGCGAATTTACGCAATTCCTCGACCGCGTGGGTCAGATAGTCGCAATCGCGCGCGGCATTGGCAACGATCGTGCGCGCTTGCGCCAGCGCGTCGGTGGCGGCGCGCCAACCGGCATGGGCGGTGGCGACGGCAGCGGTATCGCAGCGGCCATAGCTGTCGAGCAGTGCGCGGTGGCCACGCGGGTTGAGCAGGCCGCGATCATCATGCTGGCCGTGAATTTCGACCAGCGATCCGCCCAGATCGCGCAGCAGCGCGGCCGAGCAGGGCTGATCATTGACGAAGGCGCGGCTGCCGCCGTCAGCCTTCACCAGGCGGCGGATCAGCAGCGGTTCGCCCGGTTCGATGGCGATGCCATTGTCGACCAGCAGCGCGGTGGCGCGATGGTCGGCGGCGGGCGCTTCGAAGGCGGCGATGACGCTGGCCTGCGCCTCCCCATTGCGGACAAGGCCGCTGTCAGCGCGCGCGCCCAGCGCCAGCCCCAGCGAATCGAGCAGGATCGATTTGCCCGCGCCGGTTTCGCCGGTCAGCACGGAAAGGCCCGCGCCGAACTCCAGGTCCAGCGCCTCGATCAGCACGACATTGCGGATGGCAAGCGCGGTCAGCATGGCGTTCGTCCTGAAACGTCTTCCCGGCGAAGGCTGGGGGACGCTATCATGGTGGCGTCAGGCCTTGCCGCCATGCCGCTCCATCAGCTTATAGCTGCGCTCATACCATTCGGAGCCGGGATAGTTGCGGCCCAGCACGGCGGCGGCCTTCTGCGCTTCGGCGGGGATGCCGAGCGAGAGATAGGATTCGACCAGCCGTTCGAGCGCTTCGGGCGTGTGGGTGGTGGTCTGATATTTGTCGATCACGGCGCGGAAGCGCAGCGTGGCGGCGAGCCATTGGCCACGGCGCTGGTAGAAGCGGCCAACCTCCATTTCCTTGCCGGCGAGATGATCGTTGACCAGGTCGACCTTGAGCCGCGCATCGGCGGCATAGCGGGTGTCGGGATAGCGGCGGATCAGTTCACCCAGCGCATCGAGCGACTGCTGCGTGATCTTCTGATCGCGGGTCACGTCGGCAATCTGTTCATAGTAGCAGAGCGCGATCAGATAATAAGCGTAGGGCGCATCCTTGTTGCCGGTGTGGATCGACAGGAAACGCTGCGACGCGGAAATGGATTCGGCATAATCGCGGTTCAGATAATAGCTGAACGCCGACATGAGCTGCGCCCGGCGCGCCCAGGGCGAATAGGGGTGCTGGCGCTCGACTTCGTCGAACAGGGCAGCGGCAAGCTTGTACTGGCCGCGATCGAGCCGCGCCTTGCCGCTGTTGTAAAGCGTCGACACGTCGCGCGCGACATAGAGGGTGTCGGCCTTGTTCTTCGAGGTCGAGCACCCCGAAAGCAGGATGGCGAGCAGGGCGGGAGCCGCGACGCGCGACAGATTTTTGATCAGCATGGGCGGGTCATAGCCGAGGGACACGCCGCCGCCAAGCGGCAGAATGGGGCTGCGGTCAACAGGCCGCCGTTGCGGGCAGATCAAGCCGGGCCACCGCACCGCCCGCCTGCCCCGGTCCCAGCGCAAACCGGCCGCCCAGTTGCGTCGCCAGCGCATGGGCGATGCGCAGGCCGAGCGATTGTTGCGTATCCATCTGGAAACCCGGTGCAATGCCCCGGCCATCATCGGCGATCTGGAGGCAGAGCCTGTCATCGCCCCTGTCCAGCGAGATGCGAATACAGCCCCCCGGTCGGGCAGGCCATGTTCGATCGCGTTGCTGATCGTTTCCGCGACGATCAGGGCGAAGGGGACGGCGACGCCGGCATCGAGCTGAATCGCATCGGGCACCAGCATGTCCACCCGCACATCGTCACGGCCGCTGGCGCCGATAATGTCGGCCGCAAGGGTGGACAGGAAATTGCGCATATCCTGCCCTGCCCCGGACGGATCGTAGAGCGCCCGGCTGATGCGCCCCACCAGTGCCAGCCGTTCCGACGCATCATCCAGCGCACGCCTGGCGTCCGCATGGTCGACCTGTCGCCGTTGCAGCGACAGCATGGCGGCGACGACCTGAAGATTGTTCGACACGCGATGCTGGAGTTCGCGGAACAGCAATTCCCGATTGTCGGCCAGGGTCCGGCTGCGTTCGCGCTCCACCGCCAGGTGGAAATTGGCGCGCTGCATGAAGTGGATCAGCAGAATGTCGATGCTGACGACGCCGGTGTAGAAGATCATCGCCACGGCGACGGGCGGGTTCATCATCAGGCTGTGGAACGGCGGGATGAACATGTACCATGACAGCAGCCCGCATAAAATGGCGGTGAAAATGCCCGGCCGCACCCCGAACAGGAAGGAGGAGAGGATGACCGCGGGAAAGAAGGTGACGAAGGGATAGCCGGTGGGCAGCAGCGGTTCGGCCGCGAAGCGCAGCAGCAATGCCGCGAGGCAGAAGATCAGGCTCAGCCCATAGGCATAGGCCGGCCGGTCAAGGACGAGCGGCAACCGTTCGACAAAGCGCTCATTACGCCTCTGCATGACATTCCCCGGATAGATGTTCGTTACAGTAGCAGAACCTTACGCCTGCGCATTGATCGAAATCAGCCGTTCGCGATCATTGCGACGAAAAAGGGCGCCCGGTTCGACCGGACGCCCCCTTTCTTGTCAGCCGCATGGCTGCGCGATCAGTCCTGGGTCAGGAAGTCGGGCAGGCCACCCGGCGCGGGACCGTCATCATTGCCGCCTTCGCTGCGTTCGCGACGCGGGCCACGATCACCGCCGTCACGGCGCGGGCCACGACCGCGATCGCCGCGCCCTTCGCCCCTGGGGCCACGATCACCGCCACCGTCACGGCGCGGGCCGCGCCCATCTTCTCTGGCGCCACGGGGTTCGCGCGGTTCGCGGGCAGGACGGGTATCCTCAAGTTCCGCGCCGGTTTCCTGATCGACGACGCGCATCGACAGGCGCACCTTGCCGCGCGGGTCGATTTCGAGAACCTTGACCTTCACTTCCTGCCCTTCCGACACGACATCGGTGGGCTTTTCCACGCGCTCATTCTTCATTTCGGAGACGTGGACAAGGCCGTCCTTGCCACCCATGAAGTTCACGAAGGCGCCGAAATCGACGATATTGACGACCTTGCCATCATAAATCTTGCCGACTTCCGCTTCCTGCGTGATGCCAAGGATCCACTTGCGGGCCGCTTCGATCTGCGCCGGGTCGGACGAACTGATCTTGATCAGGCCCTCGTCGTCAATGTCGACCTTCGCGCCGGTTTCGGCGACGATCTCGCGGATCACCTTGCCGCCGGTGCCGATGACTTCGCGAATCTTCGACTTGTCGATCTGCAAGGTTTCGATGCGGGGGGCGTGGGCCGACAGTTCGGTGCGGGTCGATGCCAGCGCCTTGCTCATTTCGCCCAGGATGTGCGCACGGCCTTCCTTCGCCTGACGCAGCGCGACCTCGAAGATTTCCTGCGTGATGCCGGCAACCTTGATGTCCATCTGCATCGTGGTGATGCCGGCTTCCGTGCCCGCGACCTTGAAGTCCATGTCGCCCAGATGATCTTCGTCACCCAATATGTCGGACAGGACGGCAAAGTCCTTGCCTTCCAGGATCAGGCCCATGGCGATGCCCGAAACCGGGCGCTTCAGGGGCACGCCGGCGTCCATCATCGAGAGCGAACCGCCACAGACGGTCGCCATCGAGGAAGAACCGTTCGATTCGGTAATGTCGGACAGGACGCGGATCGTGTAGGGGAACTCGTCCTTGCTGGGCAGCACGGGGTGGAGCGCGCGCCATGCGAGCTTGCCATGGCCCACTTCACGACGACCCGGCGCGCCGAAGCGGCCGACTTCACCGACCGAATAGGGCGGGAAGTTATAGTGCAGCATGAAGTTTTCATAATGCAGGCCAGTGAGGCCGTCGATCATCTGCTCGGCGTCCTTGGTGCCCAGCGTGGTGGTGCAGATGGACTGCGTTTCACCGCGCGTGAACAGGGCCGAGCCATGGGTGCGGGGCAGGAAGCCGACCATCGCCTCGATCGGGCGGATCTGGGTGGTGGTGCGGCCGTCGATGCGCTTGCCGTCCTTGAGGATGGCGCCGCGGACGATTTCCGCTTCCAGCTTCTTGGTCAGCTTGATGCCGGCCATGACGGTCTGGGCGTCCAGGCCCTCGGCGGTGAAGCTGGCCTTCGCCTTGGCGCGGGCTTCATTGAGCGCGTTCGAGCGGGCCGACTTGTCGGTCAGCTTGTAAGCGGCGGCAATGTCCTTGCCGATCAGCTTCTTCAGCTTCTTCTTGAGGTCGTCGAGATTGTCGCCCTTGGCGATATCCCAGGGTTCCTTCGCGGCCTTTTCCGCCAGGTCGATGATCGCGTTGGCGACCTTCTTGCTCGCTTCATGGGCGAACAGGACGGCGCCCAGCATGATATCTTCCGACAATTCCCTGGCTTCGGATTCGACCATCATCACGGCATTGCCGGTGGCAGCGACGACCAGGTCGAGTTCGCCGGTCTTGACCTCGTCCAGCGACGGGTTGAGCTGATATTCGCCATCCTTGTAGCCGACGCGCGCCGCGCCGATCGGCCCCATGAAGGGCACGCCCGACAGGGTGAGTGCAGCCGACGCGGCGATCATTGCCACAATGTCCGGCTCGCTTTCGCCATCGAAGCTCAGAACCTGAGCGATGACGTTGATTTCGTTATAGAAGCCTTCGGGGAACAGCGGGCGGATCGGACGGTCGATCAGGCGGGAAACCAGCGTTTCCTTTTCGGTCGCGCCGCGCTCACGCTTGAAGAAGCCGCCGGGGATGCGGCCGGCGGCGGAATATTTTTCCTGATAGTGAACGGTCAGCGGGAAGAAATCCTGCCCTTCCTTCACGCTCTTGGCGGCGGTCACGGCGCACAGCACCACGGTTTCGCCATAGGTGGCCAGCACGGCGGCGTCAGCCTGACGCGCGATACGGCCGGTTTCGAGGGTCAGCGTCTTGCCGGCCAGCTCGATAGATACTTTCTTGACGTCGAACATAGTTTTTTCCTTCGCCCGCGTCGGCCCTATTGCCGGGCGGGGCCTGTGTTGCGGGCTAACCGGCCCGCTGCGGTGTCGGGGCATCATCTGGCCCCTGATATGCAACAGGGCGCCGAATTGCGCCCCATTCCAGAATCGGAAACGGCCCCGAATGGGGCCGTCCCTTTGTAGCGGACTTACTTGCGCAGGCCCAGCTTGCCGATCAGGTCGGTGTAACGCGCCTGATCCTTCTTCTTGAGATAGTCCAGCAGCGAACGACGCTTGTTGACCATCATCAGCAGACCACGACGGCTATGATTATCCTTGTGGTGACCCTTGAAATGCTCGGTCAGGTTGGTGATCCGCTCGGTCAGGATAGCAACCTGAACCTCTGGCGAACCCGTGTCACCTTCAACGCGGGCATATTCCTTGATCAGCGCTTCCTTGCGCTCGGCAGTAATCGTCATCTAGTCGTCTTCCCTCGACATCAGGTTGAAACCGCGCACCACCCGGATCTCTCCGTCCTGCGCTTCGACCAGCGCCACGGGCATGGACCCGTCGAACGCCAGATGAAGGCCGGTGGCAGTGTCGGACCCCGACAGCACCTTCCCCTGACGGAGAGCCAGCGCCTGATCGGGAGAGACGGGGAGAGCCGGGATGTCGTCCAGCCCCGCCGTCAACGGCAGCAAAAGCCCGCCGATGGTGCCGCCCCTAGCAGCTTCATCCAATTTGTCCAGCGAAATCGCGGATTCCAGCGTGAACGGCCCGGCCTTGACCCGGCGCAGCATGGTGACATGGCCGACCGTGCCGAGCGCCAGCGCAATGTCGCGGGCGAGGGAGCGGATATAGGTGCCCTTGGAGACATGGGCGGTCAGGGTGATGGCGGAGATCCTCTCCCCACGGGGGAGAGGGTGTGAAGGCTTGGCGGCGTGCTGCCTGGCCGGAGTTGGAGAGGGGGGTGGCGCGCCCTCCCCCTCTCCAAGCTGCGCCAGCCCGCCTTGCGGGCAAGCTGCGCTATCCTCTGCGCCCTGGAGCGAGGAAATGTGCAGCCCATATATCGTCACCGACCGCAGCTTCATTTCGACCTCTTCCCCCTTGCGGGCGAGGTCATAGGCGCGCCGGCCGTCGATCAGGATGGCGCTATAGGCGGGCGGCGCCTGTTCGATCGGGCCGGTGAAGCGCGGCAGCACCGCCTCCACATCCGCCCATGTCGGTCGCACATCGCTGGTCGCGATCACCGCGCCTTCCAGGTCGAGCGTGTCGGTCTGAACACCGAAAGTTACAGCAAAATCGTAAATCTTGTCACTGTCGAGCATGCGCCCCGCCAGCTTGGTGGCTTCGCCGATCGCGATCGGCAGCACGCCGGTCGCCAGCGGATCGAGCGTGCCGCCATGACCGACCTTCCATTTGCCGGCGCCGCCCGTCGCTTCCCTCTGGATACGCAGCGCGCGCTTGACCGCGCTGACCGCCTGGGTCGAGCCAAGGCCATGCGGTTTGTCGAGGATGAGCCAGCCATGCATGGACGCGCCTGTATAGCGCGCCGCCGCCGCTGTCAGCCCTGCATCTGCTCCACGAAATGGCGGCGGCAGAGCGCGACATAGCGATCATTGCCGCCGATTTCGGTCTGGGCCCCCTGGCGGATCGCCCTGCCCTGCCCGTCGACGCGCAGGTTCATCGTCGCCTTGCGGCCGCAATCGCACACCGTCTTGATCTCCGTCAGCGCGTCGGCCAGGCCGAGGAGGTGGGCGCTGCCGTCGAACAGTTCGCCCTGGAAATCGGTGCGCAGGCCATAGCAGAGGACCGGCACGCCAAGCCGGTCGCACACCGCCGCCAGTTGCCACACCTGTGTCCGCGTCAGGAATTGCGCCTCATCCACCAGTACGCAGGACAGCGGCGTTGCCTGATGGCTGGCGGCGATGGCGGCAAACATGTCGGATTGCGGATCGAACAGATGCGCCGGCTGTTCCAGCCCGATGCGCGAGGCGATGCGGCCATGGCCGTAGCGATCGTCGATCGCGGCGGTCCACAGCATCGTCGCCATGCCGCGTTCCTGATAGTTGAAGCTCGATTGCAGCAGCGTGGTCGATTTGCCCGCATTCATCGAGCTATAGTAGAAATAGAGCTTGGCCATCCGCGGTCAATTAACGGATCGTGGGCGCAACACCAGCCAGGAAACGGACCAGCGCGTCGGCGAGCGCGATCCGGCTGTCGGAAAAGCTGTGGTCGGTCGGCCAGACCATCAGCCGCGCGTCCGGATTGGCCCCCTGCGCATCGGCCGCAGCCTTGCGAGCATGTGCGCCGATCCCCTTTTCCGCGCCCAGCAGGGTCAGCGGGCGGCGGCCATAGCCCGCAAGACGCCGGCCAAGGTCGAATTTCTGCCCATCCCCCCTGATCTCGCCGGTCAGGCTGTCATAGGTTGCGCCGTTGAGCGGCGGCAGGTCGCTCGCCACTTCGGCCTTCCATGCGGCCTCGCCTTCGGGCGTTGCGAGCGCGGCGACGGTATGGGCCGGGTCCCAGGGGTCGATCAGGAACAGGCCCGCGACGCGCGGTTCGGCGGCGGCGGCATCGGCGGCCATGAAGCCGCCCATGCTGTGCCCCGCCACCACGATCGCGCTGGTGTCAATGCGATAGCGGGCGACGGTCGCGGGCTGTTGCAGAAATTGCAGCGCGGCAAAGGCATCGTCGGACGCATGGGTGAAGGAGAAGGTGCCGGGGCTGCCCCAACTGCCGCGATAATGCAGCGTCAGGACATGCCAGCCGGCGCGCCGCGCCGCCTGCGCCAGATCGAGATTCTGCTCATTGCCGGGAAAGCCGTGGAGCAACAGCAGGGTGGGATGGAGGCCCGGACCGGCGGCGGTGTACAGGACCGCATTCATCGCGCCATCCTCGACCGGGATGACGAAGGCGCTCATCCCGGCGGGATAGGCGGCGTCCGGCCGGGGATCGGTGATGACGGCGGGATGGATCGCGGGCTCCCTGGCGAGGGCGGGCGTGGCGATCACGAAGACCGCCAGAAGCATCATCAAATGTCTCATCATATGCTGTCCGCTCCATCGCCTTTTATGCTTAGTCCGCCAGCAACGGGAAGCCTCTGCACGGCCCCACGCCGGCAAATGGCCGAAATTTCCGGCCAGCGGCAGGCATTTCAATCCGCAGCCTCGCCCTCGTCCTTCGCCAGGTCGCGGGCCACCTTGGGATCGCGCAGCAGCTTGTCGATATGGGTGCCTTCGTCGAAGCTCTCGTCAGCCAGGAATTTGAGCTTCGCCGCATATTTGAGGCGAATGCGGGTCGCGACTTCGCGCTGGAGATAGGCGGTGTTGGTGCGCAGCGCTTTCAGCACCGCTTCCTCATCCTGCCCCAGCAGCGACTTGATGAACACGGTCGCGTGGCGCAGGTCGGGCGACATGCGGACTTCGGTGACGCTGACGACATGCCTGGTCAGCACATCGTCATGCACGTCACCGCGCTGGAGGATTTCGGACAGGACGTGGCGCACCTGTTCACCCACGCGGAGCAGGCGGACGGAGGGGCCTTCGGGTTGGTTGGACATAGATCCTCTCCTCCCGCCTGCGGGAGGGGCCTGGGGTGGGCCTTCCCCGCCGGCCATAGCGATTCACAAGGAGGGCCGGCCCGCCGCCCTGGCCCCCTCCCGCAAGCGGGAGGGGGAATTTGGATCACAGCGTGCGCTGGCGTTCTTCGACCTCGAACAGTTCGAGCGTGTCGCCGACCTTGATGTCGTTCGTGTCCTGGAGGACCGCGCCGCATTCCATGCCCGCGCGGACTTCGGAGACATCGTCCTTGAAGCGGCGGAGCGAATGGATGACCGTTTTCGACACGATGACATCGGACCGGGTGAGGCGCGCGTTGAGCCCCTTGCGGATGATGCCGTCGAGGACGAGGAGGCCGGCCGCCTTGTCCTTCTTGCCCGCCGGGAACACCTGGAGCACTTCGGCGCGACCAACGATCGTTTCGATGCGTTCGGGCGCCAACTGGCCCGCCATTTCGCCGCGCACTTCCTCAAGCAGGTCGTAGATCACGTCATAATAGCGCAGCGAGATTTTCTCGCGCTCCGCCAACTGGCGCGCCTTGGCATTGGGGCGGACGTTGAAGCCGATCAGCGGCGCGCGGCTGGCGGCGGCCAGCGTGACATCGCTTTCGGTGATCGCGCCGACGCCCGATTGCAGGATGCGGACCTTGATCTCGTCGGTCGAGATGCGGTTCAAGGACGACACGATCGCTTCGACGGACCCCTGCACATCGCCCTTCACCACCACCGGATATTCGATGACGGTGGTGTTGAGCGCCGAGAACATATGTTCAAAGCTGGTGGGCGCGGTCGTCGTGCGCTTCTTGGTCGCCTGTTCCTGACGATAGGCGGCGACTTCGCGGGCACGGGCTTCATTTTCCACGACAGTGAGCTGGTCGCCCGCCTTGGGCACGCCGGACAGGCCCAGAACCTCGACCGGGGTGGAGGGGCCGGCGGACTTCACCTGCTGGCCCTTGTCATTGACCAGCGCACGGACCTTGCCGCTTTCGGCGCCGATGACGAAGGTGTCGCCGACCTTGAGCGTGCCCTTGCGCACCAGCACGGTGGCGACCGCACCACGGCCCTTGTCGAGCTGCGCCTCGATCACATTGCCTTCGGCCTGGCGATCGGGGTTGGCGGACAGTTCCATGACTTCGGCCTGGAGCAGGATCTTTTCGATCAGTTCGTCAAGGCCGGTCTTCTTGAGCGCGGAAACCTCCACGTCCTGAACGTCGCCGCCCATATCCTCGACCACGATCTCCTCGCTCAGCAGGCGCTCGCGCACCTTTTGCGGGTTGGCGTCGGGCTTGTCGCACTTGTTGATCGCCACGATCATCGGCACGCCGGCCGCCTTGGTATGGTTGATCGCCTCGATCGTCTGCGGCATCAGCCCGTCATCGGCCGCCACCACCAGGATGACGATATCGGTGACGTTGGCGCCGCGGGCGCGCATTTCCGAGAAGGCTTCATGGCCCGGCGTGTCGAGGAAGGTGATGACATCGCCAGCCTTGGTCGTCACCTGATAGGCGCCGATATGCTGGGTGATGCCGCCGCTTTCGCCCGCGACCACATCGGTCCCGCGCAGCGCGTCGAGCAGCGAGGTCTTGCCATGGTCGACATGGCCCATGATGGTGACAACAGGGGCGCGGGGCTTGAGCGTTTCGAACGCATCGACCTCCCCTTCCATGCCGATTTCCACGTCGGCATCGGACACGCGCTGGATGCGGTGGCCGAATTCCTCGACCAGCAGTTCCGCCGTATCCTGGTCGATCGACTGGTTGAGCGTGACGGCGGTGCCCATCTTGAACAGGGACTTGACCAGATCCGCGCCCTTTTCGGCCATGCGGTTGGCGAGTTCCTGCACCGTGATGCTTTCGGGCACGATCACGTCGCGGCTCTGCTTCTCGCGCGTCTTGGCGCCGCCCGAATAATGGGCGCGACGTTCCTTTTCGCGGGCACGCTTGAGCGCGGCGAGGCTGCGGGCGCGGGCGCTGTCGTCATCGGCCAGCGCCTTGGTGACGGTGAGCTTGCCGGCCTGGCGACGATTATCCTCGCCCTTCTTGGCGCGTTCGGGCTTGGCCGGTTCGGGACGCTTGACCGGCGCGACCGGGGTGAAGCGGCGCGGCGGCGGGACGGCAGCGACCGGAGCGCGCGCTTCGGCTTCCGCCGGGGCGGACTGCGCCGCGACAGGTGCGGTGGCGACAGGCGCGGGGGCGGCAGGCTCCTGCGCCGGGGCGGGGGCGCTTGCGGGTTCTTCGGCTGCCCTGGCTTCCGGTTCGGCCACCGGAGCAACCGGGGCTTCGGCCGCCTGGCGATTTTCCTCGGCCCGGCGCTTTTCTTCCTCGATCGCGGCAAGGCGCGCGGCGTCCTCACGACGACGGGCATCCTCCAGCGCGGTCATGCGGGCCTCTTCGGCCTCACGCAGCAGCTTGGCCTGCAATTCCTGACGCGACATCAGGCTTTGCGGCGGCGACTGGCGCACCGGGGCGGCCGGCTGGGGCGCGCGGGCCTGGGGCTGCTGCGGCGCCGGGGCGGCGGGACGGGGCGCAGGCGCGGGATCAGCCTGGGGCGTGGCCGCAGGCGCGGCACCGGCCGTCTCACCCGGCTTGCCCAGAACACGGCGCCGCTTCACCTCGACCACGACCGTATTCTTGCGGCCATGGCTGAACTGCTGCTGCACCTGGCCGGATTCGACGGTCCGCTTGATGCCCAGTGGCTTGCGGCCCAGAACCGGCTTGTCTTCCTTGCTGTCACTCATACGACTGAACTTAACCCTTCACTTCCGCTTCGGCCGGATAGGCCCGCCGACGCCCAATATATGCCTGTTCGGCCCAAACTAGTCAGGGACGCCCGGCGCATCGGCGGAGTCATGCTCCCCATGCACAGGCGCCCCGTTAGCGCAACCCAGATAGCTTTCCAAGCGGCCTATGGCCGCGCGCAGGCGCGAAGCAGCCCGCGAGTCGGTCACCGCGATATGGACGACATTGTCCCGCCCCATTGCCATAGATAGGGCATCGCGGTCCACAGGCAAGGTGATGCCCGCCAAATCCGTGCCCTCCGCATCCCGGCCAACCCGAAATGCCTGGTCCAGCTTGCGATTGCCGTCGGCCGCCGCATCGACGGCATGGAGCAGCAATTGCACCTGCCCCTTGCGGCAGGCGACATCGATCTTTTCCGACCCGGTGAGCAGCATGGAGGCGCGGGCTTCCAGCCCCAGCCGGTCGAGCAACGCCTTGCGCAGACCATCCTCGACCAGGGCGGGCAGGGATTCTGGGATCTGAAGCGCGCCGTCCTTGAACGACCGGGCGAGCGCGCCCTTGAGCTTGCCCCTGGCCAGCGCGGTTTCCAGTTCCGCGCGGGTCACGCCGATCCAGGCGCCCCGCCCCGGCGCCTTGGCGCGGATGTCGGGCAGCACCTGCCCCTCCGGCCCCACGGCCAGGCGGATCAGCGTGTCGGGATCGGCACGGTCGCCGGTCAATATGCATTTGCGTTCGGTCATGCGCGCTCCTCCGCCAGAACGGAAGAAAGGGCAAGTCCAACGCTAGAGGGAGCGCCTATTCTCTCATCGGGGAGTGACCGCAGCATGGGCGTCCTCCCTTGGTGAAGAGGGGGCGTCGCGGTCGACGAGCAATTGCCCGCCGGCCGCGTAATTTTCAGTGGGAATTTCCGAGATCACGATCTGCACGGCAGCCGCCGGCTTCCCCAGCCGCTCCACGAGCGACCGGGTGACGTCAGCAACGATCGCGGCTTTCTGCGCGCGGGTTGCGTTGCCAGCCAGGCGGATGTCGACAAAAGGCATAAAGGCTCAGGCTTCCTCTTCGAACCAGTGGGCGCGGGCGGCCATGATGATTTCATTGCCCTGCTCGTCGGACAGGCCGTAGGCGGCCAGGATGCCGCCCTTGTCGTCGCTGCTGCTGTCGGACTTGCGGCGGCGCTGGTCGACGCGCTTCTTCTGCACCAGTTCGTCGGTGGCGAGATCGGCGAGATCGTCGAGCGTCTTGATCCCCGCCTTGCCCAGCGTCACCAGCATGGCTTCGGTCAGGTGCGGCATGTCGGCCAGCGCATCCTCGACGCCCAGCGCCTGACGTTCCTCACGCGCGGCAGCCTCGCGGCGTTCGAGCGCTTCCTGCGCGCGATTTTGCAGTTCGGCGGCCAGTTCCTCGTCAAAACCCTCGATCGAGGCGAGTTCGTCAACCTCGACATAGGCGACTTCCTCCAGCTCGCCAAAGCCTTCGGCCACCAGCAGTTGCGACAGAGTTTCGTCCACGTCCAGTTCGTTCTGGAACAGTTCGGAGCGGGCGACGAATTCCTTCTGGCGCTTTTCCGACGCATCGGCTTCGGTCATGATGTCGATCGCCTTGCCGGTGAGCTGGCTGGCGAGGCGGACATTCTGGCCACGGCGGCCGATGGCGAGGCTGAGCTGATCGTCGGGAACGACGACTTCGATACGCTCTTCTTCCTCATCGATGACGACGCGGGCGACCTGGGCGGGTTGCAGCGCGTTGACGACGAAGGTGGCGGTATCTTCCGACCAGGGGATGATGTCGATCTTTTCGCCCTGCATTTCCTGCACGACGGCCTGGACGCGGCTGCCCTTCATGCCGACGCAGGCGCCTACCGGATCGATGCTCGAATCGCGGCTGATGACGCCGATCTTGGCGCGGCTGCCCGGATCGCGGGCGGCGGCCATGATGGTGATGACGCCATCGTAGATTTCGGGAACTTCCTGCGCGAACAGCTTCTTCATGAATTCGGGATGCGCGCGGCTGAGGAAAATCTGCGGCCCGCGATTTTCGCGGCGCACGTTGAGCACGACGGAGCGGATGCGGTCGCCGACGCGGACGACTTCGCGCGGAATCTGCTGATCGCGGCGGATCACGCCTTCGGCCCGGCCCAGATTGACGACGACATGGCCGAATTCGACGGACTTGACGACGCCGGTGATGATCTCGCCCACGCGGTCCTTATATTCCTCGAACTGGCGCTCGCGCTCCGCGTCGCGGACCTTCTGGAAGATGACCTGCTTGGCCGATTGCGCGTCGATGCGGCCCAGGTCGATCGCGGGCAGCGGATCGACGATGAAGTCGCCGACAACAGCGTCCTTCTTGAGCTTTTGCGCCTGCTTGAGGTCGACCTGCTTGAAATAATCCTCGACCGTGTCGACCACTTCGACGACGCGCCACAGGCGCAGGTCGCCGCTGTCCGGGTCCAGCTTGGCACGGATGTCGTTTTCGGCGCCGTAGCGCGCGCGGGCGGCCCGCTGGATCGCGTCCTCCATCGCCTCGATGACGATGGCCTTGTCGATCATCTTTTCGCTGGCCACCGAATTGGCGATGGCGATCAGTTCGGCCCGATTGGCGGAAATGGCGTTGGCCATGGCTTATGAACCCTTATTCTTCGGTTTCAAATTCATCCGCCCCATCGGAAGAGAGCGGCATGGTAGCAGAAATCAGCCTGTCGGTCAGCAGCAGCTTGGCTTCGCCGACAAGGGCGAAGGGGATGGCGACCGCGCCGGCCTTGGCGTCTGTAAAGAGAATATCGTCCCCTTCGACGCCGTTCAGGACGCCGCGAAAGCTCTTGCGCCCCTCGACCAGTTCGGTCGCGGCGATTTTCGCTTCATGACCCGCCCATTCGCGGAAATCGTGCAGGCGGGTGAGCGGCCGGTCGATGCCGGGTGAACTGACTTCGAGGCGATAGGCTTCCTCGATCGGATCGGCTTCGTCCAGCACGTCCGACAGGCGGCGCGAGATGGCGGCGCAATCCTCGATCACCAACTGCTTGGTGGCGGGACGTTCGGCCATGATCTGGAGCGTGTGTTCATCCCCCGACCCGAACAGCTTGATGCGCACCAGGTCGAAGCCCAAAGCCTTCACCTCAGGTTCGATCAGCGCGGTCAGTTGGGCGATGTCCGCCATGCAGTCTCCAGAACAAATATGCAGCTTCTTCCGCGCCGCAGGTGGAAACCCGCGACCCTGACATGTTTGACGATGTGAGGAAGCAAGGGCGATATAGGCGGGGTACAGAAAATCTGCAACATTAATCGTCCCCGATCATTGCAGCGGCATGATCCTTTTGCCCCGGAGACACAGATGCGCCACCTGACGCTCACCGCCCTGCCCCTGCTGCTGATCGCCTGCGCGGGCGACGGGGCCAACAGCCAGGCGGCCATATCGGCGGACAAGCCGTTCAAGACATCGGTGATCGCCGATTTCGAGTCGCCCTGGGCGATGACATTCCTGCCCGACGGTCGCGCGCTGGTGACGGAGAAGGCGGGCGAGATGATCCTGTTCGATCCGAAAAACGGCACCAAGATCCCGGTCGCGGGCATCCCCAGGGTGGACAGCGCGGGGCAAGGGGCGCTGATGGACGTGGTGCTGTCGCCAGCCTTCGCCAAGGACCAGGCCGTCTATTTCAGCTTTTCGGAAGCGCGGGACGGCGTGAAGGGCGTCGCGCTGGCCAGGGGCCAGTTCGCGCAGGCGAGCGACGGGACGACCGCGCTGAAGGATGTGCAGGTGATCTTCCGCGCCAGCCCCTATGTCGAGGGCAATGGCCATTATTCGGGCCGCATCGCCTTTTCCCCCGACGGCCAATATCTGTTCTTCACCAATGGCGAGCGGCAGGCATTCGATCCGGCGCAAGACCCCAAGGCGACGCTGGGCAAGCTATTGCGCCTGAACCTGGACGGCACGCCGGCGGCAGGCAATCCGCTGGCGGCACAGGGTTTTCACCCGGCGGTCTGGTCCTATGGCCATCGCAACCTGCTGGGCATCGCCTTTGATGCCGACGGGCGATTGTGGGAACAGGAAATGGGGCCGAAGGGCGGCGACGAGGTGAACCTGATCAAGCCGGGCCTCAACTATGGCTGGCCCAAGGCGTCGAACGGCAGCCATTATGACGGTCGCGACATTCCCGATCACAAGGCGGGCGATGGCTATGAAGCGCCCAAAGTCTGGTGGAACCCGGTGATTTCGCCGGGCGGGCTGATCCACTATGCGGGCGACCTGTTCCCGGCCTGGAAGGGGTCGCTGTTCATCGGCGGCCTGTCCAGCCAGAGCCTCGTGCGGGTGAAGCTGGACGGCGAAAGGGCGGAAAAGGCGGACCAGTGGGACATGGGCGCGCGCATCCGCGAGGTCGAGCAAGGCCCGGACGGCGCGCTGTGGCTGCTGGAGGATGGCGGCGATGGATCGCAGGGACGGTTGCTGAAGCTGACGCCAACGCTATAGGCAGCATTGCTTCAATTCTAACCGCATAACAGCGTTTAACCCGCCTGAATCGAAAAACGGGGCCTCGCAGGCCCCGTTTCTCCTTACACCAGCCGGCTCTGCTTGACCGCCGCTGCGATGAAGCTGGCGAACAGCGGATGCGGATCAAAGGGTTTGGACTTGAGTTCCGGGTGGAATTGCACGCCGACAAACCAGGGATGGTCCGGCCGCTCGACGATTTCGGGCAGCGTGCCGTCGGGCGACATGCCCGAAAAGATCAGGCCGCCCTGTTCGAGACGATCCCGATAGCCGGCATTGACTTCGTAGCGGTGGCGGTGCCGTTCGCTGATCTCGGTCGCGCCATAGACGCCCGCGACGACGCTGTTGCCGGTCAGCCTGGCCGGGTAAGCCCCCAGACGCATGGTGCCGCCAAGGTCGGTTTGCGCGGTGCGTTTCTGCAAGCCTTCCTTGCTCATCCATTCGGTGATCAGGCCGACCACAGGCTCTGTGGTTTCGCCAAATTCGGTAGTGGAGGCCGCGGCGATGCCCGCCGTGTTCCGCGCGCCCTCGATACAGGCCATCTGCATCCCCAGGCAGATACCGAAGAAGGGCACATGGCGTTCGCGCGCGAACTTGACCGAGGCGATCTTGCCTTCCGACCCGCGCACGCCAAAGCCGCCAGGGACGAGGATGCCGTGCATCGGCTCCAGGCTGGCGGCGATATCATCGCCCTTTTCAAACAGTTCGGCGTCGATCCACTTGATCTTCACCTTCACCCGGTTGGCAAGGCCGCCATGGTGCAGCGCTTCGTGCAGCGATTTATAGGCGTCGAGCAGGCCGACATATTTGCCGACCACGCCGATGGTGACTTCACCTTCGGGATTTTGCTGGCGGTCCATGATGTCGTCCCAGCGGGCCATGCTGGGCGCGGGCGCATCCGTGATGCCGAAGGCGCGCAGCACTTCGTTATCCAGCCCTTCGGCATGATATTGCTGGGGGACGGCATAGATGCTGCTGGCGTCGAGCGCCGGGATGACCGCTTCGGGCCGGACGTTGCAGAACAGCGCGATCTTGCGGCGCTCGCTTTCGGGCAGCGGATGTTCGCAGCGGCAGAGCAATATGTCGGGCTGGATGCCGAGCGAGGTGAGTTCGCGCACGCTATGCTGGGTCGGCTTGGTCTTGAGCTCGCCCGCCGCCGCGATATAGGGCACCAGCGTCACATGGACGAAGATCGACTGGCCGCGATCCAGATCATTATGGAGCTGGCGAATCGCTTCCATGAAGGGCAGCGATTCGATGTCGCCGACCGTGCCGCCGATTTCGCACAGGACGAAGTCGAGATCTTCGGTGTCGGCGAGCGCGAAGGCCTTGATCTCGTCGGTGACGTGCGGAATCACCTGCACCGTCGCGCCCAGATAGTCGCCGCGCCGTTCGCGCTGGATGATCGTCTGATAGACGCGGCCCTGCGTCACATTGTCCGACTGGCGCGCCGAAACGCCGGTAAACCGCTCATAATGGCCAAGGTCGAGATCGGTTTCCGCCCCGTCGTCGGTCACATAGACTTCGCCATGCTGATAGGGCGACATCGTGCCCGGATCGACGTTCAGATAGGGATCGAATTTCCGGATTCGCACACGGAAACCTCGCGCTTGCAACAAAGCTGCAAGCGAAGCGGCCATCAGGCCCTTGCCAAGCGAGGAGACCACGCCGCCGGTGATGAAAATATACCGCGCCATGGGAGAAGAGGGTTAGCCTTTCGGAACAACAAAGAGCAAGCGCGCGAATCCACGCGCGCTTAAAAAAAGATCGAACGATCGCTGTGGCGGTTAGTTGGCGAGCGGGACCGCGCCGTTGGCGGCCGGCGCCGCCGCCGCATTGCCGGCCAGCGGATCGGCCGGCGCAGGCGCGCCCTGCGTGGCCGGGGCCTGCTTCACCAGCGAGGTGTCGATATCGCCGGGGGCGTGCCGCACCGACGCGATCACCGCCATCACGATCGACAGCAGCACGAAGATGCTGGCGAGGATGGTGGTCGAGCGGGTCAGGAAATCCGCCGCGCCGCGCGCCGACATGAAGCCCGACGGGCTGCCGCCCACGCCCAGACCGCCACCTTCCGACTTCTGCATCAGGATGACAGTGACCAGCAGGGCGGCGACGATCGCCTGCACGACGAGAAGGAAGGTGAACATTGCGGTTATATCTGTCCGGTGAAGGAGGGCGTTGGCGCGCACATAGCGATGATGGGGCGCGGGGGCAACCGCACCTTTCGCGACAAGTTGATGCGTGCCCTCCCCGCGCGAACGGCGATCCATCTCCCGCCTGCGCCGCGTGATGCAAAGGTCGGGAGATGGAGTCCCGCCTGCGCGGGGGTGACGGCGCGAAAAGGACGGGTTTCTTTACCCGGCCGGGGCGTCCCGGTTCAGGCCGCCGCCGCCATCTGCTGGTCCGCCGCCTCGATGATGGGCGCGAATTTCTTGGCGCTCAGGCTCGCGCCACCGACCAGGCCGCCATCGACATCGGCGATGGCGAGCAGGTCCGCCGCATTGTCGCCATTCATCGACCCGCCATAGAGGATGCGCATCCTGTCCGCCTCTGCCCCGATCCGGCTGGCGAGCGCGGCGCGCAGCGCGGCGTGCATGGCGGCGACCGCCTCCATCGTCGGGATGCGACCCGTGCCGATCGCCCAGATGGGTTCATAGGCGACCGCGAGCCAGTCGGCCGCCGCGCCTTCGGGCAGGGAAGCGAGCAATTGGTCGGCGACCACCTGTTCGGCGCGTCCGGCATCGCGCACGGCCAGCGTCTCGCCCACGCACAGGATGACGTTGAGGCCGGCCTGATGCGCGGCGGCGGATTTGGCGGCGATGTCGGCATTGGTTTCGCCGCGCGCCTCGCGCCGTTCGCTATGGCCGGTGATGACCCAGGTGGCGCCAGCCTCCGCCAGCATTTCCGCCGACAGCGAGCCGGTATAGGCGCCGCTGATGTCCATATGACAGTTTTGCGCGCCGATGAACGCCGCGCCGCGCCGTTCCGACCCCGCCATGATGAGGGTGGCCGGCAGGCACAGGCCCACCTCCACCGACGGATGCGCCGCCGCCACGCGGCCGATCGCCTCCACTTCGCCCAGATGCTCGCGCATCCCGTTCATCTTCCAATTGCCGACAACCAGCTTGCGCCTGCCCATCAATCCATTCCCTTATGGTTATTGCTGCACGTCGCCCCCGCCCCTTCGCCGCCGGGCCATGGCCCTGATGCGTCTCCCCGAAAGAAGCGGATGCTGCAAAAGCCGATGAACGGCGCTCGCGCATTTGTCCAGTCCAAGCCTTGCCGCCGCGCGCATCCGCGCCTAAAGCGGGCCGCCATAACGCCCGCAATTCGGACAATTTCATGCTCTCTGTCTTTCGTCGCTTCATCCGCTCAAAATTCGGCGCGATCTTCGCGATCCTGTTCCTGGGGGTCATCGCCGCAGCCTTCATCATGGGTGATCTGAGCAACGGGCAGTTCGGAACGTCGCTGGGCGGCGGCGGCACGGCCGCCAGGGCGAAGGGGCGGACGCTGAGCGAGGGCGAATTGCAGACGCAAGTGCAGCGCGCCTTCGAGAATGCGCGGCAATCCAATCCCGGTTTGCAGATGAGCCAATTGCTGGCGCAAGGCGGCGTGGAACAGGTGTTTGACGGACTGGTGGGCGAACTGACGCTGAAGGCGTTCGCCGATCAGCAAGGCGTGCATATCAGCAAGCGGCTGATCGATGCGCAGATCGCGCAGATTCCTGCCTTTCAGGATGCGGCGGGGAATTTCAGCCAGGCGCTGTTCCGCCAGTTCCTGTCGCGGCAGCGCATCACCGAGCAGCAACTGCGCGACGATTTCGCCGCCAACATCCTCCAGCGCCAGTTGCTCGCGCCGGTGGGACTGGGCGTGAAGCTGTCGGACGGTCAGGTGCTGCCCTATGCGTCGTTGCTGCTGGAAGCGCGGCAGGGCACGGTGGCGGCTATTCCCGCCATCGCCTTCCTGGACGACAAGGCGCCGACCGACGCGCAACTGGCGGACTATTACCAGAAGAACAGCACGCGCTTCACGATCCCCGAACAGCGGCGCATCCGCTATGCCGTGGTCGACGCCACCCGTTTCGCCCAGGCGGCGCAGCCGGGCGATGCGGAGATCGCCGCCTATTACAACCAGAACAAGGCCGCCTATGCCGCCAAGGAAAGCCGCAGCGTCGAACAACTGGTGCTGCCGACCCAGGCCGGCGCCAAGGCGATCGCCGATCAGGTGAAGGCGGGCAGGAGCCTGGCCGATGCCGCCAAGGGCGCGGGCCTGGCCGTATCGACCGTGACAGACCAGAGCCGCGAGGCGATGACCCTGTCGGCCGGCAAGGCTGCTGCCGACGCGGCATGGGCGGCCAGGCAGGGCGAACTGGTCGGGCCGGTGCGCGGATCGCTGGGCTGGCTGCTGCTGCGCGTTACCGCGGTCAAGGACACGCCCGCCCGGCCACTGGCCGCAGTGCGCGCGGAAATCGTCGCCACGCTGCGCGCGCAGAAGGAAAAGCAACTGCTGACCGACTTCACCGGCAAGATCGAGGATGCGATCGCCAATGGCGGGACGTTCGAGGAAGTGGCCAAGGACAACGGCCTGACACTGGAAACGACCCCGCCCCTGCTGGCCACCGGCAAGCAGGTGAAGGACCAGGCCTATGTCGCCCCGGCCGATATCCAGCCGCTGCTGGCCCCCGTCTTTGCGATGAGCGCGGACGACGATGCGCAACTGGTCCCGATCACGCCCGACAAACGCTATGCGCTGGCCGCGCCGGGCGACATCATCGCCGCCGCGCCGCCGCCGCTGGCCGAGGTCAAGCAACTGGTGCTGGCGCAATATAAGCTGAACGCCGGCAATCTGAAGGCCAAGGCGCTGGCCGCGCAGATCCAGGCCAAGGTGGCAAAGGGCATGAAGCTGGCCGACGCGATCGCGCAGGCCGGGGTCAAGCTGCCCGCGCCGCAGGTGCTGGGCGGTCGTCGCGCCGACATCATGCGCGGCCAGCAGCGCCCGCCCGCCGAGGTCGCCATTCTCTTTTCGATGGCGCCCAATACGGTCAAGACATTGCCGATCGGGCAGGATCGCGGCTATTTCGTGGTGCAGTTGAACGCGATCCAGCGCGGCGACGCCAAGGGCCAGCCGGAACTGCTCAATCAGGTGCGATCGCAACTGGGCACTGTGGTGGGCCAGGAATATGCCCAGCAGTTCGAGCGCGCGGTCGAAAAGGACCTGAACGTCACCCGCAACGCCAAGGCCGTGGCGCAGGTGCGCAAGGCCCTGTCCGACAGCACAGCCGGCGGCCAGTAAGATGGCGGCAGGGGGGACGGACGGCGTGGATTTTGCGCGCGCGGCGCTGGCGCGGGGCGAGTCGGCGCTGGTATGGCGGCGGCAGATCGCCGACACCGACACGCCGATTTCAGCGGCCCTGAAGCTGCTGGAACCGAATCGCGGCGATTATCTGCTGGAATCGGTCGAGGGCGGCGCGGTACGGGGCCGTTACAGCCTGATCGGGCTGGCCCCCGACCTGGTGTTTCGCGCCCATGGCCAGAGCGCCGAAATCAATCGTGCATGGGCGACCGATCGCGACGCCTTTGTCGCGACAGGCGGCGGCGCGCTCGATGCGCTGCGCGCGCTGGTGGCGGAATGCCGGGCGGAGATGGACCCGGCGCTGCCGGCCGCGCTCGCCTGCCTGGTCGGCTATTTCGGCTATGAGACGGTCGGGCTGGTGGAAAAACTGCCCCGCCCCGCCCCCAATCCGATCGCGCTGCCCGACATGCTGTTCGTGCGCCCTACCGTGATCCTGATCTTCGACCGGCTGGCGGACCAGCTTTATATCGTGTCGCCGGTGTGGAAGGGCAGCTTTGGCGACGCGGACAAAGCCATCGACGCCGCCCTGGAGCGGATCGACGCCACCGCCGCGCGGCTGGCCGCCCCCCTGCCCGCCCTCCCCGCCCCGGCGCAGATCGCCGATATCGACGTGAAGCCGGTGCTGGAACCGGGCCGCTATGCCCAGATGGTGGATGCGGCCAAGGACTATATCGTTGCGGGCGACATATTTCAGGTGGTGCTGGCGCAGCGTTTCACCAGCCCCTTCACCCTGCCCCCCATTGCGCTGTACCGCGCATTGCGGCGGATCAATCCGTCGCCCTTCCTCTATTATCTCGACCTGCCCGGCTTTGCCCTGATCGGATCGTCGCCGGAGATACTGGTCCGCGCGCGCGACGGCGAAGTGACGATCCGGCCGATCGCCGGCACGAGGCCGCGCGGCAAAAACGGGGTGGAGGATGCGGCCAATCGCGAAAGCCTGCTGGCCGATCCCAAGGAGCGGGCCGAGCATCTGATGCTGCTGGACCTGGGCCGCAACGATGTCGGCCGGGTCGCGACGGCCGGATCGGTGACGGTGACGGAAAGCTACACCGTCGAATTTTACAGCCATGTCATGCATATCGTGTCGAACGTGGTCGGCCGCCTGGCGCCGGACAAGGACGCGATCGACGCGCTGTTCGCTGGCTTCCCGGCCGGCACGGTGTCGGGCGCGCCCAAGGTCCGCGCCTGCGAGATCATCGCGCAACTGGAGCCGGAGACGCGCGGCGCCTATGCCGGCGGGGTGGGCTATTTCGGGCCGGACGGCAATATGGACAGTTGCATCGTGCTGCGCACCGCCGTCCTCAAGGACGGGATCATGCATGTGCAGGCGGGCGCGGGCATCGTCGCGGATTCGAACGCCGACTATGAACAGCGCGAGTGCGAGGCCAAGAGCGGCGCGCTGCTGGCGGCCGCGCGCGAAGCGGTGGCAGTGGCGAGGGACGCCGGTTTCGGGCAGTGACGGGCATTCCCCCCCTCCGGTCCAGTCCGGGGGGAGGCGTGCGCGCAGCCGCTACGCCGAAGCCTCCTCGGCGGCTTCCGCCTTCGCCTGCTTGCGGTCGGTGAACCAGATCGCGACGATCGTGATTTCGTAGAGCAGCAGCAGCGGAATGGCGAGCATCAGTTGCGACACGACATCGGGCGGGGTCAGCACCGCCGCCAGGATGAAGGCGGCGACGATCATGTAGCGGCGCATCCCGATCAGTTGCGCCCGCGTCACGAAGCCCGCACGGTTGAGCAGCATCAGCAGAACCGGCATCAGGAAGCTGATGCCGAAAGCCAGGATGAATTGCATCACAAGGCCGAGATAGGCGTCGGCACTGGGCAATGCCTCGACCGACAATCCGCTGCTATTCCCCTGAAATTGCAGAAAGAAATGGAACGCGGTCGGCATCACGACGAAATAGGCCAGGCTTGCCCCCATGCTGAACAGGAAGGGAGTGGCAAGGATGAAGGGCAGCAGCGCCTTCTTTTCCCTGGCATAGAGACCCGGCGCGACGAAAGCCCAGAGCTGGTTCGCGATGATCGGGAAGGACAGGCAGAAGGCCCCGAAAACGGCGATCTTCACCTGCACGAAAAAGGCTTCGTACAGCTTGGTATAGACCAGCTTGCCGCCGGCATCGCCGAATGCTTCCTTGAGCGGATGGACGAGGATGGTGAAGAGCTGTTCGGAAAAATAGAAGCAGACCGCGCCGGTCAGGAACAACGCATAGACGCATTTGAGCAGCCGGCCGCGCAGTTCGATCAGATGGTCGAGCAAGGGCGCCTTGCTGTCGTCGATATCGCCGATCATGCCGTTGCGTCACCCTTATGCGATGCGCTGCCGTGCGCCGGGGTTGGCGCTTCGGCGACATAGGGCGGGCCTTCGGACGCCGGGGCTGGCGGGAGCGCGGGCGCGGCCTCCGCCACATAGGGCGGCCGGTCGTCCACCGGCGCGGATTGCGCGACGAAGGCCGGCTTGTCCTCTGCGGCGGGTGCGGGCAGCGTTTCGGGCGGATGTTCGTCCATGATCCGCTTGTTCTGCGCGGCCCATTTCTTTTCCAGCTCTTCCAGTTCCACTTCGCGGACCATGGCGTCGATGCCGGTGCGGAAATGACGCGCCATGCCCTGCGCCTTGCCCACGATCTGCCCCACCTTGTAGAGCGCGCGTGGCAGATCCTTCGGCCCGATCACGATCACCGCAATGATCACGATCACCAGAAGTTCGGATGAATCGATACCAAACATGCGGGACTATCGGCCTGTGCTGGAGGCGGTCAGGCCTTGGTCTTTTCTTCGGTCGCGGTCGGCGCATCCTGTTCGGGGACACGATGCCCTTCGAGGCGGGTCGCGGGCTTGGCGGGCGTCACCTCGTCATCCTCGGCCATGCCCTTCTTGAAGCTCTTGATACCCTTGGCCACGTCACCCATCAGGCCGGAGATGCGGCCGCCACCGAACAGCAGCATGACGACCAGGAGCACGATCACCCAGTGCATCAGCGAAAAGGAACCCATTTTTCAATACTCCTAGCAGAGGGCCTATCTAGGCCTCTTCCTCGTCATTTTCCACAACGGATTGGCCCGTCAGACCCTCCAGCGCCAAATCGACCGGATCGAGCAGGCCGGCCGCGCGCAGATCCTCTATTCCAGGCAGGTCACGGCGGCTGCTAAGCCCGAAATGTGTCAGAAATTCTACGGTCGTCGCATAGATGAGCGGGCGGCCGGGGACTTCGCGGCGGCCGGCGGGGCGGACCCAGCCTGCCTCCATCAGCACGTCGAGCGTGCCCTTGGCCACCTGAACCCCGCGAATCGCCTCGATCTCGGCGCGGCTGACCGGCTCATGATAGGCGATGATCGCCAGCGTCTCCATCGCCGCGCGCGAGAGCCTGCGCGGCTCGTCCTTTTCGCGGCGCAGGATATGGGCGAGGTCGGCGGCGGTCTGGAAATGCCAGCGCCCGCCCCGTTCGACCAGATTGACCCCGCGCCCGGCATATTGATCGCCAAGGGTCCGCAACGCGGTGTCGAGGTCGCCCGCTTCGCCGACATGCAGCCTGATCTCCGCCGGGGTCAGCGGATGCTCCGCCACGAACAGCGCCGCTTCCACCGCGCGCAGATAATCATCGGGTTCCGGGTTCATAACAGGGGTCCGCGATGGTCCGCCGGCATGGGCGCGCGCAGATAGATGGGCTGGAAAATGCCGTCCTGCTGGATCTCGATCCGCCCCTGCCGCGCCAGTTCGAGCGCGGCGACGAAGCTGCTGGCCAGCGCCGACTTCACCTTTGGCGGGTCTAGGTCGGGCGGGAGGAAGGATTCGAGCCGGGTCCAGTCGAGCGCCGCGCCGACCAGCGCCCCGACCCGCTGGATCGCTTCGTCCAGGGTCATGACCGGGCGGACGGCGATGGTGTGGACCACCGGCTGGGTACGGGCGCGAATCTGGCCATAGGTGGCAATGAGGTCATAGAGGCTGGCGCGCCATTGCGCCTTCTTCACCAGCCGCAGCCCTTCGGGCGCGCGGCGCGGGAATACGTCACGGCCGATCCGGTCGCGCGCCATCAATCGCGCCGCCGCGTCACGCATGGCGTTGAGGCGCTGGAGCCGCAGTTGCAGGCGCAGCGCCAAGTCTTCGGGGCTGGGATCGGGCTGTTCCTGCCTGGGCAGCAGCAGCGCGGATTTGAGATAGGCGAGCCAGGCGGCCATCACCAGATAGTCGGCGGCCAGTTCCAGCTTCAACTGCCGCGCACTGTCGATGAAGGCGAGATATTGTTCGGTCAGGGCCAGGATAGAGATTTCGCGCAGGTCGACCTTCTGCGTCCGCGCAAGGCCGAGCAACAGGTCGAGCGGTCCTTCCCAGGCGTCGAAGCTGACGGTCAGGGTGTGGGGCGCGGGGATGGGCGCGGGGGTGAAGAGGTCGGCCATGGTCAAGCCTCCCTCATCGCGCGGGCGCAGCCGCCACAGGCGGTGGCGGAGGGGTATCGCGCTATCGTTGAGGCGATACCCCTCCATCTGGCCTGCGGCCAGCCACCTCCCCTTCCAGGGGAGGAATTTTCAACCTGCACCTTCAAGCCGGGACCAGTCCCAGCAGGGAGTCGCGGGTGGCGAGCAGGTCATTCAGCGCGGGCTGGTCCGTCCCGCGCGGGACGGAGGCCATGGCGCGGTCAAGCCGGGCGCGGCCGGCATCCGTAATTTCCGGCAACTGGTTGGCGATGCCGACCATGTCGTCCATCCGCCCCCAGCAGTTGAGCGCCAGGTCGCACCCCGCCGCGACCACCCCGGCGGCAAGGTCCGGGATGCTGCCGTTCAGCGCCTTCATATCCAGATCGTCGGACATCAGCAGGCCGGTAAAGCCGATCGACCCGCGGATGATTTCATCGATGATCGTGGGTGACAGGCTGGCCGGGCGGTCGGCATCCCATTCGCTATAGACGACATGGGCGGTCATGCCGATCGGCGCGCTGCGCAGGGTGCGGAAGGGCGCGAGATCGGTTTCGAGCGCGTTCAGATTGGCGTTCACCACCGGCAGTTCCAGATGGCTGTCGACCAGCGCGCGGCCATGGCCGGGCATATGCTTGACGATGCCGACCACGCCGCCATCGGCCAGCCCCTCCAGCATCGCGCGGCCCAGCGCGGCGACGCGCATCGGGTCGGCGCCCAGCGTGCGGTCGCCCATGATGTCGCTCGCCCCGTCCTGCCGCACGTCGAGCAAGGGCAGCGCATCGACGGTGATGCCGACCTCCGCCAGGGTCAGCGCGATGGCGTGGGCATTGGCGCGCGCCGCCGCGATCGCGCTGGACGGGGCGATGTCGTAGAGACGGTCGAACACCGCGCCGGGCGGGAAGGCAGGCCAGACCGGCGGCTGCATCCGCGCGACGCGCCCCCCTTCCTGGTCGATCATGATGAGCAGGTCGTCGCGGCCGTGCAGGCCGCGCAGATCGTCGGTCAGCGCGCGCAGTTGCGCCCGGTCGACGATGTTGCGCCTGAACAGGATATAGCCGGCCGGCTGCGCATCGACGAGGAAGGCGCGCTCGTCGGCGGTCAGGGTGGCGCCGGAAAGACCGAAGATGACGGGTTTCATGGCGGCGATGGTAGCGGGGCAGAAGGCAAATGTCGAAGGAGAAGAGACGCCTGCCTGCCCCGCTGGATCGTCGCCGTCAGTTCACCACCAGGCAGCTTTCGCCCGCGACCTTGAGCTTGCCGCAGATCATGCTCGCCTGCCCCCCGGCGCCGGCGCGCAGGCGATAGACGGTGCCGCCGCCGACTTCGGCCGGCTCGACCGACATGGCGAGCGGGGCGAGATAGGCAAAGCGCTTGGACAGCTTGGTCCAGGCGTCCTTCGCCCCCGACGCGCTGCCATAGGCGCCAAGCTGGATCAGGCCGCCGCCGCCGGCCGCCCGCGCCGTGGCGACGGGGCTGGCGCGGGTTTCATCGGCGACATGCGCGGTGACGCTTTGCGCCGGTCTGGCGGGCGATGCCGGTTTCGTGCCGGTGGGCGCGGGCGCGCTCTTGGCGATCGGCGTTTCGGGCACGCGGCTGGGATCGATGCGGCCGTCGCGCAGCACGCCTTCGCTCGCGGCGAAGCTGGCGTCGCCTTCGCCGTCGAACTTCTTGGCGTCGGCCTCGTTCGCCGCGATCTTGTAATTGTCGGCCGGCGCGGCGATGAGTTGCCCCTCACCCGCGCCACCGCCGCCATTGCGGTTCTGCATCCACCAGACGCCCGCGACCACCGCACCGATCAGCGCGAGGCCGAGCAGGATGAGGCCGAGCAGGCGGAGCGGCGAGATGCCCTCATCCCCTTCGTCATCCACGGCCGGTTCGAGCCAGGGCAGACGATCCTCATCATCCAGGTCCAGTCGTCCGCGCGCATAATCAGTCATGGTTCAGCGCCTCACTGCATTTCCGTCAGGGCGACGACGCCCATCAGCGTCAGCCCGTTGCGGATAATCTGCCCTATTCCCTGCGCCAGGAAAAGCCGGGTGGCGGTGAGCGCCGGATCGTCGGCCAGGATGACGCGCGCGCGCGGATCGTCATTGCCCATATTCCACCAGCCATGGAAAGCGGAGGCCAAGTCATTGAGATAGAAAGCGATCCGGTGTGGTTCACGCGCCTGTGCCGATCCTTCCACCACGCGCGGAAATTGCGCGGCCAGCTTGACCATGGCGAGTTCGGCCGTCCCAAGAAGGGACAGGTCGGGCGCGGGCAGGACAATCCCGGCCTCTTCCGCCCGCCGTCCAAGCGAGGCAATGCGCGCATGCGCATATTGCACGTAGAAAACCGGATTGTCCTTCGACGCTTCCACCACCTTGGCGAAGTCGAAGTCCATCTGCGCGTCGGCCTTGCGCGTCAGCATGGTGAAGCGGACGACATCCTTGCCCACTTCCCTGACCACATCGGCGAGCGTGACGAAATTGCCCGCCCGCTTGGACATTTTCACCGGCTCGCCATCGCGCAGCAGGCGGACCATCTGGATGAGCTTCACGTCGAAGCGCGCGCGCCCTTCCGTCAGGGCGGCGACGGCGGCCTGGATGCGCTTGACCGTACCGGCATGGTCGGCGCCCCAGATGTCGATCAACTGGTCGGCCGATTGCGCCTTCTGGTAATGATAGGCCATGTCGGCGCCGAAATAGGTCCAGGAGCCGTTCGACTTCCTGATCGGCCGATCCTGATCGTCGCCGAACCGGGTGGAGCGGAACAAGGGCAGTTCGACCGGCTCCCAGTCGTCGGGCAGTTCGCCCTTGGGCGCTTCGAGCACGCCGTCATAGACGAGGTCATGGGCACGCAGCCAGGCTTCGGCCTCGTCCGGCTTGCCCGCCGCCTGCAATTCCGCCTCCGACGAGAAAATGTCGTGATGGATGCCGAGCAGCGCGAGGTCGTCGCGGATCATGTCCATCATCCTGGCCACGGCGAATGTGCGGAAGGTGACGAGCCAGTCCGCTTCGGGCGCGCCGACGAACCGATCGCCATATTCGGCGGCCAGCGCCTGCCCCACCGGGACCAGATAATCGCCGGGGTAGAGGCCTTCGGGGATCGCGCCCACATCTTTGCCCAGCGCTTGCGCGTAACGCAGATGCACGGAGCGGGCGAGCACGTCGACCTGACCGCCCGCGTCATTGATATAATATTCGCGCGTGACCTTGTGCCCGGCATATTCCAGCAAGGTGGCGAGCGCGTCGCCCACCACCGCGCCCCGGCAATGGCCCATATGCATCGGGCCGGTCGGGTTGGCGGAGACATATTCGACATTGACGGTCACGCCCTGCCCGATGTCGGACCGGCCATAATCATCGGCGTCGGCATGAATTGCGGCCAGTTCCGCGCGCCAGGTCGGATCGGTGAGCGTCAGGTTGATGAAGCC
The DNA here is from genome assembly GCF_030580935.1 of Sphingobium cyanobacteriorum. Classification (GTDB taxonomy): domain Bacteria; phylum Pseudomonadota; class Alphaproteobacteria; order Sphingomonadales; family Sphingomonadaceae; genus Sphingobium; species Sphingobium cyanobacteriorum. The sequence goes on along the minus strand of NZ_JAUQOM010000002.1, from coordinate 492,313 downwards.
GGGACCGGCGATGGCCGCGCTCTCGACCTCATCGAGCGCCTGCAACCGGGTCACGATCGCTTCCGCCAGCGCGCGCGGGTTGGTGCCGGCAGGCTTGGCCAGCACCATCGCGGCGTTGGTGGCAAGGTCGCCATGGCTGGGATCGCGCGGCGGCTCGACCGTCACCGGCTTGCGGTTGAGGCCGGCAGGCAGCACGCCATCACCCTCCAGCGCGTCGAGCACGGCGTCGAGATGGGCGGTGAAACGGGTGTAAAGGGACACGCGGAAATTCCTGTCTGTCCCGTTCGCCCTGAGGAACCACCGAGCGAAGTCGAAGTGGCGTATCGAAGGGCCTGTTACAGTCCCATGCTTCGATACTTGAGCAGGTGAGCCATCCCCCGGATGGTTCAGGATCGTCCGGGGATGATCCGTCCCGCTCAACTTCGACAAGCTCAGCCCCTACTCAGCACGAACGGCAATGTGAGTGGGTCGAACTTGCCCTTAACGGGTCGCATTATATCGGAGCTGGTCCTGGGTCAGGTTGAAACCCACGAGCAGTTCGAAACTGGTTCGCTGCAACGCCGCCTTGACATCGGGCTGGGCGAAGGGATCGATCGCGGCGTCGGCGTCGCCGGCCTTGCGCTTCTGCGTGATCTTCGCCTGAATGTCGGCGGGCAGCGAGGCCGCCGCCCTGTCGACATAGGAGCCGGCCTTGGCCTGCGCGCTGGCGCGATAGTCGCCCGCCGCGAAGTTGAGCGTCACCTGGCCCACCCGCTTGGCGACGACGGAGTCCCCGCCGCGCACCACGACCGAGAAATAGGGCAATGTCACCTGCCGCGCGGCACCGGCATTGGTGCGGCGCGCATTCACGGTGAAGGTCGCTTCGGTATAATATTGCGCGCCATCGGTGCAGGTCGAGCGCAGATCGGTGATGTTGGCGACCAGATCGATCGCGCCGGCGTCCGTGCGGCCGGGCGGGTCGAACAGGGTGATATCCCCGGTCTGAGCCGGGATCGCCGCCGACGGGCAGGCCGAGCGCACGGCGACGATGCCGCCTGTCGCGTCGATCTCGCCCCGGCGCGAACACCCGGCCAAAGCCAAAGCCAGCATGGCGGTCAGGGCGATAGTAGAGGGTTTCACCAGCAGATAATCCTTCGCAAAGCCCACAGGACCAGAGGCTCTGCGCTTCCTTATCCATCCCCCACGTCCGGCGCAACCGCAAGGACACGGCTTTCGCCTTGGCCCTTTCATCGCGGGCGACATTCGCCTAAGCGGCGGAACATGACCGACACCTCCGCCGCCCTGCCGCCGATGACCCTGTTGATCGCCGCCCCGCGCGGTTTTTGCGCCGGGGTGGATCGCGCCATCGTCATCGTCGAAAAGGCGATCGAGAAATATGGCGCGCCCGTCTATGTCCGCCATGAAATCGTCCACAACAAATATGTGGTCGACGGATTGAAGGCCAAGGGCGCGATCTTCGTGGAAAGCCTGGACCAGGTGCCCGATGGCGTGCCGGTGGTGTTTTCCGCCCATGGCGTGCCCAAGGCGGTGCCGGCCAAGGCGGAAGCGCGCGGCCTGTCCTATCTGGACGCCACCTGCCCGCTGGTGAGCAAGGTCCATCGCCAGGCCGAACGGCAGGTCGAGGTCGGCCGCCACATCCTGTTCATCGGGCATAAGGGCCACCCCGAAGTGATCGGCACGTTCGGTCAGGTGCCCGATGGCGCGATGAGCCTGATCGAGACGGTCGAGGATGCAGAGGCTTTCGTACCGGCCGATGCCGACAATCTGGCCTTCCTGACCCAGACGACGCTGTCGGTGGACGATACCGCCGCGATCGTCGCCACGCTGGAGCGCCGTTTCCCCACCATCGTCGCGCCCAAGGGGGAGGATATCTGTTACGCCACGTCGAACCGCCAGACGGCGGTGAAGGCGATCGCGGCGCAATGCGACGCGCTCTATGTGATCGGCGCGCCCAACAGTTCCAATTCGCTGCGGCTGGTCGAGGTGGCGGAGCGCGAAGGCACGCCCGCGCGGCTGATCCAGCGCGCCAGCGAGATCGATTTCGACTGGCTGGCCAATGTGCGGACACTGGGCCTGACGGCGGGTGCTTCCGCCCCGGAAATATTGGTGCGCGAAGTGGTCGACCGGATCGGCCAGCATTTCGCGGTCGAAGAAAAGCAGGTGGAAACGGCGCGCGAGAGCATCGCCTTCAAACTGCCGCGCGGGCTGGAAACAGCGTAACGTCTTGGCTCGCGTGAGATCATCCGTCATTGCGCGCGTAGCGAAGCAATGACGATCCTCAATGTAAAGACAGTGTGAAAAATGGCCGTCTATACCCATGTTCCTGCCGAAGAGATCGACGCCTTCCTGACCCGTTACGACGCCGGCCGGCTGGTGTCGGCCAAGGGCATTGCCGAAGGGGTGGAGAACAGCAATTACCTGCTGGAAACCACCGGCGCGGACGGCAAGGGCCATCGCTACATCCTGACGCTGTATGAAAAGCGGGTGGATGAGGCCGATTTGCCCTTCTTCATGGACCTGCTCGACCATCTGGGCGCGCGCGGGTGCCTGGTCCCGCGCTTCATCGCCGATCGGGAGGGCAAGCGGCTTCAGCAATTGTCGGGCCGCCCGGCGTGCCTGATCGAATTTCTGACCGGCATTTCCGTTACCGAACCGACACCGGGACAGGCGCGCGCGGCGGGCATGGCGCTGGGCGAATTGCACAAGGCGGCGCAGGGCTTTGCGGGCGAGCGGCGCAACGCCCTCGACATTGCCGGCTGGCACGCATTGGCGGCCAAGTGCGGCGCGGATTTCGACCGGATCGACCCCGGCTTGGGCGCACGGGTGGCGCGGGAACTGGCGTTTCTGGACGCGCACTGGCCCGCCGACCTGCCGCGCAGCGTGATCCATGCCGACCTGTTCCCCGACAATGTGCTGATGCTGGGAGACGCGGTGACGGGCCTGATCGATTTCTATTTCAGTTGCACCGACATTCGCGCCTATGACCTGGCCGTCACCCACAGCGCCTGGTGCTTCAGCAATGACGGCGCGACCTGGCATGGCGCGCGCGGCGCGGCGATCGGCGCGGGCTATGCCCAGGCGCATGGGTTGAGCGATGCCGAACGCGCCGCCTTCCCGATATTGTGCCGGGGCGCGGCGTTGCGGTTCCTGCTGACGCGCGCCTATGACTGGATCAACACGCCGGCCGATGCGCTGGTGACGCGCAAAGACCCGCTCGCCTATCTGCGGCGGCTGGATTTCTATGCCAGCGTCGACGCGGCGGAGTTGCTGGGCGCATGACCGATCTGCCCCAGGTCGACATCTTCACCGACGGCGCGTGCAAGGGCAATCCGGGGCCCGGCGGCTGGGGCGCGGTGCTGCGCTTTGGCGAGACGGAGAAGGAAATTTCCGGCGGCGAGGCGCAGACCACCAACAACCGCATGGAAATGATGGCGGCGGTCGAAGCCTTGAACAGCCTCAAGAAACCGTGCCGGGTGACGCTGCATACCGACAGCAAATATGTGATGGACGGCATCACCAAATGGATTTTCGGCTGGCAGAAAAAGGGCTGGCGCACCGCCGACAACAAGCCGGTCAAGAATGTCGAAATATGGCAGGCGCTGGTGAAGGCCGCCGCCCCACATCAGGTGACGTGGCAATGGGTCAAGGGCCATGCCGGCCACCCGGAAAATGAGCGCGCGGACGCGCTGGCCTGCGCGGCGGCGGAACGTTTTCGGCCATAGCGCTGCGTGTTCCCGCCTGCGCGGGAACACATCGCCTTTATCGTCCCCGCAAAATCGATTCGATCAGGGTCACATCGTCCGGCTTGTCGGCGTCGATGCAGGCTTCGGGGCTGACCATCGCCACCAGCCGGGCGGTCAGGCCGAATTTGCGGCCGATGCGGGCAATGCCGCCGCGCAGCGTCAGGATGCGCAGCAGCGCGCCCAGCAGGGCCAAGGGGCCGAAGGCGGCGAGGATTTTCCAGCCTTTCTTGCGGTCCTGTTCGACCTCCTGCCACAGCGCGATGACAGGTCGGGCCTTTGTGCTGCCGAACCAGAAGATGTTTGCGCCCGACCACCAGCCGTCGCGGAATTTGAGCCAGGTGCGGCGCGAATCGGGATAGCGCGCCAGCAGGGTGGCGCGCTCCACCATGGCGACGGCGATATCCGCGCCGGTCGCCTGCGCCACGAACTGGTCGAGCATGGCGCGGTCGAGCAGCACATGGTCGGCGGTGGTCAGCAGGATCGGGAACGGCAGGTCGCCCCGTTCCAGCAGCGCCAAAAGGGACGAGGCGATCCCCTGCCCGCCCCTCTCGAACCGGATGCGCGGGTGGGTGGCGAGCCAGGCGCTGGCTGGACCGGCGGCGAACAGGTCGGGCCGCTGGGTGAGGATGATGACCTGCCCGATCGCGGGATGATCCAGCAGGGCGCGCGCGGGGCGGTTGATCATCGGTTCACCGCCGACCGGCACCAGCGGCTTGACCGCGACACCGGCGGCCTGCGCCAGCGGATCGGGAATGGGGCGCGCGCCGGCGAGCAGGATGGCGGTAACGGAACCAGTCATCGCCGTGCGTTAGCGGAGCGGATGGTGCGCGGGAAGCGCCTTATTTGCCCGCCGCCACCGGCGCGGCGCCGGATTTCTGCGCGAAACTTTCGTGCAAGCCCACGCGCAGCCCCTGATAGTGCGCCAGTCGCGCGCGGAAGGCGGCGAGTTCGCTGCCGGCCAGTTGCGCCGTGGTGGTGAACTTCACCGACAGCGGATTGACCACCTGGCCATTGCGATAGAGTTCATAGTGCAGGTGCGGGCCGGTCGACAGGCCGGTGGAACCGACATAGCCGATCACCTGGCCGCGCCGCACCCGCTGGCCCGGCGCGGCGGCGATGTGGCTCATATGGGCATAGCCGGTGGCGAGGCCGCCGCCATGCGCGATGCGGACATAATTGCCATGGCCGCCATGCCGCCCGGCATAGGCGACCACGCCGTCGGTGACGGCATAGATGGGGGAACCATAGCGGGCGGCGAAATCGATGCCCGCATGCATCCGCGTGTAACCCAGGATCGGATGGCGGCGCATCCCGAAGCTGGAGGTCATGCGCCCCGCCACCGGCGAGGACAGGACGCCGCGCCGTTCGCCCACGCCCGATGCCTCGAACCATTCGGTGCGGCCGTCGCGGGTCCATTTGAGCATGTCGACGGATTTGCCGCGCGCGCGCTTCAGCCCCGCATAGAACAGGTCGCCCACCTCCACATCGCCGGTTTCGGCGCGGCGATATTCGGTGACGATGTCATAGCGGTCGCCCGCCGCGATGCCGCCCAGATCCACCTGTCCCGCGATCACGCGCAGGAATGCCTGCACCGCCTTGGGCGGGGCGCCGGCCGCGCGGGCGGAGCGGTAGATGCTGTCGCCCACCACGCCCTGGATACGCAGCGGCGTATTGTCGACGCGGATCGGGATACGATTGATCGACAGCACACCGCCGGCGCGGCTCAGTTCGACATTGAGGTCGAGCCGGGCGCGGAAGGCGAGCCGGTCGAGCGGACGCGGCCGGTCGCGGCTGGCGCGGCGGCCGAGCAGGATGTCGAGCCGGGTGCCAGGCTTCACGCCATCGGCAATGTCCGTCCCCACCATCGCCATGACGGTGGCGACATCGCCGCCGCTGACGCCCGCGCGCGCCAGGGCGCGGGGCAGGCTGTCGCTGCTGCCGACCTGGGCGCTGAGGTCTATCTGCGGCCGTTCGGGTGTTTCGCGCAGCGGCTGGACCGCATCGGTCGACCCCATGTGCCGGCCGCTATCCGCGCCCAGCGCCAGCGGAGTGATCATCTGGCTGCGCACTTCGTCATAATGCGCGTCGGTCAGGTGGGCGCCGGGCAGGCCGGGGACCGGCTGGAATCCTGGCGAGAGATAGAGGGCCGTGGCGCACAGGCCAAAGCAGGTCGCAAGGCCACGGAACCAGGTGAGGCTGCCGATGCGCTGGCCAAGGTCGGGGACCAGTTCCACCTCGTCCGCCCATTCGCGCAGGCGGCTGCGCCAGTCCTGCGGCGGCGGCGCGGCCGGGGTGCGGGTGAGCGAATCGGCGAGCCAAAGGGAGACAGAGGCGCGCCCCTGCTGCGATCCGAACTGGCTTTCGTGAAACAAACCCGCTGACCCCAAAGGCATTTTCGTTGCCGCACCGGCAACGTCCCCCGCGCCATGCGTGGTGGCACTGTTGTGAACGCACAGGGTTAAAGTCAAATAAAGACGGTGAGATGACAGGCCATTGCACGATGAACCGTGCCGGGGGCCGGACGGGCGCGTGACAGCGAGTGGAACAGCTAAATCCGCTTGCCCCGCGTCCGATAACCCCCGACATAGGCTGCCATGGCCCAGTTCGCCCGTTCTTCCATCACCGCCGTCCTGGGACCGACCAACACCGGCAAGACGCATCTGGCCGTCGAGCGGATGTGCGGCCATTCGAGCGGGATGATGGGATTCCCGCTGCGCCTGCTGGCGCGCGAAGTCTATGACCGGGTGGTCGCCATCAAAGGGCCGCAGCAGGTCGCGCTGATCACCGGCGAGGAAAAGATCGTGCCGCCGCAGGCCCGCTATTGCCTGTGCACGGCGGAATCGATGCCGATCGGCGGCGGGCGGGAAAGCGGCGTGAAGGCGGATCATGCCTTCGTCGCGCTGGACGAGGCGCAACTGGGGTCGGACCCGGAACGCGGCCATATCTTTACCGACCGGCTGCTGCGGGCGCGGGGACGCGAGGAAACGATGATCCTGGGGTCCGCCAGCATCAGCCGGGTGGTCAAGGCGCTGGTGCCCGATGTCGAGATCATCGGCCGGCCGCGCTTTTCGACGCTGAGCTATGCCGGCGCGAAGAAGCTGTCGCGCCTGCCCAAACGGTCGGCCATCGTCGCCTTCTCCGCCGAGGAAGTCTATGCGGTCGCCGAAATGCTGCGCCGTTTCCGTGGCGGCGCCGCGGTGGTGATGGGCGCGCTCAGCCCCCGCACCCGCAATGCCCAGGTGCAGATGTTCCTGAATGGCGAAGTCGATTATCTGGTCGCGACCGACGCCATCGGCATGGGGCTGAACCTGGATGTCGCCCATGTCGCTTTTGCGTCGCTGCGCAAATATGACGGCCGCCGCAGCCGCCGCCTGACCATCAGCGAAATGGCGCAGATCGCGGGGCGCGCCGGGCGGCATCACAAGGACGGCACGTTCGGCAGCCTAGGCGGAGAGGATGGCGACGCCGCCTTCACCCCCGAAGAGATCGAGGCGATAGAGGCGCATCGCTTCCCCCCGGTGGAGCAATTATTCTGGCGCGACGGCACGCCGCGCACCGACCGTCTGGACCATCTGCTGTTCGACCTGGAGCAGCGGCCCGAACGGCCCGAACTGCGCGCCGCGCCCGAAGCGGTCGATCATGCGGTGCTGCGGCGGCTGGCCGACGATCCGCTGGTGATCGAGCGGGTGAAGGGCCAGCGGCAGGTCGAGCGGCTGTGGGCGGCGTGCGGCCTGCCCGATTTCCAGAAGCTGGGCGCGGAACATCATGCCCGCGCCGTCAGTCGCATCTGGCGCTTCCTGTCCGAAGGAACGGGCCATATTCCGCGCGACTGGTTCGCGCAGAATCTGGCCCGGCTCGATTCGGTGCAGGGCGACATCGATACGCTGTCCGGCCGGATCGCGGCGGCGCGGACCTGGTCCTATATCGCTCATCGCCCCGACTGGCTGGACTATCCCGCCGAAATGGCCGAGCGGACCCGCGCGCTGGAAGAGAAGCTGTCCGACGCGCTGCACGCCGCGTTGACGCAGCGCTTCGTCGACCGGCGCACCGCCGTCCTGCTGCGCGACATCGGGCAGAATGCGAGCAACCTGCCGGTCACGGTGGAGGCGGACGGGGCGGTCTGCGTCGATGGCGAGACGATCGGACGACTTGACGGATTTCGATTCTCGGTTGATCCCGCTACGCGACATCAGGACCGAAAGATGTTGCTGGCGGCCGCGGAGCGGCGCCTTGGAAAGGTATTGCGTGTGAAGGCTGAAGAACTGGTTGCGGCGGCGGATACGGATTTCGCCCTGCTGGACGAAGCGGGACAGGCGCCGGGGATCGCCTGGGGCGCGGTGCCGGTGGCCACCCTGCTGGCCGGGCCGACCCTGCTGACGCCGGAAATTCGCCTTGATCGCGCGTTGCTTAGCCTGGGGCAGGACATGCAGAAGCAGGTCGTCACGCGCCTGGCCACCTGGTTCGAGGCGCAGAAGCAGAAGCATCTGTTGCCGCTGGTGAAGATGGCGGAAAGCGCCGCCGACCCGGCCGTGCCCGCCGTGGTGCGCGCCGTGTTCGCGCAACTGGGCGATGCTGGCGGCGTGATCGCGCGGACCGACCTCGATTCGGCGCTGGGCCATCTGGACAAGGAACAGCGCCACCTGCTGCGCAAGGCGGGCATCGATATCGGCGTGCTCGACATTTATCATCATGGGCTGTTGAAGCCCGGCGCGGCGCGCTGGCGCTCCGCATTGCTGGCGGCGCGCATCGCCAAGCCGTGCCTGCCGCTGCCCGGCCCCGGCCTGACCCTGATCCCGGCGGGCGAAAAGCCGGCGCAGATGGGCGCGCGGATCGCGGGCTTTCGCGGTTTTGGCGAACAGATGCTGCGTATCGACATGGCCGAACGCATGGCGCGGACCGCGCATGAGGCGATCGCCAAGGGCGAAGCCTTCACCCACACCAGCCCGCAGATCGTGTCGCTGGGCCTGTCCGAGCCATCCTTCCTGCAACTGATGCGGCTGGCCGGCTTCCGCCCGATCGACCCGCCCGCGCCCGCGCCGGTCGAAGAGGGGGTCGAGGCGCCGCCCGTCAGCGCCGCCAACTGGGCGTTCAAGGGCCGCCAGAAAGCGCGCCCGGATCGACCGCAACGGCCGCAGGGGCAGCAGCCGCGTGGCCAGCAGGCGCGTGGTCCCCGGCCCGAAGGCGGCAACCGCCGCCCCGGCAAGGACGGCGGTGCGCCCCGCCCCGCATCGACCGGCGGCAGCCCCGCGCCGGTGAACAACGCCTTTGCCGGCCTTGCCGATCTGCTGGGTCGCAATGGCTGACCCGATCGCAGGCCCCAGCCTGCGCATCGACAAATATCTGTGGTTCGCCCGGCTCGCCAAGAGCCGGTCGGCCGCGCAGAAACTGGCCGAGGACGGCCATATCCGCCTGAACGGCCGCCGCATCGACCGCGCCCACGCGCCGGTGCGGGCGGGCGACCTGATCACCTTTCCCCATGGCGCACATGTCCGCGTGGTGCGGGTCGCCGCCCTGCCCGCGCGGCGCGGGCCGGCGGTGGAGGCGGAAGGCTGTTATGAGGAACTGACGGTCGGGGGGTGATGGGATTCCCGCCTATTTATATCCGACTTCCCTCTGATGCCGGATCGCCAGAATCGTGACGCTTTCCCGATCCACGCGATAGCGCGCGACATAGCCGCTCTCGCCAAAGTCGATCAGCCATTCACGATATTCTTCGGGCAGATCATCGATCAGCCGGCCGATGCGGGGATAGGCCGCCAGCATCTTTACACCCTGCCGGATCGCTTCACCCGCCCGTCGTGCGGCTTCGGCATCCTTGGGTTGCAGGAAAGCACGCAGCCGCTGCATGTCGCGGATCGCCGCTGGCGCGAATATTATTCGTGGCATTCAGGCGCGGGCAACTCGCTTTCACTGCCCCAGCTTGCGAGCCACTTGTCCACCTCGTCCGCGTTCGCGTGCAGGCCGGTTGCCTGAAATTCGTTCCATGCGTCCAGCGTGTCGCGGCGCAGCGCCTCCCGCTTCTCTTCACGATCGACATATTGCACGATCGCTTCCCGCATGATCCAGTGGGCGCTGCGTCGACGTGTTTCGGCCAGTTGCTGCACGCGCCCTTTCAATGCGTCATCGAGTTTGACGGATGTGGCCGTTGCCATCGCAAGAAGCTCCATAGCAAAAGGTAATACCTCTTGCTACTTTAGCAGACCGCATCATGGCGTCCACCCTGATCATCAGGCCGCATCGGCAAAACCAGCCCTAAGTCCCCGGCAACAATATCCTCATTGACGTTGGGCGCAGGCGGGCATAGCAGGACGGCGTTTTTCCAAAGGATAGAGTGCCCAGCCAATGACCTATGTCGTGACCGACAACTGCATCCGCTGCAAATATATGGATTGCGTCGAGGTCTGCCCCGTGGACTGTTTCTACGAGGGCGAGAATATGCTGGTCATCAACCCCAGCGAGTGCATCGATTGCGGCGTGTGCGAACCGGAATGCCCGGCCGAAGCGATCCTGCCCGACACCGAAAACGGCCTGGAAAAATGGCTGGAGCTGAACACCAAATATTCTGCCGAATGGCCCAACATCACGGTCAAGGGCGACGCCCCGGCCGATGCCGACGCGATGAGCGGGATCGAGAACAAGCTGGAGAAATTCTTCTCCCCCGAACCCGGCACCGGCAGCTAGACTGCGTCCATCGCGTCCCAAATTGCGGCACCTGAAAGGCACCACCCCCAGACTTTGTGTCCGGGGGTGGTAATTTTGTTACGAATCTGCTAAATAGGGCCGCAACGGTCGGATATCCCCCTGTCCGACCCTGGAGAATAAGCTTCATGTCTTGACGGTGGCGCCGTGGACTTCCCGGCATATGCTTCTCGCGCATCTGCTTCCGCGTTCGTCCCGTTCCCCGGTTGAATTGGAAAGGTATCAAATGGCTGCCAAGGCGCTGTCCTTTGACGTTGGTGACTATGTCGTTTATCCCAAGCATGGCGTTGGCCGTGTGATTGAGCTGCAAAAGGAGCAGATCGCGGGCATGGAGCTGGAGCTGTATGTGCTCCGCTTCGAAAAGGAGCGCATGACGCTGCGCGTGCCGACCAACAAGGCCGAAGGCGTGGGGATGCGCAAGCTGTCCTCCAACAAGACGCTCGAAGAATCGATGGAAACATTGAAGGGCAAGCCCAAGGTCAAGCGTACCATGTGGTCGCGCCGGGCCCAGGAATATGAAGCGAAGATCAATTCGGGCGATCTGGTGTCGATCGCCGAAGTGACCCGCGACCTGTTCCGCGCCGACGACCAGCCGGAACAGAGCTATTCGGAACGGCAAATCTTCGAAGCGGCGTCCAGCCGCCTGGCCCGCGAACTGGCGGCGATGGAAGAGACGGACGAACCGACCGCGCTCAAGAAGATCCTGCGCATCCTGAACGAGGCCGCGCCCAAATATGCGAAGGTCGAGGGCTGATCAAAGCCCGATCGCAGATGAAATGCAAAAGGGGCGTTCCGAACCATCGGAACGCCCCTTTTTCATGCTGGCCCGATGCTGGGGATCATTCGCCTTTGGCAGCGCCTGCGGCATCCCTGGCCGCGTCGCCGACATCGCTGGCGGCCTGGCCGACCTGGCTTGCGGCGCTCGATACGGCATCATCCTTGCGCGTCTGGCTGCTGATCAGGAAGAAGGCGGCGACGGCCACCACAACCACCAGCAGCAATATGGCGAAGGTCGTGCCGCCGCCACCGCTGCGCTTTTCGATGATCGTCGTCGTGGTCGCCGGACGCTCCTGATAATCGGCCATGGCATGTTCCTCCATATTCTCTGTGCGCGCACAATGCATGGAAGGACGCGACGGTTCCCTGACGCTTCAGCGCCGCAGCAGATCGTCCAGCGCGGTCGCGATCGCCGTCATTCCCGCCAGATTGGGATGATAGGGCGTGAACGGATCGACACCGGGACGCGCGACGAGGCCGTTCGACCATGGTTCGGCCGCGCAGGCGTCATGGCCGCGCGACAGGTCCGACGCACGCAGCACTTCGGCACCGTTGCGCTGCGCCACGGTGGCGGTGATCCCTGCCAGACGATCGGCCGTCGCCCGTGCGGTTGCAAGAGCGTCCATCGACAGCGGCACTTGCGAACAGGGCGCGCCCGTCGGCAGCAAGGAGACATAATCGACAAAGATCAGCCGTGCCCGCGGCGCGCGCGTGCGGACCTGAGCGACGACCCGGTCCAGGTCGGCGTCGAGTTTCGCCCAGATGGCCTGGGTCGGCGCAGCGGGCGCCGGCCCGGCAGGTTGCCGCGCCGCCATCCCCCTGCACATGGCGGATGCCTGTTCGAGGTCGGGACGCTCCTGTACCGTCTTGCAGGATTGCGCGAACAGATAGCCCACAAAGCCGACATCATTGCCCCCGATGGTGATCGTCACCAGGGCGGTGTCGGGCGTCAACGCATCCAGTTGCGGCGCCAGTTCGTTCCATGGTCCCAGCAGGTGGGCGGTGGTGGCACCGCCACAACTGACATCGACCAGATCGAGATGACGCAGCCGCGCGAGTTGATGCGCATAATTGTCCCGCGACCGGGTGCAGCGGTTGGCCGGGTCGTCCGCTGACACGGTGATGCCCGGCCCGGCCGCAAAGGAACTGCCCAGAGCGACGTAGCGCGTGGACGGCGCGACCGGCGCGGTGGCGCACCCTGCCAGCAAGAGGACGGGCCAGAGTGCCGCCATCATGGTCGCCCGATATTGCCCGTTCATCCTTTGCCTCCCGCACATGGCGAAATCGACCGGGCCGGCCGCCATGCCTGTCATCGCCTCTGTCCGGTTCCGCCCGTCAAAGCGGCACGAAAGCCCCTTTTGCCCGGTCCTTGACCACCTGGTCGGCGCGGAACACCGATCCGCTCATGGTGATATAGACGCCCGGCTGCGCGACCTGCGCCGTGGCGAAGGCCATGCCGAGGTTGAAGCTGGCGTCGCTTTCGCCAAAGCGTGCCGGGGCGAGCGCGCCGACCAGCACGATCGTCTTGCCCTCGATCCCGGCCAACTGCTTCGCGGTATCGGTCATCGTGTCGGTGCCATGGGTGATGACGATGTGGCGTTCGGGCGCGGCGGCAACGCGGGCGCAGATCAGCGCGCGGTCGCCATCGTCCAGTTCCAGACTGTCCTTGCGCGTCACTTCCTCGATACGGAAGGGCCGCTTGACGCGGGCGATGTCGAGCAGCTTGGCCATCACCGTTTCGCCGACCTGATAGTCGGAGAGGGCATCGAAATAGATTTTGTCGATGGTCCCGCCGGTGGTCAGCAGCAGGATCGGGGTATCGGGCGACAGCATGGGGAACTCCATACCAGATGAATACAAGAAGCGTCCTTCGAACAGGCTCAGGGCGCACGGAAAAAGCGGTTATTCTCCGCGCGCCATCGCTTCGCCACGGTCGCGGGCGGCGGCGAGCGTGTCGGTCAGCAGCGTCAGCAGCCGGTCGTCAGCGTCGAGGACGTTGAGGCCCTCGCGCGTCATGCCGCCGGGGCTGGCGACGCGGTCGGCCAGCGTCGCGGGGCTGTCACCGGCGTCGGCGCTGGCGCGGGCGGCCATGGTGGCGGACCCCCGCACCGTGGCCAGCGCCATGCGCGCGGCCTGATCGGCCGGGATGCCGATCGCCTCGCCCGCGCGGGCCAGCGCATCGGCAAAGCGGAAGAGGAAGGCCGGGCCGCAGCCCGACAGCGCCGTCACCCGGTTGAACAGGGTTTCGTCGCTGATCCATTCGGCCAGGCCCAGCGGCTGGATCAGCGCGTCGATGGCGGCCCTGGCCGCCGCGTCGGTCGTGGCGTCGGTGAACAGCGCGGTCACGCCCTCCCCCAGCCCCACCGGCAGGTTGGGCATGGCGCGCACGATGGCGCGCGGGCCGGGGAAGCGGTCGCGCAGTTCGGCCAGCGTCGTGCCGGCGAGGATCGAGACGATGCGCGTGTCAGCAACGCAGAGCGGCGCGAGCGATGAGGCGACATCGGCGATCTGATAGGGTTTCATGCCCAGCAGCACCGTCGTCCCGGCGGGCAGCGCGGCGGGATAGGCGGTCACGACGCGCACGCCGTCCGCCACCGGCCGGCCACTGGGGCGCAGCACGGTGACGCGCGCGGGATCAAGGCCGCAGTCCAGCCAGCGGACAAGCATCTGCCCGGCCATATTGCCGCAACCGACAAGGAAGAGATGATCGGGCCAGGTCGGGGTCATGGGATCAGGCTTCGCCGCGGGTTTCGATCAGGCTGGCGGAGATCGCTTCCGACGGCGACTTGCCACCCCACAGCACGAACTGGAACACCGGATAGAAGCGTTCGCATTCGTCGATCGCGGTTTCGACCAGCAATTGCGCCTGGTCGAGCGTCAGCGTGCCGCCCGCGCCCAGCAGGGCGCCGTGGCGGAACAGGATGATGCCGCTGGACGACCAGAGTTCGAAATGGCCGATCCACAATTGTTCGTTGATCAGGCCCAGCGTTTCATAGATGGCGGCGCGCTTTTCATCGGCGACACGAATATCGGGCAAGGCCAGGAGCTGGAGCACCTGATCCTCGTCCCGCCAGATGCCGCGCAGCTCATATTGCGCCCACGACCCCTGCGTATTGGCGACGATTTCGTCCTCGCCCACCTGGTCGAAGGACCAGCCATGCGCCTCGAAATAGGCGGCCAGCATGTCGATTGGCGCGGCTTCCCCGCCGCCATGTTCATATTCGTCGCTATCCATCATCGGCGCGCCTTAACACCGCAAAGGGCGAAAGGACAGACAGGATCAGTCGGCGTTCGTCGCCTTGGGCTTGGCGGCCTTCACGGTCCTGGTGAGCGGTTCGCCGGCCTTGCCTTCCAGCGCATCGAGCCGCGCCTTGAGCAATTCCACTTCCTCGCGCGCGGCGGCGGCGAGCGCCTTGACCGCGTCAAATTCCTCACGCGAGACAAATTCCATGCCGCCGATCCATTCCTTGGCGCGTTCGCGCGCGTTGGATTCGAACTCGCGCGTCATGCCCGCCACCGTGCCGGCGGCGCCGTTCACCAGCTTGGCCAGATCGTCGAAAAAGCGGTTTTCGCTCTGCATTGCACTTGTCCTTGTTGCGGCACGCCGATCAGCGCGCCCATCATTCATATCTGGGTTCTGAGCGCCGGCGCGACAAGGGTGGCCGCATCCGGGTTCAGGCGGCCGATCTCATAATTGAGGAAGGAGGCGAAGGCCAGCCAGAGCAGATAGGGCAGCAGCAGCACGCCGGCGAAGCGGCGAATGCGCCAGAAAAGCAGGGTCGTGACGGCCACCGCGACGATCAGCACGAGGATCAGCGCCAGCGCGCCGCCGACCTGATGAAAGCGGAAGAAAAGCGGCGACCAGGCGAGATTGAGCAGGAACTGGACCAGGAACAGCGCGATCGCCGGTCCCCGCCCCTGCGCCCCGCGCGCGTGCAGCACGATCGCCAGAGCGAGCGCCATCAGGATGTAGAGGATGGTCCAGGCGACGCCGAACAGCCAGCCCGGCGGCATCAGCGCAGGCTTTTCCAGCGCATCGAACCAGCGGTTGCCAAAGCCGCTATTGGCAAATTTGCCCGACAGGAAGCCGAGCGCGACGATCGTGGGAACGGTGAAGAGCGCCCATCGCAGATAGGCGAGACGCAACTGACCCTGGGACGCAATCTGGTTCATCGACGGCACCAATTCCCCGCATATGTCATTCGGCCGGTTCAGGCGAATCCTTCAACGCCGACTCCAGCTTCCGGCCCACGGTTTGCGGAGAAACCGTCCGCTTGGCAACGCGCGAATAAAAGATCGGGATCAGGAACAGGGTGATGAGCGTCGCCAGGCTGACGCCGAACACGATGACGGTGCCGATCGAGTGGCGCGCCGCGGCCCCCGCCCCGCCGCGGATGACCAGCGGCACCGCGCCGATCACGGTCGCAATCGATGTCATCAGGATGGGACGCAGGCGGCGTCTGGCGGCTTCGCGAATGGCCTGCGCCACCTCCATCCCTTCATCGCGGAGCTGGTTGGCGAATTCGACGATCAGGATGCCGTTCTTGGCGGCCAGGCCCACCAGCATGACGATGCCGATCTGGCTGTAGAGATTGATCGTGCCGCCGGTCAGCGCCAGCCCCAGCACCCCGCCCGCCACCGCGAGCGGCACGGTGGCGATGATGACGCCGGGATGGACGAAACTTTCGAACTGGGCGGCGAGCAGCAGATAGACGATCAGGATGGTGAGGCCGAACACCAGCCAGATCGACCCGCCGGTTTCGCGCAGCGACTGGCTTTCGCCGCGATAGCCGATGGCCAGGATTTCGGGCGACTGGCGCGCCTGATCCTCCAGAAAGGCAAGGCCCTGCCCCAGCGACGTGCCGGGGGCGAGCGCGGCGGTCAGGGTGATGGCGCGCAGCTTGTTGTAGCGGTTGAGCTGACGCGGGCCGGCGACTTCGCGGACGGTGACGAGCGCGGACAGGGGGACGAGCGCGCCGGTGCGGCTACGCACGTTGATCCGTTCCAGGTCGGCGACGGTGCGGCGGCCGTCATCCTCCGCCTGCACCAGCACGCGATATTCCTCGCCCCGGTCGACATAGGTGCCGACCCGGCGCGACCCCAGCAGGCTTTGCAACGCCTGGCTGACATCATTGACCGAAACCCCAAGGTCGCCCGCGCGGGCGAGGTTGGTTTCGATCCGCATCTGCGGCTTGCTTTCCTTGTAATCGCTGTCGAGATTGATGAGGCCGGGATAGTCGGCGGCGGCGGCCATGATGCGATCACGCGCGGCGACCAGTCCTTCATAGGTGGAGCCGGCGAGCACGATGTTGACCGGCAGGCCGCGCCCGCGCCCCAGCCCCGATCGCGGCGCGGCATTGCCGCGCACGCCGGGCTGGTCGGCGATCACCTTGTTGATGATGGTCGCGACCTGGGCGGTGGTGATGGTGCGGTCCTCCCAGGGGCGGAGGAAGGCGATGACGTTGCCAGCGTTGAAATCGTCGGTCGCGCCAAAGCCCGCCGGGGTGCGGATGACCAGATTCTGGAGCGTGCCATCCTTGCGCAGATAGGCAAGGTCATCCTCTATCTTCTTCATATAGGCCAGCATCCGCGCATAGCCGGTGCCTTCGGGCGCGCTGATCTGCGCTTCGACCACCCCGGTATCTTCGGCCGGGGCGAGTTCATTTTGCAGGCGGGTGAAGAAGAAACCGCCGATGGCCAGGAAGATCAGCACCGCCGCCAGCGGCAGCAGCGGCCTGCGCAGGGCGCCGTCGAGCCAGCGGGCATAGCCGTCCTCCAGCCGCTGGAAGCGGGCGTCGATCCAGCGCGCCAGCCGGCCGCGCTCGCTGTTTTTGAGCAGCTTGGAACAGAGCATCGGCGCGAGGCTGAGCGAGATGAAGCCGGAGAAGGCGATCGCCGCGATCATCGCGATGGCGAGTTCGCGGAACAGCAGCCCGGTCTGACCGGCCAGGAACATCACCGGCACGAACACGGCGCAGACGACGAGCGTGGTGGAGATGATCGCAAAGCCCACCTGCCGCGTGCCGAGATAGGCGGCGACCAGCGGGTCTTCGCCCTGTTCGATGCGGTGATAGACATTTTCCAGCACGACGATGGCATCGTCGACGACAAGGCCGATCGCCAGCACGAAGGCGAGCAGGGTCAGAAGGTTGATCGACAGGCCGAGCAGCCACATGACGGCACAGGTGGCGAGCAGGCAGATCGGCACGGTGATGGCCGGGATGATGGTGGCGCGCACCGACCCCAGGAACAGGAAGATGACGAGGATGACGAGCAGCGCCGCTTCGACCAGCGTGTCATAGACATTGTCGATGGCACGTTCGATGAACAGCGATTCGTCGGTGCCGACGGCGACCCGCATCCCTTGCGGCAGGGTGGGCTTGAGGTCCGCGATCAGCGCCTTGGCCTTTTGCGCGACATCCAGCGTGTTGGCGCCCGATTGACGGATGACGCCGATGCCGATCGCATTGCCCTGATTGGAACGGAAGCTGTTATAGGGGTTTTCCGCCCCCGTCTCTATCCTGGCGACATCGCCCAGCCGCACCAGATGGCCGTCCGCGCCGCGCCCGACCACCAGGGTCGCGAATTGTTCCGGGCTGGCGAAGGGGCGTTCGACGCGCAGCGTCTGATTCTGGTCCTTCGATTCGAACCGGCCGGCGGGCAGTTCGACATTCTGGGCGCGCATGGCATTTTCCACATCGCCCGGCGTCAGGGCGAAGGCGGCGAGTTTTTCGGCGTTGAACCAGATGCGGGTGGAGGGCCGCGCCTCCCCCCCGATCGTCACGCGGGCGACGCCATCGATCGCGGCGAAGCGATCGACAATATTGCGGTCGAGATAGTCGCTGATCTGGATCGACGACCAGCCGGGGCGGGAAAAGGCGATGAAGAGGATGGCGCGCGCGTCCGAATCGACCTTGCGAATCTCCGGCGCCAGCGCGTCCTCCGGCAGATCCTCCGTCACCGATCCCACACGATCGCGCACATCGTTGGCGGCGCTGTCTATGTCGCGCGACGGATCAAATTCGATATTGATGTTGGAGGTGCCGTCCTGCGAGGTGGAGGTGATGGTCTGGATGCCCTGCACCCCGGCCACCGCATCCTCGATCAACTGGGTGATGCGGGTTTCCACCACCGATGCGGCCGCGCCGGTATAGCTGGTTTCGACCGACACGATCGGCGGATCGGTATCAGGATATTCGCGCACCGACAGGCTGATATAGCCGACGACGCCGACGATGCAGAGCAGCACCGCGACCACGGCGGCGAAGACCGGACGGCGGACGGACAGATCGGATAGCTGCATGGCTTCAGCCCGCGGCCCTGGCGGCACGGGGCTTGTCACCCGCGAGGCGGACCCTGGCGCCGTCGGTCAGCTTGACGACGCCCTCGGTCACGACCTTCTGCCCGGATTGCAGCCCGCCGGTGATTTCGACCAGGCCATTCTGGCGGATGCCGGTGTCGACCTTCACCCGCTTTGCGGTGCGATCCTCCAGCACGAACACGAAACGTTCGTCGCCATCGCCGACCACGGCCAGTTCGGGCACGGCGATCGACTGGCGCTGGCGGGCGAGGACGCTGACGGTCAGCAGCATGCCGGGTTTGAGCGCATGACCCGGATTGGGCAGGATGGCGCGCACCCTGACGGCGCGGGTGGCCGGGTCGATCACCGGGTCGATCGTCGCGATCGTGCCATCGAACGGCCGGTCGGGCCAGGCGGCGGCGACGGCGCGGATCGGCATGCCCGCGCGGATCATCGCCAGCCGGGTTTCGGGGACGGTGAAGTCCAGCTTGATCCGGCTGATGTCGCTGACCGTGGCGATGGCGGTGCCGGCGGTGACGATCGCGCCGGGGGACACGGTGCGCAGGCTGACCCAGCCGCCAAAGGGCGCGCGGATGACACGATCGCTGATCGAGGCGCGGGCAAGGTCGGCATTGGCGCGGGCGGCGTTCGCGGTCGCGACCTGCTGTTCCAGCGAGGCCCCGGTGGCGAAGCCGCGCGCCTTCAACGCCTGGATGCGCTGAAGCTGCTGCCCGGCCTGGAGCGCGGCCGCTTCGGCGGCGGCGAGTTCGGCCTTTTCCTGCCCCACCGCCAGCGTGGCGATGACCTGCCCCTTGGCCACATAGCCGCCATCGGCGAAGTTGAGCGAGGTGATCCGTTCCGTCACCGGCGCGGACAGCACCACCTGTTCATTGGCGAGCGCGGTGCCGACCGCCTCGATCGCGTCGGTGAAGCCGGTCGTGGCGACGGCGCGGACCTCCACCAGCGGCACGGCGCGCGGCTTTTCCTCTTTCTTCCCGCCGCACCCGGCAAGGCTCATGACGATCAGGGCGAGGACGATGGGCGGGATGGGACGCATGGCAGGGAGATACTGGCCTTTACGAACGAGATGATGTCAGGTGGCATGATGTGCGGCGGATCGATGCCGGGTCGGCAGCTTCGAAAACGAACATGGGGCCATTATCCGCCAAGCCGGGCGTAGAGCAGAAATTCGACATTGCCCTGCGGCCCTGTGATCGGGCTTTGCGTCAGCCCCGCGACGGTCCAGCCCTGCGCCTGCGCCCAGTCCTGAACCTCCGCGCAAACGCGCTGGTGGACCAAAGGATCACGCACGACGCCATTTTTGCCGATTTCCTCGCGCCGGGCCTCGAACTGGGGCTTGATCAGGGCGACCATCCGCGCGCCGGGGCGGGCGAAGCTGATCGGTTTTTCCAGCACCTTGGACAGGGCGATGAAGCTGGCGTCGCACACGATGATGTCGATCGGTTCGGGAATATGGGCGTCGGTCAGGATGCGGGCGCTGGTCTGTTCATGGACGATCACGCGGTCGTCGGAGCGCAGTTTCCAGGCGAGCTGGTTGGTGCCGCTGTCCACCGCATAGACTTTCGCCGCGCCATTGCTGAGCAGCACGTCGGTAAAGCCGCCGGTCGAGGAGCCGACATCGATGGCGACGAAGCCCGTCACGTCGATGGCGAATTCGTCCAGCGCATGGGCCAGCTTGATGCCGCCGCGCGACACCCAGGGATGGTCGCGGCCGCGCACGTCGAGATCGGCGTCGGCGGCGACCTGCTGCCCGGCTTTCTCCACCTTCCGGTCGCCCAGATAGACGAGGCCCGCGAGAATGAGCGCCTGCGCGCGGGCGCGGCTTTCGGCAAGGCCATTGTCGACGAGCAACTGGTCGGCGCGAACCTTGGCCATCAGCGCACCAGCGCCGTCAGGGTGCCGGGGGTCAGCAGTTGCGGCAGGGGCCGCCCCTCCTTGCCCGGCGCATACCAGAGATAGAGCGGGACGCCCGACCGGCCCTGGCTTTCGAGGAAGCGGGTGATGGCGGGATCGGCATTGGTCCAGTCGCCGACCATGACGGTGACGCCCGCCCTGTCGAACGCGGCGCGGGTTTCGGCGCGGTCGATCGCGGCGGCCTCGTTCGCCTTGCAGGTGAGGCACCAGTCGGCGGTGAAATACAGGAAAACCGGCTTGTTGGCGGCGCGGAGCCGGGCCAGTTCCGTGACAGCGAAGTGTACAACTGAATCGCTTTTTCCCGATGCGGCCGGGGCGCTGGCCGGAAGGGCCAGAGCGGCGGCTGCGAACAGCGCGAGCGCGGCAAGCGCGGCGACCGGGCCGCCGCCCTTGCCCAGCCGCTGGCGACCGCCAAGCCACCAGAGCAGCAGCGCCAGCAGCAGGGCCGCGCCAAGGCCGATGGTCATGCCCGCAACGCCCCGTTGCTGCCCCAGCAGCCAGGCAAGGCCGAGCGCGGTCAGGAACATGGGGATGGCGAGGATGTTCTGGAACCGGCCCATCCAGTTTCCAGGCTTAGGCAAACGATTGCGAAGCGCCGGAACGAAGGCGAGCAGGAGGAAGGGGAGTGCGAGGCCGAGGCCGAGGCCGGCGAAGATCGCCAGCGCGGCCGGCACGGGCAGCAGCAGCGCCGCCCCCATCGCCGCTGCCATGAACGGGCCGGTGCAGGGCGTCGCGACGAAGGCGACCAGCGCGCCGGTCCAGAAGGAACCGGCAAGCCCGCCCTTCCCCGCCAGCCCCCCGCCCCCGCCATAGGCACGCAGTTCGAACAGCCCGGCCAGGTTGAAGGCGATGCCCGTCACCAGCAGCAGCAGCGCCAGGATGATGCGCGGATCCTGTAACTGGAAGGCCCAGCCGACCGCCCCGCCCGCCGCGCGCAGCGCCAGCAGCGCGCCGCCGAGCAAAAGGCAGGTGAGGATGACGCCCAGCGCATAGGCCAGCGCCTCCCGCCGCACGGTGCGTTCGTCGCCGCCGGCCCTGGCCAGCTTCATCGCCTTCAATCCCAGGATCGGGAAAACGCAGGGCATGATGTTGAGCAGCAGGCCGCCCAGCAGCGCGCCGCCCAGCGCGGCGAGGATCGTGCCCAGTTGCCCGCCGTCCGCAGGAGATGAGACAGCGCCGGGCCGGGCCGTCAGCAGGAAGCCGACATGATCGCCGGTGCGCAGCACCGCCTGTACCGTCCCGCCCTTGTTCTGCCCCTGCCCCTGCCCCTGCCCCTGGCCCTGGCCCGCGTCCGTCTCGACCAGCAGCCGGTCGCCATCGCGCGTCACCGTCTGCGGCGCGGCGTAGCGGGCCAGCCCTTCGGCGCGCGGGAAGAGATGCAGGTCGCTTGCCGGCGCGCTGGCGGGAAACGGCACGGACAGGCGCAGCTTGCCGTCCCGGATCGCATAGGTTGCCTGCGACCCCAGCGGCCGGGGCAGACGGGTGCGCCATGTGTCGAAGCGCGCGCGGGTCGCGGCGGCGACTGTGCCGTCGCCGGCAATCAGATCAAGCGACAGGTCGCCGCTTTCGGGCACGCACAGCTTGTCCGTGCAGGCCAGCCATTGCGCCTTTGCCCGCACCGGCAGGCGCGTGCCCGGCGCGATGTCCGCAGCGACCTTCAGGTCGGCGAGGATCGCATAGGGGCCTTCATAGACATGGTTCATCAGGCCCGCGATCAGCAGCGTTTCGGGCACCGGATAGCGCAGCGCGCCGACGTGCACGCCCCTGGGCAAGGTCCATGTCACGGTCATGCCCAATCCCGCGTCGCCGGGATTTTCCCAATAGCCATGCCAGCCGGAGTCCGGCGCCATGGCAAAGGCGATGGTGGTGCCCGCGCCCGGTTGTGGCGCGGCGCTTTCGGCGACCAGTTGCGCGGCGATATGCGCCGGGCCATTGCCGGACGTGCCCTGCGCCTGCGCGCCGGATGCGCCCGCCAGCATGGCGAGCGTCATCAATATGACTTGAAAAATCCGCATCGGGCCTCTGGTCGGGTGGATGCATGGGGGCTAGGTCCGGGTGCGTTCGCCGTCAAGGCTGGAGAAGGTACAGCAGATGTTCAAGAAAGCCGTCGCCGCCCTGTTGATCGCCACCGCCATGCCGCTGGCGGCGCAGCAACCCGCGCCGGGTGCCGCCGCCGCGCCGGCGAGCGTGCCTGCAACTGCGCCCAGGCTGATCGTCGCGATCAGCGTGGACCAGTTTTCCGCGGACCTGTTCAGCGAATATCGCCCATATTATAGCGGCGGCCTCAAGCGGCTGACGCACGAGGGCGCGGTGTTCCCGCGCGGCTATCAGAGCCATGCGGCGACCGAAACCTGCCCCGGCCATTCGACCATCCTGACCGGCGGCCGCCCGTCGCGCACCGGCATCATCGCCAATAGCTGGTTCGACCTGTCCACGCCGCGTGCCGACAAGGCGATCTATTGCGCCGAGGATGAAAGCGTGCCCGGCAGCAGCAGTGGCACCTATGCCGCGTCGCCAGTGCACCTGAAAGTGCCGACGCTGGGCGGGCGGATGAAGATCGCCAACCCCGCCACCCGCGTCGTGTCCGTCGCGGGCAAGGATCGGGCGGCGATCATGATGGGCGGGCCGACCGCCGACCAGGTCTGGTGGCTGGGCGGGCCGCAGGGCTATGTCAGTTACAAGGGCGTCGCCACGCCGCCGCTGGTCGCGAAGGTGAACGCAGCGATGGCGCAACGGCTGGCCCAGGCCAATCCGGGATTCGCGCTGCCGGCCCAGTGCGTGGCGAAGGATTTCGCCGTGCAGGCGGGCGACAAGCGCGTGGGCACCGGCCGATTCGCGCGGGCGGCGGGCGATTACAAGGCGTTCCGCATCTCGCCCGAACAGGATGCGATGACGCTGGCCTTCGCCGCCGCCGCGATCGAGAGCATGGCGCTGGGCAAGCAGGCGCAGACCGACATCATATCGATCGGCCTGTCGGCGACCGACTATATCGGGCACAGTTATGGCACCGAGGGCACCGAAAGCTGCATCCAGGTCGACCGGCTGGACCGCGAACTGGGCGCCTTTTTCGACCGGCTGGACCAGGACGGGATCGATTATGTGGTGGTGCTGACCGCCGACCATGGCGGCCATGACTTGCCCGAACGCCACCGGCTGAACGCCATGCCGATGGAAAGCCGGGTCGACATGGCGCTGACGCCCAAGGCGCTGTCCAATGCGGTGGCGCAGAAGGCCGGCCTGCCCGGCAGGCAGGTCATCTGGGCCGACGGGCCGGCGGGCGACCTGTATTTCGACAAGGGCCTGACGGCGGCGGAACGCGCGCGGGTGGAGGCGGCGACGCTGACGTTGCTGCGCGCCCATCCGCAGGTGGAGGTGGTGTTCACCAAGGCGCAGATCGCCGCCACCCCATCCCCGTCCGGTCCGCCCGAAAGCTGGAGCCTGATCCAGGAAGCGCGCGCCAGTTTCGATGCCGAACGGTCGGGCGACCTGCTGCTGCTGTTGAAGCCGCGCGTCATGTCGATCCCGGAGCAGGCGACGATGGGCAGTGTCGCGACCCATGGATCGCCCTGGGACACGGATCGCCGCGTACCGATCCTGTTCTGGCGCAAGGGGATGCGGCCGTTCGAACAGCCGCTGGGCGTGGAGACGGTGGACATCATGCCGAGCCTTGCCGCGCTGATCGGGCTGCCGGTGGCCAAGAGCGACATTGACGGGCGCTGCCTGGACCTGATCGCCGGTGACGGGGATAGCTGCGCGGGGCAGTGAACGCCGCGCCATGCCAAGGGCGCAGGCGCCGCCCCACCCTGCGTGGCGCGGCGCCTGCCGGTGCGATCATCCGGTCCCCGCAGGAAAGCCGGGATCAGACGGCCGCTTCCTTCACCGCCTTTTCCTTGCGCACCAGCCGGTCGATGGAGTCCGGCACCAGGCGTTCGGCAAAGCCGGCCAGAAATGCCAGCAGCATCATGCGCAATATGTCGGCATTGTAGAAAAAGCCCAGCGCCTTCGACAGTTTTTCAATGCCCATCGGCACATGATCATTGGCGCGGACGATATATTGCGCATTGAGCAGTTTCGTTTTCGCCGGCGGGGCGGCGGGCTGTCGCGGCGGTGCGACAGGCTGACCGGCATTCGGGCCGGGATCGGTCGCCTTGCCCTTCGCCGCGCTGCCGGACGTGGGGGGTGCAGGGGCTGTCGGGGTTGCGGGCGCTGCCGGCGCGACGGGTGCGGGCGCCGCAGTGGCTGCCGGAGCCGCCGGGGCGCTGGTCGTGCCGTTGCCTGCATCCTCCCTTTCACCGACATCCACGATGGTCCGCTTTTCCGTCAGGCTGGGAAAGAAGCGCATGTCCAGCCCCAGCGCGTCGGTCGATCCCGAAATGACCATCAGGTACAGGACGAGCGCGAACACGCCGCCGGAAGCGATCGATCCGGCGATGCTTTCGCGGCTGAAGTTCAGCGACACCAGTTCGTTGAAAGGGTCGGCGACCAGAATATTCTGGCCGCCAATATCCTGGAACTTGCGGCTGATGCTGACCACCGCGCCGACCATGCCCGTCAGGAAGATCAGGACAAGGGCGGTCGGCATCCACGGCAATTCCCATGGGGCAAAGGGCAGCCGCGCCGGGGTGGCGACGGTGGCCAGCCAGAAAATGACGGCGATGGCCAGCACGACAGCGATCACGCGGGACAGCAACCACCATTTGATCGACGCCAGCGTCTGTTCGCGCCGGGCATTGAGGATATAGAGTTGCTGCATATAGGTGGACAGGCTGAGCAGGTCGGCGCGGATCATGTCCGCATTGTCGCGCTTGCCCTTGTCCATGGAGGGCGGCAGCGATCCTTCATATTCGATCAGCGCCTTTTGCGGGGACACCCGCCGCATCCGGTCGAGCAATATCCAGCGACGCGCCACAAGGAAATCGCCCGGAATGATTGCAATCAGTTGGGCGTCTATTTCGATATAGCGTTCGAAAGCCGTCACTTCCACGCCATCGCGGTCTTCGGATACTTCGCCTTTTTCCTCTTTTTCACGGACGCTCTGGAAGTCCTTTTCCAGTTCCTTGATCCTGATAAGGCATTTTTCCAGTTGGGCGATGTCCGGGCCGCCCGATGTCGCAGGCTCATCCAGCCGCTGCTGGATATAGGTCCGGGTCGATGCAATGAGGACGGCGATGCACTGGCCATAGGCCGCGACGATCTGCCTGAGATTTTGACTTTGCTTGATGAATGTCATGCCAGGATTGCCCAGCATCAAACGGCCTGCGCGACGCGCCATATTAGATATCATTGTCGACATGCCCCAGCCTGTGAAAATGGACACCCCGGCGATTCTTCGACAATTATTTATATATCAATATATTGATGCGACCATTTACTGCCTGGAACACCGAACCCCGGACAATAGACCATATATTATATTCACACACAATGCGCTTTATCCAAAGCGGACCAGTCCAGGATGACCGTGAAGGCGCGCAGCCCGTCGATCAGGGACGCGATCGTCAGATAGTCTTTCCCGCATCGTCGCCATGCGCCATGGCATGGACGCGATGGGGCGCGGACACATCGACCCGGCTGGTCACTTCATATTGCGCCTTGGCCTGGCGGACATGGGAGTCGGCCGGCACGCTGTCGGTCAGCCAGACATTGCCGCCGATCACCGACCGGCTGCCCACGATGATCCGGCCCAATATCGTCGCCCCGGCATAGATGACCACATCATCCTCGATGATCGGGTGGCGGGGCAGCGCCTTTTCCAGCGCGCCCTTTTCGTCCGAGGGGAAGCTGCGCGCGCCCAGCGTGACGCCCTGGTAGAGGCGCACCCGGTCGCCCACGATCGCGGTTTCGCCGATGACGACGCCGGTGCCATGGTCGATGAAGAAGGCGCGGCCGATCGTCGCGCCGGGATGAATGTCGATGCCGGTCTTGCCATGGGCGATTTCCGAGATGATCCGCGCGACCAGCGGCGCCCCCAGTTGATGCAGGCGATGGGCCAGCCGGTGATGGATGATCGCCAGCATGGAGGGGTAGCAGATCAGCACTTCATCCACGCTGCGCGCGGCGGGATCGCCCAGGAAGGCGGCATCGACATCGGTGTCGAGCAAGACGCGCAGGGCCGGCAGGTCGCGGGCGAAATCGCCGATGATCCGCGCCGCTTCCCGGTCCACCGCGTCCGCCGGCTCGTCTTTCAGCACATAGATGAGTTCGAGCCGGATCTGGCCATAGAGGCGGCTGAGCACGGTCTGGAGGGTTTCAGCGACGAAGGCGTCCTCATTATGGAGGCGCACGAAGCTGGGGCCGAGGCGCAACGGGAAGAGCGCGCCGCACAGCGACTGCATGATCCGGGTCAGGTTGGCGCGCGAGGGGAAACCTTCCGCCCCATATTCGGCATGATGCCGCTGCGCCTGCCGCCAGCGGGCGCGCGCGCCGCTCAGGTCGGCGACCAGTTGGTCCAAATCCCAATATCCATCGACGATATCATCGTCCGGCCCGTCCACCATGCTATCTGCCTCATGCACCTGTTTCCGCCGGCATAGCGTGGACGCGGCGACGGCGATAAACGAGTTTTGCTTGGGGCGGGACAGTTTCTCTTTTAGCTGCGGCCCGACGAGCGCGGCAGGTGCAGGCAGATTTCGGCGCGCAGGCCGCCTTCGGGCCGGTTGGCGAGGGTCAGGCGGCCGCCCTCCGCACTGACCGCCTTTTGCACGATGGCAAGGCCAAGGCCAAGGCCGCGCGTGTTGCGCCGGCGCGAGTCATCCAGACGGGAAAAAGGCCGCAACACCTCCTCCAGCCGGTCACGCGGGATGCCCGGACCGTCATCATCGACGCGGATCAGCAATTCGGTCCCGACCCGATCGAGCGAAACACGGGCGCGATCGCCATAATGGAGCGCATTTTCGATGAGGTTGCGCACGGCCCGGCGCAGCGACAGGGCGCGCACCTCCATTTCCAGATGGTCCGGCCCGTCATAGCGCACATCATCGCCATGGTCCTGAAAAGCATCGACGATGGTGGCGATGGTGACGGCGATGTCGGTGCGGACGGGCGGTTCGGGTTCCTGTTCGCCGCCCAGGAAGGCGAGCAGCGATTCGAGCATCGCGCCCATTTCTTCCAGATCGCCAGCCATGGCTTCCTGCACGTCCCGGTCCCGCACCCCTTCCAGCCGCAATTGCAGCCGGGCCAGCGGGGTGCGCAGGTCATGGCCCACGGCGGCGAGCGTTTCGGTGCGTTCGTCGATCAGGCGATGGATGCGCGCCTGCATCGCGTTGAAGGCGGTGATGAGGTTGCGCACGTCGCTGGTGCCCGCTTCCGGGACGAGGACTTCGACGCCACGGCCGATCTTGTGGGTGGCGTGGGTCAGGTCGCGCAGCGGCGCCAGCGTCTGGCGGATCAGCAGCCAGGCGGCGACCAGCAGGGCGATGACGGGGATCAGCGCCAGCCCCATCCGGCCCAGGGTGAAGGCCCATTTGCCGCCGCTGTTATGCATGGCGAAATAGAGCCAGCTTCCGTCCCCCAGCCGCAGCCCGCCGTTGATTTCCGACGGCCGGCCAGGGTTCAGCCGCAGCCAGAGGGCAGAGCGTTCGAGGCTGGGTTCCCACGCCACCACCTGTTGCCGCATCCGCGCCAGTTCCGGCGACAGTTGATGGGGCGGCGGGGCGGAGGGCGACCAGTGCACGTCATAGCGGTCCGTGGTCAGTTGCAGGCCCAGCGCCGGGCGTTCGACGCGGGGCTGTTCGGCCAGCAATTTACGGGCGATGACCAGATGTTCGGCCAGCCGCCGCGCCTCATCATCCTGAAGCGAAAGCTGGCTGGTGCGTTCGTAGATCAGCGTGCCGACCGCGAATTCCAGGGTGACGGTCAGCAGCAGGATCGCAAACAGGCGGCCAAGCAGCCCCAGCGATCCCCTGACATGCAGGGTCAAGCGCGGCTGACCTCTGCATTGAACATGTAGCCCACGCCCCGGACGGTGGTGATCGGCGCGGCCTTGTCCGTCGTGGTGAGCTTGCGGCGCAGGCGGCTGACCAGCACGTCGATGCTGCGGTCGGAACTGTCGCCCATGCGGGTGCGCGACAGTTCGATCAGCCGTTCGCGGGCGATGACCCGCTGGGGATGGCTGAGGAAGGAGCCGAGCAGGTCGAATTCCGCCCCGGTCAGTTCCACCACCGCGCCGGTGGGCGAGCTGAGTTCGCGCCGCGGGAAATTGACGGTCCAGCCGTCGAAGCGCGCTTCGCTTTCGCGATGTTCGTCCGGGCCGCGCTCCACGCCGACGCGGCGCAGGATGGCGCGGATGCGGGCGATCAGTTCGCGGGTGCCAAAAGGTTTGGGGAGATAATCGTCCGCGCCCAGTTCCAGCCCGACGATACGGTCGGTTTCGCTGCCCTTGGCGCTGATGAAGATGATGGGCACGTCGCTCTTGCGCCGGATCTGGCGGCACAGGTCAATGCCGTTGGTGCCGGGCAGCATCACGTCGAGCACGACAAGATCGACCGGGCCGGCATCGAAGGCCACCCACATTTCCGGCCCCGAAGAGGCGGGACGGACCTGATAGCCATGTTCCTGGAGCGCGCGGGCCGTGAGCGTGCGCAGCGGCGGATCGTCTTCGACGAGGATGATCGAGGGCGCGGTCATAGGCTGGGCAACGGGAGAGATATCATATCGGCGAGATAGGACCGGCCGGAACGGGGGTCAACCATATGGGACGCCGGAAACGCCGCATCCGGGCGGCAGCAACAATTTGTCACGGCACAGCAAAGGCGGCAGCCGGGCCTGACGCAGCAGGCCCGGCGCCATGGATCAGAAGGCGGCAGAGACAGAGAAGATGATCGTGCTGCGCGCGATCGACTTGCCGAAGTCCTTGCTGTCGTTGACCATGAAGTTGGGACGCAGATACTCTTCCTCGACACGGGCGATGTCGGTGTCGACATAGGAGACGCCCAGCGTCAGCGGGGTGCCGGGGATGGCGACATCGGCACCGACCATCCAGTCGAGATATTTGCCGGTGGGCGCGACCGACGTGCCGTTCGGGCCAAGGCCGCTATTGCCGTTCGACCAGCCCAGATGCGCCTTCAGCGTGACCGGGGTGTTGGGCACGGCGCCGCTGATGTCGCCCCAGACGTAGAGATTGTCTTCCTTGTCGCCCGGATCGAACACGGTGCAGGCCGCGTCGCTGCACCATTTGCCCAGCGCTTCCTGCTTGGGCGCATAGGCGACGCCGACCAGACCCTTGACCGGGCCGAACTGGTGCGACAGCTTGACATAGGGTTCGGCGAAATCGGTTTCGTCAGCACCCGACGGATACATGTACCAGGTCAGGCCGACATCGACCGTCGTGCCTTCGCCCAGCGAGGCCGAATAGCCCGCGATCAGGTCCAGTTCCATGTTCGCGCCGCCGAAACGGCCCCAGCCGCCCAGGTTGGAGCCCCAGGCGCCGACATAGAAGCCGCTTTCATGGGTGGCGGTCAGGCCGCCCTGAACAGCCATGCCGCGATCGCTCTGCGACACGCCGCGGAAACGATAATCGGATACCAGGCCGACGCTGCCGGTCACGGTGACGGGGCTGGCGGGTTCTTCCTGCGCGAAAGCCGGCGCGCTGGAAAGAAGCGCAAGAGCGGCACAGGCGATTTGATACTTCATGAACATTCCCCTTAACGTTGGAATGTTCCGTCCTGCATCCGCTCTGGTTCGAAGATCTTTGAATCATCGTCCCCGATACCGGCGGATGACCATGACCTATTCCGTCGCGGCCAGCGGGCAAACCGCTTTTACTGCACCTGCGAAAGGATCAGCGGGGCTGTGATATAGGCAACACGGTTTTTTTCTGTAATGGCAATATATATTGCTATCGTGTTTCCAAATTGAAACAGGACAAGAAGAAGCCGCCGTGCCGGGGGAGGCACGGCGGCTTGCGTCGCCTGGGCAATGGGGGGGGGTCAGGCGACGAGCTGGCGCATCCGTCCGGTTGCGCCAAACAGTTCCACCGGCGCTCCGGCGCTCCGGCGGCGATCGACCCATTCGCGCAGCATTTCCGCGCAGGTATGGTCGATATGGCCAAGGCGTTCGACATTCAGGATGACGAGGCCCGCGGCCGGCAGGGATTCAAGCCTGGCCGACAGGCCGGGCAGGTTGAGGAAGGTGGCGGTGCCACGCAACGCCACTTCATGCGCGTCGCCCCGGCTTTCCTCCTCGACCTTGAGGCGCAGCTTGCGGGCATGGGGCAGCAGTTCGAGCAGCGACAGGCCGATGCCGACCAGCACGCCGGTCAACAGGTCGGTCGCCACGACGCAGATCAGCGTCGCCGCCCACACCACGGCCGGAAGCGGGCCGTAGAGATGGAAGAGATGTTTGACATGCGCCACGCTCACCAGCCGGACGCCGGTGATGACGAGGATGCCGGCGAGCGCGGCCATCGGGATTTCACGCAGCAGCCAGGGCAGCAGCGCGACGAAGCCCAAAATCCAGATGCCGTGCAGGATCGCCGACAGGCGGGTTTTCGCCCCCGCCTGCACGTTGGCGGACGAGCGGACGATCACGCCGGTCATCGGCAGCGCGCCGGCAAAACCGCAGAGCAGGTTGCCCACGCCCTGGGCGCTGAGTTCCCGGTTATAGTTGGTGCGCACGCCGTCATGCATCCGGTCGACCGCCGCCGCCGACAGCAGCGTTTCGGCGCTGGCGATGAAGGCGATGGCGATGGCGGTGGTGATGATGGCCGGGTTCATCAATTGCGCCAGAAGCCCCGAATCGGGCAGGCTGACCGCCGCGACGATCGATTCCGGCACGACCACCCGCGCGACCGGCAGGCCCAGGACAAAGGCGACCAGCGTGGCCAGCACGACGCCGACCAGCGCACCGGGCACCAGCTTCATGGACGCGGGGCGGAATTTTTCCCAGCCCAGCATGCCAAAGATGGTGACGAGGCCGACCGCGAAAGCGGTGGCGGCGTCGCCGTTCGACAGGCCGAAAATCTGGCCCGGCATGGCGATCAGATTGTGCAGGCCGCTCGACAGCGGCTTGTCGTCGAACAGCACATGGAACTGGCCGACCACGATCAGCACGCCGATGCCGGCCAGCATCCCGTGCACGACGGCGGGCGAGATGGCGCGGAACCAGCCGCCGACCCGCGCGATGCCGGCCAGGACCTGAATCGCGCCGGCCAGGATCAGGATCGGCCCCAGGGCCGACAATCCCTGTTCGCGGACGATTTCAAAGACGATGACGGCAAGGCCGGCGGCCGGGCCGCTGACTTGCAGGGGGGAGCCCGCCAGCAGGCCGACGACGATGCCGCCGATGATGCCGGTGATCAGACCCTTTTCCGGCGGCACGCCGGAGGCAATGGCAATGCCCATGCAAAGCGGCATCGCCACCAGGAATACGACGATGGACGCCGTGAAGTCGCGGCCGAAGCTGCCGCCGGAAAAAGCCTTCAGCATGATTTACTCCGCCGCCTGGGCGTAAACGGCGTCCGCAGCGAGGCGACGGCCATGGGGCAGCGCGACCGGCATCGGCTGGCCTTCGCGCAGCGGCGAGAAACGGCCGGTTTCGCCGTCCAGACCCAGAACCTGACCGGCATGAATGTCGACATACCAGCCGTGCAGCGCGATTTCGCCGCGGGCGATGCCCGATGCGACCGAGGGATGGGTGCGCAGATGGGCAAGCTGGGCCACGACATTTTCCAGCGCCATGTTGCGCAGCTTGTCGCTGTCGCTCAGATCGTCGGGATAGCTTTCGCGGCAGACCTTCTGCGCGGCGTGGCTGTGGCGCAGCCAGGCGGCGACATTGGGCATGGCCGTCAGGTCGGCATTGGTCGACAGCGCCTTCATCGCGCCGCAGTCGCTATGGCCGCACACGATGATGTCGCGCACGCCCAGCACCATCACCGCATATTCGACGGTGGAGGTGACGCCGCCATTCTGGGTGGCGTGCGGCGGCACGATGTTGCCGGCATTGCGGCACACGAACAGGTCGCCGGGTGCGGCCTGCATGATATGTTCGGGCACGATGCGGCTGTCGGCGCAGGAAATCATCAGCGCCTTGGGGCTTTGGCCATGGCTGGCCAACTGATTGTAGAGCGCGCTTTCATTGGGAAAGACTGTCGTCTCGAAATTCAAAACGCGACCGATGAGCTCGTTCATGGAGTCTATCCTTTTGCAAATGACTTTCCGGCCAGGGGGCGGGCCGGGATAATGTAAAGGATAGGGACGCGGTTTTGCTGCGTCGCAGCGGGTTTGTTATAAAATATGTCTGGATGTTGAAGCCTGCCGATCCCGCGCGCAACGCCGCGCGACCGGGCGTTGCGCGCTTCAGGGATTGCGGGACAGGCATCTAGCGAGACAGGCATCTAGCGGGACAGGCATCCAGAGCGCGCTGCGTTTAACCGGACGCAGGCCGCGCGCTCCTGTTTTTTGTTTTCGCATCGTTTCTGGCGGAAAGCCGGCTCCCGCTTTCCCGCACGATGCTCTAGCGGCGATCGACGATGGCGCTGAACATATAGCCCACGCCCCGCACGGTCACGATCGGCGCGGCGCGGCCGCCCTTCCCCAGCTTGCGGCGCAGGCGGCTGACCAGCACGTCGATGCTGCGGTCGGACGAGGGCGTGTCGCGCACCCCGGCCAGTTCCATCAGCCGGTCACGCGCGATCACGATCTGCGGATGGTCGATCAGCACCGCCAGCAGGGCAAATTCGGCGGCGGTCAGAGCGACCTGCCCCCCTTGCGGATCGACGACCTCCCGCCGCGCGGAATCGACCACCCAGCCGTCGAAGATCGCCTGGGTCTGACGGCGCAGGCCCAGCGCGCGATCACCCCGCCCCCGCCGCAGCACCGCGCGCAGGCGGGCGGCCAGCTCACGCGCCGAATAGGGTTTGGCCATATAATCGTCGGCGCCCAGTTCAAGGCCGACCACCCGGTCGACTTCCGAACTGTTGGCGCCGACCAGGATGATCGGCACATCGCTGCGTTCGCGCACGTCGCGGCACAGGTCGAGGCCGTCCGGCCCGCGCAGCGATGCGTCGAGCACCACCGCGCCGACCGGGGCGCTGGTCAGGGCATGGAAAATGTCGTCCGCCGAAACCGCAGGCAGGGCACGGAACCCGCTCTGCTCCAGATAGTCGCGGACATCATGCCGCAATTGCGATTGTGTTTCGGCGATCAATATCAGCGGTGGACTCATCAGCCCTGAACGGTCAGCGCACGCACGCTGTCCAGTTCGTTCAGGAACACCGCGCGATCGCGCTGCGCGATGGCGGCCGCTTCGGCGGACATGGCGGCGGTGTAGCGCGCGACCTGGGCGTCGATCTGGCTGCGGGCGGCGCCGCAACTGCCGGCATAGCTGCCCGACAGCGGGGCGAAGCGATGGATCGCCTTGCCAAAGGCCGGGACGGCGCGCCCCTGGGCGGCGACGGCGCGGTTGACGGTCACGTCGGCCTGCCAGCGGCAGACCGGCACCGCATTGCGATTGGCAAAGCGCGGTTCGACCTGGCGCAGGCTGATCGAGGGGCTGGCGTGATAGCTGGCGCTGTACGCCTGCGCGCCATGGCTGATTTCAGCGCTGTGGACGGGCGCGGCAGGCGCGGCCATCATGGCCAGGGTCTGGGACGCAATAGCAAGCAACAACATGGGCGCTTCTCCTTTGCCAGCCGGCGGTCATGCCGGGATTGCGTCGGGTTTAGGCGGCCTGAATGTCTGAGGGATGGGCTGACGGTAACAAAATATTGCTGAAGCGTGAAAAATGGCGGGGCCTTATTGCGCGGCCAGCAGCAGCGAGGCCGGACGGGCCGCGCCAAGATGGCTGACCACCGCCGCCAGCCACAGGGCATCGCCCGCCGCCCGGTGCCGGACCGCGCCCTGCGCATCGGCATAGGCCACCGCCGCGGCGATCCGCGCCGCGTCGGCCGCCTGTTCATCGAACAGGGTGGCGACATGGTCGATGCGGAAGGGCGAGGGCATACCGGCCGCCTGCGCCAGCGTATCCAGCCAATATTGGTCGAGCAGGCTGTCGGCGATCACCCGCCGCCCCGCGGCCGCGGCCGCCAGTTCGGCCAGCACGGTGCCGGCCGGCTGCCCTTCCCGCACGATCCGGTCATGGCTCAAGCCGTGCAACGCCTGCGCTTCGGCCGTCCAGTCCCAGCCGGCCCAGCTTTCATGCGGGCGGATCAGCCAGTTGCGGCTGACGCCATCGCCCGCGATCCCGACCTCAATCGGGAAGGAACGGCCATGACGCGGCAGGCAGGACGCCTCGAAATCGATGGTGAGGATAGTCAACGCACGGCTCCACTCCGACGCGCGGCCTGCTTTCTGCGAAGCATGATGCCGCCTGTCTCGATGCGCCCCTTTCGGCTCCAACTATGTCAGGCCAAAGTCATTCGCCAGCCCCTTTGGCAAAAATGCTTCCTGTTGAAGGCAGGATGCGACGAAGCGCAGGAGAGGCGCGACGCGGCCGCCGGTTTTTGCTAGGCGGCGGAAACAAGGAGGAAACATCCACCGTCATGACCGTCGTTGCCGCCTATCTCTACCGCCACGGCCAGCGCGTGCGCGCCGTATCGATCGACGAGCGCGTCGATTGTGCACAGGACAAGTCGGAATTCATCTGGATCGGCGTCGCCGACCCGACCGTCGCGGAAATGCAGACGCTGCAACGCACGTTCGGCCTGCACCCGCTGGCGGTGGAGGATGCGATCAAGGCCAACCAGTTGCCGAAGGTCGATATCTATGGCGACCAGTTGTTCGTCGTCGCGCGCACCGCCCATATCGAGGAGGACGCCATCTGCTATGGCGAAACCGCCCTGTTCATCGGGCACAGCCATATCATCAGCGTCCGTCATGGATCGGCCCGCGCGCATCTGGCGCTGCGGGCGGAACTGGAGGCGGTGCCCACCCGGCTGGCGCAGGGCGTGGATTATGTCGCCCACGCGATCCTGGACTTCATCGTCGACGGCTATCTGCCGATCATCGAAGGGGTGGAGGAGGAAGTGCTGGAGATGGAACAGCAGATGATCGACCATTTCCTGGGCCGCGACGACATCACCCGCATTTTCAGCCTGCGCCGCCAACTGATCCGGTTCCAGCGCATCCTGACCCCGATGCACGAAGTAGCAACCAAATTCGTCAAGATCGACCTGCCCTGCATCGACCAGGAGGCGCGCCCCTATTTCAGCGACGTGCGCGACCATGTGCGCCGCGTCCAGACGATGGTGGACGACCTGCGCGAAGTGCTGAACAGCGTGTTCGAATCCTCCAACCTGCTGGAACAGCAACGCACCGGCCAAATCACCCGCCAGCTTGCCGCCTGGGCCGCGATCCTGGCGGTGCCGACCGCGATCGCGGGGATTTACGG
The DNA here is from genome assembly GCF_030580935.1 of Sphingobium cyanobacteriorum. Taxonomy (GTDB): domain Bacteria; phylum Pseudomonadota; class Alphaproteobacteria; order Sphingomonadales; family Sphingomonadaceae; genus Sphingobium; species Sphingobium cyanobacteriorum. The sequence goes on along the minus strand of NZ_JAUQOM010000002.1, from coordinate 456,535 downwards.
GATGAATTTCGACCATATGCCCGAACTCAAGAGCATCTATGGCTATCCGGCGGTGCTGGGCGTGATCACGCTGGTCTGCACCATGCTCTACGTCCGGTTCAAGAAGCTGAAATGGTTGTGACGGCCCTCAGCCGGCCTTCATGGGGAAGCTGGCGCCTGGACAAGCGATGCGCAGGCGAAACGTTCATGGTGCAGCAAGAATGGATGTGACAGATGTTCCTGCATGTCATGTGCAACGCTTCTTGGCGGCTCGGTCGCGCCGGTCCTGCTGATGCTGTCGCCCTTCGCGGTGATGGCGGCGAAGGATTGCGATGCGTGGCAACCCGCCGCCAAGGCGGCAAAGAGCGCCAGTTCCACGCCCGGTTCCAGGCCCGGCTCCAGTCATTGCGACCGCCCGCGCCTGCCGCTGATGTGACGGCGGATATTGCGGCGCAGCGGCGGCGCTGCTAACCGCTTGCCATGATCCAGCCGCCTGAAATCATCCGAGTCTCCAAGTCCCGCGTCTCGTGCGACGGATCGGGGGACATTCCCGCCGCCCTTGGCCATCCGCGCGTCTTTCTGGAGATTGACGAGCATGGCTATGTCGATTGCGGCTATTGCGACCGCCGGTTCGTGCTGATCGGCGGTGCGGGCGATACCGCCGACCTGGCGAACAAGCCGGATATCGCGTCGGGCGCCAGCCTGTAAATTTTTCCGTTGGGCTTGGGTCGTGCCGCCCCTATATCGGGCGGCATGACCGATATTGCTTCACATTTCACGGATGCCCGTGGCCTTCTCTATCGTCCGGGCCTGCTCGATCCCGATGGCGCGCGCCGCCTGACCGCGCAGGCGCTGGGCCAGTGCGACGATGGCGAACTCTATCTGCAATATCGGGCGAGCGAGAGCTTCGGCTTTGACGATGGGCGGCTGAAAACCGCCGACTATTCGACGGACGCGGGGTTCGGCCTGCGCGGCGTGTCGGGCGAGATGACCGGCTTTGCCCATGCCAACGATATCAGCGAGGCGGCGATCGCCAAGGCGGCGCAGACGCTGAGCCTGCTCGATCCGGCCAAGGGCCAGCCCGCGCCCCCGCCCCAGCGCACCAACCGCCACCTTTATACCGACGCCAATCCGCTGGAGATCGTGCCCTTCGCCGAGAAGGTCGCGCTGTGCGCCGAGATCGACGCCGCCGCCCGCGCCCGCGACCCGCGCGTGGCGCAGGTGTCGGTCAGCCTGGCGGGAAGCTGGTCGGTGGTGGAGATCGTGCGCGCCGACGGCTTTACCGCGACCGACATCCGCCCGCTCGTGCGCCTGAACGTCTCTGTCATCCTGGAGGAAAATGGCCGGCGCGAAACCGGCACGTTCGGCATTGGCGGGCGCTATCTCTACGATCAGGTCATGGAAGCGGGCGTATGGAACCGCGCGATCGACGAGGCGCTGGCGCAGGCGCGGGTCAATATGCGGTCCGTCGCCGCGCCGGCGGGCGAGATGACCGTGCTGCTGGGGTCGGGCTGGCCCGGCGTGCTGGTGCATGAAGCGATCGGCCACGGGCTGGAAGGCGATTTCAACCGCAAGGGCACCAGCGCCTTTTCCGGCCGGATCGGCCAGCGGGTCGCCGCGCCCGGCGTTACCGTGGTGGATGACGGCAGCATCATGGACCGGCGCGGGTCGCTGTCCATCGATGATGAGGGCACGCCGACGCGCGAGAATATCCTGATCGAGGATGGCATATTGCGCGGCTATATGCAGGACCGGCTGAACGCCCGGCTGATGGGGGTCGAACCCACCGGCAATGGCCGCCGCGAAAGCTACGCCCATGCCCCCATGCCGCGCATGACCAACACCTTCATCAAGGGCGGCAAGGACGATCCCGAAGAGCTGCTGAGCCGGATGAAGTCCGGCATCTTCGCCAAAAGCTTCGGCGGCGGCCAGGTCGATATCGTGTCGGGCAAGTTCGTCTTTTCCTGCACCGAGGCGTACAAGGTCGAGTATGGCAAGCTGGGAGAACCGATCAAGGGCGCGACGCTGATCGGCGACGGCCCGACCGCGCTGACCAAGGTGGTCGGGATCGGCAGCGACTGGGCGCTGGACGAAGGCATCGGCATGTGCGGCAAGGGCGGGCAGAGCGTGCCGGCGGGCGTGGGCCAGCCGACGCTGCTGATGGAAGGGCTGACCGTGGGCGGCACGGCGACCTGAGCCTTTTGCGTGCATGAGTGGCGGGAACTCCGCCGCGCGTTCGTCATTGAGCCTGTATGAACATGCTGACCGACAGCCATGATGCCGTGACCGCCGACTGGGCGGCCGCGCTGCTCGATTTCTGGTTCAATCAGGTGGGCGAAACGGGATGGTACAGCCATGATCCCGCGCTCGACCGGACCTGCGCCGCGCGGTTCGCGCCATTGTGGCGCGAAAAGCGGGCGCTGCCGGCCGAGACGTTCCTGGACCGGGCGGACGACGCGCTGGCCGCCGTCCTGCTGTTCGACCAGTTGCCGCGCAACATGTTCCGCGGCACGGCGCAGGCGTTCGCGACCGACCCGCTGGCGCGCGACGTGGCGCGCGGCGCCATCGCGCTGGGCTATGACATACAGATTGGCGGCGCGGGGCGCCTGTTCTTCTACATGCCGTTCATGCATAGCGAGGCGATCGCCGATCAGGAACTGTCGCTGACCCTGTTCGAAGGGGCCGGCGACGCGCGCGCGCTCAGTTTCGCGCGCGACCATCATGCAACCATCGCCCGCTTCGGCCGTTTCCCGCACCGCAACGGTGCGCTGGGCCGCAAGAGCCTGCCCGAAGAGGCCCAGGCCGCAGCGGAAGGCGCGGGCTGGTAGAAGAAGTGCCTAAAATTTAGGCAATGTCGTTACGCTGCCCATTTTTTTGGCGGCGCAGCATGGCCCGTCGCGCGCCAGGCCCGCATTAACCCGCTCTTAGCAATTTGGCACGGCTCTTGCTGGTAGTCCCCCGCACACCAATCAAGGGGGCGACATGAAACTTGTCATGGCTATCATCAAGCCGTTCAAGCTTGACGATGTCCGCGAGGCACTCTCCTCGCTCGGCATCGCGGGTATGACGGTCAGCGAAGTGAAGGGCTTCGGCCGCCAGAAGGGGCAGACCGAAATCTATCGCGGCGCCGAATATTCGACCAACATGGTCCCGAAGATCAAGATCGAGGTCGTCTGCGACGACGACCTTGCGCCGCGCGTGGTCGAAGCGACCCAGGCGGCCGCCAATTCGGGCGCCATCGGCGATGGCAAGATATTCGTCCTCGATGTCGGTCAGGCCGTGCGTATCCGCACCGGCGAGACCGGCGAAACCGCGCTGTAAGAAGGGGGAAATAATGACCTTTTCCAAGAAACTTTGCGGGGTCGCGGGGGCGATAGGCCTGTCCCTGCTCGCCGCATCCCCGGCGCTTGCCGCCGCCGGCCCGGTCAAGGCGCCGGACGCCGCCGCCATGGCCACGATGGTCAACAAGGGCGACGTCGCCTGGATGCTGATTTCGGCCGCTCTGGTGCTGATGATGTCGATCCCCGGCCTCGCCCTCTTCTACGGCGGCCTGGTCCGCACCAAGAACATGCTGAGCGTCCTGATGCAGGTGTTCATGATCGTGTCCGTCGCGGGCCTGGTCTGGGCCTGCTGGGGCTATTCGATGGCCTTCACCTCCACCAGCACCCCGGTGCCGTGGCTGGTCGGCGGGCTGGACAAGGCGTTCCTGATGAACGTCAGCAGCTCCACCTATGCCGCGACCTTCAGCAACAATCTGTATCTTCCCGAACTGGTGTTCGTGGTGTTCCAGATGACGTTCGCCATGATCACCCCGGCCCTCATCGTCGGCGCCTTTGCCGAACGTGTGAAGTTTTCGGCGCTGATGGTGTTCGTCGTGCTGTGGCTCACCATCGTCTATTTCCCGATGGCGCACATGGTATGGTACTGGGCCGGCCCCGACTTCCTGCCTGACGCACCGACCGACGCCGGCCTGCTCTGGGGCTGGGGCGCGCTCGACTTCGCGGGCGGCACGGTCGTCCACATCAACGCCGGTATCGCCGGCCTGGTCGGCTGCCTCATCATCGGCAAGCGGATCGGCTTCCCCAAGGAACCGATGGCACCGCACTCGCTGACCATGACCATGATCGGCGCGAGCCTGCTGTGGGTCGGCTGGTTCGGCTTCAACGCCGGTTCCAACCTGGAAGCCAATGCCGTCACCGGCGTCGCCTTCATCAACACCATGCTGGCCACCTGCGCGGCGGCCGTGAGCTGGGCGCTGGTCGAACAGTTCCACCATGGCAAGCCGTCGCTGCTGGGCGCCGTCACCGGCGCGGTCGCCGGCCTGGTCGCGATCACCCCGGCCGCTGGCCTGGGCGCGCCGATGACCTCGATCGTCCTGGGCTTCGTCGTGTCGCCGGTCTGCTACCTGTTCGTGGCGTTCGTGAAGGGCAAGCTGGGCTATGACGACAGTCTGGACGTGTTCGGCGTCCACTGTGTCGGCGGCATCGTCGGCGCGATCGCGACCGGCATCGTCGCGGCCCCCTCGCTGGGCGGCCAGGGTGTGTTCGACTACACCGTGTTCCCGGCCGGCTTCAACGCCGACAGCTACTCGATCGCAACCCAGGTCGTGACGCAGATCAAGGCGGTGCTCTTCACCCTGGTCTATTCGGGCGTGCTGAGCGGCATCCTCTTCTTCGTCATCGACAAGACCATCGGCCTGCGTCCGAATGCGGAAGACGAGCAGCAGGGTCTGGACCTCTCCAGCCACGGCGAGCGCGCTTACAATTATTGAGATTGGCAGGGCGGGCCGCCCGGTTGGGATACGGCCCGCCCGCCTCACCTTGTTCCTCCTGCGAACATCCCTTGGGGTCGATGCGAAAGCATCGGCCCTATTTTTTTGGTCATGATGCGCTTTGCAAAGCCGACTGATGTGCCCCCCTGTAAGCGGGGGTGGCTGAACGCAGGCCAGGCGAGGGCTGTCACCCTGTCGGGAGACCCCCGCCGTTCGTGCGGCGCCTGTCGCAGCAGCCCCCCCTTGTCAGGCGCAGTTGACGGAAGCGGGGCTATGCCGCTTGCGTCCAGGCGAACGGCAATGGCGCTTCGCGAAAGGCGAAGCGGTCGAGATGGTCGGCGACGACCTGCTTGAACCGTTCGACATCGGCGTCGGCATTGGGTTCCAGCGTCACGACCAGCGCCTGCGGCTTTGCCGCCATGCGGATCGCCCCCATGGGGAAGGCGATGACGCCCTGTTCAGCGTCAAAGCGCGTTTCGAACTTGTGGCTCCAATGCTTGCATAGCTGCTGGAGATAGCGGCTGCCATGGGTGGTGGCGACAGTTGCGGTCAGGATCATGGATCAGAGCCTTTCGATTTTGGAGACGGCTTCGTCGATCAGGGCAGCGACATCGAACATGGTCTGATTGTCCGCCCCTTCCTTTTCCAGCCGTTGCTGGATGGCGAAACGCAGATTGTGCATCGCCCGGCGCACCGGCCCGCCATCGACCCGTTCCGCCTGCTGCGCCATCGCCGCCAGCCGGGCCAGCGCCAAGTCCAGCCCGGCCTGTCGTTCGGCAATCTGGGCTTTGCCGGCATCGGTAATGGCAAAACGCTTGCGGCTGCCCTCACTGGGTTCCTCCGCAATCAACTCCATTTCCGCCAGCATGGTCAGCGTCGGATAGACGACGCCGGGACTGGGCGCATAGGCTTCGCCCGACAGCGCCTCGATCGCGCGGATCAGTTCATAGCCGTGGCGGGGTTCGTCGGCGATCAGCTTGAGCAGGATCAGGCGCAGCGTTTCATTGTCGAACAGCCGCCGGCGACCGCCGCCGCGACCGCCCCGGCCACCGCCCCGATCTCCGCCCCGTGGGCCGTCCTCGCCAAAGGGATCCCGCCCGGCGCCGCCCCGGCGCACGCCATCGGGCGAGGCAAACCGGCCATGGCCGCCGTGGAGGCCATGATGATGAGGGTGATGGCCGTGATGGCAGCCATGGGAAGAATGGATATGTCGCATCATTTGACCTTTCATATATGTCATGATGCTTTGAGATATATCTTATAAAATGAGATCGTCAAGAGTTGCGATATATTTTAATTATATCGTCCTGCATGTAGGCCAGTGGCCCCGTCCCCTTGCGGCGCGGCGCCAGGGTCCAAAGGGCCATGGCAGCAGGAGGGGGACGATCGCCGCGACAATCCGCGGTCAATCGCCCCCGCCCCCGATCACTCCGGCGCCTTGGCCACGCTGACCATGGCGGGGCGCAGCAGGCGGTCCTTGATCATGTAACCGGCCTGCATCTCTATGAGGATCGTGCCCGGCGCGGCGTCGGCCGACGGGACTTCCATCATCGCCTGATGCTTGTTGGGGTCGAGCGGCTGGCCGACCGATTCGATTTTCGTGATGCCGTTGCGGCCGAATATGCTGTCCAGTTCGCGCCCGGTGGCTTCCAGACCCACGACCAGCCCCTTGAGCTTTTCATCCTCGCGCAGGTCGGCGGGAATGGCGGCCAGCGCGCGGCTGAGATTGTCGGCAACCGACAATATATCGCGGGCGAAAGCGGTCGCCGCATAGGCGCGCGCGTCGGCCAGTTCCTTTTCCAGCCGGCGGCGCACATTCTGCGTATCGGCATGGGCGTAGAGAATATCCTGCTTGGCCGTGGCGAGTTCCGCCTCCAGCGCGGCAATGCGTTCGGCATTGGCATCGGCCACAGGCGCATCCTCTTCCGGCAGCATGTCCACGACTTCGGTATTTTCCAGATTCTGTTTGTCTTCGCTCATCTCATCAATCTCGACAGCGTCTGTGCAGTGAAATCCACCATGGGGATCACCCGCGCATAGTTCAAGCGCGTGGGGCCGATCACGCCGACCACGCCGACGACCCGGCCGTCCGCGCCACGGTAGGGCGCGGCTATGACCGAAGAACCCGACAGGGAAAAGAGCTTGTTTTCCGAGCCGATGAAGATTTTGGTCGCGCTGCCCGCCAGCGCGCCGCGCAGCAGGTCCAATATTTCCTGCTTGCCCTCCAGTTGTTCCAGCAATTGCCGCGCCCGCTCCAGATCGGCCGCCGCACCATCGTCCAGCAGGTGCGACTGGCCCCGCACGATCAGCACCGGCCGGTCGTCGGCATCGTGCGACCAGATCGCAAGGCCGCGCGCGACCAGATCGCGCGCGCTGTGGTCGAGCGCATGGCGTTCCATCTCCATCTCGCGCGCCAGCGCCTCCCCCGCCTGCCGCAGGGTCATGCCGCCAAAGCGCGCCGACATGAAATTGGCCGCTTCGTTCAGCATCACCGGGCTGACCCCTTCGGGCAGATCGAGCACGCGATTTTCGACCGATCCGTCCTGCCCCACCAGCACGGCGAGCGCCTGCCGCGCATTGAGCGGCACGAAGCCGAACTGGCGCAGCACCGGCTCGCGCTTGGGCACCATGACGATGCCGGCGCAGGCGGACAGGCCCGACAGGGTCGCGGTCGCAGCGGACAAGGCATCCTCGATCGGGCCGCTTTCGACAATCCCCGCCTCGATCGCGCGCCTTTCTTCGGCCGACGGTTCGGCCGCCTGCATCATGCCATCGACGAACAGGCGCAGGCCCGTTTCGGTCGGCATCCGCCCGGCCGAGGTGTGCGGCGCGGCCAGCAGGCCCAGTTCCTCCAGATCCTGCATCACGTTGCGGATCGAGGCGGGCGACAGGCTGAGCGAGGCGATCTTGCTGATGGTGCGCGACCCCACCGGCAGGCCGGTGCCCAGATAGCTTTCCACCACCACGCGAAACACATCGCGCGCACGGTCGTTCAGTTCGGAGATGGGCGTGACCGACATGCCTTCTATCTAGGGAAGGCGACAGCGGCGCTCAAGGCGTAACCGCCTTGGGATTGAGCATCGGTTGCATGTCGAGGATGCGGGGCACGGCCGCGATCGCGACGCGCAGCTTGCCATATTGCGGGTCCATGCAGCCCGATTGATAGTCCAGCCGCGTCGTCGCCTGCCCCGGCCGGCTCCATTCAATGCTGTAGCTGGGCATGTCGGTGGCGAACCGCTGGCAATTCCGGCCATGGGCAATCGCCTGCGTCGTGCCCGCCGCCGGGCGATGCGGCGCGAGCGTCGCCACCAGCCGGCGATATTGCGCCGTCGTCACGGTGAAGCGGGTCGGCCCCGGAACGGACGTGAACCGTTCCGGCTCCAGCAGCGCCGATCCGTCGGGCGACACCTGCACCGTATAGGCCGGGCACGCACCGAAACAGCGGCCGGCGGTGAAGCGGATCACATCGCCCGGCGCCCTGGGCGGTTCCAGCCCATCCTGCTGCGCCATGCACCCCGTCACCATGAACAGCCCCGCCAGGGCCAGGATTTTTATCGTCATACCCCCTCTTATCGTTCAATTCGCACTCTGGACACTGGCAACTCGCTGCGCCGGGCGCTAAGCGGCTCATCAAGTGCGCTTCCTGGCGCATTGGCGGCATCCGCAGCGACGGGCCGCCTTCTGAACGCTTCGGAGTAGAAAATATGCGTCCTTCCGGCCGCGCGCCCGACCAGATGCGCGACATCACCATGGAGCCTGGCTTCACCATCCATGCCGAAGGGAGCTGCCTCGTCAGCTTTGGCGACACCCGCGTGCTGTGCACCGCATCGGTCGAGGACAAGGTGCCGCCCTTCCTGCGCGGCAAGGGGTCGGGCTGGGTCACGGCGGAATATGGGATGCTGCCCCGCGCAACCCACACGCGCGGGTCGCGTGAGGCGGCCAAGGGCAAGCAGTCGGGCCGGACGCAGGAAATCCAGCGCCTGATCGGCCGTTCGCTGCGCACCGTGGTCGACATGAAGAAGCTGGGCGAGCGCCAGATCGTGATCGATTGCGACGTGATCCAGGCCGATGGCGGGACGCGGACGGCGGCGATTTCCGGCTCGTGGGTCGCGCTGCGCATCGCCGTCGACAAGCTGATGGCGTCGGGCGCGCTCAAGGAAGATCCCATCATCCAGAAGGTCGCGGCGATCAGTTGCGGCATCTATGAAGGCACGCCGGTGCTCGACCTCGACTATGCCGAGGACAGCAATGCCGAAACGGACGCCAACCTGATCCTGACCGGCGACGGCAAGTTCGCCGAAGTGCAGGCGACGGCCGAAGGCGCGGCCTATGACGAGGAAGAGCTGCTCCGCCTGCTGCGGCTGGCGCGGATCGGCTGCGCGAAAATCTTTGCCGCACAGGACGCGGCGACGGGCCGGTAAAGGCCGACACAAACCTCCGTCATGCCAGCGAATACTGGCATCCCGCTTTTCTTTCGGCTCTACAGTGGAAAAGAAAGTGAGATCCCGGCGTTCGCCGGGATGACGAAGCATAAAATAGGGTAACGCGATGAGCGACCAATTCGGACAGGAACAGGCGATCCGCAAACTCGCCCCCGGCAAGCTGGTGATCGCCAGCCACAATCCGGGCAAGGTGCGCGAAATCGCCGCGCTGCTTGGCCCCTACGGGATCGAGCCGATTTCCGCCGCGAGTCTGGACCTGCCCGAACCGGAGGAAACCGGCACCACCTTCATCGCCAACGCTGAGTTGAAGGCGATGCAGGCCGCCGACCTGTCCGGCCTGCCCGCGCTGGCCGACGACAGCGGCCTGTGCGTCGAGGCGCTGGGCGGCGATCCAGGGCTGTTTTCGGCGCGCTGGGCCGGGCCGGACAAGGATTTCGCGCTGGCCATGCGCAAAGTGTGGGACGGGATCGAGGCCAAGGGACCGGATGCCGGCCATGACGCCCATTTCATCTGCGCCCTCGCCCTCGCCTGGCCCGACGGCCATGTCGAAGCGTTCGAAGGCCGGATCGACGGAACGCTGGTCTGGCCGCCGCGCGGCGACAGGGGCTTTGGTTACGACCCGATGTTCGTGCCGTTGGACCATGACATCAGCTTCGGCGAGATGGACCCGGACGCCAAGCACGCCATGAGCCACCGCGCCAAAGCCTTCGCGCAAATGGTGGACGCGGTGTTCTGAGATATTCCGTGCCCGCGCAGAAGAGGACAGGCAGGCGGGAACAGGCAGGCGGGAACAGATTGCAACCGGGCTATCGCTCCGCACTCGCCAGTGTCGGCGCGTCGTCCATGTCCAGCGGCCCCTTGCCGAACGCATTGCCGGCCGGGAAGTAGCGGCAGACAAGATAGTCATAGTGCGGGCCTTCGCCCAGGGCGCAGCCGACCTGGCGGGTGCCGCGCCAGATCATCTGCGTATAATGGCCGACATCCTGCCAGCGGCCGGTGGTGCTGAAATCGGGCAGCTTGCCATCGGGGCGGAACAGGTGGCGTTCGGCCAGGAACGCGCCGACCATCACGTCATAGCCATAGAGGCGGTGCGGCCCCATCCACAGATTTTCACCGCTGGGCACGGCACGCCCGGCGCGCGGCGAGTGGCGGAACTGGCCGGTCCGCGCCATTTCGGCCGCGTAGCGGGCAGCGTCCTGCGCCAGCGCCGCATCCCAGTCCAGCGGCGACAGGCCCAGTGCGGCGCGCTCGCCATTATGCAGGTCGAGCACCACCGCGCGCAGCAGGGCGTCACCGCGCGGCGCTTCTTCCATGCCATAATAAGATGCCGGCATCACCACGCTTTGGGGTGCGGCAGGGGGTGTGGCCACGCCATCCGACGCCGCCTGCGCCCCGTTCGCGAAGATCAGCGCAGCCCATAGCCCCGCGCGCAGAATCGGTTTAGGGCTGCCCCCAGCCATGTCGTCTCATTCCCCCCAAAATCCGCCAGCATCCGCCGACGCACAGGCCCTATATATTCACTGGCCCTTTTGCGTATCCAAATGTCCCTATTGCGATTTTAACAGTCATGTCCGCGACGGCATAGATGTTGAAGCGTGGCGCGGCGCGCTGCTGGCGGACATGGCGCATGAAGCGGCGCTGACCGCAGGCCGCCCGCTCTCCTCCATCTTCTTTGGCGGCGGCACGCCATCGCTGATGCCGCCCGCGCTGGTCGAAACCCTGATCATGGCGGCGCAGCGCCACTGGGGCTTCACCCCGGACATGGAGATCACGCTGGAGGCGAACCCCAATTCGGTCGAAGCGGCGCGCTTTGCCGACATCGCCGCCGCCGGGGTGAACCGGGTGTCGCTGGGGTTGCAGGCGCTCGACAATGAGGCGCTGCATTTCCTGGGCCGCGCGCATGATGTGGACGAAGGCCTGGCCGCGCTCGACACGGCGCAGCGCCTGTTCGACCGGGTGAGCTTCGACCTTATCTACGCCCGCCCTGGCCAGAGCGAGGCGGAGTGGGCGGCGGAACTGGCCCGTGCCCTGTCGTTCGGCACCGGGCATCTCTCGCTCTATCAGCTCACCATCGAGCCGGGCACGCGCTTTGCCACGCTGGTGGCGCAGGGCAAGCTGGTCCCCGCCGACCCGGACCATGGCGCGACCCTCTATGAACGGACGCAGGCGATGACGAACGCGGCAGGCATCCCCGCCTATGAGATCAGCAACCATGCCCGGCCCGGCCAGGAAAGTCGCCATAACCTGACCTACTGGCGCTATGGCGACTATGCCGGGATCGGGCCGGGCGCGCATGGGCGGCGCGGCGGCATGGCGACGATGCGCCACAAGAAGCCGGAAAACTGGATGGGCGCGGTCGGGCGCAACGGCCATGGCGCCCAGAGCGAAGTGCCGCTGTCAGGCGAGGACCGGGCGCGCGAAGCGCTGCTCATGGGATTGCGGCTGGGCGAAGGCGTGGACCTGGATCGCATCGCGGCCATGGCCGGGGTGAGGTCAAGCCGACTGGTTGACGAACGGGCGATCGCGCAACTGACCGGCCTTGGCCTTGTTCGCCTGACCGGCAGCCGGTTGCAGGTGGCCCCGGCGGGCATGTTGCTGCTGGATGCGATTTTGCCGGAAGTGGTGGCTGTCTAGGACAATATGGGGGGCGACAATGGATTGCCTCGCTGCGCGCGCAATCCTGTAGTGACGAAGCCCGTTGACGTCATCACAGTCTAATCCTGTTCTGCGCGAATCTCCGCGATCGACTGGTCGATGTCACGCAGCGCTTCCGCGCGGGCGTCGGCGGGCATGGACATGTTGCGCGCAATCTGCGCGCGCGCCGTGCGCAGGCTGCTGAGCGCCGCGACATGGGCCATGCGGGCCGCGCGATCGGCATTGGCCATGTCGCGGTCGGCCGTGCGTGCCGCCCGATCGGCCTGGGCAGCAGCCCTGTCGGCGGCGCGCCGGGCCGCCTGCTCGATTGCCCTGGTGCAAATCCGCACGCGGATATGGCGGCGGCCATCGGTGTCCACGCTCTCGCTGCGGGTGGTCGTGTCGCCGCCTTCGCACCCTGTACGGACATCGACCACTGGCACCATGCGGGCAATGTCCGCATCGGTCGGGATGCGGCGGGTTTCGACCCGGCCGTCCGCATGGGTGACGGTGACATGGTCCTTTTCCTGACGCACGGTGACGGGCGGAACCGGCGGGACGGGCGCGATCATGTCAGCGGCCGGCACCATCGGCGCGGACGGAGCGACAGGCGCCGGCCATGGATCGACGGCAGGCGCCGGCGGCGCTGCGGGAACGGCGGGCACGTCGGCGACCGTCGGCCCGGCCGCCACGGCAGGTTGCGACACCAGGCCGGACAATTTGGCGAAGTCGGCGCTTTCCACCCTGTCCGTGATCGCCGCCATCTGCTGCGCGGCGCGGCTGCCCGATGCGGTGAGTGCAAGACCCGTGGCGGTGACGAGTGCGACGGCGGCCATGCCCCAGCTTATCCGCTGAAGCGAAACATCATGATTGGACAGCATTTTCAGCCTCCCCTTGAGGGCATTGATGCGGGTGAGATGACAGGCGCCGGCGAACTGCCGCCCGCCCGCCGCCTTCAGGATGGCGCGACCATAGGCATGGGCCTGTTCGCGGCCGTAGAGCGACAGAACACGCGCGTCGCAGGCGCTTTCCTGGTCGGCGCGATAGGCGCGGTAGGCAATCCAGGCGACCGGGTTGCACCAGTGGATCGCCAAGAGCAGCAGCGCGATCATGTTGGCGGTCAGGTCGCCCCGCTCATGATGCGCGCGCTCATGCGCGATCGCCATATCCTGTTCCTGCGCGTCGTAGCGCAGCGCGAAATCGGCGGGCAGGACGATATAAGGGCGCACGACCCCGAAGGCGAGCGGCCCGGACGCATGGGGACTGGTGATCAGGCGGATGCGGCCTTCCTCCCCGATCAGCGTCGCGCCAGCCAGCATATGGCGGCGAAAGCGCGCATAGCCGGCCGCCTGAACGATCAGGAAAACGACCATGCCGGCGAACCAGAGCGCGATGAGCATCTCCAGCCAGGGGATGGCCGAACCGGCGGTCGCGACCGTTGCGACCGGCGCGCCCCCGCCCAGCATGTCGGGCAGGCCGACCTGATCGACCGCGACATGCAGCGGGGAAGGATCGACATCGGACGGCAAGGTCGGCAGCACCATCCGCGCCAGCGGCAGCACCCAGAGCAGATAGGCCGCCCCTGCCCCCAGCCAGCGCGCCACCGGCCGCCGCAACAGCATCACCAGCGCCATCAGCAATGTGGTGGCGATCAGCGTTTCGGCGATCCAGACAGTCATGACTTCAGCCCTTTCAGGATGTCCTCAAGTTCGGCGATATCCTCCGCCGTCAACTGGTCCTGGCTCGCCAACTGGGCGACCAGCGGCGACACCCGGCCGCCGAACAGCCGGTTCACCAGCCGCCCGGATTCGCCCGCGACATAATCGTCACGCGCGATCCTGGGGCGGTAGAGGAAGCGACGGCCATCCTGATCGGCGGCGATAATGTCCTTGGCCATCAGCCGCGACAACAAGGTCTTGACGGTCTGGAGGCTCCAGTCGCGGTCGGCCGACACGCGATCGGCGACTTCATTGGCGGTCTGCGGCGCGGTTTCCCACAGCGCCTCCATCACCACCAGTTCCGCTTCGCTGATCTTCTCGCTCACTGACCCGAACCCGACTCGCCTGTTTGACAACCACAGATGTAGTCGCACCGATTACAGTTGTAGTCAACAGGTCCGCCATCGCGCGACCCCAGGCCGTGCGCTTGCTGTTCCGCCCGGACCAAGGCGCCGCGGCACATCGCATATGCGCTGGGCACGCCGGATCGCCATGGCAGGGATTAAGTCAGGTTTCTTATTTCCATGGACATGCTAAATTCACCCCCAGCCGTATCAGCGGCAATTTTGGGGAGGAACCATGAAAGACATGCTAAAAGTCCTGTTGCTTTGCAGCGCAGCCATGCCGGCCGCCGCCATCGCACAGAGCAATCCCGCGCCTGCCACGCCAGCCGTTACAAGTGCCGGGATCGACGAAATCATCGTTACCGCCCAGAAACGCGAGCAGAACCTGCAAAAGGTTCCGATCGCCATCACGGCATTGACGGCGCAAGCCCTGCAGGCCAAGGGCATCAACACGCTGAGCGACCTGGTCAGCGTGCCGCCGCCGGGCCTTTCGGCCCAGCCATTTGCCGGTGCGGCGCAATCCCTGATTTTCGACATGCGCGGCATATCCAACCCCGATCCGACGCAGGGCACCGCCGAACTGGGCGTGGCGATCTATCTGGATGACGTCTATCTCGGCCGCTCTCAGGGCCTTGGCACCGAGCTTTCCGACCCTGAGCGCATCGAAGTGCTGCGCGGGCCGCAGGGCACCCTGTTTGGTCGCAATGCAGAAGGTGGTGCCGTTCGGATCGTAACCAGCAAACCTACCGGAGAATTTGGCGGCCGGGTGAAGCTGGGCATCGGCAATTACGGCCAGCGGCGATATGAGGCGCACATCAATCTGCCTGAAATTGCGGGCTTCGCCGTCAAGATCGATTATCTCGACACCAATCTTGATGGCTATACAAAGAATGGCACCGCCCGCGTGGCCGGCCTGGCGCAGCAGAGAGACTTTGGCGCCCTCGACAACAGGGGTTATCGGGTTTCGGTCCGCTGGAAGCCGGTCGATGGCGCGACGATCGACTATGCCTATGACAATGCCAAGACGGAAAGCGTCGGAGACTGGCATGTGCTGGTCGCCCCCAATCCGGTGCCACCCGGCTTCGTCTTGCCGGCCACTTACCGCAACAAGGCGCGCGGCATCGAAAGCATCAGCAAGCGTACGGATACCAGCTACGCACCGATGTTCAACGAACCGTTCATCGTCAAGACGCAGGGGCACACGCTGACAGCCCAATATGAGGTTTCGGACGACATCACGGTCAAATCAATCACCGCCTGGCGCCGTGTCCGCAGCAGCGGATCGCAGACGCTGAACGGTGCCTATTCGCTGGTTCCGTTCGAATTCACGCCGGGCCTGAACCGCCCGCTTCCGGCCGCCGCGCTGCGCCCTGACCCGCGTTTCGGCGCATTGGGCACCGTCGACAGCACGGCATCCATCTACGCTGTTACCGGCGTCGTGCCCTATGCCGAACTGCGACAGAACCAGTT
The DNA here is from genome assembly GCF_030580935.1 of Sphingobium cyanobacteriorum. GTDB lineage: Bacteria > Pseudomonadota > Alphaproteobacteria > Sphingomonadales > Sphingomonadaceae > Sphingobium > Sphingobium cyanobacteriorum. The sequence continues at coordinate 441,177 of NZ_JAUQOM010000002.1, read as the reverse complement.
CAGCCAGGAATTGCAGTTGATCGGTTCGACCGATACGCTGGAGTGGGTCGTGGGCGGTTATTTCTTCCGTGAACGGGTAACGGACAACCGACAGACGTTTTTCAATGGCGTATTCCTGGACAGCGGCAAGGACGGGGCCTTTACCGATTTCGTCGGCACCAACCCGTTCAGCCTGCCTTTCCCCAATCAGGGCGCCAGCAACCAGAGCGCCAGGTCACGGTCCTATGCCGCGTTCGCGCAGTTCACCTGGACGCCGGATTTCGCCGATGGCCGCCTGCACATCACGCCCGGCGTGCGGTACACGAATGATCGCAAGACAGCGGCCAGAACGTTGTTCGGCGGATTGCCGGTCGGCCCGATCAACCGCTTGTTCGAGGAGAAGCGGTTCGATCCGGCAATGACCATCGCCTATGACGTAGCGCCGACAGTCAATGCCTATGCCCGCTATGCCCAGGCCTATCGCGCAGGCGGGGCCGGCATTCGCGATCCGAAATTCGGATCGTTCGGCGCCGAAGTGAACAAAGCCTATGAACTCGGCCTGAAATCATCGTTCATGGATCGTCGCGTGATCCTGAACCTTTCCGCGTTCCGCAACGAAATCAGCGGCCGGCAGCTTACGGTACAGGTCAGTCCGACCGATCCGGCCGCGACTGCCACCATCAACGTTCCGGGATCTGCGCCGGTGAAGGGGCTGGAGGCGGAATTGACGATCAGCCCTGCAAGGGGCCTGACGCTCGGTGCAACCTACGCGCATCTGACTGGCACACTTCCCGCCGATCGTCTTGCCGGGATCGACCCGACGGCGAACTTCTTCATTCCCAACCTTCCCCGCAACAGTGGCACGGTCACGTTCGACTATCTTTCGCCCGACCTTGGCAATGCCCGGTTTGCATTCCACATGGACTATAGCTGGGCTGACGCATTCAACTCGACAGTCCGCGTTCCCAAGAACAGCTATGCGCACCCGATGAAGCGGAACGTGGCCAATGCCAGAATTTCGCTTCAGGATATTGAAGTGGGGCCGACCAACTTCATGATATCCTATTATATGAAGAATATTTTCGACACGGCCTATCCCGTGTTCACGGCGCCGGGATCGATGGCCATCCTGTCGCCACCGCGCACCTACGGCCTGGAAGCAACGATGCGCTTCTGAAGCGATGCGTCATCGGATGGACACATCTGATGACGCGACAATCGACGGAAGGCAAAAAGAAGAAGCGGCCGATCCGGTACAGGCGGATCGGCCGCTTCTGCTTTGCCTTTCCAGAGTCCGATGACGTAGTTTCGGGTCGTCCTTGCAAGCGCAGCGGGCCGAAGGCGGCGTGGGTCGATCCGACGTCATCCCGCTCCATATGCGATGAGATGGCGTCCATGCCGCCTTTGAGCAACGAGGACAGGCGCGCGGCGACCGGAGCCACCATCATGGTGCGTGCGTTCAAGCAGGATGGGGCCTGTTTTCCGTGCTGACCGGGATATCCGGGATGGCGCGCGCCATTGCCCGGCACCCGTCCCGACCGTCACAGCCGCGCGGGATCAGGCTTTGGGTAGCGTCCCAGCGACAGATAGCAGACCGCAGATGCAAGCAGCACCGCCATAATCGGCAACAGCGCGGCATTGTAGCCGCCGGTGCGATCATAAAGATAGCCGATCCCGACCTGCCCCACGACCGACATGAGCGCCATCGCCATGATGGTGCTGCCATAGATGGTCGAATAGTGGCGCATCCCAAAATAGCGGGCGGACAGATAGGCCACAATGTCGATTTCCGCGCCCTGCGCCATGCCGATCAGCACGGCGGCGGTCGCCGCCATCGGCAGGCTGACCACGGGTTGCATGAGAATGAGACACCCGATCAGCGGCCCTATGCTGAACAGGCAGGCGATCATCGGCGCCCAGATCCGATCGACCAGCACGCCGGACAACAGGGTGCCGACCAGCACAGACCCGGCAAGCAGGCCGATAAGACTGGCCGCATCCCCCGCCGCGATCCCGCGTTCGGTCAACAGCGGCTGGAACTGGCTGAGCAAGGCTCCAAGCGGGGCATAGGCGCATGCGGCGGCCAGGCAGAGAATGACGACGCGCCGATTGCCGGCTACCAGCGCCAGGAAGGATGGCGCGCGTTGTGCGGGATGCTCTTCCTCAACGGCCGGGGCGGTATCGGCTATGCCAAAGAAGCAGACGGGCAGGCCGATCAGCAGCATGATGGCCGCGAGCAGCAGAAAGCCCGCCCTCCAGCCTTCCGACGCGATCAGGCCATGCAACAGCGCCGGCAGGACCATGCCCAGCAGCGAGATGCCGATCCGCGTGCAGGCCAGCGCCAGGCCACGGGATCGAATGAAGCGCGCAGCGACGACGCGCGTGAATACAAGGCCGGTGGTGAAAATCCCCGCCACTTGCAGCAGCAGATAGGTGGCATAGAATTGCGTGAGGGAACCAGTCAGTCCCGTCATCGCGAGATAGGCGGCGGCGGTTATGCAGATTGCGATCAGCAACGGACGGCGTACCCCCACCCGATCGAGCAGCGCGCCGGCAAAGGGCGACAGCAAGGCGGTCAGGATCATGCCATTGTGCGCCGCCGCGATCTGCCCCCGCGACCATCCGAATTCCGCTTGCCAGGGCTGAATGAAAAGGCTGGTGGTAAATTGCAGCATCGAAAAGCCGGTTGCCACCCCGACCGACGATGCCAGCAAAGGTCGCCAGTGCAACCGCCATTCGTTGCCCGCAGAGGCCATCATCATCCTTTCATGGTGCGGCAGCACGGAAGCAGAGGGAGATCGAGGGCATCTGCGGCCTCATGAGGGCTGAACCGGCCGTGGTGCACGACAGCATTCAGCCACGCATGAGGTCGGCCGCCCGTTCGGCTATGGCGATGGTAGCGGCGTTGGTGTTGCCGGACACGACCTGCGGCATGACGGAAGCATCGCAGACGCGCAGCCCGGCTATCCCGCGTACCCGCAGGTCCGGGTCGCACACGCTGTCGGCGCCGCCCATCCGGCAGGTGCCGACCGGGTGATAGCCGATCCCGACCATCGACCTGATCCAGTCGCGCCGTTCATCGTCGTTGCCGAATGCGCGGTCCGGCGAATTGAGTCCGGTCACATGGCTGGCAAGAGGATCGGACGCCCAGACCGTATCGATGAACTTGAGGAAGAAGAGCAGGCGCTCAAGGTCGCTCTCGTCGGACAGAAGGCGGTGGTCGATGATCGGCTTGTCGCGCGGGTCCGTGCTGCGCAGACGTATCTCGCCCCGGCTGCGCGGGCGCATGTTGCTGCCGCCGATCGTGATGCCGGGCCGCTTGGCCATCCGGGGCGCTCCGTTGCTGGTATCGACGGCAAGGGCCAGCATGCTCACGGAGATATCGGCTTCGTCCAGAGACGGATCGGACTTGAGACCGGCCATGACATGCACCGCGGCGCTTGCCATCGGGCCATCCTTGCGGATCAGCCAGCGCACCAGGTTCTTGCCGATCGTCCAGGGACCAAAGGGGCTGTTATAGGTCGGCATGTCGATGAAGCGGCTGGTCGACACCCCGCTATGATCGTGCAGGTTCCGACCCACCGGCAGGTCTGCCAGAACCGGAATGCCCATGTCCTGCAAATGCGCCGCAGGGCCGATGCCGGACCGCATCAGCACGGCCGGGCTTTGCAGTGTCCCTGCCGAAACGATGACTTCATGCGCGCCGAATTGCTGCATCCGGCCGTTCACGAGCGCCCGGACACCGACGGCGCGCCCCTGTTCGATCAGTACCTTGTCCACCATCGCGTTGGTGAGGATCGTCAGATTGGGCCGACGGCGCGCCTCCGTCAGAAACGCTTCGGCCGTGCTGCGGCGAGCGCCTTTCGCAGCGGTCGTGACGATATCATAGACGCCGAACTGATCGCCCGCGCAATATTCGTCCAGATGCGGCACGCCGCAGGCTTCGAACGCACCGATCACCGAGTCGCAGATCGGGTGGCGCACATTGGCGGGGCCGACCAGCATCGGCCCGTGACGGCCGTGCCACTGGCTTGCAGGACCAGTAAACTGTTCCGAGCGCAGGAAATAGGGCAGCATGGCGTCCCAGCCCCATCCGGTCGCTCCATCCGCCACCCAGCGGTCATAATCCTGCCGGTTGCCCCTGACATAGACCATGCCGTTGATCGCGCTTGACCCGCCGAGCATTTTGCCGCCGGACCAGGCGGTGGCGCGGCCCCCGATCGTCGGATCGGGTTCGGTCAGATAGGACCAGTCATAGCGCGCGCGCTGCATCATGGCGAACGAGCCGGCCGGCATCCGCACGAACAATTCCTTCGACCGATCCTGGCCGGCTTCCAGCAGCAGAACGCGCACATCGGGGTCCTGGCTCAGCCGCGCGGCCAGCACTGCGCCGGCACTACCCGACCCGATGATGATGACATCAGCCTGCTCGATCACGCATTCACTCCCGTCACGTCCGCTTCTGCCGATGCAGAATTCCGGAGCGCGCTGCGTTCAATCGGACGCAGCGCGCTCCGGTTTCTTGTTTTCGCATCGTTTTGGCGGGAAACCGGTTCCCGCTTTTCCGCACGATGCTCTAGTCCAGCGCGATCCAGATATTCTTGGGCCGCAGAAATTCCTGGATGCCGTGCCGCCCGCCAAGACGGCCGACCCCGCTCTCTCCAACGCCGCCGAACGGAGCCGCCCCAGGAATGCCGGTAAAGCCGTTGACCCAGATATTGCCAGCCACCAGCGCGCGCGCGCAACGGTGGGCGCGCTTCAGATTTTCCGTCCAGATATAGCCTGCAAGACCGAATTCGGTATCATTGGCCATGGCGATCGCTTCTTCTTCGGTGTCGAAGGGCAACACCGCCAGAACTGGCCCGAACACTTCGCACTGCGACAGTTCCGACATGTGCGCGACATCGGCAAAGATCGTCGGCTGGATGAAATACCCGTCGGCCAGATCGCCGCCAAGGCGTTCGCCGCCCGCGATCAGGCGGGCGCCGTCCGCCTTCGCCCGGTCGATCATGCCCATGATGCGCGTGACGGCCCGGTCATCGATTACCGGACCGAACACCGTGGCGGGATCGGTCGGATCACCGACCGACAAAGCCCCGACCGCAGCGGAAAGCCGTTCCAGCACCTGCGCGTAAATGCCGCGCTGCACCAGCAGCCTGGTGGGATTGATACAGCCCTGCCCGCTATTGTTCACGATCCCCGCGAGGCCAAGCCGGGCAAAGGCATCAAGATCAGCATCGTCGAACACGATCGACGCGGACTTGCCGCCCAGTTCAAGCTGTACAGGCGTCAGATGCTTCTGGGCGGAGGCAAGAATATGCCGCGCCGTCGTGCCGCTGCCGGTGAAGCTGATCTTGTCGATGCCGGCATGTCCGGTCAGCGCTGCGCCCGCTTCGGGACCGCCGGGCACGATGTTGACGGTTCCGGCGGGCAGCCCCGCCTCCAGGCATAATTCACCAAAACGCAACGCCGCATAGGGCGCCAGTTCAGGGGGCTTGACCACGATGGCGTTCCCTGCGGCCAGGGCCGGGGCAAGCACCATGCCCAGCGCATAGACCGGGCCGTTCCACGGGATGATCACGGCGACGACGCCATAGGGTTCGTCCAGCGTATAGTCGAGCGCGTCGCCCGGCCAGGTGGCGATCACGTCACCGCCAATCTTGTCCGTCCACCCCGCATTGTAGAGCAACAGGTCCGCGGCGACATGCGGCCCATATTGCTGGGTGCTGACGACAATGCCGTTGTCGATGACCGACAGCCGGATCAGTTCGTCGGCATTCTCGCGCAGCAGATGGGCCAGCCGGATCAGGCAGTCACGGCGCTGGTCGCGCGGCATTCCGGCCCAGAGTGGGGCAGCCCTGCGCGCGGCGGCGACGGCGGCATCGATTTCCTGTACCCCCGCCAATGGCACGTCGGCTGTCGGCTTGCCGGTGGCGGGATAGACATGCGTGTGCGTGCCGCCGCTCGCGCTGTCCAGGCGCTGATCGCCGATGAGGAGCGCGCGCCGGGGGAGCGAAGCCGGATCGGGATGTGCGATCATGTTCCTATTCCCTCAACCGACCAGATAGCCGCCGTCGACCGCCATGATATGGCCAGTCATATAGCTGGACGCCGGACTGGCAAGGAACAAGATCGCGCTGGCGAGCTGGATCGGATGTGCGATGCCCAGCAGCAGGCGGCCGGGCATCATCACCGGCCCCTTCGGCACGAAATTGCGTGAAGGGTCGTTCTGCATCTTACGCGAGCCGCCGGTATCGACGCCGCCGGGCATCACCGCGTTGATGCGGATGCCATCGACGGCAAATTCGCTGGCCGTGCTCTTGGTGATCGAGTTTATCCCAGCCTTCGAACTGTCATAATGGACATTGTTGACGATCGTGGGGAGCGCCGTGCCGATAGTGGAGATGTTGACGATCGCACCGCCGCGTTCCTTGCCCTGATCGCGCATGACCTTGATCACCTCGCGCATGCACAGGAAGGTGCCGCGCGTGTTGACCGCGTGCATCTTGTCCCAGTCCGCCACGCTCATGTCGAAAAAATCGGCTTTCGGACGATAGGCGGCGTTGTTGACCAGGATGTCGATGCCACCGAACGTCTCGCGCGCCTTGGCGACCATGGCCTTGACCTGGGGTTCTTCCGACACGTCGCAGGCAACCGCGATCGCTTCGCCACCTTCGGCGACGATCGCATCGGCAACGCGCTGTCCATCCTCTTGAACCAGGTCGGCGATGACGACTTTCGCTCCCGCCTTGCTGAAAAGATGGGCGGTCGCCTCGCCAATGCCGGACCCGGCGCCTGTCACGATCGCGACTTTTCCGGGGACGGCGAACAGGTCGTTCATAGCTTGGGTATCGATTGCCATTGTCTTTGGCCTCTTCAAAAGTTCAGGAAATAAGGAAACCGCCGTCCACGGCGATCAACTGGCCGGTGATGAACCGGCCGGCCGGGGAAGCGAGCAGCAGGGCCAGCCCGGTCATGTCATCGACCTGGCCGAAACCGCCAAGATGCCGGGCGGGATCGGCGCCGGGGCCGGTGGGCCTGAAACCGGAAGAGATGGTTTCGGTGATGATCGCGCCGGGCAGGATCGCATTGGCGGTGATGCCGTCCTTCGCGAAATCGAGCGCGCAGTTCCGCGTGAACTGGTTCAGTCCCGCGCGCGACGCGGAATAGGCGCCGTTGCCATGCAACACCGGATGCACCGAACCCATGGTGGTGATGTTGATGATCCGTCCGCCGCCGCGCGCCTGCATCGAGGGCACGGCTTCCCGCGTCGCGATGAAGGCCCCGCGCAGGTTGATCGCCTGGACGCTGTCCCATTCCTCAACAGAGGTTTCCAGCACCGGCTTGTTGTGATTGACCACCGCGCCATTGACCAGAATGTCGATCCCCCCATGGTCGGCGATGATGTCGGTCACGAGGGCGCGGATCGCGCTTTCGCAGGTGATGTCGCATGTGCGGGCCTCGACACCGGGCGGAAGGTCGGCCAGCGCCGCTATCCGCCCCCCATCGTCAGCCAGCACCACCCTGGCCCCGGCCGCCGCGAGGATCAGCCCGGTCGCCTTGCCCATGCCAACCGCCCCGCCCGTGATCAGCGCGACCTTGCCGTTCAGATCGAACATCGGCGCGACGTGCGCTTGGAAATCGGTAGTCATAGCAACCTTTCTGACCTTGCCTCAGCCGTTCTGCGGCACATCATCGTAGATTTTGAGGGCGTCCCCGCGCAGCATCACATATTCCGTGTAGATGCCAAGCATCGCGCGGGTGTCGACATAGGCATAGCGTAGCTGGCCATTCATCACCGCCCCCATCATGTCCGTGCCGATCCCCCTGGCCGCGACCACCCGTTCCATGGCCTGCCAGACGGCATCGTCCATGATGCGGCGGCCAAGATGATGAAGCCGCAGATCACCCGGCGGCGGCAGGGCGAAGTCGGTATAGAGCGCGGGCGCGCCCTGACCACAGACGATCACTTCCACCATCGTATCGCCGGTCCAGGCGTGGAGCGTCTCCATCCAGTCGCTGGGCCGCTTGTACCGCGTCCTGGTGATCCCGAACCGTTCACGCAGCGCCTGGGCAGCGGCATCGATATCGCTCGCGAGATAGCCGAACTGATAGAAATGCTCCATCGGCAGCCTGTCGGCCACGGTCATATGTCCCAGACCAGATGCAGATGCGACACGCCGTTGACGCTGCCCATATGCGATACCGGACGCCGTTCCGGGTCGATCCGAAATTCCGGCACGCGCTTCATCCATTCTTCCAGAAACACCTTGAGTTCAGCGCGCGCGAGGGGCTGACCCAGGCATTTGTGCGGGCCATTGCCGAAGGTGTTGTGCGAACCGCCGCCCGGCGCGAAGTTGCCGGGTCGATCGAAATCGACGGTGAAGGGATCGGAATAGCGCCGATCGTCGATGGAGGCGGCGCCGATCGGCACCATCACCATCTCCCCCGCCTTCATCGTCACGCCATCGCGGGTCACGTCGGACAGGATCAGGCGGCCCGTGTTGGAAAGGCCGAACCGGCGGAAATATTCCTCGGCAGCCGCAGGGATGATGGCAGGATCCTCACGCAGACGGCGCTGATGCTCTGGATGCTCGGCAAGATGCCACGCGACATAGCTGAGCAGATTGGCCACGGTGTCGAGCCCGCCAAAGAAAACAAGCAGAGCCATGCCGATCACTTCATGCTCGCCACCGAAGCGCGCATTGTCGCGCCAGCGGGCGATAGCGGTGAGCATATCCTCGCCGTCGCCGGCGTAGCGCTCCTCGATCTTGCCCGACAGATAGGAGACGATGGGACCAAGCGCAATCTGGCGCGCCTGCGCGTTGTCCGCGTGCATGAAGGCCTTGCCCCATTCGACGAACTGCTCGCGCCGGTCGGCCGGCAGGTCGACGATGCCAAGGAACATCGCCGCCGGCATGATCTCCGCGAAATCCTTTCGAAAATCGCATTTGCCCCGGTCGATCAGCCTGTCGATCAACTCGTTCGTCAGGGCGCGGGCCTGATCGCCCATCTTCGCCACCCGCTTGGGCGTGAAATAGGGATTGAGCACCGCCCTGTACCGTGCATGATTTGGCGGATCGACCGTAAGCGGGGGCATCTTGACCGGGGATGCCTCACGGGGAATCGTGAACTCCTCGTGGCTGAAGATCGCGAAATTTTCCTGCACCCATTTGACATCATCGAACCGGGTGACGACCCAGTGCCCGCCATAGCGCGGTGTCCAGACGATGTCGGGCCCCTGTTGCAGGGCGCGCAACACGTCATAGACGGTTCCGCCTTCCAAGCCTTCAGGATGCATGTAATCGAAGTCAACCACGCGATCAGCCGGAACGTGATCCGGCTTTTCGACCGTGCTGAAAGACACGCCGCCCATGCAAACTCTCCATTCCGGCTTTCCGCATCTCGTCGCGAAGCCTTGAGGAGAGTGTAAAGACATATTTCTTAATTTCAATGACAGACGTGCCCTGAGCATGGCTTTGCGCTTCCATCGCGAACGCGATATGAGGCGGCATGATGACCGAAAGCCTGTCGATTGCGCCACCTGCCGACAAAACCGAAACATGGTCCGCAGCCAGCATTGCGATCATGCAGACCGCCGAACTGATGATGGGCCGCCACGGGATCGAAGGCGTTTCCATGCGCCAGATCACACGGGCAGCGAAAATGGCGAATAATTCGGCCATCGCTTATCATTTCGGGGATCGCGATGGCCTGTTGCGCAGCATTTCGCGCTGGCGCGCTGGCCCGATCAGGGAGGAGCGGGCGCGGCTGCAACGTCTTGCGGAGGAACAAGGAGAGGCGGACTGTCCACGCCGGATCATACAGATCATCACCCGGCCTGTGCTGTTCATTCAGAATCCGGACGGGTCGCACCCGCATGCGGCCTTTGTGATCCAGATGCTCCGGTCGCGCATGGGGCGGGAAATCCGCAAGATGCTGTTCGATCGCCCCACCGGGATGGTGGGCGATCTCATGCGCAGGTTGAAGCGACACGTGCCGGACCTGTCGCAATCGCTGTTCGAGTTCCGATTGCGATCAGGCGCGCTCGCCTTCTACGACGCCATTGTCGAACGGGACGAGATGGCGCCCGACGATCCGGCGCGGCTCGATGTCGATGCGGAGGCATTTCTTGCCGAACTGGATGCGATGTTGCTCAGCATTATCCTGCGGCCACCTGCCTGCTGACCCCTGCCCTTGACAGCGCGGAGGCGAGCTATTCCGCCCCCCCCCGAAGGGCGCTTCATTTTCGGGTAACGCGCATTTCCTCGAAAAAGGCGAGGGCCGCGAGGTGATAGGCACGCCCCACGCGATGCAGGCTGATATTATGTCCACAGTCCGCCTGAACGATGATGCGCGTGTCCGGATTGTCGCGTGTCCAGTCGCCGACAGTCGCAAGGACGGCGTCATCGACACGGGACGAGGCTTCCTGCGCGGCAAAGCACCATCTGACGGGAATACGAACCGCGCGGGCTGTCGCCTCCACATGGCGCGGAAAGTCGATCACGTCGACGATCTCCGCAACCACCGACCGATGATCGGCGGGATCATCAGACAAAACTATCGGGTCAAACGTCCCGTCCGCGCCGAAGAACATCATGCGCAGCGCCTGGGGATCGAGACAGGGCATCCGGTCCTCGCCCGCCGCCTGCAATTGGTTCAGCACATCCAGAATCTGCTTGTCCTGCCCTTCATGATAGCGAACCGGAACACCCGACAGCTCGACCGCTTGAATTTTATGCGCACGCGCATCCGCAGCGACGATCAGGCTCAGCGTTGCGCCCAGTGAGTGGCCAATAAGGAATACAGGCAGCCCCCGCGCGGAACCCAGATCATCCGCCAAGGCAAAAATCTGCTCCACCTGCGCCGCCATGGACAGGCCGGCGGGAAAGCTGGCGATGCTGTCGCCATGCCCGGCGCGATCCAGTATCACGACATCGAAGCCAAGCGCGGCACCCAGTATCGGCAAGGACGCATCGGGTGCGGCGGGATGATGCCAATAATGTGCGTCATGCCCGCCGCCATGCAGGGCGATGATCAGGCCGCGCGGATTTGGGGCGGTCGCGCGAAACGCGGAGAGCGTCCCGCCAGGAACCATCACTGTCGTTCGCTCGACCATATTGCTCTCCTGTTCCAGATATTCTTGGCCTGGAGGTTCCCAAAGGTGACGCAGATTTCATCTGCCCGCTTGAGGAAATCCATGCATGGTGGCCCAGCATATTGCATAAGACATGTATCTTGAAGATGAAAATCCGCCTGACAGGCATGGCCATCCGCATCAACGCCATCATGCCCACTGCTATGGACGCCGCCGGAACGCGCAGGATGTCATCGCGCAAAGAGCCATTATCCGTGTCATTCTCCATGGCCCTGACTATCCGGTTGGCATGCGCTTTGGCTTTGAAAAGGCGGGATATGTCGGAAATTCTGACAAAGCCGGCACGGCGGGTCGGCGCGTTAACCTTTGTACCCACCGCTTTCCCGCGATCGCCCTGTTCTGGCACGGCGATTGCGACATGATCCATGTTCCCACCGTTCAACTACCGGGGGATGCAGGCCGTCTCCGCCAGGCATCCCCCACCCGGTGGCGCTTTCCCTTGTCATTATTGCGCTACTTCGTCTGCAAAGCCGGCATGACTGGCAGCGACCATTGATATTCCTCTTCCCGCAAGCGGGAGGGGAATAGCGTGTTCCCCCCCTTCTGGTCATTCCAGTACAGGCAAAAAGGCAGGAGATGATTCCCGCGCGAGCCTGCCGCCAGACTTCAGGTGGCGAGATGACGATACAGGACCGGCGCGTCCGCCCTCCATGCGGCACGACATGAAAAAAGGCGGCCGGAACCCCGACCGCCCTTGTCAAACCCTGACCTCGCCTCGTTCAGCTCGCCGCGGCGACGCCCTGGTCGGTCATTAGCTGCTGCAATTCGCCGGCTTCATACATTTCCATCATGATGTCGCTGCCGCCGACAAATTCACCCTTCACATAGAGCTGGGGGATGGTCGGCCAGTCGGAAAAAGCCTTGATCCCCTGGCGCACGGCCTGGTCCTGCAGCACGTCGACCGTGTCATAGGCAACGCCCAGATGCTCCAGGATCGCGATGGCACGGCTGGAAAAGCCGCATTGGGGGAAAAGCGGTGTGCCCTTCATGAACAGCACCACGTCATGGGCGCCCACAAGTTCGGCAATCCGCTGATGCACGGCGTCGGTCATGTATAAGGTCCAGTCCTGTCTGGCGCCCCGCCTGCGGAGCGCAAATCTGTCGAGGGATTAGTTGGGAACGGCGGTGGTCAGTTGCAAGGCGTGGAGCACCCCGCCCATGCGTCCGCCCAGCGCCGCATAGACGGCGCGCTGCTGCGCGACCCGGCTCATGCCGCGAAAACTTTCCGCCACGACTTTCGCGGCATAATGGTCGCCATCCCCGGCCAGATCGGTAATTTCGACCTGCGCATCGGGAATCGCGGCGCGGATCATGTCGGCAATATCGTCGGCGGCCATCGGCATCGGGTGCGGGCCTTACTGGGCTTCGATGAACATGCGGCGGGCGACCACCGCCTGTTCGTCCAGCGCGGCGCGCACGCCAGCTTCATCGATATCGATCCCGGCGGAGGTCATGTCCCCCACCAGTTTGCGGATGACATCCTCATCACCTGCTTCCTCGAAATCCGCCTGCACCACCGCCTTGGCATAGGCGTCGGTTTCTTCCGGGGTCAGGCCCATCTTCGCCGCAGCCCATTCGCCCAGCAGGCGGTTGCGCCGCGCCTGGATGCGGAACTGCATTTCCTGATCATGGGCGAACATATTTTCGAACGCCCGTTCGCGATCGTCAAAGGTGGTCATGCGTCAAAGCCCCGTTGAAATGCCATGTGGTGAAAGATGATAGGAAGAAGCGCGCCGTTACGCAACGGCGGCGGGCACGACCCAGGGACGATCCTGCGCCTGCTTCGCTTCATAGCGGTCGATCACATCGCCCTGGTCCAGCGTCAGGCCGATTTCGTCCAGACCGCCGAGCAGGCAATGTTTGCGAAAAGGATCGATTTCGAACGTAAAGCGGTCCTGAAACCGGGTGGTGACGGTTTGCGCTTCCAGGTCGACATGGATCGGGTCAGGCGTTCCGTTGACGCCCTGGGCCACCTCCATCAGGCGATCCACCGCCGCCTGCGGCAGCACCACGGTCAGGATGCCGTTCTTGAAGGCATTGCCGGAAAATATGTCGGAAAAGCTGGGCGCGATCACCACCTTTATGCCCAGGTCGCCCAGCGCCCAGGCGGCATGTTCGCGGCTGGAGCCACAGCCGAAATTGTCGCCCGCGATCAGGATCGGGCTGCCGGCATAGGCGGGATCGTCAAAGACATTCCCCGGTTCCTTGCGCAGCACTTCGAACGCGCCGCGCCCCAGGCCGTTGCGGGAAATCGTCTTGAGCCAGTGTGCCGGGATGACGATGTCGGTATCGACATTCTTCATCCCGAACGGATAGGCCCGGCCGTCGATGGTCGTCAGCTTGTCCATCAGTGACCCTTCTTCGCCTCGGCCGCCGGTATGTCCTCGGCCCGGCCCAGGGTCGCGGCCATCGCCGCGCTGGCCAGCGCGCCCAGTGTCAGCAGCCAGAAAATCTTCTTCATGCCACCACGCCCTCTTTGTTATGCAACAGTTCCCGCACGTCGGTCAGCCGCCCGGTGATGGCCGCCGCCGCCGCCATGGCGGGCGACACCAGATGGGTGCGCGATCCCGGACCCTGCCGGCCCATGAAATTGCGGTTGCTGGTCGATGCGCAGCGCTCGCCCGCGGGCACCTTGTCCGGGTTCATGCCCAGGCACGCCGAACAGCCCGGCTCGCGCCATTCGAACCCGGCGTCGAGGAAGATGCGGTCCAGTCCTTCGGCTTCCGCCTGGCGCTTGACCAGGCCGGAGCCGGGGACGACCATGGCGTGCTTGATGCCCGACGCGATATGCCGCCCCTTGAGCAGCGATGCGGCAGCGCGCAGATCCTCGATCCGGCTGTTGGTGCAACTGCCGATGAACACATGTTCGATCGCCACGTCCGCCATTTTCTGCCCGGCGACAAGCCCCATATAGTCGAGCGACTTTTGCGCGGCGGCCTGCTTGGACGGGTCGGCGAAGCTCTGCGGATCGGGGACCACGCCCGTCACCGCGACGACATCCTCCGGGCTGGTGCCCCAGGTGACCGTGGGCACAATGTCGGCCGCGTCGATCACCACCGTCTTGTCGAACACCGCGCCTTCATCCGTGACCAGCGTTTTCCACCAGGCGACGGCGGCATCCCAGTCCGCGCCCTTGGGCGCCATCGGCCGTCCCTTGATATAGGCGAACGTCTTGTCGTCGGGCGCGAACAGGCCCGATCGCGCGCCCGCCTCGATCGACATGTTGGCGACGGTCAGCCGCCCCTCGATCGACATGTCGCGGAACACCGAACCGCGATATTCCATGACATAGCCGGTGCCGCCCGCCGTGCCGATATGGCCGCAGATCGCCAGCGCCACATCCTTGGCCGTGACGCCGGGGGCCAGTGCGCCATCGACAATGACGGCCATGGTCCTGGACTGTTTGAGCAGCAGTGTCTGGGTCGCCAGCACATGTTCGACCTCCGACGTGCCGATGCCGAAGGCCAGTGCGCCCAGCGCCCCGTGCGAGGAGGTGTGACTGTCGCCGCAAACCAGCGTGGTGCCCGGCAGGGTGAAGCCCTGTTCCGGGCCGACGACATGGACGATGCCCTGTTCCACATCGGCATCGCCGATCAGGCGCACGCCGAATTCGGGCGCATTGCGCTCCAGCGCCGCAAGCTGCTGCGCGCTTTCGGGATCGGCGATCGGAATGCGATTGCCCTGCGCATCGCGGCGCGGGGTAGTGGGCAGATTATGGTCCGGCACCGCCAGCGTCAGATCGGGCCGGCGCACCTTGCGACCGGCAAGGCGCAGGCCTTCGAACGCCTGCGGGCTGGTCACTTCATGGACGAGATGCCGGTCGATATAGATGAGGCAGGTGCCATCGGGACGCCGTTCGACGACATGTGCGTCCCAGATCTTTTCATAGAGGGTGCGAGGCTTAACCATAGGCCTTTGTCCCTAGACCCGGAATGCCATGGGGAAAAGGGGGGATGAGCGGCAAATTATGCAGTTTCCTCGATCAGGCGGGCAATAATGTTACAGGGCAGCCCGATCGCGAGCAGCCCCGTCGCGACAGGCGTGCAGAGCATGGGGACGCGCGTGCGCGCCCGCCCGCAAGACGATCAAAAAAAACGGCCCGACGAATGCTGTCGGGCCGCCCAGTTCCTTCCACCCAAATCGCAAGGATATATCGATATCCCCGCGAACTGGCTCTTTTCACGGGCCATGCCGCGAAACATGTCCGCACCCACCTCCCCGACCGGCATCGGGTTCCCGCCGGGGAGATGGAGCGCCTGCGGCCCTCAGGCCGCGAACTGGTTCATCGTGTTGTGGACGCCGCCCGCCTTGAGCGCGGCTTCCCCGGCGAAATAATCCTTGTGATCGTCGCCAATGTCGCTGCCGGACATGTTCTGATGCTTGACGCAGGCGATACCCTGGCGGATTTCCTTGCGCTGGACGCCCTCGACATAGCCCAGCATCCCGGCCGCGCCGAAATATTCCTTGGCCAGATTGTCGGTGCTGAGCGCCGCCGTATGATAGGTCGGCAGGGTGATGAGGTGATGGAAAATCCCGGCCCGTGCCGCCGCATCCTTCTGGAAGGTGCGGATCTTGTCGTCGGCTTCCCGGCCCAGATCCGTGTCGTCATAATCGACGCTCATCAGCTTTGCGCGGTCATAGGCCGACACATCCCTGCCCGCTTCAACCCAGGCATCATAGACCTGCTGGCGGAAGTTGAGCGTCCAGTTGAAGCTGGGCGAGTTGTTATAGACGAGCTTGGCGTTGGGGATGACTTCGCGGATACGGTCGACCATCGATGCGATCTGTTCGATATGCGGCTTTTCCGTTTCGATCCACAGCAGGTCCGCGCCGTTCTGGAGCGAGGTGATGCAATCGAGGACGCAGCGGTCCGCGCCGGTGCCTTCGCGGAACTGGAACAGGTTGCTGGGCAGGCGCTTGGGGCGCAGCAGCTTGCCGTCGCGGTTCAGGATGACATCGCCATTGCGTGCGGTGGCCGGGTCGATCTCCTCGCAATCGAGGAAGCTGTTATACAGGTCGCCGATATCGCCCGGTTCCTTGCTGACCGCGATCTGCTTGGTCAGGCCAGCGCCCAGCGAATCGGTGCGGGTGACGATGATGCCGTCGTCGACGCCCAGTTCGAGGAAGGCGTAGCGGCAGGCGCGGACCTTCGCGAGGAAATCCTCATGCGGCACCGTGACCTTGCCGTCCTGATGGCCGCACTGCTTTTCGTCGCTGACCTGATTTTCGATCTGGAGCGCGCAGGCGCCTGCCTCGATCATCTTCTTGGCGAGGAGATAGGTGGCTTCCGCATTGCCAAAGCCCGCGTCGATGTCGGCGATGATCGGGACGACATGGGTTTCATAATTGTCGATCGCGTGGGTCAGGCGCTGCGCCTCGACCGCGTTGCCCGTTTCGCGGGCCTTGTCCAGATCGCGGAACATCATGCCCAGTTCGCGGGCGTCGGCCTGCTTGAGGAAGGTATAGAGTTCCTCGATCAGCGCCGGAACGCTGGTCTTTTCGTGCATCGACTGGTCGGGCAAAGGGCCGAAATCGCTGCGCAGCGCCGCGACCATCCAGCCGGACAGATAGAGATACTTCTGCTTGGTCGTGCCGAAATGCTTCTTGATCGAGATGATCTTCTGCTGACCGATGAAGCCGTGCCAGCAGCCCAGCGACTGGGTGTAATTGGCGGGGTCAAGATCATAGGCGGCCATGTCGCGGCGCATGATGCCGGCGGTATATTTCGCAATGTCGAGGCCGGTGTGGAAGCGGTTCTGGAGCTTCATGCGGGCGACCGATTCGGCATTGATGCCGTCCCATGTGCCGGGGTGGCTGCCGATCAGCGCCTGCGCCTTCGCGATATTTTCCTGGTAGGCCATGGGATATTCCTTGCGTGGGGTTGCTCCGTTGCCCCCGCCCTAACCGGCCTTGTTGCGGTGCGGCAGTCCTTATGAAGTTCAGTTGTCGATCTTTACAAAAATCTGCTGTAAAGTTGTAAAGTCCATACAGGAGTCGGATAACATGGCCAAGGATCGCCCGGTTTACATGGGACCGCGCCTGCGGCGGCTGCGGCGCGAGCTGGGCCTGACGCAGGCGGACATGGCCGCCGACCTCGACATTTCCGCCTCCTATGTCGCCCTGCTGGAGCGGAACCAGCGGCCCCTGACCGCCGACATGCTGCTGCGCCTGGCGCGCACCTACAAGCTGGAC
The DNA here is from genome assembly GCF_030580935.1 of Sphingobium cyanobacteriorum. Lineage (GTDB taxonomy): Bacteria > Pseudomonadota > Alphaproteobacteria > Sphingomonadales > Sphingomonadaceae > Sphingobium > Sphingobium cyanobacteriorum. Next base: position 423,848 of record NZ_JAUQOM010000002.1, on the reverse strand, counting down.
ATGGCCGAAGTGGCGGGCGATGGCGGCGCGGAACAGACCGCGCGGCTGCAAGCGGTGCTGAAAGACCCGATGTTCGCCGATATCGACCTGCCAGCGCTTGCGACCGGCGACGTGGCGGTCAACTATCCCGGCATCACGGAAGCGCTGCTGCGGCTCTACACCAGCTATCGCGAGGAACATCTGGCGCTGGCCGATCGGGGCGCAGACACGCAGCCGACCGAGGAGGCCGCCGATCCGGTCGCCGAAGCGCGTCGCTTCCTCGCCGCCCGCCGCAACAGCTTTCCGCTACTGGACGATGCGGCAGAGAAACTGGCGGCGGAAGCTGACGCGGAAGGCGGGCTGGCAGACTGGCTCAAGGCCCGCCACAATCTGCGGGTCCGCCGCCTGCCGTCCGACGTGATGGCCGGGTCGATGCGGCGGCTCGACCGGCATCGCGACGCGGTGCTGCTGGACGACGCGCTTGATGGCGCCAGTTCGGCCTTTCAACTGGCGCTCCAGATCGCCTATCTGGAAATGCGCAAGGGCTTCGACGTCATTTTGAAGGACGGCCAGTTTGCCGGCGAAAGCGGTCGCCGCCTCGCCCGCCGGGCGCTGGCCAGCTATGGCGCGGCGGCGATCCTGATGCCCTACACCGCTTTCGCCAAGGCGGTCGAGGCACGACGCTATGATGTCGAGGCGCTGGCCCGCCAGTTCGGCGTCAGTTTTGAACAGGCCGCCCATCGCCTGACCACGTTGCAAAAGCCGGGGCAGGAACGGGTGCCCTTCTTCTTCCTGCGCGTCGATCCGGCCGGCAATGTCTCCAAACGGCTCGACGGGGCAGGCTTTCCCTTTGCCCGGCACGGCGGCTCCTGTCCGCTATGGTCAGTCCATCGCGTGTTCGAAACCCCGCGCGCCGTGGTCACGCAATGGCTGGAACTGCCCGATGGCCAGCGCTTCTTCTCGATCGCGCGCACGGTGACCGCGGGCGGCGGTGGATGGGGGGCGCCACGGGTGGAACGGGCCATCGCCCTCTGCTGCGCCGCCGATCATGCCCATCGCCTGATCTATACGCAAAATGCCACCCCGCCGGAGCCAACCCCGATTGGCGTCACCTGTCGTCTTTGCCATCGCAGCCAATGCCTCGCCCGATCTGCCCCGCCGATCGGCCGCGACATGCTGCCCGACGATTATCGCCGCACGCGCGCACCGTTCGGCTTCGCCGATGGCTGAGCCGACGGGGAACGCTGCCTGGCGATCAGCGGACGGCCGGACCCGAAGGACAGCGTCAGGGGGCGCGGCAGTTATCTGGACATGATGGGTCGGCGGCGCAAACTGCCGGGCGCCTGATCACTGCTCGATCAGGTCGAGATAGGCGACGACGTCATTATCCGTGGCCAGATACAGTCCGTCCTGCACGTCGGCAGGCTGCTGCTGCGCGACATGCAGGGCCTGGCTGAGCGGACCATATAGAATAGTCGTCGCCGCACCATCATCGCCCAGATGATAGAGGCGGACGGTCGCGCTGTCATAGGTGGTTCGCATGACGCCTGGCTATCACAGGAACGCGGCCACGTCAGCGGCGATCCTTCACCTTCATGCTGGGCGCAAGGTCGTTCGCGCCGATCCGCACCGGATCGTCGGTGAAATTGGCGACGAAGGTGGAGCCGCGCGCCAGCCCCGGCACGAAACCGGCCTTGTTGCCCTCTATCACAAGGCCCGCGCTGCTCTGTTCGCGGCCTTCGGGAGCGACGGTGATGAAGGCGGACCAGTTATCCTTGTCCTTGCCCTGCACCATCTCATTGCCGCTGATGATGCCGCTCGCCCCGTTGGACAGGTCGATCATGTAATTGGTCAGCTGGCCGCCGCTGTCGTCGAAACTGTTGCCGATGATGGTGACGCGGGCGGTGCGGGTCTTGAGATAATGGCCGCCATCGCCCTGGTCGAAGCGGCTGTTGGTGACGGTGAGCGCCGCCAGCCGACCGATATAGATGCCGTGCGCGCAGTCGAGGTCGCGGTCGCACCGGCCCAGATGGCGGAAGGTCGACTTATCGATCACCACCTGCCCGCCGGCATAGTCGCCGGTCAAAATCCCTTCCTCGCTGTTGCGGAACAGGCTGTTGCGGACGGTCAGGTTGCCGCTTTCCAGCCGGATGCCAGCACCATTGCCGTCGGGGACGCGGATATTCTGGAAGATGATGCCGTCCACGCTGGACGAACGGCCGCGCAGCACCAGCGCGCCCTTGCCCTCGCACGGCACGCCGTCGAAGATCACCGTGCCCGGCGTCGCGGCGCGGATAGTGATGTCGCCGCCCTGCTGCACCGCGCATTGATGATAGGTGCCGGGCGCGACGATCACGGTGCCGTGCCCGTCACCGATGGCGCCCAGCGCGTCGGACAGAGAACCAAAGGCGCGGCCCGATTCGGCGAGGGTGAAGGGCGCTGGATTGCCCTGCGCCAGCGCGGTCGAGGCGATGGCGATGGAGACGAGGAGGCTGGTGGACAGGATCTGCATGACCGGCAGGATAGGCCGTGCGGAGGACGCCACCAAGGCGGGATCGGGGTTAATGGCGAACCGGCCCGTTCTGGGACAGATGCGGGCCGACAGGTTAAGGGCGCGCATTATCCGCATCATCCTCATGGCGCGCAGGGTCACGGCCGGATCATTGCGGCAAAGTTCACACCGTCGCTGGTATGATTTTGCGCGGAAAAGGGCGGGCGATGCACCGGCAAAGCCCCTGCCCCGCCCCCGCGACGCGCCGGTTGGGTCAGGATGGCGCGCCTGCCGGGTCACGCCCACGCGCCACCCACGTATCAGCCACGCGCCTGCCGGGTCACGACCGAGGGCGCGAAAGGATCGGCCAGGCTTTGGGCATGGAGCGCGAGCGCGTTGGTCCATGTCCGATCGAACACCGTGCCCGCGAGCCGCCGCCGCAGCCGATGCGCGCTGGCGGGCGACATGCCCGCCGCGCGGGCCGCCTGCGTGACATTGCCGGTCGCAAGCAGGGTGGCGAGGAAAAGGCGCTGCCTGGCCGGCGTCCAGCGGGCGCGGTCGGCTGCGGGTGGATTGGGGGTGAGAGGCTGGTCCATCGACAAGGATAGATCAGAGGATTTCCTATTTTGAAAGGCGAATAGGATTTTTGGGAGGGAGAGCGGGAGCGCCGAATGTCGGGGATGCGCCACTTGTCGCCGCCCAACGGAAATTTCTGTTTCCTAGAAGCAGTCATTTGTTCAGGTCCAGCCGTGAGAAAAGCAGACGGTCGGCCGTCGGTCAAAAGCATAAATTCCCGTCGCTCGACCACACGCCAGAAGCCAGCGAACAAAGGCCGCCCAAAGTCGGACGGCCCTTTTCCTGCAAAGATCCAGGGATCGCTTGTCAAGTAAGCACAGCTAATTTCCGCACCGTGCCCGCCGCATCCTTCACGCTGATATAGCCGGAAACAGTTGTGGCTCCCGAAGCATAGGCCCCGAAGCGAACATAGCCCGTCCCTTTTCCACCCAGCACTAAATCTACATTCGCGTCGGTCCCGATCGCGCGCAGTGAAACCGGTGACCCCGCAGGACCGTCATACGCCCGAGCCTCATTTGCGGCGATCGTGGCCGTCGCGTTCCTCAGAAGCGATACGCAGCTCGCAACACCCAGCCCCGCGCCGTTGTTGTTGATCAGCTGCGGGGGAATAGCGAAAAACACGTTCGAGCTGCCGCTCGTTTCCTCGACGAGTTGCGCGCCCGTTCCGCCCATGTTGAAGTCCTCCCACCGGCTAGATGCAATCTCGATCCGGCTGTTCGCTCCCGTGTTCAATATGCATCCTTTTGAATATCTTTGCCCCTGTGCCATGGAAATTAAAATGGAGGCACCGACGCCCTCATTTCTGATCACATAGGCGTCGGTCAGCGGCATTCCGGGCTGCGTAACATCTTCACCCTGGCCGCCGACGGACGATGCCCTGATGGTGGTGCCGGCCGCCCTGTTCCAGATCGTATATTTTGAGAAATCGCCCTCGATCCGACCGACGAGAATTTTGGATGGACCGCCATCAGCCGGAACATCGATGACCGTACAAAGTACGGATCTACTGAATATCGAAAATACTTCGTCGATAAAAGGCGTATCCACCCTAGCCAGAACGATCAAATCTAGATTTTTCTGGGTATAGGACAACACATTTTGGTCTTGCGTCCAGTAGCAATAACTGTGGATGTCGCTTATCCGGCAACAATCTTTTGATAGTGTTATATAGCAGAGACCGTTGAAAAATTGCCCCTTTATCCCTCGCAGATTCAATCTGCCGCTAGAGATGCTGCTAATCAGCCGATTGACTGGCGAGCAAAAAATGTCCTCTAGGAAAAATTCGCCCAACATGCTTTGACACAGAAACACTTGAGGGTAATTGGTCGGCGCCCAATTTGCCGCTGGTCCGGGGTGCTCCTGGTAAATCCCAAAATGTCGAAAGCCGCTGCCGCGAGAAGGCTCTCCTGTAATCGTGAACGGTTGAAAATTGCTTCTTGTTATCTTTATCCACGACCCTTCACCGATCCCACTTTCATATGAAGGGCTCTGACCGATGAAAGTAACTGGGTTACCAGACATCAAGATAGGACCATCGATCCACGCGATACCGGACGGAACATCTATTTCGGAAATTTTATTTTGGGAACAATAATTATATGCGTTTTGAAAAGCAGCACTGTCGTTCGTCGAGCCATCCAGAACGGCACCAAAATCTTTTACTGAAACCCGCTCCCGAAACTTGCTTCCGCAATTTCGGTTGGCGGCGCCGGGCGCAGCCACATCAATTTTATATGAAACCTTATCGGCATCATAATCGCCGCTGACAGGAACGACGGCCCCGGTGCGGCCGTTAAATGACGTGACTGCCATATCTTCACTCCTCTGCTGAAATGCCTGCTCATACTCAATCGAAAATTCAGTGGCGCGCGTGACTCAACTCACGCTGTATCAGATCGGCAAGTAACCTCCATATGTTATCATTGATTTATGCCGATACATTATTCTGACCGTCAGCTATCCACTTCTACGGGCTAGTAAGCAGTCATTCCGCAATGGCCAGAACCTCACCCCACAAACAAATCCACCCGTTCCGCATCCGGCAGCACCGCGTCCAGCAGCAGCGAGCGGTGGCAGCCTGCGGGGTCGCGTTCGAAGCAGAGCAGGGCCGTGGGGGTCTCTGCCGCCATGTCCTTGAGCTGCTGGGCCTGCACGATCGCTTCGGGCAGGTCGAGTTGCCGGGCGTAGATGGCGGCCAGGCGGGCGTGCTGGTGCTTGCGCGCGGCCTCCCGCCCTTCGGCCGGGGTGCCAAGGGCTTTCAGGCCGACATAGGCGATGCCCGCTTCGCGCAGGCCGGCGGCGAGGATGTTCTTGGAAAAGCCGGGGCGGCGCGACAGCGGGACCGCGCGGACATCGGCCAGCAGCCGCACGCCCGCCTGAACCAGCGTGGCGATCAGTTCGGGCTGGGTTGCCCCTTCATAGCCGATGGTGAAGATTTTCATCACAGGCATGTAGGGGGTAAACGGCGTTCCGCCACCCGCGGCCTGTGACGTTGCTGGCTCGCTGCGCTCGCTACCGACCCCCCCGGCCCCGCCCTTGAACGGGAGGGAGGATGAGGAAGCCTCAATCCAGATTCGGGCGCAGATAGCGTTCCGCCGTTTCCAGGTCGATGCCGCGCCGCGCCGCATAATCTTCCAACTGATCCCGGCCGACGCGGGCGACGCCGAAATATTCCGCCTGGGCGTGGCCGAAATAGAAGCCGCTGACCGCCGCCGTGGGCAGCATCGCGAAACTTTCGGTCAGGGTCGCCCCGGTGGCGTGATGGGCGTCGAGCATGTCGAACAATATCGGTTTCAGGCTGTGTTCCGGGCAGGCGGGATAGCCGGGCGCGGGGCGGATGCCGCGATATTGTTCCTTGATCAGCGCTTCGTTGGTGAGCTGCTCGCCCTCCGCATAGCCCCAGAGCGCGGTGCGGACATAATGGTGGAGCCGCTCGGCAAAGGCTTCGGCCAGGCGGTCGGCCAGTGCCTTCAAAAGTATGTCCGAATAGTCATCGATCGCATTCTTGAAGCGCGCCAGATGCGGTTCGATGCCGTGGATCGACACGGCAAAGCCGCCGATCCAGTCGCCATCATGGCTGATGAAGTCGGCCAGGCACATGTTGGCGCGCCCTTCCCGCTTCTGGATCTGCTGGCGCAGCATGGGGAGGCGCACATGCTTTTCATCCTCGACATGGACGATGATGTCGTCGCCTTCGCGGCGGCATGGCCACAGGCCGGCGACGCCGCGCGCGGTCAGCCATTTGTCCTTGACGATGCGGTCCAGCATCTTCTGCGCGTCGGCGAACAGGCTGGTCGCGCTTTCGCCCACCACCGGGTCGGTCAGGATCGCGGGATAATTGCCCGCCAGTTCCCAGGCGCGGAAGAAAGGCGTCCAGTCGATATATTGGACCAGATCGGCCAGGTCCCAGTCGGGGAAGCGATGCACGCCGGGCAGGCGCGGGCGCGGCGCTTTCAGGCTCTCGTCGATTTCGAAGGCGTTGGCGCGGGCATCCTCGATGCTGACCAGCGCGCTTTGCCCCTTGTTGGCGCGGGCAACGCGGACATGCTCATAATCATCCTTCGTCTTTTGCACGAAGTCGGTCTTTTGCGTCTCGCTGACCAGCGCGGTCGCCACGCCCACGGCGCGGCTGGCGTCGAGCACATGCACCACCGGCCCGGCAAAGGCCGGGTCGATACGCAAAGCGGTGTGAACGCGCGACGTGGTCGCGCCCCCGATCAGCAGCGGCATGGTCATGTTGGCGCGCTGCATTTCCACCGCCACCGTCACCATCTCGTCCAGCGACGGGGTGATGAGGCCCGAAAGGCCGATCATGTCGGCGTCATGATCGTTCGCAGCCTTGATGATGTCCTGCCAGGGGACCATCACGCCCATGTCGATCACGTCGAAGCCGTTGCATTGCAGGACGACGCCGACGATATTCTTGCCGATATCATGGACGTCGCCCTTCACGGTCGCCATGATGATCTTGCCCTTGCCCTTGGCGCCGGGTTCTTTCGCCGCCTCGATATAGGGCAGGAGGTGCGCGACCGCCTTCTTCATGACGCGGGCGGATTTGACGACCTGCGGCAGGAACATCTTGCCCGCGCCGAACAGGTCGCCGACCACGTTCATGCCGTCCATCAATGGCCCTTCGATCACTTCGATCGGCTTGGCGGCGGACAGGCGGGCTTCCTCCGTATCCTCGACCACATACATGTCGATGCCCTTGACCAGCGCATGTTCCAGGCGCTTGGCGACCGGCCAGCCGCGCCATTCCTGCGCCGCCTTCTCGGTCGCGGCGTCCTTGCCGCGATAGCTTTCGGCCAGCGTGACGAGGCGTTCGCCCGCGTCGGGATCGCGGTTCAGCAGCACATCCTCGCACGCCTGGCGCAGCGCGGGGTCGATCGCGTCATAGACGTCGAGCTGCCCCGCATTGACGATCGCCATGTCGAGGCCAGCGGGGATGGCGTGATAGAGGAATACGCTGTGCATCGCCCGGCGCACCGGCTCGTTCCCCCGGAAGGAGAAGGAGAAGTTGGAGAGGCCACCCGAAATATGGACATGCGGGCAGCGCGCCTTGATCTCGCGGCAGGCCTCGATGAAGTCGACGCCGTAATTATTATGCTCCTCGATCCCCGTCGCCACGGCGAAGATATTGGGGTCGAAGATGATGTCCTCCGGCGGGAAGCCGATGGTCATCAGCAGCTTGTAGGCGCGCTCGCAAATCTCGACCTTGCGTTCTTTCGTGTCGGCCTGGCCGGTTTCGTCGAAGGCCATGATGACGGCGGCGGCGCCATAGGCCATGCATTTGCGGGCGTGGCCCAGAAAGGCTTCCTCGCCCTCCTTCATGCTGATCGAATTGACGATCGGCTTGCCGGAGACGCATTTCAGCCCCGCCTCGATCACCTCCCATTTGGAACTGTCGATCATGACCGGCACGCGGGAAATGTCGGGTTCCGAGGTCATGAGTTTCAGGAAGGTCGTCATCGCCTCGACCGCGTCGAGCAGCCCTTCGTCCATGTTCACGTCGACGATCTGCGCGCCATTTTCCACCTGCTCGCGCGCGATGTCGATGGCGGCGGCATAGTCGCCGGCCATGATCAGCTTCTTGAACTTGGCGGAGCCGGTGACGTTGGTGCGTTCGCCAATGTTGACGAAATTGGCGGTGGATTTGGTCGTCATTGTATCAAAAGTCCGTTCGCTTCGAGCGAAGTCGAGAAGCGTTTGCGCGTCCGTGTCTCGACTTCGCTCGACACGAACGGAGGGAAAACTCAGGCCGCGATGTGCATCGGTTCGAGACCCGCGAGGCGGGTCACGACCGGCAGTTCCGGCACCACGCGCGGCTTGTGCCCGGCCAGCGCCTTCGCCACCGCGCCGATATGGGCGGGCGTCGTACCGCAGCAGCCGCCGACCATGTTCACCAGCCCCTCGTCCACCCACTGTCGGATCAGCGACGCGGTGGTTTCGGGCAGTTCGTCATATTGGCCCAGTTCATTGGGCAGGCCGGCATTGGGATAGGCCAGGATCAGCGTATCGGCATTCCTGGACAATTCGGCCAGATAGGGCCGCAACAAATCCGCCCCGAAGGCGCAGTTCACCCCGATGGTGAGCGGCTTCAAATGGCGCAGCGAATACCAGAAGGCGTTGATCGTGTGGCCCGACAGGTTGCGGCCCGACATGTCGGTGATGGTGAAGCTGAGCATCAGCGGCACCGGACGGCCCGCCGCTTCCTCCGCCTCGCGCGCGGCCATGCCCGCCGCCTTGGCGTTCAACGTATCGAAGCAGGTTTCGACCAGCAGGAAATCGACCCCGCCCGCGATCAGCGCATCGCATTGTTCGCGATAATCGGCTTTGAGCGTATCATAATCGACTTCGCGGAAGGCCGGGTCGTTCACGTCTGGCGATATGCTGAGCGTCTTGTTGGTCGGGCCGATCGAGCCGCACACGAAACGCGGCCTGCCATCCTTCTGCGTCGCGGCATCGCACGCCTTGCGGGCAATCTTCGCGGCGGCGACATTGATGTCCCACACCAGATGTTCGCAGCCATAATCGGCCATCGCGATCTTGGTCGAACTGAACGTGTTCGTCTCGATCATGTCGGCGCCATTGTCGAGATAGGCGGCATGGATGCCCTCGACAATGTCGGGCCGGGTCAGGCAGAGCAGGTCGTTATTGCCCTTCTGGTCCTTCGCCAGGTCCAGGTCGCCGCGATAATCGGCTTCGGTCAGGCCGTGCTTCTGAATCGACGTGCCATAGCCGCCGTCGAAGATCAGGATTTTTTCCGCCGCCAGGGCGCGCAATCGGGTTTCGGCGCTCATGCTGTTTTCTCCAGTTCGACCGTCACCCTGGGCCGCAAGCCCAGCAGGTGGCAGATCGCATAGCTATGTTCCGCCCGGTTGAGCGTGTAGAAATGAAAGTCGCGTACGCCGCCTTCATACAGGCCCCGGCACAGTTCGGCCGCGATCGTCGCCGACACCAGTTGCCGCGCGGCGGGATGATCGTCCAGCCCTTCGAACAGGCGCGCCATCCAACTGGGCACGTCGGTATTGCACATCGCGGCCATGCGCTGCGTCGCGGCGAAATTGCCGACCGGCATGATGCCCGGCACGATATCCGCGCTGATCCCGGCGGCCAGCACTTTGTCCATGAAGCGGAAATAGGTTTCCGGCGCGAAGAAGAACTGGGTGATGGCGCGGGTCGCGCCGGCATCCAGCTTGCGCCTGAGATTGTCGAGGTCGCTTTGCGCGCTTGCCGCTTCGGGATGGACTTCGGGATAGGCGGACACCGAAATCTCGAACGGATGACGCTTCATCAGTCCTTCGACCAGATCGGCCGCGCCGGTGTAACCGTCCGGGTGCGGTTCGAACCGGCCGCCCACCTCCGGCGGATCGCCACGCAGGGCGACGATATGGCGCACGCCCGCCAGCCAATAGGCGTCGGCGATTTCGGCGATCTCCGCCTTGCTCGCGGCCACGCAGGTCAGATGCGCGGCGGCCGCCAGCGGCGTTTCCTGGGCAATGCGAGCGACCGTATGATGGGTGCGTTCACGGGTGGAGCCACCCGCGCCATAGGTGACGGACACGAATTTGGGCGCCAGCGGCGTCAATGTCTCGATCGCGGACCAGAGCTGCGCTTCCATCTTCTCCGTCTTGGGCGGGAAGAATTCGAAGCTGACATGGCAGTCGCCGGCCAGATCCGCATAAAGCGGCGCGACAGGATCATTCAGGGTCATGCGGGCATCCGTTTGTGAGTAAGGCGTTCTTCGCGCAGCGGGACGCGCGCGCTCTTACGCCGTCCCAGCCACAGTTGCACCGTCAATTGCTGGCCGGGCAAAGTTTCCACCCGTTCCAGCGCAAGGCCCGCATCCGCGAACCAGTGTTCGATCTGTTCGTTCGAAAAGCCCAGGCGCGCATGCTGGTCGCGCGTGCGCAGTTCTTCGCGCTCATGCGCGGCGAAATCGGCGATCAGCACCCGGCCATCGGGCGCGGTCACGCGCGCGGCCTGCGCGATCACCATTTCGGGCGCCTGCGCATAATGGAGCACCTGATGCAGCACGACCGTATCGACGCTGCCCGGTTCCAGTGGCAGGTCGAGGAAATCGCCCAGCAGCAACGCATATTTGTCGCCCGCCTCCTGCGGCAGCTTGGCACGGGCAAGGCGGAGCATGTCGGGGCTGCGATCAAGCGCGGTGACGCGGGCGGCCGCTTCGCCGAACAGTTCGATGATCCGTCCGGTGCCGGTGCCGATGTCGAGCAGATGACCGATCGGTTCGCACGCCAGCAGCGCGGTCATCGCCGCCTCCACATCCGCATCGGCGACATGGAGCGAGCGGATCGCGTCCCATTCCTCGGCATGTTCGGCGAAATAGGCTTCCGCCGCGCGCGCCCGGTCGGCCCGCACCGCCGCCAGCCGGGCAAGGTCCGCCGCCTGCCAGAGCGCTTCGCCATCGGATGGTTCCAGATGGTCGAACAGGGTCAGGAAAGGCGCGACGATCCGCGCCCGATTGAGGCGCAGAAAGACCCAGTTGCCTTCCTTGCGCCGTTCGACCAGGCCGGCTTCGGCCAGGATGCGGACATGGCGCGACACGCGCGGCTGGCTCTGCCCCACGACCTGCGCGATTTCCCCCACGGCCAGTTCCATCGCCCGCAGCAAATGGATGATGCGCAGGCGCGTCGGGTCGCCCAATGCCCGGAAAATGTCGAGTGCCGCATACATGAAGGCATCATATAAAGAAATCTTTATATACGTCAATGGCCGTTGGTTTAGGCCCCTTTTCCGGCAAAAGACCACGCCAACTTGATGGCAATCGCATGAATGGGATTGCCTTGCCTTGTCCAAGGCATTACGAATCGGCGCGCAGGCGCAATGGGGGGTGAGCTTTTCTCCGAGAGTGGTCTGCATCTTTTTTTTCTCAGAGAGGGGTTTCTGCCCATGACCAAGTCGATTGCTCTTTCGCTCGTTCTTGCCGCTTCGCTCGGCCTGGCCGCTTGCTCCGGCGGCGCTGAAAATGCCGCGAACAATGCCGCCAATTCGGCCGAGAACGCCTCGAACGCTGCCGACAACGCCCTGAACGCCGCGCTGAACGCCGCCGACAATGCCGCCAACGCAGCATCGAACGCGACCAACAACGCCGCGAACGCGATGTAATTCTCGCTTCGGCGAAACATTTCGAAGGGGTCGCACCGGCAACGGCGCGGCCCCTTTGCGCATGGGAATGACATGATGATCCGATCCGCCCTGCCGATGATAGCGCTTTGCGCGCTGGCCGCCTGCGGCGCCGGGGATCAGGCCGGGGATCAGGATGGCGTGGGCGGCGTCAGCGCGGGTGAGGCCAGGGCCTTGAATGCGGCGGCGGCGCAGCTCGATGCGCAGGCGGGCGCCGCGCAAAGCGGCAGCCCCGGCCTCAACCCGGCGGCCGCCACCGCCGCGCGGGCCGACCGCAACCGGACCGCCCCCCGCCCCGAACCGCGTCCCTGAGCGGGAGCAGACGCAAAAAAGGCCGCCCCGGACGGGACGGCCTTTTTCATGTGCCTGGTCGATTGACCCGGCGAAGGTCCGCTCAGCAGTTGCGGTCGATGGCGCGACCGGCGAGCGCCCCTACCCCCGCGCCGATGATCGCGCCGGTGGTGCCGTCGCCACGACGGCCATAGCGGCCCGCCCCCTTGCCGATTTCGTTCCCCAGCAGGCCACCGGCGATCGCGCCGATGATGGTGCCGCCCGTGCCATTGTCCCGGCAGCGATAGCCGCCGCGATAACCGCGATAGCCGTTGTTGCGATAATAGCCGTCACCACGATAGCCGCGATAATAATCGCCCCGATACCCGCGGTCGTAACCGCGATAGCCACGATCATAGCCGCCGCGATAATAGTCGCCGCGCTCATAATAACCGCCACGATAATGATCGCGCGCAGCCGCCGGGGTCGCCGTGACGGCGAAGGACGCGGCGCCCATGGCCAGAACGGCGCCCATATTCACGAGAAACTTCATCTTCATGGCGTTGCTCCTCCAAATGCCATTCTCTTGGGCGGTCGCGCAAAGGAGCGGGATGGCCCATCGATTGCACCCCTTATGGCCGAGTCGGGTTGAGCCGGGCCTGAATGCGCCTGACAGCCGCCGTTCAGGCAGGGGCGGCCCGTCATTGGCCTGCTGCGTCCTGCCGCATATTGCCCTATGGCGGGGATGATGCAGCGAATCCTGATCGTCCTGGCCCTGGCCGTCCTGCTGTTGCCCGCCCCGCACATGAGCAAGCCGCAAAGCGTGCGCGCCGGCAGCCTGCTGGTCCGAGCGACGCCATTGCCGCTGAGCAGCATCGATCCGGCGCTGCGGCGGGCGGGCGCGCTCGCTTATCTGGGCGGATGGGCGCTGGACAGCGACAATGGCGGCTTTGGCGGCCTGTCGGCGCTGCTGGTGACGGGGCCGGGGCAGATGCTGGGCCTGAGCGATTCGGGCGTGCTGACCGGCTTTCATGTCGGACAGGGACCGGGCAGCCGCCGCCCCTTCATCGCCCCCCTGCCCGTCCGCGCGCAGGATCGACACCGGCCCTGGTGGTCATGGGACGCGGAATCGCTGGCCTATGATCCCGCCATCGACCGTTATTGGGTGGGGTTTGAAGGGTTGCAGGCGATCTGTCGCTACGGCCCCGGTTTCGCGCGGGTGGAGGCGTGCCGGACCTGGCCGGAAATCGCCGCCTGGCCCGAAACCGGATCGATCGAATCGCTGGCCCGCCTGCCCGACGGCCGCTTCATCGCGATCGGCGAGATGGGGATGACGGCGGACGGGCGACATGATGTGCTGCTGTTCGATTCCGACCCGGCCGAACCGGACACGCCCGACCCCGTCCACCTGCGCTACGCCCCGCCGCAGGGCTATCGCCCGACCGACGCGGTGGCGCTGGATGCGCGGCACCTGCTGGTGCTCAACCGGCGGCTGACATTGCAGGATCTGTTCACCGCGACGATCGCTGTCGTGGCGTTGCCGGAACGGCCGACGCCTGGCACGTTGCTGCGGGCACGCACGCTTGCCCGGCTGGCGCCGCCGCTGCTGGCCGACAATTTCGAGGGGATCGCGGTCAGCCAGGAAGCCGGACGGCCGATTGTCTGGGTGATATCCGACGACAATCACGAATTTTTCCAGCGCACGTTGCTGCTGAAATTCGGGTGCTGCTGAAATTCGGGTTGCATTGACCAGGCGCATTCGGGCCAAATGCACACGCAAAAAAGCGGCCCGGTGAGGGGCCGCTCCTTATGCCGAAACGAAGCGCGGGAATCAGGCTGCGACGGCAGCCTTCTTCTTGACGATATCGCGCTTCAGGCGGCGCGCCTTGAGCGAGAGCTTGTCGTCGCTGGTCTTGACCAGCCAGTTGTCCAGGCCGCCATTATGTTCGACCGAGCGCAGGCCATGGGTCGACACGCGCAGCTTCACGCTGGTTTCCAGCGTTTCGGAGATCAGCGACACGTTCTGCAGGTTCGGCAGGAACACGCGCTTGGTCTTGTTATTGGCGTGGGAAACATTGTGACCCACCTGGCGACCCTTGCCGGTCAGCTCGCAAATGCGCGACATAGTCAATCAACCTTTGAATTCGGGTTCGTTCGGAAAGCCGCGCCGATAACGGGATTCGTCCATCGCGTCAACCCGCCGTGCGGGCTTTCGCAACCCTTTGGACGGGCGGCGCGTTAAGGGGGCGTTATCCCATAGGAGGCCGAAATGCGAATCATTGGTGGCTTGCTGATCATCATTCTTCTGATCCTGGCCGGCGGCATCGCCACCGGCTTCATCGACCTGCAAAAGACACAGGATGGCCGCCTGCCCAGCGTCGCCGTCAAGGAAGGCGCGCTGCCCAAATATGAGGCGAGCGTCGCCAAGGTGGAGGTCGGCACCCGCAACGAAACGGTCGAGGTGCCCACGGTCGCGGTGAAGAAGCCCTGATCCTTCCTTAGCGCCGCGTCATCGGCTAACGGGCGGAGCATGGTTCCGCCCTTCCCCTTGCCCGCGCCGATGCGCCGCGCGCTCGCCCTCGCCCGTGCGGCGGCGGCGGCGGACGAAGTGCCGATCGGCGCGGTGGTGACGAAGGACGGGGCGATCATTGGCGAGGGCGAGAATCGCAATCGCCGCGATTGCGATCCCACCGCCCATGCCGAAATCGTCGCGATGCGGGCGGCGGCGGCGCATCTGAACGATCATCGGCTGACCGGCTGCGACCTGTGGGTGACGCTGGAACCGTGCCCGATGTGCGCGGGCGCGATCTCCCACGCCCGGATCGCCCGCCTCTATTATGCGGTCGGCGATCCCAAGGGCGGCGCGCTTGAACAGGGACCGCGCCTCTTCGCCCAGCCGCAATGCCTGCACCGGCCGGAGGTCTATGGCGGCCTGGCCGAAGCCGAAGCCTCAGCGCTGCTGCGCGACTTTTTCGCCGTCCGGCGCTGAATAGTCGATGCGGTAGAGCTGATAGGGCAAGGTCATCGCCGTCTCCAGCTTCATCGGCACCAGCCAGCCGGGCCGCTGGTCGCGCATCAGGTCGGCATAGAAGCCGCCGGGGCTGCGCGACTGGTAGATGGTGCCTTCGGGAAACCAGGGACAGACCAGCAGATAGGTGGCGTGATGCTTTGCCGCGATCGCGCGGAAAGCGCGCGCCGGCCCGTCAAAGGCGTGATGAATGTCCAGGATCGTCGCGCCGTTGCGATGATAGGGACCGGCCAGCGCGCTATGATGGGTGGTGGCGATCAGGCGTGGCCCCAGATCGACCATGGTGAAGATGGTCGCGGGCGGCAACTGGTCCAGCACCTCCAGCGCCGGCAGCGTGCGGCACCGGCCGTTCGCCTTCTTGATCGCATCGGTGCGCGCGACGGCGGCGGGGCGCCATGGCCGGGGCTTCACGCCGGTCGCCTCCTGATAGAGACGCATCACCGGCTGGTAGAGCGGATAGGCAAAGGCGATGACGCCCAGCAGCGCCACCCCTGCCCCCGCGGCGATCCTGACCCGGCGCGTGCCCGTCAGAACCATGGCGGCCAGCCGGTGCGCGGCCCAGGCGGCAGGCGGGATCGCCAGCAATTGCGCCGCCGGCCCGGCCCGTAGCTGCCAGAACAGCAGCGCGGTGGAGAAAAGCATCATCAGGCCCACGGTCGCCCAGGCCCAGAGCCGTTCGCTGTCGCGCCGCGCGTCCCAAAGCGCCCAGAGCAGGCCCGCCAGCCCGGCCAGCGGCACCGCCAGCAACGGCACCACCATGGACTGCGCCTGCGCGGTGATCGGCTTGGCCTCCCGGATATTGACGAGCCAGAGCCGTTCCAGTTCGGGCGAAATCTGATAGGGGGAGAGGCATTGCGGCCAGTTGAGCCAGAAAAAGGCCGCCACCGCGCCGCCGACCAGCGCGCCCGCGCCCAGCCGTGCCGGCCAGCCGCGCAGGGGCGCGACCGACAGGATCACCATGCCCGCGCCTGCCGCACCGAACACCGCCACCCATATGGGCGAGATCGCGTCGCATACCGGCAGGCGATTGGCATAGCTGGCAAACAGCAGGTAGAGGATCGATGTCGCCCCCGCGAGGCTGAGGCCGTAAGGCAGCATCCGCCGTTCCGCCCCCGGCCGAAACACCCAGCGCAGCGCGATCAGCGCGCCGCCGGCCGCCAGATAGACGATCATCTCCATGCCGATGGCGATCGACAGCGCGCTGCCGATCCCCGCCATCAGCCCGCCGCGCAGGCGATTTTCGTCGATGACGCCCGCCAGCATGGTCAGCGCCAGCGCCAGTTGCCAGCCATGATGGTCGATCCGCATCGGCGCGTACATGCCCAGCGCCATCTGCGCCGCGAGCGGGGCCAGCACGGCAAGCAGCCAGCCATTCGGCCCGGCCAGCCGCCGCCCGATGAAGCCCAGGCTCAGCATCAGCAGCAGTAGTGGCAGCAACGGTGCGATGCCGCAGGCCAGCCGATCGGCCAGCCCCTGGTCGACGAAGGCGCGGAAAAAGAGGATCAGGCCCGCGATCGGCAGGTCGACCAGCCGCGACCAGTGGATGTTCGCGCCGCCGGGCGGATCGAGCCGATATTGGCGCAGGTCGTACCAGCCCTGCCCGGCCAGCCAGTCCTTGACCTGGACATAGCGGATATTGTCGTCGGTATCGCTCAGCACCAGCCAGTGGATCGCAGGCCAGCGCGTCGTCACCATCGACACGGCGATGACGATCCAGATCAGCAGCGTCAGCCATTTCCAGTGCCGCCCGGCATGAGCGGTCAGGATCGCCGCCCAATGAAGGGCGCGGGTGCGCAGGGGTTCACCGCTATGCAAGGTCATGCGCGTGGATTAGAGGCTGCGCGTCAAAGCGCAACGGGGAGCGTCATGAAATTGCTGTCACGCCTGTCGGCAGAGCATCGGGCGCTGTTCTGGCAGATCGTCCGCTATGGCCTGACCGGCCTGTTCGTCACCGCATGCCAGGCGGCGATCTACTGGTGCCTTGCCGCGCTGGCCGGGCTGCATGTGCAGCTCGCCAATCTGATCGGCTATGGCGCGGCGGTGGTGATCGGCTATGCCAGCCACAGCGCCTTCACCTTTCGCGGCCATGGCGAAGGCAGCAGCCATGCCGCGCGCGGGGTCAGGTTCGTGGCGGTGTCGCTGGTCAGCTATGCGCTCAACGCGCTGTGGGTCTATCTGTGCGTCACCCATATGCGCTGGCCCGCATGGTCGCCGATCCCGGCGATGCTCTTCGTGACCCCGGTGGTGGTGTTCGGGCTGAACCGGCAGTGGGTGTTCAAATAGCGCATTGCGCGATTTTTAACACAGCATGGTCCCGCATGCGCGGGAACACATATTATGAGAGGATGTTCTCGAACAAATCGCGCCACTTGGGATTACTCTCTTCGATCAGACGCAGCTTCCACGCCCGCTCCCATTTCTTCATCCGCAACTCGCGCTGGCGCGCTTCCTGAATATCGTCATGCGCTTCGAACCAGACCAGAAATCGGCAACCATATTTTGCGCTGAATGCACTGCCAAAGCCATTACGATGCTGCCAGACGCGCTGAACGAGATCACTGGTGACGCCAAGATAGAGCGTGCCATTCTGACCGCTCGCCATCAGATAGACATAACCTGGCTTGATCATGCCCACGCTTTACCGTGTTCCGGCGAAGGCAGGAACCCAGTTCCACCGTCAGAGACAAGCCCACCCTCAGGACTGGGTTCCCGCCTGCGCGGGAACACATTAATCGCAGATCAATGCGTGAAGTCCGCCGGACACGACCATCAGATTGGTGTCACCACGTCTACCCGCGCCCGGACCTGACCGTGTTCCCGCGAAGGCGGGAACCCAGTTCGGACAGAACGACCAGCCCCAGCCCGCGCGGTCAAAAGCCCGCCCGGATCAATGCACGAACCGCGCCACCACGTCGCGATAGGAGCGGCTGACCTTTACCTGGGCACCGCTTTCCAGCACCAGGAAACATTCGCCATTGGTGTGGGGCTTGACCTGTCGCACCTGGCTGAGGTTCACGATGGTCGAGCGGTGAACGCGCTGGAAGTTGCGCGGGTCGAGCCGCTTTTCCAGATCCTTCATCGTTTCGCGCAGGATCAGCGAATTGTCGGCGGTGTAGATGCACATATAGTCGCCCGCCGCGTCAATCCGCTCGATCGAATCCACGTCGACACGAAAAATCTGGCCACGATCCTTGATGTTGATGAGCTTTTCGAAACGGTTGGAGGCGGGCGCATCGTCATCGGCGGCGAAATCGGTCATCGCCTGGGGCGCGACTTCGGCCAGCACCTCGCGCAGCTTTTCCACTTCCTGCACCTGCCGCTTTTCGTTGAGGCGCTGGCGCACCCGGTCGAGCGCGTCGGCCAGACGGCCTTCGTCCACCGGCTTCATCAGATAATCGACCGCCTGCGCCTCGAACGCACGGATCGCATGGTCGCTATAGGCGGTGCAGAATATGACGAGCGGCGGCTCCACCTCCATCAGCCCCTGGACGACGGAAAAGCCGTCGAAACCCGGCATCTGAATGTCGAGGAACACAAGGTCGGGTTTATGCGTCTTGATGGCGCGGATCGCTTCGCGGCCGTTGGTGCAGGTTTCGATGATGTCGACATCCTCATGCGCTTGCAGACGCAGCGCGAGGCCCTGAATGGCCAGGCTTTCGTCATCGACGAGGATTGTTCTGATGGTCATGCGGCCACTTTCGATGTTTCATCCATGTTCAGCGGAATTTCGATGATGACCGAAAATCCGCCCGCTGTGGAACGTGTTTCAAAGCTCTGTCGTTCCCCGAAGGCCTGAATTAATCGGTCCCGGATATTTGGCAGGCCGATCCCGGTCCCTTCGCTCATGGGGATGTGCGGCCTCATTCCGCTTTCGTTCAATCCCGGCCCCGTGTCCGATACGACGATCCGTACATTATCCCCGGCAGGCTGCGCGCTGACCGATATATCCGCCCCTTCCTCCTTGGGCGTGACCGCATATTTGATCGCATTTTCGACCAGCGGCTGGAGCAGCAGCGACGGCAACCGCGCCCGCGCCACCGCCGGGTCGATGGAGAAGGACGGCCGCAACCGATCCTCGAACCGCATCTTCTCGATCTCCAGATAGAGTTTGAGCGTCTCGATCTCCTGTTCGATCGTCACCTGCGCGGTCGGTTCGTTGATCAGCGTATAGCGCAGGAAGGAGGACAGGCGCGACAGCATCGCATTGGCCCGGTCGGTCTGCTTGAGCAGCACCAGCGTCGAAATGGAGTTGAGCGTGTTGAACAGGAAATGCGGGTTGAGCTGGTAGCGCAGCATCGCGAGCTGGGCGTTGGCGGCCTGATTTTCCAGCAACAGCAACTGGTCCGCCTGCTCCTCCACCGTCAGGTAGAAGTTGATCGCGTAGTAGAGCGCGCACCACGCCCCGATCAGCGTGCTCGACAGGTAGAAGGCGCCCAGGAACAGTTGCAGTCCCGCCGTCTCGCTGCCCCGGTTCTGGGTGGAAAAGACCCAGCTATCGATGAAGGCGACAAGCGCCGCCGCCAGCACCACGGTCGCGATCGACACGCCCCAGGTGATGATCGGCCTTTGTTTCAGCAGGAAGCGGAAGGCGACCGCGATCAGCAGCGTCACCGAATAGCCGGTGACGGTGGAAATCAGCACCGGCACCAGGCTGGAGAGCGGCTGGCCATTGGCGATGGTGGAGGAACCGCGCAGCAGGAACGCGCCGGCCCATCCGAGCGATTGCAGGTTCCAGAAGGCGCGATTCTTGTCAGCGAAAAAGGGCTGCGGCTTGATGCGGGGCACGGAGACGGACATTGTATGCAGACTTAGGCGATTTGGGCCGCGGGTCAAAGCCGTTCAGGCCGCAACCGCCGGTTCCTGCGTCATCGGCGTCACTTCATCGGGGCAAACCCACACCATATCGCTCAACCCCAGCACCCTGCCGTCATGCGCCTGCACGGCGATGGGACGGATCGGCTGGCGGTCGCGGCTGTCGGCCAGCATCTGGCAGGAAGGCGGCGCGCAGCCCCATTTTTCGCCCCACTGGCGCAGCGCGATCATGGCGGGGGCCAGATCCTGCCCCTTTTCGGTCAGCCGATATTCGACCTTGCGCCGGTCGCACAGCATCGGCTGGCGCAGCATGATGCCATTTTCGACCAGTCGCGCCAGGCGGTTGGCCAGGATGTTGCGGGCGATGCCCAGGGTGGATTGAAATTCCTCGAAATGGCGGATGCCCGACAGGGCGCCGCGCAAGATGAGGAAGGACCAGCGTTCACCCATCGCCTCCAGCGCGGCCGGGAGCGCGCATTGTTCCAGATCCTGGGCCAGATTATGTTTCATGGCATCCACGCATAGCGCAAAGCGCTGATTGTTGCAAAAGTGCCGCCTAATTCAATCCAGATGGGATTTTTTTGTTGCGTGACAAGGGGGTTCCAACACAATCGGGAAACGATGCTACGCCAATATGAACTTGTCGAACGGGTAAAGCGCTACGATCCCGACGCGGACGAAGCGATGATCAACCGCGCCTATGTCTTTTCGGTCCAGAAACATGGCAGCCAGAAGCGCGCCAGCGGCGACCCCTATTTCAGCCACCCGATCGAGGTGGCGGGCATCCTGACCGATTTCAACCTGGACGACCAGACGATCGTGACCGCGCTGCTGCACGACACGATCGAGGACACGCTCGTCACCTATGAGGAGATAGAAGCCGCCTTCGGCAAGGATGTTGCCCGCATGGTCGACGGCGTGACCAAGCTCAGCAAGATCGAGGCCATGTCCGAAAATGAGCGGGCGGCGGAGAATCTGCGCAAATTCCTGCTCGCCATGTCGGACGATATCCGGGTGCTGCTGGTCAAGCTCGCCGACCGGCTGCACAATATGCGCACGCTGCACTTCATCAAGAACCCGGACAAGCGCCGCCGCATCGCGCGCGAGACGATGGATATCTACGCGCCGCTGGCCGAGCGGATCGGCATGTACGATTTCATGCGCGAGATGCAGTTGCTCGCCTTCCGCGAGATCGAGCCGGAAGCCTATGACAGCATCACCCGCCGGCTGGAGCAGTTGAAGGAAGGCGGCCATGACAAGGTGGACCGGATCGGCGCCGAACTGCAACTGCTGCTGGCGGGCAAGGGCATGTCGGTCAGCGTGTCGGGGCGCGAAAAACATCCCTATTCCATCTGGAAGAAGATGCAGGAACGGCACATCAGTTTCGAACAACTGACCGATGTGATGGCCTTCCGCGTCATCACCCAGAATCAGGAGGATTGCTACCGCGCGCTCGGCATCATCCACCAGACGTTCAAGATGGTGCCCGGCCGGTTCAAGGATTATATCTCCACCCCCAAGCGCAACGGCTATCAGTCGCTGCACACCACCGTCATCCATCAGGACAATGCCCGGATCGAAGTGCAGATCCGCAGCCGCGACATGCATAATGACGCGGAACTGGGCCTTGCCGCGCACTGGGCCTACAAGCAGAAGGGCGACGCGACCGACCATCATGCGGCCTGGCTGCGCGACCTGGTTGAAATCCTGGAACAGAGCCAGGACGCGGACGAGCTGCTCGAACATACCCGCATGGCGATGTATCAGGACCGCATCTTCGCCTTCTCCCCCAAGGGCGAACTGCACCAGATGCCCAAAGGGTCTACCACGGTCGATTTCGCCTATGCCGTCCACACCAGCCTGGGCAACCAGACGGTCGGCGCAAAGGTGAACGGCCGTGTCGTGCCGCTGCGCACCACGCTGGAAAATGGCGACCAGGTCGAGATTTTGAAATCGGTCGGGCAGGAGCCGCAGCCCGGCTGGCTGACCTTTGCCATCACCGGCAAGGCGCGCGCCGCGATCCGCCGCTATATCCGCCAGAAACAGCGGGGCGAGGAGATCAAGCTGGGCGAGAAGCTCTATGAGGAGATTGTCGGCCGCTTCTCCCCGGACCTCGCCAAGGAACTGGGCGACAAGGCGCTGACCGCCGCGTTGAAGCGCCTGAAGCTGGAGGATCGCGCGTCGCTGATGGTGGCGATCGCGACCCACCGCCTGCTCGATTCCGAAGTGATGGAGGCGCTGATGCCCGGCTCCACCAGCGCGCAGGGGGTGGAGGAAGCCCATCCGCGCCAGCATGAGCCGGTGTCGATCCGCGGCCTGACGCCGGGCATCGCCTATCATCTGTCCGATTGCTGCCATCCCGTGCCGGGCGACCGCATCGTAGGCGTGCGCCGCACCGGCGAGCCGATCGAGGTCCACACGATCGACTGCCGCTCGCTGGAGGTGGAGCAGGACGACGACTGGGTCGACCTGGCCTGGGACAGCAAATCGAAGGGCGGCACCGCCCGCCTCTCCGTCATCGTCAAGAACCAGCCCGGCGCCCTTGCCGCCGTCGCCAACGTGTTCGGCGCGACCAAGGCGAACATCTTGAACCTGCAACTGGTCAACCGCGAAGGCCCGTTCCACACCGACATCATCGACCTGGAAGTGGCGGACGCGCAGCATCTGAACCGGATATTGTCAGCGCTGCGCGCGATCGATGTGGTGGTGCAGGCGGACCGGGTCTAGGGGGATGGGACAGGTCGGGGAGGATGGCGCGGTTTGATTTTACGCGATTTCCCGGAAAGCAGATGCATTCATCTGATGAGAAATCGCTTTGGAATGCGATGACGTAAATTTGCTTCGGCCCGCTGCGTTTAACCGGACGCAGGCCGCGTGCTCCAGCGAGCCGGCGGCCAGCGCAGCCAAAAGCGGGTCGCGCTTTTCCGCACGATGCTCTTAGCGCGAGGGTATGCGCCGGGCGCTCGCCAGATGATGGGCGTGGGTGATGGCGACGGCGAGCGCGTCGGATGCATCCGGTCCGGCGATCTTCGCACCGGGCAGCAGGCGCGACACCATGGCGTGGACCTGCTCCTTCGACGCATTGCCGACGCCGACCACCGATTTCTTGACGAGGCGTGCGGCATATTCGCCCACTTCCATGCCGGAGCGCGCGGCGTTGAGCAGGATCACGCCCCGCGCCTGCCCCAGTTTCAGCGTCGATTGCGGATTGACGTTGACGAACACCTCCTCGACCGCGGCGCCATCGGGCCGATGCTCCAGGATCAGGTCCGTCAGCGCCAGATCGAGCGCCAGCAGCCGCGTGGCGAGCGCCATGGTCGAATCGGTCCTGATCTGGCCATTGCCGATATGGGTCAGCCGGTTGCCGTCCACAGCGATGATGCCCCAGCCGGTGGTGCCAAGGCCGGGGTCAAGGCCGAGCAGGATCATGACCGCACATCAGCCATATTTACTATGGAATGCATCCTCACTCATGATCGCGTAAATTATTGCTTCTACAAAGGCAATAATTGCCGGTACAAACGTCCAAAAAAATATGAGATACAAAAAACCCCAACCGGCTCGACCAAGGTAAAACTTGTGTATGCCCAAGCCACCCAAAAGAAGAGCCAAAATTATTGCGACACCTCTGCTCTTACGCTCCTTAGACCGTACATCTGCTTGAGGCGCACCACATTTTGGACATGCCGGAGCCGCTTTATGAATAAGACCACCGCAACCAGAGCAATATTTTTGACTTGTTGCAGCAATTCCATTCACGGCAAAATCGGTCATGCAAAGCCCCCTTTAAATGCTGAGATTAAGTATGATATAATCTTCAGTATAAAAAGGGGTTAAGTTTATTGACCAGCGCAAGCCTTGCGCTTAGCCCAGTTTCTCCATCACCGCGTCGGAAACCTCATAGTTTCCCCACACGGTCTGGACATCGTCATCATCTTCCAGCGTATCGACCAGCTTCATCAGCGTGGCGGCGTTGCTTTCATCGACATCGACGCTGGTGGTCGGCCGCCAGGCCAGCTTGGCGCTGTCGGCCGCGCCCAGCCTGGCTTCCAGCGCCTTGGCGACTTCGTGCAGCGCATCCATCGCGGTCCAGATCTCATGCTCGTCCTCGTTGGACGACACATCTTCCGCGCCTGCTTCCAGGGCCGCTTCGAAAATCGCTTCGGCGTCGCCGACGCTGGCCGGATAGGTGATGAGGCCAAGGCGATCGAAGCCATGGCTGACCGCGCCCGATGCGCCGAGATTGCCGCCATTTTTGGAAAAGGCGGTGCGGACGTTGGTGGCGGTGCGGTTGCGGTTGTCGGTCAGCGCTTCGACGATGATCGCGGTGCCGCCGGGGCCATAGCCCTCATAGCGCACTTCCTCGTAATTTTCCGTATCGCCCTTGCTCGCCTTGTCGATCGCGCGCTGGATATTGTCCTTGGGCATCGACTGGGCCTTGGCGGCGTTGACCGCCAGGCGCAGGCGCGGGTTCATGTCCGGGTCGGGCATCCCCATCTTGGCCGCGACGGTGATTTCGCGGCTGAGCTTGGAGAACATCGAGGAGCGCTTCTTGTCCTGCGCGCCCTTGCGATGCATGATGTTCTTGAATTTGGAATGGCCTGCCATAAGTCCTGAATTCTTGTCTGCCGGTTGACTGTGATGCGCGCCCTTACACCAGCGGCAGCCCAAAGGGCAACCGCCCGCGCGCGCCGGCGTGGGGCCAGCGGATGGTGGGTCAGTACAGGATTGCGGTGCCGGAAGCCGACACCATCAGCATCGACCCGTTGGAACCGATGACTTCATAGTCGAGATCGACACCCACTACCGCATTGGCCCCCAGCGTCGCCGCCCGTGTGCGCATCTCGGCGATCGCCTGTTCGCGGGCGCGCTGGAGCACATCCTCATAGGCCCCGGAACGCCCGCCCACGATGTCGCGGACGCTGGCGAACAGGTCGCGGAACAGGTTGGCGCCCACGATCACCTCGCCGGTGACGATGCCGAGATATTCCTTCGCCGGCCGCCCTTCCAGGCGGCTGGTGGTGCTGACGATGATCTCGGACATGGGCGTTTCTCCTTATGGCCTGGAGTGATGCTTATTCCATACCCAGTGCGGCAAGATAAGTCTGCAAAATCGCTTCCATTTCCTGGCGGTCGTGCGGCTGCATCTTCCGCAGGCGGATGATCTGGCGCATGATCTTCGCGTCGTAGCCGGTCGCCTTGGCTTCCAGATAGACGTCCTTGATATCGTCGCCGATGCCCTTCTTTTCCTCTTCCAGGCGCTCGATACGTTCGATCAGAAGGCGTAGCTGGTCGGCGGCGACGTTGGGTTCGCTCATGGGTCTGTCTCCAAGGATGTGAATCGGTTGGAGGGCGTCCTAGTGCTTGTCCGCGTTCTTCGCCACACTCTCTTTCATCCGCGCCACCTGCTCTGGCGTCGCTTCGCCCTGATGCCGCTCTTTCCATTCGGCAAAGGGCATGCCGTGGATGATCTCGCGCGCCTGGTCCCGTGTCAGATGGCCGTCCGCTTCCGCGATCCAGTCCGCCAGGCAGTTGCGGCAAAAGCCCGCCAGGCCCATCAGGTCGATATTCTGGACATCGGTGCGGTGCTGCAAATGCGCCACCAGCCGGCGGAAGGCGGTTGCAGCAACCACATCTGTGAGTATGGTATCGGCCATTGGCGATCCTTTCGCTGAATCTACATCATCCTGTCGTGCAGCACGGATAATCCATAACGACGCACTGGCAAGCCCGTCGGCACGGCCAGCAGCGATCATGACGGCCAGGAGCATATATGACGAAGTTACCGCCCCGATCACGCAAGGTCCGCATCCTGGCGACCCTTGGCCCTGCAAGCGATACGCCCGACATGATCCGGGCGCTGTTCGTCGCCGGGGCCGATGCCTTCCGCATCAATATGAGCCATGGCGCGCATGAGGATCATGCCGCGCGCATCGCCACCATCCGCGCGCTGGAAAAGGAATTCGCCCGGCCGACGACGATCCTGGGCGACCTGCAAGGGCCAAAGCTGCGCGTGGGCACGTTCGAAAAGGGCCTGGCCATCCTGGAAACCGGCGCGCCCTTCATCCTGGACCGGGACGAAACGCCGGGCGACGCGCGCCGCGTCAACCTGCCCCACCCGGAAATCTATGCCGCGCTGGTGCCCGAAACCCGCCTGTTGCTGGACGATGGCAAGATGGTGCTGCGCGTGAAGGCGATCAGCGAGGACCGGATCGACACCATCGTCGAAGTCGGCGGGACGCTGTCCAACCGCAAGGGCGTGAACGTGCCGGACGTGGTGGTGCCGGTCCCGGCGCTGACCGACAAGGATCGCCGCGACCTCAGTTTCGCGATGCAACAGGGGTGCGACTGGATCGCGCTGAGCTTCGTCCAGCGGCCCGAAGACCTGGCCGAGGCGCGCAAGCTGATGGGCGGCTATGGCGCGCTGATGGCCAAGATCGAGAAGCCGTCCGCCGTCCAGCGGCTGGAGGAGATCATCGAACTGGCCGATGGCGTGATGGTGGCGCGCGGCGACCTGGGCGTCGAATTGCCGCCCCAGGCCGTTCCGCCGCTGCAAAAGCAGATCGTCGCCACCGCGCGGCGCATGGGGCGGCCGGTGGTGGTCGCGACCCAGATGCTCGAATCGATGATCAAGTCCCCCTCCCCCACCCGCGCCGAAGTGTCGGACGTCGCCACGGCGGTCTATGACGGGGCCGACGCGATCATGCTGTCGGCGGAAACGGCGGCGGGCGACTGGCCGGTAGAGGCGGTGACGATGATGGACAGCATCGCCAACAGCGTGGAACGCGATCCGGGCTATTATGGCCGGCTCCATTATACCGAGACGAAGCCCGACCCGACCACCGCCGACGCGCTGGCCGAAGCGGCGGGCAATATCGTGTCGGTCGTGGGGGCGAGCGCCATCACCTGCTTCACCTCATCGGGCAGCACGGTGCGCCGGGTCGCGCGCGAACGTCCATCCGCGCCGATCCTGGCGCTGACGCCGCGGTCCGATACGGCGCGCAAGCTGGGCCTGACCTGGGGCGTCCATGCGATCCGCACCAAGGATATCGGCAATTTCGAGGAAATGATCGGCAAGGCCCGACGCATGGCGCTGCGCCATGAGATGGTAGAGAAGGGCGGCAAGATCGTCGTGCTGGCCGGTGTCCCCTTCGGCACGCCGGGGTCGACCAACGTGCTGCATGTCGCAGCCATTCGCGGCGACGAGTTGAAGGGGCGCGACGAGGGCTGATACCCGCGCGCAAGAACGAACAGGGCTGGGACGAACAGGGCTGGTTCGCCAGCCTTGTGGCACGCACGCGAAAAGGCGCCCGATCATCGACCGGGCGCCTTTCGTCCTGTCAGAGCCTGACCCCCTTGGGGTCAGGGCCTCGCTTTAGCCTTGGCGGGCCTTGAAGCGGCGGTTGGTCTTGTTGATGACATAGGTGCGGCCGCGACGGCGGATCACGCGGTTGTCCCGGTGGCGGCCCTTGAGCGACTTGAGCGAGTTGCGGATCTTCATGGCGTCGGCCCTTGATGAATCTGGTGTGGTCGAATTTCGAAGCGCAGCCCCTATGGGTCGCACAGGCCAAAGTCAAGGGTGGCGGACGCTCTTTTGCCCTTGTTCATCCCCCATGCAGCAAGATGGTGGCTACAGGCGTTGGGAGGAATTACAGCTTTCGCGCCGTGTATTCGGTGAACGCCCCTGGAGTGCCCCCCATGTCGAAGCGCCTGATCCTCGCCGCCGCCCTTGCTCTTCCGCTCGCCGCCTGCGCGACGGCGATCCCGCCGGTGGAGGTGACGCGATTCCATGTCGACAATCCTGCCCGCACCGGCACCATCGCGGTCGAGGAAATGCCGGGCAACCCGGATATCAGCCTGGAATTCCGCACCTATGCCGCCGCCGTGTCGCAGGAATTGCAGCGCGTCGGCTTCACCCCGGCACAGGCCGGCACGCCCGGCGACTATGTGGCGCTGGTCAGTTTCCATCGCAGTTTCCGCCCGTCGGGGTTTGACCGCAGCAGCGACAGGCCCGTCAGCGTCGGCGTGGGGGGCGGCTTTGGCGGTGGCGGTCGTGGCGGCAGCTTTGGCGGTCTTGGCCTGGGCGTGGGCATCAACCTGTCGGGCAAGCCCAAGGATATCGTGACGACGCAACTGCATGTGCAGGTGCGTCGCCGGTCCGATTCGATGGCGATATGGGAAGGCCGGGCTTCCACGGAGGCGCGGCAGGGGACGCCAGCCGCCCAGCCGGGCATCGCGGCGCAGAAACTCGCCGCCGCCCTGATCGGGGGCTATCCGGGCGAATCGGGGCGCACTATAATGGTCAAATGACCATCAGCATCTCCAGCAGCTTCGACAGCGGCAATATTCGCGTCCTCTCCATCACCGACAGCCCGGACGGCCTGAGCGCCGACCTGGAAATCGTCACCGATCACCAGAGCGACTTTTATCAATGGTTCCATTTCCGCCTGGCCAATGCGGCAGGGCGGGACGTGACAGTGCGAATCGTCAACGGCGCGGGGTCGGCCTATCCGGGCGGCTGGCCCGGCTATAGCGCGCGCATGAGCGAGGATCGTGAAAGCTGGCTGCTCATCGACACCGATTATGCCGACGGCACGCTGACCATGCGCCTGACACCGGACAGCAATGTGGTGTGGATCGCCTATTTCGCGCCCTATTCGATGGAGCGCCATCATGACCTGATCGCCTGGGCGGCGAGCCAGCCGGGCGTCGCCCATCGCGAACTGGGCCTGACGCTGGACGGCCAGCCCATCGACCTGCTGACGATCGGCGAGGGCCCCAAGCAGGTGTGGCTCTATGCCCGCCAGCATCCGGGCGAAACCATGGCGGAATGGTGGATGGAAGGCGCGCTGGAGCGGCTGACCGACGAGGAGGATGCCGTCGCCCGGCTGCTGCGGCAACAGGCGACGATCCACCTGGTCCCCAACATGAACCCGGACGGCAGCCGGCGCGGCCATCTGCGCACCAATGCGGCGGGCGTCAACCTGAACCGCGAATGGCATGAGCCAAGTGCCGCGCGCAGCCCCGAAGTGCTGATGGTGCGCAACGCCATGGACGAAAGCGGCGTCGATTTCGCCATGGACGTGCATGGGGACGAGGCAATCCCCGCCGTGTTCATCGCCGGGTTCGAAGGCATCCCGTCGATAAGCGAGAAGCAGATGGCGCTCTATCACCGCTATCGCGACACGCTGGCCGCGCGCACGCCCGATTTCCAGACCCGGCTGGGCTATCCGGTGGCGAGCGCGGGCAAGGCGAACCTGTCCATGTCCACCAATCAGGTGGCGGAGCGGTTCGGCGCGGTGGCGATGACGCTGGAAATGCCGTTCAAGGACAATGATGACCTGCCCGACGCCGATTATGGCTGGTCCCCCGCCCGGTCGATGCAACTCGCCAAGGATTGCCTGGCGGTACTGGCAGAGATGATCGAGGATCTGTGACCTGTGCTTGAAGGGGCATTGCGGACGCAGCGACGCAATGCCCGTTCAAGCAAGAGGCGTCGCGCCCTGGAGCGGCCGGGTCCACAGCGTCGCCGGGCGGGCAATGGCACCCGGCCAGCGGCGCGCGCGACCGGGCACCTGGGCCGCGGCGCGGAGCACCCAGCCCAGCTTGTCGCCCCTGGACGTGACGACGCGATGGTCCCATGCCTGTTCGCCCCGGCGGGCGACTTCACGGGCGATATCGCCATAGATGCCGGCGGCCGCCAGCACCGCCCAGGCGGCGCGCGGCGGCAGCGCGCCGGTGCCGTGGCGCGCGCTGGCTTCATAGGCCGCCGCCATCGTCGCCAGCCGCTTGCCCAGCATTGCAAGGCGCGGGCGCGCCCAGGGCTGCATCTGCGCACCGGGAGGAATGTCCATTTCGGCCAGCCATGCTTCTGGCAGGTAGCAGCGGCCGGCGGCCTGATCCTCCCCAATGTCGCGGGCGATATTGGCGAGCTGGAAGGCAAGGCCGAGGTCGCAGGCGCGGTCGAGCGTCGCCCGGTCGTTCGGATCGACGCCCATCAGCACCGCCATCATGCAACCGACTGCGCCGGCGACATGATAGCAATAACGCAACATGTCCGCTTCCGACCGGGGGCGCCAGTCGCGCGCGTCGAGCGCGAACCCCTCGATCAGGTCATGGGCATAGCGTTCGGGAATCGCACATTCGCGCATCACGACGCCAAAGCCGTCAAAGGCCGGATCGCCGGTCGGATCGCCGCGCAGGGCGGCATCGGTCAACCGCCGGATGGTCGACAGCCTTGCCTGCCCGTCGGTCACGCCCTGCAACGTGCCGCCATGGTCCTGGCCATCGGCGATGTCGTCGCATTTGCGGCACCATGCGTAGAGCAGCCAGGCGCGTTCGCGGGTGACGGGATCGAACAGTTTCGAGGCGAGCGCAAAGGATCTGGAACCGCGGGCGATACTGTCGCGGGCGTGGGTGACGAGGGCGGAACGGTCTGAGGAAGATAGGGACATGGGGGGAGACATGCCCGTCCGATCGATCGCCCGCAAGCCGTGCGTTCCCCCGCCTGCACGGGAGCATGGCAGGCTACAATCGATCCGCCTTCATCGCGAAGATCGTTTCATGCGGCTGATAAGCCGCCATCGCGTCGATCAGCCCGTCGATGCGTTCGTCATGGATCAGGATGCCGGCATGTTGCGGGCGGATGAAGCCTGTTTGGACCATCTGCCGGTTGAAGCCGATCAACTGGTCGTAGAAACCCGCGACATTGAGCAGGCCGACCGGCTTGCTGTGATAGCCAAGCTGCGCCCAGCTTATCGCTTCCCACAGTTCATCCATCGTGCCGACCCCGCCCGGCAGCGTGACGAAGCCATCGGACAGGTCGGTGAAGAGCTGCTTGCGCTGGTGCATGGTCTGGACGACGTGCAGGTGCGTGCAGCCGCGATGAGCGACTTCGGCGCCGACCAGCGCCTCCGGGATCACGCCGATCACCTCGCCGCCCGCCTCCAGCGCGGCGTCCGCCACCGCGCCCATCAGGCCGAGGCGCCCGCCGCCATAGACGACGCCGATGCCGCGTTCCGCAAGGGTGCGGCCGACATGGCGTGCCGCGTCCACATATGTCAGGTCGGCCGGCGTGGCCGAACCGCAATAGACCGCCAATCGTTTCATTTACATCCTGCCCAGATCGTCCAGCATCAGCGCCGCCGTCGCCTTGGCACTGCCCACCACGCCGGGGATGCCGGCACCCGGATGGGTGCCCGCCCCCACCAGATAGAGGTTGGGGATGACATCGTCGCGATTATGCGCGCGGAACCAGGCGCTTTGCGTGAGCAGCGGCTCCAGGCTGAAGGCGCTGCCCAGATGGGCATTGAGGTCGCGGCCGAAATCGGTCGGCGCATAATGGAACTGGGTGACGATGCGCGAACGGATGTCGGGGATCAGCCGGTGCTGGATTTCGTCCAGGATGCGTTCGGCATAGGCCGGCGCGAACTGGTCCCAGTCGATCGGCAGCTTGCCCATGTGCGGCACAGGGGCGAGCGCATAGAAGGTCGAATGCCCGTCCGGCGCCATCGACGGATCGGTGACGGTGGGATGATGCAGATAGAGCGAGAAATCCTGCGGCAGCACGCCATGATCGTAAATGTCGGTCAGCAGCCCTTCATAACGCGGGCCGAACAGGATCATATGGTGCGGGATGCCGGGCCAACTGCCCTTGATCCCGAAATGCAGCACGAACAGGCTGGGCGACCAGCGCTTGCCCGCCAGCTTCTCGCCCTGTTTGGCCCCGCGCGGATGATGGCCGAGCAGGTCGCGATAGCTATGCATCAGGTCGGCGTTGGTGGCGATGGCGTCCGCCTCCCCGCGCCAGCCCGACGCGGTATGGACCGCCGTGGCCCGGTCGCCATAGGTTTCGATCCGCGTGACCGCATCGCCCAGGCGAAGCGTGCCGCCCAGTCGCTCGAAATGCGTCGCCATGCCCTGGACGAGGCGATTGGTGCCGCCCTTGGCGAACCACACGCCGCCATCCTTTTCCAGCTTGTGGATGAGGGCGTAGATGGCGCTGGTCTTCATCGGGTTGCCGCCGACCAGCAGGGTGTGGAAGCTGAGCGCTTCCCGCAGCTTTTCATTCTTCACATGGCTGGCGACGACCGAATAGACCGACCGCCACGCCTGATATTTGGCGAGGCTGGGCGCGGCCTTGATCATCGAGGCGAAGTCGAGGAAGGCGACCGAGCCGAGCTTGCGATAGCCTTCTTCGAACACGCCGGCGGCATAGTCGCAGAAGCGTTCATAGCCCGCGACATCATTGGGATCGAGCTTGGCGATTTCGGCGCGCAGTTGCGCTTCATTGTTGGAATAGTCGAAATTGGTGCCGTCGCGCCAGTTGAGCCGGTAAAAGGGCGACACCGGCATCAGCGTCACGTCCTGCGCCATGTCATGGCCCGACAGGCGCCACAGTTCGTTCAGGCAATCGGGATCGGTGATGACGGTCGGGCCGGCGTCGAAGGTGAAGCCGTCCCTTTCCCACATATAGGCGCGGCCACCGGGGCGGTCGCGCGCTTCCACCAGGGTGGTTTGAATGCCGGCCGATTGCAGGCGGATGGCAAGCGCAAGGCCGCCAAAGCCTGCGCCGATCACGATCGCTGTCCTGTCGGTCATCAGGCGGGCGGGTTCCACAATGTTCGCATGGCGTCCCTTATGGGCACGGGGGGCCGTCCGCACAAGATGCGCAAACGGTCAGTCAGCGACGAACGGCCGGCATAGAAGCGCTGGATGAGGGCGGGCCGCAGCCGGTAGAAGCGCGCAAAGATGCGCCAGCGCTGGTCGGGCCGGGCGGCGCCGAACAGCATCTTGCCCAGCAGGCGATAATAGCCGCCGCGTCGCCAATGGGCCGCCGCATAGGCGCGGGTGGCGGCGGGCAGGCCGTCGAGCGGCTGGTCGGCCAGCCAGAGCGCGAATCGCACCGCGTCGGGCAGCGAATAGCCGGTCATCGGCTGGAACAGCCCGGCGCGGACACCGGCGCGGGCGACCGGATCATCCGGGGGCCAGTAACGGTCGAAATCGCCGCCATGCACGACCGGCAGCACGCCCTGTTCGCGATGGACGACTTCCGCCCGCCAGCCTTTGGCATCGGCATAGGCGGCGATGCGGGCGTCCATGGCCGGGACATCGAGGTCGGGCGTGTCGCTGTAATAGGTGTCCTCGACGAAGATCGTCCGATCGTCCCAGGGCAGGAGATAGACGAAGCGATAGCCGTCCATCTGGGCCACCGTCGCGTCCATGATGACCGGGCGATCGACGCCATGGGGGGCGGCGCAGCGCAGCGCGTGGCCGACGAATTTCTGCCAGCCGCAGCGCAGCGCCGACAGATCCCCCGCCCCGCGCGCGTCGATGACCGCCCGCGCCCGGATCATGCGGCCATCGGCCAGGGTGACGCAGTCGGGAGCAAGGGCCTCGACAGGAGTGCCGGTCAGCAGCCGGTCGCCCAACTGGCGTTCAAGTGTGACAGCGAGTGGAACACTTGTCGCGCTGTTATACGGCGTGTCGAGATGGCGGGCATGACCGGGGAAGCGGACCGCATGCCCCTGCGGCCAGCGGTGGACGAGCAGCGGTTCGATCAGCCAGCGGTCGGCGGCGGTCACGTCGCCGTCGAAGAAGGACCAGATATGATTGCCGCCCGGCCTGTCCCCCTGTTCCACCAGCAGCAGCCGGACATCGGGCCGGAGCGCCGCGAAGGCGAGCGCGATCAGCCCGCCCGAAAGGCCGCCGCCGATGATCGCCAGGTCGCAGTCCAGATCGCTTGTCATGCCAGTTCGCTTGTCATGGACCTCTGTTAGAATGTGTCCTGTCCCAGGGGAAGCGATGTTCGGGGGAAGGCCCGCACATCCCGCCCGCGCCACGCCCAGCCCCCCCTTGGCTTCTGCCCTCATATAGTATAGGGGGGTATCCTATGCATATCATCGCGGATCGGGACAAGTTGCTGGCGCGGGTGCGCCGTATCGCCGGGCAGGTGGCCGCCGTCGAGCGGCAACTGGCGGGGGATGCGGGCTGTTCGGAGACGTTGCAACTGGTGGCGTCGGTGCGCGGCGCGGTCGGCAGCCTGATGGAGGAGCTGATCGAGCAGCATATGCGCGAGCATGTCGCCCGGCCCGGCCTGTCCGACGCGGCGCGCCAGGCCGCGACCGAGGAAATGCTGGCGCTGATCCGCCGTTACGGGAAATAGAGATGCACGACGACCACAAGCATGACGGGCCTGGGCATGACGGACACGGGCATGACGGGCATGGACATGCACATGGCCCCGGCCATGATGCCCGCGTCCCCGCCCCCGCCGGCATGTCCGCCGATGGCGAGGACAGCCATTATTTCGACCATATCTACCTGTCCGCCGGGCATGACCAGAATGCGAAGCGCACCTTGTGGGTGGTGTGGCTGACGGCAGCGACGATGGTGGTCGAGATCGCCGCCGGCTGGATCACCGGATCGATGGCGCTGCTGGCCGACGGGTTCCACATGGCGACCCATGCGGGCGCACTGGCGGTAGCGGCGGCGGCCTATGGCTATGCCCGGCGCCATGCGCGCAACCCGCGCTATACGTTCGGGACGGGCAAGGTCGGCGACCTGTCGGGCTTCGCATCGGCGTTGCTGCTGGGCGTGACGGCGCTGTTCATCGCGATCGAATCCGGGATGCGCCTGTTCCAGCCGATCCATGTCGCCTTTGGCGAGGCAACGCTGGTCGCGGTGGTCGGGCTGATCATCAACATCATCAGCGCGCTGTTGCTGGGCCATGACCATAGCCACGACCATGACGGGCATGATCATGACCACAGCCATGACCACAAACATGGCCATGCCGACAATAATCTGCGCGCCGCCTATATCCATGTGCTGACCGACGCGCTGACATCGGTGCTGGCGATCGGGGCGCTGCTGGCCGGGCGCTATCTGGGCTGGTGGTGGATGGACCCGGCGGTCGGCCTGCTGGGCGCGGTGGTGATCGCGCGCTGGGCCTGGGGACTGATGAAGGACACGTCCGCCATCCTGCTCGACACCGCCGAACCGGCGCTGATGGCGCGGGTGCGGCGCGAGGCGGAGGCGGAGGGCGCAACCATCCGCGACCTGCATGTCTGGCGCATCGGCCCGCACGCCCATGCCGCGATCCTGAGCCTGGCGCCCGGCGCCGATGGCGCGGCGGTGCGGGCGCGGGTGCGGGCGCTGCCCCGGATGGAGCATGTCACGGTCGAGTGCGGCTAGGCCGGCCGTTCGTCCCAGCGGACCAGCCTGATCGCGCCTGACGGTTCGACCGCCAGTTCGCCGAACGCGCCGGTGCGCAGCTTGAGCGACCCCAGCGGCAGGCCCGCCGCGATCAGGGCGAAGCGGGCCGCGCCATTGCTGGTGACGAGCAGGTCCGTCCCCTGCCCCGGTTCGGCGAAGAAGTCGCGCCAGGCGGCGATGCGCGCGTCGGCATCGACGATCCAGCCATCGGGCGCGATGCCGCGTTCGTCCCAGTCGGCCAGCGCCTGCGCGCCGATGCGGGCCAGCACATCGGCTTCCGGCCGGCCTTCGTCAGGGCCATGGTCGATTTCGCCAAGCCAGTCGCGCACGCCATCGGTCGCATGGCCGGTGGCGGCGGCGATCCGCGCTGCGGTTTCGCGGGCGCGCAGCAGCGGGCTGGACAGGAGGCGGTGAATGGCGATGCCCTGCGCGGCGAACCAGGCGCCGAGCCGGTCGGCCTGGGCCTGGCCGCTGTCCACCAGAGGGATGTCGGTGCGCGCGCCGACGCGGCGCGCATCCGCGCTGCTGGCGAAGGTATTGCCATGGCGAATGATGAACAGGCGGCGCATCAGAGCGCCGGGGTCGGATCGCCATGGCGGGCGATCAGCGCCTCGACCCTGCTGATGTCAGCCTCCGTATCGATGCCGCTGCTGTCGAAACGGGGCGGATCGACCGACACGGTCATGACCGGGATGCCCAGTTCGAGCAGGCGCAGTTGCTCCAGCCCCTCCAGATTTTCGAGCATCGTCGGCGGGCAGGCTTCGAACCGGCGCAGCGCGTCGAGGGTGTAGCCATAGAGGCCGACATGGCGCCAGACCGGGGACAGCGGCTGGCTGGCGCGCAGCTTGTCCTCATTGCGGATCGCCGGGATGATCGCCTTGGAAAACCAGTAGGCATGCCCGTCCGGCGCACGGGCGCAGGTGGTGCCGCTGAAAGGCGAACGGATCTTGTGATCGCGCAGCGCGTCGAGCGCGGCCCAGTCGAGCGCGATGACCGGGGTGGCGACCTGCGCGCCATCCTGCAAGGCGGCGATGACAGCGCCCAGGGCACCCTGCGGCTGGAAGGGCGAATCGCCCTGGAGATTGACGACGAAGCGCGGAAGCACCGGCTGCGCCAGGGCGGCGGCAAGCGCGCGGCCAGAGCCGGTGGCGATGGCGCTGTCCGTCATCACCGCGTCGCAGCCGGCGGCGCGGGCATGGTCGGCGATGGCGTCGTCGTCCGTCGCCACGGCCAGCGCCACCCCGTCCCGCGTGCCGATCGCGGCGCGGGCCATGGCGATGGTGCGATGAAGCAGGGTCCGCCCGGCGATCAGCCGCAGCGGCTTGCGCGGCAGGCGGGACGAGCCGGCGCGCGCGGGAATGACGACGAGAAGGCTCAGGCGACCCCGGCGTGCAGCAGGTCGTGCATATGGACCGCGCCGACCAGCTTGCCATTGTCGCAGACGAACAGAAGCATGATGTTGCGTTCGTGCATCAGGCGCAGCGCTTCGGACGCCAGTTCGTCCGGCGCGACCGCCAGCGGCGTCAGCGTCATGAAGCGGCCGACTGCCTCGGTCAGATTCTGCTTGCCGGTCACGGTGCGGCGCAGGTCGCCATCGGTGAAGGCGCCGATCAGGCGGCCGTTGCGATCGACGATGGCGGTGCCGCCCAGACGGGCGCGGGTCATTTCGATGGTGGCGTCGAGCAGCGAGGCATCCTCGCGCACCATCGGCACGTCCTGGTTGCTGGCCATCAGTTCGCGCACCTTGACCAGTTGCGCGCCCAATTTGCCATTGGGATGGAATTTATGGAAGTCGTCGGCGGAAAAGCCGCGCATTTCCATCAGCGCGATCGCCAGCGCGTCGCCAAACGCCATCTGCACCGTGGTGGAGGTGGTCGGCGCCAGCGCGTTGGGGCAGGCTTCTTCCACTTCGGGCATCAAGACGCAGATATCGGCGGCGGTCGCCACCGTGCTGTGCGCCTGCGCGGTCATCGCCAGCAGCGGGATGGCGAAGCGTTTGCAATAATGGATGATCGGGCCAAGTTCGGTCGATTCGCCCGAATGGGACATCATCAGCACGACATCGTCGGGCGTGATCATGCCCAGGTCGCCATGGCCGGCGTCGGCGGGATGCAGGAACAAGGCAGGCGTGCCGGTGGAGGTCAGGGTCGCCGTCATCTTGCGCGCGACGATGCCGCTCTTGCCGATGCCGGTGACGATCACGCGGCCACGCACCTTCATGATGATGCCGACAACACGCAGGAAAGTCGCCGCAAAATCACGCTCTGAAAATTTCGCTTCCAGTGCATTGAGGCCGAAAGCGGCAATCGAAAGACTGCGGCAGGCACTTTCCACGATTCGCCCACCGGAGCCGAACGGGACAATCTTCGAAGCTGATGTCGACACGCGCTTGCCCTTTTTTCCGCCTCTTTGGATCTGATGATCCATCAGAGCAGCGGCGACGAGCCACCGTATTCGATGCGCCGTCTTTCCCTCGTTCCGCGACCCCCGGCCGGTTATGCAACCAGCCTGCGTGATTGGCTTACGCTGTTTCAGGCACTTATGGCAATCCATTTTGCAAGTGCGAAAGAAGATTTGCCCGATTCTGCACGAACAACGCACCAGCAACAAAAGATGAAATGACATATATTGCCGACGAACCGTGGAACCTTCCGCCCCGCGACGTGTGCAGTGCAGCAGCGGTCATCAACATCCATGATAGGCGCGATACCATTCCACGAATCGGGGCACGCCCGACTCGATGCCGGTCGTCGGCGCGAAACCGATATTCCGGGCGATGGCGCTGATATCGGCATAGGTCGCATGCACGTCGCCCGGCTGCATCGGCTGGAAATCGATTTCCGCCTTCCGCCCCAACGCATCCTCCAGCACCGCGATCAGGTGCATCAACTCTTCGGGCCGGTTGTTGCCGATATTGTAGAGCCGGTGCGGCCCCCGGCTGCCGCCCGCCTTGAGCGCGCCGTCATCGGCCGGGGGATGATCGAGACAGCCAAGGATTCCAGTCACGATATCATCGATATAGGTGAAGTCGCGCTGCATCCGGCCGTGGTTGAACACCGGGATCGGCTGGCCCGCCAGGATTTTGGACGTGAAGATCCACATCGCCATGTCCGGCCGCCCCCAGGGACCATAGACGGTGAAGAAGCGCAGCCCGGTCATGGGGATGCGGAACAGATGGGCGTAGGTTTCGCTCATCAGTTCGTCGGCGCGCTTGGTCGCGGCATAGAGCGAAACGGGATGGTCGGTCCGATCCTCCACGCGAAACGGCAACGAGTCGTTGCCGCCATACACCGAGGAGGAGGAGGCATAGACGAGATGCCGCACCCGCCGTTCACGCGCCAGTTCCAGCATGTTGACATGGCCCGCCAGGTTCGAGCGGACATAGGCGTGCGGATTGACGAGCGAATAGCGCACCCCGGCCTGCGCGCCCAGATGGACGATCGATTCGACCACCTGGTCGTGCAGCGCCCCCTGAAGCGCGTCCAGATCGGCAAAATCCAGTTCATGGAAGGTGAAGAGCCGGCCATGCGCCGCCTGCAACGCCGCGATCCGGTCCCGTTTCAGCGATACCGGATAATAATCGTTCATATTGTCGATGCCGACCACGGCGTGGCCCTGCGCCATCAGCCGGTCGGCGACATGCATACCGATGAAGCCGGCCGCGCCGGTAACAAGGATCGTCACGCTTCATTTCTCCCGCCAAGGCTGCTCAGCCGCGCCGGCTTGCCTGTCTCTCAACCATTGTCTCAGACAATAAGCCGCGCGATGTAAAGCCCGCGCGGACCAGTCAGGTCGCGTTAAACAGGAAGATTGCGACTTTCTCGCATCTTTACCGCCCCCTAATCTTTATCGCCTAAGCGAGGGCCATGGATATGGCATCCCATCCCTCGCTTCCCGCTGCCCATCATGCCGGGCCGGGGCAACGTGCCCGCTGGGCGGCGCTGGCGCAGGACGCGGCGGAGGCCAACGCTTTCTATGCGCCCGACATGCTGGACGCGGCGATCGATCATCTCGCGGCGGACGGGCTGCATGTCATCGAGGTCGAGAAGGACGACGCACTGATCGGGTTGCTGCCGCTGACGGTGCAGCCGCGCCATGGCCGCTTGCCGGTCGGCTGCGTCGGCAACTGGATGCATGATCATTGTTTTTTCGGCGCGCCGATGGTGCGGCGGGGGCATGAGGCGGCGGCGTGGCGCGGCTTCCTGGCGCAACTGGACGCAGCGCCCTGGGCGCGGGGATTCCTGCATCTGGAGGGGCTGGACGCGGCGGGCGCCAATGCCGCCGCGATCGAGGCGGTGTGCGTCGAGCAGCGACGCGGATGGCGCGAGATTCACCGCTATGAACGGGCGATGCTGCGGTCCGAATTGAGCGCCGACGCCTATTGGGAAACGCAGGTCCGGTCGAAGAAGCGCAAGGAATTGCGCCGGTTGCAGAAGCGGCTTGCCGAACTGGGCACGGTCGAGACGCGCCTGCTGGACGATGGCGCGGCGCTGCCGCTGTGGTGCGACGATTTCCTGGCGCTGGAAGCGGCCGGCTGGAAAGGCACAAAGGGCACAGCGCTGGGCTGCAAGCCGGGTGACGCCGCCTTCTTCCGTGCCGCCTGCGCCGCCGCGCTGGCGGCGGGGCGGCTGCATATGCTGCGCATCGACCTGGACGGGCGGGCCATCGCGATGCTGGTCAATTTCCGCCATGGCGCGGGCGCTTTTTCCTTCAAGATCGCCTTTGACGAGGAACTGGGCCGTTTTTCGCCGGGCGTGCTGATCGAGATCGCCAATCTCCATGCGGTGCAGGATGATCCAGCGATCGGCTGGATGGACAGTTGCGCTGCCCCCGACCATCCGATGATCGACAGCCTGTGGGCGGAACGGCGCACCATCGTGCAATATCGCATCGCGCTGCACGGCAGGGGCGCGGCGCGGATGCAGCGCCACGCCGCCTTCGCCGTCGCGAACGGCGTCGAAACTTTAGCCAGATATGTGAAAGGACAGCGATGACCGCGCACAGCCCCATCGCGCCGGCGGACGGCGCGACCTTCCCCGACAGTGCGCGCGCCGCCTTCGCCGCCGCCTATCCCGACGAATCGGCCAGACTGAACCATGGCCTGGCAGGGCACGGGTTGCTGACGCTGGACGCGCTGGCGGGGCTGGCGGAGCGGATGCCGGCACAATCGGTCGAATATAATCTGGGCAAGCTGCCGCTGGGCGTGCGGCCGGAGGATACGCCGTCCAACGGGCTGACGCTGGGCGAGACGATCCGCACGATCGAAACGAACGGCAGTTGGGCGGTGCTCAAGAATGTCGAGCGCGACCCGGCCTATGCCGCGCTGCTCGACGCGGCGCTGGCCGAACTGGAACCGATCGTCGGGCAAAAGACCGGGCCGATGCTGCATCGCGAAGCCTTCATCTTCCTGTCCTCACCCGGCAGCGTGACGCCGTTCCACATGGACCCGGAGCATAATATCCTGCTCCAGATCATGGGGACCAAGACGATGACCGTCTTTCCCGCGCGCGACGAGCATCTGGTGCCGGCGCAGAAAAGCGAGGATTTTCATGGCGGCGGGCATCGCAACCTGGTGTGGCAGGACGGGTTCAAGACGCAGGGCAAGGCCGTCCGGCTGGCGCCGGGCGACGCCATCCATGTGCCGGTGAAGGCGCCGCATTTCGTGGAAAACGGCCCGACCGTATCGGTCAGCCTGTCGGTGACATGGCGGTCCGAACGCAGCGTGGCGGAAGGCGAATTGCACAGTTTCAACGCGCTGCTGCGCAAGCGCGGCCTGCCGGTCGCGACGGTCAGCGCGCAGCCCGAACGGCAGGGGCTGCGCCGCCTGGTCTATCGCGTCATACGGAAGCTGGGCGCCTGAGCAGCCGGCGCAGCAGCGCTTCGGCTTCGAGGCGCGGGCTGAACCGTTCAAGCAGCCACCATTCGAGCGAGTCCTCGCAGGTCGACAGGCTCTGCTTGTAGCGATCCTTGCCCGCCAGCAGGGAGTAGCGGGACAGGCCGCGCGCCGCATAATGACCGACGGCGGCGGCATGGCAGAGCAGGCCGGGCTTGTCCTTGGCCGTGCGCGGATCGGCGAAGGCGGACTGATAATTCATCGCCACGCCATCCTGCACGAAATTGACCAGCAGCCCGACCACGCCGCCTGCATCGCTGAACCGCAGCAGTTCGACCGCGCCGCCGGGCAGGCCGCGCGCGGCGAGCGTGGCGACGAACGCACGGAAGCTTGCGCTGTCCCAGGCATTGTCGGCGTGGCGGCCTGCATTGAGTGCGGCCATGGCGTCCAGCCAGGGGGCGATGTCATCGAGCGTGGCGGTTTCGACGGCGGGCAGCGGGCCGCCATGATCCTTCATCGCGCGGCGGATCTGGCTGCGGCTGTTGGAACTGAGCAGCGAGAGATAGTCGCCATCGGCCGCGCGCACGGCGTCGAGATCGACCTGATAGACCGGCGACTGGTCGATCCGCGTCTTGCGCCGGGCAGGCAGGCCCAGCAGCGGGGAATCCGGGGCGATCCCGCTCAGCCGCAGGGCGCGCCAGTCGCGGCGGCGGGCGAGCGCGGCCAGCGCGGCGGCAACCGCCTCCCCGTCCCGGCCGCGTTCGGCGAGCAGGCCATTATATTCGACATAGGGGCGGTCGGCGTCCGGGTCGCCCGACTGGTTGAGGCTGAGCGTCGCCACGCCGCCCAGCAGGCGCGGCTGCATCGCATGGCCGACCAGCGCCAGCGCCACGTCCCGGCCATCTGTGTCCACGACGGCCAGCAGTTCGGGCCGAATCGGATAGCTGTCGAGCCACGCCCCCACCCAGGTCCAGCGCAGGAAGAAGGACGCATCCGATCGCGCCTCCAGCGCCTGCCAGCGCTGCGCCAAAGTCGCCCGGTCGGGCAGCGAGAAGGTCGCGGTAAGAGCCATCGCGCCCTTGTGGCAGAGCGCCGGGCGCGGTCAAGCGCTACGGTCAGCCACGGATGCGCCGCGCCGGATCGACCGTGCCGTCGGCGCGCACGCCGGCCTTGGCAAGGTCGCGCTTGATCTGGCCGGTCATGAAACGCTGCCACATCACGAAATCGGCGCGCAGCGACCAGAGCGGGTAGCGAAAGGTGGCGGGGCGGTTGTGCTCGATCAGGCCATGGCCCGCCCAGGCGAAGCCATAGCCCGCGACCGGCAGCGCCACGCCGACCCACCAATAGCCGGTGAAGGGCGCGCTCGCCAGCAGGGCCATCACCAGGCTGGTGCCGGCATAATGGAGGGCGCGTGTGCCGGGGCGCGCATGTTCCTGCAAATAATAGGGCCAGAAATCCCTGAAACAGTGCAGGCTGGTCATGTCAAACTCGCGCTCCGACACCCTCTCTAATCGGTAGCGTAATGATTTTTCCGACCTGTGTTAAGTGTTATGCGCCCGGCCGTGCATCCTGTCCGGGGCATAGAGAAAATAATCATAGGCCGCCCGCGCCGCTTCCGCGATGATGCGGTCGCGCGCGACATGGCCCTTGCTGTCCTTCATCACGAACACGACGATGGCAAAGCTGCGCCCGTCGGGCAGGCGCACCACGCCGACATCATTGCCGACCCCGTTGAGAGAGCCGGTCTTGTGCGCCACCGCCGTGCCGGGCGGCAGCATTCCGACGATTCGCGCC
Organism: Sphingobium cyanobacteriorum; assembly: GCF_030580935.1. Taxonomy (GTDB): domain Bacteria; phylum Pseudomonadota; class Alphaproteobacteria; order Sphingomonadales; family Sphingomonadaceae; genus Sphingobium; species Sphingobium cyanobacteriorum. Next base: position 381,203 of record NZ_JAUQOM010000002.1, on the reverse strand, counting down.
TTGCCCGTTTCGCAATGCGCCATGATGGTGAAGAGGCGCCGGGTGCTGGCGGGGGAAAGCGCGCGGCCCGCCTGATAGGCGGTCATCAGGTCGAGCATCGCGGTCGGCGTGGCGGTGTCCTCCGGTTCGGTCGCGAAGGCCAGGTTGGGCAGGTCACGCATGTCGCGCACCACAAGTTGCGGGTCGGCGCGACGGGCGGCGTCGGCATTCTGGCGGAAGCTGCCCGACAATGGACGGATGCCCATTGCCCGGTAGAGAAGATGCGCCGTGTCGCTGTCGACGCGCAGGCCGGTGACGCCCAGCCCGTTCACGAAGGCCGTGATCGCCCGCGGCCCGCCAGCGCGCGCGACCAGCACGTCGGTGGCATTATTGTCGCTCTTTTGCAGCATCAGTTCGAGCAGCCGGTCGACCGACAGGGTTGCGCCGGGGCGCGAGAACATCCAGGCGATGCCGCCCTCGCTCGCCAGTGCGGGATCGAGCGCCAACTGATCGTCCAGCCGCAGGTCGCCGGCATCGGCCAGGGCAAGGATGCGGCCGGCGACCGCGACCTTGTAGGCGCTGGCCATGGGAAAGAGCGTGTCGCCGTTGAGCGCCTGAGTCTCCCCGGTCTGGAGGTCGCGCACGGCGATGCCGACGGTGCCGTCCGACAGCGCGGCGAAGCGGGTGAATTCGGCCATCAGCTTGGCCCGCGCATCCTGCTGGAGCGTAGGTGCGGGCGGCGGGCCGAAGGCGTCGGCGCTGGGCAGCGGGGCGAGGAACAGGCCAAGGGCGGCAAGGAGCGACAGCGGACGGGCAAGCGGCATGACCTTTAGTTGCGGATCATCCGCCGCGAGGCAAGAGCGTTAACCGCAAACGGGCGCGTTGACAGGGCTTTGCGGCGCAGGCCATCAGGGGCGTCATGACAGACGGGATCAAGCTGCACGAAAGCTGGCGCACGCCGCTGGCCAGCCAATTCGCCGCGCCGCACATGCAGGCGCTCAAACGCTTCCTTCAGGCGGAAAAGGCAGCAGGCAAGCGCATCTTTCCCAAGGGGAGCGAATATTTCCGGGCGCTCGACCTGACGCCGGTGGACAAGGTGAAGGTCGTGATATTGGGGCAAGACCCCTATCATGGCGAAGGACAGGCGCATGGCCTGTGCTTTTCGGTGAAACCGGGCGTGCGGACGCCGCCGTCGCTGGTCAATATCTACAAGGAGATGGAGACAGACCTGGGCATCGCACGGGCCAGGCACGGCTTTCTGGACCATTGGGCCAAGCAGGGCGTGCTGCTGCTCAACAGTGTGCTGACGGTGGAAATGGGCCGCGCGGCATCGCATCAGGGCAAGGGATGGGAATTGTTCACCGACGCGGTGATCCGGCTGGTGGCGCAAAAGGAAGAGCCGGTCGTGTTCATGCTGTGGGGCGCCTATGCCCAGCGCAAGGCCGCCTTTGTCGACCAGGACCGGCATCTGGTGATCAAGTCCGCCCACCCCTCCCCATTGTCGGCGCATAACGGATTTCTGGGGTCACGGCCCTTTTCCAGGGCCAACGCATTTCTGGAGGCGCATGGCCGGGGCGCGATCGACTGGGCATTGCCGGACCTGGACTGAGCGGCCCGCTTAGCTGAACGGCACATGACAGGCCGGTTCAGGATCGGAACATCGGGGCCATGCGATAGCCCGGACCGTCAACAGATGATCAGGTCCGAGGAGAATTTATGTTCATTCGCAAAGCCATATTGGCCACCGCCCTTGCCGCCGCGTCGCTGGGCGCGGTCGTGCCCGCAACATCCTACGCCCGCGATCATCATCGCCATGGCTATCATCGCGATTATCGTGGCGATCATTATCGCGGCGACCGCTATGCCGATCGTCGCGGCTATCGTGACGATCGCGCCTATCGCTGCCGCAAGTCGGGCGGCACCACCGGGCTGCTGCTGGGCGGCGTCGCCGGCGCGTTGCTGGGCCGGGCCGTGGATACGCATGGCGACCGTGCGCCGGGCACGATCATCGGCGCGGGCGCGGGCGCGCTGGCCGGCCGGGCGATCGACCGCAATTCCAGATGCTGACAAGGACGACAGGGGGATCGCGCGATGCGCGGCCCCCTGTCGCCTGATCGCCGGAGCGGGATGACGCCAGATTGACGCATCTTGCCAGCGCGCCCGCCATGGATGGCTTCGCCGCGCGCACAATCACGCATCGCACCGGCTTTATCGGATACCAAAAAGGTCGAGGCCCGGTCCTGCTTGCGCAGGCCGGGCCTCTTTCCCTCTCCAAACTTGTGCGGCGATCAGCCGTCGTAGTCGCCGCCAATATTCTGGTTACGCGGCGGCGCGGCGGCGGTCAGGCGCAACGCCTCCGCCGACTGGGCGATCGAGCCGATTTCGTCCGGCGTATCGTCATCATCGATCTGCACCTTTTGCAGGGACGCGACGAGCGAATCGTGGAGATCGACGGGCATGACGGTTTCTTCAGCGATTTCACGCAGCGCGACGACCGGATTCTTGTCACGGTCACGATCGACCGTCAGTTCGGCGCCACCGGAAATCTCCCGCGCGCGCTGGGCGGCGAGCAGGACAAGATCGAAACGGTTGGTAATTTTGTCGACGCAATCTTCGACGGTAACGCGGGCCAAACAGGGCCTCCTGCAAATAACGGAAGGAAAGTCGTGAACCGGGCCACTAGCAGCGCCCCACGACCGAGTCAATGAAAAGGCCATAAAGCCATGGCGCAAGGCAAGCAAACACGGCATGAGGGCGGCATGGCGACCCCAGAGCCTGCCCCGGCGTCCACCGCCCCCGGCCCGCGCACCGCGCCGATATGCGCCGATCTGGCCGGCAACCGGCTGCGGCTGATCGCCGACGGGCAGGCGCTGCGCGATGCGCTGATCACGCTGATCGCGGGCGCGCGGCGCAGCCTGAACCTCTATTATTACATCTTTGCGGCCGATGGCAGCGGGACGATGGTGCGCGACGCGCTGATCGCGGCGCGGGCGCGCGGGGTGGCGGTGACGCTGATGGTCGACGGTTTCGGATCGTCCCGCACGCCCGACAGCTTCTTTGCCCCCCTGGTGGAAGCGGGCGCGCAGTTCGCACGGTTCGGGACGCGACGATCCACCCGCTACCTGATCCGCAACCATCAGAAGATGGCGATCGCCGACGCGGCACGCCTGCTGATCGGCGGATTCAATGTCGAGGACGGTTATTTCGGCATCCCGGCGGAGGATTGCTGGCGCGACATCGGCCTGCTGGTCGCGGGCGACCAGGTGGAGGCGATGGCCAAATGGTACGGGCAGTTGTGGCGCTGGGTAGGCACGAAGAAACAGCGGTTCCGCACCTTACGGCGCATGGTGCGGCAATGGCACCCGGCGCTGCACCATGACCCGGACGAACCGTTCCGCTGGCTGATCGGCGGGCCGACCCGGCGGTTGAGCCCCTGGGCGCAGGTGGTGAAGCATGACCTGGAACGGGCGCGGCGGGTCGACATGATCGCCGCCTATTTCTCGCCCGGCCGGGGGATGCTGACGCGAATCGCGCGGGCGACGCGGCGGGCGGGCGCGCGGATCATCCTGCCGTCCCGGTCGGACAATGGCGCGACCGTGGCGGCGGCGCGGCTGCTTTATGGGCCGCTGCTGAAACGCGGGGTGGAGATTTACGAATATCAGCCGTGCAAGCTGCACATGAAGCTGATCGTGATCGATGATGCGGTGTTCGTGGGATCGGCCAATTTCGACATGCGCAGCCTGTTCCTGAACCTGGAACTGATGCTGCGGGTGGAGGACCGGGATTTCGCGGCGGCCGTGCGCGATTTCATCACGGCAGAGGCAGGCGAGAGCCGGGCGATCAGCCTGGCCGACCATCGCGCCAGCCGCACTGCGTTGACCCTGGCGAAACAGTGGATCAGCTATCTGCTGGTGGGCGTGCTGGACTATACGGTGACGCGGCGGCTGAATTTCCGCAACCCGGACGCTGACTGAACATTTTCGGAGCGCGAACGGCGGAAAACCGCCGGTCGACATTTGCCGTCACGCCATCCCTGCAATAGAGATTATATCGCCGCTTCTGGCAATGACGGGTTCACCTTGCCCTCTCCCCTCCCCTCCCCTAAAGCACCGGCTCATGCCCGACATCTTCATTCCTGACGCGACCCCCGAACTGACCGGCCGGGCGCTGTTTCCGCACAGGCATCTGCTGTCGATCGCGGACCTGAAACCCTGGGAAATCCGGTTCCTGCTGGACGAGGCCGAACATTGGGCCGCGACCAACAAGGGGCAGGCGCGCAAGCATGATGACCGGCTGGCGGGAATGACGCAGATCAACGCCTTTTTCGAGAATAGCACACGCACGCTGCTTTCGTTCGAGATTGCCGGCAAGCGGCTGGGCGCGGACGTGGTCAACATGGCGGCGGCCACGTCGAGCGTGAAGAAGGGCGAAACGCTGATCGACACGGCCATGACATTGAATGCCATGGCCGCCGATGTGATCGTGATCCGCCATGCGAGTTCCGGCGCGGTGCGGCTGATCGCGGACAAGGTGGACTGCCCGGTGCTGAACGCGGGCGACGGATGGCATCAGCATCCCACGCAAGCCTTGCTCGACGCGCTGACGATCCGGCGGCGCAAGGGCGGGTTCGAAGGGCTGGTGGTCGCGATCTGCGGCGATGTGCTGCATAGCCGGGTGGCGCGGTCGAACATGCTGTGCCTGGCCGCGCTGGGCGCGCAGGTGCGCGCGGTCGCGCCGCCGACGCTGCTGCCGCCGGAGGTGGAGATGCTGGGGGCGACGCCCTTTACGAAGATGGACGAGGGGCTGGACGGCGCGGACGTGGTGATGATGCTGCGGCTCCAGAATGAGCGGATGGACGGAGCGTTCATACCGTCGGCGCGGGAATATCATGCGCTGTACGGGCTGACGCCGGAGCGGCTGGCCATCGCCAGGCCCGATGCGCTGGTGATGCATCCGGGGCCGATGAACCGGGGCGTGGAAATCAGCAGCAGCGTCGCCGATCATCCCGAACGATCGGCGATTACCGAACAGGTCGCGATGGGCGTGGCCGTGCGGATGGCGTGCCTGGACGTGCTGACGCGCGGCGCGCGGGGCGTGGAGGGATGGGCGTGACCATTCCGGCCTTGTCGGTCATTGCCGCGCAGGCGGCAATCCATCTCCCACCCCATCCCCGGCCGCAAGGCCAGGAGATGGATCCCCGCCTCCGCGGGGATGACGGCTTCTGTTTCGGGGGAGTGCAGTGACTATGATCGCCATCATCAACGGTCACCTCGCCGATCCGGCGGGCGACGCGATGACGCCCGGCGTCGTGCTGATCGAGGGGGACCGGATCGTCGCGGCGGGCGATGTGGCGGTGCCGGACGATGCGCAGCGGGTCGATGCGGGCGGCCTGGTGGTCGCGCCGGGCCTCATCGACCTGGGCGTGTTCGCCACCGACAAGCCGGCCTTTCATTTCGGCGGGATCACGCGCGCGGCGCTGATGCCGGACCAGCGGGCGGCGCTGGACGAGGTGGGGCTGATCCGGCAGGCGACGCGCGCGGGCAAGCCCGATTTCTGGGTGCATCCGATCGCGGCGGCGACGCGCGGCTTGCAGGGCACGGAAATGGCCGAAATGGGCCTGATGCAGGCGGCGGGCGCGAAGGCGGTCGGCACCGGGCGGCAATGGATCGCGGATTCGGGCGTCATGCTGCGCGTGCTGTCCTATGCCAGCGGGCTGGGCCTGACCGTGATCGCCCATGCCGAGGATGGCGGGCTGACGGCGAAGGCGGTGGCGACCAGCGGCGAGACGGCGACGCGCCTGGGCCTGCCCCACGCGCCGGCCTGCGCGGAGGCGATGGCGATCGCCCGCGACATCATGCTGGTGCGCGAGACGGGCGCGGCGATCCATTTCCGGCTGGTGACGACGCAGGCGGGCTTTGACCGCATCCGCGCGGCCAAGGCCGAAGGGCTGAACGTCACCTGCGGGATCAGCCCGGCCTATCTGTTCCTGAACGACCAGGCGGTCACGGATTTCCGCACCTTCGCCCGCCTGTCGCCGCCGTTGCGCGACGAGCGGGACCGGCAGGCGAGCCTGGCGGCGGTGGCGGACGGGACGGTGGACGTGATCACGTCCAGCCACGATCCGCGCGGACCGGAGGACAAGCGCCTGCCCTTCGCCGATGCCGCGCCGGGCATGGCGGGGGCGGAAACGCTGCTGGCGCTCTCGCTCAACCTGGTGCGCGAGGGGCAGGTGTCGATGGGCCGGCTGATGACGCTGCTGTCCGCCAACCCGGCAAAGATATTGGGCGTGAACGCGGGCAGCTTTGCCCCCGGCAGCGCGGCCGACCTGATCTTCGTCGATCCCGATGCGCCGTGGATCGTGGACCGCGCGAAGATGGCGGCGTCGGCAGGCAACACCCCGTTCGACCGCCTGCCGGTGCAGGGCCGCGCGCGGCGGGTGATGAAGGGCGGCGTGTTCTTGTAGCGTGGCGTCGCATTGCGATTGGGCGGAGGCAATGGCTCTCCTGCCAGAGGAGGGTGGATTTTGGTCGACCGCCAGCATCTGGTTTAGCGACGGCCAGGATCGCCCTTTGCAAAACGGCGCATGCCCCCCTGGACAACCCTTCCTTTACCATGGGCGGTTATGCCCGGCCGCATGACGGGACGGCATTTCGGGATCGGGACGGCGCTGGCAGTGGTTGCCATGGGCGGCATGGGTGGCGCTGGATTGCGTCACTTGACCAGCAGGCCAGCGGTCGCGACCGTGCCGGTCGAGCACCAGAGGGCCACCAGCGCGCCATGGCGGCCCACCCGCAACACCATCCGCCTGGATCAGCCGATGTCGGCCGATGAACTGGACCGGCAGCAGCCCGGCGGTGGCGCCCTGTCCGCGCCTGCCGCACCTGCCGCACCTGCGCCCCGCAGGGTGCAAGCCCCTGCTGCGGGCGCCGGTAGCGCCACCGGAGCCTATCGCAATTGCCGCGATGCGTGGGCGGCGGGTGCGGCCCCGCTCTATCGCGGCCAGCCCGGCTATGGCGCGCACATGGATGGCGATGGCGACGGCATCGCCTGCGAACCCTATCACGGCGGATAGGCGACGCGCGCGGCGGCGCGTGGCCAGGATGGAACCGCCCTCCCCCTTCATGCGCTTGCCTTGCTGGAACAGCAGGGGGACCGCCATGGCGGAAAGAATCGCGCAGCAGGTGCATGTCGATGCGCCGTGGAAAATCCCGCCGCGCGCCTGGTGGGAGATATTGAAGCGCGTCTATGCCGCGATCGGCGACAATCATGTCGGCCTGCTGGCGGCGGGGGTGGCCTATTACGCCTTTCTGTCGATCGCGCCGCTGTTCGGCGCGGTCGCGCTGACATATGGCCTGTTCGGCGATCCGCAACTGGTGGCGCGGCATATGCAGGCGATCATCACCGTGGTCCCCGCCGATGCGGCACGCCTGATCAACGACCAGTTGCTGGGGGTGGTGAGCGCGGCCAAGCCGGCGGTCGGCCTGGGGCTGTTCGGCGCGCTGGCGCTGGCGGTCTATGGCGCGACGCGCGCGGCGTCGGCGATCATGGAGGCGTTGAACATCGTCTATGGCCAGAAGGAAGGGCGCAACATCTTGCGCTTTTACCGCACGTCCATGGGCATCACCTTTTCCGCCGTGCTGGTGGTGGTGGCGGGCGTGTTCACCGCGACGATCATCGGCCTTGTCCAGAAATGGCTGACGGACTGGGGCCCAGGCGCGCTGTTCGCGGTCAAGGCGGTGACATGGGTGTGCGCGGGGCTGCTGGCCAGCGTCATCTTCGGCCTGATCTATCGGTTCGGGCCGAACCGGCGGCAGGCGCAATGGCAATGGCTGACGGTGGGATCGGTGACGGCGACCCTGTTCTGGCTGCTGGTGACGCTGGGCGTGTCCTATTATGTGTCCACCTTCGGCAAGTATAACGAGACGTACGGGTCGCTGGGCGCGGTGGTGGTGTTGCAGCTATGGCTGTTCGCATCCGCCTATGTCGTGTTGCTGGGCGCGCAGATCAACGCGGAGGCCGAGCGGCAGACCAGCGTGGACACGCACGTCGCCGGGCCGATGCAAAAAGCCGCATAATCGCGCTTGCCCTGCCCGGCCGCCCACGCTAAAGCGCCCTCCTTCGCTGGCCCCGGCCAGTGCAGGAGTGTAGCTCAGTTGGTAGAGCGTCGGTCTCCAAAACCGAATGCCGTGGGTTCGAGTCCCTCCACTCCTGCCAAGCGAACTGGCCGCGAACCCTTGTAAATGCAGGGGTTCGCGGCTAAGTGCGCAGGCGAAACAAGATCGCGGAGCAAGCGGTCGCACCCCCGGACGCCAAACAGGGCGGGATCGGGAGGGCGAACTGTTGCTGCGCGAATTGGTGTTGGTTCGAAACGCAAGAAGGCAAACGATGGCGAAGGTTTCCCCCGGCGAATTCGTCAATCAGGTGCAGACCGAAGCGAAGAAGATCGTGTGGCCGACCGGCCGCGAGACAATGATGACAGGCGTGATGGTCGTCATCATGACGACGCTGCTGGGTCTCTTCTTCTTCGGCATCGACACCTTCTTCGGCGCGATCGTTCAGTGGTTGCTGAGCGTCGCGGCAGGCCAGGCCTGATTAAGATTTTGAAAGGGTAACATGGCGCGCTGGTACATCATCCACGCCTATTCGGGCTTCGAGAACAAGGTCAAGGAATCGATCCTGTCCGAAGCCGAGCGCATGGGCCTCTCCCAACTGGTCGAGCAGGTGGAAGTCCCCACCGAGACGGTGACAGAGGTGAAGCGCGGCAAGAAGGTGCAGGTCGAGCGCAAGTTCATGCCCGGCTATGTCCTGGCCAAGCTGGCGATGAACGACGATATCTATCACCTGGTGAAGAACACGCCCAAGGTGACGGGCTTCCTGGGTTCGAGCGGCAAGCCGCAGGCGATCAGCGAGGCCGACGCGGCGCGCTATTTCGGCGCCCAGAAGGAAGCCGAGGCCGCGCCCAAGCACAAGGTCAGCGTCGATTACGAGATCGGCGACAGCGTCAAGGTGCTGGACGGTCCGTTCGCCAGCTTCAACGGCGTGGTCGAGGAACTGGATTTCGAAAAGAACCGGGTCAAGGTGTCGGTGTCGATCTTCGGCCGCGCCACCCCGGTCGAACTGGATTTCGAGCAGGTCGAACTGTCGAAGTGATTACGCCGTCCCGGCGAAGGCCGGGATCGCGTGCCTCAAGCCGTCCCCTTGCGGCCTGAGATGCCAGCCTTCGCTGGCATGACGACAAGGGATGAACGCGGGAGGAGGCTTTGGCCTTCGTCTGACCGCTAAACTTGAACCGGGCCGATCCTTCAAGGAAAGGCCCAGCAACAGAGTGAGTGACAATGGCCAAGAAGATTACGGGCTATATCAAACTCCAGGTGCCCGCTGGAGACGCCAAGCCTGCCCCGCCGATCGGCCCTGCCCTGGGTCAGCGCGGCGTGAACATCATGGAATTCTGCAAGGCGTTCAACGCCCAGACGGCGAATGTCGACAAGGGCACCCCGCTGCCCACGATCATCACCGTCTATGCGGACCGCAGCTTCACCTTCACCACGAAGCAGCCGCCGGCCACATTCCTGATCAAGAAGGCGATCAACCTGAAGTCGGGTTCCAAGGAACCGGGCAAGATCGTCGCCGGCAAGATCACCCGCGCGCAGCTCGCCGAAATCGCCCAGGCCAAGATGGTTGACCTGAACGCGAACGACATCGACGCAGCGACGAAGATCATCGAAGGCTCCGCCCGCGCGATGGGCCTCGACGTGGTGGAGGGCTAAGACCATGGCAAAGCAGACCAAGAAGGCGAAGGCTCTGGCCGCCGCGATCAACAAGGACAAGCTGCACGGCGTTGACGAAGCGCTGGGCCTGATCAAGACCCATGCGACCGCCAAGTTCGACGAAAGCGTCGAAATCGCGATCAACCTGGGCGTCGATCCCCGTCATGCCGACCAGATGGTCCGTGGCGTCGTCACCCTGCCCGCCGGCACCGGCAAGGACGTGCGCGTCGCCGTGTTCGCCCGCAACGACAAGGCGCAGCAGGCGCTCGACGCCGGCGCCGACATCGTGGGCGCCGAGGACCTGCTGGAATCGATCCAGGCCGGCAACATCGACTTCCAGCGCGTGATCGCGACGCCGGACATGATGGGTCTGGTGGGTCGCCTGGGCAAGGTGCTTGGTCCCAAGGGCCTGATGCCGAACCCCAAGCTGGGCACCGTGACGCCGAACGTCGCCGAAGCCGTGAAGGCCGCCAAGGGTGGCCAGATCGAATTCCGCGTCGAAAAGGCGGGCATCATCCATGCGGGCCTGGGCAAGTCGAGCTTTTCGGCCGAGGATCTGCGCAAGAATTTCGACGCCTTCGTCGACGCGATCGTCAAGGCCAAGCCGTCGGGTTCGAAGGGCAAATATGTTCGCAAGATCGCCCTGTCCTCCTCGATGGGTCCGGGCGTGAAGGTCGATGTGGCGGAAGTCGCTTCGGTCTGATTTTTGCGCTATAGACGATCGGGCAAGCCTCCTTCCTCGCGAAATGGGGAAGGAGGCTTTCCTGTTTTTGCATCATCCTCCCTCTTGCAGGGGAGGTGGCAGGGCGTAGCCCTGACGGAGGGGTGTTCATCTCTCGATAGGGGGACACCCCTCCACCACCGCCGTCGGCGGTGGTCCCCCTCCCCTGCCAGGGGAGGATTTTGGAACCAAGGGCACGACCGACCCTTGGGCTTCCCGCGCGGAAGCATGAGCGGTCTTTTCGTATCCGTCGGGAATGGCGGGTCGCTTAACCGACGAGACAACAAGATATGGCATTTGAAACACTTCCTTCCATCCTTGCCCAGGCGCTGACCGCCAAGGGCTATGAAAGCCTGACCGAAGTGCAGGCGTCCGTCATCGAGCCCGAAGCCATTGGCCGCGACATGATCGTGTCGGCCAAGACCGGATCGGGCAAGACCGTCGCATTCGGCCTGGCCATGGCGGGCGAATTGCTGGGCGACGGCGAGAAGCTCCCCGTCGCCGGCCTGCCGCTGGCGCTGGTGATCGCGCCGACGCGCGAACTGGCGTTGCAGGTGAGCCGCGAGCTGGAATGGCTCTATGGCGCGGCGCGCGCGCGCATCGCGACCTGCGTGGGCGGGATGGACGCCGCCAAGGAGCGCCGCAGCCTGGCCCATGGCGCGCATATCGTGGTCGGCACGCCGGGCCGCCTGCGCGACCATCTGGAACGCGGGGCGCTCGACCTGTCGGCGATCAGGTCGGTCGTGCTGGATGAAGCCGACGAAATGCTGGACATGGGCTTTCGCGAGGATCTGGAGGGCATTCTCGACAGCGCGCCCGAAGGCCGCCGCACGCTCCTTTTCTCCGCCACCATGCCCAAGCCGATCGTGGCGCTGGCCAAGCGCTACCAGCGCGATGCGCTGCGCATCTCGACCGTCACCGAGGAACGCGGCCATGGCGACATCAGCTATCAGGCGCTGACCGTCGCGCCGTCCGACATCGAAAATGCGGTGGTCAACCTGCTGCGCTATCATGAGGCGGAGACGGCGATGCTATTCTGCGCCACGCGCGACAATGTCCGCCACCTGCACAGCAGCCTGACCGAGCGCGGCTTTGCCGCCGTGGCACTGTCGGGCGAGCATAGCCAGAATGAGCGCAACCATGCGTTGCAGGCGCTGCGCGACAAGCGGGCGCGGGTGTGCGTCGCGACCGACGTGGCCGCGCGCGGCATCGACCTGCCTTCGCTGAGCCTGGTCGTGCATGTCGAACTGCCGCGCGACGCCGAAACGATGCAGCATCGGTCGGGCCGCACCGGCCGCGCGGGCAAGAAGGGGACGGCCGTGCTGATCGTGCCCTATCCGCGCCGTCGCCGCGTCGAATCCATGCTGCGCGGCGCGAAGATCCCGGTCGAATGGGGCACCCCGCCCAGCAAGGAAGCGATTCTGGAGCAGGATAATCTGCGCCTGCGCGCGACGCTGATGGAGAAGGCGGAACTGGACGAGGCCGACTGGACGCTGGGCGCCGAGTTGCTGGCCGAGAAGTCCGCCAAGGAAATCGCGGCGATGCTGGTGCGCAGCGCCCGCGCCGCCCTGCCCGCGCCGGAGGAATTGCTGGACGGCAGCGAGGCCCCCGCGCGTCGCGACGGGCCGCGTCCGGGCTTTGAGGACACGCAATGGTTCCGCATGGACATCGGCCGGCGGCAAAATGCCGATCCGCGCTGGATATTGCCGCTGATCTGCCGCCGTGGCCATGTGTCGCGCCAGGATATCGGCGCGATCCGCATCACCGCCGATGAAACGATGTTCGAAATCCCCAAGGCGATCGCGAGCCGTTTCATCACATCGATCAAGCGTACCGCCGAAGCCAATGACGAGGGCGCGGACGTGTCTTTCCAGCCGGTCGACGGCGCCCCGCGCGAGGAAGCGCGGGAAAATCGCCGCCAGTTGCGCCCGTCCAACGATGCGCGGCCCAATCGTGGCCCGCGCCCGCCCGCCCATGCAGCGCGCCCGTTCAAGGGCGGCCCCAAGCGCGGCGCGCCCGGCGGACCGCGCAAGCCGCGCTGACATCCCTTTCGGGCATGTAGGATAAAAGAGGGCCGTGACGCATTCCGACAGGGATGCGCCATGGCCCTCTCCTCATTCCCGTCCTGGGCGACCAGTTGACGCCGGACATAGCCGCGCTGCGCGATGCCGACAAGGCGGACAGCATCGTGCTGATGATGGAGGTGGCGGACGAAACCACCTATGTCCGCCATCACAAGGCCAAGATCGCCTTCATCCTGTCGGCCATGCGCCATCATGCCGACCGGCTGCGGGCGCTCGGCTGGACGGTCGATTATGTGCGGCTGGACGATCCCGACAATGACGGCAGCTTCACCGGCGCGGTGGCGCGCGCGATCAGCCGGCATCGGCCCCGCGCCATCCATGTCACCGAAGCGGGCGAGTGGCGCGTGCGGGCGATGCTGGAGGCGTGGGAAGCGCGGTTCGCGATACCCGTCACCATCCATGAGGATGATCGTTTCCTCTGTTCCCATGCGCAGTTCGACACATGGGCGGCGGCGCGCAAGCCGTTGCGGATGGAATATTTCTATCGCGACATGCGCCGCATGAGCGGCCTGCTGATGACGCCGGATGGCACGCCCGAAGGTGGCGAATGGAATTATGATGCGGACAATCGCAAACCGCCGCCCAGGCGCGACCTGTTGATGCCGCAGCCATTGCGCTTTACCCCGGACGCAGAGACCCAGGCGGTGCTGGCGATGGTGGCGGAGCGCTTTGCCGGCCATATCGGCAGCCTGGACCATTTCGCCTTCGCCGTGACGCGGGAGGATGCCCTGCGCCAGCAGCAGCGCTTCCTGGACGAGGCGCTGCCGCGCTTTGGCGACTATCAGGACGCGATGCTGACCGACGAGCCGTTCCTGTGGCATTCGATCCTGTCGCCCTATATCAATGTGGGGCTGATCGATCCGCTGGACCTGTGCCGGGCGGTGGAGGCGCGCTATCGTGCGGGCAAGGCCCCGCTGAACGCCGCCGAGGGCTTCATCCGCCAGATCATCGGCTGGCGCGAATATATACGCGGCATCTACTGGCATGAAGGGCCGGACTATGCGCGGCGCAATGCGCTGGGCGCGACGCGCGACCTGCCGGATTTCTACTGGACCGGCGACACGGAGATGCATTGCATGGCGCAGGCGATCGGCCAGACGATCGACCATGCCTATGCCCATCATATCCAGCGGCTGATGATCACCGGCAATTTCGCGCTGCTGGCCGGGATCGACCCGCATCAGGTGCATGTCTGGTATCTGGAAGTCTATGCCGACGCCTATGAATGGGTGGAATTGCCCAACACGCTGGGGATGAGCCAGTTCGCCGATGGCGGGTTGCTGGGGTCGAAACCCTATGCGGCCGGGGGCGCCTATATCAACCGGATGTCCGATTATTGCGGATCGTGCCGCTATGACGTGAAGCAGCGGGTGGGCGTGGACGCCTGCCCGTTCAATGCGCTCTATTGGGATTTCCTGGCGCGCAACGAGGACCGGCTGACGCGCAATCCGCGCCTGGCCATGCCCTATCGGACATGGACCAGGATGGCGGAGGCCGATCGCGCCGCCATCCGGGATCAGGCGGCACGCTTTCTGGACAGTCTGGCCTAGCCCGCGCCGCAGAGCGTCAGCATCCGGTTCGCCAGTTCGCGTTCACCCATGACGATATGGGGGACGCCCAGCCCCTCCAGATGCGCGACCTCCGCATCGCTATGAGCGCGGGCGACAACCTGGATGTTTGGGTTGAGCCGCCGGGCATGGTCATGGATCGCGCCGCCTTCGAACCCTTCGGGCACGGCGATCAGCAGGTGGCGCGCATCGCCGATGCCGGCGGCGAGCAGATGCTTGTCCTCCAGCGCATTGCCCCTGACGATCGACAGGCCGGCCTCCTCGGCCTCCTCCACCCGTTCCGGGTCATCCTCGATAATGATGACATGCAGCTTGCGCTCGGCCAGGCGGGTGGCGATCATCTTGCCGACGCGGCCATAGCCGACCAGGATGACATGCCCCATGCGCGGGCCGCTGGGCGCGCGGACCGGCTCGCCGCTCTCGTCCGGCCGGTGGTCGCGCACGATGAGGGTGAAGAGGATGGGGTTGAGGAAGATCGACGCCATCGCCCCGGCGAGGATCAGGTCGCGCCCTTCGGCCGGCAGGACGCCAAGCCCGGTGCCCAGGGATGCAAGGATGAAGGAAAATTCGCCGATCTGGGCCAGGCTGGCGGCGATGGTGAGCGCGGTGACATTGGCATGGCCAAAGACGCGGACGATGCCCCAGGCGGCGATCGATTTGCCCACGACGATGATGAGGATGGTGGCCAGCAGCGGCAAGGGCTGCTCCACCACGATCGACGGGTTGAACAGCATCCCCACCGACACGAAGAAGAGCACGGCGAAAGCGTCGCGCAGCGGCAGCGTTTCCTCCGTCGCGCGGCGGCTCAAAGGGGTTTCGCCCAGGATCATGCCGGCGAAGAAAGCACCCAGCGCGAAGGACACGTCGAAGGCCGCCGCCGCGCCGAAGGCGACGCCGAGCGCGATGGCGAGGACAGCGAGGCGGAACAGCTCGCGCGATCCGGTATGGACTACCCAGTGCAGCGCCCAGGGAATGACGCGGCGACCGACGATCAGCATCACCGCGACAAAGCCGACTACCTTGAGCAGGGTGCCGAGCAGCGGGCCGATGAGCGCGGCGGCCCCTGCCCCGTCGGCACTGTTCATGACGCTGGCAAGCGCGGGGAGCAGGACAAGGGCGAGGACCATCACCAGATCCTCCACGATCAGCCAGCCGATCGCGATTCGGCCGCGCCGGGTTTCGACCAGATCGGCGCCCTGGAGCGCGCGCAGCAGGACGACCGTGCTCGCGACCGAGAGGGCGAGGCCGAAAACGATGCCGCCCATCAGCGGCCATCCCATCAGGTGGGAAAGGCCCATGCCCAACAGCGTCGCGACCGCGATCTGCACCAGCGCGCCGGGCACCGCGATATTCTTGACCGACAGAAGATCCTTGAGCGAAAAATGCAGGCCGACGCCGAACATCAGCAAAATGACGCCGATTTCGGCGAGTTCATTGGCAAGGTCGGCGTCGGCGACGAAGCCGGGGGTGAAGGGGCCGACCATGATGCCCGCGACCAGATAGCCGACCAGCGGCGAGAGTTTGAGCCGATGGGCGATCGCGCCCATGATGAAGGCGACGACGAGACCGGCGACGATGGTGCCGATCAGGGGGGTATGATGGGGCATGTTTGCCTTTCGATCCGGCCGCCGGGCGGGGGAGACAGCGCCCGGCGGGAAAGTAGCAGATGCGGTCCGTGCGAACCACGCCATTCGGGACGGGCCGACGGCGCGGCAGGACGGTCATTCGACGAGGCTGATCATCGTCGCCGACAGCGCGAAGGCGGCGACGCCGAGGCCCGCCATGACGGTGGGCATGAACCACCGGGGCGGGCGGCGGCGACGGCCGCGGCGCGGATTTTTGCGAGGCATGGCAGGCTCCTGCGTCCAACGAACGGCCCGTCCAGGACGGGCGGGTTTGCGATTCGTCAGGAGGCAGCGGGCGGCGCGCGGGCGTGACCGGCGCGGACGAGGGCAAAGGATGTCCGGCCCTGCGGCCTGGCGGGGGCAAAGATAGCGGTCAGGATGCGCCAGACCATGGCCAGCAGCGCCGCGCACAGGCCATGCAGCGGCAAAAGCGGCAAACCGTCGCCATCGGGGCGGGCAGGCTGGACCATCTGCGTGGTGGCCGGCGTGCGGGCCTTGAGCACCACATCGCTGGTCGCGGGGTTGAAGGCGGAGCCGGTCACGCGGCTGAGCGGCGGGCCGAGCGGGGCCAGCGCCGACAGCAGGGTGACGGCGATCAGGGTCCACAGCGCGGCCAGAATCGCGGTGCGGGGGATGATGCCCCTTCCCTTCCGCTTTTCCATGCCGCTATACTGCATCTGTTCGCCATATCCCTTGCTTGCGCCCCAAGATAGGGAAAGCCGGGGGTGAAAACCAGTGCGGAAACCGGGCCGGATCGGTTGACAGTCGCGAGTCATTCCACTAACGGGCCACATTCCCGCGCGGGTCGGCAGGACTTCATGTCTTTGGTGAGCTGCGTAAAGCAGATTTGAACGAGAAGAGACAAGCCATGTTCGCTATCGTGCGCACAGGCGGCAAGCAGTATCGCGTCGCCGCCGGAGACAAGATCGTCGTTGAAAAGCTGGCTGGCGAAGCCGGCGACAAGGTCACGCTGGGCGATGTCCTGCTGGCCGGTGAAGGCGGCGAGCTGAAGGACGCGGCCAAGCTGACCGTCGCGGCCGAAATCATCGCGCAGGCGAAGGGCGAGAAGGTCATCGTCTTCAAGAAGCGTCGCCGCCACAATTATCGCCGCAAGAATGGCCATCGCCAGAATCACACGATCCTGCGGATCGTGTCGATCGGCGCCTGAGCCACAGCGTAACGTTTTCGAGGAGTTTAGGTCATGGCACATAAGAAAGCTGGCGGTTCGTCGCGTAACGGTCGCGATTCGGAATCGAAGCGCCTTGGCGTGAAGAAGTTCGGCGGTCAGGACGTGATCGGCGGCAACATCATCATTCGCCAGCGCGGCACCCGCGTCTATCCGGGCCGCAATGTCGGCATGGGCAAGGATCACACGCTCTTCGCGCTTGGCGAAGGCAAGGTGGTATTCCACACCGGCAAGCTCGGCCGCAAATATGTGTCGGTGGATGCATTGGCCCAGGCCGCAGAATAACGGACGATCGATGCCGGGTCGTCCTCCGACAGGAGCGACCCTCCCGCTGTTCAGGCCAATGGCCTGACGCCGGTGTCCGAGGGAAAACGGGGCGCTCCTTCCATGTGAGGGGCGCCCCTTTTCCGTTGGGCGAATATCCCTCGCAAAATCCCTCAAGTCTCTGGAACTCAACGCCTTCTCGCGCGTCGTGCGGGCGGGGAAACAGCCAGAATGAAAGCGTCGCGAAGCCGTCATGAAAGGCGGCTAACGGCGCGCAGAAGAGGAGACGAGAATGTTCGCCCGCACCCCCCGCCTGCTGCTGCGTCCCGGCTGGATGGAAGACGCCCAGGCCCTGGTCCACGCCATTGGCGACCCGGCGGTCATCCGCAATCTGGCGCGCGTCCCCAGCCCCTATGGCCTGGACGATGCGCACGCCTATCTGGCGATGCCGCAGCATCCGCGCCAGCCGCGCCTGCTGGCCTTCACCCGCACCCAGGGCGCGCCGCGCCTGGTCGGGGGATGCGGCATTCATCTGAGCGAGACGGGCACCCCTGAACTGGGTTACTGGATCGCCCGCCCCTATTGGGGACTGGGTTTTGCAACCGAAGCCGCGCGCGCGGTGATGGCGATGGCGCGGGCCAATGGCGTCCGCGACATGCGCGCCTGCCATTTTGTCGACAATCGGGCATCCGGCAACGTCCTGCGCAAGCTGGGCTTTCGCTTCACCGGACGGATCGAGCCGCGTTACAGCCTGGCGCGTGGCGCCATGGTCGATTGCCTGCTGTTCGAGGAGGGCGAAGCCGCGCGCCTGAATGACGATCCGGCGATGGACCTGTATGGCGACGCACTGCCGGTGGCGGCCTGAAGGCATGGCATCCGCCGCCCTTACAGGGGCGGATGCCTTGGCCGGTTGAACAGCCGGATTGGCTGGCCCCCATGATCGGCATCGGCCAGCGGGTGGAAGCCCAGCTTCCCCGCCACCTTGATCGACGCGAGATTGCCGGGATCAATGATGCAACGGATGGCTGGGGCGTCGAGATGGGCGTCGGCCCATTGCAGGATCGCCTGCATCGCTTCCGTGGCGATGCCCCTGCCCCAGGCATCGCGGCCGAGCACCCAGCCCGCTTCGGGCACGCCCTCCAGATACGCGATGCCGCGTTCGGCGCTGAGCAGACCGGCTTCGCCCAGCAGCACGCCGCTGTCACGTTCCTCGATCACCCACATGCCATAGCCCAGCAGCGCCCACATGCCGGCATAGCGGAGCAGGCGGAACCAGACCGCCTGCGCATCCTGCGGCACGCCGCCGATATGGCGCACCACCTGCGCGTCGGCCCAGAGCGTGCGACAGGCAGCATAATCCTCCACCCGATGCGGGCGGAGGATCAGGCGGATGGTTTCAAGGGTCGGTGCATCGGCCATGGCGCCATAGAATAGCGCCGCCGCACCGGGGTCAAGCGAGCGCGGATTGCAGACCAGGGCTGCGCGCAGCGGCATAGGGCGTGTCGGCCAGCGCGATGAGCGCGCGGTCATCCACCTGCCACGGATGAAAGCCGGGCAGGAAATAGCCGAGCCAGGGCCGCGCCACCCGGCGCAATATGCCGGGGCGCACCAGCGCATGATGGAGCAACCCGCCCCAGGCGCGACGCCCGCTGATGCCGTCCTGCCGCAGCAGGTCCATCATGCCGCGCGCGCGATGGTGGAGGAAATGTTTCGTCACCACCAGCATCAGCATGCTTTTCACCCACCAGCGCCTGAACCGGCTCCAGTCGCGCGTGGCATGGACCCATGTGTCATGGGCGACGCCCTTATGCTCGATCTCCTCGATCGCGTGCCAGCGCCAGAGCGCCGCGCTGTCCGGGTCGGCGCCGTCGAGATGGCGCGGATCACTGAGCAGTTCATGGGCGAGGATGGCGGTGAAATGTTCCAGCGCCATGGTCGCGGCCAGGCTGGCGATCGGCGGGCGCTGTCTGGCGAGGTCCAGCATGGTGGTGACGTCCGCGTCGAGGCGCGACACGTCATAGCCATGATCCGTGACCTGCCGGTTGAAGGCCAGATGTTCGCGGCTGTGGACGACTTCCTGTTTGATGAAGGCGGCGATTTCGCGTCCCAGCCTGTCCGGCACGCCGTCGCGGAAGGCGCGGACGCTGTCGATGAAATAGGCTTCGCCGCGCGGGAAGGTGATCGACAGCGCGTTGAAGAAAGCCGTAGCGATCGGGTCGCCGTTCAGCCAATGTCGCGCAATGCTGCGATCCCGCCCGAAACGGCGGTCGCGCGGCGTGATGGTGAGGTCGGTCGGGGTCATGATGTCTCCCTTCGTTACTTACATTTATGTAAATAAGAGTTGCTTACAATCATGTCAATAAAACGCGCGCGCCTCAGCCCGGATGAAAGCCGCCTCGTCGCCGTGGAGGCGGCGCGCGACCTGCTGATCGAGGCGGGGCCGCAGGCGGTGACGCTGAAAGCCGTGGCCGGGCGGGTCGGGCGGACCCACGCCAATCTGCTGCACCATTTTGGATCGGCGGCGGGATTGCAGAAGGCGCTGGCCGCGCATCTGGCCGACACCATCACCGCCAAGATCGGCGAGGCGGTGGACGCGGCGCGGCGCGGCGAGGTCAGCCCGCGCACCATCGTCGACATGACATTCGACGCCTTCGACCGGGAGGGTGCGGGCGCGCTGGCAAGCTGGATGCTGGCGTCGGGCAATGAGGATGCGCTGGACCCGGTGGTGGACGCGATCCACCGGCTGGTCGACAAGCTGGCGGCGAGCGCGCTGACCCCCAATGTCGCGGACCTGATCCGCGACAATACGCTGATGCTGGTGCTGGTGGCGCTGGGCGATTCGCAACTGGGCGGGGCGATGGCCGCCGCCCTGGCCCTGCCGCGCGAAAAGGCGCGCGAAATCGCGACGCACAACCTGACTTTCGCGCTGATGCAGGAAGCCGCCGCGATAGCAGCGCAGGCCAAGGTTTAATTTTCCGGCAGATGGCGCTATGGCGCTGGCAGAATGGACGATCCCGGCATCGTCCCACATGTTTCTTGTTTTCCGCATTCTGCGACCCGGCGGCTGTTCCAGCCGCCTCCAGAATGCTTTATGGGCGCGCCATGCATTTTCTCGATCAAGCCAAAATCTACATCAAATCCGGCTGGGGTGGTCCCGGCGCGGTCAGTTTCCGTCGCGAAAAATATGAGGAATATGGCGGCCCGGACGGCGGCAATGGCGGCAAGGGCGGCGACATCATCTTCGAAGCGGTGCAGGGTTTGAACACCCTGATCGACTTCCGCTACACCCAGCATTTCAAGGCGCAGCGCGGCACGCCCGGCATGGGCAAGAACCGCTATGGCGCGGGCGGCAAGGATCTGGTCATCAAGGTGCCGGTGGGCACGCAGATCCTGTCCGACCCCAAGCCGATCGAGGGCAGCGAGGACGAGGACGGCATCCCCGATTATGAGGATCAGGAGGTGCTGGCCGACTTTACCGAAGTGGGGCAACGCATCACCTTCCTGCGTGGCGGCGATGGCGGCCGGGGCAACATGTCCTACAAGACCAGCACCAACCGCGCCCCGCGCCAGCATGGCACGGGCTGGCCGGGCCAGGAAATGTGGGTGTGGCTGCGGCTGAAACTGCTGGCCGATGTGGGCCTGGTGGGGATGCCCAATGCGGGCAAGTCGACCCTGATCAACCAGGTCACGAACACCAAGGCGAAGGTCGGCGCCTATGCCTTTACGACCACCAAGCCGCAACTGGGCGTGGTGCTGCATCGCGATCGCGAATTCGTGCTGGCGGATATTCCCGGCCTGATCGCGGGCGCGGCCGAGGGCGTGGGCATCGGCGACCGCTTCCTGGGTCATATCGAGCGGTGCCGCGTGCTGCTGCACCTGATCGACGCAACCGTCGACGACCCGGTCGAGGCGTTCCATATCGTGACCGAGGAACTGGCCGCCTATGGCGAGGGGCTGGACGAAAAACCGCAGATCGTGGCGCTCAACAAGGGCGACCTGCTGGGGCCGGAACTGATGGAGGACATCGCCGGGCAATTGCGCGAGGAAGCGGGTGTGGAAGATGTGTTCATCATTTCCGGCGCGACCGGCGAAGGCGTGGGCGCGCTGATGGACGCGGTGCTGCCGATGCTGGACGCCGAGGCGCGGGATGCAGAGGGCGAGGAGAATGACGAGGGCGAGGCGCGCTGGTCGCCGATCTAGGCGCCCGTTTCCACCTCCGTCCGGTTCGCGCTTGTCGAGAACCGGGCGCGAGGATTCTCGACAAGCTCGAACCGAACGGATGTTGTCTTAGATCGCCATGAACCCCCTTTCCGGCTTCCCCCCCGCCCTTGTCCGCCGCCTGGTCATCAAGATCGGGTCCGCTTTGCTCGTCGATCCGGCGGGCGAGGTGCGCGTCGACTGGCTGCGCACGCTGGTGACCGATGTCGCGGCGCGCAAAGGCGCGGGGCAGCAGGTCATCATCGTGTCGTCGGGCGCGATCGCGCTGGGCGCGCGGCGGCTGAAACTGCCCAAGGGCGGGCGCGGCAGCCTGGAGGATGCGCAGGCGGCGGCGGCGACCGGGCAGATCGCGCTGTCGCAATGCTGGGCCAGCCTGCTCGCGGAAAAGGGCATCACCGCCGCGCAGATGCTGGTGACGCTGGACGATCTGGAAAACCGGCGGCGTTACCTGAATGCGTCGGCCACGCTGGAGCGGCTGATGGCGCTGGACGTGGTGCCGGTGGTCAACGAGAATGACAGCGTGGCGACGGCGGAAATCCGCTTCGGCGACAATGACCGGCTGGCGGCGCGTATCGGACAGGCGGCACGGGCTGACGCGGTTGCGCTGCTTTCCGATGTGGACGGGCTTTACACCGCCAATCCGCACGCCGATGCGAACGCCATGCTCATAGAGACGATAGACAGGATCGACGCGCGGATCATGGCGATGGCCGATGACGGATCGGCGTCGGGCATGGGATCGGGCGGCATGGTATCGAAGATCCAGGCCGCGCGGATCGCCACTGGCGCGGGCGCGCATCTGGCCATTATTTCGGGCAAGGTCGACGCGCCGCTGTCGCACTGGGCCAATGGCGGCAAGGGGTCGATTTTCATTGCCGCCCAAGGCAAGGGCGCGCGCAAGGGCTGGCTGGCTGGCCGGCTGACGACGCGCGGCCGGCTGATCGTGGATGCGGGCGCGGAAAAGGCGCTGGGCAAGGGCAACAGCCTGCTGCCTGCAGGGGTGGCGAGCGTGGAGGGCCTGTTCGATCGCGGCGACGTGGTGGATATCGTGACCCAGGACGGCCGTGTGATCGCGCGCGGCCTGATCGAATATGACAGCGCGGCGGCGGTGAAGATCGCGGGCAAGCGCAGCGAGGATATCGCCGCGCTGCTGGGCGAAATGCCCCGGTCGGTGCTGGTCCATCGCGACCATATGGCGATGGTCTGATCATGACCCCGTTCCGTATTGCGATGACCGGCGCGACGGGCTTCGTCGGCGCCGAAGCGTTGGAGCAGGCGCTGGCTGACGGCCTGAACGGGGAGTTGCGCGTCAATGCGCTGACCCGCCGGGCGCAGCCGCCGCGCGCGAAGCTGAAATGGGTGCCGGGATCGCTGGAGGATGCCGCCGCGCTCGATACGCTGGTGCGGGACGCCGATGCGGTGATCCATATCGCCGGGGTGGTGAACGCGCCCGACCGCGATGGGTTCGAAGTGGGCAATGCGCGCGGCACCATGGCCGTGATCGACGCGATGCGACGGCGGGGTATCAGGCGGCTGGTGCATGTGTCGTCGCTGGCGGCGCGCGAACCTGGCCTGTCCGACTATGGCTGGTCCAAGGAACTGGCCGAAAAATATGTCAAGGCCAGCGGACTGGACTGGACCATCGTGCGACCGCCGGCGATTTACGGGCCGGGCGACAGGGAAATGCTGGAACTGTTCCGCATGGCCAGGCGCGGCATCATGATGCTGCCGCCGGGCGGGCGGCTGTCGGTGATCCATGTCGGCGACCTCGCCCGGCTGCTGCTGGCGTTGGCGCAGGAAAAGGAAAACAGCCTGACCCGCAGCTATGAGGTGGATGACGGCACGCCGGGCGGGTGGGAGCACAAGGATTTCGGCGCGGCGATCGGGCGGGCGGTGGGCCGGTCGGTCAGGACGCTCGCGACGCCGCAATGGCTGCTCAACGTGGCCGCGCGGGCAGACCGGCTGGTGCGCGGCAAGCAGGCAAAGCTCACCCCCGACCGGGTCGATTATTTCTGCCATCCCGACTGGGTGGTGGCCAAGCGCAAGCAGCCGCCCAAACGGCTGTGGATGCCGCAGGTGGGAACCGAGGAGGGGCTGCGCGAAACGGCGACGGCTTATCGGGAGAAAGGGTGGCTTTAGCGCCGAGCTGTACGAGAACGGGACGCTGTCAAACGGCGGATTTGGGTGGGTAGCGGACTCGCTTCTTTCACGTCGCCATCCCCGCGCAGGCGGGGATCCATCTCCCCAGCGTGGTGCTGGACGCAAGCTCAGGAGATGGGTTCCCGCTTTCGCGGGAATGACGAAGAAGGGTGGGTTGCGGACAGTCTGCCATCGGCTAGAAGTCAGCATAAAGCGGCCAGCAGTTTAGGCATTTACAGACTTGCTGATGTTACGGCATCGTTCGCTCCGTTCCAGAAAAGCCAAGGCTCTTGCTGTCATTTCAAGCACGCACTCTATGGTGTTTGCGGACATTTGCTCCGTCCAATAACGCGTCGGCAACCACCATGGCTTCCCCCAGAAGTGAAGATATTGTGAGGGCTTTCGGACTAGATTGGCAGCCCGCACCCAAGCGTGCGGTGATACAATTTCTCGACGACTAAGGTGAACTTGGAAAGTCGGACGCCGGTATTTGTCGAAATTGAAGATAACTGTGTCGATCTCGTCGCCGTAAAAACGCTCCAAGCAAATTTGCCTTGCGCTAACAACGTCTTTGGGATCGCGCAGGTGCACAGAAACTCTTTGAAAGCCAAGGGCAAGGTAGGGTGGGAGCAACTGCTCTTCTACAAGACGCCCCATCCTAGTCAGAGGGGTTCCGCCCAATCGGCACCATTTTGTGAAGCGCGCCGTCGCAATCTGGACGCTTTGGGTCATCTTGTTCTTCCTCTGCTTCAGCGACGACAAGATTGCTGTCTTGCGTCCGCTTTAGGCGAAAGCTCCTGTCTCGCAAAGCGGCAACAAATGGTCGACACCAGACCCACCCAGTCTAACGATCCGCCGCCGCCGGCTTCTTCGCGCGCTGTTCGGCCAGAAATTCGCTGATCGCCTGGCCGCTGGCGTTGAGCAGGGGATAGGTGCGCGCGTCGCTCAGCCAGTCGGGGCGGCGGGCGCCGCTGCCGTAGAATGTGTCATAGACCAGGCTGAAGGCGAGGAAGATCAGGGTCGCGCCGATGAGGCCCTTCACCGCGCCGAAGCCCGCGCCCAGCACCCGGTCGACCGGCCCCAGCACCGACTGGCGCGTGCGGCGGCCGATGGCGTGGGCGATCAGCTTGCCGACGCCGAAGGTGACGCCGAAAACGAGGACCAGCGCCAGCACCGCCGCGCCGCTGGGGCTGCCGACGAAGGCGCTGAGCAGTTCGGCGGCGGAGGCGTGGAACAGGCGGATGGCGAAGATCGCCAGCACCCAGGCGATGAGCGAGAGGGTTTCCAGCACGAAGCCGCGCATGAGGCCCAACAGGGCGCATCCGCCGATGGCGAGCAGGACGAGAATGTCGATGGCGTTCATTGCGCCTGTGGCTATCCGCGTCCCAGCATCTGGTCAACCAGCCCTGCAAGGGTGCGGAAACCGCTGACCGCGATTCCCTTGACCCCGTCGGCGGCCGAGGCCGGGATGAAGGCGCGGGTAAAGCCCAGCTTGGCGGCTTCGCGCAGGCGTAGCGGCGAATGGGCGACGGGGCGAATTTCGCTCGACAGGGCGATTTCGCCGAACAGCACGATGTCAGCAGGCACCGGGCGTTCTGACATGGCGGAGATGAGCGCGGCGGCGACGGCGAGGTCGGCCGCCGGGTCCGACAGGCGATAGCCACCCGCGACGTTAAGATAGACTTCGCAGGTCGAGAAACTGAGGCCGCAGCGCGCCTCCAGCACCGCCAATATCATCGCCAGCCGTCCGCTGTCCCAGCCGACCACCGCACGTCTGGGCGTCGCGCCGCTGGACAGGCGCACGACCAGCGCCTGGATTTCCACCAGCACCGGCCGGGTGCCTTCCAGCGCGGGGAACACGGTCGCGCCCGTCACCGTCTCGTCCCGGTTGGTGAGGAACAGGGCGGACGGGTTGGCGACCTCCTCCAGCCCTTCGGCCACCATGGCGAATACGCCGATCTCGTCCGTGCCGCCGAAGCGGTTCTTGACCGCGCGCAGGATGCGATACTGGTGGCTGCGTTCCCCTTCGAACGCCAGCACGGTGTCGACCATATGTTCGAGCACGCGCGGACCGGCGATGCTGCCATCCTTGGTCACATGCCCGACCAGGATCAGCGCGGTGCCGCGCTGCTTGGCGAATTTGATGAGTTCCTGGGACGAGGCGCGGACCTGGCTGACGGTGCCCGGCGCGCCTTCGATCAGGTCGCTGTGCATGGTCTGGATGGAATCGATGATGAGCAGGGCGGGCGGCGGCCCTTCCCCCAGCGTCGTCAATATGTCGCGCACCGATGTGGCGCTGGCGAGCATGACCGGGGCATTGCCAAGGCCAAGGCGCTGGGCGCGCAGGCGGACCTGATCGGCGGCTTCCTCCCCGCTGATATAGGCGACCGACAATCCGCGCGAGGCGATGCGCGCCGCCGCCTGGAGCAGCAGGGTCGATTTGCCGATGCCCGGATCGCCGCCGATCAGCGTCGCGGACCCGGTGACGATGCCGCCGCCCAGCGCCCGGTCGAACTCCGCAATGCCGGTGCTGGTGCGCGGGGGCAGTTCGACGGCGCTGTCAAGGCTGACGAGCGTGATGGCACGTCCGCCATTTTGCAGGTCATGCCGGGCGGAAAAGACCGTCTCGCCCGCTTCCTCGACGATGCTGTTCCATTCGCCGCAATCCTCGCACTGGCCCTGCCACCGGCTGGAGACGGTGCCGCATTGCTGACAGACGAATTTGCGTTTTGCCTTGGCCATGGTCCCGATATGCCGGGACGGCGCGAACATTGCAAGAACATCGCAACATCGTCTGGAAACATCCACCGCACTGGCGCATTGAAACGATATGAAAACGATCCGCGTCGCGAGCTACAATATCCGCAAGGCCATCGGCACCGACCGGCGACGGATGCCCGAACGGGTGCTGGAGGTGCTGGCGGAGGTGGATGCGGACATCGTCGCGTTGCAGGAGGCGGACCGGCGCTTTGGCGTGCGGTCGGCCGCGATCCCGCCGCTGCTGATGGAGCAGCAGAGCGGATATCGGCCGGTGCCGCTGAATGTGCAGACGGATTCGATGGGCTGGCATGGCAATGCGATCCTGGTGCGCAAGGCGGCCGAGGTGGCGGGCCATGACGTGCTGCACCTGCCCTGCCTGGAACCACGCGGCGCGACCATGGCGGAAGTGCGGCTGAACGGCGCGACGGTGCGGGTGTTCGGGATGCATCTGGACCTGTCGGGCCTGTGGCGGCGGCGGCAGGCGGCGGCGGTGATCCATGCCGCGGCACAGGGGGCGGCGATGCCCACCGTGCTGATGGGCGACCTCAACGAATGGAGCGCGGGGCGCGGCTGCCTCGCCGATTTTGCGCGGCATTACAGTTTTGCGCCGTGCGGACGCAGCTTCCATGCGCGGCGGCCGGTGGCGCGGCTCGACCGGATCATGCATTGTAGCAGGCTGACGTTGAAGGATTGCGGGGTGCACGAAAGCGCCGCAGCGCGCAAGGCGTCCGACCATCTGCCGATCTGGGCGGAATTTGCGCTTGGATAGGCCCCCGCCCCTTCTATCAGCGGCCTCGACAATGGCGCTTGCCTCTGCGACCTTCGGTTCATGAAGGAGAGGGAATTACGGCTGGCGCTGGTCTGCTATGGCGGGATCAGCCTGGCCATCTACATGCATGGCATCACCAAGGAGGTGTGGCGGCTGGCGCGGGCAAGCCGGGCCTTTCACGATCATGCGCCCGCCAGCGCCGGCAGCGAAGCGGTCTATCGCCAGATGCTGGCGGCGATCGAAGCGCAGAGCGGGGTAAGGCTGCGCGTCATACCCGACATTATCGCAGGGGCGAGCGCGGGGGGGATCAATGGCATATTCCTGGCGCAGGCGATCGAGACGGGCCAGTCGCTGGAGCCGCTGACCGACCTGTGGCTGGACAATGCCGATGTCGACCGGCTGCTCGATCCCGATGCGCGGCCGGCGCGGGCCATGACCAAATTCTGGGCGACGCCGCTGGTGTGGATGGCGGCGCGGCGACCGGGGGACGCGGTGGAACGCACCGTCGCCCCCGACACGCGCGAGGAGGTGCGGATGAAACTGTCGCGCTTCATCCGCTCGCGCTGGTTCGAGCCGCCCTTTGGCGGGGAGATTTTCTCGACCATGCTGATCGATGCGTTCGACGCGATGGCGACGGCGGAGACAGGTTTGCCGCTGTTGCCCGACGGGCATCCGCTCGATCTGTTCGTGACCGTCACCGATTTCGAGGGGCATCCCCAGAGCCTCCACCTCAACAGCCCGCCGCAAGTGATCGAGACGGAACATCGCCTGTCGATCGGCTTTCGCGCGCGCGGCCGGGGGCAGGAAGGCGGGAAGCGGCCCTTTGCCGATGCGGTCGAACTGGTGTTCGCGGCGCGGGCCACGGCCAGTTTTCCCGGCGCCTTCCCGCCCTTCACCGTGCGTGAGCTGGACCGGGTGCTCAAGCGCCGCCATCGCGCCTGGCCGACGCGCGACGCCTTCCTGGCGCGCGCCCTGCCCCGCCATGCCGCGCGCGGAACGGCGCAGGACGCGGTGCTGATCGACGGATCGGTGCTGGCCAACGCCCCCTTCGCCCAGGCGATCGGCGCGCTGCGCAACCGGCCGTCGCGGCGCGAGGTCGACCGGCGCTTCGTCTATATCGATCCCAAGCCGGGGCATCGTTCCATCCGCCTGAACAAGGAAGGGGAGCAGGTCGACGCACCGACCGGGGAGGACGCGCCCCTGCCCGGCTTCTTCCGCACCATTTTCGGCGCATTGTCGGACATTCCGCGCGAACAGCCGATCCGCGACAATCTGGAGGCGATCGATCGCCATTCGGCGCAGATCCGGCGGATGCGGCGGATATTGGATGCGCTGCGGCCGGGCATAGAGGCGGAGGTGGAGGACGCGGTCGGGCGGATGCTGTTCCTGGACCGGCCGACCCCGGCGCGGTTGTCGGCCTGGCGGTCCAAGGCGCAGCAGCGCGCGGCGAGCGCGGCAGGCTTCGCCTATCCCGCTTATGGCCATATGAAGCTGTCGGGCATCGTGGAATCGCTCTGTGCACTGCTGTTCCGCCTGTCCGGCGAGGATAGCGCGATGATGCGCGAAGCCTATCGCCAGGCGATCTGGGCCGAAATCCGCAAGACAGGGGCTGACCAGCTCAGCGAGGATAAGGGTTCGGCAAGCGCCCCGGTCGCCTTCTTCCGCGCGCATGACCTGTCCTTCCGCATCCGCCGGCTGCGCTTTCTGGCGCGGCGGCTGGCCGATACGCTGGAACTGGAGGCGGAAGCTGACGATGCGGCGGTGCTGGCGATGCACGACGCCATCTATGGCGCGCTGACCCTCTATGCCGAATGCGAGGACAGCGATTTTCACGGGGCGGACGTGATCGCGGCGGCCAAGACGGTGCCGACCGATGCGGGCGCGGCGCTGGCGGCGGTGGCGCAGGCGCGCGGATTGAAGGCGCGCGACGAGCAGGCCGACCTGATGCTGGCCGAAGCCTTTGCCGCGCTGCCCAAGGCGGGGCGGCGGACGATGCTGCTCGCTTATCTGGGCTTTCCCTTCACCGACATCGCCACGCTACCGTTGCTTCAGGGTGACAGTCTGGATGAATATGATCCGGTCAAGGTCGACCGGATTTCGCCCGAAGATTGTGGCGCAATCCGTAGCGGCGGCGCAGCGGCGACCTTGAAAGGTATTGAATTCAACAATTTCGGCGCCTTTTTTAGCAGGGCCTATCGCGAGAATGACTATCTGTGGGGGCGGCTGCACGGGGTCGAGCGGCTTCTGGACATCGTAAATTCCACCATGCCCGCAGCAAGCCGCCTTTCGCCCGACGCATTGCGCGACTATAGGCGGGCCGCGTTTCTGGCGATCCTTGACGAGGAAGAGTCGCGGCTGCCCCATGTGGCCGACCTCATCGCCAGCCTGCGGGAGGAAATCGGGTGAGCGGGCGTGCGGGTCTGGTTGCTGGGATGCTGATGCTGGCCTTGGCTGGCGGATGCCGTTCGTCCTCCGACGACAGCGCCCAGGCGGACAATGGCGCGGCCCCTGCCCCGGTCGCGATCGCCCCGTCCGAACCCGCGCCGCAGCCCGATCCGGTCGAAAATGTCGCCGCGCCGGTCGCGCCGTCGCCGGTCGTCACCGTGCGCGCCCAGCCCGCCCCGCGCAATGCGCTGGACCTGCCGCCGTCCGACGATGGCCTGTCGGCACAGCCCTTCCCGCAGGAAGTCACCGCCTTCATGGTCGATCGCGACGGATGCGATCATTTCCGCGGCGAGGAACCCTATGACGCCGAACGCCGCGCCTATATCGCGGACAGCGTGGCGGAATTGTGCACCGGCACCGACGCCCGGCTGGCGATGCTGCGGCGGCGCTATGCCGCCGAACCTTCGGTGATCGCCGCGCTCAAGAATTATGACGATCATATCGAGGGCGTGACGCGCTATTAAGCGCGGTTGCCAGTGACCCGAATCTGAAAGTTCGTCACCTTATTTGGCAGACGTTGAACGAACTTCAGATTCATAAGGGTCACGAGCAAATATCTGATTCCAGCGTGGTTCAAGGATTTGAAATTCGCGCCCAACCTTGCCGAAAAATGTGGCGAATTTCAAATCCACCACATTAGGCACCCAAGGCGTCGATCGCCTTCGCCAGGTCGATGTCGCGTTGCGACAGGCCGCCCGCGTCATGGGTGGTGAGGATGATGTCCACCCGGTTATAGACGTTCGACCATTCGGGATGATGGTCCGCCTTCTCCGCCATGATCGCCACCCGCGTCATGAAGCCGAAGGCCGCATTGAAATCGGCGAAGGTGAAGCGGCGCGACAGGCCATCCGGGTCCGATACCGGCGTCCATTGGGGCAGGTCGGCCAGCGCCAGCGCCCGTTCCTCGTCAGTCAATTTTGCAATCATGTCCCTATCCCGATACCATGCTTTCGCTATATGTGATCCATGTCATCCATCGGTCAACCGCCCCGCTTCGCTCCCACCAGGGACGAAATCGAAACATTGGCGCTCGCGGCGCTCAATCGCCTGCCCGCACCCTTTGCCGAGCATCTGGATGGCGTGCTGCTGTTCGTGGAGGAATTCGCGTCGGCCGATATCCTCAAGGACATGGAACTGGACGATCCGTTCGAACTGACCGGCCTTTATAGCGGGCGCAGCATCGGACAGGAGGCGCAGACCGGGGATTTGCCGCCGACCGTGCATCTGTTCCGCCGGCCGCTGCTGGACGAATGGGTGGAAACGGGCGTGCCGCTCGACGCGCTGATCACCCATGTCGTGGTGCATGAGATCGGCCATCATTTCGGCCTGTCCGACATCGACATGCATGTGCTGGAGGATATGGTCACTTTATGACCGGCGCGGCGTTGCGCCTGACCGGCCTTGCCTGCCTGCGCGGCGGGCGGATGCTGTTTGCCGGTGTCGACCTGGCGCTTGGGCCGGGTGACGGGGCGTTGCTGACCGGGCCGAACGGCGTCGGCAAGTCCAGCCTGTTGCGGGTCGTCGCCGGTCTGCTGCCCGCCTTTGCCGGGACGGTAGAACGGTCAGGCGGGATCGCTCTGACCGACGAGCGGCTGGCGCTGGACATGGACCTGCCACTGGCCAAGGCGCTGGATTTCTGGGCGCGGCTGGACCGGGCCGGGCCGGGCGCGGTGGCCGATGCGCTGGCGGCGATGGCGCTGACGCCGCTGGCCGACCTGCCGGTGCGGATGCTGTCCACCGGGCAGCGCAAGCGGGCGATGCTGGCGCGGGTGATCGCCAGTGGCGCGCCCATCTGGCTGCTGGACGAGCCGGGCAATGGCCTGGACATGGCATCGCTCGACCTGCTCGGCCGGGCGGTAGCGGCGCATCTGGCGACGGGCGGGATCGTGCTCGCCGCGTCGCACCAGCCGCTGCCGATCGCCGCGCCCGTCACGCTGGCGCTGGCCGACTATCAGGCGGAAGCGGCATGAGGCTGCTCTGGCTGCTGGGCGCGCGCGACCTGCGGCAGGCCTGGGCGTCGGCCGGGCTGTGGCTGCCGGTCGCGTTCCTGCTGCTGGTCGCCAGCCTCTATCCCTTTGCGGTCGGCCCGGATGCGGCGCTGCTGGGGCGGACCGGGGGCGGGATGCTGTGGATCGCGGCGCTGCTCGCCAGCCTGCTGCCGGTCGACCGGCTGGTCGCGCCCGATCGCGATGCGGGCGTGCTGGACCAGATCGCATTGCGCGGCATCGGTGAGGAGATGGTGGTGATGGCGCGGCTGGCGGCACACTGGCTGGGCTTCGGCCCGCCGCTGATGATCGCCACCCTGCCCGCCGCCGCGCTGCTGAAGCTGGACGGCGCGACAATCATGAAGCTGGAGATCGGCCTGGCGGTCGGCACCCCGGCGCTGGCGGCGCTGGGCCTGCTGGTGGCGACGCTGACCGCCGGGCTGCGATCAAGCGGGGCGCTGGCCGGCTTGCTGGCGCTGCCGCTGGCGGTGCCGCTGCTGATCTTTGGCGCGGGGACGCTGGGCGATGGCAGCGGCGCGGCGCTCAAGTTCCTGGGGGCAGCGTCGCTGCTGCTGGTCGCGATCACGCCGTTCGCGGGCGGTGCGGCGATCCGCGCGGGCCGGGAATAGGATGCGCCGCTAAAAGCGGGGCCCGCTTTTCCGCACCATGCACTATGGCCCCTCGCGCAGCCTTTCATGGTGGCGGATCACTTCGTCGATGATGAAGCGCAGGAATTTTTCGGTGAAGTCGGGGTCGAGCTTCGCGTCCAGCGCAAGCTGGCGCAGCCGGGCGATCTGGCGTTCCTCGCGGCCGGCATCGGCGGGCGGCAGGTCGTGAGTCGCCTTGTGCTCGCCCACCGCCTGGGTGATCTTGAACCGTTCGGCCAGCATGAACACCAGCGCCGCGTCGATATTGTCGATGCTTTCGCGATAGCGGTTCAGTGTCTCGTCCACGTGGGGCCTCCGGTTCCAGATGGCGCGCTTTTTGCCGCATCCTGTCGCGCGCGCAAGCTATTCCCGCTTGCCTTTCACATTTTGCGCAGCCAGAGGACGCGCATGACAGCACCAGCCCCCGGTAACGTCCATGCGATCGGCCGCGCCAAAGCGGAGCCATCGCTTACGCCCATCCTGAACCTGGTCGCCGATGGCATGAACCAGGTCAATGCCGTCATTCTGGACCGGATGCAGTCGCGCATTCCGCTGATCCCGGAACTGGCGGGCCATCTGATCGCGGGCGGGGGCAAGCGGCTGCGGCCGATGCTGACGCTGGCCTGCGCCGACCTGGTGGGATATGCGGGCAGCCGCCATTACAAGCTGGCCGCCGCGGTCGAGTTCATCCACACCGCCACGTTGCTGCACGACGATGTGGTCGACGGATCGGGCCTGCGCCGGGGCCGCAAGACCGCCAACATCATCTGGGGCAACAGCGCCAGCGTGCTGGTCGGCGATTTCCTGTTCTCGCGCTCGTTCGAACTGATGGTCGAGGCCGAGTCGCTCAAGGTGCTCAAGATCCTATCCAATGCGTCGGCGGTGATCGCCGAGGGCGAGGTCAACCAGTTGACCGCGCAGCGCAAGATCGACACCAGCGAAGAACAATATCTGGATATCATCGGCGCCAAGACCGCCGCCCTGTTCGCGGCCGCATGTCGCATTTCCGCCGTGGTCGCCGACCGCAGCGAGGGCGAGGAGCAGGCGCTGGACGTTTATGGCCGCAATCTGGGCATCGCCTTCCAGTTGATCGACGACGCGATCGATTATGAATCGGACGGCGCGACCATGGGCAAGGATGCGGGCGACGATTTCCGCGACGGCAAGGTGACGCTGCCGGTGATCCTGGCCTATGCGCGCGGTTCGCAGGAGGAACGCGCCTTCTGGAAGGCGGCGATTGCCGGCCACCGGATCAGCGACGAGGATCTGGCCTATGCCACCGGCCTGCTGCGCAAGACCGGCGCGATTGCCGACACGATGGCGCGGGCGCGCCATTATGGCCAGCGGGCAATCGACGCGCTGGGCATGTTCGATGCCGGCAAGGCGAAATCGGCCCTTACGCAAGCGGTCGAATTCGCGATAGCACGCGCTTATTGAGGGAACGGGCCGCTGGTCCGTTCTTGATTCCGTTCGGGCTGAGCCTGTCGAAGACCGCGCTTTCTTGAAAACAGGACGCGAAGCCCTTCGACAAGCGCAGGGCGAACGGAACATAATCCAGGCCCGTAATCCATGATCCTGTCCCCTGAAACCATCGCCTTCCTGATGGCCGCCGCCTTGATGGCCGGGTGTATCGACGCGATGGCGGGTGGCGGGGGCCTCATCACCCTGCCCGCTTTGATGGCGGCCGGGGTGCCGCCGGTGCAGGCAGTGGCCACCAACAAGCTGCAAAGCTGTTTCGGCACGTTCGGGGCGTGCGTGGCCTATGCCCGGCGCGGGCATATGGACCTTGGAACCTACAAGGCGCCGATCATCGCGGCCTTTGTCGGATCGGTCGGCGGGGCGTGGCTGTTGCAACGGGTCGATCCGTCGATCCTGGCCGGGCTGATGCCCGCGCTGCTGGTGGCGATGGCGGCCTATTTCACCTTCTCCCCCAAGCTGGGCGACGCCGACCGCCATGCCCGGATCGGGATGGCGGGGCTGGCGGGCCTGATCGGCGTGGTCGGTTTCTATGACGGCTTTTTCGGGCCGGGCGCTGGCGCTTTCTACACCACCATCTTCCTTGCGCTGGGCGGCCTGTCGATCCTGCGCGCCACGGCCCAGACCAAGGCGGCGAATTTCGCGAGCAATGTCGCCGGATTGCTGACGATGATAGCGGGCGGCCATGTGATCTGGATCGCGGGGCTGGCCATGGCGGTCGGCAGCATTGCCGGCGGACAGATCGGGTCGCATCTGGCGATGCGCTTCGGATCACGGCTGATCAAGCCGCTGCTGATCATCATGTCGCTGGCGCTGACGGCCAAGATGCTGCTGGACCCGAAGAACCCGGTCCATCTCTATCTGTTCGGGTAAAGTCCCGGCGTTCCTACTCCGCCTGCAGCAAGGTCGCAACCCGCCGGCGCAGTTCATCGACGGCGAAGGGCTTGGTCAGCACTTCCATGCCATGTTCGATATGACCGTGGTTGAGCACCGCATTTTCGGCATAGCCGGTCACGAACAGGATTTTCAGGTCCGGGCGAAGGGCGCGGGCGGCATCCGCAACCTGGCGACCGTTAAGGCCGCCGGGCAGGCCAACATCGGTGACAAGCAGGTCGACCCGCGTTTTCGATTCAAGGATACGCAGCCCTGTCGGGCCATCGCCTGCCTCCAGACAATGATAGCCCAGGTCGCCCAGCGAATCGGCCACCAGCATCCGCACGGAGGGTTCGTCGTCGATCACCAGCACGATTTCACCGGCATCCGCCGCGACCATCGCTTCGCCAGTCGGCGCGACATCATCCTCTTCCTCGCCGCGATGGCGGGGCAGGTAGATGCAGACCATCGTGCCTTCGCCGGGCTCTGAATAGATGCGGACGTGCCCATTGCTCTGTCGCGCGAAGCCATAGACCATGGAGAGGCCAAGGCCGGTTCCCTGCCCGATCGGCTTGGTGGTGAAAAAAGGATCGAACACCCGGTCGAGAATCGCCTTGTCGATGCCCGCGCCGGTGTCGCTGGTGCAGACAGTGACATATTGGCCGGCAGTCAGGCCATGATCGCGGGCGGTGCGATCGTCGAGCCAGCGGTTCGCCGTCTCGATCGTGATCTTACCCCCGTGGGGCATGGCGTCGCGCGCGTTGATGCAAAGGTTGAGCAACGCATTTTCAAGCTGGTTGGCATCGACCAGCGTAGGCCACAGGCCGCTGGCGGCGACCGTCTGCACCTCTATCTGCGGGCCGACGGTGCGGCGGACCAGTTCGGAAAAATCCCCCAGCAGCCGGTTGATGACGGTCGATTTGGGCGAGAGTGTCTGTCGGCGGGAGAAAGCCAGCAGCCGGTGGGTGAGCGCGGCGGCGCGACGGGTGGCCCCCTGCCCGGCGGCGAGATATTTTTCCACGTCCCCGGCGCGCCCCTGCGCCAGGCGCACGCCGATCATTTCGAACGCGCCGGAAATGCCGGCGAGCAGATTGTTGAAATCATGGGCAAGGCCGCCGGTCAACTGACCCACCGCCTCCATCTTTTGCGCCTGGCGCAGCGCGGTTTCGACCTCTTCGCGTTCGGCCAGCGCTTGGGCAACCCGCGCCTCCAGCGTTTCATTGAGATCGCGCAGCGCGCGTTCGGCCCGGATCCGGTCGGTAATATCCTTGAACAGGACCGCAACCTGCCGGTTTTCGAAGGGACCGACGCGGAAGGAGGAAACATCGAGATAGTGGCCGGTTTTTTCCAGTTCGCGCTGAAAGCGGATCGGCTTGCCGGTGTGGAGGACACCGCCATATAATTCGACCCAGCCATCCGCTTCGTCCGGCACCATTTCGCGCAATTTCTGCCCCACGACATTGGGGATGCCGGCGTGGCGTTCATAGGCCGGGTTGGCCTCGACATGGATATAATCGCTCAAAGGCCCATGAGGACCATCGAAAAATTCGATGATGCAAAAGCCTTCATCCATTGTTTCGAACAGGGTGCGGTAGGTTTCCGCACTGCCCGTCAGGCTTGTCATTATCTTGTCGCCCCCTGATCGCCCCACCAGGCTTTCGCCATGATATCCATTGTGCGCGCGTAACGTCCGGCGATGCAACTGTTTCCATGGGAAGCGGGATTTTCCCCGCATCTTGCGATTTGACACATTTGGGGCGAGAGGAAGCGCGATGCGTGACCTGCCGATCCATGATGTGCTGCCCGACCTGCTCGCCGCCTTGCGCAGCGGCAGCAACGCCGTGCTGGTGGCGCCACCGGGCGCCGGCAAGACGACGGCGGTGGCCCCCGCCCTGCTGGATGAGCCATGGTGCACGGGCCAGGTGCTGTTGCTGTCCCCGCGCCGGCTGGCGGCGCGCGCGGCGGCGGAACGGATCGCCGAAATGATGGGCGAACAACCGGGCGGCACGGTCGGCTATGCGACGCGCATGGACAGCAAGACTTCGGGCCGCACCCGGCTGCTGGTGCTGACCGAGGGCATTTTCGTGCGGCGGATACAGGATGACCCGGAACTGGCAGGCGTGTCGGCCGTGCTGTTCGACGAAGTGC
The DNA here is from genome assembly GCF_030580935.1 of Sphingobium cyanobacteriorum. Lineage (GTDB taxonomy): Bacteria > Pseudomonadota > Alphaproteobacteria > Sphingomonadales > Sphingomonadaceae > Sphingobium > Sphingobium cyanobacteriorum. The sequence goes on along the minus strand of NZ_JAUQOM010000002.1, from coordinate 344,549 downwards.
ATGAGCGCAGCCTGGACAGCGATTTCGGCCTTGCGCTGGCACTGGACGCGCAGGGGGCTTTGCGACCGGACCTGCGGATCGTGCCGATGTCCGCGACGCTGGACGGGGCGCGCTTTGCGAGCCTGCTCAATGGCGCGCCGGTGATCGAGAGCGAGGGGCGCATCCAGCCGCTGGGCCTGCGCCATATCGGCCGCGCGGCGGAACGCAAGATCGAGGATGAGATGGCGGCGGCGATCCGCCGCGCGCTGAGCGAAGAGGCGGACGGCGACCTGCTCGCCTTCCTGCCGGGCGTGCGCGAGATCGAGCGGACGGCGGAACGGATCGAGGGGGTTGCGGAGGTGCATATGCTGCACGGCAGCCTCGACCCCGGCGCGCAGCGGGCGGCGATACGGCCTTCGCGTGAGGGCAAGCGCAAGGTGATCCTGGCCACGTCGATCGCGGAAACCAGCCTGACGATCGATGGCGTGCGGATCGTGGTGGATAGCGGCCTGGCGCGGCGGCCGCGTTATGACCGGGCGGCGGGGGTAACGCGGCTGGTGACGGAGCGGGCGAGCCAGGCATCGGCAACCCAGCGCGCCGGCCGCGCCGCGCGACAGCGGCCCGGCGTCGCCTATCGCCTGTGGGAAGCGGCGGCGAGCGCAGGCATGCCGCCCTTCGACCCGCCGGAGATATTGGAGAGCGACCTGTCCAGCCTGCTGCTGGATTGCGCGCTGTGGGGCGTGAGCGATCCGGCTGCGCTGCGCTGGCTGGACGCACCGCCGGCCGCAGCGGTGGAGGAAGCGCGGCGGCGGCTGACGGTGCTGGAGGCGCTGGACGCGGACGGACGGATCACGCCGCATGGCAAGGCGCTGGCGACGTTGCCGCTGGCACCGCGCATCGCCCATATGCTGGTGCGCGCGGGCGAGATGGGACTGGCGGAGGTGGCGGCCGAGGTTGCGGTGCTGCTGGGCGAGCGTGGCATTGGCGGGCAGGACACCGACCTGACCTTGCGACGGCAGCGCTGGCGGCGCGAAAGCGGGAAGCGTGCGGACGCGGCGCGGGGGTTGGCGCGGCGGTGGGCGAAGCTGGTGCAGCGCGCGCCGGGCGATGCTGGCGGGGAGCATGCGGTCGGCCTCTGCCTCGCCCTCGCCTTCCCCGATCGCGTGGCCAAGCGCCGCTCCGCCGATGGCGCGGACTGGGCGAGCGTGGGCGGGCGCGGCTTCCGGCTCGATCCGCTGTCGCCGCTGGCGCGCGAGGATTGGCTGGCGGTGGGCGAGGTGCAGGGCAGCGCGGCGGGCGCGCGGATATTGTCCGCCGCGCCGATCGGCGAGAGCGACGTGATCGCGCTGTTCGGCGCGCGGATCGCGACCACATGCACCGTCAGGTTCCGCCCCGCCAATGGCGGGATCGAGGCGTTGCGGGAGCGGCGGCTGGGCGCGGTACGGCTGTCGTCCGGGTCCGACGACAGGCCCGATCCTGACGCCGTGGTCGCGGCACTGGTGGATGGCGTGCTGCAGGGGGGGATCGACCTGCTCCCCTGGTCGGAGGCGGCGCAGTCGCTGCGGATGCGGGGCGGCTTTGCCGGGATCGAGGCGCTGTCCGACGCGGCCCTGATCACGACCCTGGACGACTGGTTGCCGCCGCTGCTGGCAGGCAAGCGGCGCCTGTCCGATATCGACCGATCACAGCTTTCGGGCGTGCTGGAGGGACTGATCGGCTGGGATGGCAAGAGCCAGCTCGACCGGCTCGCCCCGCCCGACTTCCGATCGCCGGCCGGCAGCACCCACGCGATCGACTATGCCGCCGAGGGCGGGCCGCGCGTGGAATTGCGGGTGCAGGCGCTGTTCGGCCTGTCCGAACATCCGACCGTGGGCAGCGCCCGCATTCCGCTCGTCCTGTCGCTCACATCGCCGGCCGGCAGGCCGATCCAGACGACGCGCGACCTGCCCGGCTTCTGGGCGGGCAACTGGCGCGATGTGGCAAAGGAAATGCGCGGCCGCTATCCGCGCCATCCCTGGCCCGACGATCCCGCCGCCGCCAGCGCCACGCTGCGCACCAAAAACGCCGATGCCAGAGGACATGGCGCCCGCAAGTCTTGACTTCGCGGCGGCCGCTGGTGCAACGCACCATGACGATTGACCGGAGTCTTATCGCGATGAGCGCGCGCATTTACCAGATCCAGAAGAACGCCCTCCAGTCCGGCAAGGCGCTGACCCACAAATGGGTGCTGGAATATGCGCCGGCCGAAGCGAAGAAGGCCGACCCGCTGACCGGCTGGGCAGGGTCGGGCGACACGCAGCAGCAGTTGAAACTGAGCTTCCCCTCGCAGGAAGCGGCTGTCGCCTATGCGCAGAAGCAGGGCGTACCCTATACCGTCATCGCAACCCCGCCCAAGACGCTGAAATTGCAGGCCTACGCCGACAATTTCCGCTAAACGCGCTGGCACAGCCTCTCAGATCGGGCGCGATGCTGCCCGATTGACGCCTTATTCGCTTGCCAAAGAGCGGGCTGAGGCGGCAAATGCCGCGCTTTGACGGAAAGAATTTGACGATAATGACGGATCGCACCGAGATTTTCGACAGCGTTGCGGCGCAGATCGCCCCCTTCAACAAGAAGGGCATCGACCTGACCGAAGGCACCAGCTTCGCCGGCGACCTGGAGTGGGACAGCCTGACGGTGATGGATTTCGTCGCGGCGATCGAGGATGAATTCGACATCATCATCACCATGAACATGCAGGCCGAGATCGAAACCGTCGGCCAGTTGGTGGACGCGGTCGCCAAGCTGAAGGGCTGAACCGCCTTTCCTTTCCCGTTCGGTTCGATCCTGTCGAGAACGATGCGCCTGGTTTTCGACAGGCTCGAACCGAACGGAGGTTTTGAACCGAACGGATTTTACATATGACCGACGCCGCCATCGCCACTGAAACACGCGATCTCTTTTCCAAATTCGATCCCCTGATCGCCGAGCGCGAGGCGCTGCTGGCGACGGGCGTGCGCGATCCGTTCGCGATCGTGATGGATGAGGTAAAGTCCCCGACCCAGGCCGTGATCAAGGGCAAGGACACGATCCTGCTGGGCACCTATAATTATATGGGCATGACGTTCGACCCGGACGTGGTCGCGGCGGGCAAGAAGGCGCTGGACGAATTTGGCGCCGGCACCACCGGCAGCCGCGTCCTGAACGGCACCTATCAGGGCCACAGGGAAGTCGAGGACGCGCTTCGGGAATTTTACGGCACGTCCGGCGCGATGGTCTTTTCGACCGGCTATCAGGCCAATCTGGGCGTGATTTCGACGCTGGCGGGCAAGGGCGACTATGTCGTGCTGGACGCGGACAGCCATGCGTCCATCTATGACGGCTGTTTCCTGGGCGATGCCGACATCGTGCGTTTCCGCCACAACAGCGTCGAGGATCTGGACAAGCGCCTGGGCCGCCTGCCCGCCGATGCGCTGAAACTGGTGGTGCTGGAAGGCGTCTATTCGATGCTGGGCGACGTTGCCCCCCTGCCCGCCATGGTCGCGGCGATCCGCAAGCATCCCAATTGCATGATCCTGGTCGACGAAGCCCATGGCATGGGCTTTTTCGGCGAACATGGCCGGGGCGTTTACGAGGAACAGGGCGTAGAGGCGGATGTCGACTTCGTGGTCGGCACCTTCTCCAAATCGGTTGGCACGGTTGGCGGCTTCTGCGTATCGAACCATCCCAAGTTCGAGATTCTGCGCCTCGTCTGCCGCCCCTATGTGTTCACCGCGTCATTGCCGCCCAGCGTCGTCGCCACCGCCGCGACCAGCATCCGCAAGCTGATGCACGCGGGCGACAAGCGCGCCCATCTGTGGAAGAACAGCCAGCGGCTGCACAAGGGGCTTACCGATCTGGGCTTCACGCTGGGCACGGAAACGCCGCAGTCGGCGATCATCGCCGTCATCCTGACCGATCAGGCCCAGGCTGTGGCGATGTGGCAGGCGCTGCTGGAACTGGGCCTGTACGTCAACATGGCGCGGCCACCCGCGACCCCGGCCGGCACCTTCCTGCTGCGCTGCTCGCTCTGTGCCGAACATAGCGACGAACAGGTCGGACAGATCATCGGCATGTTCGAGGCGGCGGGGAAGCTGACCGGCGCGATTGGCTGATCGCCCGGCGAACGCGGTCGATTGAGCCAGTGGTGCGGCGGAATGATAACCCAAAAGGGAACTTTTGACCTGGGCTGTTTCACGGCCGGGCTTGTTGGGCTAGTGTAACGGTCACATGGCCGATGGCGAGCATCAGGATCAGCAGTTGGCAGGCGCGCGCGCAGCATTGCGGCGCGTGCTGCCCTTGCTGCTGGCCGCGCTGCTGATCGGTGCGCTGGGCGCGCTGGTCTTTACCGCCAGCAATGCATCGCGCGATCATCAAAGGGCATTGGCCGAACAGCAGCGCAGTTTCGAGGTGATCGCGCTGGCCCGCGCATTCGAGGCCAAAAGCGCTCGCGCCGAAGTGACGCTGGCCCGCTATGTCATCAGCCTGGACCCCGACACCGGCCGGCTTTACCAGGATCAATGGCGCAGTGCGGCGAGCCAGTTGAAGGCGCTGGCCTATGCGACGCGCGGGTCGGGATGGCAGCGTGGCAATGTCGCGGCGCTGCAATATGCCTTCACCCAGCGCGGCCGGACGCTGAACGAAATCGGCCTGCGCACCACCTATGACCAGAAGATGGCGGCGCTGGCGCGCTTTCATCAGGCAGGCAAGAGCCAGGATCTGCGCCGCATCACCGCCCTGCTCGACCTGGTCATCAAGGCGGAGGACCAGCGGCTGCGCGAACGCAGCCTGGCGGTGACGCTGGCAGGGGATCGCAGCGAAACCGTTGGCAAGACATCGCAACTGGTCGGCCTGGCGATGCTGGTATGCATCCTGTTCGTCGCCTGGTTCGCCAACATCGCCTATCGCGAGCGGCGCAACGCCCGGCGACAGGCGGAGGCGGAAACCGAGCGCGCCGACCGGATGGAAGCGGCGGTGCGCGAACGCACCGCCGAACTGTCCGACGCCTATGAGCGGCTGAAGCGCGAATCGGCCGAGCGCGCAGCCGCCGAGGACAATCTGCGCCAGATGCAGAAAATGGATGCGGTGGGCCAGTTGACCGGCGGCATCGCCCATGATTTCAACAATATGCTGGCGGTCGTGGTCGGCGGGCTGGAACTGGCCAGGCGCAAGTTTCGGTTGCAGCCCGAAGAAGCCGCGCGCCATCTGGACAATGCGATGGACGGGGCCAATCGTGCCGCCGCCCTCACCCGCCGGCTGCTGGCCTTTGCCCGGTCAGAACCGCTATTGCCCAGCGCCGTCGATCCCGATGGCCTGCTCCGTGGCATGACCGACCTGATCGACCGCACCATCGGCGACCAGATCATCGTGCGCGTTACGCAGGAAGCGCAGGGCTGGCACATCTTCGTCGACCAGCATCAGATGGAAAATGCGATCCTGAATCTGTGCGTCAACGCCCGCGACGCGATGGATGGCCGTGGGCGGCTGACCCTGGCGACGGGACAGGTGACACTGGGCGCCGGCGAGATCGGCGAATGTGCGGCGGGCGACTATGTGACGCTGCGCGTGACCGACGATGGATGCGGCATGACGCCCGACGTGCTGGCGCGGGTATTTGAGCCTTTCTTCACCACTAAGCCGGTCGGCAAGGGCACGGGCCTGGGCCTCAGCCAGATTTTCGGCTTCGTGCGGCAGAGCGCAGGCGAGATCCGCATCGAATCCGAGCCGGGCAAGGGCAGCAGTGTTCACCTCTACCTGCCCCGCGCCGTGCAGGATGCGGATGAGGCAGGGGCCGAGGCGGCCGCATTTGCCCATATGCCGGTGGAACAGCCGCCCACCCGCATCCTGGTGGTGGAGGATGACCCGCGCGTGCTGAACCAGACGATGGCGGCGCTCAGTGAACTGGGCCATCTGCCGATCGCCTGCGATCATCCGGCCAAAGCGGCCAGGTTGCTGGAGCATAATGGCGACATCAGCCTGATCATCAGCGACGTGTTGATGCCCGACATGACCGGGCCGGAAATGGTGAAGGCATTGCCCGCGCGCTTCCGCCACCTGCCCGTGCTGTTCGTCACCGGCTATGCCGGCGACGGCAATGACAGCGCCGATTTCGAAGGCCATGCGGTGCTGCGCAAGCCCTATACGCTGGCGGCGCTGGGGCAGGCACTGGCGAATGTCCTTGGCGACGAGGCCCTTAACGGATCGCCCCGCCCCGGAACAGCCGCGGCAGCAGAGTGAGCGCGCCCAGCAGCGGCCAGCGCCGCTGCCAGGGCTTGATGCTGATCTGCGTGCCCGCGTGGCGGTTGATCTTCCACGCCAGATAATCGATGCCGCCGGCATAGGTGAAGCTGGCCTTGGCCAGGCGGATCACCGACAGGCGCTTGCCGCGGCGCTGAAGCGCGCGCCAGAGCGCAGGCGCGTCCTGCGGCGCAGGGGGCAGGCCATCGGCGAGCGCGGCATCACCAAAGCGGCGATAGCGGTCGGGATCGGCATCGACGATCGAGCGCGAACGTCCCGTCTTTTCCGCACGCAACTCCGCATCATAGGTCAGCGCAAAGCCGGAGGTCCACAGGGAGAGCACGTCTCCCCCTTCTTTTACCATGGGCCTGGCAAGCGACAGGAGCGTCGGCGCGGCCTGCGCCACGGCGGCGATGGTGCGCTGGCGGGCCAGGTCGTCGGACGCCCAGAGCAGCCGCGATGGCTGGGCGAAGCGCGCCCAGAGCGAGACATTGTCGGCCGCCGGGCTGTTCAGACGCGCGAAATCGGCTTCGGACAGGACCGCATATTTGGCGATCAGCCCCTGATGTTCGAACGGAAAGACGTTGGGGGGGATCAGGCGGTTGGCCCGCGCCAGCCAGCCCTTGCCATAGGCGGCGGGATAGTCGGACACGATCAGGTAGAAATCGAGCATCAGCCCGTCGAGATTGGCCTCCCGCAGGCAGGAGCCGTAGAACAGCACAGCGCGGGCGGCATCAGGATATTGCGCCGCCAGCGCGCCCGCCATCGCCGCGGCGCGGGGGTCGGCCGGGGCGGCGAGTTCGGCGGTGACGAGGGGGAGGAGTTGGGGCATGGATGACATATCAATTCATACTCTCGTCATTGCGAGCGCAGCGAAGCAATCCACGGTCACGCCATTGGATTGCTTCGCTGCGCTCGCAATGACGAATGACATGCTCCGCCTTCGCAGGAGCACGCTAGCTTTTCAATCCCGCCGCCTGAAAAGCAGCGAGAGATTGTTGGCGGGCATGTCGATCACGCGATCAAGGCGCAGACCCTGCCTGTCCGCCGCAGCAACCACATCCTCCAGCCTGCGCAGGCCCCAGCGCGGATCGCGGGCCTTGAGCGAGGCGTCGAAGGCGAGATTGCTAGGCGCAGTCTCCACACCCGCACGGGTGTAAGGGCCATAGAGATACAGCAGACCGCCGGGCGGCAGCATCTGCCCCGCCCCCTTGAGCAGCCCAAGCGTCGCGTCCCATGAACTGATATGCACCATGTTGATGCAGAGAATGGCGTCGACCTGCGCGACGGGCCAGTCGGCGGCGGCATCGAGCCGGATCGGCGGGCGGAGATTAGGCAGGTTCGCCTCGGCACGCCAGGCCGCGATCGACGCCAGCGCGGCGGGATCAGGATCGGTCGGCTGCCAGTCGAGCAAAGGAAATGAGACAGCGAAGTGGACAGCATGTTGACCACTGCCGCTCGCCACCTCCAGCACAAGACCACAGGATGGCAGGGCATCATCCAGCACCGCGACGATAGCGTCGCGATTGCGCATCGTTGCAGGTGCGAAACGTTTTTCTGCGGCGACGCGGCCGGAACCGGGTTCCCAAGGTTCCGGCCCGTCCGTCATTCCGCAGCCTGCGCCAGCCCCGGCTCGGTCCAGGCCAGCACCGGCTTGCGCGCGGCCAGCGTTTCATCCAGACGCCGGCGCGGGGCATGATAGGGTGCGCCCTTCAATGCTTCATCCCCGGCCTTCGCCCGTTCCGCGAGACTGCGCAGCGCCATGATGAACTGGTCCAGCGCCGCCTTGCTTTCGGTTTCGGTCGGTTCGATCAGCATCGCGCCATGGACGACCAGCGGGAAATACATGGTCATCGGGTGGAAGCCCTCGTCGATCAGCCCCTTGGCGATGTCGAGCGTGGTGAAGCCTTCGGCCAGCCCCTTGTCGCTGAACAGCGCCTCATGCATGCAGGGGCCACTGGCGGCGAAGGGGGCGTCCAGCACATCGTCCAGGCTGCGCAGGATATAGTTGGCGTTGAGCACCGCATCCTCCGCCACCTGGCGCAGGCCGTCGGCGCCATGGCTGAGGATATAGGCCAGCGCGCGGGTGAACATGCCCATCTGGCCGTGGAAGGCCGACATGCGGCCGAAGCTCTGCGGCATTTCCTCGCCGACATTCTCCTCCTCGATGAGGTGGATGGAGCCGTCCGCCATGCGCGCGGTATAGGGGAGCGGGCCGAAGGGCGCGAGCGCTTCGGACAGCACCACCGGGCCGGAGCCGGGGCCGCCGCCGCCATGGGGGGTGGAGAAGGTCTTGTGCAGGTTGATATGCATGGCGTCGACGCCGAGGTCGCCGGGGCGGACACGGCCGACGATGGCGTTGAAGTTCGCGCCGTCGCAATAGACGAAGGCCCCGGCGGCATGGACCGCATCGGAAATCACCTTCATGTCGCGCTCGAACAGGCCGCAGGTGTTGGGGTTGGTGATCATCACCGCCGCAACATCGGGACCAAGCCGGGCCTTGAGCGCCTCCAGATCGACGCGGCCTTCGGGGGTCGCGGGAATATCCTCGACCTTGTAGCCGCAGAAGGCCGCGGTGGCGGGATTGGTGCCGTGGGCGCTTTCGGGAACCAGCACCACCTGACGCGCATCGCCGCGTGCTTCCAGCGCGGCACGGATGCAGAGCAGGCCGCACAGTTCGCCATGGGCGCCGGCCTTGGGCGTCATCGCGACGCCATGCATCCCGGTCAGCCTGATGAGCCAGACGGCCAGTTCGTTGATGACGCCCAGGGCACCCTGCACAGTGGATTGGGGTGCGAGCGGGTGGAGATCGGCAAAACCGGGCATCCGCGCGACCTTTTCATTGAGGCGCGGATTATGCTTCATCGTGCAGGAGCCGAGCGGGAACAGCCCAAGGTCGATGGCGTAATTCTGGCGCGACAGGCGTGTGTAGTGGCGCACCGTTTCCTGTTCCGACAGGCCGGGCAGGCCAATGGCGTCGGTGCGGGCCAGCGTGCCGAGGCGGCTGGCGACCGTGGGAGCTTGCGCGAAATCGACGCCGGTGGTGTCGGTCGACCCGATCTCGAAGATCAGCGCTTCTTCCAGCATCAGCGCGCGATTGCCGGTGGCGGTTGCCGGGGCCATATGGGCGTCCTTGACGGGTTCGGGGGTGGTCGGGCGACCTTCCTTGAGCATGGTCATGCCAGTTCCTCCTCAAGCGCGTTGGCCAGGGCTTCGATATCCTCCGGCGTCACGGTTTCGGTGACGGCAACGACCAGGCCGTTGCCGATCTGCGGCGCCTTGGGGAACAGGCGGCCGAGCGAGACGCCCGCCAGCACGCCCCGGTCGGCAAGGGTTCGAACCACGTCTCGCGCATCCTTCGACAGGATCAGCGTGAATTCGTTGAAGAAACTGTCGTTGAGCAGCGTCACGCCCGGCACCTTGGCCAGGCGGTCGGCCGCCTGCACGGCAAGGCCATGGTTGAGCGTCGCCAATGTACGCAGCCCCTTTTCGCCCAGCAGGGTCATGTGGATGCTGAACGCCAGCGCACACAGGCCCGAATTGGTGCAGATGTTCGACGTGGCCTTCTCGCGCCGGATATGCTGTTCGCGGGTGGAGAGCGTCAGCACGAAGCCGCGCTTGCCCGCCGCATCGACCGTCTCACCGCACAGGCGGCCGGGCATCTGGCGGACATATTTCTGCTTGCACGCGAACAGGCCGAGATAGGGACCGCCAAATTGCAGGCCGACGCCGATCGACTGGCCTTCGCCCACGACGATGTCCGCGCCCATATGGCCAGGTGCCTTGATCGCTCCGAGGGCGACGGGTTCCGTCACCACCGCGACCAGCAGCGCGCCCACGGCATGGGCCGCGTCGGCGAGCGGGGTGAGGTCGGCGATGCGGCCCAAAATGTCGGGATATTGAACGACGACGCAGGAGGTGTCCCTGTCGATCGCTGCGATCAGGGCGTCGATATCGGTCGCGGCATCCAGCGTCGGGGCTTCATGCGCCAGCGCGTCGCCGGTGAACTTCGCCATGGTGCTGGCGACCGAGACATAATGGGGGTGAAGACCCGACGACAGGATCGCCTTGCCGCGCTTGGTGATGCGGCGGGCCATGACGATCGCCTCCCAGCAGGCGGTCGAGCCGTCATACATGGAGGCGTTGGCAACGTCGCAGCCCAGCAGGCGCGCCACCTGGGTCTGGAATTCGAACAGCACCTGAAGCGTGCCCTGCGCGATTTCCGGCTGATAGGGGGTGTAGGCGGTCAGGAACTCGCCACGCTGGATCAGATGATCGACGCTGGCGGGAACATGATGTTTATACGCGCCGGCGCCCAGGAAGAAGGGCGCTTCCCCCGCCGACAGATTCTGCCGCGCCAGCGCCGCCATGTGGCGTTCGACCGCCAGTTCGCTGGCATGGGTCGGCAGGCCCGCAATCTTGCCGGTCAGGCGGGCCTGCGCGGGAACGTCCACGAACAGATCGTCGATGGACGACGCGCCGATGACGGACAGCATCTCCGCCCGGTCAGTGTCGGTCAGGGGAAGGTAACGCATGTTTCAAAACTCCCCCCTCCCTTGAAAGGGAGGGATTTATTCTTGTCGCTTTAAAGCGCGGCCACGAATTTCTTGTAGGCCGCTTCGGTCATCAACCCTTCCAGCTCGCTGGCGTCGGTGATGCGCAGCTTGAAGAACCAGCCGTCCTCCTCCGCATCGCTGTTGACCAGCGCGGGTTCGTCCTCCAGCGCGCTGTTGCTTTCGACCACTTCGCCGGAGATCGGGGCATAGACATCCGACGCGGCCTTGACCGATTCCACGACGGCGGCGTCGTCGCCCTTGTCAAAGGTCGTGCCTTCGGCAGGCAGTTCGACGAACACGATGTCGCCAAGCTGTTCCTGCGCATAATCGGTGATGCCGACGGTGGCGATTTCGCCTTCGACATCGATCCATTCATGTTCGTCGGTGAAATAACGGCTCATGGATATACTCCCCGGAATGATTTGATCGACAATCATGACCCATAAAAAGGTCGGAAGGAACGCAGGCTCACGCCTTGCGGCGGTAACGATGCGGAACGAACGGCATTGGCGCAACCATTGCGGCGATTCGCTTGCCGCGCACTTCGATTTCCAGCGCCGTGCCTTGCGCGCTGTGCGGCAGGCTGACCCAGCCCATGGCGATCGGCGCGCCCACGGTCGGCGCGAAACCGCCGGAAGTCACTTCACCGACCTGCGTGGCCCCGACATGGATGGTCGCGCCTTCCCGCGCGGGCAGGCGGCCTTCGATTGTCAGGCCGACACGCTTGGCGCCGGGACCGTCGGCCAGTTCCTTCATCACGCGGGCATGGCCGATGAAGCCGCCTTCCTCGCGGCGGCGCTTCTGTATGGCAAAGCCCAGGTCCGCGCCGATGGTGCTGACGGCGGGCGAAAGGTCATGACCGTAGAGCGGCAGGCCCGCCTCCAGCCGCAGCGAGTCGCGCGCGCCAAGGCCGATGGGCTTGACCTGCGGCAGGTCGCACAGCGCATCGGCAAGCAGCGTCACGTCATCGGCGGGGATGCTGATTTCGAACCCGTCCTCCCCGGTATAGCCCGACCGGCTGATCCACAGCGATACGCCGCGCCAGGTGAAGAGGCCCGATTGCATGAAGATGAGGTCGGCGGTTCCGGGGATGAGCGCCGCCAGCGCTTCCCCCGCTTCCGGCCCTTGCAGCGCCAGCAGCGCCTGATCGGCCATGTGGTTCATCACGACTTCGTCGGGCAGATGTTCGATCATCCAGCCCATATCGTCATATTTGGTCGCGCCGTTGACGACCATGTAGATGGCAGCGCCATCGAAGGCGTCATCACCCAGGCGCGACACCATCAGGTCGTCGAGGATGCCGCCATCCTGATCGAGCAGCATCGAATAACGCTGGCGAAAGGGCTTCAGCCCCTTGATATCGCTGGGCAGCAGATATTCCAGCGCATCGTCCACACCCTCGCCCGAAAAGCTGATCTGGCCCATATGGCTGACATCGAACAGGCCTGCATGTTCGCGGGTCCAGCCATGTTCAGCCATGATGCCTTCATACTGGATCGGCATATGATAGCCGGCAAAGCCAACCATGCGCGCGCCACGGGCACGATGCCAGGCGTCGAGCGGCAGCGCCTCCAGCGGCAGGGCTTCTTCGATATGGGTGACGTCATCAGTGCCGGACATGGATCGGCCTTTCCGTGCAGGAGGTGGTAGCGACAGCGCCCGCGCCCGGAATCGGACCCGCAGCATCTGCCACCCCCTCTGTCACGGAACCTGAGAGCTTTGACCATGGGCTTTGCGGCCCGATGGCTTACCCCTTCGGTGGGACGGGCGAACCGTCCGCTTTCCAGAGTGCCTTGCGCGCGATGCGGTCCTTTGACCTGAGAGATTCCGGGGCGGTTGCTCCTTCGGTGACGGGGTGGCCTGAAAGGCTTCCCATACTCTCCCGCATCATGCCCGGCGAACGAATCCACCGGAGACGCTTTTGCATTGCGGCAAAGGACAGGGCGCGTCAATCCGCCCGCGCGAACAGCCCGTAAATTTCCGCATGGCGCTTTTCGGCGTAGCGGTCGGTCATGCCGGCGATGAAATCGGCGATGTGGCGGCTGCGGGCGGGTTCCTGGCTGACACAATCGTCGCGCCATTCGGGCGGCATCAGCGCGGGATCCTGCCTGTAGGCGCGGAACAGGTCGGTGACGATGATGCGCGCCCGGTCGGCGGCGGCGAGCTGTTCAGGGTGATGGTAGAGAGTGGCGTACATGAAGCGCTTGAGGTCGCGTTCCTGCGCCGCCAGCTCTGGCGAGAAGGCGACCAGGGTGCGGCCCAGGGCGCGGACATCCTCGACCGTCTCCACGCCCGACGCGGCGATATTGGCGCGGGTCGATTCGATCAGGTCATTGGCCATGACGCCGATCTGTTCGCGCACCAGTTCACGCAGCAGCCGGTCGGGCGCGACATCGGGATAGCGGGCGCGCACCCGGTCCCAGCAGCGGCGCACCAACGGCACGTCCAGCAACTGGTCCAGCGTCAGCAGGCCCGCGCGCAGGCCATCGTCAATGTCATGATTGTCATAGGCAATGTCGTCCGAGATCGCCGCCAGTTGCGCCTCCAGCGAGGCATGGCTGGTCAGGTCGAGCGGGAAAAGTGCATCCAGTTCACGCATCGCCCAGCCGGGGTTCGTGATCGGCCCATTATGCTTGGCCAGCCCCTCCAGCATTTCCCAACTGAGGTTGAGGCCGCGAAAGCGCGGATAGGGACTGTCCAGCAGCATCAGGGTGCGCAGCGTATGGGCGTTGTGATCGAAACCGCCATGATCTTCGAGCGCGACTTCCAGTGCATCCTCCCCGGCATGGCCGAAGGGCGGATGGCCGATGTCATGGGCAAGGCAGAGCGCTTCGGTCAGATCCTCGTTCAGCCCCAGCGTGCGCGCGGTGGTGCGGCCGATCTGCGCGACTTCCAGGCTGTGGGTCAGGCGGACGCGGAAATGATCGCCGTCGGGCGACACGAACACCTGCGTCTTGTGGCGCAGGCGGCGGAAGGCGATCGAGTGGATGATCCGGTCGCGGTCGCGCTGGAACATGTCGCGCGGCCCGCGCATTTCGCCGCCCGGCTCGGCATGGAGACGGCCACGGCTGGCGGCGGGATGGCAGGCATAGGAGGCGAGCGTCGTCATGGGACGCCCTCTTAGTCGCCCGCCAGCCGTTCGACCACCTCCCCGGCGTCGCTTTTCCATGCGAATACATCGGCCCCGGCGGCTTTCAGCTTGTCCTCCATCTCCTTCGCGCGGGCGAAGCTGGGGAAAGGACCGACCAGCAGGCGGTTGGTGCGGCTCCAGCCCGCGCTCCAGGCGGATTGCGGCGCGAGAGGGGCATATTTCTTGCGCAGCCCTTTCATGGTGAAGCCCAGGGCGGACTTGCTCTGGCCGACGCCGACCTGGAGCCAGTTGCGTGACGGGTTGGCGGCGAGGCGTTTCTTTTCCTCGGCTTCGGCTTTCGCCTTTGCGTCGGCCTCCGCCTTTGCCTTGGCGAGTGCGTCCTTCTTCGCCTTGTCAGCGGCGAGCTTCGCCGCGATTTTGGCGGCAGCCTGGCGTTCGGCGCGGCGCTGCGTCTGAAGCGCGGCGATCTCGTCCAGGTCGACGGCGGCGACGGTCGCCTGCTTTTCGGTGTCGGGCACGTCGATCGCCCGGATGATCTCGGCGAGGCTGCGGGTCGCTTCGGGATTGGGTTGCGGGGTGGTTGTCGGTGGCGGCGCCGGGGGCAATGCCTGCACCACAGGAGCGGCGACAGGCGGGGTCGACGCCTGCGCCAGGGTGATCGCGTTGATCTGCGACGCGGGCGAGGCAGCGGGCGGGGTCGGCTGGGCGGGCCGATCGATCGAATCGAAGCCCGGCGCGGGCGGCCCCTGCACCTGTGCGGACGGTGCCGCAGCCTGACGGACGGGTGGCGTCTGGGCGGGGGGTGGCGTTGTGGAGGGTGACGCAGGCAGCGACTGGACCTGTGGCGCAGGCTGGTTCGTCACCGGCTGCGTTGGCGCGGATTGGATGGCGGGCGGCGACGATGGCAGCGGCAGAGGCAGGGTCGGGGGCAGGGTCGGGGGCAAAGACTGGACCTGCGCCTGCGGCGGCGCGGGTTGACGCATGGGTTGCGGCACAGGCGCGGCGACCTGCGCCTGCGCCAGTTGCGGGGGTGGTTGCGGGGTCGGGACCGATTGCGCGGTCTGGACCGACCTTGGCTGGCGCGCCAGGCGGGCGGCTTCGGCGCGGGCCAGCCTGTCGGCCTCCCGCTGCTGGCGGCGCTGTTCGGACCGGCTGAGCGCTTTGGTGCGGGTGGTGGCGGGCGCTGCGGCCACCGTCACCGGGGGTTTGGACAGGGTGATGCCCGGCGCGGGCGGGGTCGGGACAATCGCCGCGATGGTCGTGCCGGTCTGTTGCGGGAAATGGCCGAAATGCACCGCCGCCGCCTTTTGCGCGGGGGTCAGATAGGGCATTTTCAGCATATAGGGGACGATCGCGATGGCCAGTTGCGCCGGCATCGTCTGGTCAGCGATCTTCTTCGCGTCCGCCTGCCTGTTGTTCATCGCCAGGATGAACGCCTTGTAACGCCATGCGGCCCGGTCGCTCTTGTAAAGCAGCGGGTCCAGTATCTTTTCCGCCGCCTCCACCTGCCCGGCTATGCCGAGCGAGGCGGCGTAGCGGCGCACCAGTTCATCGTCACCGGGCGTGCGCAGCAGCGCGGCCTGATAGTCGCGCTGGGCGCCCGCCTGATCGCCGGTCATGTCCCTGGCGAGCGCGCGGTCGGACAATATCGTCGCATCGGGATAGCCCAGACGCTGCGCCTGGTCGAACAGTCGTAAGGCTTCGCCGGGATTCTGCATCTGGAGCATCACGCGGGCGAGGCCGGCCTTGATCCGGCCGTTGCCGCTGGTGATCCCGTCCGCGCGGGCGAAGAAACCGGCGGCGGCGCGGGCATCGTCCAGCGCCAGTGCGGCCTCCCCCGCCCCGATCAGCGCGCTCACGTCGCGCGGATTGTCCGCAAGCCGGGCGAGATGGTTGTTGAGATCGG
Source organism: Sphingobium cyanobacteriorum (assembly GCF_030580935.1). Lineage (GTDB taxonomy): Bacteria > Pseudomonadota > Alphaproteobacteria > Sphingomonadales > Sphingomonadaceae > Sphingobium > Sphingobium cyanobacteriorum. Next base: position 328,762 of record NZ_JAUQOM010000002.1, on the reverse strand, counting down.
CCGCGCCGGACGGGCGCGCAAGCTGGGCCTGGTCGGATTGGGCCAGGACGATCGGGGTGGGCGCGATCCCTGCCAGAAGCAGGCCGCCGGGAATCCAGAAGGAAATGCGTTTCACCAGCGCGCTCTAGCCGATTTCAGGATGAATGGGGAATTGGCCCCATGAAAAAGCGCGCCGGATCGCCCCAGGGGACCGATGGCGCGCTTTTGCAGGGTCACGGCGCGGGCGCGCGCCGGACGATCACTGGTTGTTCTGGCGATTGAGGAAACGCGGAATATCCACGCCCGGCGCGCTGTCGTCGGCGCCCGGTCCCTTTTCATGGCCACGGGTCAGCCCTGCCATCCGTTCGAACAACGTGCCGCCGGTCGCGACCCGCGGCGCAGGCGCGGCCGGGGCCGGCGCGGCTGCGGCCGGGACAGGCGCTTCGGCGCTGTCGGCGCCCAGCACCAGTTCATCCTGATCCGGGTCTTCATCGGAAAAGATCGCGGCCGGCCGGGGCGGCGAAAAGGGCGCGGGCGCAGCCGTCGGCTGAACCGGAGCGGGTGCTTCGGGCACATCCAGTTCCAGCGTTGCAGGTTCGGGCGCCGGCTGTGGCGCGGCAACCGGGGCGGGTTGCGGCGCGACCGGCGCCGGCTTGGGCGCAGCAGCCTGGGGCACGGACACGGCGGGACGGCTGGCGAAGCTGAACGGCTGGGTCAACGGCGCGGCATGGTTGCCGATTTCGTTGTCGATGCCGGTGGCGACCACCGACACGCGAATCTTGCCATTGAGATTGTCGTTGAAGGCGCTGCCCCAGATGATGTTCGCGTCCGGGTCCACCAGTTCGCGGATATGGTTGGCGGCCTCGTCCACTTCCATCAGGCGCATGTCGTCGCCACCGACGATCGAGACGATGACGCCCTTCGCCCCGCGCATCGACACGCCATCGAGCAGCGGGTTGGCGATCGCCTTTTCCGCCGCCTGGAGCGCACGGCCGTCGCCTTCGGCTTCGCCGGTGCCCATCATCGCCTTGCCCATTTCGCCCATCACCGAACGCACGTCGGCAAAGTCGAGGTTGATGAGGCCCGGCATGATCATGAGGTCGGTGATCGACCGCACGCCCTGTTGCAGCACCTCGTCCGCCATCTGGAAGGCTTCCTTGAAGGTGGTGTTGGGGTTGGCGATCAGGAACAGATTCTGGTTCGGGATGACGATCAGCGTATCGACATGCTTTTGCAGTTCCTCGATCCCCGCTTCCGCCGACTTCATGCGACGATTGCCTTCGAAGGTGAAGGGCTTGGTCACGACGCCGACGGTCAGGATGCCGCGATCGCGCGCCGCCTTGGCAATGACGGGGGCCGCGCCGGTGCCGGTGCCGCCGCCCATGCCGGCGGTGATGAAGCACATATGCGCGCCTTCCAGCGCCTGCTCGACCGAAGCGATGGTTTCTTCCGCCGCCGCCTTGCCGATTTCGGGACGCGATCCCGCGCCCAGCCCTTCGGTGATCTGCGGGCCAAGCTGGATGCGCCGTTCGGCCGGCGAGCTGTTGAGCGCCTGCGCGTCGGTGTTGGCGACGATGAAGTCCACCCCCTCGACACTGGCGGCGATCATGTTGGCAATGGCATTGCCGCCCGCTCCGCCGACGCCGATGACCGCGATGCGCGGCTTCAGTTCGTCCACATGCGGCGGGCTGATTTCAATGCTCATATATTCTGCTCCCTCAGCTTCCTCGTCAGGAAGCGATACCGTCATCAATCGTTAACACCAGAAAATAGCGGATTCACCACCTAATTTCGTCTTCGTACAAATTCATTCAATAGTTGGTCTTCATCGCCCGCATCATCCGCTGCCACCAGAGCGGCGCGCCGATACGATGCACCGTCTGCGGCGCGGGCGCCATCGTGCGGAGATCAACCGGGTTGGAAGCGCCGTAAAGCGCCAGACCCGCCAATGTCGCGAAGGCGGGGCCACTATGCGCTTCGGGCATGGCGGACAAGCCCCTGGGCCGCCCGACCCGCACCGCGCGGCCCAGCGCGCCCTGCGCATAATCGGCAATCCCCTTCATTTCCGCGCCGCCGCCGGTCAGCACCACCTGCCGCCCGGTGGGCGTATTGAAGCCCATGCCGGCGAGCGCGCCATTCACTTCGGTCATGATCTGGTTCAGCCGTTCGCAGATGACCCCGACCAGGGCGGCGCGCGTGATCTTGCCCCCTTCCGCATTGGGACCGGCGACCTGCCCCGCCGTCGCGACCTCGCCATGGGGCGGCGCGATCTCGATCATCTCGCGGAAATCGCGCGGATTCTGCATCGCCGAACCGTAAAAGCATTTGATCCGTTCCGCCTGGCTGCGGCGGATGCCGAAGGCCGAAGCGATATCGTCGGTAATGTCCGACGCGCCAAAGGGGATCGAGTGAAGGCCGACCAGCATCCCCCCGGCATAAAGCGAGACATTGGTGACGCCCGCGCCCATCTCCACCAGGGCGACGCCCAGATCGCGTTCTTCCTCCGACAGGCAGGCAAGGCCCGTCGCGATCGGCGAGGCGACGATCGAGTTGACGTTGAGATAGGCGCCGCGCACGCACAGGTCGAGATTGGCGAGCGGCGCACCGTCGGCCAGCACGACATGAATGTCGACGCCCAGCAGATCGGCGTGCATGCCCAGCGGTTTCTTGACCGGCACCTTGCCATTGATGGTGAAACAGGTCGGCTGGGCATGGAGGACGACGCGGCCATCGGGGTCGATGCCCTGCTGGCCGGTGGTGAGCAGGTCGTCGATATCGGCCTGTTCGATGCGATAGCCGGCCATGTCACGTTCGACCGTGACGACATCGCTGACCAGGCTGCCGCCCGAAAAGCTGACCCACACATCCTCGATATTGGTGCCAGCGACCCGTTCGGCCTGTTCCACCGTTTCGCGCACGGCCAGTTCGGTGCGCTCCATGTCGGCGATGAAACCCCGGCGCACCCCCCGGCTTTCGCGCTGGCCGGTGCCCAGGATCGCGAGTTCGCCGGTGTCGGTGCGACCGGCGATCAGCGCCGACACTTTCCAGGAGCCAATGTCGATCGCGGTGATCAGCTTTTCGACCTTGGGCTGCGCCATGGACTTCAGCCTTCCTCGCCTTGCACCGGCGCACTGGCGCTGCCGGCCGCCGCGCCGGCCGACTTTTCTTCCACCTGCCCCTGCGGCAGGCGCAGGACGAAGCGGTCGGGATCGCGCATGTCGAACCTGACGATGCCCCGGCCCAGCAGCCGGTTCACCCCGTCCATCCGCGCGAAATTGACCAGCGCGGACGCCGAATCCTTGTCACCCTCCGGCAGGGACAGGGTTTCACCCGACTGAAAGCGCAAGTCCCAGCGGCGGTTCCCGACCCAGGTGGCGCCGGCCAGCATCGGCTTGAGAGCCGGGGCATTTTCCATCAGCCGGTTGAGGCCGGCGGTCTGGCGGTTGGCATTGGGACCGACGACCAGGGGCAGGTCGGGCATCGCGCTGGCGGACACCGACTGCAACACCACGCCGGCCACGTCGATCAGATGCAGCTTGCCGCCATGCTGCCACACCGCCACCGGATCGCGCTCGACAATGTCGACCACCAGCGTGTCGGGCAGGCGGCGGGAAATACGGGCATCCTTGACCCAGCCCAGTTGCAGCATTTCGGAACGCACCCTGGGCAGGTCGAGCGAGAGCATGGAACGATCCACCTGGCCCAGCGCGATATTATAGACAGGCAGTTCGTCCATGCGCTCGACGCCGCGCACCTCGACCTTCTCGACCTCGAAACCGGCGCGGGCGGCAAGATCGGCCACCTGTTGCCGGGCCATGCCAGGCAGCCCCATGAAGATCGCGATGGTGACGGCAACGCCGCCGACGATGGCGACGATCGCCCAACTGGCCATGCGCTGGAGCGTGGCTTCACTGACGGGCAGCCATTCGATCAGCCGGTCAAGGCTGCTCTGTCGCTTGAGGGTGCGGCCACGCCCGCGCGTCGCCCGCCCCTTCGCGCTGCTCAGTCGCGCGGTGCCGCCGCGCCTGATCCGTGCCTCAGCCATCCTGTTTACCCCCGGCGCGGTTCAGCGCTTCCTCGACAATAGTCTCCACCAGCGTGGCATAGTCAATGCCGAGCCTGGCCGCCTGTTCAGGAACCAGGCTCAAGGGGGTCATGCCCGGCTGGGTGTTGACCTCCAGCAGATACAGCCCCGCGATACCCTGTTCGTCATCCCAGCGAAAATCGGCCCGCGACGCACCCTTGCAGCCCAGCAACCGGTGCGACCGCAGCGCCAGCGCCTTGCAGGCTTTTGTGATCTCGTCCGGGATATCGGCCGGGCAGACATGTTCGGTCATGCCGTCGGTATATTTGGCGTCGAAATCGTAGAAGCCGCTCTTCGGGCGCAGTTCGGTGACGAGCAGCGCCTCGTCGCCCAGCACGGCCGTCGTCAGTTCGCGGCCACGAATATAGGGTTCGGCGAGCAATTCGGGGAAATCCTGCCACGGCCCCACGCTGTCGCGGGCGATGGGGTTGCCATAATTGCCCTCCGCCGTGACGATGGCGACCCCGACCGAACTGCCTTCATTGACGGGCTTGAGCACATAGGGGCGCGGCAGCGGATCGGCCGTGAACAGGCTTTCGCTTTGCACGATATGGCCGCCGGGCATGGGGATGCCGTGGGGGACAAGCGCCTGCTTGGTCAGTTGCTTGTCGATCGCGATGACCGATGTGGCAAGGCCGCTATGGGTGTAGGTCAGGCCCATCAGGTCCATCATGCCCTGCACCGTGCCATCCTCGCCGGGGACGCCATGGAGAGCGTTGAAGATCACGTCCGCCCTGGTTTCAGCCAGGCGCGCGGCGACATTGCGGTCCATGTCGATGCGGGTGACGGTGTGGCCGCGCGATTCCAGCGCCTTGGCCACGCCCTCCCCGCTCATAAGCGATACGGGCCGCTCCGCCGACCAGCCGCCCATCAGGACGGCGACATGCCAGGGGCCACGAGTCACTTGGCTTTTCCCACGCGCTGAATTTCCCATTCCAATTCGATTCCGCTCTTTTCCCTGACGCGGCGGCGGACTTCCTCGCCCAGCGCCTCGATGTCGGCGCTGGTGGCCTCTCCGGTGTTCAGCAGGAAATTGGTGTGCTTCTCGCTCACCTGTGCGCCGCCCAGTTGCAGCCCGCGACAGCCCGCCTCGTCCACCAAAGCCCAAGCCTTGTGACCATCCGGGTTCTTGAAGGTCGATCCGCCGGTCTTGCTGCGCAGCGGCTGGCTTTCCTCGCGCGCGGCGGCGATGCGGTCCATTTCCGCCTGGATTGCGGCCGGTTCGCCGGGATGGCCCCGAAAGGTCGCCGACACAACGACCGCGCCATCGGGCAGGGTCGAATGACGATAGGTGTAGCCAAGGTCCGCGTTGGACAGAGTCACCCGCGCGCCCGACCGCAGGACGATGTCGCATTCCACCAATATGTCGCACGTCTCGCGGCCATAGGCGCCGCCGTTCATCCGCACGAAGCCGCCGACCGTGCCGGGGATGGAGCGCAGGAACTCAAGCCCGGCAATGCCATTGTCGCGTGCCGTGGAGGAAACCAGGATGCCCGATGCGCCGCCGCCGCAGGTCAGCGTGGTGGCATCAAGCGCCGTCACCTTGGCGAAGGGCTTGCCCAGCCGCACGACCACGCCCGGCACGCCGCCGTCGCGGACGATGAGGTTGGAGCCGAGGCCCAATGCCATCACCGGCACCCCCGGATCGAGTGCGGCCAGAAAATCGGAGAGGTCGTCCGCATCCTTCGGCTCGAACAGCCATTGCGCCGCGCCGCCCGCCTTGAACCAGACGAGCGGGGCCAACGGGGCATCGGCCTTCAACGTGCCGCGCACCGGCGGAAGGGCGATGGTCGCCGTCAAGCGCGGATGCCCCACAGGTTCATCCAGCTTTTCACCGCCTTCATCCCCGCTTCATTTGCCTGCGTCGCGGCAAGGCTGGTTTCGACCTGATGCCGGGCCGCGTCCACCATGTCGCGCGCGGCCTCCACGCCCTGCATCTGGGCGTCGATCATGCGCTTCTGCATTTCCAGGCCAACGGCGAACAGTTCGAACATCAGACGGCTTCCTTGACCGTGGCGACGGCGGCGGCCAGGCCCGCCGCCCATTTGGTGATGTCCCCTGCCCCCAGGCAGATGACCATGTCGTCGGGCTGGATGTCGGCGGCGATCGCCTTCGCCAGATCGTCCGCGCCGGCGACGGTCGAGGCATGGCGATGCCCGCGCCGCTTCAATCCGGCCACCAGCGCGGCGCTGTCGACGCCCTCGATCGGCTGCTCGCCAGCGGTATAGACCGGGGCGGCATAGACGATGTCGGCATCGTTGAACGCCTGCTGGAATTCATCCATCAGGTCGCGCAGGCGGGTGAAGCGGTGCGGCTGGACCACGGCGATGACCCGGCCCCCATTAGCCGAACCAGACAGGCCTTCGCGCGCGGCGGCGAGCACCGCCTTTATCTCGACCGGGTGATGGCCATAATCGTCGATGACGGTGGCGGTGCCCCCGTCCACGGCGATTTCGCCGACCTTGGTGAAGCGGCGCTTCACGCCGCCAAACTTGGCAAAGCCGGTCTGGATCGTCGCGTCGTCGATACCCATTTGCAGCGCCACGCCGATCGCCGCCATGGCGTTCAGCACATTGTGGCGGCCGGGCATCGGCATCTCGATCCCCTCGATCCGGCGGATCGACCCGTCGCGCTCGCGAATCTGCACGTCGAAACGGTTGCCGCCGGGGATGGGCTGGACATTTTCGCCGCGAATGTCGGCCTGCGCCGAAAAGCCATAGGTGACGATCCGGCGGTCCTGCACGCGCGGCAGGATGGCCTGCACTTCGGGATGGTCGAGGCAGAGCATCGCCGCGCCGTAGAAGGGGACATTGCCCACAAATTCGACAAAGGCGTCCTTCACCCGGTCGAAGCTGCCATAATGGTCGAGATGTTCGGGATCGATATTGGTCACGACCGCGATCGTGCCGTCCAGCCGCAGGAAGCTGCCGTCGCTCTCGTCGGCCTCCACCACCATCCAGTCGCTATTGCCCAGCCGCGCGTTGGACCCATAGCTGTTGATGATGCCGCCGTTGATGACGGTCGGGTCCACCCCGCCCGCGTCCAGCAGCGCCGCGACCATCGAGGTGGTCGTCGTCTTGCCATGGGTGCCCGCCACCGCGACGGTCGATTTCAGGCGCATCAGTTCGGCCAGCATTTCGGCGCGGCGGATCACCGGGATACGGGTTTCCAGCGCCAGTTCGACCTCCGGGTTGCCGCGCTTGATCGCGGTGGAGGTGACGACCACGGCGGCGTCGCCCAGATTTTCGGCCTTGTGGCCGATCATCACCCTGATCCCCTTGGCGCGCAATCCCTCCACGACATAGCCTTCGGCCACGTCGGACCCCTGCACGCTATAGCCCAGATTATGCATCACTTCGGCGATGCCGGACATGCCGATGCCGCCGATGCCGATGAAATGGATCGTGCCGATGTCCGTGCCGACACCCTTCATGCGATAAACTCCGAAACACTGTCGTCATGCCAGCAAAGGCTGGCGTCTCTCTTTTCTTCGAGAGCGACGGAAAAAAGACAAGGGCGATCCCAGCCTTCGCTGGGATGCGTGTGGCGTGCGCACGTCAAGCCGGCACCCCCGCCAGATTGAGCGTGGTCGGCATCGGCCCGACCCGCACCGGATCGTTGACGATAGGCGCGTGGCCGATGCTTTCGAGCAGGTCGGCCATGTCGCGCGCGGCATCGGGGCGGCCGCAACTGCGCGCGCGCTTCGCCGCATTCTGGAGCGCGCCCGGCTCCATCGCCATCTTCTGCATCTGCTTGGCCAGTTCGACCGCGGTGAAGCGCGCCTGCGGGATGGTGCGCGCGCCGCCGGCCTCGGTCATTTCCTTCGCATTGGCGGTCTGATGATCGTCCATGGCGCTGGGCAACGGGATCAGGATCGCCGGGCGGCCGGCGCAGGTCAGTTCGGCCAGCGTCGACGCGCCCGCCCGCGCGATCACCAGATGCGCCCAGCCCAGCTTTTCGGGCACGTCGTTGAAATAGGTGGCGAGATCGGCGGGAATTTCCATCTCCGCATAGGTCTTGCGCACGCGCTCGATATCCTCGGCCCGGCATTGCTGCGTGACTTGCAGGCGGCGGCGCAGCGCGACGGGCAGCATCGACAGCCCTTCGGGCACGACGCTGGAGAGGATGGTCGCGCCCTGGCTGCCGCCGATCACCAGCACCCGGAACACGCTTTCGTCGGTCAGCGCGGGGAATTCCTCCTCGCGCAACTGCTTCACTTCCTCGCGCACCGGATTGCCGATCAGATGGACCTTGGCGGCATGACCGGGTTTCAGCCGCTCGACATCGGGATAGGCGGTCGCGATCGCATCGACCCGGCCCGCCAGCAGCCGGTTGACCCGGCCCAACACGGCATTCTGTTCATGGATGGCGGTCGGGATGCCATCGGCCAGCGCGCCCAGCAGCGCGGGCATGGCGGGATAGCCGCCAAAGCCGACCACGGCGGTCGGGCGAAAGGTTTCGTTGAGGCGACGGGCCATGGCGCGGCCGGCCCAGATCGCCTTCAGCGCGCCGGGCCAGCTTGCCGGATTCTTCGTCATGCGCCCCGCAGGCATGACATGGACCTGCGCCCTGTTATCCGGCGCATGATCGAAGATGCCGGGGATCTTCGCCCCGCGCTCATCGGTGACGAGCGCGACATGATGGCCGCGCGCCATCAGTTCCTCGGCCACGGCATGGGCTGGAATCATATGTCCACCCGTCCCGCCGGCGGCCAGGACGAAGTGACGGGAAATGCTCATCGACCACTCCATTTGACGACCGTGTGCCGACCCATGAAGGGGTTGCGCCGCGTGAATGCGAGCAGCAGGCCGACGCCGATACAAAGCGCGAGCATAGAGGAGCCACCGTAGCTGATAAAGGGCAGCGTCATGCCCTTGGACGGAAATATCTGCGCATTGACGCCCATGTTGATGATCGCCTGCAATCCGAACTGGGTGGTGAGGCCGGCGGCGGCCAGGATGGTGAAATTATCCTCCTCGTCCAGCAGGCGCAGCAGCACGCGCACCACGATCGCCAGATAGACACAGGCGATGGCGATGCAGGCAAGCAGGCCGAACTCCTCGCCAATGACCGAAAAGATATAGTCGGTATGCGCTTCGGGCAGGCGGAACTTGTTCTGGCCGCCGCCCGGCCCGACGCCGGTGAAGCCGCCATGGGTGATGGTGCGGAAGGCGAGGTCGGTCTGGTCCGGCCCGGTATCCATCTGTACCCCGATGCCCAGAAAGTCGTTGATCCGCTGCCGGCCATTTTCATAGAACATATAGACTGCGACCAGCCCCGCCAGCCCCGCGCCCGCCAGCATCGCGATCCAGCGCATTTCCAGCCCCGACAACAACAGCAGGCAGCCCCAGCAGGCCAGGAAGATCACCGTCTGGCCGAAATCGGGCTGTTTCATCAGGATGCCGGCGATCATCAGGGTCATGATGCCGGTCGCCTGAATGACGGGCAGGCTGGCGTCCTTGCCACGCAGCGACAGCAGCCAGGCGGTGGTCACGACATAGGCGGGTTTCAGAAACTCCGAAGGCTGGAGCCGGAAGCCGGGCAGGTCGATCCAGCGCTTGGCCCCGTTCACCACGCTGCCCAGGATCGGCACGCACAACAGCAGGACGAAGAAGAAGGCGCACAGGAAAATCGCCAGCCGCCGCGCCTGCGGCCGGGGCAGCATGGAGATGACCAGCATGATCGGCAGACCGAAGAACACCCACATCAACTGGCGATAGAAATAGATCAGCGGATTGACCGCGACCTGCGCCGTGGACCGATCGATTGCCGCGACGGGGGACGCGGCGGCAACGGCGACCAGCCCGATCGCCATCAGCGCCACGATCAGCGACAGCAGGACGCGGTCGATTTCCCAGAACCAGATGGCGAGCGCGGTGCGTTCGCGCGGCACGGTGCGGGTGCGGAACCCCTTCACCAGTTCGCCAGCCCTGAACATGCGTGTCGTCCCTTCCCTGCCCATCGCGTTGCCCCCCGGCCTTGCTGGCTATTCGCCGCCCTGTTCCAGCGCCGCGACGGCGGCGGCGAAAGCGTCGCCGCGCGCCTCGAAATCACGAAACTGGTCGAAACTGGCGCAGGCCGGCGACAACAGCACCACGTCGCCCGGCTGCGCGATGCGCGCGGCGCGGCGGACGGCGGCGCTTAGCATTTCACTGTCGTCCACCGCCATATGGGGCCGCAGCAGATCGGCGAACATATGCCCCGCTTCGCCGATGGTGTAGGCGTGCGCGACATTGGCGAAATGGGGAACGCACTCGTCCAGATTGTCGGACTTGGCGACGCCGCCCAGGATCCAGTGAATGCGGGGCTTGCCGTCGATCGCGGGCCATGCGGCGAGTGCCGGCGCGGTCGATGCGGCGTTCGTTGCCTTGCTGTCATTGACGTAAAGGACGCCGTTACGGGTGCCGACGGCCTGCATCCGGTGGGGGAGCGAGGCGTAGCTGGCGAGGGCCGCTTTTGTAGTGGCAGCATCAATGTCCAATACGGCGGCCGTCACCATCGCGACCGCCACATTCTGAGCATTGTGCGGCCCTTGGAGTGCGGGCCATGCAAGCTGCTCAGTGGCATCGACTTGGGTCGATGCTACCTCCACCACATCCTCCCCGCTTCCCTTGGCGGCACAGATCTGGTTCGATATAGACCGGCTCGGCTCATCGTCGATCGCGATCACCGCCTTATGTCCAGCCGACTGCATCGCAAACAACCGTGCTTTGGACGCGACATAGCCTTCGAACCCATCGTACCGATCGAGATGATCCGGCGTGATGTTGAGCAGCACCGCGACATCGCAGTCCAGACTATGCGTCAGGTCGATCTGGTAGCTGGACAGTTCCAGCACATAGATGCCCACGCCATGCAGGTTCGGTTCCAGCGGCGGCTGGCTGAGGATCGGCAGGCCGATATTGCCGCCCATCACCGTGGGATAACCCGCCTGTTCGATGATATGGTGGATCAGCGCGGTGGTGGTCGACTTGCCGTTGGTGCCGGTGATGCCGACGACCTTGTGCGGCGGCAGCGTCGGGCGGGCGAGCGCGAACAGTTCGATGTCGCCGATGATCGGCACGCCAGCGATTCTGGCGCGCATCGCGATCGGGTGGCGGTTCAAGGGCACGCCCGGCGACACGACGATGCCGTCGAAACCGCCAAGGTCGATCTCCATCGGATCGCCAAGCTCCGCCTTGCCCTCGACAAGGGCGCGCGCTTCTTCCCGGCTGTCCCAGGCGACGACGCGCGCGCCGCTGGTGACCAGCGTGGCGACAGTCGCGAGGCCGGACCGCGCCAGCCCCAGCACGGCATAGGTCTTGCCCTTGAAAGCCTCCGAAACGATCATCCGCTTACCTCAGCTTCAGCGTGGCGAGGCCGGCAAGCGCCAGCACGAAGGCGATGATCCAGAAACGGATCACCACGGTCGGTTCGGCCCAGCCCAGTTGCTCGAAATGATGGTGGATCGGCGCCATGCGGAACACCCGCTTGCCGGTGCGCTTGTAGAAAAAGACCTGGATGATGACCGACAGCGCCTCCACCACGAACAGGCCGCCGATGATGCCCAACACGATTTCATGATGGGCGGTGACGGCGATCACGCCGATCGTCCCGCCCAGCGCGAGGCTCCCGGTATCGCCCATGAACACGGCGGCGGGCGGCGCGTTGAACCAGAGGAAGGCAAGGCCGGAGCCTATGATCGCCCCGCACAGGATGGTGAGGTTGCCCGCGCCCGGCACATGGGGGATGCCCAGATATTGGGCGAAATCCGCGCGACCGACCAGATAGACGATCAGCAGGAAAGCCAAGCTGGCGATGATGACCGGCATGGTGGCCAGCCCGTCAAGGCCATCGGTCAAATTCACCGCATTGCCGAACGCCACGATCACGAAGGCGGCGAAGCAGAAGTAGAACGGCCCCAGTTCGATCGCCGGGCCGTTGTAAAAGGGTACGTACAGCGCGGTATTGCCATGCTGATGCACGATCATCCAGGCCGCGACACCCGCGATCAGGAATTCGAAGGCCAGGCGCATCTTGCCCGACAGCCCCTTGTGGCTGGCCTTTGTCACCTTGTCATAATCGTCCAGGAAGCCGATCGCGCCGAAGCCCAGCGTCACGAACAGGCAGGCCCAGACATAGGTGGAGGACAGGTCCATCCACAGCAGCACGGAAGCGACCATGGAGGTCAGGATCATCAGCCCGCCCATGGTCGGCGTGCCGCGCTTGGCGAGATGGCTTTGCGGGCCGTCGTCGCGGATCGGCTGTCCCTTGCCCTGGCGGACGCGCAGCCAGCCGATGAATTTCGGCCCGATGACCAGGCCAATGACCAGCGCGGTGAAGATCGCCGCGCCGGCCCGGAAGGACAGATAGCGGATCAGGTTGAAAACACCTGCGAAATCGAGGGTTTCGGCCAGCCAGTAGAGCATTATTCACTATCTCCGTCGCGGGCCGCCTGGCCAAGGGTGGCGACCAGGCGGGACAGGCCGACACCGTTGGAACCCTTGACCAGGATCGCGTCGCCCGCGCGCATTTCGGTTTGGATGAGGGGGATGGCCGCCGCCGTGTCGGGCACATGGACGTAGGGTATGAACCCATCGAGCATGGCAGCCAGCGGCGCCATTTCGGCACCCACCAGGATGGCGAAATCGACCTGACCCGCACGCAGCGGTTCGGCAAGGCCGGCATGCAGTTCCGCGCTGCGATCACCCAGTTCGCGCATGCCGCCCAGGATGGCGATGCGGCGCTCGGCCGTCTCGCGGCCCAATTGCGTGAGCGTTGCGGTCATGGACAGGGGATTGGCGTTGTAGCTTTCGTCGATCAGCAACGCCTGCCCGCCTGCGACCGGCAGGATATGCCGTTCACCCCGGCCCGGCAGGCCCGGCATTTCGGCAAGCGCCAGCCCAGCCGCCGCCAGATCGCCACCCAGCGCATCGACCGCCGCCAGCACGGCCAGCGCATTGGACACCCAATGATCCCCCGGCGCGGCGACGGTGAAACAGAGTTCAGCGTCGGGCAGCTTCGCCGTGACCAGGCTGCCGCCACCCGGCGCGGCCACGATTTCCAGCGCGTGGATGTCGGCCTCGCGGCTCATGCCGAAGGTCAGGATGCGCGCCGCATGGCGCTCCGCCTTGTTGTAGAGGGTCGCGACATGGGGGCTGTCATAGGGGATGATCGCGGTGCCGCCCGGCTCCAGCCCCTCGAAAATCTCCGCCTTGGCCTCCGCGATCTTCGCTTCGGTGCCGAAAAATTCGATATGGGCGGGCGCGATGGCGGTGACGATCGCGACATGGGGACGCACCTGCCGGGTCAGTGCCGCCAGTTCGCCGGCATGGTTCATGCCCATTTCGAACACGCCATAGGCGCTGTCCCGCGGCATCCGGGTGAGGCTGAGCGGCACCCCGACATGATTGTTGTAACTGTTGACCGACCGATGCACCTGCCCCGGTGCGGCGCGGTCGAGCGCCTGAAACAGGGCTTCCTTGGTGCCGGTCTTGCCGACCGATCCGGTGACGCCGATCAGCTTGCCACCCATGCGCTTGCGCGACGCCACTCCCAGCGCTTCGAGCGCGAGGGCGCTGTCGCGCACCAGGACATGGGGATGCGCGACGGGTTCGCTGACGATCGCCCCTGCCGCACCCTGACCGAATGCCTTGTCCACGAATTTGTGGCCGTCGGTCGTCTCGCCCTTCATCGCGACGAACAGATCGCCCGGCCCGACTTCGCGGCTGTCAAAGGCGACGCCCGAAACGGCGAACGGCGCCGACGCGGCGCCGCCTGTGGCTTCTGCGATTTGGGCGGAGGTCCAGAGGGGGGGCATCAGCACAAGCCCCCGTTCGGTGAATGCGTATGATGCATCAACCCGCGCACTCCCGCGCCACGGTCACATCATCGAACGGCAGCACCCGGTCGCCGATGATCTGGCCCTGTTCATGGCCCTTGCCCGCCAGCAGGACAATGTCATCCGCGCCCGCCTGCGCAATGGCGGCGGCGATGGCGGCGCGGCGGCCGCCGACTTCCTGCGCCCCCGGCGCACCGGCCAGCACGGCGGCCCGAATGGCGGATGGGTCTTCCGACCGGGGATTGTCGTCGGTGACGATGACATGGTCGGCCAGTTCGGCGGCGACCTTACCCATCAGGGGGCGCTTGCCCGCATCACGATCCCCGCCCGCGCCGAACAGCGCGATCAGCCGGCCGCGCGTATGGGGCCGCAATGCCTCGATCGCGGCGCGCAGGCCATCGGGCGTATGGGCATAGTCGACATAGACCGGCGCGCCGGCCCGGCTGATGACCGCACGTTCCAGCCGGCCGCGCACCGGCTGGACCCGGCCGAGCAGTTCCAGCACTTTGGCGGTATCGCCGCCCGTCGCGATGACCAGCCCGGCGGCGGTCAGGGCATTGGCGGCCTGATAGGCCCCGATCAGCGGCAGGTTCACCTTGCAGGTCTTGCCGTCCGCATCGATGTCCAGCGTCTGGCCGAGCTGGGTCGGGGTGCGCTTGACGAGGCGCAGCGCCTGCCCCTGCGCGCCCACGGTGAAAAGGCGCAGGCCGCGTGCCCGCACCCGGTCGATGACCTTCGCCGACCATGCATCATCGGCCCAGACCACCGCCGCGCCATCGGCCGACACCACTTCGTCGAACAGCCGCATCTTGGCGTCGAAATAGCGGTCCATGTCGCCATGATAGTCGAGATGATCGCGCGACAGGTTTGTGAAGGCGCCCGCCAGCACCGGCAGCCCTTCGGTGCGATACTGGTCCAGGCCATGGCTCGACGCCTCGAACGCGGCATGGGTGATGCCTTCGCGCTTCAACCCCGACATGTTGGCCAGGAAGGTGACGATGTCCGGCGTGGTGAGGCCGGTGGATACCTGATCGACCGCCGTGGTGACGCCCAGCGTGCCGATCGACGCGGATTTCTGCCCCAGCATCCGCCAGAGCTGCCGCGCGAGTTCGACCGTGCTGGTCTTGCCATTGGTGCCGGTGACGGCCACGGTCACGTCCGGGAAGGGCGCGAAATAGCGCGCGGCGAGCAGCGCGAAGAGGCGGCGGGGATTGGGATGGGCGATGTGGATCGCCCCCTCAACCCTTGCCTCCGGGCGTGCCACCACCGCGACCGCCCCGGCCTTCACCGCGTCGGGAATATATGCCTCGCCATTGACGCGCAGGCCCTGGAAGGCGCCGAATATGGTGCCCGGCGCGACCTTGCGATTGTCGATGGCAAAGCCTGTAACGGACATGTCGAGGCCGGCTTGTTCCCCGACCTCGACATCCAGTGCCTCGATTAGCGACCCGAGGCGCATCACTCTTTCTCCTTGTCGCCGTGCAGCAGCGGCATCAAATCGGATATGTCCACGTCCCGCCGTTCGTCCGGCATCACGCCCAGCATCGGCCCGGTACGCTCGATCACGCGCTTCACCACGGGCGCTGCGGTCCATGCGGCGGTGCGCAGGCCATATTGGCCCGTCGCCTCGTCCATGATCGCGACCACGACATAGCGGGGATTGTCCATCGGGAAGGCAGAAGCGAAAGTCGTCACCAGCGAAGTCTTGTTATAGCGCCCTTCCTGGGGCTTTTCGGCGGAACCCGTCTTGCCGCCCACCCGGAAACCCTTGGCGTCGGCACTTCGCCCTGTACCCGCCGACACGATCATCCGCAACAGTTGCCGCATCCGCGCGCTGGTGGCGGCGGAAAAGACGCGGCGCCCCTCCGGCACGTCGGCGGCATCCAGCTTGCGCACGGTCGCGGGCCGCCAGATGCCGCCATTGACCAAGGCGGCATAGGCCGCCGCCAGATGCAGCGGCGTGACCGCGATGCCATGGCCATAGGAGGTGGTCATGCTGGTGATGCGGCCCCAGCTCGACGGCCAGATGCCCTTGGCCCGTTCGTTGAACTCGATCGGGGCGCGCTGGTCGAAATCGACGCTGCGGAACATTTTTTGCAGCGGCGCCGCACCCATGGCGTCGGCGATGCGCGCGGTGCCGATATTGGAGCTGTGCACCAATATCTCCGGCACGTTGATCCAGCGGCCGAGCGGATGATCATCCTTGATGCGGAAGCCCGCGACAGCGAGCGGCGCCGTCGCGTCATAGCGCTTGCTCATCGACGTGACGACGCCGGCATCCATGGCCGCGGCGATCGACAGCGGCTTGAAGGCGGAACCCAGTTCGTAGCGCGCCTGCACCATATGGTTGCAGAGCGGCGATTCGGAGCACCGCTTGCCGGCGTAGTTTTGCAGCTTGTTGGGATCGAATACGGGGATGGAGGCCATGGCGATGATTTCGCCGGTGTTGGCGTCCATGATGATGCCGCCCGCGCCCTTCGCCCTGGTCTGCACCAGTTGGGCGTAGAGTTCGCTTTCCAGCGCGCCCTGGACCCGGCTGTCGATCGACAGGGCGAAGGGCTTGCCGCGCTGCGCCACGTCGGTCATCCGGTCGTTGAATGCCGCTTCCACGCCCATGCCACCCACGCCTTCGGCATTGGGGGCAAAGCCCAGCACATGCGCCGCGAGCGAGCGCTGCGGATAGAGGCGCTCCTTCTCGCGCGGGAATTCGATGCCGATCTCGCCCAGCGTATTCACCGCCGCTACCTCTTCGGGCAGCGCGCGGCGGCGCAGATAGGCCCAGCCACGCCCGGTCAGTTTCCTGTGAAAGGCGGCTTCGGATTCGTCGGGGAAAATCTCGTGCAGCTTGCGCGCCAGTTCAGCCGGATCGCCGATCAGCCTGGAAGGGCGGACAGCGACCGAATAGGCGTCCATGGTGCGGGCCAGCGGCACGCCGTTGCGATCGACAATGTCGGCGCGCGCGGGGACAAAGGCGGACAGCGCATCATCGCCCCCTGCCCCATGGGCAGAAATGCCGACCCACAGGAGCCGGCAGATCAGGATTCCGGTAATGCCCATGAACATCAGCAGCAGCAGCATCAGCCGGTTATGGGCGATGGCGGTCAGGTTCACCCGCTGCCGCCCGGCGCGGGGACCGCCGGGCTGGACGATGATCGTGGCCATCAGCGCGCCTCCTTGCGCTTTTCGCGCGCCGCCCGCGCGCTGAGGTCGCCCAGCGTATTGTCGTCCAGCAGCTTGGCGTCGAGCATCGCCATCCGTTCCGCCTTGCGCGCGATCGGATTGGGCTTGGTCATATCGGCGTCCACCTTCGCCTGGATCGCCGGGGTGCGGGGCGCGGGCCTGGGCAGCTTGTCGACATTGTCGGCGGCATGCGCCTCGCGGATCACCGCGATGTCGCTGCGGATCTGGGTGGCGGCCGGGCTTTCGGGCGCCTTTTGCGGGGCGGAGGGCAGGTCGGCCGGGGTTTCCACCATCGCCACCATCACCGGCGGCGCGACATAATCGGGGCCATTGGGCTGAATGCCGTCCAGATGGGCGAGCGCCTGCTCCCCGCCCAGATATTGCTGCGCGGTGGGGGTCGCATAGAGGAAATCATGCTGGTTCCAGCTTTCGAGCTGCCGCATCGAGGAGCGCGCGCTGAATTCGGTTTCCAGATAACGGATATCCGCCTTTGCCCGCGCAATCTGGGCACGGACCTTCATCAATTCGTTGCGCTCGGTCGCGACCTTGAGCGACACCATGTACGCGCCCAGCGCCCCCAGCGCGACCAGGATCACCCAGATCAGGCTCTGCAACCTCTTGACGGCGATCATGCGCGGTTACTCCGGGTGGAAGAGGCGGGGGCGGATGTACGAACGGCAGCGCGCAGCGTGGCGGACCGCGCGCGGGGGTTGCGCGCCAGTTCCGCCGCACCCGCGCGCACCGGCTTGGCCGGCCGGGCAAAGGTGGGGGCATCGGCGACGGCACGGGCCGGCAAATGCCTGGACCCCGCCCCTTCGCCGCCGCTGCGCTTGCGCAGATACTGTTTGACGATCCGGTCCTCCAGGCTGTGGAAGGTGACGATCGCCAGACGGCCACCCTCTTCCAGCAGCGTTTCGGCCGCATCCAGCGCGCGCTCCAGTTCCTCCAGTTCCCGGTTCACATGGATGCGGATCGCCTGGAAGGTGCGGGTCGCGGGGTCTTTCTTGTCATGCGGCTTGTGGCCCAGCGCGCGGCGGACCACGGCGGCAAGCTGGCTGGTGCGCTCCAGCGGGCGCGCTTCCACGATGGCGCGGGCGACACGGCGCGAACGCGGCTCCTCGCCATAGCGGTAGATGATGTCGGCAATCTCCTCTTCCGCGGCGCTGTTGAGGAAATCGGCGGCGCTCATGCCGTCCTGGCTCATCGTCATGTCGAGCGGGCCGTCCGACTGGAAGGAAAAGCCGCGCTCCACCCGGTCGAGCTGCATCGAGGATACGCCGATGTCGAGCGTGATGCCCGACACCTTGCCGATGCCGTGCTCTGCCAGCAATTCGACCATGCGCGAAAATTCGCCGGGGATCAGCATGATGCCATGGGCGTCGGCCACCGCCTGCCCTTCGCGGATCGCATCAGGGTCGCGATCGAAGGCGAATACGCGCGCCTGCGCCATCGCCATGGCACTGCTATAGCCGCCCGCGCCGAACGTGCCGTCGACATGCACCTCGCCAGGGGCGATGGCGAGGGCGTCGAGCACTTCAGCGAGGAGAACCGGGACATGGGGCGCGGCGGCGAGGGCGCTCACTTGCCATCCCCTGCGGCGCGGGCATCGATCCAGCGCTTGACCTTGTTGCGGATCAACGCCGGGCGATCCGGGCTGGCGACCAGCGCTTCGGGCTTCCAGAGCTGGAAATAACGGCCGACGCCATAGAAGAAGATCGCGTCGGTGATGCCGGCTTCTTCCTTGATGTCGGGGTGCAGGAAGAAACGGCCGCCATCGTCGAAATTCACGTCCTCGATCGTACCCAGCCGATTCTCGCGCTCCAGGTCGCCATTGAAGGGGCGATTCGCCTCGCGCGCCAGACGCTCCAGTTCCTCCACCTCGTCGAACAGGAACTGCTTGTGCGACAGGCCGAATCCGGTGGCGCAGCCATTGTCGAAATGGACCGACAGGCACAGGCGATTCTGCCCGCCGCTGGCCTGGTTGACCAGCTTGCGCATCTCCAGGGGCAGCACGAAACGGCCCTTGCCGTCCGCGACGCTGAATGCGTTGCCCGAATAGAGAATGACATCCGACACGCTGGAAACTGGCCCCTTTTATCCGGGACGCAGGCCGCCTTCCGCCGGAATCGCGAAAAGAGCATCCGGCGCACAGGACTGAACAAAAGCCTGACGAACCCCAATGCTGGTTTTCCTACCAAGCATAGGGATGGACTGCAATGGGAAAGCATGGGTGAGGATGGGAAAAGACGGTGAAATTCGGGACTAACCGGATTTGCCCTCCTTTACCCCGTCACCTTCCCCTTTTGTTCCGGGCCGGGAACCGCGCCTTTCCCGGCGCAGCAGGATCGCGCCCATCACCGCCCAGAATGTCCCGGCCACAAGCGCCCAGCGGATGCCGTTCTGCACGTCGTCCGCTTCCAGCATCCAGCGACGATCGCCGGGGACGGGCACACCGCCCAGCCAGCGCATGATGCAGGCGGGTGTATCGGCCACCCAATAGCGGGGATCGCGCGGATGGGCCGGATCGGCGAGCCAGAGCCGGTCGTCGATCGGATCGGCGTCGCCCAGCAGCAGCACCTTGCCCCTGCCGATCCGCCGGTACGCCGGCAGCCCGCCGCGATGAAGCTGCGCGCCGGACAAGGTGAGCAAGTCGCCATCCGGCAGGAAATGCCGGATTTCCATGGATTTTGGCGCGCCGTCAGGATGAAATCCCCAATGCGCCAGCAACGGGTCGAGCAAGCTGATCGAAGGCGAGCGGCGGCGGTCGCCCAGCGGCAGGTCTGATGGCCAGCGCAGCAACGGATCGGCCAGGACCAGCGCCGTACCGCCACGCCGCACCCATTGGTCGATCGCAACCAGTTGCACGGGCGTCAGCGCGCGGGGCTGGGCCAGCAGCAGCCTGTCCATGCCCGCCGTAGCGAGCGCGCGCGCATCGTCCATTGGCATGACTGTGAAACGGGTGCGCAGGACGGCGATGATGGGCGCGTCCCGGCGCCCGGCCCGGCCCGCCTCATCCCAGAAAAGCGGCAGGCCGGTGATGACCGCCAGACCGGGACGATCCGGGACAGGCTGGATCGGATGGGCCGGCCCGCGCCAGAGGAGAAGCGCGGCGAGGAGCAGGAGAAGAACGCCTGAAACAGACGGCGGACGAAGGCGCGCACCGCCGAACGCCGCCAGCAAAGCCAGCAACAGCAATCCGATCGCCGCCCCCGGATCGGGCGCGCGCGCCGCCGCCACGGCACAGAACAGCATCGCCATCCCGGCGCTGCCCAGCGCCACCCATGCCAGCGTCGCCCATGTCAGCGTCGTCCAGCCCCACCGCGCCAGCAACAGGCCCGCGCCCGCCAGCAGCAGGGCGGCCGGCACGCCCCAGTCCCAGGGATCGGCCTGCCCGGTCAGGAAGGCGCGCCGCAATCCGGCGAGAAAGATCGCCAGCGGCGGCAGCCAGAGCCACAGGAATCGCGCAAGGCCCGCCTTCATCGGCGGCACGCTCGCCCGTCGCCCATCCTGATCAGCGCTGCTGCGGCGCGGAGTCGCGGCTGCGGATATTGGGATCGGGCTGAAGATCGGGCACGATCGGCGCCTGCTCGGCCGAAGGCTGAACACCCAGTTCGGCCAGCGGGTCCTTCGCCGACACGGCATTCTGCGTCAGCGTCGGCACCACCGGCGGCGGCAAGGCAGCGTCGTCCATCCGCGCTTTTTCGATCACGATATTGGCCAGGCCGACGAGCAGCACGACGCCCGCCAGTCCGGTCAGGCCGATCTGGACGCGCTGCAACCCTTCCTGACGGCGGGGTGTTTCAGCCATGATTTTGCTCTTTTTCTCTTCGCCGCAACCCGTGTCGGCTGATCATGCAGTGTGCGCGAGCCAGGGGAATACCGTCAAGCCCTTAGATTCCAGCCATTGCCGGTTGTAAAGGGTGGAAAGGTAACGGAAGCCGGTGTCGCACAGGATCGTCACGACCCGCTTGCCCGGCCCCAATTGCCTGGCCAGCGCCACCGCGCCCGCGACGTTGATGCCCGACGACAGGCCCAGGCACAGTCCTTCCTCGGCCAGCAGTCGGCGAACCCAGTGCAGCCCCTCCTCGTCCGAGATGCGGAACTGCGTGTCGATCGGCGCGCCTTCCAGATTGGCGGTGATGCGCCCCTGGCCAATACCTTCGGCGACGCTGCTCCCTTCCGCCTTCAACTCGCCATGGGCGTAATAGTTAAAGAGCGCCGCGCCGTGCGGATCGCTGAGCGCGATGGTGACGGCCTCATCCTTGGCTTTCAGGCCCAGCCCGACGCCCGCGATCGTGCCGCCGGTGCCCGCCGCGCAGGTGAAGCCGTCGACCCGGCCCTCCATCTGCGTCCAGATTTCCTCGGCCGTGCCGATGATATGCGCCTTGCGGTTGGCGATATTGTCGAACTGGTTGGCCCAGATCGCCCCTTCCGTCTCCTCGGCCAGCCGGCGCGAGGTGTGGACGAAATGGCCGGGGTTGGAATAGGCCGCCGCCGGCACCGTCACCAGTTCCGCGCCCAGCGCGCGCAGCGTGTCCATCTTTTCGCGGCTCTGGGTTTCGGGCATGACGATGATCGTCTTGTACCCCTTGGCATTGGCGACCAGCGCCAGCCCGATGCCGGTATTGCCCGCCGTCCCCTCGACAATCGTGCCGCCGGGCTGGAGCAGCCCCTTTTCCTCGGCATCGTTGACGATGAACAGGGCGGCCCGGTCCTTTACCGAGGCGCCGGGATTGGCGAATTCGCATTTGGCGAAAATGTCGCAGCCCGTCTCTTCCGACGGGCCGGCGAGGCGCACGAGCGGGGTGTTGCCGATGAGCGCGAGACTATCTGGTTGAAGCAGCATGGCGCACGCATAGCGGAGGCGGCGCGGCTTTGCCAAGCAAGGGAATGCTGCGCGGGCAAAAGGGGGGATTTTAACCTTTGCGCCCTACCCCGTCCCATCCCGGCACAGGCGCGCAAGCGGGGCAGCATTGGCCGGCCTCTTGGTGTAAGGCGGCCCTGCGCGACGCTTGGGTCGCAGATTTTTTCAGGGCGCATCATGTCGGCATTGGCCTGGTTTCAGGGATGGAAAGGGCAAGTCGCGATCCTGCTGATCGCGCTGCTGGCGCTTGTCGCCCCGCGCCTGATCACCGCCGCGCCGCTGGACATGCTGGATGGCGGGCAGGCCGCCGGGCGCTTTGCCGATCCAGCCGAAGAAGTCGGGCAGAATTTCCCCGGATCGGCCTTCTTCTTTGCCGAGGGCGCGTTCGACCCGGTGCCGGGCGTCGAAACGGTCAAAAGCCAGCATGTGCTGGGGCTGGAGGCGGTCAAGGCCGCGCCCGCCGCGATTTTCCGCGGGGTCAGCCCGCTCGACAGCTATCGCGCGCTCAACTGCCTGACCAACGCCATCTATTATGAAGCCGGCAACGAACCGGAGGACGGCCAGCGCGCGGTGGCGCAGGTGGTGCTCAACCGGGTGCGCAGCCCGCTCTGGCCCAACAGCGTGTGCGGCGTCGTCTATCAGGGGTCGGAACGCGCCGACTATAAATGCCAGTTCACCTTCAGTTGCGACGGCGCCATGGCGCGGGCGCCGGCCGCCGCCGCCTGGGCACGGGCACGGCGCGTGGCCGCCGATGCGCTGGCGGGGCGGGTGTATGCGCCGGTCGGCCTCGCCACCCATTATCATACGCTGGCGGTGCGTCCGGCCTGGTCGTCCAGCCTGGCGCCGGTGGCGGTGATCGGCGCGCATATCTTTTACCGCAACCCCGGCTTCAACGGCACGGCAGCGGCGTTCCGTGACATCTATCTGGGGCGTGAGACGATTTCCGGCCCGGCGCGGACGGTGTGGCCGGCCAGGCCCGCCCAGCCGCCGGTCGAACTGATGGGTGCGCCCTATATACCGCCCGCAGCGACGCTGGCGCCGGGTGCGCCTGCGGTCGACTGGCCTGCGCCGTCGCCCCGTACACAGAATGATAGCCTGCCCGATTCCGGCATTCGCGCCGAATATCGCAACAGCGGCCGACCGCTGATCTGATCGCGCTTTTTCCCTGCCGATCTGGCGACTTTTATCCGGTTAATCGCCACTAACCAACGAAGTGGCTGTTATTCCGGCAATTTAAAAATGCAGATTTTTTCTGTCTTTCGGGAACCTTGCTGGCGCTTGGGGGGTTGTACATTTCGGATAGCAAATCTTTTGCCCCCCGCTCTTGCTATCCACAAAATATGAGCCCGGAACGTCTCCCCCCCCCGACACGTTCCGGGCTCAGACTTTTTGTGGGCTATTTTCCCTTTGAAATCATTATCTTTCCGGCACCGGAACGGAATGCGCCGGGGCGGGTTCTCCCCTCTGTCGCCGCGCTGGCGCTGTCCGGGCGGCCACGAAGTTTTTTTGAGGAGGTTTCCGATGACGAAGAAAATCCTGGCCGCGCTGCTGCTGACAGGCTCGCTGATGGTCGCTGCGTGCAATACCGTCGAAGGCGCCGGCCGCGACGTGCAGAGCGCCGGCAAGGCCGTGGAGAATGCGGCGGATTAATCGAACAGTCGCTATATGGTCCCCTAGCATGGCCCGCCTGCAAAGGCGGGCCCTTTTTCATGCGCGCGATTATCGACAGGCGCGCCATCCGGTTGCGCCGCGCTCTGCCTGGTCAAGGTGGAAGTGATCGCGATGCGCCGCATTGTAATCGGGCGACAGCACGGTCGAAAACAGGCCGCAAGCGCCATCCCGCACCATGCGCAGGAAAGCCGCATCCCGGCCCTTGCCCACCCAGTCCTCCCGCACGCTGACCTGCCGGCCATCCTTCAGGATGAAGGCCGCGATGTCGATCGCATCAGCGGTCGCATGTTCGCTGTAATTGCCCTGGCTGCGGCCATAGAGGCGGCGGCAGCTATAACTGCCCAGATGACGGATAGTGCGCACCGGCTGGCCGTAAAGCCGCAACGCCGCCGGCTGCACCACCTGCCATTCCCATAATTTGAGCGCGGCCACCACCGGGCAGGACGGCGCAACCGCATCGGGCACCAGGGCGATCGTGCCGCGTTCGGCCTGCAACCGCACCGCATCGGCATAGGCGCATTGCGCCGCGCCGCCCGGCTTCATCGCCACATAGGCAATCCCCGCCCGGTCGAGCAGCGCCTGGCATCGGGCGCTGTCGCCGGTCAGCGCGGCAAGTTTGCGGCCGGTGAACAGCCCGACCGGCTGGCCCAGGTCAAGATCGGTCCAGGGCAAATCCTGCGGCCGTTGCCGTATCCAGCCATAAGCCCATAGTGCCAGCAGCAGGACGGCGCTCCACACCAGCACCCGCCACAGCAGGATCAGACGCAGCCGGCGCATCGATCAGCCCCGGCGTATCTGCCGCAGGGGCTGTGACGTGACGGGATAGCCAAGATGATCGGGGATGCACAGATGCACTTCCCCGTCCCGCTCCTCCCGCCAGGGGCGCACCTTCTCCACCGGAAAGGCGGTGGCATGGGCGACCAGGTCGGCATGGCAGGCGCCAAGCGCCAGCCGCTCCAGATTGCGGCGGGTAGGATAGATGACATGGTCTTGCCCCGCGTCGCACCGGGCGATGATGTCCGCCGCCGTACCCCAGAAAAGGCGGACATTCTCGCTCGTGTCGACGCTCGCCACCTGCCCTGCGGGTGCACGCGCCAGATAGAAGCGGGTATCAAAGATGCGCCGCACCGGATCAGAAGGCGCGGGATGCCACCGCGCAAAGGGCGTCAGCGTGTCGAGCGCCAGACCGACGCCGTGACGCGCAAGCAGGTCGCCCAGCGGCTTGCCGTCATGCAGTCCGTCGCGCAGCCGCAGCACCAGGGCGGCCTCTGCCGGCCCTGTCAGCCCGATGCCCAGCCCCGCTTCCTCGATCGTTTCGCGAATCGCCGCGATGCGCCCCGCCGCTTCGTCCAGATCCAGCCCATGGTCGATCTGCGTCGCCAGCGCGCGGTCGGCGTCATCCACTGCGCCACCGGGAAAGACCAGTGCGCCGGCCGCGAACGCCATGGTCGATGCCCGCTCCACCATCAGCAATTCGGGCGCGGCGCCCGGACGATCGCGCACGATCACCACCGTCGCGGCCGGACGGCTCACCTGATCCATCTCTGTCATGAAAATCGCTCTAGGCGGCGATGTCCTTTGGAAACAACCCCCGAAAGGGGGGGGTGGTGGAGCCTAGGGGGATCGAACCCCTGACCTCGTCATTGCGAACGACGCGCTCTCCCAGCTGAGCTAAGGCCCCCGAAGGAGCGCTGCCTATAGGCGAGCGATTTGGCCCTTGCAACGGTCTTTTGCGGAAAAAAGCGGCGTCGGCGCTGATCTGGATCAACCCATCGGAAAAGCGGGGGATTCCGGTGCGACAGGGCGGTGTTTCAACCGGATATTACCCGCGCGTAACGCCCGGAACGATGCCCCCCTTGCGTCCATTATCGCCTCCATCGACGCCGTGCGGGTTTCGACAGGACAAGAAGGAGAAGGACGATGGGTTATCAAGGCGGACGCCGCTATGGTGAAGATCGCCATACCACCGGATGGGACCGGGGTGATCGCTATCGCGGTCAGCGCGACGAGCGGGGCTATCGCTACGGCACGCGCGGCCAGTTCGGCGGACCCGATTATCGCCGTCCCCCGGCCGATTATGACTATGACGATCGGGGCTTCTTCGACCGGGCCGGTGACGAGATCCGAAGCTGGTTCGGTGACGAAGAGGCCGAACGTCGCCGCGAATATGACGAATATTATAACCGTCCCTATGGCGATCCGCGCGACCAGTCGAGCCGGCTGGGCTATGCTGCGGCGTCGGGCAACGACTATCTGCCCGGACGCGGCTTCCGCCCCTATAGCGGCGAACGCAGCGGCTATGGGAATGAGGACCATGGCTCCCGTGTCACCGGCTACGGCCCGCAGCAGGATTATGGCGCGCATCATGACAGCAACTATCATGCCTGGCGCCAGCAGCGGATCGAGGAACTGGACCGCGATTACAACGAATATCAGCGCGAAAATCGCGACCGCTTCAACACTGAATTCGGCACCTGGCGCAATCGCCGTGGTGAACAGCGGCAGGCGATCCAGCAGGTGCGCGAACATCATGAGGTGGTCGGCAGCGACGGCGAGCATGTCGGCACCGTGGACAAGCTGCGCGGCGACCGCATCATCCTGACCAAAAGCGATCAGGATTCGGGCGGCGTGCACCATTCGATCCCGTCAAGCTGGATCAAGTCGGTCGATGCGACCAAGGTGACATTGGAAAAAACCGCCGCCCAGGCCCAGGACGCCTGGCGCGCCGAGCATGAACAGACCGCCCTGTTCGGCAATCGCGACCAGAATGGCGGTGGCTGGACCAGCGAAAATATGGCCAGCAGCAGCACAGCCGACAGTTTCAGGCGCTATCGCTAGGCCCTGACCGCCACATAGCAAAGGCCCGGCCGTCGCGCCGGGCCTTTCGCATGCCGGCCCTGCGCATGGCGACTTGCGCAGGGCCGGCAGATGATGCCAAAGCGATGCCTCCTTCCTCGCTGAGGCCTCCATGCCGACGATCATATTGCTTGTCTTTTCCAACCTTTTCATGACCATCGCCTGGTATTGGCATCTCAAGGGCGGGATGGAAAAGCCGCTGCTGCTGGTGATCATGATCAGTTGGGGCATCGCCTTCATCGAATATTGCCTGGCCGTGCCCGCCAACCGCATCGGCTTCGCCCATGGCTGGAGCGCGGGGCAGCTCAAGATCGCGCAGGAAGCGATCGCCCTCATCATCTTCGGCGGCTTCATGGTGACGGTGCTGGGCGAACCGCTCCACTGGCGCCATGCCGCCGCCTTCCTGTGCATCATGGCGGCGGTGGCGTTTCTGTTCGTAGGACGCACCTGAACGAGTGCCCCCCCTTGCGCTGGCCCGGCCTCACCGCGCCCTGGCGTATCCCATGACATTGCCCACCGATGATATCAGCGCGGAGTCTGCATGCCGGTCCAAAATCATGCCATCGTCAGCTTTCATGGCGGCAGGCGCTACTATCACGAAGCGGCCGACCAGTTACGGGCTGATTGCGATCGGCTGAACCTGCGGCATGACCTGCGGGCAATGGACGATGTGGACGGTCTGGAATGGCATCAGATCTGCCGGCGCAAGATCGGCTTCCTGCGGGACATGCTCGCCTGCCACCCCGATGGCGTGCTGTGGATCGACATCGACGCGCGCCTGCTCCGGCGCCCCGACCCGTTGCTGCATTCCGGCGCCGACTTTGGCGCGTTCCTGACCGGATCAGGGCGCTTGCAGGATCATGACCCGGCCACCGGCGATCCGCTGTTCATGGCCGGTTGCCTGTTCTTTTCCGGGTCGGACAAGGCGGCACGGCTCCTGTCCCATATCCATGATCTGGAACAGGCGTCGGATGCGCGGGCGACCGACGCCTATTTCATCGAACAGGGCTTTCGCAGCTTCGCAGAGCCGCTCGGCGTCCATATCTTCGACGCCGCGCTGGCGGTGCATGGCGACCAGCCGCCAACCGCCCGCACATGCGTCCAATTTTCCAGGAGCCGGCGCTGGCACAATCCGGTCGATGCCGCCGCGGATCGCACCGCTTTGGTGGAAAGCCGCCGGCAGGTCGCCCTGCTTCGGGATTTCGCGGCGCAGGCCAGTGACGATCGGCGGCCAGCCGATGCCATCGCCTTCCTGTCGCAGGGCCTGCGCCTGGACCCCGCCAATGTCGAAATCGGCGCGCGGCTCGGCCAGATTCACCTGAACCGGGGCGATCCGGGTCAGGCGATGCGGATCGCCAAGCAGGTCGATCCCCGGCTGGAGCAACTGGACATCGCCAAATTGTTCGTCGAGGCCAGCTTCGACCTTGACCAATATGAACGGGCGGCGCCGGTTCTGCGCCGGCTTCAGGCGAAAGGCGGCAAGAGCGCCGCTTTCGCCGCCAGCGGACTGGTGCGCGTCGCCGCCGAACAGCGCGCGCGGGATATGGGCCTGCCGGTGGCGGACCGGCCGCCGCTCTGGTGGATGGAATCCCCCTTCCCCGGCAATTTCGGCGACATCCTCAACCCCTATCTGGTCGAAAAGCTGAGCGGCATCCCGCCCGTCCGGGTCAGGCGCGGACCACGCATCATCGCCATCGGCTCGATCGTCAAATTCGCCAAGCCGGGCACCATCGTCTGGGGCAGCGGCACGCCGCGCATGACCGATCGCCTGGCGGCCGATGCCGATTATCGATCGGTGCGCGGGCCGTTGACCCGCGACCTGGTGCTGCGATCGGGCGGCAAGGTCGACCCCATCTACGGCGATCCCGCCCTGCTGATGCCGCTGATCCATCAGCCCGCCAAAGCGCCGAAAAAGCACCGGGTCGGGCTGATCCTGCACCAGATTCACCTGAACAACCCGCCCCGCATCGACGGCGTCCACATCATATCGCCCAACCGGGTCGGGCATGAGGAGATCGAAGCGTTCATCGATGAGGTCGCATCCTGCGCGCATATCGTGTCGACTTCGCTGCACGGGCTGGTGATCGCCCATGCCTATGGCATTCCGGCGCGCTGGGCGGTGATGGGCGCGGACGAACCGCAGGTGGCCGGCGACGGCACGAAATTCCACGATCATCATCTGTCGGTCGGCATCGACCCGCGACCGCCGCTCGACCTGTCGACCTGGACCGGGGGAGACATTGCGCTGGAATGTACCGACCGGATCGGGCGCTGGCCCTCGCTGGTGCAACTGCTGGATGCCGCGCCCTTCCCCATCCTGCCCGAATATCGCCAGCGCGCGGCCGACCATGATGCGGCGATGGCAGGGCTGGTGGAAAAGGTGGCGCTGTCGGAACAGGTGCAGACCCTGTTCGACGCGCTTCGATCCGCCATGGTGCAGCATGATAGAGTGGCCGTCACCCGCCTCTGCCACGATCCTGTCGTGGCGGAGATGCCGCCGGTCCATTTCTTCAAATGGATAACGGCGCTGCTGCGCCATCACCATTTCGCCATCGCCGCCGACCTGCTGCTGCGCCACGAGCAGCATCACCGCCACCATCGCATGTTCGCAGCGATCCGCGATGTTCGGCGGCTGGTCAAGGAAGTGACGCCCGACGATCCCGTCATCGATCGCATGACCCGCCTGCACGACGCGATTTTCGGCGACGCTCTGCCCGAACCGCAGCCGACCCCCTATGCTTTCGATCCCCTGCCCGATTTCCCGGAAAGCCGGTGGGGCACGGTGGTTGCGTGCCTGTCACCCCAGGCAAAGCCCGTCCATCTCGACCGTTTGCACGCCGACATGGAGATATTCAAACAGGGGATGAGGGACGCCAGCGATCAACCCGTGGTCGAATATGCGGACGTTTTCATCGACCGCTATGGTCAGGTGTGGAACGAGGCCGGATGCTTCGCGATCAACGCCAAGAAACCGATCACGACCGTCGACCGGACCGCCGTGCCCCAGATCGACCTGGCGATGCGCGGGGTGGTCGCCACATCCGGCCTGTATCACTGGATGGTCAACTTCATGCCGACGATCGCATGGATGCTGCGGGACGGGGTGGACGAACGACTGCCCATCCTGCTGAAGGCGGGCGGGCCAGACTTTGAGGTCGCGGCCCTGGAACTGGCCGGATTTGGCCGCGACCGGCTGGCCTTCCTGTCCGACACGCTGTTCGTCAAAAGGCTGATCTCCTCGCCCATCGGCATGCGGCATTTGCGCGGATGGGCCCATGTGCGCCCGGTGTTCGACCGGATGATCGCCAATGCCCAGGCGAAGCTGGACGGGCGGCCGACGCCGAAACTTGTCTATGTCAGCCGCACCGACGCCCACCGCCGCCCGCTGCGCAACGAAATCGCGTTGCAGGCGGCCCTGGCGGAGCGCGGCTTCGCCATCTGCGTGCTGTCGCAGATGCCGCTATGGGAACAGGCAGCCCTGTTTCACGGCGCGGAACTGATCGTCGGCCCGCATGGCGCGGGGCTGGCCAACATGGTGTTCGCCCGGCCCGGCACCCATGTGGTCGAACTGCTCCCGATCATCGAGGGTGCCTATCGCCTGCGCTTCAACTATCTGCGCCTGTCGATGCTGCGGGGGCTGCATCATCATGCCTGGCTGGAACCGCAAGCGGTCGACAGCGATGCATGGAGTACGGACCTGCCCCAATTCCTGCGCTTCCTGGACGATGCGATGGCGCAAGCGGGCCGGATGCCGATGCCCGCTTAGCCCTCCGGCAGCAGCAGGCTGGAATCGCCATAGCTGTAGAAGCGATAGCCCGTCGCGATCGCATGGGCATAGACCGCCTGCATCCGATCCGTCCCCATCAGCGCCGACACGAGCATGAAGAGCGTCGATTTGGGCAGGTGGAAATTGGTCATCAGCCCGTCCACCGCGCGGAAGCGGTAGCCGGGCGTGATGAAGATGCGGGTTTCGTCGGCGAAGGGGCGGATCATGCCATCCTCCCCCGCCGCGCTCTCCAGCAGGCGCAGCGATGTCGTGCCGACCGCGATCAGCCGCCCGCCCGCCCCGCGCGCGGCGTTCAGCCGATCGGCGGTCGCCGCGTCGATCCGGCCCCATTCGGCGTGCATCCGGTGGTCGTCGGTATCGTCGGCCTTGACCGGCAGAAAGGTGCCGGCCCCGACATGGAGCGTCAGCGTCTCTGTCCCGACGCCAGCATCGGCGATCGCGGCCATCAGGTCGGGCGTGAAATGCAGCGCGGCGGTGGGCGCGGCGACCGCGCCATCCTCGCGCGCGAACATGGTCTGGTAATCGCTGCGGTCGCGCTCGTCGGTCGGACGCTTGCTGGCGATATAGGGCGGCAGCGGCATCCGCCCGGCCCGCTCCAGCAGGACTTCCACCGGCTCCTCGCCCTCGAAATCCAGCGTCACACCGCCATCGGCGTCGCGCGGCCCGGCGATCGCGGTCACGCCCGCGCCGAAATCGATCCGGTCGCCATCGCGCACCCGCCTGGCGTTGCGCAGGAAGGCCTGCCATTGCCGCAGCCCCAGCCGCTTGTGCAGCGTCGCACCGACCTTCGCCTCGCCGCGCGTCCCTTCCAACTGGGCGGGAATGACCTTCGTATCGTTGAACACCAGCACGTCGCCGGCGCGCAGCAGCGACGGCAGATCGCGCACGATCCGGTCCTGCATCGCATCTGCGCCGGGCACGAACAGCAACCGCGCGCTGTCACGCGGGGACGCCGGCCGGAGCGCGATATTCTCCGGCGGCAGGTCGAAATCGAACAGATCTACGCGCATGGCCCAATCACCGGACGAACCGGACTATTTCTTCCGGGGGGCGGGCGCGGGCTTTGTTGGCGCCGTGGCGGGCGTATCGATGATCGAAGGGGCTGCGGGCGGCGGCGGGGGCAGCGCCGTCACCGGCGGCTTGCCGTCGCTCTCGATCGACGCCTGAAGGATCACGGTCGGATTGGCCGGCGGTTCGCCCTGGGCAATCGCATCGACATATTGGATGCCTTCGATCACCCGGCCAAAGACGGTATATTTCTTGTCGAGTTGCATACGCGGCAGCAGCACGATGAAGAACTGGCTGTTGGCGCTGTCCTCGCTCTGGGCGCGGGCCATCGACACGGTGCCGCGCAGATGCGGCATCGGATTGAATTCGGCCTTCAGGTCCGGCAATTGCGAACCGCCGGTGCCATCGCCCTTGGGGTCGCCGCCCTGCGCCATGAAACCGGGGATGACGCGGTGGAATTTCAGGCCGTTATAGAAACCCTGCCGCGTCAGTTCCTTGATTCGCTCGACATGGTTTGGCGCAATGTCCGGGCGCAACTGGATGCGGACGCGCCCCCCGCTCGACAGGTCCAGATCCCAGATATTCTGGGGATCGGCCGGCACGGTGGCGGATGGCAGCTTGACCGCGGTGTCGGTGCCCAGCGACTTGGCGTTTTCCTGCGCGCGCGCGGCCGCTTCCGCCTTCTTCATGTCCTGGGCATTGCCGCCGCCCCCGCCGCCCTGGGCAAAGGCCGTGGCGGACGCGGTGAAGGCGAAAGTGATCGCCGCGGTCTTGAGCGCGCTAGTGAAACGCATGAATGACGCTTTCCTTAAAATCTGTGCCCGTTGGTCGCACTGCCCTGATAGCGCGCTGATCGCGCTTGGCAACTGAACGCAGGCTGAAACGGGGGAGGCGTTGGCAAAATGACGGCAAGGCAGGTTGTAACGCCGCACCAGCCCGCAAGAGGATCAAGCCCCCTTGCGCCCGGTCGCTTCGACCCGTGCGACCACATCGTCGCGCACGGCCGGGCTGACGAATTTGTGGATCGGCCCGCCATAGAGCGCGATTTCCTTGACCAGCCGCGATGCGATCGGTTGCAGGCACACATCGGCCATCAGGAAAACGGTTTCCACCCGGCTGTTGATCTGCTGGTTCATCCCCGCCATCTGATATTCATATTCAAAGTCGGCGACGGCGCGCAGGCCACGGACGATGACGCTGGCACCCTGCGATTCGGCAAAGTCCATCAGCAGGGAATTGAAGCCGGTGACGACGATTTCCGCGTCGATGCCCGCACATTCGCGGCGCACCATCTCCAGCCGCTCCTCATCGGAGAACATGGGCGACTTGGCGATGTTGGTGGTCACGCCGATCACCAGCTTGTCGACCAGCTTCGCACCACGCCGAATGATGTCCATATGCCCCAAAGTAATGGGGTCGAAAGTGCCGGGATAGACACCGATGCGCTGTTTGGTCATGGCTTAGCGGTCCCTTTCCACGATATAGTCGGCAATCGCCCGCAGCAGGTCGGCTTCCGCGCCATAGCCATGGAGATGCGCCTTCGCCTGCGCGACCAGCATGTGCGCCCGTTCCCGCGCCGGCTCGACGCCCAGCAGCGACACGAAGGTTTCCTTGCCCGCCGCCGCATCCTTGCCCAATGCCTTGCCCGCCAGGTCCGCATCCCCCTCGACATCGAGCAGGTCGTCGGCGATCTGGAAGGCAAGGCCGATGTCGCGGGCATAGCCGTGCAGGCGCGTGCGCGCATCATGCGGCAGCCGTGCCATGATCGCCGCCGCCTCGATACAGAAAGCGATCAGCGCGCCGGTCTTGAGATGTTGCAGCCGGGTGACGGTGGCCAGGTCGAACCGCGCCTTCTCCGCCTCCAGGTCCATCATCTGCCCGCCCGCCATCCCGGCCGGGCCGCTGGCCAGTGCCAGCGCCTTGACCAGTTCGATGCGCACGAAGGGATCGGGATGCGTATCCTCGTCGGCCAATATCTCGAACGCCAGGTCATGCAGGCAGTCACCGGCCAGTATGGCGGCGGCTTCATCGAACGCCTTGTGAACCGTCGGCTTGCCCCGGCGCAGATCATCATCGTCCATCGCCGGCAGATCGTCATGGATCAGCGAATAGACATGGATGCACTCGATCGCCAGCCCGACACGCAGCGCCGCATCGCGCGATATGTTGAACAGGTCGCACGCCGCCTGCACCAGCAGCGGGCGCAGCCGCTTGCCGCCGCCGATCGCGGCATGGCGCATCGCTTCATAGAGGCGACGGCGCGGATCGTCGGGAACGGCCAGAAGGCGCTCGAACGCCGTGTCGATATCACGCGCGACGGCCGATGCCCGCATCGTCACCAGCGCTTTCGCGGTGGCAACAGCCCCTCCCCCGGTCATGACGCTCAATCCGCGCCGAAAGGCTGGGCGCCGGTCACGACGCCATTGGCATCGACCGTCAGCCTGGCGATGCGCGCTTCGGCCGCATGCAACCGCTCGGCGCAGCGCTGGCGCAAGGCCTCGCCCTGGGCATAGAGCGAGATCGACTCGTCGAGCGGCACGTCTCCGCTTTCCAGCCGGCGCACGATCTGCTCCAGCGCGCGCAACGCATCCTCGAAGGAAAGGGTCGCGGGATCGGGGGGGGAAAGTTCCTCAGCCATGCCCTTGCATTGACCGCGCCCAGGCCGCCGGTCAAGCCCGCGCCGCCATTTTGCGCCGATCACTCCGGTCCTGAACTGTGACAGGACGCCTTGCCGGCCTGGGCGTCACGAAACAGTCATGACGCCATTTCAGGGATATGGCGGGAACATCACCGTTTTGCGTTGACGCAACATGTTGCACATGCACATAAAAGGATCACCATGAAACAATATTTTCCCCTTATCGCCGTTGCCAGCCTCACCCTGTTGTCGGCCTGCAACAAGAATGACGAACCTGAAGTCGTGGGCGGCCCCGCCGATCCGATGGCCCAGCAACTCGCCAACGCCGCCCCGGTCGAACTGCCGCCGTCGGTCAAGGCGAACAAGCAGTATCGCTGCAAGGACAACAGCCTGATCTTCGTCGACTTCATGAGCGACGACAAGACCGCGCTGCTGCGCACCGAGAAGAATGGCGCGGCCACTTCGCTGAAAGCCGCCGAAGCCGGCCAGCCCTTCACCGCCGAGGGCGGTTTCGAGGTCAAGGGGTCGGGCGACGACGTCACCATCACGGTGCCGGGCAAGGGCGCGCAGGCCTGCCACGTCTGATCGAACCAGTATCGCGATATCCACAGGCCGGACCTTCACAGGTCCGGCCTTTTTCTTTGGCGATAACATCTGCTCCAAAGCCGGTGCAGTGCGCCAAACACAATCCCTCCTCCCCTGGTCGGGGAGGTGGCGCGCGCAATGCGCATGACGGAGGGGTGTCACCCTCTCGATCGCGGAACGGCCCGAAAAAAAGGCCCCCGCGCTGCGGAGGCCTTGTCCCTTGTCGTCCGGTGCGCAGGCCGATCACATATGAATGGGCTTGCCGGTCACGGCCATCGCCGCTTCCTTGATCGCCTCGCTGTGCGTGGGATGCGCGTGGCAGGTGTAGGCGATATCCTCGCTCGACGCGCCGAACTCCATCGCCTGCGCCGCCTGCGCGATCATCGTGCCCGCCGGAACGGCGATGATCCACACGCCCAGCACCTTGTCGGTTTCGGCGTCGGCGATGATCTTCACGAAGCCGTCCGGCTCATGATTGGTCTTGGCCCGGCTGTTGGCCATCATCGGGAATTTGCCGACCTTGATCGCGCCGCGTTCCTTGGCGGCTTCCTCGGTGAGGCCCACGCCCGCGATTTCCGGCTTGGTATAGACCACCGACGGGATGATCGCATGGTTCACGATGCCGGTCAGGCCCGCGATATTCTCGGCCACGGCGATGCCTTCATCCTCGGCCTTGTGCGCCAGCATCGGGCCGGGGATGACATCGCCGATCGCCCAGACGCCCGGAACCTTCGTGCCGAATTCATGATCTGTCTCGATCTGGCCGCGCGCGTTCAGCTCCAGCCCGATCTTGTCGAGGCCAAGGCCGTCGGTATTGGGACGGCGGCCGATCGACACTAGAACCACATCGGCCTCGATCTTTTCAGCCTCGCCACCAGCGGCCGGCTCGACGGTCAGGGTCACGCCCTTCTTGTGCGCTTCCGCCCCCGTCACCTTGGTGCCGAGCCGATATTCGAAGCCCTGCTTCCTGAAGATCTTGTTGGCTTCCTTGCGCACTTCGCCGTCCATGCCGGGCAGGATCTGGTCGAGATATTCGACGACCGTGACCTTCGCGCCCAGCCGCTTCCAGACGCTGCCCAGTTCAAGGCCGATAACGCCGCCGCCGACCACGACCAGATGCCCCGGCACCTTGTCCAGTTCCAGCGCGCCGGTCGAATCGACGATTTTGCCGCCTGCATTATCGACCGTGACGCCGGGCAGCGGCGTGACCGACGATCCGGTGGCGATGACGATATTCTTCGCCGTCACCGTTTCGCCCGCGATCTCGACCGTGTTGGCGCCGGTGAAGCTGGCCAGCCCTTTGAGCCAGGTCACCTTGTTCTTCTTGAACAGGAATTCGATGCCGCCGGTCAGGCCCTTGACCGCGTCGATGCGCTGGCCCTGCATGGTCGGCAGGTCCAGGCTCATCTTGTCGATCTTGACGCCCAGCTTGGCGAGCACGCCGTTGGCAGCCTCGTCATAGAGTTCGGACGCATGCAGCAGCGCCTTCGACGGGATGCAGCCCACATTGAGACAGGTGCCGCCCAGCGTTTCCCGGCTTTCGGCGCAGGCCGTCTTGAGGCCCAGTTGCGCCGCCCGGATCGCGGCGACATAGCCGCCGGGTCCGGCGCCGATCACCAGAACGTCATAATCGAACTCAGCCATCGTTCTTCTTCCTCATTGTGCTCCCACGCACGCAGGAGAACATTAGTCTCTGTGCTCCGGCGAAAGCCGGAGCCTAGGGCGTCATCAGAACAGCGTCTCGAACAAATCCAGCCAACGCGGATTTTCCCGTTCGATCAACGTGATCTTCCAGGCACGTTTCCATTTTTTCATCTGCAATTCGCGCTGTCGTGCCTCTTGCAGATCATCAAATGCTGCGAACCACACCAACATGGTGCAGCCATGTTCCTTCGTAAAGCCATCCACCAGAGCGTTGCGATGCTGATATGCCCGGCCAGCCAGATCGCTTGTGACACCCAGATAGAGGGTGCCGTTGCGTCTGCTGGCCATCAGATAGACATATCCCGCTTTCGTTGCGCATCTCCGTCCTGGGCTCCTGCTTTCGCAGGAGCACTTTTGCCTTTGGCTTACAGGTCGATCAGCAGCCGGGTCGGATCTTCGATCGCGTTCTTCACCGCGACCAGGAACGTCACCGCTTCACGACCGTCGATCAGGCGATGATCGTAGCTCAGCGCCAGATACATCATCGGGCGGATCACGATCTGTCCATCGCGCACGACCGGGCGGTCCTCGATCCGGTGCAGGCCCAGCACCGCCGACTGGGGCGGGTTGATGATCGGGGTGGACATCAGCGAACCGAACACGCCGCCGTTGGAGATGGTGAAGGTGCCGCCCTTCATGTCCTCCATCGTCAGCTTGCCTTCCTTGGCCTTCTTGCCAAAGTCGCCGATGGTCTTTTCGATACCCGCGACGCTCAGCGATTCGGCGTTGCGGATGACCGGGACGACCAGGCCCGTGGGGGCCGACACCGCGACGGAAATGTCGCAGAAGTCGTTATAGACGATCTCGTCGCCCTCGATCTGGCCGTTGACGCCCGGAATATCCTTGAGCGCCATGCACACGGCCTTGGTGAAGAAGCCCATGAAGCCCAGGCGCACGCCATGCTTCTTCTCGAACAGGTCCTTATATTTCGCCCGCGCCTCGATCACGTTGGTCATGTCGACATCGTTGAAGGTCGTCAGCAGCGCGGCATTGTTCTGCGCTTCCTTCAGGCGCTTGGCGACGGTCTGGCGCAGGCGGGTCATCTTCACCCGTTCCTGCTTGCGGCTGGGACCGGCGGCAGGCGCATCTGCGGCAGGCGCAGCGGCGGGGGTCGCGGCGGCGGCCCTGGCGGTGCCGGCGGCGACCGCGGCCATGACATCATCCTTGGTCAGGCGGCCATCCTTGCCCGTGCCCTTGATCTTGCTGGGGTCAAGGCCATGTTCCAGCACCAGGCGGCGGACCGCCGGTGACAGGGTCAGGTTGCCGCCATCATCCTCGTCCGACGCGGCGGGCGCGGAAGCGGCGGGCGCGGGCGCTGCGGCTTCCGCCTTCGCGGCAGGGGCAGCCGCAGGGGCGGCAGCGGGCGCCGCGCCAGCCGCCGCACCTTCGTTGATATAGGCCAGCAGCGCGCCGACATTCACCGTGTCGCCTTCCTTGGCGATGATGTCGCCCAGCGTGCCGGCGACCGGGGCCGGCACGTCGACCGCGACCTTGTCGGTTTCCAGGGACACGACCGGCTCGTCGGCCTTGACCGCCTCACCGGGCTTCTTGAGCCACTGGCCAACGGTTGCTTCGGTAACGGATTCGCCCAGTGTTGGGACTTTGACTTCGGTAGCCATGAGCTTGTTCAGCCTTTCTTCTGGCGACGGATTTCTTCACGCACGCTGTGACCCAGCGCATCGGCGACGAGGGCGCCCTGTTCGGCGACATGACGTTTGGCCAGGCCCGTGGCGGGCGAGGCCGACGCCTTGCGGCCGGCATAGCGGGCGCGCATGGGCGCCTTGCCGGCCTTGGCCAGCGCTTCCTCGATATAGGGTTCCACGAAGAACCAGGCGCCGTTGTTGCGCGGTTCCTCCTGACACCAGACGACATCCTCCAGCCCGGTCATGCGCGCGATGCGCGTGGCCAGGGCGTCGGTTGCGAACGGATAGATCTGTTCGATCCGAACGATCTGCACGTCCGTATCGCCAGCCGCGTCGCGCGCTTCCATCAGGTCGTAAAACACCTTGCCGGAACACAGGACCAGTCGTTTCGTTTCCTTGTCGGCCGCCCCGTTGGGATCGGACAGGATGCGCTTGAACTGGGTATCGCCCAGGAAATCCTGCGCCTTGCTGACCGCACTTTTATGCCGCAACAACGACTTGGGCGCCATGATGATCAGCGGCTTGCGGAAAGGCCGCAGCATCTGGCGACGCAATGCATGGAAATAATTGGCCGGGGTCGTGATGTTCGCGACCTGGATATTGCCTTCGGCGCAAAGCTGGAGATAGCGTTCCAGACGGGCCGAACTATGTTCCGGTCCCTGCCCTTCATAGCCGTGCGGCAGCAGGCAGACGAGGCCGTTGGACCGCAGCCATTTGGTTTCCGACGATGCGATATACTGGTCGAAGATGATTTGCGCGCCGTTGGCGAAGTCGCCGAACTGCGCTTCCCAGATCACCAGGCTCTTGGGGTCCGCCAGCGCGAACCCATATTCGAAGCCCAGCACGCCATATTCGCTCAGCGGGCTGTCCAGCACCTCGAACCGGCCGTGCGGCACGGTCGACAACGGGATATATTTGGCTTCCGTATCCTGATCGGTCCAGACCGCATGCCGCTGGCTGAACGTGCCACGCCCGGAATCCTGTCCCGACAGGCGCACGCCATAGCCTTCCGACAATAGCGAGCCGAAGGCCAGCGCCTCGCCGGTCGCCCAGTCGAAATTCTCGCCGGTCTTGAACATCTCCGCCTTGGCGTCGAGCACGCGCTTCAACGTCTTGTGGACATTATGGCCTTGCGGCACAGTGGTCAGCGTCTTGCCCAGACTGTCGAACAGCTTGGTGCTGATCGCCGATTCCACGCTCTGGCGCGTGGTTTCCGCGTCAGCCGGCTTGTGCAGGCCCGACCAGCGACCGGCGAACCAGTCGGCCTTGTTGGGCTTGTAGCTCTTGGCCGCCTCGAACTCGTCCTCCAGATGATTGACGAAGTCGCCCGTCACCTTGTTGACATAATCGTCGTCGACGACGCCTTCATTCTTCAGCCGTGCCGAATATACGTCGCTGACCGGCGGATGCTGGCGAATCTTCGCATACATTTGCGGCTGGGTGAAACCCGGTTCGTCGCCTTCATTATGGCCAAAGCGGCGATAGCACCACATGTCGATCACGATGTCGCGATGGAAGGTCTGGCGATATTCCATCGCCAGCTTGCAGGCGAAAGTCACGGCTTCGGGATCATCGCCATTGACGTGCAGGATCGGCGCCTGGACGCCCTTGGCCACGTCGGACGGATAAGGCGAGCCGCGCGAAAATTGCGGGCTGGTGGTGAAACCGATCTGGTTGTTGACGATGAAGTGGATGCAACCGCCGGTATTGTAGCCGGGCACGCCCGAAAAGCCGAGGCATTCCCACACGATGCCCTGGCCGGCGAAGGCCGCGTCGCCATGGATCAGCACCGGCAGCACCTGGTCATGCCGTTCCAGATCGTCGCGGAAGGTCTGCTGCGCGCGAACCTTGCCCAGCACGACGGGATCGACCGTTTCCAGATGCGACGGGTTGGGCACCAGCGACATGTGCACCTTGATGCCGTCGAACTCGCGATCGGTCGACGTGCCCAGATGATATTTCACGTCGCCCGACCCGCCGACATCCTCAGGATTGGCGGTGCCACCCGAAAATTCGTGGAAGATGACGCGAAAGCCCTTGGCCATCACATTGGCCAGCACGTTCAGGCGGCCGCGATGCGCCATGCCGAACACGATTTCGCGCACGCCCGACTGGCCGCCATATTTGATGACGGCTTCGAGCGCGGGAATCATCGATTCGCCACCATCCAGGCCAAAGCGCTTGGTGCCGACATATTTGCGGCCCAGGAACTTTTCATACTGCTCGCCCTGGATGACCTTGGCCAGGATCGCCTTCTTGCCTTCGGGCGTGAACTGGATTTCCTTGTCCTTGCCCTCCAGCCGGTCTTGCAGGAAACGGCGTTCCTCCACATCGGCGATGTGCATATATTCCAGGCCGACATTGCCGCAATAATTGGCGCGCAGGATCGCCACGATCTCCGCCACCGTGGCATATTGCACGCCCAGCGTTCCACCCAGATAGACCTTCTTGGCGGGATCGGTCAGGCCATGATATTCAGGTGTCAGGTCGGCCGGCAAGTCGCGCTTGGTCAGGCCCAGCGGGTCGAGATTGGCGGCCAGATGGCCACGCACGCGATAGGTGCGGATCAACATCTGCGCGCGGATGGCGTCGTCGGCGGCGGCGACCGCATCGCTGTCCGACACAGGCTTGCCCGCGCCCTTGGCGGCGGCCTTCACGGCGATCTGCATCTGCGTGGGGTCAAGCGCCCCGGTCAGATCGTCCGTATCCGTCAGCGGCCAGTTGTCACGCGCCCAGCTAGGGCCACGCTCGATCTCAAATTCCTGGTTCTCGTAACCCATCGTCCGTCCCATCCCAGCCGCGTGCAGTCGCGGATACGGGAGAATCGTGGCCGGGGTGCAGCCCGGCCACTCCATATGTAGGAGTTATCTTACCCCTTCAAGACTTCAACCAGCGTCGAACCCAGTTCGGACGGGCTGGCCGCAACCTTGATGCCGGCGGCTTCCATCGCCGCGATCTTGCTTTCCGCGTCGCCCTTGCCGCCCGACACGATCGCGCCGGCATGGCCCATGCGACGGCCCGGAGGCGCCGTGCGACCGGCGATGAAGCCGGCCATCGGCTTCTTGCGCCCCTTCTTGGCCTCATCGATCAGGAACTGGGCCGCCTGCTCTTCCGCGTCGCCGCCGATTTCACCGATCATGATGATCGATTCGGTCGCGTCGTCGGCCAGGAACAGTTCCAGCACGTCGATGAAGTTGGTGCCGTTGACCGGGTCGCCGCCGATGCCGACCGCGGTGGTCTGGCCCAGGCCAGCATTGGTCGTCTGGAACACGGCTTCATAGGTCAGCGTGCCCGAACGCGACACGACGCCGACCGAACCCTTGGAGAAGATCGAACCGGGCATGATGCCGATCTTGCATTCATTGGGGGTCAGCACGCCGGGGCAGTTCGGGCCGATCAGGCGCGACTTGCTGCCCGACAGGGCGCGCTTCACGCGCACCATGTCCAGCACCGGGATACCTTCGGTGATGCAGACGATCAGCGGGATTTCCGCATCGATCGCTTCCAGGATCGAATCAGCCGCGAATGGCGGCGGCACGTAGATGACCGAGGCGTCGGCGCCGGTCTTGCTCTTGGCTTCGGCGACCGTGTCGAACATGGGCAGGCCGATATGGGTCGTGCCGCCCTTGCCCGGCGTCACGCCGCCGACCATCTGCGTGCCGTATGCCAGCGCCTGTTCGGTGTGGAAGGTGCCGGTGGCACCGGTCATACCCTGGGTAATGACCTTGGTGTTCTTGTTCACCAGAATGGACATGCGTGTCCCTTTTCTTCTGTGGAAGTGGCACTTGGGGTCGAGAGCGCCCCGTCCCAGGCTGCGCACTTACCTGGGACGAAACGGTGCAGCTTTTTGGCTCAGGCGAGCGAGGGGTCGATGCCCTTGCACGCTTCCAGCAATTCCTTGACGGCATCGACCGACACCTGGAGGTTCGCCTTGGCTTCGTCATTCAGCGCGATCTCTACGATCTGCTCGACGCCGCCCTTGCCGATGATCACCGGCACGCCGACATAGAGATTGTCGACGCCATATTGGCCGGTCAGGTTGGCGGCGCAGGGCAGCAGGCGCTTCTTGTCGCCCAGATAGGCTTCGGCCATCGCGATCGCACTGGTGGCAGGCGCGTAGAAGGCCGATCCGGTCTTGAGCAGCGCGACGATCTCGCCGCCGCCCGAACGGGTGCGCGCGACGATGGCGTCGATGCGCTCCTGCGTCGAACGGCCCTGCTTGATGAGGTCGGGGACGGGGATACCCGCGACGGTTGAATATTCGATCACCGGGACCATCGTGTCGCCATGGCCGCCCAGCACGAAGCTGGTCACGTCCTTGGCCGACACGTTGAATTCTTCGGCCAGGAAATGGTTGAAGCGCGAGCTGTCGAGCACGCCGGCCATGCCGACGACCTTGTTGTGCGGCAGGCCCGAAAATTCGCGCAGCGCCCACACCATCGCGTCGAGCGGGTTGGTGATGCAGATGACGAAAGCGTCGGGCGCGTTGGCGGCGATGCCCTCGCCAACGGCCTTCATGACTTTCAGGTTGATGCCCAGCAGGTCGTCGCGGCTCATGCCCGGCTTGCGGGCGACACCGGCGGTGACGATGATGACATCCGCGCCCGCAATGTCGGCATAGTCATTGCTGCCGGTGATCTTGGCGTCGAAGCCTTCGACCGACGCGCATTGCGACAGGTCGAGCGCCTTGCCCTGCGGCACGCCCTCTACAACGTCGAACAGGACGATATCGCCCAGACCTTTCAGCGCCGCGAGGTGCGCCAGCGTGCCACCGATATTGCCTGCGCCGATCAGCGCGATCTTGTTACGGGCCATATGCTTGTCATCCTCCAAGTCATGACTATTGGAATTGTGGCCCGCCTACGCCCATCGGACGGGGGTTTCAACCGCCGAAGTCCCCGAAGGACAAATTATCTTTGCAATTCATTCGCAGTTGCATTAAAGAGATAGCACAGCCTGTCGCTCTGCACTTCTACCCTGGTCCAGAGCCTTCCCTGCAGTGCTATCCTGCCGGGCGCCTTTTCCTCCTCAAAGGCGCCCGGCCTGTTTTCCTGTATGAAAATTGCGCCTTCATGCATGGCGCGCGCATCAACATACGGGCGGACAGCGCCCACCGATGCGTGATGTCGACCATGATGACAGCGCAACATGCGCCTGCAACGGCAGGCGCCCGCGCCCGGTTCTTCCGTCTGGCTGGTCCCGCCTTCGCGAGAGCAGGAATCGCCTATTTGGGTCCGTGCCCCAGCGCCAGATAGTCGTCCGACTGCATTTCCATCAGCCGCGACACGGTGCGCTCGAACTCGAACGCGCCATCGCCTTGCGGATAGAGGCGTGCAGGGGCGGCGTCGGCCGACGCCAGCAGCTTGACCTTATATTCGTAGAGCGAATCGATCAGCGTCACGAAGCGCGCCGCCTCATTGCGGTTTTCCGGCCCCAGCACCGGGATGCCGACGATGATGACCGTATGATATTTGCGGGCGATCGCCAGATAGTCGGGCGCGCCCCGCGCCTCGACGCACAGCCGCTTGAAGGAAAAGACGGCAACGCCCTTCAGGCTCTTGGGCACATGCAGGATGCGGCCGCCCTGCACCGGGATATCCTCCGACGGCACATGGGCGCGGTCGGACGGCGGATAGTCGGTCAGGCGAAAGAAAGCGGTGCTGAGCGCCTGGGTCGCCGCATCGCCATTGGGACAATGCCACAGCGTCGCGTCGCCCAATCGGTCGCGCCGGTAATCGACCGGGCCATTGAGCGTCATCACGTCCAGCTTCGCCTTGATCAGGTCGATGAAGGGCAGGAAAAGCTGGCGATTGAGGCCATTCTTGTACAATTCGTCGGGCACGCGGTTGGACGTGGTGACGATCGTTACCCGCTTTTCCAGCAGGCCCGTGAACAGCCGCGACATGATCGCCGCGTCGGCCATGTTGTTCACGACCATCTCGTCGAAGCAGAGCAGCCGCGCCTCATCCGCCAGCGACTCGACCACCGGCGGGATCGGGTCGCCCGTCTCCGACTTGCGCGCCTGCGCCAGCCGGGCATGCACGTCGAGCATGAACTCGTGGAAATGGGCGCGCGTCTTGCGCTGGACATGCACCGTGTCGAAGAACAGGTCCATCAGCATCGATTTGCCGCGCCCGACTCCGCCCCACATATAGAGGCCACGCGGCGGCTCCGGCGGCTTGCGCAACAGTTTCCACAATGTCGATCCGCGTGCCGGAACCGCCTCCAGTTCCTGCTGGAGCCGGTCGAGTCGCGCCGCCGCCGCCCGCTGGTCGGGATCGGGCCGCAATTCGCCCGCGGCGACCAGCGCATCATAACGGGCAAGCACGGTCGTCATCGGGCCGCGGGCGCCTTCCGCAGGGTCGCCGTGGAGGCCGCCACCGCATCGCCATTCTGGGTCATCAGCATCCGCAGGAACATGAGCCGCCCGGTTTCGCGCAGCAACTCCACCTCCGCGACCAGATCCGGCCCGACCTTCCCCGCGCCCAGATATTGCATGGTCAGGTCGAGCGTCACGCCGTTCACCTGCGCATGATGCCCCATCATCCAGACCCCCGCAAAATAGGCATGGTCCGCAAAGGCGGCCAGAAAGCCGCCATGCAATGTGTCGAGCCGGTTGCGATGGCCAAGCCGGGTTTCCAGCGCCACCAGCGCCCTGCCCGGCGCGACGGCGCGCATATAGCCCTGCCCCATCGCCTGAAGGAAGGTGTCGGGATGCGGGTCGGACCATGCGGTCCAGCCCGCCCATTTCCCGTCTGCCAGCGGCGCGCCGCCGGCAATGCCGTCACTCGTCAATTCACAACTGCCGTTCGACCATCATCTTCTTGGTTTCGGCAATCGCCTTGGCCGGGCTGAGGCCCTTGGGGCAGACATTGGCGCAGTTCATGATCGTGTGGCAGCGATAGAGGCGGAAGGGATCTTCCAGCTCGTCCAGCCGCTCGCCGGTATATTCGTCGCGGC
Organism: Sphingobium cyanobacteriorum; assembly: GCF_030580935.1. GTDB lineage: Bacteria > Pseudomonadota > Alphaproteobacteria > Sphingomonadales > Sphingomonadaceae > Sphingobium > Sphingobium cyanobacteriorum. The sequence goes on along the minus strand of NZ_JAUQOM010000002.1, from coordinate 283,983 downwards.
TGTCTGCCAGCCAGCGATAGGCCTGGAGCAGGATCGCCGGACCCAGGAACTTGTCCGAATTCCACCAGTAGGACGGGCAACTGGTCGAGCAGCAGGCGCACAGGATGCACTCATACAGGCCGTCCAGCTTCTCGCGATCAGCGGGCGACTGGAGCCGCTCCTTGCCCGACGGCGGCGGCGACACGGTTTTCAGCCAGGGCTGGATCGAATTATATTGCGCATAGAAATGCGTGAAATCAGGCACCAGATCCTTGATCACGTCCATGTGCGGCAGCGGCGTGATCTGCACGTCCTTGCCCGCGCATTCATCGATCGCGGTGGTGCAGGCCAGGCCGTTGCGGCCGTTCATGTTCATCGAGCACGACCCGCAAATGCCTTCGCGGCACGACCGGCGGAAGGTCAGCGTGGGATCATATTCATTCTTGATCTTCAGCAGCGCGTCCAGAACCATCGGGCCGCACTGGTCCAGGTCGATCTCGAACGTGTCGTAGCGCGGGTTCTGGCCGGAGTCGGGATCGTAGCGATAGACCTTGAAACTGCGCACCTTGGTCGCGCCGGCGGGTGCGGGGTGGGTCACGCCCTTGCCACTGATCTTGCTGTTCTTGGGCAACGCAAATTCGGCCATCGCTCGTCGAGCCTCTTCGAATATGTCTGTCGGGTGGTGGTCCGCATAACGAAAAATCTGCAAAGGTCCAGCGTCTAGACCATGTTTCTGCACGGCTGGCCCTGGTTGCAACCTGCTTGCCAATCATGGGAGAGCCGCTTGCTTCCTGCACCATCCACGCTACGGCGACACAATCTCCGGGGATATTTCTTGCCGATCGACATCGCCTTTCTCGCCATCGCCGAAGCGCAGCAGCTCTATCACTGGCTGCCCGCCGCGCTGGAACTGGCGCGGCGGGCCGACGTGCGGGTCAGCATATTGTCGCCCTCGGACCAGATACTGGCGCTGGTCGCCAGCTATGATCCGCAGGGGCGGCTCGCCCTCATCCGCCTGCGTCGTCCGCCGTCTCGCCCCGACTCGCTGTTCCGCCAGCCCTCCCGGCTCGCCACCCTGCTGCTCAACTATGCCACCATCGCCCGATTCCCGACTTTGGTGACGACCGAGATCAGCAGCGCCTGGCTGCGCCGCGTGCCGGGCTTTGCCGCGCGCCTCATCCTCATCAAACATGGGGCGGGCGACCGGGAGGGCGGGTACAAGAAGCGTCATGCCGATTTCGACCTGACCTTGGTGGCGGGCGAAAAGGACCGCAACCGCATGATCGAGCGCGGCCTGTGCACGCCCGCAACCGTCGCGGTCGGCGGCTATCCCAAATTCGAGCTGAAAGCATCGCGCCAGCGCTATTTCTACAATGACGACCCGGTGCTGCTCTATAACCCGCATTTCGACCCGGTGCTGTCCTCCTGGATCAACCATGGCCCGCAGATGCTCGCCGCGCTGGAGTCGCTTGTCGGCTGGAACGTCATCATCGCGCCCCATACCAAGCTGGCCCGCACCGCCGCCCCGATCGTCAGCCACGCGCCGCATGTCCGCGTCGACATGGGCAGCCGTCATTCGATCGACATGAGCTATACGATGAGCGCGGACGTGTATCTGGGCGACGTGTCGAGCCAGGTCTATGAATTCCTGCTTCACCCCCGCCCCTGCATTTTCCTGAACCTCGACCATCGCGACGGGTCGGGCGATGCCTTCGCCCACTGGCGGCTGGGGCAGGTGATCGACAGCGCCGACGCCCTGCCGCACGCGCTCGCCCGCGCGAACGACTTGCAACCCGGCTTCCTTGCCGTCCAGGAAGCGGCGATGCAGCAATCGATCGATCTTTCCCCGGTTCCCGCCTCGCAGCGGCAGGCCGACCTTATTGTGAACTTCGCCCGACGCCCCCCTAGTGCATGAGCCATTGATGAGCCAGACGATCACCACCACCCTTGGCCCGGTCCGCCTGCTGGGCGACAACCCCACCCCGATCTGGGGCATGGCCAACGCCGAACGTAACCGCCGCATGGCGGAAAGCGCGGCAAAGACCGGCAGCACGCTGGCGGCGGGGCATGAACTGCTCTTCAACCTGACCTACGCCTTCGACCCGCTGCTGCTGCGGCTGGTGCTGGAAACGCCGGGCACGCTGTTCACCTGGGGCAGCACGCCGATCGTGGGGCAGGTGCCACAGGGCGTCGATCCGCTGACCGCGCCGACCGTCATCGACCTGTCGGACGGCCGCAAACTCTACAACCGCCAGCTCCGCAAGCTGGAACAACCCATGGTGCGCGTGCTTGACCCCGCCACTCGCCGCGCGATCGAGCGACAAAGCTATTTCGGCGCCTACAAGGGCGTCACCGATATCCTGACCAAATATCTCTGGCCCGAACTGGCCCTGGTCCTGACCCGCATCGCCGCGCAGCTCCGCATGACGCCCAACATGGTGTCGGTGATCGGCGTCACCCTCTGCCTGCTCGCCACCTGGCTGTTCGCGCAGGGCATGTTCTGGACCGGCTTCCTGAGCGGCTTCATCTTCATGGTGCTGGACACGGTGGACGGCAAACTCGCCCGCTGCACCATCACATCGTCCAAATGGGGCAATGTGATCGACCATGGCGTCGATCTCGTCCACCCCCCCTTCTGGTGGTATTTCTGGGGGACGGGCCTTGCCTATTGGGGCCTGTCGCTATCCACGCGGGCCTTCACGCTGGTCATGGTCGCGGTGATCGCGGGCTATGTGCTGCAACGGCTGATCGAGGGAATGTTCCTGAAGGATTTCAGGATGGACATCCATGTCTGGCGCCCCTTCGACAGCCGGTTCCGCCTCATCACCGCGCGCCGCAACCCGAACATGGTGATCCTGTTCGTGTCGCTGCTGTTCGCCCGCCCCGACATCGGCCTGATCGCGCTGGCCTGGTGGACGGTCATCTCGCTGATCGTCCACGCCGTCCGCCTGGCGCAGGCCTATGCCGTCCGGCGCAGCGGCAAGGCCATCATCAGTTGGATGGACGAAGCGGAGGCCGCGGCATGAACGCCACCATCGCGAAATTCGGCCACCCCGCGACCCTGATCGCGGAATTCGATCATTGGGTCGTCCTGCTCCGCCCTGCCCAGCCGACCCTGGGGTCGCTCGTGCTGGCGGCCAAGAGCGACGCGACCGCCTTCGGCGACCTGCCCGCCGAGGCTCATGCGGAACTGAAAAGCGTCACCGCCACGATCGAGGCGGCGCTGCGCGGCGCGGTGGACTATGCAAAGATCAACTATCTGATGCTGATGATGGTCGATCCCCATGTCCATTTCCACGTCCTCCCCCGCTATGAGGGCGAACGGAGCGGCGGCGGCGTGACGGTGCCGGACGCCGGCTGGCCGGGCCAGCCGGACCTTGGCACAGCGGTCAAGCTGGACGGCGCGCTGGACGATGTGCGGGACTGGTTGAAGGGCTGGTTCGACGAGGCGGCTGGATAATATCGTCCCCGTCATTGGCGCCCACCGAGCCAATGGCCTGCGAAGCATCGAGCCGTGTTTCCAGGCATTCGAGCGCCTGGGTGAACCACATCATCGCCTGCTTGGACATTTCGACGATGCCGGGACGCAATCGGGGATGCCTTGCGGCGCCTGCGCCAGGCAAAGGGCCAAACGGCCGTTGCGTTGAAGATCGACGGTGTGGCGGTGAAGATGGGACGTGGTGCTGTCGCCCACATCCACGGCCAAGGTGCGCGCCGGGCCGATTTCCCCCGATTGAGGGGCGCGACGCCTTCAGGAAAAGGCGCGATATGGGATAGCGAATCCTACGCTTTTCACCAACCGGCCCGGACCTCAGGCGCGCTATCGCATCGCCCCTGTGCGGTGAGAGACAAGCCCCCGCCCCCGCAATGTGCATTCTCAGACAACAAGCTAGGGCCTGTCAGGCAATCGCTCCGGCAAACCTCCCTTATAACTGCATGACCGACGGAAGAGGTCGGGGCGCAGGTGGCCGCCTCCTCCTCCGACCGCAGAATTCACAAGGAGCTCACATGAGCACGAGCAGCCTTTGCCGGCCTGTCGAGGCCCGCAATGCAAAAAGCGATACATATCTGCTCCAGAGCGAGGCAGATCTCGCCAAGGCAGTCACGTACGCAATCGAGAAGAGCGTCGCGTCGGGTGCCAGTGGAGCGATTGCCCGCGTGAGCGAGGGGGGCGGAATCAGCGTCACCGTCGCCAAGGGCAAAGTCAAGAATGCCGTTCGCGACGGCAACCAGAGCCTTCAAATCACGGTGTTCGAAAACGGCCGCACCGGCGTGGCGTCGAGCGAGTCGCTCAACCGCGCGGCGATCGATCGGGTGGTGGAACAGGCGATCGGCATGGCCCGCCAGTTGGAGCCGGATACAGAAGCGGGCCTGGCGGATCGTGACACCCTGGCATGGACTACGCCCGACGTTCCGCTGTTCGCGCCATCGGGCCAGACCGCAGAGGCGCTGGCCTGCGCGGCCCTTGCGATTGAGGAAGCCGTGCTGGCGACGCCGACAGCCGACGCGGTCCGGGTGTCGGAAGCCGGTGCGACAAGCCAGGACATGCGCTTTGCGCTCGCGACGAGCCAGGGATTCTGCCGCACGGGCAGCAGTTCGGCCCAGCACCGCTGGTGCCAGACCATCGCGCAGCGCGGCGACGCGATGACACAGGGCCACTGGTCATCGGTCGACCGCCAGCAAGGCGGGCTGGACACTGAAGACTATATCGGCCGCCGCGCGGCCGCGCAGGCATTGGACATGCTCGGCGCCGAAGGTCTTTCCACCCGCCGCGCTCCGGTGCTGGTCGATTCGACGGTCGCGTCGAGTCTGCTGCGCAACCTGTGTGCGCAACTGACCGGCACCGCGCAGTTCCAGCGCATGACGTTCCTGCCGGATGCGATGGGCCAGGTAATCGCCGCGCCGCATGTGACGATCGTTGAGGACCCCTTCGAGCCTTTCGGCTTGGCAAGCGCGACCTTCGACGATGAGGGCGTCGCCGGCGCGCGCCGCGACATTGTTCGCGACGGGGTGGTCGCCGGACTGTTCCTCGACACGCGCATGGCCCGCAAACTCGCGCGAAAGTCGACCGGCAATGCCGGCGGCATGCGCAATCTCTCTCTCGTCAGCAACAAGAGCGGGTCTGGCGACGATCTGGACGCGATGCTGCGCAAGATGGGCACCGGCTTGTGGCTGACTCAGTTCATGGGCGGCTCCACCAACGCGGCAACGGGGGGCTATTCCCAGGCCGTGGGCGGCTTTTGGATCGAGAACGGCCAGGTCGTCAGGCCTGTCCATGGCTTCACGGTCGCCGGCAACCTCCAGGAAATGTTCAAATCCATCGCTGCGGTTGGTGCCGACGTTCACCGCGCAGGCGGGGCAAGGGTCGGTTCGATTCTCCTGCCTGACATGCAGATCGCCGGTCGATGATCACATCCCCTTCGCTGAAAGAGTTAAGCCCGATGTCCCTTACTGCCGCCGATCGTCTGGCACAGGCGCAAGAGCAGCTTCTTGCGGCCAATGACGTCGATATCGCCATGCTTCAAAACGGCCTCTCCAGCCTCTGGGCGCGGGGCGGCGATTATGGGGATCTCTATTTCGAGATGACGACGCGCGACACCTGGGCGCTGGAACGGGGCAAGGTCGCGCGCGCCGCCTTCGCAATCTCGCAAGGCATCGGCGCCAGGGCCGTGACCGGCGACAATACGGCTTTTGCCTATTCCAGCGATATCAGTGGCAAGGCCATCGATGCCGTCACCGCGGCCGCGCGCGCCATGCAGTCTCATGGTCAGGATGCCGCGGAAACCGGGCGCGGCGTCGAAATCAAGGGGGTCGAACGGGATTCGCAAGCCTATTCGACGATCGAGGCGGCTGGCGGCATGGACACGATCAAAAAGGTCGCGCTCCTGCGAAAGCTGGATGACCTGGCCCGTGCGATTGATCCGCGCATCACCGAAGTCAACGCCCAACTGGCCGTGGAGGACTCCACGATCCTGGTCAGTGCGACCGACGGCACGCTCGCTGGCGATGTTCGCCCGCAGGTCCGCATCAACATTGCGGTGATGGCGGAAGGCAATGCCAGGCGCGCTTCCGGTTCCGCCGGCGGCGGTGGCCGTTTCAGCCTGGGTGAATTGGACGAAGCGCGCCTGGAAAAGCTGGTCCGCAAAGCCACCTCGATAGCGCTGACGAATCTGGATGCCATCCCGTCACCCGCCGGCGAAATGACGGTGGTGTTGGGCAACGGCTTCCCCGGCGTTCTCCTGCATGAAGCCGTCGGCCATGGGCTGGAGGGCGACTTCCATCGCAAGCAGGAATCCGTTTTCAACGGCATGATGGGTGAACGCATCGCCGCCCCTGGCGTCACTGTCGTCGACGACGCCACCGTGCCGGGTGCACGCGGCTCATTGAATGTCGATGACGAAGGGGTCGCGGGGCAACGCACCGTGCTGATCGAGGATGGCCGTCTCGTCGGCCTGATGCAGGACAAGGTCAGTGCCCGGATCATGAACGACACGCTGACCGGGAACGGCCGTCGCCAGTCCTACGCGGACTTGCCGATGACCCGGATGACCAACACCTTTCTCGAAAGCGGGCCTTATGATCCGCAGGAGATCATCGGCTCGGTCAAGAACGGCATCTATGCCGTGGAGTTCAGCGGCGGCACCGTCGACATCACATCGGGCCAGTTCAACTTCTCGGCCGAAAAGGCATTTCTGATCGAGGATGGCAAGATCACCGCCCCCATTGAGGGCGCGACCCTCATCGGTGTTGGCAACGAAGCCCTCAGGCATATTTCGATGATCGGCAACGACCTTGAACTGGGTATCGGTTTCTGCGGCAAGAATGGCCAGACCGTGCCCGTGACCGTGGGGCAGCCCACGATCCGAATGGACCAGGTCGTGGTCGGCGGAGCGGGAGCATGACGATGCGCAAAGCCCGCATTCCTTCAGCCCCGCGCCATAGCAGGCTGCTCATCATCGGATCGGGGCCTGCCGGCTACACTGCCGCAATCTATGCCTCGCGCAGCGCCCTCAACCCGGTGTTGATCGAAGGGCCGCAACCCGGCGGCCAGTTGACAATCACCACGGACGTCGAAAACTGGCCGGGGGACGCCAGTGTCCAGGGGCCTGAACTTATGGTGCGCATGGGCGATCATGCACGCCATGTCGGCGCAGCCATCGTCTCCGACTATATCGTCGAAGTTGATCTGTCGAAGCGTCCGTTCGAGGCGACCGGCGACATGGGGGACCGCTATACCGCGGACAGCCTGATCATCGCGACGGGCGCCAACGCGCGCTGGCTCGGCCTGGAAAGCGAAACCCGCTACAGGGGGCGCGGCGTCTCGGCCTGCGCGACGTGTGATGGCTATTTCTTCCGTGACCGGGTCTGTGCCGTGGTGGGCGGGGGCAATACCGCTGTCGAAGATGCGCTTCATCTGGCCAATTTCGCCAGCCAGGTTTACCTGATCCATCGTCGCGACACGTTGCGCGCCGACAAGACCAACCAGGCCCGCCTGTTCGCCAACCCGAAGGTCAGGATTATCTGGAATGCCGAAGTCGCGGAGATAATCGGGGATGGCGACAAGGTAACAGGCGTCCTGCTCGATCATCCAGGGGCTGGTGAACGCGCCACCCTCGCCGTCGACGGCCTGTTCGTGGCGATCGGTCATGATCCCGCGACGCACCTGTTCAAGGATCAGCTCGCGATGGACGAGGAGGGGTATCTCCTGGTCACGCCGGGTTCGACTGCAACCAGCGTGCCGGGCGTATTTGCCGCCGGTGACGTGCAGGACAAGCATTTTCGTCAGGCGGTGGTGTCTGCTGGCATGGGATGCATGGCCGCACTGGAAGCAGAACATTATCTCATCGGTGAAGCCGCGCGCGCGCATGCTGCGCCGCTCGTGCCGGCGGTTGAATAAGGGAATTTCAGATGTCCAATCTCAAAATTGTTACAACCCAGGCCTTCGAAGCCGAAGTGCTCAAGTCGCCCATTCCGGTTCTGGTCGATTTTCACGCCGTCTGGTGCGGCCCTTGCAAGGCGTCGGCCCCGGCTCTGGAGGACGCCGCGCGTGAATTCGAGGGCGAAATCGCATTCGTTAAAGTCGACGTTGATGAAGAGCCTGCACTCGCCAAAGCCTATGATGTGCAGGGCGTCCCGACGTTCATCGTCATCAAGGATGGCCAGCCGGTCGAACGTTTTCAGGGGCTGGTATCGCGCGGCAAGCTCGCGGCGGTTCTGGAATCCTTTGCTGGAGCCGGTCAATGAGCGCTTATCGTGCCTTTGGCGATGAAAGCAGGCGACAGGCCCTGATTGCAGATATCCGGGCCAGGGGCCCGATCTATACCGCATGGCTCACGCGCGCATCGATTGAGGGGGACATCTCCTTCGTCTCCGAGGATTTTGGCCTGCACCCGGCGCTTGCGCGGCTGTTGCCGGCACTCGGAGCCTTCGGCGAAGCGGAAGATACATTGTCCTTCCACGAAACATTATTCGACGCCATTCCCGTAGGGGCGGACACGGGCGGTCTTGCGCGCCAGGCTCTGCTTCTTGCGTGGAGGGATCCGGTATATGGTCGCTCGAAAGTCGTTGCGCCCGGCCCGCTCCATGATGCGTGCGAAGACGTGATCGCCTTGGTGGAACAGTCGATCGACGCGCCGGTCGACAAGAAAGCCTGGCGCGCCGCGCGTGCGAAGCTTGCAAATGTGGGGCGTGACGATGCGGGCGTGGTAACGGGGGTTGATATGGTCATGTCGCTTGCCTGGAATCTCGATCAGGCTCCCGGTGCCGCTCATGACGTGATGACTGCCTGGGCATCGGGGGTCAATATCGAAGCCGATGCATCCGATGAGGATTGCTTCAGCGCTGAAGAGAACGCGACCTTCGAAACGGAAATGAACAGGATCAGCGGAGAGGCGATGGAGGCACTGTCGCAGAAGCAGTCGATCGACAACATCGACGTTGAAGATTTCCTGGCCGAAGTCGACAAAATTTGGGCGGCGAATCCTGCGCAAAACGCGCTCAGGCTGCGAGCGCAAGCCAGACGCGAGCGGTCTAACGCCAAGATGGCGGCGTGGCGCGCCGCCATTCAGCGGCGCGTTCTCGAAATCGCCAACGCCTCGCTCCCGGCGCGGATGGAATCCCAGCCGGACGCGCGCCCGGCCAGAACGCTCGACCAGCCCCGGCTCTGATGGCAGCGACCCCCGCGCAAATCGCTTCGATTTTTGCCGCCAATCCGGTTCGCGGATTGCGCGGTGGTGACGGCTGGCACGTCGAAAGCGTTTTGCGCGATATCGCAAGAATCCATCACCTTACCAGCGGCGCATTCGCCTTCTCGCTGGAAGGGGCCACGACGTTCAATGCCCCCGGCTTTTGCGCGCACATCCTCTTCGTGCGCGCAGGCGAACTCATTGTCGGTCAGGCGGGGCATAGCCGAACCTTGTCGGCTGGCGACATCTTCGTCGCCTGCGCCTGGCAGCCGATGACATTGGAGGGATCGGACAATCTGGACGCGCTGGTCATCGCCTTGCCGGCCTGGTGGGCAATGCAGCGGTTCCTGGACGGCTTCCTGATCCTGCCCGACCTCTATGTCGGCAAAGACTATTTCGCCGCCCCGATCATCGCGAACCTGGCCCGGACCCTGTTCGACCTGACGACCGGCGACGACATCATCGCATCCCAGGGACTGACCATGATCGCCGACCTCATGCGCACGGCCCTGGCCGCCTGCGTGGATGCGGAAAAGACCCTGCCGCGCTGGCAGGGCCGCATGGGCGCCATACTTGAATTCATCATTCGGAATCTCGATACCCCAGGGCTCTCGGCGCAAGATGCGGCAACCAGCCTCAAATGCTCTGTCCGCACGATCTACAAGAGTTGCGCTGCCTATGGCACGAGCTTCAACGCCTTTCTGTACGAAATCAGGCTCGTCACCGCGCAGTACCGGCTCGTGAGGAGCAATGATCGCGTCTCGGAAATCGCCTATGATGTCGGTTTTTCGAGCCTGTCGCACTTCTCTCACCTGTTCCGGGCCCGCTTTGGCGTCGCTGCCAAGACGATGCGGCAGAACCACAGAGCGCGGATTTTGCAGTGAGTATCAGGATGATCAACGCGCCCCTCCGATGCCTCAAGCACATGGTCGGCATAGCGCTCCGCCGCATGCGGGCTGTCACACACGCCCTCCGGCAAGCGCTGCCAATGGTGATCGCGCCATGATGCGCGTCGAAAACGAAAGGGCATCGTGGCTGGCGCAGCACATCGTGCCCCTTGAGCCGAGCCTTCGGGCGTGGTTGGCGCGGCGCCGGGTGGAGGGGCTTGAGGTCGACGATATCGTCCAGGAGGCCTATGCAAGGCTGGCGGCCCTGGACAGCGTCGAAGCCGTGCGCAATCCGCACGCCTATTTCCTGCAGACGGCCCATTCCGTCATCTGCACGCATTTGCGGCGCGCACAGGTCGTATCGATCAGCGCTGTGGAGGATGCGCAACTGTCGCGCTTCGAATGTCAGGAAGCATCGCCTGAACGCAGGGCTTCGGATCGTGATGAGCTGCATCGCATCGGTGAGATCGTCGCGGGTTTTCCGAAACAGGTTGCTACGGTTTTCATGCTGCGGCGTATCGAGGGATTGTCCCAGCGCGACACCGCCCGGCGCATGAACGTTTCGGAAAGCACCGTTGAAAAACACATGGCAAAAGGCATCCGCCTGTTTATGAATGCAATTGCCCGTTCCGGAATATCGTCACGTGGCGCGTCTAAGGTACGCAATGGAAATACCACTGGGTCAGATGGCGGATCGCGAAAGCAGTGCCCGGATTGACGATGCAGCCGCTCTATGGGCTGCGCGTATCGATGCACGCGCCCTCTCGCCGCAAGAGGAAATCGAATTCGACAGGTGGCTTTCTGCGGATGTGCGTCGCCAGGGCGCCTTTGCACGCGCGCTCGCGATTGCGATCCATATGGCACAGGTGCAATCGCCAAAGCCGGATTCGCGATAGGCCCTGGCGCCAGGCGATGGGTGTCGCCCATCGGCAAAAAACAACGGGACAAAAAATAACACGGCACGGATGCGGAAAACGCAAATGTCGTGCGTCTCTCTTTCGCATGCCCTCGAACCTCCTTCGCGAAAGGAGTGACGTGTGCATCCGATTTCGGGGGGGAATATTGCTCGCGCGCTTCGCGAATATGTCCGATGTCCCCTTGTCCTATGCCCAGCGGGAGTTCGCGATGTCACTTCGAGCGTTTCTTGGCGATCCTGCCCTGAAGGCTGCAACGCTCAAGCGTGTTCGGGACAGATGGGAAGCGCGGCAAATCACGCCGCTGATCTATCTGAAATGGTCGGCGGACAGTGATTTTGCCTCGCTGGCCGGGGTGATCGCCGAAACGCGCGATCCCAGGACATTCGTTGAGAGGACAGGCATACCCGTTGAGCTTGCGCTTCTGTGCGAGACCCTGATCAACGCCGGCATCTCCTTTGTGGACGACAAGGATGCACCGTTCGGCTTCGTCATGCGGGGCGATGACGCGATATGGTCGTTCGGGATCGAGTGGCTGGACGCGGTGGCCGTCGACGATGATGTCAGCGATGTCGTGCCGCGCTTCCTGCCGGCTTTCCTGGCACGGATTCTATCGGACGACTTCCCCTTGTCGGCCCATATCGCGCCAGGGGTACGGGCCGCAGCCCAGGAGATCGTGCGCCTATGGACGCGCGAGCTGCGCGGCGAGGCGATTGCCCGGCAAGAGTGGCGATCCGCGCGCGCCAGCGCACTGCGGGCCTCTGAAACGAGCAGCGATCCTGAAGGGTATCTGGTGGCCGAACTCGTGGAATCGCTGCCATGGCCCCTGGCCGGCATCGCAACCGAATTTCCGGTCATCTGCCAGAAATTCCTGCACGCCTACCTGCACTCCCTGGCGGCGCCATTGCTGCCGACGCAGGATCAGGCTGACCGGATCGATGGCCTGGCAGGGGCGCGGACGCTGAGCCATGCGCGCGGCGAGGCGCGGTTTGCCGACGCCTCCGACGCGGATATCCTCGATCATTTTCCGCAGATAAAAAGGGCGACGCTTGCGGCACGGCAGCCGGAGGCCATGGCCCGTATGGACGATGCCATACACCGCGCCCGGCCACGCATAACCCCCTTTCTGCGCGAGCAGATGGACAGGCTTCTTACCCTCATGCGACGGACGCCTGAGTAGCTTCTTTCAAGGCTGTGCGGCCCGCCCGCAAACAGCATTCCACCTCTAGCTTGAGACGGTTCGCCCAATGACCGACACCTATGTGACCGACCCATCTGCTGAAGATGCCGCAAGAAGGGAGCAGCCGCCGGAGGTTCCGCCCGGCACGGTCTGGCTCCATGTAAAATATGGCGCCGACATGATCTGGCGCTACCTCAAGGCGGACCCTCTGCTTGGGACGCTCCTGATCGCCTATCAATTCGTGCAGAGCACCGCGAACGTGACGGTGCTGCTGAAAATGCAGCTTGGTTTTGCCGGCATCGTCAGTGCACTCGCCGCGAAAAATGGTGCGGTAATCCCAGGGCTGGTGTCGCAAATCCTGCTCTACTGCGGTGCTGTGGCGATCCTCAACGTGATCGGCGTGTGGACGCGCCTGGCCCTGCGTATCAGGATGCGCAGGGTGCTTACGACACGTCTGCTTGATCGCTGGATGGGGGACAACCGGTTTTTCCATCTCGAACGGCGTACCGAAATCGACTATCCCGAACAGCGTATCCAGGAAGATATCTACACCTATGTCGAAAAGGTCACGCTGATCGGCGTGCAAGTCGTCGCGTCGGTGTTCGGCGTTTTCCTCTATACCTCGCAACTCTGGCGCCTGTCCCCGCCCCTGACATTCCCGGCGGTGGGCATGACCGAGCCGATCCCTGGCCTGCTCGTCTATGTCGCCTTCACCTTGGCGATCGTTATGACCGTGCTCGTCCACTGGGTCGGGCGGTTACTTACGCGGGCCGAAGTCGTCCGTCAGCGGCTTGAGGCGCAGTTTCGTCTGGAAATGCAGGCGATCCGCGGCAACGGGGAATCGATAGCCTTTGCGCGCGCCGGCGGGATCGAACGCCGGCGCCTGGCAAATACATTCCAACTGATCACCATCAACTGGCGCGCCTATACCCTTGCGAACATGCGGATTACCGTGGTGACGAGCCTCCCCGAAACCTTCATGTTCCTGCTGCCCTACCTGATCTGCATTCCCTTCGTCCTGAAAGGCCAGATGCAAGTCGGCGACATTCAGATCGTCATGGCGTCCTTCACGGCTGTGTACATGGGGATCAGCGCACTCGTAGCGCAATATAGCGAGTTGGCGATCTTGCGTTCGGCTGTCGCGCGCCTGCAATTGCTCGATGCTCTGCTGTCAATGCCGCTGGACAGCGGCATTCACGTCGAGGAGGTTGCTGACGCACGGGTTGGCGTCCACAAGCTGCAAGTTGCATATCCGAACGGCGAGCCCATGATTGCGCTGGACGATCTTCAGATCACGCCTGGTTCGCGGCTGCTTGTGCAGGGGCGGTCCGGCGCGGGCAAGAGCACGCTGCTGCGCAGCATCGCGGGCCTCTGGCCATACGGCCAGGGCCATGTAAAGCTGCCCAAAGACTCCAGGGTCGCGTTTCTGCCACAGCGCAACTACATGCCGGACGGCACACTTGCGAGCTTGATGTCCTACCCGGATGCGCCCGATACGCGCAGCGATGAAGAATATGCCGATCTTTTGCATGCGTTCGACCTTGGGCGACTGGTGCCACAACTGCACAGCCACATGCCGTGGAGCCGCATCCTTTCACCCGGCGAGCAGCAACGTATCGCCGCTGCCAGGGCAATTTTGGCACGCCCGGATTTTCTGTTTGTCGACGAAGCCACCAGTGCCCTCGATGCACATTTGGAAGAGCAACTCTATGAAGCGCTGGTCAAACGGTTGCCCGATGCCGCGATCATCTCGGTCGCGCATCGCCAAAGCGTTGCCGCTTATCATGATCGGCGTCTGTTCATCGAGAATGGCGTGGCCAATGTCGCTCCGCTGCGTCACGGGATTGGCTGAACGGGTTCACCGTCCGATGACACAGCTTTGATGCGTCCTTGCGCGCGCCGCGCGCGCAAGGATCGAACGGGGCAATCCAACCTCATCCCGCCCCAGGATGATAGCCATCAACAGAGTGTCACTGGCCGCTTTTCAACCCAGCCTGTTCAAGGGATATCGCAGCCCCTGGATCGATCGAGCGCAATTGTTCCACAGATTGGCACCACGCGCCTGCATCCCGTCCACGGCCATGCTGCAAGTCTTTGGCAGGCGACAGGCAGCCTGCCGATCGCCTCTTGTTGACCATGAGCGCAGCCTTGGCCCCGGAACAACTTTTTATGATGGGGGTGGTGGGGGGAAAAAAGACGATCGTGCGTCTATTTTGCGTTGGGGAAATTACAGTATTCAGGGAAGGGGCGATCCGATGAGCGTCAAGAGCAAAGTATTGAGCGTGAATCCGTGGCTGGGCGCCAGTGTTGTGGCCTTGGGGATGGCGCTTTCTGTCACGTCGGCGCAGGCGGCTCCGCCTGCCGCTCCTGATGCCGATAGCGCGTCACAGGATATGGCCGGGGGCGTTCCCGATATTCTCGTTACCGGGAACCGATCCCTGAACAATGATATCCGCCGCAACCGTGACGACATTCAGCCGTACATTGTATTTGATTCGGCCTTGCTCACCCAAAGTGGCGCACAGAATGTCGAGGACTTCCTGCAAGCGCGCCTGCCGATGATCGCATCGCAGACGACCCAATCACAAAATGGTCCGCCGACCACGCCCGCTGACCGGCTGAACTTGCGCGGCCTGGGGGCCGATGAAACGCTCGTGCTCGTAGATGGACGGCGACTGCCCAGCATTTCGACCGGCGACAACCTCGGCCAGCCAAATATCAATGGCATCTCGATCTCGCAGATCGAACGGATCGAGGTTCTGCCCTCCACGGCCAGCGGCATTTATGGCGGCGGCGCTACGGGCGGTGTGATCAACATCGTGCTGAAGCGTCAATATTCGGGGCTCGGCCTTGAAGCGCGATACAATGACGCCACCGACTTCAAGGCCGGGCAAAGCTATTTCAGCATCAATGGCGGCCTGACGTTCGACAAGGGGCGCACCCGGATCATGGGCTCGGCGTCCAGGTCGCGGGCGAACACATTATTGTCCAGCGACCGTGATTTCTTTCAACGCGGCGCTGAATTGCAGTTTCGTAACGATCCAACGAACCCCACTATTTTGCTCGGCGGCCCCAATATCTGCTCGACCGTTGATAGCTTTAACTGCGCGACGGATCCGCTCGCTCTCATCGGTGGTGCATCGTTGAATTCTGCTGTTACCAGCGTACCAGATAAATATGCCGGCAACCCGGCCGATCTCGCGGCGCGAGCGGGCAAGCTGATATTCAACCGATCGAACCTGCCGATCTGGACGGCACCTGATGTCACGACCTATAGTGCCAATATCCGGCGGGAGTTCGGGAAAAATATCGAAGTTTTTGCAGATTTTTCGCGAGATGAATCTGACGCTGTCAACAGAACGCCGATCCAATATACGCTCTACGTCCCTCAGGGTGCGGAAGCCAATCCGTTCCAGCAGGATGTACTTGCGCTTATTAACATCCCGAATAGTTTTACGCAGTCTCAAAACACGAAAAATACCCGTCTCAACGTTGGCACGATCATCCAATTGCCGCATCAATGGAGTGCGGCGCTCGAATATGATTGGCTTCAGAGCAAAGGGCGCAGCACCAGCAATGTCGTTCTGGGGCCTAAATCGGCGGCTGCCGAGGAAGCGCTTCAGGCTTCGGTTTTTCAGGGCACCCCGCTTGTCAATCCGACGTCGCTTTTCAACGTCTTTGCTGAATCCGGTTCGGACAAGACCACGCTTGAGATTGCGTCGCTTCGTCTGGGCGGCCCGGTGTTCAGGCTGCCAGGCGGCAACATGACGGCGACGGCCCTGATCGAGAAACGCTGGGAGGTGAGGGATGACACGGTCAACGCATCCTCATTCTTCGGCAGCACGACATATTTTTGGACGCCTGAGGCTGTGCGAAACGTGGAGTCGGGATATCTCGAATTGCGTGCACCGATCGTCGGGAAAGCGAACAACCTGCCGCTCATCCACCAACTGGAACTCATGGGATCCATCCGTCACGATCGCTACAAGACACGCTATTCGGGATCATCTATCCGGGTCGACAGTGAGACTGGCCCTTTCCCCGATGAGCCGGCAGCGACCAATACGCTCTCCGCAACGAATTTTACGGTAGGGTTTAAATATGCGCCGACCCAGGACATCGTGTTCCGCGCGAGCTGGGGCAATGGCTTCCTGCCGCCAAAGCTGGGCAACATTCGCTCGGAGCCGCCCGCGCTGTTGAGCAGCTTCCTGATCTCGCTGCTCAACCTGACGGATCCTGCGCGCGGCAACAGCCTGATCCCAGGCCCTCTAACCGTTCTGGGTGGTGGCAGTCCAAATCTGAAGCCTGAAAAGTCCGACAGCTTTTCTGCGGGCGTTGTACTGACGCCACGGTTCGTGCCGGGCCTGCGGATTTCGGTGGACCTGACTTCCATCCGCAAGAGCGATGAGGTGCTGAACCTGCCCGTTGACTTCTTCCTGGCCAATCAAAAGGCGTTCCCTGATCGTATCATCCGTGGCCCGAATTTGCCCGGCGACGCCCCCGGCACCCCCGGTCCGATCACGGCTGTCGATACGACGGCTGTAAACCTGGCCAGTTCCAGGCTGAGAGCGATCGATTTCCAGGTCGATTATGATATCAAGGAGACAGGCTTCGGCAGCTTGCACTTCTATGGCGTCGCGACGCATACCGATGAACTGAGCCTGAAATCCTTGCCTGGTGAGCCAGCGGTCAATCGCGCCGGCTTCTTTGAAGGGCCGCTGAAGTGGCGGGCAAATGCCGGCGTGGATTGGAAGAGCGGCTCCTGGAGTGCTGGCTGGAACACCCAGATTTATGGCAGTTACCGCGTATGTAAATCGATCGTCGGGGCTTTCACCTGTAACCAGCAGGAAACATGGCAGGGTGCGCGGAAAGTCCCGACCCAGACTTACAGCGATATCTATGTAAGTTATGAGTTCAAAGCCGGCGGAGTGCTGAACAATTCGAATATCCGGGTCGGCATTCAGAATATTTTCGACAAAAAGCCGCCGGTAGTCGCGTCTGGCATCGATCAGACGGGATATTCATCGTTCGCCGATCCCCGTCTGCAACGGTTCACCCTGGCGCTTCGCAAGCAATTTTAGGGTCATACGGCGCCCGGTTTCCTGTTCTGGTGAAATCGGGCGCTGCATCCCGTTGCATGTCTGTGGCATGATAAACACGTCTATTCCGATTGGGCCAGCATGAGCGAGATCATCACCATTGTCGATGAAGCGAATTTCGACGAGGAAGTCCGCGCCAGCACGCGCCCTGTTCTCATCGACTTCTGGGCGCCCTGGTGTGCCCCTTGTCGCGCGCTTTTACCCACGATCGAAGCACTGGCGCCCATCTATTCGGATGATCTGAAGATCGTTAAGATCGATATCGATGAAAATCCTGGGTTGAAAGCAAAGTTCAACATACAGTCCATTCCACAACTATATCTGACGAAGGCGGGGGAGCCGATTGCGCGCCTCACGTCCCGCACGCGCACGCAACTGGCGGCCGAGCTCGACGACTTCCTTCCCTGAGTTTAACGACATGACCTTTCAGGCTTTCAGCGGCAGCCAGACCGTCAAGAACCGGATGATCGCGCCTGTGCGGGCGCAATGGACCGCGCGCGCTTTGGCGCCGGATACCGACCTCAACTGGAACAGGGATGGGCAGCCCGATTCGATCAATGGCGCACTGGCCCAAACCCAGGATCGCACCGTGTTCGAACAACGCACCGGCATCCCGGCCGACCTGGCCCAACTGTGTGAACATCTCGTCGCGGCCGGTGTCAGGAAAAGCGATGCGCCGGATACGGCGGCGGGGTTTGCGCTGGAAGGCGCGGACGCGGTGCTGGCGTTCGGTATCGGGTGGCTCGATGCCATCCGGCCTGGCGCGGACCTGGGCATGATCGTGCCGCAATTCGCACGCCACTGTCTCAACCGCCTGCTTGAACCGAATTTCGCATTGGCGGGGCACATCAGTCCTGACCTGCGCGGCGCGGGACTGCAAATCCTCGCTTTCTGGGACCGCGAACTTGCCGGGCACACCATGACGCGCGGCGACTGGCGGGACGTTCAACGCCAGGCGATGGCCGCCACCGCCAAAGACACCGACCCCTGGAGCTACCGGATCGCGACTTTCATCGAGGCGCTCGCATGGCCGGTCCGCTCCGTGTCCCGCGAATTTGTCGGGCTGTTCGAGCCGTTCCTGTTCAACTGGCTCATATATTGCGAGACGGCGTTCATGACCGACGAGGAGCGGACGGATCGCGAGCATCTGCTGCTTGCCTGGAAAGCGATGGCAACCGCGCCGCGCGACGAGGGGGTCAATATCGATTTCGATCCGCTGGAATCGCTTCCGCAATCCGCGCGCGTCATTTCGGTCGATCATGTCATGCGGACGATGGACCGGATGATTGCCATCCGTGAGGCAGCGCGCCCGCGCAAGGATGAAGTCATCCTTGATCTGATGAACGGGCTGCTGACCCTGATACGCGCGGCTTAAATTAGTCCCGACAGCCTCCATTTCCAGCTCAAGGACAAGGAATCAGACGATGAATGCAGAGATTTTGGCAGTGTCCGACGCGACCTGCGATGTCGAGATAGGGCAAAGCAGCAAGCCCGTTCTGATCGACTTCTGGGCGCCCTGGTGCGGGCCGTGCATGGCGCTCCTCCCCACGATCGAGGGGCTGGCATCGGTTTACGGCGACGATCTGAAAGTGGTGAAGGTCAATGTGGATGAAAATCCCATCCTGACTGACAAGTTCGGCGTTCAGGGAATTCCGAACCTGACGCTCGTAAAGGACGGCAACGCCGTCGCCCTGCGCGAACGGAGCCGCACCCGCCTGGTCGAGGAAATTGACGGCATCCTTGGCTAGCTGCCGTCCGGTGGCAGCCTTGCTGCACGACTACAGGCGGCCGGACATGCGCCGCCGCCCAAAACATGCGTAAAAACCGGGATAGCGTCGCCATGAAAGCACAGTGCAACCGCCATTGGCTAAACGAAGCCATTCGCAAGATAGAGGCGGACTTCAACCGCTCCGCCGACACGCACCTCATCCGCCTGCCGCTGCCAAATCATCCTGGCGTCACGCTCTATCTGAAAGACGAGAGCAGCCATCCCACCGGCAGCCTGAAACACCGCCTGGCGCGCTCGCTCTTTCTCTACGCGCTATGCAATGAGTGGATCGGGCCGGATACCTGCGTGATCGAGGCATCGTCCGGTTCAACCGCGGTCAGCGAAGCCTATTTCGCCAGGCTGCTTGGGCTGCGCTTCATTGCGGTGGTGCCGGCCAGCACCGCGGCACCCAAGCTCGATGCGATCCTCTTCCACGGCGGCGAAATCCACACCGTCGCCGATCCGCGCACGGTGTACGACGTCGCACACCGGCTCGCGGCGGAAACGGGCGGCCATTATCTCGACCAGTTCACCTATGCCGAACGCGCGACCGACTGGCGGGGCAATAACAATATCGCCGAAAGCATCTTCGCACAGATGGCGCAGGAGGAGCATCCCGTGCCGACATGGATCATATGCGGGGCGGGAACTGGCGGCACCTCCGCAACGATTGGGCGCTACATTCGCTACCAGCGGCATGCGACGCGGCTGTGCGTCGCCGACCCGGAGCATTCGGTATTCCACCGCCATTATGCCGACCCCGCAGTCACCGCCCTGCCCGAAGGCTGCGCGAGCCGGATCGAGGGCATCGGGCGCCCGCGCGTGGAGCCGAGCTTCATTCCGGGCGTGATCGACCGGATGATCACGGTGAGCGATAGCGATTCGATCGGCGCGATGCGCGCCCTGTCACACGTGCTGGGACGGCATGTTGGCGGGTCCACCGGGACTAATCTCATCGGCTGCCTGACCATTGCCGATGAGATCGTCGCCGCGGGGCAAGAGGGCAGCATCGTGACCCTGCTGTGCGATGGCGGGGACCGCTACACCTGCACCTATTATGATGATGCCTGGCTCGCGGAACGCATGATCGACTGGGCGCCGGTCGCGGGTCGCATAACCGGGGCACTGGGCGGACAGGCGCGGCTTTGAAACGGGGGAAAGCCTTTTCAACCGGATCAAAGTCGGGCGAGCCGGCATGCGTCCCGCGAACAGCTTGAACAACCTGTAGCGGGATTTTGTCTCGTCATGCGCCTTTGGCGCATCCGCACCGGCCCCCACCCCCGCAACGGCCTTCCAATGTAGGATTTTGTCTGGTTTATCCTCAGGGATGAACCCGCATCCCCTGCCCCTGCCCCGCACACGGTGCCTTGCCGGCGCGCAGGGGGCGCGGCGCTGGCGCGTGGGCGTGGCGTCCCTGGCGCGTCGATGTGACCCGGCATTGGCCCGCGCGCGACGCAACAGTGACCCTGTAATGACCCCACAGAGGCTTCGCGCTGGCTTCACGGACACTATCGGCCCGAAACACCCGACGACACTGTATACTGCGGCCCGTCGCGTCGGGGCGATGCCCTTTATGGCGTTATTTTCCGTAGCGCCCTTCCGCCACCCATTTCGCCGTCAGCGCCGTCGCCGCCTCGACATCCTGGGGAAAATCGACCTCCTGCCACTCCAGCCCCTCGATCGACGCGGTGCCGACGCGATTGCCCTTGGCGATGATGTCGATGGCGCGCAGATACCAGCGCTCGACGCCTTCGGGGGTGCGCATCATCTGGTCGATCTGGTTGCGGAAGATCGCCGGGCCTTCGCCGGTGAAGGCCAGCATGCCGATCGATTCGGCATTGGTGTCGGGCGGCAGCAGCCGCTTGCCGATATGATGCAGCCGGCCGCTTTCGTCGCGGTTCACCTTCATGTCGTCATCGTCATAGTCGCCGTCCGCCTTCACGTCGACGGTCACGGTGATGGCGTCCTGCGCCCCGGCGATCAGCTTCGCGACGATCTCGTCCGATATGATGGTGTCGCCGTTCAGGATGATGAAGTCCCGGTCCATCTCCTCCCGCACGATCCAGCAGGTGCCAAGGTTGTCGGCGACCTGGAAGAAGGGGTTGAACACGCATCGGATGCGCGCGCCCGTCTCGCGATAGAGTTGCAGCGCATGATCCTCGACCCGCTCGGTGCGGAATCCGGTGACGACGACGATATCGGTCACGCCATTGGCCACCAGCGCGGCGATCTGCCAGCTTATGAGGGTGCGGCCGTTGAATGCGATCATGCATTTGGGCACGTCGCGGGTCAGCGGCAACAGGCGCGAGCCTTGGCCCGCCGACAGGATGATGGCTTTGGTAATCGTCATGGGGGCGCTGGTAACGGGCAATCTTGCCAAAAAAAAGGCGATGTTTGCACTCGTCCCGACGCTCGCCTAAAGCGCAGCGTGCTCCTGCGCAGGCAGGAGCCCAGATCGAAGCGAGGAACTGGGCTCCTGCCTGCGCAGGAGCACGCCGCGCAAATGAAGGGCCAGTCATCGGGTGATGTTCAAGCGCGGATCGGGCGTGGCGGGGGACGGTTTCGCCCGCATCCTGGCCAATACCGGCTGGCTGCTGGGCGGCAAGGGCGTGGGCGCGGTCCTGAGCCTCGCCTATCTCGCCATCGTCACGCGCACGCTGGGGGTCGCCGATTTCGGCCGTTTCGCCCTGGTGCTGAGCGCCGCCAACGTCATCAAGACTTTGGTGTCCTTCGATAGCTGGCAGATCGTCGTGCGCTATGGCCAGCCGCATCTGACGGCGGGCAATGGCGACGCCCTCAACCGCGTGCTGCGCTTCTGCATCCTGATCGACCTCGGCTCGGCGGTCGCGGGCGGGCTGATCGCGGCGGCCATCATCCTGCTGTTCGGCGACCTGCTGGGCCTGGAATCAGGGATGGGCAGGCCGGACATGGGGTGGCAGGTCTGGGCCTTCTGCATGGTGATGATGATCACCATCCGATCCAGCCCGACCGGCATATTGCGCCTGTTCGACCGCTTCGATTCGGCCGCCTTCGCCGAAACCATGATTCCCGTCGGCCGGATGATCGGCGCGGGCGTCGCACTGGCGATCATGCCCGACATCAGCGGCTTCCTGATCGCCTGGGCCTTTGCCGAACTGCTCTGCGCCATAAGCTACTGGCATCTGGCGCTGAAGGTCGGGCGCGGGCGGATCGGCCACTGGCGCGCTGGCCGGGCGCTGGATGCGCGCCGCGAAAATCCCGGCATCATCGGCTTCCTGACCGCCACCAATCTCCAGACCAGCCTGTCATCCATCGGCCAGCAGGTCGCAGTGCTCATCGTCGGCGGCTTCGTCGGGCCGGCGGGCGCGGGCCTCTACCGCCTCGCCAACCAGCTCGCCAATTCGCTGACCAAGATTTCCAGCCTGCTCTCGCGCAGCATCTTCGTCGAACTGTCCCGCACCAGCAGCCATGGCAAGGAAGCGCTGGGCGCCCTGTTCCGCCGCACCAACCGGCTGGCGCTGGTGGCGGGCGCGGTCATCATCGGCCTGATCGTCACCATCGGCCATCCGCTGCTGCGCCTGATCGCGGGCCAGGATTTCCTGCCCGCCTATCCGCTGCTGCTGATGCTGGGGGTCGCCGCCTGCATCGACCTGATCGGGGTCAGCTATCGCCCGTTGCTGATGGCGACCGACCGGGCCAGCCTGTCGCTGCGCATCACCTTCGTCTCGACCCTGCTATTGCTGGGCGCGCAGGCGGCGCTGCTGCCGCTCTACGGCACGAAGGGCGCGGCGATGGCCAATATCGCCGCGTCGCTCGCGGGCTTTGCGATGATGGGCCTGGCCAGCCGCCGCGCGATGCGGAGTGCGTGACCGCGCTGCCCCTCCATCCTCCCCTTGCAGGGGAGGATGGTCATCGACCTATTCCGCCTCTTCGACCGGCGCGCCGGGGCCGTTTTTCAGCACGGACTCGATCGCGTTCTTCGCACCCGCCTTGCTGCTATAGCCTTCGGTCCAGAAGATGGTTTCGCTATTATATTTGAACTTGGCGACGAACTCGCCTGCCTTGTTCTTCTCGATCACGAACTTGTGCGCCATCAGACAGCCTCCCCAGTCGTTTCGTCAACGAAACCGGGCCGGAGAATAGGGGCGTGGATCGAGGCTGGCAAGGACCGGCGGCAGGCGGTTTCCGCCGATGAACGACGCCGCCAGCGCGGCGGCGGCCGGTGCGGTCTGGATGCCGAATCCACCCTGCCCCGCGAACCAGAAAAAGCCCGGCGCGGCCGGATCGAAACCATAGACGGGCGCGCGATCGGGCGCGAAGCTGCGCAACCCCGCCCAGACATGCGCAACCCCGCCGATCCGCCAGTCGACCACCTCCTCGAACCGGGCGATCGCCTGCGCCACCGCCATTTCTTCGGGCGCGGCATCACAGGGCGGGGATGGTTCCTCATCATGCGGGGTCAGCCAGATACGGTCGCGCCCCTCCGGCTTGAAATAGAAGCGTCCCGTCAGATCCATGATCAGCGGCAGGTCGGGCGAGGGCAGGTCGGGCACGTTCAACTGCACCACCGTCCGCCGCAGCGGCTGGATGCCGACCGGATCGACACCGCAGGCCATGGCAACCCCGTCCGCCCAGGCGCCCGCCGCATTGACCAGCAGCCCGCAGGCGACCGGCCCGTCGCGCGTCTCGATCCGCCAGCCGTCCCCTTCGCGCCGCGCCCGCTCCAGCCGGGTGGAGAGTCGCACCACCCCGCCCTGCCGCCGGAACCGGCGCAGATAGGCATTATGCAGCGCAGCCACATCTATGTCCTGGCAGCTCGCCTCCATGACGCCCAGCGCCCAGCCCGGCCGCAGGCCCGGCACCAGCGCGGCGGGATCAACGATCTGAAGCGCCACATTGTCCGCGAAAGCATCGAGAAATGCGTCTCGCACGCCTTCGTCGCCGGCCTTGCCGATATGCAGCGTACGGCGTGGCGACAGGAAGGCCCGCTCATGGAAATCCGGGTCGGGCGCGGCCAGCATCGGCCCCGACGCGGTGGTCAACGGCTGGACGACCGGCCCGCCATATGTCTCCTCCCAGAAAGCGACCGACCGGCCGGTGGCATGATAGCCCGGCTGGTCCTCCATCTCCAGGATGAGGACGCGGCCATGGGCGGCCAGTTCAGCGCCCAGGCTCGCGCCGGCAATGCCGCCGCCGATGATGACGATGTCTGGGTGCGTCAACGACCAATCTCACCAAAAACAGTCCCGGCCAAAGCCGTCTCGTCCAGGAAGGCGTCGATCCGGGCCAGCGCATCGAGCCGGACCGGATCAAGTTCGCGCAATATTTCATGCGCGGCCTCGCGGCCATAGACATGCAGGCGCGCGCCGGCAATGCGTGCCGCAATCTTGCGAATCGCCGGTGTGGAGACAAGCTGGTCGGCGACGGTCGCCAGGATCAGCAGCGGGGTGGTGATGCGGGCGATCGCGTCACCCTGCACCAGCGCGCGCGTCGACTCCAGCGCTTGCAGCACCCAGGTCCAGCTTGGCGGCCCCAATGCGATCTCGCGGCTATGGTCACGCCACCAGAGTTCGTCGGCATAACGATCAGGGTCATGGGTCAGCCGCCGCTGCCGCATCTGACGCTGCCGTTCGGACTGCTCCTTCTGTGTCCAGGCCTGATGATCGCCCCGGCCCAGCAATATCATGAGGCGCGCCACCCCCACCGCCAGCCAGCGTGGCAACGGCGCGCTATGGACTCCCAGCATCGGCGCGATCGTGACGGCGGCGTCGGGCGGCGTCATCCCCTCCGCCAGCGCACGCAGCAACAGATGGCCGCCCATGCTGTGCGCGACGATCACGGCCGGGCCGTCACCTTCCGCCCGCCAATCGGCCGCAAGCGCGTTCAGGTCCGCGATCCAGTCAGCAAAATCGCCGATATGGCCGCACATCGGATCGGCGGTCAGCCGGCCCGATCCGCCCTGCCCGCGCCAGTCGAAGCTGGTGACAGCCCAGCCACGCGCCGCCCAATGGTCGATCACTTCGAGATATTTTTCGATCATGTCGCCGCGCCCGCCCAGCACCAGCATCCGGCCGCGCGTGCCATCCCCCAGCCGGTAGCGGCGGATCGCCCAGCCGTCGGGCGCCGTCCAATAGTCCAGCCGCCCGCCCATGGGCCAGGCGCGCCGGTCGAAAGCGGCGATGGGGAAATCAGGCGAATCCATCTGCACCCATGGTTACGCTTTGGTAAGCCATATGGTCTAGGCACAAGGACCATGACGGGGGATTTTTTCCGATTGGCGCTGATGTGCGTACTGGGCGTGTTGCTGATCGTCGCGGCGATCGGCGACCTGCGTTCGCGCATCATATCCAACCGGCTGAACCTGGCCGTGGCGCTGCTGGCGCCGCTCTGGTGGCTTGCCAACACCCTGTCCATCTGGCCCGACATGGCGATGCAACTGGCGGTAGGCGGAATATTCTTCGCCCTGTTCGCCGGGCTCTTCGCCCTGGGGTTGATGGGTGGCGGCGACGTGAAGCTGCTGGGCGCGCTGGCGCTATGGTTCCCGTGGCAGGTGACGGTGACATTGTTCGTGCTGATGTCCCTGCTGGGCGGCGCGGTGACGATCGTGACGGTCATCCATCACAGGATGCGGAAGAAACAGGGTCAACCGGAAATCCCCTACGGTATCGCCATATCCATTGCAGCGCTTTGGATACTTGGCGAACGATATCTTAACCAATTTGCGTGATGACTTGGGTGTTGGGGGCAATGCACCCATTTGAGGGAGGCGAATTTCGTCATGGATGCTAAGAAGATCGTGCTGCTGGTGGGGGCGCTTATCATAGCGGTCACTACGGCCTTGCTTGCGCGCAGCATGTTGAGTTCGTCAAGCGCGCCGCAGGTCAACGCTGCGGCCATGCCCACGGAGGCGGATCAGCCGCATGTGCTGGTCGCGACCAAGGCGTTGCCCGTAGGCACCATCCTGGACGCGGAAAGTTTCCGTTTCCAGCCCTGGCCCAAGGATCTGATCGAACAGGCCTATTATCTCAAGGGGCAGGCCGATCCCGCCAAGCTGGCCGGCAGCGTCGTCCGCAGCGCCATCACGGCAGGCCAGCCGCTGACGCAGGGCGCCATTGTAAAGCCGGGCGAACGCGGCTTCCTGGCTGCCGCGCTGGGGCCGGGGATGCGCGCCGTGACGGTGCCGGTATCGGCCCAAAGCTCTGTCGCGGGCTTCGTCTTTCCGGGCGACCGTATCGACCTGGTCCTGACGCAGAGCGTGTCGGGCGGCGGCGACGGCGATCCGCTCAAAGTATCCGAAACCATCCTGCGCAACCTGCGCGTGCTCGCCACCGACCAGCGCATGGATGCGATGGGCGCTGACGGCAAGCCGGAAGTGCGCACCTATTCCAACGTCACGATCGAAGTGACACCCAAGATCGCCGAGAAGATCGCGGTGTCGCAGACCATCGGATCGCTGTCCATGTCGCTCCGTTCGATCGCCGATAATGCGTCGGATCTGGACGCGGCAATCGCCGGCGCCGATGTCGACCTGCCCGGTAACGCCAGTCCGAACGCTGAAAAGGCGATCATCGCGAAACTGGCCGCCCGTCCGGTCGATCGCGGTTCCACCTATTCGACCGGGGCCGACGTGTCGCGCTACCAGCGCAGCTCGGTGCCCGCCAAGGCCGAATCACCTGTGCCGCCGATGGCGGCCGCCAATGGCGCGCCGGTCGGCACAGTCGCTTTCAAGGGACCAGTGATCCGCGTGGCGCGCGGCACCAATGTGACCGAAGTTCCGGTCGGGGGTAAGTAAGATGAAGAGCTTGCACAATCGCACCCCGCGCATCGCCGCTCCGGCGATCGCGCTGGGCCTGGCGGTCGCGGCCATCGCGGCCCCCGCCACCGCTGTTAACGCGGCACCATCAAGCACCCAGGACAATGCGATCCTGATGTCGGTGGGCGGCAGCCGGGTCGTCAACCTGGGTGCGAAGATGTCGGACGTGGTGATCGGCGATCCCGATGTGGTCGACGTTCATGTCCGGTCGCAGAACCAGCTTTACCTGATCGCCAAGAAGGCCGGTGAAACCACCGTCTTTGCCACCGCGCCCAACGGCAAGGTCCTGTTTTCAGGCACGGTGCGGGTCGGCAACAACCTGACCAGCATCGACGATATGCTCCATCTGGCGATGCCGGGCGCAGAGATCGCGGTCAACAAGATGAACGGCATGGTGCTGCTGACCGGCACGATCCAGGCCCCGGAGGACGCGGCCGAAGCGGAACGCCTGACCCAGGCCTTCGTCGGCAAGGACGTGACCGTGGTTAGCCGGCTGCGCATGGCAACGCCCTTGCAGGTGATGCTCCAGGTCAAGATCGCCGAAGTCAGCAAGGATATCGGCCACAAGATCGGCACCAATTTCGCATCGGTCGATCGCACCGGCGGTTCGGCCGGCTTCGTAGGTGGCGGAACGCGCAACTTCGCGACCTATACGCGCGGCGAAACGACCGCGACGGTCAACTCCAACGGCACCTCCACCGTGACCGGCACGCCCAGCTACTGGACCTTCAACAGCGCGTTCGACGGCGTATATAGCCTGGGCGGCGTGGCCAAGATATTGGGCATCGACATTGCCGGCGCACTGGACCTGGCCGAATCGAGCGGTCTGGCCACCACCCTGGCGCAGCCCAACCTGACCGCGCTGTCGGGTGAAACCGCCAGCTTCCTGGCGGGTGGCGAATATCCCTATACGGTCAGCAACGGCACGCAGGGCAACAGCATCGAGTTCAAGCAATATGGCGTGCAACTGGCCTTCACCCCGACGGTGCTGGCCGATGGTCGCATCTCGCTGCGTGTCCGCCCGACCGTGTCCAGCCTCGATTTCACGCTGAACGCCAGCGTGCCCGCGCTCAAGAGCCGCACGGCGGAAACGACGGTCGAACTGGGATCGGGCCAGGCATTCATGATCGCCGGCCTGCTGAACAACGAAACCAGCAACGGCATCAACAAGGTGCCGGGCCTGGGCGACATCCCGATCCTGGGCAGCCTGTTCAAGTCGCGGCAGTTCCAGCGTTCGGAAACCGAACTGGTGATCGTCGTCACCCCCTATCTGGCCAAGCCGATGAATGCATCCGATGTGCGTCTGCCTACCGATGGCTATCGCAACGCCACGCAGGTGCAGGGACTGCTGCTGCAACAGGAAAGCGAAGGAATCAGCGGTGCGCGCGGTCATGGACCGACCAGGGCGCCGGGATCTCCGGTGCCGGTCGGCCCGCAGGCCGCCACCGTGCGCAGCGACAACAAGCCGGGCAAGCCCGGCGCCGCCGCCCCCGGCTTCAGCTTCTGACGGAAGGACCACGACATGACCTCCCCTATGCCTCCCCGTCTCGTCATCAAGGCCATCGCCGCCCTGGCCATCGTCGCGACGCCGATGATCGCCCATGCCCGTGATCGCGCCAACCGCAGCGTCGATTCGGTGTTCCAGCCGGTCGTCAGCTACGCTGCCTATACGTTCGACGTGCAGGCCGGGTCCGGTGGCAGCCTGCCCACCTATGAAGCCGGGCGGCTCAACGACTGGTTCGCCTCGATCGGCCTTGGCTATGGCGATCAGGTCGCGATCGTCACCGACAGCGGCTATTACAGCCCGGCGCTGCGTGAAGATGTGGCCGACATCGTGGCGCGCCACGGCCTGCTGGTCGCAGAGGACAGTTCCGCCGTCGCCGGCGCCGCCCCGGCGGGCAGCGTCCGCCTGATCGTGCGCCGCGCCACCGCCAGCGTGCCTGGCTGCCCGGACTGGCGCCAGACGCAGGAAACCAACATGAATCTGGCGACCACGTCGAATTTCGGCTGCGGCGTCAACAGCAACTGGGCAGCGATGGTCGCCAATCCAGAGGATCTGGTCCGTGGTCAGGGCACCGACAGCGGCCTGCGCACGGCCACGTCCAACCGCGCCATTTCCACCTATCGTGACAAGGCGCCAACGGGCGCGGGCGATCTCAAGCAGTTGAAGGCAGGAGGCCAATAAGATGAACGCACCCTGGAAACCCGGCATGGCCGGGCAGCGCGATCCCTTCCACGCCTTCGTCTGCGACGATCACAGCTTCGACATGCTGCGCGCCGTGTGCGCCGAACTGGGTTGGGCGCCGGAGAAGGTGCACAAGGGCGGGATGCGCAATGCGGTCCAGAGCCTGTCGATCACCGCGTCGCCGCAAATCCTGTTCGTCGACATGTCCGAAAGCGGCGATCCGCTGAACGACATCAACAGCCTGGCCGAAGTGTGCGAGCCGGGCACCGTCGTCATCGCGGCGGGACAGGTTAATGACGTGCGCCTCTATCGCGATCTCGTCGCCAGCGGCATCCAGGACTATCTGCTCAAGCCCTTTGGCGCGGACCAGCTACGCGACGCACTGGCGCAGGCGCAGGCCGTGTTCATGGCGCCGCGCGACGCCGGACCGGAACGTCCCCATTGCACCATCGCGGTCATCGGCACCCGTGGCGGCGTGGGCGCATCCAGCATCGCGACCTCGCTTGCCTGGATGCTGTCGGAAAAGAAGAAGCGGCCGACCGCCCTGCTCGACCTCGATGTGCATTTCGGCACCAATGCGCTGGCGATGGACCTGGAACCGGGCCGCGGCCTGACCGACGCAATCGAAAATCCCAGCCGTATCGACGGCCTCTTCATCGAACGCGCGATGGTGCGGGCCAGCGACACGCTGGCGATCCTGTCGGCCGAAGCGCCGATCAGCCAGCCGATGATGACCGATGGCGGCGCCTTCTACCAGTTGCTGGAGGAATTCCGCCTCGCCTTCGAATGCAGCGTTATCGACCTGCCACGCAACATGCTGATCCAGCATCCGCATCTGGCGACGGACGTTAATGTGACGCTGGTGGTGACGGAACTGACGCTGGCGTCGGCCCGCGACACGATCCGCATCCTGTCCTGGCTGAAAAGCAATGCGCCGCAAAGCCGGGTTCTGGTGGTCGCCAACCGCGTCCATCCCGGATCGCCGGAAATCAGCCGCAAGGATTTCGAACAGTCGATCGAACGCAAGGTCGATGTGCTGATCCCGTTCGACCTGCGCATCGCGGCGCAGGCGGCGAAGCTGGGCAAGACGCTGGCCGAAACCGCCAAGGGCAGCAAGATAGGCGCAGCCTGCACCGCTTTGCTGAACGAAGTGCTGGGCGCCGCCGAAACGGAAGATGCCCCGGTCACGGTCAAGGCTGCTGGCAAGAAGGGCGAATCCCTGCTGGGCAAGATCGATTTCAGGTCGATGATCCCGTCGCGCCGCAAGGACAAGGTGGCGCAGGAAGATTGACGGCGCGCGCCGCCGGACTGGCGGCGCGGGGCTTCTTTTAGGAAACGGGCGACACGATGGACGGCAATTTCATCCTGATAACGGTGCTGATGGCGACCCTTGTGGGCCTCGTCGTGATCGCCTTTGCCGGTCCGTCGCCGGAAAAGGCGCGCAAGCGCCGTATCGCGCTGATCCGTGGCCGACACAGCGATTCGGCCGAAGCGCTGCTGGAAGCGCGGATGCGCAAGGCCATCTCCAATCGCTCCGCCGGCGTCGAAGCCAAGATGCTGGTGTCGTTGATTCCCAACCCGGAAAATCTGACCAAGCGCCTGCGCATGACCGGCAAGAAGTGGACGCTGAGCCAGTATATGACGGCCAGCGCCGTCCTGTTCCTGTTGATCACGGCTTTTCTGGCGCTGCGCGGCTTTCCCTTCCTCTTCGCGATGATGGTCGGCCTGGCTGCCGGTCTTGGCCTGCCGCACTGGTGGGTCAGTCGCCTGATCAAGGGACGGATCAACCGTTTCAACGCCAAATTCCCTGATGCGCTCGAACTGCTGACCCGCGGCCTGCGGTCGGGCCTGCCGATCGCCGAAACGCTGGGCATCGTGTCGAGCGAAATTCCAGGGCCAGTGGGTGAGGAATTCAAGCTCATCACCGAACGCATCAAGATCGGCCGGACGATGGAGCAGGCGTTGCAGGAAACCGCCGATCGACTGGGCACGCCTGAATTCCAGTTTTTCGTCATCACGCTGGCGATCCAGCGCGAAACCGGCGGCAACCTGGCCGAAACGCTGCAAAATCTTGCCACCGTGCTGCGCCAGCGCGCGCAAATGAAGCTCAAGATCCGCGCCATGTCATCGGAATCCAAGGCGTCCGCCTATATCATCGGCGCGCTGCCTTTTCTGGTGTTCGGCATGATCTGTTACATCAATTTCAATTATATGAGCCCCTTCTTCACCCCCGATCCGGCGGGTATTTTCGGGCTTTCGCTGATGCAGGTGATCGGCATTGGCGGCATGTGCTGGATGGCCATCGGCGCCTTCATCATGGCCCAGATGGTCAATTTCGAAATCTGACGAGGGAGCGAGAAAGACAATGGACGCCCCTACCCCCGCCGGCACCCTGTTCGGCCTGAGCGCAACCGATTTCGGCACGCTGCTGGCCGCGCTGGCGACGCTGGCCATGCTGTTCGCGCTCTACGCGGTCATGACCGTGCGCGATCCCATGGCCAAGCGCGTCAAGGCGCTGAACGAACGGCGCGAACAGTTGAAGGCGGGCATAACCGCTTCCACCGCCAAGCGCCGCGCCAGCCTGGTCCGCAAGAACCAGACGACCGACAATATGCGGTCCTTCCTGTCGAGCCTGAAGGTCTTGCAGGACGACCAGCTCAAGGACGCGCAGATCCGCCTGGCACAGGCCGGCATCCGGTCCAAGGACTGGGCCGTCGCCGTCATCTTCGGCCGGATGATCCTGCCGATCGTGATCGGCGGCCTGGCCGCGATCCTGCTCTATGGCGTGGGCATCGAACCCGAATGGGGACCGATAAAGCGCTTCTTCGCCTTCGCGGTCGCGTTGCTGCTCGCCTACAAGGCGCCCGACATCTATATCGACAACAAGGTGCAGAAGCGCGCCGCCGCGATCCGCAAGGGGCTGCCCGACGCGCTCGACCTGCTGGTGATCTGCGCCGAAGCAGGCCTGACCGTCGATGCCGCCTTCAATCGCTGCGCCCGCGAACTGGGCAAGGCCTATCCTGAACTGGGCGACGAGTTCCAGTTGACCGCAATCGAGCTGAGCTTCCTGACCGAGCGCCGCATGGCGTTTGAAAATCTGGCGACGCGCGTGAAGCTGGATGCGGTCAAAGGCGTGGTGACAACCATGATCCAGACCGAAAAATATGGCACCCCGCTCGCGTCAGCCCTGCGTGTGCTGTCCGCCGAGTTCCGCCATGAACGCATGATGCGCGCCGAGGAAAAGGCCGCGCGTCTGCCCGCGATCATGACCGTACCGCTGATTCTCTTCATCCTGCCGACCCTGTTCGTCGTCATTCTGGGTCCGGCGGCCTGTTCGATCAGCACTGCCTTCTAAAAAATCGGAGAGCGGGGCAGGCGTTGCCGTAACGTCGCCCCTGACACGCCCGCCCCGCCTGCAAAAAGGCGGTGGCGGGCGCTGTTTTCCGGCCCTATCTCCGCGTCAAAGACAAGGAGTGGATCGCATGAAATCAGTCGCAATGGCCCTCTTCACCCTGGCTGTCATCGCGTCCCCCGCGCAGGCGGCACAGCCTGTCACCGGCCGCTGGGCCACCGTGGATGGCAAGGCGATCGTCCAGATCGCGCCTTGCGGCAGGCAATTGTGCGGCCGGATCGAAAAGATCGTGAAGCCCACCCCCGGCCGGCCCCAGACCGACATCAAGAATCCCGATCCCGCATTGCGGTCAAAGCCGCTGGTGGGCCTGGCCCTGCTCACCGGCTTCGAGGATGCCGGCGACATCTGGAAAGGCACGATCTACGATCCAGAAAGCGGCAAAAGCTATGCGTCGAAGGTCAGCCGCAACGGCAATGGCACGCTGAAGGTGCAGGGTTGCATCGCCATCTTCTGCAAGACCCAGACCTGGACGCCGATGCGATAGGACATTGCCCGCGCGTCAGAGCAGGGTCAGTTGCGCGACGGGAGCGAAACTGCGGCGGTGCAGCGGGGTCGGGCCATGTTCGCGCAGCGCGGCGAGATGCCGGGCGCTGCCATAGCCCTTGTTCGTGTCCCAGCCATATTGGGGATGGTCGACCGCCGCCGCGATCATCATCCGGTCGCGCGTTTCCTTGGCGATGATGGAGGCGGCCGCGATCGACAGGCATTTGGCATCGCCCTCCACGATCGCGGTCGAAGGCCAGCGCCATGCCGGGCAGCGGTTCCCGTCCACCAGCACATGCACGCAGTCGTGGCTGAGCGCCTCGACTGCGCGGGTCATGGCCAGCATCGTCGCCCAGAGGATGTTGATCTGGTCGATCTCCTCGACACTGGCGATGCCCACGCCCCAGCAAAGCGCCCGCGCTTTGATCTCGACCTCCAGCGCGGCGCGGCGTTTTGCCGTCAGTTGCTTGGAATCGTTAAGTCCTTCGGGACAATCCTCCGCCCGCAGGATGACGGCGGCGGCGACCACCGGCCCCGCCAATGGACCACGCCCCGCCTCGTCCACGCCCGCGACCAGGCCGGGGTGATGGCGGGATTCGTAAGCGAAGTCAGGCATGATCGGCGTAGCGCGCGGCGAAGGCCGCCGCGTCCCATCCGGCCGGATCGCGCGCCGCCAGCAGATGATAGAAGGGCGTCAGGCCCAGCGCATGGCCCATCGGCCCATGCCCCTGGCCCAGCCCCGGCGCGGCGGCCAGCGCAGCAGCGACGAACGCTTCCGCCCGATCCACCGCGTCGGCCAGCGACAGGCCACCGCCCAGCCCGGTGGCGATCGCGCTGGCCAGGGTACAGCCGGTGCCATGGCTATGCCGGGTCTCGATCCGTTCGACGGAATAGTCGGCGACCATATCCTCATCGATCAGCAGATCATGGATCAGGGGGCGATCATCCGTGGCCTGCTGCGGCAGATGGCCGCCCTTGGCGACGATGACGGCCCCGGTCCGCGCCCGCAACGCCTGCGCCGCTTGTTCCAGGCCGTCCAGATCGGCAATCGCCATGCCGGTCAGCGCCTGCAATTCCGGGACATTGGGGGTGATGACCGTGGCGACCTGCATCAGCCTTTCGAACGCGGCGATGGTCGCTGCGTCCGCCAGCAGTGACCCGCTGGTCGCGACCATGACGGGGTCGAATATAATGGGGATCGCCGGCGAGAGACGATCAGCGACAGCATTCGCCGTTTCCGCGCTGCCGATCATGCCGATCTTCACCGCGTCCACGCCGATGTCGGTGATGCAGCTTTCCATCTGGGCCAGCACCATGTCGGTGGGCACCGGATGGACGGCCTGCACGCCCAGCGTGTTCTGCGCCGTGATCGCGGTGATCGCGGTCATGGCATGGCCGCTCAGCATCGTCACGGTCTTGATGTCCGCCTGGATGCCCGCGCCGCCCCCGCTGTCGGAACCGGCGATGATGAGGATGCGCGCCGTCATCCCTTGTGCTTGCGCTCCGTCGAGGCGGGATTGTTCGCCAGCGCCTTGCCCGTCCGGGTCGGGCGATCCATCAGTTCGCCGCCGCAATTGGGGCAGCGATCGTCCAGCGCTTCAGCGCAGGGCGCGCAATAGGTGCATTCGAACGAACAGATGAACGCGCCTGGCGCATCAGCGGGCAGGTCCACGCCACAGCGTTCGCAATCGGGGCGCATCTCAAGCATGGTTGTCTGTCTGTTGCCGAATATCTGGCATCACTCTGCCCTCTTTCCTTTTGATAGCTTCAATCGTTCGACGCCAGCAGAGCCACAGTCCAGCAACCGGAGCAAAACTCGCCATCAAATAAGCGACAGCCCGGACAAATCCCGAAATCTCAAAAGAGAAATAAAAGCCATATCTGTCATATATCTGTACAGAAAGAATTAATGCAGATGACAAACATGCTGGAGAAAGAATATAGAGAAAGACATTTGCAACTACTTTTGCAATACTGAGCTGATATATAATTTTTTTATACCGCCCTCTAGGCGCGATCATCTCATCATATGAAACATCACGGAATTTTTTATATGCATCGGCAACACCGCGAATACGCCTAGCTTCAGATGCAAGATGATAATGAGCAAACAACGCTATCCCAGCACCATATGTAGGTACGATAAGGATCGGCCAGCCCACGTCGGTCAGGTCGGGCTTCAAAAATGGCCCCAAAATTGCGGCCCCGACCAACAAACCCCATATGTTGAAGGAAACCCAAAAGGTCCGGTGCAGATATTCGCGCTCGCGCGCCAACATCTCGACGCGTGCCAACTCAGTGAACTCCCCACTCACGCCGCCGCCTTTTCCACCGCCGCGCAGATGCGGTCTACCACATCGCGCACCTGATCCTCCCGGTCGCCTTCGGCCATCACCCGGATCACAGGTTCAGTGCCGGACGGACGGATGACGAGGCGGCCGGAGCCGGTCAGCTCCGCCTCCGCCTGCGCGATCACGCGCTTGACATCGTCATGCTCCAACGGCTTGCCGCCGGCGAAACGGACATTTTTGAGCAGTTGCGGCACCGGATCGAACTGGTGCAGCGTCTCGCTGGCGGGCTTGCCGGAGCGGACCAGCGCGGCCAGCACCTGCAAGGCCGCGACCGTGCCGTCGCCGGTGGTGGCGTAATCGGACAGGATCATGTGGCCCGACTGTTCGCCGCCGACATTGAAACCGCCCTCGCGCATCCGTTCCAGCACATAGCGGTCGCCGACCTTCGTGCGTTCCAGGCCAATGCCCTGCGCCGACAGGAAGCGTTCGAGGCCCAGGTTGGACATGACCGTCGCGACCAGCCCGCCACCGCGCAGCGTGCCTTCGCGCGCCCAGTTGGCCGCGATCAGCGCCATGATCTGGTCGCCATCGACGATCTGGCCCTGTTCATCGACCACGATCAGCCGGTCGGCGTCCCCGTCCAGCGCGATGCCGATGTCCGCGCCCGCCGACACCACGGTTTCCTGGAGCAGCAAGGGCGCGGTCGATCCGCAACCGTCATTGATGTTGGTGCCATTGGGCGTCACCCCGACCGCGACCACCGTGGCGCCCAGTTCCCACAGCGCGGACGGCGCGACCTGATAGGCGGCGCCATTGGCGCAATCGACCACGATCTTGAGGCCATCGAGGCGCAAATCGGCCGGGAAGCTGGACTTGACCGAGTGGATATAGCGACCGCGCGCATCCTCGACCCGGCGGGCGCGCCCGATATCCTTGGACGCGGCGAGCGGAATATCCTCTCCCAGCAGCGCTTCGATCTTCAGTTCATCCTCGTCCGACAATTTATAGCCGTCCGGGCCGAACAATTTGATGCCATTGTCGAAATAGGGATTGTGGCTGGCCGAGATCATGACGCCCAGATCGGCGCGCATCGAATGGGCGAGCAGGGCCACGGCGGGGGTCGGGATCGGGCCGAACTGGACCACATCCATGCCCACGGCGGTAAAGCCGGCCACCAGCGCATTTTCGACCATATAGCCCGACAGGCGGGTATCCTTGCCGATCACGACGCGATGCCGGTGGCTGCCGCGCTGGAAATGGGTGCCGGCGGCCATGCCGACCTTCATCGCCAGTTCGGCCGTCATCGGCCATTGGTTGGTGCGGCCACGGATGCCGTCAGTGCCGAAATATTGCCTGCTCATGGCATCTCCATGCACCGATCGGCTACAGCCCCGCAACCCATTATCCGTTCGCCCTGAACCTGTCGAAGGGCGGCGCGCGCCCTGCGACAGGTTCAGGGCGAACGAAGGTTTGGATAAGAATTTGTTGATCGACTTTCCCGCTATCGCGCGGCATCGCGGGCCGATGGAAAATTTCAATGGCTTCGTCGATGGCCTGTCCGCCGCCGTCTTTTTCAAGGTGCCGCTCTTTGGCGCGCAGATCGAACTGATCGTGCTCTATCTGGCGCTGCCGATGCTGTTCTTCACGCTCTGGCTGGGCTTCCCCAACATCACCCAGATCGGGCGTGCCGTCCGCATCCTGCGGACCCAGCCGCGTGAGGGCGAGGCGAAGGGCGATGTCAGCCAGTGGGCGGCGCTCTCCACCGCCTTGTCCGGCACCATCGGCCTGGGCAATATCGCCGGCGTCGCGGTGGCACTGACTATGGGCGGGCCGGGCGCGATATTGTGGATGTTCATCATCGGCTGGTTCGCGATGACGGTGAAGATGGCGGAGGTCACGCTCGGCCTCAAATATCGCGTGTTCGACGCGGCTGGCCATGTCCATGGCGGGCCGATGTATGTGCTCAAAGCCGTGGGCGCGGCGCGGGGCTGGCCCAGGGTCGGACTGGCGCTGGGCGGGGCCTATGCCTTCTTCGCGCTGTTCGGGGCGATCCCGATGGTACAGGTGAACCAGAGCTTCGCGCAGGTCAGGCAAGTGACCGGCCTGACCAATGGCTGGGCCTATGGCGTGTTTCTGGCCGCAGCCGTCGCCCTGGTGACGCTGGGCGGCGCGGCCTGGCTGGGCGAGGTCGCCAAGCGGCTGACCCCGCTCAAGGTCGCGGTCTATCTGGCGGGCGTCGCGGCGATCCTGATCCTGCACGTGGCCGACATCCCCGCCGCGCTGGCGCTGATCTGGAACGGGGCGTGGAGCGGGCAGGCCGCGACCGGCGGCGCTGTCGGTGCCTTCGTTGCGGGCATGCGCCGCGCGGTGTTCGCCAGCGAGGCGGGCGTGGGGTCGGCGGTCATGGCGCACAGCCTGGCGCGGGCGGAGCATCCGGTGTCGGAGGGGCTGGTCGCGCTGCTGGAACCGCTGCTCGGCACGATGATCGTCTGCGCGCTGGGCGGGCTGGCGCTGGTGGTCGCGGGAACCTGGAATAGCGGGCTGGAGGGGATCGCGATCACATCGGCCGCCTTTGCCCAGGTATCGCCCTGGTTCCCCTGGCTGCTGGCGGTGGTGGTGTTCCTGTTCGCCTATTCGACGCTGGTGGCCTGGGGCTTTTATGGCTTGCAGGCATGGGGCTATCTGTTCGGCAACGGACCGCGGGCGCAATGGACCTACAAGATCCTCTACGTCGTCGCCCTGCCCCCTGCCGCCGCGATCGACCTGGGCCGCGTGGTCGGGATCGTGGACAGCAGCTTCTTCCTGATGGCCATTCCCAACGTCATCGCGCTCTATCTGTGCGCCGGGGAATTGCGACGGGACGTGCGCGCCTATCTGGCCGAGCGGCGCTGACGATCGACCCGGCCTACAGCAAAAGGCCCCGCTCCTTTCGGAACGGGGCCTTTTTCATGCACTGGCAAGCAGATCAGATCTTGTCGCCCAGCGCGCCCTTGACCGATCCGGCGACATCCTGCGCCGTGCCCTTGGCCTTCTGCGCCTTGCCTTCGGCTTCCAGACGCTCATTGTCGGTCGCCTTGCCGATGCTTTCCTTGACAGCGCCAGCCGCCTTGTTGCCTGCGGCCTTCAGCTTGTCGGTTGCTTCACCCATGTCGTGTCTCCTTGCGTTGAAGTTGAAGGTCCAACGACGCAAGGCGCAAAGGGTTGCCGCCGATACGCAGGCGAAACAAAGCGTTACAGCGGTTTTTCGTAAATCTGGTAGATTTTGTTCACGCTGCTGTTGATCGCCTCCGCAATCGCATTCATGCCCTGATTGTCGTCCAGCACCCAGCCGATCTCGCCACGGGTCGATCCATAATGGGCGACCGCTTCCAGCCGGATCGTCTCGATCATCATGAAGGCAAGCTGGCTGGCCATGCGCGAGCTTTGCAATCGCTGGACCACGCCCATCAACGGCACCCGCATCGTGCGCGCCTTGGGCTTGCGCAGCCATTTCAGCAGCTTGATGAAGCCGAAGGGGAGGAGCGAGCCGTTCAGCGCCTTGGTCGCTTCGTTCAGGTCGGGCAGGGTCATCATGAACGCGACCGGCTCGCCGTCCAGTTCGGCGATCATGATCAGATCCTCGAACACGATCGGCTTCAATTTCTTGCCGGTATGCGCGATTTCCGCGTCGGTGATCGGCACGAAACCCCAGTTGTTGCCCCAGGCGTCGTTCAGGATCGACAGGATGATCGCGGCTTCCTGATCGAATTTCCGTTTGTCGACCCGGCGGATGCGGATGCGGTCATTCTTCTGGCCCGACGCGATGATGCGCTGGATCAGCGGCGGGAAACTGTTGGTGATGTCCAGTTCATAGGTTTTGAGCTGCTTGGCCGGGGCATAGCCTGCCCCTTCGATCATCGCCTGATAGGCGGGGCTGTTATGCCCCATCATCACCGTGGGCGGATGATCATGCCCCGCGATCAGCAGGCCCGGTTCTTCCCAGATGGACAGCGAGATTGGTCCCAGCACACGGGTCATGCCACGGCCGCGCAGCCAGCCTTCGGCGGTCGCGATCAATGCGCGGCCGGTTTCCGCGTCCTCTGCCTCGAACAAGCCGAAATTGCCCGTCCCCGGCCCCATCCCCTGTTCGACCGGCTGTTCCAGCGCGAGATGATCTATATGGGCGGAAATGCGCCCGACGACCCTGCCGCCCCGGCGGGCGAGAAAATATTGCGCCTCGGCATGACCGAAAAAGGGATTCTTCCCCGGCGTCAGCAATTCCTTCACCTCCGCCTTCAATGGCGGCACCCAGTTGGGGTCATTGGCATAGATGCGCCAGGGCAGGTCGATGAATGCCTTGAGGTCGGCCTTGCCGGAAACGGGGGTAATGACCAGATCGGATTGCGCCACGATTGCCGCCTTGGAAAAATGAGTTGGGTGCAGTTCGCCCCTTGTTTGCGCAATGTCAATCAGGCGCGGGAAACCATGGGCCAGGACGGGTGAAATGTCATGGTGCTGCCATGATCTCAGCGCATTTGGAGGCTAGGACGGCCAGCATGACAGTGCATGATCCCATTCTTGCCGCCGCGCAGAAGGCGCGGGCGGCGATCCCCGACGACAGCGCGATGCTGCGCGCCGCGGCCGAACTGACGCGCGACCATTCGGTCGCCAATCCGCGCATCTACTGGCCCGACATGCTGGCGTCCGCCCTGCTGGGCTGGGGCGCGATGTTGGGGGCGATCGTCGTGGACAATGTGGCGGTGGCGGTCGCCTGCGGCGTCGTGGCGATGCTGGCGCTCTATCGCGCGGCCAGCTTCATCCACGAACTGACCCATATCCGCAAGGGTGCGCTGCCCGGCTTCCGCTTCGGCTGGAACCTGATCGTCGGCATCCCGCTGATGATCCCGTCCTTCCTGTATGAAGGCGTGCATACCCAGCATCATGCCCGCACCCGCTATGGCACGGCGGAAGACCCCGAATATCTGCCGCTGGCGCTGATGAAGCCCTGGTCGCTGCCGCTGTTCATCCTGGTCGCGGCGCTCGCGCCCGTCGGCCTCATCCTGCGCTTCGGCTTACTGACGCCGCTGTCGCTACTGATCCCGCCGCTGCGCGCGAAGGTGGTGGCGGAACTGTCCGCCCTGTCGATCAATCCCGCCTATCGCCGCCGCCCCCCGGAGGGGGATTTCGCGCGGATGTGGGCGTGGCAGGAAGCGGGCGCATCGCTGTTCGCGATGGCGCTGGTAGGCAGCCTGTTCGCCTTCGGCTGGAAACCGCTGCTCGTCTATATGGGCATCCATTCGGCCATGACCGTCATCAACCAGCTCCGCACCCTGGTCGCGCATCTGTGGGAGAATGAGGGCGAAGCGATGACCGTGACGGCGCAATATCTGGACTCGGTCAATGTGCCGCCGCCCGGCACGCTGCCTGCGCTGTGGGCACCAGTCGGGCTGCGCTACCATGCGCTGCATCATCTGCTCCCCAGCGTCCCCTATCATGCGCTGGGCCAGGCCCATGCCAGCCTGATGGCGACGCTGGATGCGGGCTCGCCCTATCACAAGGGCAATTACGCCGGGATGCTGCCGCTGGTCGGCAAGATCGCCCGCAGCACGATGACGGCGCGCTGAACGGCGGGACACGTCGCTTTCGTCGGCAAGGATCGGTGCGAACGTCGGGCGCGTCTGGCGGATGGTGAACGCTCTGCCCGCTATGCCCGGCGCGGGAAGCGAATGGTCGTCTAAGGCATCTGGTCAGACGGCCATCCGACCCGGACGAGAAGGCCGTCAGGGCCGGCGATGCCAACCTCATACAGCCCCCATTCGCGGTGACGAAGGATGCCGCCTGGGCGGATGACCAAATCGTCCACCCGCGCGGCGACGGTCGCGACCTCTGGTGTTCGAATGAAAATGCCGAACGGATTATGGTCTTCTGGGACCCGCCATTCTCCTTGCCCCGCTTGGGTCAGATGCACCTCGCAACCCAATCCCTGCATGATGAGATAGTCATCGCTGCCGCCGACCTGCTCGAAACCGAGACGCTCCCAGAATGGAATCGCGGCCGCCAGGTCATTGCTTGGAACAATGGCGAACGCTCCGACATCAGACACATCCGTCACGTCTCGATCCTCCAGTCAGAAACCCAGGATGCGATGAGCCTGCCATCTCCGCAACCACGCACCATCAGCCCCGCGAAAATTTTTCCGTTGCGGGTTGAAACCCGTTCCGGGCGGCCCATATCGGCGCTGTCCCGGTCTCCTTTCCCCTCCCCCCTATGAGGATCGGGACGCCCCCTGCTGAAGGCCCTGTGCGACACCCCTTGGTCGCCGGGGCCTTCTTTGTTCCGCTCGCTATTCCTCGGTGCGGAACAGCACGGTTTCGCCCACCAGCAGGAACAGGAAGAAGGGCGCCCAGGCGGCCAGCACCGGCGGATAGGCGCCCAGGCTCCCCATCGCGAGCGAGAAATTGTCCGCCACGAAATAGGCGAAGCCCAGCGCCATGCCCAGCACCGCCCGGATGAACAACTGGCCCGACCGCGCCAGGCCGAAGGCCGCGACCGACCCCAGGATCGGCATCAGCAGCGCGGAGAGCGGCCCGGACAGCTTGTGCCACAAATTGCCTTCCAGCTCTGCGGTCGGCCGGCCGGCATCGTGGAGGTCGGAAATGGCGGCCTGCAATTCGCGGAAAGTCAGGGCGTCGGGATCGACCTTCGCCAGGGTGAACTGGTCGGGGCGAATATCCCGGCCGAAACGCACCGTGCCGACATTGCGCATCGTCCCGCGCGCGACATCGAACTGGCGCGCATTTTCCAGCACCCAGCTTTGGGTCGCGGCGTCATAATGGCCCTTTGGCGCCTGGACGATGGTGGTCAGACTGTTGTTGACGCGGTTGTAGATTTCGATCTGGCGCAACTGGACATCCTTGCCCCGCCCGGCGACGATCGCGACATGGACCAGATTATTGCCGTCGCGCACCCAGGGGTTGGATTTCACGCCACTGTCGCGCGGCACCGGGCCATAATCCACCGCTTCCCAGGCGCTCAACGCCGCCGTCGAACGCGCGACGATCCGCTCGTTAAAGACGAAGCTGATCACGGACACGCCCAGCGCCGCGGCGATCAGCGGCGCCAATATCTGGTGCGCGGACAGGCCACCCGCCTTCATCGCGATGATCTCGCTATTCTGGTTCAGGCTCGCCAGCATGACCAGCGTGCCCAGCAACACCGAGAAAGGCAGGAAGCGCGCGATGATCTGCGGCGCGCGCAGCCCGACATAATGCCATAGCTGCGCGTCGCCATTGCCCGGATAGGCCAGCACGTCGCCCGAATTGCCGAGCAGGTCGAGCGTCTGGAGCACGACGACCAGCAGCATCAGCACGGCAAAGGTCCGGGTCAGGAACAGCCGCGCCATATACCAGCTCATCTGGCGCGAAGGGAAGAAATTCCACATGGGTCAGGCCGCTCCTTCCGCCGGCACGGGCGTTCGCCGCCGGCCAAAGCGCAGCAACCGGACGATCTGCTTGCCCAGCTTTGCAAAGGCATATTCGAGCGCGCCGATGGGCTGTCCGCCGGGGCGATGCGCGATCACATGATACATCCACAGCACCAGCGCGGAGGCGAACAGGAACGGCACCCACAGCGCGATGATCGGATCGACCTTGCCCAGCGCGCCGACGCTTTCGCCATATTGATTGACCTTGTGATAGGTGACGATGAACACGATCGAGAGAAAAACGCCCAGCGCCGAAGTCGATCGCTTGGGCGGGATCGCAAAGGCCAGCGCGGCCAGCGGCAGCAGCAGCATGAACACGACCTCTGCCATGCGGAAATGGAAATTGGCCCGGATTTCGGCCTTCAGCTTGTCGGGCGTCGCGGGATTGCGGCCGATCACCATCAATTCGGGTATCGTCTTTTCCCGGTCGACATCGCGACCACGGAAATTCTCTATCCTGGGCAGGTCGATCGGCAGGTCATGGCTGGAGAAGGAGAGGATGCGCGGCGTCTTATATTTGGGCGCATCGTTCACCAGCACGCCGTCACGC
Organism: Sphingobium cyanobacteriorum; assembly: GCF_030580935.1. GTDB lineage: Bacteria > Pseudomonadota > Alphaproteobacteria > Sphingomonadales > Sphingomonadaceae > Sphingobium > Sphingobium cyanobacteriorum. The sequence goes on along the minus strand of NZ_JAUQOM010000002.1, from coordinate 240,796 downwards.
AGGCGGAAGATGATGGTGTCGGGATCGTCGGTGGCCAGGAATGTGCCCTGCGCCGCCGTGACCGCGACTGATTGGCCATTCCGGCTCACCGCGCGCACGAAAATCCCCTGGAGATTGCGGCCTTCGTCCAGGCTGCGCTCGATCCGCATCGTCATGCGCTTGCCCAGCGTGGTGAACTCGCCGACCTTGATCGATGCGCCCAGCGCGCCAGAGCGCAGTTCGAACCGCAACGCTTCATAGGCGTGGCGCGACAGCGGCTGAACAAAGCCCACGATACCGAAATTAAGCAAGGCCAGCGCGATCGCATAGATATAGGGCACACGCAGCAGACGGCCGTAGGAGAGGCCCACCGCCCGCATCACGTCCAGTTCGGACGACAGCGCCAGCTTGCGGAAGGCCAGCAATATGCCCAGCATCAACCCGATCGGGATGCCGAGCGAGAGATATTCGGGCAGCATGTTGGCCAGCATCCGCCACACGACGCTGACCGGGCCTCCTTCCGCCGCGACGAAATCGAACAGGCTGAGCATCTTGTCCAGCACCAGCAACATCGCGGCGATGACGAGCGTGCCCAGCATCGGCAGAGCGATCAGGCGGGCGATATAGCGGTCGGTGGCGGTCAGCATTCTCTAAGTCGTCGTCCCATCACCATGATTTGGCCGCAAACCCATCCCATATCCTGAGCAAGGTAATTGCGGGGCGAACAGGGGCTCGCCAACCGGGTCATGCCGGTGGCTATAGCTTCCAGGAGTCTGATGGTCATGGTAAAAGTTGCACTGGGTCTGATGTCGGCGACAGCGTTGATCGCTGCGACGCCGGCGCTGGCCCATGGCCAGGAAATTGCGAACGATCTCGAACGGTGCGGGGCCAGCACGCGCGGGCCGGCGGTGCTGGTCGACGTGCGCGGCTTTGCCGCCGCCAGCGGCAAGGTGCGCGTCCAGTCCTATCCCGCCACGAAGGCCGCCTGGCTGACGAAAGGCGAATGGATCAACCGGATCGACACCGCAGTGCGTCCCACCAATGGCGCCATGCGCTTCTGCGTGCCGGTGCCGCAACCGGGCAAATATGGCATCGCCGTGCGGCACGACCGCGATGGCAATGGCAAGACCGACATTGCGCGCGATGGCGGCGGATTTTCCAACAATCCTGCGATCAGCATCTTCAACCTGGGCAAGCCCGGTGTTGAAAAAGCGGCTTTCTACGCGGGGCCCGGCGTGACGAAAATCACGATCAACCTCAAATATATGTGATCCAAAGCCATGGTCTGCGTCGCGCTTCTGTCCAATCCGAAATCCACGGGCAACCGGCAGACCCTTCCCCGCGTGCGCAGCTATTGCGCCAGCAACCCCGACATCTTCCATTATGAAGTGGAACATGTCGATCAGATCGGCCGGGCGTTCCAGACGATCGCCCGCGTCGATCCCACCGTCATCGTCATCAATGGCGGCGACGGCACGGTGCAGGCGTCGCTGACCGAACTGTATCAGGGCGAACATTTCAAGGGCCGGGTGCCGCCGATCGCGGTGCTGCCCAATGGCAAGACCAACCTGATCGCGCTCGATCTTGGCATCCATGGCGACCCGATCAAGGCGCTGGAGCGGATCGTCGCCATCGCCAAGGCGGGCGTGGACGATCATGTCGTCGCGCGCGAACTGATCGCCCTGTCCGACGGCGCGGTCGGCAGCCGCCCGGTGCTGGGCATGTTCCTGGGTGGCGCGGGCCTGGCTGATTACATGCTCTATTGCCGCAACCAGATTTATCCGCTGGGCCTGTCCAATGGCCTGAGCCATGTCATTACAGCGATCGCAGTGGTGTTTTCGCTGCTGTTCGGCATCCGTGCCCGCTTCCTGCCGCCATCGAGCCGGCCGGTCAGCATATCGCTGATTCGCGAGGGCCAGTTGGTCGGGCGCTTTGCCGTTCTGATCGTCACCACGCTGGAGCGGCTGCTGCTGGGCGTGGACCCTGGCGACAGCCGGCGCGGCAACATGAAACTGATGGCGGTCGACCAGAATTTGCCCGCCCTCCTCCGGCTGATCTGGGCCAGCCTGTTCAAGCGCGTGGGAAAGTCGAAGATGCAGGGCATCCACCTGGAACAGGGCGATGTCATCCGTATCGAGGGCGACCGCAGCAGCGTCATCCTGGACGGCGAACTGTTCGAAGCGTCGGAAGGCAAGCCGATCGTGCTGCGCTCCACCGAGCCGGTGCCGTTCCTGCGGCTGGCGGCCTGATTATCCTGTCGGCGTGCTCCGGCCCGCCGGCTCCGCCTCGCTGTGCACCGATTCGCGACAGGCCTCCGCATGAACGGGCGTCATCCGTCGCGCCGTGCGCCAGTCGCCCCTGGCATAGACCATCGCTGCCAGCAGCAGGGCAACCAGCGATCCCGCCGGAAAACTCAGCCACAGCGCATCGGCCCCCAATGCCGGATAACCCAGATGGTAAAAGCCGAGCCGCACACCAAATAAAGTGAAGGTCAGGATGACCAGCGGCGCGACGACGACCCCGTTGGCGCGCATCACGCCGAACAGGATCATGGTGCAGCCGAACAGCAGGAAGCTCCAGCTTGCCAGCATCTGCATGCGCCATGCCGCATCGATCGCCCCCTGGTTGCTGCCCAGGAACAGCGACAGCAAGGGCGCATGGAACAGCAGGATGATGGCGATCATCGCGCTCGTGACCGTAAGCAGATAGACCATGCCATAGACGGTGATGCGGCTGATCCGGTCCCACCGGCCCGCGCCGACATTCTGCGCCGCCATGGCGCTGACCGCCGCGCCCATCGCCATCGCCGGCATCTGGAGATAGGTCCAGATCTGCTGCGCCGCGCCATAGGCCGCCGTCACCAGCAGCCCTTCGCGATTGACCAGGCCGATCATCACCAGGCCTGAAGCGGACATGACGATCATCTGCAACCCCATCGGCAACCCCTTGCCCAGCAGCACGCGCATCTGGTCGGCGGCCGGCCACAGATAGCGCAGTTCCGCGCCGCGCAGCCGCAACGGCAAATCCTTGGCATGGATGTAGGCGATGACACCGATCAGGCTGACGATCCCGGCCGCCGCCGTCGCCGCCGCCGATCCGGCGATGCCGAAGGCGGGGATCGGCCCCAGCCCCAGGATCAGCACCGGATTGAGGATCAGGTCGACCGCGACGCTGACGATCATGAAAATCAGCGGGGTGCGCGCGTCGCCCGCCCCGCGCAGGCCCATCATGATCATGACGACCAGCAGGGTGGCAGGCATGGCGACGAAGATGACGCGCAGATAGATGAGCGCCATGGCGAACGCCTCCACCGGGGTCGCCAGCAAGCGCAGCAGCGCGGGCGCGCCGATCCATCCGCCGATCGCCACCCCCAGCCCCAATATCGAGCAGAAACCGATCGCCGATCCAAAGGCGCGCCGTGCCGCGTCGATATCGCGCGCACCGACCGACTGGGCGACGACCACGGTGGAGGCCATGCCGAAGCCGAACACGACCGAGAACATGAGGAACATGATGATATTGGCGTTGGCCGTCGCGGCCAGCGCCTGCGCACCCAGGAAGCGGCCGACCCAGATGGCGTTGATCGACCCGTTGAGCGACTGGAGGATGTTGGACGCCAGCGTGGGAATGGCGAACAGCAGCAGGGTGGAGCCGATCGGTCCCTGCGTCAGGTCTTTTGCGCCTGCACTGCTTGCTGCCACTCGCCTGCCTCTCCCCTCATGTCGGTGTCCCCGCGCAGGCGGGAACACACAGCCCTTATAGGTTTAGCCCAGCCGGTCCAGCGCGGCCTTCAACCGTTCCGCTTCGGCGGCCTTTTCGGCATGGTCCTCCCGCGCCTTGGCCACCGCTTCGGGCTTGGCCTTTTCGACGAAACTGGGGTTGGACAGGCGACCGCCAAGGCCATCGCGCTCCTTCTCCGCCGCGGACAGCGCCTTGGCGAGACGGGTCTTTTCCGCCGCAATGTCGATCACGCCTTCCAGCGGCAGGATGAAGGTCGCCTCGTCCACCACGATCTGCGCCGCGCCGCCCGCCGGGGGATCGCCAAAGGTCAGGCTTTCGACCCGGCCAAGCCGTGCCAGCGCCACGCCCTGCCGGTCCAGACGCTGGTGCGTTTCTGCGGCGGCATCGCGCACGATCACCGGCAGCTTCGCGCCCGGCGGCACGTTGAGTTCGGTCCGCGCCGTCCGCATCGCGCTCACCAGCCGGATCAGCCAGTCGATCTCCGCCTGCGCTTCTGTATCGACCGCCGCCAGCGCCTGCGGCCATTGCGCGACGATCAATTCGTTGGAACGCTCGCCGGTCAGGTGCCATAACTCTTCGGTTATGAACGGCATGAAGGGATGCAGCATGACGAGGATCTGGTCGAACGCCCAGCCCGCGACGGCGCGCGTCTCATCGTCCATCGCGCCTTTGGTGAGTTCGATATACCAGTCGCAAAACTGGTCCCAGACGAAATGATAGATGGCGTTGGCGGCCGCGTCGAAACGCAGGTCGGCCAGCGCCGTGTCGATCGCCTGCACGGTCGCCACCGTTTCGGCGATGATCCAGCGGTTGACCGGAAGCTGCGCGGCGGGGGCGGCAATGTCGGTCGAGGCGGTGACGCCGTTCGACTGGAGGAAGCGCGCGGCGTTCCACAGCTTGGTCGCGAAGTTGCGATAGCCCTCGACCCGCTTCTCGTCCATCTTCACGTCGCGGCCCTGGCTCTCCATGGCGCTCATGAAGAAGCGCAGCGCATCGGCGCCGAACTTGTCTATCAGGCCGAGCGGATCGACCACATTGCCCTTGGACTTGGACATTTTCTGCCCGTCGGCGGCGCGGACAAGGCCGTGGAGATAGAGTTTGCGCCACGGAACGTCGCCCATGAACTCCATGCCCTGCATCGCCATCCGCGCGTCCCAGAAGAACAGGATGTCGAAGCCGGAAATCAGCAGGTCGTTGGGATAGTGGCGCGACAGCTTCTCGCCCTGCTCCGGCCAGCCCAGCGTGCCGAACGGCCAGAGGGCGGAAGAGAACCAGGTGTCGAGAACGTCAGTATCTCGATAAATATGTATCTTGCTGGTATCTTCTGCACCCTTTGCCGACGATTGCGGACTGTCATAAAAAACCAGATCATTCGGATCGACATTGTAAAATGTCGCCGCTGCCTGACGCGCATCAACTTCATTTTCCTCGATGAAGTCTTTCCAACCATTAGGGTCTTTACTGCCGTAAACTCGTGCGTTTCCTCTCAAACCAGGTCCGTACCAAGCCGGAATCCGATGCCCCCACCAAAGCTGGCGCGACACGCACCAGGGCTGGATATTCTCCATCCAGTTGAAGAAGGTCTTTTCCCAGCTCTTGGGCACGATTTCGATGCGGCCGTCGCGCACGGCCTGCATCGGCGCGACGGCCAGCTTCTCGGCATCGACATACCATTGATCGGTGAGCCAGGGTTCGATCACCACGCCGGAGCGATCCCCGAACGGCGTCTGGATCGTGCGCGGCTCAAAATCGGCCTCGACCGCCTCACCCTCCTTGGTCTTGCTGACGTGCGGCACGAGGAAGCCGTCCGCCTTCATCGCCTCGACCACCGCCTTGCGTGCGTCGAAACGGTCCAGCCCAAGGAACGCCTCCGGGACCAGCCCGTCTGCCGTCTGCACCACCTTCGCATCCGCATCGAACATATTGAGCATCTGGCCCGCCGCGATCCCCGCACGCTTGCCGACTTCGAAGTCGTTGAAATCATGCCCCGGCGTGATCTTGACCGCGCCCGATCCCAGTTCCGGGTCGGCATAGTCATCGCCGACGATCCGCAAGCGCCGCCCGGTGATCGGTTGCAAAATCTCCTTGCCGATCACACTCTGATAGCGCGGATCGTCGGGATGCACCGCGACCGCCATGTCGGCCAGCATCGTTTCCGGCCGCGTCGTTGCGACCACGATATGGTCGCTGCCATCCGCCAATGTCACGCCATCCGCCAGCGGATAGCGGAAGCGCCAGAAGCCGCCCTTCGTCTCGACCGTCTCGACCTCCAGATCCGAAATGGCGGAGCGGAAATGCGGGTCCCAGTTCACCAGCCTTTTGTCGCGATAGAGCAGCCCGCGTTTGTGCAGGTCCACGAACACCTTGACCACGGCCTTGGAAAAGCCCTCGTCCATGGTGAAGCGCTCATTGGCCCAGTCCATCGAGCAGCCCAGCCGCCGCAACTGGCCGGTGATGGTCCCGCCGCTCTCGGCCTTCCAGTCCCACACTTTTGCGATGAACTCATCACGCGTGAAGTCGGTGCGCTTCTGCTGCTTGGCATTGAGCTGCCGCTCGACCACCATCTGGGTCGCGATGCCCGCATGGTCGGTGCCGACCACCCACAGCGCATCCTTGCCGCGCAGCCGCTCGTAGCGGATCATGATGTCCTGCAACGTATTGTCGAGCGCATGGCCGATATGGAGCGAACCCGTCACGTTGGGCGGCGGATTGACGATCGTGAAGGGCGTCGCGTCCGGCCGTTCGGGGCGGAACAGGCCATTGCTCTCCCAATGGGCATACCAGCGGGATTCGATTGTCGCGGGGTCGAAGGTTTTGGGCAATTCGGTCATGGAAGCGCCCTTAATCGGCCTTACCGCTCCATTCCAGCGAAACTATCACCCAATCCAGCGCCAGATGCCTGCATCCCATCCGGCCAGCGGCATATGCGCCCATGTAGCGACCAGCCAGACGACCAGGCCGCCGGCCAGCGCATGTATCCCGAACCGGCCGAACCGCGCGCGACCGGCGGCGATCGCGGCGAACGGCCAGTAACTGGTCCGCGCCTCCCATTGCCGCCACATCTCCGGCTGTAGCGCTTCCTTCTTGCGATCCTGCAAGGCTGCGCCGACCAGCGCCAGGATCAGGATCGCCAGCGCGACAATGATATTCTTGGCCACCGGATAGACCAGGATATGGCTGACGCTCCAAAGCGCGAAGGACCACATCATCGGATGGCGGGTGATGGCGAACACGCCCTTCGCTTCGGCTGGCGCGCCCATCTGCCCTTCGGGGTCCGGCATGGCCGGATTGCCGACGAACGACCCCATCAGCAGGATCGCCGCCAGCAGCATGATCGCACTCGCCAGCGCCCATAACCCATCGCCCACGCTCCAGACCATATTCGTTACGGATTCGTAACGATATGCCATGACCAGCCAGCCCAGGGTCGCAAAGGCAACCAGCGAATAGAGGCCCAGAAACGCCTTCTCCCCCACCCGCGCGACAATCGGGCCGCGCAGCGGGTGGGACAGAAGGAAATGAGTGCCCACAAAGGCCACCGCCGCGATCAGCACCGTCGACATGTCGTTCTCCCAAACCGCCCGGCGGCACCATCGCCACCCTGATTCAGCTGTTCACTTCGCTGTCCACTTATCCAGCCAGCCCAGCGCCTCGCCATACCATTGCAGCGAGTTTTTCGGCTTCAGCACCCAATGATTCTCGTCCGGGAACACCAGCAGTTTCGACGGCACGCCCCGCCGCTGGAGCGCGGTGAACGCGGCCAGCCCCTGCGTGTAGGGAATGCGGAAGTCCTTTTCGCCCGTCACCACCAGCATCGGTGTTTTCCATGCCGTCACATGGTTGACCGGGTTCCATTTCTCGAACTCTTGCGGAGCCTCATGATAGGGGCCGCCATGCTCCCATTCGTCGAACCACAGTTCCTCTGTTTCATAGGCCATGGCGCGCGCGTCGAACACGCCGTCATGCTGGACCAGGCATTTGAACGCATCGGGCCACTGCCCCGCGATCCAGTTCATCATATAGCCGCCATAGCTGGCCCCCAGCGCGCAGGCATTGCCGGCATCGACCGCAGCGTCCTTGGCCGCGGCGGCGGCAAGCCCCAGTTTCAGGTCTTCCAGCGGCTTGCCGCCCCAATCCTTGTTGATGGCGTCGGTAAAAGCCTGGCCATAGCCGGTGCTCCCGTGGAAATCGACGATCACCGCCGCATAGCCATGGGCGGCGAACGCCTTGGGATTCCAGCGGTAAGACCATGAATCGCTGAAACTGCCCTGCGGCCCGCCATGGACCAGAAAGGCGACCGGCAGTTTGTTCACCGTGCCGCTGGCGGACGGGTTGAGCGGCTTGACGATCTGCCCCCAGACGGTGTCGCCATTGGCACCCTTGAAGCTGAACCGTTCCACCGACACATCATCCACGCCTGCCAGTTTCGCCGCGTTTACCTGGGTAAGCCGGATCGGCTGGCCCTTGGCGGGCATCTTCCAGAAATCGGCGGGCGACTGGATGGAGTCCAGCGCATAGACGAAGCCGCCCCTGGGCAGCGGCACGACGCTGGCCGCATGGCCCTTCCCTGTCAGCCGTGTCACCCTGCCCGATGCCACATCGACCCGGAACACCGGATTGTCGAGCACGTCATTGGCGGTGACCAGCAGCCCCTTGCCGTTCGCCTCCCAGGCGATCGACGCCACGGACCGATCCCAGCCCTCGGTCAACGCCCTCGTCGCGCCGGTCGCGATGTTGCGCAGCATCAGCACCTGGCGGTCGGCTTCATAGCCTGGCCGCTTCATCGCGACATAGGCGAGCCATTGACCATCGGGCGACACGGTGGGCAGCGTATCGGTCGCGTCATTGGCATCAGTCAGGTTGACCGGCGCGGCGCTGCCATCCGCTGGCACGGCAAAAATGTCGAGATTGGTCGACAGCGGCTCGATCCGTCCGGCCTCGCGCAGCGCGAAGAACAGCGTCCTGCCATCCTTGCTCCACGCAATCTCCTCCGTGCCGCCAAAGGGTTTGGAGGGACTGTCGCCGACCAGCGCGCCCATCACCGACACGGCCGGGCCGCCCGCGACCGGCATGACGAAAATCTGCGATCGCTGGCCATCCGCCCAACTGTCCCAATGGCGCACGAATAACTGATCATATACGCGCCCTGACCCGGCATCCTTGGGCGCAGCGGGTTTCACATCGTCGATCATCCTGGCACCGACCGGGCGATCGGCCCAGAGCGCGACCTGGCTACCATCGGGACTGAGCAGGAAACCGGCAATGCCGCCCGGCGCCTTGCTGACCTGCACCGGATCGCCGCCGTCCAGCGCCACGCGCCATAACTGGTCGTCGCCGCTGGCGTCCGACTGAAAGTAGAGCGCGGAACCATCGGGCGAAAAGGCAGGGGCGCTTTCATTCTTGTCGGGCCGGGACGCGATCAGGCGCGGCGCCTGCCCCGCCTTGCCGATGTCGAGCAGATAGAGGTCCATCCGCCCCTTGTTCGTCGCCAGGTCGGTGCTGCGCAATTGATAGGCCAGCCATTGGCCGTCCGGCGATACCACCGGCGCGGAGACACGGTCCAGCGCCACCATATCGGCGGGGGTGAAGGGGCGGGCAAGCGCGGGTGCCGTGGCCAGAGCCATCGCACCGACTGCGCCAAACAGGAACATCTTCATGAAAATCACCCTTGGATCGGACAGCGACGTGCGCGGCAAGCAGCCACGGCGTCGTCAGGATGCAAGGGGTCTAGGCCGCCACGGGAGCGGCCGCAAGAGCGGCCTCAGCGGCCGGTGATGCGCGCGATTTCCTTGGCTACCATCTCCTCGACCAGCGCAGGCAAACGCTGGTCCAGCCAGTCCTTGAGCATAGGCTTAAGCATCGATCGGACCAGTCCGTCGAGCGTATTGTCGCCGCCATCCTTGGGCGTCACCAGCATGGAGGACAGCGCCGAAAGCGAATGGCGCGCGGCGACTTCGCTTTCGACCGACAGGATCGATTCGTCGGCGATCGTCCGGGCAGCAGGCGCGGTTTTGGGCGCAGCTTTGGGGGCGGGCACGGCTTCTTCCTCCGCAATCTCGTCGGTCAGTTCCAACACTTCGTCGATCGGCGTTTCAGCCATGGGGACCGGATCGAGCGGCGGCAGCGCGGTGGCCTTTGCCTCCCCGCGCAACCGGCGTGGAGCCGCCTGCACCGCTTCCTCGCCTTCTTCGGCGATGATCCGCTTGATGGACGAGAGTATCTCTTCCATCGAGGGTTCCTTGGTCATGTCACCCATGGATAGTCCCCGTCCAACCCGCATTGCACACCCTTAGCCTTTAAGATTACCCGACCGGGTTAACAAGCGGTTAAGGCTGCTGCGCGGATGCCGCATCGACATTGGCGTTTTGCGCCGGCGTGTCAACGGTGCGTGTCGCTACCGGCTGCGCCGCGGAATCGAAGTCCCAGTCGAACCATTTGCCCTTCACCCGGTCATAATTGACCACGGGATCATACAGCGCGCCACTGGCCAGCCCCAGATCGTCCGCCTCGGCATGGCCCATCGCCGCCAGCAGAGTGAATCCGGCGACATAGGCATTGCGCCGCGCCGACACCAGCTCGACCCGTGCGATCAGCGATTCCTGCTCGGCATTCAGAATGTCCAGGATAGTGCGACTGCCGACCGAATTTTCCGCACGCACGCCCTCCAGCGACAGGCTGGCAGCATCGACGGCCTTCTGGCTCGATTCGATCGTCTGGAGCGACGCCTGCCAACTGGCATAAGCCGCGCGGGTCTGGGCGATCACGCCGCGCTCGGCCTCGATCTCCTGCTCGATCGCCTGCGATTCGAGCGCCTGGTTCTGCCGCACCTGCGCCGCCGGACGGCCACCCTGATAGAGCGGAATCGAGATCTGAACGCCCGCCGCCGCCTGCTTGTTGATCTGCGGCCCTTCGACGATGTTGCCGTTGGCATCCTGCGCACTGCTGTTGAGCGAGTGGAGATAGTTGGTGTAGCCCGCCTGGGTGAAGGCCGATACGGTAGGCATCACCGCGCCCTTCGCGGCCTTCACATCATAGCGCCGCGCCTCGCGCAGCTTCTTCGCCGCCGCAATGTCAGGATTGTCGTTGAGCGCCACGCGCACGGCTGCATCGGGGTCGGCAGGCAGGCCGGGCAGTTGCGGCGGCGGCTCCAGATTGTCCGGCGCCTCGCCCACCAGCGCGATATAATTTTCGCGACTGGTGATCAGGTTCGCCTGCGCCCTCTGCAGATCGGACTGCGCCAGCGCCAGCCGCGACTGCGACTGGGCGACATCGGTGCGTGTCAGGTCGCCCACCTCGAAACGGTCGTTCGTCGCCTGGAGATTGACCTCCAGCACCTTCACATTGGCACGGTTGAGCGCCACGATCGCACTGTCGCGGATCACGTCCATATAGGCGGCGACGGTCTGGGAAAAAACGCTGGCCTCGGTGCCGCGCAGCGACGCCCGCCCGGCTTCGACCCGGATATTGGCCGCCTTGATCCCGTTGCGCACCGCGCCGCCATTATAGACCGGCACGTTCAGCGTCGCCTGCGCATTGATCGTGCGCTGGGGCGAGGTGAAGCTGATCGTCGGCTTGAGAATGCTTTCGGTGTAGCTGCCGGTCACGTCCAGTCCAGGCCGGCCACCGGCCTTCTGGATCGGCACGCCCTCGTCGGTCGCACGCTGGCCGGCACGCGCGCCGGTCAGTGTCGGGTTGGATGCATAGGCTTTCGCCAGCGCCCCTTGCAACGTTTCGGCCTGCGCGGATGCCCCGGTCAGGGCGGAGGTCAGCAACAGCAAAGCGGCTGCGGCACGATGCCGTTCATGAATGCGCTTGCCTGTCATCGTCCCCCGCATGCCCCTGTCAGAAAGTAAATGCCTTGGGCGCGCCGAAACCGGGCAGCACCACCATTTCCATGTCGCTGAGGCTGCTCAGCCCCAGCAGGCCACCAACCACCCGGCCGCTGCTGAGCCGCGTCACGCCGCGATCGATGATCCCGGTTACGACGCGCGCATCCTCACCAAGCTGCTGAACGAGCGCGGCTGGCACTTCCTCCACCGCGCCATCGATGAACAGAAGATCATAGGGCGCCCCTGCCGGTGCCCCGGCGTTCAGCGGGCCGCGCGTGACGGTCGTGCCCGGAACGGCAATATCAGGGCCGCCCTCTTCCTCGACCGCCGTTACCTGCGCGCCCAGCGCGACCAGCAGGGCAGCGGCATAGCCGGTCGCCGCACCGATCAGCAGCACCTTGTCGCCCGGCTCGACCTGCGCTTCTTTGAGCAAACGGCCCGTCACCAGCGGCGGGTTGAGCGCGCGGCCGGCGCTCAGCGGGATGGGACGATCGACATAGGCCATGGCGCGTCGCTCGACAGGCACGAAATTCTCGCGCGGCACCTTGGCCATCACCGCGATGACACGCTGGTCGTCCACGTCGCTGGTGCGCAACTGGCTTTCGACCATGGCGGCCCGCATCGAAGAGAAATTCTGCTCGGTCACGATAGTTCCTCGCTGGTCCGGTGGGCTTGGCACAACTGTATTGGCAATGCAATACAGTAAAGGGATCATCGGACCTCTAAATCAGCGCACGCCCCGCGCCAAGCGGCTTTGCGCGGACACACCCAAGATTCTTGCGTCCGACCATCGATAGCCTGCTTGACTTTAGACCCAAAGCCGCACATTTGCGGCGTCCCACACCGAGGCCCGATGGCGGAGTGGTGACGCAGAGGACTGCAAATCCTTGCACGCCGGTTCGATTCCGGCTCGGGCCTCCATAGTCTGAATTTTATCAGGCATTTTCAGACTTTCCTTGTCATTGCCGCCTAACCCTGGAACCGGGTTGGACATTTCCCACGCGACCAGTCGCGACACAGCGGCATCTGCAAGCTTCGCCTGATTGGCCATTTCCGTGTAGCGCGCCATCTCGTCATCCTTCGAATGACCGCTCATCGACTTCATCGTCTTGTTGGGCATTTCCATATCGGCCATCGGGCGCAAGGTCGCCCTCCACATCATATCGCATGCCTGCCTGGCCCGATCACCGTCAGGGCAGGCCAGATCGCCTCTGCAAGGCCAGCCGGGGCAAAATTGACGGATGAGGGATTAAGTCCCCCCCCCCAAATGCGCTGTCAGGCTTAGAGTCGAGTCCCAGATTGTGATGATTGCCTGCTTCAGCGTCGACATGAGCCGATACGACCTGACCGACTTCGAGTGGCGCGTGATCGAGCCATTGCCGCCCAACATCCCGGCGCAATCCAATCGGAACTGGCCGGGAACCTCCTCTCCATGGTCCAGCTTGCATCAATGCGCCTGTGGCTCCGCGCTTATGAGACTACGGCCTAATCAAAAGCGGAAAGTAATCCCGCCATTCACATGGTGCTGGCCATTGCGACCAGAAAACTCGACATCACCATTGATGAACAGTGAAACGCTGGTCGAGATCGCCATGTCCACGCCTCCGCCGGCATGGGGCAGCGTCTTTTTCCGTTCCGCGCCGGCGACGGCATAGGCCGTGTCGGTGCCGAGCAAGGTGCCCGTCGCGCTGATCGCGTCGCTATCCAGCGTGTAACGGAAACCGATCGCAGTCCAGGGTCGCAGGCTTTCCTCGCCCGGCGCTTCAAGCTTTAAGTCGGCGCTAAGAAAAGTAGCACCATATTTCTGCTTGCTGATGTCGAGCGCGAAGGCTCCACCGCCGGTTTCGCGCAATGCGTCGCGACTGATGCTGACATGGGTAAGGCCAAGTTGCGGCCCCAGTCGCCAGCCACTTTGAATCTCGAAGCCATAGCGGATCCAACCGTCGATCGTCATGCCGTGCATGTCATAATGGCTGCGTGCAGTGCCGCCGGCCGCCGGATTACGTACGGTGTCGATCTCGGATCGGTCGAAGAGGATCGTCGCGCCGGCCGAGAGGCCGCCACTTGCGTAATGCACCCGGCCGCCGAAAAACATGCCGTCGGCATCGTTGCGCGCTCCGATGCTGCCCAGACGCTGCTTGCCCTCGCTTCTCCCAACGAACAGGGCAGCACCCACCGTGCTGTTGCCATAGCCCACGCCGCCCAGATAGCCGCTGCTGTCCACGTCGGCCTGACCCACGCCGCGGCGGTCCGCATCAAATACGCGCCAGTTGCCATAGGCCTGGCCGAATGCGAACAGCCCGCCTTCATCGCGAAGCCCCCCCATCCGGACGGAGCGCAATGCGCCGCTTATGGCCAGGCCATTCTCGATTCCGATCTGCGCTGCCGAAGCATAGGCTTCCGGGCTGAGCGTCGAGAGTATAGCGGGGCTGGCATAGCCGTCTGCATCCACCATGCCCGGAAACGCGGTGACGATGGCAGGGGTCGCTTTACCGCCCAGCAGAAGCGTGTTGAGATAGTCCTTGGTCTGTTCCACCTGGGCTGTCGCACCGTTCTTCAACTGGAACAGGCCGGTCAACCGAATCGCTTTGGCTCCGAAAGTCAAAACACCCTCGATGGCGTCACCACGCATGACATTGGTTCCAAAGCTGCCGTTTATGCCGTCACTCGCGCTGACGATCGTATAGACACCCGGCGTCAATGGCCGGTTGCCGGTCAGCGTCAGCGTGGCGCCCTCCGCGATCGTGAGCGACCCGTTGATCACCAGCGCATCGCTGGCCGTCGGCGTGAATTGGAACAGGGCGTTCGATCCGGCATGCAATGTCACATTGCCATTGACGGTCATCGTGCCAAGCGACGCGCCGGGCGCCAGCGTGCCGCCGACGTTGATCGCACCGTTAACGGTGCCTGCCGACCCGAAGACGGCGCCCTGTGAGACATCGATCGTGCCGGAAATCACCGAATTGGCCAGACTGGTCATATGACTGTCCTGCCCGAACCGGATGCCGCCCGTGATCACGCCGGCATTCACTACCTGGTTCTGACCATTGGCCAGATCCAGCCCGCCGACGATCGTGCCGTTGTTCACCAGAAGGTTGCTCCCTCCGGCAAAGGTCACGGCTACCGGCCCGGCGGTCTGCAATGTCTGTCCTGCACCGAGTTCCAGGGCCGTGTCACGCAGGAACAGCGTATCATCCAAGAAGGGTCCGTCAGTCGTGACCGTGCCCGATCCGCTGACGATCTTGCTTTCGAAATTGACGAAACGCGCAATCAGCGCGTTGCCGAGCAAGCCGCCGCCCGTGATGTCGATGACGACCTTGTCGGTTCCCTCGCCCCCGTCGACGATACCGGTCAGTGTCCCGCCGATGGCGTGCGTCATGCTATCATTGCCGCTTCCCAGAAAGATGCCGCCATCGATCGTGCCGGCGTTGATCAGCTTGTCGTCCATCTCGCCCAGATCGATCGACCCGATGATGACGCCGGTTGACCGGTTGACGACGGTGTCTGCCGAATGGAAGGTCTGCACCGCGCCCGCAAGGAAGCGACCTGACAGGTCCAGTGCGTTATCGCCCAAGGCCACCTCGGTATCGGCCCCGATCATCCCGCCGGCAAGGCCACGGATCGTGCCCGCATTGTCCAGAGATACCCGGTCTGCCAGCACGCCCACCGCGAGCGACCCGGTTGTGGCATAGGTTTCGGGCACGATTCGCGGCGCATCGTCCGGTTCCCAATAGCGCCAGGCATAGGAGGTCGCTCCGTTAGCCGAGATGGTCGCGCCGGCGGCATTGACAATCGTCACATCACTCGCGCCGTCGCCGGGCGCCATGATGCCGACCGCCGTTACGCCCGTCAGCAGCGCAGGATTGGCATCATTGATCGCTGCCGAATAGCCGGCACCGCTGTCCGCGCTGATGATACCCCTATTGGTCAGGCTGATGACGCTGTCGGGCGGAACGCGCCCGCTCTCTTCCGCTGCCCAGCCATACGCATCGAGTGTAAGGGCGGAGGTCATTATCCCTTTCCCGACGATCGCTCCTTCATTCATGATACGGATCGCACGATCAGCGGCGGATTGCGCCGTGATCGCCAATGCCGTCCCCACATGCGAGACCGTGTTCCGAGTGATCGTGCCGCTGTTCGCAATGTCCATGGCGATGGCGGCGCTGTCCAGCGTCGCACCGTACATAGAGCCGCTGTTGACAAAGCTGAAGCTGTCTTGACTTGTCTGGGCGGGGTAGCCCTGCTGGTCGTAACCATCGATCTGGCCGGGCTGAGAGACCCTCACATACCCGTTGATGGAGCCGCTGTTCGCGACCGTCACCCGCAAAGCCGACACTGTTGCAGACAAAGTGCCATTCATCGTGCCGCTGTTCGCGATCGATGCGTCGTCGGCATTGGCGCTGCCGGGATATTCAAGATTATAGCGCGGGCCGACCGTCAGAAGAGCCGCCCCGAAATAGGGATTGGCCGCATCGATACGCCCCGAATTGACGAAGCTGAAGCTGCGGGTGTCGGCGGTCACGCGCACACCGCCGACGATCTGGCCGCTATTGTCGAACCTGTTATAAGCCGACGTGCCGATTTCTGCCAGCCGATCGATGGCGACGGCATACCAGTCCATCCCGCCAAACGCATCCTGAGGCGCATCGACATTTGCGATCGTCCCGCTGTTACGGAAGCTGAAGCCCGCCGCATCGTTCGCCAGGATTTTGACGACCGGCTGATAGAGATCATAACCGTTTATCACGCCCTGATTGTCCAGCGCATGCGCATAGCCGGCAACGCCACGCGCCAGCGTGGCGAGGTTGACGAACGTCAGCGTCGATCCCGCGCCGAGGCTGTTGGTGGGGTCGGCTGCGCTGCCCAGGGTCACGGAGGTCAGACCCGTGGCGCCCGTCTCGTTCATGGCGATAGCGTTCACGATGGTGCCGTCGCCGGCCAGGAACAAGGGCGTAGTCTGCGCCCTTTCGCCGGACAGGGTCACAACCGTATCGGCGCCATAAGCGGCGAAGCCAAGCCCTTCGAACCCTGCGGGCGGCGTTGCCCCTGCATCCAGCGTCACGGTCGCAGTCTCGTCATAGGCGCGGACGAACATGTCATTGCCCGTGAGCGTGTCGATGCTGCCCGTGATTCCGGTGATGCCGTTCAGCGCGATGACGATGTCGTCATTCTTCGTCAGCGTAAGATTGCCGTTCAGCGTGCCGCCGCGGCTTATGAAGATGCTTTGACCATAATCGTTACGGAAGCCGTAGGGATCGTAGCGCATCACCACGTCGCCCTCGATTGTCCCTTCGTTGGCGAGGATACTGCCGCTGCTGAGGAGAACCGCGCTGGCGTCAGGTCCGCCTGCAATCAGCGCGCCCGACTGGTTCCAGAGCTTAGATGCATCGTAATATTCGTTGCCGCGCACGGCTTCCGCAGCACTGCTACGCAATATGCCGCTGTTGGTGACAAAGCTCCCTGCCCTGAGGGATATGGCATTGCCTTCGGTATCGATCCGTCCTGAGTTGACGACGGTGCCCGCGCCAGTGATCCCGGCCGACCAGGCGCCGCCACGGACCTGCTCGATCACGCCCGCATTCCGGATGATTGCCCCTGCGCCAAAGCCAAAGTCGCCCCGAATGCCCGTCGCCCCGCTAAGCAGGATCGTGCCATGGTTCACGACCGCACCGCTTCCCGCAGCGATCGCGGTGACGCTGGGGAAATTATAGAATGTGCTCTCGCCAACCTGGACGTCGACCGTGCCATGATTGGTGAAGCTGTTGCCATCGCCCACGATGATCGCGGTGCCATAAGAGGCGCCGCTGCCGGGGCCTTCCCTGACCGTGATGGTTCCGTTGTTGGTCATCGCGATGGCGTTGGCCGGCGCCTGGTCTTCACCGTTGATCCTGATCGCCTGATCGGTCAGGTCGATCAATATGGCGTCCGTGTCGCCCGTAAAATCCCCGGCCAGCACGACCTTGCCTGATCCGGCGAAACCCAGATCAATGCTGCTCGGTCCGGTCAGAGTCAGCGTCGCATCGTTCGCAAGCTGATAGGACAGATTCGAAAAAATGCCCTTGAGGGCGGGCGTCGTCATCGTGTCGGCGTCGATGAGGTAGCGGAGGGTCGCGACGCCGCTGCCGCTGACACGGCCCGTCAGGCCGGCAAACTCGCCGGGGCCGCTATTGACGAGAGAAGTGGCGAATATGTCGTAGCCGGACCCAAGATGGATGTCGCCGTTTACGATGCCGCCAGAAAGCGCCGCGAAGACGTTGCCGGACCCATATGAATAGGGCCGTCCGCCCAGGGTCACGTCGCCGTTGATGATGCCGGCATTGATGACATAGACCTGCTGGACATCCGCATTGGCGGAAGGCGAGGCTATCCCTGCGGTGCCGCCCGTGATGACACCACCAGCCCGATTGAAAAGCGTTCCATGCCAGCCGATTTCCACACCGTTGCCAGCGGACGAGATCGTGCCGTCGTTGACGAGCGTACCCTGGACCACGCGCGCGCCTGCGGTCGCGCCTTCGATCACACCGCTGTTTGACGACATGCCGTAGAAAATGTCGGCGCCGATGCCCTGGCTGGATCGGATCGCGCCGCTGTTGACGACTCCACTCCATGCCCTGACGGCGGTGGCGTCGGCCGTGATCGTTCCGCTATTGATGATGCGGGCGGACGATCCGGCCACGCCGCCGCCACCGATAGCCGTTATCGTCCCGCTATTGTCGAACAGGGACGCATCCCGGAAACTGGCGGCATAGGTGTCTGGATCGGTCAGATGGGCGAGGATGGTCCCCGACTGCGACACCACGAAGCCGCTGCTGTTATTGTTTCCCTCGATCAGTGCAGGGCCCTGCGTGTCGAGAGAACCGGCGAGAACGAACCGATTGTCGGTTCTGTATGAACTGAAATCGGCGCTCGCTAATGTCACGGCGGTGGTGGACGCGAAGCTTCGCGAAAAGGTCAGGGTCGCACCGCCGCCGACCCACAGGCTGAGTGCTTCGAACGTGTCCGGCAAGGCGATCGCATGATCCAGCACCCGGTCTTCCCGGAAGTTGAAGATCAGGGTGTCGTTGCCGTCGCCGGCATCAACCCGGCCAGTCACCGTCCCGAACGGCTGGTCGACATTGTCAACGTCGCCAAAGAAGCTATCGTTGTCGCTGCCCAACAGGATATCGCCGTCTATCGTACCGCCGATATTCATGATGAACGACCCGATATTGCCGCTGCGGACATTGCCCAGGATCGTACCTTGGTTGATCAGGATCAGCGCCCCTTCGGACGTGATCGCATCACCGCCGCCGGAAATCGTTCCCCTGTTGTTTACGCGGACAGACTGGGTAGCGCTGATGGCTGTCTGATGAGCGACGATTCTGCCATTCTCTCCATTCGAGATCGCAATGTTGGCGCCACTGATCGCAAGGCCCGATCCCTCCGCAAGAATATCGCCGCTATTGTCGACGGCGTCGATCTGGCCAAGGCGAAGCGTATCGGCCGATCCGTTCGAACGCATCGTACCGCTGTTGGTGATCGAGGTTGAACCGTTATAGGGCGCTGGTCCCGGCCCTTTTGAAAAGGCGCTCAACACGCCGCCGTCGATCAGACCTTCATTGGTGAGTGTTCCCACCCTGCCCTGAATGGCACCGATCGTGCCGGTCGATCGGTTGAGGATCGATTGGAAAAATGCCTGGCCATCGTCGCTGCC
Source organism: Sphingobium cyanobacteriorum (assembly GCF_030580935.1). GTDB lineage: Bacteria > Pseudomonadota > Alphaproteobacteria > Sphingomonadales > Sphingomonadaceae > Sphingobium > Sphingobium cyanobacteriorum. The sequence goes on along the minus strand of NZ_JAUQOM010000002.1, from coordinate 221,554 downwards.
GTGCAAGGCAAGGCTCCCGGCGCTGCTGCCGATGACGCCGCCATTGTCTATCAGGACCGCCGTTCTCCTGAAACTAGGATAGGGGTAAATGCTGGAGGGCGTGACGAGATCTATCCCCGCCGGACCCGAAATGCGGCCGGTCGCGGAAACGGTGATGATCGCATTGAGCCAGCCGATATCGCCATAGGAGGCCACCGCAATAGCGCTTGACGTTCCGCCGTTGACGCTGCCGTCGATCTGGATCGTGACCGGCTCGATCCAGTCATAGGGTGCGTCCGGCAGGGCGATGAGGATGCTACTGGCGGCAGCGGCGGAAAGGGTCGCATCCTGTTCGACCAGAACGTCCGAACCTGCTTCACGGATGACGAGTGGAGCCGTCTCCACGCCCGAACAGAGTGTTCGCTCGCTGGCACGGGGGGGATTGGGTGCGCAGGCCGCCTGCACCACACCGGGCGCCGTCAGCGTCAGGACAAGAGCCGACGATACGAACAGCGAAGTACGGTGAACGCGACTACCACGCGCCTTGATAACAAATGTCATAAATTCCCCATGCCGCCCACTGGCAGCGGACACCGCTAGTTGAAAACCAGGCGGAGGAATAGACATATTCATTCCGTTATCATTGTATTTCTGACAAAAACTGCCGCACTTCTTCCGCAGCGTCGTCACAGCAAAGGCGCTTCTGCGGGATGCCACCCTTCGCTGTTCGAATAGTTTAGGACGGCTGCAATCCGCTGGCGCACCTTCACCGCCGTTACGGGCATCGTGGTCCAGATCGGTCCCAAGGCATCGCGCATGGCGGAAGCGTCAATTTGATCGACGGACTTCGCGCCAATATGGGGACAGGCATGTTCGGTCAGTGCATTGATGAAGCGCGATGCGTGCGCATGTACCTATGTTCCGGCCATGCTCCTCGTGCAAGTTTCGGCGGCATCCTGAAAGGTCCGGCTTACCCGCCGGTCCTTCTCTCTCGGCGACAGGATCACGTCCAGCCTTTGCGAGACGGCGAAGAATGGTTACAAGTTGGCGCGGGCCTCCATTGCTGCCTCCATGCATATATATATGCCCATGAAATGGTCGATTCTGGCCATTTCATGATATGCTTGTCAGTCCGATCTGGACGGCTTCCCCCACCTCCGAAAATCCTGCCAGCGCCCCGGCACGCCGTCATTGATCACTTGTCCCGATCACCACCGCCCCGATGCGCTGATGATTTTACATTGATCTATCTTGTCATTGCGCACGCAACGGGCCGACATCCCCCTGCCCCACCGTACCGCTGGCCATTTCGAGCATCCGGTCGAGGCTCTTCTTGGCTGCCACCCGCAACGTCTCGTCCATTTCGATGCGGGGCTGCAAATCACGCAGCGACAAATACAGCTTCTCCATCGTGTTGAGCGCCATATAGGGGCAGATGTTGCAGTTGCAGTTGCCGTCCGCACCCGGCGCGCCGATGAAGCGCTTGTGCGGCACCGCCTTCTCCATCTGGTGGATGATGTGCGGTTCGGTCGCCACGATCAGCGTATCGCCGGGCATCGTCTTGGCGAAATCCAGGATACCGCTGGTCGACCCGACATAATCGGCATGGTCGATAATATAGGGCGGGCATTCGGGATGCGCGGCGACCGGCGCTTGCGGATGCTGCGCCTTCAATTTCAGCAATTCGGTTTCACTGAACGCTTCATGCACGATGCACACGCCCGGCCACAGCAGCATGTCGCGGCCCGACTTGCGCTTCAGATACCCGCCCAGATGCTTGTCGGGACCGAAGATGATCTTCTGCTCCTTGGGAATCTGCGCCAGTATCTTTTCCGCCGATGATGAGGTGACGATGACGTCGGACAGCGCCTTCACCTCGGTCGAACAGTTGATATAGCTCAAGGCGATATGGTCGGGATGCGCCTCGCGGAATGCCTTGAACTGGGCAGGCGGACAGCTATCTTCCAGGCTGCAACCGGCGTCCATGTCGGGCAGAACCACGATCTTGTCCGGTGACAGGATCTTCGCCGTCTCGGCCATGAAACGCACACCGCAAAAAGCGATAACGTCGGCGTCCGTCTCTGCCGCCTTGCGTGACAGTTCCAGGCTGTCGCCGACGAAATCGGACAAGTCCTGGATTTCGGGTGACTGGTAATAATGACCCAGGATAACGGCGTTGCGCTCCTTGCGGAGGCGATCGATTTCGGCGCGCAGGTCGGCACCCTGCGGAATGGCGGTGATCGCGTTCATACCCTGATACTCCTCGGTCCCATGGCTGGCCCTTTGCCCGCGCCCTAGCGCTGCTGTCGCTTGTTGGCCAGCACCTGATTGATCGGCGTGGTCACGTCCCACTGGTCCTTGCTGCGCCGTTCCGCCGGAAAGGTCACGATCACGCGCGCATTGCCCTGCCCGGCAGCAGCCAGTGGCGCAGCCATCAACTTCACCAGCGCGGCACGCCCATATTCACGCGCCTGCGCCATGCGTTCAGGCGACCGGGCCGATGCCTCGGCCCGTTGTTGCGCATGGATGGACACCTTCCGGCTCAATTCCTCGGCCGCCTTGCGCGTCACGAACAGGCCGCCGGTGCGTACCAGCGTCCGGCGCGCCTCATCGATATTGGGTTTGTCCGGTGCCACATCGGGGGCGTTGACGATCAGCGTGCGTGTTTTCGCGTTCCACTCCATGTCCCGTGCGTCCAACGCACCCATGTCGATGAAATAATCGACCGAATAGGGCATCTTCACCACCTGATCGGACTTGAGCCAGCCAAAACCGCGCACATCCTGCGCCGTACTCTGGATGGTGCCGTTCAACCGTGACACGCGCAGATCGCTGCCGCCGGAAATGCTTTCCGCGACAATCTTCGTCACGGCCGACCCGTCATCCTCGACCGTCACGACATAATCGCGATCATAGCGCTGCCAGCCGACCAGCATCGCCGCACCGATGCACAAAATAAGCAGCGCGGCCAGGATCAACCCCGCGTGGCGCTTCAGCGCATCGCCCATCGTCCATCCCCAAGGGGCGCCGCAATGCCCCGCCCGTCCAGGTCGATCAGGTGCGCCAGCACCGATCGCCCCGCCGCGCCATAGAGGCGCGGATCGACGCCCTTGTACATTTCCGCCACCATATCGGGAATCGCACTGTCGCCATTGCGCTCCAGGAAACGCAATATCTGCCCCTCGCGCTGCTTGCGATGGCCCATCATGCCCCGCACCAGCCGTTGCGGGTTCTCGATCGGCTCACCATGGGCGGGATAATAGATCGCGTCATCCCTCTCCAGCAGCCGCTGCATCGACAGCATATAGGCACGCATGTCGCCATCGGGTGGGGAGATCACGCTGGTCGACCAGCCCATCACATGGTCGCCGGTGAACAGTGCCTTCTCCTCGCGCAAGGCAAAGCACAGATGATTGGATGTGTGCCCCGGCGTCGCGACCGCCTCCAGCATCCAGCCCGCGCCTGTCACCTGTTCGCCATCGCCCAGCACGCGGTCGGGCCGATAGTCGGCATCGAACGCGGCGTCCGCGCGTGGCCCGTCATCCTCCAGCGTCAGCGGCGCACAACCGATGACCGGCGCGCCGGTCACTTGCGCGAGTGGCCGTGCGGCAGGGCTATGGTCGCGATGCGTGTGGGTGCACAGGATCGCCGTCACCGGGCGTCCGGCGATAGCGGACTGAAGCGCGGCGATATGATCATGGTCCGCCGGGCCAGGATCGATAATCGCGACCTCCTCCGCCCCGACCACATAAGTCTGCGTGCCCGTATAGGTGAAGGCCGACGGATTGGGCGCCAGCACGCGCGCCACCAGGGGACTGAGCGGCATGAGAAGTCCGGTCGGCAGATCGGCCGGATTGAAGGGTGTAGCCATGCACCCCATGTGCCCATTTCAGGGCGGATTTCAAGGGCAGGCGGCCACGAACGACACGCCCCGTCAGGCGGAACCCCTTGGCACCCTTCCCCCGTCCGACCTGTCCTCTCCAGCCGTCCTCTGCTAGTCTGCCGCCATGACCGCCCTTCTCCCCGAACGCTGGCGCCAGCATCTCGCTCTCGACCGGCGGCGATCAGTCCATACCGTGCGCGCCTATGTTGCGACCGCTGAGCGACTGATCGCCTTCCTCGAACAGCATCGGGGCGAAGCCATCGACTCCACCATGCTTGCCCGGATTGATCAGGCGGACTTGCGCGCCTTCCTCACCAGTCGGCGGATGGATGGCATCGGCAACCTGTCGGCGGCGCGTGAACTGTCGGCGGTGCGCGGCTTTCTGAAATATGTCGGGGGCGAGGACGCCCGCGTGCCGCTGCTGAAAGGGCCGCGGGTCAAGCGCGGGCTACCGCGCCCCGTCTCCCCCGACGAGGCGGTGGCGCTGGCGCAGGACATTGCTGAAAACGCGCGGGAGGACTGGATCGGCGCGCGTGACTGGGCGGTACTGTTGCTGCTTTATGGCGCGGGGCTGCGCATCGGCGAAGCGATGGGGCTGCAAGGTGACATAATGCCGCTGGGCGACACGCTGCGCGTCACGGGCAAGCGCGGCAAGACGAGGATCGTGCCCCTTTTGCCCCAGGTACGCAGCGCAATCGACGCCTATGTCTCGCAATGCCCCTATCAGCCGGCGCGTGACGAACCGCTGTTCCGGGGCGCGCGCGGCGGGCCGCTGTCGCCAGCGCTGATCCGCCGGGCTGTACAGGGCGCGCGTGGCCGGCTGGGCCTGTCGGAACGGACGACGCCGCACGCGCTGCGCCACAGTTTCGCAACCCACTTGCTGGGGCGCGGCGCTGACCTGCGTAGTTTGCAGGAACTGCTGGGCCACGCCAGCCTGTCCTCGACGCAGATCTATACCCAGGTCGATGCCGCGCATCTTCTCGACATTTATCGCAACGCGCATCCCAGGGCGTGAATTACTCTTTGGGCTTCCAGGTCGCCAGGCGCCACAGATAGAGGATCACTGCGCCAACCACGCAAGCGGTCGCCGCCGGGCCGACATAATGGTCGATATCGCGGAAATTCTGCCCCAGCACATAGCCGGCATAGGCCAGGATGACATTCCATACGAACGCGCCCGCCGCAGTCCAGAGGAGGAAGCGCAGATGGCCCATGCGGAACAGGCCGGCGGGCAGCGAGATCATCGTGCGCAGCGCCGGCATGAAGCGAAACACGAAAACCACGATCTGGCCGTATTTGCCGAACAAGCGGTCCAGCGCCTCGACATCGCGCCATTCCAGCGTCGCCCAGCGGCCATAGCGGTCGACCAGCGGCTTCAACCGGCCAAAGCCCAATATATGGCCGACCAGATACCAGAAATAATTGCCGATGGTGGTGCCGATCGTGCCGGCGACCAGCAGCCATTCCATCGCCATCCGCCCCTGCCCGACGCGGATGCCACCAATGCCCATGATGAGTTCCGACGGGATCGGCGGAAAGACATTTTCCAGGACCATCAGCAGGCCGATGCCCCAATAGCCGCCCGCATCGATCAGGCGCAGCACCCAGTCGGTCATCGCCGATATATCCATTCCGTCATCCCGGCGAAGGCTGGGACCTCCCTATTCTTCTCGACGTTGCAGAAGGAAGAGAGATACCAGCTTTCGCTGGCATGACGCATGGCAGCCATCAACCTACGCCGCCGCCCGCTGCGCCAGCCGGGCGTCGATCGCGTCCCAGATCATGCCGCCGGTGTCGGTGCCGTCGAAGGCGTCGATCGACACGATCCCGGTCGGCGACGTCACGTTGATTTCGGTCAGCCATTCCCCGCCGATCACATCGATGCCCACGAACAGCAGGCCGCGTGCCTTGAGTTCCGGCCCCATCGCGGCGCAGATTTCGCGTTCCCTGTCCGTCAGCAGCGTCTTGGCCGCCGACCCGCCGACCGCCAGGTTCGAGCGGATTTCGCCCGCGCCGGGAATGCGGTTGACCGCGCCTGCAATCTCTCCATCGACCAGCACGATGCGCTTGTCGCCCTCTGCGACGCCGGGAATGAAGGCCTGGACCATGAAAGGCTCGACCCAGGACGCCTTGAAAAGTTCCACCAGCGCGGACAGATTCGATCCTCTGCCGTCAACATGAAATACCGCATTGCCGGCATTGCCGTAGAGGGGCTTCACCACGATCTCGCCATGCTGGGCCAGGAACGACTTCACCTCGGCCAGGTCGCGGGTAATCATGGTCGGCGGCATGAAGCGCGCATAATCGAGCACGAACAGCTTTTCGGGGGCATTGCGGACGCTGGCGGGATCATTCACCACCAGCGTTTCTTCCTGCACCCGCTCCAGCAGATGTGTGGCGGTGATGTAACTGAGGTCGAAGGGAGGGTCCTGCCGCATCAGCACGACATCGACATCGCGGCCCAGGTCCAGCATCTCCGGCTCACCAAAGGCGAAATGGTCGCCCTCCACCTTCTGCACCTTCACCGGACGCGCCTTGGCCAGCACCCGGCCATCGCGCAATGTCAGATCGGGCGCGAGATAATGATAAAGCCTGTGCCCCCGCGCCTGCGCCGCCAGCATGATGTGGAAGGTCGAATCCCCGGCGATCTTGATGCCCTCCATCGGGTCCATCTGCACGGCGACGGTCAGGGGGTTGAGTTCGGTCATGCTTGCGCTTCCTTCTTGATCCGTTCGTGCTGAGTAGGGGCTGAGCAAAGGCGAAGTCCCGTATCGAAGCATCGCCTGGCACGCATCCTTCGATACGCCGCTTCGACTTCGCTCAGCGGCCACTCAGGATGAACGGGACGCTAGGCTATCCCCCATGCCAGACATTGGCCAGATGGCGTGGCGCACGGCCCGGCGCAAGGAGGATGACGTCGATTCGCATGTCGTCCCCCGGTTTCGCCAGTTCGTGCCAGAGGATTTCCGCTGCCTTCGCGACCCGCGCCAGCCGCCGTTCGTCGATCGCCAGGTCCAGTTCCGCCGCACTGCCCCGCGCCTTCACCTCGACGAAGGCGAGCATGGCGCCGCGCCGCGCGACCAGATCGACCTCGCCCGCCGGCGTCCGCATCCGCCGGCCGACGATCTGCCAGCCCTTCAGCCGCAGCCACCAGGCGGCGATGCGTTCGGCCTGCCGCCCCCGCTTCTCCGCCGCCAGTCGTTCGGCAGGCGGGCGCTTCACCCCTTCAGTTCCGTCGCCCGGTCATAGAGCGTCCGCCGGTCCAGCCCCAATTTCTTGGCAACCTCGCCCGCTGCCTTGGACACCGACAGCCGGGTCAGCGCCTCGCGCAGCGCGGCATCGGCATCCTCCGCACTGGCCGGGGGCGCTTCGCCGGGCGGGCCGACCGTCACGACGATCTCCCCCTTGGGCGGCGCATCGGCGTAGCGGGCCGACAGTTCACTCAATGTCCCGGTGGCGGTTTCCTCGAACGTCTTGCTGATTTCCCGGCTGACCGCCGCGTCGCGATCCCCCAGATGCGCCGCCATGGCCGACAGGCTTTCCGACAGGCGCGGCCCGCTTTCGTAAAAGACCAGCGTGGCGCGCAGCGCCGCCACTTCGTCAAGCGCGTCACCCCGCGCCTTCGCCTTGCTGGGCAGGAACCCCATGAACAGGAAGCGATCGGTCGGCAGGCCCGACAGGGTCAGCGCCGCGATCGCCGCGCTGGGTCCGGGCAGGGTCGTGATAGCCCGCCCGGCCGCCCGCGCGTCGCGCACCAGCTTGTAGCCGGGGTCGGAGATCAGCGGCGTGCCGGCGTCGGACAGCAACGCCACTGATTCGCTCGCCATCCGCTCGATCAGGCGGATGCGGACATGATCGGCGCTATGGTCATGATAGGGGACCATCGGCCGGTCGGACCCGGCATGGCGCAGCAACCGCGCGCTCACCCGTGTATCTTCCACGGCGACCACATCGGCCAGCCGCAGGACTTCCGCCCCGCGCGGCGTAAGGTCTCCAAGGTTGCCGATCGGCCCCGCCACGATATAAAGCCCAGGCGCAAGCCCAGAAGTTCGAGTTTCCATAAGGACGCCAGATGACAGAGACGGATGCCCCCCGGCAAGCAAATGTGTTCGCTGCGATCAAGCGCGGCGCGCGTTGCGCCTTCATGGGGGCGGCGCTGTTCCTGGCCGCCTGTCAGTCGATCGTGCCCAAGGGGCCGGCGCCCACCACGCCTACCGGCCCGGTCCAGCCGACCGGACCAGAGGTGGTCCAGGGCCTGCCGACCGATGCGGCACGCCATCGCGTCGCTCTGCTGGTGCCGATGAGCGGCCCCAATGCCGGGGTCGGCCAGTCGATCGCCAACGCCACCACCCTTGCGCTGATGGACATTCGCACAGACAAGGTGCGCATCACCACCTATGATACGGCGCTGGGTGCGGCAGCGGCGGCGAACAAGGCGCTGGCCGACGGCAATCGCCTGATCCTGGGACCGCTGCTGGCGGAGGATGCCCGCGTGATCGGGCCGATCGCGGCGCGCGCCAATGTGCCGGTCATCAGCTTTTCCAACGACGCCAGCATCGCGGGCGGCGGCGTCTATATCATGGGCTACAACCCCGCCCAGTCGATCGAACGGGTCGTCGCTTTCGCCCGCGCAAAGGGGCTGAGCCGCTTCGGTGCGCTGGTGCCGCGCGGCACCTATGGCGAACGGGCCGGCAACGCGCTGCTGCGCGCGGTCGAGCAGGCCGGCGGCACTGTCGTCTCGATGCAGACATTCGACCGCGCGCCCGCTTCGATCACGGCGGCGGTGAAGAAATTGCAGGCATCGTCCAGCTATGACGCGCTGCTGATTGCCGACAGCGGCCGGGTGGCGTTGCAGGTCGCGCCGATCGTACGGAAAAATGGCGGTGCGACCGCGCGGCTGCTGGGCACCGAATTGTGGAATACGGAAGGCACGCTGGCCGCCAGCCCGGTGCTGCGTGGCGCCTGGTTCGCCAGCGTTTCCGACACGCTCTACCGCCAGCTCGCGACCAAATATCGCGCCCGTTATGGCAGCGCGCCCTTCCGTTTATCCTCGCTCGGCTATGATTCGGTGCTGCTGACGGTGCGGATCGCGCAGGACTGGAAGCCCGGATCGCCCTTCCCCGCCGCACGCCTGCGCGACGCGGGCGGCTTTTCCGGCATCGACGGCGCGTTCCGCTTCAACCGGCAGGGCGTGGCGGAACGCGCGCTGGAAGTGAATGAAGTCGGGGCCGGCGCATCGACGGTAGTGGACCCGGCCCCACGGGGGTTCGGGGACTAAGTTTACATCGTCATTGCGAGCGCAGCGCGGCAATCCATATGGCGTCAATGGATTGCCACGCTGCGCTCGCAATGACGGCCTTAAGCCTTGCCTGTCACCCGCCCCGTCGGCAGGATCAGCGGCACGTCCCCGTGCCGCTCGATCCGCGCCGTGACACCATAGACCTGGCCAAGCGCATCCGCCGTCAGCACGTCCATCGGCGCACCATCCGCTACCGCCGCCCCGCCGTCCATCAACAGCAGCCGATCACAGTATCGCGCCGCCATGCTCAGGTCATGCAGCACCGTCACCACCAGCGCCCCGCCGCGCGCCTCCCCGCGCAGCAGGTCCATGACGTCGATCTGGTGCCCCGGATCGAGCGCGGCCAGCGGCTCGTCGGCGATCAACCCGCGCGCCTCCACCGCCAGTGCCCGCGCCAGCAGCACCCGCGCCCGCTCGCCGCCCGACAATTCGGTCGCGATCCGGCCTTTCAGATGCAGCACATCGGCCCGCGTCATCGCCGCCTCGACCGCTGCCTCATCCTGTGCCGAAAGGCGCGACAGCGGCCCCAGATGCGGCAACCGCCCCAGCGCCACCAGCCGCTCGACGCTAAGCGGCCAATGCAGGGTCTGACCCTGCGGCAGATAGGCGACGGCGCGCGCGACCGCCTGCCGGCCGAGCCGCGCCACATCCTGCCCGTCGATCGTCACCCGCCCGCTCTGCGGCCTGGCCAGGCCCAGCAACGCACGGATCAGCGTGGACTTGCCCGCGCCATTGGGACCGATGATGCCGACCAGCGCGCCCGGTTGGAGCGTCACATCGACATTGCGCACCGCCGCATGGCGGCCCAGCCGCACCGACAGGCCCTGCGCCGCGATCGTCACCATAGCCGCCGCTCCCGCATCAGATGGAGCAGGAATACCGGCACGCCGAGCAGCGCCGTCACCACCCCCAGCTTGAGTTCATTGCTGGTCGGGATCAGCCGCACGCCGATGTCTGCCAGCGTCAGCAGCGCCGCGCCGCCCAGCAGCGATGGCAGCAGGACGGCGGATGGCGATCGGTCAGTCAGCGGGCGGACCAGATGCGGCACGATCAATCCCACAAAGCCGATCGCGCCCGATACCGCCACCGCGCCGCCCACGCCGATCGCCACGCCCAGCATCATGCGCAGCCGCGCGGACGACAGGTTGACGCCCAGCGCCTGCGCGCCCTCCTCCCCCAATGTCAGCGCGTCCAGCATGCGCCCATCGGCAAGCAACAGCGTCGCGCCGATGGCGACGCAGGGCAGCGCGATCCAGACATGGGCATAGCTGCGATTTTCCAGGCTCCCCATCAGCCAGCTCATGATTTCCATCGCGGCGAAGGGATTGGGCGACAGGTTGAGCGACAGGCTGATCCCCGCCCCCGCCAGCGTCGCCACCGCGATGCCGGCCAGGATCAGCGTCAACGGGCTTTCCGCTGTGCCCGACAGCAGGAACAATGCACCGATGGCGATCAGCGCCGTCAGGATCGCAAGCACTGGCAAAACCACCGGATGCATCTGCGCAAACCCGAAATAGAGCGCGCAGACCGCTCCCAGCGCCGCCGCGTTGGATGCGCCGAGCACCGATGGCTCAGCCAGCGGATTGCGCAGATAGCCCTGCAACGCCGCCCCCGACACGCCCAGCATCGCGCCGACGATCAGCCCCAGGGCCATGCGCGGCAGGCGCAGGTCCAGGATGATGGCGCGCGCAATGGCGTCTCCCCCACCGGATAGCACCGCGACGATCCGCGCCGGGCTGATCGCCACAGCCCCCAGCAGGATGGAGCCGAAGGCTGCCGCGAAAACCAGCAGCAACAGGCCGGGGATCAGTAAGGGATGATGGCGGCGCGCGGTCATGGCTTGTTTCCCGATCGCGGATCGATAAAGCCCCTTGTTACCGCAACGGCGGGAATATGTCCTTTTATGAGACAAGCCCCATGATCCGCCCTTTGATCCTCGCGACCACCGCCCTGTTCGCGCTGACCGGCGCGGCGACGCCCACCGCGCCGCAGCAGATCGTGTCGCTCAACGTGTGCGCCGACCAATATCTGATCGCGCTCGCTGATCCGGGGCAGATCGCGGCGCTCAGCAGCAACGCGCGCGATCCCGAACTGTCCGCCGTCGCGACGAAGGCGCGACGCTTCCGCATCCTGCGCCGCGCGTCGGAGGAGGTACTGGCGATCCGGCCCGACCTGATCCTGGGCTATCCCATCGGCCCCGACATGGTGGCCGGCGCGCCGCCGGGCGACTGGCGCACGCTGGGCCTTGCCAGCGCAGACAGCTATGCCGCGATCCTCGACCAGATCCGGCAGGTGGCGCGCGCGATCGGCCATGTTGATCGCGGCGAGGCGCTGATCGCGGCCATGAACCGCGATCTTGCCGCCCTGCCCCGCGCGCGACGTGGCGGGGTCGCGGCCTATTATCAGCGGCGCGGCTATATGACCGGCACCGGGACATTGATCGATGATCTGATGCGCCGGGTTGGCCTCACCAATCTCGCCGCAAAACTGGGCAAGCCGGCACTGGCGCAGGTGCCGCTGGAGGCCATGGTCGCCGCGCGGCCCGACTGGCTGATCGTGGAAAGCGCCACCGACCGCGTGGTCGACCAGGGCACGGAAATGCTGCATCATCCCGCCCTGGCGCGGGTGCCCCGCATCAGCCTGCCGCAAAGCTGGACCGTATGTGGCGGCCCGGCCTATGTGCAGGCCGCGCGCGCCATCACGACGCGGCTGAACGCCGCGCGCTGACAGGGCGGGCGTCACGCCCGCCCGCCCCTTGTCCGGTCAGAAACGGACACGCACGCCGCCATAGGCGGAGCGGCCATAGGTGCCATAGCCATAGGCGGTGGCGTAGCCTTCATCGAACAGATTGTCGACGCGGCCATAGACTTCCAGATGCTCGCCGACCGGCAACGACGCACGGACGCCGACCAGCGCATAACCGTCGAGCCGGCGGCTGTTGGCGGCATTGTCGAAACTGTCGTCCACCATCGTCACGGTCGCGCCGGTCGACAGGCCGAACGACCAGTCATAGTCGGCCGACACACTGACCTGATTGGCGGCGCGGCGGGCCAGGCGATTGCCGTAGAAGGCGGAACCGGGCGAACGGTCGCGCGCGTCGACATAGCTGTAGCTGCCCGTGACGGTCAGCGCATCGACCGGCTTCAATGCGATCGAGGCTTCCACGCCCTTGGCGCGGGTGCGGTCCAGATTGTCATAGGTGAAGGTGGCGTTGTCATAATTGATCTGGTCACGCGTATCGCGGCGGAAGGCAGTCACCGACAGCATCGCCCGCCCGCCATCCAGTCTCTGGTCGAACCCGATATCGTAGCTTTTCGACCGTTCAGGCCGAAGCGCCGCATTGCCGCTATAGCTGTCATATAATTGATAGAGCGATGGCGCCTTGAACCCCTCGCCATAGCTGAGGCGCACATTGGTTGCGCCGCCATTGGGCGAATAATTGGCGTTCGCGCCGAACGTGGTCGCGCCGCCGAACTGGCTATGGTCGTCATGGCGCACGCCGCCGGTGACGGCCAAGCCGATGAAGGGCTTGACGATCGCCATGCCATAGATGCTGTCGATGTTGATCCGGGCGCTGGCGGTCGATCCGAAGCCGAAGAAATCATAGTCCGGCCGCTCATGCTCATAACCGAACAGCAGCTTGGCCTGATCGACCGGGACAAAGACGCCTTCATATTCAAACCGCAAATTGGTCCCCGAATAGCCATAGTCAGGGTCGGTCCCACGCACGAAATAATAGTCGCGGTCGTTGCGCAGATAGGTGACGGCGGCGCGGTTGGTCAGCTTGCCGTCAAGCAGCGCCAGATTGAGGCCGGCATAGCCGACATATTGGTCAAGCTTCGACACGTCGCTGCTGTCGGCCGGCGCACCGAAGAAGCTGTCATAGTCAAGGTCCGCATGGATATAATAACCGCGCAGGTCGAGGCTGAGCGCCTCGTTGAATTTCAGCGTCAATCGCGCATTGGCGGCGATATTCTCGGTCCCGTCGCGTTCCGTGCCGCCGACCGCCGACGAAATCCCGTCGGTGCGGAAATAGGCCGCACCGATGCCCCCCGCCGCGATGCCGCTGGTGCCCGACAAATCCACCTTGGTGCTCAACGTATCGCCATAGCCATATTCGACCGATGCATTCGCGCCGAACCCCTGCGCCGGCACGCCGGTCATCAGGTTGACCACGCCGCCGATCGCCTGGCTGCCATGGACCACAGAGTTGGAGCCGCGCAGCACTTCGATCCGCCTGATATTGCCGGTCAGCAAAGGCCCGAAATCATAGCCGTCGCCGATGCCGCTGGGATCGTTGACCTTCACCCCGTCGATCAGCACCAGCGTCTGCGTCGTCTCCGCGCCGCGCAGCGACACGCCGGTCACACCGCCGGTCGATCCGTTGCGGTTGAAGCGCACGCCCGGCGTCGTCGCCAGCAGGTCCACTACATCGATCGCCTGCCGCGTCTCGATCATATTCGCGTCGATGACCGTGATCGCCTGCCCGACATCGTCGCGCGGCTGGGCAATGCCCGTGGCGGTGACGACGATATCGTCATCCTGCGCCAGAACCGGCGTCGCCACGATCAGCGCCACCAGAGAAATGCCTGTTTTCAACATATATCAACCCCCGGCGCCGGTGCGACTAGGGCTGGGGCGTCCGCAACGCGGTCGGGCACAGGCCAGGGATGACGCCAAATCCCGCCCGCAACCCGATGCGGCCCCGGCCGCATGGCGTCGCTCGACGGAAAACCACCGTGCCCCGGCCATCCCCTGGACCAAAGCAAGAGCGACCAGGCGCCGGCAGGTCTCCTGGCTCGCGGGTCACAGCAACAATGCAAAGCCTTCCCGGACGCAATATCCAGTGGCCGGTCTTGCGGTCCCCAACGACCTTCAGACCCGATGCATCGCACTATCCGCTTACAGTTGCAGGGACAGCCATGGAATTGGGCGCTCGCACGCCCGCACCACATTCCCGATTAAGCCCGTTGCCGGGCACCGGCGCGATCTGTTTGCAGGGAAAGATGCCCTCCCCCCACGCCGCGCGCTGTAGGGGAAAGCGAACGGGAAGCCAAGCGCCCGTCGGTTTAGAGTGCGTCGCTGTGGCCGCGCAGCAACAGCGCGTCCGGCCGGGCAAGCGCCACCAGCGGCAGTCCGGCCGCCTCGGCACGCTCGGCGGCCAGCCGCGTCGGCGCGGAAATCGTCACGAGCAGCGGGCAATTGGCCAGCGCCGCCTTCTCCACCAGTTCATAGGAACAGCGCGACGACAGCAGTGCAAAGCCGCCATCCCAGCCCGCGCCTGCCCGCGCCATCGCGCCGATCAGCTTGTCGAACGCATTGTGCCGCCCGACATCCTCCCGCACCAGCCGGATCGCCCCGTCCGCCCCGATCCAGGCTGCCGCATGGGCCGCCCCGGTGGCCGCGTTCAACGGCTGATGATCGTACAGCGCGGCGAGCGCGCGGAAGATCGCGGCGCGATCCGCCCGCGTCCGGTTGGTCACGGTCGGCAGCGGTCGCATCGCCTGCTCCAGATTCTCGATCCCGCATATCCCGCAGGAGGAATCCGACGCGCGATGCCGCACCCGGTCCAGCAACGCATCGGCGCGATGGGGCGGCATCGTCGCGCGGGCGATAATGCCCGCCTCGGTGCGATGCACATCCATGTCGAGCAGCGCGTCGTCGCGCGTCACCAGCCGCTCCGCCAGGCTGAACCCCTGCACCAGATCGGCAATGTCGGCCGGCGTCGCCATCAGCACGGCATAGCCCGCACCATTATATTCGATCGCGACCGGCACTTCCTCCGCCAGCGGCCGATCGATCGCTTCGGCCAGCCCGTCCGGGGTCAGGCGGGTGAAGGACAGCGCGCTGTCGATCAAACCGCAATCCGGCGCAGCGCCTGCGCGGCGATCGGCGACAGCGCATCGGGTCGCTCCGCTGCCAGTTCCTGAAGCCGGGCGCGCATCGCGCCGGTCCAATATTTACGGATATGTTCGGCCGTCTGGACGTCCGCGTCACGCTGCGCGGCGAGGTTGCGGGCAATCTGGTTCGCCATGTAGATCAGCCGGTCGCCAGTGGACATGATATCGGTCGACATGACTTCGCTTTCATCGCTCATGCGCTCGATCCTATTCGGCGGCTTCGAGCGGCGCAATACGGCGGCTGGTCCGGGCCTGATCCGCATAATCGCGCTGCCAGTCGCTCGGCCCGTTGGACGCCATCACCTGTACCGCCGTCACCTTATATTCCGGGCAATTGGTCGCCCAGTCGCTATAGTCGGTGGTGATGACGTTCGCCTGCGTTTCCGGGTGGTGGAAAGTCGTATAGACCACGCCCGGCGCGACCCGCTCCGTCACCAGCGCGCGCAGCGTCGTTTCGCCTGCCCGGCTGCGCAGTGTCACCCAGTCGCCATCTTTCAGCCCGCGATTGTCCGCATCGCTCGGATGGATTTCCAGCCGATCCTCCGGGTGCCAGGCAGTGTTGGCGGTGCGCCGCGTCTGCGCACCGACATTATAATGGCTCAAAATGCGCCCGGTCGTCAGCAGCAGCGGGAAGCGCGGGCCGGTCTTTTCATCGGTCGGCACATAGTCGGTGACGACGAACTTGCCCTTGCCGCGGACGAAGCCGTCAATATGCATGGTCGGCGTGCCGTCCGGCGCGGCATCGTTGGCCGGCCATTGCAGCGATCCTTCCGCCTCCAGCCGGTCATAATGCACCCCCGCGAAGGTCGGGGTCAGCGCCGCGATCTCGTCCATGATCTGGGCAGGATGGTCGTACGTCCAGTCAAGCCCCATGGCATTCGCCACCAGTTGCACGATTTCCCAGTCGGCATAGCCGTTGAGCGGGGCCATTACCTGCCGCACGCGCTGGATGCGGCGTTCGGCGTTGGTGAAGGTGCCATCCTTCTCCAGGAAGGTCGATCCGGGCAGGAAGATATGGGCATAATTGGCGGTTTCGTTGAGGAACAGGTCCTGCACCACGACACACTCCATCGCTGCGAGGCCCGCCGCGACATGATGGGTGTTGGGGTCGGACTGGAGAATATCCTCGCCCTGCACGAACAGCCCCTTGAACGTGCCATCGGTGGCCGCATCCAGCATGTTGGGGATGCGCAATCCCGGCTCGGCGTCGAGTGACACGCCCCACGCCTGTTCGAACAGAGCCCGCGTTGCGGTGTCGGACACATGCCGATAGCCGGAAAATTCATGCGGGAAGCTGCCCATGTCGCATGCCCCCTGCACGTTGTTCTGGCCGCGCAGCGGGTTCACGCCCACACCCTCACGCCCGACATTGCCGGTCGCCATGGCAAGGTTGGCGATCGCCATGACGGTCGAGCTGCCCTGACTATGTTCGGTAACGCCAAGGCCGTAGTAGATCGCGCCATTGCCGCCTGTGGCATAGAGGCGCGCGGCGGCGCGGACCTCGTCCGCCTTCACGCCGGTCAGCGGCTCGATCGCTTCGGGTGAGCGCACCGCTTCCGACACGAAATCAGCCCAATCGGTAAATTCGTCCCAATCGCACCGCTCGCGGATGAAGGCCTCATCATAGAGCTTTTCTGTGACGATGACATGCGCCATCGCGGTCAGCATCGCGACATTCGTGCCGGGGCGCAGGGGCAGATGATGTTCCGCCTCTACATGCGGGGATTTCACCAGATCGGTCCGGCGCGGATCCATGACGATCAGTTTCGCGCCCTGACGCAGACGCTTCTTCATGCGGCTGGCGAATACGGGGTGGCCGTCCGTGGGATTGGCGCCGATGACGAGGATCACGTCGGCCTGCATGACGCTGTCGAAATCCTGCGTGCCCGCCGATGTACCGAAGGTCTGGCTGAGGCCGTAACCCGTGGGCGAGTGACAGACCCGCGCGCAGGTATCGACATTATTGTTGCCAAAGCCCTGCCGGATCAGCTTTTGAACCAGAAAGGTTTCTTCGTTGGTGCAGCGACTCGACGTGATCCCGCCGATGCTGCGCGTTCCATATTTGCCCTGAATGCGACGGAATTCGGATGCGGTGTGGGCGATCGCCTCCTCCCACGACACTTCACGCCACGGCTCACTGACTGAGGCGCGGATCATCGGGTTCAATATCCGGTCCTGATGCTGGGCATAGCCCCAGGCGAAGCGGCCCTTGACGCAGCTATGGCCGCGATTGGCCTTGCCATCCTTCCACGGCACCATGCGCACCAGTTCCTCGCCCCGCATTTCCGCGCGGAAGGTGCAGCCCACGCCGCAATAGGCGCAGGTGGTGACGATAGCGCGGTCAGGCGTTCCCACTTCCACCACGCTCTTTTCGATCAGCGAGGCGGTGGGGCAGGCCTGCACGCACGCGCCGCAGGAGACACATTCGGATCCCAGGAAATCCTCACCCTGCGATGGCGATACCTTCGAATCGAATCCCATGCCTTCGATCGTCAGGGCGAACGTCCCCTGCACCTCTTCACAGGCGCGCACGCAGCGCGAACAGACGATGCACTTGCTGGGATCGAAGTCGAAATAGGGGTTCGACTGGTCCTTCGCCTGCCCCATATTGGTCGCGCCATCATAGCCATAACGCACATCGCGCAGGCCGACTGCACCCGCCTGATCCTGCAACTCGCAGTCGCCATTCGCGCCGCAGGTCAGGCAGTCGAGCGGATGGTCCGAAATATAGAGTTCCATCACCCCGCGCCGCAATTGCTTGAGCCGTTCGGTCTGGGTGCGCACCACCATCCCCTCGGCCACCGGCGTGGTGCAGGACGCAGGATAGCCGTTGCGTCCCTCCACCTCCACCAGACACAGGCGACAGGAACCGAAACTGTCCATGCTATCGGTCGCACAGAGTTTGGGAATCGACCCACCCGTCAACGACGCGGCACGCATGATGCTGGTGCCTTCGGGCAGGGTGACGCTTTGACCGTCGATCGTCAGCGTTACGGACTTTCCGGTGGCGATCGCCGCCGGAGTGCCATGGTCGGTTTCGCGGGAAAAGCTCATTCCGCCGCCTCCTTGATGGGCGCACGCGCGCCGAAATCCTCAGGAAAATGATCGAGGGCGCTCAACACCGGATAGGGGGTGAAGCCCCCCAGCGCGCAGAGCGAACCATATTTCATCGTGTCGCACAGGTCCCGCAGCAAGCTGGTCTGCGCATCGAGCGAGGTGTCGATACGGGATGGCGCGCGGGAGTAGAGCGCTTTGGCCAAACTGCCATGCTCCTGCGAAGGCAGGAGCCCAGGGTCAGGTTGCGCTGCGGCTGACGGTGCACGTTGCGCCATGATCCGGTCCATGATCTCCACCCCGCGCGTCGATCCGATCCGGCAAGGCGTGCATTTGCCGCAGCTTTCCGCCGCGCAGAACTCCATCGCGAAGCGGGCCATATGCGCCATGTCCACACTGTCATCGAACACGGTGATCCCGGCATGGCCGATCAACCCGCCTGCCTGCGCGAACGCCTCATAATCGAATGGCAGATGGAACATGCTGGGCGGGAAATAGGCGCCCAGCGGCCCGCCCACCTGCACCGCGCGCACCGGGCGGCCGCTTGCGGTGCCGCCGCCAACATCATTCACCAATTCGCCCAGCGTGATGCCGAAACCGATCTCATAGAGGCCGCCATGCCGCACATTGCCCGCCAGTTGCACCGGCATCGTTCCCCGCGACCGGCCGAAGCCGACCGCTGCATAGGCATCTGCCCCTTCCGCCAGAATGAACGGCACGGCGGCCAGGCTCAGCACATTGTTGATGACGGTCGGCTGGCCGAACAAGCCCTTGAGCGCGGGCAGCGGCGGCTTGGCGCGCACCTGCCCGCGCTTGCCCTCGATTGAATCGAGCAAAGCCGTCTCCTCACCGCAGACATAGGCGCCTGCGCCCTCGCGCACCTCCAGCGTGAAGGGCGCGACCAGATGGGCGGAACGCTCGATCGCCAGCCGCATCGTGTAAATGGCGAAGGGATATTCGGACCGGATATAGATATAGCCATGACCCGCGCCGACGGCATGGGCGGCGATCGCCATCCCCTCGATCAGGCAATAGGGATCGCCCTCCATCAACATCCTGTCGGCAAAAGTGCCGCTGTCGCCCTCATCCGCATTGCAGACGATGAACTTGTCGCCTGCTGGCGCATCCAGCACCGTCTGCCACTTGATGCCGGTCGGGAAGCCTGCCCCGCCGCGTCCGCGCAAGCCCGACGCCTTGACCGTATCGACCACGGCCTGCGGAGCCTGCGCCCGCGCTGCCGCCAGCCCCTGCCAGCCATGCAACGCCGCATAATCCTCCAGGCTCAGCGGATCGATCACTCCGCAACGCGCAAAGGTGAAACGCTGCTGTCCGGCGAAGAAGGCCAGCTCTTCGACCTTCCCCAGCCGCGTCGCATGTGTCCCATCCAGCACCGCCGCCACATCGCCCGGCCCAACCGGCCCGAACCCGATCCGGCCGTCGTCCGTCTCCACCTCGACCAGCGGCTCGATGCTGAACAGGCCGCGCGATCCGGTGCGCACCACATCGCAGCCCGCGTCGGCGAAGGCGCGCGCCACATCATCCGCGCCCAACGCCACCGAAGCCATGTCGCGGCTCACGAACACCCTCATGCCGCCACCTCCAGCGCAATCCGTTCCAGCATATCGGCGTCGATCCGCGCCACCGGCCGTCCGTCGACCAGCGCATTGGGGCCGATCGCGCACAGGCCCAGGCAATAGACCGGCTCCAGCGCGACTTGCCCGTCCCCGCGCGTCTCGCCCATCGCCACGCCCAGCCGCCGCGCCGCCGACGCCTCGATCGCCGCGCCACCGCGCGCCTGGCAGCTTTCCGCGCGGCACAATTTCACGACATGGCGGCCCGGCGGGGCGCGCCGGAAATCATGGTAGAATGTGATCACGCCATGCACGTCGGCCCGGCTGAGGTTCAGCGCCCTGGCGATTCCCGGCACCCACGCATCGTCGACATGCCCAGCCTCTTCCTGCATCGCATGAAGCAAAGGCAACAGCCGGTCGCGTGTCGCGCCATGGCGCGCGATCCAGGCGGCGATAAATTCTTCCATCTCTACCCTGCCTTTTTGGCCATATTTTGCCTGTGATCCTGCGCCCGCAGGGCCAGCCGGTCAAATTGAACTCATCCATCTTTGATAGAAAAAATCTATCAACTGGCCCGAAAGCCCGGTGGTAAACGCAATCCCCGCGCGACCCCCAGCACCGCCTGCGCCAGCGGGCCCATCGGGGCGCTATCCGACACGATCACGCCGATGCGACTGCCCTCATCCCCATCCGGCAGCTTGTACGTTCGCGCCCAGCGCAGCCCGTCCAGCAGGGTTGCGTGGCTATCGGGAATGATCGAGCATAGCCGTCCCTGCTGCACCAGACCCAGCAAGGCGACATAGGAGTCCGCCGTTACCAGCGGTCGCAATGCCAGCCCCCGCTCGGCCAGCCGCGCGTCCAATATCCGCCGGTTCTGCATACCCTGATGCAGCAGGCAGAGCGGGAGGGTGGCGAGTGCCGCCCAGTCGAGCGGATCGGGCACCGCCACGCCGTCCACCGCACTCACCAGCATGGTCCGCTCTACATAGAGCGGGACCGACAGCGCATGGGCGGGCGGCTCGAAGTCCAGATAGGTCAACCCCGCATCCAGTTCGAACGCTGCCAGCTCCCGCTCGATCTGGCGGGATGTCAGCGCCCGGATCGACATGTTGAGGCCCGGATGCCGCGCCTGCATCGCCGCGACCAGACAGCCGATGGCGGGCATCGCCGCCGGGATCGCACCCAGCCGCACTTCGCCTTTCAACGGCCCGCGCGCCGTCTCTGCCGCCTGGCCCAGCGCCTCGGCCGCCGCGATCAGTTGCCGCGCCCACGGCAGCACTGCCTCGCCCTCTGCCGTCAGTCCGGCATATGCGCGGTCGCGCCGGACCAGCCGCTTGCCCAGTTGCGTCTCCAGCGTGGCGATTCCCGCCGACAAGGTGGGCTGCGACACATTGCACTGTGCCGCCGCCCGCGCAAAATGGCCTTCGCGCTCCAGCGCCAGAAAATATTCGACAAGTCGGGTCTGCATATCCTTCACCTTATGCCTTATAGAGCATGGCTATCAAGGGAGCGGTAATGGACGATAGACGGATATTGGGGGCCGTGCTGGCGGGTGGACGCGCCACGCGCTTTGGCAGCGACAAGGCAATGGCGCGCATGGCCGACGGCCGCACCCTGATCGACCATGCGACGGCCGGCCTTGCGCCCCATGTCGTTACAGTCGTCCTATGCGGGCGAGAAGGCGGACTGCCCGATCGCCCCGCGCCCGATCTGGGGCCTCTTGGCGGGTTGAACGCCGCGCTCCGCCATGCGCTCGATCAGGGCTTTACCGGCGTCCTGACCACCGGCTGCGACATGCCCTTCTATCCCACCGGCTTGCCTGCAAAGCTGATCGGTGAAGGTGCTGCGATCCTGAAGGGGCAGCAACTGCTCGGCTGGTGGCCCGCCATGCTCGCGCCCGAACTGGACGCTCATCTGGCGGAGGACAACAACCGCTCCATTCATGGCTGGCTCGACCGCATCAGCGCGCGTGTGGTGGATATGCCGGGCCTTATCCTGCCCAACATCAACCGGCCGGAGGATCTGGCGGCTTTATGATTGCGAAGGCGTACCGGATTACCTCTGAAGCGCCACGCTAGCGCGCGCTCCAGTTTTCTGTTTTCACATCTTTTCTGGTGGAAAACCGGCCCCCACTTTTCCGCACGATACTCTAGCCGTCCCATCCACCAGCATCGGCGTGCCTGCCACCGCTTCACCGATCAGCAACAATGTCGGATCGTCATCGCTGATCGTCTGTACCAGAAACGCCAGCGCCGACAGCTTGCCCCGAATCAGCCTCTCGCCCGGCAGCGACACATTGACCGCCACCATCACCGGCGTTTCCGGGTCGCGCCCCGCCGCGATCAGCGATCGACCGATCTCGCCTGCCGCCGCGCGGCCCATATAGATGCCCAGCGTCCCGCCCGGTCGCGCCAGCATATCCCAGTCCAGCCTCAACGGCTCCCCCGCCTTGAGATGCGCCGTCACCAGCGTCAGCCCCCGCGCCACGCCGCGCAGCGTCAGTGATGCACTGCCGCTCGCCGCTGCCGCGCTCGCCGTGGTGATGCCGGGGCAGATATGGAAACGCACCCCGGCCTGGCCCAGATGCGCCATCTCCTCCGCCGACCGGCCGAACACCGACGGATCGCCGCCTTTCAGCCGCACGACACGCCGCCCCGCTTTTGCCGCCGCCAACAGCAGATCGTTGATGCTGTCCTGCTGCTTGCTGTGCCGCCCCGACCGCTTGCCGACGCTCACCCGCTCCACCCCCGCCGGGATCAGGTCGAGCACGCCCGGCCCGACCAGCGCATCGTAAAACAGGATGTCGGCGGCCGCGATCAGCTTTTCTGCCTTGCGGGTCAAAAGATCCGGGTCGCCCGGTCCCGCGCCGACCAGCCATACCTCACCAGGCGAAATCATCTCATTCGGCTGCATGGAGCGTCTCCTGACGGGTTTCTTTCAACAGATTGGCGAGCGCGGGCCGACATGATCCACAATTGGTTCCTGCCCCGATCGCCTTGCCGATGGCGGGCACGTCCACCAATTGCTGTTCCCGGATCGCCGCGACGATCTGGTTCAAGCCCATGTCGAAACAGACACACACCACCGCGCCCTTGTCAGGCTGACTCCCCGGTCCCCGCGCCGCGAGCACCGATGCGCCCACCCCCTCGACCGACAATTGCCCGATCAACCAGTCACGCGCGGGCAGCAGCCCCGTCCGCGTCACGAACAACACCCCCGCCAGCTTGCCCTCGCGGATGATTGCCACCCGCCGCGTGCCGCGCGTCTGGTCGATCGCCTCGACCCGCTCGCCTTTGGGCAGGCACGCTTCCAGCCGCGCGGCATCACCATTGCCCGCCACTTCGTAGAGCGCGCCGCCCGGCACGCTGATCTTGGTGGCCCAGAGGCAGGGCAGCTTTATCGGCTCATGGCCCCGCAAGATCAGGAAACCCTGCCATGCGGTCGCAACTTTCTCGACGCTGGCCGGGGTCGATTTGAAACCTGGCTGACCCGAATGGGGATCGACCAGCGGCCGGGGCAGCAGGCCGGTGCGCCCGCCGCTCGATATCTGGTCAGTCCAGTGGATCGGCGTGAAAATCTCGCCCACGCGCTGGCCTTCGTTGATCGCCACGCGGAAGATACTATGGCCCTGCGCGGTCGATACGCGGGCGAGATCACGATCTGCGATGCCGAACGCCTTGGCGTCGCGCGGATGCATCTCGACCAGCGGCTCTTCGCGATGCCGCGCCAGCTTGGGGGCAAGGCCCGTGCGTGTCATCGTGTGCCACTGATCGCGATAGCGGCCAGTGTTGAGGGTCATCGGCCAGTCCTTGAGCGGCGCCTGAATCTCCATCTGCTTCGTCAGCACCAGCCGCGCCTTGCCATCGGGCGTCGGGAAACGGCCAGCGGCAAAGGGCGTCTCCCCGCCCCAGCGGAACGGTTCCATGGCGTCATAGGCGTCATTGCCGATCGTCGCCTGCGCGCGCAGGTTGAGCAGCCGCGTCCCGTCATTCTGATAGGCGGTCAGGCGTGCATGTTCGCGCCAGATGTCGGCTGGCCGGTCATAGGCGAAGGCGCTCTGCCAACCCATGCGGCGGGCGACTTCCTTGATAATCCACCAGTCCGGTTTGGCTTCGCCCGGCAGCGCCAGGAAAGGGCGCTGCCGGCTGATCGTGCGGTCACTATTAGTGACGGTGCCATCCTTCTCCCCCCATCCGGCGGCAGGCAGGCGAACATCGGCATGGACGCTGCTGTCGGTGTCGGCGATGATGTCCGACACGACGAGGAAGGGCACCGCCTCCAGCGCCTCGCGCACACGCCCCGCATCGGGCAGCGAGACGGCGGGGTTGGTCGCCATCACCCACAGCGCCTTGATCCGCCCCTCATGGATCGCGCGAAACAGGTCCACGGCCTTCAGCCCCGGCTTGGTAGCCATCGTCGGTGCGGCCCAGAAGCGGCCAACCCGTGCCACATTGTCCGGCGCGAAATCCATATGCGCCGCCAGCGTCGACGCCAGCCCGCCAACCTCGCGCCCGCCCATGGCGTTGGGCTGGCCGGTGATCGAAAAGGGCGCCGCGCCCGGCTTGCCGATGCGGCCCGTCGCCAGATGAACGTTGATGATCGCATTGACCTGATCAGTGCCGCGGATCGACTGGTTGATCCCTTGGCTGAACAGCGTGACGGTGCGCGGCGTCGCGGCGAACAGGCGATAAAATTGCTCCAGCAGCGCAGGCGCGATGTCGCACGTCTTTGCGGTGGTCCAAAGATCATGGCCGTTGCCGACATGCTCCCAAAAGCCTTCTGGCGCGCTCACGCTGTCGCGCAGGAAGGCCGGATCGGTGATCCCCTCGGCCGCGCACCAGGCCAGCAACCCGTTCATCAGCGCAACGTCGGTGCCGGGTTTCACGGCCAGATGCAGGTCGGCATCCTCGCAGGTTTCGGTGCGGCGCGGGTCGATCACGACCAGCTTCGTGCCGCGCGCGGCACGGGCGGCCTGAATGCGCTGATAGACGATCGGGTGGCACCAGGCGGTGTTGGACCCGACCAGCACGATCAGGTCCGCTTCTTCCATATCGTCATAGCTGGCGGGTACGACATCTTCGCCAAAGGCGCGGTTATGGCCGGCGACGGCGCTGGACATGCACAAACGGCTGTTCGTGTCGATGTTCGCCGAACCGATGAAGCCCTTCATCAGCTTGTTGGCGACATAATAATCCTCGGTCAGCAACTGGCCGGAGACGTAGAAGGCGACACTGTCGGGACCATATCTGGCAGTCGTTTCGCGGAAGCGTTTGGCGACAAGATCCAGCGCCCTGTCCCATCCGGCACGCTTGTCGCCGATCATGGGATGGAGCAGGCGACCTTCAAGCCCCACCGTCTCGCCCAGATGCGTGCCCTTGGAACAGAGCTTGCCCGCATTGGCAGGATGGGCCTCATCCCCCCTGATGGTCACGGCGCGGCCGCCGGTCGGCGTCGCCGCGATGCCGCAACCGACGCCGCAATAGGCGCAGGTGGTGCGGATCGCCTGGCGCATCAGGCTGCCGCCTGCGCCATTTGCGGCCGCGCGATCAGGATGCGGCCATCTTCCTGCTTCACCGCAATCGTCGGGGTGCAGCCTGTATCTTCGCCCTGCGCCTCGCCGGTTTTCAGCGCGATGTTCCAGTTGTGCAGCGGGCAGGCGACACTATGCCCATGGACGATCCCCTGGCTGAGCGGCCCCTTCTTGTGCGGGCATTCGTTGACCAGCGCAAAGACATGGTCGTCGCCGGTGCGGAACACGGCAATCTCTTTCCCGCCGCCAATCTGCACCGTGCGGGCGCCGCGCTGCGGAATGTCGGCCAGCGTGCCGATATCGATCCAGTCGGTCATATGTCTCACTCCGCCGCGATGGAGATAGGGTCGAGGTGCTGATGCAGGTCGCTATTCGCGCCAGCCGCGCGCTGCGCCCAGGGATCATCCTGCATGAACTGCTGCGAAAAGAGGAAACGGGCACGCAGCGCCTCACGCCCGGCCTCATCCTCCACGATCCGGCGCTTTACATAATCGACCCCGACCCGCTCGATCCAGGGCGCGGTCCGCTCCAGATAGCGCGCTTCCTCACGGTAAAGCTGGGTGAAGGCGGCGCAATAATCCATCGCTTCCTGCTCGGTCGCGACCTTGCACAACAGGTCGGTGGCGCGGACATGGATGCCGCCATTGCCGCCGATATGCAGTTCATAGCCTGAGTCCACGCAGACCACCCCGAAATCCTTGATCGTCGCCTCCGCACAATTGCGGGGACAGCCCGACACCGCGATCTTGAACTTGTGCGGCATCCACGACCCCCAGGTCATCCGCTCGATCCTGACGCCAAGGCCGGTCGAATCCTGCGTGCCAAAGCGGCACCATTCTGACCCGACACAGGTTTTCACCGTACGCAGAGACTTGCCATAGGCATGGCCCGACACCATGCCTGCGGCGTTGAGGTCGGCCCAGACCGCAGGCAAATCTTCCTTCCTGATACCGAAAATGTCGAGCCGCTGGCCGCCAGTGACCTTCACCATCGGGGCATTGAACTTTTCGACCACATCGGCGATCGCGCGCAATTCCCGCGGATTGGTGAGGCCACCCCACATGCGCGGCACGACCGAATAGGTGCCGTCCTTCTGGATATTGGCGTGCATCCGTTCATTGACGAAACGGCTCTGCTGATCATCCTGATATTCGCCGGGCAGCGCGCACAGCAGATAATAATTGAGCGCCGGGCGGCAGGAGGAACAGCCATCCGGCGTGGACCAGTGCAGCTTGTGCATCACTTCGGGGATGGAGCGCATCCCCTGCGCCACGATCTCCCGCCGCACATCGTCATGACCGAAACTGGTGCATTTGCACATCGTTCTGGGACCGGATTGCACATCATCGCCCAGCACCACGGCCAGCAGATTTTCGACAAGGCCCGTGCAACTGCCGCAACTGGCCGACGCCTTGCATCCCGCCCGCACCGCATCCAGGCTGCAAGCCCCCTTTTCAATGCAGGCCACGACCTGACCCTTGCTGACGCCGTTGCAGCCGCAAATCTCGGCATCGTCCGAGAGTGCCGCAACGGCCGTCTTAGGGTCCAGCGCGCCTCCTCCTGCGGCGTAACTCTGGCCGAAAATCAGCAGATCACGCATGTCAGCGATAGTCGCGCCGCGCTTGAGCAGGTCGAAATACCAGCCCCCGTCCGCAGTATCGCCATAGAGGACAGCGCCGACGATCCGGTCGTCCTTGACGACAACCCGCTTGTAAATGCCGCGTGACGCATCGCGCAGGACGATATCCTCGCACCCCGCGCCGCCCGAAAAATCCCCGGCGGAGAACACGTCCAGACCCGCCACCTTCAGCTTGGTCGAGGTGACGGACCCCTTGTAGCCGCTATGCTGGCCGGTCAGCCCGTCGGCCAGGCTGCGGCACATGTCCCACAGCGGTGCGACCAGCCCATAGACATTGCCGTCATGCTCGACGCACTCGCCGACCGCCAGCACGTCGGGATCGCTTGTGACCATATGGTCGTCCACCTTGATCCCGCGATTGACCTCCAGCCCGGCGTCGCGCGCCAGGGCGGTTGCGGGGCGAATGCCCACCGCCATGACGACAAGGCTGGCCGGAATTTCGCGCCCGTCCTTCAGCCGGACGCCCTCGACCTTGCCCTCGCCATAAATGGCTTCGGTATTCGCCCCGGTCAGGATCGTCTGGCCCCGTGCCTCCAGCGCGCTCTTGAGCAGCCAGCCCGCCGCCTCGTCCAGTTGCCGCTCCATCAGCGTGTCCATCAGGTGGATGACCGTCACCTTCATGCCGCGCAAGGTCAGGCCGTGCGCCGCCTCCAGTCCCAGCAGGCCGCCGCCGATCACCACCGCATCCCCGCCCGCATCGGCGGCGGCAAGCATGGTATCGACATCCTTCATGTCACGAAAGCTGATGACTCCGGGCAAGTCCTTGCCCGGCACCGGAATGATGAACGGATCGGATCCGGTGGCGATCAGCAGCTTGTCATAGCCCATGGTGCGACCCGACTGGCTGGTTACAGTCTTGGCAGCCCGGTCGATCATCGTCACCGGATCGCCCGCGATCAGGTCGATGCCATTGTCATCATACCATTTGCGGTCGTTGATGACGATCTGCTCGAACGTCTTTTCCCCCGCCAGCACCGGCGAGAGCATGATGCGGTTATAGTTCACATAAGGCTCCGCGCCGAAGATGGTGACGCGATAGCGCCCCGCATCGCGCGCCAGCAGTTCCTCGATCGCGCGGCAACCGGCCATGCCGTTACCCACCACGACCAGATGTTCGCGAACATCCTCGAACGGCATCAGGATATCCGCCTGCGCCTCCGTCCGATTCTCGTCCTTGACCTGAAACTCCATCCTGTGTCTCCGGAGAAGAAAAACAAAAAAGCCGCCATCCAGACCCCCGGTTCGAAAACCGAAAGTCTGGATGGCGGCCTTGCCATCATAAGCGCTTCAGTGATCCGTCCGTGGACCGCTTCCGCTATGGTTGATGGGACAGCTTTGTCCCTTGCACTGCAACATAAAGTGAATCGACGACCAGCTCAAGCGATTCAATGCGCCGGTCGGCGAAAAAGCCGGGGCGGCGATCCTGAACGGCCGCCGCCCTCCTCTCCAACTCAGATGCGCGCGCCACTGATCCAGGTCGCACGCCACTTGGCTTTGACCAGGGCGATGCCTGCAAAGGCAAGGAGCGAAAGACCGGCAAATATCAGGAAACCGGGCGCGAAGCTGCCAGTGAATTGTTTGGCCAGGCCCAGCGAGCTGGCAAGGTAGAAACCGCCAATGCCGCCCGCCATGCCGACCAGGCCGGTCATGATGCCGATCTCCGCTTTGAAGCGCTGCGGCACAAGCTGGAATACCGAACCATTCCCCGTGCCCAGCGCCAGCATCGCCAGCACGAACAGGCCAAGCGCACTCCCCAGCGTGCTCGCATAAGCAACACCTGTCAGCGCCAGCGCGGCGACAAGATAGACCATCATCAGCGCCTTCACGCCACCGATCCGGTCAGCCAGCGCCCCGCCCATCGGCCGCACCAGCGACCCGGCGAACACGCAGCCAGCGGTGCAATAGCCAGCAACGATCGGGGTCAGGCCGAACTGGTCGGTGAAGTAGATCGGCAGGGATGCCGCCAGACCCACAAAGCCGCCGAAAGTGACGGAATAGAAGGCCATCAGCCACCAGGCGTCAGCCTGTTTCAAGGGCGTGAAATATTCCACGATCCTCTTGGGCGCAGGTGCATTGGGCGCGTCCTTGGCCATCAGCATATAGGCGACGAAAACGATCGAAAGCGGAATACAGGCCAGGCCCAGCACCGCATTCCAGCCGAACAGCTTGGCCAGGCCCGGTGCGAACAGCGAAGCGAGCACGGTGCCGGAATTGCCCATGCCAGCCAGGCCCATCGCCTTGCCCTGATGTTCAGCCGGATACCAGCGGCTGGCAAGCGGCAGCGCGATCGCGAAACTCGCCCCGGCAAACCCCAGAATGACGCCCAGTGCCAGCGTGCCGCCGAAGCTGTTGACGCCCAATATCCAGGCCGTGAACAGGCCGGCGATCACGATGACCTGACTGATCGCCCCCGCCATTTTCGGGCCGATCCGATCGACCAGCAGGCCGTTGACCACCCGCAACAAAGCGCCGGCCAGGGTCGGGGTCGCGACCATCAGGCCCTTTTCCGCCGGTGTCAGCGCCAGCGTCTTTGCGATCATCGGCGCCAACGGCCCCAACAGCACCCACACCATGAAGGCGAGGTCGAAATAGAGAAAGGCGGCGATCAAGGTCGGCGTGTGACCGGCCTTCCAGAAGCTGGTCGCGACGACAGGCACGGCGTCCTGTCCTTCGCGATCCCAATAAGCGGTTGCCATGCTACGTCCCCAATATATGGAAAATCGACACGAAAAAAGCCGCAGGCCGGATTCACGTTTCAAGGCGTGATCCGATCAGCGGCTTTGCTGCGAAATAGGGTGAGGATGGCATCCCACCCTTGGGACGGCACATCCGGAAAAAGCGCGCTTCGTCGCGCGATCTTCATCTTATCCCGCGAATCGCTTCATGTTGCAAGGCGCAAAATTTCGTGAAACTTCAACGTGACGGCGTGAAACTCGCCAGAAAGTCATCGATCCGTTCGGGATCGAACACCCGCCCGTCAAAGAAATGATCCGGCCCAAGGGTCAGTTCGCCCTGCCGCGATCCAACGGCCAGCGGCATATGCACCGCACCTTCCAGCTTCATGCTGGCGCCGGGCATCGGCACATTGCTGCCAGCCAGCGCGCGACGGAAGATGTCGGGACGGAACACCGCACCCGCTTTGGCGACAGTGGCCGCATCATGCGCGACCATGTTCCAGCGCACGAGTTGCGAATAGATCCACAGCGCCTGACTGCGCCAGGGAAAGGGTGTCGCTTCGCGGCTGAACAGCATGAAGTCGGGACTGCTGATCGGTGGCTGGCCGGTCCGCGCAATGATCTGCCCGCTCAGCGCCCGCAGGATGCAATCGGCCGGCTGGTCGACATAGCGCGGATCGGCCAGCAGAACCGCCAGCGCGGGATGATTGCCCGGATCGTCACACCAAGCCGCCGCCCGCACCAGCGCACGCAGCAGCCGATCCACCGTATCGGGATTCCCCTCCAGCCAGGGTTCGCGAAAGGCCAGCACCTTCTCCACCCCGCGCCGCCAGATGCGCTCGCCAATCGCCACCGTCTCCGCCAGGCCCGCATCCACCGCCGCGCTGCCCCAGGGTTCACCCGCGATGAAGCCGTCAATCTCGCCCGCGCGAATGGCCTCCACGGTCAAAGATGGCGGCAATACGCGCAGCACCACATCCCTGTCCGGGTCCACGCCCGCGCTCGCCAGCCAGTAACGCAGCATGATCGCATGGCTGGAAAAACGGTGCACGACGCCGATCACAGGCTTGCGCCGCCACAGGCCGATCGCGGCGGCAAAATCATGCGCGGTGCCCAGCGGATCGGCCAGCCGTGCAGCCAGATCAGGGTCCAGCGCGGCGGCAAAGCCGCTGGCCATCACCAGCATATTGCCATTGACGTTGAGCTTGTAGGGCGCGGCGAGCGGCGCGGCCTGCTGGCTCAAACCCAGCGTAACCGCCACGGCGAGCGGCGCCAGCATGTGCGCGGCATGGACCTGGCCGAACACCAGCCGATCGCGCAAGGTCGCCCAGCTCGTCGTGCGGACGAGGTCGAGGGCCAGCCCCTCTTCCTCGGCAAAGCCCTGTTCGCGCGCAGCCACCAGCACGGCGGCATCGGTCAGCGGCAGGAAGGCGATTTTCAGGCCCGTCGTCATAATCCCCCTCCCAACAGGTCGCTGGCGGTGATCAGCGCCTGCGCCACATCCACGATCTTCTTGCCCTGGTTCATCGCGCTCGACCGCAACAGCGCATAGGCGTCCTGTTCGGACAGGTTGCGCTGGTTCATCAGGATCGACTTGGCACGATCGATGATCTTGCGGTCGGACAGCGCCGTGCGGGCCTCATCCAGTTCGCTCTGTATCTTGGCGAAGGCGTTGAAGCGGCGCACCGCCAGTTCCAGCACCGGCTTGACCCGCTCCTTGCGCAGGCCATCGACGACATAGGCGGACACGCCCGCGTCGATCGCCGCGCCGATCATGGCCTCGTCCGACTGGTCCACGAACATGGCGATCGGCCGGGCGAGCGCTCGACTGACGGTCAGCATCTCCTCCAGCGTGTCGCGGCTGGGACTGCCCAGGTCCATCAGCACGACATCGGGCGCCATGCGTTCCAGCCGCGCGACGAACGCGCCGCGCGGGGGAACGATGTGAATATCGTCATAGCCTGCCTCGCGCAGCCCCTCCTCCAGGACCGTCGCGCGCAAACCGCTGTCGTCGATGATGACGATTCGCATCTGTCCCGCCCCTTTTGCCCCGTAACTGACCGTGATGCTGCGCCGCGTCAATCGGGTGGCGGGACTCGACGTTTGTTTCCTGCCGCCCGCTGCCCTGCACGCAGGAAAGATATGTCCTTGTTTTCCGCCTCAGCCCCGGCCGCATCGACCGCCACATCGGCCTGTGATCGTCAATGGGCGGCAGAGGTATCGACACTGGCCCTGGGCTTGGGCGCGATCCAGACGGCCAGCGCCGCCACGAACAGGATGATGGCCGACAAGAAGAATACATGGTCCACCGCGATGACGATGGCTTCCTGTTCGACCAGGTTCGAAATCATCTGCCGGGCCTGCTCGGACGACAGGCCGACCCCCGACAGCACCGATTGTGTCTGGTCGGGCTGAAGCACGTTCGCCATCGCATTGCGCGCCACACGCTGCGAATCCCCCCATTCCGTCAGCACCAGCGAGGTGGCGATCGCTATCGCCATGGTCCGCACGAAATTTTGCAGGCCCGCCGCCGACGCGGTTTCCCGTGGCAAAACCGATCCCAATGTCAGCGTGGTCAGCGGGATGAAGAAAAAGGGCAGCGCAAAGCCCTGAAGAAATTGCGGGATCAACATCGTTCCGAAATCGATGTCGCTGGTCCAATGCGCGCGCACCAGCGACATGATGCCGACCCAGGCGACAGCGCCGGAAATCATCAGCCGCACATCGACCCGCGAGAGCAGGAATCCGGCGATCGGCGCCGTGAACAACGCCGCCATCGCCGTCTGCGCCGTTACGATGCCGGACCAGGACGCGGTATAGCCCATCGACGTCTGCAACCATTGTGGGATCACGACGATGCTCGCGAAATAGGCCCCATAGCAAAGCGACATGGTGAAAAGGCCGGAGCTGAAACCAATATGACGGAACACCCGCAGATCGACCACCGGATGCTCTTCGGTCAGTTCCCAGATGACGAAGGCGACGAAGCCAATGATTGCCAGCAGCCCCAGCGTCACGATCAACGGATCGGCAAACCAGTCATGATCGCGGCCGATATCCAGCATGATCTGCAGGCAGCCGATCCAGAATATCAGCAGGAACAGCCCGACCTTGTCGATCGGCACCCTGACCATGTGCGTTTCCACCGGCCGCAACAATGCGAGCGCCGCGAAGATGCACAGTGCCGCGATCGGCAGATTGATGAAGAAGATCCAGTGCCAGCTCCAGTTGTCGCTGATATAGCCGCCCACGATCGGGCCGAGCGCAGGTCCGACCAGCGTGGTCATGGCCCATAGCCCCATGGCGCGACCGCGCGCTTCGGGCGGGAAGATGCGCAGCAGCAATGTCTGGGACATCGGCATGATCGGACCGCCGCAAAGGCCCTGCCCGATGCGGCAGACGACCAGCATGCCCAGCGTCATGGACAGGCCGCACAGCAGGGAGAAAAGGCCGAAACCGATCATCGACAGGGTGAACATGCGCACCGCGCCAAAGCGCATCGCCAGCCAGCCGGTCAACGGTACGCAGATCGCCTCTGACACGGCATAGGATGTAATGATCCAGGTGCCCTGATCAGCAGAAATGCCCAGATTACCCGCGATATGCGGCACCGAAACATTGGCGATCGTCAGGTCCAGCACCACCATCAGGTTGCTGAGCGCCAGCACCATCCCCGCCAGGGTCCGGGTACGCGGGGACAGCCGTGCAAAAATATTGTCGTCGCCGCTCATCGCCCGGCTGTCCTCATTTCGCGGCAAGGTCGATCTCGACATCCATGGATAGGCCGACACGCAATGGGTGGGCGGCCAGCTCCCTGGGATCGAGCGCGATCCGAAGCGGCAGGCGCTGCACCACCTTGATCCAGTTGCCCGTCGCATTCTGTGCCGGGATCAGCGCCATGGACGACCCGGTGCCGGCGGAAAAGCCCACCACCTTGCCATGATAGACAACGTCCGTGCCATACAGGTCTGACGTGACGGTCGCGGGCATCCCGACCTTCACCTGGCGCAGTTGCCACTCCTTGAAATTGGCATCGACATAGAGATGGGCGAGCGGAACGATGGTCATGATGGCATTGCCCTGGGCCA
Organism: Sphingobium cyanobacteriorum; assembly: GCF_030580935.1. GTDB lineage: Bacteria > Pseudomonadota > Alphaproteobacteria > Sphingomonadales > Sphingomonadaceae > Sphingobium > Sphingobium cyanobacteriorum. The sequence continues at coordinate 187,936 of NZ_JAUQOM010000002.1, read as the reverse complement.
CGCGCTGGCCGACCTGCACCTGCCTTTTGGTGACGACGCCATCGATGGGCGCGCGGATGACCGTGCGGGCAAGATCAAGTTGCGCCGATTCCAGCTTCGCCTGGGCGGCCATCACCGCCGGATCGGTGTCGATCGTCGATCCGCGCACCAACGCATCATTGGCCTGTAGCTGGCCGGTCGCCGCCCCGCGTGTCGCCTGCGCGGTCTGGACCCCGGCGCGGGCCAGGTCGAGCGCGGCCTTGGCGGCGGCATAACCCTTGCGCGCGGCCGTCACTTCATCGCCCGACACGGCGCCGTCGCCGACCAGCGCCTCGCGCCGTTGCAGGTCGATGCGTGCCTTGTCGAAATCGGCCTGGGCGGTGGCGAGTTGCGCGCGTGCCTGAACGATGTCCGCGCTGCGGGCGTCCACCTGTGCCGCCAGCGACTGGCTGGTCGCCAGCGTCTGGCGGAAACGGCGGCGTGCCTCGGCCAGATCGGCTTGCGCCTGCGCGATCGCGATCCGCGCATTGGTCGGGTCCAGCCTGACCAGAATGTCGCCCTTCCTGACCGGCTGCGTGTCGCTGACCAGCACTTCGGTAGCCTGCGCTGAAATCAGCGGCGTCACCTGGGCCATTTCCGCATTTACATAGGCATTGTCAGTGCTGACATGATTGCGCCCGACCAGCAGATACCAGGCCGTCCACAACAGCCCGCCGACGATCACGACAAGCGCCAGACGGATCAACCATGTCTTGCGCGCGGACTGGCGCGCTTCCTGCTCCTCCTGCTGTACGTCGGGGGCATCAAGGGCGACATCAGCCATGCGGTTGGTCCTTGGAGAGAGTTTCGCCGTCGCTGAAGCCACCGCCCAGCGCACGGACAAGAGCAATATCAGTGGAAAAAGCGCTCGCTTCCAGTCCGGCCAGCGCCTGCCGCGCAGCCAGCAACTGGTCCTCGACATTCAGAACGTCGAGATAAGTGGACAGGCCACCCTTGTACCGTTTCTGCGCAATGTCATAGGCGTCCTGCGACGCTGCCACCGCCGCCCGTGCGTCGATCAGGCGCTGGTCGAGCGTTTTGCGCATGGTGACGGCGTCGGCGACCTGCTGATAGGCGGTCAAGACCGTCTTGTCATAGGCAGCGACCGCTTCGTCATAGCTGGCGCGGGCGCCGCGATACTGTGCCTGCAACGCGCCACCATGGAAAATCGGCAGGCTGATCGCCGGCCCGGCATTGCCGAACAGCGAATCCTTCGAAAAGAGCGTGTCGGTGAAAGCCCGCCGGCCGGCGGAAATGACGTTGTTAGCAAACAGCGTCTCGTAACCGAGCGACTGCACGCCGATCAGCGCGCTCAGGCGCACGGCCGGATAGAAATCGGCACGCGCCACCTTTATCCGGCTTGCGGCCGCTTGCGCGCGCGCGAGGGCGGCAGCGACATCGGGACGGCGGGCGACCAGATTCGTGGTCACATCGGCAGGCAGGCCGAGTGGCGCGAGCGCGCCGACCCGCGGACGGACGATGGAGAGGCCGCGATCAGGCCCGGCGCCGATCAGCGCGGCGATCTGATGCCGGCGCAGGGCGATCGCCATCTGTGCGCCAGCCAGTTGCGCTCTGGCCGAAGAGACGGTGGCGTCGGCCTGGCGCACGCTTCCGCGTGTTTCCAGCCCATTGCGCCGCCGTTCCGCGACCAGCATCTGGCTGGCCATGCGAATGTCGAGTGTGCGCTGCGCGATTTCGGCGTCATCATGCAGGCGGACAAGATCGGCATAAGCGTCGGCAATCGCGGTGCTGAGCGCCAACCGTGCCTGTTGTGCATCGATCGCCGCCGCGCGCGCATCGGATGTTGCCGCGGCCAGCGACGCCCTGTTCTTGCCCCACAAATCCAGATCGAAGCCGAGATCAAGCGCAAGCCGGCCCGTACCAAGCCAGCCTTGGGGGACAAAGGACGATGGCGCCCCCATATTATAGCTTTGCCTGGTGATCGCCGTGCTGGCTTCACCATCGATCGTGGGCACCAGTGCCGCGCCGGCCTGCGCCGCCATCGCGGTCGCGCTGCGCACGCGCGCGGACGCCATCGCCACATCGGGTGACGCGCGCAGTCCTTCCGCGATCAGCGCGTCGAGTTGCGGATCACCATAGACTTTCCACCAGCCCTCGCCCGGCCAGACTGCCGGTGCGGCCATGAGGCTGCGGCTGGCCTCAACGCTTTCGGGCGCGCGCAATTGCGGTTGCGGCCCAAGGTCGGGAACCGCCGCGCAAGCGCCCAGCAACAACAAGGAGGAAGCTACGCCCCCCATTCGAGCGGCCAAGGCCATGCGACTCACGGACATATCAAACCGTACCACCTAGTATGAAAAATACCATTGCCGCTCCCACAAAGGCTTGTCAACAAATTGGTGTACTATATGGTACGATTTCATGACGAAGCCGGAGTGCACCCCGATTCCCAGCAAAAGGGAAGCCCGCCGCCAGGACCGGCGCGACATGATCCTGACCGTGGCGCAAGGCTATTTCCTCGCCCATGGCTATGCCGGCACCAGCATGTCGGGGATCGCGGCCGAACTGGGCGGATCGAAAGGTACGCTGTGGAGCCACTTCCGATCAAAGGAAGAATTGTTTGCCGCGTCGCTCGAACGGGTCGCCAATGCCTATCGCGCCGAACTCTCGCAGATACTCGATCCCTGCGGCGCACTGGAGCCGACATTGCATCGCGCCTGCCAAAGCCTGATCGAGAAAATGACCTCGCCCGATGCGATCGCGTTCCATCGTCTCATCATCTCGGAAGGTCGCCGCTTTCCCGAACTGGCCCAGATCTTCTTCGATCTGGCGCCCAAGAATACGCGCCTGCTGCTGGCCGATTTCCTGGACGGCGCGATGACGCGCGGCCAATTGCGGCGGACCGATCCAGTCGCCGCCGCCCGCGCGCTGATGGCGCTGGTGATGGCGGGTAGCCATCACCAGATGCTGATGGGCCAGATCGATCAGCCGGACCCGGCGCATATCAGGGACGATGTCGATTTCGCGATGGACCTTTTCCTGCGCGCCTATGCGATCCGCGACATGGACGAACCTGCAAGGCCGGTCGTGTCATGATCCGGGCATAACATATAGCCCTGCCCTTTGCGTGTATGGAGCAGGGGAATGGCAAAACCGCGATCCAGCTTGGCGCGCAGCCGCGACATATGCACTTCCACGCTGTTGGTGCCGGGATCGAAGTTCAACCGCCATATGGCGCGCAGCAATTCCGTGCGGCTGATCGCCTGCCCCGGCCGCCGCGCCAGATGCAGCAGCAATTCATATTCGCGCGTCAGCAGCACGATCGGCCGACCGCCCCGTTCGACCCGGCGATCGACCAGATGGATCAGCAGATTGCCCAGTCGCAAGCGGTGCTGGTCGGCATCGGCCAGCCGGATGATCCGGGCGATCGTCTCCGCCTCATGCATCCAGGGGCCGACGACTTCCTGCATTCCCGCCTCCAGCGCACGGGCGCGCGCGGCAGGATCATCGACATCCTGCCAGAGGATGGTCGCGTTGCCGGTGCGAACCAGCGGCGCATCACCATCGCCCGAACGGATCGCCAGTTCGACGCCTCGCGCCTTTAGCGCATGCACAATCGAGGCAAAGTCCGCCCCCAGTCCGTGACATTCGATCCGTCTGCCCACGCTTGGCCCATCATCTTTACGCCCCGTTATCCCACCGCCGAATCGGCATCAAAACAAGCCATTTCCAGTCCATTTTGGAGGCTTCGCAGCCGCCGCTCACTGTCCCGCCGGATCAGCCGACTGGAAGCACGCGCGCCTTGTTCGAGGTACAGGCGCCGCGCCGCCCGATCGGTCAGCCTGTCGCCGATCGCGCACCAGGCGGTCCAGCGCATCGCATCTTCGGGATGATGGCGGGCAAAATCCTGCGCCAGGTCGATCGCATTGCCCGTCCCGCATCCCACCGCCAGTTCCAGCAGCAATTGTGCGCTCGCGACGGTCATGCATTGGGCGATCGCGCCTTTCACCGTGTCGAAGCGATATTGGCGACGCCAGCCCTGGTCAGGCGCGCTGGCCAATATATTGAGCGACACCGACAGCGATTCCGCCGGCAACTGGGCATGAATGTCGCGATTGGCGCGATAAAGCAGCATCCGTCCTTCCGACAGATGGCTGCGCTCGACAAAGCGCAACGCGACCGGCTCGCCGTCGGCGCCGGCGACAGCAGCGGGATCATAGTCATAATAGTCCGACCCATAGCCCGGCCCCAGATAGCCAACGGTCAGAAAATCGAAGCCATGGTCATGCGGCACATGGTAGAGAAAGGCGGATAGCCCGTTCATCCGTACGGCATGGTCACGCTCGGCCGGCCAGAAGGCGGCGCGCAGCACATAGCGATCCGTCGGCGGATGCAACAGCACGACCTGCGCCGAATAGGGGTTTGCCTGCCGTTGCCCGGCACAGCGGGTCTTGAGTTCGGCGGTGGCGAAATCGGCCAGGAAATCCCGGTTGCGCGACAGCGCGCGCAGCATCGGCGCGGCGGCGGCCAGCCCTTCCTCGCAGGACGGGTCGAAATCCGGCCCTTCACACCAGTCGATCAGCGCGGCGAGATCGATGACGGTCCCGTCCTCCGGCAGCGCGATCAGGCGAGGCATGGCGCATCGCCGATCTGCGTGAGGGTACGCATGGCCAGGGCGCGGACGGCGGCATCCGCCTCTTCCCGCGCCATGGCCCGAAGCGCGGGCAGGGCGCTGTGCGTATCAAGTGCCAGATATTCCCGCATCACCGCCCAGCGCTGCGCCGCCAGCGGCGTGTCCAGCGCCTGCGAGAAGCAGTCCGCCGCATCGCGTCGCCCCTGCACCCGAAGCAGCGACAACAACATCAACGCGCGGGCATGGCCTTCGTCAACCTGCGCGCTGCCCAGCAACGTGCCCCACACCGGATCATGGATACGGGCATGGACCGGCCCCGGCGGCGCGACCTGGGCGCGCAGCACCATCAGGGAGCGACCGCCCGGATACAGGCAGAGCGCTTCCTCGCGCTCATCTGTTTCCACCACGGCGCCCGTCGCCCACCATCCTTCGCCGACAGATAGCGCCCGCCCCTGCACCAGCCGATATTGTTCGCCACGCAATGGCCCATTCAATGATCGGGACAGGACGACCCGCCCTGAAAAATGCACACGCATCGGCGGCTGATCGGTCGGGTCGATCAGGGTCGCGGTGATCCGCACCCGCTCCGTTCGTGCGATCACCAGATGCCGCGCCGCGCCGTTGCGACTGGCGCGCAAGCCCGGCAAGTGCAGCGGGTCGGCCGCCATCGCCGCCAGTTGTTCCTCCAGCAGCGTGCTGAACCAGCCAATGTCGGCAAGGAAGGGACGGATCAGACCCACCGCCCCTTCCAGCGGCAAGGCGTCCGCCGCCGCGACCGCCTGCGCCAGCGCGGCCGGAATCACGGGCGCGCAATGACCGCTATCACCACATCCATCAGGCTGATTTCCAGCGCATCCCGATCCATCAAACCCAGCGGAGCGGCACCGTCGGTCAGGTCGGCAATGTCGTCAATGGCAAGCTGGGCGATCTGGTCCGTCATAGTGCGTCCTCCCTGTGGATACGGGAGGAAAGGCTATGGCGCGGGATGGCCGGGAACCAATTAAATGAAATTAATCACGCCGCCGCACATTAACCATTTCTTTGCGCGCCAATCCTATTTTCAGGCGATCAAAAAGGTGGGACATGATGCCGTTCTTCAAGCGCAACCGCAGCCGTTACAGCGATTCGGTCGAAACCGTCCTGCCGCGCCCGCACCGTCGCCTGCGCCTGCTCCTGCTGGATGAAAATCCCACCGCCCGCGCCGTGATCGCCCGCCGCCTGTCGCATCTTAACTATGATGTGGCGCTGGCGGAAAATGGCTTCATCGCCATGAACATGCTCGTCACCCGGCCGGTCGATATCGTGCTGATCGACATGGGGCTGCGGCTGATGCCCGCCGTTGCAACCATGAAGAAGATCCGGGCCGCCAATCTGGCCGGCAACGCCTGTTTCGTCATGATCGCCGACCAGGCGGAAAACCAGTCCACGGTCGAGGCGCTGGCGGCCGGGGCGGACGACCATATCGTCAAGCCGTTCGACTTCGACGTGCTTGACGCCCGGCTGCGTCACCTGTGCCATCGTGCCGAACAGATCGGCGCGCTCAGCCGCCACAATGCCGAACTGGACGCCCGCATCGCCCGCCGCGCGGTCGAACTGGGGGAAACCCGCGAAACCCTGCGCGCAATGCAGGAAGATCGCGCCCGGCTCGTTTCATCGATCCAGGCATTGCAGGACCAGATCGAACGGATGCAATCAGCCCAGGCTTAACCAGAGCGAAAGGCCATCACCCGGCATTCGGGGTGGTGCATCAGCGACGATCCGCACGGCATCGGCACGGGCACGGTCGAGAATGGCGGCCGGCACATCGGCCGCATGAAAGACCCGATCCGCCGTCCCCAGCAGCCGCGCGGCGCGCAAGGTCAGGTCATCCGGGTCGCCCGACAACAGCCGGATCGACACCAGCCCCGCATCCCCATGGCCGCCCGGTTCGCCAAGCCAGGCGGGCACGGCATCCACCGCGCCGGCCTGCAACGGATCCAGCCGTCCGCCCGGCATCAGGGCCGCGTCGATGGCGCGCCGCCGGTCGCCGGCATCGGGCCAGCGCGCCCGGATCGCACCCCGCGCCGCGAACAGGGCATCGGCCAAGGCCCCCAGCCGCGCCGGCAGCATGGCTTCCAGCCGTTGCCGCAGCGCCTTGGCCAGGCCCGCCGACGCGCCGGCGGTGCCGATGGCGATCAGCACCGGATCGCGATCCACAATTGCGGGCAGGGTGAAGTCGCACAGGTCAGGCTGGTCGGTCGCATTGACCAATATGCCCCGCGCGCGCAGCCGCACGACCGTCGCTGCGTCGCCGTCCGACACGATGGCCACGCGCGCTTCGCCGTCGCCCTCGCCGACGATGACCGCCCCTGCCCGCTCCAGCAGGCGGCGCTTGGCGTCGGCCGCTTCGCCCGTGCCGGTCAGGATGACTGGCCTGCCCGCCACCTTCAGGAACAGGGGCAGGCTGCGCATCAGCCGGCCAGCCAGCCAGGGATGATGTCCCCGTCGATCAGCGACTGGATCGGCGGCCGCGCGCGCACCACCGCCCATTTGTCGCCCGACACCAGCACTTCGGGGGTCAGCGGCCGGCTGTTATAGGTGCCCGCCATGGTCGCGCCATAGGCGCCCGCGGTCATGAAGGCGACCAGGTCGCCCGCCTGCACCACGTCCATGTCGCGATGCATGGCGAAGGTATCGCCCGTCTCGCACACCGGCCCCACGACATTGGCCGTGGCCCGCTCACCCACCGGCTTTACCGCGCGAATGTCGTGCCAGGCGTCGTAGAGGCTGGGCCGCATCAGGTCGTTCATGGCCGCATCGACGATGACGAAGGGTGCCTGCGCGCCCTGCTTCACCCGCACCACGCGGGACAGCAGCGCGCCCGCATTGCCCACGATCACCCGGCCCGGCTCGAACATCAGGCGCACGGGCCAGCCCTGCGTCACCCGCGTGACCATCGCGCCATAATCGGCGGGGCTGGGTGGCAAGGGCTGCGACGGATCATAAGGCACGCCAAGGCCGCCGCCCAGATCCGCGGTGCGGATGTCATGGCCCGCCGCCCGCAGCGCCGCGATCAGCGCGCCGACCTTGACGAAGGCGGCCTCCAGCGGCGCAAGGTCGGTCAACTGGCTGCCGATATGGACGGCAACGCCCTGCACGTCGAGGCCGGGCAGCGCGCGCGCGGCGGCATAGCTCTCGATCGCCCGGTCATAGGGGATGCCGAACTTGTTTTCCGACTTTCCGGTCGAAATCTTGGCATGGGTGCCCGCATCCACATCGGGATTGATGCGATAGGCAACCGGCGCGCGCATCCCCATCGACAGCGCCACGTCCGACAGCATCTCGGCTTCCGGTTCGCTCTCCAGATTGAACTGGTAGATGCCCTGTTCCAGCGCCAGCCGCATTTCCTCCGCCGTCTTGCCGACGCCGGAAAAGACGATGCGGCTGGCCGGGATGCCCGCCGCGATCGCGCGCAGCAATTCGCCGCCCGACACCACATCCGCGCCAAGACCCAGTTTTGCCAGCGTCGCCAGCACGGCGGCGTTGGGGTTGGACTTGACCGCAAAGGCGATCAGCGGATCGGACAGCGCGCTCAGCCCGTCGCGGAACACGCCGACATGGCGCTCCAGCGTCGCGGTGGAATAGATATAGACGGGCGTGCCGACCGCATCGGCGATCACGTCCATCGGCACCTGCTCCACCTGCATGGCGCCGTTCACATAGTCAAAATGGTCCAAGGCCTGTTCCTGTAACTTAACCTCGTCATTGCTTCGCTACGCTCGCAATGACGAATTTGCCTTCGTCAGCTTTCTATCGCGGCTGCTTTTCGGGCGGCAGATCGAACGGATCGTCGGCGCGTTTGCGCGACTGGGTCAGCAATTCCACATTGCGTTCCGGGCGCGCCTGGATCGACGGCTGAATGAGCTGGACGGCGGTTGGCGCGGTCGGCGCGCCCACCGGCACGGCGGGCAGTCGCTGATCCTTGACAGGTTTCAGCGGCTGACGCCCGCCACATGCCGTCAGCGCCAGCGCGACCAGAGCCAGACCGGCAAGCGTCCGTTTGTTCATGATCCCAGTTCCTCTTGAGCCTGCGCGATCCGCGCTCGCACCTGGATCGGCGCCGTACCGCCATGGCTCGTTCGGCTGGCGACCGAAGCATCCACGGTCAACACCGCATAGATGCGTTCGTCGATCCGCGCGTCGATAGCCTTCAGCGTCGCGATCGGCACCTGGTCCAGCGGCACCCCCGCCGCCTCCGCCGCCGCCACCGCGCGCCCGGTGATATGATGCGCCTCGCGGAACGGAATGCCCCCTTCGCACACCAGCCAGTCGGCCAGGTCGGTGGCGGTCGCAAAGCCGCTTTCGGCCAGGCCCCGCATCCGGTCGGTGCGGAATGTCACTGTCTCCACCATGCCGGTCATGGCCGCAATGGACAGCGCCAGCAGGTCGTGCGCCTCGAACACCGGCGGCTTGTCGTCCTGCATGTCCTTGGAATAAGCGAGCGGCAGCCCCTTCATCGTCACGCACAGCGCCGTCATGCAGCCCATGATCCGCCCGGCATGGCCGCGCACCAGTTCGGCCGCATCGGGATTGCGCTTCTGCGGCATGATCGAACTGCCGGTCGAATAGGCGTCGGGCAGTTTAACAAAGCCGAAGGGCTGGCTCGCCCAGATGATGAATTCCTCGGCGAGGCGCGACAAATGCAGCGACGCCTGGGTCGCGGCCATCAGATAATCGAGCGCGAAATCGCGGTCCGATACGCTGTCCAGGCTGTTGTCCGTCGGCTTGGCGAAACCCAAAGCCGCCGCCGTCGCATGGCGATCGGTCGGGAAGCCGGTGCCGGCCAGCGCCGCCGCGCCCAGCGGACATTCGTTGAGGCGCGCGCGCGCATCGGCAAAGCGGCTGCGATCGCGCCGCACCATTTCATAATAGGCCATCAGATGATGCCCCAAAGTCACCGGTTGCGCCGACTGCAAATGAGTGAAGCCCGGCATCACCGCATCGACATGCTCCTGCGCCCGCGCCACCAGCGCGCGTTGGAGACTGAGCAGCCCCGCCTCGACCTCATCGATCGCGTCGCGCACCCACAGGCGGAAATCGGTCGCGACCTGGTCGTTGCGGCTGCGCGCGGTGTGCAGCCGGCCCGCCACGGGGCCGATCAGTTGCGCCAGCCGCGATTCGGTGACCATGTGGATGTCTTCCAGGTCCAGGTTCACCGGCACGCCATCGGCTTCATATTCGGCCGCGATCCGGTTCAACCCTTCCGTGATCGCCTGCGCATCCTCGCCATCGACGATGCCCTGTTTGGCCAGCATCGCGACATGCGCTTTTGACCCGGCGATATCCTGTTTCCACAATCGCTTGTCGAACGGGATGGAGGCATTTATCTCACGCATGATCGATGCCGGGCCGGCGGCGAACCGGCCGCCCCACATGCTGTTGGAGCCTGCTTCCGTGATATCGTCATTCCGCGCGCTAATGATACTGCTCCTGCCTGCCGCTCTGGTGGCCTGCGATAGGCAATCGCCGCCAAAGGAGCAAGCCAATGCAAGCGCGAGCGATGAGGTGCCGGCATCGAGCGCCGCGGGCCAGAAGGACGGCGCCTTCGACTATCGGCTCGACCGCAGCAAGGCGGGCACCCCTGCCCCGGCCTTCGCCTTCCAGAACCCCGATGGCGGGGAAAAGACGTTGCAGGATTTCGCCGGCAAGCCGCTGCTGGTCAATCTGTGGGCGACATGGTGTGCGCCCTGCATCGCGGAAATGCCGACATTGGACCGGGTCGCTGCGACCTATGGCCCCAAGGGGCTGGCCGTGCTCACCATATCGCAGGACAGTCAGGGGCTGAAGGCCGCCCGGTCCTTTTTCGAAAAGCACAAGTTGCCCCACCTGAAAGGCTGGGCCGATCCCGAAACCGAGTTCGGTTTCCACTATGCCACCGGCCTGTTGCCCACCACGGTCATCTATGACGCGCAGGGCAAGGAGATGGTGCGCGTGATCGGCGCGATGGACTGGGAAGGGCCGGAGGCCAAAGCGCTGATCGGGGCAGCGATGGCATCCTGATGACAGCAGGCTGATCGCCGCGGCAAACAGACGCGCGGATGAAGGCGCGGCAGCCACCACGCCACTGCAATGCAAAACAGCCTGTCGCCGATGCCCCGCCCGCATGCAACCCCACGCCTGACCGCCACTATTGCAGCCGGTTACGGCGTGGAAACAATAAGGAAATGTTCCGCCTTTTGATGCATTTTTTTGCAGTGCAATAGAGGTTTTGGCAAAGCCGTCCGTCATCCCCCCTGTCATCATAGTATAAAACAGGGGGCATGTATGACGCGACTGTCCGCGCTTAGACTTTCTCTTATTCTGGCATCATCCTGGTCCGCCTGCGCCATCGCGCAGGACGCGCCACAGGAGCCGCAGGCCGATGAAGGCGCCGCCATCATCGTCACCGGCACCCGTGCCGTGGGCATGCAGGCCGCAGACAGCGCCGCGCCGATCCAGGTGTTCAGCCAGGAGGCGCTGAGCCATGTCGGCCAGCCGAACCTCAATCAGGCCCTGACCCAGATGGTGCCGTCCTTCACCGCCCAGACGCAGGGCACCGACATGTCGAATTTCGCCTTGTCGGCCCGCCTGCGCGGCCTCAGCCCCAACCACACGCTGGTCATGGTCAATGGCAAGCGCCGCCACGGATCGGCCATTCTTCAGGTGATCGCAGGGCCGTTCCAGGGGTCTGCCGCGCCCTCCATCGACCTCATCCCGCCCGATGCCGTATCGCGCATCGAAGTGCTCCAGGATGGCGCGGCCGCCGTTTACGGGACCGATGCGATCGCCGGCGCCATCAACCTGATCCTCAAGGACCAGGATGAAGGCGGCAGCTTCAAAGTCACTGGCGGTCAATATTATAACAGCGAAGGCGAACTCTTCTCCGCTTCCGGCAATGTCGGTTTCAAACTGGGCGAGGACGGCTATTTCAATCTTACCGCCTTTCATCGCCGCCAAAGCTACACCTCGACCGGTACCGGCCAGGTCACGATGGCCGACATTGACGGCAATCCCTATGTCAGTGCAGCCGGCGTCTATCCCGGCCGGTTCGGTTCGACCAACAATTATTATAATCCGGCATGGGCCGACCTGGACCTGAAAGGCATCAACGGCGGCCAGGCCAAGTCGCAACTCAACCTGCTGTTCTACAATATGGGCTATGATTTCGGCGGCGTCGAACTCTACAGCTTTGGCGACGTGTCCCGCCGCGTGGGCTACGCCAAGCAGGGGTATCGCCCGCCCAACCGCATCTGCGCCAGCCCGACCAACCTGGCCACCTGCTTTGGCGATACCGGCACGTTCGGCATGGTCCCCCAGCAAAAGGTGGAACAGAAGGAATATAGTTTCACCATCGGCGCGAAGGGTGAATTGGGGGGGGGCTGGAATTATGATCTCAGCACCACCTACGGGTCCGACCAGAACAAGATCTGGACGATCGAATCGGCCCATCGTGCGCTGTGGATCGAATCCTATCAGGCGTCCCTGCTGCCGGGATCGACGGTCACGCCCAATACCCCGACCGATGCCTATGACGGCGGCTTCAAGCTCAGCCAACTGACCAACACGCTCGATATCCGCAAGGAATTCGACATTGGCATGGCGGCGCCGCTGACCTTTGCCTTTGGTGGCGAATATCGCCGCGACACCTATGAAATCGTGGCGGGCGACTTCGCCTCGACCTACAAGGAAGGCGTCCAGTCCTTCCCCGGTTACAAGGATGTCGACGCAGGCAAGCACAGCCGCGATTCCAAGGCTGGCTATATCAACATCATCGCCACCCCGGTCGACGGCTGGACCGTCGACCTGGCGGGCCGCTACGAAGATTATAGCGACTTTGGCGATACCAAGATCGGCAAGATCACGACGCGCTACGATATCTCGGGCGCCTTGGCGATCCGCGGCACGGCCAGCACGGGCTTCCGCGCCCCCACGCTGGCCGAATCCTTCTATTCAACTGTCAATGTCGGCCCCACCAGTGCCGTCCTTCAGCTTCCGGCCGGCTCGCCTGCCGCACTGCTGCTAGGCTTCAACGCGCTCAAGCCGGAAAAATCGACCAACTTCTCGGCCGGTATCGTGCTGCGCCCGGTCCCCCGGCTGGCTATCACCATCGATGGCTATTACATCAAGATCAAGGACCGCATCTCCGCAACCGCGTCGCTTCCCGCCATTCAGGGCGGCCTGCCGGTGGCAGGGGCGGAAAATATCCTGGCCGCGATCGCCGCGACCGGGCTGGTGCTCGACACCGGGCTGCAAACGCTTGGCGTGGCCAGCTTCACCAACCTGATCGACACCGAAACCTATGGTGTGGATTTCGCCGCGCATTATCCGGTGGCGCTCGATTTCGGCAAGCTCGACCTGTCGCTGAACGCCAACTACAACAGGACGAAGATCACCGACAACAAGAACCCGGCGCTGTTCAGCGCCCAGTCGGAAAGCTATATCGAGGATGCGTCGCCGGAATATAAGGTTGTCGCGGGGATGAATTTCACAAGCGGACCCTTCTCGGCGAATCTGCGCCAGACCTTCTATGGCAAGACCAGTGTTCTTGTCCGCTCCGCCCTGTCGGCGGCGGCGATGAACGGCCAGCCGCTGGAACGGGACGGCATCGTCAAGGCCACCGGGATCACCGATCTGGAATTGGGTTATGACTTCACCGATGCCGTGACATTTTCGATCGGTGCGAACAACCTGTTCGACAAGCGGCCTGAAAAGCCCAAGCTGCTTTCCGGTGTCACCGTCCTTCCCGGCCAGTCGCCCTATGAAAACGGGACCACGACCTGGAATTCCTATTATGGTCATGGGGCCTATGGATCGGCCGGCGGCTATTATTATGCGCGTATCGACTTCAAGTTCTGACGCCTGCCATGCAGGAGGGGCCGGTTCGCGAGGACCGGCCCTTTTCCGTTCCGGGGAACGGTGCCTGACGATTGCCGGACGGAAAAAGACATGACCCGCCTTCTCGCCACCGCCCTGCTGCTGTCCGCCAGCCCCGCGCTGGCCCAGCCCGCCCCGGCACCCCAGGCCATGCCCGCCAAGCTGCCTTTCTCGCCCGCCGTGCGGGTGGGTGATCTGCTCTACCTTTCCGGCCAGATCGGCCAGGTGCCCCAGGGGATGGACGTGCACAAGGAAGGGTTCGACGCGGCGGTGAAGGGGGCGATGGATTCGATCGGCAAGATCCTGGCCGACAATGGCCTCGACTTTGGCCATGTGGTCAAATGCACGGTCATGCTGGATGACATGGCCGACTGGCCGCGCTTCAACGCCGCCTATCTTCCCTATTTCGAAGGGAAACGCCTGCCCGCGCGCAGCGCCTTTGGCGTGGACGGGCTGGCGCTTGGCGCCCCGCTGGAAGTGGAATGCATTGCCGCGTTCACCTGAACGGTCAGGCGATGGCCACAGCTTCGCGCACCAGCAGGACCGGCACGCCGTCGCGCACCGGGAAGGCCAGCCCGGCAGCGTCCGACACCAGCGCGGCGCGCGCCGCGTCCCAGCGCAGGGGCGTGCGCGTCACCGGGCAGACCAGCTTCGCCAGCAGCCAGGGATCGATCGGCGCGGCCTCCCCCGTCACGGCATCCTTCACTGCATCGTCGTCCCGCCGTCGCGCTCGATCCGGCCGACGATCTGCATCAACTGGATGATCCGTTCCGACCGTTCCGACAATGTATCGGCCTCCAGCAGGGTTTGCTTGGCCGCCGGGTCGAAGGGCGCGATCTGGGCGATGCCGTTGACCAGCGCGGTATCGTCCAGCCGCGACACGGCGGTCCAGTCGACGACATAGCCCAACAGTTCGGCAAAGCGGCGCGATTCCTGTTCCAGCGCGGCGCGCTCGACCGCGTGCAGCACCTCGTCGGCCTGTGGCGCCTGCTCGATATCCGCCTCGATCTGGCGGAACTGCGTCGCGACCGGCAATTCGCGCACGACCCGGAACCGGGTGATGCCGGTCAGGATGATGTTGAACCGGCCATCGTCCAGCGCCTCGATATGGCTGACATGGCCAAGGCACCCCATGTCGAACAGGGGCGGTACGGCGCCTGGCCCGCGCGGCTGGATCATGCCGATGCGCCGGTCGCGCGCCATCGCATCATGGATCAGCGCCCGGTAGCGCGGCTCGAAAACATGCAGCGGCAGGTCCATGCCCGGCAGCAGCAGCGCGCCGGACAGGGGAAAGATCGAGACGCGGGCGGTGGGCATGTCAGGAAAAGAGGATCTGCGACAGCTTGCGCCGCTGCGCCGAGACCCAGGGATCTTCCAGCCCGACCGCATCGAAAATCTTGAGCAGTTGCGCGCGCGCCGCACCGTCATTCCAGGCGCGGTCGCGCCGCACGATCTCCAGCAGCGCGTCGGCCGCGGCATCGCGGTCACCATTGGCCATCAGCCCGCCGGCCAGTTCGAAGCGTGCGTCATGATCGTCGGGATCGGCCGCGACCTTGGCCGCGACGCCCGACAGGTCGGCGACCGGGCGGACATCGCGGGCCAGCGCGATGGCGGCGCGCGCCTGATCGATCGCGACATGCTTCACGTCCTGCGGCAACGCGGCCAGCACCGCCTCCGCCTCGTCCAGTTGTCCCAGCGCGACCAGCGCGCGGGCCAGGCCGGAGGCGACCTCGACATTGTCGGGCGCCATCTCGGCAATCTGGCCGAACACCGACACGGCGCGTTCATCCTCGCCGCCGGCCAGCAGTTCCTCACCCATCGCGATCAGCGGGGCGATTTCCTGCAACTGCGCCTTTTCGTCCGATTCGATCGGCAATTGCGCCAGCAACTGGTCGAGATATTGCTTGAGCTGCCCTTCGGTCCGCGCCTGCGACAGGTCGGCGACCGGCTGGCCCTGGAACACGGCATAGACGGTCGGGATCGACTGGACGCGGAACTGGCTGGCGATGAAGCCATTGTCGTCGACATTGACCTTGACCAGCTTGACCCCCTTGGCCGCGTAATCGGCGCAGACCTTTTCGATCACCGGGGTCAGTTGCTTGCAGGGGCCGCACCATTCGGCCCAGAAGTCGACGATCACCAGACTGGTGCGCGACGGCTCCACCACATCACGGCGAAATGCCTCCACCGCCGCCTTGTCGGTGTCGCTCAGTCCCAGGGTCGCCACGCTTCTTGTCTCCTGCCATGCGGTCAATCGGCCGCCGTCATACAGCGCCTTATGTGGGGCGTCACCCCTCAGGTGCAAGTCGCGCGGGCGGAAAGACGGTGATCGCGCGTCAGAGGAAATATTTGAGCCGAATCACCTGGGTGACAGGCGCGCCCGCGACCGGAAAGCTGGCCGATTTGAAGCTGGGCGCGCCGAAGCGGATCGCGGGGTTGCGGGAAAAGCCCACCCCTTCGCGCGGGATGCCGGCAAAGGTGTCGAGCCGGCCATTGCCATTTTCGTCATGGATGATGGCGATGGCGTAGGTGCCCGGCGCGACCGGACCGAGCGCAATCGGGCCGCGCCCCGCCGGGACGCTGACATGGCGCCTGTCGGGGTCTTTGCTGCAATCGGGGAAATAGGCGGGCGACCGGGTGACGCAGACCATGACCTGCCCCCTGGTCGATCGCAGCCCGTCCAGCACCATGTCCAGCGATGGCGGCCCGGCCGGCGCGGCCGCGATCGTCAGCGCCGCGGCCACGGCCAGCAGTGCAATCCTCACGCCTTGCCCTTCACGAAATCGCCCAGCCCCTTGTCAGTCCCGCACAGGCGGTCCCAGACGCGGAAATAGAGGCCGTAATTGCAGGCATACAGATCATGATGCCGCTGGTGATGGCTGGCGGTGATGAGCCAGCCGCCCAGCGGCCCGCGCACCAGCCAGCGCGGGAACATCTCCCAGCCCATATGGTTGCTGACCCCCATGACCGTCATGATGGTCAGCACGACGCCCAGCGCGCCGACATGGATCGGGATCAGGAACAGGAGCGCGGGGATCACCACCGCGCCGGTCAGCGCCTCCCACGGGTGGAAGCTCATCGCCGCCCAGGCGGTCGGCGGGCGGCTGGCATGATGGACGGCATGGGCGACGCGGAACAGCGCGGGCCGGTGCATCCAGCGATGGGTCCAGTAGAACCATGTGTCGTGCGCCGCCAGATAGAGCAGCACCGACACAGGCAGCCACCAGAGCGGCCAGGCGTGCACGTCGCTGTAGATGCGGGTCCAGCCCCGCGCCTGCCAGCCCCAGGCGACGATGCCCGCCGGCACGCCATAGATGAAGGCGGAGAGCAGCGACCAGCCGATTTCCCGCCCCATCTGGCTTTCCAGCCCTTTGTAGAGGCCCGGTTGCCGCAGCCGGGTCGCCAGCGCGAAGCCGCCGCTCGCGAGCAGATAGCGGATGCCCACGATGGCGCTCATCGCCAGCGCGGACAGGAGGATAGCTGCGACCATGGGTTGGCTATAGGCGGGATCGTGCTGCTGCGAAAGCCGAAGCAGCGTCCGTCAGGTCCGCGGCCGCGCCTGGCGGTAACAGCCCAGTTGCCGCACCCATTTGGTGTGGAATTCCAGTTCGGCAAGCGCCCGGTCGACCGCCGGGTCGCCCGGCATCCCTTCGATATCGCAGAAAAATTCGGTCGCGGCAAAGCTCGCCCCGCGCTGGTAGCTTTCCAGCTTGGTCATGTTGACCCCGTTGGTCGCGAAACCGCCCATCGCCTTGTAGAGCGCGGCGGGGACATTCTTCACCTCGAACAGGAAGGTCGTCATCACCGGGCCGACATGGGGGACCGGCATTTTCGGTTCACGCGCCAGCACCAGGAAGCGCGTCATATTATCGTCGCTGTCCTCGATATTCTCGGCCACCAGGCGCAGGCCGTAAAGCTCCGCCGCCAGATAGGGGGCGATCGCGCCCTCCCCCGGCGTCCGCCTTTCCGCCACCAGCGCCGCCGCGCCCGCCGTATCGGCATAGGCGACCGGCTGGATGCCGCGTTCGCGCAGATAATGGCGGCACTGGCCCAGCGCCTGCGGATGGCTGATCGCGCTTTTCACCGGGCTGTCGTCCGACGCCATCAGGCAGTGGCGGATGCGCAGGAAATATTCGTCGATCACCGACAGGCCCGATTCGGGCAGCAGGAAATGCATGTCCGCCACCCGCCCGTGCAGGCTGTTTTCAATCGGAATGATCGCACGGGCCGCCTGACCGCCGCGCACCGCATCAATCGCATCCTCGAACGCGAAACAGGGCAAGGGCACGCAATCGGGGGCATAGCCCAGTGCGGCCAGGTGCGAATTGGCGCCAGGCGCGCCCTGATAGGCGATGGCGCGCGCCGGATCGGCAGCGGCCCTGGCGGCGAGGTCCGCGACGATGACGCGGGCGGGGGTGGGATAATTTTCCATGAATATGGGCGCGCTTAAGGTTTCAGCCCCAAACACGCAAGCATATGCGCGCAATCGGGTTGAAGCTGGCTTGCGCCTCCGCGTGTCCCCGATTATGGCAGCCCACAAGAGGGGGCGCGACTGACAGCCGCCATAGCAAAAAGCAAGGGAAGTCAAGCGAGATGGGCGATCGTTTCAATACAATGGCGGGCTGGGCTTTGTTTGCGGGCATCGTCGCCCTGGGTGGTGGGATCGTCAGTTCCAAATATTATCATTCGGAACGGCCCGAAAAAATGGGTTATGCCATCGAAGGCGTCGAAGCCGAGGGCGAAGGCGGCGACAGCGGCCCCGGCCTCAACACCCTGCTGGCCAGCGCGGACGTTGCCGCGGGCGAGAAGGTGTTCGCCAAATGCGCCGCATGCCATACGGTCAATCAGGGCGGCGCCAACGGCATCGGTCCCAATCTGTACGGCACGGTCGGCGAACCGATCGGCCAGGGCAAGGGCGGATTCGCCTTCTCCGACGCGCTCAAGAGCAAGGGCGGCGAATGGAGCTTCGACAATCTCGACCATTGGCTGAAAAGCCCGCGTGAATTCGCGCCCGGCACCAAGATGACCTTCGCGGGCCTGGGCAATCCGGTCGATCGCGCCAACCTGATCGCCTGGCTGAACACGCAGGGGGCCAACCTGCCGCTGCCCGCCGCCGATGCCGCCCCGGCGGCCGAAGGCGCCAATGCCGCCGAAGCGGGCAATGCGGCCAATGCAGCAGAAGCCCCGGCCGCGAACGCCGCCAACGCCAGCGAGTAAGGCGGGCGCGGCAAACAGGCCGCAATCGCCGATCTGACGGGCGCGGCGCTGGCTTGCCGCGCCCGACGACCGGGCCTTGCTGCATTAGCATGACCGCAGCCGCGCCCATGAGCGCGACGCCATGGCCGCCGGCTTTGTCGCCCGCGCTTCCGGGCGCGCGAGGGCGGCGGGATGGCGTGCCGGTCGCGACCAGGGGATGCGCCGCCCCGGCGAAGGCCGGACCCGATCGGGCGCGCGGGCGCGGAGCCAGCTTGATCTTTCCCCATTCCATGATTCCCGATAAGGGCTGGCCATGACCAGCAGCCGCGCGCCCATCAGCCCTTCGCTCTTCACCTTTTCGATCTTCTATGGCGGCATGGTCTGCATCGCCGGGGTGCTGGGAAACAAGCAGGTCGCGCTTGGCCCCTTGTCCGCGATCGGGCCGATGGTGGGGCTGGGACCGCTGGCGGTGGAGGCGGGCATCTTCGCCTTCCTGCTGCTCGTCACGATCAGCAGCGCGGTCGCCGAACTGCACGGCGGCGGCGTCGCGACCCGGCTGGTGCGAATCGGCTTCCTGCCGCTGATCGCCTCCATCGCGCTGTCGGTCGTCGTGCTCGCCGCGCCGCCCGCCGGTGACATGGACCCCAGGCGCGCCGAAGCCTTTGCCATGATGATGGGGGGAACGCCCCGCATCTGGGCGGGCGGGATCATCGCCTATGGCATTTCGCAGACATTGAACGTCACCCTGTTCGCCGCGCTGAAAGGGCGGGAGGGCGGCCGCCTGCTGTGGCTGCGCGCCGCGACCGCCAGCATCCTGTCGCAGATTGTCGACACGCTGCTGTTCGTGACGATCGCCTTTTACGGGGTGTTCCCGATCGGCGAGCTGCTGTTGGGGCAGATGCTGGCCAAGGTGCTGTTGTCGGCGATTCTGGTGCCGCCGGTCATCTATCTGCTGGTGGCGCTGGGCCGGCGGCTGGACCGCTGACGGCCCGGCCCGCGCCGCCCATCCGCGCCGGCAAAGTTGACAGCGAGTGGAACAACTGAAACGCTTTGCGGGCTATTCCATTAGTTAGCTAACTAATGGAATAGCCCGCCAGAAATCGTCCGTCCCGTTCCTTTTCCGGCGCATGCGCGCGCCCGCAGATGCAGCATGACCTTGCCCGGCCCACCCTTTGGCCTTATGCGCGCGCGCATGAACAGCAAGCACGCACCTGAACCCGCGCTCCTCGCGAAGGCCGAAACCCTGGTCGAGGCCCTGCCCTACATGCAGCGCTATGCGGGCAAGACCTTCGTGGTCAAATATGGCGGCCACGCCATGGGCGACCCCGAAGCGGCGCGCGATTTCGCCGAGGATGTCGTGCTGATGAAGGCGGTGGGCATCAATGTCGTCGTCGTCCATGGCGGCGGGCCGCAGATCGGCGCGATGCTCAAGAAGCTGGGCGTCGAATCGCAGTTCGTCGGCGGCCTGCGCGTCACCGACGCGGAAACCGCCAAGATCGCCGAAATGGTGCTGGCCGGATCGATCAACAAGGAAATCGTCGGCTGGATCGCGGGCGCGGGCGGCCGGGCGGTCGGCATTTCGGGCAAGGACGGGGGCCTGGTCCTGTGCGAAAAGGTGCTGGGCAAGCGCGAGGCGGACCCCAATTCGGGGATCGAGCGCAATGTCGACCTGGGCTTCGTCGGCGATCCGGTGTCGGTCGATCGCCGCATCCTGGACACGCTGGCGCAGGACGGCATCATCCCGGTCGTCGCCCCGGTGGGCATCGGCACGGACGGCCATACCTATAATGTCAATGCCGACACGATGGCCGGCGCGATCGCGGCGGAACTGAAGGCCGCGCGCTTCTTCCTGCTGACCGACGTGGCGGGCGTGCTCGACAAGCAGGGCCAGTTGCTGACCGACCTCGACCCCGCCGCCATCCACGGGCTGGAAGCGGACGGCACGATCAGCGGCGGCATGATCCCCAAGCTGGAAACCTGCGTTCGCGCGGTCGAGGGCGGCGTGGACGCCGCCGTCATCCTGGACGGCCGGGTGCCGCACGCGATGCTGCTGGAAATCTTCACCGATCGCGGTGCGGGTACATTGGTGCGGAAATAAGGGCGGGCCATCAGATCGCGCGGGAACTGGAGGCACGCGCGATAATGGAGATAGGCACATGACCGCGCAAACGAAATTCAAGAGTGACGCTTTCGACGCGATCCATGGTGCCGCCGCTGGCATGTATCGCGTCGGCTTCATCGACAAGGCCATGATGCGCCATGTCGATGAAGCCTGCCTGACCAAGCCACCTGTGATCGCACCCGACGCAATCAAGCGGCTGCGCGAGCACAACAAGGTGAGTCAGCCTGTGTTCGCCCGCCACCTCAAGACCAGCGAAAGCACAGTGGAAAAATGGGAAAGCGGGGCCAAGAAGCCGAGCGGGGGACGCTCAAGCTCCTGTCGATCGTTGAAAAGCACGGCATCCAGATTCTCGCCTGACCGGACCGTCAGCGGCAAGGCGATGTCGCCATGGACCTGGCCGCCCAACCATTTGCGCGATGGTGCAATAAGGCTGCGCCGGATGCTTGTGGCCGGGTGCCTCCCCCGCTAGATATGCCATCACATTCGCGGCAGCGCAGCATGGAAGGCCGGTAGCTTGTTGGAACTACTCAACGCCCTGAACGGCATCATCTATATCGTGCTGGAAGCGGTCTGGTGGATCATCATCGTCCAGGCGGTGCTGAGCTGGCTGATCGCGTTCAACGTGATCAACACGTCCAACGAATATGTCCGCAACGGCCTCTATGCGCTCGACCGGATGACCGAGCCGCTCTACCGCCCGGTGCGCAAGATCCTGCCGGACCTCGGCATGCTCGACCTGTCGCCGATGGTGGTGTTGCTGGCGGTCATCATCCTGCAGGGGCCGGTGCGCCAGAACCTGTTCGCGGCGCTGATGCGGGCGGCGGCCTGACCCCAGCCCTGCCCTCTGCCTGGAGCCAGGCCGGCAACGACCTGCTGCTGTGCGTCCGGCTGACCCCCGGATCGGCGAAGGAGGCCATTGGCGGCGGCTGGACCGACGCGCAGGGCGCGCGCTGGCTGTCCGCGCGCGTCCGCGCCGTGCCGGAAAAGGGCAAGGCCAACAGCGCCCTCATCGCCCTGCTGGCGAAACGGCTGGATTGGCCCAGGAGCGCGATTTTGCTGGAATCGGGCGACACCAACCGGCTAAAGCGGTTGCGCATCACCGGCGGGGGTGGCGACGCATGCGCGCGCCTCGTCGCCCTCATCGAAACATGGGTAGAATTGACATGACCATCGGCAAGCTCATCGACGGCAAGGCGTTCGCGGCGGGGCTGCGCGACAAGGTGGCCAATGGCGTCGCCGGCTTCGTCCAGGCGACCGGGCGCAAGCCGGGACTGGCGGTGGTGCTGGTGGGCGAGGACCCGGCCAGCAGCGTCTATGTCCGGTCCAAGGGCAAGATGACGGTGGCGGCCGGCATGGAGAGTTTCGAATTCAAGCGCCCCGACAGCATCGGCGAGGACGACCTGCTCGACCTGATCGAGGAACTGAACCAGGACGAACGGGTCGACGGCATCCTGGTCCAGTTGCCGCTGCCCAGGCATATTGACGAGGCCGCCGTGATCGGCGCGATCGACCCGGCCAAGGATGTCGACGGATTCCATGTCGTCAATGCCGGGCGCCTGGCCACCGGGCAGGAAGCGCTGGTGCCCTGCACGCCGATGGGCTGCATCATGTTGCTGAAGGATGAGCTGGGCGACCTGTCGGGCCTGGAGGCGGTGGTCATCGGCCGATCCAACATCGTGGGCAAGCCGATGGCGGCACTGTTGCTGGCCGAAAGCTGCACCGTCACGATCGCGCACAGCCGCACCCACGACCTGGCCAGCGTCGTCCACCGCGCCGATATCGTCGTCGCCGCCGTCGGCCGGCCCGAAATGGTGCGGGGCGAATGGATCAAGCCGGGCGCGACCGTGATCGACGTGGGCATCAACCGCGTCGCGGATATCGAGGAAGAGGGCAAGAGCCGCATCGTCGGCGATGTCGCCACCGCCGAAGCGCTGGCCCATGTCCGCGCGATCACGCCGGTGCCCGGCGGCGTGGGACCGATGACGATCGCGGTGCTGCTGCGCAACACGCTGGTCGCGGCCCATGCCCGCGCGGGGCTCGCGAAGCCGGAAGGGCTGTGAAGGCGCGCTGGACGCTGCTGATCGCGGGCGCGGCGGCGCTGGTCGCCGCGAAGGCGCCGCTGCGTTTCCAGCCCGATCCCAGCAGCGTCATCGCCGCCGAGATCGCCTTCAACCGGCTGGCGCAGGACAAGGGGCAATGGACCGCCTTTCGCGCGACCGCCGCGCCCGACGCGGTGATGTTCGTGCCGCAGCGGGTGCTGGCGCAGGACTGGCTGAAGAAACGGGCCGATCCGCCCGCGTCGGTGCGCTGGTCGCCCGCGATCGTCTATGTCGCCTGTGGCGGCGATCTGGCCGCCAGCACCGGCAACTGGACGCGACCGGACGGGTCGGTCGGCTATTTCACGACGATCTGGCGGCGCGACAAAAAAGGCGGCTGGCAATGGATACTCGACCATGGCGACAGGCTGAGCGCGCCGCGGGCCGTGCCGGAATTCCTGACCGGCAAGGTCGCGACCTGCAAGGGCGCGCCGCGTCCTGACGGCCCGCCGGCCAGGGGCGTGGCCCCGCCCCCGGACGACAGCCTGGTCTGGACCGCCGATGTCGCCGCCGACAACAGCCGCCATGTCACCGTGAAGATGTGGACCGGCGCCGCCTATGAAACCGTGATCGACGACAGAGTGGAGGCCGGATCATGATCGCCCTGTTCCTGTCCGCCTTCGTCACCCTGTTCGTGGTGATCGACCCGCCGGGCTGCGCGCCCATCTATGCCAGCCTGACCAATGGCGCGAGTGCCGCCCAGCGCCGGGCGATGGCGATCCGCGCGGTCGGCATCGCGACCGCGATCCTGCTGGTGTTCGCGCTGTGGGGCAAGCAGTTGCTGGGCGTGCTGGGCATCGCGCTGGACAGTTTCCGCATCGCCGGCGGCATCATGCTGTTCATGATCGCGATGGACATGGTGTTCGAAAAGCGCACCCAGCGGCGCGAGGACCGGGCCAACAAGCTGAGCACCGAAGAACCGCATGTCGAGGATGTGTCGGTTTTCCCGATGGCGATGCCGATGATCGCCGGGCCGGGATCGATCGCCACGGTCATGCTGCTGATGTCGCGCGCCAACGGCGTGGCGGAACGCGGCGTCGTGCTGGGCGCGGTGATGCTGACGCTGGTGCTGATGCTGGGGGCGCTGATCGCCGCCGGGCCGCTGATGGCGCTGCTGGGGCGCAAGATCGAGGCGGTGATCACGCGCCTGCTGGGCGTGCTGCTCGCCGCGCTGGCGGCGCAGTTCGTGATCGACGGGATCAAGGCGAGTTTTTGAGATGCGCATTCCGCCCCTGGCAGGGGCGGTGGCAGGCGTTCGCCGGACGGAGGGGTGTCGCCCCATTGACAGGGGGACACATCTCCACCGGCTCCGCCGATCCCCCTCCCCCTTTCAGGGGAGGGTTGATGTCAGCCGCGCATGTCGCCTTCCGTCACCGGGGCGATCTTGATTTCGACGCGGCGGTTGGACGCCTTGCCCTCCGCCGTGGCGTTGGAGGCGATCGGCTGGGTTTCGCCATAGCCGCGCGTGGCGATGCGGGCGGACTGGACGCCCCGGCTCACCAGATAATCGGCGACCGAGCGGGCGCGGCGTTCCGACAGCGCCTGGTTGTAGGCGTCCGCCCCGTCGCTGTCGGTATGGCCCAGCACGTCGATATAGGTTTTGGGATATTGCGCCAGAATCGCGCCGACATCGTTGAGGGTCGGCTGGAATTGCGGCTGCACCACCGAACTGTCGGTCGCAAAGGTGATGCCCGACGGCATCCGCAGCAGCAGATTGTCGCCGTCGCGAATCACGTCGACGCCGGTGCCGGCGGTCTGTTCGCGCAGCTTGCGTTCCTGCGCGTCCATATAGGCGCCGATGCCCGCGCCCGCGACCGCGCCGATGCCCGCGCCCAGAATCTTTTCGGTGCGGTCGCGCCGGCCACCGACCAGGTCGCCCAGCAGATAGCCGCCCAATGCGCCGCCGATGCCACCGATCGCTGCCTTGGACACGCGCCGATCCCCCGTGGTCGGATCGGTGGTGCAGGCGGTGGTGGCGAGCATGGCGGCGAGGCTGGCCGCCCCGATGATGCGATGAGAAATCCTCATTATCCTGTTCCCTTGTCTTGTGCGCCCGTAAGAGACGGCTGCCCGCATTAATGGCCAGGCCATGGCTTTGTTCCACATGCGAACTGAACTCTTGCTGATGGCAGTGTTGTGAAAATGAAAGATTTGCCGTTATAGCGTTGAACCGACCACCATGGCCACGATCCCTCCCCACACGCCGACGCCCTTTCCCTGGGTCGATCTCGTCATCATTCTGGCGCTTGTCGCCCTGAACGGCGTGTTCGCCATGTCCGAACTGGCGATCGTGTCCGCGCGCCGGCCACGGCTCCAAGCGATGGAGAAGGCCGGGCGCAAGGGCGCGCGCACCGCGCTGGCGCTGGCGGCCGACCCCGGCAAGTTCCTGTCGACGGTGCAGATCGGCATCACCCTGATCGGCATCGTGTCGGGCGCCTATTCCGGGTCCAGCCTGGGCGGGCCGGTGGGCGAGCGGCTGCAAGGATTTGGCCTGAGCGCGAATACGGCGGAAAATCTGGGTTTCGCACTGGTCATCGGCCTGACCACCTATGCCTCGCTGATCGTGGGCGAACTGGTCCCCAAGCAGTTCGCGCTGCGCAAGCCCGAACCGATCGCGGTGGTGATGGCCACGCCGATGCTGTGGCTGGCCCGCTTCACCGCGCCGATCGGCTGGCTGCTCGACACGTCGAGCATGTTGATCTTCAAGGCGCTGGGCCTGGCCCGCGAATCGGAAAGCCATGTCACCGCCGAGGAACTGCACCTGATCGTCGCGGAGGCGAGCAAGTCGGGCGTGATCGAGGAAAGCGAGCGGGCGATCATTTCGGGCGTGGTGCGGCTGGCCGACCGGCCGGTGCGCGAAGTGATGACGCAGCGCATGGATGTCGACTGGATCGATATCGGCGCGGATGAAGAAACGATTCGCGCCCGCCTGCTCGACACGCCGCACACCCGCCTGCCGGTGGGGCGCGGGTCGGTGGAGGACATTATCGGCATCGTCCAGGCGCGCGACATCATGACCGCGCTGTTCCGGCGCGAGCCGCTGAACCTGGCATCGCTGATGCGCCGGGCGGAGGTCGTACCCGATCAGGTCGATGCGATGGACGCGCTGGAAGTGCTGCGCCGGTCCGACGTGCCGATGGTGATGGTCCATGACGAATATGGCCATTTCGAGGGGATCGTGACCCCGGCCGATCTGCTGTCCGCCATCGCCGGCCATTTCGCGTCCGACCGCGACGCCTATGACGAGCCGGACATGGTGGAGCGCGAGGATGGCAGCCTGCTGGTGTCGGGGCAGATGCCGATCGACCAACTGGCCGAACGGATCGGCATCGACCTGTCCGAGGATCGCGATTACGCCACCGTCGCGGGCCATGCGCTCTGGCTGCTCAAGCGGCTGCCCGAAGTGGGCGATTATGTGGACGATCAGGGGTTCCGGTTCGAAATCGTCGACATGGACGGGCGCAAGATCGACAAGCTGCTGGTAACGGAACGATAGGGGTTTATCCTATCGCTGGCCCTGTTCCGGGCGTTGTTCCTGGCCCTGGCCCTGGCCGCCCAGTAGCTGATATTTGACCCCCATCGCCTGCGCCAGATGGCGGAGCCGGCGTTCCACCGCCTCACCGAACAGGTCCACATCATCGTCGCGCAGATAGAGGGCGATGCGGTCGCCCTGATGTTCCAGCCGGGACACCGCCAGCGGCCCTTCCACCCCGCCCGACAGGCGTTGCGCCAGGCGGATCGCCAGGCCCCACAGCGCCGCGCGGCGCAACGCATCCGGCCGGGCGATGCGGTCAAGGCCCATCGGCGCGGTGACGCCGCCGCCGAAATGGCTGTGCAGCGCCTGCGCCAGCATCGCCCGTTCATCTGCGGTGATGCCGACCCAGTTGCTGTGCAGCGCGATTTCCACCCCGCGTTCGGCGCGAAAATCGGGATTGGCGCGCCAGCTTACATCGGCGAGCAGGCAGGCGGCGCGACGGATGCGGCGCATGGCCGCGTCGTCATCAGGAAAGAGCGGCGCGATCCAGCGGTCGATGCGGTCGCCATGGCCGCGAAAACGGGCCTGCGCCTCCCCTTCCGCCTCGGCCGCGACCAGCAGCGGGTCATGCGCGCGAATATCCTGCGGCAGATTTTCGTACAGCAGCCCTTCGCGCAGGCCATAGGCCGACACGATCAGGCGGCTGGACTTCAATTGCCGCACCACCACCGACAGCAGGGCGGTCGCATCGGGCAGGGTCGGCACGCGCGATCCGGTCATGGCCGGAATCTGCTTCAGCCGGGCGCGATCGACATGGGAAACGATGCGGGCCAGTTGTTCGGCGCGGGCGGCGGTCATTTCATATTGATGCACGACCGGCAGCGGGAAATGGGTGAGCTGCATGTCGAAGCGGGCCAGCGCGCGCCATGACCCGCCGACAAGGTAGAAGGGCAGGTCCGGTTCCGGCCGCCACCCGGCCTTGTCCAGCATCTTGGCGACGGTGCGTTCCAGCAGGCGTGGCCCCTTGGCCCGGATCTGGGGCAGGCGCAGCACGCCCAGCGGCAGCGAGATCGTCTGTTCGACCGCGCCGCCGCGCACCCGCGCCAGTTCCAGGCTGCCCCCGCCCAGATCGCCGACGATGCCGTCCGCATGCGGAATCCCCGACAGCACGCCCATCGCCGCGCCGATCGCTTCCTGCGCGCCGGTCAGCAGTTCGACGGTCAGCCCCAGCGCCCTGGCGCGGGCGATGAAGTCATGGCCATTGGTGGCGTCGCGCACGGCGGCGGTCGCGACGCAGCGTATGTCCGTCACCTTCATCGCCCGGCACAGATGGGCGAAGCGGCCGATCGCGCGCAGGCCGCGCTCCATCGCGTCCGGTTCGATCGCACCGGTTTTCGCCAGCGACGCGCCCAGCCCGGCCATCACCTTTTCATTGAAGAGGATGAAGGGGATGCGGCGCGGCCCGTCATAGACGACCAGGCGCACGCTGTTGGAGCCGATGTCGATGATGGCGGTGCGGGCGTGCGCCGGTTGCGGCGATGTCGCCATGCTTTCAGCGACAGCGCGGACCCGGCTCAGCATCGAATTCATGGCCGTTCAGCCCTTCCCGCGCAGGCGCAGGGTCGGCACCGCCGCATTGTCCAGCGCGGCGCCGCGCCCGGACAGCGACGGGTTGGTCATGAAATAGCGGTGCAGGTTGAACGGCCTGTCGCCCGGTTCCAGCCGCGTGTAGAGGCCATCGCTGTCGAGCGACCAGCTTTGTTCCGTATCGATCAGATTGGCGACCATGACCTGATCGAGAATCTGGTCATGGACCGTCGCATTTTCGACCGGCGCCATGAATTCGACGCGACGGTCGAAGTTGCGCGGCATCCAGTCGGCCGAACTGATATAGACTTTCGCGCCATTGTTGGGCAGCGCCTTGCCATTGCCGAACACGGCGATGCGGCTATGTTCCAGGAAGCGGCCCACGACCGACTTTACCCGGATATTGTCCGACATGCCCGGCATGCCGGGCCGCAGGCAGCATATGCCGCGGATGATGAGGTCGATCTGGACGCCCGCATTGCTGGCCGCATAGAGTTTTTCGATGATCGTCGGGTCGACCAGGCTGTTCATCTTGGCCCAGATGGTGCCGGGCCGCCCGGCACGGACATGATCGATTTCCGCGTCGATCAGCCGGCACAGCGTATCGCGCAGGTCGCGGGGTGACATGACCAGCTTTTCCAGCCGCGCCGGTTCGACATAGCCGGTGATATAGTTGAACAGCGCGGCGGCATCCCGGCTGTAGGCCGGGTCGGCGGTGAAGAAGCTGAGATCGGTGTAGATGCGCGCGGTGATCGGGTGATAATTGCCGGTGCCGAAATGGCAGTAGCTGCGAAACTGTTCGCCTTCACGCCGGACGACCATCGACACCTTGGCATGGGTTTTCCAGTCGATGAAGCCATAGACGACCTGCACGCCCGCACGCTCCAGCGCGTCGGCCCACATCAGATTCTGTTCCTCGTCGAACCGCGCCTTCAGTTCGACCACGGCGGTCACGGACTTGCCCGCCTCCGCCGCGTCGATGAGGGCGCGGATGATCGCCGACTGCTTGCCCGCGCGGTAGAGCGTCTGCTTGATCGCCACCACATCCGGGTCGATCGCCGCCTGTTTCAGGAAGGATATGACAACGTCGAACGCTTCATAGGGATGGTGGACGACGATATCCTTGGCCCGGATCGCGGCGAAACAGTCGCCGCCATATTCGCGGATGCGTTCGGGGAAGCGCGGGGCATAGGGTTCGAATTTAAGGTCCGGGCGATCGATGTCGACAATGGCGGACAGGTTGCCGATGCCGATGAACCCTTCCACTTCGACCACCACGGCGTCATGGCCCTGGAGCATGTCCTGGAGCATGTCCTCGACCGGCTCAGGAATGCGCTCCTCAATCTCCATGCGGATCACCCGGCCGCGCCGGCGGCGCTTGATCGCGCTGCGGAAGTGGCGGACCAGATCCTCGGCCTCTTCCTCTATCTCGATATCGCTGTCGCGGATGATGCGGAACACGCCGCTGGTGCGGACGCGATAGCCGGGGAACAGGTCGGCGGAAAAGCGGCGGATCACCGCCTCCAGCGCCATGTAGCGGGCCGGTTCGCCGGGGATGCGCACGAACCGGGCGAGGCGGGACGGGATCATCACCAGTTCACGGATCGGCTGTTTATCGGACAGGCGTTCCAGATCGAAGATGATCGACAGCCCTTCATTGGGGATGAAGGGGAAGGGATGCGCCGGGTCCAGCGCCTGGGGCGTCAGGATCGGGAAAATCTGGGTCAGGAAATGATCGCGCAGCCAGTTGGCGCAGGGCTGGTCCATCTGTGCCGTCGGGCCGATCACTTCGAT
The DNA here is from genome assembly GCF_030580935.1 of Sphingobium cyanobacteriorum. GTDB lineage: Bacteria > Pseudomonadota > Alphaproteobacteria > Sphingomonadales > Sphingomonadaceae > Sphingobium > Sphingobium cyanobacteriorum. Next base: position 158,165 of record NZ_JAUQOM010000002.1, on the reverse strand, counting down.
CCCGACCTCCACCAGTTCGCCATGGAGCAGCCCCCACACCTTCTGCTGCGCGCGCATCAGGGTGGCGGTGGCGTCGGTGATCGCGCTCAACTGCTGCGCCGGGGTGAGGCCGTCGGCGGAACGCAGGTCGACATCCTGCAACTGCTGCCCCTTCAGCCCGGCGACCCGGACGGAGAAGAATTCATCCAGGTTCGCGCCGGAGATGGACAGGAAGCGCAGCCGTTCCAGCAGCGGATGGGCGCGGTTCATCGCCTCTTCCAGCACCCGCTGGTTGAACGCCAGCCAGGACAGTTCGCGGTTGAAATAGCGATCGCTGGCAGGCGCCAGGCTGGCGATGGAATCAGCTTCGGCCACGGATTACTCGCGCTGGTCGGTGGAGGGGGCGGGCGGGACTATAGGCAGAAAGCCTGCCGCTTGCAGGGCTTCTTTTGCCATTGCGACCGAAATCTTACGGCCCGATGACAGGGCGGCGCGATCGAGCAGCCCCGTCACCTGCGCAAGCGCGTCATAGCGCCGTTCGACCCGGCGCAGCAGCCAGTCGGGCACATCGGGCGCATAGCTGGCCCCGGCGCGGTCGAAGGCGCGGCAGATGAGCGCATGGGCCAGCGCCTCGTCCGGCTGCCCGATCGCGACATGGGGCACCGCGGCGAGGCGGGAGGCCAGGTCGGGCAACGTCACGGCCCAGCAGACCGGCGGCATCGTCCCCACCATCAGCAGCGGGCGGCGCGTGGTCTGCGCCTCGTTCCAGGCGTGGAACAGGCGATGGTCGTCGACGCCCTGGGCATCATCGATGATGTCGCCGCCGCTCCGCCGCGCGAAATGACGCGCCAGCGTCGACCGGCCCGACAGGGGCGGGCCGATCAGCACGCCCACCGACAGCGGCCAGTCGCGCCAGCGCTCCAGATGGGCGACGGCCAGACGGTTGGCGTCGCTGACCAGGAAATCGCCGGTGCCCGATGCCCCATGCCCGGTCGCCCCATGCCAGTCGAAAGGCAGGCTGATCTGGCTCATTGCGATGGCGCAGGCCCCTGCCGCCGGGTGATCCGCAGGGTCGTGCCGGAAACAGCGACGGCAAAGCCGCGCGCCTGGAGGCCCGCGCGCAGCATGTCGACGCTGCCATCGAAGCTGACCTGCATGACCGACGTGCCGCCCAGCGCCAGGCTGCTGGTGGTCGCGGACCGGACGCCGGGGATCGACCGGACGGTCGATTCGCTGGTGCCGATCGACCCGACATCGGGCGTGTCGAACTGGATCGCGAAGCTGGTGACGCCCGCCGATGCGGTCGGCGCGGTCGGCAATTCCAGCGATTCGACCGGCGCTTCGGCGGCATTCTCGATCGCCAGCGCGTCGGGATCGACCGGCTCCTCGATGATAAGCGAGGGGTCGGGCCGCAGGCGACCGTCATTGAGCGCGCGGATATAGAGTTCGTCGATCCGCCGGGCGCCCTCGTCCATCATCCGGGGGATGCCGCTGTCGTTGGAGGCGCGCAGGGTGACGCTGCCGATCAGGCTGTTGTCGGGGCCGTAGCGCGCGGTGAAGATGCCCGTCACCGGCCCGCCGGGCCAGGCCCGCTCCAGCCGCGCGATCGGGATCACCACATCGGCCGCGCCATATTGGTCGAGCAGCACCCGCCACCACAGGCGGCCGCGCCGCCCGGTCTGGCCCGCGTTCAGCAGGATCGGATCGGCGATTGATCCCGCAACGCGCACATAGTCGATCGCGCTGTCGCCGGTGCGATAGCGCGCCCACGCCTTCTGCCATTCATTGACCCGCTCATAGGAGACGGCGGAGCCACCATCCCACAGCACCGGGATCACCAGCAGCGGCGGGGATCGCATCACATTGCCGCTGACGCCCAGCAGCGCGCCGGTGCGGGCGCGGTCGAACAATATGCCCAGCGTCGCGACATAGCGGTTCGGCCCGGCCTGCTCATAGTCGATCTCTATGCCGGAGATCATCGCCTCAAGCTGCGAATCGGACAAGGCGGGCGCACCGCCGCCGCCATGGGTCCGCGTCCACAGCATCCGCCATGCCTGCCGCTGCGCCATGCGCCAGCCGGCATAGCGGGCGGTGTCGGCATCCTTGGCGAATACATCGACCTTCACCCCGCGCACTTCGAAATCGCCGCCGCTGGCGATCGGCGGCACGCCCCGCTCCCCTTCCATCTGCGCGAACAGCGCGGCGGCGGCGAGGCCGATCGCGACGGCGAACAGGATCTGGACGGGCCGCGAGAGCAGGCGCACGAAGGCTGCGGGGCGGGTTAGGGTCTGGCTCAGGCTCACGCGCGCCCTTTTGGCGGGATTTGCCCAGGATGCCAAGCGCCAACGCATCACGAACTTACTCCGTGCGCCCTGAGCGCAGTCGACGCCCGAACGGCATCGGGATGATAGCGCCAAGATCGAAGGTTCCGTTTTGCGCGCCTTTGCTCTAGGGCGCTCCCCCATGAGCGAGAACGAATCCTACAGCTACGCCAAGGCCGGCGTCGACATTGCCGCGGGCAACGCCCTTGTCCGGGCCATCGCCCCCCTGGCCAAGGCCACCCGGCGCCCCGGCGCCGACGCCGAACTGGGCGGCTTCGGCGGCTTTTTCGACCTCAAGGCCGCAGGCTATGACGACCCGTTGCTGGTCGCGGCCAATGACGGCGTGGGCACGAAACTCAAGCTGGCGATCGACCATAGCCGCCATGACGGCGTGGGCATCGACCTGGTCGCCATGTGCGCCAACGATCTGATCGTGCAGGGGGCCGAACCCCTGTTCTTCCTCGACTATTATGCCACCGGCAAGCTGGAGAGCGGCGTTGCCGAGCGTGTCATCGCCGGTATCGCCGAAGGGTGTCGCCAGGCGGGCTGCGCGCTGATCGGCGGCGAAACCGCCGAAATGCCCGGCATGTACGCGCCGGGCGACTATGACCTCGCCGGCTTCTGCGTCGGCGCGGTCGAACGGGCCAAGGCGCTGACCGGCAACCGGGTGAGGCCGGGCGACGTGCTGCTGGGCCTTGGGTCGTCGGGGGTCCACTCCAACGGCTATTCGCTGGTCCGCCGCCTGGCCGCCGACAAGGGCTGGCGGCTCGACCGCCCGGCGATCTTCGACCAGGACGTGCTGCTGATCGACGCGCTGATGGCGCCGACCAAAATCTATGTGAAGAGCCTGCTGCCGCTGGTCCGCGCCGGGATGATCAACGCGCTGGCGCATATCACCGGCGGCGGCCTGCTGGAAAACATCCCCCGCGTCCTGCCCGATGGCGCGCATGCAAGCGTCGATGCCGACGCCTGGCCGCAGCCGCGCCTGATGGCCTTCCTCCAGGCGCAGGGCCATATCGAGCCGGAAGAAATGGCGCGCACCTTCAACTGCGGCATCGGCATGGTGCTGGCCGTGGACGAAGCCCATGTCGCGGGCGTCACGAAAGCGCTGGAGGATGCGGGCGAAACCGTGTTCCGCATCGGCGCCATCGGCGAAGGCGACAAGGGCTGCACCGTGCGCGGCTCCACCGAAACGTGGAGCGCCAGGGCGGACTGGTCGGCGACGCATCTGGGCTGAGCGCCCTCCCCACCCCCGTTCGGTTCGCAGATCCTGAGCTTGTCGAAGGGCGAGAACGGCGCGCATAGTTCTCGACAGGCTCGAACCGAAGGGAGGGTGTGAGAAATGGCCAAGGCAAAAGTCGGCGTCCTGATCTCCGGCCGTGGCTCCAACATGGCGGCTTTGCTCTACGCGGCGAAGGCAGACGACTGCCCCTATGAGATCGTGCTGGTCGCCGCCAACGATCCTGATGCGCCCGGCCTGGCGCTGGCCGCCGCCGAGGGCATTGCCACCTTCGGCCAGAGCCACAAGGGGATGAAACGCGCCGCATTCGACGCGATCATCGACGCGCAACTGCGCGCGGCGGACGTCCATTATGTCGCGCTGGCCGGCTATATGCGCCTGCTTTCGCCGGAGTTCGTTTCGGCATGGGAAGGCCGGATGCTCAACATCCACCCCAGCCTGCTGCCCAAATATAAGGGGCTGGACACCCACCAGCGGGCGATCGACGCGGGCGACAGCCATGCGGGCTGTTCGGTCCATGTCGTGACGGCGGAACTGGACGATGGCCCGGTGCTGGCCCAGACGCCGGTGGCGATCCTGCCCGGCGACAGCGCCGACACCCTGGCCGCGCGCATCCTGATCGCCGAACATCAGCTTTATGCCCGCACGCTGGCCGATTTCGTCACGCGCGAGCGCCAGCCCGGCTGGCTGCTGAACAAGGTGCGCGCAACAGCGCTGGCCCTGCCGCAGGCGGACGAGATCGTCTCGCACGGGATGCCCTGCTTCGGCATCGTGAAGGGCAAGAAATTCGCTTACTTCACCCGCGACCATCATGGCGACGGCATCATCGCGGTGCTGGTCAAGACCACCGCGCCGGAAGAACAGGCGACCCTGATCGAGGCCGACCCCGACCGCTATTACCGCCCCGCCTATTTCGGCAATGACTGGATCGGCATCCGCCTCGACCTGGGCGACACGGACTGGGAGCATGTCGCGCAGCGGCTGCGGGCAAGCTGGCGACAGGTCGCGCCGAAGAAGCTGCTGGGGCTGATGGATATCGCCGACGCCTTTTAGGGCATCGTGCGGAAAGGCGGGACCGGGCGGCGGCACGGCGGTATCGGACGATCGCCCTGGGGTGCGCGGCCAGGAGGTACAGGCCCGGCAGTCATTCCCGACCGGCGATGCATGGGCTTACAGTGAACGGAAAGGGAAACTGGCTGGGGCGGCAGGATTCGAACCTGCGCATGGCGGCATCAAAAGCCGCTGCCTTACCGCTTGGCGACGCCCCAGCAGGGCCGACTGTGCATCGGCGTGGGGACGCCATATAGCGTGTGATTGGCGAAAGGAAAGCCTAGTCATCACAGTTTGATGTCGCCAATATACATTCTGCCCTTTCGCCGGATCATAGCCCTTCATGTCGGTTTCCAACGCGCCTTCCGCCCAGATTTCGCCTGCATCCCCGCTCTTCCTGCGCGAGGACGAGATACGGCGGGGGATCGAGATGCTCTATTTCGGCTATTCCGCCCTGACCCGCTCGATCGACGAGGGGCTGGCGGCGCAGGGGCTGGGCCGGGCGCATCATCGCGCGCTGTATTTCATCTCGCGCCAGCCCGATCTGACCGTCAAGGAATTGCTGCGATTGCTGGCGATCACCAAACAGTCGCTGGGGCGCGTGCTGAGCGACCTGATCGAACGCGGCTATATCGAAACGCGGACAGGGACCAGCGACCGGCGGCAGAAATTGCTGCGGCTGAGCCCGGCGGGCAAGACGCTGGAGGCCGAGATGTTCCGCGCCCTGCGCGAGAAGATGGCCGCCGCCTATGCGCAGGCGGGGCAAGGGTCCGTCACCGGATTCTGGCGCGTTCTGGAAGGGCTGATCCCCGAAGCGGATCGGTCGATGGTGTTCGGGCTGCGCGGCGGATAAGCGCGCAAGGGGCGAAACCTTCTGCCCGCTTGCGCGCTTATCCCGCTTCCCGTTTGCGTCGAAAGAGGAACCATCATGCGTACATATATGCTTGCCGCCACCGCCCTGCTGACCGCCGCCGGCCTGTCCGCCTGTTCGGAAAAGGCGCAGGACAATCTGGAAAATGCGGGATCGGCGATCGGCAATGATGTGAGCAATGCGGTCGATCATGCAGGCGCGAAGATCGACAAGGGCCTGGATAAAGCCGGACGCGCGATCGACAATGGCGCGGACAGGATCGACGCGGCGACCGACGAGGCGGCGGCCGACGCCAGGCGCGAGGCAGGCGAGGCCAAGCGCGAAGTCGGCGCGTCGCTGGAAAAGGCAGGCAGCGACCTGCGCAACGAATAAGGCGCGGGGCGCAAGGCGCGGGCTTTGCCCCCATGATCGCCCGATCACAAACCCGATCACAAAAGGGCGGTGGATCGCGCCACCGCCCTTCCCGCCTGCCTATTTCCCCGCGAACCAAGCCGTCAGCGGCGCCTGCAACCGGCTGCGCGTTTCGATCCGCGTCCTGATGGCGGAGATGGCGCGGTCCACCACCTTGCGCGATTCGGGCGTCAGATAACGGGTGGCATAGGCGTCCAGCTTGGTCGCCATCGCCGGGTCGGCCGACCCGCCGCCCAGCCGCGCCAGCGCCTGGCTGCGCGCCGACACGTCGATCAGCGCCTCATATTGCGCGCGATGGGCCAGCACATAATCGACCGCCAGCATCGGATGCTCCGCGCCCACCTGGGCAATGATCGCCGCGCTCGTCGTCTTGCCCGGCTCGTCGGTCAGGGCCAGGTCCAGTGCCTGCGCCGCCAGCTTCTCGTCCTTCGCGCCGCCCAGCAGCGCATAGGTGCTGCTCTTTTCCAGGTCGGTCTTTGCGCCCTTGGCCAGCGCGCGCAGCTTGTCCCAGGTCGCCTGATCGGCGTTCTTCGCGATGATCGACAGCCAGGTGTTGCGCAGCGGCCCGTCGAGCAGGGCGGGCTGGGCGAAGCGGCGGTTGGCCTCCGCCACCACCGCCCTGTCGCCCATGTCGCCCAGCGTCACCACCAGCGCCTGCCGCAGCACCGGCACCTGCGCGCCTTCACCCGGCTTTGCGTCATAGCCGATGCCGGTCAGCACTGGCCCCAGCCTGGCCGAGGCATAGGCCAGCACCCGGCCCTGCGCCGCCTTGTCGCTTTCCAGCATGGCGTGGGCGCTTGCCAGATAGCCCGGCACTTCCGCCATCACGGCGGGTGTCGCCGTCGCGGGCACGGCATCGATCAGGTCCATCGCCAGCCCGATCGGCTGATAACCGCCCAGGCCAAGCTGGAAATTATCCGCCAGCAGCCCGGTCTGGTCGATGCTCGCCAGCCTGGTAAAATCCTTCGCCAGCGCCTGCACATTGGCCGCCGGATAGAGCGAGCGATAATAGCCCGTCTGCCCCGCATTGACGACATAGGCGCCGCAGCCCGGCAGCGTCACCGTGCCCTTGCCCTGCAGGATCAGCCGCTGCGCTTCGCCGCCAATCGTCTGCGCCTTGACCGGCACGTTCCACTTGAGCGGCGCCTTGTCCTTCTGGTCGCGGCTGAACTCGCTCTGGCTCAGCGTCAGGACGGTCGATCCGCCCTTGCACATGGCGCTGTCCACCGTGACCAGCGGAATGCCCGGCTGGCTGGTGAAATCATGCGCGATGGCAACCAGCCCCTTGGCCCCCGCGCCCTCGACCGCTTTCCACAGGTCGTCGGTCACGGTGTTGCCATAGGCGTGCGCCTTCATATAGGCTTGGATGCCCGTCTTCCACGCATCTTCGCCGGCATAGCCTTCCAGCATGGTGATGACCGCTTCGCCCTTCTGATAGGTGATGGCGTCGAACGCCTGGTTCACCTGGTCGACGGTGGTGATCTTCTGCACGACCGGGTGCGTGGTGGCGAGCGAATCGAGGCTCATCGCCGCTTCGCGCCCGTCCACGCGGGTCAGCAGCATTTCCCAGTCGGGTTGCAGCTTGTCCGTCACCTTGGTCGCCATCCAGCTTGCAAAGCCCTCGTTCAGCCACAGATCGTCCCACCACGCCATGGTGACGAGGTCGCCGAACCATTGATGCGCCATTTCATGCGCGACGGTTTCGTAAATGCGGCGCTTGGTCGCTTCGGAGGTGAAGCGCGGGTCGACCAGCAGCGCGCGTTCGAAGGTGAAGATCGCACCCCAATTTTCCATCGCGCTGAAAAACTGGCTCTGGCCGGGGCCAGCGACATTATCCAGCTTGGGCAGCGGATAGGGGACGCCGAAATAGTCGTTGAACCAGGGCAGTATGCTGGCCGATGCGTCGAGCGCCAGTTGCGCCTTGCCCGTATTGCCCTTGCCGGTGATGACGCCCACTTCGGTATTGCCCGCCATCTTCGTCGCCCGGTCCAGTTCGCCCAGGCCGAAGAACAGCAGGTAGGAGGACATTTTGGGGCTGGTGCCGAACGTCACCAGGCTCTTGCCGCCGCCCAGATCCTTGGTCGCCTTGACCGGCATGTTGCCGACCGCCAGTTGGCCGGTCGGGATGACGGCGGACAGGTCGAACGTCGCCTTGTAGCTCGGTTCGTCCCAGCCCGGCACGAAGCGGCGCGCGTCGGGCGCTTCGAACTGGGTGAAGAGGGCGCGCTTCGCCGCGCCGGCATTGTCGGTATAATCGAGCGCGAACAGGCCGTTCGCCTGTTGGTTGATGATGCCGGCATAGGCGATGTCGACCATGTAGCGGCCGGGCGCGATCGGCTGGCCGAAATCGAACGTCACGGTCTGCGCGTCGGCATCGACCTTCGCGGTGCCCTTGATCGCCCTGCCCTTGGCAGGCGTCAGGGTGACGGCGGAGAAGGTCAGATCGGCCGCGTTCAGCACGAGCGCCGGCAGCGTGGTGGCGACGCTCACGTCGATCGTCGCCTTGCCGGTGAATGTCAGCTTCGCCGCATCGGGCGTCACTTCGATCGCATAATGGCTGGGCGCCGCGCCGCGCGGCAACTGGGTGGTGATGCCGGCGGCCGGGCCGGCGGGTGCCGTCTGGGCCAGTGCGGGCGACAGCAGGGCGAGCGGGGCGGCCGCAATCAGCAGCGGCAGGACTTTCTTGAAGGACATGGACGACTCCGACACGTCAGAAGGGCGCGATGAGACAATATTCCCTCGCGCGCGATAAACGCGGGATCGGCCGTTTCGCTGCATCGGTCAAGCGACGCATGCATGCGCCCATGTCGTTGGTCGAACATTGTTGGTCGTTCGTCAAACAGTGGGCGCAGGCGCCTGTTGCGACGCCCCTCTCACGCACGGATGACGGGCATCGCAACCTTCAGACGCAGAGAAAAACGCAGCGCCGCCCTGCACCAACGGCGTTCACCCCCGCCCTCTGTAGCCCGGCACGTCCTGCGCGGGCAGCCACAGGCCCGCCGGCGGCTCGCCCGATTGCCAGAACACGTCGATCGGGATGCCGCCGCGCGGATACCAGTAGCCGCCGATGCGCAGCCAGACCGGGGCCATCTCGGCGAACAGCCGCTCGCCGATGCCCACGGTGCAATCTTCATGGAAGGCGGCATGGTTGCGGAACGCGCCCAGGAACAGCTTCAACGACTTCGATTCGACGATCGTTGCAGCGGGTGCATAGTCGATCACCAGATGGGCAAAGTCGGGCTGTCCCGTCACCGGGCAGAGCGAGGTGAATTCCGGCGCGGTGAAACGCACAAGATAGGGTTTGCCGGGGCGCGGATTGGGCACATAGTCCAGCACCGCCGCTTCCGGGCTGGCGGGCAGGGCGCTGGTCTGGCCCAGATGCAGGGGGGGGATGGGAAGGTCGGTCATGCGCGGCCATCTACGCCATTGCACGGCTGATGTCATCGCCTTCGCATTGTTCACTTGCAGTTCAGCCATTCTTGTGCCTTGCCACGCTCATGGGGTCCATCATCCGTCCGTTGCTGTTCGCCGCGCTGCTTGTGCTTGTGCCTGCGCCTGTCCTCCCTGGGCCTGTCCTTGCCCAGCAGGCGGAGGCGCCCGCCACCGGCCTGTCGATCCCGCCCGCCGGCACCGCGCCCGACGCGAACCGGCAGGGACCGGAACTCAACGTCTATCGCGATCCGGTGACGCCGCGCGCCGCGCCGCCGGCGGTCGCGCCCACGGTCGCGCCGCCAGTGGCGCCAATGACGACAGTGCAGCCCGTCCCCCAGCCTGCGCCCCGGCCCGCCCCTGCATCCCCCGCTTCCGCCCGCACCGCCCCGGCTGAACCGCGCATCCAGCGCCCCGCACCACGGACGACGGCGGCACCGGATGCCGCAGGCGAAGCGGTCAGCCAGAGCGCGCCGGTCGCTCCGGTGCGGACGCCACCCCCGGCCCCCGTGACCAACGCGGGGGAAGCGGCCGCGCCGGTCGCCGCCCCTGCGCCCGTTCCCGTAGCTGTGCCTGCCCCTGTCCCGGCCGACGACCAGGATATACCCCGCGCCTGGATCATCGGCGCCGCGCTGGCGCTGATCCCGCTGGCCGCCTTCTTCCTGCTGCGGCGGCGCCGTCCGGCCAAAGCACTGGCAGCGCCAACGCCCGCCGCCGCGCCCCCCTCTCCGGCCCCGGCCCCATCTTCTCCGGTCCCGTCTCCGGCCAGGCCGGTCCCGGAACAGCCGGCCGCCGCCGTCCCGCCCGCATCCGCGCCATCCACGCCCGACGAAACCGACCGACCCTGGATCGACATGGACATGGCCGTCGGGCAGGCGCGCTATTCGATGATCGGCGTGACCATCCAGTACGGCCTGATCCTGCACAATCGCGGCAACCGGCCGGCACAGGACATCCTGATTCGCGGCATCGTGGGCAATGCCGGCGCACAGCAGGCCGCCCTGCTCCAGCGCTTCTTCAGCGGCGACGACGGCCTGCCGCTGCACAGCGCGGTGGGCATCGCGCCCGGCGAAACCGTGCAACTGACCGGCGAACTGCGCCTTGCGCCAGAGGATATCGTGCCCGTCACCATGGGCCAGCGCAGCCTGCTGATCCCGCTGACCGCCTTTGACATGGCCTATCGCTGGGACCGGCGGGACGCCGATCCGGGCCAGGGCCGCACCGCCCGCGCCTTCATCGTCGGGCAGGAACAGGAACCCCCGGCCGATCGCCTTGCGCCCTTGCGCCTCGACCAGGGGCCGCGCCAGTATCGCCGCGCCGCGGCCCGCGCGGCCGCGGAACTGACGCCGGCCTGATCAGCGCAACGCCCTTTAATCGCTGGCGGTCCCGCTCTAGTGTCCGACGACACAGGGTTGATTCGTCCTTGCGCGCGCAGCGAAGCAATCCATGCGCGCTCCAGTGGATCGCCGCGCTGCGCTTGCAATGACGGCGTGGGTCAATCTGACGTCATCCCGCTCCGAGACAGGCGCGCATCAAGGGACCGAAGGACGCCGCATGACCATTTTCCTGTCCACCGCAGACCTCGCGGCCCAATTGGGCCAGCCTGATCTGCGCATCATCGACGCAACGCTGTTCCTGCCCGGCACCCCGCGCGACGCCCGCGCGGAATTCGAGGCCGCCCATATCCCCGGCGCGGCCTTTCTCGACCTCGACACGCTGGCCGACCCGGACGCGCCCGCGCCCCATACGCTCCCGCCCGACCCCCTCATGACGCAGCGCGTGCAGGCGGTCGGCATCGACGCCGACAGCCGCGTCATCCTGTACGACAACAGCCCGATCCGCAGCGCCGCGCGCGCATGGTGGATGATGCGCCTTTATGGCGTGGGCGCATCGGTCGCGATCCTCGACGGCGGCCTGCCCAAATGGGTGGCGGAAGGGCGCGCCACGCACAGCGGCCCAGCCAGCCCCGCGCCCGGCACCGCCATCGCCCGGATCGACCGGGCGCAGGTCCGCACCAAGGCCGATATGCTCGCCAATCTGGACAGCGGCGCAAGCCAGGTGCTGGACGCGCGCGGCGCGGGCCGATTCACCGGCGCGGAGGCGGAACCGCGCCCCGGCATGGCGTCCGGCCATATCCCCGGCGCGCGCAACCTGCCCTATTCCGCCCTGTTCGCCGCCGACAACAGCCTGAAATCCCCCGACCAACTGCGCGCCCTGTATGCAGCGGCCGGCATCGACCTGTCCCGCCCCGTCATCACCACCTGCGGCAGCGGCGTCACCGCCGCCATCCTGCTTGCCGGCCTCGAAACGCTCGGCAAGACCGATATCGCCCTGTATGACGGCAGTTGGGCCGAATGGGGCCTGGACCCTGTGACACCGAAAGTGACAGGTGCCGCATGAAGGACGATGCTTCCGGCAAGGATGGGCGCAGGCCGCTCACGCAACTCGCCCAGGCCGGGCGCAAGCCCGAATGGACGGGGATGCCCGGCCAGCCCGGCGCGATCGTCAGCCCCCCGGTGTGGCGCGCATCGACCATCCTTTATGACGATGTTGCCCATTTGCGCAAAGCGGCGGGCAGCAGCACGCATGAGCGCCTGTTCTACGGGCGCAAGGGCACGCCGACCGCCTGGTCCCTTGCCGACGCGCTCACCGAAATGGAGCCGGGGGCGGCGGGCACGATGCTCTATCCGTCGGGCGTCGCGGCGATCGCCTGCGCGCTGATGGCGGTGCTGAAACCGGGCGACCGGCTGCTGATGGTGGACAGCGCCTATGATCCGACCCGCGCTTTCTGTACCCAATTGCTGGACAATTACGGTATCGAAACGATCTATTATGATCCCGCGAGCATCTCGCTCGATGCCCATCTGGCAGGCGGCCCGATCCGCGCCCTCTTCCTCGAAAGCCCCGGCAGCCTGACGTTCGAGGTGCAGGACGTGCCCGCGCTGACCGCCTGGGCGAAGGCGAACGGGGTCGTCACCCTGATCGACAACACCTGGGCGACGCCGCTCTATTTCCCGGCGCTGGCCCATGGCGTGGACATTTCCATCCTGGCCTGCACCAAATATATCGTCGGCCATAGCGACGTGATGATGGGCAGCGTGACCGCCACCGCCGACTGGTTCGGCCCCATTCGCCAGACCGCCTATCTGTTCGGCCAGATGGTCAGCCCCGACGACGCCTGGCTCGCCAGCCGCGGCCTGCGCACGCTGGGCATCCGGCTGCGACAGCATCAGGACAGCGCCATCGCCATCGCCCGGTGGCTGAACGACCAGCCGGAGGTCGCCCGCGTCCTGCACCCCGCGCTGCCCGACTGCCCCGGCCATGCCATGTGGCAGCGCGATTTTTCAGGATCGACCGGCCTGTTCAGCTTCATCCTGGACGGGGGGGACGAAGCGGCCCGCGCCGCCATGATCGACGGCCTTGCCCATTTCGGCATCGGCTATAGCTGGGGCGGTTTCGAAAGCCTCGCCCTGCCCGTCGATCCCGCCCGCTATCGCAGCGCGACGCAATGGCAGGCGGCCGGCCCCGCCATCCGCCTTCATATCGGCCTGGAAGACCCGGCCGACCTGATCGCCGACCTTGCCGCCGGACTCGCCCGTTTCCGGGCCGTGCGGGACGGAAGGGAAGCCGACCCCGGCGGCCCGGCGGGCTAACCCCGCATTTTGTTGCAGAGTAGCAACATTATGGCAGCAAAAGACATTAAGCAGCAATAATTTCTTGTGCACCGCAACGAGGAAAGGCATTTCCACACGGGTTGAGGCAGCCGGCCCATCCCAAGCGGGGGAAGCAGAGAGGCGGGCGCCTGGACGCAGGCGGGACGATCGCAGAACCATCAAGGGGATTAGCATGCGTAAGTCCATTCTCGGCCATTCGGCCCCTCTTTTCCTGGGCGCTCTCATCGGTGCGCTCGCCGCCGTCCCGGCGCCTGCCATGGCCCAGGACGCGCCCGCGCCCGCACTGACCGTCACCGGCAATGCGGCGGTCGTCACCGACTATCGCTTCCGCGGCATTTCGCAGACCAACAAGAATTTCGCGCTGCAAGGCGGCATCACCGTCAGCCACAAGTCCGGCTTCTACGCTTCGGTCTGGGGCAGCTCGATCGACGATTATGTCGCGGCCGGATCGGATCAGGAACTCGACCTGATCGGCGGTTATTCGACCACCGTGGGCGCCGCCACGATCGACCTGGGCGTGCTCTATTATTACTATCCGGGCAATGCCGGCCTCAACACCGACTTCGTTGAGCCTTATGCATCGGTCAAGGGCACGTTCGGCCCCGCCACCGCCAAGCTGACCGTCAACTACGCGCCCAAGGCGAAGGCGCTGTCCGTCGGCAATGGCAAGGAGGACAATCTCTATGTCGCGGGCGACCTGTCGGCATCCATCCCCGACACCCCGATCGGCGTGTCGGCGCATCTGGGCCACAGCTTCGGGCCCAGCTACCTGACGATCGGCGACGAATATACCGACTGGAATATCGGCGCGACCTACACCTGGGAGCATCTGACCTTCGGCGTCTCCTATGTCGACACCGACAAGTCGCTCTATTCGCCGGCGGGCCACAATATCAGCAAGGCCGGCGTGTTCGGCACCCTGACCGCCGCTTTCTGATCGCCTGACCTTTAGGGGGGTGAACCGGGCCGCGACCGCGCCAGCGATCGCGGCCCTTTTCGCGCGCGCCCTGCTTCACCCCGGTCGCGCCGCGCGAAGGCAAGGGAGGTGATCCAGCCGGACGCACGAAGGGGCATGGCATCCGCATCATTACAGGGTCGCCACCGCCGCCCGCCGCCCCTATATTGCCGCCATGTCCGCCCTGTCCCTTGCCCTCATCTTCCTTGCCACCGTCGCCGCGATGGAGGGGTTCGCCTATGTCATGCACCGCTGGGTGATGCACGGCCCCGGCTGGTTCCTCCACGCCAGCCACCACCGCCCGCGCACCGGCATGTGGGAAGCGAACGACCTGTATTTCGTGATCTTCGCCCTCCCCTCCATCCTGATGCTGCTGGGCGGGGTGCAATGGGGCTGGGGCGATTGGGCAACCGCGATCGGCGCGGGCATCGCCGCCTATGGCGCCATTTATCTGGGCTTCCACGACATCATCGTGCATCAGCGGGTCAGGCACCGCTATGTCGCCCGATCGCCCTATATGAAGCGCATCGTCCAGGCCCACCGCCTGCACCATGCGGTGGAAACGAAGGCCGGCACGGTCAGCTTCGGCTTCCTGATCGCCCCGCACCCCACCGCGCTCAAACAAACGCTCGCCCAGCGCGGCCGCGAAGGCGTGCGCGCGGCGAAGGGGCTGGAGGATGTGGGGGCGGGGGGCTGATTTGGGTGGATTGCGGAAGGACGGCTTCCAGTTGAACCACCATGCAAAGCAGACAAAATTCTGTTAGTTCGTAAACATGGGAATATTGCACAAATCTGCCGCCACGCTGGGTTTTTACGGCGACGATCTTGACCCAGAGGAGATCACTAACTTTCTTCGCATTGAGCCGACAGTCGGGACCAGAAAGGGCGGTGTTTGGCTGACAGGCTCAGGTGTCGAAAAGACGGCCAGAACCGGCGTATGGCGATTAGTTGCTGACCGGTGCGAGCCAGCCGATCTCGATGGTCAGATTGGCTGGCTGTTATCGCCGCTGCCGAACAATCTCGAAATTTGGCGGTCATTGGCCGCACGTTATCGCGGGCGAATATTCGCGGGCTTGTTCATGCATAGCGGCAATGAAGGGCTAACTCTCCAGCCGGATACACTTTCTATGATGGGAGGACGAGGGTTGGTCCTTGATCTTGACATATATGGCGCTGAAATGCCCGAGTGATCCAGTCGCCTCGCCAGTGGCCATCAGGGTGGTTCGGAGACTGTCCGTTTCGGGCACGGCAGCGGACGAAGCAGAACCGGATGGATCAATCGTTCGGGAACGCCCCCGACGGGATGGCAGCTTCGCCTTGAGGCGTGATGGACAGCAAATAAAAGGTCGCGCCTTCATTCGCCGGTGGAATGTAGTTCTCGCTTCTTTTCACGACAGTCAAAGCATCATCCCTGTTCATGGGCGCAGCAGCCCTTGCCTGCTCCCATGCAGTAACTTCAAGCGTTGTTAGGTAGCCACCCTCAATAAGAGGCACGAGAAAACCAACACTTTATTCGATGCTCCTGGTCGTCGGACCCGCCGGTATCTCCCACAACGCCCGCCAGTCCTCGTGGCAGTCTTCCAGAAGGCCTGTTTCATTATCTCCAAGTTCCAATGCCCAGCCCTTTCCGCTTTCTTCAGCGACATGCGTGCCATCGTTGGCGAGCGTCTGCAATCGGGAGCGGCACGCCCCGCGCCGAACGGCAACAAATGGTCGTCAGCGACCATTGCTCACTCCGTCGGCGGACAGTCCCCCAGTCAGCTTTCGTTCCCCCGCACCACAGTCTTTCCTATTCCGCCATTCTCTGGTTTACCCTCACCGATGGACCAGCCCCCCTCGTCACCCCCCCCCACGCCTGCCAGTCGCTGCCCGTCGCATCCGCGGCGCGCAGCAGGCGCGTCCCGGCGCGCCCCCGGCGCGTCGGCGTGACCCGATCATGACCGTTCCGTTACCCGCCTGTGGCCTCGCGATAGCCTCGCGATGGCCTCGGCGGTACTTTTGCCCCCAAACACCCGACGACGGTGTGAACTTCGAACGGGATACGCAACCGACGCTTTCGCGACGCGCCTGCGCCATCAAATCCCCGTTCCCCCTTCATCTTCCCCGCCGCTTGTTCTATGCCCGCACTCCAATTCCCAAGGGGACGCCGTTTTGATCCTGGACCTTGCCGCCGCCGCTTCGGGCGCGATTCATTTCAAAGATCTGGGGCTGGACCCGGTCGCGCTCGATCTGGGCTTCTTCACGCTCAAATGGTACAGCCTCGCCTATCTGGCGGGCATCCTGATCGGTTACTGGTATCTGCTCAAACTGGTGGCCCAGCCGGGATCGCCGATGGGCCGCCGCCATGCCGACGACATGATCTTCTACGCGACGCTGGGCATCATCATCGGCGGGCGGCTGGCCTATGTGATCTTCTACCAGCCCGAAATCCTTGCCCACCCGCTCGACATCTTCAAGCTGTGGAATGGCGGCATGTCCTTCCATGGCGGCGCGATCGGCGTGTCGCTCGGCATCCTCTACATGGCGTGGAAGGAAAAGCTCTCCTGGCTGCGCATCCATGACTATGTCGCCTGCGTCGTGCCCTTCGGCCTGTTCTTCGGCCGGCTCGCCAATTTCGTGAACGGGGAATTGTGGGGCAAGGAAACCGATGTGCCCTGGGCGATCGTCTTTCCCACCGGCGGCCCCTTCGCCCGCCATCCCAGCCAGCTTTACGAAGCCGCGCTGGAGGGCGTGGTGCTGTTCCTGATCCTCGCCTTCGCCTTCTGGAAAACCCGCGCGCGCTACAAGCCGGGGATGCTCGTCGGCCTCTTCATCCTGGGCTATGGCTGCTTCCGGTTCGGGGTGGAATATGTCCGGGAAGCCGACGCGCAGTTGATGGAATTCGCCGCGCGCACCGGCCTGCATATGGGCCAGTGGCTGTGCATCCCGATGATCGTCGGCGGCCTTTACCTGATCGCCACCGCCGGGCGGCGCCGGGTGCGGGTGGAACCGATTGCCGGGACGAACAGTGTCGCCTGAGCCGGCTTCGCTGGCCGACCGGCTGGCGCGGCAGATCGCATCGGGCGGGCCGATCTCCGTCGCCCATTATATCGGCGAGGCGAACCAGCATTATTACGCCACCCGCGACCCGCTGGGCGCGGATGGCGATTTCACCACCGCGCCGGAAATCAGCCAGATGTTCGGCGAACTGATCGGCCTGGCGCTGGCCGACATGTGGATGCGGTCGGGCCGCCGCCCCGATCCGGTCTATGCCGAACTGGGGCCGGGCCGCGGCACGCTGGCGGCGGACGCACTGCGGGCGATGGAGCGCGCGGTGCTCGCGCCCAAGGTGCATCTGGTGGAAACCAGCCCGGTGCTGCGCGGCCGCCAACGCGCCCTGCTGCCCCATGCGGTCCATCATGACGGCATCGACAGCCTGCCCGATACCGGCCCGCTGCTGGTGGTCGCCAATGAATTTTTCGACGCCCTGCCGGTCCGCCAGTGCATCCGGGTGGGGGATGAATGGCGCGAGCGGGTCGTCATCTGCCGCGAGACGGAGGGCCGCTTCATTCCCGTGCCCGGCTATCGCCGCATCGAATCGGGCCTGCCCCCGATCGCCGGTCAGGCCAGCGACGGGGCGATCATCGAAAGCCCGATCGTGGGCGCAGGCATCGCCTATGCGCTGGCCCACCGCATCGCCAAGCAGGGCGGCACGGCCATCATCATCGACTATGGCTATGAAGGCCCGGCGCTGGGCGACACGTTGCAGGCGGTCAAGGGGCACCGCTTTGCCGATCCCTTCGCCGATCCGGGCGAGGTCGACCTGACCACCCATGTCGATTTCACCATGCTGGGCAATATGGCGCGGCAGGCGGGCTTGCGCGTCCATGGCCCGGTGGGCCAGGGCGATTTCCTGCGCCAGCTTGGGCTGGACGCCCGCGCCGACCAGCTTGCCCGCGCCGCGCCGGAGCGCGCCGCCGAAATCGACGCCGCCCGCCACCGCCTGACCGACGGCGCGGAAATGGGCACATTGTTCAAGGCGATGGCCTGGACCCATCCCGACTGGGCGGACCCGGCCGGGTTCGAACGGCCTTAATCGTCCTGGTGGTAACGGCTGAGCTTGCGGATGAAGCCGATCAGGCCGGTCTGGCGGCTGCGCTTCATCCGTTCGGCGTGCAGGATCGTCTGCACCCGGCGGAAGCAATCATCGGCATCGACATTGCAGAGCACATAGTCATAGCCGTCCCAATGGGCGATCTCGTTCGCGGCGCGCGCCATGCGGCCCTCGATCACGTCCTCACTGTCGGTCGCCCGCCCGCGCAGCCGGCGCTCCAGCTCCGCCATCGAGGGCGGCAGGATGAAGATGCGGACGACATCGCCGCCGGCAATCTGGTGCAATTGCTGCGCGCCCTGCCAGTCGATGTCGAACAACACGTCCTTGCCCGATTTCAGCATCGCTTCCACCGGCGCGCGCGGGGTGCCGTAGCGCTGGCCGAACACATGCGCCCATTCCAGAAATTCATGCTCCCCGGTCATCCGGCGAAATTCTTCCAGATCGACGAAATGATAATCCCTGCCGTCAACCTCGCCAGGGCGCATCGGCCGCGTGGTGGCCGATACCGACATGGACAGGTCCGGCTCGGCAGCCAGCAGCTTGCGCGCGATGGTGGATTTGCCCGCGCCCGAAGGCGAGGAAAGGACGAAAAGGACGCCCCGCCGCTTGAAGTCGGGAGTCTCGGAGGAAATGGTGTCGGCCATGGCCGCTAGTGACGCCGCAGCGGCGTTTTTGCAAGAGGTCGCTTGCGTTGCCAGAGCATCGTGCGGAAAAACGGGAACCGCTTTTCCGCCAGAAATGATGCGACGACAGAAAAGAGGAGCGCGCTAGGGGCCGGTGCGGGCTTTACGGGCGCTTTCGATCGGGATGGCCGCATCACTATGATCGGGCAGCAGCTTCTGCGCCTTCTTCCGATCCGCATCGCGCTTCACTTCATAAAGCCTGCCCGCCATATAGGCGCCGGTCACGAACAGCGCGCCGGCGGGAAAGCGCATGATCAGTCGCTTGGCCCCGGCCCCGGCGATCAGGCCGACGACTCCCTTCTTGCCCGTCGCCGCCGCGACCCGTGCCGCAACGACCGTGGCCCCCAGCCGCGCCGCCTTTCTGAGCAGGCCGGCCTTTTTGGGCGGGCGTATCGTGACCAGCGGCGCGGCGGGGGTGAGCGGAGTCTTTTTCATAAGGCATCAATGTATCGAACCCCCGCCGGTTCCGCCATGTTGATGTGGATCAGACCATATTTTCGGGACGCACCAGCCGGTCGAACGTCGGCCCGTCCACCAGCCCCAGTTCCAGCCCGGCCTGCCTGAGGGTCAGCCCCTTCTTATGGGCATATTTGGCGATGGCGGCGGCATTGTCATAGCCGATCTCCGGCGCCAGCGCCGTCACCAGCATCAGCGAGCGGTCGACCAGTTCCGCGATCCGCGCTTCATTGGCGACCAGCCCCTCGACACAGCGGTCGGCAAAGCTCTCCATCCCCACGCTCAGCAGATGGATCGACCGCAGCACATTGGCGCCGATGAGCGGCATGAACACGTTCAGCTCGAAATGCCCCTGCATGCCCCCGATCGTCACCGCCTGCGCATTACCGATCACCTGCGCCGCCACCATGGTCAGCGACTCGCACTGGGTCGGGTTGACCTTGCCCGGCATGATCGAACTGCCCGGTTCGTTGGCGGGCAAATCCAGTTCGCCCAGCCCCGATCGCGGCCCCGACCCCAGGAAACGGATGTCGTTGGCGATCTTGGTCAGCGCCACCGCCAGCGTGCTGAGCGCGCCAGCGAAGAACACCAGCCCGTCCTTGGCCGCCAGTTGCTCAAACTTGTTGGGCGCGGCTTCGAAAGCGGTCCCGGCAATATCGCTGATCGCCGCGACCATATCCTCAGCCCAGCCTTCGGGAGCATTGAGGCCGGTGCCGACCGCCGTGCCGCCGATCGCCAGTTTGCGGATATTGCCGTTGAGCGCGCCCTCGATCCGCGCCCGCGCGCTCACCAGTTGCGCGGCATAGCCCGAAAATTCCTGCCCCAGCGTCAGCGGCGTCGCATCCTGCGTATGGGTGCGGCCGATCTTGACGATATGGCCCCAGCCTTCCGCCTTGGCGGTGAGCGCGCCGGTCAGCTTTTCCAGCGCCGGGATCAGCCGGTCGCGCGTCGCAATCACGGTCGCGACATGCAGCGCGGTCGGGAAACTGTCGTTGGACGACTGGCTCATATTGACATGATCGTTGGGATGGACCGGCGACTTGCCGCCGCGCGTGCCCGCCAGCTTCTCGTTGGCGAAGCCGGCGATCACTTCATTGACGTTCATGTTGGTCTGGGTGCCCGACCCGGTCTGCCAGATGACCAGCGGAAACTGATCGTCCAGCGCGCCCGACACGATCTGCTGCGCGGCATCCTCGATAGCGGCGACCAGTGTGGCGTCCAGCCCATGCTTGCCATTCACCCGCGCCGCCGCCTGCTTCACGATCGCCTGGGCATGGACGATGCCAACCGGCATCCGTTCGGCGTCGCCAAAGGGAAAATTCTCGATGCTCCGCTGCGTCTGCGCCCCCCAATAGGCGTCGGCGGGCACCGCTATGGCGCCGATACTGTCGGTTTCGGTGCGGGTGGCGGGCATTCTGGCAGGCTCCCGGTGGGGTTTGGATCGCGGATACAGGTGGCCATTGAAGGGTAAGCCACGGAAAACCAATCGGTCCGGGATATACCGGGTCGTCCGCGCGCCGAAACTTCTCAAACTTCTCCTGTGTGCGCCTTTGCATGTTTGCGGAGGATAGCGGAGAGGTGGCGTGTAGGACAGGGGGCGGGGTGACGGGAAGGTGCCAACTTAAGTCGTTGGACGGCGATTTGCCTATGCTTAGAAGCGGACGTTCAAATTTTTGCCCAAATTCGAGACATTTCTGCTGTCCCGATCGATGCGTAGAACGGCTACCCTGCTCTCCCTAAAGCCAGCTTACTTGTTCCAGCCGTCGACAATGGATTGTGCGGATCGCTTGGCAGAGGCGATGCCATCCTCCTTCATGTATGCCGCTACTTGATGGAGATAGTACGAGATTTTTTCTTTCGCGAAGCCGCCATTGTTAGCTGGCGGGGTAGCAAAGCCATGCCGATGCAGCTTATTCATTACCACGTTTAGATTGGCGATGACCGCTGGATTGGTGAACATACTGCTGCTGTTGTCGAGCGAGTAAGCGGCAAGCGATACATCATTAGTCAAAGCCTCAAACGGGCTCAGCCTGCCTCGCTTCGCCAGCCAACGACGAACAAACACGGTTGCGACGCATCCAAGCACGAAAAACGCGACGGCTAAAAACCAATCCGTCTGCATGATCCTGAAGAGCCAGTTTGGCAATGAGCGGACCAGCGGGTTTGTTGCGTAGCTGGTGAGGTTGGATTGCATCTCGCTTGCGGACTGGTTCGCCATAAAAGCGATCAACGCCAGCAAGGGCGATCCCACAAAGACGATCAGTTTCCAGAAGTTCTTCATGTGTCCCCAGATACTCCCTGCTCCAAAGCGTAAATCGGTGCATGGAAAATACCAAGTAATTAACCTATGCGTTCGCGCGAAAGATCGCAGTTGAGGCGCGTTGCGGTCGTCTGTTTTGACCAACCCGCTCGGCAGCTTCTCTCAAGGCCCGACGTCCGCGGGGAATGTTTTGAACAATCGGGGCTGGTCGGTGAGTGCGCGCCAGCGGCAGGTGTCGCCATATCATCGTTCCGGACCGGACATTCGCCTACCGGCCAAAGATCGACGCAGCCCCCTCAACCGGCCGCGCAAGCGCGCGACGCGCCGCCCGCCGCCTACTTCTTCTTCCCGAAGTCCACGGTCACGACATTGGAGCCATCTTCCGCCACCACTTGCGGGCCGTCATTTTCCGCTTCGTCATGGGGCTGCGGCAGTTCGTCGGCGGCGACCTGGAATTGCAGCGCGAAGTTGACGGCGGGATCGACGAAGGCGGTGATCGCGCTGAAGGGGATGTTGAGGTGGGCCGCGACCTGATTGAAGGTCAGGCTGACCTCGAAATGGCGGTCACTGACCTTCAGGTCCCAATATTTATTTTGCAGGACGATGGTCATCTCGTCCGGGAAGCGCTCGATCAGATGCCTGGGGATATCGACGCCGGGCGCCTGCGTCTTGAAGGTGATGTAGAAATGGTGCGCGCCGGGCAGGCCGCCGGTCTGCTGCACCTCGCCCAGCACCCGGCCGACGACCGCGCGCAGCGCCTCCTGCACGATTTCGTCATAGGGAATCAGGCTGTCGGGCAGATCATCGCTCATGGCCCAATGTCCTAACGGCGCGAAACAGGCGGTCAACCCCTGCAAGAGCAGATTGCATGACGCGCGCCACGCGCTATAGGGCGGCCATGCGCACGGCCGAGATTCACCGCAACACGGCGGAAACCCAGATCGACGTCACCGTCAACCTCGACGGAACGGGCCTTTATACGGTGTCGACGGGCATCGGCTTCCTCGATCATATGATCGAGCAACTGTCGCGCCACTCGCTGATCGACATGACCGTCAAGACGGTGGGCGACCTGCATATCGACCAGCATCACACGACCGAGGATACCGCCATCGCCATCGGCGAGGCGCTGGCCAGCGCGCTGGGCGACAAGCGCGGCATCAGCCGCTATGGCAGCGTCTATTCGCCGATGGACGAGACGCTGAGCCGCGTCGCGCTCGACATTTCGGGCCGCCCCTGGCTGGTGTGCAACCTGCCCTTCACCGTCACCAGGATCGGCGAATGGGACACGGAGATGGTGGAGCATTTCTTCCACAGCTTCGCCCAGGCGGCCGGGATCACGCTGCATATCGAACTGCTCTATGGCAGCAACAACCACCATATCGCCGAAAGCGCGTTCAAGGGGCTGGCCCGCGCGCTGCGTCAGGCGGTGGAGATCGACCCGCGCAAGGCGGACGCGATTCCCTCCACCAAGGGCATGTTGTGACCCATATCGCCCTCATCGATTACGGCGCGGGCAATCTCCATTCGGTCCATAACGCCCTGCGCAAGGCGGGCGCGGACACTGTCACCATCACCGCCGACGCCGATGTCGTGGCGAAAGCCGACCGCATCGTCCTGCCGGGCGTGGGCGCGTTCCGCGCCTGCCGCGATGCGCTGGTCGCGATCCCCGGCATGGTGGACGCGATGACGCAGGCGGTGAACCAGCGCGGCGTGCCGTTCCTGGGCGTATGCGTGGGGATGCAGTTGCTGGCGGACGCGGGCGAGGAGTTCGGCCGGCATGACGGGCTGGGCTGGATTCCGGGCACCGTGCGCCTGATCGAACCGGCCGACGCGGCGGTCAAAGTGCCGCATATGGGCTGGAACGATGTGGTGCTGCACGGCGCGCCGCCCCTGATCGAAGCGGGCGAAGCCTATTTCCTGCACAGCTATCATTTCGAAGCGGCGGACGCGCGCCATGTCGCCGCGACGACCGACCATGGCGGGCCGCTGGTCGCCGCGGTCGCGCGTGACACCATCATCGGCTGCCAGTTCCACCCGGAAAAGAGCCAGCGCTACGGCCTGTCCTTCCTGTCCCGTTTTCTCGACTGGCGGCCCTGAGCCTCCGTTCGCGCAAAGGTTGAACCCATGTCCCTGATCGTCTTTCCCGCCATCGACCTGAAAAACGGGCAGGTCGTCCGCCTGGCAGAAGGCGACATGGACCGGGCCACCGTCTATGGCGACGATCCCGCCGCGCAGGCACTGCTCTTTGCGGAGGCTGGCGCCCAGCATCTCCATGTCGTCGACCTGGACGGCAGTTTCGCCGGGCATGCGGTCAATGCGCAGGCGGTCGAGGCGATCGTCGCCGCCTTCCCCGGCCATGTCCAACTGGGCGGCGGCATCCGCAACCGCGAATCGGTGGAGCGCTGGTTCGACCTGGGCGTATCGCGCATCGTCATCGGCACGGCGGCGCTGAAAGACCCCGCCTTCGTCAAGGCGGCGGCGCGCGACTTTCCCGGCGGCATCGTCGTGGCGGTCGATGCGCGCGACGGCTTTGTCGCGACCGACGGCTGGGCGGAAAAGAGCGACATGCCCGTGATCGACCTGGCCCGCCGGTTCGAGGATGCGGGCGTCGCGTCGCTGCTGTTCACCGATGTGGGCCGCGACGGGATGCTCAAGGGCTGCAATGTCGACGCCACCGTCGACCTCGCCCGCGCCACCGACATTCCGGTGATCGCCAGCGGCGGCGTGGCGGGGATCGCGGATATCCGCATCCTCAGCCTGCACGCCGACGACGGGATCGAAGGCGTCATCACCGGCCGCGCGCTCTATGACGGGCGGCTGGACCTCAAAACCGCGCTGGCGGTGGCGCAGGCGGCGGCATGACCGTCCGCACCCGTGTCATCCCCTGCCTCGACGTTGCCAACGGGCGCGTGGTGAAGGGCGTGAATTTCGTTGACCTGAAGGATGCCGGCGATCCGGTCGAGCAGGCGAAGCTCTATGACGCGGCGGGGGCGGACGAACTCTGCTTCCTCGACATCACCGCGACGCATGAGGCGCGCGGCACCATCCTGGACGTGGTGCGCCGCACGGCGCAAGTCTGCTTCATGCCCGTCACCGTGGGCGGCGGGGTGCGCACGCCGGAAGATGCGCGCGCGCTGCTGCTGGCCGGGGCGGACAAGGTGGCGGTCAACAGCGCGGCGGTCGCCCGGCCCGAACTGGTCGCCGACATTGCCGACCGCTTCGGCAGCCAGTGCATCGTGGGGTCCGTCGACGCGCGCAGGGTGGCGGAGGGCCGCTGGGAAATCTTCACCCATGGCGGGCGCAAGCCCACCGGCATCGACGCACTGGAACACGCCTTGCGCCTGGCGGAACTGGGCGCGGGCGAACTGCTCGTCACGTCGATGGACGGCGACGGCACGAAGCAGGGCTATGACCTGGCGCTGACCCGCGCCATCGCCGATGCGGTGTCGGTGCCGGTGATCGCCAGCGGCGGCGTCGGCACGCTCGACCATCTGGTCGAGGGCGTGGTGCAGGGCCATGCCAGCGCGGTGCTGGCTGCCTCCATCTTCCATTTCGGCCAGCATACGATCGCGCAGGCGCACCGCGCGCTGGCGGCGGCGGGCGTGCCGGTTCGAGCGGCCTGAAACGTCGATTTACTTTACAGTAACCATGATCTCCGATCCGGCGTTAACCAGTATGGGCGCGGGAAATGCTGGCCTTTCCGCCTGATGGCACAAAGCCTGCTTAACCTTCGTTCAGGGTCGCAATCAACCATCACAGGTTCGACGCAAAACGGGGTGAAGTGATATGAAATTGACCAAGATGCTGCTGATGGCCGGCGCCGCCGGTTTGATGGGCGCGGCTGTGCCGGCGCCCGCCAACGCCACTTTCTGGTGCTGGTTCGGCAAGTGCGGCGGATCGTCCAGCGGCGGCACGACGACCAGCAGTTCGGGCGGCACCACAAGCTCGTCGGGCGGCACGCCGACGCAAGTGCCGGAGCCGGAACAGATGGCCCTGTTCGGCATGGGCGCGGCCGTTCTGGCCGGCCGCATGTTCCTTGCGAACCGCAAGCGCAAATAATCGATTGACGGGTCGCGCGCGTGGCGCTTGATGCGCTCCCATGCGTGCGACCCTTCATACCCTTGAACAGACCATCCGCCAACGGCGGAGCGCTGATCCGTCGGCATCCTATGTCGCGAAGCTGACCGCCAGGGGCCGCGCCAAGATTGCGCAGAAGGTCGGCGAGGAAGCGGTGGAGACGGTGATCGCCGCGATGGCCGATGACCGCGATGGCGCGATCAGCGAAAGCGCCGACCTGATGTTCCACCTGATGCTGTTGCTGGCCGACATGGACGTGCCGTTCGACGCGGTGCTGGACGAGCTGGACCGGCGCGAAGGCGTGTCGGGGATCGCCGAAAAGGCCGCACGCCCGGCCGACTGATCGCCTGACCGGGAAAGATGTTGCCCGCCCTGCGTTGATGCGTCAGCTTCACATCAGGAAAAGGGGAGGCACTATGGTTCGTGCTCTGATCGGCGGCCTTCTGGGCGGCCTTGCCATGTTCATTACCGGCTTCATCTTCTGGGGCACGCCGTTGTCCGCACTGGCGCTGAGCCGCGTCGGCGACCAGGCCAGCGCCAATCTGCAAGCCGCGCTGGCACAGGGGCTGAACGCCACCGGCACCGGCGTCTATGTGATCCCCGATCCGGCGACGGCGCAGGGCACGGTCCTTTACGGACGTGGCCCGGTGGCGCAGATTTTCTATAACAGCAGCGGCTTTCCGGTGATGGACAGCGGCGCGCTGGTCGGCGGGCTGATCCTGTCGCTGGTGGTGGGCGTGCTGATCGCGCTGGCGCTGCGCTTTGCGCTTTCCGACTTCGCCAGCCGGGCGCGGATATCGATCCTGTTCGCGCTGGCGGCCGCATTGTGGATGCATGTCGGCCAGAGCGTGTTCAACCATGCGCCGTGGGGCTATATCCTCTACCTTGCCTTCAGCGATTTCGTGGCGGTGGCCGCAGCGGGACTGATCGCCGCGAAGCTGATGGAGACAAAGGCGCAATCCGTGCCGGGCGAATCGCTGCACTGAGCAAGATCTCAGGCAAGTTCTTCGGCCATTCGTATCATGCAGGCGGCATGGCGGCGCGCGACTGCCATCCGGTCCGCGCCATAGCCGCCGCCCATGGTGCTGGCGACCGGCACGCCCCGCCTCCGCGCCTGCCGCATCACATAGCGGTCGCGCATGTCGAGGCCCGCATCGGTGAGCGCCAGCCGGCCCAGCCGATCTTCGCCATGCGGATCGACCCCCGCCTGGTAGAGGATAAGGTCGGGCGCGAAATCATCGAGCACGCGCGGCAGGATATCGGACAACACCGCCTGATAGGTCGAATCGTCGGTGCCATCCGCCAGCCCGATGTCGAGCGTCGAGCGCGCCTTGCGCACCGGAAAATTTTTTTCGGCATGGATCGACAGGGTGAAGATATCGCTGCGCCCCGCCAGCAGCGACGCGGTGCCATCGCCCTGATGCACGTCGAGGTCGAGGATCAGGATGCGCGCGGCGTCCCCCTCCGCGATCAGCCGGTTGGCAGCGATGGCGAGGTCATTGAGCACGCAATAGCCCGCCCCGCTATGGCCAAGCGCATGATGGCTGCCACCGGCCGCATTGGCGGCATAGCCATGGATTTGCGCCAGCTTCGCGGCCATCCATGTCCCCCCTGGCGACAGCAGGGAGCGGCGCATCACCCGATCGGTGACGGCAAAGCCGATCCGGCGCTCCTTTTCCGGCGGCACCGACAGGGTCAGCACTTCATCCACATAGGCGGGATCATGCACCGCATCGATCCATATGCGCGGCATCGCCTGCGGTTCGTGCAGGTGAAAAACCGCGTCGCTTTCCCGCAACGCTTCCATCACCAGCCCATATTTGTCGAAACGAAAGGCGCTGCCGGCTGTTGCAGGAGAGACATAGGCAGGATGGTGAACAACGTGCAGCATGATCTTTTCCCGCTATCGCGATTTGAACCGTGGCGGCTTTGCGCTATCTGGTCCAGCATGAACCGTCCTGATTTGATCCGTTTCCCGCTGCTGGCGCTAGCTGGCCTTGCTGCCATGCCCCTGTCCGCGCAGACGCCGCCGCCCGCCGTCGCGCCGACGATGGCCCCGCCAACCGTCCAGCCCATTCCGGCGCCGCCGCCGCCGGTGCCGATTCCCGCGCTGTCCCCGGCGCAGGAAGCCTGGGCCAATGGCTGGCTCCAGACCGGCGCGGCGCAGGGGCTGATGGCACGGCAAAGGGCCAGCGCGCCGCTCAAGGGCGAAGCGCTGGTCAACGCCCTGCTCGACCGCGCCAAGGCGCTGGGCACCGGCCGGGTCGACAGTGCCGACTTCCTGGAGGTATGGGCGCTTCGCCCCGCCGCCATCGATCCGCGCCCGGCGCTTGCCAAGGCCGTGAGCGAGGACAAATTGCCCGCATGGGCCAGCACCCTGACCCCGCCCTGGGCCGGTTACGAGACATTGCGCAAGGGCCTGGCCAAATATGAGGCGATTCGCGACAGGGGCGGCTGGCCGACGCTGACCGCCAGTTCCGCGCCCGATGTCGTGCGCGCCCGCATCGCGCTGGAAGATCCGGCCGTCACGCGCGAGGAAAAGCTGGTCGACGTGATCCAGCGCGCCCAGCGCCGCTATGGCCTGGAACCCACCGGCCAGCTTGGCGCGCGGACGCTGGAAGCGCTCAATGTCGGCGTGGACGACCGGATCGCCGCGATCATGGCCAATATGGAGCGGTGGCGCTGGATGCCGCGCAGCCTGCCGGTCAATCGCGTGCAGGTGAACATCGCCGCCGCCGTGCTGACCGTGTTCGAAGGCGACCAGCCGGTCACGTCGATGCGCGCCGTCACCGGCAGCCCGACCAACCAGACGCCGATGCTGTCGTCCAGCATCCATTCGATCGTGGTCAACCCGCCGTGGAACGTGCCCATGTCGATCGCCAATCGCGAACTCTTCCCCAAGGGGCGGGCGGCGCTGGCGCGGCAGGGGTACAAGATCATCAAGACGCCCGAAGGCGGCGAGCGGATCGTCCAGCCGGCCGGGCCGAACAGCGCGCTGGGCCGGTTGAAGTTCGACTTCAACAATCCCTTCGCGGTGTACCTGCACGACACGCCTTCGCGGGGCAAATTTTCCAGCTATGACCGGCTTGCCAGCCATGGCTGCATCCGGCTGGAAAAGCCGGTGGCGCTGGCCGAACGGATGGTCGCGGCCGATCCCAGCCTGAACGGCCAGATCCAGACGCTGATCGACGCGGGCAAGACCCAGCGTGTGTCCTTGCCCAGCCAGGTCGCGGTCTATCTGCTCTACTGGACCGCCTTTGCCGGCAATAACGGCACGGTCAGCTTCCGCGCCGATCCCTATGGCTGGGACAAGCTGCTGGCGCAGAAGATCGAGGCGTCGAGCCGCCGCGCCGATCCGACCGCCATTGCATCCAACAGTATCGCATCGAAGGATTGATCCATGCGCAAAATCGCTCTTGTCGCCCTTGCCGGCGCGCTCGCTCTGGCCGCCTGCGGGAAGAAGGAAGAGGATGCGCCGGCCGCGACCAACAATCTGGTCGAGCCGCCGGTCGAAAATGTGATCGTCGACGAACCGGACGCACCGCTGCCCGAAGTGCAGAACAACGCCGTCGCGACTCCGCCCGCCCCGCCCCCGTCGATTTCGGAACAGCAGCAGATTCAGGATGATGCCGAAGCGACCGGCATGACAGCGCGCCTGCCCGAAGGCGGCGAACAGAGCCAGTCGGCGGACGGGACGAGCATGACCGGCGAGTAAAGCCCATCGCCCCGGTCTTGGACCGGGGCGGCGGCTTTGCTATATTGCGGTCATGGATCGCCGCAATTTTACGAAGTTCGCTTTAAGCGGACTCGCCTTTTCGTTTCTGTCGGACAGCATGGGCCGTGCGGCCCTGCCGCTGTCGCCGGCAGAGGGTCCTGGGGCTGAACCCGCGCGCCCTGCCCCGGTTCCCGCGACGCCGCGCGCGGTCGCGCAAAAACCCTATGCCCCGCTGCTGGAGCGCGCCAAGGCCGCGCTGGACCGCCATGCCGGCGCGCTTGAACTGCGTGACCGGCTGGCGATCGTGGATTTCGACGCGCCATCGAAGGACATGCGGATGCATATCGTCGACCTGATCGGCGGGCAGACCAGTTCCTATCTGGTCGCCCATGGCCGGGGGTCCGATCCGGCCCATTCGGGATGGCTGCACAGTTTTTCCAACCAGCCCGATTCGCTGGCCAGCAGTTCGGGCGCGTTCAAGACCGGCGAGATGTATTTCGGCCAGCATGGCCGGTCGATGCGCCTGCTGGGCCTCGACCCGCAGAACAGCAACGCCGAAGCGCGCGCCATCGTCGTCCATGGGGCCGATTATGTGAGCGAGGATCATGTCGCCGCCTGGGGCAAATGCGGCCGGTCGGAGGGCTGCTTCGCCGTCGCCCCGCATATCGTGCCGCAGGTGCTGGGCCTGCTGGGTCCGGGGCGGATGCTTTACGCCGACAAGCTGGGCATGGCCTGACTCAACCGGCCGTACCGCTCATCGCGTCGAGCGTGGGCCGGTTGCTGGCGTCGATCGATCCGTCGGCAATCATCGCCTTGCCCATGGTGAGCGCTTCTTCCAGCATCCCTTCCTCGGTCGAGGTCTGGCCCGCGCCGATCAGGGCGGACAGCAGGATATTTCTGGCGGCGGGGTCGCCCGGCTGCTCTTCCACCCCCTTGCGCGCCAGCGGCAGCGCTTCGGCATAATAGGGATCGGCCCCGGCGCGATCATGGTCCGCCAGCCTGTGGTTGCCGATCTGGATCAGGATGCCGGCCAGGATGTTGCGGCTGGTCGCATCGGCCGGTTTCGCTTCCACTATCCTGCGCCAGTGCGGCAACGCTTCTTCATAGAGCGGGATCACCTGGTCCCTCTGCCCCAGCGCGCCATGGGCAGCGGCGGCCGCGTAGAGCGCGTTGGCGAGGAAATGCACATTGTCACTATTGGCCGGGTCAGCCTCGACCGCGGTGCGGATGGCGGGCAGGGCAGCGTCATACTGCGCGGCGGCGGTTTCATTGTCGCCCTTCTGCTGCGCGGTCTGGCCAGCAGTGAAGGCGGTGACGGCGCGGTTGAAGGCGATGATTTCGGCCTGGGTCAGGTCGCGCGCGACCGGCGGCGCCTGCTCGGCCGGGGGCGATTCGACCGGCGGGGATTCCGGCGGTGGCGCGGGGGGCTGGGCGAGCGCCAGCGGCGCGGTCAGCGTCAGAAGGGCGGTCAGGATCGACCTGCTCAGCATCGGGGCCAAGGTCTGTGTCTCCTCATGGCGTGAAATGGCGGGGCGCGTTGCGCGCTTATCGCATTGCACAATGACCGAAAGGCGACGGCGGTTCCAGCCTTCAGCTACGGCTGAGCGCGCAGAAGGTGGCGGCCGTAGCGAAATCGGCCGCGCGGCGGGCAGCGCGGGCGGCGGCTTCGGCATCCTCGCCCCATTGTTCGACCTGCCAGGCTTCGTCGATTTCCGCCGCCTGCCAGAGCCGGTCGCGGTCATGCCCGCCTTCGACCAGGGCAAGGCCGCAGACCAGCGATCCGCTCAGCGTCACCACCGTCGACAGGCCGCACAGCGTGAACGGGTCGAGCGCGGCGACCGCCGCTTCCAGCCGGGCCAGCGTCTCGGCGGGCTGGGGCACCGGGATGATCCCCTGCGTCACGGCAAAGGCGACATCATAGCGCGCGCGTGCCCAGTCGAGCAGCGCGTCCCATGCCGCCGCCTGGCGCGCGACCAGCGTATCGGGGCCATGGGCACGATAACAGAGCAGGTCGCTCTGCCCATAGCGCGCCACGTCGGCGGCGAAACCGGCCTGGTTGGGGACGACATGGTCGATCGCCGCATTGGCGAGGCCGGTCATCGGCATGGCGGCCGGGTCGATCATGTCGCCCTGCGCCTGCCATTCGGCGGCGACGGCCTGCGCCAGTGCCGGGGTCGGCAGCACCAGCAGCGCGCGGGCGGGGGTGCGGACCGGGCGGCCGTCGAGCTGGATCGCGAAGCCGGTTTCGGCGGGCACGATCGTCACGTCGCTGTAGAAACGCTTCATTGCGGCGGCCTCTGGCGGAACAGCGCCAGCAGCAGGCGCGGCACGACCACGAACTGGAACAGGCCGGTGACGACCATGATCGCGCCGAACGCCTTGGCCCGGTTGCCCTGCACCCAGTCGAACCGCTGCATGATGGCGAGGAAACCGAACATCACGATGAAGGCGCCCGACAGGCGGAACAGGCCGATGGCGAAATGACGCTGGCGCGCGACCTGTTCGGGGTCGGTCGGAGGAGGCGAAGGCGAGTCGGTCATGGCGCGCCGATATGGCCGCGCAAGTCCAGACTGTCCATCGCCACCGCATGGGCGCCGGCCGCGACAAGTTCGTGCGGCGGATGATAGCCCCAGGCGACGCCGATCGTCCGCACGCCGGCCGCCAGTCCCATGTCGATATCGAAACTGGTGTCGCCGATCATCACCGTGCTTTGCGGCGTCGCCCCCGCCTCCGCCATGGCGGTGTGCAGCATCGCGGGATGCGGCTTGGACGGGTGGCGGTCAGCGGTCTGGAGCGTGACGAAGCGGTCGATGATGCCATGGTGGGTGAGGCAGAGGTTGAGGCCACGATCGGACTTGCCGGTCGCCACCCCCAGCAGCCAGCCCGCCGCGTCCAGATCATGCACCAGGTCCGCCATGCCGGGATAAAGCGGTTCCGACACCGCATGCTCGCGGCGCAGGGTGTGGAAGGCCAGCTTGTAGCGTTCCGCCAGATGATCGTGGAAATCGCGATCCGCATCCGGCAGCAGCCGCGCCATCGCGACCGGCAGCGACAGGCCGACGGCCGACAGGATCGCCGGCCGGTCTGGCGGGGGCAGCTTCACATCCTCGAACGCGCGGACCATCGCCGCGCAGATATTATGCTGGCTGTCGACCAGCGTGCCGTCGCAATCGAAAACGACGAGGGGGTTGCTCATGCGGTGCGGCTGCTCCCGCGCGCGCGCCGCTCGCCCTTCCGGTCCTTGCGGACCTGCTTGGCGTGCTGGCGCGCGAACTTCTTTTCATCCTCGCGGGTGGGGGTGCGGTCGATCTCGTCATCGAGCGGCATGTCGCCGAGGCTGAGGTCGAAGCCCAGTTCATGCAGGCTGTTGGCGAAATGCGGCGGCAGCTCCGCCATCACGTCCACCCGGCCGCCATCGGGATGATCGACGCGGATGCGGCGGGCGTGCAGGTGCATCTTGCGGCTGATCGTGCCGGTCAGGAAAGCGTCCTTGCCGCCATATTTGCCGTCGCCCACGATCGGGAAACCGATCGCGGCAAGATGCACGCGCAACTGGTGGG
The DNA here is from genome assembly GCF_030580935.1 of Sphingobium cyanobacteriorum. Taxonomy (GTDB): domain Bacteria; phylum Pseudomonadota; class Alphaproteobacteria; order Sphingomonadales; family Sphingomonadaceae; genus Sphingobium; species Sphingobium cyanobacteriorum. The sequence goes on along the minus strand of NZ_JAUQOM010000002.1, from coordinate 125,388 downwards.
TGCGCCCGGTATAGGGTTGCAGCTCGACCCAGGCGGCGCGGTTGCCCGCGCGCTCGATCACGCGATAGCGGGTGCGGGCGGGCAGGCCATCGGCTTCGTCCACATGCATCTTCTCGCCGCCGGTGCCCGGCTGCTTGGCGAGCGGCAGCTCGATCATGCCATCGTTGATCGAGGGCACGCCGATCACCAGCGCCCAATAGACTTTCCGCGCGGTGCGGCTGGAGAACGCCTTGGCGAAATGGGCGGCGGCACGGCTGGAGCGGGCCAGCAGCAGTGCGCCCGATGTGTCCTTGTCCAGCCGGTGGACCAGCTTGGGCCGCGAATCGGCGTCGAACAGCAGGCCGTCGAGCAGCTTGTCGACATGCTCGTCGGTCTTGGTCCCGCCCTGGGTGGCAAGGCCCGGCGGCTTGTTGATGACGATCGCCTGCGCGTCGCGGTGGATCACCATGTCCTGCGCATAGGCGATTTCGTCCGGGGTCAGGTCGATCACGCGGACGCGCCTGGGCTTGTCCGCCGCTTCGGGCCGGGCTTCGGCGGGGGGGACGCGGATGGTCTGCCCTTCGACGATGCGGTCGCCCGGCGCGGCGCGGGCGCCGTCGACGCGGAGCTGGCCGGTGCGCGACCAGCGCGACACCAGGTTGAAGCCGACATCGGGCAGATGCCGCTGGAACCAGCGGTCGAGGCGGATGCCGTCATCGTCGGCCTTGACCCGGAACTGGCGCACGTCGAGCGACACGCCCTTGGCGGGATTGGGCCTGGCGGGGACGGATGCCACCTTGGCCGGGGCCGGTTTTGCGGCGGCGGATTTGGCCGCTGCCGGGGCCTTGGGCCGGAAGGCGGGCTTGTCGCCGTCGCTCTTGCGCGGGCCGGATGGCTTGCCGCGACCGGGCGCGCCGCCGGGCTTGCGATCGGCGAACTTGCCCGTGGAGGGGCGGCCGGCCGCAGGCTTGCCGCCAGCCGGCTTGCCACCGCGCGCGCCCGTGCCACCCCTGGCGGGAGGACGCCCCTTCATGCCGCGACACTCCGCATCAGGCCAAGGCCCAGCGCCAGCGCGGCGATCGCGCCGACCACCGATGCCAGGGCATAGGCCAGCGCCAGCGCGACCTGGCCCCGTTCGATCATCAGCAGGGTTTCCAGGCTGAAGGCGGAGAAGGTGGTGAAGCCGCCCAGCACGCCCACGCCCAGCAACAGGCGGATCGGTTCAGCCGAAAGGGCGCCGCCGCGCGCCAGCCAGCCAGCCAGCAGCCCCATGGCGAAGCCACCGATCAGATTGGCGGCAAATGTGCCCCAGGGCCAGGTCGTGCCGGGCGCCATCTGCACGGCGAAGCGGCCCAGTTGATAGCGCAGCGCAGCGCCGATCGCGCCGCCGCCCATCACGAGAAAGATATTGGTCATGGAAAACGCCCTATAGGCAAAGTGCCAAAGGGGAAAGGACGCAATCAGGCGGCGATCGGAGCGCAAAGCGTGACAGCGAGTGGTACAGCTAGAACGCAATGACGACAGATTGATCCGCTGCGCTCGCAAGGACGGATCAAGCCTGTGTCATCGGCCTCATGAAATGCATGGCGCGTCGGGGGCAGCAGGCCGCAACAATGAGCGGACATGGATAAGTCATTGTAAATATTATATAAATTAAAAATTCCATGATCCCGCCGGGATCAGCGGGCGGAGGGGATGCGCCACATAGCCGCCGGCCGCGTGAAGCTGACCCCGCCCTTATCGTCCCCCGCCCTTATCGTCCCCCACCCTTATCGCCCATTGTCGGCGATGATGTCCACGCTGGTCTTGCCGCCCGGCGCATCGGTGAAGAGGATGAAATAGGCGCTGCCGTCCGACCCGCGTGTGCCGCCCAGCACATGATCGCCGCCCAATATCCGGTGTTCGCCATCATAGCCGGCGCGGCGGGCGAGCGTATAATAATAGTCCATCACCCCCTGTCGCGGCGCGGGCGTGACGAAGCTCGCCGCGCGCAAGGTGCAGCCGTCGGTTTCCGCGCCGGCCGCTTCGGTCAGTTGCGCGCCGGGGTACAGGGCGAAGGGTTCGGGCAGGCGCTGCGCCCATTCCATGCCATAGGCCAGCTTTTTCGCGCAGCCGCCCGTGCCGCCGCGCCGCACCGCCTGTTCGCGCGCGACCGCGCCCAGCGTCACCGTCGACGCCAGCGCTTCGCCCTCGCTGGCGGCAGGCGCAGGCATCAGCTTGCCGCCGACGGCCTTCAACGCCGCCGCCTGCGCCGCGCCGGCATCGCCCGCCAGCACCGGCACCGCGCCATTGGCGGGCCGGTCGGCCGGGCGCACGGCGTTGCGGTTGGACTGGCCCACCAGTTGCGGATCGACCAGGATCGGGTCGGCCAGCGCGCCCTTCAGCGCCGGGTCGGCGGCATTGCTGGTCAGTTGCGCGTCGAGCGCGGCGAGGCTGGCATCCTTGTCGCCCTTGCCACAGGCGGCGAGCGCCAGCACCAGGGACAGCATCCCGACAGACCGCATATATGCCATGTTTCACTCCCTCGCCGCCCAGTTGTGCACGGGAAGCCTTGCTCTATTCTTTAGGATGGGGGCCAAACTGGCTGATTTTTCGACGAAAGGCCAGTTTGGTGTCACTGGCATCGCAGCCCTGTCTTGCTCTGGGACAGGTTGAAAGCCATGTGTGAAGCATGCTGAACCTTCTTTCCGGCTTCATCGGCCTCGTCGCCCTCATCCTGATGATCCCCGCCGTCATCCCGCTGCTGGGCGCGCTCAACTGGCTGTTCGTGCCGCTGGCGTTGCTGGGCGCGTTCATCGGCATGCTGTCGTCGAAGAAGGGCGGGCAGAATTTCTGCCTGATCGTCGCCGCCTTCGGCGCGCTGCGCCTGTTCCTGGGTGGAGGCATCATCTGATCGCCGACCAGACCCAGCAGGGCGCGGGCGCGGTGCGCAAGGGATTGATGGCGGGCCTTGCGGCCTATGGCCTGTGGGGCCTGCTGCCGCTTTTCTTCCGCCTGCTGCACCATGTCGATCCGGTCGAGATCGTGACCCAGCGCATCCTGTGGTCATTGCTGCTGATCCTGTCCCTGCTGGCGCTGCGGCGCGGCCTGCCCGCCTTTTTCCTGGTGCTGCGCGACCGGCGGCTGGTGCTGGCGCTCACCATATCGGCCCTGATGATCGGGCTGAACTGGCTCACCTATGTCTGGGCCGTCAATCAGGGGCATGTCCTGGCCGCGAGCCTGGGCTATTTCCTCAATCCGCTGGTCAATGTCACGCTGGGCGTGCTGGTGCTGAAGGAAAGGCTGCGGCGGCCGCAATTGCTGGCCATCGGGATCGCGGCGATCGGCGTCGCCATCCTGGCCGCGTCGGCGCTCACGACCCTGTGGATCAGCCTCACCCTCGCCATCAGCTTTGCCTTCTATGCGCTGGTGCGCAAGCTGACGCCGGTTGCCCCGATGGCCGGGCTGGGCGTGGAAACGGCGCTGCTCGCGCCGCTGGCGGTCGGCTATCTGGTCTGGGAAGCGCAGCATGGCGGCATCGGTTTCGGACAGGACATGGCCACCACCAGCCTGCTGATCCTGGCGGGCGCCGTGACGACCGTGCCGCTGCTGCTGTTCGCGGTCGCCGCTCAGCGTCTGCCGATGGCGATGCTGGGCCTGTTGCAATATATCACGCCCATGCTGCAATTTTTCTGCGGCGTGCTGTTGTTCGGGGAAAAGCTGGGCCTGGGCCAGATGCTCAGCTTTGGCCTGATCTGGGTCGGCCTGATCCTCTTTGCCAGCGACGGCATCGCCGTTGCCCGGCGCAACCGGCTGGCGACCGCCTGATCCGGCCGGGTTTCAGGCGAATTGCGTCGCCTCGAACCGCACCGGCTCGCCGATGGCGGCATCGGCCAGCGCGTCTTCCCACATCACGCGGTTGCCGCGGATGATGGTGCCGACCGCCTTGCCGGTCAGCTCCATGCCCTCGAACGGCGACCAGTTGCAGCGCGAGGCGAGCCAGTCGCTGCCCACGGTCCAGCGCTTCTTGAGGTCGACGATGGTGAAATCGGCGTCATAGCCCTTGGCGATCCGACCCTTCCCCGTCAGGCCGAACACGCGCTGCGGCCCCGATGAGGTGAGTTCGATGAAGCGGCGCAGCGACAGCCGCCCCTCCGCCACATGGTTGAGCAGCAGCGGCACCAGCGTCTGCACGCCGGGCATCCCGCTGGGCGAAGCGGGATAGGTTTTGGCCTTTTCCTCGATCGTGTGCGGCGCATGGTCGCTGCCCAACACGTCGGGCACGCCCTGACCCAGCCAGAACCACAGGCCGTCGCGGTGCGCGGCGGACCGGATCGGCGGGTTCATCTGCGCATAGGTGCCCAGCCGCGGATAGGCATCCTCCCCCGCCAGCGTCAGATGCTGGGGCGTCACCTCGCAGGTGGCGATGTCCTTGTTCTGGCCGATATAGTCCAGTTCGGCAGGCGTGGTGATGTGCAGGATATGGATGCGGCGGCGCGCCTGGCGGGCGAGCGCGATGATCCGCTTCGTGGCGATCAGCGCGCTTTCATCGTCGCGCCAGACCGGATGGGAGGACGGGTCGCCCTCGACCCGCAAATCCTTGCGCGCGTTCATCCGCGTCTCGTCCTCGGCATGGATGGCGACGCGGCGGGTGCCGCTGGCCAGCACGCGGGCCAACGCCTTGTCATCGTCCACCAGCAGGCTGCCAGTCGACGCGCCCATGAAGATCTTCACCCCCGCCGTGCCGGGAATCCGCTCCAGCTCTTTGAGTTGCTCGGCATTGTCGGCGGTCGCGCCGACATAGAAGGCATGGTCGCACCACATGCGATGATGCGCGCGGGCGAGCTTGTCATGGACCCGCTCGGCGGTGTCGGTGTTGGGATTGGTGTTGGGCATTTCGAACACGGCGGTAATGCCGCCCAGCACTGCCGCGCGGCTGCCCGATTCCAGATCCTCCTTATATTCCAGCCCCGGTTCGCGGAAATGGACCTGGCTGTCGATGCAGCCGGGCAGCACGTCGAGGCCGGTGCAGTCGATCACCTCGCCCGCGTCCCCCAAGGCCGTGCCGATCGCCACGATCCTGCCGGCGCGCACGCCCACGTCCACGCGCTCCGCGCCGCCCGGCGTATGGACGGTGCCGTTCTTCAGGATCATGTCGAAGGTCTGGGTCATGCGGATATTCCTATATTCCGTTCGCGCGGACGGCTTGGCTAAGTCGTGCTGCCGTCCTACCTAAAGCCGATGATTGGCACCACCCTGCGCGACCGCGCGATCTTACGAATTTCGGGCGCGGAGGCGAAACCCTTCCTGCAGGGCCTGCTGACCCGCGATGTCCTGACGCTTCAGCAGGGGCAACCGCGCTGGACGGGGCTGCTGACGCCGCAGGGCAAGGCGCTGTTCGACTTCATCCTGTGGGCAGAGGACGACGATGTGCTGCTCGATTGCGAGGCGGCGCAGTCAGATGCGCTGGCAAAGCGCCTGACCCTCTACCGCCTGCGCCGGAAGGTGACGATCGCCCGCGACGAATCGCTGGCGGTCCACTGGTCCCCCGATGCCGGCGACCAGCCGCTCGACCCGCGCCTGCCCGCGCTCGGCCATCGCTGGCTCGCCCCCGCCATGCCTGGCGACGCATCGGCCGCCTTCCGCGCGCATCGGCTGGCGCTGGGCGTGTTCGAAGGGGTCGCCGAACTGGGGCAGGACCAGCTTCTCTGGCTCGAAACCAATGCCGGCGAACTGCACGGCGTCGATTATGACAAGGGCTGCTATGTCGGCCAGGAAAATACCGCGCGGATGCATTATCGCAACAAGGTGAGCCGCCGTCTGGTCGCCGTGCCGCTGGACGAGGCGGACGAGAAACGCCAGCGCGCCGCCCTGCCCGACCTTAACCTCTCGATCGAACTGCGCCGGGTCGAAACGCTCGATCCTGTCACCCTGCCCGGCTGGCTGGCCGCCGCGATCGCGGATCAGGCGGCGGAATGAAGCGCCGCATCCTTGCCGTGATGGGGGCGCTGGTCGTCGCCTTCACCCTCGCCGCCCCGGCGCGGGCCGACACGCGCTGGACGCTGGTGAAAAGCCATCCGCATGACGCGACCGCCTTTACCGAGGGTCTCTTCTATCTTGACGGCGCGCTCTATGAGAGCACCGGGCTGGAAGGCCGCTCCGACATTCGCAAGGTCGCGCTCAGGACCGGCAAGATATTGCACCGCCGGATCATCGAACGGCCCTATTTCGGGGAAGGCATCGTCAACTGGAAGGACAGGCTGGTCAGCCTGACCTGGCGCCATGGTCAGGGCTTTGTCTGGCGACTGAGCGACTTCGCCCCGCTTTCGGGCTTTCGCTATGATGGCGAAGGCTGGGGCCTGACGCAGGATGGCACAAACCTGATCATGAGCGACGGCACCGCGCAACTGCGCTTCCTGGACCCCGACAGCCTGGCCGAACGGCGGCGCGTCACCGTGACCTGGAACGGCCGGATGGTCGATCGCCTGAACGAGCTGGAATATGTGAAGGGCGAGGTCTGGGCCAATATCTGGTACGACACGCGCATCGCCCGGATCGATCCGGCGACCGGCGCGGTGATCGACTGGATCGATATCGCCCCGCTGCGCAAGGCCGCAGGCGTGACCGACAGCGAAGCGGTCGCCAACGGCATCGCCTATGACGCAAAGGCCGACCGCATCTTCATCACCGGCAAGAACTGGCCCAAGCTGTTCGAGATCAGGGTCGGCCAGTAAAGCATCGTGCGGAAAAGCGGGAACCGGCTTTCCGCCGGACATGATGCGAAAACACGAAAGCGGAGCGCGCGATCCGCGTCCGGCCAAAGGCAGCGTGCTCCAGGCCGCCTCAGGTCAGTCCGCGCACCAGTCTATCGCGGTCCGTGACCAGGGGCGGGCATGGCCCTTGAGGATCATGAGCTGGCTCAGCGACACGCCATCGCGGGTCAGGATGCGGGATGCGGGATCGGGATCGGTGGGATCGGGCACCGCTTCGAACGCGCCGCCGTTCATCATCGTGGCCAGCGCGGCGCGGCCCTGGCGGGCGCGGGCGCCTTCCCGTTCGCATAGCGGCGCGGTGAGGCTGGGGACGCTGAGGTCGGACAGATGATAGCGCCGGCCGCGCCAGGCATAGGTATCGGCGGACAGGACGCAGGCATCGCCGCCAGGATCGTCGCACAGGGCGAATGTGGCCGAGATGGTGGCCGGCCCGTCCGCCCCGCCCCGTTGACCGGCCCCCGGCAGTGCATCCTTCAACAGGAACATCACCCCTGCCGCCAGTGCCAGCGCGGCCAGGATCATGCCGACCGGCACGACGCGCGCGCGCTCTTCCTGCTTGTCATTCAGCCAGGCGCCCGTTTCATCCGGACGATCGCCGACATCATAGAGATTGCGTGCCATATTCCGTCCTGTTCCGATCGACCCTTATCAGCAACTATGGAAAATTTTGGTTAACTACCCCGCTATCGTCCATGGCTTGACGCACGCGCGGGGCCATGATGAAGTCGCCGCCCACACGGATCGGAGACGGCATGAGCGAACCCTGGCTATATGACGAGCATCCCGCGATGATCCGGGCGCACCCTTTCCTGTTCCTGCTGCTGCTGCTGTCGGTCGTCGGCATCCTGGCGATCGGCGTGTGGTGGGTGCTGCACAAGGGCGAGCGGCTGGCGCTGAGCGAGCGCGAGGTGTTGCTGGAGCGCGGGCTGCTGGCCAAGCAGCGGACCGAGATCGCGCTGACCTCTATCCGGTCGGTGCGGATCACCCAGAGCCTGGGCCAGCGCATCTTCGGCGTCGGCCATGTCGAACTGTTCAGCGCCGGCGATGTCGCGGAAATCGCGATCAAGAATATGCCGCGCCCCGACCGCATCCGTGCGATCGCGGCTGCACGCAAGCTCGACCTGTTGCCACAGCGATAAGGGCGCGCGGTTGGAGAGGCAGCGCTTTTCCCCCGGATAACAGCCGAAAAACAGGGGGTGGGTGCGCATCCCCGCCGCCGGTTTCATATCGCGGTTGCGAGAAGATTATGCCCAGCCCCTTGACTTGGCCGCATTTATTTCAACGATAGTGTAACCAGAAGGGCGCCGGTCGAGCGCCCGATCGCAAGAGGACGCCATGTGAGGAACGACCGTCCACAAAGGTGTGGACGGCGCTCAAAGGGGTGTCGCCATGGTTGGCTTGCGAGTGATGCCGTCTTTGCTGGACCTGACCGCCGATCAGCGCGCGGAAATCCGCCACGCCTGCGGCTTTGCCTGTGTGCGCTGCGGCGTCACCATCTATCGCTATCTGGGCCTGCCCGACGGGCCGGGCGCGACGCTGCTCTGCCCGACCTGCCACGGGCTGGTGGAGGAAGGGCGGCTGACCACGACCCAGGTGCACAGCTTCCACGCCAATCCGGTGGTCCGCCAGCGTCATTTTTCGCGCGACCGGCTGCCCTTTTCGGCGGAGTTGCCGCAACTGATCGTCGGCGGATCGCGGCTGCTGCGCGACACGCCGATCCCGATCACGCTGGAGGGCGAGCCGATCCTGATCTTCGCGCCGCCACGCCGGACCAATGGCGCGACCCGGATCAGCGTGCGGCTGGGCAATGCGGAAGGCGAAGCAACGCAGATCATCGACGGCAATGAATGGAAGCCGACCAACGGCAGTTGGCATTTCCTGCTGCGCGGCGACCGCTATTCGATGATGGCGGCGCGCGGCGATGGCCTGTGCGTGTTGCGAATCGTCGCGCGCAACCGGATCGCGGTCGAACATCTGCGCACCACCATCAACGGCCGCCGGCTGGAGATCACGCCCGACTGGCTGGAGATTGACGGCAAACGCCATGTCGACCGGATCGGCAGCGGGACGCTGATCGGGCTGGAGCTTTAGAACGGGATGACGGCAGATTGCCCCACCGCGTCCTTGCGCGCGCAGCGGGCCGAAGGCGGGTGAAGCCCGACCGATCCGCCCCGCGCCCGCAGCGCCGCCAGCACGTCACCGGCCAGCCGCGCATAGTCGGCGCAGGCGCGTTGCAGCGCGGCTTCGGCTCCGTCGCCGCGCAACCGGCCGAAACATTGGCGGTTCTGCGCCGCGCGCATCTGGCGCAGGCGGTCGCGCGCATCGGCGGCCAGCCCCAGATGCGGTTCTGCGCGCCGCCAGGCTTCGGCCGCGCTGAAGATGCGGCGGCCCGGATGCATGCCAGGGTCGCGCCCCGCCGCCGCGCCCAGCCGGTCGATCCGCCCCGCTTCCACGATCAGGTCGGTCAGGAACAGGTCGAGTTCGCGCAGCCCGTTGCCGATCAGCCTGGCGGACATGGCATCGCGCCGCCGCGCCGCCGCGTGCGGGCAGGCGCCCAGCGACAGGCCGTTGGCCAGGAACGCCGCCGCCCGCTCGATCCGCGCGACCTGCCCCGCTATCTCGGCGCAGCGGTCGCGCATCCGATCAGTTCTCGTCGCCCATGCGCAGCGCGGCGATGAAGGCTTCCTGCGGAATCTGGACCGATCCATATTCGCGCATCCGCTTCTTGCCTTCCTTCTGCTTGTCGAGCAGCTTCTTCTTGCGGCTGATGTCGCCGCCATAGCATTTGGCGGTCACGTCCTTGCGCATCGCGGCGATCGTTTCGCGTGCGATCACCTTGCCGCCGATCGCCGCCTGAATGGGGATCTTGAACAGGTGGCGGGGGATCAGATCCTTCAGCCGCTCGCACATGCCGCGCCCGCGCGATTCGGCGGTGCCGCGATGGACGATCATGGACAGCGCATCGACGGGTTCGCTGTTCACCATGATGCTCATCTTGACCAGGTCGCCCTCGCGATAGCCGATCTGGTGATAGTCGAAGCTGGCATAGCCCCGGCTGATGGACTTGAGGCGATCATAGAAGTCGAACACGACTTCGTTCAATGGCAGTTCGTATGTGACCTGCGCCCGGCCACCCACATAGGTCAGGTTCTTCTGGATGCCGCGCCGGTCCTGGCAAAGTTTCAGGATGGAGCCGAGATATTCGTCGGGGCAATAGATGATCGCCTCGATCCACGGCTCCTCGATCTCGTCGATCTTGGTGGGGTCGGGCATGTCGGCCGGATTGTGCAGCTCGATCTCGCCTGCGCCATAGGTGAGCTGGATCTTGTACACCACCGACGGCGCGGTGGTGATGAGGTCGAGATCATATTCGCGGGTCAGCCGTTCCTGGATGATTTCCAGATGGAGCAGACCCAGGAAGCCGCAGCGGAAGCCGAAACCCAGCGCCGCGCTGCTCTCCATTTCGAAGGAGAAGCTGGCGTCATTGAGGCGCAGCTTGCTGATCGAATCGCGCAGCTTGTCGAAATCGTTCGCATCGACCGGGAACAGGCCGCAGAACACCACCGGCTGCACTTCCTTGAAGCCCGGCAGCGGCTTGGCCGCCGGGTTCTTGACCGTGGTGATGGTGTCGCCCACGCGGGTCTGGCTGATATCCTTGATCTGCGCGGTGATGAAGCCGATCTCGCCGGGGCCAAGTTCCGGCAACTGTTCGATCTTGGGCCGCATGCAACCCACCCGATCGACCAGATGTTCGGTGCCGCCGATCATGAACTTGACGTTCTGCCCCTTCCTGATGACGCCGTTCATGACGCGCACCAGGATGACGACGCCCAGATAGGGGTCATACCATGAATCGACCAGCATCGCTTCCAGCGGCGCGTCGCGATCGCCCTTGGGCGGGGGGATTTTCCTGACGATGGCTTCGAGGATATCGTCGATGCCGATGCCCGACTTGGCGCTGGCCAGCACCGCTTCGGATGCGTCCAGGCCAATCACTTCCTCGATTTCCGCGCGCACCTTTTCCGGTTCGGCGGCGGGCAGGTCGATCTTGTTGAGGACCGGCACGATCTCATGATCATGCTCGATCGACTGATAGACGTTGGCCAGCGTCTGCGCTTCCACGCCCTGCGCGGCGTCCACCACCAGCAGCGCGCCTTCACAGGCGGCCAGGCTGCGCGACACTTCATAGGCGAAGTCGACATGGCCCGGCGTGTCCATCAGGTTGAGTTCGTAGGTTTCGCCATTTTTCGCGACATAATCGAGGCGCACGGTCTGCGCCTTGATGGTGATGCCGCGCTCTTTCTCGATATCCATATTATCGAGGACCTGGGCGCTCATCTCACGATCGGTCAGGCCGCCGGTGCGCTGGATCAGCCGGTCGGCCAGCGTCGATTTGCCATGGTCGATATGCGCGATGATGGAAAAATTGCGGATATGGCTGAGATCGGTCATCGGCGCCCGATAGCAGCGATTCTCCGCCCTGTCAGCAGGATCGCGCGCGGCGATGACAAGCGCCGTCATCTGCCGCCGCCTTGCTTGGAAGCAGCGGGCGGCTGTGATAGGCTGCCGCAAAAATAACCGGGGCCGCGCGATATTTTCTCAATACAGGAACGGGGTTGTTGAAATGCGTGGATTGAAGATGCTGGCCGCTGCGTCGGCTTGCCTTGCTGTGACGACATTGCCGGCGCTGGCGGCGGACAAGGGTTCATCGGGGCGCCAGGCCCAGACCAAGAAGCAGATGGAAATTCCCCGCTGCACCAAGCGACTGGGCACGGTCGCCATCGTGGAGCCGGACAATCAGTGGTGGCGCGAACTGAATCTGGGCAGTCCTGAAGCGATCATCAAATTGTTCGTGCAGCAGTCCGGCTGTTTCGGCATCGTCAACCGCGGCCGATCGATGGCCAGCCGCAACCTGGAACGCGCCATGGCCGATTCGGGCGAATTGCAGGCCGGGTCGAACCTGGGCAAGGGACAGGTGAAGGCGGCGGACTATTTCATCCAGCCCGACATCGTGACGACGAACAAGAATAGCGGCGGCAACGCCATTGGCGGCATGCTGGGCGGCATGCTGGGCGGCCGGATCGGCGGCGCGTTGCTGGGCGGCATTTCGGTCAAGAAGAGCGAGGCGAATGTCATGCTCTCCGTCGTCAATGCCCGCACCACCGAGGAAGAGGTGATGGCCGAAGGCTATTTCCGCAAGTCGGACCTGAGCTTTGGCGGCGGCGGCGGCCTCGGCTGGATGGGGGGCCTCGCCGCTGTGGGCGGTGGCGGCTACCAGAATACCGACATCGGCCAGGTGATCGTGCTCGCCTATCTCGACGCCTATACCAAGATGGTGACGCAGATGGGCGGATTGCCGGTCAATGCGGCGGCAGCGGCGCCGGTCGCACAATAAGCATTGCACCGCAGGGAAAGGAGGGCGCGGCCGGAAACGGCGGCGCCCTTTCTGCTCAGCCTTCGCTGACCACCGGCCTGCGGGCCGGGCGGCGCGTGTCACGCCGCCGTTTCCACCATGCCAGGATCGCTTCGCCCGCCGGACGCTCGACCACGCGATTGATCGCCGTGCCCAGCGTCAGCGCCACCAGGAAGGCAGCCGCAAAACCGATCCACGGGCTGTAGCCGGCCCTGGCGCATTCCAGCATGACGACGAAGCCGACATGCTGGTGGATGAGGTAGAAGCTGTAGCTGATCCCGCCCAGCCAGACGAGCGGCCGCAGGGCGAGGAAGCGCAGATGGCCATGGATCAGCGCCACGAAGGCCATCAGCAGTACGAGGCCGACGACGGCGACATCCCATGTTTCCATGGTGGCGATCGACAGCAGGGCCAGTGCCGCATAGGGGGCCTGTTGCCACAGGCTGCGCTGCCCCCGCCAGACCCGGTAGGCCAGCATCCCGATGACGAAGAAGGGCGTATAGCGCAGCACCAGAAGCATGATGATCCGTTCCGGCATGTCGGGCCAGACCCAGAACAGCCAGCGAATCACCAGCCATCCCGCCAGCACCGGCTCCAGCCGCCGCACGCCTGCAAATTTCCAGATCGTGATCATGCAGAAATAGAAGGCGATTTCGACCGTCAGCGTCCAATAGGCGCCATCCACTTCGGGCAGGAAGGCGAAACCCTGGAGCATGGTCATATTGGCGAGGATCGCGAGCGGGCCGACCAGCAACTGGGTCGCATGCGCCAGATATTCGATCCCCAACGTCAGCAGCATCGCCACCAGATAGGCCGGATACAGCCGCGCGAAACGGTTGACGATGAAGTCCGCCACCGTCCCGATCCGGTCGAGCGTGAAGAAGATCGCGAAACCCGAAATGGTGAAGAACAGCAGGACACGGTAATTGCCGCCGGGAAAGCTGAACGGCACATGCGCCGCCTGCGGGAACAGTTCGTGGAACCGGGTCGAATAATGGAAAACCAGCACGCACAGCGCGCCGATGCCGCGCAACGCATCCAATTCCGTCAGGCGGCCACGGGACGATAAGGATTCAACCACGTCGCTTCATAGCAATAGCACAGCAACGAATCCGTTAAGATCGTGGTTAATGACAGAATTTTCGTTGCTATAGTTTGTCCGTTTATGGCGCGGGTGATTCCGCCACCCGTTTCAGCCCCTGCAACTGCGCGGCCAGCACCTGATCGACCAGCGGCGCCATCGCCGCCGCACCGCCGCGCAGATAGCCGCCCACCACATAGGTCATCGTCACCCGCACGCCCTTTCCTGCGGGCGTGATGTGCATGTCCAGCGTGCCGACCACGCCCTCCCCCTGGAGCGGGCCGAGCGCGCCCGACAGGCGCAGCCTCTGGCCCGGCACGGCATAGATGACGCGCGCATGTTCGATCGTGCCCGACGGTCCCGCCCTGGCCGGGATGGTTTCGCAGAAACAGCCCCCTGCATGTGCGTCGATCGTCATGTTCGCCGAATCGCCGCTGTAGGTGTGGGCGCCGCTCCACCAGCGCCCCGGCTGGCCCAGCAGCGCATAGAGGCTGGCCGCGTCGGCGGCGATCTCGACCCGGTTCTCCGTCGCGAAGCCGATCTCGCTCGTGCCGGTAACAGCAGCATGGGCCGGCGCGGCCATCGCCACACCAGCCCATGCCAGAATCATCGATATGCGCATGTCATCCTCCCCCCATCATTGCGGGGCAGGAGACTATATCAGGCCGCGCCGCCGTCCAAGATGGCAGCGATGGCGACGGTCACGTCATCCATGTCCGCCATGCCATCCACGCGGCTGACGATGCCGCGCGCTTCATAGATCGGCAGGATCGGCGCGGTCTTGGCGCGATATTCGGCCATGCGGGTGCGCACCGTGTCCTCATTGTCGTCGGGACGGCGCTTGAACTCATGCCCATGGCACTTGTCGCACTCGCCCTCGACCTTGGGCCTGGCGAAGCTGTCATGATAGCCCGCCCCGCACGTCGCGCAGGTGAAGCGGCCGGTGATGCGTTCGACCAGCGCATCCTCGTTCACGTCCAGTTCGATCACATGGTCGAGCGTGCGGCCACGGTCGCTCAAAATGCCGTCGAGCGAATGGGCCTGCGCCTGCGTGCGCGGATAGCCGTCGAAGATCACGCCGGTATCGGCCGGCAGCGCGTCGAGCGCTTCACCGATGATGCCCGACACGATGTCATCGGACACCAGTTCGCCCGCTTCCATCACCGCCTTGGCCTTAAGGCCAATGGGCGTCCCCGCCTTCACCGCCGCGCGCAGCATGTCGCCGGTCGAAAGCTGCACCATGGACCGGCTTTCCACCAGCCTGGTCGCCTGCGTCCCCTTGCCGGCTCCCGGAGGGCCAAGCAGAATGATATTCATTACGCGCATTCTCCCCTGTTCGTGCGCCAATCGGAATCGGCTGCGCCCCTCAGCGCAAACGTCCCTTGAGCTTCGCCTTCTTGATCAGATCGCCATATTGATGGGCGAGCAGATGACTCTGGATCTGGGTCACGGTATCCACCGTAACATTGACCACGATCAACAGGCTAGTCCCGCCAAGGTAGAAGGGGATGCCCGCGCGCGCGATGGCAAATTCCGGCACCAGGCAGATGAAGGCCAGATAGGCCGCGCCGATGACGGTGATGCGCGTCAGCACATAGTCCAGATAATGTTCGGTATTCTTGCCCGGCCGGATACCGGGGATGAAGCCGCCGTTGCGCTTGAGATTGTCGGCCGTCTCTTCCGGGTTGAACACCACGGCGGTGTAGAAGAAGCAGAAAAAGACGATGCCCAGGCCATAGAGGCCCATATAGACCGGGCTGCCATGCGACAGATACTGGTTGAGCGACAGGATGAAGTCGCCCCACTTGCTTTCGCCCGCCACGGTCTGCCCCGCGAATTGCGAGATCGTCAACGGCATCAGCAGCAGCGAACTGGCGAAGATGGGCGGGATGACGCCGGCGGTGTTGACCTTGAGCGGCAGATGGCTGCGATCCGCCTGCATCAGGCCCTGGCGCGTCTGGCGCTTGGGATATTGGATTAGCACCCGGCGCTGCGCCCGTTCCATGAAACAGATCAGCAGGATGAGGCCCATCGCCATCACCATCACGAACATGATAAGCAGGCCGGAAATGGAGCCTTCGCTGCCCGACTTGAACAGGTTGCTGAGCGTCACCGGCAATTGCGCGACGATGCCCGCCATGATGATGAGCGACGTGCCGTTGCCGATGCCGCGCGAGGTGATCTGTTCACCCAGCCACATCAGGAACATGGTGCCGCCGATCAGCGACACAACCGCGGTCAGGCGGAACAGCAGGCCGGGATCGACCACCGCCGCGACGCCCGACTGGGCGCCGAAGCTTTCCAGCCCGACGGCGATGAAATAGCCCTGAACCGCCGTCAGACCGACAGTGCCATAGCGGGTATATTGGTTCAGCTTCTTGCGCCCGCTTTCGCCCTCCTTCTTGATCGCGGCAAGTTGCGGCGAGAGGGAGGCGGCAAGCTGCACCACGATCGAGGCGGTGATATAAGGCATCACGCCCAGCGCGATCAGGCTCATGCGCGAGAGCGACCCACCCGAAAAGGTGTTGAAGATGTCGAGGATGCCGCCGTTGGTCTGCTTGTAGAGCTGCGACAGGGCGGTCGGGTCAACGCCGGGCAGCGGCACGAAGCTCAGGAAACGGAACACGATCAACGCGCCCAGCGTGAACCACAGGCGCTTCTTGAGGTCGGTCGCCTGGCTGAACTTTGCGAGGCTGAGATTGGATGCGAGCTGGTCGGCTCTCGATGCCATGGTGGCTGCCCTTCAAATCACTCATGCCCGGATGGAATATGGGCCGGAATCGGGAATCCCCTTAACGGGGCCGTGGGGCGCTGTCGAACCGGGATTTGCCGTTTATGCGACAAAATAGCGTCCCCGGATGCACATGACCCCGCCGCCCATATCGGGCAGCGGGGTCATGCATGCAAGTCTCAGGCGAAAAATCAGCCCTGCCTGGCGGCTTTCCTGGCGGCCAGGGTCGTGCCCTTCTTGGCCTTCGCCTTGTCGGCGGCCGGGACGACGGCGATCACTTCGACCTTGCCGCCCGCCTTTTCGACAGCGTCGATGGCGCTTTGCGACGCGCCCGCGACCAGGAAGCTGACCTTGGCGGTCAGTTCACCCTTGGCCAGGAGGCGGACGCCATCCTTGCCACCGCGGGTCAGGCTGGCGGCGTTCAGCGCGGCCTGATCGATGGTGGCGGCAGCGTCCAGCTTGCCGGCGTCGATCGCCTTCTGCACCGCGCCCAGGTTCACGATCGCGTAATCCTTGGCAAAGATGTTGTTGAAGCCGCGCTTCGGGATGCGCATGTGGAGCGGCATCTGACCACCTTCGAAGCCGTTGATGCTGACGCCCGAACGCGCCTTCGCACCCTTCTGGCCGCGCCCGGCGGTCTTGCCCTTGCCGGAACCGATGCCGCGTCCGACGCGCATCCGGCCCTTGCGGGCGCCATCATTGTCCTTGATTTCGTTCAGTTTCATATCGTGCACTCGCTTTCGCTTGGTTCGCGCGAGGCTCGGTTGCGAAGCAATCGAGCCGATGCCCCAGCGAAAGCTGGGGCCGGTTAAGGCCTGGCGCTTCCTGTCGAGGAACCGCCAATTGGCCGGAGATCCCGGTATTCGCCGGGATTGTGGATGCGCGCCTTTAGCCCCCATCCACAAAAAACGAAAGAGGGGTCGCCCCCTCTTGCGCTCTTATATCATCCGGTCGGAAAGCTTCAGCCTTCGACCACGGCCACCATGTGGGGCAGCTTCCTGATGGCGCCGCGGACTTCCGCAGTGTCTTCCAATTCCACCACGCGGTGCATCTTGCCAAGGCCCAGGCCGATCAGAATCTTCTTCTGGTCGGCGGGGCGACGGATCGGCGAACCGATCTGCTTGATCTTGATCTTCGCCATATCAGTTACTCCGCAATCGCTTCGGCATCAGCCTGCGCGACTTCAGCGGACGCACCGCCACGACGCAGAAGGTCGGCGACCTTCTTGCCACGGCGCTGCGCCACCGACTTGGGGCTGGTCTGTTCGCCCAGCGCCGCGAAGGTCGCACGGATCATGTTATAGGGGTTGGACGTGCCGTTCGACTTGGTCACGACGTCCGCGACGCCGAGGCTTTCGAACACGGCGCGCATCGGACCACCGGCGATGATGCCCGTACCGGCCGGGGCCGAACGCACCGTCACCTTGCCCGCACCGAAATGGCCCAGGCCATCATGATGCAGGGTGCGGCCTTCCTTCAGCGGTACGCGGACCATCGCCTTCTTGGCGGCGGCGGTCGCCTTGCTGATGGCTTCGGGCACTTCGCGCGCCTTGCCATGGCCAAAGCCGGCACGACCCTTGCCGTCGCCGACAACGACCAGCGCCGCGAAACCGAAGCGCTTGCCGCCCTTGACGGTCTTGGAGACGCGGTTGATGTGAACCAGCTTCTCGATCAGTTCCTCGCCCTGCTCCTCGTCGCGGTTGCCGCCGCGACGATCATCACGACGGCCACGGCCGCCGCGATCGCCACGGTTGCGGTCATTGCCGCCACCGCCGCCGCGGTTGCCACGGCCACGGCCGGGACCACGACCTTCGGTCGGTGCAGTCGCTTCGGCACCCTCGACGGGCGCGACGACTTCGTTGGTGTTTTCGTCAGCCATGATCAGAACTCCAGCCCGCCTTCGCGGGCGGCATCGGCCAGCGCCTTGACGCGGCCATGGAACAGGAAGCCACCACGGTCGAACACGACACGGGTGACGCCGGCAGCGGTCGCCGCAGCGGCGACGCGCTTGCCGACTTCGGCTGCGGCTTCGGTGCTGGCGCCGGTCTTGCCCAGCGCCTTGGAGCCGACATCCTTGTCCAGGGTCGATGCCGACGCGACGGTCTTGCCGGCGGCGTCATCGATGACCTGGGCGTAGATGTGACGGCCCGAACGGTGGACGCTGAGGCGGGGCTTGTGGCCCGATACAGCCTTGAGCGCGGTGCGGACGCGGCGGCGACGCCGCGCGAAGAGGGAAAGCTTTGCCATCTTACTTCTTCTTCCCTTCCTTGCGGAAGATGAATTCGCCAGCATATTTGATACCCTTGCCCTTATAGGGTTCGGGCTTGCGCCAGCGACGGATTTCGGCTGCGACCTGACCGACCTTCTGCTTGTCGATGCCGCTGATCTCGACCGTGGTGTTGTCCGGGGTCTTGATCTCGATGCCGTCCGGCACCGCGAAATCGACATCATGCGAATAGCCAAGCTGCAACTTCAGGGTCTTGCCCTGCGAGTTGGCACGATAGCCGACGCCGGTGATGAGCAGCTTCTTGGAAAAGCCCTCGGTCACGCCCGTCACCAGGTTCTGGACCAGCGTGCGCTGCATCCCCCAGAAGGCGCGCGCCGCCTTGGTCTTGTTGGCCGGCTGCACGGAGATGCCGTCATTTTCCAGCGTGTAGCTGATCTCGTCGCGCAGCGGCATGGCGAGGGTGCCCTTGGGCCCCTTCACCGAAAGCTGCCCGCCTTCGATGGTCGCCGTCACCCCAGCGGGGATCGCGACCGGCTTTTTACCGATGCGGCTCATCAGAACACCTCCGCCAGCACTTCGCCACCGACATTCTGCTCACGCGCTTCGGCGTCGGACAGAACGCCACGGGGCGTCGAGACAATGGTGATGCCCAGGCCATTGCGGACCACCGGCAGTTCCTTGGAACCCGAATAGACGCGGCGGCCAGGCTTGGACACGCGCGCGACATGCTTGATCGCGGGCTGGCCCTCGAAATATTTCAGCTCGATGCGCAGGCCCGGATGCTTGCCAAGGGCTTCCTCGGAATAGCCGCGGATGTAGCCTTCGCGCTGGAGCACGTCGAGCACGCGGGCGCGCAGCTTGGACGCGGGGGACACAACGCTGTCCTTCTTCGCCTGCTGCCCGTTGCGGATGCGGGTGAGCATATCACCCAGGGGATCGGTCAATGCCATCTCAAATGATCCTTACCAGCTCGACTTGGTGACGCCGGGGATCAGGCCCTTGTTGGCCAGATCACGCAGCTGCACGCGGCAGAGGCGGAATTTGCGGTAGTAAGCGCGGGGACGCCCGGTAAGTTCGCAGCGGTTCCGAACGCGGGTCGGATTGCCGTTGCGGGGAATCTCCGCCATCTTCAGACGCGCGATCAGACGATCGCTGTCATCGGCCGCGGTATCATTCGCGATCGCCTTGAGCTTCGCATAGCGGCCGGCATATTTCTTCACCAGCTTCTTGCGGCGCTCGTTCTTGTTGATCGAACTCAGTTTCGCCATGACTTAAGTTCTCTTCCTTAGCTTAAGCGTTGGGAGAGAAGCGGGGCCTTAAAATTAGGCCGCCTGCTTCTCTTCGATCGGGAAGGGGAAGCCGAAGAGGCGCAGCAGTTCGCGCGCTTCCTCGTCCGTCTTCGCCGTGGTGGTGACGATGATGTCCATGCCCCGAACCTTGTCGATCTTGTCGTAGCTGATTTCCGGGAAAATCAACTGCTCCTTGATGCCGAAGGCATAGTTGCCACGTCCATCGAAGCTCTTGGGGTTCAGGCCGCGGAAGTCGCGCACGCGGGGCAGCGCGATGTTGATCAGGCGGTCCAGAAATTCATACATGCGCTCGCGGCGCAGCGTGACCTTGGCGCCGATCGGCATGCCTTCACGCAGCTTGAACTGCGCGATGGACTTGCGCGCCTTGGTGATGACCGGCTTCTGCCCGGCGATCAGTTCCATTTCCTCGGCGGCCTGCGTGACCTTCTTCTTGTCCTGGGTCGCTTCGCCCACGCCCATGTTGAGCACGATCTTTTCGATCCGGGGGACTTCCATGACGTTCTGGTAACCGAACTTCTCGGTCATCGCCTTGGCGATTTCGGCGTCATATTGCGCCTTCGAGCGGGGAATATATGTGTCGCTCATTACAGCACCTCACCGGACTTGACGGCGACGCGGACCTTCTTGCCGTCGCGGTCCTCGAAACGGACGCGGGTCGGCTTGCCATCCTTGTCGGCGACAGCGACGTTCGAAATGTGCAGCGGCGCCGGCTTGCGATCGATGCCACCCTGCGGGTTGGCCTGATCGGGCTTGCGGTGACGCGCATGGACGTTGATGCCTTCGACGAGGACCTTGTCCTCCTTCGGCATCACCTGAAGGACAGCGCCGGTGCGGCCCTTGTCCTTGCCGGCCAGGACGACGATCTTGTCGCCCTTCTTGATCTTGGCAGCGCTCATTACAGCACCTCAGGAGCGAGCGAGATGATCTTCATGTGCTGCTTGGCGCGCAGCTCACGAACGACGGGGCCAAAGATGCGGGTGCCGATCGGCTCCTGGTTCTTGTTGATCAGCACGGCGGCATTGCCGTCGAAGCGGATCACCGAACCGTCGGCGCGACGGATATCCTTGGCGGTGCGGACGATGACGGCGCGATGCACGTCACCCTTCTTCACCTTGCCGCGCGGCGCGGCCTCCTTGATCGAGACGACGATGATGTCGCCCACGCTGGCGAAGCGACGCTTCGACCCGCCCAGCACCTTGATGCACTGGACGCGCTTGGCACCGCTGTTGTCAGCGACGTCAAGATTGGATTGCATCTGGATCATAGATCCGGTTCCTTCTTATTTGGCCTACCGGGGCAATTCCCGGCGGTTCCGAATTCAAGTGCATAGAGACTCACAGGAGCCTTTGACTCTACGCGAAGCGCGGGCCTGTAGCCTTTCCCGGAGGAAAAGGCCAGCCCCGCGCCGCGATTTTAGTACAAAGGCCCGGCGGGCCTCCCTCAGGCCGCCGTTTCCGGCGACTTGTGGGTGTCCACGCGCTCGATGACCTTCCAGGTCTTGAGCTTGGAAATCGGTGCGGTCTCCTCGATGCGGACCGTCTCGCCTTCCTTGTAGACATTGCCCTCGTCATGGGCATGATATTTCTTCGAACGGCGGATGATCTTGCCGTAGAGCGCATGCTTAACCTTGCGCTCCACCCGCACCACCACCGTCTTGTCGGTCTTGTCGGAAACCACCGTTCCCGTCAGCACGCGCTTGGGCATCGTGTGTTTCCTTTACTTCGCGGCCGAGCGGGTGCGCTCGGTCTGCAGGGTCTTGATCTGCGCGATCGACCGGCGGACTTCCTTGACCCGGCTCGGCTTTTCGAGCTGGTTGGTGGCCGCCTGGAAACGCAGGTTGAACTGCTCGCGCTTCAGGTTGTTGAGTTCGGTCGACAGTTCGTCGTCCGTCTTGGTCTTGAGGTCTGCGACGTTGGCCACGGCTTAACCCTCCAGGTGCGAGGTGTCGCCGAGGCGGGCGACAACCTTCGTCTTGATGGGCAGCTTCATCGCGGCGCGCGAGAATGCCTCTGCTGCGAGCGGACCGGGCACGCCGTCCAGTTCGAACAGGATACGGCCCGGCTTGACGCGCGCCGCCCAATATTCGACCGAACCCTTGCCCTTGCCCTGACGGACTTCGGCAGGCTTCTTGGACACCGGCACGTCGGGGAACACGCGGATCCACAACCGGCCCTGACGGCGGATGTGGCGGGTGATCGCGCGGCGGGCCGCTTCGATCTGGCGTGCGGTGACACGTTCGGGTTCCAGGGCCTTGAGACCATAGGAGCCGAAATTCAAGGCCGAGCCACCCTTGGCATCGCCCTTGATCCGACCCTTGAAGGTCTTGCGGAACTTCATTTTCTTCGGTTGCAGCATGACGCTATACCTACCTTATTCTCAGCGCGCCGGGCGCACACCGGAGGTCTGAGCCTCCAGCATCAGCCGGTCGGTCGCGAACGGATCATGGCCGAGAATCTCGCCCTTGAAGATCCAGACCTTGATGCCGCAAACGCCATAGGCGGTGTGCGCCGTGGCTTCGGCATAGTCGACGTTCGCACGCAGCGTATGCAACGGCACGCGGCCTTCGCGATACCATTCGACACGCGCGATCTCCGCGCCGCCCAGACGGCCGCCGCAGGTGATCTTGATGCCTTCGGCACCCAGACGCAGGGCCGACTGCACCGCACGCTTCATCGCGCGGCGGAACGCGACACGGCGTTCCAACTGATCGGCGATGCCCTGTGCGACGAGCTTGGAATCGACTTCCGGCTTGCGGATCTCGACGATGTTCAGCGACACGTCGGACGAGGTCAGCGCGCCCAGCTTCTTGCGAAGCTTTTCGATGTCCGCGCCCTTCTTGCCGATGATGACACCCGGACGGGCGGCATAGATCGACACGCGGCACAGCTTGGCCGGACGCTCGATCACGACCTTGGAGATCGCGGCCTGCGGCAGGGTCTTCATGATGAACTGGCGAATCTTGAGATCCTCCAGCAGCAGACGCCCATAGTCCGCGCCTTCGGCGAACCAGCGGCTGTCCCAGGTGCGGTTGATCTGCAGACGCAGACCGATCGGATTGCTCTTGTGACCCATGTGCTTACGCCTCCGCTTCTTCGGCCGCTTCCCGTACGACGATGCGCACGCGGCTGAAGGGCTTCAGGATCCGGGTCGACTTGCCGCGGCCGCGAGCGTGGAAGCGCTTGAGGGTGAAGCTCTTGCCCACCGATGCTTCCGCGACGACCAGAGCGTCGACATCCAGATTGTGATTATTTTCCGCATTGGCGATGGCCGAAGCCAGCACCTTGCGCACGTCGACCGCCATCGCCTTCTTGGAGAAGGCGAGGATGTTCAGCGCGTCCTCGACCTTGCGGCCGCGGATCAGCGTGGCGACCAGGTTCAGCTTCTGGGCCGAACCACGGATCTGCGTGCCAACGGCCAGTGCTTCATTGTCGGCGACGCGACGGGGAGCCTTTTCCTTGCTCATCAGCGCTTGCCCTTCTTGTCGGCGGCGTGGCCGGGGAAGTAGCGGGTCGGGGCGAATTCGCCCAGCTTGTGACCTACCATTTCCTCGTTCACGACGACAGGAACATGCTTGCGGCCATTATAGACGTTGAACGTCAGGCCAACGAACTGCGGCAGGATGGTGGAGCGGCGCGACCAGGTCTTGATCGGACCGGCACGGCCACCCGCGTCCTGCGCGGTTTCCGCCTTCTTCAGAAGGCTGAGGTCCACGAAAGGACCTTTCCAGACGGAACGAGCCATCTCGCTTACCTCTTCTTCTTCGCGTGGCGGCTACGGATAATCATCTTGTCCGTCGCCTTGTTGTGGCGGGTGCGGGCACCCTTGGTCGGCTTGCCCCAGGGGGTGACCGGATGACGGCCGCCCGATGTGCGGCCTTCACCACCACCATGCGGGTGATCGACCGGGTTCTTGGCGACACCGCGCGTCAGCGGGCGGATGCCGTTCCAACGGTTGCGGCCGGCCTTGGCCAGGTTGGTGTTGCCATTGTCCGGGTTGCTGACGGCGCCGATGGTGCCCATGCAGTCTGAACGGATGTAGCGCTGCTCACCCGACGAGAGACGCACCATCACCATGCCGCGATCGCGACCGACGAGCTGGGCATAGGTGCCCGCCGAGCGGCAGAGCTGACCGCCCTTGCCCGGCTTCATCTCGATATTGTGGATGATCGTGCCGACCGGCATCTGACCCAGTTCCATCGCGTTGCCCGGCTTCACGTCGGTCTTTTTACCCGCGATGACCTTGTCACCGGGGGCCAGACGCTGCGGCGCCAGGATATAGCTCTGGGTGCCGTCGGGATAGTTGACCAGCGCGATGAAGGCGGTGCGGTTGGGGTCATATTCCAGACGCTCGACCGTGCCCTCGACATCCCACAAGCGACGCTTGAAGTCGATGATGCGGTAACGCTGCTTGTGACCGCCACCGATGCCGCGCGAGGTCACATGCCCCTTGTTGTTGCGGCCGCCGGTCTTGCGCTTGCCTTCGGTCAGCGCCTTGACGGGCTTGCCCTTGTGCAGGCTGGACTTGTCGACCAGGATCAGGCCGCGCTGGGCCGGGCTGGTCGGGTTATAATGCTTCAGAGCCATCTCAGCGGACTCCCTCGGTGATGTCGATCGACTGGCCTTCGGCCAGGCGGACGATCGCCTTCTTCACATCGGTGCGCTTGTAGGGCTTGCCCTTCCAGCGCTTCGTCTTGCCCTTGACGACCAGCGTGTTGACGCTCTTGACGTCCACGCCCCAGATCGCTTCGACGGCAGCCTTGATCTCCGGCTTCGACGCATCGCCGGCGACCTTGAAGACGACGGCGTTGTTTTCGGAGAGAAGGGTCGACTTCTCGGTGATGTGCGGGGCGACAACCACGTCATAATGACGGTTGGCGACGGCCGCGGCTTCTTTTTTAGCCATTGAAACGGGCCTCCAGCTTTTCGACCGCGGCGCGGGTGAGCACCAGCGAGTCGGCCTTCAGAATGTCATAGACATTGGCGCCAACGGCAGGGAGCAGGTCCACGCCGATGATGTTCGCCGAAGCCTTCGCGAAGCTGACATTGACCGCATCGCCGTCGATGAACAGCACCTTGGTCAGGTTCAGCTTGGCAAGGCTGGCGACCAGCGCCTTGGTCTTGCCTTCGGCCACGTCCAGGCTGTCGATGATCGTCAGCGTGCCCGCCTTCGCCTTCGACGACAGCGCCATCTTCAGGCCCAGCGCGCGAACCTTCTTGTTCAGCGAGGGGTTGAAGTCGCGGACGCGGGCGCCGTGCGCCTTACCACCGCCGATGAACACCGGCGCGCGGCGATCGCCGTGACGGGCGGTGCCGCCGCCCTTCTGGCGGCCGAACTTCTTGCCGGTGCGGGCGACATCACTACGCTCACGGGTGCCGCGCGCGGTGCCGCGACGCTTTTCGAGCTGCCAGGTGACGACGCGGTGCAGAATGTCGGCGCGCGGCTCCAGGCCGAACACGTCGTCATTCAGTTCCAGTTCGCCGGCGGCCTGCGCGTCGAGGGTCTGTACATTGACCTTCATGGTTTAGCCCTCCTGGCCTTCGGTCGCTTCGGGAGCGGCCGCTTCCGCGGGCGTTTCAGCCGGAGCGGGGTTGCTGTTGGCAGCCTGCTTCAGGCTGGCGGGATACGGCACGTCGGCCGGACGCTTCACCTTGACGGCGTCGCTGACGGTGAGCCAGGTGCCCTTGGCGCCCGGAACGCTGCCCTTGACGAACAGCAGGCCACGCTCGACATCGGTGCGCACGATTTCCAGATTCTGCTGGGTCCGCTCACGGTCGCCCATGTGGCCGGCCATCTTCTTGTTCTTGAAAACGCGACCCGGATCCTGACGATTACCCGTCGAACCATGGGCACGGTGGCTGATCGACACGCCATGGGTGGCGCGCATGCCGCCGAAGCCCCAGCGCTTCATGGCGCCGGCAAAACCCTTACCCTGGGTGTGACCGGCAACATCGACCAACTGGCCGGCGATGAAATGATCGGCCGCGATCTCTGCGCCGACATCGAGGAGCGCGTCCTCGGCGACACGGAATTCGACCAGACGCGCCTTCGGCTCCACTTCCGCCTTGGCGAAGTGGCCGCGCTGCGGCTTGGCGACATTCTTGACCTTCGCGACGCCCGCACCGAGCTGAACCGCGACATAACCGTCACGATCGACTTCCTTGCGAGCCACGACCTGATTGCCCTCAAGGGCAAGAACCGTAACGGGAATATGACGTCCGTCCTCTTGGAACAGACGGGTCATCCCGACTTTCTTAGCGATCACGCCTGTGCGCATCACCGATTACTCCCATAGAGGCCCGCAGCGCCAGGTCATTCTGGGCAACGGGCGTATCCAACGAAAAAACCGCTCAGGATCTCTCCTTCGCGGCCCAACCCAAAATATAGATCACCCCGTCCGGGTTGGATGCCACCCCCTGCCCGGGAACGGCGACGGGGGACCAGGACCACGTGCCTGTCCGGTTTGCCGGAGAGGCCGTGCGGTATCCCTTGTGTCGTGTGAGCTTCCGGTTTCCCGAAATGCCCGATACCCTGCCCAGCTTTCGCAGAGCAGGAACTTGCCGGCTTGCCCACCCCGGCCTTCGCCGGGGCTACAGGCAAACCCGCTTAAGCGAGTTTGATCTCGACGTTGACGCCGGCAGCCAGGTCCAGCTTCATCAGCGCGTCGACCGTCTGCGGCGTCGGCTGCACAATGTCAAGCATGCGCTTGTAGGTGCGGACCTCGAACTGCTCGCGCGATTTCTTGTCGATGTGCGGGCCACGGTTGACCGTGAACTTTTCGATGCGCGTCGGAAGGGGAATCGGACCGCGAATGAGGGCGCCGGTGCGGCGGGCGGTGTCGGCGATGTCGCCGGTCGCCTGATCGAGCACGCGATGATCGAACGCCTTGAGGCGAATGCGGATATTGCTGTCCATAGTTCCTGTACCGATGCGAAAGAGCCAAAAACCGGAGCATTGTGAAAATCAGCCGGAGCAGCCGATGATTTACAAAATGCGCCAACAAAAAATATCCGCCCCGTCCATTGCCCTTCTAGCTCGCAAGAGCCGGAGAAAGACGATCCGGGGCGGTTAAAATCCTCAGCGGCGCGAATCGGGTGATTCGCGCCGCTGCGGTCCTATATTACTTCGAGATCGTGCCGACAACCCCTGCGCCGACGGTACGACCGCCTTCACGGATGGCGAAGCGCAGGCCGGCATCCATGGCGATCGGCGCGATCAGCTTGACGCCGAGCTTCACATTGTCGCCGGGCATGACCATCTCGGTGCCTTCGGGAAGGATCACTTCGCCGGTCACGTCCGTGGTGCGGAAGTAGAATTGCGGGCGATAGTTGGCGAAGAACGGGGTGTGACGGCCGCCTTCTTCCTTCGACAGGACATAGACTTCCGCGTCGAATTCGGTGTGCGGGGTGATCGTGCCGGGCTTGGCCAGAACCTGGCCGCGCTCGACTTCTTCACGCTTCGTGCCGCGCACCAGGGCGCCGATATTGTCGCCCGCACGACCTTCGTCGAGCAGCTTGCGGAACATTTCCACGCCGGTAACGGTGGTCTTGGCGGTGTTCTTCAGGCCGACGATCTCGACTTCTTCACCAACCTTGATGATGCCGGTTTCGACACGGCCGGTGACGACGGTGCCGCGACCGGAGATCGAGAACACGTCTTCGATCGGCATCAGGAAGGGCTTGTCGATCGGACGTTCCGGCTGCGGGATCCAGCTATCGACAGCGGCCATCAGCTTCAGAACGGCGTCATGGCCGATTTCCGGGGTCTTGTCCTGCAGCGCGGCAACGGCCGAGCCGGGGATGACGGGGATGTTGTCGCCGTCGAAATCATAGCTGCTGAGCAGTTCGCGGATTTCCAGCTCGACCAGCTCAAGGATTTCGGCGTCGTCGACCAGGTCGACCTTGTTCATGAACACGACAAGCTGCGGCACGCCGACCTGGCGGGCGAGCAGGATGTGCTCGCGGGTCTGCGGCATCGGGCCATCGGTGGCCGACACGACCAGGATCGCACCGTCCATCTGCGCGGCGCCGGTGATCATGTTCTTCACATAGTCAGCGTGGCCGGGGCAGTCGACGTGCGCATAGTGGCGCGCTTCGGTTTCATATTCGACGTGGGCGGTCGAGATCGTGATGCCGCGCTCACGCTCTTCAGGCGCCTTGTCGATATTGTCGTACGACGTGAAGGTCGCGCCGCCGGTTTCGGCCAGCACCTTCGTGATCGCCGCGGTCAGCGAGGTCTTGCCATGGTCAACGTGACCGATGGTGCCGATGTTGCAGTGCGGCTTGTTCCGCTCAAACTTAGCCTTAGCCATTTTATCCTACCTTCTAATCAAAATCAGCTTGGGTCTGACCGCTCGGCCGCGCCTCGCGAAGGCGCGTCCATAGCAGCAAATTTACAGATTACCAGCCCCTAACCGAGCCGTTTGCACGGCTCGGCGCGGGAAAATCATCAGGCCATCTTCGCCTTGACTTCGTCCGCCACATTCTGCGGCACTTCGTCATAGTGCGAGAAGATCATCGAGTAGTTCGCACGCCCCTGGGTGAACGAACGCAGCGAGTTCACATAGCCGAACATGTTGGCCAGCGGCACCATCGCCTCGACCACCTGCGCGTTGCCGCGCGTATCGGTGCCCTGGATCTGGCCGCGACGGCTGTTCATGTCGCCGATGACGTCGCCCAGATATTCCTCCGGGGTGACGACCTCGACCTTCATGACCGGCTCCAGCAGGGTGATGCCCGCCTTTTGCGCCGCTTCGCGCATGGCGGCGCGGCCGGTGATTTCGAACGCCAGCGCCGACGAGTCGACGTCATGATAGGCGCCGTCATACAGGTTGATTTCGAAATCGATGATCGGGAAGCCGATCAGCGAGCCGGTGGCCGCCGTTTCGCGCATGCCCTTTTCGATCGCGGGGATATATTCCTTGGGAATATTACCGCCCTTGATCTCATCCTTGAAGATGATGCCCGCGCCGCGTTCGCCCGGCGTCAGCTTCACCTTGATGCGGCCGAACTGGCCGGTGCCGCCCGACTGCTTCTTGTGGGTATAGTCGACGTCGACGGCCTTCTTGAGATATTCGCGATAGGCCACCTGCGGCGCACCGACATTCGCCTCGACCTTGAACTCACGCTTCATGCGGTCGACCAGGATTTCGAGATGCAGTTCGCCCATGCCCTTGATGATGGTCTGGCCCGATTCATGATCGGTCGACACGCGGAAGGACGGATCTTCGGCAGCCAGGCGGTTGAGCGCGACGCCCATCTTTTCCTGGTCGGCTTTGGTCTTGGGTTCGACCGACAGTTCGATGACCGGCTCAGGGAATTCCATCCGCTCCAAAATGATCGGCTTGCGCTCGGCGCACAGCGTATCCCCGGTGGTGGTTTCCTTCATCCCGGCCAGCGCCACGATGTCGCCGGCATAGGCGGCGTCGATGTCCTCACGCGAGTTCGCGTGCATGAGGAGCATACGACCGATCTTTTCCTTCTTGTCCTTGACCGAGTTCAGATAGGTGCCCTTGGTCAGGGTGCCCGAATAGACGCGCAGGAAGGTCAGCGAGCCGACGAACGGATCGTTCATGATCTTGAACGCGAGGCCCGCGAACGGCGCATCGTCGGCGGTCGGGCGGCTGTCGGGTTCGTCGGTGTCGGGGTTGATGCCCTGCACGTCCTCGATGTCGAGCGGCGAAGGCAGATAGTCCACGACCGCGTCGAGCAGGGGCTGCACGCCCTTGTTCTTGAACGCCGAGCCGCACAGCACCGGCACGAACGACTGGTTCAGCGTGCCCTTGCGGATCAGCTTCTTGAGCATCGCGGTGTCGGGCAGATTGCCTTCCAGATAGGCTTCCATCGCCTCGTCATCCTGTTCGACGGCGAGTTCGATCAGCTTTTCGCGATATTCGGCGGCCTTGTCGGCCAGGTCATCGGGGATCGCTTCATAGCTGAACTCGGCGCCAAGATTTTCATCCTTCCAGATGATGGCGCGATTTTCGACCAGATCGACCAGGCCCTTGAATTCCGATTCCGCACCGATGGGCAGATAGAGAACGGCCGGGATCGCGCCCAGGCGATCGATGATCGTCTGCACGCAATAATAGAAGTTGGCGCCGGTGCGGTCGAGCTTGTTGATGAAGCACATCCGCGGCACCTTATACTTGTCCGCCTGGCGCCACACGGTTTCCGACTGCGGCTCCACGCCGGCAACGCCGTCGAACGCGGCGACCGCGCCGTCGAGCACGCGCAGCGAGCGTTCGACTTCAATCGTGAAGTCGACGTGGCCGGGGGTGTCGATGATGTTCAGGCGGTGATCGTTCCAGATGCAGGTGGTCGCAGCCGACGTGATGGTGATGCCACGCTCCTGCTCCTGCTCCATCCAGTCCATGGTGGCGGCGCCGTCATGGACTTCGCCGATCTTGTAGGACTTGCCGGTGTAGTAAAGGATACGCTCGGTCGTGGTGGTCTTGCCGGCGTCGATATGCGCCATGATACCGAAATTGCGATAGCGTTCGAGCGGATGGCTGCGGGCCATGATGCTTCTCCGTTGCCGGCGCGCCGGCGGTTGGGGATTCGTGTGATCTGGGGTGGCCCCTAAACCAATCCGTTCGCCATGGGTAGCCACCCATGGCGAACGGATCGATCTTCAAAGCCGAATGGCGAGGCGGGCACGGTTGCGCCCGCCCCTTCCTTACCAGCGATAGTGCGAGAAGGCGCGGTTCGCTTCCGCCATGCGGTGCGTGTCTTCGCGCTTCTTGACCGCATTGCCGCGGTTGTTGGCAGCGTCCAGCAACTCACCCGACAGCCGTGCGGCCATCGTGGTTTCGCTGCGGTTGCGCGCGGCGGTGATCAGCCAGCGAATCGCCAGAGCCTGCGAACGCTCAGGGCGGACTTCGACAGGAACCTGGTAGGTCGCACCGCCGACGCGGCGGCTGCGGACTTCGATGCCGGGCTTGATGTTGTTGAGCGCATCATGGAACAGGCCGATCGGATCCTTCTTGGCGCGGGTCTCGACGGTTTCGAGAGCGCCATAGACGATCGATTCAGCGACGGCTTTCTTGCCGTCCTGCATGATGGAGTTCATGAATTTCGACAGCACGATATCACCGAACTTGGGATCGGGCAGGATAACGCGCTTTTCGGGGCGACGACGACGTGACATATTATTGTTCTCCCCTTACTTCGGACGCTTCGCGCCGTATTTGGAACGGCTCTGCTTGCGATCCTTGACGCCCTGGGTATCCAGAACGCCGCGAAGAACGTGATAGCGCACGCCCGGAAGATCGCGCACACGACCGCCACGGATCAGCACGACGCTGTGTTCCTGGAGGTTATGGCCTTCACCCGGAATATAGGTGATGACTTCGCGCTGGTTGACCAGACGCACTTTCGCCACCTTGCGAAGCGCCGAGTTCGGCTTCTTCGGGGTCGTCGTATAGACGCGGGTGCACACGCCGCGCTTTTGCGGGTTCGCATCCATGGCAGGGACCTTGGACTTGGTCTTCTGCAGTTCGCGGCCCTTGCGGACCAACTGGTTGATCGTTGGCATGAAGCCCTTCACCTTTTCAGTTACTTTACCGGCATCCCCAGTCTCATGCCGCCTGGAAATATCCCAAACGGCAAAGGCCCCGGTGGGCAAGTGCCCCCTGGAGCCGCAAGAGCACCCGGTAATGTTCAGCTCGTGTGGCGCCCAGCCATATATCGCAAGGAGACGAGTCTTCGCACGGCAGACCTCTGGGCAGGGCGGGCCTATAGCGATGTGGCAACAAAGGGTCAAGCGGCCCACCAGCCCCGCGCCGCAGCAGCAGCAGCAGCATTTCAACAGCTTAGGAAATTCGTAACCTCGACAATCTATCCTTGGCCCTGCGCAGCAGGGACGAAATGTGAACGATCTATCCACTTACACCGGCGAATTTCATGATCGTGTGCGGGAATCGGCTTTCCAGGCCGAGCGCCTGGACGAATCCCGCCGCCATGCAAGGCTGCTGTTCCAGTTGTCCGCCTGCCTCAATGCGCTGTTCCTGCTGAGCGACTGGCGCTTTGCCGGGACGCCGCATTTCTGGGTGGCGGTGACGGCAAGGGTCGCGGTCGTCCTCTGGTCGCTCTATTGCCTCTCGCTCTGTCGGCGCATGACCAGCTTCGCGGCGGTCGAGCGCATCTGCTTTGCCTGGCAGGTCGTGACCGCGATCGGCGTCGCCTTTCTCGTCAGTTCGCGCAGCGACATCGCCATCTTCGTGCTGGTGATGCTGCCCGTCGTCTTTTATCTGGTGGTGCCGAGCAGCTTCCGGGGCAATGTCGGCGGCGGACTGGGCTGCGGCATGCTGCTGCTGATCGGCTATCTCGCCCCGGCGCCGCTCACCGCGACCACGCCCGGCATGATATTGGCCTTTCTGATCCTGCATTGCGCCATGTGGATCGCGATCGCGCGCAACAACCGGCTCCAGCGGCAGGAATGGACCGCCGGGCAACTGGCGCGCGCCGCGCAGGCCGCGCTGGCCGACAGCCGCGACACGCTCGAACGGATGTTCATGGCGGTGCCCCTGCCCCTGGCGGTCACGCGCCGCGACGGCAGCGTGCTGCGGCTCAATCGCGCCGCAGTCGAGGATTATGCGACAGGACGGGATGCCACGCTCGACAATGTCAATCCCACCTATGTCGATCCGCTGGTGCGCGACCAGATGTTCGAACGGCTCGACCGCGGCGAGGTGATCGACAATTTCGAATGCCGCCTGCGCCACAGCGACGGCAGTATCCGCAGCGCGCTTTTGTCCTCGCGCCCGATCGTGATCGACGGCGAAGCCTGTTTCATGACCAGCATGGTCGACATTACCGAGCGCAAGGAGACGGAAGGGCGGCTGGAGCGGCTGGCGATGACCGACGCACTGACCGGCCTTGCCAATCGCGCGCATTTCATGGCGGCCGTGACCCAGGTGGCGGCCGCGCCCGGCGGGAAAGCGGGCAACCCCACCCAGTCGGCCGTGCTGCTGATCGACCTTGACGAATTCAAGCGGGTCAATGACACCGCCGGCCATGACGCGGGCGACGCGCTGCTTTGCGCGGTCGCGAACCGGCTGCGCCACGCGCTGCGCCCCGGCGATCTGGTTGCGCGCATGGGCGGCGACGAATTTGCCGTGCTGCTCACCCGCCTGCCCGATGCCGACGCGATCCACGCCATCCTGACACGGATCACCGAGCATCTTCATGCCCCCTTCCATTATCGCGGGCGGCCGATCGAAAGCCGGGTCAGCATTGGCGTCGCCCTCTTCCCCGATCATGGGGACGAGGTCGATTCGCTCATCAAACATGCCGACATCGCCCTGTACCATGCCAAGAATAGCGGGCGCGGGCGCGCCACCCTGTTCGGTCCCGGCCTGCTCGATAGCTGGGAACGCGAGGCCGCGATGCTGGATCGCGCGCGCCATATCCTGACCCAGGAGCGGCCCACCCCCTGGTATCAGCCCAAGATCGCGCTCGACAGCGGCAAGCTGGTCGGGTTCGAGGCGCTGTTCCGCTGCCCCGCCGACAATGGCGTGCTGATCATGCCGGGCGATATCGCCGCCGCGTTCGAACATCCCGAACTTGGCCCCGCCATCACCGCGCAGATGATGGACGGCGTCGTCACCGACTGCATCCGCTGGCGCGCCGCCGGGCTGGATTTCGGCCATGTCGCGATCAACGTGTCGGGCGCCGACCTTAATGACGACAGCTTTGCCGACCGGCTGCTGGACCGGCTGGCCCTGGCCGGGCTGCCGCCTGCGGTGATCGAACTGGAAGTGACCGAATCGGTCTTTCTGGGCCGCAATGCCGATCGGGTCGGGCGTGCGCTCCAGACATTGAGCGATGCCGGGGTGGCGATCGCGCTCGACGATTTCGGCACCGGCTACGCCTCGCTCTCCCACCTCAAGCAGTTTCCGATCGACGTGATCAAGATCGACCAGCGCTTCGTGCGTGACCTGGAAACCGACCCGGAGGACGCCGCCATCGTCCGCACCGTGCTCAACCTCGCCTACAGCCTTGGCATCCGTACCGTGGCGGAAGGCGTGGAAACGCAGGCGCAGGCCGATTATCTGCGCGCGGGCGGTTGCCATTATGGCCAGGGTTTTCATTTCGGCGCGGCCATGCCGATGGACGCGATCGACGCGATGCTGAAGGCCCAGCGCCCGTGCGCGACGCCCCAGGACATATCCCTGCAAAAGTGAAAAATATCGTCATGGAGACGGAACCAAAGCGGCCGTGCTTCATTTGGGCGTATTCCGCTTTCGATTCGTCACGAGTCCGCAACGACGGATTCGCGCGACTGGCCCGGTTTTGCTACCGGCCCGACTCGCAAATAAAAACGCGGGGTCGCATTGTCGCATCAGAAGAAGAAAGGGCTCGCCGGCCTGTCCGACCGGCTGAACGCCCTCTGCCCTGAGCGGGAGATTTTCCTGCGGTCCGGCGGGCAGGTGAAGTTCATCCGCATTTCCCGTCGCGCGCAACTGGCCGCCGCCGGCTTTCTTTCTGTCGCGCTGATCGGCTGGGCCGGCGTCACCCTATCGATGGTGGCGAACAACAGCGCCGTCGCGCAACAGCGCGCCGCGCTCGCCGCACAGGGCCAGTCGGTCGCCAAGGCCGCCGGCAAGGTTGCTGATTATCGCAAGTCGGTCGAGGATCTGGCCCAGGACCTGGAAGCCCGCCAGGACTTCATGGACGACCTGTACAAGACTCATTTCGGCACCGAGGAAGGCAATGCCGCAGGCGCCGATCTGGTCGGCCCCGCCAGGGAAGAGAAGAAGGGCAGCCTGACCACCAAGATCAGCATGGCGCCCGAAGCCGCCCCGCTGGTCCGGCTGGAGCAGCGCCAGCGCCGCTTCGCCCTGCTGCTGACCCATGCGGTCGAGCGCCGGGCGGACAAGGCCGCCGCCGCCATCCGCAGCTTTGGCCTGAACCCCGACAATCTCGCTCGCAGCGCCGCCCGCGCCCAGGGCGGCCCTTTCGTGCCGTGGAAGGGCGAGAAGGGCGCGCTGACCAATGAACTGGAACATCTGGCCGATGCGATGTCGCGGATGGAGTTTCTGGAGCGCAGCCTGCTGACCATCCCGTCGGGCCGCCCGACCGGATCGCCGATGCTGACCAGCAGCTATGGCTATCGGCGCGACCCGTTCAACGGCCATGCCGCCTTCCATGCCGGCCTCGACTTTCCCGGCCGCTACGGCCAGCCGATCAACGCCGCCGCCGACGGCAAGGTCAGCTATGTCGGCCAGCGCCAGGGCTATGGCAATGTGGTCGAGGTCGACCATGGCAATGGCATCATGACCCGTTATGCCCATCTGTCCGGCTTTGCTGCCCATGTGGGAGAGGCGGTCGCGCGCGGCGACACGATCGGCCGCATGGGATCGACCGGCCGATCGACCGGCACCCATCTGCATTTCGAGGTCCGGCTGAACGGCCAGGCCGTCAATCCCCGCCCCTTCCTGGAGGCCCGCCAAGATGTTCTCCAAGTCCAGCAAGTCGCCACGGCCCGCTTCGCCGACGTCCGCGACCGGGGGTAAAAGCATCCCCTTCTCGCTGATCGGCAGCGATGTGACGATCAGCGGCAACCTGTCCGCCAGCGTCGACCTGCATGTCGATGGCGCGATCGAGGGCGACATAAGCTGCGCCGCGCTGGTGCAGGGCCCCGACAGCCGCATCACCGGCCATGTCACCGCACAGAGCGCGCGCCTCGCCGGCCTTGTCGACGGGTCGATCACCGCCGGGGAACTGGTGGTGGAAAGCAGCGCCCGCATCACCGGCGATGTCGTCTATGAACGCATCACGATCGAACCGGGCAGCCGCGTCGAAGGCCGCTTCCGCCCCAAGGACAGCGACGCCCCGGCCCCCGAACTCAAACTGATCGCCAACGACAGCGCGGGATGACCCCGGATTGACCCACGCCCGTCCTTGCGCGCGCAGCGAGCCGAAGGCGGACGAAGCACATGTACGTCATCAAACTCTAACCATATTTGTCACTGGCACCGCTGTCGCCCCGCGCCTACGCCCCGCGCCATCATCCGATGGGAAAGGTGCGCCATGGACGATTTCGAACTCTGGCCCGACTTCTGGCCCGACATCCGGCGTTTCCTGCTGGGCTTTACCGGCGGCGGCATCCTGATCGGCCTCTACACGCTGGTCAGCGTCCGACCGCTGCCCTGAAGAGGCCCATGCCCGGCCTGCGCGGGTGGCGGGCTGCCGGCTTTTCGCCATCATATCCGGGCGAAGATGCCATGGCAGCCTGAGATCGCGACCAGGCCGCCCGATCCCCCCTTTTCACCGCATCCCGGCCGCTACTTTTTCGGCCGCCGTCATCACGCGCAATATATTCTCGCCGGCCAGTTTCGCGACGTTGGCGTCGCTCCAGCCGCGTCGCATCAGTTCGGCGAGCAGGGCAGGATAGGTGTCGACCCCGCCCAGTCCCTGCGGCAACGATCCCACGCCGTCATAGTCGCTGCCCAGCCCCACATGGTCGACGCCGGCCACTTTGGCGATATGGTCGATATGGTCGGCGACCTGCGCCAGCGTCACCACCGGCTCCGGGTTCGCCTGCTCCCACGCCGCCAGCGCCCGCTTCGCCGCCGCCGGATCGCCGATATGGAGGCCGCCAAAGGGCGGCGCATTGTAGCGGGCGATCTCCGCGCTGCGATTGGCGCTCCAGACGCGGCGTGCTTCCGACACATATTGCGGCGCATAATTGACCATCACCACGCCGCCATTCGCCGCCACCTGTTGCAGCACGGCGTCGGAAACGTTGCGCGGGCTGTCGCACAGCGCCCGCGCGCTGGAGTGGGAGAAGATCACCGGCGCCCGGCTGACCCGCAGCGCGTCCAGCATCGTCGCCTCGCTGACATGGCTGAGGTCCACCAGCATCCCCAGCCGGTTGAGTTCCGTCACCACGCTTTCCCCGAACGGGGTCAGGCCGTCATGTCGCGGGTCGTCGGTCGCGCTGTCGGCCCAGTCGGTCGTCCGGCTGTGGGTCAGGGTCAGATAGGATGCGCCAAGGTCATGATAGGCGCGCAGCACCGCCAGGCTGCCGTCGATCTGGCCGCCGCCCTCCACCCCGATCAGCGACGCGATCCGGCCCGCCCTGTGCGCGGCGCGGACCTGCGCGGCGGTGGTGACGAAGGCGAAATCGCGCGGGTAGCGGCGCGCGAAACTATGGGCCAGGTCGATCTGCTCGATCGTGTCGCGCACCTGTTGCAGGGGCGACAGGTCGGCCGATACCCAGACCGACCAGAATTGCCCGCCGACCCCGCCCGCGCGCAGCCGGTCGATGTCGCTATGATAGCGGGCGGGATCGAGCCGGCGCAGGTCCATGGTCCAGCGGGCCTCCTTCGCCTTTTCGGCCAAGGCTTCGGGCCAGTCATTATGGCCGTCGATCAGGGGCGTGGCCTTCAATATCCTGGCGATCCGCGCGGCATGGGGATCGGGCGCGGCCTGGGCGGGCAGCGCGGCGAGGAGGAGTGGCAGCAGGGCCAGGGACAGGCTTTTCATCGCGTGCAGGCTAGGGCCGTGTCGAGGCAAGTCAATCGCCGCGCGCGATGACAGGAAGGGCTTTCCCCGCTCGCCTCGCCCGCTTATCCTGCCATGCAATGATGATCGATCCGCTCGTCCTGCTTCAGGCCTATTCCATCGGCGTATTCCCCATGGCCGACGATCGCGAGGCGGAGGAGGTCTATTGGGTCGAGCCGAAGCAGCGGGCGATCCTGCCACTGGACGCTTTTCACCTGTCCCATTCGCTGGCCAAGGTCATCCGCCGTGATCGCTTCCGCGTCACCGCCAACCGCGCCTTCGGCCGCATCCTGGCGCTCTGCGCGCAATCGGCGCAGGACCGCCCCTCCACCTGGATCAACCATGCGATCGAGCGCGCCTATGGCCATTTGCACGACGCCGGTTTCGCCCATTCCATCGAGATATGGGAGGGGGACGAACTGGTCGGCGGCCTGTATGGCGTCGCGCTCGGCCGCGCCTTCTTTGGCGAATCGATGGTGTCGCGCCGCACCGATGCGTCGAAGGTGGCACTGGCCTGGCTGGTGGCGCGGATGCGTTACGCCGGCTTCACCTTGCTGGACTGCCAGTTCATGACCGATCATCTGCGCAGCATGGGCGCGGTGGAGATCAGCCAGCGCGCCTATCTTCAGTTGCTGGGCGGCGCGGTTGCGGGCGTGGCGCTGGGCGCGGGGGCTTCGCTGTCGGGTTCGGGCGCAGCGGCGGAACTGGCGTTCGATCCGCTGGCGCGGGCCCCGGCGGCGACAGGTTCGCCCTTGGCCCCCAGCTTCACCGTATCCGGCCCGGTTTCGGGCCAGGCCATCGCGCAGCTCCTGACCCAGACATCATAGATCGGGTGCTGAACCACATTGCGGTCGGGCCGGTCGCGGAACAGCCAGCCGGAAAAGGCGCGGCGCCATTTGCCATCGGCGCTGGAGCGCACGTCCAACTGCACGAAGGCGCCGGTATCCTGCACATTTTCCCATGGCGCGGTGGTTTCGCAGGCCTGCAAGCGCACGATCGCGTCACCCGCGCGCAACGCTTCACCCGGCTTCATCGTCAGGTCGCGGGTCAAGCCGTTGCGTTTGTTGAGCAGGCCGATCACCGCCGTCCGCTCCGCCATGGGCGTGCCGGGCAAAGCGCCACCGGCGGCGGACCGGATCGGCGCGCCTTCGACCTTGACCGGCCCGGTCAGATTGCCGGCAGGCACATCATTCCTGCCGCACGCGGCCAGCGCCAGCGCACAGGACAGAAGGGGCAGATGCAGCAGGATCGACGAAACATCCCCCGCCGGACGCCGGATCATGCCGCGTCGGGGCTCCACGCCTCATAGTCGCCGGTCGCCCTCTGGCGCTGACCGCCCTTTTCGAGCGCGCCGGACGGACGATAGGCGTTGACGGTGCCAGTGGCGTTGGGGGTAAAATCCCTTTCCCAGATACGCGGCGGCGGCAGGAAACTTTCCGGTGCCCCCTCGATCGAATGGTGCAGCCAGCCATGCCATTCGGCCGGCACGCGGCTGGCGTCGTTCGCGCCATTATAGATCACCCAGCGGCGCGTCAGGCCATTGGGATCGGTGCCGCCCTGATAATAGACATTGCCCTGATGGTCCTCCCCCACCTTCGTGCCCTTGCGAGAGGTGAAGAGCGCAGTGCCGATGGTCGCGCCATCCCACCAGGTGAAGATCTTGCCGAGGATACCCATGGCCCACGCGCTTAGCCGCTGAGACGGGCGCGGGCAAGGCGTTTTGGGCATGTGCTGTCGCACATTTCGGCCGCACCGGCCCGCTCCCCCGCGCATTTTTCAAAGGGGACTTTATCTGGACGGGGCCGGGCAGAAATTGCGGTCGGTCGCGACCTTGGCCGCCGGCACCGCACAGCCGCCCCAGTTGACCATATCGCCCTCCGCAATGCCAAGGTCCGCCGCGCGCCCGCCACGCAGTTCCAGCACGGCGGCCACGGGCACGCCGGCCGACACCGGGATGCGGGAATAGGGCTGCGCATTGCTTTTCAGGAAGGCGATCGTCCCGTCAGTATGGATGAACAGCATGTCGAGCGGGATCAGCGTATCCTTCATCCAGAAACTCGCCGTGCGCGGCGGCTCCATCGGAAACAGCATCCCGCCGTCCGCGGGCAGATCCTTGCGGAACATCAGCCCCTTTTCCTGTTCCTGCGGCGTCGCCGCCACTTCGACATCGAAGCGGTGCACGCCCTTGGCGGTGCGGATCACGACCGGGAGAAGGGCGGGCACGGCCTGCGCCTGCGCGCCATTGTCGGGCGCGGGCTTGGGGCCGGAACAGGCGGCCAGCAGGCCGAGGGCGAGAAGGGCGGGCAAGCGGATCATGGACGCCATGCCTAATGCGATTCGCGGAATATGGGGAGGGAGTTAACCTTCAATATGCCGGGCGGCGATGGCTGGCGTCGCGCAGAGGAACCCTATCCCCCTACCCGACCGCCGGTTCCAGCAGCCTTATCGTCCCCGCAGCCGCGTCGATTTCCGCCGGCACGCCCAGCGGCAGGCTATATTGATTGGCGACATGGCCGAACTGGCCACCCTGAAAGGCCGGGATGCCCAGCGGTTCGAGATGCTGTTGCAGCACCTGCGACAGGGTGAAGCCGCCATAGCTGGCGCCGGCCGGGCCACAATCGGTGCACTGGCCGAACGCCACCCCCGCCAGCTTCCCCAGCACGCCGCCCAGTGCCAACTGGGTCAGCATCCGGTCGATGCGATAGGGTTGCTCGCCAATATCCTCGACAAACAGGATCGCGCCGCTGAAATCGGGCAAATAGGGCGTGCCCATCAGCGCCGCCAGCACGGTCAGGTTGCCGCCCAGCAGCCGCCCGCGCGCCAGACCGGGGCGAAAGGTGCGGATGCGCCCGGCGCGCTGGACCAGCCGGTCCTCATGCCCTGGCGGCGTCGACAGGGTGGGCGTCGCGCCGTCAAAGGCGAGCGCGCGAAAGGCGTCCCAGCTAAAGCTGCCCCAACTGCTTGCGGCATTGGGACCGTGAATGGTGGTGAAGCCCGCCTTCGCCGCAAAGGCCAGATGCAGTGCGGTGATGTCCGAAAAGCCGATCAGCAGCTTGGGATTTTTGCGGATCAGGGCGAAATCCAGCAGCGGCAGGATGCGCGCGCAGCCCCAGCCGCCACGCACCGCGAACACCGCCTTGACCTGCGGGTCGGCGAACATCGCATGGAGGTCCGCCGCGCGATCCCGGTCCGTGCCCGCCAGATAGCCGTAGCGCCCCGCCAGATGCGGCGCGGCCCTGGGCTTGAGGCCCATCGCGACGATGGTTTCCATGACAGGATCGAGATCGAACGCATCGTCGGTAAAGCCGGCCGGCTCGATCAGGCCGACCATGTCGCCCGGCCGCAGCCGCGCGGGCTTCACCAGCCCCGTCGCCGCGACCGCAGGCGCCTTGCCCGCCGCCAGCAGCGCGCCCATCCCGGCGATCCAGCCGCGTCGGTCCAGCCGCAGCATCAATAGGCGCTCCCGTCCCTGTGGCGATAGCCGCCGCGCGACCAGAGCAGGTCGATGTCGGGATAGTGGCAATCGCCCGTGGGCGGCCGGCCGACCGCGACATAGACGCAATCGACCGCGCCTTCATTGACCAGATGATGGCCGTTCGGCTCGCCCTTCGGGAACGCCGCCATGTCGCCCGGCCGCATCAGGGTACGCGCGCCTTCCTCCACCAGCATCGCTTCCCCCGCCAGCATGACGACGACCTCATCCTCATCCTCATGCCAGTGGCGGTGGGCCGATGCCGCGCCGGGTTTCAGCACGACATGGCTGACGCCGAAGTCGGACAGGCCGGTCGCCGGTCCCAGCCGTCGCACCCATCGCTGCGCGACGATGGCCGCATGGTCGGCCGGATAGCCGGTGCTGTTGGTCTGTGCGATGCCGTCCAGTTCGATACGGGGCATGGGTTCACTCCTCCTGCCGCTGGCCAAGGGTCGAGGCTTTCGCTAACGCGGCGGGATGAGCATGACCAGCACCAATCATGATGTCGTGGCCCTGGCCGAGCGCCTGCTGGCCTGCCCCTCCGTCACCCCGGCGACCGGGGCGGTCTTTACGGCCCTGGAGGCGATGCTGACGCCGCTGGGCTTTACCGTGGACCGCTTCGTGGCGGGGGAGGCCCCTGACGGGCCGGTCGAAAATCTGCTTGCCTGGCGGACCACCGGCGCGGGGCCGCATTTCGCCTTCGCCGGGCATCTGGACGTGGTGCCGCCAGGGCCGGGCTGGACCAGCGATCCGTTCGTGCCGGAGATTCGCGGCGACCTGCTTTACGGGCGGGGCGCGGTGGACATGAAGGGATCGATCGCCGCCTTCGTCGCAGCGCTTGCCGACCTGCCCGACGACCTGCCCGGCACGATCAGCCTGATCATCACCGGGGACGAGGAAGGGCCGGCGGTCCATGGCACACTGGCGCTGATGGACCGGATGGCGGCGCGCGACCTGCGCCCGGACCTGTGCCTGGTGGGCGAGCCGACATCGTCGGCGCGGCTGGGCGATGTGGTGAAGATCGGCCGGCGCGGGTCGGTGAACATGTGGATTCGCGTGGCTGGCAGCCAGGGCCATGTCGCCTATCCGCATCTGGCCGACAATCCGATCCCCAGGCTGGTGCGCATCCTGACCACCATCGAAGCGGAAGTGCTGGACGAGGGGACCGACTGGTTCCAGCCCAGCAATATCGAGATCACCGACCTGGAAGTCGGCAATGTCGCGCATAATGTGATCCCAGGCGCGGCGACCGCGCGCATATCGATCCGCTTCAACGACCAGCATACAGGCGCGTCGCTGATCGCGCGGATCAAGGAGATCGCGGCTGTCGAAGGCGGCACGGTGGAAGCGAAGATCAGCGGCGAATCCTTCCTGACCGCGCCGGGCGCGTTCAGCGACCTGGTGCGCGGCGCGATCCGCGATGTGACCGGGGTGGAAACGGAATTGTCCACGACGGGCGGCACGTCCGACGCGCGCTTCCTGTCGCGGCTATGCCCGGTGGTGGAGTTCGGGTTGAACAACGCGACCATGCACAAGCTGGACGAGGCGGTCGCGGTGCAGGATCTGCGCGACTTGCAGCGGATCTACGCACTGGTGGTGGAGCGGGCGCTGGGGTGAGCGGCGTAGGCGATTCGGCCGTTATCGACCAGTTGTTGCCACTCTCGCTTTCGTTCACGCTCCTGATTGCGGACGTTAGTCTGTGAGACTGCGACCTCCTTCAAAAGGCGCTCTGCGATGAAAATGTCCGGCGTGAGAGCCGTTCAGTTATACTTTACTAATATCCTATACGCTTAAAAGATGGCATTCTCTTGGAAGAAGCATCTTTGGCAAAGCGTGCTGCTGGCGTTAGTCGGACCATTGCTGGGTAGCATTATCCTGATAACTGCTTTCCCCGGAATGGCGGTATTCGCGCTTTTTTGGCCCTTGTTCCTGTCGGCTGCTTACTATATAGGTTTTCTTCCTAGTCTCGCTACATCACTATACCTCTTGTATGCTGCTCGCGTGATGCGCCCCATCATTGCAGTCGTTTCGACGGCTGCGGCTGGCGCGGTATTCACGGCGGCATGGGTCGGGTGGAATTTTGGTTTAGAGAAAGACATGTCCGCCGTGGTAATAGGGTGCGGAAGTGGATCAGCGCTGGTCTGCGCTGTTCTCATCGTCGCAGCGAAGCAGAGGTCAGCCCAACAGACTGGCAGTTAGCGCTCTGCAACGCCCAAAAGCCGCCGGTCCGAAATCCACCCAAGCCCGCCACTCTACCCCGCGTCGCGGACCTGCCCTCTGTCCTGCACGCCGAATTGTGCCAGATATGCCTGCTCGCCGGTCGGGCGGGCCAGGTGATAGCCCTGGAACAGGGTGCAGCCGATCACGCGCAGCACGTCCATCTGCGCTTCGCTTTCGACGCCTTCGACCACCACTTCCATGCCCAGACCCTGGACCAGCCCGACGACCGCCGAGCAGATGGTGCGCGCTTCGGCCGAGGTGGCGATGTCGCGGACCAGGCTGCGGTCGATCTTGACCCGGTCAACGGGCAGTTCCTTCAGCCGTGACAGGTTGGAATAGCCGGTGCCGAAATCGTCGATCGCAACGCAGACGCCATCGCGACGCAGCGCCCCCAGTTGCTCCAATATGCGCGGTTCCATCTCCATCGCCAGCGATTCGCTGATCTCCAGCTCCAGCATGGCGGGCGGCGCGGCATGGGTGGCGATGGCGTGGCGCAGGCGCAGGAAGAAGTCGGGCTGGCCCAGTTCGCGGGTGGAAATGTTGATCGCGATGCGCTGGCTGATGCCCGCATTTGCCCAGCGCGCGGCGGTCTGGCACACCTTGTCCATCACCCAGTCGCCCAGCGCGACGATGACGCCGCTTTCTTCCGCCACAGGCACGAAGGCGCCGGGCATGACGATGTTGCGTTCAGGATGCGCCCAGCGGACCAGCGCTTCGGCGGCCACCGCGCCGCCGCTGACGATGTCGATCTGCGGCTGGAATTCCAGCAGAAACTCGTCCCGTTGCAATCCGACCAGCAGGTCGCGCTCCAGTTCGGCCTTGTCCTCCGCCGCCAGCGCCATCGCATCGGTATAGATTTCCGCCCGGCCACGCCCCTGATTCTTGGCATGATACATGGCCGTGTCGGCCGCGCGCAGCAGCCCGGCCAGCGTGTCGCCATGGTCGGGGTAGCAGGCGATGCCGATCGACGCGCCCAGTTCGACATGCTGGCTGCCCAGGTCAAACCGTTCCCCCAGCGCGAACTGGATCGCGCGCGCGATCCGCTGCGCCGCCGCCCGGCCGCTCAGCCGCGGAAAGAACATGGTGAATTCGTCGCCAGCCAGCCGTCCGATCACGGCGTCGCTACAGCCGGTGCTGACCTGCGTCATCACCACTTCGCGCAGCCGGCCGGCAACCCGTGCGAGCAACTGGTCGCCCGCCGCATGGCCCAGCGTGTCGTTGACCGATTTGAACCCGTCGAGGTCGATGAAGAAAAGTGTGGGCGTGCCATTGTCGTCATGGTCGGCCAGCAGCCGTTCGACCTGCCGACAAAAGCTGGTGCGGTTGGCAAGGCCGGTGATCTGGTCGAACAGGGCCAGCGCCTGCACATGGTCGAGATTGGTGCGCACCTGGCTGAACAGGCTTTCCAGCGCCACCGACAGGTCGGGCAGTTCATGGGCGATCCCGCCCGGCACCGGCGATTGCAGGTCGCCATGGGCGGCGGACAGCAGCCGTTCGGTCGCCGCGTCGATGGCGGTCGCGGTGGTGGCGATGGTGCGGCGGGCCGACGCCCAGCTCATCGTGCCGCACAATATGGCGATGATCAGCGCGCGGCCGACCTGGAGCAGGTCGTCCTCCTGCCCCGGCGTATAGCCCAGCACCAGCGACAGGATGAACACCAGCGCCCCCGCGGCGCAGGCGAAGGCAGCGGCGCGGCTTTTCAACGTCACGCCCTGCATGTGTCTCCCTGCCCCGCTGCGGCCTCCACGCTTGAGGCCCGATCCGCGGAACATGAAGGACGGTGGTTAAGAAAAGATCAGCAAGCCCACAGAAAAACGTTACTTTTTGCGACGCAAGATCAAATAGAGCGCCCCGTCGCCGCCATGACGCGGATGGGCGATGCGGACGCTGGCGATGCGATCGGCATAGGGGCTGGTTTCGAGCCAG
The DNA here is from genome assembly GCF_030580935.1 of Sphingobium cyanobacteriorum. GTDB lineage: Bacteria > Pseudomonadota > Alphaproteobacteria > Sphingomonadales > Sphingomonadaceae > Sphingobium > Sphingobium cyanobacteriorum. The sequence continues at coordinate 80,771 of NZ_JAUQOM010000002.1, read as the reverse complement.
TGGCCGATTTCGCCACGAATCGCGCCCCGGCGGGCGCCTGCGCCGGTGGCGGCGCTTTTGGGCGGCTTGCCGGTCACGACCAGCAGCACGCGGGCGTCGCGTGCCAGCCCCTGGGCAATCGCCTGGTTAAGCTGCGCATGGGCGGCGGCGAGCGTATGGCCATGCAGGTCGATGCTCATGTCGGGGCTGATCGTGCCGCCCCGAATGCGCCTTTCCCAGCCGCTGTCCAGCACGGCGGCAGGGGGTTTTAGCGGCGGTGCGGCAATCGGCCGTTGTGGCGGAAGCGTTAACCCTTTTGGCGCCGGACGGGGCGCGGGATCGGGCACCGCGGGCGTGGCCATCGCCTCCTGCGTCGCGGGCCGCGCAACCGGCCGCGCATTGGGCCGTATCGGCCGGACGCTGCGGATCAGGGCGTTCCATAGCGCTTCCTCGTCGGTCGAGAGCCGTCTGCGGGCCATGGTTCAGGGCCGGGAAAGGCGCGCCGTCGACCCGATCGGCAGCAGGATAAGGGCGCTGCCCCGCGCCGACATGCCCCCGGCGATGCCCCGCGCCCGCGCGCCCGCCCCCCAGAAGCTGTCGAAGCGGTTCGCGCCCTTGATCGCCCCGCCCGTATCCTGCGCGATCCAGATGCCATTGGGTTCGGCGCGGTCGAGCGAGAGCAGCACCGGCGCGCCCAGCGGCACGAATTTGGGGTCCGCCGCGACCGTCGCCTCCGCCGTCACCGGCACGCCCAGCGCGCCCAGCGGCCCGGCGCCGGTCAGTTCGCGGAAAAAGACGAAGCTCCTGTTTTCGTTCATGATTTCCGCGCCATCGACCGGGTTGGCGCGCAGATATTGCATGATATCCTGCATCGATCCGGCCTGGATCAGGCCACGATCCTTCATCAGCTTGCCGATGCCGGTATAATCGCGGCCATTCTGCCCGTCATAGCCGATCCGCATGACGCTGCCGTCGGGCAGGTTCAATCGGCCGCTGCCCTGCACCTGGAGGAAGAAGAATTCGACCGGGTCTGCCGCCCAGGCCAGTTCCAGCCCGCGTCCGGCAAGCGACCCGGCAACGATCTGGCTGCGATCGTCATAGGGAACGAATTTGCTGCCCTTCACCTTGCCCCGGATCGTACGGCCTTTCAGACTGTCGCTGAACTGGCCGAGATCGGCATCGATCAGGTCGGTCGGGCGGCGGTAGATCGGCACCGCATAGCCGGGCTGGCGGGTCCGCGATCCGGCGATTTCGGGTTCATAATAGCCGGTGACGAAGGCCGCGCCGTCGCCCACCTGCACCGCTTCGAAATAGCGGGCGAAAAATTCGCTGGCCGATGCTTCGGGCCAGCTCGACGCGGCGGCGCAGGCGTTGTTCCAGTCGGCTCCCCTGGTCAGCCCGCTCGCGTCGGCCCGGCGCATCAAGGTGGGGCAGGACAGGCGGAACGCCGTGAGCGCGAGGCGCGACCGATCGCCCGATGGCATCAGGCTGGCAATGTCGGGGCCGCGCGTGACGCCCATGCCGGCAGCGGTGCCCCTGTCGAGTGCAGGATCGGTCGGCAGGTCTATCGGCAGGGTCGGGCGCGGCGTGGCGGGAACGGGACGGGTCGCGCTGCCCGGCGATGGGGGGCCGGGCGATGTGGGCCGGCCTGGGGCGGGGCCGCCGGCGGAGGGAGGAATGACGCCCCCGGCGCAGGCCGACAGCAGCAGCGCCGCAAGCAGCGCGGCTCCCGATTGACGCCGCATCACGCCCGAAATCACGCTTCGTCGGTTTCGCTGAGCTTCCAGTTGGGATCGGCGCTGCGAATATCGCGGCTGAAGGTCCAGATATCCTTGGTGCCTACAGCATCGGTCATGGAACCGGCGACGACGGTGCCGTCCTTGTCGCGGGTGATGGCGGCAATGTCCGCCTCGAACCGCAGGGTCACTTCGGCGATACGGCCGTTGAGCGCGGCTTCGACGATCTGCGCCTTTTCGATGCGGACCAGCCGGTTGTCGAGGACATGGCCATCGGCTTCGCGCGCGGCGATCGCTTCCTCGAACGAAGCGCGGACATCATCGTCGCACAGCCAGGCCAGTTCATCGCGATTGCCGCGCCAGAAGGCTTCCAGCACCATCTTGTACGCGCTCTTGGCGCCTTCGACAAATTGCGGCACGTCGAAGCTGCGGTCGGCGGCGATCAGCGCGCGCACACCATTTTCGGCACCCGGCGCGATCAGCCCTTCGGCCAGCCGCACCGCGTCGCCACTACCCTGCCCCACCGGGCCGGGTTGCAGCACCGTCACCTTGGGCCGTTCGTCCGCCGCGCGCGGCGCAGGCTCCTGCTCATGCCCGGTGCGCTTGCCGAGCACGGAATAGAGCCGCAGCGCCAGAAAGCCGGCGATCATGGCGAGGATGACGATCACATACACGGAAGGCTATACCCTTTGTGTGGGGACAATGTTCCGTCCAACATAGGCATGTTTGCGCGCAACTTCAAATAGAGCCTTGTCTTTGTGTCCCGAATGGCAGGTGCGTCGCCATTGCCCTGTTCCCACGCCCCTGCTAAGCGCGCGGGTCGATACAGACGGGGGCGTTCCGCCACCGACCAGAGGGAAGTCTAGGGAAGAACATGGCCGACGAAACGGATCACATCACCACCAGCCTGGGCAATGGCGCCGACACCGCGCCGCAGATCGCGCTGATCAGCCAATATGTGAAGGATCTGTCGTTCGAAAATCCGAACGCCCCGGCCGTGTACCAGTGGCAGGACCAGCCGCAGATCGACGTGCAGTTCAATATCGGGGCCGAAAAGGTCGGCGAGGAAGTGCTGGAAATCGCGCTGAAGATCGACGTGAAGGCGGTCGCGCCGCAGGGCACCGCCTTTGCCGTCGAACTGCTCTATGCCGCCATTTTTGGGATGCGCAACGTGCCGGAGGATCAGGTCCAGCCCTTCATGCTGGCCGAAGCGCCGCGCCTGATCTTCCCCTTCGCCCGCCGCGTGCTGGCCGACGCGATCCGCGACGGCGGCTTCCCGCCGCTGCTGCTCGACCCGATCGATTTCGGGGCGCTGTACCTGCAACAGGCGCAGCAGATGGAAGTGACGTCGGGCGAGCCGGCCGGTCACGCCTGATTTTTCATGCTGCAGCTTCCGTTCGCCCTGTTTGAACGAGTCACGCGCCTCGTTCAAATGTCGAAGGGCGCGGCTGAGCGAAGCGACGCCACTTCGCTTCGCTCAGTGCAGGGCTTCGACTTCGCTCAGCCCGAACGGAGGATTGCATGAAACTGGTCCGCGCGCTTGGTTCGGTGGGCGGACTGACGCTGGCCAGCCGGGTGCTGGCGCTGGTGCGCGATTCGCTGGCGGCGCGCTATGTCGGCGCGGGCTTTGCGTCGGATGCGTTCAACGGCGTCGCCTTCCGCCTGCCCAACATGTTCCGCGCGCTCTTTGCCGAGGGCGCCTTTGCCGCCGCCTTCGTGCCGCTATTCAACAAAAGGGCGGCGGGCGAGGGCGGATTGCCAGCCGGCTATGATTTCGCCGAGCGGGCGCTCGCGGTGCTGCTACCCGTCCTGATCCTGTTCACGGCCATCCTGATCGCCGCCGCCTGGCCGATCACCTGGGCACTGTCTGGCGGCTTTGCGCGCCAGAATCCGAGCGCGGAGCAATTCGCCTTCGCGGTCATGCTCTCGCGCATCACCATTCCCTATCTGGCGCTGATCAGCCTGGCCTCGCTGCTGGGCGGCATATTGAATTCGCTCGACAAATTCTGGGTCAATGCTGCCGCGCCGATATTGCTGAACCTGTCGATGATCGTGGGCCTGTGGGTCTTTCATGGCGCGGACGAATATGAGACGGCGCGGGTGCAGGCGATATCGGTGACGATCGGCGGCGCGCTGCAACTGCTCTGGCTGATCTGGGCGTGCCGGCGCGCGGGCGTGTCGATGAGGTTGAAGCGCCCGCGCCTGGACAAGGATGCGCGCGAATTGCTGCGCAAGATCTTGCCGGCGGCCGCGGGGGCTGGCGCGTCGCAGATCAACCTGCTTGTCTCCACCGCCCTGTCGGGCTGGCTGCTGGCGTCCGGTTCGATCACCTATATCTATTATGCCGACCGGCTGAACCAGTTGCCGCTGGGCCTGATCGGCATTGGCCTGGGCACCATCCTGCTCCCCACCATTTCGCGCATGTTGTCGAAGGGTGAGGATGCGGCGGCGATGGAGACGCAGAACAGGGGCATCGAACTCGCCCTGTTCCTTACCCTGCCCGCGACCGTCGCCTTTCTGGTGGTGGCGGAACCGATCGTGCGCGGGCTGTTCCAATATGGCCGCTTTACCGCAGAGGACGCGATGCGCTGCGGCTGGGCGCTGTCGGCCTTCTCCATCGGCCTGCCATCTTACGTCCTGGTGAAGGTGCTGACGCCCGGTTATTATGCGCGCGGCGACACGAAAACGCCGGTACGCTATGCCATGCTGTCGATCGTCATCAACATCATCGGCAATCTCGCCATGATCCCGACCCTGGGCCATATCGGCCCGCCATTGGCGACCGCCCTGTCCTCCACCGTCAATGTCGCGATGCTCTATCGCACGCTGGTCAGGCGTGGCCATTTCACCGCCGATGCCGGATTGCGCCGCCGCCTGCCCCGGCTGGCGCTCGCCGCGCTGATCATGGGGGTGGCCCTGTGGACGGGCGAGGGGCTGCTCGATCCCTGGCTGACCGGCGCGATGGTGCAGCGCTATGGCGCGCTGGCCCTGCTTGTCGGCGCGGGCGTGGCGCTGTACGGGCTGGCCTCCTTCGTTACGGGCGCCTATCGGCTGTCCGACATTAAGGCGCTGATGCGCCGCAAAAGTGCAACCTGAATAAGAACGGATACAGACATGCGCGTCCTTTCCGGCATCCAGCCGACCGGCAATCTGCACCTTGGCAACTACCTTGGGGCGATCCGCAACTGGGTGCGGATGCAGGATGAGATGGACAGCCAGAGCCAGTGCTTCTTCTTCCTGGCCGACATGCATTCGATCACCGTCCATGAGGCCCGCGACCAGCGCATCCGCAATGTCCGCGACATGGCCGCCGCGCTGGTCGCCGCGGGAATCGACCCGGACCGCAGCGTGCTGTTCAACCAGGCGCGGGTGCCCGCCCATGCGGAACTGTGCTGGTTGCTCAATGGCACCGCGCGGATCGGCTGGCTCAACCGCATGACCCAGTTCAAGGACAAGGTCGGCAAGGACCGCGAGGGCGCCTCGATCGGCCTGTTCGTCTATCCGGTGCTCCAGGCGGCTGACATATTGCTCTATAACGCCACCCATGTGCCGGTGGGCGAGGACCAGAAGCAGCATCTGGAACTGTGCCGCGACATTGCCGCGAAGTTCAACAGCGATTTCGGCGTGGACCTGTTCACCCTGCCCGCCCCGATCATCCCCAAGGAATCGGCACGGATCATGTCGCTGCGCGATGGCACGGCAAAAATGTCCAAGTCCGATCCCAGCGACATGAGCCGCATCAACCTGACCGATGACGACGCCGCGATCATGAACAAGGTGAAGAAGGCCAAGACCGATCCCGAACCACTGCCCGAAACGGCAGCCGGGCTGGAAGGGCGACCCGAAGCCGGCAACCTGATCGGCATCTACGCCACCCTGCGCGGCATGACGCCCGATGCGGTGTGCGCCGCGTTCGCGGGCAAGGGGTTCGGCGCATTCAAGCCGGCGCTGGGCGAGCTGCTGGTCGAGACGCTGCGCCCGATTCGCGAACGCTTCCTGGACCTGCGCACCGATGACGCCGCGCTCGACGCGATCCTGGACAAGGGCGCGGCCAGGGCGGCGGCGGCGGCGGAACCCACGCTGCGCGCGGCCTATGATGCGATGGGGCTGATGCGCTGACACGCCGGGGCGTGCCGCACTGAACCCTGACTGATGCACCAGGACATGGGGTTGTCCGCAAGGGCGGCCCCATGTCCTTTGCAAATCAAGCCCTGTCGTCCTGGCAAAGCGCTTTGTCGCCCTTTCCCATGACAGGACGGAAATGCCCTTGCGGCAGCGTCCTAATGACACGAACATGGTTTGCGCCCGTTCGGTCGGTTCGCGCGTTCAAACGATGTTCAGTTGCGTTTTGCTATCGCAGGGCGCAATGATGGTTGAAGGCTCATGCCTGGTACAGGACGCAGAAAAATGACCCGTTTCAAGAAGTTCGGCCTGATTGCGGCGCCTGCTCTGGCGCTGGTGGCGCTGTCGGGATGCACCACCGGCTTCAAGGCCGATGTCGCCCGTTTCCAACAGCTCCCCGCCCCCGCCGGGCAAAGCTACACCATCGTCGCGGACAATCCGCAGCTCGCCGGCGGGCTGGAGTTCGCCCATTATGCCGACATGGTCGGGCAGCGGCTGGCCCAGACCGGCTATGTCCCGGCCAGCGACCCGGCCCGCGCCGACCTGATCGTGCGTGTCGCCTATGATGTCGACAATGGCCGGGAAAAGGTGCGATCGACCGGCGGTGGCTTTGGTCCGGGCTGGGGCCCTGGCTGGGGTGGTCGATTCGGTTATGGCGGCTATTGGGGCCGCCCCTGGGGCTATGGTTTCTATGATCCCTGGCTGTTCGGCGGAGCAGGCTATAACGACGTGTCGAGCTACACCGTCTATACCAGCGACCTCAGCATGAAGATCGACCGCGCGGCCGATAATCGCCGCCTTTTCGAAGGCAAGGCAAGCGCCCAGTCGCTGTCGAACAAGCTGACCTACCTGATCCCCAACCTGATCGACGCGATGTTCACCAATTTTCCCGGTCAGAATGGGGAAAGCGTGAAGATCACCCTGCCACCTGAAAAGAAGGGCTGAAGCCAGGGTTGACCAGGACGATCCAAAGCCCGGCGCTCCCGATGGAGCGCCGGGCTTTTGGCATTATGGATCAGGGAGGGTCTGCACGATTCGCATCCTGTCCTATTTTTCGCTGTTCCCCACGCCCCTGTAGCGGATAGCCTGCTCCCCGTGCGTTGTCATGCAGGCAGCGCCGCCGGGGGATTGCCAAGCTTCATGTCCTTGACCGTCCGCATCCTGATCGCGCTCGCGCTGGGGCTGGCAAGCGGTATCGCCCTGACCGAATGGGGCGGGACATGGGAAGCGCAGGCCGTCGCGATCGCCCAGCCGGTCGGCAAGGCGTGGCTCGGCGGATTGCAGATGCCGCTCATCCCCCTGATCTTCGCGCTGCTGGTGACGGGCATCGCACAGGCGGCGACCACGGCGCGGACCAGCGGCCTGGCCGGACGCGCCATCGCACTGTTCGCGCTGCTGCTGGTCGGTGCGGCGGCGGTGGCGGCCCTGGCCGGGCCACTGCTGCTCCATCTGTGGCCCGTGCCGCCCGGCGCGGTCGGTGCGCTGGCTGGCGCCGGGCCAGCGGCGGACGTGCCGGATGTGCGGCCGTCGGCGGAATGGCTGCTAGGCTTCATCCCGGTCAATCCGATCCGGTCCGCGAGCGAGGGGCAGGTGGTCGCCGTGGTGCTGTTCGCCTTGCTGTTCGGTTTTGCCGTCACCCGCATCGCGCCGGAGCGCCGTGCGCTGCTGACCGGCTTTTTCCAGGCGCTGGCCGACGCACTGCTGATACTGGTCGGCTGGGTGCTGTGGCTGGCCCCGGTCGGCGTGTTCGCGCTGGCGCTGGTGGCGGGCGCGCGATCGGGCCTGGCCACCGCCGGGGCGCTGCTTCACTATATCGGCTTCATCGTGCTGCTCTGCGTCCTGGTGACGTTGCTGGTCTATCCGCTGGTGGTGATCACCGGGCGGATCGCACCAAGCCGTTTCCTGCGCGCCGCCCTGCCCGCCCAGGCCATCGCCTTTTCAACCCAAAGCTCGATCGCATCGCTGCCCGCGATGATCCGGGCGAGCGACGGACCGCTCAAGGTACGCGAAACGACGCGCAGCATCGTCCTGCCACTCGCCATCTCGCTGTTCCGCATCACCAGCCCGCCCGCCAATCTGGGCGTCGCCCTCTATGTGGCGGCGATGAACGGCGTGGCGCTCGGCCCCGCGCAACTGGTGATGGGGGTGGCCGTCGCGGCGATCGTCAGCCTGGCGGCGGTCGGCCTGCCCAGCCAGATCACCTTCTTCACCACCACAGGCCCCATCTGCCTGGCGATGGGCGTGCCGGTGGAAGCGCTGCCCCTGCTGCTGGCAGTGGAGACGGTGCCGGACATTTTCCGCACCGTCGGCAACGTGACGGCGGATATGGGGGTCGCGCGGATATTGGATCAGGCGGGTGAGGCCAAGGCATGAACTGGGTTCCCGCCTGCGCGGGAACAGCGCGACGCTAATAATCCCGCCTTACGGTGCCCGCCGCGCGGTGACGATCTTCACCGGCGCTTCCAGCATCTGCCCCTTCATCACGCCTTCTCCTGCGCTGGGGGACTTGGGGGCGGCCAGGATCGCCTTCACCACGTCCAGCCCTTCGACCACATGCGCGAAAACGGCAAAGCCCTGATTGTCGCCGGGCGCATCGGGATGGGCATCCATCGCCGGCATCCGGCCCAGCACGATGAAGAAATCGCCCGTCGCGCTGCCGGGCGCATAGCGGGCCATCGACAGCGCGCCATCATCATGGACAAGGCCGGTCCGGCTGGTCGGTTCATGCGGGATCGACGACAATATCCGCTTGGGATCATTTTGCGCCCCGCCCTGGACGAAGCCATAGTCGGCCGCGCCCACGCCACGGTAGAATAGCGTGCCGTCAAACCGTTTCTGATCGACATATTGCAGGAAATTGGCGGCGGTGACGGGCGCCTTGTCGCCATGAACGGCCACCATGATGCGGCCCTTGTCCGTTTCCAGCACAACATGGACATCGCCGGGCGCCGATGCGGGTTGCAGGGTCTGGGCCGTAGCAGTGGCAAGGCCAAGGAAAGCGGCGACCAGAAGCAGGAGAGCGCGAATCATGCCCTTACCCTAGCCTGTCCTGCGGCCAGCGCCAGTGGGGCCTGTCAGCCCTCCAGCAGGCGCTGGAGCGCGCGCACGTCGGCATCCATGTCCGGGTTGGTTTCGCGCAGCGCTTCGATCGTCCGCACGGCGTGAATCACCGTGCTATGGTCACGCCCGCCGAAGATGCGGCCGATTTCGGGCAGCGAACGCGGCGTCATCTTCTTGGCCAGGTACATCGCCACCTGACGCGGCCGGGCGACGGCGCGGGCACGGCGCTTGGAGCGCATTTCGGACGGGTCGATCTTGAAATGGGCGGCGCATGCCTTCTGGATTTCGTCCACGGTGATGCGCCGCGCATTGGCGCGCACCGCGTCGGCGAGCATCCCTTGCGCGAAATCCAGATCGATCGCGCGGCCGGTCAACTGGCCATAGGCGACCAGCTTGTTGAAGGCGCCTTCCAGTTCGCGCACATTCGACCGGATCGCGCGGGCGAGGAAATCGATCACCGCATCGGGCACCGGCGGATCGCCCGCCACCAGGCGCTTGGATTCGAGGATGGCGAGCCGCAGGTCGAGGCCGGCCGGCTGAATGTCGGCGACAAGGCCACCGGCCAGCCGCGACAGGATGCGCGCATCGATCGATTCGAGCATTTGCGGCGCCCGGTCCGCGGTCACGACGATGCGCGCGCCGGTGTCGATCAGATCGTTGATCGTGTGGAGAAACTCCTCCTGCGTCGATCCCTTGCCGGCGATGAACTGAATGTCGTCGATCAGCAGCAGCCGGGCCGCGCGCAGCCGGGCCTTGAACGCCATCGTGTCATTGGCGCGCATCGCGTTCACAAATTCCATCATGAATCGTTCGGCCGACATGTAGAGGACCGGCGCGGAGGGCGAATGGGCGGAAAAGGCCGCCGCGATGCCGTGGAGCAGATGGGTCTTGCCCTGGCCGGTGCCGCCATGGATGAACAGCGGCGTGAAGCGCGGCTGCGCCTCGCCTGCCATGGCCTGCGCGGCGGAAAAAGCGAGCCGGTTGGTGTCGCCGACGATGAAGTCGGCAAAGCCGTGGCGCGGCAGGAAATTGGACGCGACAGGCATGTCCACTGCGGCGACGGGCGATGCCGGTTCGACATGCACGACTTCGAGCAGGCGCGGGCCAGTGGCGTCCGGGGCCCGGCGCAGCCGCACCTCGCGCACGCCGACAGCGGCGCTGCGCCACGCCATGCGCAGCCGGTCGCCGAACTGGCCCGCCACGAAATTGGCGCTGAAGTCGCTGGCGACCAGCAGGTCGAGCGTCTGTGATTCGCGGCAATAGTCGCCCAAGCGCACAGGTTTGAGCCACTGGTCGAACATGCGCGCGCCGACATCGCGGCGCAGCCCGGCGCGAATGCCGGTCCAGGCGGATTCCAGGCCGGTATCGGCCTGAACAACATCTCCGTCCTGCCAAGCAACCACGCGCACTTCATCCTTCATATTCTTTGCATTCCCCACCAACAACGCCCCCCGTCCGGCCAGGAAATTCGACGCAAGACACTCGATCGGAAAAGCCACTGCCCTTCCGAGTTCAATGCGACAAACGATCTCACATGACGGCCGCCTCAAGGTGATTCGACGGTGGCCGGAGTTCAAAAATAGACAGGGGGGGTTCGCCGGATCAAGGGCAGTCCGGTTCAAAAAAGTGAAATAAAGCCGTTGACTCAGCAAAGCCGCCGAAATCGAAGGAGAATGAAATTTCCGGCGGATTTCAGCCATTTATTTGGGCAATTTTATACCGCAGCGCGTCGAATCGCGGGAAAAGCGTCATTGCACAAAGATGACCGATTGATGAACAAACGGCGAAAGGCCCGCTCCGGCAGACCGGAGCGGGCCTTTTCGTCCGTCATGACCCCAGGGGGTTCAGGCGATCGCGCTGACAGCCTTGGTCAGGCGGCCGAACTTGCGCGCGGCGGTGTTCTTGTGCAGCACGCCGCGGGCAACGCCACGGGCCAGTTCAGGCTGCACGGTCTGAAGCGCGGTAGCGGCGGCATCCTTGTCGCCGGCGGTGATGGCGGCTTCCACCTTCTTCACCAGGGTGCGAATCCGGCTGATGCGGGCGCCATTGATGGCGGCACGACGTTCGTTGCGGCGGATGCGCTTCTTGGCTTGCGGCGTATTGGCCATTCTATTCCTCGGTTCTCGTCAGATCTTGGGAGGAGACTGACCGGAACACCGGACTGCCTCATGAAGGTGCGCCCCTTACAGGGGATCGCGGCAGGCGTCAACCACCCGGACCCGCGCTATTTCTGGCATTGCGCGCAGAAAAAGGTGGATCGCCCGCCGTCGATCCGGCGCTGGACCGCGCCGCCACACGGGCAGGATTCGCCTTCGCGCCCATATACGCGCCATTGTTTGGAAAAATAGCCCAGTTCGCCATCGGGCCGGGCATAATCACGCAGGGTGGAGCCGCCCGCCACGATCGCGGCCGACAGCACATCGCGAATCGCCGCGACCAGCAGGGCGAGTCGGGGCCGGCCGATCTTCCCCGCCGGGCGAGTCGGCGCGATGCCCGCCATGTTCAGTGCTTCGCAGACATAGATATTGCCCAGCCCGGCAACGACGCGCTGGTCGAGCAGGGCCGCCTTGATCGAGGTCGCCTTGCCCTTGAGCGCGGCGGCGAGCATCGCCACGTCGAAGGCGGGTCCCAGCGGCTCCGGCCCCATGCGGGTGAAGGGGGCATAGGCCTGCCACGCCTCCGTCCGCACCAGATCGATCGAACCGAAGCGGCGCGGATCGTTGAGCGCCAGCACGCGCCCGCCGGCCGTTTCCAGCAGCAGATGATCATGCGTCCCGATCTCCGCCGGGTCGATTCGCCAGCGGCCCGACATGCCGAGGTGAAAGATCATCATGTCGCCGCGATCGGTTTCGATCAGGCCATATTTGGCGCGACGCGACAGGCCCGTCACGGTCGCGCCGGTCATCCGCTGGCGCAGGTCGACCGGGATCGGAAAGCGCAGGTCGGCGCGGCGCGGCTCCACCCGCGTCAGCACGCTGCCCTGCAGAACGGACCGCAGGCCCGCGACGGTGGTTTCGACTTCGGGAAGTTCCGGCATGAAGGACATCTAGGAAAGCGGGAGGAGAATAACCAGCTTCATGGCTGGAATGGCGCGCAATCTCTGTCTAGAGGACTTCTCCATGAACGACACAGCATCCTTCGGCTATCGCGACGTCGATGCCGCTGCAAAGCAGGGCATGGTCCGCGAAGTCTTTTCCAATGTCGCGGCGAAATATGACCTGATGAACGACGCCATGTCCGGCGGCGCGCACCGGCTGTGGAAGGACCAGTTCGTCCGCCGGGTAAAACCCCGCGCCGGCGAGCAGATCCTCGACATGGCGGGCGGCACCGGCGACATCGCGTTTAGGATGCACAAATATGGCGCGCATGTCACCGTATCCGACATCAACCCGCAAATGCTCGCCGTGGGCGTCGAGCGGGCGCAGAAGAAAGGCTATGACGGGCTGATCTGGTCGGAACAGAATGCGGAAGAGCTGACCTTTGGCGACCGCGCGTTCGACGCCTATACGATCGCCTTCGGCATCCGCAACGTGACCCATATCGACAAGGCCCTGGCCGAGGCGCATCGCGTGCTCAAATATGGCGGGCGCTTCTTCTGCCTGGAATTTTCGACCACCACCTGGCCCGGCTTTTCGGACGTGTATGACGTTTATTCGCACAGACTGGTGCCGCAACTGGGCAAGCTGTTCGCCAATGACGCCGACAGCTATCGCTATCTGATCGAATCGATCCGCCGCTTCCCGCCCATGCCCAAATTCGAAGGGATGATCCGCGACGCGGGCTTCGTGAACACGAAGGTCGAGCCGATATTGGGCGGGCTGGTGGCGATCCATAGCGGCTGGAAGATTTGAAGCCCGCATGACGTCCCACATCACCCATATCTGGCGCCTCCTGAAATGGGGCCGGACGCTGGCGCGGCATGGCGCGCTGACCGGGATCGAGCGTGATCCGCTGACCCCCGGCCCGGTGCGTCGCCTGGTCCGCATCGCCCGGTTCGGTGCGCGCGTGCCCAAGCAGCCACGCTATGCCGACGCCTTCCAGGCGATCGGCCCGGCCGCGATCAAGCTGGGCCAGACGCTGGCGACCCGGCCCGACCTGGTCGGCGATCATGCCGCAAACGACCTGTTGCGGTTGCAGGACGCCCTGCCTCCCGTGCCGTTCGACACGATCCGCGCGCAGATCGAGCAGAGTTTCGGGCGGCCGCTGGAGCAGATATACAGCCGCTTCGACGAAGTGCCGGTCGGCGCCGCATCGATCGCGCAGGTGCATCGCGCGCTCACCATCGATGGCCGCGACGTGGCGGTCAAGGTGATCCGTCCCGGCGTGATCGAAAAGTTCAATCGGGACATCCAGACCTATGAATGGGCCGCCGCCCATGTCGAGATGCTGGGCGGCGAAATCGCCCGGCTGCGCCCGCGATTGGTGATCGCCAACATGAAGCGCTGGACCGCGCGCGAACTGGATTTGCGGCGCGAGGCGGCGTCGGCGTCGGAACTGGCCGAAGCGATGGAGGCGATGCCAGGATACCGCATCCCCGCGATCGACTGGGACCGCACGACCGGCAAGGTCATGACGATGGCGTGGATCGACGGCATCAAGATCGCCGATCGCGACGGCCTGATCGCGGCGGGCCATGATGTGAAGGATCTGGCTGCCCGGCTGGTCAACGCCTTTTTGCGGCAGGCGATCGCCGAAGGCTTCTTCCATGCCGACATGCATCAGGGCAATCTGTTCGTCTGCCCCGATGGCGATATCGTCGCGATCGACTTCGGCATCATGGGCCGGATCGACCGGCGCGCGCGCATGTGGCTGGCGGAAATTCTCTACGGCCTGATCACCGGCAACTACAAGCGCGTGGCGGAAATCCATTTCGAGGCGCAATATGTGCCCGCCCATCATAATGTCGCCGAATTCGCCACCGCCCTGCGCGCCGTGGGCGAACCGATGCGCGGCAAGCCGGTGCGCGAATTGTCGGTCGGCGGGATGCTGGACGGGCTGTTCGCCATCACCCGCGATTTCGACATGCAGACCCAGCCGCATCTGCTGCTGCTGCAAAAGACGATGGTGATGGTGGAGGGCGTGGCGACCGCGCTGGACCCCGACATCAACCTGTGGGAAACCAGCGGCCCCTATGTGAAGAACTGGCTGCGCGACGAGCTGGGGCCGGAGGCGAAGGCCGCCGATACGCTGATCGAAAACTGGCGCACGCTGCAACGGCTGCCGGGGCTGGTGAAGCGGATCGAGGACGCCTTCCCCGAAAAGGGCGGCGCCCCGCCCCCGCCCCCGTTGAGCGAAATCAAACTGATCCGCGTGGGCGGCGGCTGGCGCTATGCGCTGGTGGCGGCGGTCGCGGCGGCGGCGGGGGCTGGCGTGATGTGGCTGGCATCCGCTATCTGACAGCGGATGGACAACCATATCAGAACCATTCCTGCCAGCTTTGATCCGGTGACGGTTAAGCAGATCGATGCCCGCTTGGACGCCATCGAAATCGATGATCACGTTGTGATAGCCTGGGCCATCGAAAGCGGTAGCCGGGCGTGGGGCTTTCCATCGCCGGACAGCGACTATGACTGCCGCTTCCTGTTTGTGCGGCAGGTGGATGATTATCTGTCACCTTGGGTTCGTCGGGACGTGATCGAAACACCGCTCGAAGGCGATCTGGACGTGAACGGCTGGGATTTGGGCAAGGCGATAAAATTGCTGCTCAAGGGCAATGCCGTCGTCATCGAGTGGCTAACGTCGCCTATCGCCTATCGCGGCGATCCTTGGATGCGCGAAGAATTGCTGGACCTGGCCCGCCGCTTCACGGATCGCGATGCCGTTGCACGCCATTATCTGCATTTGGGCGAAGGTCAGCGAAAAGCCTATTTTTCTGACGATAAAGACGTTGCGTTGAAGAAGCTATTCTATGCCCTGCGCCCGGCAGCCGCGCTGCGATGGATGCGGCTTCACCCGGACGCAGGTGTCGCCCCCATGCATTTCCCGACATTGATGGCGCAATGCCAACCACCGGTAGAGGTGGCCAGCATTACATCCGAACTGATCGAGCTGAAGGCAACATCGAAAGAAATGGGGAGTGCGCCGTTGCCCGGTCCCATTCGCAATTTCGTCGATTCCGAGTTCACTACGGCGCGCGACATATTCGCGCCGCGCAGCAAGACATTGAACCATAATGCCAAGGAAGCAGCGGAAGCGCTTTTCCGAGTGGCAATCCGGCGATATGCACCGATGCCATGACCCAGCGCGTCCTCCTCATCATCTCCGGCGGTATTGCGGCCTATAAGTCGCTCGAACTGGTGCGCACGCTGCGCAAGCGCGGGATCGCGGTGCGGGCGGTGTTGACGGCGTCGGCGCAGCAATTCGTCACGCCGCTCAGCCTTGGCGTGCTGACCGAGGATCATGTCTTTACCCAATTGTTCGACCTGAAGAACGAACAGGAAATCGGCCATATCCAGCTTAGTCGCCAGGCCGATCTGGTCGTGGTCGCACCCGCGACCGCGAATATCCTGGCGAAGATGGCGAACGGCATTGCCGACGATCTGGCCACCACGCTGCTGCTGGCCACCGACAAGCCGGTGCTGGCGGTGCCGGCGATGAATGTGCGCATGTGGCATCACAAGGCAACGCAGCGCAATCTGGAGCGGCTCCATGCCGATGGCGTCCACATCATGACGCCGGAGGATGGCGAAATGGCCTGCGGCGAATATGGCAAGGGGCGACTGCCGGAACCGGAGACAATCGCGGCGGAGATCGAACGCCTGCTGGCGATGCCGCGCAGCGTCGATCCGCTGGCGGACCAGCCCGATTTCGCCAGCGATGCGCGGTCGGTTCCCGACCCGCGCGAAACGAACGGCTCCCTTAAGGGCCGCCATATCCTCATCACCGCCGGGCCGACGCATGAGCCGATCGACCCGGTACGCTACATCGCCAATCGATCATCGGGCAAGCAGGGCTTCGCCATCGCCGCCGCCGCCGCAAGGGCCGGCGCGCGGGTGACGCTGGTGGCAGGGCCAGTGCATCTGCCCACGCCTGCCGGCGTGACCCGTATCGATGTCGAAACCGCGCGGCAGATGCTGGCTGCGGTCGAGGCCGCCTTGCCCGCCGACGCCGCGATCATGGTTGCGGCCGTCGCCGACTGGCGCGCCGCCGATGCCGCCGGCCAGAAGATCAAGAAGGACGGCTCCGGCCAGCCCGCCCCGCTCGCCCTGGTCGAGAACCCGGACATTCTCGCGACCCTGGGCCATCACGCCAATCGCCCCGCGCTACTGGTCGGCTTCGCCGCCGAAACGCAGCAGATCGCCGCCCATGCCCAGGCCAAGCTGGCGAAGAAGGGCGCGGACTGGATCGTCGCCAACGACGTGTCGGGCGACGTGATGGGCGGCGACGCCAACGCCGTTCAGATCGTCACCGCCGCCGGCATCGAATCCTGGCCGACCCTGCCCAAAGGCGCGGTCGCCGACAAACTCATTGCAAAGGTCGCCCATGTCCTCGCCCCTTCCGCCGATTGAAATCCAGATCAAGCGCCTGCCCCATGGCGAAGGCCTGCCCGTCCCCGCCTATGCCACCGCTCATGCGGCGGGCATGGACGTGGTGGCGGCCGAGGAACTGGTGCTCGCGCCGGGCGGCCGCCATGCCGTGGCGACGGGCTTCGCCATGGCCATTCCACAAGGCTATGAGGTGCAGGTGCGTCCCCGGTCCGGCCTGGCGCTCAAACATGGCATCAGCCTGCCCAACACGCCCGGCACGATCGATGCCGATTATCGCGGCGAATTGAAGATCATCCTCATCAATCTGGGCGATGCCCCCTTCGCAATCGCGCGCGGTGACCGGATCGCGCAACTGGTGGTCGCGCCGGTGCAGCTTGCCAGCTTCGCGGAAGTCGATAGCCTGGATGACACCGTCCGGGGGCAGGGCGGCTTCGGTTCGACAGGAGTGTAACGCCCATGATGCTGACCGACGAGCAACTGGAGCGCTATGCCCGGCATATCGTCCTCAAGGAGATCGGCGGCGCGGGGCAGGCGCGGCTGCGGTCAGCGGACGTGGCCGTGATCGGCGCGGGCGGCATCGGCAGCCCCGCAATCCTCTATCTGGCCGCAGCGGGCATCGGCACGATCCGGGTCATCGACGATGACGCCGTTGCCCTGTCCAACCTGCAACGGCAGATCTTGTTCGGCACCGCCGATGTCGGCGCGCCCAAGGCGGAAGCCGCGATGGCGGCGGTGGCACGGATCAATCCCGATGTGAAGCTGGTCCCGATCAACGCCCGGATCGACGCGGGCAATGCCGACCTGATCCTGCGCGAAGCGGATGTGGTGCTGGACGGCTGCGACAATTTCGACACCCGCCTGACCGTCGCGGATGCAGCGCAGCGGTTGCGCATACCCCTGGTGTCGGCAGCGGTCGGCCCGTTCGAGGGGCAGTTGTCCACCTATCGCGGATGGGAAGCCGACAAGCCCTGCTATCGCTGCCTGGTCGGCGCGCCGCAGGATGCACCGGAACGCAATTGCGCCGAAACCGGCGTCATCGGCGCGCTGACCGGCGCGATCGGCAGCCTGGCCGCGCTGGAGGTGATCCGCGCGCTGGTGCCCTTCGGCACGGACATGGCCGGGCGGTTGCTGATCGCCGACCTGCTTTCGATGCGGTTCCGCACGATCGATGTGGCGAAAGACCCCGGCTGCGCGGTCTGCGCCATAGAATTATGCGCGCCCTGACGATCATCGTCGTGACGGCCGATGCGGAGCGGCTGCGCGGCGCACTGGTGCTGGCGGCGGCGCAGGCGGCGCTGGGCGGCGATGCAACCGTTTTTCTGCAACTGGACGCCGTAGCGCTGCTGCGCGCCCCGATCTCCGCGCCGCGCGATGCCGCGCATCGGGCTGCGGGCATGCCCGATCTGGCCACGCTGCTGGACGATGCGCGGGCGCTGGGCGTCACCCTGATCGCCTGCCAGAGCGGCCTGGCGCTGGTCGGGCTGAGCGCGGTCGACCTGCCCGCCGGGATCGAGACGGGTGGCCCGGTCAGCCTGATGCAAAAGCTGGGAGACGACGCACGCCTGCTGTCCCTGTGAGGCGCGCGCCTCAACCTGCTATCAGAAGTTGCCATATCGCTCGTTGCCGACGAAGCCCAGCTTGGTCACGCCCGACCGCTTGATGTCGGCCAGCACTTCGTCGACCGCCAGATAGCGGGCGGCGGCATCGGGCTGGAACTGCAATTCCGGCTCGACCGGCATCCGCTGCGTCGCGGCGAGATATTGGCGCAGCGTCAGCCGGTCGACCGCCGCGCCGTTCCAGCGAATCACGCCATCGGCATCGACGCCGACCTTGTTCTTGACCGGATCGGGCATCGGTTGCTGCGGCGTCACCGGGGTCTGGGGCAAGTCGATGCCCACGCTGTGGGTCTGGATCGGGATGGTGAGGATGAACATGATCAGCAGCACCAGCATCACGTCGATCAGCGGCGTCGTGTTCATCTCGCCCATCGGTACATCCGCGTCGCGGCCATTGGGGGTTGCCAAGCGCAAGGCCATAAGTTCCTCCCTCTGTTGAAATATGATATAACAACACATGGATCATGCGCGTCTTGGCCACAGTTGGCAATAGCCCTTCTATTGACAGCGCCGACCGCCCATTTAAGGGGAAGGCGCGGCAATTTCCGGCCGCGCGACATGCCCATAGTCACAGAAAGTCCCGTCCCTTGTCCGCCATGCTCAAGATCACCCTGCCCGACGGTTCCGTGCGCGAAGTCGCGCCCGGCACTACCCCGGCGGACATTGCAGCGGCGATCGGGCCGGGCCTGGCCAAGGCGGCGATCGCCGCGCGGGTGGATGGCGAATTGCGCGACATCACGCGCCCGCTCGAACAGGATGCACAGCTCGCACTGGTGACGAACAAGGATGAGGCGGACGCGCTGGAACTGGCGCGGCATGACTTCGCCCATGTGCTGGCCGAAGCGGTGCAGGCGCTGTTCCCCGGCACGCAGATCACCTTCGGCCCGTCGACCGACGATGGCTTCTATTATGATTTTGCGCCGGCAGAGCGCCCCTTCACGGAAGAAGACCTGCCCGTCATCGAAGCGGAGATGCGCAGGATCATCGCCGCCAACAAGCCGTTGCGCCGCGAAGTGATCGACCGCGACACGCTGATCGCGCAATGGCAGGCAGCGGGTGAGACGTTCAAGGCGCAGTGGGCGGCCGAACTGCCGGCGGGCGAGGAACTGACCGTCTATCATTCGGGCGACGGCTGGTACGATATGTGCCGGGGGCCGCATCTGGCCTCCACCGGGCGGCTCGATCCCGCTGCATTCAAACTGACGCGCGTGTCAGGCGCCTATTGGCGCGGCGACCAGAAGAATGCGATGCTGTCCCGCATCTACGGCACCGGATGGCTCAACAAGAAACAGTTGGCCGAACATCTGACGCGGCTGGAGGAAGCGGGCAAGCGCGACCATCGCAAGCTGGGCGCGGAGATGGACCTGTTCCATCTTCAGCAGGAAGCGCATGGTAGCGTCTTCTGGCATCCCAAGGGCTATCTGATCTGGCGCCAGCTCGAATCCTATATGCGCCGCGCCATCGACGATGCCGGCTATCGCGAGGTCAAGACGCCGCAGGTGATGGACGCGCGCCAGTGGGAAACATCCGGCCATTGGGGCAAATATCGCGAGAATATGTTCGTCATCCCCGACGAAGTGCCCAATGTGGACGATGACGGCCCGCTGGTGTCGGACGATGCCGACTGGATGGCGCTCAAACCCATGAACTGTCCGGCGCATGTCCTGATCTTCCGCCAGGGGATCAAAAGCTATCGCGACCTGCCCTTGCGCTTCTACGAAAATGGCTGCTGCCACCGTAACGAGCCGCATGGCGCGCTGCATGGGCTGATGCGCGTGCGTCAGTTCACGCAGGACGACGCGCATATCTTCTGCCGCGAGGATCAGATTGTCGAGGAAGTCCGCGCCTTCTGCGCGCTGGCCGACCGCATCTACAAGGATTTCGGCTTCACCTACTCGATCAAGCTGGCACTGCGCCCCGAAAAGCGGTTCGGCACTGAGGAAATGTGGGACAAGGCGGAGGAGGAACTGCGCAACGCGGTTGCCGCCGCCGGCCTCAACACGCCGGAATATGGCTGGGAGGAATTGCCCGGCGAAGGCGCCTTCTACGCGCCCAAGCTGGAATGGCACCTGACCGACGCGATCGGCCGGACCTGGCAGGTCGGCACGATCCAGTCGGACCGCGTGCTGCCCGACCGACTCGACGCCAGCTATGTGGGCGAGGATGGCGAGCGCCACCGGCCGGTGATGCTGCACCGCGCCATCTTCGGCAGCTATGAACGCTTCATCGGCATATTGATCGAACATTATGCGGGCAAATTCCCGCTCTGGCTGGCCCCGGTGCAGGCGGTGGTCGCGACCATCGTGTCCGATGCCGACGATTATGCCAAGGCGGCAGTCGAGCGGCTGCGCGCGGCCGGCATCCGGGCGGAACTTGATGTCCGCAACGAGAAGATCAACTACAAGGTGCGCGAGCACAGCCTGGCCAAGGTGCCCAACCTGCTGGTCGTCGGCCGCCGCGAGGCGGACGAGGGCACGGTCGCTCTGCGCGAACTGGGCAAGGAGGGGCAAAGCCTGCTTTCGCTCGACAATGTTATCGAACGTCTTGCAAAAGAGGCGCAGGCACCCGATATGCAGTGAGGCAGAAATGCCGCAAGGGTGCGTGATTCCGTAACTGCGGAGCCACGTACCCCTTTCGGCTTTGTGCAAAAGCCGCTAAGAGCCGTTCGTTTTTGCAACGACCATAGGAGATATTGCTATACGTCCCCCGATGATGCGCCGCCCGCTGGCGCCGCCGCCGAAGTCCGGCCCCCGCTATAACGAATTCATCAACGTGCCCAAGGTGCGAGTGATCGATGACGAAGGCGAAAATCTCGGTGTGATGTTTACGCAGGAGGCGATCGATCAGGCCTATGAGATCGGCCTCGATCTCGTGGAAGTCTCGCCGAACGCCGATCCGCCGGTCTGCAAGTTCCTGGACATCGGCAAGTTCAAATATGAAGCGCAGAAGAAGGCGAATATCGCCCGCAAGACGCAAAAGACCCAGGAACTCAAAGAAATCAAGATGCGTCCCAACATCGACGATCATGACTATGATACGAAGATGAAGAAGGTGCACGACTTTATCGGTGATGGCGACAAGGTGAAGATCACCCTGCGTTTTCGCGGCCGCGAACTCAGTCATCAGCAACTGGGCATGAACCTGCTCCAGCGCGTGGCGGAAAATGTGGCGGAGATTGCCAAGGTCGAAGCCTATCCGCGCATGGAAGGCCGCCAGATGCTGATGGTCCTCGCGCCGAAATAAACGGCTATCTTTCTTCCTCCTGCTCTCAACAGGCGGCGGGCTTATCCGAAGCCCGCCGCCTGTTGCGCTTATGCCAGACTGACACTCGCCCGGATGGATACGCCGCACTGATTCACATGTAACGCGCCAGGGTGGCGCAGCCAGTCAAAAGGGATGGACAACCCCATGGATCGCGGCAGCGCGACCAGAGGGACCGCCCGCAGCATATTCGCCCTGTCCTACACCAAACTATATGGGATAAATGATTCGCCTCTTCCAGCCATAAGGAGGCGGACATGGACATTCACGACCTGATCGACAACGTCATCGCGCGGGAAGGCGGCTACAGCAATCACCCGGCCGATCGTGGCGGGCCGACCAATATGGGGATCACCCAGGCGGTAGCGCGCGCCAATGGCTATGCCGGGGCGATGCAGGCATTGCCACGCAGCCTTGCAGAGACGATCTATCGCCGCCTCTACTGGGAGCAGCCGGGCTATGCTTTTGTGGCGGAGATCAACGAAACTATCGCCGCCGAACTGTTCGATACGGCCGTCAACATGGGCGTCGGCACCGCCACCGGCTTTCTCCAGCGCGCGCTCAACGCGCTCAACCGCAACCAGCGCGACTATCCCGACCTCAAACTGGATCGCCGCATCGGTGCGCGCACGCTCGCCGCGTTGCGCGCCTTTCATGCCCTGCGCGGGCCCGCAGGCGGCGCAATATTGTTGCAGGCGCTCCAGGCACTGCAGGGCGAACATTATATTGCACTGGCCGAAAGCCGCCCGGCCAATGAAGCCTTTCTCTACGGCTGGCTGGCAAACCGGATGGGTTAAGGAGTGACCGATGACACAAAAGCATGAGGATAATCCCGACCTGTGGACCGCGCGCGCCCGGCCCGCCTTTCTCTATGTCATGTACGCCCTGCTGCTCTGGTCCGTGCCAATGGGCCTGATCGCCGGGATCAGGCCGCAGATGGCGGCAGCGATCATCGCGGGGATGCGTGCCTATCTGAATGCCCTGCCCGAACCGCTCTACGCGCTGTTTGGCACCGGCTATCTTGGCTATACGGCGGCCCGCGCCTGGGGAAAGGCAAAGGGCGTGGAGCGCTGACTGCATCACACCCGCCTCTAGCCCGCCGCGTTTAACCGGATGCAGGTCGCGCGCTCCAGTCTTTTGTTTTCACATCGCTTCTGGCGGAAAGCCGGTTCCCACTTTTCCGCACGATGCCCTAAGGCCGGACGCAACAAGGCGTTCGCCCCTCTTCGCGCATTTGCCAGCGATCAGCCGCAGGTTGTAAGGCTGGCCGGGAAGCGGGTTCATCCCGGCAGTCGAAGCGCATGGCTTTGGCTGCCCCCGCGCGGCACAAGGCAGATTACGGCAACCGATGAAAACTGAACTCCCTGGCCCTCAACGGGGCATGTCCGCGCGCAAGTGGGAGATTACCTGCTCGATCGCCGCAGCCTTTGCCCGGCGCGGCTATCACGCCGTGAGCATGCGCGATCTTGCTGCCGATCTGAATCTCAACCAGGGAACGCTCTACCATCATTTCCCGTCCAAGGACGAAGCCCTGCTGGCCATCTGCATTGTCGGACAGGAAGAACTGAAACGCAATCTGGCAGGCGTCCTGGCCGCCCATGCTGCGTTCCCGCAACGAATCGGCCATCTGTTCGCCGCCCATATCACGTCCCTCAAGACTCTGGGCGACTTCATCGATGTCTATGCCAGCCAGTGGAGCCTTGTCCCCGGCACGCTGGCTTCACCGCTGCGCGAAGGATGGCGCCTGCAAAGAAGCACTTTTGAGACTTTGTTCGCCGATGCGATGGAACGGGGGGAAATACCCGCCGGCACGCCGGTACGCGATGCCATGCGGATGCTCATCGCCCTGTTCAGGACGGTGAATATCCTCCATCGCACGGGTCATTCGGACGCGATGCACGGATTTTCGGCTTTTGCCACGGATGTTTTTGTCAGGGGCCTGAGTGTGGAAAAGAACTGAACGACAATGCAACTGACGCAAGACCGTTCGCTTGCCTTGACGCACCAATCGGTCTAATCAAACCCAAACGACTGTATGGGATTGTGCGGATTGTCATTGGCGACAGCATCCCGGCAGCACATGGACAGGAGAGCTTGCCTTGGAAATGCGGTTTGATGGAAAGGTGGCCATCGTCACCGGCGCCGGACGCGGCCTGGGGCGGGAGCAGGCGTTGCTGCTGGCGCGGCGCGGCGCCAAGGTGGTGGTCAACGACCTGGGGGTGGAGATCGATGGATCAGCCCCGTCACTGCAACCGGCCGAGGAGGTTGTGGCGCTCATCCGGTCCGAAGGGGGAGAAGCCGTCGCCGACCAAAGCGACGTGTCGACATTGGACGGTGTGCGGGCGCTGGCCGACAAGGCGGCAACGGCATTTGGCGCAATCGATATCCTGGTCTGCAATGCCGGCACGATCGGATATGGCACGACCGCCGGCGTCATCGAACCGGAACCGTTCGAATCCCAGTTGCGGCTGATGGTGTCCGGGGTCGGGCTGCTAGTGGGCGCAGCCTGGCCGTATCTGGTTCGGTCCGGCGAGGGGCGGATTGTCCTGATGTCGTCTGCCGGAGGCGTTTTCGGGATCGGCGCAAATCCCTATTATGGGGCGGCAAAGGGTGGTGTCATCGGACTGCTGCGTTGCCTGGCCATCGACGGCGCCGAAGTCGGGATCAAAATCAATGCGGTCTGCCCGCTTGGGCATTCCCGGCTGTTCGACGGCTTCAGCGAAGATGCGCACTTCAACGCCTGGTTCGCCAACAATGCCAAGGCGGAATATGTGGCCCCGGTCGTCGGCTATCTCGCCCACCGGGACTGCGCGCCGACCGGCCGGGTATTTTCTTCGGGGCTGGGCCATGTCAGCGAGGTCTTTACCGGGCTTACCGGCGGCTGGAAAAAGGTCGATCACCAGATTGAGGATATCCGTGACCATTTCGGCGAGATCGAGGACCGGACCGGCTATACCGTCCCGCGCACCGGACTGGAATCGAGCGCGGCCATGTTCCAGGACGCGCCAATCCCGGAGAAGAGATAATGGTGCAAAACAACCGCTTCGCAGGAACCCTGTTCGACCTGTCGGGCCGCACCGCGCTGGTCACTGGCGGCAGTCGCGGCATTGGCCGCGCCATCAGCGAGCGCCTGGCCCAGCATGGCGCGAATGTCGCGATCCTCGGCCGCAAGCTGGAGATTGCGCAAGAGGTTGCCGAACTGATCAACAGCCGCGACGGCGGGCGCGCGCTGGGGCTTTCGGCCAACATCACCCGGCGCGAGGATCTGCTTGCCGCGATCGAGGCCGTAGAGGCGCAGTTGGGCGCGGTCGATATCCTCGTCGCCAACGCCGCCTTGCACATCCACGTCGGGCCAAGCGCGGACATGTCGGATGCGATACTGGAAAAGACCATGGACGCCAATTTCCGCGCGCTCCATGTGCTCAGCCAGCGGTTGTTGCCGGGCATGGGTGCGCGCAAGTGGGGACG
The DNA here is from genome assembly GCF_030580935.1 of Sphingobium cyanobacteriorum. Lineage (GTDB taxonomy): Bacteria > Pseudomonadota > Alphaproteobacteria > Sphingomonadales > Sphingomonadaceae > Sphingobium > Sphingobium cyanobacteriorum. The sequence goes on along the minus strand of NZ_JAUQOM010000002.1, from coordinate 56,042 downwards.
CATCGTAAACATCGGCACCATCGCCGCGCATTTCGGTTCGGGCGTCTATCACAGCTATACGCTGAGCAAGGCGCTGGCGATGCAATATGTCCGCAACATCGCGGTTGAACATGGCGAGGCGGGCATCCGCGCCAACACGGTGTCGCCGGGATTGGTGCGCACCGACATGTCGGCCGGCCTTGTCGCCAATCCCGATGAACTCGCCAAGGAAATGGCGCGCTCGACGGTGGGCCGCATGGGCGCCCCCGACGAAATCGCCGGCGTCATCGTCATGCTGGCAAGCGATGCGGGCGGTTACGTCAATGGCCAGACCATCGCAGTCGATGGCGGACAGACCATCAAATATGTAGTGTAAGGATAATAGCCTTGAGCAAGATCATATTAGTCACCGGCGCGACCGGCATGCAGGGCGGCGCCACTGTCGACGCCCTTCTGGCCAACGGCTTCACGGTCCGCGCTCTGGTGCGTGATCCGCAGTCGGCATCCTCCAGCGCGCTGGCGGCCCGTGGTGTGGAACTGGCGCGGGGCGACTTCGACGACCTGGCCAGCCTGGATGCCGCCATGCACGGCGTGGACGGTGTCTTTTCGATGCAGTTGCCCCCGTTGCCGGGCGACCTTGACAGCGAAGTGCGAGCCGGGCGTAACCTGGTCGAGGCCGCCAAGCGGGCAGGTGTCGATATGTTCGTCCACACCTCTGTCGCGCGCGCCGGTGATCAGGAACATTTCGTCGGCTGGGCCGAAGGGCGCTGGTGGCCAGATTATTGGAACAGCAAGTCGGCGGTGAACGACCTTGTCCGCAGTGCCGGTTTTCCGCACTGGACCGTGCTCAAGCCCGCGTTCATGATGGAAAATTTCATCCCGCCCAAGGCAGCCTGGATGTTTCCGCAACTGTCGCAAGGGTTCATCGGCACGGCGATGGCGAAGGGCGCGCGACTCGACCTGATCGCCGCATCCGATGTGGGCCGGTTCGCCGCCGCCGCCTTTGCCGATCCTGACCGCTTCAATGGCCAGGACATCACCCTCGCCGCCGAAGCGCTCGACATGGATGCCGTGGCCGCGATCATCGCTGAAGTGACCGGCAAGGCCGTGGTGGCGCGCCACATGACGACGGAGGAAGCCGTGAGCGCGGGCAACCACCCTGGGCTCGTCAGCAGCCAGGAATGGGCCAGCATCGAAGGCTATAAGGTCGATTTGGCTCGCGCCCATGCCTTTGGCATCCCGCTGGAACGCTTCGCTGACTGGGCCAGGCGCCACAGCGAGGATTTCGAGATTGCGGTGAGATGAAGATCGTCAATCCAGACACGGCCGAAGCACTCGCTGACCGGGCCGCATTCCACAATGCCCTGCGCGACGGCGGCCATGTCGCGCGGGTCGAGCCTGCCGGCTATTATCTGGTCGGCGGCTTTCGCCAGGTCCGCGCGCTGCTGGAGGATCATGCGACCTTTTCGAAGGCCGAGGGCAACCAATTCGTGCCGACCGAACCGCATTACGCCCTCAACCAGGATCCGCCCGCATTCAATGCGTTTCGCGCCATCTACAATGCCTATATGTCGCCCAAGGGAGTGAAGCGCTGGTCATCGGATTGCGGGCGGATTGCGAACGAACTGGTCGACACGCTGCTGCCGCTTGGCTCTGGCGATCTGCTGCCGCTGTTCGGCAAGCCGCTGCCAGCGCGGGTGACGGCGCTCGCGCTGGGCCTGCCGGCGGACCAGATCGACCAGTATCGCGCCTGGACCGACGCCTTCCTCTCGACCATGATCGCCGATCCCGCCGAGCAGGCGCGGATCATCGGCGCAATGTACGCCTGCTTTGACATGGAGTTCGCGCGACGGCGCGCGGCGCTCGCCCAGGCGGGGATCGATACGCCCGATCCTTCGCATGTCGGCACCATACTCGACGACAATCTGATATCCGTGCTGATGACCAGCACGATCGATGGTCGCCCTCTTACCGATGACGAGATGCGCCGGACCGTGCGCGGCTTCTTCATCGGCGGCGTCGACACGACCGGGGCGTTGATCCTCAATACGCTGTGGCGGCTGCTGGAGCGGCCCATGCTGTGGGAGCAGGTGCAGTCCGACCATTCGCTGATCACGGCCGCCATCGAGGAATCACTGCGCTTCGACCCTCCGGCCTTCGGCATGTTCCGGGGCGTCACCCATGACGTGGACATCGATGGCAATATGATCCCCAAGGGATCGCGCGTTCTCTATTCGACACTGAGCGCCAACCGCGATCCCGCGCTGTTCGATGCGCCGGACGAGTTCCGGCTCGATCGCAAGCCTGTCGCCGCAGGCATGAAGAATATCTCGTTCGGCGGCGGCGCCCACTTCTGCCCCGGTGCATGGACGGCGCGGATGGAAGCGCGCATCGCCCTTGAAGTGTTGATCAAGCGCCTGCCAAGGCTCCGCCTCACCGGCCAGGTACAGCATTACGACATTTCCAACTTCTGGGTGGTACGCCATTTTCCTGCCGCCTGGGACTAAGCCGAGACGGGAGTTTCCATGGCCGATGACCTGCTGATCGAGGACCGCGGCGCCGTCCGCATCCTGACCCTCAACCGCCCGGATGACCGCAATCCGGCGTCGACGGCCCTGCTGTTCAAGCTGACGCAGGTGGCGCGCGCCCTTGCCCAGGATGAAAGCGTCAGCGCCGTCGTCATCACCGGCGCCGGCAGGGCCTTCAGCGCGGGTGGCGATTTCCAGCATTTCGTCGCGACCGCCACGGATCCGAAGGTCGCGCGCGAGACGATCGACAACGGACGCGACTTTATCGACGCCATGCTGGACATTCCGGTTCCGGTCATCGCCGCGGTGAACGGCGCAGCCGTGGGCTTCGGTGCGACGCTGCTGGCGTTGTCCGATATCGTCATCATGGCCGAGAATGCCTTCATCATCGAGCCGCACGTCAATGTGGGGCTGGTCATCGGCGATGGCATTTCCGTGACCTGGCCATTTCTGACCTCGCTGCACAAGGCCAAGGAGCTTGCCTTTACCGGCGATCGGCTGTCAGCCGCCGACGCGGTTGCCTGCGGCCTTGCCAACAAGGTCGTGCCTGCCGGTGCGCAGCTCGACGAGGCGCTGGCCATGGCGGAACGGATCGCAAGGCAGCCCAGAAGTGCGCTCAAAGGCTCCAAACACTTGTTCAACATATATTCCAAGGCCATGATGGATACCGTCCTCAAGGCCCAGATGGACCTCCAGTTCGCGCAGACCCAGGGCCCTGAACATGGTCGCATCGTGCAAGACATGATCGATGCCCAGAAGCGCAACCAGACTTGAACGAATGATGCCCGACCAGGCACCCAATAATAGTTTGTTTCGGTAGCGGTGCGTGGCGGGCAGGGTGCGTCCACAGGAGATTGCGGGCAAAGGATGGGACAGGTGACAAGATCGCCCTTACCCCCGCCCGCCCTTTCCTCTATCAGGTTGTCATGAACAGCCCGTCGCTGCGCCAGTTGGATATTTTCGCGCGGATGGTGGCGGCGGGGGACGCGGCGCGCTGCGCACGCGATCTGGGCGTCGCGGTCGAACAGGTGCTGCATGACATCGCCGCACTGGAAATGCGGTTGGGTTATCCATTGTTCGATGATCCGGGTGGCGACGCGCGCCTCACCCCCGCAGGGCACAAGACCGCCCAGGCGATGACGCTGCTGAGCCAGGACAGGCCGGGTGCGGAGCGTGCCGCATCGGGCGCAGCCCCCCCGCCGTCGCCCCCGATTCCGGCAGGACCGGAACGCCAGTCGATCATGCTGGCCGCCCCCGCGCCGATATTCGGCCATTTCCAGGACGCGCTCGCCGCCTTCGAAGCGGCGAACGAGGATATCGCCATCACGCTCGACCTGCATGTCCACAGCGCGCAGCAGGCCATGGCCGCGCTGGCCAGCGGACGGGCCGACATCGCCTATTTCTATGGGCTGGAGGAACCGGCCGGCATCGAATCCCGCTATGGCTGGTCGGAACCGCTCAACCTCTATGCCGGCACCAGCCATCCGCTCGCGCACACCGACAGCGTGAGCCGCGAGGCGCTGGCGATAACGCCGATGCTGACAATGGAACCGCAGAACGGGATGCGCGAAATCGTCGATGCCGCGCTTGCCAAGGGACGGTTGCGCACTTTGCCCGCGCTGCTGGAAAGCGACAATATGTTCGAGATCATCGCCGCCCTGCGCGACGGCGTGGGCTATTTCGCCGCGTTCGGCACGCTGGCGCGCGATCTGGGACGAATGGGCGGCATCCAGCGGCTGGCGCTCGACATGCCGTTGCCCGCGATCGAAATCCGCCAGGCCGTAGCACCCGGCGCGGTGGGCAAGCCCGCCGTTGGCGCATTGGCGGATTTCCTGTTCCTGTGACCATGACGAAGATTTAATGACGCGCCGCAGCGGAAATGCGATCAACCGGTATTGATATGATGTATCATCCTGGATACAGGATCACATCAGACCAGACTCAAAGGGTTGATCTTCATGTCCCGCTTTCCGATGTTGCGCGCAGGTTGCGCCCTGTCCGTGCTGTGCCTTGCCGTTCCTGCCTTCGCCGAAGATGGTGCGACCGACACTGCCGACTCCCCTTATCATGCGCAGCGCGCTGACATCATCGTCACCGCCCTCATCCCCCGCAAGCAGGGCGACATATTATCCGGCACCACCGTCGTCACCGGCGAGAAACTGACCCGCGAACTGCGCACCAGCATCGGCGAGACTCTGGCCCGCCAGCCGGGCGTATCGGCCACCTCTTTTGGCCCCAATGCATCCCGCCCGATCCTGCGCGGCTTCCAGGGCGAGCGTGTGCGCATCCTGACCGACGGCATCGGCAGCTTCGACGTGTCCAACACCTCGGTCGATCACGCGGTCGCAATCAATCCGCTGACCGCCGACCGGATCGAAATACTCCGCGGCCCTGCTGCCCTCCTCTACGGTTCATCGGCGATCGGCGGCGTGGTCAATGTGATCGACAGCCGCATCCCGCGCCGCGTGCCCGACGAGCCGGTCCATATCGACGCCATCGGCACCTATGGCAGTGCATCGAATGAACGCACCGGGTCGGGCGAAATCGAAGTGCCGCTGGGCGACAAGTTCGTCGTCCATGTCGACGGCAGCTACAGCAAGACCGGCAATCTCGACACGGGCGGCTATATATTGACCCCCGCATTGCGCGCGCAGGCAGCGGCGAGCAGCGACCCCGACATTGCCGGCCTGTCCACCCTGCGCGGCAAGCTGCCCAACAGTGCCGCAGAGACATGGGAGGTCGCGGGCGGCGCGGCGCTGATCACCGATGGCGGCAACCTTGGCTTTTCGGTCGCGCATACCGACAATTTCTATGGCGTGCCGGTCCGCTATGCGCTCGACCCCGATGCCGAGGCGGAACAGGTGCGGCTGCACATGAAGCAGGACCGGGTCGACATGCGCGCGGAAGTGCCGGTCAATGGCGGCCTGCTGGAATCGATCCGCTTCCGCGCGGGCTTTGCCGACTACCAGCATCAGGAAATCGAGGACACGGGCGAGGTCGGCACGACTTTCTACAACCAGTCGATGGAATCGCGGCTGGAACTGGTGCAGGCCAGGCGCGGCGGATGGGACGGCGCGATCGGCGCACAATATTTCACCCGCAAATTCCATGTCGTGGGCGAAGAGAAATTCCTGCCCCGCAACCAGACCGACCAGTTCGGCCTCTTCACCCTCCAGTCGCTGGACCTGGGCACCACCCGGATCGAGGCCGGCGCGCGGTTCGAACATACCGATGTCCGCGCCGATGCCGACGAAACCCTGTTCAACCCCGCCTATAGCCGCACATTCGATACCGTGTCCGGCTCGATCGGCGCCAGCCATGAACTGGTCCCCGGCTGGCGGCTGGGCCTGAACCTGTCCCGTACCGAGCGCGCGCCGTCGGCCGAGGAATTGTTCGCGCGTGGCAATCATGCCGGCACCCAGGCGTTCGAGCTGGGCAATCCCGATTTCGCCAAGGAAAAAAGCTGGGGGATCGAAGGCACGCTGCGCGGCCAGGGCGACGGCTACAGCGTGTCGCTGTCCGCCTATCACAACTGGTTCAGCGGCTACATCTACGACGCGCTGGTGGCCGATTCGGTCTGCATGGCGGCCAATGGCGGCGTGGCGCTCGACTTCCCCTGCTACCAGTATAACCAGGCCGATGCCCGCTATCTGGGGTTCGAGGCCGAAGCGACGGTCAAGCTGGCGCAGGTCGGCACCTATGCGATCAATGTCGATGGCGTCGCCGACTATGTCCGCGCGACGATCACCGGCAGCGGCCCCGCGCCGCGCATTCCACCTATGCGCCTGCTGGGCGGGCTGGAAGCGCAGGGCGATCGCCTGAGCCTGCGTGCCGAGGTGGAGCATGATTTCGCACAGAACCGCACCGCCGCGACCGAAACCGACACGGATGCCTTCACCCTGGTCAATGCATCCGTGTCGTGGAAGCCACTCAAGGATAATGGCCGCACGACGCTGACCCTGTCGGCCAACAACATCTTCGATGTGGAGGCTCGGCGCGCGGCGAGTTTCCTGAAGGATTACGCCCCCCTTGCCGGGCGCGACATCCGCCTGACCGCACGCCTGTCACTCTGAAGCCCCGCACATCGGCGCGCCTGTGGATGCGGCGCGCCGGCCTTGCCAATTATGACAATTTCGTTACAGGCGATCCATGCGTCAGATCGCCGCCCTGCCCTATGCCACCGCCGCCGACGGATCGATGCAGATCCTGCTGATCACATCGCGTGAGACGCGGCGCTGGGTGATTCCCAAGGGCAACCGGATCAAGGGGCTGGCCGGCCACCGCGCCGCCGAACTGGAAGCCTATGAGGAAGCGGGCATCCACGGCATCGCCTGCCCCGCGCCACTGGGCCGCTACCGTTATGACAAGCGCAAGCGCAAGGGCGGGTCGCGCGCAGCGGAGGTCGAGGTTTTTCCGCTTGCGGTCACTGGCCACCTGACGCAATGGCCCGAACAGGGGCAGAGGGAATTGCGCTGGTTCCCCGTCGCCGAAGCGGCACGGGCGGTGGACGAACCCGACCTGCAATCGATCATCGCGGCCTTCCGCGAACCGCCCGTCGATCCGGGCTGGTTCATCCGCCTATTGCTGGCGATCCGCGACAAGCAACGTGAAAGGACTGGAATGCTGCGCTGGTTTCATGCGCTGATGCCCAAGCAGGGGCGCTTCTTCGAACAGTTCGAGGATCATGCCGCCACCCTTGTCGCGGGCGCCGACGCGCTCGCAAGGCTGCTGAAGGGCGGGCCGGACATGGCCGGGCATATCAAGACCATTTCCGATCAGGAACATGAGGCGGACGACATCATCCGCGACGTGTTGCAGGATGTACGCCGCATCTTCGTCACTCCGTTCGACCGCAGCGCCATCACCGGCCTGATCGGCGTGATGGACGACGCGATCGACCAGATGAACCAGACCGCCAAGGCGATCGCCCTGTTCGAGGTGACGGAATTTCCGTCGCAGATGCAGGATATGAGCGCGCTGATCGTGGAATGCGCCCGCATCACCGTGGAAGCCATGCCGCTGCTGCGCTCGCTCAACCTCAATGCGGCGCGGCTGCACGAGCTGACCGAACGGCTGGTGACGCTGGAGGGGCATGCCGACCTGTTGCATGAAGCGGGTCTCAAGGCGCTCTACAGCCAGGCGCGTGCCGGCAATCCGATGGACTTCATCGTGGGCAACGAGATTTACAGCCATCTGGAAAAGGTGACGGACCGTTTCGAGGATGTCGCCAACGAGATTTCCGGCCTGGTCATCGACCACGCCTGATCCCATCCCATGGACGCCCATATCGCCTTTCCGCTGCTGGTTGCGCTGATCGGCGTCGCGCTAGCCTTCGACTTTCTCAACGGCCTGCACGACGCCGCCAACTCGATCGCGACCATCGTGTCGACCCGCGTGCTCAAACCGCAATATGCGGTCGCCTGGGCCGCCTTCTTCAACTTCATCGCCTTCCTCTTCTTTGGCCTGCATGTCGCCGAAACGGTGGGCAAGGGCATCGTCGACGCCAGCATCATCGATGCATCGGTGATCTTCGGCGCGCTGATGGGTGCGATCGCCTGGAACCTCATCACCTGGGGGCTGGGCATCCCGTCATCGTCCAGCCATGCGCTGATCGGCGGGCTGCTGGGTGCGGGCACGGCCAAGGCCGGGCTGGGCGCGGTGGTCTGGAGCGGCGTGTTCAAGACCAGCGCGGCGATCGTCATATCGCCGGCGGTCGGCCTGTTCCTGGCGCTGATGCTGGTGCTGCTGATCAGTTGGATCTTCCGCCGTTTCACGCCGCAGGGCGCGGACGGCGTATTCCGCAAGCTCCAGCTCGTGTCCGCCTCGCTCTATTCGCTGGGCCATGGCGGCAATGACGCGCAAAAGACGATGGGGATCATCGCCGTGCTGCTCTATTCCCAGGGGATGCTGACCGGCGGCTTCCATGTGCCGATGTGGGTGGTGCTCAGTTGCCAGGCGGCGATGGGCCTGGGCACGTTGCTGGGCGGGTGGAAAATCGTGCACACCATGGGGTCCAAGATCACGCGGCTGACCCCGGCGCAGGGTTTCTGCGCGGAAACCGGCGGCGCGATCACCCTGTTCATGGCGACCCATCTGGGCATTCCGGTGTCGACCACCCATACGATTACCGGCGCGATCGTGGGCGTGGGCGCGTCGCGGCGGCTGTCGGCGGTGCGCTGGAACGTGGCGTCGAGCATCATTGTCGCCTGGGTCGTCACCCTGCCCGCGGCCGCCGCGATCGGCGCGGCCTTTTACGGGCTGACCAAGCTCTTCTGAGCCAATGGCACCGAGGCCATGCAAAAGGGCGCGGGAGTGATCCCGCGCCCTTTTCGTCATCGGTCAGCGCCGTTCAGGCGACCCGGCCGAGCCGATGATAGAGATTGGCATATTTGACCGATTCCGGCTGGTCCTGAACCTCGCGCAGATAATGGGCGATGGCGGTGCGGATCAGGCCGAAGTCCTCCTGGCTGAACACCGCGCGCGAGCGAGCGGGCTGGGGGTGGCCTTGGGTCTGGTCGATCGTGTCGGTGGTCATCCTCTTGTCCTTCGTCGCTGGCCCATCGATCGGGCTATGAACAACGAAGTATACAGCTAAACACCAATGCGGAAGGCCGATGAGTGGCCGTCAGTCACAATCATATTTGGTCATTATGTCATTCTATGACATAATGACCAAATGGCAGAGCTGAACGATCGCAAACTCTATCTTGGCCCCAAGCTGCGCGTGCTGCGCCGCGAACTGGGCCTGAACCAGACCCGCATGGCGGAAGAACTGGGCGTGTCGCCCAGCTATCTCAACCATCTGGAGCGCAACCAGCGGCCGTTGACAGCGCAGATGCTGCTGCGGCTCGCCAACACCTATGACATCGATATTCGCGACTTCACCGCCACCCCGGCCGATGGCGGGCCGGGTGAACTGAGCGAGATCTTGTCCGACGCGCTGGTCCGCGACATCGGCATCGCCCGCGACGAGGTGCTGGAGGTCGCGGAAAATTATCCCGGCGTCAGCGAGGCGATCGCCCGCTTCTACCGCGCGCTGGGTGATCTGCGTCGCCTGCCGGGCGAAGCGATCACCAGCGGCGGACCCGCGCCACTGGTCGCGCCGGTCGACTGGCTGCGCGAGACGATCGCGCGATCGGGCAACCATTTCGCGGAGATCGACGCGGGTGCGGAAAGCCTGGCCGCCGCCCTGCCCGACGATCCCGGCCTGTTGCAGGCGGAGCTGCGCGCGCGCCTGAAGGATCGGCACGGCATGACCGTTCAGGTCGTGCGCGCCGACATATTGGCGGGAACGCTGCGCCATTATGACATGCACCGGCGGCGGCTGATGCTGAGCGAGCGGCTGGCGGCATCGGGGCGCCTCTTCGCCATCGCCTATCACCTCTGCGCGCAGGAACTGGCCGAGGCGATTGCGACGCAGATCGCACGCACCGCGCCGCCCGACGAGGACAGCCGCCGCCTTGCCAGCATGGCGCTCACCAACTATGCCGCCGCCGCCCTGGTCATGCCCTATGACCGTTTCCGGCAGGCGGCCGAGCAGAGCCGCCATGACATCGCCCTGTTGCGCGACCGTTTCGGCGCATCGACCGAGCAGGTCGCCCATCGCCTGACCAGCCTGAACCGCACCGGCGCGCGCGGCATCCCCTTCTTCATGGCGAAGATCGACCGGGCGGGCATCCTGTCGAAGCGGTTCGACGGGGAAGCCTGGCCCTTCGCCCGTTTCGGCGGCACCTGCCCGCGCTGGGACGCGCATGGTGCCCATGTGCCGGATCAGGTGACACCGCAACTCATCGAAACGCTGGAAGGCAAGCGGTTCGTGACGCTGGCGATCGGCCTGCCGCAGGGCGAGGCGCGTGGACGAACCGTGATCGCGCTGGGGTGCGAGGCGAAACATGCGCCCCGCATCGTCCATGCCGACGGCATCGACCCGGACAAGGGTGAGGCAACGCACGTCGGACCGACCTGCCATCTGTGCGAACGGCGCGGCTGCCCCGACCGCGCGCTGCCCCCGGTTACGCGCGCGCTGGACCTACACAGTTACGAACGGACGGCCGCGCCCTTCCCGTTCCGGCGCGTGTAATCATTGCGGTGCCAGCGCGTCCATGATCTGGCGGACGGGGGTGATGTCATAGCCCGCCGCAGCCGCCTGGGCCGCCAGCACATCGGCATTGTCCCCGGCGCGGGCGCGGGTCAGCGACCAGAGCAGGGTGCTGCGCGTGCCCGACCGGCAATAGGCCAGCAGCTTGCCGTCCCCCGCCTGTTCCAGCGCGGCGGCCATGCCGTCGAGCTGCCACGGCGCAAAGCCGCCATGCGACACCGGCACGGCAAGATAGGCGATACCCGCAGCCTTCGCCGCCGCCTCGATCTCCGCGCCGTTGACCTGGCCGGGTTCCTCGTCATCGGGGCGGTTGTTGAGGATGACGGTCACGCCCTGCGCCTTGGCCTCACCGACCTGATCGATCGTGATCTGCGGGGAAACGAGGATACGGTCGGTCAGCTTGCGGAACATGGGCGTGTCTCCTTTGGCCGGAGCCATGCGCCACAGATCGTCAGGATTCAAGTCGGGCGGCGGGGATAAAATTCACAGAAACGGCCGGATGGCGGCGAGGAAGGCATCGCCCCAGGCGTCCAGCTTCTTCTGGCCGATGCCGCTGATGTGGCTCATTTCGCGCATGTTCGACGGGCGTTGTTCCGCCATTTCGCGCAGCGTCGAATCGTGGAAGATGACATAGGGCGGCACGCCGGCTTCCTGCGCCAGTTCGCGGCGACAGGCGCGCAGCGCGTCGAACAGCGGATCGCCGACCGGGTTGGCCTCCGCGCCGTTGCGGGCATTGCGACCGCGCCGTTCGCGCTTGGGCGGCACCAGGATGCGGACTTCCTCCTCCCCGCGCAGGATCGGGCGGGCGTTGGGACCGAGCATCAGGCCGCCATGCTCCGTCGTCTCCAGCGCGTCGCGGACCAGCAGCGCGCGCGATACGGGGCGAAGCAGCGCAACTTCATCCCCGGACACGATGCCATGGACGGAGATTTTGTCATGGCCGCGCTCACGCACCTTGTCATTGGGGGCGCCGGTCAGCACCGCTTCGATATGGCCGCTGCCGAAACTCTGGCCGGTGCGATAGACGGCGGAGAGATATTTGCGCGCGGTTTCGGTGGCGTCGACGCTGGCGGGGGGCGAGAGGCAATTGTCGCAATTGCCGCAACTGGGCGGTGGCGATTCGCCGAAATGGCGCAGCAGGATCGCGCGACGGCAGGTGGCGGTTTCCACCAGCGCACCCAATGCCGCGATGCGGGCGCGTTCACCCTGCTGGCGGCTCTGGTCCAGTTCCATGATCCGCTGGCGGGCGCGGGCAAAATCCTCCGCACCCCAGAACAGATGGGCGACCGCCGGTTCGCCGTCGCGCCCCGCACGGCCCGATTCCTGATAATAGCCCTCGATCGACTTGGGCAGGCCAGCGTGCGCGACGAAGCGCACATCAGGCTTGTCGATGCCCATGCCGAAGGCGACGGTGGCGACCATCACCATGTCCTCGCTGGCGATGAAGGCGGCCTGGTTACGGGCGCGCACCGCCGGGTCGAGGCCGGCATGATAGGCGCGCACCGAGCGGCCGGAGCGGCCGAGCGTTTCGGCCAGCTTTTCGGTCGCGGCGCGGGTCTGGGTATAGACGACGCCGGGGCCGGGGTTGGCGGCGACGAGGTCGGACAATTGCCGCGTCAGCCCGTCGCGTGGATGGACGGCGTAGCGGATATTGGGCCGGTCGAAGCCCGATATGATGAGGCCATCGTCCGGTATGCCGAGCTGGACCAATATGTCCTTGCGCGTATGCGCGTCGGCGGTAGCGGTGAGCGCCAGGCGCGGGACATCGGGAAATTCGTCCAGCAACGGGCGCAGCAGGCGATAGTCGGGGCGGAAGTCATGGCCCCATTCGGATACGCAATGGGCTTCGTCGATCGCGAACAGCGCGATCCTGGCGGCGCGCAGCAGGTTGCGGAACGGTTCCTGACTGGCGCGTTCGGGGGCGACATAGAGCAGGTCGAGATCGCCATTGCGGAGGCGATCCTGCGTCTCGCGCCAGTCAGCGTCGACGCTGGTGAGGCTGGCGGCGCGCAGCCCCACCGCATTGGCCGCGCGCAACTGATCATGCATCAGCGCGATCAGCGGCGAAACGACGACGCAGCAGCCGTCGAGCGCGGCCGAAGGAAGCTGGTAGCAAAGCGACTTGCCCGCGCCGGTCGGCATGATCGCCAGCGTCGGCTGGCCCGCCATGACGCGGCCCACCACCTGTTCCTGCACCCCGCGAAAGGCGGTGAAACCGAATATGTCGTGGAGAAGCGTGGGAATGTCGGGGCGCATCGCATCGCCTCTAGCGGCTGCGGCGCGGGGGGGCCAGTGGGTTGCGCGATGCACGGGATGCCGGACTGATGCGCTTTCGGGCGCGTCATGGCTCATTTTCGGCCGGATGTTGCCGGTTGCGCGCGCAATAGCGGCTTTTCCGACGCGATCCGGCCGGAGCCGCGCCCTGACTTTTCAGGGGGTTAGCGCGGATTTTCCGAAACTTCGCGCGAATGCACCATGGAAGATTCGCGCCGAACGCAAAAAACGGCGTGAATAGAAGATGTTGACGATGCAAAGAGCCGGGCGCACTTTTACGCGAAGGCGCTGGTGTAGGACAGGATTATCCTAAGGGTGCAGGGCTGAGTTGGGTGGGAAAGAGACTGTCTGGTTTACAGGAGCAATTGTTATAGAGCAGACATAAAATCCACCGTCACCCCAGCGAACGCTGGGGTCTCAGGCGGCGGCGCGTTACAGTAGGGCATGGCGCGAGGCGGCTACACATATATCATGACTAATAAGGCAAGGGGCGTTCTCTATATCGGCGTCACCGCCGACATCGCGGCGCGTGCCGAACAGCATCGAAACGGCACTGGCTCGGCCTTTTGCAGGAAATACGGGCTGATGCGCTTGGTTCTCGTCGAGCAACATGATGATATCACGCTCGCCATCGCTCGCGAAAAGGCGCTCAAAGCCTGGAAGCGCGAATGGAAAATCCGGCTGATAGAGGAGGGTAATCCCGATTGGCGCGATATGACGGACCTTATCCTCTGACCGCCTGAGACCCCAGCCTGCGCTGGGGTGACGATAAGAATAATGGCCGCTTCAGGACAATGGCACATCTTGTTTTGAAGGCGAAAAATGGTCGCTTCCGGTAAATGCTGCCTTGTCATTGAACAGGGCCGTAGCCCTCACTCCGCCGGGTCGAGCAGGCAGCCCCAGCCGGGTTTGAAGCGGGCAGTGCGGGTGGCGAGGAGGGGGACGTGGCCTTCCACGGCGCGGCTTTCGGGGATGTCGGTCAGGCGCACCAGCGCCATGCCGGGTTCCTTGTCGGCGGCGCAGCTGCCCATCGCCCGGCCTTCGACATAGCGGCAGGAACAGCCGATCCGCGCGCCATAGGCCGCGCCCAACTGCGCCCGCGCGCGCAGGCCGGTCCAGTTCCAGGCCAGCGCGCCAAGGATCAGCACCGCGATCAGCATTGCCGCCATTGTCCATTTCCGCCGAACCGCCATGGCTCTTTATCCCGCTGCTGTGTAAGGGCGCCGGCTTATGCAGATCGACAAGCGAATCGTAAAGCGTCTTGGGTTGGGCGCAGGCATCGCCGCGCTGCTGGTCGCGGGCACGCTGGCCGGGCGCGCGCAGCAGGACACAGCGCCGGTCTATCGCGTCGCGGCGGACGCGGTGGTGGGCGAAGCCGCGCTGCGCGGCGCAATCGACCCGTTGTTCGACGATGAGGCGATGGGCCAGACCCGCGCGCTGCTGGTGATGCGCGACGGACAGGTGATCGCCGAACGCTATGCGCCCGGTTTCGGGCCGGACACCAGGCTGCTGTCCTGGTCGATCGCCAAGAGCGTGACGGCGGTGCTGGTCGGCCTGATGGTCGCGGACGGGCGGCTGGCGCTGGATGCGCCGGTGCCGGTGCCGGCGTGGAGCCAGCCGGGCGATCCGCGCGGGCGCATCACGCTGCGGCAATTGCTGACCATGAGTTCGGGGCTGGACCATGTGGAGGATGGCGCGCCGGTGATGAACGGCGACACGGTGCGGATGCTGTTTGCCGACGGCGCGCAGGACATGGCGGCCTATGCCGAAGCCAAGCCGCTGGCCCATGCGCCGGGGTCGGGTTTTGCCTATTCGACCGGCAGCAGCCTGATCCTGGCCGACCTGATGACGCGGATGCTGACCAACAGCGCCGATCCCGACGTGCGGCGGCGGGCGATGCAGATGTTCATCGACGGACGGCTCAAGGCGCCGGGCAATCTGCCCAGCCTGACGGCGGAATATGACGCCAGCGGCACGATGATCGGCGGCAGCATCCTGCACATGACCGCGCGCGACTATGGCCGGTTCGGCGACCTGCTGCGCCGCCGGGGGCGGTCGCCCGCCGGGCACCAGATATTGCCGGAAAAATGGATCGACCTGATGACCACGCCATCGGCGCGCAATGCCGCCTATGGGCTGCATATCTGGCTCAATCGCGACAGCAGCGAGAGCGCGCTGATGCCGGGACAGGCGCCCGCCAGCCTGTTCGGCTGCGTCGGGCATAATGGCCAATATATCCTGATTTCGCCCAGCCAGCGGCTGACCGTGGTGCGGATCGGCATGTCGCCGCACAAGGACCAGCGGCGCGCGGTGCGCGGGGCGCTGGCGAAACTGGTCGGGCTGTTTCCGGGTTAAGGGGTCACAGGAGGAAGCGCCCTTCTATCACCGTGCGGCACGCGCCGGTCAGGATGACCCGGTCGCCCGCCAGCGTGCAGCCCAGCCGCCCGCCGCGCACGGACGCCTGCCAGGCGCTGATCTGATTTTTTCCCAGCCGCGCCGCCCAGAATGGGGTGAGCAGGCAATGGGCCGAACCGGTGACGGGGTCTTCATCCACCCCGCCGCCCGGCACGAAGACGCGGCTGACAATATCGCTGTCGTCGCCGGGCGCGGTGGCGATCAGCATCATGTCGCCCAGCGCTTTCAAGGCCGCGAAGTCGGGCGTGAGCGCGCGCACGGCGGCAGCGTCCGGGAACAGGAACAGGCTGTAGCCGCCGTCGCGCCAGTGCGATTCGACGGGCTGGCCACCCAGCCCGACGGCCAGATCGGGCAGCGGCCGGGGCGCCATGTCCCAGGCCGGCAGCGAGAGGGCATAGCCATCCGCTTCGCGCGTGACGGTCAGGACGCCGGCGTGGCGGGTGCGGAAGCGGATGGCGTCGCCCTGCATCAGCACATGGCCGCTCGCCAGCGTGGCGTGGCCGCACAGCTTGACCTCGACCGTCGGAGTGAACCAGCGCAGGGCATGGTCGGCGTCGGGGTCGTCCGGCGTGGGCACGGTGAAGGCGGTTTCGGAGAGATTATTCTCCGCCGCGATTGCCTGAAGCGTGGCGTCGTCAAGCCAGGCGTCGAGCGGTATCACGGCAGCAGGATTGCCGGTGAAGGGCGCGTGGGCGAAGGCATCGACCTGCGTGAAGGGAAGCTGGGTGACGGGAAGCTGGGTCATGGGGGGGGCGCTGTCCTGTTGCATGTTGCGCCGGTCATGCCCCGATACGCGCATCGCCGACAGGGCCGCGCGCCGGCCATTGGCCCTTCCCCTGTGTCCGAAACGAAATGGGCCAGCCATGGGTGCATGGCTGGCCCGTGTCGCGGCGTTCAGGGGACGGTTTGACCGTCAATCCGCGCATTTTAATCGGTGCATTTTCAACGAAAACGCATCGACGCGTGGTGACGCTCCCCAGGCTTACGCTCTGCCGCTCGCCCTCCCGCGGGCGATGACCGTCATATTATCGTAACTCAAGCGAGTCGTCTCGCACTTTCGCATGGCGGTGCTTCGGTTCGGCGCATCATTCCCCGCACTGGGCGCGGTGGAGCAATTTCTGGTCGGCCAGCACCAGCGCCATCATCGCTTCGACCACTGGCACGCCGCGAATGCCGACGCAGGGGTCATGGCGGCCCTTGGTGATGATGTCGGACGCCGCACCATCGCGCGTGACCGTTTCGACCGGGATCAGGATCGAGCTGGTTGGCTTGAACGCGACGCGCAGCTTGACCGGCTGTCCGGTCGAAATGCCACCGGCGATGCCACCGGCATGGTTGGCGAGGAACAGCGGGCCGTCATTGCTCCCATCCAAAGCCGGGCGCATCGGGTCGGCATTCTGTTCGCCGCGCAGGCGGGCGGCGGCGAAGCCGTCACCAATCTCGACGCCCTTGACCGCATTGATGCTCATCATCGCGCTCGCGAGTTCGCTGTCGAGCTTGGCATAGAGTGGCGCGCCCCAGCCCGCCGGCACGCCCGCCGCGACACATTCCACCACCGCGCCGAGCGAGGAGCCATCGAGGCGGGCTGTGTCGACCAGCGCTTCCCAGCGGGCCGCCGCCGCCGGATCGGGACAGAAAAAGGGATTCTGGCCGATCTGCGCGGCGTCGAAACGGGCATAGTCGATCGCGTCGCCGCCGATTTCGCTGACATAGGCGAAAATGTCGACTTCGGGGATGACTGCGCGGGCGACCGCGCCCGCCGCCACCCGGCTGGCGGTTTCGCGGGCCGACGACCGCCCGCCGCCGCGATAGTCGCGAAAGCCATATTTCGCGTCATAGGCATAGTCGGCATGGCCGGGGCGGTATGCCTTGGCGACGTCCGAATAATCCTTGGAGCGCTGGTCCATATTGTCGATCAGCAGGCTGATCGGCGTGCCGGTGGTGCGCCCTTCGAACACGCCCGACAGGATGCGCACTTCGTCCGCCTCGCGGCGCTGGGTGGTGAATTTGGACGTGCCGGGCTTGCGCAGGTCAAGCCAGGGCTGGATGTCCGCCTCGCTCAAGGGGAGGCCGGGCGGGCAGCCATCGACGACCGCGCCGATGGCAGGCCCGTGGCTTTCGCCCCAGGTGGTGAAGCGGAAAACGCGACCGAAACTGTTGAAACTCATTCTGCTGCTTCACTATCCCAATCGGAGCCGAAACGCTGCGCCATGTAGCGCGCACTGCCGAAGCGGCCGGCCAGCAGGCCCTCCACGGTCAGGTCGGTGTCCAGTTCTTCCCAATGCAGGCCGAAGCCCGCGCCTGCGATCTCGACCTTATCGAGCTGATCGGCGCTCGCCTGCTCCAGCCCCTGCGCCAATGTGGCGGGGAAGGAAAAGGTGGCGCCGCTGACCAAGTCGATCACGATATGGCCGGTTTCCCGGTCGTAACGCGCGGCGCGGGCACGCGGCTTGATCGCAAGATCATGCTGGCCGCGCCGCACGGCGTCCTTGAACTGAGACTGGGTTAGTTCACCCATGGATATCGTTCCACCTTTCGACCAGATAGTCGCGCTTTTCTCGCACGATTTCCAGCGCGCGTCGACTCTCGCGCCGGTCGGCACCAACGATCCGCACCACCTGCGCCGCGCCATATTGTCCGACCAAGGCGATTTTCGTTTCGCCGTTGCCGAAGACATGAATATGCGGCGGCGGATGGTCATCGGTGTAGATCACGACCCGCAGATTGGCTTCGCGCAGGACCGTGGGCATGCGCTCACCTGTCCAGCGCGATGTCCGGTGCGTCTTCCGCTTTCATGCCGATGACGTTGTAGCCCGCGTCGACATGGTGGATTTCGCCGGTCACGCCCGATGCGAGGTCCGACAGCAGGTACAGGCCCGCGCCGCCCACATCCTCGATCGTCACGTTGCGACGCAGCGGCGAGTTCAGCTCGTTCCATTTGAGGATATAGCGGAAATCGCCGATGCCGCTGGCGGCCAGCGTCTTGATCGGGCCGGCCGAGATGGCGTTCACCCGGATATTTTCGGGGCCAAGATCCATCGCCAGATATTTGACGGAGGTTTCCAGCGCCGCCTTCGCCACGCCCATCACATTATAATGGGGGATGACCTTTTCCGCGCCATAATAGCTCAAGGTCAGGATGCTGCCGCCATTGGGCATCAGCGCGCGGGCGCGGCGGGTGACGGCGACGAAGCTGTAGGCCGACACGTTCATGGTCAGCAGGAAATTGTCGAGGCTGGTGTCGACATAAAGGCCGCGCAGCTCATTCTTGTCGGAAAAGCCGATCGCGTGGACGACGAAGTCGATCGTGCCCCAGCGCGCTTCCAACTCGGCAAACGCGGCGTCCAGCTTGTCCATGTCGGTCACGTCGCAATCGATCAGAAAATCCGACCCGACCTGCTGCGCCAATGGCCGCACCCGCTTGGCCAGCGCGTCGCCCTGATAGGAGAAGGCCAGTTCCGCGCCGTGCGCGTGCAATTGCTGGGCAATGCCCCAGGCGAGCGACTTGTCGTTCGCCAGCCCCATGATGAGCCCGCGCTTCCCTGCCATCAAGCCGTTCATATCGTCGTTCCGTTTCCTTGCGTCGCCAGCGCCGCGTCCGGTTCCTCTTCGGGAAATTCCGCCAGCGCCGCATTCAATTCCGCGCCAATTACCACGCCAAGCCCGACGAGAAAGAAAAAAATGAGGGTGATCATGACGCCGGCCAGGCTGCCATAGGTGCGGTCATAGCCGCCCAGCAGCGACAGGGTCGGCGGCAGCAGCCAGGTGGTGGCATACCAGCAGAGCGAGGTGGCGAGCGCGCCGGGCCATTTGGGGAAACGCCGGTCCTTGTAGGCGGACGGGGTGAGCGAGGCATAGAGCGACCAGAGCGCCAGGCATAATATGCCCATCGGCACCAATTTGGTCAGCGTCAGGATGCGGATGGCGTCGTCGGCGAAGGGAAAGAGCCGCAACACGACCTGCTCCGCGCCGGTCAGCACGATCTGGAGCGAGAAGGCGAACATCACCGCCAGCACGCTGACCAGCGTGATGCCGATCGCGGCCAGCCGGTAATGCCAGAAACCGCGCGAGCTTTTGGTCCCATAGGCGCGGCGCAATATGTCGCGGATCGTTTCGATCAGGCTGCCCACGGTCCACAGGCCAACGAGCGCGCCCAGCCAGAGCAGTGATCCGGTGCGCGCGTGAAGCACATCAATGATCGGTTGCCGCACCACGTCCGCCACCCCGCGCGGCAGGTTGGCCAGAAACACATAGACCGCGTTCAGCCGGTCCTGCGTGCTGCCCAGCACCGACGCCACCGCCGCCGCGACGATGAAGAAGGGGAACAGCGTGATCAGCGACAGATAGGCCAGGTTGCCCGCATGGATGAAGCCATCGCTATAGGTGCCGACCAGCACCCGCTTGACGATTTCCATCGTCCGGGCCGTGGGCCGGACCCGGTCGATCTGGGCGCGGGCATGCGCCTTCATGCGGTGGCGGCGCTGTTCAGGCGAGTGCGGCGAAACTTGCATCGCCCCGGTAACGCCTCAAACGCCCAGATGGGCGCGCACGGCCCGACTGTCCTGCCAGTTTTCCACCAGCGCCCGGATCGCCGGATCGTCGGCCGGCACGTCGATCTGGAGCGTCACCATCTGGTCGCCACGCTGGCCGTCCTTGCCGGTAAAGCCCTTGCCGCGCAGGCGCAGCGTCTTGCCCGACGTCGCGCCCGCGGGGACGCCCAGCATGACCGGGCCATCGACGGTCGGCACCTTGACCTTGCCACCCTTCACCGCTTCGTCGATGGTGATCGGCAGGTCGAGCAGCACATTGTCGCCATCGCGGGTGAAGAAAGGATGTGGCTTCACCTCGATCGTGACGATCGCGTCGCCCGCCCCGCCCGGCCCGGCCTGCCCCTTGCCCGACAGGCGCATCTGGGTGCCGCTTTCCACCCCGGCGGGCAGCTTGAGGTCGATGGTCTTGCCGTCCTGCAAGGTGATGCGCTGGGGCGCGAGGGTTGCAGCGTCCGTGAACTGCACCGCCAGCCGATAGGCGACATTGGCGCCCTTTGGCGGCGGCGCCTGGCGGCCAAAACCACCGCCAAAGCCGCCCCCCGCGCCTGCGCGCCGGCCCGCGCCGCCGAATAGTCCTTCGAAAATGTCGCCGAAATCCGCGCCGCCAGTGTCGAAGCCGCCGCCCGGCTGACCGCGAAAACCGCCGCCGCCACCCCCGCCGCCAAAGCCGAAGGGCGCGGTCGGATTGCCGTCGCCGTCAATCTCGCCCCGGTCGAAGCGGGCACGCTTGTCCTTGTCCGACAGCAGATCATAGGCGTTGGTCGCGGCGGAAAATTTTTCCGACGCCTTGGGATTATCCTTGTTCTTGTCGGGATGCAGTTCCTTCGCCAGCTTGCGATAGGCGGACTTGATCTCCGCATCACTGGCGCTGCGGGCTACGCCCAGGGTGGAATAGGGATCTGGCATCTTCTACCTGTTGCACAAAAGCATCACTGCGCGACTATGTGGACGATGCGGGGCCGACATTCAAGGCGGCGATGATATGGGGCATCCCCTTATCGACAGTGCGGCTGCCCGCTTCTAGAAGCCATGGGCATGACCGATCCCTTCACCCTCTTCGACCAATGGTATGCGCAGGCGCGCGAAACCGAAATCAATGACAGCAACGCCATGGCGCTGGCCACCGCCGACGCGCGCGGCCGGCCGTCGGTGCGGATGGTGCTGCTGAAAGGTCATGGGCCGGACGGTTTCGTCTTTTACACCAATTTCGAGGGGCGCAAGGCGGGCGAACTGCTGGTCAATCCCCATGCCGCCCTGCTGTTCCACTGGAAATCACTGCGCCGCCAGATCCGCATCGAAGGCGCGGTCGGCCCGGTGGACGACGCCGCGGCTGACGCCTATTTCGCCAGCCGCAGCCGCGACAGCCAGCTGGGCGCATGGGCTTCGGACCAGTCCCGCCCGCTGCCCTCCCGCAACATCTTCATGGCCCGGTTCGAGGAAGCCAGCGCCCGATTCGCGGGCGGTCCGGTGCCCCGCCCGCCGCACTGGTCGGGCTTTCGCGTCGTGCCCGAACGGATCGAATTCTGGCAGGATCGCGAACATCGCCTGCACGAACGGCGCCTGTTCGAACGGCAGGATGATGGCTGGTGCGAAGGGCTGCTCTATCCCTGATGGCCTGTGCCTTGGCAGCCTGTCGCTGACAGGCGGTTGCCGGGGGGCGTGGAAAGACGCGGCTGCTTCGTCTTGTCTGGTGCAGCCGGACGCGCCCTGATTGCGGGTCGCCCGGCCGCCTGTTAGGTGTTCCTGACAGACGGACAACAGGCGGGGGCCGCCCATAGGCGACCTAAAGGGATTTGATGCGAAACAGACTGACGGCCTTCATCCTCATCGGCATGGTGCTGGGGGTGATTACGGGCTTTGTGGCCAACCTGACCGTCGGCGGCGATGAAACGCTGGCGAAGGATGTGGCGGGCTATTTCCACCTGCTGGCCGACATCTTCCTGCATCTGATCAAGATGATCATCGCCCCGCTGGTCTTTTCCACGCTGGTCGCGGGCATCGCCCATATGGGCGACAGCGCAGCGCTGGGGCGGATCGGCGGGCGCGCCCTTGCCTGGTTCATCATCGCCAGCCTCATTTCGCTGACGCTCGGCCTCATCTTCGTCAATTTCTTCGCGCCGGGCGAGGGGTTGAATCTCGTCCGTTCAGGCGCGGACGCAGGCGTCAACACCGAAGCGCTCAACTTCCGCGACTTCATCCTCCATGTCTTTCCGACATCGATGGTGGGCGCGATGGCGGAAAATTCGATCCTCCAGATCGTCGTCTTTTCCCTGTTCGTGGGCGTTGCGCTGACCGCCATCGGTGACAGGGGCAAGCCGATCGTCACGGTGATCGAGGCGATGGTCGAACTGATGTTGCAGGTGACGGGCTATGTCATGCGCGTGGCGCCGTTCGCGGTGTTCGGCGCGCTCGCATCTTCGGTCACGGTGCAGGGTCTGGGCGTGCTCAAAACCTATGGCGCGCTGGTCGGCGAATTCTATATCGCCCTGTTCTGCCTGTGGCTGCTGCTGTGCGGCGCGGGGGCGATTTTCCTGGGCAAGCGGATGTTCAAGCTGGTCCGCTATGTCCGCGAACCCATATTGATCGCCTTTTCCACCGCATCGTCCGAAGCCGCCTACCCCAAGATGCTGGAGCAGCTCGACCGTTTCGGCGTGCCGCGCCGCATCTACAGCTTCGTGCTGCCGCTGGGCTATTCGTTCAACCTCGACGGGTCGATGATGTATGCGACCTTCGCGACGATCTTCATCGCCCAGGCCTATGGCATCGACCTGCCGATCGCGACGCAGATCACCATATTGCTGGTCCTGATGGTGACGAGCAAGGGCATCGCCGCCGTGCCGCGCGCATCGCTGGTGGTGGTGGCCGCCACGCTGGGTCAGTTCGACCTGCCGGTCGAAGGGGTCGCCTTCATCCTGGCGGTCGATCATTTCATGGACATGGGCCGCACCGCCACCAACGTGCTGGGCAACGCCATCGCCACGTCCGTCATCACCAAATGGGAAGGGATGCTGGAGGTCGAGGAGCCGATCGAGGTGGAGCATCCCAAGGCCCCGGCCCACACCGCGGCCCATGGCCGTGCCGGGCTGGACCTGGCGCCCGACATGGTGGAGGACGACCGCAAGGGGTAGGCAAAGGGCCGACATGCGCCCGCGCAGGCGGGAACGCGAGCCCCCTTTACCACAACACCCCGCGCACCGGCGTAACCGGATCGGGCACAGGGTCGCCGATCGCCTGGAGCAGGTCAATCTCGATCGTCCGGCACATGGCCGACAACGGCACGTCATGCACGCTGTTGTCGAAGGGGTCGACCAGGTCGTCGCCGATCCGCAGCACCGCCAGGAACATCAGGCCTGCCACCGTCGAGCCCAGCGGCGTCGCGAACCCCAATGTCTCCACCAGCCCGATCGGCAGCAACAGACAGAAAATGTGACTGAACAGCGTCGGCAGGAACCGATATTGCATCGGCAAAGGCGTGTTCTTGAGCCGTTCCATCCCGCCCTGCGCATTGGCGATGTCGACCAGCACCGCCTCCATCTGCGTCTGCTGGATCGTGTCGATCCAGCCTTCCCGCCGGGCGATGTCGATGCGCCGCCCCGTGCTGTCGAGCAGGCCGTTGGCGGGATTGGCACGGGCCAGCGCCTTGCCCTTGTCCTCCTCCCGCAGGAAGCCGGTCACGTCCGCGCCGATCGGCTGGCGGCGCAACTGGCAGCGCAAGGCGTTCACATAGGCGATCTGGCGCTTGACGATCTCGCGCTTCAGGTCGCGCGCCTGCGGATCGGGCAGGAAGTTGCGGGTCGCGCGGGCCAGGCTGCGCGACGCATTGATCATCGCGCCCCACAGGATGCGCCCTTCCCACCAGCGCTGATAGGCGCTGTTGGACCGGAACCCCAGGAACAGCGCCAGCGCCGACCCGAAGATGGTGAGCGGCAAAGACGGCGCCTTGAACGGCAGGACATAATAAGTGATCGTCACCGCACAGTCCCATACGAACAACAAGGTCAGCGGCTTCCACACTTCGGCCGCCAGCCGGCGCAGGCTGGGCACGGGATCGACAATCATGCATATCTCCGAAAATAGACGACTGCGCTAACGCCAGCCTCCCGGAAATGCTCCCTTGATGCCAGAACGAAACGAAATATCCTGTGCCGATGCCCCCCGCAACAGCGGGACGGATGAACCGAAAGGTGCCGTGGCGTGATGAAGGCCCGCCGGATCAGCGCCGCGATCGTCGCGCTGGTGGCCCTTTGCGGCCTGGCGATCCAGTTCGACGCGACCTTTAGACAGAATGGCTCTGTCGCCGGTACGCTGTGGATACTGCTGCGCTTCTTCACGGTGCTGACCAACATGGCGGTCGCGCTGACATTCGCGGCGATCGCGCTGGGGCGGAAGGTGACGCCGCGCCGGATAGGCGGAGTGTTGCTCGCGATCCTGCTGGTCGGCATCATCTATGGCCTGCTGCTGCGCGGCCTTTTGTCCTTGAGCGGCGGCGCGCTGCTGGCCGATACCCTGTTGCACAAGGTGACGCCGCTGCTCGCGCCGCTCTGGTGGATCGCCTTCGCGCGCAAGGGCCGGCTGGGCTGGCGTGACCCCTGGATCTGGGCAGTTTTCCCCGCCGCCTATCTGCCCTATGCGCTGCTGCGCGGCCTAGCGGAGGGGAAATATGCCTATCCCTTCATCGATGTGGCGGCGCTGGGTATCGGCCGGGTCGCGCTCAACGCCGCGCTGATCGCCGCCGGATTCGTGGCGGCGGGCCATGCGCTGGTCTGGATCGACCGGCGGTTCAGCGCGCGGCCTTAGCCGCCTGCGCCCACCAGATAAGCGACTGTGCGAAACCGGCAAAGCCGCGTTCCAGCGCGGCGCCACCTTCACCCTGCGGCACGGCGTTTTCGTCCAGCGTCTGGCCGATCTGGCCGACGCTCAGCCGTTCGGGCACCACCGCCATGCCCATGGCCGACAGCGTCACCGTCCAGTCGGCATGGCTGTTCACCCCGGCGAAGCGCCCCATCGAGTAACTGGCGATGGCGGCGGGGCGACGGTCGAATTCCTTCAGATAATGATCGACCAGATTTTTGAGGCCCGGCTGCATCCCGCGATTATATTCGCCAGCGACAAAGACGAAGGCGTCGGCGGCGCTCAGACGGTCGGCCAGCCCGGCCATCGCGGCGGGCGCCTGCCCGGCGGGATAGTCGCTGTAGCGCAGGTCGAGCATGGGCAAGTCCACCGCCTTGGCATCAACCAGTTCCGCCGTGTGGCCCAGCCCCTCGAAACCCCGGACCAGATAATCGGCCAGCCGGATGCCGAGCCGGCCGCGACGATAGGAGCCGTAGAGGACGAGAATGTCGAGCGCCATGCGAAGCCTTTCCTGTTGCCAGGGGGCGGTCTTCGCATGGCTGCCGGCAAGCGTCCAGCCAGTCCGTGCACCGGCGCAGGCCGGAGCCCGGTTCCGTCCTATCATGCGGGATCAACGGCAGGACTGGGCTCCCGCCTGCGCGGGAGCACGGCAGACCTACCGCAACTTGGCGATGGTCAGCCCGTCTTCCTTGGCGCGCGCCTTGACCGATTCCTCGGTGCGGGTGAGCGCCTTGGCGATGGCTTTGAGACCCATGCCCTTCCTGGCCAGCATGTGCAGTTTCTGGACCTCATCCTGGGTCCAGGGCTGCTTGTGGCGCTCGAAGCGTTCACCCGCCATTCCCTTAATCCGCGAAGGGATCGCGCACGAGGATGGTATCCTCACGCTCAGGGCTGGTGGAGACGAGCGTGACCGGGCAGCCGATCAGTTCCTCGATCCGGCGGATATATTTGATCGCCTGCGCCGGAAGGTCCGCCCAACTGCGCGCGCCAGCGGTGGTGTCGTGCCAGCCCTCGATCGTCTCGTAGATCGGCTGCGCCTTCGCCTGATCCTGCGCATGGGCGGGCAGATAGTCGAATTTTTGATCGCCGATCTGGTAGCCGACGCAGATTTTCAGTTCGTCGAAGCCATCGAGCACGTCGAGCTTGGTCAGCGCGATGCCGGTGACGCCCGATACCGCGACGGACTGGCGCACCAGCACCGCGTCGAACCAGCCGCAGCGCCGCTTGCGCCCGGTGACGGTGCCAAATTCATGGCCGCGCTCGCCCAGCCGCTGGCCGGTGGCGTCCTCCAGTTCGGTCGGGAACGGACCGGAACCGACGCGGGTGGTGTAGGCCTTCACGATGCCCAGCACGAAGCCCGCCGCACTGGGGCCAAGGCCGGTGCCGCTCGCCGCCGTGCCAGCGACCGTGTTGGAGGAGGTCACGAAGGGGTAAGTGCCATGGTCGATGTCGAGCAGCGTGCCCTGCGCGCCTTCGAACAGGATGCGCTTGCCCGCCGCCTTGGCGCGGTTGAGCGTCAGCCAGACGGGCTTCACGAAGGGCAAGATGAAATCGGCGATGTCGGTGAGGTCCGCCATCAACTGGGCACGATCGATCGGCGCTTCGCCAAAACCGGCACGCAGCGCGTCATGATGGGCGGTCAGCCGGTCGATCTGAAGGTCGAGATCGTCGAGATGGGCCAAGTCGCACACGCGGATGGCGCGACGGCCGACCTTGTCCTCATAGGCCGGGCCGATGCCGCGGCGGGTGGTGCCGATCTTGCCCGCACCCGACGCATCCTCGCGCAGGCCATCCAGGTCGCGGTGGAAGGGCAGGATGAGCGGGCAGGTTTCGGCGATCTGGAGATTGTCCGGCGTGATGGTGACGCCCTGCCCGGCCAGCTTCGCGACCTCATCGCGGAAGTGCCAGGGGTCCAGCACCACGCCATTGCCGATCACGCTGAGCGTGCCGCGCACGATGCCCGACGGCAGCAGCGAGAGCTT
Organism: Sphingobium cyanobacteriorum; assembly: GCF_030580935.1. Lineage (GTDB taxonomy): Bacteria > Pseudomonadota > Alphaproteobacteria > Sphingomonadales > Sphingomonadaceae > Sphingobium > Sphingobium cyanobacteriorum. The sequence continues at coordinate 29,365 of NZ_JAUQOM010000002.1, read as the reverse complement.
ATAGACTTTTTCGCCCACGACCAGCGTGTGGCCGGCATTATGACCGCCCTGGAAACGGGCGACGACATCGGCGCGCTCCGAGAGCCAGTCGACGATCTTGCCCTTGCCTTCGTCGCCCCATTGAGCGCCGATCACGGTTACATTTGCCACAGATACAGTCCTCCGCCCGCCGCGCGGACCGGCCATGCCCTTCGACGGGACTCGGCATGCCGGTGGGATCAAACGGGCGCGCATCGCACCCTGTTGCGGGGCGCGCGTTAGCCGCGCTGCCCCGGTGAAGTCAAGTCAATAGGCGCGCGGTTCGCCACCGTCCAGCCAGTGCGAGCAACGCTGGGCCGCGCCATCCTCATCGCCGGACAGCGCCGCGACGGTGTGCCAGCCTTCGGCGCGCAGTTCGGCCGCGCGGGCCGCGTCATGGCCCAGCGGCAGGAACAGGCGCCTGGGGCTTTCGTCGCCGAACCCTGCGTCGATCAGCGGGTCGGGATAGAGGGAAAAGCCCATCGCCGGCTCGTCTGCACCGTCCGCGCGCGCGATGGCGTAGCTGCCGCCGCGCCCGATCTCGCCGATGAAGCCTTCGGCGAAGATCGAGAAGCCGAACCAGTTCTGAAATTCGAAACCATGGCGTTCGGTGGGATCGAGCGTCAGGGTGATGTCCCAGCCGATCGGCCTGGCGATGGCGCGCAGGCCGGCGATGCGGCTGTCGATCGCGCCGCCCAGTTGCGCGCTCAGGGCTTCGAGCCGCTCCATCGCGGCGTGGAACGGGCCAGTCGCCTCGATCAGCGGCAGATAGGCGGCGGCCGCCGGGCTGATCGCAGCCAATGCGCCGGCATCCTTGGCGTCCAGCGCGGTACGGACCGGCTCGATCTCGTGCATGGCAAGCGGTAATGGACCAGCGGCCAGCGCGTCGATCAGGTCGGGCAGGGTGAAATCGATGGTGATGCCGGTGACGCCGGCGGCCTGCAACGCTTCGATCGCGACATTGACGATCTCGACCGCCGCGGCGGCACTGTCGCTGCCGATCAGTTCGGCGCCGATCTGCAATTTCTCGCGCTCAGGGCGAAGCTGGCTGGCCTTCTGGCGGATCACCGGCCCGGCATAGGACAGGCGCAGCGGGCGCGGCGCGACGGCGAGGCGCGTGGCGGCAATGCGGCCGACCTGCGCGGTCATGTCCGGGCGGAAGGCCAGGCTGCGTTGCGACACCGGATCGACCGCGCGGACCAGATCCTGCGCGCGCATGGATTTGAGGCGCTGGGTCAGCGTATCCTCGAACTCCGCGAGCGGCGGCATGACCCGTTCATAGCCATGGCTCGCCACCGTATCGAGCACGCGGCGCGTCAGCCGTGCGGAGGCTTGCGCCTGCGGCGGCAGGCGGTCGGAGAGGCCCTCTGGCAGGAGGCTGGGCGGGATCATGGGGGACGTCATGGTCATGGCCTTTGCTCCCTCTCCCCTGGGGGAGAGGGTTGGGGAGAGGGGGACACGCGCAACGCATCGGCAATCACGCTCAGAACAGCCTCGATATTGGGCATGACATCGGGATTGGCAAAACGGATCACAGTATAGCCCAGCGATTCCAGAAACTCGGTTCGGCGGGCGTCATAGCGATCTTTGGCGGAATGTGTATCCCCATCCACTGCGATGATCAGACGCGCGGCCTTCGACGCGAAATCGACGATAGAGGGGCGATAATCGTCTGGCGCGTGAATTGCCGGTTTTCGAAGGGGTTGGCGCGCAGGGCGAGCCATAATTTTTGTTCGGCGGGGGGCGGGTTCGCGCGCATAGACCGCGCGCGAACCTTGAGCGTCGGATCAATCCGCATCGTTGCTCCCCCTCTCCCAACCCTCTCCCCATGGGGGAGAGGGCTTTTAGAGCAAGTTACGCGAAGCGCAGCAGCTTCACCTGCTTCACGCCGGTCAGGTTGCAGATTTCCCAGCGCAGCGGTTCGGTGACAGTGCCATCGACCGACAGCAGCAACACCGCTTCGCCGCCCTGGTTGCGGCGACCCAGGTGGAAGGTGCCGATATTGACGTCCGATTCGCCCAGCTTGCTGCCGAGACGACCGATGAAGCCGGGCGCGTCCTGATTGACGATATAGAGCATCGTGCCGTCGAGATCGGCCTCCACCTTGATGCCGAACAGTTCGACCAGGCGCGGCTGGGCGTGGCCGAACAGCGTGCCGGCGACCGAGCGCTCGCCGCTTTCGGTCGTTACCGTCACGCGCACCAGCGTCTGATAGTCGCCCTCGCGGTCATGGCGCACTTCCCGCACGTCGAGGCCGCGTTCCTTGGCCAGGAAGGGCGCGTTGACCATGTTCACCGTGTCCGAATAGACGCGCATCAGGCCGGCAAGGACCGCCGCCGTGATCGGCTTCTGGTTGAGCTGCGCGGCCTGGCCCTCCACCTCGACCGCGACGCCGCTGATCTGGTCGCCTTCCAACTGGCCGACCAGGCTGCCCAGCTTTTCCGCCAGCGCCATATAGGGTTTGAGCTTGGGCGCCTCCTCGGCGCTCAGGGACGGCACGTTCAGCGCATTGGTGATGCCGCCGTCGAGCAGATAGTCGCTGAGCTGATCGGCGACCTGCAAGGCGACATTGACCTGCGCTTCGTCGGTCGACGCGCCCAGATGCGGGGTGCAGATGAAGTTCGGCGTGCCGAAGAGCGGCGAGTCCTTGGCCGGTTCGGTCTGGAACACGTCAAGCGCGGCACCCGCGACCTGGCCCGAATCCAGCGCATCCTTGAGCGCGGCTTCGTCGATCAGGCCGCCGCGCGCGCAGTTGATGATGCGCACGCCCTTCTTCGTCTTGGCCAGATTTTCGCGGCTGAGGATATTGCGGGTCTGGTCAGTGAGCGGCGTGTGCAGCGTGATGAAGTCGGCGCGGGCCAGCAGCGTGTCGAGATCGGCCTTTTCAACGCCCATTTCGATGGCGCGTTCGGGCGTCAGGAAGGGATCGAAGGCAACGACCTTCATTTTCAGGCCCAGCGCGCGGCTGGCGACGATCGAGCCGATATTGCCCGCGCCGATCAGGCCGAGCGTCTTGCCAGTGACTTCCACGCCCATGAAGCCGTTCTTGGGCCACAGGCCCGCCTGCGTCTGCGCATTGGCTTCGGGCAACTGGCGGGCGAGCGCGAACATCAGCGCGATGGCATGTTCGGCGGTGGTGATGGAGTTGCCGAACGGGGTGTTCATGACGATCACGCCCTTGGCCGACGCATAGGGGATGTCGACATTGTCGACGCCGATGCCGGCACGGCCGATGACCTTCAGGTTGGTGGCGGCGTCGAGGATCGCCTTCGTCACCTTGGTCGAGGAGCGGATGGCGAGGCCGTCATACTCGCCGATGATGGCGATCAGTTCTTCGGGGGTCTTGCCGGTGATTTCATCGACCTCGACGCCGCGTTCACGGAAGATCGCGGCAGCGCGGGGGTCCATCTTGTCGGAAATGAGGACTTTGGGCATGGGAATATCCTATATGTCATCGTCACCCCGGACTTGATCCGGGGTCCCGCTTAGTTGGCGGGCAGGACATGAAGAAGAAGCGGGACCCCGGCTCAGGGTCGGGGTGACGCCATTAAGAGTGGGCAACCTGCTCTTTGGCAAAAACTGTTGCATAGGCCCAGTCGAGCCACGGACCCAGCGCTTCGATATCGGCGGTTTCGACGGTCGCGCCGCACCAGATGCGAAGACCCGCCGGGGCATCGCGGTAGCCCGCAATGTCATAGGCGGCGCCTTCCTTTTCCAGCAGGCCGGCAAAGGCCTTGATGAAGGCTTCGTCAGCACCCGCGACGGTCAGGCAGACGCTGGTTCTGGACCGCGACGCTTCATCGACGGCGAGATGGCCCAGCCAGTCGCGCTCCGCGACGATCTTGTCCAGGGCAGCCGCATTGGCGTCGCTGCGCGCGATCAGGCCGTTGAGGCCGCCCAGCGACTTGCCCCATTCCAGCGCGAAGATCGCGTCCTCGACCGCCAGCATGGACGGGGTGTTGATCGTCTCGCCCTTGAACACGCCTTCGGCCAGCTTGCCCTTGGCCATCAGACGGAAAACCTTGGGCAGCGGCCAGGCGGGGCTGTAGGTTTCGAGTCGCTCGACGGCGCGGGGGCCGAGGATCAGCACACCATGGCCGCCCTCGCCGCCCAGCACCTTCTGCCAGGAGAAGGTGGCGACGTCGATCTTCGCCCAGTCGATGTCATAGGCGAACACCGCGCTGGTCGCGTCGGCGAAGGTCAGCCCTTCACGGTCGGCCGCAATCCAGTCGGCGTTCGGCACGCGCACGCCCGACGTGGTCCCGTTCCAGGTGAACAGCACGTCATTGCTGAAATCGACCGTGGAAAGATCGGGCAACTGGCCATAATCGGCGCGGATGACGGTGGGGTCGAGCTTCAACTGCTTGGCCGCGTCCGTCACCCAGCCTTCGCCGAAGCTTTCCCACGCGATGGTCGTGACGGGGCGCGCGCCCAGCATCGTCCACATCGCCATTTCGAAGGCGCCGGTGTCGGACCCCGGCACGATGCCGATGCGGTGGGTTTCGGGCAGGCCGAGCAGTTCGCGCATCAGGTCGATGCAATAGCCAAGGCGGGTCTTGCCGATCTTGGCGCGGTGCGAGCGGCCAAGCGAGTCGGTGGCCAGCTTGTCGGCGCTCCAGCCGGGAGGCTTGGCACAGGGACCGGAAGAGAAAAAGGGTCGGGCCGGACGGCTTGCGGGCTTTTGCGCAGGCGCAATGGTGGCGTCAACGGCAGTCAGATCAGTCATGTAATGCGTCTCCTTACAGAGAGCACGCGCGGCGTTGGGACCGCGTGGCCCGTCGGCCGCACTAGAGATTTCGGCGGACCTGTCAAGGCGACCATGAAAATAGGACGAACCGAACAGGCCGTTAACCTTCGGCAAGAATTGCCCTGCTAGCATCCCGACTCATGAGCGATCGGGCAATCGGGATACGGGCGACGCGGGGCGTCGGGCTGGCCGCGCTGCTGGCGCTGGGCCTGGGTGCGTGCAGCGGCGACCTGGTCCCGCGCGGGCGAGTGGCCACTGCGCCCAAAGCGGCGCGAAACCCGGTGCGCGCACCGGCACAACCGGCGCTGGAAACCCGGCAATGTTTTGCGAAACTGCAATCGCAAGCGGTATCCTTCACCCCCCTGCCCGACCAGAATTTCGGCGGCGGATGCAGTGCCTATGGCAGTGTGAAGCTGACCGACATCGGCGTGCCGACCACCAATCTGGGTGCGATGACCTGCAACCTGGCGGCCAATTTCGCCGCCTGGGCACGCTATGGCGTACAGCCCGCCGCGCGGCTGATCCTGGGCGCGGAGATCGAACGGATCGAAACATTCGGCACCTATAATTGCCGGCCGATCGCGGGCAGCGGCAAGCTGTCCGAACATGCCCACAGCAATGCGATCGATGTGGCCGCCTTCGTCCTGTCGGACGGACGGCGCATCAGCATTCAAAAGGACTGGAATGGCGACCGGCAAACCCGCCAGTTCCTGGCCGTGGTCCACGCCAGCGCCTGCAAACGGTTCAACACCGTCCTCAGTCCCAATTACAACGCTGCCCATCACGACCATTTCCATTTCGACATGGGCGGCAGCGGCGGCTTCTGCCGCTAAACGAAAGCAAAAACGTGGAGGATTTTGTCGCTGACGCAGAACCTCGATTCGCCATTGCGAGCGCAGCGCAGCAATGGCGAGGCCTGGCATTTGCCGACAAGCGGACTTGGTTTTGTCATTGCCGCGCACTAAGTTGGGGCAAATGACGAAAAAAGAAATCGAAGAACGCAAATTCCGCCCGGCCCGCGAAGAGGCCAATGATGCCAGGAAACAGGCAGGCACCCCCCAGACGCAGAGCAGCGCCTACAAGCTGGCCTTCCAGGATACGGAATTCCTGCTGCGCGAGGATCTGCGCCCGATCCGTTTCCAGCTCGAACTGCTCAAGCCCCAATTGCTGATGGACGAAGCGAAGATCGAATCGACCTTCGTTTTCTACGGTTCCGCCCGCATCCCCCAACCCGAAGAGGTGCAGGCGCGGATCGATGCCGCCACCACGCCACAGCAACGGCGAATCGCGGAAAATCTGGGCAGGAAGGCGGTCTATTATGACGAAGCCCGCAAACTGGCCGGCATCGCCGCGCAATATCCGGTGAACGCGGCGGGATGCCGTCATTTCGTCGTCTGTTCAGGCGGCGGCCCGTCGATCATGGAGGCGGCCAATCGCGGCGCGGCCGATGTCGGCCAGACCACGATCGGCATGAACATCGTCCTGCCGCACGAACAGGCGCCCAATCGTTTCGTGACCCCGGAGCTGAGCTTCCAGTTCCACTATTTCGCGCTGCGCAAGATGCATTTCCTGCTGCGCGCCCGTGCGCTCGCCGTCTTTCCGGGCGGCTTTGGCACGTTCGACGAGATGTTCGAACTGCTCACCCTCATTCAGACGGGCAAGATGAAGCCGATCCCGATCCTGCTGTTCGGCAGGGATTTCTGGAACCGGGTGGTCGATTTCGAAGCGCTGGCCGACGAGGGCGTGATTTCCCATACCGACCTCAACCTGCTCACCTGGGTCGAAAGCGCGGAGGACGCCTGGACTGCGGTGCAAACTTTCTACCAGGACAGCGAGCCGCTGGGCTGCGGCTGAATAATATCCTTCCCCATCTTCCAACTCCGGCGCCGGGAAGGCTCCATATCCTTCTGCCTCGCAGGGAGAAGGGTTAGTGGCTTGCCCTTCGCGCCGTGCCGCTCTAGGGCGCGGCCATGCGCGCGGATCTGGCCCATGTCGACACCTGGATCTTCGATCTGGACAACACGCTCTACCCGGCGAAGGCGGACCTGTTCGCGCTGATCGACGTGAAGATGGGCGAGTTCATCCAGGAACTGCTGGGCTGCGACCCCGTGGTCGCCCGCGAAACCCAGAAGCGCTACTTCATGGAACATGGCACTACCCTGTCCGGGCTGATGCGCCATCATGGCATCGAACCGCGCGACTTTCTCGATTATGTCCATGACATTTCGATGGACCGGCTGGCGGTGGATACCGATCTGAACGCCCATATCGCCGCGCTGCCCGGCCGCCGCCTGATCTTCACCAATGGCGATGCCGACTATGCCGGCCGCGTGCTCGACAAGCTGGGACTGTCGGATGCCTTCGAACTGATCCACGATATCCACGCCTGCCAATATGTGCCCAAGCCCGATCCGTCAGGCTATGCCCAGCTATGCCGCGTGCATGATGTCGATCCGGCCCGCGCCGCCTTCTTCGAGGACATGGCCCGCAACCTCAAGCCCGCCAAGGCGATCGGCATGACCACCATCTGGGTCAATAACGGCTCCGAAGCGGGCAATCACGACCATCATCCCGATTATATCGATTTTGAAACCGACCATCTGACGCCATTTCTGGCCGACATCCTTGGGGAACGCACATGACCGACCTGATCGCCACTATCGATGCCGCGTGGGAGGACCGCGCCAATGTCAGCCTGGCCACGCAGGGCGCTGTCCGTGACGCGGTGCAGGAAGCGCTGGCGCTGCTCGACAGTGGCAAGGGTCGGGTCGCCGAGCCGGTGGACGGCGGCTGGCAGGTCAACCAGTGGCTCAAAAAGGCTGTGCTGCTGTCGTTCCGGCTCAATGACAATGTGATGATCGACAACGGCCCCGGCGCTGGCCATTGGTGGGACAAGGTGCCCAGCAAGTTCGCCGGCTGGGACGAGGCCGCCTTCCGTGCCGCCGGGTTCCGCGCCGTGCCGGGCAGCTTCGCGCGCGCCGGCGCGCATATCGCGAAGAATGTCATCCTGATGCCCAGCTTCGTCAATATCGGCGCGTTCGTGGATGAAGGCACGATGGTCGACACCTGGGTGACGGTCGGCAGTTGCGCCCAGATCGGCAAGAATGTCCACCTGTCCGGCGGCGTCGGCATCGGCGGCGTGCTGGAACCGTTGCAGGCCGATCCTGTCATCATCGAGGATGACTGTTTCATCGGCGCCCGGTCCGAAGTGGTGGAAGGCGTGCGCATCGGCAAGGGATCGGTCCTGTCGATGGGCGTGTTCATCGGCATGTCGACCAAGATCGTCGATCGCACCACGGGCGAAATCTTCATCGGTCAGGTGCCGCCTTATTCGGTCGTCGTCCCCGGCGCGCTCCCCGGCAAGCCCCTGCCCGACGGCACGCCCGGTCCCAGCCTCTATTGCGCCGTGATCGTCAAGCGCGTCGACGCCCAGACGCGGTCCAAGACCGCCATCAACGACCTGCTGCGCGACTGATCGCGGCGTTCACGCCATCGCCAGCAGGGCATATGTCGCCAGCCAATGTTCGCCCATATAGTCGCCTGCGACATGGGGCAGGCTGGCGGCGATGTGGCGGGTTGCCGTCGCGCGTGCGAGTGGGGTGATCGCATCCCCGTCCCCCAGCGCGACGGCGATGCCGCGCCAGCACCAGGCGCGACTGAGGTTCAGCCCGTCCAGATGGGCGATCTTGCCGTCGGAACGGTCGGACACGGTGGCGGGGGTGAAGAGCGTCGCCGGCTCCCCCCGCGCCAGGTCCGGCAGGAAGGCGTGGAACCAGGCGGCAAAGTCCGCAGCGGGCAGCAGCCGGCTCATCAGTAACGCTTCGATCAGCGCCGGGGACAGAAATTCGTCACCGCCCGGCTCCCACGCCTGACATCCCTTGTCCTGCCCGAACCAGCCGGTCGCCTTGTCCCGGATCAGCGCCACCAGCGCGGGATCCCGCGTCTCCGCCCAATCCAGCGCCAGCGTCAGCGCAAAGGCGATGTTGTAATGGGTGCCGACCCGCAACGGGTAGGTCAGCCGAGGCAGGAAAGCATGGAAACGCGCGGCGAAGGCATCCGCCAGCGGTGCAATCGCATCGGCCCAGGGCGCGTCGTGCAGCGCCAGTTCCTGATGCAGCGCCAGCAGCCAGGCCCAGCCATAGGGCCGCTCGAACCCCGTGCTGAGCGGGCGGTCGAGATAGGCCAGTTCGCCCGCCACCTTGTCCGGCACCAGCATCCTGTCCGCCCGCATCCCGATCATCGCCGCCTGCGCCATGTCGGGATAGAGGCGCAGTAAGCGCATCACCTGCCACCAGCCATGGACGCAGCTATGCCAGTCGAAACTGCCGTGGAAGATCGGATGATGGTCCGCCGGTATGCGCGCATCTTCCGGCCCGCCCATCACCAGGTCCATCTTGTAGGGATAGTGCCGCCCCAGATGCGACAGGGTCAGCGCGGCGAAACGATCGGCTATGTCTTGGGTCAGGTGAGTCATGGGAACGCCAGCCAGTATATGAGGAGGATGTTGACGATCAGCAGCGGAACGGCGGTGCCGACCTGCTGCCTGATCACGCCATGCTTGTCTTTCAATTCCAGCAAGGCCGCGGGCACAAGGTTGAAATTGGCCGCCATCGGGGTCAGCAGCGTACCGCAGAAGCCCGCCAGCATCCCGATCGCGCACACGATCGCCGGATCGCCATGATAAGTGCGGATCAGCAGCGGAATGCCGATCGCGACGGTCATCACAGGGAAGGCGGCAAAGGCATTGCCCATGATCATGGTGAACAGCGCCATGCCGAGGGCATAGGCGATCACCGCGCCCAGCAGGCTGCCCTGCGGGATCGCCTGGCTGACGATGCCGCCCACGACATCGCCCACCCCCGCCAGCGCGAACACCGCGCCCAGGCTGGCCAGCATCTGCGGCAGGATCGCCGCCCATCCGACCTGATCCATCAGCCGCCGTCCCTGCTGCAATGGCACGACCGGCCCGGTGCGCAGCCACAGGCATCCTACCGCCAGCGCGATCAGAACACCCAGTGCCAGCGCGATCAGCGTCGCCTGCCTGCCGTCGATCCAGCCGGGCGCCGCCTTGAACAGGATCGTGCCGGCCAGCGCGGTCGCGGGAATGATGAGGGCGATCACGAACAGCCGGTTGCCGAAGCCATCGGCGCGCGCCTGCCGAAGCGCGGGCGCCACCGCGCTATCGCCTCGGTTCAGCCGTCCCACCGATCGCAGGCCGACCGATCCCAGACAGACCAGGCCCAGCACCAGCAGGCCGTTGCCCAGATCGCCCAGCCGGTCCCCCGCCCACATGCTGACCGCCAGCAGCGCCCAGAAAGCCGCGTTGAGCGGCCGTTCGCGGGCGCCGAGCAGCGCATAGGCGGCGAAGATCGCTCCGGCCAGCGCATAGACCCAGTGCAGCGTGATCATCGGCGCAGCCTGCGGTCGAGCCGCCACAGGCGGAAACCGTGGATCAGGAAGGCCGCGATCGCGGTCGGGATCGCCCAGACCGACAGTTGGAGCGGCTCCAGGCTGATGCCATATTGTTCCAGCAGCCCCTTGATCAGCAGGATCGAACCGATCGCCAGGAAAATATCCTCGCCAAAGAACAGCCCGATATTGTCGGTCGCCGCCGCCATCGCCTTGATCTCCTCCCGATCGGCGTCGGTCAGGTCGCCTGCCTGCCGTTCCGCCGCCGCCTCCGCAATGGGGGCGACCAGCGGGCGCACCGTCTGCGGATGGCCCGCCACCGATGTCAGGCCAATGGCAGCCAGCACCTGCCGTATCACCAGGTAAAAGGTCAGGAAACGTCCCACGGTCGCGCCATGAAACTGGGCGATCAACCCGCGCGCCCGCTCCTGCAACCCGTTGGCTTCCAGCAGGCCGACCACCGGCAGCACGATCCAGATGATCGAGACATAGCGCGCTTCGTTGAATGCCTTGCCCAGCGCGGCGATGATCGCCAGCGGATCGAAGCCGGCGGCCAGCCCGGTGACGATGGCGGAGGCCAGGATCACCAGCAGCGGATGAAAACGCAGCAGAAAGCCCGCGACGATGATCGCGATGCCCAGCAGCGCCATGAAGCTACAGCCCTGCTTCGATCGCCAGCCGGATCGCCTCTGCCGCCGTCCGTACCTCCAGCGCGCGCAGCATTGCGGCGCGGTGCATCTTGACCGTCCGCTCGGTCAGGCCCAACTCATAGGCGATCTGTTTGTTGAGCCGCCCCTGCGCCATGGCGAGCAGCACGGTGCGCTGCCGGTCGGTCAGCGTCGCGATGCGCGCGCGCGCATCCTCGCCCCGATCTTCCTGCACCGCCATCTGCGATCCCAGATAATGATGGACCGACCCGTCCGCGCCGAAGATCGGCGCGATCATCAACGCATTGCGAAACGGTGTGCCGTCCTTGCGATAGTTGCGCAGTTCGACCAGTACCGGCCGCTTGTCGCGCAACGCCGCGCGGATCGCATCGGTCGCTTCGCAATTGGGGTCGCCGCCTTTCAGAAAGCGGCAGTTGCGCCCGATCACATCTTCGCGGCCATAGCCGGTCAGGGCGAGGAATGCGTCGTTGCATTCGACGATCGGATTGTCGGGAAGGCGCGGATCGGTCAGGACCGCCGCCACGGCGCTTCCGGTAATCATTTCGGGCAGGGACATGGACAAGGCACCAGATAAGAAAGGGCGCCACGGCTGCAGCGCCCTTCGTCCATGTTTGCCCAATTAGGGCGTCGGCCGCAAGCGGCGGGATCAGGCGGGGAAATTGCCCGCGAAGGCAAAATGCCCGATCGGCTTGCGGTCACTGGGAAACTCGCGTGCCTGAAGCGCTTCGGGCAATAGAGACTTGTCGCCCTGCCGGCCGATCGCGACTGCGGCCTCCAGCCGGAAACGGTCGGGCACGCCCAGTTCGGCGCGCGCCTTGTCGAAATCCACCCCGGTCATGCCATGGGTGTGATAGCCCAGCCGCGTCGCCTGCAACGCCAGCAGCGCCCAGGCCGCGCCCGCGTCGAAACTATGGCTGTGCGACGGCTTGAAATCCTCCGACCCCGGTGCCGCCATCAGCGTGTCGGACAGGATGAAGATGATCGCACCGGCATTTTGCACCCAGCTCTGGTTGAACGGGAACAGCACGTCCAGGAACCGATGCCAGTCGGCGCTGTCGCGATGGGCATAAAGGAAGCGCCAGGGCTGGTAGTTGAAGGCCGATGGCGCCCAGCGCGCCGCGTCGAACAGGGTGTCGAGATCGGCCTGCGGGATGGCGGAACTGTCGAATGCGCGGGGCGACCAGCGATCGAGGAACAGCGGTTCAACGGCGCGTTCGACGACGCGGGGGTTGGTGGCCATGAAATCTCCTGCAAGGGATATGGAAGGATCAGTGTCGATATAGGACAGCGCGCGCCGATGCGAAGGGCGTGGGCGTCAACACACCGTTTCGCAAGCAGGCCGCAAAGCCTCATCCGCTTCGATCCTCGAAAACAGGGCGTCGGCATCACGTTCGATCAGCACCACGGATGGCTCGCGCAGCAGCGCCTGTGCCAGTCGCGTCCGCCACCGATCAAATAGTCCCCGATCCTGCTGATCCTGCATAGGCCCTCCGACACACCGACTCACGCGGCTTATCTATCGATCCTATAGAGAATCGTCCTACAAGCAATGCTCAGTGCAGGCACAGAAAAGCTTGATCGCTCAGGGCGCGTCGTCGTCCGCCAGCACGCGCATCGCCGCGCCGTCCATGTCGTCATATTGCCCGTTGCGCAGCGCCAGGAAGAAAGCGACGAGCGCCACCAGCCCGCACAGCAGCGCGATCGGGATCAGCAGGACAAGGCCGGTCATCGGGCGCTCCCGTTCAGCCGCAGCGCATTGGCGACGACGATCAGCGAGGACAAGGACATGGCCACCGCCGCCACCAGCGGCGTTACCTGACCCGCGATCGCCAGCGGCACCGCCAGCACATTATAGCCGATGGCGAGGGCGAAATTCTGCTTCACCACCCGCACCGTGCGCCGCGCGACCCGCAGGGTGACGACGATGGGCGCCAGCCGGTCGCCCAGGAACACCGCGTCGGCCGTCAACTGGCTGGCGTCGCTGGCGGAAGCGGGCGCCATGCTGGCATGGCCCGCCGCCAGCGCCGGTCCGTCATTCAGGCCGTCGCCGACCATCAGTATTTTCTGCCCCCGGCGCTTCAACCGTTCGATCAGCGCCAGCTTGTCGGCCGGGCGCAGACGGCCGATCGCGGTGCTGCCGGTCACGCGGGCGATCTCTTCCAGGGCTTTGGGACGATCGCCACTGGCGATCAGCGTCTGAAGGCCGGCCCGTTTCAGATCCGCCACCACCTGCACCGCATCGGGGCGCAGCGCATCGGCAAAGCGCAGCAACGTCGCCGCCTCACCCCGTCGATATTCGCTCGCCAGGTCGAACAGGGTGATCAGGCTGCGTGGCCGGGCGAGCGACACCGCTTCACCCCGGAAGCAGGCGAACACGCCCTCTCCCGCTATCTCGCGCGCATCCTCGATCGGCGCCGCCTCGATTCCGTCCAGCGCCTGTCGCACCGCATTGCTCAGCGGATGGCGACTGACCCGCGCCAGCGCCAGCAGGATGGCACGATCCTCGTCTCCCAGCCCGTCCAGATCGCGCGGCACCGGACGCCCCAGCGTCAGCGTGCCCGTCTTGTCGAACAGCACCTCGTCAATCTCGGCCAGCCGTTCCAGCGCGGAGCCATCCTTGACCAGCACGCCGCGCCGCATCAGCGCGCCGCACGCGACGACCTGCGCCGCCGGCACTGCCAGCCCCAGCGCGCAGGGACAGGTGATCAGCAGCACCGCCACCGCGATCAGCAACGCCTGATGCGCGCCCGCCCCGGCGATCATCCATCCGGCGAAGGACAGCGCCGCCAGCGCATGGACGCAGGGCGCGTACAGCCGCGCCGCCCGGTCGGCCAGGCGCACATAGCGCGACTTGCCCTGCCCCGCCTGTTCCATCAGCCGGGCAATGTCGGCGATCACCGTGTCCGGCCCCGCCGCCGTTACCACGACGCGGATCGGCCCGTCGACATTCATCGCGCCCGCCTGCACGCTATCCCCCGGACCGACACGGACGGGTGCGCTTTCCCCGGTCAGGAACGCGATGTCGAGGCCGCTCGTCCCCTCGACCACGTACCCGTCCGCCGCCAGCCGCTCGCCTGCCGCAACCAGCATCACCATGTCCGGCCGCAACGCAGCGGCCTTGACCCAGCGGCTGCGGCCATCCTCGCCCAGAACCAGCGCCCCCGGTGCCGTCTGCTTCAGCAGCGCCGCCACCCCGGCGCGCGCGCGGCTGCGCATCATGCTGTCGAGGCAACGGCCCGCGAGCAGGAAGAAGAGCAGCATCACCGCTCCGTCGAACCAGGCATGGTCGCCGCCGGTCAGCGTTTCATACAAGCTCATCCCCGTCGTCAGCAGCACGCCGATGCTGATCGGCACGTCCATGTTGGTGCGCCGCTGCCGCACCGCGGCAAAGGCGGAACGGAAGAAGGGCTGGCCGGCATAGGCGACCGTGGGCAGCGCGATCAGGGCGGACAGCCAGTGGAACATCTGCCGCGTCGCCCCATCCGCCCCGGACCAGATCGACACTGACAGCAGCATGATGTTCATCGCGGCAAAGCCCGCCACCGCCAGCGCGCGGATCAGCGCGCGATTTTCCGCCGCCGCGACATCGATGCCGGGGTCGGCCAGCGCCTCCGCCTCGAACCCCAGCGCGACGATCGCGGCCTTGAGCGCGGGCGGCTCGATCGCCGGATCATGGCGGATCGCGACTCGCCTGGCCGTCATGTTGACCCGCGCGCGCTCTATCCCCGGCACGGCGGCAAGGCCGTTCTCGATCTTCGCCATGCAGCCCGCGCAATGGATCGCGGGCACGGCGAACAGGCTTTCGACCGTCTCTGCGGCTGTTCCACTCGCTGTCTCGAACAGGGGTTGGGTGGCCATCACATCACCTCCCGCAGCAGATGCTGCGCGCCATGATCGACCGTGATCCGCACCTGCCAGCGCCCGGCCGGCAGCGCGCGGTCGCTGGCATAGGCGCCGGGCGCAGCTTCATCGAAACGCAGCGCAATGTCGGGTGCACGACCCAGCGGATGCTCGGCCACCGCAGCGACGCGCGCGCCGCTTATCGCCACCCCCGCGCCATCCTTCAGCACCAGCCGCACATGCCGCCCCGCGTCCAGCGTCACCCTGTCGGTCCGGCCCAGCCGGTCCTGCGCCCGCGCCTGCGCCAGATAGAGGTTGAATTTCTGGCTCTCGACATAGCTGTTGTCGACCACCGTGCCGCCGAAGGAGCGCACGGCGATGGTCGCCATCACCATGTTGACGGCGATCACCACCGCGAAGAAGGCGACCAGGATGCCGGTCATGTGCCAGCCGGTGAAGCATCGTGTCTGCATGGCGGGCTTGTCCATCATCAGGGCCTTTCGAAACGGGCGGGTTCATGGTCGCCGCCGCCCTCGCGGTCATTGGCGGTCAGGGTGAAGGCGAAATCCTGCCGCGAAGGCCCGGCGGCCGGGGCGGCGATGAAGATGCGCAGCTTCGCCACGCTGTCGGCCGGCACGGTCGCCGTGACGGACGGCCCGGCCTGTTCGCGCGCCATGGCGTCGGTCCACAGGCTTGCGCCAGCCAGCCCGTCGACCGCGACCGTCACCGGCCGTGGCCGCGCCTCCATATTGCGGACCTTGACCATATAGGCGTTGCGGATCGCGCCGTCGGACAGGCGCACGAAGATGGGGTTGCGATCCTGCTGCGCGGCGATGTCGATCCGGGTGCGCGCGCCCAGCGCGAACAGCATCGCCGCGCCGATGGCGCTCCAAACCGTTAGATAGGCGATGGTGCGCGGGTGCAGCAGTGCGCTCAGCGCCGGTCGCGGCGGTGCCCCCTTCTGTTCCGCGTCTGCATCCTCCTGCGTGCAATAGTCGATCAATCCGCGCGGCCGGCCGACCTGCGCCATCACCGCGTCACATGCGTCGATGCACAGCGCGCAGGTGATGCAGCCGATCTGCGGCCCTTCGCGTATGTCGATGCCGGTCGGGCACACGGCGACGCACTGGTTGCAATCAATGCAGTCGCCAAATTCGGCCGGATGCGCCTGCGCCTTCTTCAGGCTGCCGCGCTGTTCGCCGCGCCACGCCTTGTAGGTCACGACCAGCGATTTTTCGTCCAGCATGGCGGTCTGGATGCGCGGCCAGGGGCACATGTAGATGCACACCTGTTCCCGCATGAACCCGCCCAGCAGGAAGGTCGTGGCGGTCAGCAGCGCGGTGGTCGCATAGGCGACCGGCGCGGCCGTGCCGCTCCAGAAATCCCGCTGCAATGTCGGCGCATCGGCGAAGTAGAATATCCAGGCGCCCCCGGTCAGGAAGGCGATGGCCAGCCACAGGCTCCATTTGGCAGCCCGCCGCCCAAGCTTGGCCAGGGTCCAGGGTGCCTTCGCCAGCCGGACCTGCGCATTGCGGTCGCCATCGACGAAGCGCTCGACATGCTGGAACAGGTCGGTCCACACCGTCTGCGGGCAGGCATAGCCGCACCAGGCGCGCCCCACCGCCGACGTGACCAGGAACAGCCCGATCCCCGCCATGATGAGCAGGCCCGCGACATAATAAAATTCATGCGGCCAGATTTCGATCGCGAACATGTAGAAGCGCCGGTGCGCCAGATCGACCAGCACCGCCTGATCGGGCGCATAAGGCCCGCGATCCCAGCGAAACCAGGGCGTGCCCCAGTAGATCGCCAGCGTCACCGCCATGATCGCCCATTTCAGGCGGCGGTAGAATCCGTCGACCGCCTTGGGATAGACGCCCTTGCGCTTTTCGTAGAGCGACGGAGGATCGGCCGGCATCAGCATGGCGCCGATCCTCTCCCCTTGCAGGAGAGGCTTTGGACGGGCTCACTCCGCCGCATTGCCCGCATCCGCTGTCGGTGTCGCTTCGCCGCCGCCCAGGCTGTGCACATAGGCCGCCAGCATCCGTATCGTGGCCGTGTCCAGCTTGTCGTCCCAGCGCGGCATCACGCCCTGGCGACTGTTCCACACGCTGGCGCGGATCGTGTCCGTGTCCCCGCCATAGAGCCAGATACCGTCGGTCAGGTTGGGCGCGCCCAGGGCGCGTGTCCCCTTGCCATCCGCGCCATGGCAGACCGTGCAATTGTCGGCGAACAGCTTGCCGCCCCGCTGCGACGCGGCGCTGGGCTTGTCCTGCCGGCTGATGGTGCGGACATGGGCGACCACATCATCCACCTGCGCGGCGGTCAGCAACTGGTCGCGGCCGAAGGCGGGCATGATCGACAGGCGGGTCGCGTCATGGCCGGGATTGCGCACGCCGTCGATGATCGTCTTTTCGATCGTGGCGAGGTCGCCGCCCCACAGCCAGTCGTCGTCATTAAGGTTGGGATAGCCCTTCGCCCCCGCCGCGCCCGATCCATGGCACTGGACGCAATGGACCTTGAACGCGGCGCGTCCGCCCTCGACCGCCGCCTGCATCAGGTGCGGCCTGGCGGGCAGGTCAATGATCGGCGTGGCGGCGATGGCCCGGTGGATCGGCGCGATCTGCGCGGCGCGCGCGGCCAGCTCCTTGTCCAGCGCCCCCCGGCTGGACCAGCCCAGCATGCCCCGCGTATAATCGTTCAGCATCGGGATCGCCGGATAGGCGACGACATAGCCGACCGCGAACAGGATCGTCGCATAGAAGGTCCACAACCACCAGCGCGGCAGCGGCGTATCCAGTTCGGCGATGCCGTCCCATTCATGCCCCTTGAGTTCGGTGCCGGTCGCGGCATCGATTTTCCTGTCCTGTCCGTCAGCCATGGTCGGCCTCCATGCTGTCTGTATCCGTGAAGATCATCGTGGCGGCGTCGCGGCTCTGGCGGCGGCCGCGCGGCAGGAAGTGCCAGCCGACAAGGACGATGTAGCTCGCCCCCATGAAGACCAGCCCCCAGCTGTCGGCGAAATGGCGCAGCGCGTCATAGCTCATTTGCCGCCCTCCTTCCGGCCATTTTCCTGGGGCTTGGCGGCATCGACATCGACCAGCGTGCCGATCATCTGGAGATAGGCGACCAGCGCGTCCATCTCGGTCAGCCTGGCCGGATCGCCGTCGAAATCGCGCGCCTGCGCCTTGGGATAGCGTTTGACGAGGTCCGCGCTGTCCGCACCGGGATCGGCCTGCGCCTTCAGATCGTCATTGGCGCTGGCAATATCGTCCTTGCTGTACGGCACGCCCACATGGCTGAGCGCGGTGAGGTCGCCCGTCATGTCGCCGGTTTTCAGTTCGCGCTCGGCGAGGAAAGGATAGGTCGGCATGATGGATTCCGGCACCACGGCGCGCGGGTCCTTGAGATGCTGGACATGCCATTCGTCCGAATAGCGGCCGCCCACCCGCGCCAGGTCCGGCCCGGTACGCTTGGACCCCCATTGGAACGGATGGTCGTACATGCTCTCCGCCGCCAGGCTGTAATGGCCATAGCGTTCGGTTTCGTCACGGAAGGGGCGGATCATCTGGCTGTGACAATTGTAGCAGCCTTCGCGGATATAGATGTTGCGCCCCGCCAGTTCGAGCGGAGTGTAAGGCCGCATCCCTTCCACCTTCTCGATCGTGTTGTCGATCCAGAACAGCGGCGCGATCTCCACGATGCCGCCGATGGCGACGGTGACGAGGGCGGCAAGGCCCAGCAGCGAGATGTTCCGCTCCAGCTTGCCATGGTCGAAGAATCTGGAAGCCATGATGGCGTCTCCTTATGCTGGCTGGGCGGCGCGCAGGGGCTTGTCGGCCCCGGCGTCATGGGGGGCGTCGTGCATCGGCGTCTCCGCGCGCAGCGGGCTGCCCGCGATCGTCTTGCCGATGTTCCAGGCCATGATGATCGCACCCGACAGATAGAGCAGACCGCCCGCCGCACGGATCAGGTACATCGGCCACATCGCGCGGACGACTTCGGAAAAGGCATAGACAAGGTAGCCGTCGGCCCCATATTCGCGCCACATCAGCCCCTGCATGATGCCCGCGACCCACATGGCGGCGGCGTAGAGGACGATCCCCAACGTCGCGAGCCAGAAGTGCCAGTTGACCAGCCGCAGCGAATAGAGCCGCTCCCGCTTCCACAAGCGCGGCGTCAGATAATAGAGGCAGGCGAAGGTGATGAGGCCGTTCCAGCCCAGCGCGCCGCTATGCACATGGCCGATCGTCCAGTCGGTATAATGCGACAGGCTGTTGACCGCCTTGATCGACATCATCGGCCCTTCGAAGGTGCTCATGCCGTAAAAGGCCAGCGCCATCACCATCATGCGGATGATCGGGTCGGTTCGGATCTTGTCCCAGGCGCCGTTCAGCGTCATCAGGCCATTGATCATCCCGCCCCAGCTCGGCATCCACAGCATGATCGAAAAGACCATGCCCAGCGTCTGCGCCCAGTCGGGCAGCGCAGTATAGTGGAGGTGGTGCGGCCCCGCCCAGATATAGAGGAAGATCAGCGACCAGAAATGGATGATCGACAGCCGGTAGCTATAGACCGGGCGCTGCGCCTGCTTGGGCACGAAATAATACATCATCGCCAGGAAGCCGGCGGTCAGGAAGAAGCCGACCGCATTATGGCCATACCACCATTGGGTCAGCGCATCCTGCACGCCCGCAAAGGCGCTGTAGCTCTTGGACCCCAGCAGGCTGACCGGCATCGACAGATTGTTGACGATGTGCAGCATCGCGACCGTCAGGATGAAGGCCAGGTAGAACCAGTTGGCGACATAGATATGCGGCTCCGACCGTTTGATGACGGTGCCACCGAACACGACCAGATAGGCGACCCACACGACCGTCAGCCACAGGTCGACATACCATTCCGGCTCGGCATATTCCTTGCCCTCGGTCACGCCCAGCAGATAGCCGGTCGCGGCCAGAACGATGAAAAGCTGATAACCCCAGAACACGAAATCGGCGAGCGCGGGCGAAAACAGCCGCGCGCGGCAGGTGCGCTGCACGACATAGAAGCTGGTCGCGATCAGCGCATTGCCGCCGAAGGCGAAGATCACCGCCGAGGTATGGAGCGGCCGCAGCCGCCCGAAGCTGGTATATTCCAGGCCCAGGTTCAGCGCGGGAAAGGCCAGTTGCAGGGCGATGTACAGCCCCGCCAGGAACCCGGCCAGCCCCCAGAATACGGTCGCGATCACGCCCCAGCGGATCACGTCGTCATAATAGCGCCCTTCGTCCGCCGGCATCTTCACCAGCCCGCGCGCGAAACCGGCATAGTCGGCATGGCGCATGGCATGGACGGCCAGCCCCAGCGCGACCGCGCTCACGATCCCCATATGGACGGCGAAACCGCTGTCGCGCGCCCCGATCATCGCCGCAAAAGCGACGATCGCGAGCGCGAACCAGCCACCCGTCCTCAAAACCAGTCTGTCCATGGCCATTCCCCGCATGAAGCCCGTGCGGCGCGCCCTGGGACAGGCGCCGCGTTCATGGCCTGTCCTCTGTCAAAAGCGGGGCGGCGGGTCTGTACGGGAAAGTGCGTAAGCCGAAAGGTCAGGGGGTGTGCGACCGCCCTGACGCAAAAAATCCTCCCTGGCAGGGGAGGGGGGTATAGTGATTGCCGCCGATTTGTAATTTCCTGACCACAACGTCCATGTTGCTGGTTAAGGAACGCTTTTTCGCATCTTTTTTAGCTGCGCCATTGCCCGCCAAACGGGCGGATCAATTTGACCATCAGGAATGAACGGATCGTCGCCGTCCTGCATTACGGAGAGGTCTGGATCATTCTCTTCAATCATCCAAGCGGGGCGAACCTCCAGCTTACGCCTTGGCTGAATGAGATCATACATTGGTTCCGGGAAACCTCGTCCGGCCGGGGTGATCGCGGGCACTAGGCCAAACTCGCCCGCCTTCTGATAGGCAACCAAGAAATTGTTCAAATTATCCGGCGTGGCAGCGTTAAGTCGCATGTAGCGAGAGAGGGACAGGAATGTCTTTCCGCTTTGAACGAGGTCAGTGCGGAAAACGGGTGCGACCTGCATAGAATATGCAAACGGCTCCTTTTGATCGACGCCTGTGATGATCGAAATGCGAACATTCTCGTCGCTTCCCTCCCGCCCCCAGCGTTCACGCCAATCTTCAAAAATTCGTCTTGCGGCATCGGCATCCCGAAAATGCAATGCGAGGAGTGGGCCGGGCAATTGAGGGTGAACCATGAAAGCTGTTCCATGCCAGCCCGCCTTGTTCCACAAATCCATTTGGATAGGAGACAAAACCGTCCGGTCCGAATGCTTCATATCCTCCGGTTTGGTGAATGGTTCGGATGGATCGCCTGTTCCAAACTTGGGATCACCTTCGACCTCCCGCTTCGCCACCTGTCTCACTATGAGTGGTGTCGTTCGCAGCGGGGCAAATTCACGTGCATCTGCCTTAAGATGATCTGCAATGTGAATTGGCGGCTTATCTCCAAATACATTGCTGTTGGCAGTCAACATGTCGCTGAACACCAAGGCTCGACTAAAGCCCCGTTCGTCAGCGGCAATTTTTGTAAGCCAGCTCTCAACATCGCGGACGATTGCAAAATGGCAGATGATTTCAATAAGAACGACCTGTAGCCAGTCGCGATATTTCTCGATTTTCTCGGCACTATCTTGCCGGAAACCCAGAGAATAGATCACTTCAACGAATGACGCTCCGGTTTCCTCAACAATCCGATGCTCTGGAACGGCAATCTCATCTCCGCCTGACCGCATGACGATCCGAAGCGTTTCTCTATGAGGCATCACATCGCGTTCGTCACTCGTCGCCATGAAGCTTTCAAGGCCGCCAAGAAGTGACTCTGCTATTCCAACTGAAATCGGGTCCGCGTTGCTTGTCAGCAATATCGAGCACCCAAGGACGACGGAACGAAATTCAACCGTCGCCTGATCCAATAAGATCGTATGATCTGGCATCTGATCCGCGCCGGGCACACTGATCCAACCCGCGAGAAAATCTTCAATATCTTGGTCTGTTTGTTCGCTTGGGCAATATCCTTCATCCCTAAGCGCCTGCCGCTGGCCCAAGGAGAACAATGTTGCCATTCCGGGGATTACAAGCCCATATTCCTCAAAGCTATCATGCAGTTTAGCGATGGCATCCAGTTGATTTGGATGCAAATTTAGCAGAAGCAAACCAAACGCAATTTCAATTAAGGTTAAATCTTCCTCTGCCTGCTCCATTAGCTCACCTGCTGGAGCAGATGCCGATAGGAGCATCTTGGCCAAGATCATCGCAGCAAGGGCTTGGGGGGCACGCCCCAATCGAAGTTCCGACCAGACAAGTTGCTTCGCCGCTATCCATGCAGCCCATTCAACTTCCCCGCTTTCTCTAAACTCCTGCATTGTGTGGTCCAGAGCTGCCAACGCCCTGTTTCTAGCTGCCCATCGCAACCCCACCACGCTGTATGCACCGCTGCTGCCAAGCAGCGCCTGAGTCAGCTCATCGCGGTACTCGCGCTTAAGTAAAAGCTCCTCAGCCCGTCCAAACCACCGGATCGCTTCATATGGATTTTCGAGTTCAAGCTTTTGGAAGGCTCTCTTGACGTGAGCTTCGCCAGCCGCACCTTCACTCCGTCTTTGCGAGATTACCTCGGTCAGCTTGGTATAAACGTCATCGAACTCTGGACTATCGATAACAGCGCCCAATTCACCGAGAACGCTTTCTAGCAATTCTACCGGGTAGCTTCCGAGCGGCTTTGAGGCCTCAAGAATTTCAGCCAGACTTTTCCAACAATCATCCAGTCCATCTTGCGTTCGATTGCTCATCGACTCATGCAGTCGCATGAGGGTGAGATACGTCTTTGCCTCCAATGCGTTGTTGGGCCTAGCCGTATTAGCGGCCAACGGGTCTAGGATAGCGACAAGATTTTTTCGCTTTTGCTCAATATCAATATCTGTAGATTTCAATCTACCATTACGGATGCAGGAAGTGGCTAGGGACCATAGTGTATGGAGATGCTTAGCATCCGAACTATGAGTGGTTTCCTTTATTCGCTCTTCCACATCATCATAAAGTGACAAGAACTTTTTTAAATCTTCAAACCACCAAAATTGCGTCCATGCATAGTTGTACCGGATGCGCATCGCCTGTAGCGTTTCGCCAAGTTCATCGGCGATCCGCATGGCTTGCTCAAAACGCGCCTCCACCTCCGACCTTGGCCTTTCCAGCCCCCTTGCGAGGATGGCAGAACGATAGCAATCGGAAGCCAACTGAAAACGTGTATCGACGTACCGGCTCGCGTCGGTGATCTGCTTATCCAATTCGGCAAGTTCCGCTAAACGGGCCGCATCGTTTGGTCCAAATTTTTGAATAATTTCCGACTGCGCGCCTTCAATGGCGAGTGTGTCGATTGCCATCGCCAGATGGCCATTGGAATAGACTTTTTCAACAATCCACGATCTATCTAGAATTTGAACGCGGAAAGAATATTGCTTACTCAAATCATCCTGTAATTTTGCCTTATCCCTATCTGCTGCAAATTGGTTCGTTATAAAATAAACGACATCGTATGCTCTACTAGTCTCTGCGATCTTTTTTATGTCTGATTCTAATTTTGGTTTCCAATCTTTCTTGGCGCTGAATGCGAAGGCCCATCGCTCACTTCCGGCAGAGGGAGTGCCAATCCACCATCGCTCCGCAATTTCAGTGGCGACCGGGTACGTTTCTGCATCCGTCTTGCCATCCCCACCACCAGTGGGGCCGGTTTGGATTGTCAGATTGGGGCAAAGCTCCTTTTCAGCTATTTTCCGACAAAAATCTTCAAACTCATACTCTTGCTTTCGCGCCGTGAGCGTCTCCAGATGGTATTCAAAGTTTGTCTTGGGGAGAGTGACAGATCGATCAACGTCGCTGTCAGAGAACAGATATGGCCTCTTTTCCCGCATCATTTCGCGTGGTGACGGGATTGAACCCAACGAACTTTTTATATGTTGCGTCATCGCGAGCGATTATGATGCTGCTAAGATGCTGCCGCAAGACCTCTAAATTGGAGATCAACGCATAGCAGCAGTTGTATTTCATGGCGCAAAGTGCCTTGCTCTTGAAAATAGCGCGAATCTAACGGCGGCGTCATCAACTTTTGGTGAGCGTGATAGGCAGACGCCAGAATGCTTAGATAGATGCGATATACCGCCGTAGATTGGATGGATCGACTCCTTCTCTTCGGGCTGTTTCCCGTAATCCGAATTGTTGCACCACGGCCTGCAACCGAAAAATTTCGGCGGATTTAACGAGTTGTGACCGACGCAATTCATTTACAGCTTTAGGCATTCTGACTGTGAGATTGTGCGCGATCGGATTACGTTGGCGCATCGAGCCGCTGCTAATCGCAGCCTCCAACTGCCGCGAGGACAGCCCAAAAGCCTTAGCGGTAGATGCTCGCCCAAATTCAGCGATCAATGCACGAATGCTATCGGCAATGCTCGTTTGGGCTTGTTCTCCCTTCCCATAGCTAATCGCGGAATCGGCATCCAAACCCAGCACGGCCTGCCGCTCCCAATCATGGGCTTCCTTGCCGATATGCCGAACATAGGCGACATGAACGTGCCGTCGGATAGTCGTTCCGCGATCCGTGTATCGGGCATTCAGAAACTTCGCCTCCGGTTGCAGATGATATTGGGCGAGTGCCTGCGCATAGGATTTCAAGCCCTCCGCCAGCACTGGCGCTCTGCTGTCACGGTCGAACGCTGATTTGACCGCTTTGTCATGGTCGGTGTCGAAAGGCGCAATCGGCTTCAACGGCTTGGGTGCTTTCCGTCGCCCAGCCTTGGCGACTCTCCCGATTGTCTCCCCGCTCCAGTCTTTCCATGCCGACATGGAAAGGAGAAAACCGAACGGCTTTACCTGATCCCGATAGGACCGATCCGCATTATAGGTTTTGAACCATCGCAGAAGATCGGGCGATGTGGCCGCATATCGGCAGATAGACGGGTTAGCCAATGCAGGGTGATAATCAAGCGGCACCTGATCGGGACGCCCCGCCAAGGCCGACATGATTATCTGATGCCAAAGATCGCAATGCCATCGACGGATGCCCTTGCCCAGCACGGTCCCATCGGGGGCGGGAATATCGGATGGCGGATCGTCGCCGTCATAGGGCGGGCGAAGATGGCCAAGCCCATGTGCGGAAACCTTGCGCAAAACCGGTTTTCCATCCTCGTTCAGATTGAACAGAGCGTAACGCTTGGATGAAATCGCCCAGCAATAGAGTGGCTGGAGTTCGTCACCGCCCAGCCGTTTGTTCACCTCCTCAATTTTGAGGATGGGTGCATGAAAGGCATAAGGATTTAACGGCGTGAACCAGTCCACAACGCGAGTTGCACGGCGGGCAAACTCCTCGCCCTCCATATTGATTGGCTTGGCGATGGCCATGCTGTCGGTGTCGCAAAAGCACCAGTCCAAGCCTTCATCGGTTATCAGCCGTTCGGCGATTGCCAGCATCAGCCGTGCCGCGCCGGTGATGAGTGTGGCGAGCAGCGGATGAAAGAAACTTCCCGGCAATTCGGACTTGTCGGTCTTGAAACTGAATGGCTCGCCGGTCGAACCATGCACGGTGACAGCCCGCCGACCGGGACGGGTTTCGACATTCTGTTCCACCCATATACCGTAGCTAGTGGAGTTGGCCGCGATCTTGAGGGCGTTTTGCTCTGTATCAAACGCCTCCCATTCCGCCCCGCTTGCTCCCTTCTGCCGTGCCTTCACTGATTGCCGCAGTTCGATCAGAGTCTTGAAAAAGTCTGATGTGGCGGGATCGACATGATAGTCGGGATTGCCACCGATATTGATGGCACAGAGGCCGTCTTGCACTTGCCCCGGCGCAAAGGTGATTGCTTCAACGATAACCGGCGCTCGCCCGGTCAGCACCTTGGCCGCAATGCAATCGGCCAAAGTGAACCAAAGCGGGTGATCCGATGATAGATGGTTCGCGCCGATCGTCGTTTCGCCGGTATCCGCATAGTCGGCACGCACTGGGAATATCTCGCCGTTCGGCACAACCCGCACAAGCGTCGTCAATTTCGACCACGGGCTTTGGTCCTGTAAATCGGCAAGGCTGATGGCATCAAGGAAGATGCGTGTTTCTGCCGTGCTGTCCGCCCAAGTCATATCTTGGGCGATTACGAATCGCCAAAGCCCCATCAGCGTGCAAACGGTCGGATACATGGATAGGAAATCGCAGAGCATGACCTGTCGTATTTCGCGGCGAATGCGGACTTCCGATCGGCCGCCATAATAGCTGCCCATAATCTTTGCGATCAGATGGCGCGGGAAATCGGATTGCAGTTTGCGCCATGGAGCTATGCCCATTTCGCGGAGATACCCCTTGCCAATGCCAGCTTCGCTATAGATTTTCTCTGGGTTAGTGCCGGACAAGCCAAGCCGGTCAAACCGGGCCATCAATCTTTCGTGACATTCCCATGTCGCCTGCACGTCGCCCATCGCATAGCCAATCATTTCTTTGCTGATGGGGGCGCTGAAATCGGGCTTGTCCCGTTTCGGATTGTCCACGGCAAGAAACCGGGACAGAGCATCCAGAGAAAAATTGCGGGCGAACAGCGCCGCCGCCATAGTCTTTACGTCGATGAAATGCCCGCGCCGGGTGGAAACTTTCGAGCCGCGCTTGCGCTGACTGCGCCCTGTATTCTGTCCCATCGTTGCCGCAAATCTGATGATGGCCGCCCGTTGGGACAGATGTTTGACCTGAATGTTCGGATAGATTTTTTGTTGGGAAAGCGTGAAGGTGAAGCCGCCCCGCATTGGGGCCGCTTCTGCATCGGCTGCTGACCGCGCCGCGCCATGGCGGATGGCGATGCGAGAAATGTCGAAGGGCAGATTGAAGCCGATTACCCTCGCCCGAAACTGATAGGCTCTGGCAAAGAAAATTTCGTCCACGAAGCCCTCGCGGGTTCGCAGAGCCAAGCAATGATGATCGGCATAAGCGGCCAGCAAATCCAGTTCGGCGGGTGTCACGCCGTCGGGGTCGTAAAATAATCCTGCTTCAACTATCTGACCTGCATTACGAAGCTGATAGCCACCAAACCGTAACCCTTGCCCCGCATCCGCCTGCGTCTCGGTGTCAAATGTCAGTGTCCAGGGTGATGCTGACATAGGAGGTTTCTTCTTCGCTTTCGACGGCTGTGCATCAACGTCCTTCAATTCAAAAAATTGCGGACCAGTGAAAGCGCGGAGCGCGATAGGAAGATGGTCGCTGATCGCGGAGATGACAGGCGCGTTCATGTCTGCGCTCCTTCCGTCTCAATGGACGCTCGCTCGATCAGTTGCATTCCGAACTGATGAAGTTTGTCCACGATGAGCCGCAGCATATCGACCAGCCCCAACAGAAAATGGCCGATACGATCCAGCAGCGGGTCAGCGGCAGCATTGAATGACGGATGATCCCTCTGGTTGTCGCTCAAAATGCGATGGCAATTATAGCATTCTCGCACGGTGGTATCGTCGCGGCCATAATCGGCAACATGATGCTGCTCGAAGCATTGCCAGCGGCTTTCGCCGCACGTTCCACAAATAGGATTGTTGGTGCCAAGTACCTCCAGTCGCCGCTGTTTGCGTCGCTCGCGGGCCAGTTCAATTTTATCCATGCTGATTTCTCCTTCATTGGGTGAGCCGGTAGACATCGTGAAAAAGGGCATCTCCACTGGCGGCGAGCCGGTAGAGTTCGTTCACATCGGTTTCGAGCGGATGGGGATTGCCGTCAGCGTCGATGACGGATCGGCCTGCGAATGGGCTAATGGTGCCGGGATCATTGTTGACCAGCAGGGTTCGGACTGCGTTCAGATATTTCCCGTTCAACGACGCCTCATCAGCACCGTTCAAATGGATGCTGCTGACCTGCCCATCGGAAATGACCGTCATCAGGCGTGGGCGCGTGTCGGTGATTTTGAGCGACTTGCCGCGCCCGGAAATCTGCACATTTTCCCGTAGAAAACGGCGAAAGCGTTCCGGCGCTATCCCCTGCGTTTTTGCTGCTGCTGCCTGATTGCCTGTCTGGCGGTAGAGTTTGAGTGCCGCTTCAAATTTATCGCCGCCGACTTTGCCCTTCGCGCTGGCGGACGTTTCGCCAGCCTTAGCATGGCCGCGAGCTTGCGAACGTGATTGCCCACGCTTCTCCGCGTTGGCGATCCGCCGCTGATATTCTGCCTTATAGTCACGTTTGCGAGCCATTTTTTCGTCCCGCCCGATGATTCGGGCTGGTCGATTTGGCTCGCCTCAACCAATCTAATCTATTGAATCAATTAGCATTATCGTTGTTGCCAATTTCTGCCAATTCTTGCCGAAAACGTTTCAGGTGATCGTGGAGGGTCCGCGCTGCCAGCGTTCGCGACGGAAAGCCCATTGCGGGAGCATAGTCCGCATAGACGCTGTTAAACTCATCAAGCAATTGTCCGGCAGACCATTCAATCTTTGCCGGATCAATGGAGTGGATGCTTGCAAGCGCAGCTTTTACAGCCGGGTAGGTTGACCGACGGCCCGCCTTGGATTTCGTTGCAGGTAGCAAATTTTCTGTGGCATCGAAATTGTCGCCATTCTCTACAATCGCAATTCGGACACGTTCATAACGCCAACCAGAGGCGGTGATGATATTTACGTCGCATTCTTCGACGTTTGGCCGTTCTATGAAGCAATGCGCAGGAATAGGCACCGGGCCATCGCTAGGCGTAGGTTCCAAGCGGAATCCCCACGCTTTCAGCTTTCCACCAGACAATTGCACGAACAGATCAGCGCACATCAGCGTTTTATAGGCCAACATTGGGCCAAGAGCTGCCACCTCTCTGAATTTCTGCCGCTGATACTGATCAGTAAAATCAAAATAGGCGACATTTAATTCCAACGAGCGAAGCCAATTATCCAGATTTTCTGACATTTTTATCCCGTCATTTCTGGCTGCGTTTACCTTGAATTTGATAGGTGGTTTAGCGGAAATTCGTTATATTTCCGTATGTTTGAAAAAGCGATTTCTCCCGCCGAACATTCTTCCGACGAATGGGCCATTCGCTCCGAATATTGGATGACTGAAAGCCGAAAATCGCAGCGGAAACGGCTGACCCGTGAACGCAATTCCAACGCTCTGATCCTCACCGGCCAAGGCACATCGCTGCGGGTTGAAGGCGGGGCGCTGGTCATCAGGCAGGGCTTTTCCCATTATCCACAGCAGCGGGAAAGCCATCGCTATTTCAAAGGCGACTTGGCCTTACCGCGCATCATAATATTACTGGACGGTAGCGGCTCGCTATCCTTCGATGTGTTGAACTGGCTTGGTGAACAAGGCGTGGCACTGGCACGGATCAAAGCGGACGGCGACGTAGCGGTTGTGGCGTCCGGTGCGGGCTTCACCGCCAACCCAGATAATCTGCGCTGGCAATATGCCACCCAGAAAAACGAGGCGGCTCGCTTGGCTTTCGCCGCCGATTTGATTGCCCGGAAACTGGACAACAGCATCGCAACTATCGAGGGGCAATTTGGGCAGGGCCGGTTGAGAACGGCGGAGCAATATTCGACCACGGTAGCGGCGGGATAGTCCTGCTGCGGGCGGCGTAAAAGTCGTCCACCTTGAAGCCTTTCTGCCGAGTCAGGGAGGTGTGGGGATCTACAGCGTG
>NZ_JAUQOM010000019.1 GCF_030580935.1 Sphingobium cyanobacteriorum | reverse complement strand
ACAGGTGCTCGATCGAGACCGATGTTTACGAGATTGGAGGACAAGAGCGAGCCTGGTAGATCGCCATGTTCAATCTTTGTTCTTCAACATGGCCAAAATCGCAGCTTCGGGCCGACTGGGCCTTGTCGGCGAGGGTGATCATCAAGAGGTGTAGCGACATCGCAAGCTCCTGCGAGCTGCGCCGGGACCGGAGCCTCGGCGGGTGAGGGCAGGGGCCGCGGGACGCAAATCCCGCTTGCCCGAACCTCTCGATCCCTCTCACCTCTGTTATGATTCTGCGCTCAGCGCAGAAGAACCGCTGCCACTTGCGAATAGTTGCGCGGATGTATCCGATCGCGTGTCTCGAAACGGCTCAAGTCAACCGTCTCGTCCCCAAAGCGGGCCGCGACTGAGCTTACAGTGTAGGCCTGGGGTCTTGCATAGGGCAGCAGCCAGATGACGCGGCGAAAGCAGAGGCTGGTGCGGATCTTCGTGAGTTTGGTCGCGAGCGCGGCGCCGGCCGGGTCGTTCGATCCCATGGCGAAGACACAGGCGCCATAGTCCTTGCCGGTCTTCCTCCAGGTGAGGATCTGCGCCGCTGTAGCACGCTCGACGGCCTGCACGTCGCATTGCTGGGCATAGCGCCGGTTGATCGCCTGAGCGGCACCGACGCCGGTGCTGTCGCCCAAGATAAGGCACTCGAACATAGGAGGCTCCCGCTCGCCGAGATTGTACGACGGGATGGTGCGCCAGGCCAAGCGAAGAACGGCGTCAGCTGAGCGCCTCCTGCAGCTCGGAAAGGTCGGCGTCGATAATTGCGTAGAGATCGTCGCTGTCGTTGCGGAAGAACTGGTCCGCTCGCGCCTCCGGCTCGATAGGGGAGGGGGCTCGCCCGAACCGGCGTTCCCAGCGTCGGTCGACGAATTCCATCAGCTGCCGCCACGCCTGCGCTTCGGTCGCATGGAGCGTGACCTTCCGAACGCCCTCGAAGATGATGACGAGGACGACGACGCCGGGGTGCATCAACAAACCGCCTCGGCAGCTCGGCGTGCGAACGTCGCTCGGCGATCCGATCGGCAGGACGTGCGAAGCCGTTTAGCGACCATTAGCTTGCGGTATGTGGGGAACTTGAGTCAATTTCGTTGAGGTGGGAGGTTAAGCATATCCTCACCATGCTGTTCTAAACAGATAGGGTCCGTTCGGAACCGGCCAAGGGTCGGCGACATAATTCACCCGGGGCGGGCTACGAGGCTGATCATGGCGCACCTGACCCAAGTCGAGTTGATCAACTGGATAGCACTCTACACCGCCACGGGGCTGTGCTGCGCGATCGCGATGGTCCTCTCCGTCTCGGTCGCCGGAATCCGTCTGTATCGCGAGCGGTCCTGGGAGGAGATGCGGTCCGTGCGTGGCGCCGTGCTGTTCCTGCCGAAGACCTGGTGGCGCTGGCAGAAGCTCTACCTTCTGTCGACCCCTGTGACGCTCGGGATCGTGGTCTCGTTCGGCATGAGCCTGAGCTGGAACTGAGCCTCAGAGATCGAGAGCACTCGCGATCAGATCGCCCACGCGGTCCTTCTCGACGTCCGTGGGCTCGATCGTCAGGAGCGGTCCCAGGAGCCGCATACGCGGATGCGTCGTCGCCTTGGACGCCAGATAGTCGTCGTCGCTGAAGCCCATCGCCTCGACCACCAGCTGCTTGATCTCGCCAGTCAGGCGCGAGCGTGCCTCGAGGAGGAAGTCCGGTCGGCAAGAGCCCTGGGTTGTGAGGCGGTCGAAGACGGGCTTCTCGATCGCGAGATCCACCCCCCCGGCGTCCAGTAGCCGGCGGGCCTTGAACAGCTCGCGCAGGACCGACCGCTCGAACTCGGAGTCGACCGGGATGAAGCGCTGGCCGGAGAAGATCGGTTGAGCGTAGGCGCGCAGCGGCGCGTAGCCGTGCGCCTCGGGATACTCGCCCGCGACGATCATCACCAGGAACGGTCCCTTGATGAGGTTGCCGCGCACGGAGGGCGACTGCACGCGGTTGGCGACGTGGATCGCCTCGGCCCCGGGGACGTCGACGACGTGGCCCCGGACGTGTGGCGAGAACAGCGCCATGAAGCCCTGTGGCGCGTGTCCGCTCGGCCACGATTTCGCGAGCTGGCGCAGCATGGCGTAGGCTCTACGGCTGTGAAGCGCATTTGCGTGGGTCCAGAACGCTCGGCCGAGCTCGATCCCCGGCGCGATCTCGATCTTGGTCGAGGCTCTGCCGAGCGCCTCGAACTCCAGCTTGATCGAGGCGGTTTCGTATTCGTGCGCGACGGGGGCCACCTTGTTGGTGCCGGCAGCGTCGATCAGGCGCCATAGGAGCCGCGCCAGACGCGGAACGGAGCCGTGGCGAGTGCGGTCGTCGCTGGCATCCTCCTCGGGCCTCTGCGCCAGTTTCTCCGGGGCTGGGCGTAGAACCTCGAAATAGCCGGTGGGTGGATCAGTAGGCGTCTCGCGAGAGCGGATCTCGGTGATGCGGTGCGTGACCTGGTCGCGGAAGAAGGGGCAGTCCTCGCGGTGCTCCGGCCGCTTGGTGCTCGTCAATCTCCGCAGATAATAGGTCTCGGCTTCGGATAGGAAGGCGGGCGTCAGGATCGGGGGCGGGTTCTCGCCGGTCAGGCAGTCGCAGGCGATCCACTTAGCGCCGATGCGGGCGTTCTGGACCAGAGTGATGCCGGCCTCCTCGTCGCCGCGCGATCCCTCACCGATGTACCAGCGCACCAAAGCCTCCCGCAGGGGAGGGGGTAGGGGGATTCTGCGTCCCCCGACGCCGTTCGTGTCACGGTCGATGAGCCACATTTGAGCCGTCCGATGGGGCCGATTGGCAGCAGTTTCACTCAGGCAGGGGGTCTTGACAACTCCGAATCCGTCGATCTCACTTTCTGTGAACGGGGTCGGGAGGACCATATGCGAGCCTATTTTCTAGCCGGTGCGGCACTCATTTCCGGGATCACCGCGGCGGCCGGTGCGCGGCCGACGCGGGCTGTGAGAACGGTGCAGCTCATCAGCATGAGCGCTTCGCCGGCGCCTTCATCGGAGAGCGTGCCGGTCGGTCCAAGCGAGCAGCTGCCGGCCGAGACGGGGGGCGCGGCTTCGGTCGATACCCCGCCGCTGCCGGAGGCGTTCCGGGTTCACGATCTCAGCCGGCAGTGGGTCGCCTACCAGATGGCGAACAGCTTCGCTCCGCAGTCTGCCGCGGCGCCAGCGAGTAACGTCGGGTCAGGGGCAGGGGAGGATCCGTTCGCTGCCGTCGGCGTCGCGCAGCCCGGTGTTCCGGCGTTCGGTGCTTCGGTCGGTGTTTCGCCGGCGTCGACCATTTCGGTTCCGCTCTGGATGCGTGGGGGCCAGGTGTTTGCCTCTGCGGCGAACTCCTACGTCCCCGGGTGCGTCCCGACCGACTATCGGCCGAGCGGCATCTTACGGCCGGACGGCGAGTTTCGGCGCCGCGGCTATTACACGATGATGTCGAACATCGCGTGCCAGTACGGCATCCCGGTCGGGCTCTTCGACGCGATGATCATCCGAGAGAGCCGCTATAATGCCTCGATCTACTCGCCCAAGAATGCCTTCGGGCTGACGCAGCTGATGCCGGACACCGCGGCGGGCCTGGGCGTGAACCGCTACGACGTCGAGCAGAACCTCCGGGGCGGTGCGCGCTACCTGCGCCAGCAGCTCGACAAGTTTGGCCAGTATCACCTCGCCCTAGCGGCCTATAACGCCGGGCCGGGGAGGGTGCGCAACGGCCGCGTTCCGCGGATCGTCGAGACCCAGGACTATGTGTCGAACATTCTGTTGAACTGGTCGCGTCTCAGCGGCATGTCGAGGGTCACCACGATCCAGACGCCGGGAGCGTCGGTCGCGGTTCCCCCGACCTTTTCACGCGCCGCGATGGTCTCGTCCTTCTAGGTCAGGCGATCGCCTCGAGTGTTTGCTGGACGTAGGGGCATTCAGCCGCCGCGGGCCGCTCCGAGAACGTCACGATCGTCTCGTTGGCGCGCGCGCGCACCCGGCTGCCCTCGATCTGGTCGCGCATCGCGATGCTGTAGTGCGGCAAGCTGTTGGACTGCTGGATGTCGCTGATGTGCTGCTTGAAGCGTCGCAGCGCGCTCCTGCTGCCCACCGTCTTCAACAGCGACTCAAGGTCGACCTCGAACGGACCCTCGTCACAGTGGGAACGGGCGATCTCGTACAGGCGGCGCTCGATCAGCCCGAGCTTGAAGTATTCGTGATGGTAGGAATACATCGACACGTCACGCTCGATCGCGCGGAAGAGGAAGTCGCAGAGGCGGATCTTGACCGCCTGGAGCCGCTCATAGCCCTCGGGCATGTCGTTGTAGATGACCTGGGCGTTCTCCACCCACGAGAACCATCCCCGGTGTCCGGCGCCGCCCGTCTTGAGGTTGGTCTGGATCTGCGTGCCCTGGAGCCGGGACATCGCGTCCGTGAAGCGTGTATAGTCCCGCTTGCCCGGGTTCGGAGTGCCCGTCGCGCGGAAGAAGTCGTGCGCGGTGAAGGTGATCTCCTGTGAGAGCGCCTGGCCGCGCGCCTTCTGTTCGAAAATGATCGAAGCGACGTAGAGAATGATCTCTTTGTCGTACATCGTGGCGATTCCGCCTTCGCCGGCGCGGATGGTGATCGAGACGTTGCCGATCTTGTGTTCGATGATGCCGGTCTGAGGCTTCTTCTCGAGCGCGAAGAATGGGAAGTCCATGACGCTGCGGTCGCCGTGGATGTCACCGCGCAGCGGGCAGTCCAGCGCCAGCATTCCCTGTACCTCGGTGTTAGTGCGCTTTCGTGCCATCGCGCTGGACCTCCATGACTCGCATCCATGTTAACGTCGGCAGCGCCATCCGACCACCAGCGATGACCGCTTCGCACCCAAAAGCACTAGGAATCATCGTGGGATGCGCGGCCTGGCTTACAACCGCACCCAAAATCCATGAGGGTCCAGGTGTGTCGTGACCTGATCGCACCCGAAAACTCGCGCTTCCGCTAGAAAACATCGTGCTTTTGGGTGCACTATGCCTTCAGACGCCGGAAAGAAGGCCTCCAGCTCGTGCTTTTGGGTGCGTTCGTTCGTGCTTTTAGGTACGAAATGCCGGCACGCGGGGGGGAAGGGACTCACCAACGTGCTTTTGGGTGCGCCACCGGATCGCTCACGCCGCCTCCTCTAGCCCTTCGCGCAGGCCGTGGTACGTCTTGCCGAGATTCAGCTCGCCGGCCGCTGCCTTGGCGCTCATGCCGCGCAGATATGCCCCCGGCGAACGCACCTCGCCCCTGACGTTTTTCGTGACCGTCGCGATGACGGCGGCCGCTGCCCCGCGCTGGCCCATCAACCGGCACGCCTCGCGCCAGGCATGGGCGCCGATCGCGTGTTGCCCGGTCAGGCCCTCGGCGATGCTGATCAGCCTGCCCCAGGCCCTTGGCCCCATGTCGAGATCCCAGATCAGCTCCGGCGCCGCCTTGGCGACGAACTTGGGATCGATCCCGTGACGATCCAGGTCGGCTTCGACATTGCTCTGAGGTGCGAGGAGGGCGATGTCCCAGGCCTCACTACTCTTCTTCGCCAAGCCCCTACCCGTAACTGCGTTAGCAGTTTCAAGTTGGGTTGTAGTTGTAGAGTGGACGAACGCAGATTCGCCCTTGGGTGAACTATCAACAGGACATTCAACCGCATCCATGGCTGTTTCACAGGGGATTAGCGCCTCCAACGCTCCGTCGACGGCAGCTTGAAAGGCGTCGACGCGCTGCGTGACCTGCGAGAGGCACCGGATGAGCGCGTCCAGATCGCGACTGCCTTTCACATGATCGAGCGCCATCCGGACGAGTTCGATCTCGCGGGTCGCATCGATGCCCTCGATGCCGGCGTCCAGCACCGCATTTGCCAAGGTGCGAGCACGGCGTCGTGCGGCCGACAGAGCGCGCTTCAGGCGATCGACTTCGCGATCTTCGGCATAGCCTTTGGCCGCGATCGCGTCGAACTCGTCGGAGCGTGTTCCGAGCGGCCGGAGATCGAAGCCGTAGCCCCAGAGAATGTCCCCTGCAGCGTTGCGCTTGCCGCCCCGATGGCCATTGGGGCTGTCGCAGGGCACGATTAGGCCGAACTCGATCGCTGTGCGGATCGTCTTCTGCACCTGGCGGACCGAGACGCCCAGCTTGCGCGAGAGGGTCTCGTTGCGCGGCCAGACGAGCGGCACCCGGCCGGGAAGCCAATCCTGCGACTTGGAGTGGGGGATGAGGGCGTCGAGCAGCCCCAGAACGGAGGGCGGAACACCGATATAGGGCGCCGCGCACTTCAGCTTGCCGAGGAGGCGGGCAGGAGAGACCTTCTCCTGACCGGCGTAGCCCTTTGCGAGGCGCTCGACCACGGAGTTGAACTGGTTGTAGCGGCGCATGCCGCCCGATCGCTTCGGGGTATAGGCTCCCATTCGTCACTCCCTGAGGGAATGCCGTTCGGACACATCTAGCCGATGCGCGAATCGCGCTTCGAGCTTGTCTGTTCAGGGGAGGTCAGCTAGAACCGTGTTTCCAGACAGGTTCTATGACCACCCGAAAAGCCCGGCCTAGTGCCGGGTTTTTCTTGTCCGCACGACATCTCCATCCCGCACGTTGATCCCAGAGCCTTCGAGACGGTGCGGGCGCATCGAAGCTCGCCTCACGGGACCGCGTCAGCGCATGCTGCCGAATCCGGAGAGGGTGTGGGATCAGTGTTAACGGTGGGGAAAGCTGGAGCGAGCGCGATTATTAGTGCTTTTGCGGACGTTTCCACGTCAACGCGCAACTATTTCCAGTGCTTTTAGGGCCGCTCGCTAGTGCTTTTAGGTGCAGGGCAGCGCCAAAAAAAAGCCGGGCGGCTCAAAGATTGAAGAAGTTGCCGTCTTCGTCATCGGCACGACGCCGCAGCACGTTGCTGATCTCTCCGACCATCTTGCGGATGACTGCTGCCTGGAAGTATCCGCCCCATTCCTTGCGGATCTCGGTTCCGTCCATGCCGTCCAGTTCGCGCAGCGCCTCGATGATCCGGTGCGGCAGGCCCTGGAAGAGGGTACTGAGCATCGTCACGAGGGTTGCGAACCGCTCGTCGCCCATAAGCTCGAGGTCGCGCGCCATCTCCACGCTGATGATCGCGTGCATGAGGTCCATGTTCAGGGCGCGCAGGATGGTCTGGAACTCCGGCAGCGTCATCGGTGCCCGTTGGTTGGGATCGCGGTGCAGGATGCGGCCGAGCCGCGTCTTGCTGATGCCTGTCTTGATCGCGATCTGCCGAACGCCGAGCTTCTGGTTGTCCATCGCTGTGTTGATCAGCGGAACATAGTCCGGCTCGGCCGGTTTCAGGGCGCGTGCCCCCGCCTCAGCCGGTAGAAAGGCAGACGTCTCCAGTTCGATCGCAGCGACGGATTGCACGGCTTGAGGCCCCCCGAAATCCTGTTCGGACTCGGATAGCAAACCTCATTATTAGGAGATTGGCAACCCTTTGTTGCACTGGCCGCGGTGCGCGCGACTTCCGTCTAACTACTTGAGACGAACGACGTTATCGGAAGTATCCCGGTCCGGACTCGGTTCGTCGTGCGGCCGCCCCGCCTCATCGACGCCGAGCTTTGAGAGGAGCCTGGAAGCGCTCTGATCGACCACGAAGTCGAACAGCAACATGGAAATCGCGTCTCCCACGGTGAGGCTGGAGCCGAGCTCCTTGGCGAGCCGCTTCTTGGCCTCGATCAGGTTGTCTGCGCTCGTCTTGGTGATGTGCAGATGGATGCGAATCGGTCCCTTGGTCGGGATCTTGCTGAGGTGCTGGCGCAGGGTCTCGACGTCGTGCTGGGCGATGGCATCTGCCGCGCCCGCGCCGGCGAGCTGGTTCACCATGCTGGTCAGGCTGTGGTATCGCTTTGTTTCGTTGGACAAGAGCCTGAGGCTCTCCGTGGTGAGGCGGAACAGGTACTCCGATACGTCGAGCGAATAACCGCGAGTATCCCCACTCATTCCTGCACGTCCTTGGCCTCGATCCTGCTACTCCCCGGCATCGCCGAACATCGCGAGGATGTGATGAACGCGCCCTATACGACTCAGTGGTCGTTGCGTCGATTCTACACTTCGAGGGGGTCGTCGCCAACCGGGACGCGTGTCCCGGGAGCCGGGACGGGGTGTCCCGGGAGCCGGGACGGGTGTCCCGGATTAGAGGCCGGGTGTCCTCGCTGGCGGGACGCGATTTCGGGCCAA
The DNA here is from genome assembly GCF_030580935.1 of Sphingobium cyanobacteriorum. Lineage (GTDB taxonomy): Bacteria > Pseudomonadota > Alphaproteobacteria > Sphingomonadales > Sphingomonadaceae > Sphingobium > Sphingobium cyanobacteriorum. The sequence goes on along the minus strand of NZ_JAUQOM010000019.1, from coordinate 22,194 downwards.
AAACGCCCGAAGTGAAAAAAACCTGCGAGATCGGACTTCGTTCCGCCGGTCCCTGATTGTCGGCCGAATCCATCTTCGCTCACCCTTCATTTGGGCGCGGACGAGCCGCGTCTCCATCGAAGGGAACTCACTATGCAGTCCGTGCTGAAAAAGAGCGGCCACATGGAGATGGCGGTCTTCGCCCTCGCCGTGCTGGCGTTCGCGCTCTTCTACTTCGCCGGTCCGGCGTTCGCCGGCGCCGACACGACGTTCGACACCGCCCTGACCAAGTTCACCGACTTCCTCGAGGGGTCGGGCGGCAAGGTCATCACCGTGCTGTCGCTTGCCGGCGGCATCGTCGCGCTGGCCTCCGGCCGCTTCTCCATGGGCCAGATCGCGATCCCGGTCGGCGTCGGCGTCGGCGCCGGTACCGGCATTCCGATCGTCACCTCGACCGTGACGGCGACGATCTGACGCATCCGTTTGGGCCGGTCGGGGTGGCAGCCCCGGCCGCGCTCTCGGGGAGGGTGGCGCAATGGCTGCAGACAAGTACGCAATCCCATCTCATCTCGACGACCCTGAGCTGATCGGGCTGTGGACGTTGGATGAGTTCCTGGCGATGGTCATACCATTCGTCTGGGGGATCATGACCCAGCACATCCTCATCGGCATGATCGCGGCGTTCGCGGGCTGGTGGGGACTTAAGAAGGCTAAAGCTGGTCGTGCCGCGTCTTGGCTGCTTCATCTCGCCTATTGGCATCTGCCGGCCGGCTTCACCGGCCTGAGAGCCACGCCGCCCTCATACCTTCGATTGATGGCGGGGTAACATGGATCTCTCGTACAGCCACGCGCAGAACCAGCGCGTTCTCAAGCAGCGCAACCTCCTTGTGGTTGTCGCGGCCGCGCTCGCCGGGCTGGCGGCGCTCCTTCTTACCCTGGGCATCTCGCGCGATCGGGAGGTCGTGCTGCAGCCGGTGCTGCAGTCGCCGATCACGGTCAGCAGCGCGGGTGTTTCGCGTCAGTATCTCGAGATGATCACCCGCGACGTCGTCGTCCTGACGCTCGATCGCAGCCCGCAGAACCTCGAATACTGGATGAACCAGGTCCTCGCGATCACGAGCCCGCGTGTGCAGGGTAAGATCAAGGGTGATCTCCTCAAGATCGTCAACGAGCAGCGCGGCTCCTCGATCTCCCAGTTTTTCACGATACAGTCGATGGAGATCGACCCGAAGAACCTCCGCTCCGAGGTGACGGGCGAGCTGCACACCATCGTCGGCAACAAGGTGATCTCGAACGAGCGCCGCACCTTCCGGTACGACTGGGAGTACGAGGGTCTGTCTCTCCGTCTCGTCGGCTTCGGAATGGTTCGCACCGGCAAGGAGCAAGACCAATGACCGCTATCTACGCCGTCGGCAGCGCGGCGGTGGGAACCGTGCTCATGTCGCGGGTCAGCTGCATCCTGAGCAGGATGATCGGCGGGTTCCTCTTCGCGCTTGCCGCTCTCTTCCTGGCGCAGCCGGCATGGGCCGATCAGACGATCATGGCCGCCGACAATGCGCAGGTCGACTGTCAGGCGTCCGCCAAGGACCTGACCCGCATCAGCCTGGTCGAGGACGAGTTCGCCAGCGTCTCCAAGATCTCGACGGGCAACCCGCAGGACGATTTCTCGGTCGTCAACGAGCCGGTGCGCGGCGACATCTACCTGAGCGTGCCCGAGGGCTTCGGTCGATCGGCGCTGTCCTTCTTCGGCACGACGAAGCGGGGCTACGTCTACAAGTTCATGTGCCGGATCGCCGGCGATGCGGCGGCCCAGGTATTCGTCTCCAACCCGGCGATCGCCAAGGAGAAGGCCGCTGAGGCGAGCCCGCAGCAGGTCGCGGCCGGTCCGCAGGATGCGGCGGTCGAGCTGGTCCAGGCGATGTATTCGAACAGCGTCGCCGACGGCTACGAGATGCGGCAGCGCACCCTGAAGCCGGTCTATGTCGGCCAGCTCAAGGTCCAGATGATCGCCGAATATCGCGGCCAGGACCTGACGGGCAAGGTGCTGCGCATCGAGAACACGGGCGACGCCCCGACCGAGCTCACCGAGCGTACCGTGGCTCCGGCCAGCGCGCTCGCCGTCTCCATCGCCGAGCCCAAGCTCGCCCCGGGGAAGGTCACGACGGCCTACCTCGTCTCCCAGAATGTGAGGTAAGCCATGGCTTTCGCGGACATCTTCAATCGCAAGCGCAAGCCGCTGGATGAGGCGGAGGGCGAAGGCATCTCGCCGGTCGGCGGCGAGCTCGCGGGCAACGAGGCGGTGCGGCGCAAGCAGCGCATGCTGCTCGCCGGCGTCGCCGGCGTCGGCCTGGTGCTCTCCTCGATGTGGATCTTCAGCGGCGACGACGACAAGAAGCTCGCCGACGCGGACGGCGCCGAGAAGGTCGAGGTCTCGACCAAGGACATGGTCAACCGCAACCTCTCCAATCAGGAGTGGATGGCGCTCTCGGAAAACCGTTTCCAGTCGACCGAGAACCAGCTCAAGTCGGTTAACGGCCAGTCCGCCCGCATGGACAACCTCGCCGCGCAGATCGAGGCGCTGAAGGGGCAGAACCAGGCGATGCAGGCGGACGGCCAGCGCGTCCTCTCGGCCTATCAGGCCGAGAACGAGCAGCTCCGCAAGCAGATTAATGACCGTCCGGCCGCACCGCCACCTGCTCCTGGCCCAGCGGCCATGTATGGCCCGCGTGGTCCGCAAGCCTATCAGCGTCCCGACGCCGCAGGCGGAGCGGGCGCGGTTCCCGTCGGTCACTCGGCCGAGGTCAAGATGGTGAACTTCTCGACAGGCGAGAGCGGACCGGCATCCAAGGTGGCCAAGGGCAATACGGTCTACACGGACAGCCCGAACTATCTGCCGCCCAACAGCTTCGCATCGGCGAAGGTGATTGTCGGTGTGGATGCGAGTGCGGGGGTCAACAGCCAGACCGATCCGCTGCCGGTCGTGCTCCGCGTGACAGGCCCCGCACGCTCGGTGCTCCAGAACGGCAAGCTGCTGACCACCAAGATCCAGGGCTGCTTGATCAACGGTGCAGCGCGAGGCGATCTCTCCAGCGAGAAGGTCTACGTTAAGCTGCAGAAGATGACATGCCCGCAGCCGGGTGGCCGCTACGCCGTGTCGGAGGTCAAGGGCTTTATCGCGTTCGGCGGCAAGACGGGCGTCCGTGGACGCGTGGTTAGCCGTGAAGGCTCTCTCGCGATGCAGGCCTTCCTGGCAGGCCTGGTGGGCGGTGCCGGCACTGCGCTGAATACCGCTTTCCAGCAACCGCTCGCGACGATCACCAGGGACGGGGAGGACGGTGTGAACCGCACCCCGAGCCTCGGCAATGTCGGGCTGCGCGCGCTCGGCGGTGGCGCGCAAGAGTCAGGCAAAGACGTGTCCAAGTACCTGATCGAGCGTGCCGAGCAGTATCAGCCGGTCATCGAGATGGCGACCGGGATCGACGTCGAAATCGTTTTCCTGGAGGGCGCTTATGTTCGGAATTGATCGTCTCCGTCGGCGCCTGCCGACCAAGGTAGCGGCATTGCTCGTCGCCGTGCCGGTGATCGGCGCCGCAAGCATGGCGGTCGCGGGTCAGATCGCGAGCCCGAGCAGCGTTCAGGTTACGAACCTCCTGAAGACGCGGCTGCCCAAGACTCCGTTGACCCAGGTCAACTGTGAGAAGGTGCATGGCCTCTGCGAGGTCACGGCCGGCGCGAACCTGTTCTACGTCGACGCGGACGCGCGCTATCTCATCATCGGCCGCGTGTACGACATGGAGACGCGGCAGGACCTGACGGCGGCGCGGCTCCTCGAGATCAACCCGGACATGCTGGTCGGTGGCGCTGCCAAGGCCAATGCCGCCGCGGCCGAAGGTGGCGGCGAGCCCGAGGGAGCAATGCCGGCGGCAAAGGGGCGCGTCGAAAAGACGTCGCTTCCCGCGCGACCTGCAGTGCTCTCGTTGGACAGCCTTCCTAAGGACGGAGCGATCGTCTGGGGCAACCCCTCCGGGCAGACCGTCACGGTCTTCACCGACTTCCGGTGCGGCTACTGCCGCGCGCTCACCAACGTCCTGCGCAGCATGAACGTGCGGGTCGTGGAGCGGCCGATCTCGGTTCTGGGAAGCCGCGACATCGCCGATCGGGTCTATTGCGCGAAGAATCGTGAGGAGGCGCTCCACGCCGCCTACGCCGGCGAGCCGTTCAAGGGCGGCGCGAGCTGCGACACGTCCGGTCTCGATGCCAACGAGGCATTCGCCCACAAACACGGGCTGAGCGGGACGCCGGTGATCGTGCGGAGCGACGGGGCCATGCTCGAAGGCTATCGCCCCAAGGAGTTCCTGCAGAGCTGGATCAAGGGAGGCCGGTCGTGATCGCGCGGCTTAACGGCCGTAGCGCCGCATTCGCCGCCGTGAGTCTTGTGGCTCTCGCCGCCCTAAATGGCTGCACGACCCTCGGTGGGAACGTGAAAGGCGACTTTTCCTGCGCCGCACCGGACGGCATCTGTGCGCCATCATCGACGATCGATGATCGCGCTCTCGCGATGATCTCGGGAGACGCCGGGGACACCATGATTCCGGCCGGTCCGTATCAGGCACCCGCCCAGCAGCCGCGGGCGATGCGGACAGCTGCGTCGGTGCCCGCGCCGATGCCCGACCGCAGCGCGGTTCCGGGCTCGCGGACGCGCGAGAAGGTGCTGCGCGTCGTGTTCCAGCCCTACGTCGACGATCGCGGCCGTCTCCACGAGGCGAGCGCGGTCCACACCGTCGTCCAGTCGGAATGGCAGGCACAAGCGCTGGCCGACGCGACCCCGATCCCCGACCGTAACCCTGCGGCGCGGCCGACCGGGGTCAGCCTGTCCGAAGTCGTCGATCGGGATGCACCCGGCTATATCGACGTCGCGGAGATCGACCCCAATCTGCCGGATCCTGCCGTCGTCGCGGCGGCGCGTGCCCGCAAGCCCAACCCGGTCGAAGCAATCAAAGCGGACGTCCAGAGCAAGCTGGGTCAGCGCGGCAAGCGGCGCGCGGCGCCCCCCACGCCGGCGCCGGCCTCCGGCACACGCACGTCGGCGGTCGCACCGGCGGCTCGGGCACCCGTTCCTGTCTCGGCGGGCGTTCCGGCGCCGACCGTCGCCCAAGGCGCTCCCGTGGCAAAGCCGGCTCAGGCCGCGACCCAGGCAGGCGTGCTTGTCCATCGTGGTTCCGCGGCAGGAGCGACAGGACAGCTGACCGCGCTCGTCTCCGCGCCGAAGACCGCGTCGGGTCCGGAGGCCATTGCCCGCATCAAGGGCAGCGAAGCCTATCGCAACGCGCAGGAGCGCACCGAAGCGACGGCACGCGATGCCGGCGCTTCCGCGCCCGCACCGGGCCTCAAGGCCCTGACCAGCCCCACCATTCGCGCCGCGAGCTTCCCGGCGTCGGTTCCGGAGGACAAGTGAGATGAGCGCCAAGCCAGGCTTCTTCGACAACCTGATCTCCGGCGTGTTCGGCGACAGCAAGCGGCCCGACGCTCAGCGGCCCGACCTGGCGGTGCCGATGCTGGCGCACTGGCTGCCCTATCGCAGCTACGACCCCAAGACGGGCATCTTCTACAACTCCGCGTCGCGCGGTTTCGTGATCGAGGTCTCGCCGCTGGTCGGTGCCGACGAGCGCACGGGCGAGATCCTCACGCAGTTTCTCTCCGAGGGCATCCCGGCGCCGGGTTCCCTGCAGTTCCACGACTGGATGAGCCCGCGCATCAGCGAACGGCTCTCCAAATGGTATCTACCGCGCTACTCGGCGAGCGGCGTCTACGAGCGCATGGCGAAGCACCGGGTCGACTTCCTGACGGACGGGGTCTGGAACTCGCTATCGGCCGACGCCCCGTTCTGCCTTCGCAACCATCGCGTTGCGATCTCCTACTCGACGCCTGAGAGCTCGAGCGTCTCGAACGAGGAGATCGTGGCCGTCATGGACGGGCTGATCTCGGTGCTCGGCTCGATCGGCGTGTCGGCGCGCAAGATGGACCCGGTCGCGCTGATCGGCTGGATCGACGACATCACCTCGCCCACGACCGCGGCCGGAGAGGACGTGGTGAGCTACAACCCGCTCGATCCGATCTCCGACCAGGCGGTGCGACGCGACATCGAGATGAAGGTCGACCCCGACCGCATCCTTCTTCGGACCGAGCGCTTCCGGCCGACCGGCAAGGAGGTCGACGGTGCGCCGGAGATCGGCGAGATCTATCCCGACGTTTTCGACGTCCGCTCCTTCTCGGTGCGGAACCTGCCCCAGCGGTGGGCCCCCTGGGACTGCGCCCGGCTGATCGGCGATATGTTCGCCGACAAGCTGCGCATGCCGTGCCCGGTGGCGACGAACCTCTGCCTCGACTTTCCCGATCCCCAGGCCGCGACCAACAAGGCCAGCTTCAAGTTCATGCGGACCACGAGCCTCGCCGACTCCAAGTCGGCGCGGTTCCTGCCGCAGCTCCGCGACCAGTCGCAGGAATGGAAGTTCGTCAACGACGAGATCCGCCAGGGGCGCAAGCTGGTGCGGCTATTCTACAGCGTCACCTCGTTCTCGCCGAAGGGGAAGGGGGACGCCAACGAGCGTATCCTGAAGTCGGTGTACCGCGCCGCAGGCTGGGACCTGCTGGACGATCGCTACCTGCAGGTCATGGGGCTCCTTTGCGCCATGCCGATGACGATGGCGAACGGCCTGGCCAAGGACCTCGAGCGCATGAAGCGCATGCGGACGATGCTCAGCACGACCGCGGCGAACCTCGCGCCGATCCAGGGCGAGTATCTGGGCGGTCATACGCCCCACCTCCTGCTGATCGGCCGGCGCGGCCAGCCCTTCTTCTGGAGCCCGTTCGAGAACGCCGCAGGCAACCACAACGTCGCGGTGTTCGGGAAGAGCGGCAGCGGCAAGTCGGTCGCGCTGCAGGAGCTGTGCGCGTCGCTGTGCGGCGCCGGGTCGAAGGTGGTGGTGATCGACGACGGGCGGTCGTTCGAGCACTCCGCCAAACTGCAGGGCGGCGCGTTCGTCGAGTTCACGATGTCGAGCGGCTTCTGCCTCAACCCGTTCTCGATGATCGACGAAAAGCAGGCGGCCGAGGACGAGGACTACCTGCTCGATTGCATGGCGATGCTCAAGGCCATCGTGAACCAGATGTCGCGGCACATCGACCGGCTCACCGATACCGAGCGCGGCCTGATCGACGGAGCGGTCAATCGCGTCTGGGAGGCCAAGGGTCGCAACGGCTCGATCGACGACGTGATCGCCACGCTGAACGACACCGGCAACGAGCTCGCGTCGCACCTCGCGATCGCGATGATGCCGTTCTCCAGTGCGGGCACCTACGGCAAGTTCTTCAAGGGCGAGGTCTCCTTCGAGCTGCAGGCGCAGCTCACCGTCTTCGAGCTCTCCGACCTGTCCTCGCGCGAGGAGCTGCGCAGCGTCGTGCTGACCGCGATCATGTTCATGTCGCAGCAGATGATGCGCAAGGTCGACCGCTCGATCCCCAAGGCGCTGCTCCTGGACGAGGCGTGGCAGATGCTTCGGGGCGGCGCGATGGCGGACTTCATTGAGACCTATGCGCGTACCTGCCGCAAATATGGCGCCTCGCTCGTCACCGCGACGCAGTCGCTGAACGACTATTACAAGTCGGCCGGCAGCATTGCGGCGCTGGAGAACAGCGACTGGTTTGTGATCCTGCAGCAGAAGCCGGAGACGATCGCCGACTTCAAGAAGCACGACCGCTTCGAGATGGACGATTACACCGATGCGCTCCTGCGCTCGCTGAAGCGGAACGGGTTCGAATATTCGGACATCATGATCAAGGGGCCGGAGACGCTGGCGGTGGGCCGGCTCGTCCTCGACCCCTATTCGGCCGCGCTGTTCTCGTCGAGCCCGCGCACCTTCGCCGCGATTGAGGCGCTCGTGCACGAGGGCCTGACGATGGACGAGGCGATCGAGCGCATCGCCTATCCCAACAACCCCGAGAAATGGGCGATGCCTGCCGAAGAGCCGGCGGCCATCGCGGCGGAGTAACGACATGGCGACCATCCCGGCCCCGGCGGACGCCGCCCTCGAGCGGCCCAAGGGCAAGCTCGACGTCGGCTTCCTGCTCTACTTCTACCTGCACATGGCGGGTTTCCTCGCCACGACGCTCCTCATCACCTGGGGTGTGTTCGTGCTGTTCTTCCTCGCGATCGGCGGGCTGTCGGTCGATGGCATGATGCACCAGCTCAACAACATGGCGAGCCGGTACGTCGCGGCCGACGTGGAGCGCATCGCCTCCTTCAAGCACGTCCTCATCGTCGCGCACTTGGTTCTCTCGGCCGCGGTCATCTTCTTCCGTCGCCACAGCATCCTCCCTGCGCGCGACCCCAAGCGGAGCAAGGCCAATGGCTGACCAGCCCGAACTCGATCTCCCCACCCCCGCGACCCCCGCCGCATCGGCGCCGATCGTCCGCGCCAAGCGCGGGTTCGGCGGCTTCACGCGCGGTCAGCTCCTGATGGGCGCCGCGCTCGTCGTGGCGCTGATCTGGTCGATGTGGGTCACGAAGGCGCTCGTCGCGCCCCGCGAGGAGCATATCGTCAAGGCAAGCCTTTCGAGCATCGTCGGCGAGTACGTCACGGCGCAGGCCCGAGCTGCCTCGCCGCCCGCGCAGGTCGAGGCCGAGATGCGGACGTTCATGTCGTCGCTCAAGCACGAGATCCAGCGGCGGAGCGAAAAGGGCCAGGTCGTGCTCGTCGGCGAGGCGGTCCTCACCGAGAACGTGCCGGACATCACCGACAGCCTGAAGAAGGCGGTCTACGCCAGCGGCATCCACCAGCCCCGGCCGGCGAGCGTTCAGGAACTGCAGCAGCTGCAGCAGCAGCTCGCTCCCGCAGCCGCACCGCAGCCCCTCGCCGTCGCACCGATGATGGGATCGCAAGGGGCGACGATCGACCCGATGAGCGGCGTTCCGCCGGTCGCAGGCGGGCAGCAGGCGATGCCCACCACGATGCCCGGTGCCCCGGCCGGCGTGGCGGGAGCCATGGTTTCGTCCTTCGGAGGTCCCAATGGCAACGGCGGTCAGTGATCTCGCGCCTCCCAGGAGCGGGCGCAAGCTGCGCTGCGGCCTGTTCGGGGCGTTCGTTGCCGGTAGCGTCATCCTCGGCGCGATCAGCGAGTGGCGGGACAAGCACGCGCTCCTGATCAACACGACGGACTCGCTGCCCAACTGGGCGTTCGTCATCCACAAGAACCAGGTGCCGGCGCGCGGCGAGTACGTCTTCTTCCTTCCGCCCAAGAGCGAGCTTGTCCGTCGCCACTTCGGGTCGAAGCCTGAGATGTTCGGCAAGATCGTCTATGGGATGCCGGGCGACACGGTCCGACACTGGGGCAGGCTCGTGACGGTCAATCACCGTGTCGTCGCCTATACCAAGCCCTTCACCAAGGCGGGCGAGCCGCTGGCCATCGGCCCGAGCGGCGTCATCCCGGCGGGCTGCTACTATGTCGGCACTCCACACAAGGATGGGTTCGACTCCCGCTACGCGGCGATCGGTTTCGCCTGTCAGCGGCAGATCGTCGGCACCGGCGAGGCCATCCTGTGATCCGCGCCGTCGCCGCGTCGCTTGCCGGCGTCGCTTGTCTCGGAGCCGCGGTGCTGCTCACGGGATCGGAGCGGAGCGAAGCGCGCGATTTCGGCCAGCTCGGGCAGACGTTCCCGGTGGTCGAGGCCGATCTTCTCGCCACGATCGAGGCACGCCTGCAGCGCGCTCAGGCGACGGGCGAGATGGACCGTGTCAACGCGGCGTTCGCCAAGCGGGTCGAGGCGAAGGTGCGTCGGCCGGTCCCCGTCTCCGGGATCACGCCCGCGGAGGAAGCGCGGACTTGGAACTATGATCCGACCATCACGCTCGAGCGCGAGATCCGTGACCACAAGGGACAGGTGATTGCGGAGGCGGGCCAGCGGATCAATCCGCTCGATTTCGTATCCATGCGGCAGAGCCTCGTGTTCGTCGACGGCGACGATACGGCGCAGGTCGACTGGGCGACCAAGCGGTTCACCGAGCTCAATGCGAAGATCATCTTCGTCAACGGCTCGCCGATCGAATCCATGACCGCCCGCAAGCGCCGGTTCTTCTTCGACCAGGAGGGCCGTCTCACCGGCAAGTTCGGCATCCGTCACACGCCGGCCGTCGTGGAGCAGACGGGCAAGCTCCTCCACGTCTCGGAGACGGTCCTCAAGCCTGGAGCGAAAAGCTGATGCCCCTCTGGCTGGATCTTCTCCGTACCCCGATGGCGGCACCCGAAACGCGCTCGCTGCGCCGCATGCGGCTGACCTGGCAGGGGCTTTGCCTGTCGGTCGCGGTCTTCATCGGCTTCTTCGCTCAGGTGCATGCGGCTCTCGGCCGCGCAGCTCCGTGCCTTGCCGTTGCGCTCCTCGTCGCGACCGGGCTCTACTCGTTGATGTATCTCCGGCGGAAGAACGCGGCCGACAACGCGTTCCTCGAGCGGACAGGGGAGCCGGGCTGATGCGCTGGCTGCGCGCGCTGGTCGGCGTCCTCGGTCTGTTGCTGGTGACGGTGGCCTTGTCCCCGCGCGCCGACGCCGCGCCGACCTGCACCGGGAAGTTTGTCAACCCGATCACCGACGTCTGCTGGTCGTGCCTCTTCCCGCTCTCGATCGGGGCCGCGAAGATCTGGCCGGGCAACCGTCCCGACACCCACAATCCGGCATCGCCGATCTGTGCCTGCGCCGACCCACTTCCGCGCATCGGGATCTCGGTAGGGTTCTGGGAGCCGGCGAGGCTTGCCGACGTCACGATGAAGCCGTGGTGCTTCTCCAATCTGGGCGGAACGCGGATCGCGCCGGGGTTCGACATCGGGCAGGGCTACCTGACCGGCCCGTCGATGGTCGGCGGGCGTTCGCAAAGCACGGCCAAGTGGCACGTCCACTGGTACGTCTACCCGCTCCTCTACTGGATGGAGATCCTTACCGACTTCGTCTGCTTCGAGCAGGCGTCGTTCGACATCGCCTACATGACCGAGGTCGATCCGCTCTGGCAGGATGACTCGCTCACCGCGATCATCAATCCCGAGGCTGTCGTCTTCGCCAACCCCATCGCGCAGGCCGCGTGTGCCGGCGACTGCATCGCGGGGACGGCCGAGCTTCCGCTCGACGCGCTGTTCTGGTGTGCCGGGTGTCAGGGCAGCATGTATCCCCTGAACGGGAACATCCCCGCCTCGATCGGGCACGTCCAGTCCTCGCGTCTCGCCCTGTCCCGGTTCGCCTACAAGATGCACCGAGAGGGGCTCGCCTGGGGAACGATGGGGTCGGAGGGCCTCTGCAAGAAGTACCTGATGCCGATCATGCGGAAGCAGCAATACCGCTTCCAGATGGTGAACCCGATTCCGACGGTGAGCGGGCGGTTCGCCTGCTCGGCGATCGGTGCGTCGACGATGCCGCCCGATGCTGGCCGCGCCTTCCCGGCCGGCGGCGAGGACATGGGCTATCTCGTCTGGCGCAAGCGCAACTGCTGCGTGTTCTGAGGAGGGAAGCATGCGCCTTTTGACCATGGGCATCGCCGCGCTTCTCGGGACCGCCGGCATGTCGGCGATCCTCGCGCAGACTGTCGACGGGCTCGATGTTCAGGCCGTCAAGAAGAGGGCCGCGGACATCGCTGCGGAGGCGCAGGCCTTCGTCGACCAGGTGAAGGATCGTGGCGACGAGTTCCGCGAGCAGGCGACCGTCGTCCGAAAGGGCGGCATGGAGAACATGCAGAGGGTCGCCGCGACGGACCTGCCCAAGGGGCCGGACGGCAAGATCGACTTCGACGAGCTGGTGCAGGGCGCGGCCAACAATGCGAACACGCCCGGCGGCGACGCGCCTCAGTTCATGGTCTTCGCCAGCCTCTCCATGCCGCCGGCGTCGCTCAACCAGCTGATCGCCGACACGGCGAGGGCGGGGGGCGTCGTCGTCTTCCGCGGCTTCCCCAACAACTCGGCCAAGGAGTTCGTCAACCGCCTGGGGCAGGTCGTGCAGAAGGATGACATGCCGAATATCGGCATCGACCCCCGGCTCTTCCGCGCCTTCAACGTGCAGGCCGTGCCGACCTATGTCGCCGTCTCCTCGACGTTCGACCTGTGCGCGGGCTTCCGCTGCGAAACCAAGGTTCCGCCGCACGACAGGCTCGAGGGGAACGTCACGGTCGACTACGCCCTCAACACCTTTGCCGGCGCCAACGGGCCTGGTGCGCGGATCGCCACGGTGGCGCTCGGCAACCTCGCGCGGAGCCGCCAGCAGTGAAGCTCCGCTCCCTCGTCAGCGCGCTCATCGGCGTGTGCCTGGTCGTCAGCCCCGCGGCGGCGCAGCAGATGACGGTCGAGCAGGCGCGCGAGGAAGGCAAGGCGCTCGGCAACGAGAAGCGGCAGGACGGCAGCCTGGTGCCGGATACGGACGCCCAGGCCGAGGCCGTGCCAGGCTATACCGGCACCAACCAGCCCCAGAGCACCTATTTCGACGATCCGGATGCGCTTGTCGCGGCCGGAACGGCGCAGCGGTCGACGAACGAGTCCTACCGGACCGTGACCGATCCGGACCACACCCGGCCGACCTTCAGCAACGCCGAGATCCTCGCCACGACCGACCGTGCGACGCAGGTCGAGAACGATCCCGATGCGTACCTGCAGGGCGAGAACATCGGGTCTGAGAGCGGGCAGTGCCAGCCTTTGCCTCCCGGCTCCGGGTCCGGCGGCTATTACGAGGCGACGTGCAATACCGGAACGAAGGTCGAGGAGACCGCGCCGGTCTGCCGGGTGCCGCTGGTGGTCGACGTCACCCCGGGCGTGAACAAGTACGTCTACACCTGCGAGAATTGGATCATGACGGCGGCGCGGGGCGGCGACAACCGCAACCGGCGCTGCGTGCCGGCATTCAACGCGCCCGTCGCTAACGGTATATGCCGCGAGCGCTCACGGCGCACTGTGTTCTACGACATCTGCCGCCAAGGTAATCCGCGCTTCTGCACCGAGCCCGATGTGGAAGAAGGCGAGGAGATCACCTACGAGTGCGACAGCGCCGCTGTGCCGAACCGGGGCTACACGCTCGAGACCGTCGGGGAGGTCATCAACGAGCGCAAGGACGAAGGGCAGTGCAACAGCGCCACGGCGGATCAGACGTGCGAGCTGGCCGAGGAAACCTGCGTCGACCCGGATCCGACCACGCGCACGATAAACGGTGTCGCCGTCACGCGGGCGTGCTGGCAGTGGGAGCGGAAATATACCTGCCACAAGCTGTCTCAGGGCAATGACTGCGGCGATCTCGCGGGCAACCGCCAATGCACCTTCCTGCGCGAGGAGTGCCTGGACGATCCGCAGGAGGGCGAGTGCAAGGTCAAGGAGAAGGTCTACAAGTGCCCGACTCCGGACGCACCGACGTCTGGCACGCCGCAATATATCTGCGGGAACGACGTCTACTGCATCAACGGCGACTGCGAGCCGATCACGCGCGAGGCGTCGACTGAGTTCAAGGACGCGCTTGTCGCCCTGCACGCGATTGACGATGCCTCGAAGGGCTTCGACCCCAACAATCTGACCGTGTTCTCGGGGACGCGCGAGACGTGTCACAAGCCGGTGTTCGGGCTCATCAACTGCTGCGCCGGCAAGGTGTCGGGCGTTCTGACGGTGGCTGCTGGCGGTGCTGCACTGGCGGGCGGGCCGGCGGCGATCGCCGCGCTCGCGACGCCGTTCCTGACGCTCTTCGCCTGCTCGCAAGACGAGATGAAGCTCGACATCAAGGATCGCATGGGGTTCTGCCACAAGGTCGGAACGTGGTGCTCGTCCAGCTTCCTCGGCATCTGCAAGACGAAGAAGACGGCATATTGCTGCTTTGAGAGCAAGCTCAGCCGCGTGCTGCAGGAGCAGGGCCGCGTCCAGATCAACAAGCCCTGGGGCAAGCCCAAGAACGAGCAGTGCAAGGGCTTCACCATCGCCGAGTTTCAGCAGCTCGACTTGTCGAAGATGGATTTCACCGAAGTCTACGCGGACTTCCTCGACGCGGCCAAGCTGCCCGACGAGGTCCAGACGATGTCCGAGATCCAGCAGAAGATCCAGGACTACTACGACCTGCACGGGGGTCAGCCATGATCGGGGGGCTAAGTGATCGAAATGACGGCCGCGGCAAATGACTTGGTTTCGGCCGGCTCTCCAGCTTGCAACTGGACGATGACGGTGTTCGAACTCGCCATCTTCATGTGCGTGTTCCGCGCACGCCGCCCGCCCAGGGTGGAGGAGATCTGTCAGGTCATCGGGGCATGGTTCGAGTGCGTGGTCGACCCGCCGGTCGCCGCGGCGCCGATCGAGAACATGCTCGCGAACCGCTGGGTTGCCGAGGAAAGCCATTGCTTCCGTGCAACCGAGGAAGGTCGGCGCGCTGCCCGGCCGCTTATGAACGGCATCATCCGGATGCTCGATCAAGGGACACGGCTGATCGACGTCGCCTTGATGATGTCCGTGCTGCGCTTGACGAAGGGAGAGCTGGACAATGGCGTTCGTGATCTTTGAGCCGGCGCTCCTCGCCGCCCTGCTCGCGGGCACGTCGTTACTCATGCCGGGGGCGCCGGTCGCCGCGACCGGCGTAGCGGTCGCATCACCCTGCAACTCGGCTGCCGCGTCCACCGCCGGATTCGACTGCTGCGTCCGCCTCGCGGGCTGGACGGCGCCGGCCCCCACGCCCCCCAACCACTCCGCGTCTGTCCCCTTGGACGATGCGGCCGATCAGAAGGAAGGACGATAACCATGTCGAGAATGGCAAAGCTGGCCATGCTTCTGCTCTCGGTCGCGCCGATGGCTGCGCCGCTTCGAGCGCAGGACGCGCAGGGCCGCGACGACAGCGTCGAGACGGTCGGCCGTGGCGATGACTTCTACTGCGGGGAGCGGAAGCTCGGGCAATGGTTCTACTGCACCAAGCCTAAGCCGGCCGAGACCGCCAAGGCGCAGCCCCAGGTGCCGGAGAAGAGCGCGGCCGAGCGGCTCGCGGCGATCACGCACCAGCTTGATGAACTCAAGGCCAAGGCGATCCTCGACCCGTCCGAGGAGAACGTGATTGCCTATGTGCGCTTCCAGCGCGAGCAGCTCGACCGCGCGTCGACCTTCTCCGACACCTGGCAGCGCGCGCTGTGGCAGAACCCCGACATCGACTACACGCTGCAGCGCCCCGTCAATACGGTCGCCAAGCGCGCATGGCTGGATAACCGCAAGGCGGATCGGGACTCCGTCCTGACCAACCTCGGCCAGCGCTACGGGCTGTTCTACTTCTATGCGCAGAGCTGCGGCGCGTGCGAGGTCTTCGCCCCGATCCTGCGCTCGGTGGCCGACAGTCACCGGATGGCGGTCATGGCCGTCTCGATGGACGGCGGGCCGAGCCGCGACTTCCCCAACTATGTCGTCGACTCGGGCCAGCGCGCGCGGATGGGGATCTCCGGCAACGAGACCCCCGCGCTGGTCCTTTTCGACACCCAGACCAAGCGGACCATCCCGGTCGGCTTCGGCATCCTGAGCGCCGATGAGATCATGGATCGCATCTTCATGCTCACCAACACCAAGGTCGGGAGCGACTACTGATGACCAGTCCTCGCCAACGAGGTCGGCTCCGGAGGCTGGCACATCGCGCTGGCGCTGCGCTGACGATGCTCGCCGCTTCGCACTTCGCCCTGATCGGTGTGGCTCGCGCCGACGTCGCGTCGGAGATGAACGGCTTCTTCAACGACGCCGGCGGTGCCGCGAACGTGACCGGCCCGACCGCCTTTCAGGGGCAGTCGGCGGGGTACTACTCGCTTGGCAACGTCTGGACGCGCTTCCCGCAGAAGAGCGTGTCGCCGTTCAACCTCCAGCTTCCGAGCGCGCGGGCGGGATGCGGCGGCATTGACCTGTTTTCGGGTTCGTTCAGTTTCATCAATGCGTCCGAGATCGTGGCGATGCTGAAGGCGACCGCCAACAACGCGCTCGGTTTCGCCTTCAAGCTCGCCATCGACAGCGTCTCGCCCGAGATCGGCAAGGTCATGGACGAGTTCAGCCAGAAGGCGCAGCTCCTCAACCAGATGAACATTTCGAGCTGCGAGACGGCGCAGGCGCTCGTGGGCGGCATCTGGCCGCAGATGGAGACCACGCGCTCGACGATTTGCGAGGCGGTCGGCAACAGCCAGGGGGTGTTCTCCGACTGGGCGGCATCGCGCCAGGGCTGCAACAATGGCGGTCAGCGCGATGGCACGCTCGCCGGCAACAGCGATCCGCACATGAAGGATCAGATCGTCGGCGATCCGCATAACTACACCTGGGAGGCGCTAAAGAAGTCGTCGAAGTTTGGTGCGTTCGACCAGTCCTTCTCCGAATATGTGATGACGCTCGTCGGTACGATCGTCACCACTCCGCCGACGGACAGCAACAGCGGCCCGAAGGTGGTGATCTATGGCCCGGCCGAGGAAGCGGTCGTCACCGCGCTGCTCGATGGCACCGCGAGCGCGCCGCAGGTCAAGATCCTGAAGTGCAACAACGATCCCTGCACGGACGTCTCCGACCAGACGCTGAGCGTGCCGGAATCGAGCGCACTCCGTCCGCGTATCGCGACGATGATCAAGAGCATGAGTTCGAAGATCCGCAGCGACACCGCGCTCGATGCGGCCGAGAAGCAGCTGCTCAACATGGCCACGGTGCCGATCTACAAGATCCTCGCCGTCCAGGCCTATGCCCACTACGCCCTCACGGACGGCGAGATCCAAACGCTCTCGGAGATCGTTGCGGTCGACCTGCTGAACGCGATGCTCGACAACATGCTCGACCGTGTCGAGCAGGCGAAGGTCTTCTACCAGACGGCGGACCAGGAGACCGCGGGGCAGTGGCGCCAGCAGATCGCGGCGACCCGCACCAAGTTCGCTCAGCGCGACGTGAAGCTGAGCAACAAGCTGCAGGTCACGATGCAGATCATCAACCGCAGCATTATGCTGGAGTCGACGCTGCAGAACACGATGTCGCCGGGGATGTCCTCGGCGCTCAGCTTCTCGCGGGGGTTGAACGCGCAAGGCTTGCTCTAAGCGCGTAGAGGGAGGGTAGCGACGTGCTCGAAGTCTTCACCGTCGGCGGGGGCGAGTATCTCGTCAACACCTTCAATGCCGTCGCCGCCTGGGCCGGAGGAGGGGGCTACCGCTCCCTCCTGCGCGTCGTGATGGTGATGGGCCTGATCTACTCCCTGCTCGTCGTCGCCTTCACGCTCAACTTCCGCGCTTGGATGAACTGGTTTCTGCAGGCGACCGGCATCTACCTGTGCCTCATGGTGCCGACGATCGACGTGAAAGTCACGGATCGCATCAATCCCAGCCTGGCGCCGGCGACGGTTGCGAACGTGCCGCTGGGGCTCGGCGTGCTGGCGAGCTTCACGACGCAGATCGGCGACTGGCTGACGCGAACGGCCGAGACGGTGTTCGTCATGCCCGGAGAGCTCAACTATACGACCAACGGCATGGTCTATGGCGCGCGGCTGTTCGACGCGACGCGCAACTTCGTGATCCGCGATGCGGAGTTCTCGACCAACCTGGAGAACCACTTCAAGAACTGTCTCTTCGGCGATGTTATGCTCTATCAGAAGTCGCTCACCAACCTCGCCAAAGCGACCGACCTGTGGGCTGCGATCGGGCCGGGATCGGAGGCGCGGTCGCAGGAATGGCTGGAGCGACAGGGGGACGGCACGGTCCAGAACTTCATCGTCACCTGTCGGCAGGCCTATGACACGCTGAATGGTCAGTGGACCGGCATGATAGAGGCGAATGCCGAGCCTTGGGCGAAGGAGGTCTATCCCAAGCTGAGCAATGCCGTCGCCGCCGCGAAGCTGAAGCACGACGTCCCGATCGTGAACCAAGCCTTCACTGGGTCGGGTAACGACTTTACCGGCGTCATGCGACAGAACACGGCGATCAACGCCTTCATGCAGGCGCGCAACTCGATGGCGGGTGGAAGCGGGGCGGCGTCGATCGACACGTTCGCGCAGACGCGCGCCGACATACAGGCGCGCAACACCTACAACTCGATTGCGCAGCAGGCGATGGCGTGGGTGCCTATCCTGAACATCGTGCTGACCGTCGTTTTCTTCGCGATGTTCCCGGTGATCTTCCCGCTTTTCCTCTTGCCCCAGACGGGTCTCAGTACCCTGAAGGGCTACGCGATGGGGTTCTTCTATCTCGCGTCGTGGGGGCCGCTTTACGTCATCCTGCACATGATCTGCATGACGCGGGCCGAGAACGCCGCCAACGGCGTCGCCACGGGAGGGATGTCGCTGGGTAGCTATGCCGGCATAGGCGCGGTCAATGGCGAGACGGCGACGATCGCCGGCTTCATGCTGATGAGCATCCCATTCCTCGCGGCAGGTCTCGCGCGCGGAGCGATGTCGATCGCGGGACAGGCCACGTCGATGCTGGCGCCGGCGCAGAACGCGGCCGAGGCCGCGGCGCTGGAGCAGACCACCGGCAACTACTCCTACGGCAACGTGAGCTGGGCCAATTCGACCTCGAACATGCGTCAGGCCGATCAGTGGTCGACCGCGCCGAGCTTCATGGGCGGCGCTGCCAGCGTCGGGTGGCGGCAGGACAACGGCGCGATGATCAACGGGTTCGGGAACGGCCAGGACGTCTTCGACACCAGCGGCGCTATTTCGCGCCTCGGGTTCACACCGACGATGTCGACCGGCACCGTGGCCGAGTGGCGGCAGATGGCGAGCGAGGCGCATCGCCAGTCTCAAGCCTTCGACAATGCGGCGCAGGAGATGATCACCTGGACGAAGACCGATCGCAGCGGGACCAGCACGTCGAGCGAGCGGTCCTCCGGTTGGGACTCGAGCAGCGGTCGATCCTCTAACACCTCTATCGAGCAGTTTGATCGCACAACCGGCAGCAGCTCGCAGGGCACGGAAGACCGCTCATCGATAGGTCAGAGTCAACGTGTGTCCGACGGCCATGATCGGAACGCTGGGACCGTAGACCAAGTCGGTGGGCGCTTAGACGCAGGTATTGGCGGGAACCGCGGTGGCTCTGGTGGGGGAGGACGCTCCGGAGGTCGGGGCGGCGCCTTGGGGCGTGTATTGGGCGCGCTTCCGGGTGCTGGAATCTCCGTCAGCAAAACGGGATCGCAGCAGGACACTCTCCGCCACGGCACCGACAACACGCGCTCTTCCGATAGCTCTAGTTCGTCGAGCAGCGGGGTTCGAGACGAGCATTCGAACGGCACCGGCGCCACTTCGTCGGATGGCACCTATGACCGCTCGGGCAACTTCAGCAGGGCCTCGACGTCGTCCAGTTCTTCGATGTCGCACGAACAAGCACTCGCCCGCGCACGCTCGTACACCGAAACGGCCCGGAAGCTCGAGGAGCTGTCGCAGCAGCTATCGCGTGATGCCAGCTATGCCGAGACGCATGGCATGCAACTCAGCGAGAACATGAGCCAGGATCTTTCTCAGTGGTATCGTGCGCAGCAGGCCACCAACCCAGGCCTCGACGCGCCCGAACTCTGGGCGACGGATCTCAGCGATCATCAGCGCGCGGTCCGTCAGGAGATGATCACGCGCTGGATGCGCGAGAAGCAGGATGGCATTCGCGCGGAAATCGCAGGCAAGCTCCACGAGCCGGATCTTGTGGAGGTTCATCGTCCCGGCGTCGATAGCGCGACCGACGTCGCTGGCTCGTATCGCCCGCATGGCGTTTCGGGGATCCCGTCTGGACCTGGCGGTGGTGATCCACGAGCTGCTCAGGCTATTATCGAAGCTGGGGGCGAGCGTTTGGAGGGTGATCGTGCGGCCGCGCAGGCTTCGCGGACCAACGCCGTTCAAGGGTCAGTAGACGTCCAACTGGAAGTGAACCGCGATCACAATCGCGGCTTCTTCAATGATCCGAAGCTGCGGGAGTGATCGCGGTGCTAGATGGCAAGTGTCATGTACGCGCCGAGTGCGATGACGATCAGCACGCCGATGACCTGACCGATGACGGTGCCGGCGGTAATTGGCACATCGCGCTCGTCCGTCGCAGGCGCGTCTTCGATGAGGAGAAGAGGCCCCGATGGACGGTCCTGAGTGACCAGCAAGGTATGCGTGTCCAGCATGTGAGAAACCTCCGAACCTTTTCAACATACAAGGTTCGAGGTTTGTTCACAAGCAAAGGAGGGAGCAGCTAGATGGCGACGCGGCAACCCCGGCGAGAGGATCGGAAAAGTCCGCTCGATGAGCTGAATCTCGCGGACACGGCGGTATTCGGCTTTTCGTGGATGCTGGTGATGGCGGTAGGGCTGATGCCGATCGTGGACGCGAGCCTCAAGCGTTCGCCCTCGATCTCCATGCCGGTGACGATCGCGTTCTTCGTCGCCGTCGCGAGCGGGATCGCGCTCCGCCGGCGCTATAGCTGGATGGGCCTCGTTCTCCATATCTTCGGTCAGATCGTCATCTGGCTATCGATCTTCTGCATGTCGCTCGCGATCGCGCTGTACGCGGCAGGGTAGGTTAAGCCCTCATGCTTGGCGCATCTGCGTCGTATGTGAACTGTTAGCTATCGTCTCGTAGGTTCGACAGGGCGACAGGGCGCCGGCTGAGAGGAGGCTAGTATAACGACCTATCCCGGCGACCAGGCCGACTGCTGGCAAATCCTCGATCTCGCGCACGAGTATCGGCGAAGTTGCAGTCACCTGATGGCTTGTGATCGTGCCCGCGGTCCGCACTGCCTCGCTCCCGCGCGACTGCTGGCGATCCACGCGATTGAGCTCTACCTAAACGCTTTGCTGCTCGGCTGCGGCGATACCGCCCGTGATGTGCGCGGATTACAGCACGATCTTGCGCGTCGCACTGAGCGGGCGCAGGAGCTCGGCTTGTCTTTAAGGGCTAAGACAACCACGCACCTCAATTCGCTTGCCTCGACGCGGGAATATCTGTCGGCACGATATGGGCCGGAAATGAGCGCGACGTGGTCACAGCTCAACCGCCTGACTGCTTCTCTCGAGGAAGTTGGCAAGAAGGTGACGCTTATTCTGGATCAACGGCGTGCTACCCTCCACACCAATGGCTCCTCGTCCGTGCAGCAGTCGGCAAGTGCGACGGCTAGTCGTCTCGATCGACCGGCCGTCCAATAGCGGCAGCAAGCATTGTGTCCCGCACCTGGCGGAACAGGCCGGCAGGGATGAAACCGTAGCTGACCTCTGGCTCGCGGCCGCGGATGGGGCGAATGTCGTAGCCCGGCCAGGCGAAGCGGTTCCATTCGTCGCAGATGATCCACGAGCGCTCGGCCGAGAGGCCGAGCTGCTCGCGCACGATCCTGGGCACCTCGACCGCCGGTTGTCCGCGGCGCGGCGGCTTGGTCGACATCGGCACGACATGCGCCTGGTCGAGACCGTCGACGCTCTGCGTCACGAGGACGACAGCGACCGGGCGGTCCTTGACGCCTTCGTCGCGACCCTCGCGATACTCGGCTTCCCAGAGATAGCTGTAGTTAAGAACTTGGCCGGGCTTAGGCGCGCCCGAGCCGGGCTTCTGCTTCTTCGCACTCGGGCGCGGGCTCGACGGCCCGGAGCGCTTCGAGGGTATCGTCATCCAGATCCTCCACGCGGCCCGCGACCCGCTCACGGCGGCGCAGGCGCTCATATTCATCGACAGGGACCATGACGAAGCGGACGCGGCCGTTCCGGCTGACGCCGACGGGACGGATCATCGCCTCGTCGGAGTATCGGCCGAACTGCTTTTGCAGCTCACCCGATGGCACGACTTCCATACTCTTCGCCATGTGCGGCGCTCCTTCCTCGGGTGCTGACCTGTTACCTTGCCTGTCCGGGAGCTGCCTCTCGCTTCCACACTTGAGCCCGGCCTCTACGGCTAGGATCCTTGCACCTATGCAGCAGCTCTTATTCCCTGCCGGGGCCTATCATCTGGATCTGTTACTTCCCGAACGCTCTTGCGGAGCCGTCCACCTAAAAGGCGGAACACCCGGCAAATAGGCCAAATCCGGGAAACCGTCAACAGGTGGTGTCGGTTTTCTTAAAAGAATGGATGTTCTGCACAGGGCATCCGTTGCCTGATATAGTAGACGGCTCTGTTGCAAAAATCGTGAAGCTTGAGCATGCTTGGCGGAGATTGGACGGACGGAACGATGACGGATTTCAAGTGGCGCCATTTCCAGGGTGATGTGATCCTGTGGGCGGTGCGCTGGTA
>NZ_JAUQOM010000018.1 GCF_030580935.1 Sphingobium cyanobacteriorum | reverse complement strand
ACGCTGTAGATCCCCACACCTCCCTGACTCGGCAGAAAGGCTTCAAGGTGGACGACTTTTACGCCGCCCGCAGCAGGACTATCCCGCCGCTACCGTGGTCGAATATTGCTCCGCCGTTCTCACCGAGGAAGGGGCACATTTCGAGAGCGGCTATTTTCTGACCCTGCTGTGGATGCCGCCCGCCGAGGACGCGGCACGCGCCGAAAGCTGGCTCTACGAGGGCAAGGCCGAGAAGGGTATCAACCCCAAGGAACTGCTCGACCTCTTCATCGACCGCACCGAACGGTTGCTGCGACTGGTCGAAGGCTTCGTGCCTGAGATCGCCTGGCTCGATGACAGCGAGACGCTGACCTACCTGCACAGCTGCATTTCGACGCGGGTTCACCGGGTCCGGGTTCCGGAAACCCCAATGCACCTCGACGCGCTGCTGACCGACGAACCGCTGACTGGCGGGCTCGAGCCTCGCCTGGGCCGCGCGCATCTGCGCACGCTGACCGTGGTCGGTTTTCCCAGCAGCACCTTCCCGGGCCTGCTCGACGAACTCAACCGGCTCGCCTTCGCTTACCGCTGGTCAACCCGCGCAGTGATGCTCGACAAGACCGACGCGACCAAGCTGACGGCCAAAATCCGGCGGCAGTGGTTCGCGAAGAGGAAGTCGGTTGCCGCGATCCTCAAGGAGGTGATGACCAACGAGGCATCGACACTGCTCGACAGCGATGCCTCGAACAAGGCCGCCGATGCCGATGCGGCGCTGCAGGAGCTTGGCGCCGATCATGTCGGTCAGGCCTATGTCACCGCCACGGTAACGGTCTGGGACGAGGATTCAGCACTAGCTGCCGAAAAGCTGCGGCTGGTCGAGAAGGTCATTCAGGGCCGCGATTTCACCGTGATCGTCGAGGGTATGAACGCGGTCGAGGCCTGGCTCGGCTCGCTACCCGGCCATGTCTACGCCAATGTCCGCACGCCGCCGATTTCCACACTCAACCTGGCCCACATGATTCCCCTCTCGGCCGTGTGGGCCGGGCCGGAACGGGACGAACATTTTCGCGCCCCTCCGCTCTTCTATGCGCGGACGGAAGGTTCGACCCCGTTCCGGTTTTCACTCCATGTCGGCGATGTAGGCCATACGCTGATCGTCGGTCCAACCGGTGCGGGCAAATCGGTGCTGCTAGCGCTGATGGCGCTGCAGTTCCGGCGTTACGCTGGATCCCAGGTCTTTGCGTTCGATTTTGGCGGTTCGATCCGGGCTGCTGCGCTCGCCTGCGGCGGCGACTGGCAGGACTTGGGCACCAGTCTTTCCGACGACAGTGCGGGTGCGGTGCTGTTGCAGCCGCTGGCGCGGATCGACGAGCCTGCGACACGCAACTGGGCGGCCGAATGGCTTCAGGCCATCCTGACTTCAGAGGGCGTAACCGTCGATCCCGCCACCAAGGAGCATCTTTGGTCGGCACTCGGCTCGCTGGCCACCGCACCCATCGCCGAACGCACGCTTACCGGGCTCGCCGTGCTACTCCAGTCGCAGGCCTTGAAACAGGCGCTGGCACCCTACTGCATCGGCGGGCCGTTCGGACGGCTGCTCGATGCCGAGGTCGAGCATCTTGGCGAAGCGAGCTTCCAGGCCTTCGAGACCGAGGGGCTGACCGGCTCGGCGGCAGCGCCTGCGGTGCTGTCCTACCTGTTCCACCGCATCGAAGGGCGGCTCGACGGCTCGCCGACGATGATCATCATCGACGAGGGTTGGCTCGTGCTCGACAGCCCGGCCTTCGCAGCGCAACTGCGCGAATGGCTCAAGACGCTGCGCAAAAAGAACGCGAGCGTGGTGTTTGCGACCCAAAGCCTCGCCGACATCGAGACCAGCGCAATCGCACCCGCTATCATCGAAAGCTGCCCGACCCGCATCTTCCTTCCCAATGAGCGTGCAGTCGAGCCGCAGATCCTGTCGATCTACCGCCGGTTCGGGCTCAACGACCGGCAGATTGAGATCGTCGCACGGGCGACGCCCAAGCGCGACTATTACTGCCAGTCGGCGCGCGGCAACCGGCTGTTCGAGCTGGGCCTGGGAGAAGTCGCGCTCGCCTACACCGCGACCTCCTCGAAGGCCGACCAGCTGGCGATTGCCGAACTGACCGAAGCGCATGGCACGGCGGGCTTTGCTGCCGCCTGGCTGCTCCATCGCGGCCTCGCCTGGGCCGCCGACATGCTTCCAGCTCCCGAACCCATTCCCCCCGCCCAATTGGGCCAACCCAAGGAGTAATGCCCATGAAGTCCTCCCGCTTGCGTCAGATGCTCGCCGCCGGTGTCGCGGTGCTGTCACTGACCGCCACAGCGTTGGTGCCCGCGCCGGCCTATGCCCAGTTCGGCGGGATCGTTTACGATCCTTCGAACTACGCACAGAACGTACTGACCGCCGCGCGCACGCTCGAGCAGATCAACAACCAGATCCGCCAACTGCAGAACCAAGCGACCTCGCTGATCAACGAAGCGCGCAATCTCGCCAGCCTCCCGACAAGCGTACTGGCGCCGCTCCAGCAGCAGATCCGGCAGACCCAGCAGCTGATCGGGCAGGCTCAGCGCATTTCGACCGACGTGCAGCAGCTCCAGACCCAGTTCGAGAGCCAATACAAGAGCCTCAACCTCACCGGAACGCAGGCAAGCATGGTTCAGGGTGCCGAGAGCCGCTGGCAGAACAGCGTCGCCGCCTTCGAGGATGCGCTCAAGGTGCAGGCCGGTGCAGTCGGCAACATCGAGGGAACCCGCCAGTCGATCGAAACGCTGCTGACCGCCAGCCAATCGGCAACCGGCGCTCTGCAGGCTGCACAAGCCGGCAACCAGCTCCTTGCGGTTCAGTCGCAGCAGCTTGCCGACTTGACGGCAACGATGGCGACTCTGGGTCGCGCGCAATCGCTTGACGCCGCCAATGCCGCTGCCGCCAAGGCACAGGCGCGCGAACAGCTCCGGCGCTTCCTGACGCCGGGCCGCGGCTACGTCGCCACTTCGGTTCAGATGTTCCGGAACTGAGCCGATGGACACCAAACTCTTCGCGCGGATCGGTGCGGTCGCCTTTGTCGCCGTCGCGATCACGATGACTGCGCTGCAGCTGCGCGAAGAGCCGGTCCGGGCAGTACCCGAAGTGGTCGATGTGACAGACCCTGACAGTGATCCGCTCGCCGACCAACTGCGCCAGTGCAACGCGATGGGCGAGGCGGCTGCACGCGATCCCGACTGTCATGCCGCCTGGGCGGAAAAGCAGCGACGCTTCCTCGGCAAGACTAGGCAGGCCGAGCCCGCTCCGCAGACGTCCGGCGAAAACTCGGTGCTGCCGCGGGCGGCAGCGACGGATGCCGCACCCCAAGGAGAACAGTGACATGGGTGGCACCGGCGTTGTCGATCGCTTCCTCGACATCTTTTCGCGCTACATCGACAGCGGGTTCGGTCTGCTGCACGGCGAGGTCGCGTTCATCGCAACCACCCTGATCGTCATCGACGTGACGCTCGCCGCGCTGTTCTGGTCGTGGGGAGAGAACGAGGACATCATCGCCCGGCTCGTCAAAAAGACGCTGTTCGTCGGCGCGTTCGCCTACATCATCGGCAACTGGAACGCGCTCGCTCGGATCGTGTTCGAGAGCTTCGCCGGGCTCGGACTCAAGGCAAGCGGCACCGGGTTCTCTGCAGCAGAGCTCCTGCAACCCGGACGGGTCGCCCAGGTCGGGCTCGATGCCGCCCATCCGTTGCTGGATTCGATCTCGGACCTAATGGGGTTCGTCAGCTTCTTTGAGAATTTCCTGCAGATCGTCATCCTGCTGATTGCCTGGGCGATCGTGATCATCGCCTTCTTCATTCTCGCGATCCAGCTGTTCATCACCCTGATCGAGTTCAAGCTGACAACGCTGTGCGGGTTCGTGCTGATCCCGTTCGGACTGTTCGGCAAGACCGCTTTCATGGCCGAACGTGTGCTCGGCAACGTCGTCTCCTCGGGCATCAAGGTGCTGGTGCTCGCGGTGATCGTCGGCATCGGTTCGACCATCTTTACCGAGTTCACCAGCGCGATTCAGGGCGAACCCACCATCGAGGACGCGCTGTCGATCGTGCTCGCCAGTCTGTCGCTGCTCGGCTTGGGCATCTTCGGCCCCGGCATCGCCAATGGTATCGTCTCTGGCGGTCCGCAACTTGGTGCAGGCGCAGCAGCTGGGACTGCGCTGCTTGCAGGCGGTGCCGCTGCAGGCGCGGTTGCCGGTGCGCGCATGGCAGGTGGCGCGGTCGCCAGCGCTGCGTCCAGCGTGGCGCACGGCACCTCGCGCGCGGCGGGCGGGGCAACCATGGCCTATGCTCTGGGCTCGGCAGGCAAATCCGGCGCGGCTGCGGTCGGCTCCGGCATGGCCGCAGTCGGCGATGCCGCTGTGGGTGCCGCAACCTCGCCGCTGCGTAAGGCGGGCGACGGCGTGAAGCAGTCGTTCCGCGAAGGCAGCCGCGCCGCAATCACCAACACCGGCGGCTCAATTACCCCTGGACCCAATACGCCGCCCGCGTCGTCTGCCTATGCCGATCAGGGCCAGCCTGCATGGGCCAAGGCGATGAAGGACCGGCAAACCATCGCGCACGGCGCGACCATCGCCGCCCACACGCTCAAATCCGGCGACAGCCATGGCGGCGGGGCTTCCATCGACACTTCCGAAAAGGACTGACCCATGTTTCGACGACCCTCGATCCGCTATGGCAAGACCCCCGAACCCGAAACGCCCTACCAGCGCGCCGCGCAGGTCTGGGACGATCGGATCGGCTCAGCCCGCGTCCAGGCTAGAAGCTGGCGGCTCGCCTTCTTCGGTGCGCTGGGCCTTTCGACCTGCCTGACTGGCGGAATCATCTGGCAAGGCGCGCGCGGGTCGATCATTCCCTGGGTGGTCCAGGTCGACAAGCTCGGCGAGGCACAGGCTGTCGCACCCGCTGATGGCAGCTACACGCCGTCGGATCCGCAGGTCGCATTCCATCTGGCGCGGTTCATCGAGCAAGTCCGGGCTGTGCCCGACGACCCAATCGTGGTCCGACAGAACTGGCTGCGCGCCTATGACTTCGCCACCGACAAGGGCGCCCTCGCGCTTAACGACTATGCCCGGACCAACGATCCCTTCGCCCTGATCGGGCGCGAACAGGTCGGGGTGGATGTGGCCAGCGTGATCCGTGCCTCGCCGACCAGCTTCCGCGTCGCCTGGGTCGAACGCCGCTACCGCGACGGCAGCCTTGCCGAGACGACCCGCTGGACCGCGATCCTGACCATCGTCGTCCAGACCCCACGCACCCCCGATGCAGTCCGCAAAAACCCACTCGGCATTTTCGTCAACGCCATCAACTGGTCGAAGGAACTCGGATCATGATCAGCCACACCAAGCGCACCGCGCGCATCCTTTCCCTCGCGCTACTCTCCGCGAGCGTTATCGTCACCCCCACGCAGGCCAAGGACCAGCCTGCATCGCCTGCGGTCCCCAACGAGGGTCCGCAGGCGACCTCTCCGCAGCCCCAGGTGATTGCGATCCCTGTGCCACTGCCGCTTCCCGGCCAGCTCAAACAGTTTCCGCAGCGCACCCCTCCCTACGCTGCGGGCCGCTCCCGCCCATCCCAGAGTCGCCCCACTCTCCGGGACAGGGTGGGAGCGGCAATGGAGGCCGCGCGGGTGCAGCCCGAGCGCACCGGCTTCGTCAACGCGATTCAGGTATTCCCCTACACCGAAGGCGCGCTCTATCAGGTCTATGCCAAGCCCGGACAGGTGACCGACATCGCCTTGCAGGACGGCGAGCAGCTGGTCGGCTCGGGGCCGGTCGCCTCGGGCGATACGGCGCGCTGGATGATCGGCGACACGGTCAGTGGCAGCGGGCCGCTGGCGCGGGTTCACATTCTGGTCAAACCCGTCCGCCCTGACATCGAGACCAATCTCGTGATCAATACCGACCGCCGCACCTATCATCTCGAACTGCGGGCCAATCCTTCGGTCTATATGGCCTCGGTCTCGTGGACCTATCCGCAGGACCAGCTGATCGCCTTGCATCAGGCCCGCGCCGAGGCAATCGGGGCCGCGCCAGCAGCGGCAGGCATCGATCTCGCGACGCTCAACTTCCGTTACGCGATCGACGGCGATCGCCCCGACTGGCGGCCGCTGCGCGCATTCGATGACGGGGTGCGCGTGTTCATCGAGTTCCCCGAGAGCATCACGCAGGGCGAACTGCCGCCGCTGTTCGTGATCGGCGCCAAGGGCGAAGCCGAGCTAGTCAATTACCGGGTCTCCGGCCGCTACTTGATCGTCGATCGGCTGTTCGCCCGCGCCGAGCTGCGGCTTGGCGGACGGAAAGGCCAGCAGACTGTGCGGATCGTGTCCAACCGGCGGGGGCGGGCATGACCGGCGAGGACCACGAGGCCGAACGCGCCGAAGCGGCGCCCGCCGATCCCGAGAGCGCGGTCAAGCTGCGCGGCGATCCGCCGCGCGTCATGCGCCTGTCGCGGAAAGCCATTGGCATCGCCTCGGCTTGCGGATTTGCGCTGGTTGGCGGCGCGCTGATCTACGCGCTCCAGCCTGCCGGCAGGAAGGGCGCGGAAGAACTCTACAACACCCAGGGCGTGACTGTAGCCGACAACCTCGCGGGCGCGCCCAAGGACTACGGCCAGCTGCCCAAGCTCGGCCCGCCGCTCCCCGGTGATCTCGGCAAGCCGATCCTCGAAGCCCAGCGGCGCGGGGACGTTGCAGCATTGCCACCGATGGGTGCGCCGCCTGCGTCTCCGGTCAATCCTGCGGTCACAGCCGCCGACGCAGCCCGTCAGCGGGCCGAACAGGAACGCGAAGCTGCGCGCGGCAGCCGCCTGTTCTTCGGTGGTGGGTCGCAGGCAGGTGGAAGTGCGGGCTTTGCCGGACTTCCACCGTCCGCCGAGGCCCCGGCTGCAACGCCAGCGACTACGCCGCAGTCCGATGCCGCGCGCAAGCAGGGCTTTCTCGAACGCGCCAGCGACCGGCGCACCGTGTCTGCCGAGCGCCTGGCCGGGCTGGCATCGCCTTCGATCCTCCAGGCGGGATCGGTCATTCCAGCGGCGCTGATCACCGGCATCCGCTCGGACCTGCCCGGACTGGTCACCGCGCAAGTGACCCAGAATGTCTATGACAGCCCGACAGGGCGGATTTTGCTCATCCCGCAAGGCTCGCGGCTGATCGGCGACTATGATGCCGACGTCGCGTTCGGTCAGAGCCGAATCCTCCTCGCCTGGAACCGGCTGATCCTGCCCGATGGCCGTTCGATCGTGCTTGAACGCCAGCCAGCATCTGATCCGCGTGGATTTGCCGGGTTGCAAGACGGCACCGACTACCATTGGGGCGGAGTGCTCAAGGCGGCGCTGGTCTCGACGCTGCTCGGGGTCGGCTCCGAATTGGGGGCAGGTAACGACAGCGATCTCACCCGTGCGATCCGGCGCGGCACACAGGACAGCATCAACCGCGCTGGCGAGCAGATCGTCAGCCGCGAACTCAACGTGCGGCCGACGCTGACGATCCGACCAGGTTTTCCGGTGCGGGTGCTGGTGACGCGCGACTTGGTGCTGGGAGGCGGGCAATGACGCGGCTGAAGCTGGCCGATCTGGCGGACGAGAAGCCGGTGCGGCTGACGGTTGAGGTACCGGCCCGGCTGCACCGGGAATTGCTGGCCTATGCCGCTGTGCTCAATGGCGGTGATGCCAAGGGTGCGCCGACGCCCGAGCGGCTGATTCCGCCGATGATCGAGCGGTTCATTGCGACTGACCGAAGCTACGCGAAAACGCGCCGCGCGACTCAGCCTGGGTAGCGCTCCTCTATCAGTTTGAAGAAGCGATGCAGCGCGGGATTGTCATTGTCCCCGCGCCAGTAGAGCGCGTATTCGAGGCGGGCTGGGCCGCTGCTGTCGTAGATCTCGCGAAACTGGAGATCGGGCCAGGCGACGCCTTGCGAGGCTTCGGTTGCGATCGTGATGAAGCGCTTGGCGGCGACCATACTGAGCACGCTCTCAAGGCTTGTATCCTGCTGGATGATCGCCGGCCGATAGGCCTGTTCGGTCAGGCGGGCCGAGATCAGATTTCCCAGGATCGGACCAATCCCGTTATTGGGAACGACGAAAACCTCGCGCCGCAGATCCTGCCAGTAGATGCGTTCTTGAGCGACGAGGCGGTTTCCTACCTCGACGACGACGAACAGCTTTTCGGACCAGAGCGGTCGGGACTTGAGCCCGGCCTCCTCAAGGCCGATTGGCGCGACGACAACGTCAATCGTTCGGGATTGCAGTCCATGCAGGAGTTTTTCCGGAGCCGCTTCTATCCCGTCAAACTGGACGTCAGGAAATCGGGTCAGATAGTCCGAGAACGCCAGCTTGAGGTTACCTGACGCCAGGGGCGAGCAATAACCGACGGCAATACGGCCTTGCAGACCATAACTGACATTGCGCGCCGTGGTCTGGAGATTGTCGAGGTCGGTGACAATTCGACGGGCTTGCTCGATGAAAACACGGCCATTCTCGGTCGGCTCCGCGCCCCGTGTTGTCCGCTCAAACAGTTTCACGCCCAGCCGCTGTTCGAGCGCCAGAACGCGGCGGCTAAGCGTCGATTGCTTTACGTTGAGGGTCGCAGCGGCCCGCGAGAAGCTCTGTGTGTCGGCTGTCAGAACGGCATAGCGCAGTTGGCGGACTTCAATGGGCATCACTTACCTTCGCAATCCATCTCCAGTGATGGATTGGTCGGCTGGGGTACAGATTCCTTACACTCGCAAGTTGGATGGTGTCCCAGATGGTGGTGAAGCTTGGGGGTTGCCCCATGCTTGCCGGTTTCGGCCCGAGCCGGTCATGTTCCCGGGTCTGCCGAGAGCAAAATCACGGGGCTATCATTGCACTAGAAGCGACGCATTATTGACCGTGGCCCGGCCGCGTTATCGGTTCCGCTCGGGATGGCGCGGGCCATCGGTCAATTTTCCCCGCCCGCCAAAAAATTTCACCCTCCTTGTAACCAAAGCAGCCAGACCGCCGAACTGGTTACGAAGGGAGTTTTGCCGTGGGTGCATCTCTGTGGATCAGCCTGCTGAGCCACCACGCATCGTCGGCCTTTCCGCTCCCTTCAGCTGCCGCGAGGCAGTCCAGACCCTCGGGCGATAGGGCGCAGCCTGATGGTGCCTGCCAACACGCGTTCTGATCAATCCAAGGGGGAGAATCCCATGAAGAAGACCAAACTAACAACCTTGCTGGCCGTAATGGGCGGGCTGACAATGGCCACTTCTGCCTGCTCGAAGGCCGCAGACAACACCGCCGAGGCACCCGCCGGCGCTGCGATGGCCGATCAGGCGGCTGCCAGTTGCACAGCGAAGCCTTGCGCTGCGGCGTCCTGTGCAGCGAAACCTTGTACCGCAAAGCCGTGTGCGGCGAAGGGCTGCGCCCCCAAAGCCTGCGGCGCAAAACCCTGTGCGGCAAAGCCATGCGGCGCGAAACCTTGCGCGGCGAAACACTGAACACCTCGCCGAGACATTCGACGATCTCCTGATTCCCAGGGATCAAAAACAAGGAAGGAAAGAGTCATGAAAAATCGCAGGTTGGCATCGTTGCTCGCAGTTGCGGGCGGCCTCGCCATCGCGGCAGGAGTCCCGTCGGCTTCAGCCTATGCACAGTGCGCCAGCGCACGTTGTGGAGCCCGCAAGTGCGCGGCAGCCGGTTGCGCGGCCAAGCCCTGTGCGGCTGCGGGATGTGCTGCGAAGCGCTGCGCGGCAAAGCCGTGTGCAGCAAAGCCGCATCGCGCCCATCATCGTGCTCGCCATCACGCTCGCCGCCATCACGGCTGAGCAAACCCGTCATCCGGATCTGTCCCGACCTAAGCCTGTGGACAGCAAGGCTCGATGGCCGCAATGACCGGCGGTGCGTGGACCCACCGCCGGTCATCATGCGCGCAGGATGGATCATGATGACGCAAGTTGAGGCTGCCAGGATCGTTGTCGAGACGATCACCGCCATGGCTCAAGAGGGTCAACCGTTGATGCAGCGCGTCCTGCCAACATCGGACGTTCAATTCTGGGAGCACTATCCCGACGACGACGCCCGCGACCGCGAGACGCGATCACGCTGGTACTACCATGTCCACGCCCCCGGCGACCGCGACCCGGCAGAACACGGCCACTTTCACCTGTTTCTGCATCGCTCGCAAATGGACGATCCGGCTGCCGCCATGGCCGAACCGGCTGATGGTGAGGAGGCGCAAGCCTTCGTCACACATATTGCCGGCCTGTCGATCGATCATCAGGGCATTCCTATCGCCTGGTTCACGACCAACCGCTGGGTGACGGACGAGTTTCTCTATTCAGCCGACACGATAATCGCCCATCTCGATCGGTACAATGTCGATGCGACGCCGGAGGACGATCTGGTCAACCGGTTCCTGACGGCCATAGTCGCACTCTACCGGCCCGAGCTGACCGATCTGCTCCATGAAAGAGACGCGGCGCTGGCCGAACTGGTCAAAGTCGGCGGTCCCAAAGCCTATGAGGCGGACAACGATGTTCTGGCGACCTGCCCGATCGATCTCGACGCCAAGATTGAAGCTCTCGGCCTTCTATAACCGTCAACCCGCCTCGTCGATTCCCCACATGCTCGCCAGCCGGGTGTAACTGCGCTCGCCCCGGTGCGGATCGTCGGTCGCACCGCCCATACGGGCCATCCGGGCATCGAGTTCGGCCTGATCGGCCGCGAGTGGATTGGCCTTTATGCCCGAGCCTTCGACGATGCGGTTCATGAAGTTGAACAGCGCGCAGACACTGACGGCGTCGAACAGCGTCTGCTCGCCCCAACCTGCGGCATAGACCCTGTCGGCATCTGCCTCGGTCATCATGCTGGGCGTTCGGGTGAGTTTCCCGACATAGGAAAGGATCGGCTTGAGATTGTCGTCTACGGCGCTGGTTTCCACGTCCGCCATCAGTCCCTCAAACAGCGAGGCATCGACGCCGAATGCGCGTGCGGCAACGACATGGGCGCCGTGGCAATAGGTGCAGGAATTGAGCCCCGAAACGTAGGCCGCGATCAACTCGCGTTCAGCCACGCTCAGCGGCGAAGGATCGCGCAGCAGACGGTCGTGGTATTCGAGCAGCGGCATGACCGTGTGCGGAAAGCGCTTGAAAACCTTGTCGAGCGCAGGCTCGCCCTCGATCGATGGAAATACGGGCATGGTCTCTCTCCTGAATAGCGCCGTCTATTCCGGCGTGAAGGCTTGGCGCGCGAG
This sequence comes from Sphingobium cyanobacteriorum, assembly GCF_030580935.1. GTDB lineage: Bacteria > Pseudomonadota > Alphaproteobacteria > Sphingomonadales > Sphingomonadaceae > Sphingobium > Sphingobium cyanobacteriorum. The sequence continues at coordinate 25,647 of NZ_JAUQOM010000018.1, read as the reverse complement.
CAGGCTGCGCTGGATCACCGTCGCGAGACACAACACGGCAAAGCCGATGGCGATCAAAGGGAACCGTTCTGGCCAGAGGCACATGGCAACGAAGGCTGCGATGGTTTCAGCCCCTTCGGCGAGGCCGGTCGAATAGAAGATGCTCTTGGTTCCATGGGCGGCGGTTTCCTTGCCGCGCCGGACGGCGATTGCCGCAAAGACGAGGAAGCTGGCGCAGGTCAGGGTGAAGCTGGCGATCAGCAGCATGGCGGGCGCGGTGTTGACCGGGCTCGCCAGCCCGAACGCCACGGGCACGGCGACGTAGAAGACATAGTCGGCAAGAGTGTCGAGATAGCCGCCAAAGTCAGTGATGCCGCTGGCCCGCGCTACCGCCCCGTCGAGACCGTCGAGCAGTCGGTTGACGATTATCAAGACAAGCCCGAGGGTGAAGTGACCTTGGGCAATGGCAAACGCAGCCCCCAATGCGGGAACGAGGCCTGCCAGGGTCACGGCGTTGGCGCCGATGCCCATCCGCGACAGCGCGCGCCCTGCGGCATTGAGCGGCGGATCGATCAGGGGGCGGAGCCGGGCGTCGAACATGTCAGAGCGGCGTGACCAGGCCGATCACCGCCCCGCACATGGCCGAGGCAAGGTTTCCGGCGATCCAACTCTTCATACCGAGCTGCGCCGCCTCGCGGCGCCGGTTAGGAGCCAACGTGCTGATGGTTGTAACCAGCAGCCCGACACTGGCAAGGTTGGCGACGCTGCACAGCGCATAAGTCACGATCAGCTGGCTGCGCGCACTGAAGGTGCCGAGCGGTAATTTCGCGAACTCGAGATAGGCAACATATTCGTTGAGGATGGTCTTCGTGCCCATCAGCGAGCCCGCCGCGGGTGCCTGGTCCCACGGCACGCCGATCGCCCACATCACCGGCGCGAACAGCCATCCGAAGGTGCGCTTGAGCGTGATCGGTGCGCCATCGACCAGCGGCAGGTTGGCCAGGATCTGGTCGCTGAGATTAACGAGCGCGAAGATGACAATGATGATCCCGATTACCGCCAGGACCAGCTGCACGCCTTCCATCGTTCCGCGCAGGATCGCATCCATGGTTCCATCGTAATGCACCTCGGGTTCGATCTCGCCGCTGTCCGGCTCCGCGGCATTGCCTGGAACCATCATGCGCGCGATCAGGATCGCTGCGGGTAGTGACAGGAACGAGGCAACGATCATATGCCCCACCGCATCGGGCAGGACCGGCGACAAGGTGGTCGCGTAAAGCACCAGCAAGGCGCCGGAAATGTTGGCCATCGAGAGCACCATCACGGCGAACAATTCGGCGCGCGACATGGTGGCGCAGTAAGTCCGCACGATCAGTGGCGCTTCGACGACGCCAAGGAAGATGTTGGCTCCGGCATTGAGGCCGACAACGCCCGTGACCCCGAGGGTGCGGCGCAAAACCCACGACAGCCCGTTGACCAGCCAGCGGAGCAGTCCCCAGTGCCAGAACAGCGCAGTCAGGGCCGAAAACACGATGATCAGGGGTAAAATCTGGAAAGCGATCACGGTCGGCGGCGCGGCACCCGGCTTGAGTGCGAAGGGCAGTTCCGCCCCGCCGAGATAGCCGAACATGTAGCTCGATCCGGCCAGCGTCGCCTTCTCGATCGCCTCGACACCGTGGTTGATCACGCCGACGGCGCGCCAGATCACCGGTATCCGCACAAAGGCCAGTGCCATGCCGATCTGCATGGCTAGAGCGCCGGTAATCCATTTCCAACCGGGCATAGCCCCGCGGTTTTCGGAAATGCCCCAGGCGAGCAGCAGGATCAGCGCAATGCCGATCAGCCCCTGTCCTTGCTGCAAAAACGCCATGGTCGCTTGCTACTCCCTTCCGAATCCGGCCTCAGAACTTCCAGGCCGCTCCGAACTGGAACTGGCGCGGCGGCCCGGCATTGCGCTGCACGAAGGGTGCCCCACCGCCGAACTGCACCTGATTGGACGTTGTTGCGGCATTGGCAAAGCCGGATTGGTTGTTGGCGTTGAAGACGTTGAAGACGTCAGCGCTGAGTTCAAGCCGTCCGGCGAAGGCCGGGATCGCATAGCGCACGCCGAAATCGACCGTTGCCGACCAAGGAAGGCGGGCCGAATTGCGCGTTGCACCCGGATAGCGATCCGAGTTGCCGACGAAGTTCTCGCCGAAGGACGCGCCGTCGCCGTTGAGATCCTGCGTGCCAAAGATGCGTGCATCAGGGACAAGGTTGACCGGCTGACCGGACTGGAACAGCCCGGCCACGCTCAGCGTAAGGCCATCCAACGGATAGAGATAGCCGACCGCCGAAATCACATGACGACGGTCGTTGGCCGATGGACCCCATTCCGTGCTGAAATCGTTTGAATTGGCGGCACGGAAGTTGATGTCGTCGGTGTTGTTGGTCAGCTTCGACAAGGTGTAGGACAGGCGAAATGCGTAGTTGTCACTCCCTCGTGCCTTGTTGACCTGCAGGATCAGCGCCTTGTATTCGGAAGTGCCTGCCGTCTCGGATACGGTGATCTGGCGTGCACCGCCCGCGATCAGCGCCACCGGCCGGGTCGCATCGGCATCTGCCTGCGATCGCACCAGTCCCAGCGACTGCGCCAGGGCAAAGCGCGTCGCGTTATCGGGCTGGCTTTGCAACAGCGCGATGTTGGCGGGCGTCAGATTGGCCAGATTGGGCGTGAAGGGCGCTGGCGCATTGAGGTCGCGCAGCCGAAAGAGGTTATGTGAGCGGCTGTAGATGATATCGGCGGAGAGCGTGATCGTATCGGTTGCCTGGAACTGGTAGCCGCCGCTCAGCTGCAGGCTCCACGGGCTCTGATAGCCATTGGGATTGAGGATGCGACCTTCGCCGAGCGTCGCCGTGTCACGCAGCGCCTGGACCTGGTCCGGCGCCGGACAGGCCGATACGGTCGTGCAATTTGGCGAGACCGTTAGGTTGCCATCGAAGGTCACCTTCGACAGGTCCGTTCCTGCCGGGATGATCCCCAGCGATCGAAGCTGACCAAGTTGAGCGAGGAATCCCGGCGAGGTCGTGTTGCGCTGGAGCGCATCGGAGATCACTGCATAGGAGAGCTTGCCGTAAAACAGGCCGGCCCCGAACCGCAGCGTCGATCGGGCATCAGGCCGATAGTTGAGCGAGAAGCGCGGCGCGAAATTGTCATGGTCGCCGCCTTTTCCGCCCTTGGCGGTGAGGCTGTCATAGTCCCACCGCAAACCCAGCGTCGCCGTCAGCTTGGGCGAAAGCTGCCATTCGTCCTCGACGTAGAAGGCCAGTTGTGTCTGCCCGGTGCCGAAGCTCTGCGGGCGAAGCTCGACCGAGTAGTTGGCCACCGCGGGATTGAGCGCAAGGACATCCTGCGCCGTGAGGCCGATGCCCTTCGATGAAAGGGCGGCCAACTGCGGTGCGGTCAGGTTGACCGTGTAGTTTCCGTCGGGATTGCCGCCACCGAGCAGGGCGAAGTCGGAATGGATGACGTCGGCGCCCAGGCTCAGCTTGTGACTGCCCAGCTTGCGCTGCAGCCGGTGCGTGGTCTGCCAGGTCTCTTCGAGGTCGTTGAATACGAACCCGGGGTGCCCGACGACACCCACGGTCAGACCGCTCGGGTCGCGGATGACTACCTGCGGTCCGGCGGGCCCTTTGGGCTTGCCGTAATCCCAGCGGAACCGGCTGAACTGGACCGCGCCGTCATAGCTCCACTCGTCGCCCGAATAGCTGGCCGTGGCGGCAACCAGGGTCGAAAAGCGGTCCTGATCCGATCCGGCGGACGGGAAAGTCGCGTTGCCGCCGCCAAGACCGCCGCCAGGCCGGTCGATCGTGACCCGGCCGAAATTCGCGCGCAGGCCCAGCGTCCAGTCCTCGGTCAGGCGATGATCGAGCCGGATCGAGCCGAGATAGAACTCGTTGTTGCCGGTTACCGTATCGACCACGCCCAGCGCCGGCGCATCGACCACCTGCACGTTGCGATCGCGGGTATACTCGAAGTTGGCGTAGAAGAAGGTCTTGTCGCGCACGATCGGGCCACCGATCGCCGCGCCCGCCTGGTAGCGCTCGAAGCTCTCGCCCACGGCATTGCCCGAAAGATCGCGGCGCGGGAACGGCGATTTCGCGTCGAACGGCCGGCCAGGGCGCACCAGCGCATAGACCTCGCCATGATAGTCGTTGCTGCCTGAAGGCGAAGTGTAGTTGACCACACCATTGGCGGTGCGCCCGTAGGCCACAGAATAGGAGTTGGCGAGCACCGTCACCTCGCGGGTGAAGCCGAGTGGCACCGGAAACTTGAGACCGCCGAGAAAGTTCTCGTTGTTGTCGAGACCGTCGAGCAGATAGTTGGTGTCGAGCCCATTCGATCCGTTGATCGAGATTGCCGGGGCTTCCGGAAAGAAGCCGGTCGAAGCCACGACATTGGGCAGGCGGATAAGCGAGCCCTGCACGTCGCGACCCTCGATGGGCAGCGCCACGAGTTCCTCCTTGCCCAAGGAGGCCGAGACCTCCGCATTGACCGTATTGAGCGAAGTGATCCCGCGCACACCCGTGACCACGATGGTGCTGTCGCCTGCCGGCGCGAGGCGCAGGGTGACGCTGCTGGTGAAGTTCGCGCGCAACGAAACGCTGGCCTGTTGATCGCTCTCGTATCTACCGCCCGATAGGGCCGTGACGCGGTAGGTGCCCGCGGTTGTCAGGCCTTCGACCCGGACAAATCCCTGATCGTCCGAACGCACGGTACGAGAGAAACCGATATCCGGGTTTTCGATCCTCACTTCGACATTCGCCGCGGGCTGGTTGGTGGAAGCATCAACCAGCGCGATCTGGACGCCTGCCTGCTGCGCATGGGCCGGGGTGGCGAGGGTAGCGACGGCCAGCACACTTGCCGACAGGAGGAAGCGGGACGGAAACAAGAGGGATCTCCAATGCTGGACGAGACAGGTCTCGGTTGCGGTTGATGTCGGCTTTGTCGCCATGGCGCGGCCATCCTTACAGGCCGGACGCAATTTCCTGATCGAGGCGGCCGATGTAACCGTTCGCTTCGTCTGCTCGAATAGTCCCCGAAGGAGGCTTTCGCGTGAGTTTGGCCCATCGCGTGATTATCGGCGCAATGGCGGCAGGCCTGCTCCTGCCAGTGGGGGCTGCTGCGGAAAATGCGCGCTCGCTTCAGAAGGAATTCCCGAAACTCGACGTCACGCGAAGCGCAATCTCCCTGCGCGAGCTCCAGTCAGGGGGAGTTCCGCGCGACGGCATCCCGGCGATCCTGGATCCGGTGTTCGTGCCGGTGCGCGAAGTCACCGGTCTGGGAGAAGACGAACCAGTCATCTTCCTAGTCGGTAGCTGCGGCGCCTATGCCTTCCCCTACCGGATTCTCATCTGGCACGAGATCGTCCACCACAACCAGTGCGGGGTGCCTGTCGCCGTCACCTATTGCCCCCTGTGCAATACCTCGATGGTTTTCGATCGCCGGATCGATGACTCGGTGCTGAGCTTCGGCACATCCGGCCGGCTGCGGAATTCCGATCTGGTCATGTACGACCATCAGACGGAATCTCTCTGGCAGCAGTTCACTGGTGAGGCGATTGTCGGAGCTCACGTGGGCAAGGCGCTGAATGTCGTCCCTGCCAGGATCGAAGCCTGGCGCTTGTTTCGTGAGGAGCATCCCGATGGCCGCGTGCTTGTGCCACCGGTCTGGGGTCGCAGCTCCTACGGACAGACGCCCTATGAAGGCTATGACTCGGCGCCCGAGCCCTTTCTCTTCCAGGGCAAGATGCCGCGCGGCATCGATCCGATGGCCCGCGTCGTCCGCGTTGGAACGCGCGCCTGGTCGCTCACCTATATCCGCAAGAACTCCCCAGTCCTGACAGCCGATGGCCTGCGTATCGAATGGCGTGAGGGGCAGAATTCGGCACTTGATCGCAGCGCAATTTCGCGCAGCTGGGACATCGGTAACGTCCGTGTAATACGCGATGGGACAAATGTGGCCTACAGCGTCGACTTCGCATTTGCCTTTCGCGCCTTCTACCCAGAAGGCGAGCTGACCAAATGAGGCGGCTTGCGCTATCCCGACTTGCGGCCTTGTTCGTTGCCATGCTCGTTCCGCAACTTTCCCTTGCCGCTGTTCCGGCTGAATTCAGCGAAACAGCATTTGCGACCGCGCAAGCCCTGGGGCGGACAATCGTGATCGAGACATATGCCTACTGGTGCCTGCCTTGCAGGATCCAGGCTCCAATCCTCGATCACCTGCACTCCCGGGATCCGTTCAGGCAGGTAATGGTCTTGCGGATCGGCGAGAAGGCGCCGTCGGCGACGTGGAAGCGGTTCCGCCTCCACGGATTTGGCAACCTCGTGATCTTCAAGGGTAGCCGGGAAATGGCGCGCGGGACCCCAACAAGCGAAAGCGCCATTGCCGACCTGCTGAGTAGAGGCCTTTGACGGAATAGCACCCGCGTCGCTCGGACAGGTGTAACCCTTGTTCGCGGCCAACCGAATACCATGCTGGGGGCATCCTCATGGAGTGCCGAGAATGAAGATTTCCAGCATCGTCAACCGCAAGGGCAAGCACATCGAATGCGTTGCCGAGACCGCGCCACTCTCGCAAGCCGTCGAAACGATGCATCGCAGCAAGATCGGCTCGGTGGTCATCGTTGACCGCAGATCTCAGGAAGTTCGCGGAATTGTGTCGCAACAGGAACTTGTCGCCGCAACCGCCGAGCGTGGCGGCAACGCGCTGCAATTGCCGGTGCTGATGTTCATGCGAAAGCCGGTACTGTTCTGTGACTGCCAGGACGACGCCGCAAGCGTGATGCGAGCCATGACCCGTCAGCGCAGCCGCCACGCTGTCGTGCAAACCAAGGGAACGATCCTCGCCGGACTCGTCTCGCTGGGCGATCTGGTCGCGGCCCTGCTCGAAGAAGCCCATCTGGAAGCAGGCGTCCTGCGCGACATGGCGCGCTCGCACCTGCTGGCCTTGCCAGGCTGAGCGATGGGGGTGCTGCTCGCTATCGGGAGGATACTGGCCGGATACCTGACCGGGCCGTCGCGCGCGCCCTATGCCAATGCACCGACCGATGAGTTCGCGCTGGCCCGGACAATCCGGCCAGGCGACATACTTCTGGTTGACGGCAAGCAGCGGATCAGCACTGCCATCAAATATCTGACGCAATCGACCTGGTCCCACGCAGCGCTGTGCATCGACACCGGGGACACGCTCCGTTCTGTGGAACCGCGCTTTGTCGAAGCCGATGCCGTCGAGGGCGTGCGCGTCGTCACCCTGGCCGAGTTTGCCGGACTGCATACCCGCATCTGCCGGCCGGTCGGTCTTGAGGAAGGCGATATTCGCGCCGTGATCGACTTCGCCCTGGCCCACGTTGGTGACGCCTACGATCTGGCCAATGTCGTCGATCTGGCCCGTTACCTGTGTCCGACACCTCCGGTTCCCACCGGTTGGCGACGGCGGATGCTGGCACTGGGCAGCGGCGAACCCACCAAGGCGATCTGTTCAACTCTGGTCGCGCAGGCCTTTCAATCGATCCGCTACCCGATCCTGCCGAAAATAACGCGCGAACTGATGGACGACCCCGACTGTCAGGGCTGTGTCCGGGACATTCTGCATATCCGCCACCACAGCCTGTTCACCCCGCGCGACTTCGATGTGTCGCCCTATTTTCGGATCGTGAAACCCACGCTCGAACAAGGGTTCAACCACCGGGAGCTCAGCTGGGGTGAGGTCATGCCGGTTCACCGCCACGATCACTCGAATGGCTGATCTGGCTACCCCCATGGCAGCCTTCGTACTCGGCGCGGCACTGGCTCGGGCGAACAGTTGCACGGTAGCGAGCGCACGGCGTCTCGTAGTCGATGGCCGGCCGGATTGGCTGCTCGGACTTTGGATTGCCATCGGTTGGGCCGGACTGACGATGGCGGGATTTTCATTGGCCTTGCCGCAGGTGGTGGTGCTTCCCGCCCAATTGCAGGTTGGCTGGCCAGTCATCCTGGGCGCCATGATCATGGGCCTGGGCGCGACAATGAACAAGGGCTGCTTCCTTGGGAGCGTGGCCGGGCTCGGACGAGGAGACCTGGCTTACCTCTTCACGTTGGTAGGGATCGCGCTTGCGCTTGCAGTCGTGCCCGCAAGTTCGCAGCCGGTGCCAATCGGCGCGATCGAGGACAAGACTGAATTCCATCGTTCATCGAGCGTCCTGATTATTGGCGTCGTGCTGTTTGCCCCCTTGGCCGTCCTGGGGATCTGGCGCTGGTGGCGGCTGCGCCAGCAGCCAGTTCTGGCACTGATCCTGGTCGGTGTTGCGGGAGGCACAGTCTACGCCTGCAATCCGGACTGGAGCTATACATCCGGGTTGAGACGCGTGATCGTGTCCGGGATCGAGGCCAATACGGTACTTGTCGAAGGGGCGGCGATCGCCGTCGTCGCCGGCGTTGTGACGAGCGCCATTGCCGGAGGCAGCTTCAGGCTGCGCCAGCCCGGATTCCGTACCGCGGCACTCCACCTGGTTGGCGGGATGCTGATGGCAACGGGTGCGCTGCTCGTGCCGGGCGGAAACGATACACTCATGCTTTGGGCCATTCCCGGCATGACGCTCTATGGCCTTGTTGCCTACGTCATCATGGTCGGGACGATCATGGTTCTTCTGGCTGCGCACCGCCACTTGCGAACCGGGCGGTGAATGAGGATGCGCTGTGGCGCGCAATTGGTCAGCCGCAACAACTCTCGCCCTGGCGTGGTGGGCATGGGACTTGTCCCATAAGAGCAAAAGACGCAGCAGTCCCCTTCGAGGGGTCGCAGTGTCTCGCCACACCCCTCGCAGTGATAGAAGAACCGGCAGGTGTCGGTCGGCATGATTTCGGTCGCCCGCGTGCCGAAATGCGGACAAGCGATCGTCGACTCCAGTGTGGCCGCAGGAATGGGCATCAAGAAGCTCCCCGAAAGCTAAGGGATGGATCGCAATATGATCAATCCGCTGTGCCGCGAACCGGATAGTCATTGGCCATGATGTAGCGCAGACCGCCGAGCAGTCCCTTCAGATCAGGCCGGACAAATGGCGCGTTCGACAGGTCGATGATCTGAACCCTGCCCTGGGGGTTGAGCACGAAAATGGCAGGCTCGGCAAAGTTGCGGTCAGTCTCGCTGGGGGAGCGCGGCGAGGACATGTAAAGGCCGAGTTGCCGCATCTGCTGCTCGCCAAGACCGGCGAGCAGCGAAAAAGTCCAGCCATGCGCCATGGCATCTTCCTGGGCTCGCTCGACCGGGTCCGACGACAGGGCCCAGACCGAGATTCCCGCTGCCTCGTAATCGGACTTCAGGCTCTCGAGCGTTGCCAGATACTGCTTGCATAAGGGGCAATGCTTGCCCCGATAGATGACGATCAGGCGCCAGCCTTCGTTGTCGGCGGGCGTAGCCTGTCCGCCTGCCGCGGAAGGCCAGGTGAATGACGGGAAGAGGTCGCCGGCGGTGAATTTGGCTTGGATACCCATCTGCTTTCCTTTCAATCGAAGTCTTGGTGTCGGCAAGAAATTGCGATGCGATTCAGTAGCGCGTCGTCAAGGCAATCAGCCAATCCGGCATGAACGCGAGAGCCATGCTTTCGAGTTCACGGTCGAGCCCGGTCACGACCAGCAGCCCCACGATCAACAACGATGCACCGAAGGCGGGCTTGGCATAGCGAGCGAATGACTGAAGGGCCTTTGCCCGCGTGCCAAACGCCCGGCGCGAGCCGTAGGCGAACAGGACGATCGATAGGGCCACGCCAATGCCAAAGGCGAGGAACGTCAGAAATGCCGCTACCAGATCGGCGCCCTGGCTCGCGGCCGCAATTGCCGCGCCCAGCGTTGGGCCAACGCATGGTGCCCAGACCAGGCCAAGCACCAGACCGACCAGAAACTGGCCGCCGGCCCCATTGCCGTCGATGCGCGACAGGATCTGGTTCGCCCGGTTTGTCAGGGGGCTGGCAGCGGCGCTGATGGCAGCCTGGCCGGCGGGAACGAGCAGGAGTACGCCGGCGAGAATCAGCAGGATTCCCGCAGCGATCCGGATCGCCTGCTCGTCGATTCCGAGCTGAAAACCGAACGCGACGATCAGGAAGCCAAAAGTCGCGAATGAGCTCGCGAGCCCGGCAGCCAGGGCCAGAGGACCCAGGCGGCTGCGCCCGAGCGCCGAGGATACGAGGATTGGGATGAGCGGCAGCACGCAAGGATTGAGGATTGTCACAACCCCGGCGAGAAACGCCAGCAGGATCTCCCCGGTCATGCTGTTCAGACGCCGCCTAGCACGGCCGCGCGCAGCTGCTCTGGCCTCGTTTCGGCAATGGAACGGGCTGTTTCGCGCGTCCCCTTGAAGACCAGGACCGTCGACTGACGTGGGATGCGATGTTGCCGCAAGAAGGCCTTTTCGGTGTCAAAATCCACTTTTACGAAGATCGCATTCTTCAGTCGTGGTTCGCTGCGAAGTGCGTCCAGAATGGGCTCTTGCGCACGGCATGTCGGACACCAGGTCGCGTGAACATCGACAACGATGGTTTTTCCCGATGCCTGTGCCCTGGAAAAGGCATCGGGCGAATAGGTAGTCCAGCCAGGATTGGCCAAAGCAGGCACGGCTACCAGCATGGCTAGCATGGCGAAGAAATTCTTGATCAGACGGAACATGGCGGTCCTTTCGGGGTCAGGATCGGATCGGTACGGGGAACCGGCGGGCGGCGCTTAAAATCGACCACGACACAAAGCGCCATCTGTAATGAAAGCAGTCGGTTCATACGGTGAGGTTCGTTCGAAGTGCCTCAAAGGTTACAGCATGACAGCAGGCTTCAAACTGCACACAGCAAACTCATCGCTGACAAGGGTCAAGCTGGCAGCGCAGCGGCAGCAGCAATAGGATGGCAACCATGGAGGCTCCGCTTGCTGCAAAGGCGGCGCTGCCGGTTTCGCCCCGCAACCATGCAAATGCCGATGTCGCACCAATTGCAACAAACCCAAGCGCGAGCATGCGACTGGCCCCGAGTTCAGTAATCCCCCGAAGATTGCGGCTTGCGCGCTTTGTCCATCTGTTGCTCATAATCGGTAGTTCGTCTGAATGCCGATGAGGGTTACATCCGATCTGTCCTGCAGCTCGACAGGTCGGCCCGGACTGAAGGTACCTGCGTACACATCGGTCGATGCATGTGTCCTTGCGAATGTGAATTCTTGGACTCTTCCTTTAACCCGCGCAGCAGGACAGCTTTGCTATGTCCTTGTCAAACGTCTGTGCGGCGAGTTTCAGGCTTTCCACCGTGGTAAGATAGGGAAAGATGGTAGCGCCAAGCTCGGCTGCCGTCATGGCGTGCTTGAGTGCCAGCACCAGTGTCTGGATCGCATCCGCGCCTTCGGGCGCCAAGATCTGGCCGCCCAGCAATCGGTCGGTTCCATTGTCAGCGACCAGCTTGATGAGGCCGCGCGTGTCGCGTGCGGCTAACGCCCGTGGCACAGCATCGAGCGGCAGGAGCGACACCTTAACATCCATTCCTAGTACTCGCGCTGCCGTTTCGGTCAGACCGACGGTGGCGACCTGCGGATCGGTGAACACCACCGCCGGCATGGCGCTATTGTCGTAGCGGTGCTGATTGCCTTCGATCGCATTGCGCGCAGCCAGCTTCGCGCCATAAGCGGCCATATAGACAAACTGGTCCCGGCCCGTGACATCGCCCGCTGCGTAAATGCCGGGGACGGACGTTTCGAGATAGTCGTCAACGATGATTCCGCCGCCCCGGCCAAGCGATATGCCGCGCTCACCCAGCCCCAGCCCATCGCTGTTGGGCCGCCGTCCGGTGGCGATGAGCACCTTTTCCGCCCTGATCGTTTGTGCCGTTGCAACCGTATCACATTGGCCTTCGTCATCGCACGACAAGGCTTCGCAGGTCAGCACCACGCCGCCATCGGTCTGCTCGATCCGCCGATAACCGATCCCCGCACACACCCTTACACCCTCGGCTTCAAGATAGCTTTGCAGAGCGGCGCTGATTTCCAGGTCCATTTCGGGCAGCAGGCGGCTGCGGCAGCAGATCGTGATAGCAACACCCAGGCGCGCAAACATCTGCCCCAGCTCCACCCCGATCACGCCGCCGCCGATCACCAGCAGCGACTTGGGCAGATGCTCAAGTGCCAGAGCCGAAGTGCTGGTCAGGTAAGGCACATCGTCCAGCCCCGGTATCGGCGGCACGGCGGCGCGCGCGCCCGTCGCAAGGATCACCTTGCCGGCCTGCATCGGCGCATCATCGACCAGCAGTTCGCTCCCGGCTAACCGCACCATTCCTTCGATATAGCTCACCCCTGCATAGGCGGGCAGAAGATCGACATATTTCTTCTGGCGAAGTTCACCAACCAGTGCGTCTTTCGACGCGGCAAGTGCGCTCCAGTCATCAAGGTGCACGCTGCCGCCAAGCCCTGGAAAACGCCGTGCAGCCGTGCCGCCATGCACCGCTTCCGCTGCGCGGATCAGCGTCTTGGAGGGGACGCAGCCGACATTGACGCAGGTGCCGCCGATCATTCCGTGGCCGATCAACGCGACTTTCGCACCCAGCTCCGCAGCGGTGATCGCGGCGGAGAAGCCCGCAGAGCCTGCGCCGACAACGGCCACATCAAATCCATCCAGCGAAGTCCGGTTGCAACAGTCGGTCATCAAATGTCACCTTTTTCTGACGCCAAGGGCGTCAGATGCTTTCAGTTTTGAACAGCGTGCGCCGGATAGCCTGCGTTGGTCGATGCCGCGACGATTGCCCCCACATTGGTTCGGCGGGGATCATAGGTCGCCCGTGCGGTCTTGGCGTTGAAGTCAACGCTGACTGCGCTCACCCCGGCCACACCTTCCATCGCCTTGCGCACTGTGATCGGGCAGGTGGCGCAGGTCATGCTCTCGATTGCGAAGGTAGTTTGCGCTTGCGCGCCTATTGCCGCTGGCCGGCTCTGGATCGTGCCGCCAAGTGCAAATGCGACCCCGCCGCCTGCCACTGCGATCACGGCCAGCCCGATGAGCAAAGTCTTTTTCATGGGTGTTTCCTTTCAGTAGAACCAGGGAGCCCACCAACCGATGGTGAGCGCGAGGATGACGATGGCCAGTCCCAGCCACAGCAGTGCTTTGGTGGTGCGCGCCGATTGCGGCCGGGCGCAGCGAGAACCGTCCTCGCACGGGGGCTTCGGCTTAAAATAGACATGCCAAAAGCCAAACCCGAGCAGCGTGAGAGTCACTGCAGCGACATAGGGCTTGTATGGTTCGAGTGCCGTCAGATTGGCAATCCACGCGCCGGAAATGCCAAGTGTGACGAGCAGCAACGGCACGACACAGCAGGCCGAGGCCAGCCCCGCGCCAATCAGGGCGCTCGCGGCGAGCCAGTTCGTCCGCTCGCCCTTCGCAGGTTTAGGAGTGGCGGGGTGTCCCTGCTCAGGCGTTGAGGCCACGGCATAAATCCTTTCTTTCGACTTGGTGATTCGCAGTGTAAGCTCTGTAGTGACTACAGGCTCAAGAGGTAATTTCATGAAACCGCAAGGCGGCATTCTGCGTGCCCAGCTCGCCTGGAAAACCGGCTGCAATCTCGAAACTGTCCGCTATTACGAAAAGGTCGGATTGCTGCCCGCGCCGCCGCGCAGCGCCAATGGCTACCGGATCTATTCGTCAGAACTGGTGCAACGGTTGCAGTTCATCCTGCGCGCGCGCGCCCTTGGATTTGCGATGGAAGAAGTGCGGTCCCTGCTCTCGCTAACGGACACAGGAACGCAAACCTGCGGCGAAGTCATGGCACGAACCAAGACCCACCTTGATGATGTGCACCGCCGTATTAACGAACTGCAGCGCATTGAAGCGATCCTGGCGGCAACCTTGGCGGAATGCTCGGGCAAGAATGTCCCTGACTGTCCGATCATCGATGCTCTCAATCGACATTGATCGTGGTTGCAAGTCTTACCCCCGCCGCCAAGCGTGATACCGCGCTACCAGCCGGAGCAGGCCTTCGGGCGCATGCTTCCGCTTCCATTCCCCGGCGGCATATTTGTTCGCCTCCGCCATGGTTGGGTAGGTGTGGATCGTCGCCATGATCTTGTTCAGGCCAAGCCCGTGTTTCATCGCCAGCACATATTCGGCAAGCAGTTCGCCGGCATGATCAGCGACTATGGTGGCGCCCAGGATGCGATCCTTGCCTGGCGGGGTCAGCACTTTGACGAAACCCGTTGTGGCACTGTCCGCGATCGCGCGGTCAAGCTCGTGTATCGGAAAGACTGTGACTTCATGAGGTACGCCTTTTTCGGCGGCTTCCTGTTCGTTGAGGCCGACGCGGGCGACTTCGGGGTCAATGAAAGTGGTCCAGGGAATGACCCGGTAGTCGGCCTTGAAGCGCCAGAACTGGCCGAACAGGGCGTTCACGCTGGCGAACCAGGCCTGATGGGCTGCGGTGTGCGTGAACTGGTAGGGACCCGCGACGTCGCCGGCGGCATAGATGTTGGGGTAGATTGTCGCGAGATAGTCGTCGGTGACCACGGTGCGCTCAGTCTCGATGCCCAGTTCCTCGAGCCCATAGCCCGAGAGCCGCGCCTTGCGCCCCACCGCCACGATCAGTGCGTCAAATCCGATAGCAGTCTCTTCGTCGCCGCTCGAAACGACCAGTTGCCTTTCCGCAGCGTTCTCGACGCGCAGGGCCTCGTGTCCGGTCAGCACTCTCACGCCGGACGTCTCTTGCGCGGTGCGCGCGAGGTCCGATACATCGCGGTCCTCGCGCGGGAGCAGCCGCTCGCCGCGCTCGACCTGGGTCACGTCCGCGCCGAGCCGTGCGAAGGCCTGGCTAAGCTCCGAACCGATCGGGCCGCCGCCCAGCACGACAATGCGGCGGGGCATCTGGTCGAGGCGAGCGAACTCCTCCCACAGAGTGTCGCTGGTGAGATAGCCCGAATGGGCAAGGCCAGGGAGGTCGGGAACCAGCGGTTCGGCGCCTGCGGCAATAATGATCGAACGGGTGGTCAGCCGCTGGCTCGTCCCGTCCTCGCGCGCGATCTCGACCGTCCAGGGATCGACGATCGTCGCATAGCCCTTCACCACATCGACGCCGAGGCCGGTGTAGCGCTCGACACTGTCGTGCGGTTCGACAGCGGCAATGATGTCATGCACGCGCCCCATCACCGCCTTAAAGCTGAAGCGAGGGTCGATGCCCTCCAGGCCATAGCGGTCGGCATGGCGCATCGCTTCGGCAATCCGCGCCGACTTGATCAGGGCTTTTGAGGGCACGCAGCCATAGTTGAGGCAATCGCCCCCCATCTTGGAGGCTTCGACCAGCGTGACCTCGGCCCGAACGGTTGCCCCGATCAGCGAGGATACGAGGCCGGCCGCACCGGCACCGATCACCACAAGGTTGCGATCGAACCGCCTGGGCCTCGTCCAGCGGGCATAGACGCGGCGGCGCTTGATGGCCGCCATGATCCACTTTCCGAGCCACGGCAGAGCCCCAAGCGCCGCAAACGAGGCGAGCAGGCCCGGCGAGGCCGCATCGGACAGCGCCTCGATCCGCGCCAGCTGAGTGCCTGCATTCACATAGACGACGGTGCCCAAAAGCATGCCGACCTGGCTGACCCAGTAATAGGTCCAGGTCCGGATCGGGGTCAGGCCCATGAGCAGATTGACCGCGAAAAACGGGAAGACCGGGACCAGACGCAGCGAAAACAGGTAGAACGCCCCGTCGCGCGCCACGCCTTCGTTCACCGGCCGCAACCGCGCGCTGAAGCGCGTCTGGACGGCATCGTGGAACAGGTAACGCGAGGCGAGGAAGGCCAGCGTTGCGCCGATGCTCGAGGCGAAGGACACGACCAGAGTCCCGGTCGTCACCCCGAAAATCGCTCCCGCAGCAAGTGTCAGGATGACCGCTCCGGGAACCGAAAGCGCGGTCAGGATCACGTAAATCGCGAAGAACAGGGCGAGCACCAGCAGCGGGTTGGCCTGGTAGAAACTCTCGATCGCCTGCTGCTGCTGCTTGAGGGTGTCGAGCGTCAGATATTGCCCGAGGTCCAGCAAGAACCACGCGGCCAGGGCTAAAGCCAGCACAAGAACCAGAACAAGGCGTTTCAACTGAGGGTTCCTTTCGGCGGAGGCCATGGTCCCTTTGTCGCCGGATGCGCCTTGTCCTTACACATCCTGTCCATCCGGCTTGCGATCCGGGGCTGCAGCAAGCTGGCGAGCGGCCGTACCAAGCAGGGGCAGTTGCTTCTCGAAATTCGCGCAGCCCCGGCACATGCCGACATGGAGGCGCAGCTTCATGCGTTCCGAAAAGGTCAATTCGCGCTCACGGCCCTGCGACATGAGGAAGGTTGCATCGTGGCAGTCCAACATCATCGCGCTTCCTCCTGAAGCCAGTGAACCTGCAGGCAGGCGCGCAGCCCGAGCCGCGCGCGGTGCAGGATGACATGCACGTTCGAGACCGACAGCCCGAGCTCCGAACAGATTTCCGGAGTGTCCAGTTCGACAACTTCGCGCATCAGGAATACGCGCCCTTGTTGCGGCGGCAGGCGGCCCAGGCAGGCGTCGAACACGGCCAGAAATTGCCGCGAATGCAAATCGGCCTCGGGGTCCTCCCAGCGCGCGGGCCGGGTCGCGTCGCGCCACATGCCCTTCTGGTCGAACACGGCGGGAAGTGGGCCGTCCAGTTCCTCCGTCGTCAATTGGCTCGCGTTGATCGGGCGGCGCTGGCGTTGGCGCAGAATGTCGGCGATCTTGTTCTTGAGGATGGCAATGATCCAGGTCTTGAGCGCGGCTTCGCCCCGGAAGTTGTCCGAATTCTTCAGTGCGCCGGCGAGTGCTTCCTGAACTGCGTCCTCCGCCTCGTCGTCGTTGCCGAGCTGCTGGCGTGCGAAGCGCAGCATGTCTTCGCGGACCCTGGCTATGAATACCGGATCGGCGGAAGCAAAGTCGCTGTGTGGCTGGGTCAGTTGCTCCATTCAGACGCCCATCGACCTGCGCGCCTTGGCGGCGCTGTAGCTCGCGACCAGATAAGGGACCACATAGTTGAGCACGACCTTTCCCCATTCGACGCCAGAACCATGCCAGATCGCACTGCCCTGGTTGATGGCATTGAGGCAGGTGCCGACGAATAAGGAGACGCGCAGGGCATTCCACGCCACAGCTTTGTTGATCATTTCCTTCAGCATGATGTTCTGCCTTCCGTGGTCATCGCCGCGAGAGCCATGCACACGCGCAGCCTTCGATCCGGCGCGAACCGCAGGCGCTCATCTCGTCCTCATCGGCTATGCGGGATTCCATTTTCAGCCCTTGCGCATGTGCGGAAAACCAGCGCGTTGCTCGACAGCTGCGCCCATGTGCTTGCCTTGGGTCCACCCCACCGGTCCAAGGGTTTGCAAGGCCCAGTCGACCGATTCCTGATCGGTCACAACCGCCAGTGTGTCGCTGTAGCGATTGAGAAATCCGCTCATCGCGACCACGCCGAGAAGCTCGGTAATCTGGCTGTCGGAGTAATATTCGCGTAGTTCGGCATAGTGATCAGGGGTCGCCGCGTTGGGTGAAGAGCCGGCTGCCAGGGCGAAATAGTAGACCGCACGTTCAGCATCGGAGAACTGGTCTG
This sequence comes from Sphingobium cyanobacteriorum, assembly GCF_030580935.1. Taxonomy (GTDB): domain Bacteria; phylum Pseudomonadota; class Alphaproteobacteria; order Sphingomonadales; family Sphingomonadaceae; genus Sphingobium; species Sphingobium cyanobacteriorum. The sequence goes on along the minus strand of NZ_JAUQOM010000018.1, from coordinate 8,056 downwards.
ATCGCTCGAAGTCCCACAAGGCCTGGATCCGTTCGACCGGTGCGCCTTCGAGATGCAGGCCGTAACCGCCATGCGCCTGGCAATGCCGACACCCAGACGCAAGGCTCAGAAGCATGAAGGCCTCCTGCTTCAATTGCCGGGACAGTTCGCCGCTCCCGAGACAAAGCTGCGCCAGCGGCCCGAAGTGCTGCATCAATTCAGGCCAATTGAAAATTTCAAGTTTGTGGCGATCGAACGTCGTTACTTCAGGCATAGCCAATTCCCGTTTCTTGTTGTCCGTCGTTTGCCCTTTCGGTGTAGCTCGCGACGAAGTGCCGGTCGATCCAGTCCTTGAGGCGCCAGACGAACCGGCCGGTCGCCGAAAACGGTCCCCAGGACAGTATGGCGCGCTGATCACCGGTGGCGAGCAGATAGAGCGTGCGGCTGCGCGGAATGTACTGCTTGAGCGCACCGCCCCCGAGCGCTGCGCGCAGATTGGAGGCGAGGATCGGTCCGGCTTTTACTGCGTGAACGCCCGAGCGTGCGACCGGCCGATCGGTTCGGGCAATGATGTCGCCCGCTGCGAAAATTGCAGAATGGGAGGGGCTGCGCAGATCGCCGCCCACGGCGACAAAGCCATCGTTGCTGAGCTCCAGGCCCGATCTCGCGAGCCACTGCGGCGCGCGGCTGCCTGTCGCGGCGATGACGCCATCGCAAGGAATAAAGGTGCCGTTTGAAAGGAGTAGGCCGGCTTCCTCGCCTGCCGCCTGGGCAAGATGCAGGACAACCCCTCGCCTCTCCAATTCAGCCAGCGCCCTGCGCCGGACCCCGGCGGGGTGCCCTTCGAGGAATTGCTCGCTTGGCGTGACAAGTGTTACCTGGCTGTGTCCGTAGAGTCGGCCCAGTGCCGCGCTCGCTGCAAGCGCCAGTTCGACCCCAGCTGCACCGCCGCCGACGATGGCAACCTGCATCGGCGTTAGCAGGCTCGCGCGGTCGAGAAGCGCAGACCAGTGTTCCATGAACGCATCCACCGGTTTTGCGGCAAGCAACCGGCCGCCAAGCGCGGCGAGGCACGATATGTCAGTCTCCCCGCCCGTGGCCAGCGATAGCAAGTCGTACCGGACTTGCTCTCCCGTTGAGAGCGTAATCGTTCGGGCGGCGGCATTGAGCCCGACAACATCGGCTAACACCAGCTTCGCGCCTGCCTTTTCGGCAAGCGGCTTGAGGTCAATGAGAAGCTCGTGCGCCCGATAATACCCCACCATCCAGCCCGGGAGCATGCCCGAGTAAGCCGTATGCTGCGCTGTAGTGACAAGCCAGCATTCGGCGTCCGGCAACGGCTTTCTCGCCCAGTCCGCGAGTACGGCAAGATGGGCATGGCCGCCGCCGGCAAGAATAACACGTCTGCTCGTCGTCATGTTGGCCCGCCTATCACGAATTGCCATTTGTCGCGCGGAGGTGGAGCTTCTTACATTCTGACGCAGCGATTGACCCCGTATGGCAATCCTGCTGACTTGGCCCACCCAATGACGGAGCGACCGACGATGACCAGGAGCATATGGGCCGAGCGACTGAGCAAACTGTCGATTGGCCTCGGCATTGGCGCAATCGCGTTTGCCTTCGCCGGTCTTTCGCTGGCGCGCTACGACCTGGTCGGCAAGCTTGCCGGATTTTCGGCGCTGCTCGGCGGCGGTGCGATTGCCCTGCTCGGTCTTCTCGCGGGTGCGATTGCGCTTGTCGTGGGGCGCAGACAGACTTGGCGGGGCCGCCGGTCCGCGTTGATCGGCCTTGTCCTGTCGCTGATCTTCGTCGGGTTCCTCGTGTCCCGTCCGCTCGCCGCCGGTAAGGCGCCTGCGATCCATGACATTACGACCGATCTCGCCAATCCGCCGCAATTCGAGGTGCTGACGCTCCGCAGCGATAATCTGACCGGCGTCGGCACGCTCGAAAACTGGCGCAGCGTTCACCGCGCGGCCTATGGAGACCTGAAGCCACTGACGATCGCCAAGCCGGTGGCGGCTGTAACCGCCGATGCGACTCGGATCGCGCGGGACATGGGGTGGGCGATTGCCGTGTCCGATCCTGTCCGCGGGCACATCGAGGCGACCGCGAGTGTCTCCTACATCCGGTTTCACGACGACGTGGTGATCCGTATTTCGGCAGCACCGGACGGTAAGGGCAGCGTGGTCGATATGCGCTCGGTCAGCAGGGTCGGCGTGGGCGATCTTGGTGTGAACGCCCGCCGTATCCGCAGTTTTCTCAAAGCATTGGCCGCTGCCTGACCTGATAGGTGCCGCTTCGCGGTTCACCAGCGGATAAGGCGCGGGACAACGATCCTGCCAAGAACACCGCCGACTACCACGACGAGGCTGTGCCACACGCCGATATGGACGATGTCACTGTAGGCGCAGTGAAATGAGAAAGCGAAGATCCCGAAGCTGCCGGCGGCCACGCCGGTAAGCAGGCCAGCCCGCTGCGGAGACGTTGGTGCGCCCCGGCGCAGCCACCAGACCAGCACCGCAAAGGTCAGCGATCCGAGCACGCTTCCCGCCAGCATGCAGTCGAGGCCATGTCCGGCAGCGGTCGATGAGAATGCACTGCTCCCGCGGCCCATTCCGATAATAACGGCGGTGAGCGGGAGCAGCGCAGTCATGGCCGCAGCCCACAGCCAGCCACTATGGTCGCTGCCGACGCTGGGCCGGCTCATGACAATGACCGTAACCGACGATGCCAGACCGAGCAGCAGGAACAGTCCGGTAGCCAGCACGAACACCGGGTCAAAGCTGCCTACCATTACGTCAGGGCGAATGCCGAACAGCAATGTCACAACCGATAGTGTCACGCCAAGACCGGCAAGGGCGAAGCCAAGACCGCTCGACAGGCGCAGCGGCCTCACCGGCTCGAGACTGCCGACCAGATCGGCGATCAGGGAATTTGTATCACGGGACATCTGCTTCAAGCTTTCTCGATCATCGCGGTGAGCTTCTTCAGCCCCCGGTGAATGTTGACCTTTATCAGGCTTTCGGTCTGACCACAGGCTCTGGCGGCTTCTGCAACCGACAGTCCTTCGATCTTGACCAGTTCGATTGCCTGCGCCTGAGCGTCGGGCAACTGGGCGAAGAGTCGTTCCAGGCTAATTCGGGCCGCGATGGCTGGCTCTTCGTCAAATCCGGCGATTTCTTCTACAAGTTCCGACTCTGCTGCCCTGTAGATCCGGCGCAAACTGTCTACCCACCGGTAACGCGCGATTGCCGCGAGCCAGGGCAGAAAGGCGCGTGACGAATCCCAGGTCGCGAGCTTGTGGTGCAGTGCCATCAGGGTTTCCTGGACCAGGTCGTCCAGATGGCATGGGGCGACCCGGCGTCCGAAATAGGATTTGAGCCAGCGCTGGCATTCGGTGAGCAGCGTCGTGTAGGCCTGCCGATCACCCCGCTGGGCCATCGCCATGAGGCGGGCCAATGAAGGCTCGTCTGCTCTCATGCCCTGCGGGACTTCGAAAGCAGCGCATCGAGCGAGAACAGTCCGGCGCCGCGCACGATCAGTGCGAGTTGCATGGCGATCCAGAGCGAATGCTCGGTCCAGAAGGCGTCGGGATAGACGAAGATCTGGATGACCATGGTCATGCCCAGCAGCGCCAGCGCCGCGCCCCGCGTGAACAGGCCGAACACCAGCAAGACCGGGAAGAGGTGTTCGGACGTTGCTGCCATAACCGCAGCGAGATGGCTGGGAAGCGGAACGCCGCTGTATTCGGTTTCGAACAGCGCATAGGCATTATCGCTGATCGTGAACCAGGTGCCTTCGGCGATCTTGGTTTGCCCGGAGCGCCAGAAGATGCCGGCGAGGACGACGCGCATGAACAGCAGCATCAAGCCCTCGGGCAGCTTTGTCGCGACTAGGGCAACAGCCCGGTCGTAAAGAGAAAGAATCCGCGTCATTCATCCCACCTGTTGTTCAAGCTGGATCAGGGCACCCGCCTCGAGCAGCGCAATCAGCGCAGGCATGTAGTCGTCGGGAGGCACTTGATCCTTACAGTCAGGTTCGCACGAGCTCGCGAAAAGGTTACCGATGCTTTCGGGAAATTCGAGCGCGGTGAACACTTTTGCCATTACAGATGTCGCAGCCGAAACGAGGACTTCGGCTTCGGGCCGAGCGATCAGGATGGCGTCGGCATCGGCAAGGCCTGGCACTTCCTCGCCGATTAACCGGTGTACGGCGCGGTCGGCCTGGATAATCCTTGCCGCCGGATGCTGCGCAATCGTGAGATCGAGCAGGGCATTCTCGTCGATCCCGGCCAGGGCGGCAAGGCGCAGCGCTTGTCCTTCGGCCGCGTGATAGGCCTCAAGCCATAGCCATTCGAACTCGGCAAGATCGACCGCCGCGCACGTCTCGCCGATCTCACGGAGAAAGCCAGGGAAACTTGTCCCGATATGGGCGAGCGTGCGGGCGGTCACTCCCGGCAAGGCAGCAAACCGCCGGGAGTGTTCATTGAACCGCTCGTGACCAAGCAGTGCCCGGGTGCGCGGAAAGGTATCCTCCAGCGCGACCAGCCGGGCATGTGAAATCGTGTTGGCATGGACCTTCATGCCGGTCAGTGCGCGCGCGCGCGTTCCAGCAAACAGCCCATCGGGAAGTTCGCCCGGACCAAATTCGAGCGCCTGCATCATGGCGGTCTGCGCCGCTTCAAGCATGAGCATGAGCCAGCTCCCACGTGCACAGTGCGTCCTGCTCGCGCATGATCGCCCCCGCCTTGTGCGCTTCACCCATCAGCACGCCATAGTCCGGGACGTCGGTATCCCATTCGATCAGCACCGGTAGGCGGCCTGCGCGGGTCACGAAGCGGGCGAACAAGGCCCAGGTGAGATCGGAGACGGCAGAGCCGTGATCATCAATCAGGAGCGGGCCATCGGGGTGCTCCTCGCGCGCATGACCGGCGAGGTGGACTTCCCCGACCAGGCCCGGATCGATTGCATCGATCATACCGAGCGGGTCAAACCCCAGGTTGGTCGCGGAGACCTCGATATTGTTGATGTCGAGCAGAATGCCACAACCGCTCAATTCGCAGAGCAGGTGCAGGAAATCGACTTCGTCCATGTCGTCGCGCGCGAAGGCGAGGTAGCGTGAAGGATTCTCAATCAGGATGCGCCGTTTCAGACGATCCTGAACCACCGCGATCTGGGTCACGAAATGCCCCAGTGCTTCGTCGGTGTAAGGCACCGGCAGGAGATCGGGGTAACGATTGCTGGCGCTGCCGCTCCAGCTCAGGTGATCGGAAACCATCGCCGGTTCATACCGTTCACACAGCGCCGCCAATTGCTCCAGATCCTCAAGGTCACAGCCCGCGGCGCTGCCAAGCGACAATCCGACCGAATGAAAGCTCAAGGGACGATGCTGCGCGATCGCCGAGAGCCAGCGATGTGGCGGCCCGCCAGCGCCATAATAATTTTGCGGATGAACCTCTAACCAGCCCGGAGCGTCGCCAGGATTCATGCCTTCAGCGGAAGTGCTGGCTGACACGGACTGGAGCACGGAGCTGTAATGCTCCGGCTTCAGTCCAATTCCCGCCAAGGGGGGCAGTTTGGTCAGGTGTTTCATGTCAGCCAGCTTCCGGTGCGACCCGAAAGGCTTCAGCCCTTCTGGGCGACGGGAGGGGTATTCTCGGAATGTGCCTCAAGCGTACCGCCCTGCTTTACGCAGGTATCCGCATCGACAAATTTCCAGGAGTTGCCCTGATAATCGACCTTTGCGGTGCCCGCGCAGGTTGTTCCGGGACCAGCCTTGCAGTCATTGTGCCCCTTCAGGGCCACGCCGAAACACTTCTCGCGCTCTGCAACCTTGGCCGCCGCGGGAGTTGCTGCGGCTTCGGATGGATTGCCCGAGGTCTTTGTCGGCCCGCAAGCTGCCAGCATCGCAGCACCGGCGAGCGCCATGGCGAGACCGGAAACCGGATTTGCTGAATTCATCATGGCTCACGTGCTCCGATGCTCAAGGGATGGTCAGAATAGATCGCCCGGTTTAGCCGCGATGCGGCACCGGCCTGGCATTGCCGGCATGGGCTTCAAGCGTGCCGCCTTGGGTCACGCAGGTGCCTGCGGGAACGAGCTTCCATGCGTTGCCCTGATAGTCGGCAGACGCGGTGCCCGCGCAGCTGGTGCCAGGACCGGCCTTGCAGTCGTTGTGGCCCTTGAGCGCGACGCCGTAGCACTTCTCTTTCGCGCCGGCCTGGTCACCCGCCGCCTGCGAGGGAGCCGACGCGAGAAGCGCGGCGGTAGCAAGCGAGGCAGCAAGTGCGGTGATTTTGATGGTGGAACTCATGATTGGTCCTTTTCGTTCGATTGGGAGGCAATCACGCCTCACAATCCGCTATTCGGACCGTGCGTGCTCCTGGTTACACCCCGGCGGAAAAATCATTCCGCAAGACTGGCGGGTGCGCGGCGAGAGACTAACCGAGCGCCGTGAGTGTTTCGAACACCACCTGCAATTCTGAAATCGACTTGACGCAGCGGGCGGCACCTTCCGGGCCAAACGCCAGCGATGGATCGAGCCTGTCGATCCAGGCCGTTAGCCCCTTGCGGCGTAGTTCAGCACCGCGTGGGTGATCTGCCGGGTAGGGTGCAGGAACGCGCTTAAGCTCGGGTTCGGACAGGCGAATGCCGTCGCGGGCGATCGTGCCCAGCTTTGCAATCATCCGTTCCCCGGCCGGAGCAGCGCACAGGTCTCGCCACCGCTCAAGTTGATGCGCGGAAAATGCGAAGATGCCTGCGCCCAGGGTCAGACCATCATGATCGAGACCGAACATCCAGACCGGCGCACCATCCTTGCATCCACCGGCGCTGGAAAAGCTGATGTGGAGATGTGCATTGAACGGGGCCTTGTCCCTCGAAAAGCGGACATCGCGATGGATGCGGAAAATCCGATAGTCGTGCGGAGTGCCTCGCCGGGATGCCAGCTCGTTCGCCATTGCTGCAGCAAAAGCTTCGCCCGGTTGTTTCAGGCTTAGCTCGTACTGGTTCTTGTGTCGCGCGAACCAGTCGCGATCGTTGTTCGCGCGCAGATCGGCGAGGAAATGCACCGTTTCTGCCGACAGCCAGCTCATTTTGGCGGAAAGCTTCCGGCATGGTCCAATGCGACAGCCAGCCATTGCCCAAGCAAGGCGTCGTCGCATTGGTCGGCATCGACGAAGTAGAAGCCCGGCATTGGCCGTTCGCCCAGGAACATCGGCAATCCGCCCGGCAATTTCGCTGCAGCCTCGTTCGCTTTACCGACACGGAACATCAGCCTGCGTTCGCCCTCCTTCGATTGATCGGCGCCGCCGATCATGTTGCCGTTGAGGAAGAAGCACACGCCGCCCATCATCCGCTTCTCGGTAATGGCGAGAGCGTCGGGCACAGCCAACCGCATGCGCCTAGCCAATTCTTCGTCATAGGCCATGGTTCAACTCGCAGGCATCGCAGCTTCGGGTCCGCCCTCGGGCATGATGTCGAAGACCGGCTTGGCGCGGTCCAGCACGGCCCATGAAGGGGCGCGAGCTGCATAGACGGTCATCTGCGGTTCGACCGCCTCGGGATCGTCGAGGCTTGAGACGCGTATGAAAGTCATTCCTGGCATGCCCGAATTGCGCGAGAGGATTGCCGAGCCGCAAGCCGGGCAGAACCCCCTGCTGACCAGGTTGCCGCTGTCGGCCGGGCGCTCGTAGAACCTTAACTCGCCACTCATCGAGAGGCTTGCGTCTGGAACGGCGGCATGGGTGCAGTGGCTCGTGCCGCTGCTCTTGCGGCAGTCGACGCAATAACAGTGCCCGACCATCACAGGCTGGGCTTTGGCGGAATAACGGACAGAACTGCATAGGCAGCCGCCTTCCAGTGCATGTGTCATGACTCGAGTCTCCAGCGATACATGATGCTTGCAGAGTTCCATAGTCACTTGCATAATGCAAGTGACTCTTTATCCGGTGGCCTGAGAACGGCGGAGCAATATTCGACCACGGTAGCGGCGGGATAGTCCTGCTGCGGGCGGCGTAAAAGTCGTCCACCTTGAAGCCTTTCTGCCGAGTCAGGGAGGTGTGGGGATCTACAGCGTG
>NZ_JAUQOM010000017.1 GCF_030580935.1 Sphingobium cyanobacteriorum | reverse complement strand
ATTACACCAATGCCGGGGGGAGTGGCCCTCGGGCTACGCCCTCACGCCACTCCCCCCGGCATGTAACACGATGGCCTGGTTTTACGCCGCCGAATGGCCGACTTTTGCTCCGCCGTTGACAGACGAGGTCATCCAGTTGTCCGGGAGCGACCCGCCGTCCGAAATAGCGCCGCAGCCAGCGCTGACATTCGCCCAGCAGGGCAGCATAGGCCTGCTTGTCGCCAGCCTGCGCTTGTCCCATCAGGCGGGCCAGCGTTGGCTCGTCGGCCCTCATGCCGCCCGCCGACGCACCAGTGGCGCGTCAAGGCTGATGCTGCCACCGCCCCGCACAATCAGTACCAGGGCCATCGCCACCCACAGCGAATGCACCTGCCACCAGGCCTCAGGATAGACGAAGATCTGGATAACCAGGGTCATGCCCAGCAGGGCCAGCGCTGAAAGGCGCGTGAACAGGCCGAGCACCAGCAGGATCGGGAACAGGTGTTCCGAGACTGTCGCCATGACCGCAGCGAGATCGCTCGGCAGCGGCACGCCTTTGTATTCCTCCTGGAAGAGGAAATAGGTGTTGTCGCTGATCGAAAACCAGCTCCCTTCATCGACCTTGGTGCGGCCCGACCGCCAGAACACGCCGGCGAGCACGATGCGGGTGAACAGCAGGGTCAGGTTTTGCAGTTTGCAGTTGCTGACCAAAGCAACCATCCGGTCGTAGAATTTGAGTATCCGGTCCATCACGCCACCTGTTGCTAGTCTGCCCGGATCAGCGCGCCCACTTCGAGCAGCGCGATCAGCGCGGCCATGAAGTCGTTGGATGACAGTCGATCCTTACAGTCAGGTTCGTCGAAGTGGCCAAGAAGGTTACCGATGGTTTGAGAATCTTCGAGCCTTTCGAAGATCGCGCGCATCGCCACGTTTGCCGGCGACACCAATACGTCAGCATCGGGCCTGACGACCAAAATTGCCGCCGCATCGGCAAGGCCGGGCACTTCCTTGCCGATTGCCTCGTGCACGTTGCGATCGAATGTCCCGATTGATGCGGAAGGATGCGCCGCGATGGCCGCCTCGAGAAGCGCCTGTTCATCTAGCCCGGCAAGATCGGCAAGGCGCAGCGGCACTGCATCTTCGGCATGATAGGCTTCAAGCCAAAGCCACTCGAACCGCGCCAGATCGACTGCCGCGCCTGTTTCGCCAGACGTGGCCAGCCAGGCCGGGAATGCTTCCCCGATGCCTGCCAGGGTTTTTGCCGTCACTCCCGGCTGTTCGAGATACAACCGGGAGTGTTCATTGAAGCGCGCGTGGCCTAGTAGGGCGAGCACGCGCGGAAACGTGTCCTCCAGCGCGACAAGCCGGGCGTGACTGATCGTGTTGGCATGAACTTTCATGCCCGCCAGGATGCGCGCATGCGTTCCTGCAAAAAGATGGTCCGGCAGGAACCCGGGGCCATGATCGAGGGCCTGCATCATGGCTGTCTGAACCTGTTCAAGCGCAAACATGGGCCTGGTCCAGAGAAGGAGTGTTCAGCGATGCGAAACTCGCCTGTTCCCGCATGATCGTCTCAGCCTTGGCTGCTTCCGCCAGCAGCACGGCGTAATCGGGGACATCGGTGTCCCACTCGATCAGAACCGGCTTGCGGCCAGCCCGTCCGATGAACCTGGCAAAGAGCGACCAGGTCGCTTCTGAGACTGCGGAGCCATGGTCATCGATCAGGAGGACACCATCCGGGTGCTCCTCCCTTGCATGGCCAGCCAGATGCACTTCGCCAACCAGGCTCGGATCGATCGAATCGACCATCGCTTGCGCGTCGAGACCGAGGTTCGTCGCGGAAACCTCGATGTTGTTGATGTCGAGGAGAATGCCGCAACCCGTGAGGTCGCAAAGCAAGTGAAGGAACTGCGCCTCGCTCATATCGTCGCGTGCGAACGCCAGGTAACGGGACGGATTCTCGATCAGAATGCCGCGCTTCAGCCGGTCCTGCACACGGCCGATCTGCGCGACGAAATGCCCAAGCGCTTCATCGGTGTAGGGAACGGGCAGAAGATCGGGATAGCGATTGTTGGCGCTTCCACTCCAGCTGAGGTGATCCGATACCATCGCTGGCTCATAGCGCTCGCAAAGAGCCGCCAGCTGTTCAAGTTCAGCCAAGTCTACCCCGCCGGAGCTGCCAAGCGACAGACCGACCGAGTGAAAGCTCAAGGGGAAGCTCTCCGCGATGGCAGACAGCCAGCGATGCGGCGGGCCGCCCGCGCCAAAGTAATTCTGCGGATGAATTTCGAGCCAGGCGGGAATCGGCGCTGGCGGTGAAATGCTGGCTGACATGGGCTGAAGCACTTGGGCGTAGTGCTGTGGCTTCAATCCAACTCCCGGCAAGGGGGGCAGGTTTGGCGGGAGGTTCATGTCAGCCAACATCCATGCGACCCGAGGGCTTCAGCCCTTCTGGGCGGCGGGTGGAGTGTTTTCGGCACGTTCGGCCAGCGAGCCACCCATCGTCTCGCAGCTTCCGACATCGACGTACTTCCAGGCATTGCCCTGGTAGTCGACCGTCGAAGTGCCAGCACAGGTGGTGCCGGGGCCTGCCTTGCAGTCGTTGTTGCCCTTTAGCGCCACGCCGTAGCACTTCTCCTTGGCGGCGACTTCAGTGGCCTTGGCGCTAGCCTCGGCACGGGATTCGTCGGCGGACTTGCCGCCTGAACCACAGGCCGCCAGCATCGCGGCACCGGCGAGTGCCGCGGCAAAGCCAGGCAACGGCATTGGGTGTCTGGTCATGGCGAGGGCCTTTCGCTTGCGTCAGCTGCGACGCGGGACCGGTCGTTCGTTCCCGGCCTTCGGCGTCAGCGAACCGCCCTGCGAAACGCAGGTGCCAGCAGCCACGAACTTCCAGGCGTTGCCTTGGTAATTGACAGTCGAAGTGCCGGCGCAGCTCGTGCCGGGGCCGGCAGCGCAGTCGTTCTTGCCGGCGAGCGCGACGCCGTAGCACTTTTCCTTGGCACCAGCGTTCTCGCCCGCAGCCGATGCGGGCGAGGCAGCAAGGAGAGCGGCAGCAGCGAGAGTCGCAGCAGCGGCAGCAATTCCGGTCGTGGGTTTCATGAGCATACCTTTCGAATCTGAGGTGAGGCTTACAGCGCTCACATCACCCAGTTCGGTCGGCCTGCCGGTTTGGTTACAATTAGGGGCGATTATTCGAACGGCCCGCCTGTGAAGGCGTTCATTTATCGGGGTCAGCCTCTTCGACGAGCTTTGTCGCCACGGCTTTTGCGTCCAGCGCCGGTGAACCGCCTCGGCCCATCGTCGCAAGGACTACCGCCCCTTCCTTCAGCAGCGCCAACTGACGAGCCAGTTCGCTCGGATGGTTCAAGCCTGCTTTTTCGGCAATCTCCGCGAGTTGCGCAGATATGCGCGCGACGTGATCCGTGGCTTCCCGATTGATGGGATGTTCGGGATCCTGATACTCCGAGCTGGCCTTCGCGAACATGCAGCCATGGAAATCGGGTTCGTTGAACCATTCGTGCAGCGCATCAAACATGGCGATCAGCTGTTCGCGGGGGGACGAAGTGAGCTCAGCCATTCGCCCGAAGAGCCATCCACGCAGGAACGCGTCACGTGATTTGAGCGTCGCAACGATCAGGTCGTCCTTCGTCTCGAAGTGCTTGTAAATCGAAGTTTTGGAAATGCCCGTTTCCGCCACGAGCCTGTCCATGCCCGTGGCCTGAAAGCCATTGCGGTAGAAGATCGCGGTCGCCTTCTCGACAAGTTCATCGCGCTTGGTCTGCCGCATCAGCGGGTCCTCCAAGCCAGCAAGACCCGATGCCGAACGATGATTGGCCTCATGAATTCAGAACCTTGGATCGGACCGATCACCCGAAATGGGTGATAGGGGTTGACAGGGTTTACCGATCAGTACACCTAATGGAGTACCGATCGGTAAACCTTTTAGCACTCCTCCCGCCAATTCCAAGTTTGAAAGGGTTCATGATGAAAATTTCCGCCGCCGCCCGGATCCGCCGGGCGATGCTGATCGGTGCCGCCGCCATGGCCAGCCTCCTTCCGCTCGCGTCGGCCCAGGCCGATGGCCTGCCCGATCCCGGCTTCCAGATCGCCCAGGGCCAGACGGCATTGCTCGTCACCGATCCACAGAACGACTTCCTCAGCCCCAACGGTGTCGCTTGGGGCGTCGTTGGCAAGAATGTCGAAGCCAACGGCACCATCGGCCATATCGACCAATTGTTCTCCGCCGCGAAGGCCGCCGGAATGCCGGTGTTCGTCTCGCCCCATTATTACTATCCTCAGGACCACAGTTGGCATTTCGAAGGCGCGCTTGAGGCGCTGATGCACAAGATCGGCATGTTCGATCGCAAGGGGCCGCTGACGATAGAAGGGTTCGAAGGCTCAGGTGCCGACTGGCTTGCCCAGTACAAGCCCTACATCAACGATGGAAAGACCGTCGTGACGAGTCCCCACAAAGTGTTCGGACCCGAAACCAACGATCTGATCCTTCAACTGCGCAAGCGCGGGATCTCGAAGGTGATCATCGCCGGGATGTCGGCGAACCTCTGCACCGAAGCGCACATGCGCGAACTCGTCGAGCAAGGCTTCGAAGTCATGGTCGTCTCGGATGCGACTGCTGCGGCTCAACTGCCTGGCCTCGATGGCTATGCGGCAGCCCTGGCCAACTTCCGCATGATCGCAAACCATGTCGCCGACACCGGCACGGTCGTCAGCGCGATCCGAGCCAACCACCACAAATAGTCGCAACCCCGGAGGGGCCGGTCCTGGACCGGCCCCCGCTTGGAGAACCAAGATGATTGAGTCCGAAAACTATGTGTTCACTTCAGAAACGGCACGCGCAAAGGTCCGCGCTGCCGAGGACGCTTGGAACACCCGCCAGCCCGCAAGGATCGCCCTGGCATATTCGCCGGACAGCCGCTGGCGCAATCGAAACGAGTTCGTCACTGGCCGAGCCGAGATCGAGACCTTTTTGACGCGCAAGTGGCTACGCGAACTCGACTATCGCCTGATCAAGGAAATCTGGGCCTATGCTGGCAACCGCATCGCGGTCCGGTTTGCCTATGAATGGCATGATGATTCCGGGAACTGGTTCCGATCATACGGAAACGAGAACTGGGAGTTCGATGCCGAGGGTCTGATGCGTCGGCGCTTCGCCAGCATCAATGATTTGCCGATAGATGAAATCGAGCGAAAGTTCCGCTGGCCGCTAGGGCCGCGCCCGCAGGATCACCCAGGTCTCTCCGAACTTGGCTTGTAACCAACCGCAAACACGGCGCGAAAGGTATACCGATGGCACAATCTGCTTCCTGCGAACTTGCTGGCGGGACGGCCCAATCATGGCGATGCAAGGCTGAAGCGAAATGCTGATCAACGCCGATTTCAGCCGCCGCGCTGCAAATCATGCGGCGAGTTCTGAATGGGTCGCATCACCGAGTGGAGGAGTCGAGCGGCGCATGCTTGACCGGGTAGGCGGCGAGGTGGCCCGCGCGACCACGATCGTCCGATTTGCCCCCGGCAGCGCCTTTCCGGCTCACAGCCACGATGGCGGCGAGGAGTACTTTGTCCTCGAAGGAGACTTCGTCGATGAGGAGGGCTCGCACAAGGCGGGAACCTACGTTCGCAATCCTCCTGGATCGCGCCATGCTCCACTCGCGCCGAAAGGTGCGACGATCTTCGTGAAGCTCTCGCAATTCGCAGCTGGCGATGTAGACGGCCTATCGACAGACACGCGAAATTTTTCTGGGGAGACGGGCGGCAAGCGTCCGGCAATCCAGAGCCTTCAATTGCACAGCCTCGGCAAGCAGAACGTCCGTATCGAGATTTGGGAACCCGGGGTCGAGATCGACAACTGGGGCCACGGTGGAATCGAAGTGCTCGTCCTCGAGGGGGGCTTTACCGAAGGAAAGGAAACCTTCGTGACGCATTCCTGGCTGCGCCTGCCGCCATCCGAACCTTTCGTGGCGTGTGCAGGGACAAACGGCGCTAGGGTGCTGATCAAGTCAGGTCATCTCATTGACGCGGCGGCATTGGCATTCGTCACACCCACCTGATCGTGGATTTTCGCTGACCTGTACGCCGGATGGCCGGCCAGACCGATGAGGGGTGGCCTGGCCGGCCTGCGCAGGTTTTCTGATTTTGTGTTTTTGCCTGCGCAAAAGCATCTCCAGATGGAGTCTTGCGGGGGCGCACTTCATGTTTCGTTGGGACAAAGCTCCCGGTTACAGCAGTCTGGCAAGCGTCTCCGGATCGACTGGCCCCGACCTTGCCGTCCTGACCAATTCGCCGAACCAGTCAGCAGACGGGAATGACGGCCATGCGGTGTGCGACTGCCTTCGACGGCGGGCTAGCCGACGTGTAAGGATTGAAATCATGTCGTCCGCGTCCGCAGCCGTTCGATCTCGGCGTTGAGTCTCGCGATTTCCTGATCGCGTTCCGCCAGCATGGCATCGACTTCATCGGCATCGATCTTGCGCGGAATGTGCTGCGGGCAGTTAGGGTCCCAGGCGGAAACCTTGAACAGGAGTACGCGCTCGGGGGAAGCAGCATACCCCTCTGGCATGACCGTCCGAAGCAGGACATCGTCGCCTTCTATCATCCATGCCTCACCCCAGATCTTGATCCGGCGGCGGTTGGCGTAATCCATCAGGAAGATGAAGGCCTTGCGGTTCTCCTGGAGGTTGCCCTGGGAAATAAACTGCCGGTTGCCCCTGAAGTCCGCCATTCCGAGCGTGCGGTCGTCGAGCGGCTTCAGGAAGCCGCGCGGCCCGCCGCGATGCTGGATATAGGGCCGCCCCTCTGCATTGACCGTGGCGAGATAGAAGCTGTTCTGCCGGGATATGAACTCGGCGAGTTGAGGCGTTATGGTATCGTGCCAGCCCATGCCGTTTTCCATCTTCGCATAGGCATCGCGCGAGCCGTTGCGGGCCTGAAGCTGCTTGACGGTATCGGTGAAGGCGATGTCGCTGACGGGCGTGTGGTGGTCCATGTCGGCAGCCTTTTCGTAAGGGGGGCGGCGCCCGGTCTAGGCGGGGGGAAGAGACCGGGCGCCGGCGCGCCGGTCAGAACGTGACCAGCGCGTAACCGTGGTCGAGATAGGTCGAAATATCGAGGATGCCGGGCGTACCCGGGATCGTCTTCTCGTAATCGAGCTTGAGCCCGGTCTTGCGAGCGTCTTCGGTCGCGCCGAATACATCTGCGCAGCCGCCACATACGCCGGCGACGACGTCCTTGACCGCTTCATAGAGGGCATGCGCAGGGTGATCGGCCTTGACCAGCTCGGCCGGCCAGCGCGTTCCCGCGCCCTGGAATATGATGGCGACTTCCTGCTGCTTTTCCTTCAGCTCATAGGCGAGGAAAAGGGCGTTGAAGAGGCGGCCCAGCGCTTCTTCAGTACCCGGCTTGGGATCGGAATAGATGATGATGGCGGCCTTGGTCATTGGGTTCTCCATTTGCTGCTTGCGAATCATTACCGAACGAACGGTAAATTTGAACTAGGTCCTCGACAGGTGGTCGTCAAGATAATATACCGATCATTCGGTAAATATGGAGATCCGCTCGGATGGCCCGCAAGGCGATGATTGAAAGCAATGCTCTGATGGATCGCCTGAGCGCGACCTTCCGCGAGGTCGGGTACGAAGGTGCGTCACTTGCGCTTCTGTCGGAGGCGAGCGGCCTGAAGAAGGCGAGCCTCTATCACCGCTTCCCTGGCGGCAAGGAGCAGATGGGGCTGGAGGTTCTTCAGGAAGCCGGGCGCTGGCTTGGTGAGCATGTGCTGACCCCGCTCGCTGGGGCGGGCACCCCGCGCGAGCGCATCGCCGCGATGACGCGCGAGCTCGATTCCTTTTACCAGGGCGGTAAGCAGGCTTGCCTGCTTAACCTGCTCTCCTCGCCGATCGGCGAAGAGAGTCCATTCAAAGCGACAATCCGGGCGATGTTCGATGCCTTCATCGAGGCACTGGCGAACGTGATCGCCGAAACCGGTTGCCCTTCAGTCGTGGCGCAAGAGAGGGCTGAGCGGGCTCTCGTGCTGATCCAGGGCAGCCTCGTTCTCGCCAGGGGACTTGGATCGACCGCGCCGTTCCATAGGGCTCTGGCCGCCCTCCCTGAGGAACTGCTCGCCGACAGTGGAGATCGTTCGTGAAACTCTACTACAGCCCCAAATCCGGGCATTCGCACCGGGCACGCCTTTTCCTGTCCTTGCTTGGCGCGGAGTACGAACTGGTCGAAGTCGATCTCGCAGCGCGTCAGCACAAGAGTGCCGACTTCCTCCGGATGAATGCGTTCGGACAAGTCCCGGTGTTGGAGGACGATGGATTAGTGATCGCGGATTCGAACGCGATCCTCGTCTATCTGGCCCGAAAGTTCGGCCGGACGGACTGGTATCCAGACGATGCACCGGGTGCCGCGCGTGTGCAGCGCTGGCTATCGGCTGCCGCCGGTCAGCTGGTCCAGGGTCCCGCAAGCGCGAGACTCGCGACCCTGTTCGGTGCGAAGATCGATGCGCAATCCGCAATCGATCGCGCGCATGCCCTTCTGGCGGTTATAGAGACTGAACTTGAGCAAACCGGATGGCTTGCCGCCGATCGCGCGACGATCGCAGATGTTGCGCTCTACAGCTATGTGGCACGAGCGCCGGAAGGCAACGTTGCTTTGGATGCTTATGCATGCCTGAACGGGTGGCTCGATCGCATTGAAAGCCTTCCCGGGTTCGTCCCGTTCAAGATTCACCCGGTTGGCCTCTATGCTACAGGCGACCCACTCGCACACCTAGCGGGAGCTTAGGGGAAGGACGGACTGTTCCCGCAGTATGTCGTGTTCCAACTCCGGCCGGACGGCTGCTCCGGACATGCGCTTCATGCGCCGAACCAATGAGCAGTCTGTCCCAAAACCCAAAGGCCGATAACCAAGAACAATACAGCGGCGATTGTTCGCACAATCTTCAACGGGACATACTTCAGCACCTCGTGTCCGAGGATCACAGCGGGTACATTTGCGATCATCATGCCGAGTGTTGTACCGGTGGTCACAGCGAAGACATCGTGGAACCGGGCGCCCAGCGCCACTGTCGCCACCTGCGTCTTGTCGCCCATCTCGACCAGGAAAAATGCAATCAGCGTCGTGATGAAAGCGCCAAAACGCGCAGGTTTCTCGTCCTCGTCGTCCAGCTTGTCGGGAACGAGCGTCCAGGCTGCCATGGCGATAAACGAGACGGCGATGGCATAGCGGAACCACTGGCCATCGAGAATGTACGCGACCTGCGAACCGACCAGGGCGGCAAGGAAATGGTTGGCGATGGTCGCGGCGAAGATGCCGGCGACAATCGGCATTGGCTTCCTGAAGCGGGTGGCAAGGACGATCGCGAGCAATTGGGTCTTGTCGCCGATTTCCGCGAGGGCCACGACCGCAGTCGAGGTCAGTAGTGCTTCCATGCAATGTCTCCGGGTCGGGCGGCGTGCAAGATCCAACGGACACCGATCCCGCCGCCCAACCCGAGCGGAGATTCGGTGCCATTGGTCTCGCCCAAGCGGTGTCCCGCTTCCTTCGCACCACGGCCTCTCGACCGAGTATGTTGACGCGAAGGCCCGTCCTTCATGGACGGCTGGCTACTCCCCAGATGACGGGATGCGTGTAGTCGGCCCGGTCGGGCTTGGCAACTACCCCGTCTCGACGGTCAGATGGGCGATTTCGTGAACCGGCATCATCCGGCGGCGAACGACGTCGCCGTCGACCCCGCGCACCGCAACGATAGCGGCATGCGCGCCGGGGCCGACCCGCCAGACGTGAAGATCGCTGATCCGTGCGTCACCCGGGCCTTCGACCAGTTCGCGGATTTCCTGTTCGATGGGAAGATCGTGCGCATCGAGCAGCACGTTTGCCGTGTCCCGCATCAGCGACCAGGCCCAGGTGGCGATGACAATCGCACCGACGACGCCCATGACGGGGTCGAGCCAGGAGAGCCCAAAATAACGACCGCCGAGCAGTGCGGCGATGGCCAGGACCGAGGTCAGCGCATCGGCCAGCACATGGACATAGGCTGAACGGAGATTGTTGTCGTGATTATGCCCTGAATGGTCGTGGCCATGATGATCGTGATGGTGATCGTCATGGCCATGGGCATGATGGTGCCCGCCGCCCAACAGAAGGGCGCTCGCGATGTTCACGGCCAGCCCGACCACGGCGATGATCGTGGCTTCTCCAAACGCCACTGGGCGCGGATCGAGCAGGCGCTGTGCCGATTCAAGCGCAATGCCCAGCGCAACAAGGCCCAGCACCAAGGCTGAAGCAAAGCCAGCCAGATCGCCGACCTTGCCCGTTCCAAAACTGTAACGGCGGCTGCTGGCATGCTTCTTCGCATAAGCATAGGCCATGGCGGCCACGCCCAGCGCCCCGGCATGAGTTGCCATGTGGAAGCCATCGGCCAGGAGCGCCATGGAATTGAACATGAAGCCGGCGACGATCTCAACGCCCATCATGCCGGCGGTGAGCGCCACCACCCACAGCGTGCGACGTGCGTTCTCGTCATGACCCTTACCCAGGAAAAAGTGGTCGTGGGCAAGTTCCTCGATTTGCTTGTCGAGCGACATGAAGCGACTTTCTACTTCGCGTAACGGCGAATGGCAGTGATGAGTTCATCGGCAGCCTCGGCCCGTTCGGCATCGGACAAGCCGGGACGAGCAAGGTGTTCCCGCACATGATCTTCCAGCAGTTCGTCCATCAGGCCGATCACTGCTCCGCGCACGCCTGCAACCTGATGGAGGACCGTTGAGCAACCGGCGTCACCTGTGATCGCAGATTCGATGGCGGCGACCTGTCCGGCGATTCGGCGCACGCGGGCGACGAGTGCGTCCTTGTTTGAAGTTAAGTGAGCCATAGGATACCCCGCTATCCTATATGATGATTGATGGGAATAGGCATGCTGGCTGCGTAAGCCCACATTCTCCAAGTAAGTCGCTGATTTCGCTGTCGTAATCGTGATATTTCGCATATAAATCATGGCGTTGACGGCTGCGAGGGGCGCGTTTCATGGATCACCTGGAGGGTGCGGGCTTGGCGCGGGGAGATCGGGTTGATTTCGACCGCCGTGTGCGTCTGGAGTTCCGTGGTGCGCAGATCAGTTCAGACGGTGGCCTGCTGGTGATGCGCGAGCTTGATGACGTGCTCGGCCTGTCCAATCTGGCGTCGGAGGCGCTGCGAGACAGCCGCACCGGGAAGAACACGCTCCATCGGCTTGACGGATTGTTCCGGCAATCGGTGTTCGGACGACTGGCCGGATACGAGGATGTGAACGATGCCGACCGCTTGGCCCTCGATCCCGTGATGCGTCAGGTCGTTGGCGGCAGGGCCGTCGAGGCGCAAGCTGCTTCGGCATCGCAGATGGGACGGTTCGAGACCGAGACGCTGGCTCTGGCCGCGAACCGGGCGGCGCTGGCCGATCTGAACGGCCAATGGATCGACCGGTTTCATGACCGCAACGGGTTGAAATACATCGTGCTGGACATGGACAGCTCGGTCAGCCCCACCCACGGCGATCAGGAAGGTGCTGCCTGGAACGGGCATTTCGACTGCACCTGCTATCACCCCATCTTCTTGTTCAACCAGTTTGGCATGCTGGAGCGCTGCGCCCTGCGTAACGGCAATGTCCACAGCGCCGATGGCTGGCGGGATGTCCTTGATCCCGTCATTGCCCGATATGCTGGCCGCGACCTTGGTGGACGCTTCTTCCGGGCCGACGCTGCCTACGCGATCCCCGCGATCTATATGCGGCTGGAAGAAGCCAGGTTCTTCTACGCCATCCGTCTGCCCGCCAACGCCGTCTTGCGCGAGAAGATCGCGCATCGGCTGACACGGCCCGTGGGACGGCCTTCGCTGACCAAGGTCAAACGGTTCTTCGAGGACTTCGAGTATCAGGCGGCGTCCTGGGACAAGCCGCGCCGCGTCATCGCCAAGATCGAATGGCATCCGGGCGAGCTGTTCCCCAAAGTCGGCTTCATCGTCACCAACCTGCCGATGGAGCCAGACTGGGTGGTGAGGTTCTACAACCAGCGCGGCACCGCAGAGCAGCACATCAAGGAAGGCAAATATGCCTTTCGCTGGACGCGGCTGTCATGCCGGAAGTTCCGGCACAACGAGGTGCGGCTGCAACTGCACGCGCTGGCCTACAACCTGGCAACCTTCCTGCGCTGCATCGAACTGCCCGAGGCCATGGCGGACTGGTCGTTGACCAGCCTGCAACTCAAGCTGATCAAGATCGGCGCCCGCGTCGTCCGCCACGCCCGCGCCATTACCTTCCAGTTGGCCGAGGTCGCCGTCACCGGCCCGATGGTGCGGGCCGTCCTTGCCGCCATCCGCCGTCTTCGAACGCCTCCGTCATGCGCATGACCACGATCCATGCCCAAGCTGAACGAAAGCGGCAGGACAGGTCCGTCTGCCGCGCGGAAAAGCGGCTCTGCCGGGCCAGAATGCTGCGGGTTCGAGGCTTGATCCACCCGACTTCGGCCGTTTGCGCGACGACAGACACCGCTCGGGGCGAAAAACGCTTGCCCAGCGAGCAAAATCAGGCGATCTTGAAGTCAAGCGGCAGGCCACTTGGGGAATGTCGGTTACATCCGCACGCGTCTCAAGGCATGATCGCGTCAGAGGCGAAAGCATGCGATTTATCAGCGAAACGGAGAAGATATGACGAAGAGAAAGAGCGATGCGGCGAAGAAAATTAATAGTGCCCACTCGCGGAGGCCCAACAGTTTTACCGAGCTCTGCACGACGTTGGTTGCGTCACTGAGTTCGTCTGCGTGCCAGGCATGACGCACATGGGCGATTCCTACGGGCCGCTGTCGGCGCGGCGCGCACAAAACGTAGCATTGTTGGATTGGTTCGAGCGATTTCTATGACTCTCAAAAGCATCTTCCAAATATTCCTGCTGGCGCTGGCGATGCTGATCGCCGGCTATGTGCGCACGGCTATCAGCCCCCTGCAGGAGGCGATGCGCCTGTCCCTTCATCTATCCGACAATCAAATGGCCCTGTTGCAAGGACCGATCATTGGGGTTCCGGTGACATTAACAGCCATACCATTGGGTCTATTGATCGATCGCGCCAATCGCGCGCGGCTGCTCCTTGGTCTTGTGACAATCGCTGTTGCCGCTAATTTCGCCACCGCATTTGCGCGCGACTTCACACAGCTCCTCAGCACGCGAGCAATTGCCGGGGTGTCCGCGTTAGCGATCCTGCCCGTAGTTTATTCCTTAGTCGCCGACCACTTCGCGCCGCACCTGCGTGGTCGCATGATTACCGTCGCCACCATCGGACAAATTGTCGGCAACTCCATGGCTTTCGCCCTGGGGGGAGAACTTCTAGTGCTGGCGCAGGCCCACAGCGGGGACTGGCGCACGGCCTTGAGTTGGCTTGCCGCACCGGGCGTCGCCGTTGTGCTGCTCATGCTCTTGCTCCGCGAGCCTCCGCGCTTGGAGGAGGCTAAAGGGACGCAGACGATCGCTGGCGCGTGGGAAGAGTTGCGCCACACACGCACTCTTATCTTGATGCTTTCAGCCGGAATTATCTGCGCAGAAATTGCCATCGGAGCCATGATTATCTGGGCTAGTCCGATGTTCTCACGCACCTATGCCGCAGCGCCCGACGCGATCGGCTTTCTCATGGGCTCAGGCATGCTGATCAGCGGTGTATTGGGCCCAGTCATCGGGGGAGGCCTTGCCGACTACTGTCAACGCACGGGCGGCACTGGCCGAGCCTTGCTCTTTCTCGTGTTGCTAGCCGCCCTGGGCGCACCCGCAAGCTTGTTCGCATTTGCTCCGACTTTTTCTTGGGCGAGCGCTCTCTTGATGGTCTCGCTTACCCTGATGATTGGCGTGGCGATGATGGGCATCACGCTCGTGATGAATGTCGTTCCCGACCGTCTTCGCGGCCTCTGCATGTCCGTGCTCGTCGCAGCAATCCTGCTCTTTTCGCTGGCAGTAGCGCCACCGCTGGTTAGCGTTTTGTCCAACGTGCTCGGAGGGATCGACATGATCGGCAAAGCACTCTCCATCGTGTGTGTGGCCGCGGCACTCGGATCGACTTTCGCGTTCTTTCTGGCTCGCCGCTATTTTAAAGAAAGCGTTGGCGCGGCAGGCTCGACGGCGACGGGCACGGTCACCGCCCAATGATGCAGGTTTTTTCACTCGCCGGCGAACCGAAGTCCCGAGGTCTAGCGCACGGTCGCACACACGCTGCCGCGATAAAATCGTGGCTAGGCGCTTGGCTCAAAAGTTTGCAGGCCGCCGGCGTGGGCAATCCTGACGTCTACGCGCGGCGGTTTCTAGCCGAGTCCGGTCTAGTTGTTTGCATTGAGCACGACGCTCCCGATCTGCTCGAGGAGATACGGGGAACGTCTCTCGGCGCTAATGTCCCGTTCGATCTCGTGCTAGCGGCGCAGCTCATGGACGAGGAATGGGAGTATCGACGATCGCAAAATACTCGATTCACAAAACCCGAAAAATGCAGCACGCTGGCGATTGCTTCGGCGGGCTCGCCGGTCTGGATCGGTCAGAATATGGACCTCGGCGCGTGGACCGATGGCCACCAGGTCGTGCTGCACATCGCTGAGCCCGACGGCAATCCCGACGCCCTCGTTTTTTCTCTCGCAGGCATGATTGGGCTAATGGGCGTGAACGAATGCGGCCTCGCGGTAGCAGTTAACGCTCTTCCTGAACTATCAAGGTTGCGACCGGGCCTCCCCGTCGCATTCATCATTCGAAAACTGCTGCAGGCAACATCCCTGACGGACGCAAGCGCAGTCCTATTGGCTACTGAGCACGCAACCTGCCAGCATTACCTGCTTGCGGACCCGACAGGGCTGCGCTCCTTTGAAGTTGGCCATGACACAATCGTCGAACTCAGTGGCGCAACGGCGGATAGATTATTCCATACCAATCACGCACTCGCCCCGCAGCTTCAACAAGTGACTTCGACATATGATCAACTGAACAGCAAATGCCGCTTAACGTCGCTAAGCGACAGGCTCACAAGTGCAAAGCCAACATTGACCGTTATCCAGAATGCGCTCTGCGCGTCCGATCACGCAACTCACCCAGTTTGCCGGCCCCATCCGGGCGCGCAATCTCAGCACAATACCAACTTCACCACGGGCTCGATGATCGCTCGCCTGGAATTCAGGGTCGACCTTATATCCGCCTGGTTTAGCATCGGCCCGCCTGACCGGGACGGCTATCATGCTTTGCGGTTTGAAGATTAGAGGAGATGTTGCCGAGTGGGCCGCAGTTCATGGGGTTGTGGCTTCGCCGAACTCGGCGCAGATCGTTTTCAGTTCTTCGAACTCCGCCATGCCGTACTTCGACCCCTCCCGGCCGATCCCGGACTCTTTGCATCCCCCAAATGGCGCGAGCTCACTCGAAATAAGCCCTGTGTTCAATCCAACCATCCCGTAGTCGAGCGCATTTGAGACACGGTGCGCACGGTCAAAGTCTTTGGTGAAGAGATACGATGCAAGACCCGCGCTCGATGCATTGGCTAACTCAATCGCTTCACGTTCTGACTCAAAACGAACAAGACCCGCGACAGGCCCAAACGTTTCCTCGCTGCAGAGCAAGGCGTCTCGCGGCACCTCTGTGAGCACAGTCGGTTGAAAGAACTGCTTGCCCGCGGCATGACGTTCGCCTCCAAAGAGCAGAATCGCACCTCGCGCGCGCGCGTCTTCAACATGGCGAGCCACCTTGTCGACCGCCAAGTCATTGATGAGCGGTCCCTGAGTGACCTCTTCCCCGAAGCCGTCGCCAACCTTGAATGATCGCACAGCCTCAGCGAGCCGCTCGCTAAACTCTGCGTAAACCTTTCCCTGGACTACAAATCGATTGGCGCAAACACACGTTTGACCCGCGTTTCGAAACTTCGAAGCAACAGCGCCAGCCACCGCCTTCTCTAAGTCGGCGTCATGAAAGACAATAAATGGCGCGTTACCGCCAAGCTCCAGAGAAACGCGCTTAAGCGGATCCATGCATCTCGCCGCCAGCCTTTTGCCCACATTAGTGGAGCCTGTGAACGTAAATTTTCGAACTCTGAGGTCCGCAAGCAGAACCTCGCCGATCGGCGCCGGCGCACCACAAATGACGTTAAGCGCACCGGCGGGAATCCCCGCCTCCTCGCCCAACAGCGCCAACGCCAAAGCCGTGAACGGCGTCAACTCAGATGGCTTCAAGATGACGGTACAACCGGACGCAAGGGCCGGTGCAAGCTTCCGCGTCACCATCGCCGCCGGGAAATTCCAGGTAAGGATAGCGGATCACTGTGCAGCAGCGATCAAGGAACCACATTGGATCGAACCCCGCATAAGAGCTGCGATCCAGCAGGACACACCGGGTGAACGACGGCAGCATCCGGCCTGCCGTCGCACAAGCCGGCGCTTGCATGCGCGTACCTCGCACCGTATGGGCGCTTGGTTTTGTCAGCCTGTTTATGGATGTCTCGTCCGAGATCATCCATGCACTCTTGCCGGTCTTCCTGACGACAACGCTCGGTGCGAGTGTTGCGCCGCTCGGACTGATCGACGGGATCGGCGAGTCCACTGCTTCCATCACCAAGGTGTTCTCGGGTTACATTTCCGACCGCATCGGGCGCCGGAAGCCGCTCATCTTGATCGGCTACGGGCTGGGCGCCCTGTCCAAACCTTTCTTTGCGATCGCCGCCGGGCCGCTGCCAGTGCTTGGCACACGGTTCGCGGATTGGATCGGTAAGGGCCTTCGCGCCGCGCGACGCGCTGGTGGCGGACGTTACACCCGCGGAATTGCGGGGCCGTGCCTAAGGCCTGCGCCAGTCGCTCGACACGGTGGGCGCCTTCCTCGGCCCGCTCGCTGCGATTGCGCTGATGTTCGTGCTCGCAAATGATATGCGAGCCATCTTCTGGATCGCGTTGCTCCCGGCGCTAGTCTCGGTCTTGCTGGTTATTTTCGGGGTCGGTGAAGGCGCTGACCGGTCAACGGGCAAGGACAAGGGACCGCCGCTGAGGTTGGGAGATCTTAAATCGTTCGATCGCCGGTTCTGGATCGTGGTGGGAATCGGCGTTGTCTTTACGCTTGCTCGGTTCAGCGAATCCTTCCTTGTGCTGCGGGCCAATGACGAGGGGCTCCCACTCGCTTGGACGCCGCTCGTCCTTGTGGCTATGAACCTCGTCTACTTGCTTGGCGCCTATCCCGCGGGCAGCATCTCCGACAGGGTCGATCCCGTCTGGCCTATGGCCGGTGGACTTGTGTGCCTAGTTTTGGCGGACATGTGTCTCGGATTTGGTTCAGGGCTCGCGGCCACCTTCCTCGGGATCGCTTTGTGGGGTGCGCACATGGCTCTGTCGCAGGGCATTCTTGCCAAGCTGGTTGCCGATGCCGTCCCGGACCATTTGCGCGGCTCGGGGTTCGGACTGTTCAACCTAGCAACCGGGATCGCCATGCTTTTCGCCAGCCTGCTTGCCGGGGCACTGTGGAAAGCGGCGGGACCCGTCGCCACTTTTTTGGCCGGTGCGGTGTTTGCGAGCATTGCTGGGGGATTAATCGGCATCTCCAGATTTTCATCGCGTCGTTAGCCGCAGAGTCTAATGACTGGAGTCATCTAGCCAGCAGTCAAGCGGCGCCTGGCAGGTACCTAGCATGCCAGCGCGATAGGCCCTACCGCCAGGTCAGCGCATTTGTGTTGGTGCGGTTTGCGCCAGGGATTCAATCGCCCGCGAGAGCTTGTCACGCACGACCATCGCGGCTTCTTTCAAGTCGGGATTGTCGATGGCTTGCATCGACGCAACCGGATCGATCGCGGCCACTTCAACTTCGCCCGCACGTATTTGCTGCACGCTGACGTTGCATGGCAACATCAGGCCGACCTTGTCCTCCAGTTGCAATGCCTCACGTGCCAGGCGCGGGTTGCATGCCCCGAGGATCACATAGGGCCGGAAATCGACTTCGATCTTCGACTTGAAGGTCTGCTGGATGTCGATCCTGCTGATGATGCCGAAGCCTTTCGGCTTGAAGAGCCGCCTCCGCGCGCATGATGGCGTCATCAAAAGGCAAGGGCGATGTCACGGCAATGTAGTATGGCATGGATGATCCTTACGCTTCACTGACATTTCCGCTCGGCCGCCACGGCCAACACCGCGACGGGGTGCTCTTGGCCATCATGAGGATCGTGTAGTCAATCTATCGATGGCCCGGAGCGTCATCTGTGCCGCGCCCACGACCGCGCCCCCTGTCATCACCGGGTGCATCGTCTGACCCGCGACCACGACGAACATCACCTGGCCCATCATCTGCGCCGCGGCCGCGACGCACGTCGCCGGGTGCATCGTCACAGCCGCGGCACTGGCGAACATGATCGGCCGGATCATCAGCACCGCGCCGTGCAAACGCCGGACCAGAAGTTGCGAGGCTGGCAAGGACCACCGCCGTGGCCAGTGAGTTCCTGATGAAAGTTCGCATTGGAAATCTCCCGTTTGCGGGTCCACAGTTTCGTGAACGACAGCCACAACGATGCGATGGCCGATCTATTCCCGTTCGATTTGAACGCAGAGAAAAGACCGCAAATTTCTTCACTTTGTAATCGATTTGGGGAATAGGCCGCGCGACTGGACGTTGTTGGACTACTGGTGGCTCTGGCTGACCAGGCTTCCAGTTTCTGTGCCATCAAGCGATTGGCGGCTCGAAAGGTTTTGGGGGGATGATGAGATACGGCATTCATATGGCTCGACTGGCGGGCGCAGCCCTTCTGGTTTTTCCGGCGGCAGCTTATGCCGATGAACAAAAAGATAGTGGGCAGTCGGATCCCGGCACATGGCGCATCAGCACCGGCGTCAACTATTCGCAAGGCGACTATGGTGAGGCGCAGGACACAAAGGTGGTCTCTGCGCCGATGGCCGTGAAATACAGGCGTGGCGGCTTTTCCGTGCGCGTCTCCATTCCCTATGTTCATATCGACGGCCCAGGCAGTCTTCTCGACACGCCGCAGGGTCGAGACGCCGGGTTCGGCGACGATAGCGGCTTCGATGACAATGGCGGCAGCTCAGGAAATTCCGGATCCGGCTCATCGAGTTCAAACAGTGGATCTGGATCTTCAGGCTCGAACAGCGGTTCGGGCTCGTCAGGGTCCTCCGGCTCGAGTGGTGGGTCCGGGTCGGGTGGGTCGGGCAGTTCGCATTCCGGCGGATCGGACGATTCCCCCTCGGGCAGCGATACTGTTACGGGGGGCGGCGCGGTCGTTGGTGTCCCTGGGGCAGCAAACAATCGCCGCAGCGGCATCGGCGATATTGCCGTCACACTGGGTTATTCGTTCAACCTTGGAGAATCGACTTACTTCGATTTGTCCGGCCGCATGAAGGTGCCGACAGCTTCAACGGCCAAGCGTCTCGGCACTGGTAAGGTCGATTTTACGGTTGGTGGTGATCTGGTTCAAGATATCGGGCGTGCAACGGTCTATGTTGGCGGGCGCCGCAAATTCATGGGCAAGCCGGTAGGATCGACGCTGCGCGACACCTGGGGCGTCGGTGGTGGCGCCAGCTACCGTCTTGCCGGCGGAACGGTCATCGGCGCAGACTATGATTGGCAGCAGTCGTCAAGTGCGAGCAACGGCCCGAGCAGTGAAGTGACCGGATGGGTCAATTTTGGATTGACGCGAAAGCTGCGCATGCAAGTCTTTGCCTCGACCGGTTTTACCACCAACAGCACGAATTTTGCCGGTGGCCTGTCGCTGAGTTATCGCCTCAACTGACCTATTCCGCATGAAGGGCAAAAGGCCCGCCTCGATTTGATCGGGGCGGGCCTTTGCTGTCAGATTGTCACGCTTAGCGAGCGGGCCAGCCGTCTCTGATCAACGCTGCCTCGTCATTCCCATTGACGGGATCAGAAGCACCGAGGCGGGCAAATCCTGCGTCCAGTGCAGAACCATCGGCACCTGATGCTACGGCGATTTCGCTGCCGTCGGCAGGTCCACTGCCCGCGCCCTGCGCCTCCACCTTCCAGCGCCCCGCCTCACGGCAGGCAAGACCTACCGTCGAGGACCGGCGATACTCCCGGCACCAGCGACCATCCGCAGCCTTGACCGTAAGTGTAGGGGTCACCGAACTCCCATCCGCGAGTCGCACCGGGGTCAGTGAGCGACCGGTTTCCAGTGCGAACGAAAGGTCACGCTTAGGCGCTTGGGTGCTTGGGGGCGCTAACAGCAGGATAGCAACTAAACTGGCGGCCACCGCCCCGCCGAGTGGAAGCGCATGGCGCCGCCACCAAGGAGGATTGTCGTTGGCCGCACTGGGTGCGGAAGCCACGGGAGTCGGCTCGCCAAGTCCCATGGTTTGCAGTAACTCCGAGGGTACCGGCGCAAGCGCTATCGGCGCAAATGCAGCCGCAATCCTGCGATCGTTCGCAAGCCAGCGCTCCGCTCTGGCGGCAAGTTCCGGGTCCGACGAGAGGCGGGCCTCAAACTCTGCGGCTTCGGCTGTGCTCATCGCACCGTCCAAGAATGCGGCAAGCCGTTCTTCTGTCTCGTCGGTCATTGTAGCGCCCCTATGTCGCCGCCGAGGGCGCGTTCAATCCGGCCCCGGGCTCGCGCAATGCGGCTCATGATCGTCCCTATGGGAACCTCCAGCGCTTCTGCAGCCTCTTTGTAGCTAAGGCCTTCGACAACCACGAGGACGAATGCTGCGCGCTGGTCCTCTGGCACTGTCGACAATGCATGCTGGGCCGCCGCGAGTTCCGAACGCGATTCAACCGTTGCACGGCCGTCGTCACCTACCAGATCGTAGGCATCCTCTACCGGCACCACTGTGCCTCGCCGCCGCGTGGCACGTGACCGATCAATGTGAAGGTTTTGGGCAATGCGATACATCCAGCTATCAACGCGGCTGCCTGCTCGAAATTGGTCGCAGTGGGTCAGGGCCTTCTCGACAGTCGATTGCATCAGGTCGTCTCCGTCGGCGGGACTGGAAGCCATGGCATGGCAGAAGCGACGCAGTCGCGGCAGAGCGGCAATGATTGCCGCCCGCATCGATTCCGTAGCTGTCGTGCCGTCAGGCATCCCGTAACTCCGTCATAACGACCCTCTTGCTGCGATATTCCGCATCATTCTGAATTTATGTTACAGTGCCTCTCCACGGCTCTTGTGGGAATAACGCCCTCTGATCGACGTTCTATAATCAGTCGGCGTGGAATAGTCTCGCCGAACGGAAGATTGACGACAGGATAGTTCATGGTTCGCTACTCCTTCGCCGTTGCGGCACTGACCTTGGCAGCGTCTCTGTCAGTTCCCGGTTTGGCCCGAGATCCTCAAGATGTGCCGGATGGTTCGCGGGCGCAGGAGCGACTGGATCGGGATCTGCAGCGAGCCGCCGAACGGGCGAACGAAATTGCGGGCCGATATGCCGAGGAACGCACCAGAATAGAAGAACGGGCGATCAGGGAACCCGCCCGGGCTGCCGAAGACCTTGCCAAACTGGATGCCGACAGGGTTCGCGAGGAAGGCAAGCTGGCAGAGGAGCGCGCCAAGATATCCGAAGATTTCGCAGAGGAGTCGGCGAAGGAAGCCGAGGATGCAGCCGAAGATCTTGCAGAACGCGCCGAGGACGCTGCAGAGGACAATAGTGGCCACGGAAGCAGCCGCGAAATCCGCGATCTTGGGCTGGCCGAAGGTGCCGAGCATGATGAAGCCGGTTTTCCGGTGCGCCGGGGTGAGGTCGTCGCGATGGATTTGTCGCCGGAGACGCTTGCCACAGCGCAGGCTCGCGGATTTCGCTTGATCGAGCGTCGGAAATTCGAAGGTCTTGATCGCGAAATCGTTCGATTGGCTGCTCCCGAAGGCAAGACCTCGGTCATGGCGCGTGACCAGTTGCGCCAGATTGATCCTGCGGCCGTGGTCGATCTTGTCCACTATTACGGTTTGAACCTGACTGCCGGTTCCCACGGCAAGCGCCTGGCATCGCAGCGGCCAATCACGCATCGTCAGGGATCGCTGACAATTGGCATGATCGATACGGCTGTCGGGCGTCATCCAGCGCTATCATCGGCGCGGGTCATTCCGTGGGCTGCCGGCAACCTTGCCGCTGCCCCCTTCGAACACGGAACGGCAGTCGCTTCGCTCCTGGCCGGGGAAGGATCGTCGACAATCTACTCGGCCAACATATTTCGAGGTCCGGCCAATCGGCCATACACTTCTGCCGACGTTATCGCGCAAGCACTGGAATGGATGATCGCCAGCAGGGTAATGACCGTTAACATGAGCCTGGCCGGGCCGCGCAATGCTGTTCTCGACCGCCTCATTCAGGGCGCTCAGGGCAGAGGCTATCAAATCGTAGCGGCCGCAGGCAACGGCGGCCCGACAGCGCCACCAGCCTATCCGGCCGCAGTCCCGGGCGTGGTTGCGGTGACTGCGGTTGACCGCGACATGCGCATCTACCGATACGCCAATCGCGGTCGCTACATTGTCGTGGCTGCCCGAGGCGTGGATGTCGTGGCGGCGAGATCTGCGGGCGGCGTTGCTTCGTTCAATGGCACGTCCTTTGCCACTCCGCACGTTGCTGGATGGATTGCGCGATGCCGTGCCGAAGGCGCGACAGCCGTATCCTGCAGGGACCGGCTGCGAAATTCTGCGCGTGACCTGGGTCCCGCCGGATTTGATGAAATCTACGGCCATGGATTCGTGGATTAAGTCAGTCCTACAGGAATAATTTGCACGAACTCTCGTTGTGGCAGCGCCGCACTTCGCCGGCGAACAGCCTTCAGCGGGAGAATATGATGTCCCAACTCGTTGCCGAGCGCACCGCGCTCGTGAATTTCGAACTGATCAAGCCATCCGTCGATCCGGCACCTTTCCTTGCCGAAATCGATCGCCTCGAGAATCCCTGGGACATTGCCACCGGTCGCCAGGACAAGATCAAGGTGCAACGGGAAGCAAGGGTGATCGCCATACGAGGGCTTCGCAAATCGGCCATCGGAAGTCGCGAGCGGCGTGACGTCCATGAGTCCCGCTATACCAGCACCGCACGCTTGTTCCCTTATACGACAGCCTTTCTGGAGAGCTTCGCCTTGGAGTATGGCGGCGAACTGGCTCGTGCAAAGATTGTGTGCCTGCCTGCCGGTCACCGGGTCTATCCACATATCGATCGCGGTGAATATTACGCGCAGCGCGATCGCTTCCACCTGATCCTTCAGGGGCAAGAGGGCAGTTGGCTAAAAGCTGGCGAGGAACAGCTGGAAATGCGCACCGGCGAGCTCTGGCGTTTCGACAACAAGGCGGTGCACGAAGCCTATAACGGTGGTTCTGGCGACCGCATCCACTTCATCTTCGACCTTAAGCCGCTCCCACTCCGCGACGATAAAAATCTGATCGGTGCGGAATAACCAGGCATCGCGAACGTAATGTCTGAACCAATTGATCGTGACGCCGGGAGACCCACATGTTCGTCGAGACCAACCACCATTTTCAGGCCGACGCTTCGACGTCATCCGCCAATCTCGTTCCAGATGCCGAGCGCATGGCAGGATCTGCCATAGAGCGCCGCCTTGCGGCAGCGCGTCGCGCATTCACCACGCGCAATGTCAGCTTCGCCGACGTCCGCTCACTTGACCGAAGCTCCGCGCCAACTGCAGGGGATCTCGTACTTGCCCGCGTCGTGGCGATTGGCCAGCATCCACGTCTGGAAAGCCCTGCGGGGCGGCGGGAAGCGTTGTATCCCGGTGACGAGATCGTCGTGGTCTACGGCAATCGATATGCTCCCGATCAATTTGATGCCGTTGTTCCTGAAACCCTAGATCCCTGCGATCTCGTGGCCGGCGGCGGTATTGCCGCGATCATGAAGGCCAAGCATCACAAGATGAAAAACCCCACTCGCATCGAGCCGATCGGTTTGCTGGCGGGCGAAGGTGACATGATCCTTAATGTGAGCAGCTATTCCAAAATCGCCGCTACGCAGATCAACCCGCTCTGCAAGGTCATCGTCATTGTCGGCACCTCGATGAATGCCGGGAAGACGACGACCGCAGCGACGCTGATCCACGGGCTCAACCGGGCTGGCCTGAAGGTTGGCGCGGCCAAGGTTACCGGAACCGGTTCTGGTGGGGACATCTGGTCAATGGTGGATGCAGGTGCGCGGGTCGCGCTTGACTTCACCGATGCTGGCCATGGCACCACCGCCGGCGTGCCGATCCCGCAGCTCATCGAAGACAGCTTGAACCTGATTGCTGCAGTCAGCCAAGGCAATGACGTAGCGGTGATCGAGGTCGCGGACGGGCTATTTCAAACGGAAACATCCGCCTTGCTTCAGGAACCTCGCTTTGCGGGAGCCATCGACAAGGTCATTCTCGCTGCCGGTGATGCCATGGGCGCAGCGTTCGGGTATCAATGGCTTGCGGCCAAGGGCTTGCCCATTTCTTTGATCGCTGGCTGTGTCGGCTCGTCGCCGCTCGGACTCCGCGAAGCCGCCTGCGCAACCGGGCTGCCCGTTGCGACATTAAGCGAGCTTGGCGATCCGCAAATCGCGCCGCGCTTCTGTTTCGGAGAAACTCTTCTCGCCAGCGCCGCCTGATATGCCGTCGTTTTTCACCGGCAGGCGCAGGTTCCTGTTCGCCGTTCTCTTGCTGTTGTCTTTTGCTCAGGTCGCCTTCGGGGTCGCAGCTGCAGACGCGGTGAGCAAGCTGTTTGCGGGGCTGTCACGGGCAGCAGTGCTGGACAGGTTCGCGGTTGCAACCCTGGTCGGTGCGGTCCTGGCGATTGGCTCGGCCGAATTCGGACGCCGTTGGACAACCGAGGCGCTGGGGCTCGACTATGCCCATACCGTCCGCATGGTTCTCTTCGAGCGCCTACTTCGGCGGCCCTATCGGGGAGGCCGTTCGCGCAGCCGGGGAAATGTACTGCTGCCGTTCGTCGGCGATCTGACCGCCCTGCGCCAATGGTGGGCTGACGGGGTGGCGCGGGGAACATCTTCGACCGTCATCGCAATTGGCCTGTGCCTCTATCTGGGTTGGCATGAACCGGTGTTGGCACTTGCGCTTGGAGGGCTTGTTTTGGGAGCGCTCTGCCTGATTGCCTTCCTGGCGATCCCATACGGACGCGCGACCAGCAGCCAGCGCCGCGAGCGCGGCGCGATGACCGGACTGATTTCCGATCGAGTTGCCAGCGCTCATTCCGTTTTTGCTCTGGGTGGACTGCAACGGGAATTGCGTCAGATCGACAGGCGCATCGCGCGGATGAACAAGGCGGCATTGATCCGTGCTCGCTGGTCAGGCGCAATGCGCGCCATTGCCGCAAGCGCGCATCTGGCCGGTACGCTTGTGACGCTTCTTGTCGCCACTGTTCTGGCCGGAAATGGAGCAATGGAAATTCACAGGGTCGTCGGCTCGATGACTTTGGTCGGATTGCTGGGCGGATGCATCGGCGATCTCGTCCGGTCTTGCGAATTGGCAATACCGGCGCACATTTCGCGCCAAAGGCTGGAAACCCGACTGAACGAGGTCAAACCGATGCTTATGCAGCGGGTGGACAGCAAACGCCGCGCAAAAACTGCCAAGGCACCCATTCTGAGTGTCCAGGGGCTCAAAACTGATACCGGCGCTTTGCCATTTTCAACGATCGCCAAGGCAGGCGATATCATTCTTGTCGATGGCGAGGCTGGCTGCGGCAAGTCGACCCTACTGGCTGCAATTGCCGGTTTTCAACCTCCGTTTGCGGGCCTTATCCTTGCGATTGGCTTTGCCGCTACCCGCCTGCCGCAGAAGCTTCGGCGCGAGGCTGTCGGCTTTGCGGGCAAGGCGGCTCCGTTGCTTCAGGCAACGCTTGCAGCCAATTTGCAGTATCGGCTGCGCCCGCCAATGGATCTGCAAGATCTGACGGACTTGATGAAGGCCACTGGCCTCTCTCACTATGTCACCGCAGACGGTGGCATTGTCCCGCTAAGGCTCAACGACGGCGGCCAACAGCTGCCAGAAGCGCAAATCCAGGCGATACAAATCGTTCGCGCCATGGCTGGAAATCCGCGTCTCCTGATCCTCGACGACCTGTTCGACGGCTTCGATGACAGCGCACTGCAACAGGTGGCTTCACTGCTTCGCGATCATCCCGGCGTTGTGATTCTGGTCAGCCGGCGCCCGGAAATCCGGGCGATTGCCAACCGCGTCTGGACGCTGACCCCTAGTGGGATCGAGGAAGGTCCCGCGCCAGCCTTGCGTCCTGCGAGCGTGCTTCCACTTCCATCTATTCTCAAGGCGTAATGCAATGATCCATCAGCCAATTCACGCCCTGGACGCCGCCAAATCCGGCTTTCGTACAATTCCTGGACCTGTCCAGCGCGAGTACTTCTACCATTTTCCGGCAGGGCTTGATGCGGCTTCGCCCATCATTGTTTCGGTGCACGGGATTTCGATGAATGCGGCCGAGCATATGGTACGCATGCGAAGCCTGGCCGAAGCGGTCGGTGCAGCCGTTATTGCCCCATGTTTCCGCAAGAAGCTCTATCCCCGTTACCAACAGTTGGAGGACAGCAGGACCGGCATCCGCTCTGACCTGGCGCTGATTGACATCCTGTCCGACGTGCGGCGGCGCAGCGGAATCAGGACCTCAAAGATACATATCACCGGCTTTTCCGGCGGCGCCCAGTTTGCGCATCGCTTTGCTTTCTATCACGCCGATCTCGTTGCAAGCTGCGTCAGTTGCTCGGCCGGTTGGTACACCTTTCCCGATCCGCAAATGGCGTTCCCTTTCGGCATCGCGGATAATCTGGGGCCTGCGGGGATGTCGGTACACCCCGATTGGAGGAGCGTGCCCCACCACGTTGTTGTCGGCAGCCGTGATACGGCAATCGAGGAGGCCCTCAACATGACACCGGCAGTCGTGGAGGTGCAGGGTGTGGGCCGCAGGACACGCGCCCGCCGCTGGGTGCGTGAGATGAACCGCGAACGGGCAGGAAATGGCTTGCCTGCCGTAAGCCTTACCGAACTGCGCGGCCTTACCCACGATTATACTGCCGCACATGAAAGGCACGAACTCGCTTTGGTAATCGGCCGCAGGATGGACCTTGCCGGGGCACGGGGGGCCGATTGATGGTTAAGCCTGTCCCCGCCCTGGTGGCTACCCTGGTCCTGCCTGCCCTGCCTTCACCGGCCTTTGGCCAGGATGTCGTGGTCCTCGATGACCAGGGGGTTGGAATCTCTGCTCTTGACCGCGACCTCACTGTTCATCTCGGAGGTAAACTGAACCTCGATGCCCTGGCCGTTGACGGTGCTACCGGCAGCTCAAGTGATGCGCAGGTGCGGCGTGCCCGGGTGAATGTGCGAATTGATTATAAGGACATCGCAACGGTCCGCGTTGAGCGAGAATTCGCCGGCAGCAGGGGATGGCGCAACCTCTACGCCCAGGTCCGGCCAGCAAAAGGCGTACAGCTGCAGGCAGGGCAGTTCAATGTGCCATTCAGCCTCGAAGACATGCAGAGCACCAACATCATCCCATTTCCGGAGCGCTCGCTTGCAGCGGGGCTGACTTCGGAATTCGCTGTGGGTGCGCAGGCGGGCTATTCGGCAAAACGCTTCACGATGCGTGCAGGCTGGTTTGGCAATGCCATGGATACGCCGACAGGCCGCGCGCCTGCGCTAGGACGCGGCGCTGTCGGCCGTGCCACTGTCCTTGCCGTGGATCGTGCGCGCACAAAGCTCCATTTTGGTGTCGGGCTCGAGCGCCGTTCATTCGGTGCGAATGACACGATCCGATATGTTGCAGATTCGGGCAGCACGTTTGGCCCACGCATCCTGCGTACGCCTCAACTGGGCAATATCGATCGGCGCACTGGTTACAACGCAGAGGTCGCATTCTTCTCGCGCAACCTCGCACTGCAAGGCCAATATATCGAGCAGCACATCCGGCAAACGACGGGCCGCAACCGCCGGCTTTCCGGAGGCTATGCCCAAGTGAGCTGGGTTCCGACCGGCCAGCCCTATCGCTATTCACGCAGCGCCGGTATTCTCACCGGACCAGACCTTGGGCGCAAGAAGACCGCCCTGGAACTCGCCGCGCGAGTGTCGTGGCTCGATGCAGAAAATGCCTCGATCGACGGCGGCATCGCCCGCTCGGTTGATGTCTCTGCCGGGCTGTATCTGGGACGCAATTTCCGCTTGCTTGTCAGTGGGACGCAGAGCCGGTTTCGCGAACGCATCGGTGGTCCGGTGGAGCATGTCTACGTAGCGGTGACCCGCGCCCAAATCGCATTCTAGAGCGACGGACAGATCCAGCCTCAATTATTCACATAGACAGACGTTGTCCGCTACTCTTCGCATTACGCACAATTCCAGGTCGCGCATGCTAGGTCGTTGGGGACATGGAAATAGAGCCTACGACCAGGTGCGCGTTTCGATCGCGGCGACGTCGCCATCCTCGGCGATTTCTTTTTCGATCTCCGCTTCGGCGCTCGCGGCATCCGCCGCTGGCTTTGCAAACCGCAGGACGAGATAACCCAGCAAGCCTGAAAGCAAAGAGCCCGACATAACGCCTAGCTTTGCCTCTTCGACTAATTCCGGTGATGTCGCGTAGGCCAACATGCCGATGAACAGGCTCATCGTGAAGCCGATGCCGCACAGTACGGCCAGTCCGTAGACTTGAACCCAGGTCGAGCCGCGCGGACGCTGGGAAATGCCCAGCTTCACCGAAAGCCAGATCGCGGAGAAGATGCCGAGCTGCTTGCCGAGGAACAGCCCCGCAGCGATGCCAAGCGGAAGCGGCTCGAGCAGCGTACTTGGTCCGAAGGCCGTCAACGAAATGCCGGCATTGGCAAACCCGAACAGCGGCACGATCAGGAATGCCGACCATGGATGCAGCCTGTGCTCAAGCCTGTGAAGGGGCGAGTCCGGAGAATCCGGCCGACCAGGCGTTCCCACGACCGGCACTGTGAAAGCCGCCAGAACGCCCGCGATTGTAGCATGGACTCCCGACACCAGAACAGCGAACCACAACAAGGCAAATCCGATAAGATAAGGCGCGAGATGGCGAACACCTGCGCGGTTCATCGTCATCATGCCGCCAAGGATCGCTGCGGCAGAAAGGAGTGCGACGCCTTTGATACTGGCCGTATAAGCAAGCGCGATGATCACCACGGCGCCCATGTCGTCGACAATCGCGACAGTGGTCAGGAACAGCTTGAGCGCGGTAGGCGCGCGGCTTCCGATCAGGGCCATAACCCCTATGGCGAACGCGATGTCCGTTGCTGCCGGGATCGCCCAACCCTGTGCGAGATCTCGCGAACCCGCCGTCACGGCCAGGAATACCGCTGCCGGCACGGCCATGCCGCCAAGCGCGGCGATGAACGGAAGGCGGCGCTGCTGCCAGGTCACGAGACGGCCATCGACGAACTCGCGCTTTATCTCCAGTCCGACGAGCAGGAAAAAGACCGCCATCAGGGCATCGTTGATCCACAGATGCACGGTCATCGGCCCCAGTTTGTCACTCAGGACCGGACCGGTTTGGGCGTGGAGCAGATGGAAATAGGCCTCGGATAGCGAGCTGTTCGCAACGATCATCGCCAGCACGGCCACGATCATGAGGATGACCCCGCCAGCGGCTTCACTCGCCAGAAATTCGCGCAAGGCCGATGACGAGCGAGGGTCATGGTTCATAGTTATCTTCTCCGGAATCACATTTGCCTCACTTCATCACCTTCGTCGCAGCCGGTTGAATGCTCGAATTGAGCGTCCGAGCGGCCGCCCTTCGCCACAACTTCAGAATGGGAAGAAGTGATGGATCGCCAGTACGGCGACAGCCCACGTCAGCAGGTTGAGCGGCAAGCCAACCTTGACGAAGTCCGTGTAGCGATAGCCGCCCATCTGATAGACCAGCACATTGGTCTGATACCCGAAAGGCGTAGCAAAGGCAGCGCTCGCCGCCATCATGATCGTGACCAGGAAGGGCCTCGGACTGACCGCGAGGCTCTCGGCCAAAGCAACCGCGACCGGCGTCAGGAGGACTGCCACCGTCGCGTTGGACAAGAGCTCGGTGAGCAGCAGAGTTGCCCCATAAAGCAGGACAAGCGCTGCGAGCGGTCCCAGGCCATTGACTGAAGAAACCATCCACCCAGTCGCTTCCGCAGCAAGTCCGGTCTGCTCCATGGCGATGCCGATGACGACCATCCCGGCAATCAGCAGCAGAATCTCAGGTCTAAGGCCGGCATAGGCCTGGTCCGGTGAAATAACCCGCAGGAGTATGAGCAGCACTGCGCCGGCAAAGGCGGCAGCGGCGATCGGCACCAAATCCACTGCCGCGACCGCAATAACGATCAGGAACACGGTCACGGAGATCAAGGCCATAGCGGGGCGAAACGGATGGACTTCGGCGAAGACCCGAGTGTCTTCAAGGGAGTCACCCGTGAGATCGACGTGGCTCACGGGATGGCGGGCAACCTCGAGCGATGTGGCCGCATCCTCTGGTGGCAGGGCGTCCGCACCTTTCCCGCTGGCGACAAGCCGGCCGGTAAACAACATCAGGTAGATGCCTCCGGCAATCGCCATTGCGAACCCTACGGGCGTGATTTCGAACAGACCGAACGGCGCCTGTCCCGACGAACGGGCCATGTCGTCAACCAGCAAGTTGGTGGACGTGCCGATGAGGGTGCAGCAGCCGCCCAGAACGGCAAAGTATGACAGCGGCATCAGGAAGCGACGAGGGTCGAGGCCGATCGACTTGGCGACATCGCGAATGACCGGCGCGGCCACGACCACGATTGGGGTGTTGTTGAGGAACGCCGACCCCACTCCGGACATGGTAATCAGGCCCCACAGCCCTGCCGCTCCCGTGCGCCGGCACAGCAGAACCGCCTTGTCGATCGCCTTGTCGAGCAGGCCTGACAACTCCAGCGCATGGGCAATCACGAACAGCGACGCCAGGGTCAGAATCGCGGGGCTCGCGAAGGCGCCCTGGACCTCGCTCGGCCTGACCGCGCCGGTGACAAGCAGGATCGCGGCACCGGTGAGGGCGACGACGTCGGCGCGCATCCGGTCGGCAATGAGTGCAGCCACCACGCCGATCAGGACAGCCAAGGTTATAATCTGTTCAAGGGTCATTTCCTTGAGGACTTACAGGCGGATGACGAGGCGGACAATCGATGCTAGGTTTTTGCCATGATGCACGCGCGCGGGAATGCCGGACCAGTACGCCGAAATGTTCTTGCCGCGCTGGCCCTCGCGGCCGTGGTGCCGGGCATCTCGGGGTGCGAGCAGAAACCCGATCCGACCACTGAGGAAACGGCGGCTCCCAAACCCGAAAAGTCCTCCGCTGCCGTAGACACCCCGACGATCGGCCCACTGCCTGTCGTTGGTCGCTCCGATTTGCTCGCCGCCGCCGCTGCCGCTGCTGACGAAGTCGCCGCCGGAAACTCGTTGCCCAAATCCAATCTCCAGTTGACCAACCGGAGTTTCGAGCTTCGGCTGCCGTTTGCCTGCGACGGCGGCATTCTCGGCAAATGGGGTGAATGGAGCTTTGATCCGAAAACGCGCGTATTGCGCGTTACCTTCCGTCCGCAGAACTGGGGGGATGACCCAATTTTCAACCGCATTGCGGCGGGGGCAGCCTATGATACCGCCGAAGGTTTCTGGATCGAACGACCCTGGACCCGCGCGGAGCAATGTCCCCCCGTCCCGGAACCTTCGCCAGTATCGAAGACCGACCCCGGAAACAGGATCGCTCCAACACCGGTGACATCCGGGAGCGTCGATGGCTCTCTCGCCCTCGTACAGTATTTCTCTCCTGATGCGCCTCGCACACTCCGGCGGGGCAATCGGCCCTATACCTACACTGCGAAAATCGCCGCTGAAGGGCAGGCGCCGCCGCTGGGGCTTCGTATAAAGCTAGTTGGCCGGATTGCCGGGTTTACTGATGGCCAGCCCATTCACTGTGTCCTGAATACATCCTCCAAACCGCCCATTTGTGGCATAGCAGTCGAATTCACTCAGGTGATCCTAGAAGATGCCGCCACGGGCGAGAGTCTTACTGAGTGGGGGGGATAGTCGGACATTCGAACGATCGCCGGGCGCTAACCCTCGCCGACGCCAGTCAGGCTGTCATTCAGCTTCCATTCTGTGGATCAGGTTTCGATCGGGACATCGACAAGTACAGGCACCAGTGTGGCGACCGGGGTATAGAGATCCACTTCGACGGTTGGTGTCTCAAGGCTCACCACCAGAGAATAGCGCGCCTCTTGATCGTACCTTCCCAGCGACTTGCGCTCTCTCCACCATCCTGAGATCGGATGGATATACAGCGCGTTTCGGGCTGCGAGCTCGACAGCCGGCCCTTCCCAGATATCGACATGCAGTGATCCGGAGGAAATCTGCCTTTCGCCAAACAGCCACCCGTCGTTGATTTCGTTGACGGCACGCGGGGCGTCGCGGTCGTACCCTTCGGCGTTGTTGCGGCGGTTGAAATTGCCGAGCGTCTCGCGCGAGCGCTTCAGATCGAAGCGGAGGCCAAACGACTGGTAGCGCGCTGGGTCGAGATTGGTCGCGAAGCTGGGATTGGGCTCCACGAAATAGGACAACGCGACTTTCAATCTGACGCGGGTGTTGTCGAGTTGCTCGAGCACATCCCGCGGCCAGGGAAGCTGGTAGATATGGGCTTCATTGAAGCGAACGCTTCCGCCTTCCATGCGAAACGGACGGATTGTGCTTTGTGCGACTAATGCGAGATCATCGATAGCGGAGGCCATCGCGCGCCCGAGATCGGGAACACCGTAGCCGAAGCGCCTGAGACAGTCAGCCTTGTCACGCTTGGTCGCGCACTGCGCGACCTGCTGTTCCATATGGCCGGTCCAACGCGCACTATGCACCATCAGCGCGCGGATCGTTTCCGGCCAATACTGCGGATAGGCAGCAGTCAATTGGGCGGCCATTCGGGCGGCCTGAGCGGTTGCTGCGCTTGTTGCCCAGAATGCGTCCAACGGCTTCTGGTCGACAAGGCGAGAAGCCGTAAGGAGGGATAGAGAGTCGAGGCCGGCCACCGCTTCAGCACCGCTCGGGCTAAGCGCCCGGTTCCCGGCCTCGAA
This sequence comes from Sphingobium cyanobacteriorum, assembly GCF_030580935.1. Lineage (GTDB taxonomy): Bacteria > Pseudomonadota > Alphaproteobacteria > Sphingomonadales > Sphingomonadaceae > Sphingobium > Sphingobium cyanobacteriorum. The sequence goes on along the minus strand of NZ_JAUQOM010000017.1, from coordinate 8,081 downwards.
AACGAGTTCGGGCTTAAACGGAGATTGGCTGGTGTCCCAGAGGAAGGACGTCCGGCTGTAGGGACTGGCGGCGCCAACCGGGGCCATCGCGGACCAGGTGTCGTAGCCCGCCTCGCCGATGCCGGTCTTTTCGGTGTATCCGCCAATGGTAAGAGCGTTCCACGCCTGGGACGGGTCTTCAGCCGGAAAGGCGTCGGCATCAGCGATCTCGGCAGCTACGGAATTATCGGGAATATTGCCTGCTGATAGCAGTACGAGCCGTTTCGGCGGTGGATTCTCAGGGTCGTCGGATTCCGCGCCAGCGGCCACCTGATCGATAGCAGCGCTCCACGCCGTCGCGTCAGCACCACTGCGTCCCTCGTTGGTGACCGCCATGCAGAAGACACGGTCTCTGTCAGGGTTGTTGATCTCGGCGAGCAGGACAGCGCTTTGCGTGATCGGTCCGTAGGAATGGGGATCATTGCCAGGCAATTCCGGGGGCGGCAGTATCTTGACTGATTCCAGGCGGTGGTTGAGCTGGATTGGCTGATTGCCGGCTAGCGGTGCGACGAGATCCCCATGCAGCGCAAGCCCGGCCATCCCGGTGCCATGTCCGGCGCCGTGTTCATGATCATCCCCGCCCCAACCAGTTTCGATCGCCAGAAGGTCATCCGGAGAAAGGGCAGGCTCGATTAGGGGGTGGGCGCGATTGACCCCAGTATCAAGAAGACAGACGGCTGGCGCGTCATTGCCGGGCCAGGTCACTCGCTCTGCGAGATCATCGATAAATGCAGGCACATCGTCCTTCAGGTCCCGGGTGAACACCAAAGGATTGTCGCTCGCGCGGCGAAGCTCGGAAACTCCAGCGGTTGCAAACAACAGCATCTCGATCGATGCGCGCCGCCCATATGCCGGGATCACTGTCGTTTCCGGGAAACGCAGGAAGGTGTCGGGGTTTCCAACATGCAGTCCCAACACCGCGGCGCTGGCGAGAACTCTGTCGGTGCGGTCATTGAAACACCAGAGTGCCCACCACATCTGCGCCTGGGGGTCATCCGGCAGCGCCTCGGGAACATCGCGCCAGAAGCTTTGCAGGCGTGCCGCGCGAATGTGCTCGATCGGTTCGACCCGGGTCTTCTTGGGCGGCGATCCCTTCTCGCTCAGTTCCCCGTTTGTGTAATCCTCGAAGACCTGGGAAAAAGCGTCACGCATGTCATCGGGAACGAACAGGGCAATGCGGCGCACTCCGTTCTCATCAACGATCTCGGCCGCTTGACGCGTCCCCTCCCTTTGCCGTTCAAGGTTGGTGGCACCTGCGGCCCGATTGAGTTCAACCTCGATGAAAACCCCAGCGGCTGGCTCCAGGGCGGCGGGCTGTCCGGGCAGGCCGCGCTGTCCTGCCTCCGCCTCGGCAAAGGCATTGCCCATTTCCGCGATGAGGCGAAGGCCGTGATCTGCGCGGACCCTGTTAAGCGCGCGCTGCCGCGCATTACTGCTTGGCGACTTGAATGTGCGCCGCTGAGCGAGCGCAGTGATATCAATGTGCGGTCGGTTGTGTTCGCTCACAGGGCTCAGCGCTTCACTGAAAACGCCGTTCGCATGGCCTGGCGCTCAGTGAGCTTGGCAACGACCTCTTGAGTGGTCGTCTGATTCCTTTGCTCGAGGATCGCAGTCTTCACGACTTCATCTGCGGCGCGAGCAACCTCGGCCTGACTGAGCCCGCGTGCCGCCTGTTCGATCGCAGTCCATCCCGCGCGCAGGAATTTGAGCGGTTTGAGATTGGCCTTGATGACCGCGCGGATCTGTGCGGCCGTCGGCATCTCAAATTCGAGGACGTCATCAAACCGCCGGAGTAGTGCCCGATCCAGTAGTTCAGGATGATTGGTGGCTGCTATAATTGGGCTGTCCGTCGACGTTTTCTCTTCCATGAACTGCAGGAAGCTGTTCAGCACACGGCGCATTTCGGCAACGTCGTTGGTCGCGGTGCGATGACCGCCGACGGCATCGAATTCATCGAACAGATAGACCCCGCGCCGACGCCGGGTCTCGTCGAAAACCAGACGGAGTTTCGCGGCAGTCTCGCCCATGTAGCGGGTAATCAGTGTTTCGAGGCGAATGATGAACAGCGGCAGTTTCAACTCACCAGCGATGGCCTCGGCGGTCATGGTCTTGCCTGATCCGGGAGGGCCGACGAACAGGAGGCTTCTTGAGGGAACCTTGGCATGCTCGCGCAGCCAATCGCGTTTACGTTGCTGCAGGAGCATCGCATTGAGCCTTTCGGACACCGCCGAGCTCAGAATGACATCCTGAAGATCAACAACGGGATCGCGATAGTCGAGCAGTCCTTCAAGATCGCCTCGCGGCGCGGCAAAGGACACGGGAATGGACGGCTTGACCCCGCCCGCACCGCGCGCGGCATCGACCGCGGAACGGAGCTCGTTTGCGGTATCGCGGTGACCCTGACGTGCTTCCGAGGCCGCGACTTGCAGGGCGATAGAATAGAATTGCGCGTCGTCACCTTCGGCGCGACTGCGTAACATCGCCAGTATTTGCTTGGCGTTTGACATCTATTCTACTCGCTCATCCCCTCGCGTCGATAAATCGGCGACGCACTATGCGATACGTGAAGGCTCCGAAAAATAGAAGCGCCATTGTCACTCCAGGCATGCCTGCTGCCCTGCACTGGTGAGACTGTGCCACCTTCATCTGGCGAAAGCCCGGCCGACCCACACAAGGTGCGACGTGGCATCATGCCGCCTCGACTGCGTGAGCTTCGAAAGTCAGGCCCAGACGCTTGCGGACCGCGCCAAAGATGGCGGCGACGTTGTCCATGCTTGGATTGCCCTGAGCAGAGAGCATGCGATGCAGGCTTTTGCTCGGCCGATTGGTCTCAGCGGCCAGCTGCTCGAACCCAACCGAGGCGTTCACAAGGTCGCGCAAGATCAGGCGCGCAATCTGCGGCTCGCCGTTGAGGAAAGTTGTTGCAGCGTCGTCGAGCATGGCTCTGGCGAAAGCCGGGTCGCGGGCTGCCCGTGCCTTGATTGCCTCGGTAAAATTCCGCGTCAGCGCCACGTCTTTGCCCTTTGAGGATAACCTGCCGCAGGATGGTAACATATACGTTACCGCTTCATCAAGCGGCGAGATTGACGCGCCGCAGCCCTGCCGCGCCCTCGTCGAGCAGGCGGGCAATTTCGTCGGAGGTCCGCCGGACGGCGAGCTTCAGCGCCTCGTCAATGTGGATGTAGTCCTGCGTCACATTCTGGGATGCGTGGCCCAGCATGGCTCGGATGGTCAGCTCGGTGAATCCCAGCTCGCCGGCGATGCTGGCGAAGGTGTGGCGCAAAGTGTGGAGCGTCGCGCCCTCGATCCCGGCCAGCCGGCAGACGCGAATGAAGCAGGCGCTGGAGGCCTGATACGGCCCGGCACCCGTCAACGATGGAAAGACATGGGGATTGCCGGCGATCTCTGCCTGCGCAAGCACAACCCGCAGCGCCTCCGGCCCGATCGCGCGAACCTGGGCGTCGGTCTTGGTATCGGGGAAGGCAACGAACCCTCCTTCGGCATGAGCCCAGGCGCGCTTCATTGCCTGGCCTTCCTCACGTCGGAACCCGGTCAGCGCCAGGAGGCGGACCACCGCAAGTGCGGTCGGGTTCTCGCCGTTGCGCTCGGCATAGGCCATCGCTTTGCCCAGTGCGACGATCTCGGCGGAACTGAGCCGCCGGTTTTTTTTGTTGGTGGCCAGCTTCTTCGCGCCGCGAGTAGGGTGCTCGGTCAGCAGACCCTTGTGCTTGGCATGACCCAGGATCGCCTGAAGCGTGCCGAGGCAGCGCGCCGCGACGCCCGGACCGCCTGCGGCCTTGCCGCCGCGTCCGCTGCCGCGCGCCTTGGCCGTCTTTCCGTCCCGCACATCGGACTGCATCTGCTCGACTTCGGCGATCGTCAGGTGCTTGGCGTGCCGCTTGCCAAGCAATGGCTTGATGTGCGTGTTGATCCGGCTCTCGTCCATCTTGAGCGAGGTTTCCTTGATCGGCCGGTTCTTGCGTCCGAGAATATTCCCGGCGCGAGCCTCGGTCAGGTACCAGTCGCACATCTGGGCGACCGTCATTCCCTTGCGAGCCTCGTGGACCGCCACTGCCGGGTCGTCGCCCGCCGCCACTTCTCCAAGCTTGATCTTTGCCAGATCGCGCGCGCGCTCGACCGTGATCACCCCATATCGGCCGAGGTTGATCCGCCGCTTGATGCCCTCGGCATTGCGGTACTGGACGATGAAGGTCTTGAGTCCTGACGGAAGCGCACGGACGCCGAAGCCCCGGATTTCGCTGTCCCACAGAACTGCCTGCGCCTGTCCGTCCGCGCTGAAGGCATCGACCGAGCGCTTATTGATCTTGGCAGTCGGCATCGTTACCACTCCATTTGGAGACAAAGCTCGAAACGAGGCTTTCTGTCTCCGTATTGTCTCCAATTTTTGCCGTTTCGTGGCGAAAACAAGAGTAGGATGGCGCGACGTGAACCGCAACAACTATCAGATTTACCGTGCTATTTCGTAGAATCGGCTAGGCTGGCGAAAGTGCTTGAATCGTTTTGCCAAGGTTGGGGTCGAGGGTTCGAATCCCTTCGCCCGCTCCAGAAATCATAGATAGAAAACAGTAGGTTACATGCCTTCCCCCGGTGGGGAGATAAGGCTGCAAGTGCCTGTGCGGGTATCGCCTGGGCTATAGCGCAAAGCGTTGCCAGCGCGCAAAATTGGCCCCAAGGTGAGCGTTTCCGCCAGCTTGCGCCATACTTTCTCGGGCTACTCGAGGGTATAGCCGCGCACAAAACAGCCGGAGATGGCCAATAAAAGTTGGTCCACTCCTGACGCGAGCGGTAAGTTGTGCGGGCAAAGGAGCGAGAAATGCCTCTCCCCAACGGCCTATACAAGATCGCCTTTCGATCCGCATCGGGCACCGACTATGGCGTTGCGTACATGCAAGACGGCCGGCTGCGCGGCGGCGACAGCGGCATGGCCTACGTCGGCAGCTACGAGCAGGACGGCGACCTGCTAACGGTACAGCTCTCCGTGACCCAGCATCGGGCAATCGCCGGCGGGATTGGGAATATCTTGGGCTACCCGAACATCCATATCGAGATGGCGGGCCTTATCGACGACGGCCGGCTTAACCTGCGGGGCACGTCCAAAGAGGTGCCGAGCGTGCGGTTCGAGGCGAGGTTGTCGCACCTGGCAGACTGATCGACGATAGAGGCGCAGATATGCTATTGTGAAAGAATGTCCGACGAGCATCCCGCAATTCGAGCTTTTCTGGTTGCTGGCACAATCGTGGCCGCGTCCACGGCATATTTCTTGTCGCCACTAATGCGATTTGCAAATTTAGGCGTGTTTCCGTTGGCGGGTATTGGCTTAGGGATAGGCGCAGGAGGATCTTGGCTCGCCTTGAGGCAAAGATGGGGAACTGCCTGGGAAGTGGTGTACAGTGCGATTGCGCTCGTAAGTTTATTCGGACTTACCTGGATGACCATCGACATGATTGCCATGGCAAATGCTAATGATCGCCGCTGTCTCGCGATACAGAATGACATGCTGTCGGCAAAACCAACAAGAGCGGATAGCTCTGATTTGTTTGCGGCGCTAGGATGCAGACCGCAAGGGGCGGGTAAAGCCGTGTTTCCGGCGCTTCCAAAGAACAAGGTAAGTGCAGTATCCCCTCGATCCAAAGCTCCCCTTCCGCCGCATCTAGCTCTGCCACCGAAGCCGGAATCCAAACCATGACCAAGAACAATAAGACCATCGCCCAGGACTCGGCTCGCCCCAAGCCTCCGCCAGCTACCACCAGCTCTGCGCCTCCGCCGCCACCTCCAAGCAAAAGGGCCAGCTAATGCCTGACCGCGATCGGCCAAATCCGGGCACGTCTACACAGCCGAAGGCGCCGCCCCCGCCGGCATCTCCGCCGCCGCCGCCACCACCGCCGAGCAGGTAAGCGATGCGACACAAACTATGCGTGATTGTGGGTGACGACTGGGAAAAGCGGTCTAGCGAACCCAAAGCACCGCCGCCGCCGCCGCCGGAAGCCCCTCCGCCCCCGCCGCCTAGCCGGTAGGACGCTTAAGAAGGCGTACCTTAACCTTTCGGACCTTCGAAGCTGGAATAAACGTAAGCTCGTCGCCGTGATACTGATCGCGAATGCCGTCTATGGCCACAAACTTCTTCGCGCCCGGCTCGCATCGGTGGGTGACGTATAGCGCAATGTCGCCATTGGGGCCGAGGATACATGGTCCAAACGGGGCGTCCGCAAACGGGCGTGTGTCGTTGCAGAAGAGAACGCTGTCGTCTTCGAGATGGACAGTGATTTGACAGTAGTAAATTTTGCGATTGTGCTGGGTAATTCGTGACCAAGCACTGGGTGTTTCGTCGGACCACGATAGGTCGATTTTACGGACAACCCACAGCATCGCGTCGGCCAGGAAGAAGCGCCAGAGGCCGCCGCCAACAATTGCAACCACTATAGCGGCGGAAGCCCGCCACCATCCGAACCTTGCCGGCAAAAGTGTAAGGACCGCCGTTGCGCACAAGCCGAAGGCGATCGTGCGGAAGGTAACGTCGATCGCTTTGTGATGCTCGCGTATCCCAAGATACGCCAACATATAAGCGACATATCCGCTGCCCAGCGCCAGTTGGATTTCCCACGGTAGATTTAGGAGCTTTTCGTCCATATTCGTGGTTCTAGCATAGGTGCCAAAATTCGCCAGCGATGCGGCGGTCGCGGGCGTCGCGGGTGTCGCACCGCATATTTTACCAACGAGCGCCATGGGGCCGCCGGGCTGCCCTCTCTTTTTCTTAAGATGTTAAAAGAGGCGGAATCGACCCCCGCGACCACAGCCTCTCGCCGAATACACGGGATTTAGATCCTCGCACCGGACGCGATCCAAATTTTCGATTTGCGATCTTCGCAATTTCCCCCGCCTTATGTACGGGCGCCGGACCAACGGGAGCCGCTGGACCATGCCATTTCGCTTGCGCGACCCGAGCGACTACCAGGTGAGCGTGCTGAAGGTGGTTGGGACGAACGACGTAGGCCGCCTGGGCGAGATTGAGGCTTTGTGGAAGAGGAAGTTGATGAGCCGAGACATTGGACTGAACCGGAATTGATCCCGTGATGAAGCCCTTGCCCGAGAGACCTTGATCGAGCGCCCACCATTCCCCAAATCGGTTGTCCATATAAGGGGAGGAAGTTGGATGGCAGAAAGACCGTTTGTTGAAGCCGCATTGCGGAATGAACCGCCCCGGGATTGCCGGAGGCCATTCGGTTTAAGTTATGCGGCCATGGGAGTGTCGTCCAGCATGGCGTAGTAGCGTTCCTCGGCTTCGGCAGGTGGGATGTTGCCGATAGGCGCGAGGAGCCGGCGGTTGTTGAACCAGTCGACCCATTCGAGCGTGGCGTATTCCACGGCCTCGAATGAGCGCCACGGACCTCGCCGGTGGATCATTTCGGCCTTGTAAAGACCGTTGATCGTTTCGGCCAAGGCGTTGTCATAGCTGTCGCCAACGCTCCCGACCGATGGCTCGACCCCAGCCTCGGCAAGACGCTCGGTATACTTGATCGAGACATACTGGCTGCCGCGGTCGCTGTGGTGGATCAGGCCGCCACGATGGACGGGCCGCCGATCATGGATCGCCTGTTCGAGCGCATCGAGCACGAAGCTGGCATGCGCTGTCCTGCTCACCCGCCAGCCCACGATATAGCGGGCGTAGACGTCGATCACGAACGCCACGTAGACGAACCCCGACCACGTCGCGACGTAAGTGAAGTCCGACACCCACAGCATGTTCGGCGCCGGTGCATGGAACTGGCGGTTGACCTGATCGAGCGGACAGGGCGCGGCCTTGTCGCTCACCGTCGTCTTGACCGGCTTGCCACGGATCACACCCTGCAGGCCGAGGTCACGCATCAACCGTTCCACCGTGCAGCGGGCAATATCGAACCCCTCACGCTGCATCTGCCGCCACACCTTGCGCACGCCATAAACCTTGAAGTTGGCGTCGAACACGCGCCGAACCTCTGGCTTCATCGCCTCGTCACGCTGAGCACGTGGTGAGAGACGGGACG
>NZ_JAUQOM010000016.1 GCF_030580935.1 Sphingobium cyanobacteriorum | reverse complement strand
TACAGGTGCTCGATCGAGACCGATGTTTACGAGATTGGAGGACAAGAGCGAGCCTGGTAGATCGCCATGTTCAATCTTTGTTCTTCAACATGGCCAAAATCGCAGCTTCGGGCCGACTGGGCCTGCAAGGGGGAGACTGAGCCAGGACAGGACATCCCCTGCCCGGCGCCCTTCGAGCAAGGCCAGCATAGGGACGAGAAACAATCTCGCAGTGACCATCGCCGACACCGGATTGCCGGGCAGGCCGACCACCCAGCGTCCTTGCGAGCGCCCGATCCACACCGGTTTGCCCGGCTTGATCGCTACCTTTGAAAAGAGCAGTTCGAGCTCCTGCTCGGCGAACATGGCATTGGCATGGTCCCGCTCGCCCACCGATGCGCCGCCGGTCACGATCACGACATTGGCAATCGCCAGCGCCCGTCCTGCAAGCCGCTGTAACGACAGCAAATCGTCATTCCCCCACAGGCGGGCCTCTATCGTCGCCCCGTATTGCTCCGCCATCGCGGCAACCCCGCACGAAACCGATTCCGGGATCGAGCGCGGGGTTGCGCGCGCCGCCCCCGGCGGCACAAGTTCATCGCCGGTCGCAATGATCGCCACGCGCGGCTTCTTGTAGACCAGCGCCGCCGGCTGATCAGCACCCGCCAGGGTGACGATCGCGCGCGGGGTGAGCAGGGTTCCGGGTTGCAGCAACAGATCGCCCTCGGCAAAATCGCTGGCGGCATCCCTGACGTGCCAGCCCGGACCGAACGGCCCCGTGATCTTCATCACGTCGCCGCCGGCGATGCAGTTTTCCTGCATGACGACGCGGTCAGTGCCCTCGGGCATCGCGGCACCGGTGAAGATTCTGGCGCATTCGCCAATCCGGACCGCAGGCGGAAGCTCTCCTCCGGCGAAACTTTCGCCGACGATCCTGTAGCTGGCACCCCTCAGGGCATCGGCGTTGCGCAAGGCATAGCCGTCCATCGCCGACACCGCGCAGCGGGGGGACGAGATTGCAGCATGGATAGGTTCGGCAAGGACCCGCCCATGCGCCTGGGCCAGGGGAACCTGCTCGGTCCCAAGAACACACCGCACACTGGAGGTGAGCAGGGCCAGTGCCTCGTCGAAACCGATCACGCGCAGACATCTCTTAGCCGGGGCAGCGCGCCTGCGATCGAACACGGCTTGTGGCGACTGTCGAACTCGAGTTCGAGCAAGCCGTCCCACGCATCGCGGCAGGCGCCGGTCGATCCGGGGATGCAGAATATGAAAGTATCGCCGGCCTGCCCTGCGAAGGCACGCGACTGCATCGAGGCGACGCCCACGGTCATGAGGCTTTTCTGGTGGAACGCCACGGAGAACCCGTCCATCTCGCGACGCAGCAAGGGCTTGACGGCCTCGGGCGTGTTGTCACGCGGGGAAAAGCCGGTGCCCCCGGTGGTCAGGATGACTTCTATCTCGCGTTGCTCGAGCCAGCTCTCCAGGCAGACCCTGATCGCCGGGATGTCGTCCTTGACGATCGCGCGGTCGTGCAGGACGTGTCCGGCAGCGACAAGCCTCTCCACCAGCAGGCCGCCGGATGTGTCGGTTTCCAGCGATCGCGTATCTGAAATGGTCAGGACGGCCATCCCCAGTGGATGGAAAGGCAAGTCCGGGGCTATGCCTGGCATGGTCGGTCTATGCTCCCTGGTTCAAGGCATGGGCGGGAAGAAGGCAAAGGCTTGACCCTGTCGACAAGGGGCGCGGCAGGTTCACCCTCCGATCGATGCAAGGTGGGGGGTCGCGCCGCTATTCCCCTCGTGCAGACGGTGCCCGGCATCCTTGCCCGCTGTCAGGCCGCGGATGCGGGCGACCAGTTCGTCATGGTGGCTGTCCTCCGCCAGCAGGGGGCGCAAGTCGCTGCCATAATCCCCGAACAGGCAGAGGTGCAGCTTGCCGGTCGATGATACGCGCAGGCGATTGCAACCTGCACAGAAGTCGCGCGAGTATGGGGCGATGATGCCGATCCGGCCACGCCCCGATGGGTGGGCATAGTCGGTCGCAGGGCCGGAACCTGCTTCGCGCGCGACAGGCCGCCAGCCCGCCCGCGCCAGCTGCCCGGCGATGTCCGCGCCAGGCAGGCGATGCCGCGTGAAAAACGGTACGTTATCGTTGGTCCGCATCAGCTCGATGAAACGGAGGGTAAGGTCATGCTGGCCGACGAAGTCCATGAAAGCGCCGAGTTCGTCATCGTTGATCCCGCGCATCAGAACCGTGTTGAGCTTGACCGCGTCGATGCCCGCATTCCGCGCCGCCTCCACCCCCGCGAGGACCTCCCCGAGCCGGTTATGCCCGGTTATCCGGGCAAAACGCTCAGGATCGAGCGAATCGACTGAGACGTTCAACGCCCCGATCCCCGCAGCGGCATAGTCCCGCGCCCGTTCGGCAAGGCGGTAGCCGTTGGTCGTCATCGCAAGGCGGCGGATGCCGCGCGTGCTGGCAACGGCGCGCGCGATGTCGAGCAGTTCCGGCCGAAGGCTCGGCTCGCCGCCGGTCAGCCGCACCTTCCACAGGCCCAGCGCAGCAAAGGCCGCCACCAGCCGGGCGATCTCCGCAACCGACAGGGCCGCCGGCGCTCCCGCCCGCTTGCGATAACCATCGGGCAGGCAATAGGTGCACCGGAAGTTGCAGGCCTCGGTCAGCGACAGGCGCAGGTATTCAAAACGTCGGCCATGCCCATCGGCCAGTGCTTGCGGTGTCCGTTGCTCGGTCACTGCACCAACGGTCCCGTGGCTGCTGCCAGCTCGACCCCTTCCAGCGTGGCGCCGGCGGCAAGGATCCCGATGTATTGGGCGACGGCGCGCCGCCAGCTCGCTTCCTCCAGATAGCCGGAAATCTGGTCCGATACGGCCTCGAACGGCAGTTCGCGCGCCTCCTCGTGCCGTCCGGCGCGGATCACGTGCACGCCAAAGCGGGTGCGGACTGGTTCTGGATGCAACGCACCGGGCTCGAGGCTGAAAAGAACCTCCTCGAATTCGGGAACCAACGCGCCCGGCGCAATTTGCCCCAGCATTCCGCCCTGCTCCTTCGACGGGCAGGCCGAATGCTGCCGGGCCAGCAGATCGAATGCCTGCGGATCGCGCTGGAGGGTGCGGATTGCCGTTCGCGCGTCGCCGGTCGCCAGGCCATAAGCCAGGGAGTCCGCAGGATCGGCCGCGAACAGGATGTGACTGGCCTCGACCAGCGGGGCGGACCGGAACCGCTCACAGTGAGTATCGTAATAGCGGCGCGCGGTCGCCTCGTCGGCACGCGGGGTCTGCACCTCGGCCGCAAGCAGCGCCTCGATCCGGGCTTCCTCGCCGCACAGGGGGCGGCCGTCGGCATCGGCCAGCCCGCTACCTTCGATCCCGAGCCGCTCTGCTTCATCGAGCAGCAGCTGGCGCACGGCCAGCGCCTCGGCCGCAGCATTCCAGGCGGCCTGTGCGTCAGGCGCGGGATGGTGCTGCGCTTCGGCGGCGATTGCCTCGGCGGGCACTTCCCGGCCATTGACGGCAACGCGGGGCTGGTCAAGCACCTCAACCATTGCGCGCCGCCAGCTTGCGCGAGCGCACGACCTGATACCCCGGCCGCCAGACATAGCGGATTGGTGCAGACAGCATATGGACCAGCCGTGTAAAGGGGAACACCAGCAGGATCGTCAGCCCCAGGAACAGGTGCAGCTTGAATACCAGCGCGACTTCGCGGATCTGATCAGCCGCACCGGCGCGGAAGGTGAAGATGCCCTGCGCCCATTCCATGAACTTGACCATCTCGTGTCCATCAAGATGCTGGGCCGAGACGGGTATGGTCGACAGTCCCAGTGCCAGTTGCACCCACAGCAGCAGGATCACCATGTTGTCGCTGAAGTTCGATGCGGCGCGCACGCGCGGATCGAGGAAGCGGCGGTGGATCAGCAGGCTGGCGCCCGCAATCGCCGCCACCCCGGCAACCCCGCCCGCGATCATGGCGAGCAGTTGCTTGGCTCCGTGCGGCACGCCCAGCATATCCCAGATCGCGATCGGGGTGAGCAATCCGACCAGGTGTCCGGCAAAGATCGTCAGCACCCCGGCGTGGAACAGCACCGAGCCCACGATCAATTGCCGGCGGCGCAGCATCTGGCTTGATCCCGCCCGCCAGGAATAGGGCTCCCGATCGTAACGGATCACCGATCCCACGACGAGCACGGCAAGCGCGATGTAAGGATAGATGCCGAAGAGCAGATGGTGGACGAAATCAGCCATGGACCTCACTCCTCGAAAGATTGAGGGACCCGAAGCGGGCAACCATCGCAGCCGCTTGCGGGCACGCGGCATCGGGCGCGGCGGGCGCGGCGGGCGCATCGAAGCGAACCTGTTCCTCGGCCCACGCCTTGTCGAGCGCGGCCAGATCGTCCGGATCGTCAGGCGGAACGATGGCTAGTTCGTCTGCGCTCGCTCCGGCAAGTCCGGACAACACCTGCATCGGTGCGGCCCAGGGCGTGCCCTTTTCGGCCAGACGCTGCGCAAGTGCCGCGATGACAACGCCGGGCTGGGAAAGTTCCTCGAGCGCCTGTTCGGTGGGAAGGACCGACAGGTACTCGAGGAACAGCGGCAAATAGTCGGGCAATTCGTTCGCCGCGATCTCGAGGCCCCGCGCCTCGTACCGGTCGCGCAGGTCGACCATGGCCTGGCCGCGATCACGGCTTTCGCCGTGGACATGCTCGAACAGGTGCAGCGACAAGGCCCTGCCCCGGTCGAAAAGCGAACTATACCCTTCCTGCAAGTCCAGCAGCTCGTCGTCGATCAGCGCCTGGACTAGCGGCTTGACCTCCTCGATCTGGCCGCTCTCCAGCACGCCATCGAGTTCGAGCGCCGCCACCAGCTCGGGGGCTGCCTGCTGCATGGCTTCTGAGGGGTAGCGCAACAGGTGCGACAGGATGAGTAGCGTATGGCGCATCAGAACACCTCCGTAGGAGTTTGCAGCTTCTTGCGGGCAGGTGCCCCGAACAGGTTCGCGTCGGACGATCCGCCCGAGCAGCCGTTGCCGAACGAGAACCCGCAGGAACCCTTTTCCTCGAACATGTCCTCGGCGTCCTCGCGGTGGCCGGCAGGGATGACGAAGCGGTCCTCGTAATTGGCAATCGCCATTACGTGATACATGCCCTCGATCTGCTGTCCGGTCAGGCCAACCTCGCGGGCGATCTCCTCGACGATCGTGCCGTTCACGGTCTTCGCACGCATATAGGCGCGCATGGCGAGCATCCGCTCCAGCGCGTCGACCACCGGCGCTTCCTTCCCCGCAGTCAGCAGGTTGGCGAGATACTTCACCGGAATGCGCAGGCTGCGGACATCGGGCATCCCGTTCCGCGCCGCGATCTTGCCGGCGCTGGCCGCCGCATTGATCGGGGAGAGCGGTGGCACGTACCAGACCATCGGCAGGGTGCGGTATTCGGGGTGGAGCGGGAAGGCGACCTTCCATTCCATCGCCATCTTCCACACCGGCGAATGCCGCGCGGCTTCGATCCAGCCCTCGGGCACGCCATCGGCGCGGGCCTGCGCGATGACCGCCGGGTCGTTGGGATCAAGGAAGATGTCGAGCTGGGCCTGGTAGAGGTCCTCGACGTTCTCCGCGCTGGCGGCCTGCTCGATCCGGTCCGCATCATAAAGCATCACGCCAAGGTAGCGGATGCGCCCGACGCAGGTTTCCGAGCAGACCGTCGGCTGGCCCGCTTCGATCCGTGGATAGCAGAAGGTGCACTTCTCGCTCTTGCCGGACTTCCAGTTGAAGTAGATCTTCTTGTACGGGCAGCCCGAGACGCACATCCGCCAGCCGCGGCACTTTTCCTGGTCGATCAGGACGATCCCGTCCTCCTCGCGCTTATAGATCGAGCCCGAGGGACAGGCCGCGACGCAGGTCGGGTTGAGGCAGTGCTCGCACAATCGCGGCAGGTACATCATGAAGGTGTTCTCGAACTCGCCGTAGATCTCCTTCTGGACGCCTTCGAAGTTGTAGTCGGCCGAGCGCTTGGAAAATTCGCCGCCGAGAATTTCCTCCCAGTTGGGGCCGCCTTCGATCTTCTCCATCCGCTGGCCCGAGATCAGGCTGCGCGGGCGCGCGGTGGGGAATGCCTTGCTTTCGCCCGCCTGCTGCAGATGCGCGTAATCGAAAGTGAACGGCTCGTAGTAGTCGTCGATCTCGGGCAGGTCGGGATTGGCGAAGATCTTGGCGAGCAACCGCCACTTGCCGCCCATGCGCGGCTGGAGTCGACCGTGCTTGAGATCCCAGCCCCCGTTCCAGCGTTTCTGGTTTTCCCAGTCCTTGGGAAAGCCGACGCCGGGCTTGGTTTCAACGTTGTTGAACCAGGCATATTCCATGCCGTCGCGGCTGGTCCACACGTTCTTGCAGGTGACCGAACAGGTGTGGCAGCCGATGCACTTGTCGAGGTTCAGCACCTTGCCGATCTGGGCGCGGACTTTCATGCTGCATTCTCCCCTTCGGCCAGCGGGCCTTCGAGCCAGTCGACCTTTTCGAGCTTGCGGACGATCACGAACTCGTCGCGGTTTGAACCGACGGTGCCGTAGTAGTTGAACCCATATGCCTGCTGGACGTAGCCGCCGATCATGTGGGTGGGTTTGAGGATCGCGCGGGTGACCGAATTGTGGATCCCGCCGCGCTGCCCGGTCAGCGGAGATCCGGGTACGTTCACGATCTTCTCCTGGGCATGGTACATGAACAGCGTGCCTTCCTTCATCCGCTGAGAAACGACCACGCGGGCGACCAGCGCGCCGTTGGAATTGAAGGTTTCGACCCAATCATTGTCGACCAGTCCGGCCTTGGCGGCATCGACTTCGCTCATCCACACAATCGGCCCGCCGCGCGACAGGGTCAGCATCAGCTGGTTGTCGGTATAGGTCGAATGAATCCCCCATTTCTGGTGCGGGGTAATGAAGTTGAGCACCACGTGCTTGGCCCCGGCGGCCTGCGCCAGCATCGGCGCGACCGCCTTGGTATCGATCGGCGGGCGATAAACGCACAGCCCTTCACCAAAAGCCAGCATCCACTTGTGGTCCTGGTAAAGCTGCTGGCGCCCGGTCAGGGTGCGCCACGGGATCAGCTCGTGGACGTTGGTGTAGCAGGCGTTGTAGCAGACGTGCTCGCTTTCCAGCCCCGACCAGGTGGGGGACGAGATGATCTTGCGCGGCTGGGCCTGGATGTCGCGGAAGCGGATCTTTTCCTCCTCCTTGGGCAGGGCCAGGTGGGTGTGGTCGCGGCCGGTATTTTCCGAGAGCGCCGCCCAGGCCTTGACCGCGACCTCGCCATTGGTTTCAGGCGCGAGCATCAGCAGGACTTCGGCGGCGTCGATCGCAGTGTCGATCCGGGCCATGCCCTTGGTCGGTCCGTCCTCGGTTACGGTGCCGTTGAGCTGGCGCAGGTTCTCGACCTCGTGCGCGGTGTTCCAGCCGATCCCCTTGCCGCCGTTGCCAAGCTTGTCCATCAGCGGACCGAGCGCGGTGAAGCGCTTGTAGAGGTTCGGATAGTCCCGCTCGACCACCGCGACATTGGCCATGGTCTTGCCCGGCAGCGGCACCGTCTCGCCCTTGCCCCAGTCGGCAACGCCAAACGGCTGCGCCAGTTCGCCCGCGGTATCGTGCTGGATCGGGACCAGCACCACGTCCTGCTCGACCCCCAGCACTTCGGGCGCGACCTCGGAGAAGGTCTTGGCGATGCCCTTGTAGATGTCCCAGTCGCTGCGCGATTCCCACACCGGGTCGACCGCCGCCGAGAGCGGGTGGATGAAGGGGTGCATATCCGAAGTGTTGAGATCGTCCTTCTCGTACCAGCTCGCGGTCGGCAGGACGATGTCGGAATAGACGCAGGTGGTCGACATGCGGAAGTCGAGCGTGACCAGCAGGTCAAGCTTGCCCTTGGGCGCATCGTCGTGCCACTTAACCTCGCGCGGCTTCTGGTGGCCCATTTCGCCCAGGTCCTTGCCCTGGACGCCGTGAGCGGTGCCGAGCAGGTGCTTGAGGAAGTACTCGTGCCCCTTGCCCGAAGAACCGAGCAAGTTCGAGCGCCAGACGAACATGTTGCGCGGCCAGTTGGCCTCGTCGTCCGGATCAAGGCACGACAGCTCAAGTTCACCGCCTTTGAGTGCCTTGGCAACGTAGTCCTTCGGCTCCATGCCAGATGCCTTGGCCGCCTTGCCCACTTCCAGCGGATTGGTCTTGAGCTGCGGCGCGCTGGGCAGCCAGCCCATCCGCTCGGCCCGCACGTTATAGTCGATCAGGCTGCCGTCCCAGTCGCCCTTGGGCGCGGTAGGAGAGAGGATTTCTTCCACTCCCAGCGTCTCGTAACGCCACTGGTCGGTATGGGCGTAGAAGAAGCTGGTCGAATTCATCTGGCGTGGTGGACGATTCCAGTCGAGCGCGAAGGCGAGTGCCGTCCACCCGGTCTGCGGGCGCAGCTTCTCCTGCCCGACATAGTGTGACCAGCCGCCGCCCGATTGGCCGACGCAGCCGCACATCACCAGGAGATTGATGATCCCCCGGTAGTTCATGTCCATGTGATACCAGTGGTTGAGTCCGGCGCCGAGGATGACCATCGACTTGCCGCCCGTCGCTTCGGCATTGGCGGCGAACTCGCGCGCCACGGTGACGATGTAGTTGGCGGGAATGCCGGTGATCTTTTCCGCCCAGGCCGGGGTGTAGGGCGTCATGTCGGCATAGTCGCGCGAGACGTGTTCTCCGCCGAGGCCGCGGTCCAGCCCGTAGTTGGCGCAGAGCAGGTCGAAGACGGTGGCGACATAGGCCTTGCCTTCGACCAGTTCGAGTTCGCGCACCGGCACGCGCTTCACCAGCACGTCGGGATGGTCGGTGCCCTCGAAGTGGTCGTGCTCGCGCCCGCCGAAATAGGGGAACGCCACGTCGACCACCTCGTCATGGTCCTTGTCGAGGATCGCGGTCATCCGCAGCTTGACCCCGGCGCCCTTGCCGTCCTTCTCCTCGAGGTTCCACTTGCCCTTTTCGCCCCAGCGATAGCCCGCCGAACCGGCGGGGGCGACCACCTCGTCGCTGGCCTCGTCGATCGCGACGGTCTTCCATTCGGGGTTGTTGCCCTCGCCCAGGTTGCCGGCAAAGTCCGAGGCGCGCAGCAGGCGGTCGGGAACCAGCCGTCCGTCTTGCTCGATTAGCCGGACCAGCATCGGCATGTCCGAATAGCGCCGGCAATAGTCCTCGAAATAGGGCACCTGCCGGTCGAGGTGGAACTCGCGCAGGATCACATGGCCCATCGCCAGCGCCAGCGCCGCATCGGTCCCCTGCTTGGGATTGAGCCACAGGTCGGCGAACTTGGTCGCCTCGGCATAGTCGGGGCTGACCACCGCGACCTTGGCCCCGCGATAGCGCGCCTCGGTCATGAAGTGCGCGTCGGGGGTGCGGGTCTGGGGGACGTTGCTGCCCCATAGCATCAGGAATCCGGCGTTGTACCAGTCGGCGCTTTCGGGAACATCGGTCTGTTCGCCCCAGGTCATCGGGCTGGCCGGGGGCAGGTCGCAGTACCAGTCGTAGAAGCTCATGCAGGTTCCGCCGAGCAGCGAGAGATAGCGCGACCCCGCCGCATAGCTGACCATCGACATCGCCGGAATCGGGCTGAACCCGATCACCCTGTCGGGGCCCCAGGTTTTCGCGGTATAGGCATTGGCGGCAGCGATAATCTCGTTGACCTCGTCCCAGGTCGAACGGACAAAGCCGCCGTGACCGCGGATTGCGGTATAGCTCTTGCGCTTTTCCGGATCGACCTGGATCGAGGCCCACGCCGCAACCGGCGGCAGGTCCTTGCGTGCCTCGCGCCACAGCCGCAGCAGGCGCTTCCTGACCATCGGGTACTTCAGCCGCTGCGCCGAATAGATGTACCACGAATAGCTTGCCCCGCGCGGGCAGCCGCGCGGTTCGTGATTGGGAAGTTCCGGGCGGGTCCGGGGATAGTCGGTCTGCTGGGTCTCCCAGGTAATGATCCCGCCCTTGACGTAGATCTTCCACGAGCACGACCCGGTGCAGTTCACCCCGTGGGTAGAGCGCACGATCTTGTCGTGCTGCCAGCGCTGGCGATAGCCCTCTTCCCAGTCACGGTTCTCGGCGGTGGTGACGCCGTGACCCTGGGCGAAGCTCTCCTTCTTCTGGCGAAAGAAGGTCAGGCGATCGAGCAGATGGCTCATGCGGGGGCTCCTTGGGCAATGGGGGCAGCGGCGATTCCGCGTTCAACGTCGTGCAGCAGGCCGCCGCGGCGGGTGTAGGCCCACCAGGTGAGCACGGCACAGCTGACGTAGAAGGCGAGGAAGCCGTAGAATGCAGGCAGCGGCGATCCCGCGAGCGTGATCGAGCTGCCGAAGGTCTTGGGGATGTAGAACGCCCCGTAGGCGGCAATCGCAGAGGTGAACCCGACGATCGCGCCCGCTTCCTTCTCGGCCTGGCGGGTGGCTTCAGCCGCCGACAATTCCGGCATCAGGCGCGGCACTTCGCGGCGCATGATGTTCGGGATCATCTGGAAGGTCGATGCGTTGCCGATGCCGGTCACGAAGAACATGAATACGAACATCGCGAGGAAACCCTGGAAGTCCTTGGCTTCAAGGAAGTGGACGACGCCGATGACGCCCACGATCATCGCGACGAAGACCCAGAAGGTCACCCGCGCGCCGCCCCACTTGTCGGCCACCCAGCCGGTCGCCGCGCGGCTGATCGCACCGACCAGCGGAGCGATCCAGACGTATTTCAGCGCATCGACCTCGGGGAACTCCTTCTTGGCGAGCAGCGGCAGGCTGGCCGAATAGCCAATGAATGAGCCAAAGGTTCCGGTGTAGAGCCAGCACATCAGCCAGTTGTGCTTGCGCTGGAAGATCACTGCCTGCTCGGCGAAGCTCGCCTTCACATCGGCGATGTCGTTCATTCCGAACCAGGCCAGCAGGCTGGAGGCGATGATGAACGGCACCCAGATGAACCCGGCGTTCTGCAGCCACAGGTGCGCACCGGTCTTTGCCGCGATCTGCGGTTCGCCGCCCAGCACTCCAAACACACCGCTGGTGATCACCATCGGCACCACGAACTGCATCACCGAAACGCCCAGGTTACCCAGGCCCCCGTTCAGCGCCAGCGCATTGCCCTTGCGTGCCTTGGGAAAGAAGAACCCGATGTTCGACATCGAACTGGCGAAATTGCCCCCGCCCAGCCCGCACAGCAGCGCCAGCACCAGGAAGATGAAGTAGGGCGTATTGGGGTTCTGCACCGCATAGCCGATCCCGAAAGCCGGGATCAGCAGCGATGCGGTGCTGAGCGTAGTCCACAACCGCCCGCCGAAGATCGGCACCATGAAGCTGTAAAAGATCCGCAGCGTCGCGCCGGTCAACCCGGGCAGCGCGGCTAGCCAGAACAGCTGGTCCGTGGTGTAATCGAAGCCGATGAGGGGCAGCTTCGCCACGACCACGGACCAGACCATCCATACCGCGAAGGCCAGCAGCAACGCGGGGATCGAGATGAACAGGTTGCGCCGGGCGATGCGCTCGCCGGTGCTTTCCCAGAAAGCCGGATCTTCCGGGCGCCAGTCGCTCAGGATCTTGCCGGCCTCGAGCGGCGGATGACGGGCGGCATCGTGCAAGCCCGCCATTTCCGGGAATTCCGGCAGCGTGCGCACGTCGATCCCGCTGGCCTTCTGCTCCATCTGGCGGATCGCCAGGTGCATCCACGCCAGCGCCACGGCCACCAGCGCGAACAGCACCGCAAAGCAGCTGGTCCAGATGCCGGTAAGATCGCTGACCGCGCCGAACACGATTGGCAGCACAAATCCGCCAAGGCCGCCGACCAGCCCGACCAGCCCGCCAACCGAGCCGACGTGATCGGGATAATAGACCGGGATGTGTTTGTAGACCGCGGCCTTGCCCAGCGACATGAAGAACCCGAGCACGAAGATCGCGATCACGAAGGGCACCAGGCTCATCGAGGTGGAAAAGCGGATGTCGCCCTTGACCCCATGGATAACATAGTCGGTCGCCGGGTAGGACAGCATGAACAGCAGGATCATCGAGACGCCGAACGTCGTGTACATGATCCGCCGCGCGCCGTAGCGATCGGAAAGAACCCCGCCATAGGCACGGAATACCGAGGCCGAGAGCGAGAAGGTCGCCGCCAACATGCCAGCCACCTTGATGTCGACCCCGTAGACCCCGATCAGGTACTTGGGCAGCCACAGCGCCAGCGCGACGAAGGCGCCAAAGACGAAGAAGTAGTAGAGCGAGAAGCGCCAGACCTGCTCATTCTTCAGCGGCTCGAGCTGTTCCTTTAGCCCCTTGGGTTTTTCCCCGCTGAGCTTGCGCGCCGCAAGATCGGGATCGTCCTTGGCAAACAGGAAGAACAGCACGGCCGTTGCCGCCAGCACCCCGGCCCAGATCTGCGCCACGGCCTGCCAGCCCATCGCCACCATCACCCAAGGTGCGACGAACTTGGTCACCGCCGCGCCGACATTACCCATGCCGAAGAACCCCAGCGCCGAGCCCTGCCGGGCCTGCGGATACCATTTGGAGACATAGGCAACGCCGACCGCAAACCCGCCTCCGGCAAGCCCCAGCCCAAGCGCCGCAAGCAGCATCATTGGATAAGTCGTCGCGTGGCTGAGCAGCACGGTCGACGCGGCCGAAGCCAGCATGGTCAGCGGAAAGACGATCCTGCCGCCATACTGGTCGGTCCACACCCCCAGGAACAGACGGACCAGCGATCCGGTCAGGATCGGCGTGCCCACCAGCAGGCCGAACTCGGTGTCGTTGAGCCCCAGCTCCTTCTTGATCTCGATTCCGATGATCGCGAAAATCGTCCAGACCGCGAAGCAGACAGTGAAGGCAAATGTGCTCAGCCCCAAGGCGCGGCTGCGCTCGGTACTGCTGGTCGATTCTTGCGTCGGCATGGTCTGCCCCCTTCCATTACGGATCCGGCTGGGCAGGGGATGCACGTGAAGACGCGGCAGCAGGTTGATTACGATCAAATTGGCGGAACGGAATGGTGCGACTTCTTATTGGCCTGATCTGGAAGTCATTCCTACTAGATAAAGATCAATCCGACGATTGATGAAGATCAAGCAGGCCTCTATTGCTGGGTGAAACTACCAGAAAGCGAATCCTCCGTGCGTCCCGCCGAACGACCCGAAATTGCAACCCTGCCGCTGTTCCGGGACATGGGCGAGGCGGAGCGCAACCGGATTTTTTCCGGTTCGTTCCTGCAAGTATTCCCGCCGCAGTTGACCCTGTTCGAACTGGGTCAACGCGCCGATTTCCTGCATGTCCTGGTCGATGGGCTGGCCGAACTCTATGCCCATAGCGCCGGCCGCGATACGACGATGCGGATCGTCGAGCCGGTGACCAGCTTCATCCTCGCCGCTGTCGTTACCGATATGCCGTACCTGATGTCGGCGCGCACCTTGACCTCGTCGCGGGTGCTTCTTGTTCCTGCGGCACTGGTGCGTGAGGTGATCAAGCAGGATACTGCGCTGATGCAGGCAACGATGCACGAGTTGGCGCTCGGCTATCGCGATGTCGTCCGTGCACTCACCGACATGAAGTTGCGACAATCGGCAGAACGACTGGGCAACCTCATTCTGCAACAGGAACGTCGGCAGGGCTCCACCGGCCGGGTGCAGCTCCGCGCGGAAAAGCGCGTGCTTGCCTCGCTGCTGGGCATGACGCCCGAAAACCTTTCACGTGCGTTCGGCGTGTTGGGAAGCCACGGGCTCGTCGTGGACGGCAGCCAGGTTCGCGTCGTGGACCGGTCCGCACTGGAAGCCTTCTCCCGGCCCGATCCGGTCAGGGAATAGAGCTAGAACTTCGCCTCGACCGAGAACCAGGCCTTGGTCGTATCCGTGGCGAAGCTCCGGGCATTGTAGCGGGCAAACTTGGCAAGAACTGTGATTTTGGGGTTCAGTGGATAGCTCGCCAGCGCGTTCCATTCGCTGCCATAGTCAAGCCCGGCACGCGTGGAGCGAAAGCGGTGCCACATCCCGCGCAGGGTCAGCCCGCCAAGCGCCTTGCCGCCGACCTTGAAGCCGGCATCAACATAGAGGTCCTCCAGCCCGTTGCCCGGCGTGGTGAGGAATTTGTCGGCCCATCCGTTGAAGGCATGGAGCGTGGCAAGCGGGGTTTGCAGGGCAGCCGCGCCATCGCCCTCCAGCCGCTCGTAGCCCAGGCGTAGCGTTACCGGCCCGGCCTTTAGCCCGGGCTCGAGCAACAGATAGTCCAGCGCGAAGGTGCGCGGGTTGTTCGAGAGGTTGTGCTGGCGAGCAAACTCGGCGGCATAGAGGATCAGGACCCCCTTTCCGACGGGCCGCTCGCCAGCCATCCGCACGCCCAGGGTACGGGAACTGCCGGCGGGGAAGGCCGGAAGAACCAGCCAGTAGCCGTAGCCCGAAAGCGTGCCGAAGCCTTTGATCGTGTATGCCGCCCGCGCGCCATTGATCGCGGTGTCGCGCCAGGTGCCCTGCGGCGAATCCGGTCCGAACACCCGGTTGACGCGCCAGGCATGAAAGTAATCCAGTGACAGGTCAGGGAGCGGCCTGACCGTCACGCGTGCTGCGTCGAGTGTCTGGTCATCCTGCCGCCAGCCGACCGAGCCGATCCAGCGCTGGTTCTCGACGTTGACCGCCTGACGCCCGACCGTCGCTTCAACCTCAGCGGATGGCCGCCAGCGAAGATAGGCCTGGTTGAGCAGCGTGTCGGTCGGATCGGCGACCACAGGATAGGCGGCCTTGCCATTGACAGTGTCGTTGTAGTGCGCGGCCCCGATCGCCAGGATTGTCTCGCCCTCGATCACGGCGGAAAAGTGCTGCCACTCGCGCGTCTTGATTCCCGCCCGGACGCGCAAGGTTGATGCCGCCGCATCCTCGGGCAGGCCAGCCTGATCGACCAGTTCGAGACGATAGCGGACGTCGGCATAGGGCGTGACCGGCGCTGCAGGCGGCGCCTCCGCCAAAGCTGGCGCAGCCAGACCGACAAGTGCCAGAACGCAGAAGTGTGATTGATGCATTTCGCACAACTAGCCGGATTTTCCCGCCAATGATTGACGTATATCAATTATATTGCACCTTTGCTGTTTTTGGATCTTCAGTGATCTGCATCACTTTTTGCAGTCACCCTTTGAGTAGGCCCCGGTCATGCTCAACAGGATCTTTCCGGAATCGGCCCGCCATAAACCGCCCGGCCGCGGGTTCTTTCGCGTCTCGAAACGGATTGCGGATTGGATGAACCCTCAAATCTGCACGCTTTGCGGACACATCCAATCCGTCGGCCACGCCGCGAACGCCGCGGGAACGGACAAGCAGACCCGGTGCGAATGCTGTGGACACCGCCTGTAACGGCATGAATCAGAGGGACTCGGGAACGCCGAGAACCGGCCAGGATCATTTCATGAAACACGTGACTACAAAGCGTCTGCCACCGATCCCGGCGGTATGCTTGCTACCGGTGCAACCCCTGCTCAAACGCATCGTGAAAAGGATCATCCTTGACCACCCGACGATCTTTGACCGCCTGGGACCCTATAAGCAGTGCAGCTATGTGATTGATGCGGGCCGGCTGCCATTCCTGTTGCTCCTCCGGCCTGATCCCTTGAATCCTCGGCTGCGCGCACTCACCCGCGGGCCAGCTCACCCTTGCGACGCCCGGATCACCGGCTCTTGCGCCCAATTGGCAAGAATGGCCGATGGCTGCGGCGATGGGGATGCGCTGTTTTTCTCCCGGGACATCCACATTACCGGCAACCTCGACGCAGTCGTCTGCTTGCGAAACGCCATCGACGATCTCGACGGCTCGATAATGGATAGCATCTGGGGGATGCTTCGCGGGCCGGGCAAACTCCTTGGCCAACCTGCGCGCAGGCGCTACCACCGGCGTGCGGCGACTTGGGCATGAAGCGGCCCGAACTCGTCTGCCCGGCAGGGACACCCGCCATGCTGCGCGCGGCGGTCGATGCCGGGGCAGACGCGGTTTACTGCGGCTTTCAGAACGCGACCAATGCGCGCAATTTCACCGGGCTGAATTTCACGTCCGAGGAACTGCACAGCAGTGTCGCCTATGCCCATGCCCATGGGGCCAAGGTGTTGCTGGCCTTGAACAGCTTTGCCTCGGCCGGGCGTTTTCCCCTCTGGAAGGAAGCGGCCGATTGCGGGGCGCGGATCGGCGTTGACGCCTTCATCGTGGCCGACATCGGGGTGGCAGCCTACATTGCACACCACCATCCTCATTGCCGGCTACATCTCTCGGTTCAGGCGGGGGCATCCAGCCCCGAGGCGATCAATTTCTATTGCCGCGAATTCGGCATCCGCCGCGCGGTGCTGCCCCGCATCCTGACCATTCCCGAAATTCGCCAACTGAAGGCGGAAATCCCCTGCGAGATCGAAACCTTCGTTTTCGGAAACCACGGGCTCATGGTTGAGGGAAGGTGCAGCCTGACCAACTATGCCGTCGGCATTTCCACCAACATGGACGGCGCTTGCTCGCCTCCTTCGAAGGTACGCTACGACCGCGACAGCGCCGGCGCCGTCATCGCCAGCCTGGGCTCCCACGTGATAGACCGCTTTGCTCCCGACGAGCAGGCCGGCTATCCGACGATCTGCAAGGGCAGATATTGCACTGCGGCGCGTCCTGAGCCGTTTTATGCCTTCGAGGAACCGATCAGCCTCAACCTGATGGAGATGCTGCCCGCACTCGCCGCGGTTGGCGTCGATGCCCTGAAGATCGAGGGCCGGCAACGATCGCGGGCCTATGTCGGCAATGTCGTTGGCGGCTTCCGCAAGGCAATAGATGCTGTGGCTGCGGGCCGGGCGCCAGACCTGATCGACCTGCTGGCCCTGACTGAGGGCCAGAAGCAGACCCAGGGCGCATTCATGACCAAGAAGTGGCGCTAGAAATCATGGCAGCCAAACTGACTCTCGGGCCAATTTTGTTCCACTGGGACGCCGACGCCAAGCGCGACTTCTACGCCCGGATAGCCGACGAAAGCCCGATCGACACCGTCTATCTCGGCGAGGTCGTCTGTTCCAAGCGCACCCCGTTCTTCGACAGCCACCTGCCGGAGGTGGTCGAACGGCTGGAACGCGGGGGCAAGACGGTCGTCTTCTCCAGCCTTACCGAGGTCGTGCTCAACCGGGAACGCAAGATGACCACCGACCTGTGCGTGGCCGGCGATCACAACATCGAGATCAACAATGCTGCGGGCCTGATCGCAACCAAAGGTCGGCCACATCGGATCGGCCCGATGATGAACGTCTATAACGAAGAGACCATGGTTCACCTCGCCGGTCATGGTGCAAATCATTTTTCCCTGCCGCCGGAACTTCCCGGAACAGTGGTGGAATTGATGGCGCAACGGGCCCGCCCCCTGGACGTTGCTATCGAGGTCCAGGCGTTCGGCCGCGTCCCGCTCGCCATCTCGGCCCGTTGTTTTCATGCGCGCGCGCACCGGCGAAGCAAGGATGAGTGCCAGTTCGTGTGCGGTAAAGACCCGGACGGACTGACGCTCACCACTTTGGAGAACGAGCGATTCCTGGTGATCAATGGCGTGCAGACCCTGTCCCACGGCTATCTCAACCTTGCAGCGGAAATCGAGGACTTGTTGGCGCGCGGCGTGACGCATGTCCGCCTGATGCCCCATCGGACCGACATGGTCGCCGTTTCGACGATATTTGCAGATCGCCTGGCAGGCCGGTCCACCGGAGCAGAGGCAATGTCGCGACTTGCTGCACTCGGCATCGGCCCTTTCATCAATGGTTTTTGGCACGGAATTGCGGGCCATCAATATCATGACGCTCGCGGTCCGGTCGTTGCCTGAGGGCGAGAGCACAGCGCTTGAGATGCTGCAAGCTCTGCAGCTTTTCAGGCGATGGCTGCGCGAGGCTGAGGCAGAGGAATGCCACGACCCCGCCACAATGGTCCTCGCAACGGCCACCTGTGACGGCACACCCTCGGCACGCATGGTGCTGCTGAAGGACTGCAATGACCGCGGCTTCGTGTTCTACACCAATCTGGGAAGCCGCAAGGCGCAGGAATTGCGCGCAAATCCGCAGGCGGCACTGCTGTTCGACTGGGCGAAAGCCGGGCGGCGCGTCGAGATCGCGGGCCGGGCGGAACCGCTTCGCGCGCAAGAGGCTGATGCCTATTTCGCGCGGCGTCCGGCGCTTTCCCGGATCGGAGCCTGGGCCTCGCGCCAGTCGGAACCATTGGGCAGCCGCCTGCACCTATGGCTAAGGATCGCACGCTTCACGGCGATCTGGGCAACTGGCAGGTTGGCACGGCCGAAATTCTGGTCGGGCTTTCGCGTCATTCCCTCGGAAATTCGATTCCAGGAGCAGGGCGGACCTGTTCGTCTCGTGGGAACCGACGACGCGGTGAATCCCGCTGGCACGTGAGTTGCCCAACCCCGCGGCCCGCCAACAACGGGCGAGCTTTGACCCAGATCATTCAAGCGCCGTGCTGAATCGGGCAATGGTGCCCGGCGAACAGGTCGAGCAATAGTCGGGAACGTGCGCCATGGCAGAGTGCCGAAGAGCCAATCTCGGCGATAAGCACCCGTGTCGCAGTTGCGCGGTCAGCGCCCGGGCTGTCTGCAACACGCTTGATGTGCAAGCGCTCGCCGAGCTGCGCAATCAAGGGGGCGAGGTCCGCCTGTCTCAGGGAGAAGCCCTGTTCCATCAGGGAGACCGGGCGGACTGCGTATTCAGCCTGACGAGCGGGATTATCCAGCTTTACGCACTGCTCCCGGACGGGCGTCGTCAGGTCATCGCGTTTCATTTTCCGGGCGAATTCATTGGCTTGTGCGGATGGGGGGACCATCATTGCACCGCCGAGGCAGTCAGCAGGGCCACGCTTTGCCGGTTCGATGCTGCGCGCTTCGAACAGTTTGCGCGTCGGAAAGCCGAACTTGCCCAGTCCAGCCAGCACCGCCTGACCGGCGATCTGATCGCCGCACAGAACAGGACCGTCCTGCTGGGACGGGCAACCGCGCGCGAACGGCTCGCGTGCTTTCTGCACGATGTCCATCACCGTTCGCAGGCCGGGGCGGGGGCGGGCGCCCCGGGCAACGTGATCCATCTCCCGATGAGCCGGATCGACATCGCGGATTACCTCGGGCTGACCAAGGAGACGGTCAGCCGGGAGTTCACCGCCCTGCGCCAGGCCCGAACGATCCGCTCCCGCCCCGGCAGGCAGCTTGAAATTCTCGACATGGCACGGATCTGCAGCCTGGCATTCGGAACCGGAACCTTTAGCGAGTCGGCGCTAGCCGCACTTTGAATAGCCGCACTCCAGGCATTTGTCGCAGCCCTCCTGGCGATGCATCGTAAGGTGCCCGCATTGGGTGCAGGCCCTGCCGACCGGTGCGCCCTCGATGGATGAGGCCGGGACCTGCGGATCGGCCCGCGGTCCTTCGCCGCCGCTTAGACCCGCCAGGTGCCCCTCGAACACATCGCCGATCGCGGCGAGCAGCGATGGGACATACCGCCGGTTCACCCACGAGCCGCCCCGCGGGTCGAACACGGCCTTGAGCTCCTCGGCGACAAAGCCGATGTCCCCGCCCCGGCGCAGCACGGCCGAAATCATGCGGGTCAGCCCGACCGTCCAGGCATAGTGCTCCATGTTCTTGGAGTTGATGAACATCTCGAATGGCCGGCGCCGATCCTCCTCGATCAGGTCATTGATCGTGACATAGATCGCGTGCTCGCTGTGTGGCCATTTGACCTTGTAGGTCGACCCATGCAGCAGTTCAGGCCGGGGCTCGAGGACGGCTTCGGCGGAAGCAGGGGCCGGAGCGGGCGCGGGCGGCGCCTCGACGCTCAGCACCGAACCCGTGGTGGCATTGGGACGATAGGTCGTCAGCCCCTTGCAGCCCAGATGATAGGCCTCGGCATAAATATCGACAAACGCATCGAAGCTGATGTCCTCCGGGCAGTTGACGGTCTTGGAGATGGAACTGTCGATCAGGCGCTGGGCAGGTGCCTGCATCGCCAGATGATCGGACGGATCAAGCGACTGGGCGCTGACGAACAGGTTTTCCGGCGGCGGGGCATCCCCATGCAGTTCCTTCCAAACCTGATAACCATGGTCCTCAACCGCCTCCTCGCGGGTCGATCCGTCCGCCTGCCGCACCTTGCGGAAGTAGCTGTAGGCAAAGACCGGCTCGATCCCCGAGGAAACATTGCCTGCCAGAAGCGAAGTGGTCCCGGTCGGCGCGATCGAGGTCAGGCAGCCGTTGCGCAGGCCGCTCTGGCGGATCAGAGCGCGGGTCGGATCATCCAGCGTCACCAGGTTGGGCTGTTCGAGAATGACCTCGTCATACAGCGGGAAACTCCCCTTCTCGGCGGCTAGCGCGGCACTGGCCCGATAGGCGGCGTGGCGGATGGTATCGAGCCACCGGCAGGTTAGGGCAATGGCCTGCTCCGACCCATAGCGGACGTTGCAGAACAGCAAGGCATCGGCGAGCCCGGTGATCCCCAGCCCGATCCTCCGCTTGGCCTTCGCCTCGGCCTCCTGCTGCGGCAAGGGATAGCGGGAAATGTCGATCACATTGTCGAGAAAGCGGACCGCCGTGGCCGTCAGGGCAGCCAGTTCGGCCTCGTCCAGTGCGCTGTCCGGCGCAAACGGCTGCAGCACCAGCCGGGCGAGGTTGATCGAGCCGAGCAGGCAGGCCCCATAGGCCGGGAGCATCTGTTCGCCGCACGGATTGCTGCCGACGATCGCCTCGCAATAACCGAGGTTGTTGTGCTGGTTGACCCGGTCGATGAAGATGACGCCCGGCTCGGCCACATCGTAGGTCGCCTGCATGAGCCGGCGCCACAGCGCACGCGCGGGCACCGACCGGTGGAACTCGCCGTTGAAGCGGAGCGCCCATTCGCCGTCGGCCGCCAAGGCCTCCATGAACGCATCGGTGACCAGGACCGAGAGGTTGAAATTGCGCAGCCGGGTCCGGTCGCGCTTGGCCTCGATGAACGCCTCGATATCGGGATGGTCGATCCTGAGGCACCCCATCATCGCACCGCGCCGCTGCCCAGCGGCCATGATCGTGCCGCACATCGCATTCCAGCTGTCCATGAAGCTGAGCGGCCCGGATGCCTGCGCGCCCACGCCGCGAACAGCTGCCCCGGCGGGCCGGATCGTCGAAAAGTCCATCCCGACGCCACCGCCTTGCTGCATCGTCACGGCGGCCTCGCGCAGATGCTGGAATATGCCGTCGAGATTGTCGGGGATCACCCCCATGACGAAGCAGTTGAACAGTGTGACATCGCGCCCGGTCCCAGCCCCCGCAAGGATCCGGCCCGCCGGAATGAAGCGGAAGTCAGCCAAGGTATCGTGGAACGTCTGAGCCCACTTCACCCTTGAATCGGGCGCTTCGTTGGCCGCGATCGCCTTCGCCACGCGCCACCACGTATCGTCAACCGAGTTGTCGGTGGTGCCGTCGCCGCCGTGAAAGCGATATTTCTGGTTCCAGATTTCACCGGAAAGCGTTGGAAGGGTCATGATCGCGCATCTTGTATGAACGTTGCAGGAGCCTCTACCATATATAGCGAATTAGGATTCAAATTGACCTGGATCACTTGTGCGTCGGAGAAGCCCCGGACGCTCTAGCCTTGGCGCTTCCCGAGCAGCATCGATCCGTAAGCAAGGCAAAAGCCGCCGAAGGCAGCAACCCAGGCCGCGCCTGAGAGGACGTAAAGCCACGGACCCGCAACCGGCCAGATCCCGGCGGCGACCCGTGCCGTGACCGCGCCGAGCAATGCCACGAACAGCGCCGCCGTGCGGCCATCGGCATGTAGCGGGCGGCCCGTGTGGCCGCGCGTTGCCCGGGCCATGACGGCCAGCGTCATCACCCCGATCGCACCCGCCGTCCACAGGTGCTGGCCGGCGGACGGCGCGATGGTGCCGGGAAGGAAATTGGCGGCGGCAAGGATAATCGCGCCAAGCGGAACAAAGGCATAGCCAAGATGCAAGATCCACAGCAGCGGCTCGCCCAGGGTCCGGTCACCAGCCCAGCGCCCCAACCTCAAGACATGCAGAAGCCCCGCCAGGCCCAACAGCACGGCCGTCGTACTGTCTGCTGGCCGCAGAACCCAGGCACCCACTGCGGCGAGCAGCACGGCCAGCGCAACCTTGTCAAAGACTTGCCCGGGTGGAACTGGCAGACGGCCGGGATTGTTCTGCACCAGCCAGTTGCGCGTGAACGCAGGCACGATGCGGCCGCCGACCAGCGCAATCATCATCACGCCTGCGCCAATGGCGATGCGCAGGCCCTGCCCCTGGGCGGCGAACTCGCCGCGTGCAGCCTCACAATGGAACACGCCGTTGCCGAACGCGAATATGCCCAGCAGAGCAAGCACGCCCAGGTTGCGCCAGTTCTTCGCGGCAATGATTTCCCGCATGACTGCCGCCGCCAGAGCCACCGGCAGCGCAAGGTCCGCCGCCGCGACGACAGCCGGCGGGATCATGTTTGAAACGGCAATCGCGGCCCGGCCTGCCGCCCACAGGACAAACAGGATCGCCAGCGGCCAACCCGTGATCGGGGGGCGCCCTGTCCAGTTCGGCACCGCAGTCAACAGGAAGCCAGCCATGACCGCGCCAAGATAGCCGAACAGGAACTCGTGCGCGTGCCAGCTGACGGGATCGAACGCTGTGGGAAGCGCGGCCCAGCCAGAAAGCATGAGGACCCAGCCAACCATCGCCATCGCTGCCCATAGGGCGGCGGCGAAGAAGAACGGCCTGAAGCCATAACTGAAAACGGCAGGGCCGCGCCAGGCCCGCATCTGCTCGCCAGTCGTCATGATCATCCTGCCCGGGGCATTCCGCCCTGCCGCTAAGGTCAATTCTCGAACATCGGAAAGAGAACCTCGTTCTCCGTCCGCACGTGCTCCTCGAAATCGGCCAGGAACTCGCCGAGCCCCTGATAGAGAGCACTCCACGTGCCGCACGCATCCGCCGGCAGGACGAGTCCGCCCGCCATGTGCCGAATGGACGCCAGTTCGCGTACATGGTCGTCGTGGTCGGCCCGCATGACCGCGATCGGGTTCTCGATGCCAGGCATTCCGCCCCGGCGCATGGCAGGAAACAGCACGTGCTCTTCCTTGCACATATGCATGTCCAGTTCGCCGAACAGTCGCCGCAAAGCGGCGGCCAGGCCGCGCGGGACCATCGGGTCCGCCGCGTGGGCGGCCTCGACCCTTGCCGCCTGTTCGATCAACCGGGGCAACTGCTCACGGTGCCGGGCGTGAAAGCGTTGCTCGATATGATCGGTGAGGATCACCGGATCGACGGTGGTTGTTTCGGTCACGATCAGCCTTTCGTTTTCAGGAGCAACGGGCCGCAACGGACGGGTCGCCGGGCAGATGCCAGCCATGTCCCGCGCGGATCCGGGGCGATCCCCTTGCCAGGCATGGCTACGCCTGATAATACGCATTGTAAATACCAATTCACCACTGTTGAGGCGAACGATGTGCGGCTGACCTCCTTCACCGATTTTGGCTTGCGCATGCTGATGCGGATGGCCGGAGCACCGGAACGGGTATTCTCGACCGCGGAACTTGCCACCGAATTCGGCTTGCCGCGCAACCACCTCGCCAAGATCATTCAAAGGTTGGCACATGCCGGCATCGTTGAAACACGCCGGGGCGGCGGCGGCGGGGCCCAGCTCGCCCGCCCGCCACAAGCGATCACACTGGGCGAGATCGTGCGCCAGCTCGAAGTCGGGCACCCCATCGTGGAATGCTTCGCGGAAATGCCGGGCCTGTGCTCACTCGACGGGAAATGCAGGCTGAAGTTCCGGCTAAGGGCTGCGGAACTTGCCTTTCTGGCAGAGCTGGACCGTCATGTCCTTGCCGACATCGCACTGGAAAACGTGCCCACCGGCGGCCCGCCCCTGCCGCAACAGACGACGGCCACACCGAGAAGCGACCAAGCATGACCGAAAAACACCCGGAGCCCGAGCTTCACCGCGAAACAATAGCCGCCGCGCACGGCGTTGCGGCGGATCGCGCATTCAGAGCGGTATCGCCGCCGCTTTACCTTTCGACCACCTACGAATTCCCGGGGTACGACCAGCCGGGCC
Organism: Sphingobium cyanobacteriorum; assembly: GCF_030580935.1. Lineage (GTDB taxonomy): Bacteria > Pseudomonadota > Alphaproteobacteria > Sphingomonadales > Sphingomonadaceae > Sphingobium > Sphingobium cyanobacteriorum. Next base: position 23,670 of record NZ_JAUQOM010000016.1, on the reverse strand, counting down.
CATACGAATACGGCCGCGCCGGCAATCCCACCCGCGATCTCCTGTCCGAGGCACTGGCCAAGCTCGAAGGCGGCAGCGGCGCGGTCGTGACCTCCAGCGGCATGGCGGCGATCGACCTGCTGCTGGGCAGGCTCTGCGTGGACGATCTCGTCGTGGCACCGCACGACTGCTACGGCGGCACGATGCGCTTGCTCAAAGCTCGTGCCCAGCGGCGCCAGTTACAGGTCTGTTTCGTGGATCAAGCGGACCCGCCGGCGCTTGCTGCCGCGCTGGAACGGCGGCCCACCCTCGTACTCGTTGAAACGCCGAGCAACCCCCTGATGCGCATCGTGGATATCGCACCCCTGTGCGCCATGGCGCACGCGGCGGGCGCGGAAGTCGCGGTGGACAACACCTTCCTGTCGCCCGCAGTCCAGCGGCCGATCGCACTCGGAGCCGACTACGTCGTCCACTCCACCACGAAGTTTCTCAACGGCCATTCGGACGTGATTGGCGGCGCGGTGATAGCCGTCAACGCCGACCGGGCTGCCGAGCTTCGCCAATGGTGCAATGTCGTGGGCACCGCCGGATCGCCGTTTGATGCATGGCTGACGCTGCGCGGACTGCGCACCCTGTTTGCGCGGATGGACCGCCAGCAGGGCAACGCCATGGCCGTGGCCACATTTCTGGAACGACACCCGACCGTCGCAAAGGTGCACTATCCCGGACTGCGCTCGCATCCGGGCCACGCCATTGCCACGCGCCAGCAGGACGGCTTCGGCGCGATGCTCAGTTTCGAACTCGCTGGCGACACCGGAGCAATCAAAAAATTTGTCGAATCGGTCAGGGTTTTCACCCTCGCCGAATCTTTGGGGGGAGTAGAAAGCCTGCTCGCTCATCCGGCCACCATGACCCACGCCGACATGGGCGAGGAAGCCCGCAAGACCGCCGGCATATCCGACACCCTGCTGCGCCTGTCTATCGGTCTCGAAGCAACTGAGGATCTGCTCCGTGACCTCGAATCGGGCCTCGCCATGCTCACCGACTGAGCTGATATTTACACTTGGCGGGGCTTTGTTGCGTAATTGGGGTTGTGGGATTCCCCGGGGGAATCGAGTGCGTTAATGGCTGGTGATGCCCAAGCCAACTCCGCCGAAATATTGTCGGCTGACAAAGTTTCGGTCTTTGCCGACCCCGATTTCAGGCCAACTCTGCCAGAATTGATGGCAACGAATTTCCCCGCCAGAGCCACTATCCCCTCACCTTACCCAGCATTCGCGCGGTCGCGTTAGAGGACGGGGCAAGCTTGCGCCCATAGCGCAGCGCGGTTGAGGTCGACGTCCAGCGCAGAGCCTGCGCGATCGGGCCGGCATCCTCGCCGGTGGCGAACAGATCCTGAGTTAACCCCACCCGCAGCGAGTGGGTGCTGAGCGCAGCGATCGCGGCGTCGAGTTCCTTGCCCGACAGATTGACGAGATGCTCGTCGACTGCGCGCCTGGCGGTGCGCTTGATGATCAGCCGCACGGCTGCCGGGGTCAGCGCATGGTCGCCGACCACGAACGTCGTTGTTGCCAGCGCAGCTTCACGAACCAATGGACGCTGCGTACCAACGGGCAATCGCCAAGTGTACCCGGGCGGTGCCGGCAATTCAGGCAGCGGGTCGGCTTGGCGTGCCTTGGTCCGCAACACTCCGATGCGGCGGAACAGCGGGCCGGCCGTGATACCCGCACCATGCTGCCATGCTGCAATGCGCCGCATCGTATCGGGCGAGAGCCACGCCATTGCCCCCTTCCCTTCCTGGTCGGTCTTGGACGTCGGGATCGTGAGCGCGGCCGTTCCGTCGCTTTCGGGAGCAATGTGCGCAACGGCCACGCGCACCAGTTCGGACACGCGCAGACCGGTGTCATAGGCAAGGCTGAGCAGCGCGGCATCGCGCATGCCGGGCAGCGTTCCCGGGCAGGCTTGCAGCAACACGCTCAGCGTGAAGCCCTTGGCAGGTTCAACGCCGACCCCCTCTCCAAAGCGCAGCGGCCCGGCCTGGCGCTGGAGGATGTCGACACGACGCCGGAAGCCGCGGAGAGCATCACGCACGATTGGGCCGTGCGTCGGGCTCGGCGAGCCCAGAAGCCCATGCACCACCGCGAGGCTGGCAAGCCGCCGACCGACCGAGGCGGGCTTGAGCTTTCGCACTTCGCAGTCTTCCAGGTAGGCGACGACCCGCCCTTCGCTGGCGGGAAGTCCTTCACCGCGGACGCGGGCGCAAAAGTCGGCATAGCAGGCCAGATCGTTCGCCAGTGCCTTGACGCTTGCCTCGGCGCGCGCCTCGAGGCTCTTGCGGAACGCCAGTCGGTCGACGGTTGCGCCCTCAGCGACAAGATTGGCAAGCAGGGACGCGAGTTGGGCGACGCGATTGGTGGCGCGGCCACCGGTGCGCCGCGGGAGAGACCCCTCGCCCGCCGGAAGGATCATGACGAGTTCGGCCTCAGCAGGTGAGACCGCCTTGTCATCACGAGGTGCCTTCGTCGTCACGGGGTTTGGTCTCCTGTCGTCAGGCTTGGCGGTGTCTGGTGCACAAGCCTTGGGTCGCCGCGATAGCAGAGCCTGACGACACTTTCACTATCGATAAGATCCGATTAGCGATAGTGACCAAGGACTTAGAGGAACCCCTTCCCCGCGTGGTCATCGAACAGCTCGACCGAACGGACATAGCCGAGCAGCACCTCGACCTTCTTGTGCCGCGACACTTCTTGCATTTTGGCGATGGTTGCCCCGGTCCGAGAGGCCTCGGTGAGGAATCCGGCCCTGAGCGAATGACCTGCGACCGTTCCAGGATCGAGGCCGACCCGTCCCGCATACTTTTGGATCAACCGCGCGATCGAACGGTCTGACATCGGCTTATCGGTCAACCGGCCCTGCGGGTCGATCTGGTAGAACAGCGGCCCCGCGCTGCTGCCGCGGACCGCCAACCACGCCTTGAGCCGCTCCACTGGTCTGAGGGTCTTGCCGGAGGGGACCGCAATCACTTGCCCCTCCCCTTCCTGATCGGTCTTGGAATGGCGCAGCATCAATTTGAGGCCCTTGTCGACCAATTTGACATCGCGGAGTTCGAGCGCGACCAGTTCGGAGCGACGCAGCGCCGCCGCCAGGCCCAGCGCCAAAATTGCCCGGTCGCGGATCGACCGGGTGCCCTCGCCGTCGGCCGCCGCGATCATTGCCGTCAGCTCGCTGGCGGTTAGCGCCGCCTTTCTGGCGCTCGGCCGCGCGCGCTGCTCACGGCGGATTCCGGCGAGCGTGTCGGCAATGACCATGCGGTCGTCGCGTTGGACCGGCGCGACCAGCCCGTCCTGCCGGTGCTTCCACCCGATCGCCGCGACATGGCGGCCGATGGTGCTGTCGGCCCTGCCCGCCAGGGCGAGCGCGGCGAGATAGGTCGCCACCGCTTCGGGCCGCGCCGGGAGCGGATCGATCTTGCGTTCATCGCACCAGCTCTCGAACTGGGCCCAGTCGCTGGTATAGGCGCGCACGGTGTTTGCCGCCTTGGCCTGGGCGCGGTAGTTGCGGGCAGCTGCGACCTCGTCGCCCAACATCCTTGATGAGGCAGCGATTTCGGGCGGAGATGCCGCCGCGGTGGAGTTCAGCGCGATCAGAGCTCCGCTTGCGGTGGAATCCTCGCTGCCATCGGCCATATTCCAAACTTCCCCGGCGCAAATCCCGCTGTGACATACCCTTCTTTTCACTGTCCGTGAAGAGCCATTATCGGACAGTGATTGCACCATACAAGCTGAGTATACTTTTTTGGCCGATAGTATATCCTTTGGCCAATGGATGCCCCCCCTCCCCCGTGGCAGATCACCCTCGCGCGGATCGAGGGAGCGTTGCCGTTCCTGCGTGCGGAGGTCGCCGACGGATTGGCGCGGGCCTCGCTGCGCCGGTTGTGGCGCGTGCATGTTCGCGACTATGCCTTTGAAAACCTTGGTCCCGAGCACAATCCGGGGCTTGGCGCAGCCGAGCTGACCCGCTCGTGGTACGCGGCTGAACGGCAGGACTTCCTGTCCTGGATCAGCCGGCGCGGCCCCCCTCCCCTCGCCCGGGCGGCGCAGCTCACCCTCGCCGCCAAGGACGCGCGAGAGAGCTTCTCAGGCACATTTGAAGCCGCTGACCGGGCGCTGGAACGGCTCGATGCCCTGCTGCCGGCGCGCGGGCCCCTGGCAGCCCTGACGGAATGGCTCCGCCAACTCCGTGACCACGAAGTCGACTTTCTCGAGGGCGGCAGCGAGGAGGTGCTGATCGAGGGCCGCGTGTTCCAGCGGTTCGCCGCGCGCGGGAGCGCCTGGGCCGCCTCACTGGCCGCAGCGATGCGCCCGCAGCTGTTCGCCCTGGGCGCGGCGCCGTTGGCGCTCGCCGGGCTCGCCCCGCGTGCGCTGTTCCGCGTTGAACCCGAAAGCCCCCTCCCCGCCCTGCTGGCGAGCGCGATCGGCGCTGCGGCCGGTGACGTGGCATCGGACCTCGCCGCCGTTGCGGCCATGGTTGCGCGCGGTGACGAGCGCCTCGCGGACCTCTACGCTTCGTCGCAGGCACCTGCGATGTGGCAGCTGATTAGCGGGCTGGGGCCCCTCACCCGCGCCGAACTGGCCCGTGCGCTCGGGGTGACCCGCCGCACAGCCTCACAAGCCGCCCAGGCGCTCGAGAAGGCCGATCTGGCCGCCTTGCGCCCCGGAGACCATGCGCTGGTCCCCAAACGCCCCTAGATTGCCTCTTGAGGGCCTCTCACGGCTAGAATGAGACTTCGCGGTACGGCACGCCGATCCGCTTGGGTGCAGACGCCCGCCGACGCAGCAGTTGGCGGGCAAAGCGCGACGCTTCGTCCTCGCTCGCAAACGACACCGCCCTCCCCTGCCCGCGCGTTCCGATTCGCCCCCAGGCAAATTCGACGATCGACGCTCCGAACAGGTCGCGGTTCAGCGCTACAGTGTAGCGACGCGCGACATTGCGCTCGGCGCAGATTGCCTCGAGCCAGATGAAGCTTCCGTGGGTCAGGTTGTCCATGCGCGCATGAATGCTGCAGCAGGTATCGTGCAATCCAACGGGAATTTTGAATCAGTCGAGTCCGACTGATTCACCCAGGCGATTTGTTGCTATCCCATTTGCAATGCCAACGCGCTTTACGTCCAGTACTGGTCTAGCACCGCCCGTACAGCTTCTTCCGCCTCATGCCGCGTTGCTCCGCCCTTGCTCAGTAGCGTGAGGCGGATGCCCTTGCGATCAGCGCCCTCGATCCGGAGTACGGGTTTGCCACTCGCACTTGCGACCGTTTCAGCCTTTCCTGACTTTTTGGGGGCACCTGACTTCTTGGGGGGGTCTACAGCGAGCGACAGTGCCTTGATCACATCAATCACTGGCATTGATTGCCCGGTTGCCTTGCGTTCGTCAGCTAAGCGCGCGGCCTCCTTGAAGGCGCGATCCCTGCGATCATCCGGCTTCAGCAATGCCTTGAGCGCAATAGCATTGCGAATGCCAAGCTCCTGCGGCTCGGCAAATGCCCTGGTCAGTTCCTCTGGAAGGCGGGCAAGATCAAGATATCGCGTGAGCCAACTTTCAGAGACCTTCAGACGCTCGGCCATCGTCTTTTGGCGACCGTCATAGTAGGCAGTCAGTGCCCGGAGATAGTCCCTCGCCCTTTCAAGATCGGTGAGGTCGTCGCGGGCGCGGTTCTCGATGTCGGCGAGCCTGAACGCCTCTTCATCGCCAATCTCACGCACATCGACAAGGAACTTGAAATCCGGGTAATTATGGGTCCTCAGCCAGCTGATCGACCAATGTCGCCGCGCGCCGCAGATGACCTCAAAATCATAGTCCTCATTACCGGATATGCGGCGTACAATCGCGGGAATTTCCTGCCGCCCCTGCGCCTTGATGCTTTCAATGAGATCCGAACACCGCTCTTCGTTGAGCAAGGCGTAATCACGGTTATGACCCGCCCACATCCGGCATTTCGCAGGATCCACCAGCTCGTGTGTCCGATTGACGATCGACCCGGACGCAAGGTCGGCAAGACGATTTGATCGGCCTGTGAGCACATTGGAGGCAAGGCTTGATCGACGGGGCGTCGCGCCATCATCGGTCAGGTCGATACCTGCCGCCAAATCGGCTGCAAAACCGCTGTTTTTCTTACTCATGCAACCCTCCCATTAGCAGAATTGCACGCGTGCAATTCCGGGATCTCATGCCAACGCCTCCTGGCGCAGACGCTTCTGATGACTGGGCCACATCGAACGGATATCGACTTCGATTTCAGCGTTTACCCCATCAAGATAATTCAAGCATCGGTTGCGCACGGCCGAACTGGTGGCGGGGCCGTCAAGCTCATATACCGTCATCAAACGCGCTGTCGCATTGTCGATTTCGGCCGAATCCTTCAGCGGCGTCCGAACCATTGCATGCCCAAAAAGAGTGCGCATGAGCTGGAGAAGCTCCTTCTGCATTGATTTGTTCTCATCGACTTTCGAAGCGACGAAGCGCAGAAATTTCAGCTCCGGTGCGAGACCACGGTCCGCGAGCTGTTCAATCGTCTCATCCAGCATCGAGAGAAAGGCTGCAGTCGATGAGAAATCCATAACGGTTGGCGGGACCGGTACGACCAACGAATTTGCCGCACGCAGCACAGAAAGGGAGATTGCGCCAAGGGCCGGTGGAGGATCCATCACAACGACGTCAAAGCGGTCCGAGATGCTTTCAATCCCTTCCTTCAGGCGGTCGAGAAGCGAGCCATTGCCCTGCGCCATCCGCGCTGCGAGTTCATATTCGGAATTGAACAGACGAAGGTTGGCCGGGATCAGTTCCAAGCCGTCGAAATGGGTCTTGCGGAGCGCATAGTCGAGGGACGATCGTTCGCCTTCGCGAAGGAACGGGTAAAGGGTATCATCTTCCGTGAGATCAAGGTCGGGGACGTAGCCGAAAAGCGTGGTTGCAGACGCTTGGCTGTCACAATCAACCAGTGCGACACGGTAGCCTCGAATCGCAAGATATTGAGCCAGATGGACAGCCAAAGTGGACTTGCCGACCCCGCCCTTGAAGTTCTGAACCGCGACAACGCAGCAGGGATCATCTGCGGTCCGATAGGGCCTCGTTCCAAAGACCCCGCGCATGTCGTTGAGTTGCGCCAACGTATATCGCTCACGCCGGTTATTGTCGGTCCTTGCCGGCTCAGGGAGCCGCCCATCCTTCTCGGCATCACGTATAGCCGCTGGCGTTCTCCCAACCAGTTCGGCTGCCTTGCCAATCGTGAAAGTCGGCTCGCGGCGGTCATCCGCGCGGGCGCTACGGGCAGAATCCCGCAATTTTTCGAGCACTGACGAGGTCCGACTGGCGAGCGTCGCAACCGAGACCAGGCGCTCTGCTTCCTCAATTTGAAGTCCGTTAGACACATGCCCACCTTTCGCAATTGGGCGTGTGCTACACCCACTTGCGCTTTTGGGTCAAGAAATTCGCAATTTTCGAAAGTGAGGGTGCCAAATAGGCCTCAAATTGGCGCTCGTCAGCCTCAACCTGACTCGGTGGGGGAGGGCCAAATTGCACGCGTGCAATTTCTTGTCATTGGGGCCTGCCGCGGCGATTAACCCAACCCTCGCAAAAACCCTTCCATGCCGCCATCAATTTTGCGCCCCGCAGCTTTTCCAATCGCTCACCCATGTGGGAGCGAAAGCCATCGGCGATCATATCCACATCCCAGCCCCCGCCATGCTCCCTGCCAATCGAGCGGAATTCGGATTCTGTGTCCCCGTAGCGCAGCGACCCTCTTGGAAAGCTGGCTTCAGGTGGCTTTCTGCTTGCGACTGCCTTGCTCGGCCCCGGAATAGCCCCCTGCCCCGCAGCGATAGTCTCAACCGTTCCCTCGCGCCGCGCATGGCGACCTGCCGAATGACGATCCAGTTCGGCGACAGTTTCGATGACTTCCGGCGCACCCTTCGGCTCAAACCGGAATTCAAGCTCGGTCACAGTTCTACCCTGCCGAATTTCGCGCCATTCGACACGGAAGTGCGCCAACTGGTCGATCTCGGATTTGGCCTTCTCAAGCACCTTGCGCCGAAGCTGCGCAAAGTCGGTGTATACCTCGGGTGGAATACCAAGGGCTGCTCGGAGCGCTTGCATGTCCCCCCTCCACGTCGCCTGACGACGATGCAAGCGAAGGGCTCCCAGTTCATAAAGCTTGAGCGCATAGTTCGAACGAAAACCAAGGACCGCTTGGCGGTTCAGCACGGCGTAGGTCTCGGACGCTTGGATTAGCTTACGCGCATCTGGCGTGAACTCCCATTCGATCCAACCTGCTTCACCGCCCTCTTCTTCCGTTTCCTCCCGCGACCGCGAGATCAATGAGAACAGAAGTGTCGCCTTCTTTCCCCGCCAGGATTTGTCATCAACGGCGAAGAGCGTTCGGTGCAGTTCCTGGAGCATGTCGGTGATCCGCTCATTGCCCTTGTGCCCGCGCCGGATGTCAGCTTTGCGAATTCGGTGTGGCCGATCCTCCCAAGCATCTCCTCCCGCCGTCAAGATCATCAAGGCTAGTAGCCGAGACGCCGTGAGACTGAGCGATTCACCTTTGACAAATTTGATTTCGATGATGCTGCCTGGCTTGGCGAATTCATCGCCGCCCTTGGCTTTTAGAGCTGCGGCAACGCGCATGGCACGGCCAGGAGATACTTCCTCTGCGGCCTCTTCGACACCTTCGGCTATTTGGCCAACTTCACTTTCCATGCCATATTTCGATCAGAGCGTGATTCTCCAGCCTTGCTTGCTGCCTGACCTGACCTCCTTCGTCAAGTCAGGTCAGGATGCAAGTGTGGCAGCCACCCCCAAACGGTCAGGATAGAAACGCAGCTACACGGCAAGGAAAGCCGCAGACAAACACGAGTCGGCGTACCTTTGGGCTAATTTCGAATCTCGCCTTGATTTCTACGACTTCGCGATTCAGATATTCACTTCAGCGGGGCAGGGAACGCACATCCATTTGATTCCCCCAATGAGTCAGGAAGGCCCCAAAGGGTCAGGCAAGTTCCCCCGATGGGTCAGGCTATTGCCCCCACGAGGTCAGGCAAATTCCCCCATGAGGTCAGCTATATGGCCATTAACACTTGTAATAGCGCCTCTTTTAGGCCTGTGAATCTGAATCCTTAGAATCATGAATCCTTCCGCTGCAAGCAGCGGCGTGTGTAAATTGATTTTTAGAAGATCAAATGCCGATTCGTGTGACCCAACATGGACCCTCCATCTGGCGAGAATGGGGCACAAGAGTCACAATGAGGGAGGGGAGCAGGGACGAGTTGGGCGATTATGCCCCTTGTCAGCAACAACCCTACGTCAGAGTTACGCGCTCTCATTACCCGCCTCGGTGGCACGTGGTCTGGCAATACAGCAATGTGTCGGTGCCCTTGCCATGCCGACCGAACCCCGTCGCTTTCCATCCGCCAGGGTGATCGAGCAATCCTCGTAACATGCCACGCTGGTTGCGACAGCCGAGACGTACTCACATCTCTTCGGCGTATCGCCGAACTGCCGATCGTCAATGCCTCTGGTGTGATCCCCAGCGTCGGGCACAGCACCGGAATTCACCTCGGCATCTGGCAATCCGCGCGTTCAATCGAAAGAACGCTAGCCGAGCGATATGTGCGCGAGGTGCGCCAGATCTGGGCACCGCTGGAAGACCTGCGCTTTCACCCCCGTTGTCCACGCGGGAAGGGGATGCTTGCGAGCTTCGAGCCGGCACTCCTGATCGCTTTGCGAAAGGCAGGCGCGATCGCCGCAATCCAGCGTATTTTCCTCGATCCATCGACAGCTGCTTACACCGAGAAGCGCGTCCTCGGTCAGGCTATCGGGGCGGCGTGGACCAACGGCCCGCCAGGCAAGACCATCGGCATTTGCGAGGGTTTCGAGACTGCGGCTGCCTATACGTCGCTCACAGGTATCCAGACCTGGGCCACCATGGGTGCCAAACGCTTCCACCAGGTCGACATCCCGGCGTCAGTCGAAACCGTGATCCTGCTGGCCGACAACGACGCCGAAGGCAGGCGGGCGCGCGATCGCGCAGCCGAATCCTACCGACGCGCCGGACTTGCAATCGAGACCGATTGGCCGCCGGGCCGCATGAACGACTGGGCGCAGCTTCTGAAGCGGTGAGGGGAGGGGGGCTGGAGCGGGCGTGCCGCTGATCGGCACGAGCTCAGGAGTTCTCCGCATGACCACAACGATTCCGCGCGCCAGCGCCATTCTCGGCGCTGCGCGCACACTTGCCGCCAAGCTGCTCCTCGCTGTTCCGATCGACCGCGCCGCTCTGGGCGAAGCCATGACGGAGAGTGCAGGCGGCAATGACGCCGCAGGTGCCTGGAAGCAGCGCGACAGTTTCGAAGCGCTGGAAGTAGCACTCTCCCTAGTCATTCCCGAGCTTGTCGGCCGCATGGACGTCGGCGCGGCGATCCACACGCTGGAGGCGCTGGCGCGCGAACTGCCGACCCACACGGTACGCAGCGAGGACCAGATCCAATTCCAGCAGTTCTCGACGCCGCCGGCGCTGGCCCGTCTTGCAGTTCATCTGACGCGGCTCTCGAGCGATGACATTTTGCTCGAACCGAGCGCAGGCACCGGGATCATCGCTTCGCTTGCCAAGGGCTCGGTCAGGGATCTGATCCTCAATGAACTTGAGCCAACCCGCGCCGACCTGCTCGAGGCCGTATTTCCGGGCAAGAAGGTCTACCGCCACGATGGCGCTAAACTCAGCGCACTGCTCTCCGGAACTGAACGGCCGAGCGTTGTTCTGATGAACCCGCCGTTTTCGGTGTCGCAATCGCGCGGGGAAGATCAGAACACCGCCGCCAGGCACCTGCGGGCCGCGCTCGACCATTTGCTGCCGGGTGGCCGGATCGTTGCGATCATGCCCGACTGGTTCTCGCCCTCGGCCAAGTACGAAGAAACCTTCCGGCGCACCCTCGAAGGCGCGCGGGTCGTCCTCTCGCTCCGTCTGGACAAGGGCGGTTATGCCAAGCACGGCACCGGTATCGCCGTTCGCGTGCTGGTGATCGACAAGGTGCCGGGAGAGATCGGCCTATCGACCATCAACCGCAGCTCGGTCGGCGAACTCTTCGCCGCGCTGCCAACCGTGCCACTCCGGGCGCCATTGCGCGACCCGACGCCGTCGGCAGCGCCCCGACCCAAGCTCAGCCTGTTCCGCTCGGTGAAGACCGGTCCAGCCCGGCCCGTGATCGTGCGAGCTCCCCAGACCAACGACGTCCGCCCCGTCGCCTACGAAGTGCTGGACGAACCTGCCGCGATGGGCGAGCAGCGCGGGGTCTATGCCGATTACCGGCCTTCACGCGTGGTGATCGCGGAAGCTGGCGAACATCCAACCCACCTCGTCGAATCCGCCGCCATGGCGTCGATCGCCGCGCCAAAACCCAGCTACGTGCCCTCATTGCCCGAACGCACCGTCACGGCGCGGCTGCTATCCGCCGCCCAGCTCGAAACCGTGATTTATGCGGGCGAGGCCTGGAGCCGCGATCTCCACGGCCGCTTCAGCCATCCTGCTGGCGAGGTCTCGCTCAAGGAGGACCCGGACGGCAAACTTTACCGCACCGGGTTTTTCCTCGGCGACGGTACCGGGGCAGGGAAGGGGAGGCAGGCTGCGGCCTGCATTCTTGACCAGTGGCTGAAGGGCAATCGCCGACACATCTGGATCTCGAAGAATGCGCCGCTGCTCGAAGACGCGCAGCGCGACTGGACAGCGATCGGCGGCTTGCCGTCTGATATTCTCGATCTTGCTCGCTGGAAGATCGGCGAGGAGATTACCGCGCCCGAAGGCATCCTGTTTGTTCCCTATGGCACGCTGCGCAGCTCACGCGTCGAAGATACCCGGCTCGACCAGATTGTCCGCTGGGTCGGCGAGGACTTCGAAGGCGTGATCGTCTTCGACGAGGCCCACGAAATGGGCGGCGTCGCCGGCGGGGAAGGGGCATTGGGGCAAAAACAGGGCTCGCTTCAGGGCATCGCCGGCGTGCTGCTCCAGAACACTTTGCCCCGCGCCCGCGTGCTCTATGCCTCGGCAACCGGCGCATCGGACGTCAACAACCTCGCCTATGCGGTCCGGCTCGGCCTGTGGGGGCCGGGCACGGCGTTCGCAACCCGCGAGCAGTTCATCAGCGAAATCCGCGACGGCGGGATTGCCGCGATGGAATTGGTGGCCCGCGACCTCAAGGCCTCCGGGCTCTACCTAGCCCGGGCGCTCAGCTTCGCAGGGGTAGAGTACGACATCCTACGCCATGACCTGACGTCTGAGCAGATCGCGGTCTACGATACCTATTGCGAGGCCTGGACGATCATTCACCAGAACCTCGAGGCCGCGCTCGAACTCACCGGCATCGTCGATGGGCTCGAGAACAAGACCCTCAACAGCGGCGCCAAGGCGGCCGCCCGCAGCCGGTTCGAGGGAACCAAGCAGCGCTTCTTCGGACAGGTGCTGCTCTCGCTGAAGCTGCCCTCGATCTATCCTGCGATCGACGATCACCTGGGCGAGGGGGACAGCGTGGTGGTCCAACTGGTGAGCACGGCGGAATCCATCCTCAACCGGCGGCTCGATCAACTGGAACCGGCTGAGCGTGAGGCGCTCGACATAGCCTATGACTGCAAGGAATATGTCGTCGATTACCTCACCCGGGCCTTCCCGACCCGGCAGATGGAGGAATACAAGGACGAACTCGGCGACGTGCGCTCGCGTCCGATGTGGGACGAGGCCGGCAACCCGGTCCACAACCCGCAGGCCGAGGCCGCACGCGCCGACCTGATCGAGCATATCTGCGCCATGCCGCCGATCCCGACCGCGCTTGATGCCCTGCTCGAGCACTACGGCGTGACGGCGGTGGCCGAAGTCACCGGGCGCAGTAAACGCCTCGTCCGTGACGGATCGGGCCAACAGCGCCTCGAAAGCCGCTCACCCCGGACCAACCTTGCCGAGACGACTGCGTTTATGACCGGCGCCAAGCGCATCCTCGTGTTCTCGGATGCGGGCGGCACGGGGCGCAGCTATCACGCCAGTCTCGATGCCAAGAACCAGCAGCGCCGGGTCCACTTCCTGCTCGAGCCCGGATGGCGCGCGGACCGTGCGATCCAGGGGTTGGGCCGCACCCACCGCACCCACCAGGCCTGCCCGCCACTGTTTCGTCCGGTTACCACCGACTGCAAGGGCGAAGCCCGGTTCACCAGCACCATCGCGCGGCGCCTCGATGCATTGGGCGCGCTGACCCGCGGCCAGCGCCAGACCGGCGGGCAGGGGATGTTCGATGCGTCCGACAACCTCGAGAGCATCTACGCCAAGCACGCGCTCCACGACTGGTACGGCCTGCTCGCGACGGCCAAGCTCAAGAGCACGACCTTGTCCGAGTTCCAGCGGATGAGCGGGCTCGAACTCACCGATCAGGACGGGGTCCTGCGCGAGGATCTGCCGCCGATCCAGCGCTGGCTCAACCGCATCCTCGCCATGAAGATCGCCGTCCAGAACGCCATCTTCGACGAGTTCCTGACCCTTGTCGAAACCCGCGTCTCGGCAGCCAAGGAAGCCGGCACCTTCGATATCGGCGTCGAGACGGTGCCGGTCGAGGCCTGCGAGGTGCTGTCCGACACGGTGATCCGGACCGATCCTGTGACGGGCGCGACCTCGCACCTGCTTGAGCTGTCGCTGACCCAGCGGCGCAAGGTCCTCTCGCTCGAGCGCGTGCTCAAAATGGCATCCTATGAGGAACAGCCGCTGTTCCTGCGCAATGACAAGTCCGGCAAGGTCGCGCTTGCGGTTCCGGCGCCCTCGCACATGGACGAGGAAGGTCACATGATCCGCCGCTACGAACTCGTGCGGCCGCTGCGCAGCGAGTACCTCCGCGCCGACCGGCTCGACGAGTCCGCCTGGGAGCCCGTCACCAAGTCCCGGTTTAGCGCGCTGTGGGAAGAGGAATACGCCGCCGACGAGAGCCAACTGGTCACGGAGACCGTCTATCTCGCGACGGGCCTGCTCCTGCCGATCTGGGGCGCGCTTCCCAAGGAAGACCTTACGGTCAATCGCATCGTCGACAAGTCCGGCGCCTCCTGGCTCGGCCGTCATGTCCACGACCTCTACGTCGATGCGACCCTCGAGAAGCTTGGGGTTGCCCGCAAGGCGCAGACCGATCCGACCAAGATTGCTGCCGCCATTCTCGGCGGCGGGACTTGGAAGGCGCCGCATCCCCTCAATTTTACGATCCGCACAGCCCGCGTGAACGGTTCCCGAAGGATCGAGATCGTCGATGCCGAAGCCGCGCGCATTCCCGAGCTCAAGGCCAAGGGCTGCTTCACCGAGATTATCGCCTACAAGACGCGGGTGTTCGTGCCGCTGGACGGCGCCGAGGCGATCATCGTCGGCATTGCCGTCCCGGGCTGAGCCACCAGGCAAGCCAACGCTCTGCAGCTATCGGTAACCTGCCCGACCGCCTGGGATCATGTTGAGCCGTCTTGTATCTTCCCAATGGCCGCGCACCAGCGCTGCCTCCGCTTCGTAAAGCGCCTCAACGTTGGTCGTGACGGCCATTACCTTGTGGTGGATGTATGTCACCCGTTCGGCCTCCAGTTCCTCCCGCAGCTTGCGGTGGAATAGCAAGTTGCTGCCCTTGCGCATCGCGCGTCGATGCTCGGCCCAGCGGGTCTTCCAGCTCCGCGTCGTTATGCCGACGTAGAAGTAACCATCTACGGGGTAGGAACTGCCCTCGCCGAAGATATGCTGGTAGAGGACGAACGACTTCTTTGGCCAGCCATTTGGCCTGATAAGGATGTGTGCAGGCGCCGAAAACAGGATGCTCGGTTCGGTTACGTGCGCCGATGGCATGCTTATGTCGAACCTGCGCGCCGCAGCCATGAGCGCCGGGTCGCTGACGAGGTCGAGGCGGATCACCGGTGATAGTATCAACTCGCCGGCTTGTTGAGGCTTACCGGACCTATAGTCGTCCGTGCCGATGGACACGTTCCGGTGTCCCTCGCGCATGCGCTTTTGCGGCGCGACGAACTTCAAGCCACTGCGCATCGCGACCATGTGGAAATCCGGGATAGCGTCGCCAGCGTTGATCCTAATGACACCACCTGGCTCTCGCGCGCTGCTAAGCCAGAACTTGCCATAGTCGGTCTCGCACCAGGCGCGCAGCTGCCGTTCGACCGCTGCGCGCAGCTTGTGCATCGGGGTTGGGGTGAGATGCTCCCACCACCCCCTATCGATCGAGACCGGGCTGGCCATAGCCTATCCAGCTGCTGGCTGCTCGGGAGCTTGCGCCGGCGGGGCAAGTGGAACAGGACGGGCCGCGACTGCGCCCACATGTGCGGCAGCCACTTCGCCTTCTTCCGGATCGTCCTCGCTGATGCGCATCATCATCCGGTAATGCGCTCCATGCCCTGTGCGCTCGAATACCTCTCTGAACACACGCAGGTAACCTTGCACGGCATTGTCATCGACGGCGACGTAGATATCGTCATGCGAGCTGTGCGAACCGTCGTTAATCCACGAGAATAGCGAGGCGCAAATTTGGGCGTCGCGCCCCTCAAAAAGTGCGACGATCTCGTCCTGCTTCAGCCCGCCCAGGACGGTCAGATAGTTCTCGACGATCCGGCGCATCGTGTTCTGGATTGTGAGGTTCGGTCGTTCCGGATTCCGCACCTCATCCCACAGCAGCTCGTAAGAGGTCTTGATCGGGTTGTAATCGTAGTGGGTGAGCGAGGACACGTTCTCGCGCTTCCGAACGATCCAGAAGGTCTCGAACGACCGCGCTCTGCCGCGGCGCTCTCGGTCGAAACTGACCTCCTTGTGAAAGTAGATGTTGTGCGTGAGCACGAATACCTGGCGGACGTTGCCTACATTCTCCCGCACGTCGGATACGACCTTCCGGATCAGCGCACTGACCACGAACAGTACGTCGGCGTCTAGGCTCGAGACGGGATCGTCGAATACCACAATCTTCTCGACTGCGGTGCCTGTGGTCGACGTGCTGCCAGCTAGTTGATGATAGAAGTAGAGGAAGGTGATGAAAGAACGCTCACCTTCGCTCAATGAGTGCGCAGCCTCGCTCCCGTCCAGTCGCACGATGCGATACATGTCGCTGCGCTCACCAGCTACCTCAAGGCGGAAGTTCGAGAAGCCATATTGGCTGAGGATCCGATTGATGGAATCGACTGTCGGGCGGACACTGGTGATCGTCTGCTCAATCGCGGAGAGCTGACGTTTCAGGTCCGCTCGGCGCGTGGTTTTGTCGGCGATACTGCCACGCATTCCGTCAATCGCGCGCTGAAGATTGCGGGCCGTGGTCTCGTAGGTGTCGAGATCCGTGCGTCGTTCCTCGACGACGAACCTCCAGATCTGCGCGGTTAGCGCCGACTTTGCGCTCGCGAGGTTGCGGATAGTGGCGTTGTACTGCTCGGTCGCCTCATTGGCGGCCGTGACCAGAGCGGTGATCGCAGCCGTCAGCTCCGTCGTAGCGTCGAGCTCGATCACACCACTCGGCTCCTTCCGTTTCGCCGTGATGCGTTCGATGTTGAGTTCGAAAGCAGTCTTTAGCGCCGCGGAGCGTTCGCCGAGGACCGCCGCATCCACAAACCGATGTGGCGCCGCAACGAGGGCGTCGATGCGGGCGACGACGGCATTAACGGCCTGCTCGTATGACTCCGCGAGAAGGTCGATCGAGGCGAGATCAGCCTCATACTGCTTATCGAAGAACGCGTTTAGATCATCAAGCAATCCGGCAGGCGTCGGCTGCTGGCAAAATGGGCATGGGCCATCGGCCTCGGTTAGATATCCGACGCCCTGCTTGACCCAATCGCTGTTGCCAAGGCGGCCGATGAGAGCGGCCACGACCACGTCGTCACGGCCCACAATGCTGCGGGTGAGGATCGGGGAAGCCTCCAGACCCGCGAAGCGATCAAAGGAAATCGGGGCGATAGCAATCTCCGCCGTCGCGGCATCCTGGAAGACGGTCGCCGCCTCTGCCACCAGGGCGTCCAGCGTCTTCAACTCAGAAGTGTTGCCGTCTGCCTCGACCAGCAGCTTTGTGCAGAAGTCGCCCTTCTTGCCACGGAAGCCGGTGAAGGCGTCCATGAACGCGTCCTTGTGTTCGACCTGCGACTTCCAGCACGCCTCGATCAGTGCCGTGCGCGCCGCCGCGAGTTCGCTTTCACGGCCGCCTGTGCCGTCCTCTCCGACCAGATTCCGGCGCAGGTTGACCATGTCGTTATCAAGGTCAGCGATCTCGCTCGTAAGGCGCTCGATCTCGGCGGCCGCCCGGGTCGAATCCTCGCCGAGCGTAAAGATTCCCTGCATCTGGTCACCGAAGCTGGCATCAGCGAAATCTCGGTTGAAGACCAGCGTCGCAAGCTCGCGTCCGTCGCGCCAACTAACGGTGTAGCCCGCGCAGATCGACGAGTCGTGGATCGCGCGCGAGATCGTCGTCTTGCCGCAGCCGTTGTGGCCGAACAGATAGTTGACCCTCTTCAGGTCTGTCAGCCTCTCGCCGCCAGCTGGATAGGTCGCCTCGCCGGCGATCTCGATTTCGATGATCAAGCGATTCCCCCTAATACTACTCCGTCCGCGAGATTATCTCGAGACCAGCACAAAATTGACGTAGAACCGTCACCAGTTCCATTTCGTGGCCGAATATCAGCACGAACAACCTAATCTAGCAAACATCAGCGGCTTAGTCTTCACGTGGGGAAGTGGACACTATGGAGTTTATTCCGAGGCCCTTAGCTCGCACTAATGCGGCTGCAAAACCTCAGATCACAGCCGGTAGGCTGCACGCAGCCTTGCGGCGACGCCCTCTCGCGTCATGTTCACCTTGAATTGTCTGGGGTCGAAGTCGTCTTCGATCGCCGCATTCTCGACAAAGGCGAGCATATCTTCCGCGACGGCTGGGGGCAGGGCATATCGAGCCTCCTGGCTCAACAACTGCAGAAGCCGCGCGACGTCGTTGCGGTGCTTGCGGATGTTCCTTTCATCGACTTGGCCCCCTTCCGCGCGTTGGCGGGTAAGGTCGAGCCATGCCCGGGCCTTGAACGGAATGATCGCTGCCTCATCAAGAACCGGGATGCCGCCGGCTTCGCGCACCATCGACTTGAGAAACTCATAGTAGCTCTCGTCGAGGAGGATGGCGGATAGGCTGGCCGCGGCCTCATCGATGGCGAGCGGCGTCAGGTGGGCGTCGTCGCCCAGTTTCAGGCCTTCGGGCGCGCGCGAGAAGAGCTCGAGCATGGCGGGATATCCTTCAGCCTTCGGCTTCTGGAAGCGATAAAGGACCTTCGCGCCTTCGCTGCTCTGCCTGATTTCGTAGTCGCCCTCCTCGACAAAAGCCCAGAAGCGTGCCGCAAAAGCACTGTCCAGTGCTTCGACCACCAGGACGATATCGAGATCCTTGGTAGCGCGAAAGTCGAGCCCAACTTCGTCCATGATCAATTCGCAGGCGGCCCCGCCGATCAGCACATATTGGTGCTCGTGGCCCGCAAAATGCGCCCGAAAGCGGTCGACCCCGATCACCATGCAAATGTCTCCAACAGTTCTTCTGCCGCTTGCGCAACGCGTTCGTCCGGGCTGCCTCGGACGCTGAGGTACAGCGAGAGGCGATCGACAACGCCATTGCTGGCGAGAACTCGGGGATCGTAGGTCCATGTCTGGACCTCGACGCGCACGTCATCGAAGGCGGTGGCAGGCCGCAAGGACTGTGCCGCCTGCAGATTCTTCCAACTGGCAGCCAGAATGGCCCTTGTCTCGAGGCGCGGCGGAGCCAGCATGGTGTAGCGAGCAAGCGCGGTTGTCCCAGCAAGGGGGCCGATCACTTCACCATCCAGGGCGCAGACCTCCCGAACCTTGCGCACCGGCGACTGGAGCTGTGCCTGCACAGTGTCCCAAAGCTCCCGGCCGCGCCTAGCCATGTGCAGACGGCGCTGCCGACCGACATGGTGTGCCTTCGCCAATTGGAGCGCCTCGAGCTCATCCAGAGTGCGGCTGATGCTCATGATCGAGACATGCAGCTCGTCCGCAAGTTCGGTGAGGTTTAGGCCATCCAAGGTGCGGCCCTGCATGACCGCCAGCAGGAGGAATTGCGTCGTTGGGCTGATCTGCTCGGCGTGAACGAGCGCGAAAGCAGGCGCGCGCTCGCGCAGGTCGAGGAACACTTCGGGGACATAGAGCTGCGCGCCAGGTGCGATGAAGCCGATCTTGCGCTCCATCATCTGGCGGCGGATCGCGCCCGGTACGCGGCCCAGCAGCAGGAGCACCAGGTCGGCCCCGAGTTGGTGGCGAACCATCTCTCGGTGCTTCAGGTACTGCGCCGTTGCGCCAGATCCGGGCGGCAGGTTTTCTCTGATGGCCATGAGCAGCAACGCGCGGCCGTCCAGCGAGCCTTGCCAAATCGCGTAACGATCGAGGATGAAGTGCGGCAGATTGGTGGGTGCTGCGGGCACGAGGGCAAGCCGCTGTCCGAACGCGTCCTCGACGTACGCTTCGGCAGCTTCCGCGAGCGCTTCCAACCGCGCCTCAGGAACCCTTTCTAACACCACTCGTCTTATTTAACATCACTAATGTTAAATGTCCATTACGATGTTAGATGGGTTGCAGATGGTGCCCATGCTGCCTCTCCGTGAGGCATAAATTCAACATTTATGCCTCACGAAACCGAGCAAGTCGTTTTGGCATGCGCGGCATGTGCCCGGGAATTCGGGCAATCCTGAAACCGTGAGGGGAGGGGGGCTGGAAGGTGTGAGCCGAAGGGCTCGGCCAAGTCCGGCTTTCAGGAGCACCCCTATGAACCACATCGAGTTGATCCCGCTCGGCAAGCTGCGCTTGTCCGAAGCCAACGTCCGCAAGAATGACAGCAACCTCTTCATCGAGGAACTGGCCGCCAATATCGAGGCCAAGGGCCTCCTCCAGAACCTGATCGTGGTGCCCGCCAAGAAGCGGGGCATGTTCGATGTGACCGCAGGTGGCCGCCGCCTCCGCGCACTCAACTTTCTGCTCGGCGCAGGCAAGCTCCCCAAGGACCACCCTGTCGCCTGCCGTGTCCTCGACATCGATGCTGCCGAGCAGTCCGAACTCTCGCTGATCGAGAACGTCATCCGGCTCGACATGACCCCGACCGACGAGATCCGTGCTTACAAGCACTTCGTCAACGAGGGCAGCGACCTCGACGCGATCGCCAAGCGGTTTGGCCGCACCCGCCGGTTCATCGAAGGCCGCCTGCGGCTTGCTGACCTCGCCGACCCGATCTTCGCCGCGCTCGAGGAAGGCAAGATCACGCTCGATGTCGCCAAGGCCTATGCGACGACGCCCAACCATGATCGCCAGATGATGGTCTGGAATGAACTGTCGAATAGCTGGCAGGGCAACAATCCCGATTCCATCCGCCGCATGGTCACGCACAGCGCCATCCGCTCGTCTTCGCCGATGGCAAAGCTCGCCAGCGAAGCGGAATACCTCGCCGCCGGCGGCAAGATCGAACGCGACCTCTTCACCGAGGACGGCGGCGAGACCTGGATCGATGCCGAGATCGCCCAGCGCATTGCCGGCGAAAAGCTCCAGGCCTATGCGGCCGAGGTCGCCCAAACCTCCGGCTATGCCTGGGTGCGCCCGATCCTCGAGACGCGTGTCACCTACAACGCGACCGAAGACCTCCACCAGGTCCATCTCGAACCGGCACCGCTCAACGACGACGAACAGATCGAGGCTGACAAGCTGCTTGAGACGATCTCGGCGCTGGAAGCCGAAAGCGAGACGCTCGACGAGGACGACGAGGCCGCCGCCGCCGAGTTCCAGGCACGCTGGGATGCCGCAAGCAGCGCCTACGATGCGCTCCACGACAAGCCCCCGATGATCCCAGAAGAGATGAAGGCGAATGTCGGCTGCTTCGTGATCATCGGCGCTGACGGCCAGCCCACCGTCGCGAGCGGCCTCTACAGCGACAAGCCGCTCGAACGGCGCAAGGCCCGCGGGTCCGACGCGGGCGAGGGTGCAGGCGGAGCAGGGGAAGGCGGTAGCGCCGCTCCGGCCCCCAAACCGTTGTCGCAGAAGCTGGTCGAGGAGCTCGCTGTGCAGCGCCGCGACATCCTCGCCATCAACCTCGCCTCGAACCCGGCAATCGCGCTCGATTATCTGATCTTTGCCATTGCCGACTCCCGCGCGCTTTACAGTGCGCAGGCGCTCGGCACTACGCTCCGCGCGCCGTCGCCCTCCCTCTACCTCGCCAACCACCCTGAAAGCCCGGCGCACACGCTGATGGCCGACATGCGCGAGACGCTCGACCTGTCGTGGACCGAGCATCGCCGCACGGTCGACCGGTTCTCGGCGTTCAGCGCGCTTGACGACGATGCCAAGGCAAGCTGGCTCGCCTGGTGCATGGCAAAGACACTGGAAGCCAGCATGGGCATCGACAAGAAGACCGGTCAGTCCGGCCCCGAGCCGATCGACCTGCACGATCACCTCGCCGCGTTGATGGGGATCAACGTCGCCAGCCACTGGCGGCCAACTTCGGCCAATTACTTCGATCGCGTGAGCAAGCAGGCGCTGCTCGCCCACGTCAGCGAAGTTGGCGGACCGACCATGGCGGCCAGCTTCATGGGCTCGAAGAAGGGCGACCTCTCGGCTTCCTGCGAAAAGCTGTTCGCGGGCGAGACCATCGTCGCTCCCGAGGTAAAGGAAGCTGCGCTCGCCTGGGTGCCCGAGGCCATGCGATTCCGGGTGCTCGCGGCGAGCGAGCCAGATCAGGAAGCGCCGGTTGCGCACGAACCGGACAGCGATGCGGGCGACCTCGAACCTGCCGATGAGCAGGCCGTCGAAGCCAGCGAGACCGTCGACGCCTGACCAGCCTTGCCGGCACGCTGCCCGCGCATCCGTTGCGATCTGCGGGAGCGTGCCGGTCCATCCAGGAACTACCCTCATGACCATGATCACCAAGCTGCGCGCCCGGGTTTCCCCCAAGGCGATCTCGAAGGTTACCCGGATCTTCAACGGGACCCTCGACGACATCTTCAACGAGCTCTTCCAGAATGCCCGCCGCGCGGGAGCAACGCGCATCACGGTCACCGCCGAGCACATGGGCGATGCCTGCCTCATCACGGTGAGCGATGACGGCGCCGGGATTGCCGACCCTGTTGACCTCCTCTCACTCGGCCAGTCCGACTGGTCCGAGGAGTGCCGTACGCGCGAGGACCCGGCGGGCATGGGGTTCTTCAGCCTCGCGGGCCTCGACACAGTGGTCAGTTCGCGGAGCGCGGACGGCGCGTTCTCGCTCGCGATCACGGGCGATGCCTGGACCGGCGAGGCCGACATAGATGTGCTGCCCTTCGACGGGTCGCGCGGCACGACAATCGCCTTCCGGTTCGATCCGCAGCCTGACGGCAAGCTCGAACGCTGCGTCGAGGCAGCCGCCCGGTTCCTGCCGCTTGCCGTCAGCTACAATGGCAAAGACCTCGCCCGCGCCGATTTCCTCGCAGACGCGCACAAGGTCATCGAGCGGGAGGGGTTCAGGATTGGCGTCTTCCGCGATCGGCACTCGCCGCACGTGGCGACGCTCAACTTCCACGGCGTGACCCTCAAACACGCCTTCCCGGTCGTGAAGGAAGTCCACCATGCCCAATGGTCCGTCCTGGTCGATGTGATCGACGCGCCCGATCTCGTCCTGGTGCTGCCCGCCCGCAAGGAAATCTACCGCAACGCCGCGCTCGACCGGCTCGTGGCACTCTGCCGCGAGGCGATCTTTTCGGTCATCCGCGAGGAACCGTTCCACCGCCTGAGCTTCGAGAACTGGCTCGAGGCGAGCCTGTATCACGACAATTTCCCGCAGGCGGCGCGGCAGTTGCCGCTGTGGTACCCGACGCTCGCCCGCGACAGCTACCGCGAGGTGCCGCGGTTTGCCGACCTCGAGCCGGGCGCGGCGATCTACGATGATACCGACTCCTTCGATGCCGTCACCTTCGGCCGCGCCTTGCGGCGCTCGAGCGGCGGCGAGATGCACCGTCTGGGCGGCCCTGAGCCGCGTGCCTTCTACGAGCCGATCACCAATTTCATCGGCTATCCCTGGTACGATGCCCTTCCGGCCTTCGTGCGCACCGGTGAGCGCTACACCTTTGATGGCGGCATCCCCGCCGACGAAGCCGATGCTGTCACTCTGCGCCCCGACGCAATCACGATCGAACTCACCGACCAGCACGACCGGCGGCTCGATCTTGAGACCGATTTCGCGATTCTAGACGACCCTGACTCCTGGGGCGATCCCGACTGCGCGCGCATTGCGCTGACGCGGACCGCCGCGCTTGGCCCGGACGATCTCACCGACCTCATCATCGATGCCGTGTTCTCGCCCTCGGATGATTCCGATGCGGACAGCTACGACACCCAGGAGACCCGCTTCCGTCACGATGCCGCAGTGCGCGCGCACGCGATCCTCGAAGGCGAGGACGCTGCGATCCTTGCCGGCATCCGCATGGCCTTCGCCGACCGGGTCGCCTGGCGCATCCCGCATGGGCGCACGCTCCGCCTCACCTGGTTGAGAACGGCGGAGCAATATTCGACCACGGTAGCGGCGGGATAGTCCTGCTGCGGGCGGCGTAAAAGTCGTCCACCTTGAAGCCTTTCTGCCGAGTCAGGGAGGTGTGGGGATCTACAGC
>NZ_JAUQOM010000015.1 GCF_030580935.1 Sphingobium cyanobacteriorum | reverse complement strand
AAATTACACCAATGCCGGGGGGAGTGGCCCTCGGGCTACGCCCTCACGCCACTCCCCCCGGCATGTAACACGATGGCCTGGTTTTACGCCGCCGAATGGCCGACTTTTGCTCCGCCGTTGACATGTTTGGCAATTTCGACCGTGGTGCATTGGCAATTGGCTTCGCTGCGGGCTGCTGCCCTTTATTTTTCTACCGCTGATGGGCTCTCATCCTTCGCTATAACGCGAAGGTAACGATCTTTTTATCATCAGAATGACTGAGGGCTGGCACGCAATGTGCGTTTCTTTTATCGCGATCATATTGAAAAAAGGAACGCATCACTAATGACCGCTACCGACGCTGGGCAGGGCATGCTCATTACCCTAACCGCTGATATTGTCGCCGCGCATGTGACCAATAATTCGGTTTCTGTCGGCGATCTGCCGGGACTTATTGCCAACGTTCATGCAGCACTGGCCGGGCTGGGTACGGCGGAAGAGCCCGCCATGCCGGAGCCTGTACCCGCCGTTTCGATACGTGCATCCATCAAGCCCGAATATATCGTG
Organism: Sphingobium cyanobacteriorum; assembly: GCF_030580935.1. Classification (GTDB taxonomy): domain Bacteria; phylum Pseudomonadota; class Alphaproteobacteria; order Sphingomonadales; family Sphingomonadaceae; genus Sphingobium; species Sphingobium cyanobacteriorum. Next base: position 62,639 of record NZ_JAUQOM010000015.1, on the reverse strand, counting down.
TGTTTGGAAGACGGTAAAAAGCTCAAGATGCTCAAGCGGCATTTAATGACCCGCTACCAAATGACCCCAACCGATTACCGCGAGAAATGGAATCTACCTGCCGACTATCCCATGGTCGCCCCCAGATATGCCGAGCAACGCCGCACGCTGGCAAAGTCCATTGGCCTTGGCCGTAAGCGTACGCAACCCGTTCCCCCCGCCGCGGAGCCGATGGCACCGGTGAAGCAGCCTCGCGCGAAGCGGACCACCAAAGTGCCCGTCGAATAGGCGTATCCTGATCGGGCCAATACAATTCGTCCTATAAACTGCGGGCGACGATGCAGTGGTGATGTATCCGCCTGAATGAGGAGAACGCGATGTCCAAAACTGATGATATGATTGAGGAAATGGGCGCCGCGTTCCTGACGCCGGTCGTGGACGATTTTAAGGCGGTGGGGTTGCTACAAGCGCTCTACCGCCATTTGGAAGAGAGCAACGTCGACCTCACGGACGCGCAACGTAATCGCCTGGACCAGATACAATCCGAGTTTCGAGCCGGTCCCGGCATCTTCAAAGGCGACTTGCACTGATTTACGGCATTATCTAACCTGAGCAATCAGTGTCGTTGACCTGGGTAGCAAGGGGCCGCTTCGATCTTTATCCACGCGGGCCATGTCGCCCGCCGACCTTGCCGCGCATTTAGGATTGCGGCGGATGCCGCCGGATTTGCTGAGTTACAATGATGCAAGCTGGTTCGTTCGGCGCGACCAGACGATGCCTGGCGAGACGCGACGAAGGCTGCGAGATTACCAGCAATGAAAGACTTAGATGCATGCGTGATCATCGCCGGATACCGGAAACGCATAGCAGTTTGGGAAGCTCCAGCAAGTAAAGTGCAGGCCATAGGCAACGCGATTCAAACCAGCAAGGCGACTTTCGTGTTGCGGAATAGGTACTTTAAGGTGCAAGATTACCTATCATGAAATTGTGGATTGTTGATGGCATCTATCCAGGCTGATTTCGCAGTTGCAGATGATATCTTACTGGAAGCCGCTTCCAAGCGCCTGACTGGACGCGATTCTGTCTCAATTGAGCGGTCGGGCCGTATTGGTCCTTTGGTCGAAATCGCTATGGCGTCGGTTCAATTTGAGCAGCAATACCGTAGGGTTGCAGTCAACAGCAAATTTTCAGCAGATTTGACTGAGGCAATGCGCACTGGGAAGCCATTTGGGAACGGCTTCAAAGACTGCGCAGGCGCTTTTCCTCTGGGGTCCAACAATCCAATCATCGTGACGGCGGCGATCTGGGACCAGTGGACCGTCCATGCAGAAAACATCGCGAAGGCAAAAGGGCTGAATCCGCAGTTGATTGCAGCCCTCATGGGAGCGATGGTAGAAATACAGGACAATGTTTACGAGCACAGCGGTGCGCCACAAACAGGCGTGGTTGCCTATGCGGTGACGCCGGGATCGTTTGAGTTTGTTGTCGCCGACCGTGGAATCGGTGTGCTTCAAACCTTGCGCCAGAATCCGGCTTACGCTGACATTCCCGATGCGGGGGCAGCGCTGCAGGAGATGGTTAAGGACGGGGTATCCCGCTTCCCTGCGGAAACCGGCCATGGGAAAGGGTTTAACCAGCTATTTCGCGCGCTCGTCGGACAAAATGCCGAACTGCGCTTTCGCAGTGGCGATCATGCACTGACGATGCGGCCTACGGCAGATCCTCTGCGCGGTGAATCTGTGCTGGCGCAGGTGGCGTCGCTAAATGGCCTTGCGATTTCGGTGTTCTGCCGTAGCCAGACGGCGAACTGATTGCGCAAAGCGTTGGTCAGCGTGCAGGCGTTCCAGATAGGTGTGATGGCTGTGGAGCGTGGCGACGTTGTGTTGCAGCAGGCTGTCGATTGGTTCACCTTCGGCGGTGGGATGGCTTCGCCAAAGGAGTTTGCCTCCTTCCGTGAAATATGCCTGCTTCCGGCAGCGCGATTTGGTGAAGGCATCGGTATCAATCATCGTGACCGCAGCAAACGACTGCCGTAGGGGCTCCAGAACCCTGCCACCGCCGCGAAGCACCAAGCGAAGAGGGCGCGACACATTCGCTGCCAATTCGCCAAGCCGTGCGACGTGCCAATCGATGCGCGTGCCCCGGCCTGCGCCTGTGGCGAACTCGACCGCAAGAGCGCTGATTTCGGGTCGCGCTTCAATCAGTTCCGTCCAGCGTTCATAATCCCGCTCCGTACGAGCGTTGATATGCAGAGCCGTGGGAATGCCTGCCTGCGCCATTTCGACCCATACCAGCATGATCCGCTTCATCGCATGTAAATTGTCAGAACGTGGAACGCCGGTCAGCACACTAAAATTTGGAGGAGTGAGCAGGGTAATGTCCAGTGCACGCAATTGCGCCAGTAGGGCAGGGCGCTCAGGCGAGGCCCAATAACGCTCGATGCGCAAGTCACGGGCCACTCCCGAAACGACCAGTCGCGCCTGCGGATCGATTCCAAACTGCGCGGCCATTGCTTCGCGATCATTGAACTTCAACTTCCCTTTATCCGGGTCCACCAGTTTATGGAGGGGAATGGCGACGATAGGGAAGTTCAAGCTGCCGTGCCGAGCTGAATTATGCTCGATCAACGGCACCATGCTCGGCAGCGAAGCGATCGGAATTTCAGGTGCGCGCGGGGCCTTCATCAAGTCGAAAGTGCCGACTTCCCGGTATCGCGCCACATAGGTTGTGGGGTTGCCCCGGCAGACTAGATCGCAAGATGCCTTATCCGTACAACGGCAATAATCATTGCAATCAAAGAAGCTCGCGCCGCTATGTGCGCCGCCACAGATCGTCTTATCGACGCAGGTCCAGCAGCCCAGAGAAGAAGGCGAACGGCTAGCGTCGTCCCATAAGGATTGTGTATTAGGCAAACGCCGTAACGATGGATCGGGGGGCTGAGCTTCTTTCATCGGATGCTTACCTCTGCATTGTTTCCAAATAGACCGACGCGCTCGACAATGCCCAAGGCAATGCCGCCGCAATCGGTGATGGCACCGCGCATGTCAGACGGGATGCTGGAGATCGTTCCAATCTGTTGTTGGCCGCTGCATATAATCGCGGTTTGCCCATTGGATTGGACGATCAACTGGTCGCCAATCTTGAGTTGGGTTCCGCACTGGATATCGGCGGTGACGGTCCGTTGCTGGGAGGCAAACTGCACGTCGAACAGACCCGGCAGTTTCAAGCGGTCTAAACCCTTGTCCCAGCGTTTGCGCCAGGGCTTGCCCGATTGTTCACGAATGAAATCGACCCCCATTATACAGCCTCCATCACGGGCGAGAACATTTTGGTCTTTCCGCTTTTTGTTTCCATGAGCATGCCTTTGGCCGCGAGAGTGGCGAGGCGGTTATTCCATGCGGTGGTTCCAATGCCTTCCTCGGGGCGCAGCTTGGCAAGCTCCGGCGCTGAAATTGGGCAATGCTGCGCGATCAGTTTCAGGGTATTTATCTGCGCCGCGTCGAGTTCACCGAGAATATGGGGATCAGAAGCATCACCGGCGTCGCTCAAGGCGCAGGCCCAAATCGCGTCGTTCCGATCTTTCAGGTAGACGGTTAGTTCCTCTTGGATGGTCGCGTTAGCGTTTGCCACTACCGGATACAGGGTGCCGATGGCATTCCGGCTGAAGTCACGAAAGCCCAGAACGGCCTCACGCAGAAAGGAACCGGTGGCGATGTCTACTCCACTGAAATCGAGATACGCGATGGCTGGCTGGGGAACAGGCTTGGTTTCAGCAATAAGCTGAGCAAGCATCTGCCGCCCCATGGCGGTGCCTGCCAACGTCACCCTGTTAGCGGCGATAGAAAGAACGTGGTACCGAATCATCATAATCCTCATTTATGAAAGTGAGAATAATGAATTGCGTAGACGGGTCAAGGCCGATCCGTAAAAATCTCCGACTGCTGTGGATAACCCGATGCTTCTGGGAGTAGGCGCAAGGGCAACGGCGGGCCGCCGGAACGAAGTATGAGCTATAAACCCGGCATTTATAACTCATGCCGTCCCTCCAAGAACGTCGATTGACGGCGTCTCTGATGTATGCTAATGTCATACAGGAAATGAGGTTGTTATGGCTGGTTCATCGCCTGCTGTTTTGAGTGTCCGGGTCAGCCCGGCGGAACGCGCGCTGCTGGAAACAGCGGCGGATCACGCGCGTACGAATCTGAGCGATTTCATTCGCCGTAAGGCGCTGGAAGCGGCAGAACAGGATGTACTCGATCATCGGGTGGTGACGATCCCGGCTGATGATTGGGACAGGTTCGAGGACTGGGTCAAGGCTCCTGCCAAGGAAGTCGCGGCGCTGCGCAAACTCTCTGCGACGCGCCCGGCATGGCAGGACTGACACCACCACGCCCGCTCACTGCCGACGATAACCGCGAGGTATTTGATTGCGGGCGGGAGTCCCTCAATCAATGGTTCCGCCGCCATGCCTGGCGCAATCAGGAAGCGGGCGTGTCGCGCACCACCATCGTCTGCGATCCCGTCACCGGCCATATCGTCGGCTATGTCAGCCTATCGGCGGCACAGATCGAACGCGCCTTCCTCGCCAAAGCCGACCAGCGCAACCGCCCCGATCCCATTCCCGCCATTCTTCTCGGCCAACTTGCCGTGGATCGCCATTATCAGGGTAAAGGCCATGCCCGTTCCCTGATGTTCTTCGCCCTCACCACAGCAGTGCGCCTGTCCCAGGACATCGGCTGCTTCTGCGTCCTCACCCACCCGTTGGATGGCGACGTGCGCAAATTCTATCGCGGCTTCGGGTTTGAGGAGGTGCCGTTTGACCCCGCTCGCAGCATGGCGGTGCGGATGGTCGATCTTGTCAAAAACGGGTTTTGACAAGCGCCTTCGCGGGAACAGTCTGCACGACTGCAAGTAAGAATTTTGGCAAAACGCGTTTTGCGTTGCACTGGGGGCGGCGCCCCAGCCCTTGCGGTAGTAGCCGTTTGGCGGCTGTCAACAAAGTTTGAGTAAGCGCCTTGAGCCGCATAATGCCCGGCCCATATAGGTGCCGACAGAGGAGGACACAATGGGCGGCAGCAAGCGATTGTTAGACGAGCAGACGCCGGGAGTTTGCGGCGAGTGCGGAGCGGACATGGAATGGGATGATGGTCAATTAGTATGTTCCGCCGATTGCCCCAACGTCCAGATGGATCGGCATGATCGGATGGCTAATAATCGGGAGCTTCGCAGGGCAGGCTGGGACGCGTACCACGACGGGGAACCGGTCGAGAGCGCTCCGAGCGGACTAGCCGGTGAGGCCTGGGTTCGAGGATGGATGACGGCAGAGCGAGGGCAACCCGATGATTTTTGACGGGATACTCAGCCCGCCATAAATCTCGCCAGCGCGGGATGGAACGGCGTGATCACGCCCTGGTGATCGGCGATCAGGCCCATGAATTTCTGATAGGCCGCGACGAAACGGCCGGTGCCTTTAGCCTTTTCCATTTCTTTGACGGCTTCGACGAGAATGGCCTTTACGCGCAGCGGGACGAGCGCTGAAACCCTGCCTTCCGGTGAGGACGGGTATACAAACGGAGGGGTGGCGGCGCGGGGAACCGGCTGCACGAAATGCGAAGCTTGGAGGAAGCTGGGCGGCAGCCAATCCGTAACTACCCACCCCCTTGCCAATGCGGCCGGCGTGTGATTCATCCTATCTGTGAATCGCGATGAACTCGAGGGGCTTACGAAGCGGGAGTTGGTAAGCTGGTTCTACGCCTGCAGCGTCCTGACAAGACCTCGCGGACATCGTCGAAACCACCGTCGACCGATCGAAAGGCGAAGCGAGATGGGTCGCGTCCCGGGGGTGCCAAGGCAGGGCACAAGGGGCATGCCCGCGATTTGTCCGAAGCGCCGGACCTGGTTGAAGATCACCGTCCCACGCAATGCCGCCATTGCGGCCTGCCGTTTGCTGAGGATGAAGCGGGCGCGTTGATCGGCGAATACGACGAAATCGATCTTCCCGAAGTGAAGCCTATCTTCAAACGCCATCGCAGGCTGGCCCGCACCTCATCCCACAGCGCCCATGGCTCCTGCGCGGCGTCGATCCACGTCCCATGCAGGATGCCGTTATTGTAGGCCGCGAGGCAGGCCACATAGATGCGGGGTTGTTCGTTTTGATGGGTGATAGTTACTCCCATGGCTTTCTCCGTTGGGTTTGGGTTTCAGTGCTGACCTGAAACCCTGCCCATGCGGCGAGCATCGGGGGACAAGCGGAGCAAGCGCCTTCGCGGGGAACCGGCTGCACGCAGCGTAGCGAAGGAAGCTGGGCGGAAGGCGCTTCGCAGCGCGCTAGGGGCAGCGCCCCAGCCCTTGCGTTAGTGATCGTCACCTTCGGCGGAAACGCCCATGGCGGTTCCGGGCGCGCAGCGCCTAGAGCGCGAGCCGCAAGGCAACGCCATGTTCCATATCAAGAAGTGACTGAAGCTTTGCTGCTCGAATGCAGAAGAAATCTTCAAAATCATTTCGGATATGATCTGGTCTTTATCCGACGAGTAAATCGATCATAATGAAAGGCATCGAGGTGAGTCGCGTTGCCGCTCGAACAGCAAGGGCTGTCGATCGGAAATTGTCGTTCGATCAAGTCTAGTCGCATCGAATGGCATCGCGATAGGGATGCAAGCCTTGCGTCCCCCGCGCTGAACATGGGGGCATGTGATGGCATTGAGCGATTTCGTCCAGAAGCCAATCCAGGTGACAGATGGCGAGCATAAGAGCGAAGGTGAGACAGAGATCGTCGCGCAAGCGCTCGATCCAGTTGCCAAGCCCTGGCTGAGCTTGGGATTGCTGCCGACTTTTGGCACCTTCCTTTTACTCGCCGGATGCAGTCTCCATGGACCGCTCGGGCTTGATGACAAGAGCGCAGTCCGCACGTCGGCCTATTCCGCCAACAAGGTGCTGTTCCTCAATCCGACCACTATGAGCAAACCCGCGCAGCCGGGGGTAAAGGACGAATTGCGCTATGCGGAGCTGTTGGAGGCCCATCAGGTAGCCGCCGATATCCAGGCGGGTCGCACGAGTAAGCGCAGGTCGGTTCTGAACCGACAGCCGGTGAGTATCGTAATCAATCGAGCCTATGTTCCCGCCACTCTACGGCAATGCGCCAAACGGCTCTCCGACATATTTGGCAAACGCCGGGACATAGCGGTGCTTCTGGAGACATCGACGGCCAACGACAAGCAGGAATCAATCGCGGTCTGGTATCAGCAAGGCGTGATGATCGATGGCAAGTCAGCCGCCTCGACTGACAGCGCCGGGGTAATTGGCGGCCCTCAGCCTGATGGCACACTGAATTTTCAGGACCTTTTAGTGTTTAGCGAGGATTCTTGGAACTCCAACTTCCCGCCTTATTTCCGGATGCGACTCATCGACGTCTCTGCCGAACGCAACACCGGTGTTGGAGCGCTTCTTGACCAGATTGAAGGATCGACAAAGGCCATCACGGGCCTGATTGGCGTCCCGGATTCGCCTTTAATCGGCATCGCCAAGCTGGCAGCCAAGCAGATACTGGGCAATGAAGAGAATATCCCGATCCTGGATTTCACTTTCCAGCTTTACGGTTCGAGCATGCTTGACGAGGCGGGGGGCGTGCCGCTTGGCGTCCTCCAGACAGGCGGCGTTGTCGTTACGGCGCCTCCTTGCGGAAGCGACAACAGCTATTGGGATGAGAAGCTCAAGTTCGACTATACCCTCAACCGGATCGAGGACATAACCGGCGAGGTCCGGGAGCAACCCTATATATTTGCGACGATCTTGACGTCGGACCTTGCGGTTCCCAGCATCGTGCGAACACGCTCTGATGCAATCATGAAGCGGCTGACTGATCCAAAGGTGACCGGTGACGAGTTGCTGGTAGCCCAGGCTGATGCGGCGAAACTGACATCGGCGTTGTCGGTCCTGGCGACCCGAGAGGCCTTTCGCCGACGGCCGAACAAAGCGAGCTTCGCCAAGCTGGTGGGCGATGCTTCGGCAAAGCAGATCGATGAATCGGAGAAGGGCTTCTACCTCGACACCTTCTATCGAGCGACCCAGCGCAATCTTCCGGATTTCGCCGCTTATGGCAGTTGGGTGCTCAACTGCTCGGCCGCTGCGGAGTTCGATGCCGAAGCGGGTTATTTCAAGAAGGACAAGTCGGTGAACGGAGTTGATGGGCAGCCATGCTGGCTCGATTGATGATACGCCCCTGGCAAGAGTCGGCATGCGTCATGAGCCTCACCGCCGCGGCTCTGCTATGCCTCGGCGGCTGCTCTTCTTCTCCCGAACCGATGAGTGTGCATGTCATGGCACCAGAAAGCAGCTATGGTCTCTACAGCACCACGATGATCCAGCTCACCAAGCTGTCGGTGGGGAAAGATGTCGATGAGTTTTGGGACGAATTTTCGCAAAAGGCGCTAACCTCGAACATCTCTGGCAACAGCGTCAGGATAGAGCGTTTGTCGCCCACGGTCGTTCGCATCGAGCGCACAAACGACTTTGGGACGCATATAGCAGTTCATTTCGCGATCTTCGACAAGACGTCGCCAGCGGGTCGGCAAATTCGGCTGCAGCCTCTTTCGGCCTGGCTTGTTGATCAGATCGGCACTGGTCAGTCCGAGTTGATGCTCGCAACCAATGCGCGCGAAACGGTCGAGGCATTGCGTGGAGAGTTGCCTCAGCTTGCCTACGGTGTGAATTGAGGCATACCAGTCCCGAACGCGGTCGTGGCGAGCAGTGATGGGCTATCAGTAACGCTCAAGTTTGCCGATGCTGTCGGTGAGATTTTAACAGCCGCGCCGGTAAGGGATTTGCCTCCACTTCCATTCCGATATTACATCTAAACAGTCAGCAAAAACGGCGGGTACTTCGGCCATTGCATTTGACAAAGCCTATCGGCCTAGCGGGAAACAAAGTTTTGCAAGTTGGCGGGGCCTAGAAACATGAAGCGTACAAATCACTTCGCCATGTGATGATTTTGCGCAGCTACGATTCGGTCGAGCAAAAATGCAAATCCGCTGAAATCAATGTCGGCCGCGTTTGGCCGCACAACTTTATCAGCGAAGTCAGCTTTGCCATATTCGCCCTGGGCACCGTGTTTTTTATTTGGATTAAAGACTTTGCCATTTAACTCTTTGTTGAGCCAATCTACCGGAAAAAGACCTTCGATGCACGTATCCGTATCGCCCGATTCCGGCGTTTTAACGACATAGAGGTTATCGGTCAGATGGTAATATGGGGCTGTGGTCTGCTTGGATATGGTGACACCGAAACATTTTTTGATGGTGCTGACGATATGTTGCAGCCCGTCATCGTTATCCAACACCAGAATGACCGGAAATGCCATGGGCCGATGCTGGATTTTTGGCAGGAGGCGATAATAGTCGAGGATGATAGATTTTAGGTCGCCTGACCCGCCGCCGATATCCATTATTTCGTGAATATGGTTGGAGTAGCGGAACAATCGAACCGCAAGCTCAAACCGACCTTCTACAAATCCTCCCATGCCAGGATGGTATTGCGGCAAATGTTTGATGGCTTCGCGTAAATAGACGTTATCTGTTTTACCCTCGCCAACGATCAAGGGGCGATCGGGTGCAACGAAATATCGGTAGAAGAGAAAGCTGCGGAACAGTTTTCTTGTCGCATCTGGGTCATCGCGTTGCTCTTTTTCCGACCGTCGATCAGTAGACCGTTTCACATGAAAGATATGCCCGATAATACCGAGCAGTGGGTTGGTCGTCGTCGTCCAGTCCGGCTGTGCCTTGTCCTGCCCATCCTCAAGCGGCAAAAGCTTTGTGTGATATCTGCCTGTGCTTAGCAGGGTCCGACACATCGCCTTGGCGTTACGAAAATATTCCGCGCTAACATTGACCTTAGCATTGACCACTAACCCCGTGACCGTCTGGCGGCTGCCCCGGCAATGCATGCGCGATTTTCCGGGATTGGCGGTGAAATCGGCTTCCTTTAGCCGTTCTGCCAGACCTTCGCCAATGACCCAAATACCGCTCTCGGCGGGTTCCTCAACGGCGACTGCCGTGGGAAATGCCTTCTGGCTTGTCGAAAATGTGATGTCGTCAGCATACCGGCTGTATGTAACTTTATGCTTTTTCGCGAAACGAACGAGCCGCATATCCAAAATCTGAGCGACCAAATCCGAAATAATGGGCGAACAGGGGCTACCTTGTGGCAGCGCGGTGCCATCGCACGCGATCTGTGCAATCAGCGTTGCGATTTTTTCGTTAAGGGCAAAGCTCTTGTCTTTGAGGAAAAATCCCCGAACTCTTCCAAAGTGAAATGTTGGAAAGTAATCTTCAAGATCGATATTAAATACAAACCGACGACGCTTATGCTCTTTGGCATTGGTGATGATAGAATGGCCTCGCCGAAAGCCATGAGAAACGGAATTGCGGAACCCTTCCTTCTCAATTTCATCGCGGCATGCATACAAAAGATTTGCCAAATGGCTTTGCAGCTTTTTCAACTCAGGCGTCGGCGCTTTTATTATGCGGTCCGTACCGTCCTTTTTCTTGATGGGGAATGTCGTGTACTTTGCTTCCATTGGAAGCTGGTAAAGGACGTATGCAAGGCCTTTTGCAGAATACCCCAGCAACGCCGCAAATTCATGTAACGTCGTTGCCTCTTTCAGCTTCGCCAGTACCGACACATATCCCCCACCTAATACAGGGGCTTGCAGGCACTCCTACGCGAACGGTCCGCATTCATCATGCATAATGCATGGACCGCAATAAGTGTCATAAGGAGCACAAGTGCCCTCGTAACATTGGATCATATGCCTCGAAACCGGGCAACAATTCTGCCTGCAAGCCTTGCGACAACTATGCATGACGCCGCTAGGCGGTCAAGCAGCTTGGGGGGGAGGGCGGTGAGACTACAGGCTCGGGACGCGATTAGCGCCGAGGGCGCGGGCAGGAGGCAACGTCGCCCAATTCAAGAAATGGTATTTTGTGAAGGGCAAAAGGAGCTTACCACGCTTGACGCAGCATCGCTGGGTAGGCTGCCGCACTGCTGCACATAAACTGACAACTAAAGTCATGTGTCTTAGTGAAGCAATATAGTAGGGATATATAATGCTCGAATATTCGATCAAATGAAAATTGGTAGCGTACAGCGAGAGGTGGACGCAGCCATCCGGTCGATGGGTGGGTATTGGGTTGCTCTAGCAAGTCTAGCTCGCATTTCGGAGGAACTGGGCGAGCTTGCCGCAGCGATAGACGGTGGCTACAAGCCACAAATTGAGCGCGAAGCTGCTGACGTGGTCGTTGCGAGCGTCGCTCTCGCCAATCAGTATGCACTCGACTTAAGTTGGACTGAGTCGGTCAGTTTTGCCGAATGCGACCCTTTGCGCGGCGCTTTGATTAACGTGGGACAGATTTCCAGGGCCACCAATCGGTTCGAGGGGAGCAAGCCCCCTAAGCCAGGAGAGAGGGGCGTGTCATTGGCTGCCGAGTTTGTCTCCCTATTCCATTTTCTGGCACAAATAGTCGGTTGCTCTACCACCAAGCTATTCGAGATGGCGGTAGATGGGGTGCGAAGCAACGCATTGCGCGACGCCAAGCGCTTTGAGGGCCGGATCGACACCGTAACTTCACCTGTTCGCGACACATTTGTCGCATTCGCTCTAGCCGAAGGCGAGCTGGTCGGGCCACAAATTGGTGTTTGGGGAGAAACGGCGCAAATGGATGCGGGAAGTCGGAAGGATCAGTTTGCCCGATTTCTCCGCGTTGACGCTGTAGCGCCACTTGCGGCTTTCGTATTTGAGTGCGAAGCGTTTGAAGGAGCAAAAGCCCAGGATTTTGACGCGCTTGGTCGCACTATCAACAGCGAGTTTGGTAAGGCGGATTTTAGGAATAATCCGATCTCGGTGCTGCGGGGAAGCAGCGCTGATAAGTGCTTCATTGTTATAGCAGGCGGCCGCAAGCTGCCCCGTCTAAGAAATGACTTGGCGCTTGGGATCCTCAATACTCAATGATGCTTGTAATCTCAATGCCAGTCAAATTGGCGCGACCACCGAGCGCGCTCAGTTCAATCACAACAGCCGCGCCCACGATTTCGGCTTCCGTTTTTGCTACCAATTTTCGACAAGAATCAATTGATCCGCCTTTGGCTAGCAGGTCATCAACGACGACAATTCTTGAACCTGACCTGAGAACACCTTCTGCCAGTTCAAATTCATATGGCTTTTGGTAGGTGTTGAAGCCACTTTTGAGCGCATCGCTAGATTGAATGATCCCGTCACCGTCCGCTATGAATCCTTTGGCATTGATTGTCCTAGGCGGCAGCTTTCCCGGCTTGCGCACAGGAACCAGCCCCGCTTGCAGACGCAGCGCAACAGCTCCCGCAAAATAGAATCCTCGTGCTTCCAAAGCCATTACATGGGTAACCCCTCGCTCAAGGAATGGACGAGCAAGCGCATCAATAATAAATGCAAACAACTCAGGGTTACTGATAACATGGGTTACATCAAGGAAACGCACTCCCTTTGACGGAAAATCATCGACATGCCTTACGAATGATCGCAGCCGTGCAAGGTCGACTGGCCTCATCACAAGTCTGCAGGAAGCAGGTGGCCCAACTCGTCACGCTTGCTACGCAGATAGCGGCGACATTCATCGGTCGGATTGTCAACCACGTGCGCGATCCGCTTCGCCTCGATTCCAAAATCTTCCAGCCCTTCAACCTTCTTTGGATTGTTAGTCAGAAGGCAAATGGAATGATTGCCAACCAAATCCTTGATGATTGCGGCGGCAGTCCCATACGAGCGCTTGTCGAATTCCAGATTGAGGGCGCGAAAAGCGTCAGGCATACTAAGGCCTAGATTTGCCTCCTTTTCCACGGCTCGAAGCTTCGTTTCGACGCCGTGTCCGCGTCCCTCTTGGTCGCTCAAATAAATGAGCAAGAACGCCTCGGCGGTCGCTGCCGCCTGAAGCGCTTGCGATAGTTGCGCGCCGCAATCGCAGCTATTCACTCCAAAGGACTCACCAAACAGACACGGCGACTGGATGCGGACATGAACATCATCTTGGCAAACATTCCCCTTCGCCAAAGCAAACAAGACGACCCCGTCATGCTTGTAGGAATGAAGTACGGCTGAAAATCCCAATGCGGTGGGACGGGAGAAGCTCTCAAGTTTTTCGAGGTAAGGGAGCTTTTTACTCATCACGTTCTCCGCCAGCTTCAAGAGCCCCCAAGGCGCATAGACGGCCCCTTTCAATTTCAGTGATGCCTGTCAGGCCATCTATTTGCAATCCATCATATGGAGCACGTGCTCTCATTGCTGGAACCTTTTCGGACAGGTATTCGAGGTGCCAAAGACGCACAGTCTGGTCGTCGCTAACAGAGGCAATGGTTTGACCATCAGGGGAAACTGCTACCTGCTCGACCCAATCGTCATGTGCTTTTTCTAGTGCAAGAACAGTTAGCGTCTGGGAGCTGATGACGGCAATTTTGCCGTCCGCCATTCCTGCGACCAATTTGTCGCCCCTGGGTGTCACGCCCACACTGAGGACTGGTTTGTCAGACAGGCTCACATACCTGATGGTGTCGGCATCTCTATCCCAAGCCGCAACTAACCCCGCATCCGTGCCCCAATAAATATGCCCTCCATCTGGCGAAAACCGGACGCTGGTGACCGGCGAAGTTTCTGATTTCCTAGCCACACAGCGCCAAGCATCGTCGGCTTCTTGCCACACCAAGATTTGATTGTCCTCGCCGACTGAACATAGCAATCCACCGTCTGGACTAAATGCCAAATCTCGAATGCGTCGGGTATGTCCTTCGTCGTGGCCAAGCGTGAACAGTGAGTTTGACTGCTTAATCGACCAAATTTTAATTCTCGAATCCGAACCGCCGCTAGCTATCAAGGGGGTCGGCCCGTCGCGCGTCGCGACAGCGAAAACACGATACTCGTGTTCGCTGCCTGTCCAAAATGGCAATCGGTTGCCCATCCGCCATGCACGAACGCCCCCGTCTTCTGCGCCTGTCACCAATATCTGATCATTTTGAAAAAATGCCAGCGACCATATTCGCCCCCTGTGACCTTCGATTAAAAATGGGGGAGCTTCTTTCCCGGTCTCAGAATCCCAGATGCGCACCACACCGTCGTCGTGTGCGGTCGCGATCAGACGCTTCACAAAGGCAACGGCTCGCGCCTCGGCAGAGTACCCACTGAACGAGCGCACCAAAGCTGAATCTGAATGCTCTTCATTGAATCGCCAAACCATAACGGTTTGATCATCGCCGCCACTGACGAGTGATGCCCCGTCGCTTGAAGATGCAAGCGAACGGATAAGACTGGCATGCGCTTGCCACTTGTAATAAGGTTTCTCGTATGGCGGCTTCCAAATAGAAATCCAACCATCATCCGTACCCGCTGCGAACATTTCGTTGCTTTCGCCAATAAAGCAGGAAGCCTTAGTCGGCTGATCGTAATTCAGGCGTATTTCTTTCACAATAGAATGCGAATCCGCATGCCAGATGCATATTTTTCCATCGTCGCCTGCCGAAATTGCATGCGTACTATCAGTTGAAAATCGAACAACCCGAACCTCTTTCAAGTGGGGAGTAATACAATGGCGAGAGCTCGGATTATCGAAATCATATAGCACAACCTCGCCACCGTTTGCGCCAGAAATCAGGAAGCGCCCATTGGCTGACAGTGCCAACGTCGTCGTCCGGTCACGATGACGATATAGCTCCGCAGGCCTTGCCTGCTCGCCATATCTTCTGCTCCACTGCAAAACTCGCCTATCTTCACTACAGGATATGAGTGAGCCGTCAGGCCTAAACGCCAACGCGCGAACGCGGCTCTGATGGCCGGTGAGGCGGTCAACAAGCTTCCCATCTCTTCGCCAAATTCGAATCTCTCCGTCGCCACCGGCGCTTGCCAACTCCTGCCCATCGGCACTCACTGCGAATCCAAAACTCCAGCCGAAATGAGCGTCCTGCCTCCCGCCGTAAGTCTCAATGCTGCCCGCTGTTACAACCGACCACGTGCGGACAATCCCCGACGCGGAACTCGCGAGCACTTCCCTATCGTCGTCTCGGAAGCCTACCTGCCAGATTGAACCAAAAATATCGGCCAGCACGCAGTATTCGAGGTGGGCGTTGCTCAGGTCTGTTCCGCGAAGCTCGCTGTGGCGCAAAAAGGCATGCTTGATATGCAACCCGCTCAAATCCATGCCCGAAAGCCTGTGCCGATCACAAGCGAGCAGGTTGACAAGATTTCCTGCAAGAAAGGTATCGCGATACTCACCTTGACGGGCGGTTTTCAGCATTTCCTCGGCTCGCCTAGCAATCTCCGATCCGCTCATCCCGCGCGCTACCAATATAGCGACTAACCGGTAAACGACGCTCTCCAAACGCCGTTGAAGCGCGTCCTCGGGTTCACGCGTATCGAGAAGTGGAACCTTGGCAAGCATATCGGGGACGCGAACTTGAAAATCATCGGCGAGTGACTGGCACAACGCTTCTCGCAGGGTCGTAACGGCACCGCTTGGCGTCAAAAGCGATCCGTTGCGCTGGACCAGATACTTTTTAGTCAGCGACGCAGCGCAATTGACCCCGTCCAGCCCCAGAAGCCCCCTGAGTCGATTTTCATCGAGTGGCGTTGAGGTTGCAGCAATAGCGAAAAGTGCCGCTTTCTCATTGACCGATAGTTTTTCGATCTCAGCGTTCAGAGCAGATTGGGGCAGGCTAGTCTGATCGCCTGCTTCACTAAGGTTCTGCAGAACAGGAGGCAACTCAAGTTTCTTGGTTGATGTGTTTCCGCGAAGGCTGCTCCCATCACCGGTGCCGGTCTCTGTGAGCACCCCCTCTGTGTCACCCTTGTAAACGCGCTCACAATAGCGCAGCGATTCCCAGAACCCTTCAATCTCCTCGGTAAATTGCTCAGGATTTGGACCAAAAATGGTGCTGATCACTGCTTTCATATTGCTCAGCGATGGCAATGAGACCCGCCTCAGCCATCGCCGGACAGCTGAAGCTGAGACGCCAATTTCGGGGCCAAAACTCTCAGGAAACCAGACGAATTTTTTCATTGGTCGACCAAGATATGAAACGTTGTCTCCGCGAGTTAGGGAGTTTTTCGTTGGCGTATATGGCGGATTATCAAAATACTTTTGCAGTTTGTCGCGGAAAGCCGAATGATACTTAGGCATGTTATTATTATGAGATTTGTCAGCTTTTCCCATTCTTCAAGGTTCCAAACTGTTCTGAAATAGCAACACGCGGATTAATCCATCGTTGTTGCGCCACCAAAAAACCAGTTTTTCAAGCACTTTCTGAAAAATCATGGCCTTTTTGATGGATGTTTTTCACGATGTACGAGTTTGCACTGATGAGCCGGTTTGTTGAGCTAGGAAAGCTCTACGGGCTAGAGCCTTGGCAATTCGATGTCGAATATAATCGCCAGTCTGGCGAAACCAGCATCGTGAGCAGACCAATCGGGCACGAGGAATACGCAAAATTCAATGATATGATTAAGGCGCTCGGTGTTTCGGAAGACGACAAAACCATTCCCTATGAGGAGGGACCCGAGATCTTCGCCGCGCTTGATGAAGCAATCAGAAGCGCGCCTCGGAAGTGGGCGCGCTAGCCCCGCTTCCGTCAACCCTACATACACTTCTGCGAAATTGGCTCATTTCAACTGCAGCCCAAGCGCTACGTCGATTGGGTGCATAGATGGAAATGGAGCAGTTCATGGACGACACCAAAATCATCTGCCTCGTCAAGGCCCTCGGCGAGGTGGCACGCATTGCGCTGGCTTTGAGTGCAGTCGGTCGTGCATTCAGGGTGTGGCGCAGGCGCGCCAAGCTCAGAGGAAAGCGTGAGGAGCCCTGACGCCGGGGCGGACGGCCTGCCAAACTGAGGGGCAGGCCCACCCAGGCCCCGTTTCCACTCAACGACGAGCACAATCAATCCAATTCGGTAACTGCGATTTTGGAAAGAAAGAGCCATGCCCGCCGCAACCCCATTCCCCGGTCGATGCCGGACTACCCCGATGGAAGGAAACTCAAAATGAACATACAGACCAGAATTGCAGCAGCCCTTGCGGCACTGACCGCGAGCATCATTCTTGTCGCTACCACCGTCAAGACGGTCATAACTGGAGGCTTCCTGGCCGCAAGGTAGGAGCTTCCTCCAATCCAACATCGTGACCTAACTAGGCGGCGCGCAGGTGCGTGTCCACGCAAGCAGACCTGCGCGCCGCTACTTTGAGCAACTCAAAGGAGAATAGACCATGTTCATGCCCAAATGCCCCGAATGCGGCGGTGCCGCCAAGTCCATCGAACCCGATGGGATCGATGCGCTCAATAACGGCGTCGGTGGCGCGCTGCGGTTCGAGAATATGCGCCACCATGCACACCCCCACATGCAGCTTGCCCATCTGAGCATCAAGATCGGCCGCGAAATCTACAAACGCATACCGGGCGGCGGCCTCAAGCAATGCACCAAGTGCAGCCACGAGTTCCGCTGACCCCACCTATCAGGAGAAAACCCATGACTGTAGGATGTCCTCGCTGCGGCAGCACGGACTGCGCGTCCAACGCCTTTCCGAACATGCCCATCGCCACAATTGCCAACGGCGTCATTGCTGAACGCCAGCCCAACTGGCTGAAAGACCTGCTAAGCCGATTGACTTTGTGGGCCGGAATCAGCGTCGCCAATCGGCTGCGCCCGCCATACAAATGCAATCATTGCGGCTTCACCTACGGATGAGCTGCGATTGGTTTGCGGAAGCCTTCGGTGCGACTGTCGATGATGTGAGAGCCAAACTCATTGATGAGGGCTGGTTCTCACGTCGGTCGCCCGAACCCTGGAGCCGGGGAGATCTGGGCTGGTCGCGCGACGACCAACCCAGATCCTCTGCGCCCGATGATCTCGGCATGGAACGCGGCATCGACCGCTAGATGGAGGCAATCATGGCGATGCCCGCCCGTGACCTCGACACCATATTATTCACCCTCGACAATAGCAGCCCCTACACCGTCCGCGACGCCTGCCAGGGCACGTTGATCCTCGGCGGCGTCGGCAGTGGCAAAACTTCTGGCAGCGGCGCGACGATCGCTGCGTCCTTCCTCAAGGCAGGCATGGGCGGGCTGGTGCTGTGCGCCAAGCCCGAAGAAGCCGACCTCTGGCGCGGCTATTGTGCCAAATTTGACCGCAGCGGCTCACTCATCGAGTGCGACGGCACCAACATCCATCTCAACATGATGGCCTATGAGCTGGCCCGACAGGGCGGCGATGGCCTGAACTCGGTGGTGGAACTGCTGATGCGCGTGCTGGAAATCGCGCGCAACGCCAGCCCGTCGCCGGGCCGGGCGGGCGAACATTTCTGGGACGACACGCTGCGCCAGATATTGCGCAACGCGATCCCGGTTTTGTTCGCGGCAACCGGCACGGTCAGAATCTCCGACCTGCTGCGTTTCGTGCGTAGTGCGCCCTCCAGCCCCAGCGAGATGGCCGATCCTGAATGGCAAAAGCAGAGCTATTTCTTCCATGTGTTCCTGATGGCAGCAGAACGGCTGCGCGCCGGGCCGGTCGTTGGATTTGACGACCACGCCGGAGAGCGCGCTACTAGCTATTGGCAAAACGACTATGCGAAGCTGGACCCCAAGACTCGCGCCTCCGTGCAGCTTTCACTGACGACAGCGCTTGATCGGTTCAATCACGGTTGGCTGGAACAGATGTTCTGCACGACCACCGATATTGTACCGGAACTCTGCGCGCACGGGGTTATCCTGCTACTCAATATGCCTGCCCTCACGAAAAATGAGGACGGCATCATTGCGCAGCAGATCGTCAAATATCTTTGGCAGCGGGCGATGCTGGCGCGCAATGCGCTGGAACAACCACACCAGCAACGCCCGACCTTTCTGTGGGCGGATGAGGTGCAGTATTTCGTCAACAGCTATGACGCGGAGTTCCTCTCAACCTGCCGGGGATCGCGCATCTGCACCGTATTTCTCTCGCAGAGCCTACCAACTTTCTATGCGAAGATCGGCGGCGAGAATGCCCATGACCGCACCCATCATTTGCTGGGAAATTTCGGCACCAAGGTATTCCACAATCCCGGTGGATGCAGCGAGACGGCGGATTGGGCTGCTCGCATCCTCGGCAAAAGCATCCAGTGGCGGCGCAACGAAAGCCAGTCGCAGGGCAGCAGCAGCCAGTTCGGCCACAATATGGGTGAAAATAGCAGTTGGGGAACCAACAGCAGCAGTGGTGGGAGCAGCAGCCATAATAGCGGCCCAGGCGGCAGCAGCTATGGCGGTGGCAGTAGCTGGAGCAGCGGGTCGTCGCGCGGTGGCGGCGACCAATGGGGGCGTAACCGCAGCAGCGGCAGCAACCATAGCCAGAGCTGGGGCGGTAGTGAGGTCAGCGACTGGCTGGTCGAACCCGGCCAGTTCAGCCGTATGCTCAAGACTGGTGGCCCGCCAAATGGCAACATCGTCTCCGCCGTCTGGTATCAGGCCGGACGCATCTTTCCGGCCAGTGGCGGCAACGCCCTTCTGGTGGAGTTTCGCCAATGAAACAGCCATCCCTCAAAACGCGCATCATCGGCTCGCCGCCGGTCGTGCTGCCCACGGTCGGGTTCTTCCTGTGGTCGGGCTACATGCTCCTGACGCAGGGCGATGATATGTGGCCCATGGCGATCACGGCAACGCTGCTCGTCGTTTGGGTCATGCGCGCTCATGAACAGCGCGACGCTTACCTGACATGGAAGCGCGCATGGAATGCCATGGCGGGGCAAACGCCACCACAGCGCAAGATCGTGAAGCCGCTAACTGGCATAGTCGGCATCATCGTGGTGTTGCTCTACGTGGTCGCGACGCTCGACCGGACGGACACGCAGGCAGCCCTCAGCCTGTCGGTCGTGGGCGTAATCGGCGCTTGCGCCATCTTCGCCGGTCGCAGCCTGTGGCGACGGCTGCGGAGACGTCGCGCCGCCAAGGCCGCGTTCGTGACGGTCTGCATACGCAGCCCGCTGTTGCCGGTGCCAACCCTGCAACAGGCTTATGCCGCCCTCCCAGCCCATTGCTGGGTCGTGCTGGGCGGGCGTTGACATGCCCGCCCGCATCATGGTCGCCCATGGGGCAATCGGCTCCCGCAGGGACCATGGCGGCCATCCCGCCATGCAACCGCCGATTGCCCTTTGCGGGCGGTCTGGTCGCTGCCCAGCCACCCGCAAGGCGACCGTCGCCATCGCCCCCATGCTCGCGGGAAACAGTCTGTTTCAGTGGCGCATTAGGAAATCGTTAACCACCGTATCCCCCATAATATCCTGCAAAAGGCCTCCCGCAGGGGTGCACGTTGTCCGCAACTTTAGCGGGCAACGTATCTGTGCACGCTTAGGCCTTTTTTCTGTTACGGAAACGAAACGATATGCCGTTGGGGGAGAGATGGATGGCGATGACAAACTAGGGGGAAGATGATGGCGATCTTCTCTATGCGGATGCAGGTCATCAAGCGCAGCGCCGGGCGCAGTTCGGTCGCGGCCGCTGCCTACCGGGCAGGCGAGAAGCTGGTCGATGAACGCCAGGGCATCACCCACGACTACAGCAACCGGACGGGGGTAGAGCATAGCGAAATCCTGCTGCCCAAAGATGCCCCCAAATGGACGGTTGGTATCGATAGGTCCGCCCTATGGAATGCAGTTGAGGCGGGCGAGAAGCGCAAGGACAGTCAGACCGCGCGGGAATTGCGCCTAACCCTGCCAAGGGAAATTCCGCCCGACCAGCGCATCGAGCTGGTGCGGGATTACGTCCTACGCAACTTCGTGTCTAAGGGCATGATCGCTGATGTGGCCTGGCACAACAAGGTTGCCAGCGACGGGCTGGAACAGCCCCATGCCCATGTGATGCTCACCATGCGCCCTGCGGTCGAGCCGGGCGGCTGGGGGCAAAAGGTTCGGCACGATTGGATCGCGTGCCCGCAGGGCCGCACCCACGACGACGGTAGACCAATCATGATCGAGAGCAACTCACAATCCTGGAACTCGGCGGAATATTACGAGCGGTGCCGGGAGGATTGGGAAAACACGGCCAACGCCGCGCTGGCGCGGGTGGGGTCCGCCGAACGGATCGACCGGCGCAGCCTATTGGAGCGCGGGTTGGCCCGGATGCCGGAGCCAGCCCTACGGCTGGCCTATTACCTCAAGGATTTGCGCGGGGCGCTCAAAGAGCGGTTCGGCCAATTCCAGATGGCCAAACATTATCAAGCGGTCGAGAGCCGCGCGAAAGCCGCGTTTGCGCGGATGGAAGAAGCGCCGACGCGGGCGGGCGATGCCGCGCGCAATTTCCAGCGCTTCTACGATTGGTTCGACCGGCAACTGGATCGGCTGGCCCCGCCCCGCGACGGGCCGGAACGCGAACCGCCACGAAGCACCACCTTTGACATGGAGCGTTGACGATGCCTGATTCCATTCCAAACAGTTGGGAACCCGATCCCCGCCAGGTCGGCAAGAACTGGCGCGATATGTTCCGCGATCCCCAACGCGACGGCCAGCCGCCTAGCCAAGCAGCCCAGCCACCTACGGCGCGGGACGAATTGCCCGACGAGGATGGCGGTGCGCTCGATCTGACGGAATACAAGCCGTGGATCGTGCAGCGGGTGCGCTCGCGCCCCGCGCTGATGCTGGAACTGCGGCGCTACGAACCACGTTCCGGCTTCTGGCACAGTTGGGGCCTGCCTTACCACGCACTGTGTACTGTTGAGTCTGTTGGTGATCGGATGCTAAGTTTAGATTTCAGTTCCGGGCGGCAGTTCGTCATTAAGGGGCGCGGCCTTCATGAATTGACACGGCATATTCAGCAAGGGACGGTGCTGGGAATCATCGAACACAGCATTGCGCTCTGGCCGGGGTCAATGACGCAGCCTATCGTAACTGCCATCCGGCGTGTCGACGCGGCAAGCTGATCGGCCTACGGCTCCTGCCACATGCGGCTGGCGAACTCGCTTTCTTCAGGTCCGACGGCATCGATATAGATTCCGGTAGTGGCGGGAGAGGCATGGCCCATCCAACGCTGAATTAGATTGGGTGGAACATTGCATGTCGCTGCATGAATGCCAAACCCATGCCGCAGACCGCGTGGGCAGGCCATGGGGCCGACAATAGACAGGCCATCCAACATGGCGCGGACACATCGCCACGCTGTTACTCTATGCATGGCCCAAAATCTGTCTTGGTTTTGCGGGGGTAGCGAAAGCAGCAACTCACAGAGGTGCCCAGGAACAGGCACCGTGCGGAACACAACCTTGCGCCGCTTCAACGTCCTGAAAGTGATGGCGCTCCGATCCACGTCGATCTGAAATCGAGCGAGCGCAAGCGCTTCCGATATACGGCAACCTGTATAGGCAAGCACAAGGCAGAAAGCTCGATCTGCAGGTGCCAAGGCATAGGCACCAGTGGTGAAACGCGTTCGCTCATCCTTGTTCAGGTATTTTCGCCGTCCATCGGCATCGTAGATATGCCAACCTGCTTCGTTCTCCCGCACTGCCCACTCCTGCAACATTATGGGCAATAGGGTTGCAGAAATAAATTCTCGATTCCGATCGGATGCGGTACGCGCCCGCTTCAGATGACGATTACGTTTTCCAATCCCTTCACAAGCACTCGCCGACGACCGCATTGCAAAACCACCGAGCTAGTTCCAATCCATATAATACGCCGCACATGCTTGCCACAGAGGGCTCCCACGTCAGGTTGCTGCAATGTGATCAAGTCAAGATCTCTCGGCTGCCTGAAAAACCAAGCGCGCTCAGAAAATCCGGATATGATGGATAAGACGAAGCAATATATTAATGTCACCTTCAGCAAGTGCACGGGGTCAAACCAACGAGACGGAACTCTAGGTAGCAGCTGTTCTTCGTTCCCGATGGTGAGTTCGGCGCTGACTGGAGCGGAAAAGGGTCCTCCGCCAAGATACGCGGCCATTACCAATGCAGCATACAGCCATCCAATAATCATGGCGCCTACAATTAGTGCAACTCCGTCACCGCTGGGGGCTGCGGCGGCCACTATCGAAACACCCGAAAAAGAGCCGACAATCCCTAGTATTACCAAGCTGAAAACAATGCACACTAGGAAGCTGAATACGAGATAGTGTCCAACATTTGTCAGTGTGGTGCGCCAGCTCCACGGTTTCATCCGGCGCAACGTCATATGAATGGCTCCGCTAAAGTATCTGGCTATCAGAAATGTCAGAGGCAGCGTCAATGAGAAGATCCATGTTGACCGTGCAGCGAAATTAACTCCAGCGATAACAATGTCGTCAACAGTGACAACATCGGAAAATCGTATGTTGTTTAGTTGCAATGTTAAAAATAACAGCGTGGATGAAAATATAAAACTTAAGATCGTCAGTATGGAGGATACTTCTACGACGATCTTGAATGTCTGCCGTAGCCATTTCAGTTTAGCTACTCCAAGCGTAGGTAATAGACTCACGGATGCTCCTCACGTCACTATCGGGCGTTGAACTAAAGAGGTCGTGCTGGCACGTGAGTTTAAACCCTCGAACAGGTTATAGCGAGTCGTGTATTTTACCAACGGAGTTCGTTCCAAAGCGGCTTTCAAGGTGTGCTAAGTGACTGATTGTAAACCATTGACCATGCAACAAAATTGCCCATAATGTTGCATGCGGGCAAAATCCGAACCTCAGGAGGTTCGGACTATGCGCACTTTTACCAAGACAGCCATCGCCGTCGCCGCCGCCTTAGGCGCGTCGGCTCCAATTATGGCTGGCGATCTCCAAAGCGAACGCGATATGGTGCTGCGCGAGCTATCCGGTGACAAAGTCGCGCGGCGGCGGTCGCTATGTGCGACTGGGAAAGCGGCATCGGCTCAGGCGGACATACGAGCGGCAGGCATGGAAACGCTATCGGCAGCGGCGTACTGCGTCACGGTCTTGACGCGGATCGGACGGGATGGATCGCTGGGGTATGTCAGCGTGAGGAAGGGTGAAATGCCGTCGTCGCTTCAGTTCGACACAGGGTTCGTCCGAGGATTTTCTCGCAGAGAGGTGCTCCGCACGGATGTACCATCTATGTCGGCACTGTTGCCGGTCGCGGACAAGTGCCTTGGCCAGCAAGAGCCAAATGGTCGGCTCTGCAACTCGGTGGGCTATATCCTAGGCGCGCGTGCCGCACAGGGCGAACTGGTCCCAGTCTCCTAAATCGTCCGCAATGATGAGCGCGTCGGCACCGATGCAGCGACACCATGGTTCGGCGTTGCTGCTTTGTCATATTCTACAAGTGTGATTCCCAGCGCCTTCACGTCGGCGAACGCATTCTGCAATGAATTTGCGCCGCTAATCGGCGCGGAAGGGGAAACGCTCGCAGTCGGATGAACTGGCTCGAATGACTCTTCAGCCTCCCAGCGCAGTTCCTTGACGCCTTGAACCAATCGGTCGATCTCCCTGCCTGAAACGGCTACCCCCTCTTGCGCGACGAACGCTTTCATCGCCTCCATAGGATTGTCGGGATGCGCGGCCAGCAGGGCATCGATTTCGGCGTCTGATTTGCCCTTGGAGCGCATGATGGCGCGCAGATCGTCGCGCATATTCTCATCGAATTTCGACACGTCCTTGCCGTCGCGGATCATTCCGGCGCGCAGGGCGGCGGTGCTGGCGGCGAGTTCGTCAACGCGGCGCAACAGCGCGGGATCGGCGCTGCCGCCATGCACGGCCAGGTCCACAGCCTGCCCATAAGCCGCGCCGCTGGCTTTGAGCGCGCCTTCTGGCCCACCCTCGGCGATTCCGGCGTCATGCTGCTTGCGGCGATCTTCCTCACGCTGGCGGTAGGCGTCGTGCTCGGCGTCGTTCTCGAATTGCAGCAGGCCGTCATACTGGCGCAGGTCGCGCATGAAGGCGGTTGCCTGCGATTGCGCCCGGCTGGCAAGACTGGCCAGTGCCGCGCCTTCGCCGTCCGCGCCATGGGCAGCGGTGCGGGCTTCCTGCACGGCACTCTGGCTTTGTGCGACGGCAGCGACAATCTCGCTGCGGAGGGCGGCGAGTGCGGTCGAGCTGGCGGTGCCGATCTGCTGGCGCAGTTGGGTAATGTTTTGGAGTTGGGTTTGCGCGGTGGCGGCATCGCCGCCGCTGCGCGTCAGTGCGGCAATAGCCGTTTCCAGATCGAATTGCGCCACCACCAACTGGCCGACCATTTCAAGGCGCTGGCTAGCCAGCGGGTCATCCGTGGCCGGATGACCCGGCCCTGAAACTGTCATATCGCCGTCTATGGTTCGCCTCTGCGTGCGTGAAACTCGCCCTATCATAACCGGCCAACTGCTAAAATTTGGTTAATATATCCCTAACGGCCCAAAGCGAATGCCCTGGGCCGCTATCGCCGCTATTCGGCGCTGGCGCGCTCGGTGATTGCGCGCATGATGATGCGGCCCGTGAGCGGCAGCGCGTCATACTGGAGCGAAAAGCCCTCGCCGTCGCGGTTGGGCCATGCGGCCCCGATCGGCGTCCAGTTGGCGTTCTTGCCTTTGCCGGTAACGAGGAAAAGACGGTGAGTCGGTTTGGCGGGGGTCGTGGATTGATTGGTCATGGTTGGCTCCTTGGTTGTGCCTCCGGCCTATCCGGTGGCTTCGTGGGAGCCGTTCGCGGCAGGCCATCGAGCCGTCCGGTCAAGGTCGCGCCAGCGCCCGACAGGGGCGAACCTGCACAAGCGCAGCGCGGAAGGGAGCGCCTTGACCGGCGGCGGGACTGCCGCATCGCTCCTCCACAAGAAGCCCTCCGATAGGAAGGTGGTGCGGCCATGGGGCATGTGACCTGACAAGCTGCCACCTCCGTCAACCGCAAGGCATGACGTGGTTCAGTGAAGGCTCGGCAGGATCGTCAGGGGTGCCTACCCGCGTTGGCCCTTCGGGAAAGGCGTGGGATGCGGGCGGTATCGCCGACCGCGCACCCCGGAAAAGGCTCCTCGCTTCCTTCGTGCAGCAGCGGCCCGCTGGCGCGGCTGGCGGCCTGTGTCCGTGGCGCTGGTCCGGTCGGCGGTTCAGCCCCCGTCCACACGCAATCCCGCGCGGGGCGCATCCGGGGAGGAACCCATGACGACCACCATCATTCTGCTGACCATTAACAGCATCGCTCAACTGATTGCAGCGGTAGCGCAACTCATTGTCGCGTTACGGCGATGGCCGTAGCTTCGGCTACGGTTCAGCCTGAAATCCGTTGAGTAGAGCCGTATTCCTTTCATACGCCTGTAATGGCGCGATTCGCGAAGCAAACGCCGGATAGATGGCGGCGACTCGCGGAAATCCAGCCCGTCAGACATGCGGAAAGGACGCCGGTGCTCGTAACTTCCAGAGAGAGGCTCCATTTTCCAAAAGTGATTGTATATTTTTGTTGCGATGGCTGCACCCCGTTCGGTGTGCTGAACGCCACCGTGCCGCCCGTTCGGGCGGCTCTTCGCGAAAGCGGGCAGGGCGACCGGTTCCGGTCTATCACCTGCCCGCAAGCACTGGGCCTTCGCCCAGAGAAAGGGCAGTGGTGCGGCTAGAGGGACTCGAACCCCCACGGTTGCCCGACTGGACCTAAACCAGTTGCGTCTACCAATTTCGCCATAGCCGCACGCAGGATGCGAGCCTATAGTTCGCCAAAGTCTATAAGCCAAGCAAATCGTTAGAAGCCGGGTGACTGTTGATCCGTTTGCTTCCTCATATCGCGGCGTTCGCGCAACTGTTTCGAGGCGGCGCGCGCGGTCTTGGAGCGGCGGGTGTTCAGGCCTGATGGGTCCACCAGTTCGCGGATATGAGCGGCGTAATGCTCATGGATCATCTGCACGCTCGTGCGGCAATTATTTGCTACCTGCACGATATTGGCCCCATCCATCAGTCGCATGGAAATATAGGTATGGCGGAGGCTGTATGCCGTGCGGGGCTTGCCGTCCCTGTCATATTTCAAGCCTTCCTCATCAAGGACGGCGTTGAAAACCTCTCGATTGAACTTTGGGAAGAGGGGAGTGCTGGGGAGCAGGCGAGCAATGGCCTGATTGTCGTGCCCTTGGGCACGAAGCTCTGCCTCACGCCGTGCTTTCGCTCTTTTATAAGGCAGAACAGCACCCGGCATGGTCTTGCAATAGCCCACGCCGGTTTTGCCGCGCACGTCGATATCGAGGATTTGCTTTCCGGTCCGTTCGCCATCAATGATCTCGTCGATCACTTCAATGTCCCGGATTTGCAGGTTGCCGATGGTTTCGTCGGGCCGCAGGCCGCTGTTACCCTGAAACAGCACGAAATCGTGGGTGTCAGCGTATCGCTCTTCCCAGCCAGGACGCTTACCATTGGTGATTCGGGCGCGCGTGGCTTCATAGAGCCGTTGGTATTCCTCTGGGGAAAACCACGCGCGCCGACTCTTCTTCGTCTTCTTCAAGAAGGGGGAGGAAAGGTTTGGAACGAACGCGATTTGCCCTTGGCGCTCGCAGTATTTGAGTACCTGCCGGACGTGAACCACCTCCTGCAATAAAGTGCTGCGGGCAGGGGGCTTTCCTTTCTTCTCCGTCGTTTCCGCTAAGCGCTGCACGAGATAAGATTGCATTTTGCCGCTGGTGATAGCGGAAACCTTATCCTTGCCGAAATAGGGCAGGAGGTGCCGATTCATCCGCAGCTCCATGTATTGGGCATATTTCGGGCTGCGCACGCTCAGGGCCAGCACCTTCACCTCGGCCAGATATTCCTCATATGCCTGCTTGAAGGTCGGCTCATGCTTTTTCGGCTTGGTCGAATGATAGTTGACGGAGCGAGAGGAGGGGGGCGGGTCTGACAATTCTCCACGGCGCATTTTGCCGTGAAGGCTCAAATACCAGTCCTCTGCGATCTCCTTCGCAAGTGCCAAGCTCTCTTGCTTGGTGCTTTCGCGATAGCGCTGCCCGCCGACCCGCGCCGCACACTGCCAATAGCGTCCTTCACCGCGCTTATAGACCTGCAAACGCCCATCGAACAAATCATGGCTGGTCATTCGCGGCCTCCTGCATTATGGGCGATCGACTTAAAGATTGGTGGCCGTGTTGTGTCCGCAATGTGTCCAAGGGTATGAAAGCAAATGTTGAACAGAAGTTGTTGAAAACATAGCATAAAAACTTTCCCTTGTCCTGCAATTTGTGGATTTAGGTTCTGGTATCGCAAGATGTGGGGGTTCGAGTCCCTTCGCCCGCACCAGTTGCGCCGCCTGCGGCCAAGCCACCGAAATTCAGCTGAAGAAAGCGTTTGAGAGAAGAGATGCAGACTGTCGAGACGTTGAACGAGGGCCTGAAGCGCGCCTATACCGTGACCATCACGTCGAAGGATATCGACGCGCGGGTGGAAAAGGAAGTGGCCGCGATCGCACCGCAAGTC
Source organism: Sphingobium cyanobacteriorum (assembly GCF_030580935.1). GTDB lineage: Bacteria > Pseudomonadota > Alphaproteobacteria > Sphingomonadales > Sphingomonadaceae > Sphingobium > Sphingobium cyanobacteriorum. The sequence continues at coordinate 34,288 of NZ_JAUQOM010000015.1, read as the reverse complement.
CGCATGCCCGGCTTCCGCCCCGGCAAGGTGCCCGCCAACCTGGTAAAGAAGATGCACGGCGAATCGCTGCAACGCGATGCGCTCAACAATTCGATCCAGGAAAGCATCCAGAAGCTGATCGCTGACCAGAAGCTGCGTCCTGCGATGCAGCCGTCGGTCGAACTGGACGAGGGGTTCGAGTTCGGCCAGGATGCCGAGATCAAGGTCGCACTGGAAGTGCTGCCTGAAATCGCCGCGCCCAGCATCGATGGTTTGAAGCTGGAACGGCTGACGGCGGAAGTGGCCGATGCGCAGGTTGATGAGGCCGCCGGCCGTATCGCCGTCCAGCAGGGCGCGCTGGAAGAATTTCCCGCCGGCCACAAGGCGAAGGACGGCGACACGCTGACCATCGACTTCGTTGGCAAGGTCGACGGTGAAGTATTTGAAGGCGGTTCGGCCGAGGGCGTGAAGCTCAAGATCGGCGCGGGGCAGTTCATCCCCGGCTTCGAAGAGCAGCTTGCCGGCGTCAAGAAGGGCGATGAAAAGACCATCGAGGTCACTTTCCCCGAAGATTATGGCGCGGCGCACCTGGCGGGCAAGGCGGCGACTTTCGATGTTACCGTCCAGTCGATCCTGGATGGCGACAAGCCCAAGCTGGATGATGAATTCGCCAAGTCGCTGGGCCTGGAAGGCATCGGCCAGCTCAAGGATCTGCTCAAGGGCCAGATCGAGCAGGAACATAACGGGCTGACCCGCACGCATATGAAGCGCAAGCTGCTCGACCAGCTCGCCGCCGCCCATGATTTCGACGTGCCGCCCAGCATGGTGGAGGCCGAATTCAACCAGATCTGGCAGCAGCTTCAGCACGAAGCCAGCCATGAGGAAGATCCGGCCGCCGCGATCGCTGAAATGGAAGCGGAGAAGGATGATTATCGCGCCATCGCGGTGCGTCGCGTCCGTCTGGGCCTGCTCCTCTCCGAAATCGGCCAGGCCAATGGCGTTGTTGTCAACGATCAGGAAATGAACCGCCTGATCATGCAGGCGGCGCAACAGTATAGCCCGCAGGATCGCGAGCGCTTCGTGCAATATGTCCGCCAGGATCCCATGGCCGCCGCCCAGTTGCGTGCCCCGCTCTATGAGGACAAGGTCGTCGACTTCCTGTTCGAAAAGGCTGAAGTCACCGACCGCGTCGTGACCAAGGAAGAGCTGGAAGCCGCGATCGAGGCCGAAGATGGCGACCTGAAGCCCCATGTCCACGGTCCGGGCTGCGGCCATGACCATGACCATGACGAGAAGCCGAAGGCCAAGAAGGCTGTACCCAAGAAGAAGGCGGATGCTGATGCCGAACCGTCTGCTGAAGAGGTGAAGGCCGACGAAGCCGAAGAGGCCCCCGTCAAGAAGCCTGCCGCCAAGAAGGCGGTAAAGAAGGATGAGGCCGTGGCCGATGATGCCGCCGGCGAGGACAAGCCCAAGAAGAAGGCTGCTCCCAAGAAGGCTGCCGCCAAGGCCGAATAAGCCTGCCTTCAGCAAAATGATCTGCGCCCGGCTTCCCTGGGAAGCGCGGGCGCTTTTCATTTCGGGATCGGCATGGCAGACGAAATATTAATCATGTTGTCCGATGCAGGCGGCAAAGGGCAGGGATTGGTTGCGACGATGAAGGAATTTCCCGCAGTGAATGGCGAAACGGCCGTGGCAACCCCGCGCGTCGCGGTGATCCTGCCCTGCTATAACGAAGCCGGCGCGATCGTGCAGACGGTCGAGGATTTCCGCCGCGCGTTGCCGACCGCAACCATTTATGTGTTCGATAATAACAGCCGCGACGGCAGCCGTGAACTGGCGGCCGGGGCAGGGGCGATCGTCCGTCGCGTCAGCCAGCAGGGCAAGGGGCATGTCGTGCGCCGCATGTTCGCGGATGTCGATGCGGACATCTATATAATGGCCGATGGCGATGCGACCTACGAAGCCGCCGCCGCCCCCGCGATGATCGCGGCGATGCTGGAGGATAATCTCGACATGGTTGTCGGGTGTCGCCGGGATCAGGTGGAGTCGGCCTATCGGCGTGGCCACCGCTTTGGCAACTGGGCGCTAACCAGCCTGCTCAAGCAATTGTTCGGCCGCAGTTTTACCGACATTCTTTCGGGCTATCGCGTCTTTTCACGCCGCTTCGTCAAGAGTTTTCCGGTCCTGTCCGCCGGTTTCGAGATCGAAACCGAAATCAGCGTCCATGCGCTCGAACTCGCGATGCCGGTGGCGGAGGTGATGACGGCCTATGGCGCCAGGCCGGAAGGATCGGAAAGCAAGCTCAGCACCTATCGCGACGGATTTCGCATCCTGCGTACGATCATCACCCTGTATCGCATCGAGCGGCCGATCCTCTTCTTCGGCATCATCGCGGCCTTTCTGGCGGCGCTTGGCCTGGGGCTGGCGGCGCCGCTGATCGTTACCTATCTCCAGACGGGCCTGGTGCCCCGCTTCCCGACGGCGATCCTAGTGACGGGCCTGATGATCCTTGCCACCCTGTCGGCCATGTGCGGGCTCATCCTCGACACTGTGGTGCGCGGGCGTCGTGAAGTACGGCGGCTGGCCTATCTCGCCTTTCGCGCGCCATCCGATTTCGCGTGCCGCGATTAGGCATCGATGTGGGCGGGGCATCGTTCCCCCCTTGAACCATTCGCTTTTTGTCCCGATGTAGGGAGTGGGCAAAAGCAACTACCCGGAAAAGAGCACAATGACCGATATCATGTCCGATCCCATGGCCGCGCTGGTCCCTATCGTCATCGAACAGTCGAACCGCGGCGAACGCAGCTTTGACATCTATTCGCGGCTGCTGCGTGAACGGATCATCTTCGTCACCGGCCAGGTCGAGGACCATATGGCCTCGCTCATCGTTGCCCAGCTCCTGTTCCTCGAATCGGAAAATCCGAAGAAGGACATATGGATGTACATCAACTCGCCCGGCGGGGTGGTGACGGCCGGCATGGCGATCCATGATACGATGAAATATATCCGGCCCCAGGTCGGGACCGTGTGCATCGGCCAGGCTGCGTCGATGGGCAGCTTCCTGCTGGCCGCCGGTGAACCGGGCAAGCGCATCGCGCTGGGCAACGCCCGCATCATGGTGCATCAGCCGTCCGGCGGCGCGCAGGGCATGGCGTCCGATATCGAGATCCAGGCCAAGGAAATCCTGCGGATTCGCCGACGCCTGAACGACCTCTATGTCAAATATACCGGGCAGACGCTGGAAGCGGTCGAAAAGGCCATGGACCGCGATACGTTCCTGGAGGCGGATGAGGCCAAGGCGTTCGGCCTGGTCGACGAAGTGTTCGATCGCCGTCCGGCTCCGGCGGAAGCAACCGACGCCTAAAGGACATCTTTACCGCCGCGCGCCACTTTCTACCCTTGTGAAACGGGCGCGCGGCGGTCTAATATGGCGTTTGGACCAGAAATCCCCCGCCGATCGCGGATCTGGTGACTGTTGACTGGAGGGGGAAGAGAGAATGGCGAATGACTAAGCTAACCGGGTCGGATTCGAAAAGCACGCTTTACTGCTCCTTTTGCGGCAAGTCGCAGCATGAGGTGCGTAAGCTGATCGCGGGACCGACCGTGTTCATCTGCGACGAATGCGTGGAATTGTGCAACGACATCATCCGCGAGGAGACCAAGGGCGGTCTTGTCGGCAAGAAGGATGGCGGCGTGCCCACCCCGCAGGAAATCTGCGATGTGCTCGACGATTATGTGATCGGTCAGAAGCGCGCCAAGCGCGTGCTCTCGGTCGCGGTCCACAATCATTACAAGCGGTTGAACCACGGCTCCAAGCCGGGCGAGGTCGAACTGGCCAAGTCGAACATCCTGCTGGTCGGCCCGACAGGCTGCGGCAAGACGCTGCTGGCGCAGACATTGGCCAAGACGTTCGATGTGCCCTTCACCATGGCCGACGCCACCACGCTGACCGAAGCGGGCTATGTCGGCGAGGATGTGGAGAATATCATCCTCAAGCTGCTCCAGGCGTCGGACTACAATGTCGAAAAGGCGCAGCGCGGCATCGTCTATATTGACGAGATCGACAAGATCAGCCGCAAGGCCGAAAACCCCTCCATCACCCGCGACGTGTCGGGCGAAGGCGTGCAGCAGGCGCTGCTCAAGCTGATGGAAGGCACCACCGCCTCGGTCCCGCCGCAGGGCGGGCGCAAGCATCCGCAGCAGGAATTTCTACAGGTCGACACGACCAACATCCTGTTCATCTGCGGTGGCGCTTTTGCAGGCCTGGAAAGAATCATCGGCGATCGGCTGGAAGCCAAGTCGATCGGCTTTGGTGCCCATGTCGCTGCGCCGGAAGAACGCCGCACCGGCGAACTGCTGCGCCAGAGCGAGCCGGAAGATCTGCTCAAATTCGGCCTGATCCCCGAATTTGTCGGTCGTCTGCCGGTGATCGCGACGCTGGAAGATCTGGACGTGACCGCGCTGGTCAAAATCCTGGTCGAGCCGAAGAATGCGCTGGTCAAGCAATATGGCAAGCTGTTCGACATGGAGAATGTCGACCTCAGCTTCACCGACGACGCACTGGTCGCGATCGCGAAGAAGGCGATCGAGCGCAAGACTGGCGCGCGTGGGTTGCGCTCCATCCTGGAAGCCATCCTGCTGGACACCATGTTCGATCTGCCGTCCATGCAAGGTGTGGGGGAAGTCGTGGTCGACAAGGATGTCGTCGCAGGCACCAAGGAACCGATTCGCGTGTTCAGTGAGAAGGAAAAGCGGGCCGAAGACGCGGCCTGACCTTCCCTTACGGAAAGCCCGATTTGACGAGGGGCCAGCGTATGATCGCTGGCCCCTTTTTCATTGGCCATGCGTGCGGCGCACAAAAATTCTCGCCGCGTTGCAAAATTGCACCACTGTTAAACAGGCGTTCTGGAATTCAGATAAGTCATTAAACTTCAATATATTACGGGCAGTCAGGATGCGCCTTCAAACTGCGGTGACGGAGGCAGGGGAGGAATGTGACAGTCCTGCGGGTGCGTTGTAACATAATTGCAATCAGAGCATCACAGGGCCTTCGCCAGACGCCGCCAGAGAGCGGCTCCGGCTTGCAAGAGCATCACAGCATCAGGTGCCGACAGGCGCCACTCTTGAAAAAGGGATAAGGGTCACATGAAACAGTTTCTGATGGGCAGCGCCGCGATCATCGCCGTCGCCGCCCCTACTGCAGCATTCGCGCAGTCGACCGGATCCATTGAAACCGAAAATAGCATTATCGTTACAGGTGCGCGCACGGCATCCAACGGTGTCAGCGGCGTCGTTATCCCGGATTCGACCAAGGCCCGCGCTGTCCTGACGCAAGAGATCATCGCGCGCCAGCCCGCAGGCCAGACCATTTTGAATGCACTCAATCTGGTTCCGGGTGTCAACTTCACCCAGTCCGACGCTTATGGATCGGCCGGCGGCAATATCCGCATCCGCGGTTTTGACGGCAACCGTGTATCGCTGACCTTCGACGGCATTCCGCTGAACGATTCGGGCAATTATGCGATCTATCCGAACCAGATGCTCGACCCCGAACTGATCGAGCAGGTCAACGTCAATCTGGGTGCGACCGACATCGATAGTCCAACTGCGTCGGCCGCAGGTGGCACCGTCAACTATCGCACCATCATGCCGAGCGATGATTTTGGTGTCCTGATGTCCGGTTCTGCGGGCGAAGATGATTATTTTCGTCTGTTCGGCATGGTCCAGACAGGCGAGATCGGACCATGGGGGACGAAGATGTTCTTCGCCGCCAGCACCGCTCGCAATGACAAGTTCAAGGGGCCGGGCGGTGTCGAGAAGCAGCAATATAACGCCCGAATCTACCAGCCGATCGGCAGCAATGGCGACTTTATTTCGCTGGCAGGCCACTGGAACGTCAACCGCAACAATTTCTATCGCAACCCCAGCGTCAATGACATGCGCACCCTGTTCGGTACAGGCACCGTGCCCGCCTCTGGCAGCATTTCAGCCGCCAGTCCCGTCTATCTGAAGCTTACGAATGCGCAGCAGGACGCGCTGTTCAACTTCGAAAATGACGCGGTCTGCAATTCGCCGGTTACCGGATGCACCAACTATTATGGCGTGCGTATCAATCCGTCGAATACTGGCAATGTGCGCCTTAATTCGCGCTGGACGCTGACCGACAATCTGATCTTCACCGTCGATGGCGCCTATCAATATGTACTGGCCAATGGCGGCGGTTACACGTCGATCCGCGAAGATGCTGCCCTGATCAAGGGTTCGAAGGCGACCGGCGTCGATTATAATGGTGATGGTGATACGACCGATACGATCGGCTTCTACACGCCGAACAACACCAACACCAATCGCTACACCCTGCTGGCATCGTTGATCTGGGACATCGCGCCGGAACATCGCGTGCGTGTCGCCTACACCTATGACCGCGCCCGTCATCGCCAGACCGGCGAGTGGGGTTATCTGGGCAGCAACGGTGCGCCTGAAAATGTATTTGGCGGTCGCAACGGGCGGCCGGTGCTGAATGCCGACGGTTTCCAGATGCAACAGCGCGACCGACTCTCGATCGCGCTCCTCAATCAGGTTGCCGGCCAGTATGTCGGTAAGTTCATGGACGAAAAGCTGCGCGTTGAAGTCGGCGTTCGTGCGCCCTTCTTCAAGCGCGATCTGGAAACCTACTGCCCCATTCAGACATCGGGCAGCGGTTTTGCGACCTGCACCAGCCAGCCGACCAGCCAACTCGTTATCGTGCCACCAACGCAGGTTGCCCCCTTCCCAAGCAACTCGCTCTACGCACCGTTCAAGGCTGACTATAAATTCAACAAGGTTCTGCCCAATGTCGGCCTGACCTACAGCCTGACGCCGGAAGCCAGCTTGTTCTGGAGCTATGCAAAGGGTATTTCGGCCCCACGCACCGACAATCTGTACCGCGCGCCGATCATCGACATCACGCCCGAAACGACCGACTCGTTCGATTTGGGTGCCCGTTATACATCGCGCAAGATCCAGGCGCAGTTGACGACCTGGTATATCAGCTTCAAGAATCGCATCGTTACGTCGTTTGATGCTGACCAGGGTATCTCGGTCGATCGCAACGTCGGCAAGGTTGAGGCTTATGGCGTCGATGCCAACATCGCTTATCAGCCGATCAAGGAACTGACGCTCTACACCTTTGCATCCTACAACCACAGCCGCCTGAAAAACGACGTGCAGATCGGCAGTTGTTCGACGGTCAATGCAGCCATCGGTTGCTCCGCCCTGGGTCAGGCGATCTTCGCACCGACTGCCGGCAAGCGTGTTACCGAGACACCTGACTGGACTGTTGGCGGTCGGGCACAGGTCGAAGTCGGTCCGGTGTCGGTCGGCGCACAGGCTAAATATGTTGGCAGTCGCTTCGCCACAGATGTCAACGACGTCAAGGTGCCGAACTACACGCTGGTCGATCTCGACGCCCGATTCAGCCTGGCACAATGGGGCGCGGAAAAGACCTACTTCCAGTTGAACGTCACCAACCTGTTCAACAAATTCTACTTGGGCAACATCAGCACGCAGATCAACGCCGGAACCATCCAGGGGTTGAATGGCGCCAATCCGAACTTCTCGGTGGGTGCGCCGCGCACGATCATGGGCACGTTGACGGTGGGCCTCTGATCTTCACGATCAGCCAGAACACAGGAGGGCGGGGAGCGATCCCCGCCCTTTTTTATTGCAGGCAGCCATCCAGCCCGTCGCGCTGCACCACGCCAATCCGCGCGGCGATGCTGTTGCCATAGCGGCGGGTGAAGCCGCTGGGGGCGACGGCGGCACGCTTCTTGGGGAGTGGCAGGACGGCGGCGATGCGAGCGGCTTGCGCACGGGTCAGCTTGCCCGCGCCATGGTGGAAGTAACGGATCGCGCCCGCCTGTACGCCATAGGTGCCGATGCCGGTCTCCGCGACGTTCAGATAGACTTCCATGATCCGGCGCTTGCCCCAAACTGCCTCGATCAGCACGGTGAACCAGGCTTCCAGCCCCTTGCGGACGAAGCCGCCGCCCTGCCACAGGAACACATTCTTGGCCGTTTGCTGGCTGATGGTGGAGCCGCCCCGAATGCGGCCGCCGCTGGCATTGTGGATCGCCGCCTTGGCTATGGCATCCACGTCGAAGCCGTGATGGCTGCAAAATTTGCCATCTTCGCCGGCAATCGCCGCCCGCGCCATGTCGGGATCGATCTCGTTCAGGCTGGTCCAGTCCTTGGTGATGCCGTTCGGGTCGAGCAGCATGGTCCATGTCACCGGCGGCGGCACGAAGCGGTAGATCACCACCATCATCAGCGACAGGGCAATGAAGATGAAGAGCAACTTCAGCGGGATCATGATCCAGGGGGATCGACGGCGGCGGGCAAAGGGAGATGGCGCGTTCATGCCGCCAGCGTAACGCGCTGGCGGCAGGGTTCAAGCTGTCGGTTCAAGCTGTAGGTTCAGGATAGGGGCTATGCCATTTGCCGCATGTGCCATGGTCCAGCAGCACGACCGTCAGCAAAGCGCCTGTGGGTCCTCTTAATCATCAGGACAAGCGCCTTGTCGCACTCTATGCTGCGCACTCACCGCCGATAAAAGGGAGTGAGGGTTGCGCGAGTTCGACACGTCATCGACAGAGAGCGACGAGCGGGCGCGCTTGCGCCGGCTGAACATCAACCTGCTCTATGCGCTTGATGCGTTGCTGCATTCGCCTTCCCTGACCGCCGCGGCCAACGCGATCGCCATCAGCCAGCCGGCCATGAGCGTCAAGCTGCGCCAGTTGCGCGATCATTTTGGCGATGAACTGGTGTTGTTCGGGGAACGGCGGCATTTGACGGCACTGGGCGAAGCCTTGCAGAGCAGGGTCGGGCGTCTGTTGCGGGAAATCAACGACACGTTCACGCTCACGCTGCATTTCGATCCGGCGACCGCGCATCAGACGGTGACGCTGACCGCGCCGGAAGTGATCGAACTGATGTTCATCAGCCGGATCGTGCCGCAATTGCGAGCGGTCGCGCCGGGCATCGAACTGAAAATGGTGCCCTTTGTCCATGGGTCGACCCGCCGCCTGTTTGACGCGGGCGTCGATGTCGCGATCGTGCCGGGTGCGATGGTGGACGATGGACTGCGCGCGACGACACTGTTCGCACATGGTCCTTCGGCGCTGGTGTGGGAGAAGCATCCGCTGGTTGGACGCCTTGTGAGCGAAGCAGAGTATCTCGCCGCGCGCCATGCAGCGGTCCATGGGGATATGGAAAAGCAGATGTTCGGAGAGTATGACAGCAATCATCAGCTTGCACGGCGCAATGTCGTGGTGCGGACGGGATTGCACTCGATGCTCCCGGCGCTGGCGATCGGGTCCGATCTGATCGTGACGACCAGCAACTGGTTCGCCCAATATCAGGCCAGCTACCTGCCCGTGACCCTGCTCGACCTGGAGATCCCATCGCCCACGACGGCCCTGGTGGCGCAGTGGCAGCCCTATCGCGACCGCGAACCGATTATTCGCTGGCTGATCGCGGAACTCAAACGCGGTGCGGATGCCATTGGCCAGCCCATACCCATTTCATTATGAGGTCATAACCAATTACAATTTGATGACGTGACGAATTGCGCGCAGATTTCGCCCTGTCAGGACAATGATCGCATCACGGGGCGAAGGCCCAGGAAAGACGATCAACCCTGGCAACGCAGAGTGAACCGTCGGCGGGCCAGGGGGCCTGCGGCGATCGATCGCTTCGCCATCCGCGAAGCTTTTGCCTACGGCTGTAAACGTGGCGTAGATACGCCATCCTGAACGGTGCCCGCAAGGGCATGAGGATGCATGTCTGCGGCGCGGGGAGGAGGGTTTATGTTCCGTCGTCAAGCAATGTTGCATGTTCATGTCGCAGCGATCGGCCTGATGCCGATTCTGGCTTTGGCCGCTCCGGTGGCGGTTTCGGCCCAAACGCAGGGGTTGACGCTGCCCGCGATGCCGCTCAGTGATGCGCTGGACCGGATCCAGCGTCAGACCGGCACGCAGGTCAATGCCGATCCGGACGCCATTCGTGACCTGCGTTCCGCCCCGGTCGATAACGCCCGCACCGCGATCGCAGCGGTCAGGCAGGCGACGCGCGGTATGAGGCTGGCGATCATGGAAAGCGACGGGGCCATTTCCGTGGTCAGCGAAATCGTCGTGGTCGCGCGGCGGGACGAGGCGGAAACCAATGTCATGGTCCGCGGTTCGACCACATCGACCCGCACGGGCGAAAGCCTGCGTGACCAGCCGCGCAGCGTTCAGGTGATTTCGTCCAAGCTGCTGGCCGATCAGCAGGCGCAAAGCCTGCCCGACGCCCTGCGCAATGCGGGCGGCGTCGCGGTCAACACCGCAACCGTCCAGGGCGGCGTCACCTATTCGGTACGCGGCTTTTCGTCGGGTGGCTCCGTCAACGGCCTGCCCACGCCATCAAGCAGCACCTTTGCCGCCGGCAGCACGCAACCCATCGCCAATATCGAGCGGCTGGAGGTGCTCAAGGGGCCTGACGCGATCCTGCTGGGCGGGGAAAGCCTGGGCGGCACGGTCAATATCGTGACGAAGAAGCCGAGTGCGGACGAACGGCTCTATGTATCAACCGAAACCGGCTCTTTTGGCGCAGGACGCATCACGATCGACGCCAATCGCGCGATCACGGCGGATGGGAAGCTCAGTGGGCGAGTCATCGCGGCGGCGGCGGATGCCGATCGCAATGCCGGGGGCTATCGCGGCAATGAGGATTATCTGTTCGCGCCGTCCATTCGCTTCAAAAATGCGCATACCGATATCATCGCCAGCATCACCTTGGGCAACCAGGTATTCGGCATGGTTCCCTATACGATCTTCGATGCAAATGGGGTGCCGCTTTCGGTCCCGCGCGACAAGCCGATCGTTGGCGGGCGCAACCAGTTCGCCCAGATCAAGAGCAGCATCTATGATGTGCAGGTCAAGCAGGAAATAGCGCCCTGGCTGACGGTGGCGGGGCATTGGCAGCATCAGGACAGTTCCCTGCTGATCCGCCAATATTCGCCATTCGCTCTCTGGGAACCCAATCGGTTGGTGATTTCCCGCAGCGGCGTGAATCAGCATAGCGTCAACAATGCCATCGACGGCTATGCGCGCGCTACCTTCAAGACGGGACCGGTCGAGCATAAGGTCGTCGTCGGCGGCATGGCCAGCGATTATGACGTGGTTGCCAATCAAGCCATTTATCCACCCAGCGAATCGGGCATGTTCCTCTATAATTTCGTGACGAAACAGCCAACTTTGGGCGCCCTGGCCTCACAATATGTGTTTTCAAACTCCGTCACGGGCAAGCAAAAATCCTACTACGCGCAATATGTCGGGAAATTCTGGAAGCTGGCCTTGATGGCGAGCGTGCGTCGGACGAATTCGGATTCGACCGTCGTCATACCGGGGCGACCGACCGCAAATTATCATTCCAACGGCGCGACCACGCCCAGCTATGGCTTGGTGTTCAATGTGACGGATGACTTCTCGGTCTATGGGGCGCTGGCCTATGGCTTCATCCCCAGTTTCCAGACCGACCGTTTCCTGAACCTGCTTCCTGACAATCGCACCCGCAATGTCGAGGGTGGCTTCAAGCTGGACCTGTTCGACAAGCGCGTGCTGATCAACGCCAGCTATTTCAATCTGCGCCAGAGCAATCTGCGCGTGAACGATCCCGTCAACCGCCGCTTTCAGATCGCCATACCTGGTCAGGTGGGCAAGGGCATCGATGTCAGTGTCCAGGGTGAACCGCTCAAGGGCTGGCTCATCAGCGCCAGCCTGACGCGCATCGACTACAGCCTGCTGCGGCCAAGCCTGACCACGGGCACCACCGTAACCATGGCCCCGCGCGACCAGTTTAGCCTCTATACCTCCTACCGGCATCGCATCGCGGACGATGTGAGCGTCGGCCTTGGCGGCGGGCTTTATGGCCGGTCGAGCGCGGTGGTCGACAGCTTCGGGCGCAACAGCATCCCCGGCAACAGGCAGGTCGATATCAATGCCTTCATGAACCTGCACAAGTTCGACGTGAATCTGGGTGTGCGCAATCTGTTCGATCGCGTGAATTATGGCATCACGTCCACGACAAGTTACGTCCCACTTGGTGAACCGCGCACCTGGCGCCTCACCGTCGGCTATCGCTTCCGGTAATAAAAGGCTTTTCGAACGATGCTGCCCCAGCCAGTTCCTTCCGGTGAGTCCCGTCGCGAGACGGGGCTTGCCCCACCCCAGCCGGCAGGGGATCGCTGGCGCCATGCCTTGCGGTTCTTTGCCAGCTACTGGACCTCGAAGGACTGGAAGGTGGCGTGGGGATATCTGCTCGTCCTGGTCGCCTTTCAATTCAGCGGCGCCTATGTTTTCGTGCTGATGAACCGCTGGCAGCAGCGCTTTTTCAACAGTGTCGAGGCGCGCGAGGTTGCGGCTTTCGGGGGGCTGGTGGCCGCCTATATATCCATTCTCGCACTACAGATGGTGTTCGTGGTTGTCGAACCGCTGGTAAAGCGCCTGCTCTGCATCCGCTGGCGCGTTTACCTCACCCAGACATATGTGGATCGCTGGCTCGGCCGGAATCGTTATGCAGAAATCGAACGGCTGCGGATGATCGACAATCCCGATCAGCGTATCGCCGATGACCTGCGCTACATCACCGATCCCGAACTGGGTTCGATGGTGATCCTTCTGGATGCGCTCAGCGCGCTGGTGATGGTCTGGGCGACCGTCGCTATCCTGCTGGAAACCGCGCCGCCGATCACGCTTGCGCTGTTCGGCACGGCGATATCGATCCCCGGCAGCACCATCTGGTATGCCGTTGCCTATGTTCTGGTCAGCAGCGTCGTCATGGTGCTGCTCGGCAAGCCCTATATCCGCTCGATGATGCGGTGGCAGCATCGCGAAGCCGATTTTCGATCGAACCTGGTCCATGTCCGGCGCAATGCCGCCCAGATCGGCATGGCGAATGCAGTGCAGATCGAGCGTGGTTCGCTGCGGATCAATGTCGAGAATATCCGGCAAAGCTGGCGATCGGTCATTCGGGCGCAAATCGGATTGAACATGGCCAATGGTCTTTATGATCGTCTCGGTTCGATCATCCCGCTGTTTATCCTGGTGCCGCGCTACTTCGCCGGCGCGATCAGCTTCGGCCAGGTGATGGGCGGGCGCGACGCCTTCAGCGCGCTCGTGCCGCAACTTGGTTTCTTCGTGCATTTCTATCCGCGCATGGCGACCCAGATTTCGTACATCAACCGTATCAAGGCGCTGGACGATGCGATCGATTACGAACGACCGGCCGGCATCACCGCCACCATCGGCACGCCCGCTGGCGTGGCCGTGGCTGTGACCGGGCTCACCGTCCGTCGTCCGCATGGCGAACCGCTGGTCATATTGGGCGACTGGCAGGTGCGCGATGGCGAACGCTGGGTGATCCGCGGGCCATCGGGCGCAGGCAAGAGCACGCTGCTGCGGACGATTGCCGGTCTCTGGCCCGATGGCGAGGGACAGGTGGCGCTGGCCGATCGCTCGACGGCGATGTTCGTGCCCCAGCGCCTCTATCTGCCGCTCGGCACGCTCAAGGCCGCAATCTGCTTTCCCGATGCGCCGGAGGACCATGACGACAGCGCGATCGCGGCGTTGCTCGACATGGTGCACCTCTCGCACCTTGCCGATGACATGCACGCCCTGCGCATGTGGTCGGAGGAACTCTCGCCAGGTGAGCAGCAGCGCGTCGCCCTGATGCGTATCCTGCTCCAGAAGCCCTCCCTGCTGATCCTGGACGAGGCGACGAGCGCGCTCGACCCCGCCAATACGCAGCATTTCCATCAGTTGCTGGAGGCGCAGCTCCCCGGCATCACCCTGATCAGCGTCGTCCATGACGAACGATTGCACCGCTATCACGATCATGCGCTGGTCATTGCCGACGGACGCACCTCTGCCGGTCCGATCGAGGAGATCGCATGATGCGGCTGCTCGCAACCGATGTCGCCCGGATGCAGGATGTCGCGGCCCAGGCGGTGAAGATCGCCCAGGCCGTCGGCGCGGATCAGGCCGTCGCCACCGCCCGCGCCAATGCCGGGATCAAGGTGACGGCGCGCATGGGCGAGACGGATACGGCGCTGCGCGATGCTGGCCAGGGGTTGACCCTGACACTGTATCGCGGCGCGCGTGCGGGCACGGCGACGACCGCCGCGCTCGATCCGGCGGCGATCCGCCGCGCGGCGGAGGAAGCCTTTGCGATAGCCGATCTGGTCGGCGAGGATGCGGACAGCCTGCCGCCTTCGCTTGCGCAGATGGCGGTCGATACGCCGTTGCCGCCGATCGACGCACCATCGGGGCGTGATCCCGCCAGCCTGCGCGCGCTGGCGCTGGAGGGTGATGCGCTGCTGCGCGGGGCAACCGTGCCCGGCGTGATGATCGAGACGATTGCGTCCGGTGTCCTGTCCAGCGAAGGCGGGATGGCGCTGGCCACCAGCGCCGGATTCTGCCGTGGCGAGATATTTTCCTTCCACAGCGCCTGGCTCGTCGCGCTGGCGCGGGATGCGGGCGGCGCCGTCAACGACAGTGCCGATAGCCAAGATCGCCGGTTCGACAGTCTGGAGCCGATGGCGGTGCTGGCCGAACGGGTCATCGCCCGCGCCACGGGCAAGCTGGGCGCGCGGACTCTGCCCAGCCAGCGCTGTCCCGTCCTGTTCGAAGCACGGGTGGCGACCGCCCTGATCGGCGATCTGGTCGGCGCGCTGTCGGGCAACCCGCAACAGCGCGGAACGACTTTCCTGCCCGATGCACTGGGCAAGACGGTTGCCGCCCCGCATCTGGACCTGATGGAGGATCCGTTCGAGCCTTATGGCCTTGCCAGCGGCGGCTTCGATCGTGAAGGCGTTGCTGGCAGCCGTCGCGCCATCTTGAACGGCGGGGTGGTCGAGGGGCTGTTTCTGGGCACGCGCTCGGCCCGCAGGCTGGGCATGACCTCCACCGGCAATGCCGACGGGCCGTGGAATCTGCGACTGGCCAGTCGCGCGGGCAGCGAATCGTTCGAAACGCTGTGCCGCCAGATGGGGCGCGGGCTGATCGTTCGCGGCCTGACCGGCGGTGCGACCGATCCCGTCAGCGGCAACTGGACCTATGCCGTGGTGGGCACATGGGTCGAGGATGGCGTGCTGGTGCACGCGGTCGCGGACGTAACCGTGGGCGGCAACATGCGCGACATGTTGATGGGCATCGTTGCGGTCGGCGACGATATGCACCGCGCCGGTGCGGTGCGCACCGGATCCATCCTGATCGACGGATTGCAGATAGGAGGCGCGGCATGATCGCCGAGGTTGAAAATGAACCTGCCGGCACGATATTCGATATCGCGACCGCGCGCATCCTGACACCGGCGGGGCTGGCACCTGCCGACCTGTCGCGCACGCTGGGCGCATTGGCGAGCGCGGGGACCGATCTTGCCGATCTGTTCTTCGAAACGAAGCGGACACGCACCTTCCGGCTGGAGGACGGGCGCGTCGCTGGCGGGTCGTTCCAGATTGCCCAAGGTGTCGGGGCACGCTCGGCCCGTGGCGGGCAAGTGGCTTTCGCGCATTCGGCGGACATGGGCGCTGGCGCGCTGGCGACCTTGGCGGATGCCGTGCGGGCCCTGGATGGCGGGACTGGCGGCGAGGTGGCGGTGCCGCTTGTTGGTCAGCCGCCGGTCCACGACCTGTATCCGCCGATCGACCTGAATGGTGCAGACAGCGCTGCGCCGTGGATCGCCCTGCTGGGTCGGATCGATGCGCAGGCGCGTGCCGTCGATCCGCGCGTCGTGCGCGTCGAGGCGGACCTACGCACGGCGGATCAGGCGATCCTGTTCGCCGACCTCGATGGTCGGATCGCCGCCGACGTCCGGCCATCGATGCAACTGTTCGTCACGGTCGTCGCGCAGGCGGCGGGACGGCGCGCGCGTGGTCAAGCGGGGTTTGGCGGGCGACATGGCGCCGAAGTCCTTGTCGGCGCGACGCTTGACGCCCTGATCCGGCGGGCAGTGGAAATGGCGTGCATCAACCTCGATGCGCGTCCCGCGCCGACCGGCACGATGCCCGTCGTGCTTGGCCCCGGCTATCCCGGCGTGCTGTTCCACGAGGCGATCGGCCATGGGCTGGAGGGCGACCATCATCGCAAGAACCAGTCCGCCTTCGCCGGGCGCATGGGGGAACGGATCGCGGCGAAAGGCGTGACGGTTGTGGATGACGGATCGCTGCCGGGCCGGATCGGATCGCTTGGCGTCGATGACGAAGGGGCAAAGGGCGCACGCACGATGCTGATCGAGGACGGTGTCCTGACCGGCCTGATCCAGGATCGGCTGAATGCCGGGCTGATGAACGACCTGCCTACCGGCAATGGCCGGCGTCAGTCCTACGCGCATCTGCCGATGCCGCGCATGACCAATACCTTCCTGCTGGCCGGGGCGCACCAGCCCGGCGACATTATCGGATCGGTCAAGGACGGCATCTATGCCACCGCTTTTGGCGGCGGGCGGGTGGATATCGTCAGCGGACGGTTCAACTTCACCACCACGCAGGCATGGCTGATCGAAAATGGCCGCATCACCGCCCCGGTCGAAGGCGCGACGCTGATCGGCGTCGGGCATCAGGCGCTCAAGCATATCTCGATGGTCGGTGACGACCTGGCGCTGGACGATGGTGTCGCCAGTTGCAGCAAGCAGGGCCAGCATCTCGATGTTGGCGTCGGTCAGCCGACGATCCGCATCGACCAGATGATGGTCGGCGGCGCATCCTGATCGCCCCTGTTCAAAACCCCCTTCCTTATCCCTGTAAAAGAGGCTTCCCATGACATCCCCCATTATCCAGATCGACGGCAATTCGCTGGCTGCGATCGATGCAGCGAGCGGCGACCGGATGCAGATGCTGGTATTCAGCGCAACCTGGTGCGGGCCGTGCAAGGCGATGGCGCCTGCCGTCGAAGATATCGCGGCGAGCTATGCCAATGACGTGGCGGTTGCGAAGATCGATATCGAGGCGTCCCCCGAACTCGCCGCGACGTTTGAGGTGCGGGGCGTGCCCACGCTGGTGATCCGGCGCGATGGCGCGCTGATCCACCGCCATGTCGGCGGGCTGACGCGCACCCGCCTTGCGATGATGATCGACGATGCGATGGAACAGGGGGATGCCGCAGCATGAGCGATGATGGCATGTCCCCGGCAATGGCCACGCTGCGGCAGGTGCTTGCAATCAAGGTGATCGACCCTGTGTTGCATGATGCCGATGAAGCGACCCGGCTGGCATGTTGGATGCTGGCCGCGACGCAGCCCTGGCCGGTCGAGGCTTGCGCAACGATGGAGGCCCTGTATGTCGCGCATCGCGATGTTGCACAGGATGCCGGCGTGTGGCGCAACCTGCGCCGGGCGGCGGTCGGCCTGGGCGAGAGCGAGGATGCCATGGTCAGGGCGTTCGGTGCTGTTGCGGAGGCAGCGGCATGGCCATTGTCCACGTCGCAGGCAGGTCTTGTGGAATTGATGCAGGCGATTTGCCAGCTTCGCGCGTCTCAGGCATCGGTCAATACGGGTTGGACGCAGGCGGATGAGGAGAAAGCCAATGCCGCTTTTCATGCAATTGTCGGCGACAACGAAGGTACGGCACCCGCGCGGGAAGAGATACCCGGCCTGTTCCGGGTTGCAGAGCCGGAGCTTGAAAGGCGGTTTGCGATGAACCTCCAGGCTTTCAATCTGGCATATATCGGTTTCAGGTCCGAAGTCGCGGCCTGGGTTGCGGGGGCCAGCCGATAACCGGGCGACACAGCCCGCGTTTCGGCATAATTGCCAGTGCCCCCCTATTGAAAGACGAGACAGCGATGATGACAAGTGCCGAACTGCTTCTTCCCACCAGGCTGCCGCCGTTCGACGTGCTGACGCCTGACGCGATATTGCCGGCGCTCGATCGCGCCCTGGCCGATCAGGACGCCATGGTGGCCAGGCTGGTGGCCGAGCGGCCAACGACGTTCGAGGCGGCGTGGATGCCACTGGAGCGAAGCGGCAATGCGATCGATGCATTGTGGTCGGCGGTGTCCCATCTGCACGGCGTCGCCGACACGCCGGAATTGCGCGCCACCTATGCGCAGGGCATGGCGAAGCTGGTCGATGCGGGTACGCGATTGCGCCAGAACCGTGACATATACGACATATTGGTTGCTCTTTCGCTGACGCCCGCCTTCGCCAGTCTGCCGCAGGCGGATCGTGCCGCGGTCGCACATATGATCCGGGACTTCACCCTGTCCGGCGTCGCGCTTGACGAGGATGGCCGCGCGCGTTTCGCGGAAATTTCGCTCGAACTGTCGCAACTGTCGACGGATTTCGGCAGCGCCGTGCTCGACGCCACCGACGCCTGGACCGAGCATGTCACCGACCCTGCGCTGCTGGCCGGCATATCGGAGGCGGACCTTGCCATGTTCGCTGCCGCTGCGAAAGGGAAGGGGCTCGACGGCTGGCTGGTCACGCTGCACGCGCCCAGCGTCAATGCGGTGATGAGCTTTGCACAGAATCGCGACCTTCGCGCCCGTGTCTATCGGGCATTCGGGACACGCGCGTCCGATCAGGGGCCGCAGGCAGGGCAGTTCGATAACAGCCCGCGCATCGCCCGCATTCTGGCCTTGCGACATGAAATGGCGCATATCCTGGGCTTTGCCGATCCTGTGTCCTGGTCGCTGGCGACCAAGATGGCATCTGGCGGCGCGGATGTTCTGACCTTCCTGCGCGATCTTGCCGCCCGTGCAAAACCGATCGCGGCGCAGGAACTGGCCGAACTGCGGGCCTTTGCGGCTGACGAATGCGGCATTGACGACATGCAATCGTGGGATGTCGGTTTTGTCAGCGAAAGGCTGCGCGCGATGCGTTATGCCGTCGATGAACAGGCTGTGCGCGCGCATTTCCCGGTCGAGCATGTGCTGGAAGGCTGGCAGACATTGCTTGGTCGCCTGTTCGGCATTCGCCTGACCCTGCGCGACGATGTTGCCCTGTGGCATGATGACGCGCAATATTATGATGTGTCGGATGAGGATGGCAGTGTCATTGCCGGACTCTATCTCGACCTCCATGCCCGTTCCGGCAAGCGTGGCGGCGCCTGGATGTCGGAAGCGCGACCGCGTTTGCGTGATGGCAACGCGATCGGCCTTCCGGTCGCCTATCTGGTCTGCAATTTCGCGCCCAAGGGAGCGGATGCGCCCTCTTTGCTGTCGCATGGCGATGTGGTGACGTTGCTGCACGAAACCGGCCACTGCCTCCACCATCTGTTCACGCGCGTCGACCGGCCGAGCATCGCGGGCACCAGCGGGTTCGAATGGGACGCGGTCGAACTGCCCAGCCAGTTGATGGAGGATTTCGCCTGGGATCAGGCCATACTGACCAGCATGTCGGGCCACTACAAGACCGGCGCGCCGCTGCCGGCGGACATGTTTGCAAAGCTGCTCGCCGCGCGACGCTTCCAGTCGGCGATGGCGGTCGTGCGGCAGGTCGAATTCTCGCTGTTCGATCTGCTTTTGCACCTGGGCACGATGGGGTCTGATCCGATGGAGGTGATCGAAGCGGTGCGGGATGAAGTGGCGGTGATACGCCCGCCCGCATGGCACCGCTTTCCCCATGGCTTCACCCATATTTTCGCCGGTGGTTATGCATCGGGCTATTACAGCTATTTGTGGGCGGAGGTGCTGGCCGCAGACGGGTTCCAGCGTTTCGTTCAGGCGGGACTGGTCGACCGCGCCACCGGCGACAGGTTCCGGGACGAAGTGCTGGCCATGGGTGCGAGCCGGCCGGCCGCAGACAGTTTCCGCGCGTTCCGTGGGCGCGACCCGGATATCGAGGCGCTGCTGGTCAGGCGAGGACTGGCATGAGCGACAGGGAAGCAGGTGGCGCGACGCGCGCCTGGCTGGATGAGGCGGTACGGCGGATCGAGGCGGATTTCAATCGGTCCGCCGATACCCACCTCATCCATCTGCCGCTGCCACACTATCCCGGCATCGACCTGTACCTGAAGGATGAGAGCAGCCACCCGACCGGCAGCCTCAAGCACCGGCTTGCCCGATCGCTGTTCCTCTATGCCTTGTGCAATCAGTGGATCGGACCTGATACCACGGTGATAGAGGCATCATCGGGGTCAACGGCGGTCAGCGAAGCCTATTTCGCGCGGATGCTGGGGCTGCGTTTCATCGCCGTGGTGCCGGCCACGACCGCCGCGCCAAAGCTGGACGCAATCCGCTTTCATGGCGGCGAAATCCATGCGGTCGATGACCCGCGCACCGTCTATGATGTCGCGCAGCGCCTGGCTGTGGAGACGGGCGGCCATTATATCGACCAGTTCACCTATGCCGAGCGGGCGACCGATTGGCGCGGCAACAACAATATCGCCGAAAGCATTTTCGCGCAGATGGCGGAGGAACGGTTCCCGATCCCGTCATGGATCGTCTGCGGGGCGGGCACCGGCGGCACATCGGCCACAATCGGGCGTTTCCTGCGGTATCGGCGGCATGCGACGCGCCTGTGCGTTGCCGATCCTGAACATTCCGTCTTTCACCGGCATTTCGCCGATCGACTGGAGACGCTCCTGCCGGAAGGCTGCGGCAGTTGCATCGAGGGGATCGGCCGTCCGCGTGTAGAGCCAAGTTTCGTGCCGGGCGTCATCGATCGCATGATCCCGGTCGCCGACGCCGACAGCATCGGCGCGATGCGCGCCCTGTCGCAGCGGCTGGGCCGCAGCGTCGGCGGATCGACCGGCACCAATTTATGGGCCTGTCTGCGGATCATCAGGGAGATGGCGGGGGCAGGCATGGAAGGCAGCCTTGTCACCTTGCTGTGCGACGGTGGCGATCGCTACGCCTGCACCTATTATCAGGACGCATGGCTTGCCGCGCGTGATATCGCCTGGACCGAAGCGGAGAGGGTGACACGCGCGGCCCTGGGGGCGTGAAATGAACGGTCAGGGCAACCTTGCCGTCATGGCAGGGCGGTTTTCTGACCGAACGGCCTTCAATCTCCTTCACCGCCACAGGTCACGCGCCCAACCCCGCGATTGTCCACGCTGCATGCCGCTTTCCCAGTGATGGTCACGTCGCCCGATCCAGTGGCCGTCACCTTCGCATTGACCTCGGCCGTCAGGGCGATACTGCCCGGCCCGTCATTGCCGACGGCAGCCTGTCGTGCGTGGAGCGATTCGGCGGCGACGCTGCCCGGTCCGGTCACGCGGACATTGGCGATGCCCGCCCGGCCCGCCAGCGTCATGCGCCCGCCGCCTGCCAGCATCAGGTCGATCTGGTCCAGTTGCACATCGGCCACGCTGACATCGCCATTACCGCCCAGGATGATCTGACCGCGCAGCCCCTTCATCCGGTTGATCGCGATCGATCCGCCGCCGGTCAGCACGACCCGCTCCACCGCGCCCGTGGACAGGCGCAGGGTTGCTGTACCGCTGCTCCTTTCACCCGGCCGCAGCCGGTCCATGGTCACGGTCAGCAACCGGCCTGAAACGTCCACCTTCAGCCGGTCGACGGCGGCATCATCGCCCTCCGCTCGTGCCGATGCGCCGGTGCCAGTCGTCAGTATCACGCTGACCGGCGCGTCGACCCGGATCGCGTCGAAACTGCTGATGGTAAAGCCGCGCGTCGCCGCGCCGGCGGGCAGGGGGAGGAGGGCGCTGCATAGGGCTGCAAGGGCGGTGCCATGGCCGATGCGGCGGGACGGGGTTCCCGCTTTCACGGGAACAGGGCCTGGCAGCGCGAACCCCGCGCCGATCAGGGCGCGCAGCGCGCTTCGCCCGGTCCCATACCCTTGGTCGTGCATTGCGCCTTGCCCTTCACCGTCACGTCGCCCGGTCCCATGATATCGATAGCGACCTGGCCATCGGACGCAATGTCGATGTCGCCCGCGCCCATTATCGATATGTCGGCCGTGCTGACCTTGAGCGCTTCGGCATCAATATCACCTGCACCCGTGATCGACAGTTTGGCACGCTCGGCGGCACCCGCGATCTTGACCGATCCGGCGCCGGTTATATCGACCTCCAGCATCTTGAGCGTCACCGCGCCGACATGGAAATCGCCCGCGCCGGTGAGCGAGAGGGCAAGGCGGTCGCCCGTCGCCTTGTCCAGTGAGAAATCGCCCGCGCCGGTCAGGTCCGCGGCGGTGATCGCGGGCATGGTGACATGGACGGTGGCGCCCTTGTCGCCATCCTTGCGGCCCCAGTTCCAGTCGCCCTTCGACTTGCGGCCGATCAGCAGCTTGCCACCCTTCACCTGGATGTCGAGATCGCCGATCGCCTTCGCATCGCCATCCGCCCTGACCGAAAAGGCGCTGCCGATGGTGACGGATACATCGTCCGGTCCGGTTGCCTCGATCGCGTCGAAATCCTTGAGCATGGTCCAGTTCTGCGGAGATTGGACGGTTGCATCGGCGGCGGGGCTTTGGTCGGTGCGCGAACAGGCGCCGGTCGAAAGGACGAGGCCCGACAAGGCCAGGGCGAGCAAGGGAAGGGGGCGAGGCATCGTCATTCTCCTGAACGTGTATTGCCATAATAATACACATGTGCGTGGCGGTTCCAAGCCCCTTGTTCGTCGGATCGGTTCAAGCCAGACTGGAACGGATGATAGTGCAAAATCGCCATTGCGAGCGGAGCAGGTCGCCGGGTCTGAACGCTTCCACCTTAAGGAGTCCCTGTTCTATGCGCCTCTCCTGCCTCGCCCTCCCTTTGCTCGCCCTTGCCCTCGCCCTGCCCGCCCAGGCGGAAACGGATGCGCAGAAGGGCGCGCGCTGGTGGAACCATGTGCAGGCGATCGCCAATGACGCGATGGAAGGGCGCGGCACCGGGACGCCGGGTTATGATCGCGCGGCCGACTATGTGATCGGCCAGATGCAGGCGCTGGGACTGAAACCCGCGGGGGTGGAGGGCTACAAGCAGCCGGTCGCCTTCGTCGAGCAGGTGATCCTGCCGGACCAGAGCCGCGCCGCGCTGGCCGGGCCGCAGGGGGAGGCGGCGCTGGCGGTGCCGGGCGACATCATCTTTTCAGGGAGCGGCGGGCCGGTGCCCGAAGCGATCGACGCGCCGATCGTGTTCGCCGGATATGGGCTGCACCTGCCCGAAGTCGGGCATGACGATTTTGCCGGGCTGGACCTCAAGGGCAAGGTCGTGGTGGTGCTGTCGGGCGGGCCGGTGGGCATTTCGGGCGCGCTCAAATCGCACGCGCGGTCGGAACGCGCGCAGTGGCTGGCGGCGCAGGGGGCGGTCGGGCTGATCGCGCTGGTGACGCCCAAACAGGTGGAGATACCGTGGAGCCGCCGCGTCGCGCTGGCCAGTGCCCCCGCGCTTTATTATGCCGATGTGACGCTGCGCGAAACGCGCACGGCGTTTCTGGGGGCGCAGTTCGACCCGGCCAAGTCCGCGCTGCTCTTTGCCGGGTCGGGCCAGGATTTCGACGCGATCGCTGCTGCCGCCGACGCCTCCGCCCCGGTGGCCAGCTTTCCGCTGGCGGTGCGGCTGAAGGCGCAGGTGGCGGCGAAGCGGCGCGACCTGTCCTCGCCCAATCTGGTCGGTGTGCTGCCGGGCAGCGATCCCAAATTGCGCGGGGAATATGTCGTGCTGTCGGCGCATCTGGACGGCTATGGCGTGGGCACCCCGATCAAGGGCGACGCGATCTATAATGGCGCGTTCGACAATGCATCGGGCGTTGCCAGCCTGCTGGAAATCGCCCGCGCGTTGAAGGCGGGGACGGTGAAGCCGAAACGCTCGATCCTGTTCGCCTTCGTCACGGCGGAGGAGAAGGGGCTGCTGGGCGCGCGCTACTTCGCCCGCCGGCCGACCGTGCCGCAGGCAAGCATCGTCGCCGACCTCAATTTCGACATGGCGCTGCCGATCTTCCCGCTGACCAGCGTGACCCCGATCGGCTATGACCAGAGCAGCCTGGGGCAGGATGCCGCCGCCGTCAGCACGGCGATGGGCCTGCCGATCACGCCCGATCCCTTCCCGGACCGCAATGTGTTCATCCGGTCGGACCAATATGCCTTCATTCGGGAGGGGATACCGGCGCTGTTCTTCAAATATGGGTTCAAGGCCGGCACGCCGGAGGCCAAAATGGAAAAGGCGTGGCGCGCGAACCTCTATCATTCGCCGTTCGACGATCTGAACCAGCCGGTGTTGCCCGCCGAAAGCGCGAAGCTGAACGATTATGTGACCGCCGTGGCGTTGCGCGTCGCGAACAGCGCGGCGCGGCCACGCTGGAATGACGACAGTTTTTTCAAGCGGTTCGCGAAGTAGCGGCGGTCAGGCGGCGCGCTCGTACAGTTCCAGCGGCAGGTCGTCCGGGTCGGCGAAGAAGGTGAAGCGCTGGCCGGTATGCTCGTCCACCCGGATCGGTTCGCACAGGACTCCGGCCGCCGCCAGCCGCGCGACCTCCGCGTCGAGATCGTCCACGCTGAACGCCAGGTGGCGCAGGCCGCAGGCTTCGGGTCGGCTGGGGCGGGGCGGGCACGCGGGGAAGGAGAAGAGTTCGATCTGCGCATTGCCCGCGTCGAGATCGCATTTCCACGACTCCCGCTCGGCGCGCCAGACTTCGCGGATGACCGGCAGCCCGATGATGTCACGGTAAAAGGCGCGCGAGCGGGCATAGTCGGAACAGATGATGGCGATATGGTGGATAGCGTGCATGGGCCGGGTTTAGGGGATTTTGGCGGGTTGGGGAATGGGTAGGGGCAGGCGGTCGGGTTTGCGCGATGTTCTATGCGGCCCGCAACAAAAGGCCGTCACCCCAGCGTAGGCTGGGGTCTCATGCGGAGGCACGCAACAGTTGGTCGTGGCGCTTGTCTCAAGCGTATCGCGCCATCGCCTGAGACCCCAGCTTTCGCTGGGGTGACGGGATGGGGTGGGTTGGGGACTGTCCGGTTTTGGAGAGATGACCGGCGATAGCTGACGCTGTGCGGTAAAAAATTGGCGTTATTATACCAAGCGTACCCACTTCCCGAGAGGGAGGGCATGAGCTATGACCATTAACTGGCCTAAGGCATGGGAAGTCGGGGAAATGGCACGCACTACTACGAACGTTGTGAACCTCGATGCGCTGATAGAGCGTGCCGACTTGGCTGCTACCGGCGAAGGCGGAGAGGATATCAACGCGATTTACGTGACCGGGTTGGAGCCGAAGGGCTGGCTTTATCAGTCGTTGCGAAAGCCCGACTTCCAGCGCGAGACTTCTGATTGGCAGCCCGATGCGGTCGCCGGGATCATTCAGACGTTTCTAAGCCGCGAGCTTATCCCGGCGATTATTCTGTGGCGAAGTGGAAGTGACGTTTTTGTAATTGACGGAGCGCACCGTCTTAGCGCCCTGATCGCATGGGTTCACGACGATTATGGTGATGGCGAGGTTAGCCGCCGCTTCTTCCATAACGTCATCCCGGAAGATCAGATTAAGGCCGCCAACAAGACGCGGGAATTGGTGAACTCAACCGTCGGCTCCTACCGTACTCACCGCGACGCAATAGATAATCCCGACCGCGCCGACCCAGCGGTAAAAGAGCGGGCGCAGCGGATGGGTTGGCAGAACATCGAGGTTCAATGGATCAGGACACAGGACGCAGAACGTGCTGAAAAATCGTTCTTTAGGATCAACCAGGGTGGTGAGCGGATCAACGATACCGAGCAGCGGATATTGAAGGCTAGGCGGTCAGCGCCCGCCCTGACTTCCCGCGCGATCCTAAGAGGCGGAACCGGGCATAACTATTGGCATCGTTTCCATTCCGGCACACAGAAGCGGATCGAGGACATAGGCCGCGAAATCCATGATCTTATGTTCAGGCCCCCTATTGAGCTACCCGTGAAAACTCTCGATTTGCCAGTAGCAGGGCAGGGATATGGGCCTCACGTGCTGCCATTCGTTTTCGACCTTGTTGGGCTGTGCAACCGTCTTTCAACTTCCGCCAGCGGCAAGAAGAATGACGAGCTGCCGGATGATCCCGACGGCACGTTGACCCTATCATATCTTACCGAGGTGCGACGGATATTGTGGAGGCTATGTTCTAACCATCCATCGTCGCTCGGCCTGCATCCGGTCCTGTATTTTTACAGCCGAGCCGGAACATTTCAGCCTTCCGCGCTGCTTAGTATCGTCAATCTAATGCGAGATTGGGACACGCCAGATTATCTTGGTTTCACGAGTGTTCGGGAGGGGTTTGAAGGCATCCTCCTTGCTAACCGCAGCATCACGGAAGCGATCCGTAAACTGGGGAGCGCAAGCCGCAGTCGGCCCCGAATTGTGGGCTTCTATCGCGCGATCCTGAGCCGGTTGCTGGAAAGTCAGACACCCGAGGAGGTCACGACTTTCCTCCGGGGGACCGAAGAATACGGGTTCCTGATCGAACCGCAGGACGAGGAACCGATGTTCAATCTGGAAGGAGGCAACTTTACACGCGAGGTCAAGGGTGCCGCGTTTATCGCCGGTGCCCTACCTACTGTTCCAAAGTGCCCGACTTGCCGTGGCTTGATACACCGCAACGGCATCCAAACCGGGCACATTCAGGCGAAACGCGACGGCGGTTCTAGCAGGGTGGCCAATGCAACACCGCAGCACCCGTTCTGCAACAGCACGGCGGCTAACTAGGTGGCTTCCGCGCTTGCTTCCGCACAAGGTTGTCAATCGCGGCCTCTGCCTCTGTGGGGCTTAGTTCGCCAGCGGCGATTAGCCTTTCGGCCTCGGCGCGGAACCGCTCGCTCTGCTCCTCCTGTGTTTCCTGTTTCGTTTTTTTTGGCATCAGACCCTCGCACTAGATTGGGCGTAAGTCAGGCGCTTGCCGATGATCCCGGAAAGGAGTGCGTCGGCGCGGTCGGCATCATTGCAGCCCAGCGCGATGCGGTTGTTATACCGGAACTCGAACTCAGCCAGATAGCGGTGCAGATGCTGCTCGCCGCAGAACTGATAGACCCCCTTCATGCCGCGCTTGAAGATGCTGAAATAGCCTTCCACGGTGTTGCTGTGGATCGTCCGATCGGTGGCATTCACATATTCGCCCCGGCCATGGCTGGTGGTGCCGTGGGCGGAGAAATGATCCTTGATCGAGCGATATCCGCTATGCTCATCCGTCATGATGCGGGTTTCAGCCCGCACGTTATCTTTCACGATCGGCATCAAGGTTTCAGCCCGCACGTCATCAATAACCATGGTGCGGGCCTTGCCAGTGGTCCGATCAACCAGCGCCAGAACCTTCATCTTGTGGTGGAAGGCGCGCTTCTTCTCGACGCCCTTCAACTTGCCGATGAAAGTTTCGTCCACCTCAACAATGCCGCCTTCGCCACCAAACATGGTGGTATCGTCCGAACGCATCGCTTCACGGATGCGATGCGACATGAACCAAGCGGTCTTGAGGGTGACGCCAAGGGTGCGATGAAGCTGGTTGCTGCTGATGCCCTTTTTGCTGCCCGCGATCAGGTACATCGCCTGCAGCCAGATATGCATTGCGACCTTGCTGTCCTCAAAGATGGTGCCGATCTTCACAGTGAACGGCTTGCGGCACTGATAGCACTTGTACACGCCTACGCGAGTGCTCTTGCCCTGCATCTTGCTGATACGATCCACACCGCCACAGTGCGGGCACACCGGGCCTTCCGGCCAGATGCGTGCCTCAACGTAGGCGTAGGCGGCTTCTTCGTTATGAAAGTGCGTGGCGGAAAGGGCGCTGCTCATGCATTTTGACTACCCTCTCACAGTGGGTACGTCAAGTATAATAACGCCAAAAAATTATTCGGCAACAATCGGCCCACTAGCGGACATTGGTTCCTAACTGCATGATGCTTCAGTGAATGAAGAGTCGAGCCCTTGCTGTTGCGCATCCCTGCCAGACTTGGCCGCAGTTCCAATGGGCGGCGACGGTCTCGACGAGCGAGTGTTTGCGACCGTCGAGAATGTCATCGATCATGGTGGAGACATTTGGTGGCTACATCTTTCGCGGTGCCGGGCCTGTGGCCAGCATTGGATGATTGCTCAAGAAGAGCGCATCTTCGATGAACACTTCCTACGACGGTTGACCGTCGATGAGGCCACCCGCATCTCCATCAATGCGGAATGGCCGATCGAGTTTCTCAGCTACGAGCGCGTGCTCAAGACAGGACACGCCTTGCGCATTCGACCTTGCATCTTCTTAGAGCAACTCCCGGCGTCGCTGGTGTGGACTGCGCAAGACCTGCGGAGGGAACGGCCCGACATTTCAGTGGAGGAGATCGCGCTTATGCTTGGTGTCCCCGAAGCGCAAGCGAAGCGAATCTTGGCATCGGGGTCGTCGGGGCAAGGTTCGTGGTGGCAGCGGATGCGCCATGGTCTGGGTTTATAGTTTTCCCTTGGTGAAGCAGGAATGTCCGCTTTCCACCCGATTTCGTCATTCCGCCTCCGACCTGTCATCTGAATAAGTGGCCGGTTTCAAGAGTGGGGATAATCTGGTGGAGGGACCAAAAATGGTCGTTGGCGTTCCGTCGGCTTTTATCTGCCGTCTCATTTCCGATAGCAGAAGGAGCAAGTTGCGACTTCGTTTCTTGGCGGTCATTCCTCCCCCTCTTCCAACTTCGCCTAGCCGGCTGTGCCGGCAAGGCTGCCTATCGGAGAAGGGCGTCCAGTCGCCCTGTATGACCGCCCCGCTTGATCCCTCGCACGCCCGCGCCTACACCCGCGCGATGACCCATGCACCCTATCCGGCGCTGCGTATGCGCCGCACCCGCGCCTCCGCCTGGAGCCGGGCGATGCACGCCGAAAACCGGCTGTCGCCCAGTGATTTTCTCTGGCCGCTGTTCGTAACCGAAGGCCGCCAGGTCGAGGAGCCGATTGCCGCCTTGCCCGGCGTGTCGCGCTGGTCGGTGGACCTGATGGTGGAGCGGGCGCGGGATGCGCGCGATGCGGGCATTCCCTGCCTTGCGCTGTTCCCCAATACTCAGCCCGACCGACGCAGCGACGATGGCGTCGAAGCGCTCAATCCCGATAACCTCATGTGCCGGGCGATCCGCGCGATCAAGGATGCGGTGCCCGATATCGGCGTGCTGACCGACGTGGCGCTCGACCCCTATACCGCCCATGGGCAGGACGGGCTGCTGGACGGCAGCGGCTATGTGCTGAACGATGCGACGATCGATATATTGATCGGCCAGTCGCTCAACCAGGCGGCGGCCGGCGCGGACATCATCGCGCCCAGCGACATGATGGACGGCCGCGTCGGCGCAATCCGCGCCGCGCTGGAGCAGGGCGGCCATGCCAATGTCCAGATCATGGCCTATGCCGCCAAATATGCCAGTGCCTTCTACGGCCCGTTCCGCGATGCGGTGGGATCGCGCGGGTTGCTGAAAGGCGACAAGAAAAATTACCAGATGGACCCCGCCAATGGGGAGGAAGCGCTGCGCGAAGTCGCGCTGGACCTGGCTGAAGGGGCGGACAGCGTGATGGTGAAGCCGGGCCTGCCCTATCTCGACATCGTGGCGCGGGTGCGCGACCGCTTCGCCGTGCCGGTGTTCGCCTATCAGGTGTCGGGCGAATATGCGATGATCGAACATGCCGCGGCAGCAGGGGCGGGGGACCGCGACGCGCTGATCCTGGAAACATTGATGGCGTTCAAGCGGGCGGGGTGCAGCGGTGTGCTGACCTATCATGCGCTGCACGCCGCGCGGTTGCTGGGTGCCTGACATGACCGATTATCCCGATGTCTCCATCATCCCGTTCAATGGCAAGACGCCGGTCATCCACCCCAGCGCATTCATCGCGCCGGGATGCCGCATCATCGGCGATGTGGAGATCGGGCAGGACGCCAGCATCTGGTATAATTGCGTCATCCGCGCCGATGTGAACCGGGTGCGGATCGGCGCGCGGACCAATATCCAGGACGGCAGCGTCGTCCATTGCGACAGCCCCGGCGACCGCGCCGATGGCCGCCCCGCCGATGGCTGGCCCACGATCATCGGCGACGATGTGCTGATCGGCCATATGGCGATGATCCATGGCTGCGTGTTACACGACCGGGCCTTCGTCGGGCTGGGCGCGATCGTCATGAGCGGCGCGTGCGTCGAAAGCGACGCCATGCTGGCGGCGGGCGCGCTGTTACCCGGCGGCAAGACGGTGGCGCACCGCCAGCTCTGGGCGGGGCGCCCGGCCAAATATATGCGCGATTTGAGCGATGCGGCGCTGATCGACATGCGCGAAGGGGTGGACCATTATGTCCACAATGCCAAGGCGCATAAGGGCGCGGTCAGGGCGATAGGGGCATGAGGCCGGGAGATGGGTTCCCGCCTTCGCGAAACCTCTGAGAATATAGCCCGATGCTCATTGTGCGACGGCCGGGACGGCTGATGCCTGTGCGTGTTCAGGCCAACTTTCCGCTTCTCCCGACCTTGGCGGATGATGTTGCGGTGTTCAGGCTGTGATGCGGCCCCGATTATAGGCGATGATGGCGATGTCGAGATGGGTGCGCAGCGGGAAAGCCCGCGATATCGCGTCCGGGTCAGTCCGTAGCCGCCTCGCTTGAGGGGGGGCTGAACGTGCGCGGATACGGCCAATCAGTTTGTTGCGCGCGCTCTGCCAGTCGGACAGCATGCGCTGAACGTTGGTGCGGCGGTGCTGGATGCGGTTCCTGATGCCACGCGCCTTGAGAGATCGGCCCGCCGGCTGCGTTTCTCATACGCCTTGCCGGCATAGACGGCGCGCTCGTCACCGATCACCAGCGCGTCTGCAACCTGGCTCTCATAGGCCTTGGCCGGTATGAGTGGCCTGCTGCCGTTTTGGTGGACATCGCATCGAGATAAGCGCATTCAGGCTACACCAGCCTGTCGCTCGAAGTCGATGGGGCTGAGATCCCCAATGTCGAGTGTCGGCGTGCCGGATTGTAAAATCTCTCGATATAATCGAACATATCGGCTCTGGCCTGATCTCGCGATCTGTAGATAGTCCTTCTGATCCGCTCGGTTTTGAGGGGTAAGAAGAGCTGCACTGTCCCAGCAGTGGCTGCGAACGGCGCAGTCGCGCGTATAGTGCTATCACGCAAATGCTGGCGACGAACGAGAGCACGCTCGATATTCGATAAATAGCGGTTTTCATTGGAGGAGTAATGGTGGACGCACTAGGGCTCGAACCTAGGACCCGCTGATTAAGAGCCATGATCAGAGGGTCCTTGCGCGTCCGCATGTGTCCAAAAATGGCGGAAATCTGCGATTCATAGTCCGCATTGTTCTTGAAATGTTCTCCAGTATCCACTACAAAAAGCTACCTAAGGTAGCAGGCACATATGGCGAACAAAGTAGGTTTGACGGACGCAAAGATCGCAGGGCTGAAGGCGCCGACTGCGGGTCAGATTGAGCTCGCCGATGGTATCGTACCCGGTCTTAGGCTCCGCATGGGGGCCAGTGGTATCAAGACGTACATTCTGCGCAAGCGGGTTCAGGGCAAATGGTTGAATGTGACAATCGGACGCCATGGGCCGAGCTTTACACTGGCCCATGCCCGCAAGAAGGCGCGCGATCTGCTTGTCGATGTCGAACAGGGCAAGAGCATCGCCAGAAAAGCGGGCGCAAAGAGGAAGGGATCAAAAGGCGTCGGGACAGTCGCGGAGCTCTACGAGACGTACCTTGCTCAGCAGATCGAGGGCAAAAAGCGGAGCGCGAGGGAGTTCGATCGAGTGTTCCGAAAATACATCGAGCCCGAGATTGGAGACCGGCTCGCGGACTCCATTACCCGAAGTGACGTGAGCCGCTTCGTTGAGAAAATTGCGTTCGAGCGGGGCAAGGAAACCCTGACGATGGCGCGCATCGTGTATCGCCATCTTTCGACCTTCTACACGTGGGCGCTCACCAGACTTGAGCATATGCCAGCCAACCCCTGCCGGGATGCGTGGCGCCCGAAGCGGAATGAACCTCGAGATCGTGTACTGAGCGACCGCGAGCTAGCAGCACTATGGCAGTCTGCTGTTGAGGATGGCTATCCATTCGGTCATCTTGTGCAGATGCTTGTCCTTACAGCTCAGCGCCGGGGCGAGGTGCTCGATGCAGCGTGCGACGAGTTCGATTTCAAGGCGAGAGTCTGGACAGTTCCGGGCGACCGAGCGAAAAACGGCAAGGCGAATGTGGTGCCGCTATCCGCGCAGGCCCTGGCAGTCATTACCGAGATATTCATGGCGGCTGGCATCGACCCTGACGAGGCCCATAAGCAATCCCAGATCCTGTTGGCATCGAAGGTCACCAATACGAACAGCGTCAGCGGACTATCGAAGGCCTGGAAGCGCATCAGGGCAAGCGTGGACGAGAAGCTCGGCTATGAGGCCGGTCACTTCACAATGCATGATATTCGACGGACGGTGGCAACCGGTCTCCAGCGTCTTGGCATACCCTTGGTGGTTTCTGAGGCGGTCCTCAATCACCAGTCAGGATCAGCTATGGCTGGCGTCGCTGGCGTCTATCACCGTCACCAGTATACCAACGAGAAACGGGAGGCGTTGGCGCTGTGGGGTAAGGAGGTAATGCAGATTGCAGCCAAGTACCCAGTCGAAGTCAAAGACGGCTAATCTCACAGGGGTTCGCAACCGCTACAAATCCGCACAGCTAGAAACCGCAGGATGACGGGCCGTGCTCTGGCTATCGTGTGTCGATCTTTAGAAACGCCATTGTCGAAGGACCTCTTGGACATATCCGGGCGTCTCGCCATTCCGGGGAATGCCGCCTGCGCGTTCCACTGCGCCGGGACCCGCATTGTAGGCAGCCACCGCGAGGTGAACCACGCCGAACCTGTCGAGCATCTGCCGCAGATACCGCGCCGCGCCGAAGATGTTGGCCATAGGATCGAAGCGATTGAGGACCCCGAGTTCTTTTGCCGTGGCTGGCATCAGCTGTCCAAGACCTGCTGCGCCTGCAGGGCTGACGGCGAAGGGGTTATATCGAGATTCTGTCCATACGAGCGCATCGAGCAGGCCCGCGGGCAATGAGTACTTCGCTTCCGCCGCATAGATGTGGGGAAGGTAGCTTGCTCGCCTGAAGTCGGACGGGCCACGTGTGGCTTTGGGTTCGTATCTGTATGGCAGGTTCACCCGGCCATTTTGTGGAACAATGAGACCAGATGCCGGGCCAGCATGACGGGATGACCACAGCCCATGCTCGACCAGCTGGAAGCCGTTCGACGTTTCAGCAATCCGGATGCCTTCGGAGTGGCTGGCGGGGGCTTCGATTGTGGCTGGCGCGGGCAAATCCTGGGCTCTGGCGGAGGTAGCAGAGGTGATCGCGATGCCTGCGACCAAGATAGCTTTCATTGTCATTTTTCGATCCTTCCATAGCCGAATCGAGTGAGAACATATATAGAACAAGCGGCGTAGGAAATTGGTTTGGCGCGAGTGCAGAGTGGAGGCTGCACGGGGAGGGCACCTCAACCGGAGAAGGTCGATGCCCCCGTTAGACAAACCTCATCAACTCGAACGCCGCGCCCGCGCGATCGTCGAAAGCCTTCAGGGTACATGGAGTCGGGGCAAAGGCATGTGCTGCTGCCCGGCGCATGATGACCGAACTCCCTCTTTGAGCGTGACACTGGGAAGAAAGGCGATCCTGTTTCATTGCTTCGCGGGATGCTCGAACGAGGAGGTCATAGCAGCACTGGGCCGCCAGGGTGTTCGCAGCCGTGACCTGTTCGATGGCTCTAGTGCCGTGGTCGCTGATCGACAGGAAAATAGGGCCTTCGATTCCAACGCGCGGCGTTTGTGGCAATCGGCGACGGCGATCTCCGACAGCCCTGCCGAAGGATACCTCGCGCAGCGCGGGATCCTGCGTGCCTCTGATCAGCTCCGTTACCTCGAGCGCACGCCGCTCGGACCACGTGGCGCGGTCCAGTTCCTCCCTGCAATGTTGGCGGCCGTCACGACTGACATCGGCATAATAGCGGTGCACAGGACGTTTATCGATACTGCGAGCGGCAAGTTGGCGGGTTTCGAGCGTCCCAAGCGTGCGCTGGGAAGCCTCAGCTGTGGTGCTGTCAGACTTGCCCCGCCAGCCGCGGGCCGGTTGGGCCTTGCCGAAGGTATCGAAAGCGCCCTGTCAGCCATGCAGCTGTTTGGGATTCCTTGCTGGGCAACGCTCGGGAACGAGCGGTTCGGCCTCGTCGCGATTCCCGAGAGTGTGCGCGAGCTCCACTTGTTCATCGACAATGATCCGGGAGGCGAGTGTCAACGGCGGAGCAAAAGTCGGCCATTCGGCGGCGTAAAACCAGGCCATCGTGTTACATGCCGGGGGGAGTGGCGTGAGGGCGTAGCCCGAGGGCCACTCCCCCCGGCATTGGTGTAATTT
>NZ_JAUQOM010000014.1 GCF_030580935.1 Sphingobium cyanobacteriorum | reverse complement strand
GAAGACCGGCCCGATCCGGATGCCTTGCGGCCGCTGCGCGCCGTCCGATCCCTGCTCGCCGCGTGACGTTCGCTATCCGTTCGCCCTTACCGTGCAGATACGTCACTTTCGTGTAGTCACCCCTATGTGTCGGCCCGCGGCGAACCGCTGTCGCCTGAAACCATCATCGGCAACCGCGCTCATCTGCGCAAGACGATGGCCGCCCGCCTGCGCGCCTTCGGCGGGGCAACGCGGCTCACCGCCACTCCCGTGCCCGACCTCCTCGACCTTGCCGCTGCCTGATCCGGCGCGCGTGCAAGGGGAGGGGGTATCGGGGAGATGTGCCGGCCGATCGAGACGCCGGCGCTCCAGCTTCCTCCACCGATCGGAACCCCTGCATGTCTGAACTCTCCGTCTTCTCGGGCCTTCCCGCCACCGCCAATGCCGATCTCGTCCGGCAGATCGACCAGCTCACCGTCGCGCTCGGCGAGAGCGAATATCATGCAGCCACGATCCTCGCCTTCGATCCCGACGCCCATATCGCGGCAGGCCAGCTCGCCGGGCATGACGAGCCATATGACCGGCGTCTCGCGGGCGATGCGATGAGCCTCCGCTCATGGGCGATGCTCGCGCGGGCCTGCTGCGCGGACGGTGACCGTCTCGATGACGCGGCCTGCCTGGCGCGCTTCCTCGCCGCGCGGACGACCCCTGCTGAACCTGTCCTCGAGCATCGGATCGGGTCGCGGGTCCGCATCCGGCCGCGAACGTGCGTTGGCGGGGACCGCTATGCCGGCCGCGAGGGCGTGATCGTGAAGACTCATTTCGCCGGCTTCTACGTGAAGCTCGACATGTCGCGGCGCGAGCGAAGCCAGAAGACGGAGCTCGTCGAAACCGCCTATCTGGAGGTTCTGGCGCCGCCGCTCGCCGCGTGAATCCCCTCCAACCGATATAGAGGTTTTCATGACCGATGCTTCGGACTTCTATGCCGTGATCGAGCGCAACATCGCGCGCAGCGGCCAGCATATGTTCCTGGTCTTCGCCGATGGCGAGACACCCGCCTTTGCCTACAGCATCGGCAACGCCTTGCACGGCCTGCCGGAACTCCTGCTCGTCGGCAATTTCTCACCCCGGGTCGCGGGCTCGATCATCAACGACCTCGGCCGGAAAATGCGCGAGGCGCGCAGGCCGCTCGAAGGCGACATCGATGTCGGCGGCCAGTTCCCAGTTCGGGTCCGCCGCGCCTCCGCCAAGGCCCACCAGTGCTTCACACTCCAGGCAGGACGCTATCTCCGCCACGAGGAGTATGACGTCCTGCAGGTACTGCTGTGCGATGCGGCCGGGATCTATCCCGGCGAACCGGGCTGCGAGCCGGCCTACGACGTGCCGCTGGCCTGACGCTGCCGCAGCATTTCCCCAAACGTTCGGCCGAGGACCTTCGGGAATCCGTCGATGCAACCGCGAAGGAGCTTCGCCCATGAACCCCGCCCTCGCCAACGAACTGGCCGCCCGCGCCGCCGATGGCTGGCATCCCGTCACGCTCAACGAAATCAAAAGGCAGTTGCGCGGTCTCGGTTATGCGCTCGACCGCTCCCTGGACTGCCGCTCTACGGCCCAGATCATGACGGGTCCGCGTGCTGGCAAGACCTATCCCACGCTCTCGACCGGCATCAAGGAAGCCGACACCGGCCGCAGCGCGTTCCACGTCGAGGCCCGGCGCGACGCCAGGTTTCGGGCCATGCAGAACCTTCGCTTCGAGGTCGGCCTTTATGCCGTCCTGGGCGGAGCGATCATGGATCTCTGATCGCGCGGCGCCACTCTAAAATTGCCGGGACGACGTTCGCCGAGCGCTTCGGCCCCATTCTGTCCAACATCCCCAACGCCAGACCCAGGAGACCGATGATGTCGGAGCCCACCCATTTCGTTCACGTCTATGCGACCGTTCGCGTCAAGATGGCGGTCACGGCCACGAACCATGAAGACGCCATGCGCGCCGCCGACGAGGCGCTGTTCGCCAGGGGGTTCGGCGTGCGCCTGGTCCCGACCGCCGAAGGCGCGCTCGACGCCGATTATGCCGAGGAAGTGACCGGCTATCTCGTCGATGAGGCTGGCGACACC
Source organism: Sphingobium cyanobacteriorum (assembly GCF_030580935.1). Taxonomy (GTDB): domain Bacteria; phylum Pseudomonadota; class Alphaproteobacteria; order Sphingomonadales; family Sphingomonadaceae; genus Sphingobium; species Sphingobium cyanobacteriorum. The sequence goes on along the minus strand of NZ_JAUQOM010000014.1, from coordinate 62,485 downwards.
GAATATCTCCGCAGCGCGAACTACGGTCCGGACTATGCGCCCGACTGGGGTATGAGGCCGCGGGACAAGCCGGAGCGTCCGGCTGATTGATGAAGCCGCGACAATGACTTGAACGCCTGCAGCCACATGCGCAGGTTGCGGTCCAGCCGGCGACGGACGACGAGACAGAACAGGAAGGGTGATTGCCACATGGAGAATGACGAGAAGCCCCGCGGCCTCAATCGGCGGATCGCCCTCCTGATCGACGCCGACAATGTGTCCCATGCGAAGATCGCGGTGATGCTCGCGGAGCTATCCAAATATGGCACCGCGAATATTCGCCGCGCCTATGGCGATTGGGCCAAGCCCGCGCTCAAGGGATGGACCGACAAGCTCCATGACTTCGCGATTCGGCCGATCCAGCAATTCAGCTATTCCACCGGCAAGAATGCGACCGACATCGCGCTCGTCATCGACGCGATGGAACTGCTCTACACGCAGAAGCCCGACGCCTTCTGCATCGCATCGAGCGATGGCGATTTCACCCCGCTGGTCATGCAGCTGAAGGCCAATGGTCATGAAGTCTACGGATTCGGTGAGCGCAAGACCCCCGCGCCCTTCGTCAACGCCTGCACCACCTTCCTCTATCTCGACAGCCTCGAGGATCCGAGCCAGCCAGCGTCTCAGAGCGAGGCTCCCGAAGCACCCGCCGCGCCCAAGGCCAAGGCGAAGTCCAAGCCTTCAGCGGGCAAGGCCACCGAAAAGACCCTGGCACAGAACACCAAGCTCGTGACGATCCTGCGCGGTGCCGTCGAGGCATCCGCGCGCGAGGACGGCTGGGCGCTCATGTCGGCGGCGGGCAGCGCGGCGAAGCGGCAGGCGCCCATCGATCCCCGCAACTACGGCGTGAAGAACTTTACCGCGCTCTTCACGGGAACGGGCCTTTTCGAGATCCTCAAGGGCGAGAACGGCCAGAGCTATGTCGCCGACAAGCGCAACAAGGATCGAGCACCGCGGCCGGGCGGCTGACCTCCCCCGGGGGCGCCGCAATAGCGCGGCCAGGCGCCCGATGCGCAAAGGGAAGAGGGATCGAGTGGGCGATGGCCAGACAGGCCAGGCCCAGGAGATCCCATCATGGCTACAGTCCTATCGATCGACCCATCCGCCGACCAATGGTCCGTGCCGATCGGCAAGCACAGCCGCGGCGCGCTCATGCTCAACCTCGAGCGCCTGCTCGCCGGCCGGCTGCTCATCCAGGGCAGCAGCGGCGCCGGCAAGAGCCGGACCCTGCGCAAGATCATCGAGGAGGCGTTCGACTTCACGACCGTCGTGCTGGTTGATCCCGAAGGCGAATTCGGCAATCTCGCAGCCCATATCGGCGCGACCTCGCTCAAAGGCTGCGAACTCACCTCGGACGGCCTGACGGCAGCGGCCGCGCGCGCCCGCCAGCACCGGCTCTCGCTCCATGTCGATCTCACCGACCTTGATCCCGACCAGCGCATCATCAAGGCGGCGGCCCTGTTCGCCGGCCTGATCGGCGCGCCGCGCGAGCATTGGAGCCACACCGTCCTCGTCTGCATCGACGAGGGCCATCTGCTCGCGCCGCATCATGCGGGATCGGCCCGCGACGCGGAGACCCGCCGCCTCGGCGTCGCCACGCTCACCGACCTCTGCGCCCGTGGCCGCAAGCGCGGCATCGCACCGGTTATCGCCACCCAGCGCCTCGCCAAGCTCTCCTCCTCGGTGATCTCCGAGCTGCAGAACTTCCTCGTCGGCCTCAACGTCTTCGACCGCGACATTGCGCGCGCCGCCGATCTGCTCGGTTTCTCGGCGAAGGAGGCCGACCGCCTGCGCAAGCTCGCTCCCGGCGAATTCTTCGCCATGGGGCCGGCGATGTCGCCGCTCCCCGTTCTCGCCCATATGGAAGAGACGATCACCGAGCATCTCGGCGCGACGCCCAAGCTGACCGCGGCCGCTGCGATCGACAGCGACGAGGCCGAGAAGTTGCTCGATCTTTCCGCGCTGCGCGAGGTGTCGAACGGCTCGCGCGATACGGCGCTGACCCTCAAGGGCACGCGCGCGCTGGACGCCTTCCTGCTCGATCCGTCGGCGCCGCACGCGGCCTCGATCATCGGCGCGCTCAGGCGCATCGCCCCCAACGCGACCACGGCAAACGACCTCGCCGGCCACCTCGGCTGCCCACGCGATGCCGTCGACAATGCGCTCGACATGCTGGCGGCCATTGCAGCGGTCGACACCATGCCGCGAGGGGAGGACCGGATCGCCCGTCTGCATGCCCGGCTCAGGGCCAAGATCAGCGACATTCCCGTGGTGGCACTGGCATGACCCCGCTCGACCTGGACGCCAACGTCGTCGAGCTCGCGCCTGCGCCAGGCCCTTTCCCCCAGCCACCGCCGCTGCGCGAAATGGCCTATCGCGCGGACGCCTGGACGCCGGCCGAGAGTGAAAGGCTCCGAGCTCTCTTTCTCGAAGACATCTCGATTGGCGATATGGCGCTCACGCTCGGCAGGGGCAGGGGGGCGATATCCGAGCGGATCGCGCTGCTGGGGCTTCGTCGCAACTCGACGCGGTCGTGGACCGAATTCGACGATGCAGAGCTCACTCGCCGCTATGGCACCGAGCCGACCGCCACCATCGCCTCGGATCTCGCTCGCTCCTGCTCAGCGGTCTATGCCCGGGCCCGGCTTCTCGACCTGACCGAAGGCAATCCTCCCGAATGGACACCCTGGGAAGATGCCCAGCTCACCGAGGGGTATCGCCGCGGCGTTCCTCTCGCCCAGATCGCGACGCTGATCGGCCGGCCTTTCGGCGGGTTGTCCAGCCGCGCCGGCTATCTCGGCATCGTGCACGCAAACCATCCGCCCGACTGGACTGAGCAGGAGACGGCTCGCGCACTCGAGCTTGCGGAGGCGGGGCACCGCTACACGGCGATCGTCGCGATGCTTGTCGGGGAGGGCTTTCCGCATAGAACGATCAGAGGCTTCGGCCTTGCCATCCGCAAGCTCGGCTACGGCCGCGGATGGGGCCGGGCCTGGACACCCGAAGAGGACGCGTTCCTCGGCAAGGCCTATACCGAGGGGACAAGCCTGACCCCGCTGCGGCGCCAGCTCGGCCGCACCGCTGGCTCGCTGCGCCACCGCGCCGAATATCTCGGGCTGCGCGGCCTCCATGCCAACCGCAACGGATGGCGCATCGGTCCGGACTGGACCGAGGCCGAGGAAGCGCGACTGCGCGCAGACTATGGCCGTGTCGCGACCAAGACCCTCGCAGCGAGCATGGGCCGGACCAAGGCATCGATCACCACGCGTGCCAACGTCCTGGGCCTGGTCCACGGCTACATCCGCCCGTTCAGCGACGATGAGACCCGCGCCCTCGAAATCGCCTTCCGCACCGGGGTTTCGATCGCCGATCTGGCGCTCGCTCTCGACCGGAAGGCCATGTCGGTCAGCAAATACGCGACCAATCACGGCTACCAGTTCGGGCGGAGGCCCAGACGCGCCGTGACGCTCGAGGGTCTGCTCGCCGCCGCGTGAGCTCTCCGTCGATGCCGGCGGACCCTCCCACCCTTCAACCAGACACAGCAGGCGCGGTCGCCAGACGGCCGGCGCTCGGGGAACCCTCATGCCGCCCCAGGATCGACATATCAGGAACGTCCTCAAACTCTTCGACGCCCATGGCTATCGCCACGATCGCTACAGCCTCTTCTCCGATTGCATGGAGCTCTGCGCGATCAGCATCTCGAACAGCGTCGACAGCCGCTCGCGGACCGATCGGGAGGCGCGCTACCTCGAGATCGTGGGACGATATGACAGGCCGACCGTCGAGATGTTTCCGCAGGTCTTCGCCGAAATCACCTTGGCGCTGGAAGCCGCGCCGGGCGATGTCTTGGGCAGCATCTTCACCGCGCTCGAGATCCACAACAAGAACAGGGGCCAGTTCTTCACGCCCTATCCCGTATGCCAGATGATGGCGGAAATCACGCTCGGCAACGCCGATGACGCGCGGGCGCTGATCGCCGACAAGGGGTTCGTCAGCGCGATGGAGCCCGCCTGCGGTGCAGGGGCCATGGTCATCGCGCTCGCGCAGGCGATGCTCGCAGCCGACATCAATTACCAGCGCCATCTCCATGTGACCGCGGTCGATATCGACAGCCGAGCCGTCCACATGGCCTATATCCAGTTCTCGCTGCTCCATATCCCGGCCCATGTCATGGTCGGCAACTCCCTCAGCAACGAGGTTCGCGAGCACTGGTTCACTCCGGCCCATATCCTGGGAGGCTGGGGTGCGAAGCTTGCGGCCCAACCTCGCGCAGCCGAGCCGCCGGCACGCTCCCTACCGCAAACGACAGTTGCGCGCCCATCTCCTCGCATGCCAGCGCGTGAACCACAGCCCCGCGCGATCGGCGAGCAGTTGACCCTGTTCTGACTGGGAGGCTGGCCCTCGCCGCTCGCGACCGGACATCACTGCGCGACAAGGTCTCCGGGTCACCAATAGACCTTGTACCATGGGTCTGCACGATCATAGGGCTGCTCGAAGATCGCTGCCCGGACCTTCTCTGCGATCTCCTTCAGCGTCGCGAACATCCGGTTGATCTCTGACAGGTCGCCGAGCTGCTCTGGACCATATCGCACCACCAGATAGTCACGCTGGTCGCTGAGCCGGATCAGATGCTCTGCGGTGCGTCGGCGGAGCGACAGCCCTTTTTCGACCGCCAGGCGCGTGCGCTCGGCGAGATCGTGCTGCAGGCCCCGCACCAGCTTTCGATCGAGCGAATGAAAGAGCAAGAACGCGTTGAGATAGGTCTCGATCGATTGAATGGCGCACAGCCTGGCAGGCGCGGACGAGACACCCCGGCCCTTCTCGATCTGCGGCAACAGCCTGTGCGCGGCATCCCAATAGGCGTCGGCCAGGCTCACGACCGTGCCGACCGACGCCTCGGTGCCGGGATAGGACGGCGGACGTGCATCGGGCTGCCCTGAAGGTGCTGTCACGCGCCGCGCCGGCGCACTTTGACCCGACTGTCCCTGTTCCAAACCCGACGTCTCCGAACCGAAATGCCGCGTTGATGCTGCTAGGAAGGCTGCCCTTCGGTTGACTTTGCACGTCCGCGACGAGCCGGGGCGGCTTTGGTGGCCTTTGCCGGCGCGGCGCTGGCCGCCTTGGGCTTGCGCCCGAGGCCGATGCTCTTCGCGAGCGTGCGGCGCTGCTCGGCATAGTTGGGTGCGACCATCGGATAGTCGGCCGGAAGATTCCACTTCGAACGATAATCAGCCGGCGTCATCTGATAATGCGTCATGAGATGGCGCTTGAGCATCTTGAGCTTTTTGCCGTCTTCCAGACAGACGATATAGTCGGGTTTGATCGAAGCCCGGACCGACACCGCCGGCTCCTGCTTTGTTTCGGCAGCCGGTTCACTTTTGCCGAGATTGCTCAGCGCTCCATGAACATTCTGGATCAAGGATGGCAGATCAGCGACCGCCACGCTGTTGTTCGTCACATGTGCCGCGACGATATCGGCGGTCAGGGTAATCAGCGTGCTATCGTCTTCCGATACTTCGCTCATGATGATCTTGCCTTCTTTGGTTGAAAGAACCCGGAGGACTATTCGCTACCGGGAACATGACGCCATGTGAAGCTCGCAAGGCCTCAAAGGAACATAAGCTCACCGGCGCCAATCAGGGGATGTGCGATATCTGATCGTGCCCAATCCCAAACATTCCGTAAACCGATTCATCTCGATCCCTGTCCAAAGAAGAGGGGAATGGACCGGGGAGACAGGTCGAAGGTCCAAGCGGCGTCGATCCTTCTCCATCCCGAGGCCACGACATGGACACCTCACGCAGCCAGCGCTGGCGGGAGCGGCGCGCTCTATGGGCGACCGACTCTCTCGTCATCAATCCGAAAGCCTACTCGGCGGACATCATCGACCACGCCGCCGCGCGCGCGTTCATCGCCGAGCATCATTATCTGCCGAGCTACCCGGCCGCTCAGGTCGCGATAGGTCTCTTCGGCCGCCAGGCGGTGCTGGAAGGTGTGGCCGTCTTTGCTGTGCCGGCGACCGACGCCGTCATCACCCGGCATACCGGCTTTACCGATCCCGCCAAAGGATGCGTCCTCGCGCGGCTGGTCCTGCTCGACAGCGTTCCGCAGAATGGCGAAAGCTTCTTTTGCGCCCGTGCCTTTCGGCTTCTTCGTCAAGCACGCCCCAGAATCGAGGCCGTGGTCTCCTACAGCGATCCCGAGGCAGGTCATGTCGGCCGGGTCTATGCTGCCCTGTCCGGCGCGCACCGGGGCGTCTCCCGGCCGCGCATCGTCCTTCGCGTAGGGAACCGCACCATCTCCGATCGGACGCTCTCCAAAATCCGGCTCGGCGAACGGGGCATGGATGGCGCGATCGCACAGATCGTCGGCCTCGGCCTGCCAGGCCCGGGACTTCGGGAGCAGCCGGAAACCTGGCTCCGCCGTCTTCAGGCTGAAGGCCTCCTGACCCGCCATCGCACCGCCGGGCTTTTCACCTATTGTTTCGAGCTGACCCGCAGCGCCCGCCGAAACGGCCGGACGCTGCCCAGGCTTCCCTATCCCAAAATCCTCCCGCAGGCTCGATTCCAGCGTCAGGCTTTGGCGCTTTCGACGTAGGTGATTGCGTCGCCGACGGTCTGGATTTTCTCGGCATCGGCATCCGATATCGAGATATTGAACTCTTCCTCGATAGCCATGACGAGCTCGACGACGTCGAGGCTGTCGGCACCGAGGTCATCGATAAAATGGGCGTCGGGTGTAACCTTGTCGCGATCGGCACCAAGCTGGTCCGCCACAAGCTCCGCAATTCGATCGGCGATGTCGCTCATCCAATTCATCTCCAAGGGGGGCCGCCTTTCGAGGTCGGCATCCGCGTGCCGTTGCTCTTTCGGCGGCGTCGCGTCCGCCGGTGGGGCCGCAATATCGTCTTCAGCAGAGGAGCAGTCTGATGCATGTCGAGTTCGAAATCCATGGCCGCTTCGACGTCCCCGACGGGACCGAACAAATCGACGGATCGACCAACCTCTTCCGGCTTCCGTCAGGCCAGGTCGTATCGGTTCATCCGGTGATCGAGATGGCCACCGCCCTCGACGGCGATGACCACCGGGACCTCACGACCGACGCGGCGGCCGCGATCGGCGTCCATCTCGATCTATACGATCGGGAGTCCAGCCTTCAGGACGCCGAGTGACGATGCGCTTTCACCACCCAGGGCCGAGGAGGAGAGGCGGGGGGACGTTCGGCGCGCAGATGGACTGCGCGAGAACGGAGCACCTCCATGCTGGCGACCGATCCTTCCGCGCCCGCCGCGCATATTCGCGACATCGACTATATCCGCGTCGCCGAACCTGCCCCCGTGGTGCTCGCCTACGGGATCGGCGTCGACAGCACCGCGCTGCTCGTCGAGCTCGAAAGCCGCGGAACCCCGCCCGATCTCGTCCTGACCGGCGACCCGGGCATCGAGAAGCCGGAGACCTACGCCTATCAGAAGATGATCGCCGCCTGGATGGCCGCGCGCGGCATCCGCTACGAGACCGTTCGCTACACGCCGCGCCGGTTCAAGCACTGGCCGCCCTATTACGACCTGCTAGCCAACGTCCTCACCAATGCGACGCTGCCGAGCATTTCTCTGGGGCGTCATTCGTGCTCCCTTAAGTGGAAGGTGGCGCCCCAGGATGCGTTCCTGAAACAGTGGGCGCCGGCGAAAGCGGCCTGGGCGCGCGGCCAGAAGGTCATCCGCCTGATCGGCTATGATGCCTCGCCGGCGGATACTCGGCGCCATGCCCATGCTTCCGCGATCGAGCATGATCTCTTCGAGTGCCGATACCCGCTTCGCGAATGGAAATGGGACCGCGCCGCCTGCATCGCCCGCATCGAGGCTGCCGGCCTTCCCGTGCCGCCCAAGTCGAGCTGCTTCATCTGCGGCGCCATGAAGCCGGACGAGGTTCGGGCGCTACCGGCCTGGTGCCTTCGGCTCATCGTCCTGGTCGAAGCCCGCGCGGCCCCGCGCCTGCGTACCGTCGAAGGCCTGTGGCGCCGGTCTACCTCGACCAGACCCGGCCGAATGACCGACTTCATCCGCGCCGAGGAGCTGCTCCCCGCAGCCGACATCGACGCGATCATCCGCGATGCGCCCGCCGACCTCATCCGCTTTCAGGACGTCGCCGCGCATGTCCCGCTCCCCGAACGACCGGCAATGGCGGAGTGGCTCGACACCTTCAACGCCGGCTTGCTGGAGGCCGCATGACAATTCCCGCCACCGAACGGATCGCCCGTCTCAACGATCGCTGCCGGCAGGGCCTCGATGCCCATGCCCGCATCATGGTCACCCGCAATTGCCTTGCCCGGCTGTCCGGCGAGGGCGAAGGCATCGCCGAGGTGCTCGCGCAGGCCGAACTGCTCGCGGCGGTCCGCCGCTATGCGTTCAAGCCCGGCGACGGGCCCGAGCGCGATTTCGGCGCCTTCGACCTGCAGGGGCAGAGGGTCCTCTTCAAGATCGATTATTATGACATGGCGCTCGAGTTCGGCTCCGACGACCCGGCGGACGCCTCGATCACGCGGCGCGTCCTCACCGTCATGCTCGCCGAGGACTACTGAGCGCCAGCGAGCCCTCAAGCCCCATTCCCCATGAAAATCAGCGCATCGGCTCGCCGGCCCTCCGGGCAGCGAGAGGGGAGGGGGAGGGCGAGCTTCAGGCTCGCCGACCGAGAGCGCGCGGGCTCGATGGACCCTGCCTTCCCCAATCCCCGAGGAGACCAGCCTTGACCCCTGCCGAACCGATCCGCGCCACGCTGCCGCTCTCCCTCATCACCAAGGGCGACAATCCGCGCCGCTATTTCGACCGCAAGAAGCATGACGAGCTTGTCGCCTCGATCCGCCTGCGCGGAATCCTGCAGCCCATCCTCCTGCGTCCCAAGGGCGAGGTCTATGCGATCGTCGCCGGCGAGCGCCGCTACCGCGCCGGTCTGGAAGCCTACGGCCCCGATGGCGAAGTGCCTGTCATCATCCGCGAGATGACGGACCAGGAGGCGCTGGACGCCGCGATCGCCGAGAATGACGACCGCGACGATCCGTCGGAAACCGAGCAGGCTGACGCCGCCGTCCGCTATCTCGCGGCCTGCCAGAACGATCGCGCCGAGGCCGCCCGACGGCTTGGCTGGTCCCGGGCGAAGCTCGATCGGCGCCTGGCGCTCGCCGAGCTTTCCGATGCCGTGAAGCTCGCGCTCGACGAACGCCGGATCAAGGTCGGCCATGCCGAGCTGCTGGCGGCCGTACCCGGCGACAAGCAGGACAAGGCCCTCGAGACCATTCTCGCCGCCGGGCTGGACGTCGGCAAGACTCGCGAATTGCTGATGCGGGTGACGCAGAACCTCGCCGCTGCCTGCTTCGACAAGACCGAGTGCACCACCTGTCCGTTCAACTCGGCCTCCCAGCGAACCCTGTTCGAGACCCACGTCGACGACGGACACTGCACCAATCCCGGTTGCTTCGAACTGAAGACCCAGACCGCCGAGGCGATCCGCTTCGAGGAGCAGGAGCGTGCCGAGAAGGCGGAACGGGCTGCAGCTCCGCCCTCCACTGACGATGCGCAGGATGACGAGCGCGATGACGACGAGGATGACGTCCTCGACGACACCGAAGGCGGATCTGATGCGAACCCGGGCGATCGCACTGAAGCTCCCACCCGCGCCGAACCGCGCGCCCCGGCTCCGCAGACCCCGCTCCCTTCGACGAGCGGCGGCTCCGCCGCGCACAAGCCGACTGTCACGGTCAAATCGATCGCAGGCCGTACCAGCGACCTGCGCGAGGCGAAGTGGCGCACCGCCGTCGCCCGGGCGCTCGCGGCCGATGCCGTCCAGGCCCACACCGCCATTCTCGTCGCCGCCATGTCGGGCACGCTTCCCCAGATCAAGGCCGAAACGCTGAAGGCGCGTGCCGGCATCCTGGTCGGCGCCACCTTCCCGGATCTTCCCTATGGCGACAAGATCGCGGAGATCCGCGCCCTTTCGGAGCCGCAGGCGGCCAATGTGCTGTCCGCCGTCGGCGCCGCCTATGCCAAGGACGTGCTCACCTTCGGGCATGTCGCCGACCTCGCCCGGGCCTTCGCGGTCGACCTGCGCGACGTCTGGCAGGTCGATAAGGCCTTCCTCGAGCGATACACCAAGGATGAACTCAAGTTCATCGCCCAGGAATGCGGCCTCGTCGCACACATGGGCGAAAAGGGCTTCGCCAAGCTCCTCACCGCCAAGAAGGCCGACCTCATCGCCGGCATGCTGGGCCGGCCCGGCTTCGACTGGGCCGGACGCCTCCCCAGTTCGATGACGCTCGACGGCCAATACGGACCGCCGCCGGTGAAGGCCGCGCCGCCGACCGAAGCCGCGATCACGGAACTCGCCGCCTGACCCCCCGAACACTCACATAGAAGGAAGCGCCCCCATGCTGATTACCAACCTGCTCCCGCTGCTCGCGCGCTACTCGCTCGGCTTCGATCTCGTCGCCGGCCCGGACGATACCGTCACCCTGACCGTGATCCCCCGCAGGCAGGAAGGCGCCGCGCACAAGCTCGAGACCGGCGAAACCCGCCCGATCTCGCTCACCGCCAGCGCCGCGGAAATCGACGCCGAACTAGCCAAGGGCGAAGACGGTGCGCTCGGCCAGCTCATCGCCGCTCGCAAGACGCTCGCCGACCAGCTCGAGGAGCAACGCCAGGCAGCCGAAGCGGCCCGCACCGCCGCCGCCGAAGCCGCGAAGGCCAAGGCGGCAACGCCGAAGACGCCCGCGCCCACGAGTCCCGCAAAAGCTGCGAACCCCGCCGCTCCGCCAGCCGACGCCAAGGCGGACGAACCGGCCAGCCTCTGGGACTGACCTTCATCGACTTGCCCAACATCTCAATTCGAGAGGCCCATCATGCAGATCAACCTCCTGACCCGCACTTACCGATACGACGGCATCGACCTCCCGGTCCCGCCGCATCTCGCGGAAGAACCGGCAGCGTTGCGCTCCTACCATGCGACACTCTTCCCGGCGATTCTCAACGCCGAGATCGTCGATGCCGGCGTGTCGGGCAACGCCCACCTCATCGAATATCGGCGCGCCGTCGGCACCAAGGGCTGAACATGCCGCCCGCCCAGAGCGCGGCCATTCCGGCCGCTCCGCGCAAGACGCTCCTCGAATGGATCGAGCACGACGATGGCAACACGACCGGCTTCCCCCAGCCTCCCTGCAGCGCCCAGGCCCAGGCCCTCCACGCGCGGATCCTCCTCGACCCTGCCAATCACAAAGGCGAAGCGGCGGAGCCGCTTCAGCCCCCCGCCGGCCTCAGGCTCGCCCCACTCGGTTGATCTCGCGGGGCGGTCGGTCGCGCTGTCCGTCGACATCCCCGCCACTTTCGATCAGCCGCTCAGCAATCACCACAAGCTGATGGGCCGCTGGGTGTCCGCGCGGGAAGCAACCTCCAAGCGGTACACGCGCGTCGGCGCCCGCAAGCGCATCGAGCAGGTCTTCAATGCCGCGGTTCTCGAAATCCTGGAGCCGATCGAGCTTGTCGATCTGCGGGTCGCCGTCCTCGTCGGCGAAGACGATAATCCGCCCGCGATCGCCCTTGTCTGCGAGACCCTGGGCCAACTGGATCTTGGCTGGATCGAAACCGGCGACGCTCCCATCCCCTGGCGCGCCGCCGCCTATGCGGCCCTCGGGGAGACGCTCGGCACCGCCCTTCCGGTCTTCGGCTACCAAGACCTCTTCGACGAAATCTCGATGTATTATTGGGACGGCGAGATCGACGACGAGAGCGCGCGCCGGAGCTTGGCCGCCTATCAGGGTCTCAGCGCCGAAGAGATCGAGGAACAGACGCTCCCCTCGGAAATGAACGCGCGCCGTCCCGACTGGATGATCGGCGCGAACGCAGCGAAGCCCGCATGCCTCCCGAAAGAGCTGGCGCAGGCGCTGCACCGGCTTCGCGACGCGCATAAGGCGCTCGAACACCTCGCCTCGGACCGCAATGCCTGGCACTTCGATAGCGACGCCCTCTACGAATATGTGCCGGGCATCGAGGAATGCTCGTCCCTTCCGCCCTTGACGCTCGTTCCGTTCGAAGAGTTCGCCCGCGAACTCGACGATGTCGCGCGCCACGGCATGGAAATGGGCTTCATGGATTTCTGCGGCCTCTGCCCGCTGCCCGAAGTGAGCCGGATCGACGCCTGGTTCGCGAGCCTCAGGCTCGGCGTCCAGTTCCTGCTCGCGGCTCAGGATCTCGTCCGTCTCGACCCACCCAATCCGTGAGGCCCCCATGTCCGATCACAGCAGCCACTTCGAAGCCACCGGCGGCGGTCTCGTCCTGACCAACGCCATCCTGCTCTATCAGGCCGGAACGTCCCGGACCCCAAACGCCTATGGCGCGCCCAGGAACGACGTGGCGGCGTTCGCCAGCATGCACGCCGTCGAGCTCGATGGAGACGGCCGCCCCACGATCGCTGCGGGCATTCCCTTGTCGCGTGCGCAGCTGCGCCAGTGGACCGAGGCGCTGGGCCGCACGGCTATCCCCGAGATATTGCCCGACACCGTCCTGGTCTCCCATCCCGATGTTCTCGCATGGTGGACGCCGGCACAGGTTCGCCCCGCCTATTTCGCGCTCTCATCGCCGCCCGACGGTCTTCGAGCGCTGGCGCGGCGCACCACGGTCGCGGTGCCCTATCCCGCGCATCTGTTCATTGCCACGCGCGCGGGGCTCGGGGTCTACGCGCTGCCGGCCAGCGAGCGCCCCGTGGCTGACACGCCGGTGCTGCACTCGCCCATTCTCAATGTCTTCATCGAAGGGCGGCTCTGCTGGGGCAATATCCCGAGGCCGAAAACCCTCGGCGTTGCCGCAATCCCGGAGTTCGAACGGGCCGTGTTCGACTCCTGGTCGACGCACCCCAATCCCGGACAGGAATGGACGGTGACCGGCAAGGGCGGCCTCGTCAGACTCTGGGACGATCTCGCCGCGCGCGGGGCCAGTCGTTTCCCGGTCCGACGCCTCAGGCCCTTCAATCCCGCCGCCCGTCTGCGACAGGCGCGCCCGCCGGCCGACGCGATCACGGTCGGCCGACTGATTTCAGCGGCTGCCGGGAGATGACCATGCTCGCCGATGATCCGACCGCGGCCGCGCTGCTCGCCGCCGTTCCCTGCTATCCTGTTCCGCCCATAGGCCGATCGCCTGGGCTCGATGCGCTTCGCAGCAGTCGGGCCGGACACGGGCTCGCCGTGGGGGCCGATGGGGCGATGCTCATATTGCGTCGTCCCTGGCTGGCGCTTGATGCGCCTCTGTCGCCGCCATTCGCAGCCCATCTCCCCTATGGCAGCATGGGCGACCCCCAGGCCGAATTGCGCTGCGGCCGGGTCCCGGGTGAGCATCTCGCGGCCGTCCTGGACCATTTCCGTGCCGCCCTGCCCAACGAGGCAGCCGCCTTCATCCTGTGGAACGAGGCGACGGCCGAATTCACCGTGCATTTTCCGCAGATCGATGAAGCGACGCCGACGCGCCTCGTCTACCGGCCCCCGGCCTGCGAGCCTAGTTGGCATGTCGTCTGCGACATGCACAGTCACGGGCGCGGTCCGGCCTATTTCAGCGCGACCGACGATGCTGACGATGCCCATGCCACCAAGATTTCACTCGTCGTCGGCCGGCTCGACCACCCGGCGGGTCCGGTCATGGCCGCCAGGCTCTGCGCCGGAGGGATGTTCCTGGCCGTGCCGCGCAGCCCATTTTCGGGAGATTCCCCATGCAGCCTGACAAGCTCCAGCGCCACTTCCTTCCCGCCACCTTCGACAATCGCGGGATCCGCATCCTCCTCGTGGGATGCGGTGGAAACGGCGCTCAGATGCTAATGGGCCTTGCCTCGCTCGACACGGCTCTCCGCGCGATCTCCTCGCGTTCGCTCGCGGTCACCGTGGTCGACGACGACATTGTGACCGAGGCCAATCTCGGTCGCCAGCCCTTCTATCGCTGCGATCTCGGCAACTCCAAGGCGCGCACGCTAACCGAGCGGATCAACCTTGCCCACGGCCTGGGCTGGAAAGCCGTTCATGGCCGAGCGCCCGATGCCGTCGATACGGAAGGGACCGACATCCTCATCACGTGCGTCGACACGGCTTCGGCGCGCCGGGCACTCGGCGCGGCGCTTAGCGACGGCAGGGTCGTGCCGACCTATTGGATGGACCTCGGCAATCGCGCCAGCGACGGACAATATCTGATCGGTTGCCCATGCCGTCCGAAGGGCAACGTCAAGGCGCGCCTGCCAACTGTCCTCGAGGCCTTTCCCGAGCTGGCCGACGAAACCCTGGCCGAGGACGATGCCCCGTCCTGCTCGGTCGCCGAGGCGCTCGAACGTCAGTCCCTGTTCGTCAATCGGGTGCTGGCGAGCCACGCGCTCGCACTGCTGTTCGACCTTCTCGGCCGCGGGTCGATCGGGCACGCCGGCGCTTTCATCAACCTCGCCAGTGGCCAAGCCGTCCCGATCCCTTTGCCGCGCGGTGACTGAACCCCTGCCGGCCACTCCACCACTTTCCGTGCCCATCCAACCCCGGTGGCCTGCGCCCCGGGGCATGAGGAGATTTTGTCATGACCGTCATCGGACATAACCGCATCCGCCGCGTCGATAGCTTCGATGGCTATGAGGTTCTCGCCCATCCCCTGGCGAACCGCGAGGACCGCGTCTTCCATCGCGGCGAGGGCGGGGCGTCCCAGGTCGGGGTAACCTACGGGTCGCATGACATCCAGATCGCGCGGCCGACCGGTCCCGGAAACAAGGGCCTCCTGGCCATCCTGATGCACCACGGCGGGGGCCGCCATATCCTCGAATTCTACGAGAGCGCGCTGCCGATCAGCGCGACACTGCTCAGCCTGCCGGAGCGCGCGCAATACGCGCTGGCCTACACGATGTTCAAACAGGCCGACGAGTGCGCCATCGCCGCCCGCGTGGACGAAGCCGACCGCTGGGCCAAGGCCTTCGTCGATGGCCGCATCCGCAAGCGCCGCCGGGCCGGCAAGCGCTATGTCCACATCGAGACACCGGCCGAGAAGGAGCGCCGTTGCGCCTGACAGCCGCGCCACCGCCGCCCGTGGACGCGCAGCCCCGAGCGAAAGGAGAGAAGGGCGGGGAGGGGGCCATTCGCTCTTGCCGAGGAGACCCCGATGCCCCTTCCCACCGTCGTCCACAGCCAGGTCGATCCCGCAGCGATCACCAAGGTGACGAGGCTGTTCAATAATACGCTCGGTTCCATACTGACCGAGCTCATCCAGAATGCGCGCCGCGCCGGCGCGACGACCGTCGACCTCGATGTCGCCGAAGCCGACGATCGGCAGTGGCTCGTCATCGCCGACGACGGCGCGGGGATCGCCGATCCCGCGGTCATTCTCGCGCTCGGGCGCTCGGGATGGGATGAGGATATCGCGGCCCGTGAAGATCCTGCCGGCATGGGCGTGTTCAGCCTTGCCGGGCGCCATGTCGAAATCCGGTCCCGTCCGCGCGCCGGCGGAGACGCCTGGCGGATCTCGATCGCGCCCGGCGATTGGGAAACGGGCGGTCCTATCCCGGTCTATCGCTGCGATCATCGCTTCGGCACCGAGATCCGTCTCCCACTCCAGGATGACTGGGCGAAATCCCTGGAGGCCAGCGCGAACGCGGCCGCACGCTATTGTCCGACGCCGATCCGATTCAACGGCGCGCCGCTTGCCCAATCGGACTGGCTCGCCGACGCCCTGGTCACGGTTGAGACCGGCGGCGTGCGCATCGGCCTCTATAACGGGGCGCGCTCCACTCACTACCAGCCGCGCATCAACTTCCACGGCCTCACCGTCCCCTGCGCCTTGCCCTCGATTGACGAGAAGGATCGCAGCTGGTGGGCGCGCGTCGACATCATCGATGCCCCAGCGCTACAGCTTGTGCTGCCAGCCCGGACCGAAATGGTCGAGAGCGCCGCGCTCGAAGCGCTCCGCGACTTGGTCCGCAAGACCATCTTCCGCCACATCGCATCTCTCGGCAGCCACCGCCTGTCCTTCGCCCAATGGACCGAGGCCCGGAATCTCGGCATCGATCTTCCCGAGGCGACGGCGCTCCTGCGAGGCTGGACCCCGGCGACGTCCGATCTCAACAGCGGACGCGAGGGTTCCGGCCTGATCCCGGCGGACAATCTCGTCCTCATGGAGAATTTCGGCGCGCCGCTCGAACAATGCGCGGCATTCGCGCTCGCCCGCGACGGCCGCCTCCAAGGTTCCCTCGCCGATCCGGACGACGCGATGGCGGGATATGGCTGGTACGATGCACTCCCCCGGATCACAGCGCTTCGGTTCGAGATCGAACGCGACGGCGCCCGCCATCTGTTCGACAGCGAGACCCTGTCCGGGCTCGAATGCGGGACGGTCGACCGCCTCGATCTCGTGGTCGAGATCGGGGGCGCCAGAACCGAGACGCTGACCGTCGCGGCTCCCGTCGTCATCGAGTATGACGACGCGCATCATTGGGGTTTCGAGGAAGCGAACGTCCTTCTCGCCGCGCGCGGCGCGATATCCCCGGACGAGCTGGTCGACCTGCTCGAGGCTTCATGCTTCTGCGCGAGCGACGATCGCGACGCCGATAGCTGGGAGACGCAGAACGATCGCTTCCTGCTCGATGCCAGAGAAATGGCCACCCGACTGTTGCTTGGAGACGACGCGGCGCTGGTGGAGCGGCTCCGGGCGATCATCGCCTACCGCGCCCAATGGTTCGTTCCCGAAGGGCGCCAGTTCTCAGCGATCATCGGCAGGAACGCCATCGATGTCCGCATCGAAACCGTCCCGGCGTCGCCGGCATCCTGATCAATCTCGAAGGGACCAATCCCATGCGACCCATCAGAGCCGCGAAGCGGGCAGACCGCGACGCCGTGTGGGAGGCGATTGACCAGCTTCGCAGCGCGCGGCACCTTCTTGCCCAGAGCGGCGCCCCGCGCGCCGCCGCCGCGGTCCGCAAGGCGCTGCGCAGCGCCGAGGGCGCGGCCCGCCACGTCGATCATCGCATTCGTCGGAGCCAGACATGAGCCGCTACGAACTGAAACCGAGACCGGGGAATGGGGTCATCAAGGCGGTGGTTGGCTGGGACAGACCCCTTCAGACCTTCTTCGCCCAGATATTCACGCCGACCGATGAGGAACCCGAAGAAGGCGAGGCGACGATCTGGCTTGGCACCGAGCCGGGCGAGCTGCTCAGCCCCGAGATCGCCATCAGGGTGGTCGAAGCTTATGCCGATATTCCCGAGACGCTGGCTGCCGATCTCGCGGCGGACATGAACGCCACGGTCGGCGTCAAGGACGGCCTGCATCAGGCAGCGGCCAAGAGGCGTCTCTTCGGCTCGATAAACTAACACCAGCGCCCAACGCGTTTCGACCCGAGGCCGCTTTTGCGGCGCTCGGATGGGCGCTTGCGCGCCTGCTCGGCCGAACGGCCGAGGAGGGGAGTGGGGAAGGAGGAAGGTGGCTCGGACACGGTGTTCGAGACCGCTTTCAGGAGACTTTCCCATGAACATCGGTTCGATCAAGCAGAATGACGCCGGCATTTTCGTCGGCAAGATCGCGACGCTGGCGATCGCCATGACGGTTGCGCTGCGCGAGGTGCACTCGGCCAATCCCAAGGCGCCCAAGTTCGAGGTTCTGGCGCTGTCGGCGTCGCGGGCGTGGGTGCAGGTGGGTGCGCTGTTCGAGCTGTTCTCGAACGGCACGGGCGAGGCGTTCCTCAACGGCAAGATCGAGGACCCGAGCCTGGCCGCGCCGCTCTACGTGTCGGCGTTCCGCCAGGAGGACGGCAGCTACAACGTCGTCTGGTCGCGCCCGACGCGTCGCCGCGATCTCGCCGCGGAGATGGCGCCCAAGGCCGACGAGGGCCTGCCGCCGCTGCCCGGCGCCGACGAGACCGCCGGCCCCGCCACCCAGGGCGCCGAGGCCGGCCTCGGCCAGTCCTCCGCCGAACATGCCTTCGCGAGCTGACGCAAACGGCAGTTCGAACTCTCCCAGCCCCCGCTTCACCCAAGCGGGGGCTTTTTCCTTGTCCCGAAACCAAAGCTCGCGGCCGCGCCGTGCCTGCCGGCTGTCGTTGGCATCACCCTGCCAGACGGGCCTCCTGCAGGTCGAGCTCCCGCACCAGCTTGCGCGCCGCCTCGCTCCCCAATTCGCTCTGACGAACCCGGCGGAAAATTTCCCCGCGTTCCGCCTTCAGCGCGGCAAGGCGAAGATCGCGCTCGATGCGCTCATCGCGCCGCAGAAAAGCCATCGCCTCGGGCAGGCTCGAGCGATTGTCGATCCGTTCGCGATAGAGGTCCATCAACCTGGAAGCGACGTTCACATAGGCGTCGGCATCCTTTCGCCCCTCGGCAAGCTGGTGCTGAGTGCGCTCGATCTCGGCGATCGCGGCTTCGGCGGCCGCTCTCCGGGCTTCTTCGATCTCCGCATCGCGCGATGGCTCCGCCGGCATCTCCAGCCCCCGCATCATCAACGGCAGTCCGATCGATGCCGCGATCAGCGACAGGATGATGACGCCCATTGCCAGGAGAATGGCGAGATCGCGACCCGGGAACGCCGTCCCGTCGGCCATGGCGAGCGGGAGCGTGAGTACGCCCGCGAGCGTGATGGCCCCACGGACGCCCGCGAAAGACATCGCCCCCACCAACCGCCAGTTCGGCCTCGGGCTATCTTCCGCGCGGCGGAAAGACGTCAGGCGCAGCGAGAACCAGACCCAGACGAAACGCAGCGCCGCCAGTGCGACATTGATCGCGACGATATAGACGGCCAGCCACCAGGCTCCATGATGGCCGGTCAGCCTGACGCTGTCGGCAGCGCCGGCCAATATCGTGGGAAGCTGCTCGCCAAGCAGCACGAAGATGATGCCGTTGGCCGTGAACTGAATGAGATCCCAGACCGTCGTGCGTCGGATGCGGGTTACGGCCAGCGCCTTGCCCCGTGTCTCGATGAACCCCATCATCACGCCGGCCGCGACCGCCGCCAGGATGCCCGAGCAATGGAGATGCTCGGCTACGAGATAGGCGCCGAACGGAATCAGCAGGCTGATCAGGATCTGCGAGCTGCTTTCCTCGCCGAGACGCCGCGCGACCAGTTCCTTTGCCCGCCCAACGAGCCAGGTGAGGCCCGCGCCGACGACGATGCCGCCAATCGCGACCCACAGGAAATTGAGCGCCGCGGCCCCCAGCGAGAAGCTGCCCGTCAGGGCGGCCGCCACCGCAAAGCGCAGGCAGACAAGGCCCGACGCGTCGTTGAGCAGCGATTCCCCCTCCAGGATATGCATCATCCGCTTGGGGATCGGCGTGCGCTGCGCGATCGCGGACACGGCGATCGGGTCGGTGGGGGAAACCACCGCCGCGAGCGCGAAAGCCACTGCGAGCGGCATAGCCGGGATCATCCAGTGGATGAGGAAACCCATGCCGACGACGGTGAACACGACCAGGCCAAGGGCCAGCTCAAGGATCGTGACGCCATCCTTGAACATATCGTCGGGCGGTATCCGCCACCCATCGAGGAACAGCAGCGGCGGCAGGAAGAGCAGGAAGAAGATGTCCGGATCGAGCGTCACCCGCCAGTCGGCGACGAGACCGATCGCGGCACCCAGAGCGATCTGGACGAGGGGACGCGGAACCGAAAACGGCAAGAGGCGAGCCAGGATTCCACTCAGCACCACGGCGAACAGCAATGTCAGGACGAGCGTGATGGTTTCCAAAAGCGAAGCCTCTGAACAGATTTGTCGGGACGGCCACCCTGTCTAACGCCGTGCCCCTTTCCTGTCAGCTTCAATCCCGGCCGACCGGCCTGCGGCCGTAGAGAGGAGGGGGAGCGTGGCTCCTGTCCAATCGTGACGGGAGACAATCATGTCCGACATCATCGACCTCGGCGGCGCCCCCGCCAACGAGGACTGCGCGCAGCTTGGGCACACGCCCGACTTCGAGCGGCTGAACCGGCTTGAAGTCGCCGCCTACCGCGCCGCCATCATTGCCCGTTTCGGCCCGCCGCCCGATGGCTGCACGCTCGTGTCGGTCACCAACCGGCACGACTTCGGCGTCTATTATTCGCTTGGCCTCAAGGTCGATGCGCTTGCCTATCGGCGTAATCCCGCGGTTACCGCCTATACCGAGGCCGCGCAGGACGGCCTCGAAAGCTGGGTCGAGGCCGGGTTCGCGCCACCGGTCCGTTATGAAGACGGCAGCGCCCCGACAGTCGATCGCGACCGGATCGACGACATCGTCACCGGCGCGCTTCTGGCGACCCGGCCCAATGCCGACGGACGCTTCGCCATCCCGGACTTCGAAGCCCTTCACCGCAACCTCGCCGCCGCCTATCCGGCCAGCGCCGAGGCCGCGAAGATCCTGATCCAGGAGATCGACGCATGATCCAGCAACCCACTTCCGACCAGCCGGTCACCGAGGCCGCGATCGTCGCGGAGATCGAGACCGGTCTTACCGCTGTCCAAGACGTCGAGGCGCGCTGCAAGGCCGCCTTCCTTCCATTGCTGCGCGAACACGGCATCGCGCGCGTTGACATCCACTATGACGGCGGCGGCGACGAAGGCAGCGTGGGCGATGTCTTCGCCTATCGCGACGACGCCAGCGCAGAGCTACCGACCATCCTGTGCGACCATTTCGCGCTCGAATATAATGGCTCTGTCACCACGCGGACGGTCGACCTTGAAGATGCTCTGAGCGCTTTCGCCGAGAATGCGGTCTGCACCCATCATTGCGGTTGGGAAAACGGCGAAGGGGCCCACGGCATCATCGGCATCGATGTCGCTTCCGGCTCGGTGACACTGACGCACAACACCCGCTTCATCGACTATGACACCAGCGAGACGGAGCTCTAGCGATGTCGCATTGCCATTATCATGCGCTGAGCTCGGTCCGCCGGTGGGGCGGTAATGCCGAGGACTATCTGCCGCTTCACCAGTGGTTCGACGAGTCCAAGAAGATCATCGCCGATCCGCGCCACCGCGCCTTGAGGCATCATGCCGAAGGCATTTTTCTCCTCGAGACGATCTTCGGCGTGACGATCCGCAACAGCGACGGCCGGGACATCCCGGTCCGGCTCGTCGGAGAACAGCATGTCACCGAAGATCTTGGGCGGATACCGTCGTTTGCCGACTGGGCGCGTCTCATCCAGCCGATGCCGTGGATCCTGCGCGGCAATCCGGCGGGCTCGCCGGGTGTCGATCCCGAGTTTGGCGCTCCGGTTCCCGGTTCCCGTGAGCATCTCGCTGCTATAGGCTGATCCCGTGGACAAGGGACCCTTCAGCGACGCCGCCGCGCGCCATGCCCTCGACCGGCTGATCGAGATCGCTCGATCCGACACCGGCCAGGCGCGGCGGGTCGCGAACTTCCTGCTTGCCTGGTGGAATGGCGATGATTGCGGTCATTTCCCTATCGCAGATCTGTTCGGCGTCGACGCGACGATCGCGACCCACATGACAATCATCATCGGCTTTCTCGGCCAGCATGAAGGCGCGATCTATCCCGATGCCTTCGGCCGCAAGGCCGAGATGATCGAGCTGGTTCGCCGTTGGCGCGACTTTCCAGACGAGGGCTGAGCGCTCGCCTCGACGCGCCTTCCGCGCTATGATCGAGTCCCATGACCGAGCTCGATCCCCACACGCTGCGCGTCGCCGCTTCGCTCGTTCGATCGCGGATCAAGACGCTCAAGCTCGACGGTCGTATGGACGGGCTGCAGCGGTTGGGCGCGCAGCGTACGCTCACCCAGCTCGCGGTGGACCTCGAAGTGTCCGCCGACCATGTCGGGCCTCCCCGCCGCCGCAAGCGCACGGCCTAGACTTGCCAATAGGGCGGTAACGCCGCCCGCACCTTCCGAACGTCTCTGACCAAGGCCGCGGAATCCTCCGCGCGTCTGCTGCGGTCCGCGCTCCGCGCATGCAAAGGGGAGCAGGGCAGGGGAAGGGGGCCGGGCCTGTCTCCGAGGCCGGGGACGCGGCTTGCGCCGCATCCCTCTCCCCAAGGAGTCAGCATGGCCAACCACTTCACCAAGGCGAGCTTCACGCTCGCCGTCACGCCCGCCGAGGCTGAGGTCCTCCGCCTGATCGACGATGCCATCGAGGCCCTCGACGATGCTTCGCTCGAACCGGATGGGCGCACCGCGCGGTTCTCCGCGTTGGGCCCGGCTTTCGCGGCCTGCTTTCCGCCGGCCGATGCCGACCCGTTCTCGGGCTTTCTCGAGATATTCCCCGATCCCGATTATCCCCGCCTCGGCTTCACCCTGCAGGTCGATCCTCCCGATACCGGGGACACGGTCGGCGTCTGGATCCACGGCGAGCAGGTCGACATCGAGGCGACGGCGGCGCTGATCCAGGCCACGGCACGCTCCGCGCTTCCCTTCGGCTTCGAATATGCCCTCGATTGTGATCGCATGCGTCCGGGTGAGTTCGGCGGCGGCTTCGTCGTGATCCGCGAGGACGACATCGAATTCGGCGGCTCGGCCCGAGGCCTCGAAAAGGCGCTGACCCGCCGTCCCGGCGAGGCCGAGCACGGCCTCGTCATCGCCACGCGGGATCGCGAGGAAGGCCTGCTCTTCTGGAACAGCAAGGCGGGCTTCGGCTCGCTCGAAACCGCGACCGTCTTCTCCGAGGCCGAAGCCTCGAACACCGATCTGCCGATCGCAAGCGACCAGCCGGAATGGCTGGCCCTGCCGGCGCCGCTCGCCTGAACGCGCCGGACCGCCGCCATCAAGCGCGGCGCTCACACCCTCAAGCCGGAGTATCTCGCCATGCCGACCTATGACGTCGTCTTCACGGCGCCCGTCCCCGACTGGATCCTCGCCAAAGCCGAGGCCGAGGATGCGCGCCGTGCGCGCAGCTGGCTTCTTTCCCAAAGCTGGTACGAGCGTCGGCGCATCGACTGGGCCGCCGCGCGAACGATCGTGCCGGAAGGCAGCCAGTCTCCGGTCCAGCACGAAGCTGTTTTCGCGCTCGATTGTGAGGAGAGCGCCAGCCCTGCCTCGGGAGCGCTCACCCTCCGCCTCGCCGTCACCGTCCGTCAGGGCGAGGATCCGCTCGAGAAGGCACGCCGCGTGCTCGACCTTCCTCGCACCGGCAGAACCAAGCGCCGGGTCCTCAACCGAGACGGCATATGGGACCGGGGTTCGTTCAGCGCCGTCAGGGGCAACAGCGTCATCGGTCCCATGCCGCCGGACTGGCCGGAAGGCCGCATGCTCACCGACTATTCGAGCCACCTCGGCAGCTATGGGCAAGGGGGCGTCGGCCTCTCGGGCTGGCAATGCAATCGCGGCTCATGGATCGTTCTGCCGCTCACCGGGTCTGACGGGTGGATCTGGCTGACGCGCGAGGAGATCACTCCGGCCGAGGATTTCCGGTCGCTCCGGGCTGCCATCGACCAGCGCATCCTTGGCGTGCATCCCGACCAGATCGCGGAATTCACGCCGTGGGAGCATCGCTATGCCGGCCATGAACGCATAGCCGACATCCCCGACTTCGGCGACGAGAAGGCGACCATAGAGCGCTTCAACGCGACCGAGGACGGATTCGTACTGGAGGCCGCCAACGGCCTCACCCGCTGGCGCTTTGCCATGGGCGACGATCTGCCCCGTCCGATCTGGGCCGGCTCGCGAGAGCCGCGCCTGCTCGCCCATGACTGCTATCTCGCGGTGTGAGACGCCAGGGCCGGAACCCCTGTTGTTGTCCGCCATTGAAATGGCCGACCGCAATGTATATGTCTATGTATATCCAAGGAGGACGGCATGGCACGATCCGAACCGATAGCCTCGCGGGAAGCCAAACTGTTCCGCAACAACAAGAGCCAGGCCGTGCGTATCCCGGCCGACTTCGAGCTTCCAGGAACGAGCGTCATGATCCACCGTGACGGCGAGCGGCTCATTCTCGAGCCGATCCGCCGGCGGAATATTCTCGAAGTCCTGGCGAGCCTCGACCCGCTCGGACCTGATGACGAGTTCCCGGACGTCGACGATACGCTGCTGCCGGCAAAGGCCATAGACCTTTGAGCACGCTCTACATGCTCGACACCAACATCGTGTCCGAGCTTGCGCGCAATCCGCACGGGGCCATCGCGAACCGGATCGCCGAGGTCGGCCCTGACGGCATCTGCGTCAGCATCATCGTGGCCGCCGAACTCCGCTACGGCTGCGCCAAGAAGGGATCGCCGCGCCTCCTGGCCCAGATCGAAGCGATCCTCGACAGCATCCAGGTTCTCGCCCTCGATGTTCCGGCCGACACCGAATATGGCGGAATTCGCGCCGAGCTCGAGGCCGCGGGCAAGCCGATCGGCCCGAACGACCTGTTCATCGCGGCTCATGCCTATGCCTTGGACGCGGTCCTTGTGACCGCCAACTACGGCGAGTTCTCGCGCATCCGCGCCCTTAGAATCGAGAACTGGCTCGACGAGCCCAACTGACGGCCTGTCCCTCGACCGCTACAGTCGTGGCGCTCCGCCGCAGACGATAATCGCCGGACCGCGCCACAAGCCTGCCGAGGCCGACATACCACCGGGCGCGGCGGCTGTCCCCGCTCGATCAACTCCAAACTCGAGAGGAACGACCATGACGACCATCGTCCTGAGCAACGGCCATCTGCGCTCCGAGACCGTCGAAGCCGCGATCGACGCGCTGATCGAGATGCTGAACGATCATCCGCTCAACCGCCTGTTCGAAAAATATGGCGATTTCGTCGAACGGGATGCCCGCAACCTGCGCGGCGAATGGCTCGAAGGGGTCGAGAATGCCGTCAGCTTCTTCGGCAACTTCTTCGACCGATCCCATGTCTTCATCATCGTCTCGAACGACGCGCATCACGTTGAACGCCTCTGCGCAGCGATCGCTGCGAACCGCCAGCGTCCCGACTATCTGCGCCAGCCGCCGCCTTATGATCCCGCCAAGCTGGTTATCGAGCGCAAGCGCTTCAGCACGACCCAGGGCGAGGTGCTGCTCACCTATGACGGTCAGCGGATCGAGCAATATGGTGACACGATCCGGCTCGACGGTCGCGGCAACTATGAAGGGCATGACGATCATTACTGGCACAACATCGCCAAGCGTGATCTCGCGCGCCGCCATGTCGAGGCCTTCGACCGCAGCATGACCGCGAGCGAGGCTCTCCCGCCCACTTAGCGACCGTCCGCCAGCCGGTGACGTTGCCTCTAGCGCACTGACCGCCCGCAGGCGGTCAGCGCCATCCAGCGCCCAACGCGTTTCGACCCGAGGCCGCTTTTGCGGCGCTCGGATGGGCGCTTGCGCGCCTGCTCGGCCGAACGGCCGAGGAGGGGAGTGGGGAAGGAGGAAGGTGGCTCGGACACGGTGTTCGAGACCGCTTTCAGGAGACTTTCCCATGAACATCGGTTCGATCAAGCAGAATGACGCCGGCATTTTCGTCGGCAAGATCGCGACGCTGGCGATCGCCATGACGGTTGCGCTGCGCGAGGTGCACTCGGCCAATCCCAAGGCGCCCAAGTTCGAGGTTCTGGCGCTGTCGGCGTCGCGGGCGTGGGTGCAGGTGGGTGCGCTGTTCGAGCTGTTCTCGAACGGCACGGGCGAGGCGTTCCTCAACGGCAAGATCGAGGACCCGAGCCTGGCCGCGCCGCTCTACGTGTCGGCGTTCCGCCAGGAGGACGGCAGCTACAACGTCGTCTGGTCGCGCCCGACGCGTCGCCGCGATCTCGCCGCGGAGATGGCGCCCAAGGCCGACGAGGGCCTGCCGCCGCTGCCCGGCGCCGACGAGACCGCCGGCCCCGCCACCCAGGGCGCCGAGGCCGGCCTCGGCCAGTCCTCCGCCGAACATGCCTTCGGTGGCGAGCCCCAGGAAGGCGGTCGCCGCCAGCGCAAGCCGCACGGTTCCGAGGCCGCCGAACCGGCCGAAACCGCCGACGCGACCGCCTGACGCGATCCATCTCCCCCGCCGCGCCCAGCCTCCGGGCGCGGCCCCTTGCAGGGTCCGTTTCGCACGTCGCGAAGCGGGCCCTGTCTCTTTTGACAGCGCGCACCCGCACGCCGACCAACAGCGAGGATCCCTCCATGCCTTCACTTGCCCAATCCAGTCTCCCGACCCGATCGCCCCACGACTTGTGCGGCCTCACTGCCGACTTCGTCGCGCTCACCAGCGCCGAGATCGTTTCCGCCGAGGGTAGCGTGGGCAAATTCTGGGCCGGTGACGGCAGCCGGGAATGCATGCTGGATGACGATTGTCTGGTTGCTCGCCATGTTGTGCCCTTCGCGAGCTATCCCTGGCACGTCTGGCACCACATCGCCGCCGAAATCCTCGGCGGCGCCTATGACCTGCGGGACGCCTCGCAGATCGAGCGACTGATCCAGCTCCGTGGCCTGTTTCCGCGCGACGGCGCGTCGGCCCCGCACTGGATCGCGCTCGACCAGACCGATCTCGCGACCTTGCTGGAACGCCAAGAGCATCCGAATAGCGAAACGGCCCAGCTTTCCCGTCTGCGCCTCGATGGTCTCGATGCGGGTCTCGGCCTTCCCGCACCCGAATATTATGTCGATGCGCGCGAGATTTCCCGAGAGACCTGGGAATCGATCTCGCACCTGACCTTCGATCAGGCTTTCGCCGATCCGGAAGGCCGGCCCTACGACCTGATCTTCGACAGGCCTGACCTCACCACCGGACACGCGTCCGGCCTGGCCTTCGCGGCGCTTCACGAACTGCAAATCGTGTTGACGGAGGAAAGGCCCGTGCCCCCGGAGGATGGCGACTTCCAGAGCGATGCGATGTTCGAGACCTTTACGGCGAAGCTGGCGGATATGATCGCAGCCGCGCCCGCCTGTCTCGCCCTTGCCCATGGCGATACCAACGGTCGGATCGCCGCCGCAATCGACTTCGTGGACCAGCGCTGCCCAGGATGGTCCGAGAACTTTTCCACGTCGCCCTCTGGCGGTGAGCTTCGTCCCGTTCCTCTCGCATGGAGCCGGCAGATCGCAATCGCGGGCCTGCGTGATGCGTCCGGCGAACATGCCCTCGTGCAGAACGCTGACGAAGTCCCCGCCTCCTACGCCATCTATGCTGAACGCCATGATGGCTCCCTGGAATGGCTCGGAACGGCGTCCACCATTGCCGATGCGACGCGTCTCACAAGCGCGATCGGATCGGCCTCGGCACCGCGTATGCTCTCCGCATTGACCGATTGAACCCTTTGACCGCGACGCGGTCGCTCAATGGCGCTCACGGCCCGAACCTGGTCCCACCGCTTCTTCCGCCCTCCAACATGCTCCCCGACGTGCCCGGTCCCGCGCCTCCCGGCCGCGCACGACCCTTGAGGGCCTGCCTCGCACATTCCCCGCGAGGCAGGCCCTGTTTTTGTTCTGCGGGCAAGCCACTTGCTCCGCACCGTCGCACCTTCAATCGCCCTCCTGCGGGACCCTTCGCCGGACGATCGCCAGCAATGCGGCGACGACACACCCCGCGACGATCCCGAATGTCAGGTCCTTCACCAGGGTCAGGCCGAAGGTCGCGAGCAGCACCGAGGCCGTGGGCCAGCTACGGATCAGGCGCAGGAATTCGGCCTTCTCGGCCATGTTCCAGCACACCACCAGCAGGACGCCGGCGAGCGCCGAGAGCGGTACATAGCGCGCCAGCGGCGCAGCCACGAGCATGAACAGCAGGACGAACAGCGCATGCAGCATGCCCGACACCGGGCTGATCGCGCCAGCCCGGATGTTCGTCGCGGTTCTCGCGATCGTGCCGGTGACGCTGATCCCGCCGAACAGGGCTGAGACGATGTTGGCGAGACCCTGCGCGACCAGCTCCATGTTGGAGCGATGCTTGCGTCCGGACATGCTGTCGGCGACCTTGGCCGACAACAGGCTCTCGACGCCGCCCAGCAGGGTGAACGAGAGCGCCGACGGCAGGAGCTGCAGCACCAGCGCCCATGACATCTCCGGTGCCTGCGGCGTCGGCAAGCCGCGCGGGATATCGCCGAAGCGGCTGCCGATCGTCTCGGCCGGAAGCTGCATCCATGCGGCGGCGATGGACGCCAGCACCACCGCGATCAACATGCCGGGCCAGTTGGGCCGATACCGGCGCAGCACGAAGATCAGCGCCGCCGAGCCGAGGCCCAGCACCGCCGCCGCAGGCGTCGCCGTCGCTGCCGCCTTGCCGAGCGCCAGCAGCTTGGGGATCAGCGGGCCGGGTTCCGCGCCCGCGAGATGCAGACCGAACAGATCCCGGATTTCGCCTGAGAAGATCGTCACGGCAATGCCGCAGGTGAACCCCACGGTCACGGGATGGGGAATGTGGCGGATCAGCGAGCCGAGGCGCGAAAGCCCGATCAGCGTCAGCATCGCGCCCGACAGCATCACGGTCACGAGCAGCCCGTTCAGACCGAACTTCGTCGTCGTGGCAGCCACCAGAACGATGAAGGCCCCCGCGGGTCCCCCGATCTGGTAGCGGCTCCCACCCAGCGCCGAGACGAGGAACCCGCCGATGATCGCTGTATATAGCCCTCGCTCGGGCGACACGCCGGAGGCTACGGCGATCGCCATCGACAGAGGCAGCGCCACGATCGCCACCGTCACCGCAGCGAGCACGTCCTTGCGCAACGACGAGAGGGAATAGCCTTCGCTCAGGGCCGTGACGAGCTTCGGCCGGAAGAGATGGGCTGTCGCCGTACCGTCAGGCATGCCTACGCCGCCGATGCATTGTCCTGCGTGCGCCGCACGGGCTCGCGCAAGGTCGGGCTGGTGGGATCGCGCAGCCGGACACCCCGCCCGCCGCTCGCGCTGATGCTATTCTCCCGGATCAGCTCGATCCCCTCGCGCTCAAGCGCATCGACCACCTTGGTCAGCGTATCCACCACGCCCCGGACATAGCCATCGCTGGTCGCTTCCATGCGCTGGATCGTTGGCAGCGAGACGCCGGCGCGCTCGGCGAGCGTGCGCTGGTCGATTCCGAGGAGCGCGCGCGCCGCGCGAAGCTGAGCTGGGGTGAGCATCGCCATGATGTAAAATACATCAGGAATGACGTCAAGGATTGCTCAGAAGCGAGGCTGACTATCTGAATAGCGATCCTAAACTTGCATCTGGCGTCCTCAAACTGCTAACGAACCGGGCATCAACCCCCTCGCAAACCGCGCGCGCTTGCCGCGACGCCCCAGTTATTCGGAGAGTTTCGATGTCGGACGCCCTTATCGCTGAAACGCTGGCGGCTCCGACTCGCCATCGCCGCCTCGCTGCCTGGGTCGACGAGATCGCCGCCCTCACCAAACCCGACCATATCCACTGGTGCGATGGCTCCGAGGCCGAATGGCATGCCCTGACCGAGCAGCTGGTCGCGGCCGGAACCCTGCGCCGCCTCGATCCCGCGAAGCGCCCCAACTCCTTCTGGGCCGCCTCGGACCCGCGCGATGTCGCGCGCGTCGAAAGCCGCACCTTCATCTGCGCCGAAAACGAGGCCGACGCCGGACCGACCAACAACTGGCGCGCGCCGGACGAGATGCGCGGCACGCTCAAGGACCTGTTCGACGGCTGCATGCGCGGGCGCACCATGTATGTCGTGCCCTTCTCCATGGGCCCGATCGGCTCGCCGATCAGCGCGCTCGGAGTGGAGATCACCGACAGCCCCTATGTCGTCCTCTCCATGCGCGTGATGACGCGGATGGGCACGCCCGCGCTCGACGCCTTGGGCGAGGACGGCGAATTCGTGCCCGCGGTCCATTCGGTCGGCGCGCCGCTCGCGCCCGGCGAGGCCGACGCCGCCTGGCCCTGCAACGAGACCAAATATATCGTCCACTTCCCCGAGACGCGCGAAATCTGGTCCTATGGATCGGGCTATGGCGGGAACGCCCTGCTCGGCAAGAAATGCTACGCCCTGCGCATCGCCTCGGTCATGGCCCGCGACGATGGCTGGCTTGCCGAGCATATGCTCATCCTCAAGCTGACCTCACCCGAGGGCCGCGTGCATTATGTCGCCGCCGCCTTCCCTTCGGCCTGCGGCAAGACCAACCTCGCCATGCTGCAGCCGACCATTCCGGGCTGGAAGGCCGAGACCATCGGCGACGACATCGCCTGGATGCGCTTCGGTGACGACGGCCGGCTCTACGCGATCAATCCCGAGGCCGGATTCTTCGGCGTCGCGCCGGGCACGAGCGCGACCACCAACGCCAATGCGCTCGCCAGCCTCGACGCGAACACCATCTTCACCAACACAGCGCTCACCGCCGATGGCGATGTCTGGTGGGAGGGCCTCACCAAGGAGCCGCCCGCCGGGCTGACCGACTGGCGCGGCCAGGCCTGGTCTCCCGATCTCGGCACGCCGGCTGCCCATCCCAATGCGCGCTTCGCCTGCCCCGCGGGGCAATGCCCGGCAATCGCGCCCGAATGGGAGGACCCCAGGGGCGTTCCGATCTCGGCCATTCTCTTCGGCGGCCGCCGAGCGACGACCGCTCCGCTCGTCACCGAGGCCTTCGACTGGCAGCACGGCGTGTTCCTGGCCTCCAACGTCGCGTCCGAGGGCACGGCCGCGGCCGAGACCAAGATCGGCGACGTGCGCCGCGATCCCTTCGCGATGCTGCCCTTCTGCGGCTATAATATGGGCGACTATTTCGCCCACTGGCTAAAGCTGGGCGCGGAGGCGTCGGACGCGGCCAAGCTGCCGCGCATCTTCTACGTCAACTGGTTCCGCAAGGATGTCGACGGCCGTTTCCTCTGGCCCGGCTTCGGCGACAATGCCCGCGTCCTCAAATGGATCGCCGATCGCCTGGACGGGCGCGTCGAGGCCGAGGACAAGGCCATCGGCCGCCTTCCCAGGATGGACGACCTCGATCTGGCGGGACTCGATCTCTCCGACGCAGCCGTGGCAGCCCTCCTCGCCGTCGATCACGACGAATGGCGCGCCGAGGCCGAGCGCATCCGCCGCGACTATGCACGCTTCGGCGACCGCCTGCCCGCGGCGCTGACCGCCGAACTCGGCGCGCTCGAAGCGCGTCTGGCCTGAAGGGCGCGACCGACCATGACCGATACCAGCGACGACTATGTCTATGACGAAGCCTCCGGCGAATGGATCAGTCCGGCCGAGGCCGCCGCGAATGCCCACGCCGCCGAGGCGATCGAAGTGCGCGATTCCGTCGGCAACCTTCTCGCCGATGGTGATAGCGTCATCACGATCAAGGATCTCAAAGTGAAGGGCGCAGGCCAGACCCTGCGCAAGGGCACCGTGATCAAATCGATCCGACTCACCGGCGACGCCCAGGAGATCGACTGTCGATACGATGGAATCAAGGGGCTGGTCTTGCGCGCAGAATTCGTCCGCAAGCATTGAACGGACGAGTACCGTTTGCCTTGGACAATTTGCCCCGCAATGCGGGACATTCTGTCGTTCGCCTGCGTTGAGCATCGCCGCATGTCGCTGACTATGCACGTGCATCGCTGGATCATGCCGGTGGCATGAGAGTTGCTTCGCGACCTCCGCCAATCAAGGAGAAACTAGCGATGGCTCACGACATCAAGGAAGGCATGGAAATCATCGGCGCCGATGGCGTCCATGTCGGCACCGTCGATCGTCTCGAGGGCGACCGGATCTAGCTCGGGAAACATGACAGCCACGGCGCCCACAGCGGCCACCACCACTATATCAGCATCGGCCTGGTCGCCGGTGTCGAAGGCGACCGCGTCCGCCTCTCCGCCAACGCCGACGTCGCGCTCTCCTTCGAAGAAGAAAAGTCCGGAAAGCCCGTCCAGGACTAGACCCGTTGTTGCACGCCCGCACGGGCGCTAGTCTTCAAGAAGCCCGCCCGGGTAGACGCACGACCTTTCCGTGCGTCCTCCTGTCATGGCGAGGCCGATCACAGGGGGATGCTCATGAACGACCGAGGGCTATTTCTCGCACGATTGTTCCTTGGCATCCCCTTCATCGTATGGGGTGCGATGAAGCTCATGGGCGGCGCGGCCGCCCTCGTTCCCGGACTTGCAGCCATCGGCCTGCCCGACCCCCTGATCTTCGCCTATCTGATCGGCCTTTGCGAGCTTGTCGGCGGGATCGCGATCGTCCTGGGTTATCCCGTCCGCACGGTTGGCATCCTGCTCGGGCTCTGGTGTCTCGCCACGGCCAAGCAGGCGCACATGGGCAATCTCACCGAAATCCTGAAGAACGCGACCATGGCGGGCGGCTTCTTCCTGATCGCCGCGACCGGCGCGGGCTCCCTCTCCCTGTTCCGCGGGATACCGCCAGGCCGGCTCGCCCGTCTGCGGTAGATAGCCTCGCCGTCCTTCCCGGCTTTCCTCGCCGATAGGCCGCATCGAGCCACCATCTTGGCGACAGGCGGGCCGGCCCGACCGCAGGAAGCGTCGCCGAGGTCTCTGCCTGCCGACCGCTGATATCGCTCGAGCCGGAGCACCCGTCGCCGTGCCGCGGTGCGCTGTCCTCTTGCCGGACGATCCAGCGCCATGCCCTTCCTCGTGCATGGCACTCGCCGACCGCTGGCCGGCATGACCTGATGGCATCTCGCCGTCCCGGACGCCGCGCCCTGTCGATCCCGCACACGAGGCCGTCCCCAGACCGCTCGGGCGAGGCCGACAATCCGACGCGCCGCCGCCGTGCAGGGCAGGTGTCTCGCTTTGGCTGACCCCGAGTGAAGACCGTCCATGGCGAGGGCCTTCGCGATATCGCCGGTGGGCCATCCGCTTGAGTGGATGAACGCTACGCCCGTGCGGGGCCTCCGCAACCCGCCATTTTCCGACCGTGTTGAGGCCTGGCGGCCTCTGCCCGCACCACTCGAAAAATGGGGGTTTCCCCTCGCTGGCGCTCGGGTGCGGTGTCCCCTCGATCACGGGCCTTCGGACAAGTTCATCCCAGCGGGATCGGCCCGCTGGCGTGAGACGCGAAAGGCATCAGGCCATGAACAAGGTTTTTCTCTCGGGCCGCATCACCTCGGACATCAGCCGCTTCGGCACGGACAGCAAGGGCGGCGTCAGCTTCAGCCTCGTCACCTCCAAGCCGGTCATCAAGGACGGCCAGGTCCAGAAGGACGACAACGGCTACACCGAGACCTACGACGAGTTCCACACGGTCAAGGCCTTCAACGGCCTCGGCAAGTCGGTCGCCAACCACAAGAAGAAGGGCGACAAGCTCCTGGTGGTCGGCGAGATCCGCTACAGCCGCAACGAGCGCGACGGTCGCACCTACTACAACACCGACATCGTCGCCGAGGAAATCGAATTCCTCTGACCGTCCTTCCGGGCGGTCGCGCGCGGCCGCCCTCCACCTTTCGATGGAGAGCACAAATGTTCACCCTCACCAGCTTCGACGACATCGCCGGCATCGCCCACGGCATCGAGACCACCAACCCCTGCATGGTCGAGCGCATCCGCCGCGCGGCCGACAGCATGGGCCGCCACGAGATCGCCGCCCGCCTTGGCCAGGCGATCACCGAGGCGACCGACGCCGCCCACGCCCGCGACTTCGAGCAGGCGCAGTTCGGCGAAGCCAGCGCCGACGCGATCGTCGACTGCGAATATTATGACGATCTTGCCGCGGCCTGGTCGCTGGTCGCCAGCGAGCACCAACTGATCGTCCCCCATTCCATCTTCGCGCACGACGGGTCGGTCCATTGACCCGTCGGCCTTCCAACAGGACAACGCTCATGCACGCACAATCCACGCCCGCCCGGTCCGCCGACCATTGCTTCGGCATCATCATGCACCACCGCCTCGCCTGGTGGCTGGTCGAATTTCCCGATCTCGATGCGACCCCGCTGCGCGCCCGCAAGCTTTCAGGCCGGCTCACGCCGGCCCTTGCCGACTGGCTACGCTGCGAGACCGGCGATCCGCGCCTCGGCGACGATATCGCCGCGCTCAATCCGGACAGCCGCTGCTGGTCCGGCGAATTCTCCTATGTGCCCGCGGCCGGCGCCGCCGATCTGTTCGACATCGATGCCCATCCCTGGGGCAGCGAGGCCAGCGAACTGGAGACCCGGCTCGCGCGCGCGATGATCGATGCGACACTGCACCCGATCCCCTCGGGCTTCATCTCGATCTTCGGTGCTTTGCCGCCCGAGAACCAGCCGGTGCTTGCGATCCGGTTGAGCGGCTATACCTGCTCCACATTCGAGCTGATGACGGTACGGTATATGCCGACCTACCGGCCGCGTTCGCCCTGGCGCGACATCTCCGGCGATGCCGTCGGTGACAGCGGCAGCGATATCCTTGGATGGCAGCTCGCCGCCGACTGGATCAGGCCGACCTGATGCCGGCGGCGAGGTCGGCACACGCCGGCCTCGCCCCGTGCCTAGGGCGAGCTTGCCACCCGCCCAGCATCCCCTGAAACTCGCGGCGCGGCGCCCTCGATGGCGGCGCGGGCATTTGCCGTGCTCACCCGCCTCTGACCGGACCGGGTTCAAAGCGAATGTCGCCTCGCGTCACGTCTGCGTGCCGCGCGGTGCTGCGTGCTGGCTGCGGCGTAAGTTGCTCGTGCTGCGGGATCTCACCGATCGATCAGACTTCGTCTGAAAACCGGGCTGTGTGGGGCCGGCGAGGTCCAGGTCATCG
The DNA here is from genome assembly GCF_030580935.1 of Sphingobium cyanobacteriorum. GTDB lineage: Bacteria > Pseudomonadota > Alphaproteobacteria > Sphingomonadales > Sphingomonadaceae > Sphingobium > Sphingobium cyanobacteriorum. The sequence goes on along the minus strand of NZ_JAUQOM010000014.1, from coordinate 27,943 downwards.
GTCCTGCGATAGGGCTGGCCAAGAAGGGTTGGCGCATCCCGCCCTTCGCTCGGGCGAAGGACGGGACCGGGGCTCTATTCGCTAAGCCGCCGCCCGCGCGTGCCGCGCGAGCCCCGGCTAAGCTCACGGAGCCGAAGCGGAGCTTCGTCTCCGCCCTGCCGGGTCACGATCCCACTTGCGGTTGACGAGCGGGGAAGGATTTTCATTCCTATTCCTCTCTTGTGTCTGCCTAGTGTGGCATGCGGGGTTGGCGGTCCGTCGAGCATGAGCGGTCCCCCCAATTTTTGCGTGCGCCCGCTGGCGCGGCCCCCCGAAAAAATCGGCTCCCCCGCTCCCCGCGCGGCGGCGTTAACCCGGGTCCGGCCGCGAGCGGCCGGCTTCCCGGTTAACGTGCCCGACCTCCCTGACCACCGCATGCCCTGAGCCAGGCCTCATCCCGAGGATGAGACATCCAGAACCCATGGAGGCTCACATGACCAAGTCTTTCTCGAACTTCGCAGATCTCGCCAGCTTCATCGCCAGCGAGACGGACAGCCACGACCGCGCCGCCACTTACGAACACGCTTTCATCGAGCATGACGAACGCGCGAAGCTCTCGCCGGTCGACGAGGCCGAGCAGCTCGACATGCCCGACCCGGAGCAGGCCCGTGTGGCCGTTGAGATGGTGATGGCGACGCTGTTCGATGTGTTCCGCGACACGCGCCTCGAACCCTATGCAGCCGATCTCGCCTGGGGCTTCGTGAACAGCTTCCACGTCGTCGCGAAGCGCATCAACGACCGAGAAGACGATGCCGCGAAGGAGCTTGGCGAACTCGCCCGCAACTTTGACCCGAGCGAGATCTACGCCGCGCAGCTCGAAGACGCCCAGCTTCTCTGCCAGACGCTGCAAGGGTGCCGCGATGCGATGGAGTGCATGCGCGACCACGCCTCCGAAGTCTATCGCGTCGAGACCGGACGGCCCTATTCGCCGACCCGCGGCAGCCGGGTGTCCCGAGGCGTCACCGCGTCGATGATCGATGCCCGCGACTATCTCGCTTCCCGAATTCGAGAGCGCCGCGAGCAGTTCGCGCCCGAAGGTCCGGTTGTCGCATTCTCCGGCGGGCAGGTCTGGGAAGACCATGAGGGTCTCTGGCGCGGGCTCGACTCGATCAAGGCGCGCATCCCGGAAATGATCCTCGCAACGACCGCCCAGACCAAGGGCTGCGATGCGATTGCGCAGGCATGGGCGGCAGCGCGCGGCGTGAAGGTCATTCTGTTCAAGCTCGACCGCCGGTTGGGCGCCAAGGCCGCCTTCGTCCGCAACGACCGGCTGCTGGCCCTGAGGCCGGTGGAAGCCGTCGTCTGCGAAGGCTCGGGCATCCAGATGAACCTCGCCCAGAAGCTGCGGCAGGCAGGCGTGCCTCTCCATGTCGTGAAGCTCGATGAGACCGTGAAGGCGCGGCTCGCCCAGCCCAAGACCGATCTCCCGAAGTCCCGCGACGAGTTCGATCCCTGGACGCAGGATGACTACTACCGCGACATGGTGAACGGCGGTCGCCAGCGTCGTCGCTGACGCACCCTCGAGAGGCTCCGGCATCCGCCGGAGCCTCTCTTCTTTCTTGCTGCGAGGAAGCGGCGCACGCGGGCATCGAACCCCCGTGCGCCGCGACTGCAGCGTCCCGCCAAGACGGGCCCGACAAGCTGACCGTGGGCGGCCGCCAGAAAGAGGAGAGGGGAGGGGCAAAGCGCCTTCAGTCGAGGAGACCAAGCCCGTGTCCATCCTGTTTCGCATCACCGAACCGGCCGACGATGCTCTCTCGCCCAGCGCTATCATCACGGCGCGGAAACTCGCGGCGCTCCGGCGGTTCCTCCGCTCCGAGGGAGACCGCATCGGCGTCGCGCTGCTTGAACCCGACGAGTATCTCGGCGACAGCTTCGAGGCGCGCGTCTGTCCGCTCGCGCTCGCCGCCATCACCAGCATCTTCGACCATGACGCCGCCGTGATCGCGGTCATCGAGGAAGCCCAGTTCAGAGGACGGCGCATCGCCATCCATCACTGCCCCGCCAGCGCCGAGATCACGCTGTGCGTCGCCCTCACATCGGATCAGGGCCTCGAACTCGATCTCGCCTATGGCAATGCCTATGCGCTGCTCGAAGCCCTCGCAATCGAGGCGGAAAGCGTCGGCGACATTCCCGTCGAGCTCCTCCGCGCCCGGCTGTCCGATCCGGCCACGCCGAGCCGGGCGGCACTGCGCGGCGTCGATCATTATCTGCCCCGGCTCGAGCGTCTCGTCGCGAGCGCGCCGGCGCATGATGACGCTCGGTTTGCGTGGGCCTGAACGGTCAGTTCGTCGCCGACGGAACGCCATCGACATAACGCTCGAGAAGGCTGTCGATCGCGGCCTGCAGATGACAACAGGCCCTGTCTTCTTCGGCCTCTTCGAGCGCCTTCATCGCCTGCCGCATCAGGACCAGAGCCAGCGCGCGCCGGATCTCCGGATCGTTTCTCAGATGGTCGATCGCGTCCGACGCTTCAGCCGCTCGCGATGCCATCTCCGGCGGACGAGACTCCACCTTCTGCCCTGACTTGCTCATCCCACGCTCCCCGGATGCGCAAGGGCCAAACCCTTGCCGAAACTCCCGCGCTCTGGGCGCGGGAGCCGGGGCTGGTAACACGTCGAGACATGCGCCTACGCTTTTAGCACCGAGGCACCTGGACATATGCGCAGGCACCCCGGCGTGAAACCACACCGAGCTGCCTTTCTCGACGGGATTACCAGTCCCGGCGCCACGGCCTTGGTGGCGCAAGCGCTCGCCTATCACAGAGATGGAACGACACCAAGTTGCCTCTGTGCGAGCCGCTCCTAGACGTGCGATGCGGTCCATCCGGACGCCCGCACGACGCTCGGGGGCAAAGCCAAACCACTCTCACATCTCGGCATCAGACGGAGCTTCATCGCCACAGTTTGACGCTGGGTGTCTCTCGGCCGTCAAGGATCAGCGGTCCCCCCAATTTTGCCGCCGATCCGCTCCGCTACCCGGCAACAAAATCGGCTCCCCCGCTGCCCGCTTCGCGGCGGCCATGCCGTCCCTGACCGCCTCAACACCGCGTCCCGATGAGCCCATCCTCATCGATGAGAGATGGGGAGCACGGCATCATCCTGATGGAGGCTCTTATGGACAACCTTTCCGACGATCTCCGGGCGCTGTTCAACGCTCCGATCTGCCCGTACTGCGCGACGCTCTACGATCCTGAGCATTATGACGAAGTCGATGAATGCGCCCGCTGTTCGAACTGCGGCAGGACATACCAGGTCGCAGCCGAACACCGCCCACAACAGGCGCACACTCCGCAGGACGATCCGCTATCCGCAGCCGCCCAATCGGATAGTCTGGCGCAGTTTCGGGAGGAGGCGGACCGCGTCTCGAAAGCGATGATGCACCAGACCGCCGGCGGCAGCTACGAGATGTATGAGCGGTGGTTCACGGAGGCGCTGGAGCCGACCATCGACAAGCTCGATCCGGCGCTCCGGTCACAGGCAATCGCGATCGCCACCGAGCTTGGCTATATCGACGATCCCGAGATCATGGCCGCCGGTTTCGGACCAGGCCTCTGCTCGATCAGCGGCATCGACGAGAACTACTGCCACTGCGGTCGTCATCCCTGACGCCATCCGGGACCGGGCCTCGCGCTCGGTCCCTTTTCTTTTGCCGCTGGCATCAAGTCCCGGCTCGCTCGCGTGCCGCGCGGACCCGTCGGTCCGCACGCCGCTACGCCTTGCCGGGGTCTCCCGACGAGAGGAAACATCTCTCACAGACTTCCCATTCTGTCGGACGCCCGAGACCGCCTCAAGGACGGCGGGGCCCCACCATTTTCTCCGGCGGATCAGGCGCGGCGCTTCTCCTTCGGCGTCCTGGCCGCCGAAGAAAATCGTGACCCCCACCGCCGCTTCGCGGTCGCTTCGCGATCCTTGACCCGGCCTCGGCCGCCCGACGCGCCGCTCCTGTCATTCAAGACAGACAGGAGCCTATCATGCAGATGATCTCGACCAGCGCCGCCGCCGACAACGCCGCCTTCTTCGCCGCCATCGCGAACGCCGAACGTCGCGCGCTTCACAGCTACTTCGACCAGCATGTCGTGGCGGACGAGGAGGCCGGCTACATCACCATCGACGAGGGGGATTACGGCGCGCTGCCGATGACGATCATCGACCGGATCGTCCATAGCGTGCCGGGCGGGCGGCTTGACGAATTCTGAGACAGACGGGGAGGGGCGCGGGCGCCTCTCCCCTTTTTTTGTGTGGCGATGTTACGGGCATGAGGGGCATCGAGCCCCCCATGCCCGTGCCGCGACAAGGGTCGCGGCGGGGGCTGTTCAGGCCGTCAGGCGCTTTTCCACTTCCTCGATTCCCAGCGACTTTATGCGGGCGACCAGCCCACTCAATCGCTTGCCGTCGAGCTTGAGAAGACCGGTCTTCTCGATCGCCTGTATCGCGGCCTCGCGTTCCTTCTCTTCCAGTCGTTGCCGCCGCTCTTCCAGCTTGCGGCCTTCTTCTTCAAGCGCGGCTCTTTCCTGTTCCAATGTGCGTGCCATGATGGGCCTCTTGGTTCACGCTGATCGGGCTATGAACGGTCCGACTATAGGCGCTCATCGAGCCTGCCGAAAGCGCTGAAACGCACCCGCGATCGCGTGGTCCGTCAATCGCCAGCCGGCATTTCCTTCCGACCGCAGGCCGGCACGGAGCCCCGCCGGAGGCGCTATCCCAACCATTCCGAACGCGTCCTGGACGCTCCGAGGGTCTGGACTCAGCCCTGGTGCAGAGAAGCACACCGAACGCACCTTCGGTGCATAGGTTCTGGAACAATTCCAACCGGTTATGGCGTTTCCGCTCGGTGGGACACTGTGGGACATGGTTTCGCCGTTCCCGAAACCCACGGAAATCCGCCATTTTCGCGTGTTACAGGCGCACACGCTTGCTGCGGGGAAGCCGATTTCCTTGCTCCACCACAGCGATTGCGCTATAACCCGGACCGGTTTCTGAGACCCCACCAGCCTCCCTGCTAGGAGGCTCGGTTTGACCATCCCCTACAAGCACTGCTCGGTCCGGCTCGACCGCGGCAAATATGATCGCCTCGTCGCGCTCGCGGCGGAACGCGGATGCACGCCATCGGACCTGCTGCGCGCGGCCGTCGATGCCTTCCTGGGATCGGGCCAGTTGCTGAGCTCCAGCCATCGCCGGATCGCCCGCATCAGCGAGTTCCAGCAGCTCGCGCTCGACATCATCATCCGCGAGCAATTCCCCGAATATCGCGATCGCATCATCGCCGAAACCGACAAGCGATTGGAGCAATATCATGGCGCGTGAGGACATCCGCACGGACGGGCGTCCCGTCCCGCTCACCCATCATTCCGCGCGCGGCCGCGTCCAGCGCAATGCCGGTAATTTCACCCGCGGCAGCCAGCTTCTTACCCACGAAATGCTGATGTGGTTCTCGGGCACGAAACTCCCCTTCATCCTGTGGTTCTTCGCCTTCCTCGCAGCCTGGTTCATCATCATGTCGATCAAGCTCGATGAGCATGGCTTCCAGCTCGTTTGCATGAAGATCTACGCGACGCTCTGGAACTGGGTCGATCTCAATCCGAGCAAGCGCGTCAACGTCACGCTTCCCAATGGCGAGATCCTGCGCACCGTGATGAAAGCGGTGCCCTATGTGCCCGAGGTCATCACCGCCTGGGCCGTCGCGATGCGCGGCCTCATCGGCGCCTTCCTCGTCTCGATCTTCATCACCATTCCGGCGGCCATCTGGTTCGTCGACATCTCGCACCGGCGGGGGCGTTCGATCCTTCAGGAACGCCATGAACGCGGGGCCATGCTGGTCGACCGCACCGTCCTCCTTGCAGAGATCAATGAGCACAACCGGATCAAGTTCGAAGAGGAAGCCGCCGACCTCTTCCCCAGCCTGTCCCCGCGGCAGGTTCTGGCGCTCCCGTTCCGCGCGCGCAAGGAAGCCGGCATCCATCATCCCTACACGCTCGCCGGCATCCCCTTTCCGCACCGCACCGAGCAGTCGCATGCCATGCTCATCGGCACCACCGGCTCGGGCAAGACGACGGAGCTGAGGAGCCTCGTCACCCAGATGCGGGAGCGTCAGGACACGGCGGTGATCTTCGACCTGACAGGGGCCTATGTCGAAGCCTTCTACGATCCCACGCGCGACACGATCCTCAATCCGATGGACGCGCGCTGCCCGGCCTGGTCGATCTTCAACGACTGCCGCACGCACAGCGAGTTCACCGCCGCCGCGGCGGCGCTGATCCCGTCTGACGGCGGCTCCTCCGAACCCTTCTGGGCGCTCGCCGCGCGCACGCTCTTCATCGAGATGTGCATCCGCCTCATGGAGCGGGGACAGACCAGCAACCTCGCGCTGTCCGAGAACCTGATGACGGCCGACCTGAAGCGCGTTCACCGCTTCCTCGCCAACACCATCGCCGATCCGCTGACCGCCCCAGAAGCGGCCCGCATGGCGGAATCGATCCGCGCCGTCTTCAACACCAACGCGCAGGTCCTGCGCTTCCTGCCGGACGAAGGTGAGCCCTTCTCGATCCGCGACTGGATCACCCGCGACAAGAAGCCCGGCTCGATCCTGTTCGTGACCTCGAACTATGTCGATCTGCCGATGAACCGGGCGCTGCTGACGCTCTGGATGGACCTCGCCATCAACCGGCTGATGACGCTGCCGCGCACGCGCAGCCTGCGCACATGGTTCATGTTCGACGAGCTCGGCGCTCTCCACCGCCTGCCCGCCATCGAGAATGGTCTTCAGACCGCCCGCGCGTTCGGCGGTGCTATGATCCTCGGCATCCATAGCTTCGAGAAACTGGTCGAAGTCTATGGCGAGCAAGGAGCGCGCAATCTCGCCTCGCTTGCCCGCTCCAAGCTTATCCTCGCGACCGCCGATCTCGACACGGCCGAGCAGTGCGCCCGCTACATCGGCAACCGCGAGGTTCGGCAGATGGATGAGGCCTATAGCTATGGCTACAACAACACCCGCGACGCCTCGACCCTGACCCCGCGCAAACAGGTCGAGCCGCTCGTCATCGCCGACGACATCACCAACCTGCCCTCGATGCACGGCTTCGTGAAGTTCCCCGACGGCTTTCCCGCGGCGCGGATCCTGCTCGAGTGGAAAGACTATCCCCAGGTCGCCCAGGGCTTCGTCCAACGGCCCGATGTCGGGCCGGTGCGGTCAAAGCGCGGAGAGGAAGCGTTCGACGAGGATGGGGCAGGGGAGGCAGGCGGGCGCGACGGCTCGTTGCAGGTGGTGGAAGAGGTGGCCGAGACCACCAATCTCGCCCGCGATCTGGCCGCGCGCATCCTGTCGGCCGAGGTCGAGGAGGAGGACGATGCCGCCCGGCGCGCGGCCCAGCGCGCCGACGATCGTGACGAACAGGCGACGCCCGGCACCCATGCGGCGGACAAGGCGGCAGCGGCGCGCACCGGCGGCGAAGAACAGCCGGTCTCCGCGCGCGACAGGGATGACCGCCGCGATGGTCATCGGCACGGCGAGACCAGCCCGCAGGTCGAGGATCTGACGCTGGTTGAGCTGCGCCAGGCTTTCGCCAGCGGCCGCGACGATGACGGCATGGATATGGGCATCTGATGCTCTCGGTCGCCGGCGTCCGCTCCGCTTCCGGTGCCGCGAACTATTTCGCGAAGGACGACTATTATACGGTCGAGGGATCCTCAGAGATCAGCCTGTGGGCGGGGGAGGGGTCGGAAGACCTCGGTCTGTCCGGCGAGGTGTCCAAGGACGCGTTCGAGGGCGTGCTCAATGGCATCCTTCCGAGCGGGGAAGCGGTCGCCCAGGTCGAGAACCGGCGCGCGGGCTACGACCTCACCTTCTCGATGCCGAAGTCGGCCTCGATCATGGCCTATGTCGCCGGCGACAAGCGCGTGCTTGAGGCCAATATGGCGGCCGTCAAGCAGACCATGGCGTGGGTCGAGAAGAACCTCGCCGAGGGGCGGCGCGACATCGAAGGCCGCAAGGTGCCGGTCCAGACCGGCAATCTCGTCTATGCGCTGTTCCAGCACGACACCAGCCGGGCGCTCGATCCCCAGGCGCATATCCATGCGGTGATCGCCAATCTCACGCGCATGCCCGACGGCAAATGGCAGGCGCTCCATGCCGACAAGCTCTGGAGCCACAACAGCATAATCGGCTCGATCTACCACGCCTTCCTGCGCGCCGGGCTCGAGCGGATCGGCTATCAGGTTGAGCTCAAGGGCAAGCATGGCACGTTCGAGATATCGGGTGTCCCCAAGGCTGTCATCGGCGAGTTCAGTCAGCGCCGCGAAGAGATCCTCGATCACGCGACGCGGTTGGGCATCAAGTCGCCCGAGGGCCTGCGCGAAATCACCAAGCGCTCGCGCGATCCCAAACTCGATGTCGAGGATCGCGCGGCGCTCAAGCAGGGCTGGATCGACCAGGCTGCGGCCCACGGCTTCGACGGCAAGGACCTGCGGGCGGCGGCCGAGGCGCGCGCAGGGCTAGCGGCTCCGGAAAGCGCCCTGGAGCGCGGCTACCGCGCCATCGTCGATGCCGTGGATGGCGCCCGCCAGACCCTGGGTGCGCTGCTTCGTCCCCAGGATCCTCTGGTGGACAACGCGCTCGCCCGGGCGGTCAAGTCGCCGGGAGAAGCACGCGCGCAGCTTGCGGTCGCGTCTGCCGTGCGCATGCTCTCCGAACGCGAAGCCGCCTGGCCCGTCAATCTGCTGAGCAAGACCGCGCTCGATCTCGGCCTCAAAGGCGTCACCGTCGACATGATCGAGAAGCGGATCGATCGGCTGGTGCAGAACCGTCAGCTCATCCCCGGCGTTGCGACCGCCGCGGATCGGACGGGCCGCATGGGCACCACGCAGGAGGCTCTGCGGACCGAAGAAAAGATCCTCGGTGCTGTCGAAGAAGGCAAAGGGAAAGCGGAGCCGATCGTGGCGGCAGCAGACGCGCCGCAGCGCTTGCAGGAAGCGGTGGCTCTGCCCCTCAATCCGGGTCAGCTTGCAGCGGCGACAATGATCCTGTCGTCGACAGATCGGACCGTGTCGGTCCAGGGCGTTGCGGGCGCGGGCAAGTCGACCATGCTCCAGGCGGTCGCCCGGGTCGCCGAAGCCGAAGGCCGATCGATCACCGGCCTCGCATTTCAGAACAAAATGGTGGCGGACCTCGGTGAAGGGGCGGGCATCAAGGCGCAGACGATCGCCTCCTTCGTCCTCGCCAATGAGCGTTTCATCACCGAGCGTGACACGCCCCGATATGACGCCGCGCGCGAGAAGCTCGCCGGCACCATGTTGCTGGTCGACGAGACGTCGATGGTCTCGAGCAACGACATGCTCAAGCTCCACCAGATCACGGCGGCCCTGGGTGTCGACAAGCTGGTGCTGGTCGGCGATCGCCAGCAGCTCTCCTCGATCGATGCCGGCAAGGCCTTCGCCATGATCCAGGTCGGCGGTGGCACCGTGGCGCGCATGGACCAGAATATCCGTCAGCGCACCGACCAGCTGCGCACGGTCGCCGCGCTCGCCAATATCGGCAAGGCCGGCGCGGCGATGAAGGTGCTGGGGGAGCGTGTCGTCGAGGCAGCCGACCCGGCGGCCGCTGCCGCCGACATGTGGCTCGGACTTGACCCGCAAGAGCGCGAGGCAACCGCCGTGTTCGCGTCGGGCCGCGATGCGCGCGCCATCATCAATCAGCGCATTCAGGACGGACTGATCGCCGAAGGCAGCGTCAAGGGCGAGGCGATCCACCTCACCGTATACGAGCGCGTCAATACGACCCGCGAGGAGCTGCGCTATGCGTCGACCTACTGGCCGGGCCAGACGCTGGAGGTCGGCCGCGGCGGTGCGCAGGACGTCGGCATCAAGGCGGGCCGCTACGACGTCCTGAAAGTCCATGCCAACGGAAAGGTTGAACTGTCGGACGGTCGCCGCAGGATCCGGTTCGATCCCCAGAAGCTTTCCCCGACCGAGCAGCGCGACCGGCTGCAGCTCTCCGAGAAGAAGGACCTTCAACTCCGCGAAGGCGACCGCATCCGCTGGACCGCCAACGACAAGGAACGCGGTATGCTCAACGCCGCTCTCGCCCGTGTCGTCGGCGTCGATGCCGATGGCGTGAAAGTAGAGACTGCAGACAAGGCGCTCGTGACGCTCGGCCTCGGTGACCCGATGCTGTCTCGGCTCGACCTTGCCTACAGCCTTAACATGCACATGGCGCAGGGGATCACCACCGACAAGGCGATCGGTGTGATGTCGTCATTCGAGCGTTTCCTGTCCAATCAGCGTCTGTTCAACGTCCTCGTCACCCGCGTGCGCGATGCCCTCACGATGGTGGTCGACGACAAGGAGAAGCTTGGCCGCCAGCTCGACATGAACCCCGGTGACAAGACCTCCTCCCTCGAGACGCTCGGTCGCCTCGACATCGACGGGAAGAAGGGACCGGGCGCTCAGACCCTCGAGAAATTCGACCCGGGCCCGATCGATGGTATCGACCTTTCGGACCTTCCACCGATTCCGACCGACCTCCCGCCGCTGCCCGATGGCGCCGCGCCCATGCCGGCCGCGAAGGCCCCGCCAGCGCCGTCCGATCTGAAGCCGGATCGCGGCGATCCATTGCCGCCGCTGCCCGAACGCAGCCTCGGCCTCGACTTGTGAATGGAGAAGCCGCCGGCGCGGTGCCGGCGGCCAAGAGAAGGAGATGAACAATGGGTTGGGAATTCGAGGAAGCCGGCAAGTTCGGCAGCGAGAAGGCGGCAAACGACTATGCCCGGCGAAACGGCCTCGATCCGCGCGACGTCCAGATCACCCGCAAGGGCGAAGAGGTCGAGCTCAACATCCGCCGCTCGGCGCTCGATGGCCGGAATCTGCGGGACAACGGGGAAGGTCGGCGCGACGGCTGGGGCTGAAGGAGAGAGCTGTGAACATGTTTCAACTTCTGGCCTCGCTCCTGCTGGTGAGCGGGCTCGTGGCGCTCGGCTGGTCGCGGCTGTCGGGCAATATTACCCCTCAGCAGCCTCTGGCGCCTGTCGCCAGGCCGTTCATGACGCAACGAGAACAGGCCATGCTGGCGGCGCTCGAACATGTGCTGCCCATGTACCGCATCCATGCACAGGTCGCGATGGGTGCGCTCCTCAAGGTGCCTTCCGTGCCTGGCCGGCGGGTCATCCCGGCAGACTGGAATCCCTTCGCGCGCAAGATCGTCGATTTCGTGGTGGAGGATCCCACCACAGGCAGGGTCATCGCTTTGATCGAGATCGACGACCGCTCGCATGATGCCGAAAAGGATCGGGAGCGCGACGCCATGACAGCCCGGGCCGGCTACCGGACCTTTCGGATTCCCGCCGGTACGGGACCGACCGTCCAGGCCGTATTCGGGGTGATCGGGCATCTTCGCGACGCGGCGCCGACCGCCGCGATCAACGGGTAGCCCGGCCATGGGACTCGATGATCGCGACTATATGCGCGAGCGCTATCGCGACCGTGCGAAGAAAACCCCGACCGGGCGGATGGAAGGCGCCTGGTTCGATTCCGTCAACCGCGGCTTCGACTATCAGCGTAGCCGGTACTGGAGCCTGCGCGGTAATGCCGGCGGGACACTGCGCTGGTTGCCCTTCGCGTTGAGCCTGCTCCTCATTGCCATTCCCTTTTTAGGGGAAGCCCAAAGGGCGGGATGGCTGCCTGACGGCGCGGCGGCAATGCCTTTCCCGGAATCGGGTTCGGTCACCGTCGAAAACGGGGTCACGCGCAAGCGCATTTCCAGCTTCCTCACCATCGAAACCGCGGATGCGAACGCGGTCGTGCAGCTCTTCGATCCGGCATCAGGCCGGCACATCATCTCGGTCTATGTCTCAAAAAACGACCGCATTCGCGTTCCGGTCCCGCAAGGCACCTTCAGGATGCGGCTGATCGAGGGCCAGAAATGGCATGGCCCGGCGCACTTTTTCGGATCGAACACATCCTATGAGACGGTTGCGGAGCTCATGAGCTTCGAGCCGCGGACCGGGCATATCATCGACCTGCATCGCCGGCCCGATGGCAATCTCAAGACGCGCATCATGCTTACCCGGCCTGAGAGCCTCTGATGGAGGCAGCAGAAGCCATACCCGTGTGTCGGGCATCCTTGTTCCGCTCCTGCCGCAGGCGCGACGAGATGGCCGGACTCCGCGAGGCGGGCCTTGCCCGAGGCATTCAAAAATTGTCGGCGCCCTTCAGGAGAAACAGAAATGACCAGACAACCACGCGCCTATGACGCACTGGCCGCCCATCTGGCTCCGGACGATCCGGGCGAGGGGGAGCGCCAGATCGACACGGCGATCCTCACCCTGCAACGCGCGCGCTATGGCCCGCTGAATCGCAGCCGCGCGCTATTCTGGCTTGGCCAGCTCCTGCTTGGGCTCAGCACGGTCATTCTGGGAGCGCGTTTTCTCTGCTGGTTCGAACCACAACTTTGGCAGACCTTCTTTGGGGTTCTTGCCGGCGCCGTTCCGACCGTGGTCGCCAAGGTCGTGTTCGTCGGCGCCTTCCTCCACTTCGTTTATCATTGCACCTTTGGGGCAGTGACGGATTACGGTCCGGCACCCACGCCGCCAGAACCGATTTACGAGTGGCTGGCCGCTCAAGGCAAATCGAACCTGACCTACTGGCACGAAATCTACTGGCCGTACCGCAAGCGTCAGGCGAACCGGAAAGAGATTCTGGGCTTTGTCATCTGGCGAAAGACGCCGTGTCCGCCGGACCGGTATCCGCCAACGCCGGTGCCGGTCGGGGCCGCGCCGGAGCCGGAGAACCCCCACATGGTGTATCTTGACAGCCCGCAGGGGCGTGCGGATCGGGAGGCCTTTCTGGTGACGTTCGAGCATCGGATGGATGACTGGTGGCGGCTCTCATTCAGGCTGACCCTCGCCGTGCTGATCATGCTGTTGGTCGTCATCTACCTCCCCGTCTATCCGGCGACACAGGCGGGCGATCTGATCCGCACCGGCGTGATGACGGCTTTCATTGCGGGGTGCATATTGGCGTTCTTCGGTTTCGGCAGAGTGCCGATGCGCTGGCTCCCTTACCCCGTCCGGCGCTACTGGTTTCGGGGGCTTCCACCCGAGGCAGCGCAATTTCGGGATCATATGATCGCGCGTTCGAACTGATTGCGTGGGCCGCGGCAGGAACAAGGTGCTGGCCACGAACAATGCCAGCCTGTTGAAACGCGCCATCGACGCCAAGTCGCGCGCGAAATTACTGTCTATCATTCATCCAATGAGGAGGGTCTACGACCGCCACGCAGGTACGGTGGCCCAGGAGCCGCAACTGGCATTTAGCCGGCTGTGCTGATGCTGTCCACGAAGTGCTGCTGTATGCTGGTTTCCCAAGGATCATCTTCTCTCGGGACAACGGCCTCAGACCATCCTTTGGGAAGCCGGTTCAGGGCTTTCAGCGCCCCAAGCGCGCGGGCCACGCGCTTGGGGCCGCCGGCACCGGTCATGTTTTTGATGGCCGTGCTCACGCGCTGGCTGCGCGCATGATGGCTCTGCTCTTTCGGATCGATGTCAGCCAGCACGCTACAGAAATCTCCCTCTTCGATTTTCAGTTGCGATAGTGCCCAGGACAGGATGCCCTCAAAGAAGTTCGCCTCCAGCTCGTGCCGCATTCGGACCTCGAGCGCGGCAATGTGTCTCTGCCCAGGGAGAAGATAGGCTGGAAGTCCCTTATTGCCGCTATCTTCCGGACGGGGCTTCCATCGACAGACAATCGTGTCTTCCCAGATCGGCCTGACGAACCAGGACAAGGTTCCGATGAGATTCTTGAGCAATGCCACGAGAGCTTCGCACTCAATGTCCAGAAGGAGCCGCTCCCTTGGCGACAGTTCCTCTGCTCGGTCCACGCGGTGCATCAGGCCGGCGAAATCCTCGATGAAATAGAGTTCATTGTCCGGCCGTTGCATAACCTGCGGGCCCAGGATCGGTGAACGGATCCAGTCCGTATCATCGTCCCCCTCGAAATCGAATCTGGCGATATTGCTATCGAAATCGCAACCGAATGGCTGCCATCGAACCGACAGATTCCCCGAGCGCAGGACGAGCGCATATACGCCGACGCGAGCCCTATCACGGTGAAGTTTCCGCAAATTCCAGTAAGGCATGCTGTGGGCCAGTGCCAAAGCCTGGGCAGAGGGTCCCGTCAGACATGCCTCGATCACCGGCGGTATATTCCAATCCCCCTTCACTCCAAGTTGGACGCGTTTCGCACAATAGAGGGCTGCGCAAGTACCGGCGGATTGTGCGTGGACCAAACCGTCATCGAGCGTGAACATTCCTTCCTCTATCCTTCGTCCGTTCGCTTCAGGCTGGGTTCGACACCGGGACCGTCTCAATCGCCGCCGCAAGACAGGCCCAGACCCGTTCTAGGTCATGTGATGGTCCTGTCAGGTATCCACTTGCCGCAACATGTGGCGCTGCGCTTCGGACGAGCCGTTCATTCGCTCTCGAGATCTTCGCCCCGCTTTTGGCGGGCGCGCTACACCTCATACCCGTGACCCGCGAGAAGTCGAGCCATGCCGGCACCTTCCCAGCTTCCGGGCCGGCGAATGACCATCGCCGCATCCTGCGCCAGCATCGTTAGAAGGTCCGCGGCACTCTCAAGTGGTCCATGAGTCGTTGCGCCATTTCGTGCTTGATCTGCATCGACACAACGCCGCGTAAGTTCGGCCAGGTTCGCCGAATCCTCTTTGCTCAATTCGATCGTGATGGTCGGCAAACTCATTCTCCTCGATTTCTTCGGAAACCGTCCTCGTCGGAGTCTCCAACAATATGAGAGTCTTTGCAAATCCGGCCTGGAAAGGCAGGGCTGGCAGCTCATTTACGGACCCGCGACAAGACGCGTGCGGCAACATTGCTGCGCACGGCGAGCTTGCGGCCATAGCGCAATGCGGTTGTTGGCGAACTCCAGCGCAGGGCCTGCGCGATGCCAGCGCCATCCTCTCCCGCCGCGAAGAGATCCTGGGTAAGGCCGACGCGCAGCGAATGTGTGGACAAGGCCTGGATCGCGTCGTCCAGCTTGCCAACAGCCAGCGTAACCAGTCCCTTGTCATAGGCCGTGAGCGCCACACGGCGGTAGATGCCGTTGACGCCCTGCCGGGTTAGAGATGTCGTTCCGATGGAATAGGTCGTTCGTGCGAGCGCAGTTTCCGGTACGGTTTCCCGTGCGCGACGTCGATCGACCCCGACCCTGCGGAACAGCGGGCCTTCTTCGATGCCGCTTGCAACCAGCCATGCGCCGACGCGCCGCATCGTCTCCGCGGAAAGCCATGCCCAGGCGCCTTCCTGTTCCTGGTCGGTCTTGGAGTAAGGGATGAAAAGCGTCGCCGAGCCATCCTCCTGTGGATCGATTTGTCTTGCCTCCACCATGGTGAGTTCGCTGACCCGCAGGCCGGCATCATAGCCGAGCGAAAGCAGGGCGGCATCCCGCAGCCCTTGCAAATCGCCGCCACAGGCATCGAGCAGCGCGGCAAGGGTAAAACCTTTGGCGGCATGAGGATCGAGTGCCTTGCCCAGCCGCAAGGGCGCTGCCTGGCGCTGGAGGGCACCTTTGCGCCTGCGGACGGCCTTGAGCGCTGCCCGCACCATCGGCGCGTCGGTGGGCGCGGCATCGCCCGTCAGTCCCATCATGCGGTGGACCGAACCGAGACTCGCGATACGTCGCGCGAGGGTCGCGGGCTTTTTCCCCCTGGCATCGAGCGCATTCACATAGCGCACCACATCTTCGGGATCGGCGGGCAGTGGTTTTCGGCTTTCCTCGCCGCACCAGTCACGCCAGCAATCGAGATCGGCGGCAATCGCCGCCTTGGTCGCGTCGGCCATGGCCGAAAGCGTCGTCTCGAGCCCGAGCTGGCTGATCGGCGGCAGATCTGTGGGAACGATGCCGCCGATCGTGCGGAGCAACCGCATATCGACCGTTTCGGCGTCCGCGTTCCGCGACCGCATCGGCAGTGCGGCGTCCTCGGTTCTGACGACGATGATTTCCATATCGGAGGATCTTGTGGAACTCTCAGCCATTGCTCGCTATATGTCATTCTGGAGGACATGATGCAGCTTAACTCGGCACAAGCCTTGAAACTGGGCCGCGAGGTCCATGAAACCTTCGGGAGCTGGAGGAAAGCGCGTGAGGCGGCCGTCCAGCGCAACGGCGTCTATGTCATCGACCGCGAGAAGATTCGCGCCGCCAGGGCCGAGAAGACCGCCGAAACGGCCTAAGCTGGCATGACCTTCGGATATGCGCTGCTCGGCGCGCTCGTTCTGCTGCTTCCGGGCTTCGCTGGTTATTTCGGACTTCGGATCGGGGAAGCGCGCGATTTTGTCTCGCCGCGACCGGATCGGCCGAACTCCAATCTCACTATCTTCCTGGTTGTGGCGCTGGCGCTGGGCGCGCATGTCTTCGGCGCTGGCATCTTCGCGCTCAACGAACTGATCGCGGCCTGGAAGCCACTCATCAGGCTGTCCTACGAACCCAACCCTTATAAGGCGCTGCTCAGCGGCCATGCGCCACAGGGGCTGTCCTCGCTTGCGATCGAACTGGAACTGCTGTTTTTCCTCGGACTGGCGGTGCTGATGGGCTGGATCTGTGAAACGATTGCCCGGACATCGCCGATTACGGCGAGGGCCGATCCGTTGCGCTTCGGATGGCTGTTGCCGATCGTCCAGAAGGTCGAGGCTGGCGGCCATGTCGCCGTCGGTTATGTGCGGACGACCAGCGGCCATGACGGAGCCTGGATCGCCTATGAAGGAAGCGTGCGTCGGCTGACGCTCGACGAGGATGACGGGATTCGCATGGTCGTGCTCGAGCAATGCGACCGCTTCCTGGTCCAGATGAAGGACGGGAAGATCGAGCGCGTTGATATGGAGAGCGCGCCGATCGCCATGATGCACCTGGCCGCCGACCAGATCGCGGATTTCGCGGTCGAACTGTTCGAGGTTCCTGAGTCCGACGCCGAGTGACGCCAGCCGCTCGGTCGCCTGCGGCACAATGCGCGGCACATTTGTGCCGCGTGATTGCTGCAATTTCTTCATCTGCGGAACTTGCCCCTTCCCTGCCGGTTTCGCGCTCCTATACTTACCATAATCTCCCATTATGGTAAGTGGGAAAATCGCGCGGGGAGGGCGGATTCAAGCCGGAAATCTGACGCCTACATTCACCCAGCTACTCGTCAGATTGCCCCGTTCTTGTTTTGATAACGCCCCAGAGCTATATAGACGGAGTGATCGATGGGATCATGGTACAGGTTGTGAGATGGCAAAGGCTGCAAGCTTGGTGTTGGCGACGGTGAACGCTCCTTATGGGGCGAACCTCTCCGCGCATCAACTCGCCGCGCTGATCACCGACCCCAAGAGCGCGAGCGACTTCAACGCGCCCGTGTTCTCCTTTTTCTCGGAAGTGAGCCCGGCTCTGCAGTTGCAGTTCGTCCAGGAAATGGGTGTCGATGCCGATAAGGTCTGCGCGGTCGCAGACCAGTTTTCCAACCTGTCGGGCTACGCGCTCCCGCTGGCAGCGTAACGTATGGTCGAGCGGGGCCCGAGCCAGTGGCCAGTCCTGTTCGACCTCGCGATGGAAATCTTCGGCCATTTAGAGAAAACCGTAGGCTTTGCGCCTTCGTGGAGCTTTGGCGGCGGGACCGCTCTCATGCTCCAGATCGACCATCGCGAAAGCCACGACATCGACATCTTTCTCGATGATCCGCAAATCCTACCCTTCCTCAATCCGCAGATCCAAGATTTCGCCATGACCCGCCGACCGGACGAATATAAGACCGACGGGACGCAGGCGCTCAAACTGGCCTTTGACGAACTCGGCGAGATCGACTTCATCTGCTCTTCCGCCATCCTCGATATCGCCAGCGAGCGTCACGATGTGCGAGGGCAGATCGTCGACCTGGAGACACCGGCCGAAATCGCAGCCAAGAAGGTCTATTTCCGGGGCTGGAACTTGCAGCCACGCGACATGTTCGACTTGGCAGCAATCGCCGAGCATCATGGAGACGACTATCTCGTCTCAGCGTTGCGCGAATGCGGCCGCGAGCGATGCCAAAAGGCGCTAGACGTCGTAGAAAAGGTCAACCCGAAGGCCGTCGAAACAGTCATCGGTCAACTCCTGTACCGCGACAGATACAGCCATCTGGTCACGGCAGCCCAAGCAATTACGCATCGAATTCTGACGGAATCACTCTCGGACAAGGCTGAGCATGTGGGTAGTGAAGATTGAAGGCTGCCCGAAGCTCGCGTCCTTCTCTCTCGCGGCAGACAAGCCATGAGCGGCAAATTCTCTGCCTTTGTCATCAAGGCGCTGGTCGACACGATCACGGGCGGCGCCGGCAATGATAACAGCCCGGCGATCGGAATCTATCGGTCGGGCCCGAAGATCGAACAATTCTTCCTCGATTGCGGCCTCGACATGCGTATCGGCGCGAGCTCTCGCGTACCCGCGACGACGGATTTCCTGCGCCAGGCAGCCAATCACTATGACGGCCAGGGCGATGTCTACATCACGCGGATCATTGAGAAGGTCTGCGATCCGCGCGAATATCTGACGGAGCCCGATAAGGCGACCGCGGTTCGCGAGCATCTCAACAAGGCGCTCGCAGCGGACGAGCTGGCGGTGGTCATCGTCGGCGGCAAGGCCGTGCTGACCAGACGCCAGAGCTCCGGGACGATCGTCGAACCCTTCATCCAGAAAGTCGAAACACTGGACTTCGACACGGTGCAGATGGAGATAGCGCGCGCCCTCCCCAATCTTCAGGATGACCCCGAAGATGCGGTAACCGCCGCGTGCTCGCTCATCGAGGCTGTCTGCAGATCCATCCTCATCGAGCTCGGGTTGCCGCTGCCGCCCCGCAAGGATATCGACGGCCTTATCCGCGCCGTCCAGGAGCCGCTGAACCTGTCGCCGGGGCGCAGCGACCTGCCCGCCGAAGTGGAAGCAGACGTCCGCCAGATCCTGAGCGGCCTGACATCGGTTGCAAAAGGCATCGGTGCGCTGCGAACGCATGGTGGTGACGCTCACGGGCGTGAAAAGGGCTTCCGGAGGATCGACCCGCGCATCGCACGTCTCGCGATCAACGCCGCCAGTTCGCTGGCCCTGTTCCTGATCGAGACCTGGGAGCGCCAAGAAAAGCGCGCTCTGCCGCAGCACGCACCGGGGATTTAGCCTGAGGCGCGCGCTGCCTCTGCCCGGGGCTGCCCATGCGCGCCGCGGACATAGGGTTGCCGCCGGTGCTCGCTAATGGCGATGCTTGGGTGAAGCGCGGCTCGGACCGCGTCGGTCACGGTGTAGACCGCATGACGCTGGGCGCCGCGGTTTTCATGATCGACGAAGAACCCCTGGTAGTGCCGCGTGATCAGCCCGGCCCTCACCAGCTCCGACACCGCCCGGCTGATTGCCGTCATGCCGGTTTCGCGGACACGCTCACTGACTTCCGCCTCGACCAGGCGGTCGGCCTCGGCCGGATCACCTGGAAACTCTCCCCGGCCGACGAGCGCAGCTCGAACCTTGTCGGCGGTCGCGCGGCGCTGATGATGACGCGCGCCGCTGGGTGCGATCGTCGCGGCCAGCCATTCGCGGATCGGCACAAGCGCTTCGCCTTCGCGAACGAGCGGTCCCGCCTGCCCGTTGGCCCGCGCAACCCGCGCGATCAGATCAAGCACCATGAAGGTATAGCGCGGCCGCGCGGAGTGCTCGGCGATGATGCGTACGATATCGGGCATGCCCGTCGTTCGCTGGGGCGTCGCCGCGAAGAGGTCCTGCTGGATCATGGAACGAATCAAGCACAAAGCTGGACTCTTGTGAATCCCCCAAAATGCTCATGGAGACGCGAGACGGCACTTTTGCCATCCGTGTCACTTCACCCCTCCTCATCATTTTTCTCGTCTTCACACCATGCTAGACCCGCCCCATGAGCAAAGATGAATCAGACCCCGATCTTATCGGAGAGGATCCCCGATTGGATGGCCTGAAGGATCGCCTCGAGGCGGCGCATTCGGCCGAAGAGGAACGAACCCGCCCTGCCTCTACAGGTGCCGATGCCAGCTATAGCCTCGGCAATCGCGTGCTGGCGGAACTACTCGGCGGCGTTGCCGGCGGTGCCTTGCTTGGCTGGATCATCGACAGGTTTGCCGGCACCGGTCCCTGGGGCCTGCTCATCGTGATGGCCCTCGGCATCGTCGTGGCCTTCGTCAACATCATCCGCATATCCAACCGCAAGCCAGACGGATCGTAACGTTTGCCATCTACGTCACTTTACCCGGCGTGAGGTAAAGTGACACAGTTGGCACTAAGGCAATGGCAAACTGTCGGAGACCAGCGTGGCTGATTTCAGTCTCAAACATTACGAGCTGCGCACGACGGATGAATATCGTGCGGCTAGCCGGGCGACCTGCATCGATCGCATTCTCGCGCACCGGCAGATGGCGCGCCGCTATGCCGAAAAGGCTCGAAAGGTGCGCGAGGCAGGCGGAGCCGCGCGGTTTCGCGCACGCGCCATTTCAGGCCTCAGGATCGCGAAACGCTGACATTGCGGATGACGGAGAGCAAACAGGGAATTGATATCGAAGATCTGCGCGGGCTCGACATTCACCTTCACGGGCTGGATCGCGCCGACGCGCCTTATACGCTCTATTATGACGAGACGAACAACATCCGCCGTTTGCACGTCACGGCCGATGGGTTGAACGTCGATAATCCGGGATGCTTTGTCCTCGCCGGCGTTGCCCATAGCGGTCCTCGCAAACCCATCGACATCGCCCCTCTACGCGCGGCTCTCAAACTACAGCCCACCACCAAGGAGATGAAGCTCGCGCACATCGGCAAGGGCGACTTTCTCGACCTGCTGGGCTCACGGCGTCTGGGGGACCTCCTCGACTGGATCGCGGCCAACGGGCTATTCCTCCACTACCAGTGCCTGGACGTAATCTACTGGTCGCTCGTCGACATTGTAGACGCCGCACTTATCGCGGGCGATCGTGAAGAACTGATGCTGGTCGCACCGGCTCTCAAGGATATGCTCAACCTTGCCCTGCGCCGGGACCTCGAGGCGACCACGGACCTGTTCCGGCTCTTCAACTATCCCGCGCTCGATCCTCGCGATGGCCCGCAATTCTATCATGTCGTGCTGCAGATGGTCGAAGAGGAAGCAGATCACCTTCATCCCTTCTATGGGAGGCTTCTTGCCCAGGCTCTCGAGGACGCCATTCAGGGTGAGAGCTTTCCGTTCATCGAAGGTGACGATGAGGATCGGCATATCCTGATCGAGGGGTTCGACATCTTCTTCCGCCACAGGATCGCACTGCTGCGCAACTCGACGCATGTTCTCGACCTCGAGGAAGTCGTCCGCCGCCAGTTGCTGGCCGATCCCCTCATGCGTGACGGCGTGCCAGTCGACAGCTTCAGGTTCGTGGACTCGCAGGACGAACCGCTGATCCAGGTCAGCGACGTCGTCGCGGGTCTGTTGGGCAAGTTCTTCTCCTATGTCGTCAGCACCGAAATCGACGTCGTTCGAGCTGATCGCGCGGCGCTCAGCGACCTTCAGACTGAAAATCTGGCAAAGCTCGCACGTCTGTTTGATCAGGCGACCGATGAAAACGAAGCATTCGCCCATCGTGTGATGAGCCTGTCGGACACCCACAAGGCAGACATTTTCATGCAGACGTAGCACACCGATGGCGCAGGTCGGTCCAGGCGGCTATGCAGTGAGCAATTTCAACTGAAATGAGGACTATCCGAATGAACAATAGTGAGCTTGCTGAAACCCTCGCCGGCCAGACGGGCACGACCAAGGCGGATGCCCGCAAGGCGGTCGATCTCGTTTTCGCGGCGATCGCGGATGCGGCGGCCAAGGGCGAGGAAGTAAGCCTCAACGGCTTCGGAAAATTCAAGGTGAAAGACGTGCCTGCCCGCGAAGGCCGCAACCCGGCCAATGGCGAGACCATCAAGATCGCCGCTTCCCGGAAACTTACCTTCACTGTGGCGAAAGCCGTCAAGGACAAGCTCAACGGCTAGTCGAGATTGACGCCTCGAGCCCCCTGAGGACCGAGGCGTCGCCCCCTTCCCTGCCTTGATGGTCGCCCCGGCACGAAATGAGCGATAACGACGAACTGACTGCGCTCATTCGCGAAACATTCTCGCGCATCTGGCCAAGTAGCGATCCCGACATCGCGAACTATCTGACGCCAATGGTCGCGAGGTTCGCGCGGTCGGATTGCCGCGACCGCCATTTCCTTGTCGAGTTCCAGCGCGGCGATCTCGGCAAGCTGGCGAGCCGGATCTGGGAAGCGATGCTCTATGGCCGCTTTCAGGACCTCGGCTGGAACATGGCCAGCGAGGACAAGGGGCCAGACTTCCTGATCGATGATCAGGTCTATATCGAAGCGGTCGCCGCGCAGCCGGGCGACGCCGCCAAGGGCGGCTTGCCGCAGGAGTGGCAGGATGGCGGCGCCAACGGCGCCGGTATGGTTCCCACCGATCAGATGCTCCTGCGCTGGACGTCTGTCATCAAAGCCAAGCGTGATGGTTATCTCAAATGTCTGGAGCAGGAGGCAGTCGATCCGAAACTCCCGTTCGTGATCGCGGTGAACACCTGCCGGCTTGGCGGCGATACCCTCGGCATTGGCGGCGTCCCGCTCGCGGCTATGGCTGTACTTCCCTTCGGCAGCCCGCAGGCCCATGTCGACGTGCAGACAGGTCAGCCGCTCGGTGGCTGGCAGCTCTCATGGCAAGACACCGTGCTCAAGGCCAACGGCGAAGAGATTCCCACCGACAACTTCCTCCAGGAGGACTATCGCTGCGTCAGCGCAATCGTCGGCTGCTCCGGTTTCTATGCCTTTCCCGATGACCGCGACAAATTCTGTGGCCAACCGCCATATTACGTCATTCACAATCCACTCGCCGCCAATCCCCTCCCCCGGCCTTGGCTCCCCGGCGCGATTGAATACGCCGTCACTGCCCATGACACGCACCGCCTTCAATTGGACCAACTGCCGGCCTAGCTGCGCCCTGTTCACGACCGAGATGGATTGGTTACGAAAGCGCCGCTTCCAGCGCTGCCAGACCGGCCTGATGCCTCTTGGGCTGCGCGTCTCTGAACCTAAGGATATTCATCAATTTGAACTGCGGCGCTGGAAGCTCACGGACAGCGGGCAGCGGGAAGCTTTCCCACTCCGGATCCCCAGCTTCGAAGCTCCTGAGAAACTGTCGATCGTCGGCATCGAGCGAGGCATGAATCGTCTGCACAAGGCGATCGAGCGTTTCGACATGATCCTCATAGGTGAATGGCTCGAAGGGCATTCCTTCGAACTGAGCCTTGAACGTAGCGCTTTGATCCTTTCGGCTCGGGCTGACCAGCTCAGCGACCGGGCGCCCGTGGCTTACCAGCGCTCCGACGAAGCCGTGACGAACCTCGTCGACCAGCCCTTCTGCGTCCAGCAGGCGCTTCACGTCGAACAGATCGCGCGGATGCTGCCGGTCCAGCGCGGCACAAATCTTTCCGCCGAAAAGCTCACCGTGCGAGAGGCATCGCGCCTCGACGAACGCCTCAAACCTCTCCTGCACCTGGTCCGAACATGGCAAGTCGCGGAGGGGAAGGAGATGGCCGCGCAGGGTGGGATTAACCTCCACCTTGATCTGGGTCTTGCCGCGCTGGCAGTTGAGCTTGACCTCCATCCCTTCCTGGCCCTGGCGTGTCTGGGTCACGCGGGTCGGTGGCAGGCGGCGTTCGATGTCCGCCTTGATCCGGGCGAGAGCCTCACTGATCGCGCGCAAGGATTGGGCCCGGTCGTGGATCGGTAGGTAGGTCAGATCGATGTCGACCGAGAGGCGTGGAAGATCCCATTCGAACAGGTTGATCGCGGTGCCGCCCTTCAGCGCGAAGACGGGCTCGGCCATGACCAGCGGCAGGACGTCCAGCAGGAGCCGGACCTGATCGCGATATTGCTCAGTTGCCACCCGAAACGAGCTCCTTGGGCAAGAGCAGTCGGTATTTCGGGACATAGCGCCCCATTTTCGCAAGGCTGCGATCACCCGAACCCAGGTCTATCTGCTCCACCTTCAGATGGCGCATGACGGCGAGTTCCGCTCGCTCCGCAAGATAGAGGAACAGCCGCCGGACCTTCACCGACGCGCAGGCCTCGAGCAGCGATTGCATGAGCTTGGGGCGAAGCGACGTCATGCCTTCGACGATCTGGCCGGCCTCGACGAGATCGAATTCCTTGGGCGCAAGGTGCAGCAGCTCCAGGATGGCCCGTTCGGGCGTCGCCGTGGTCAGTGGATAGCCTTCCGGACTTCGCTGCTCGGTGAGGCCGAGGTCATTCGGCAGGAGCTTGCTTTGCATGTGCCGAACTTCTTCCCCCCAATGCGTCTGGAACCAGGCCGGCAGGACGACATGCAGCGGAGAGAAGAGATAGGCCTTGCTCTCTCCGAAGCGCAGATAGTGGCTGTTCCCCGTCATCTCGAGGCCCGTCAGGGCGCCTACATGAACCGGCAGCTTGAGCTGCGATTGAACGCTGTATAGCGCGCCTTGCCAGGTCACGGTTTCCATGGGGCGCTTGAAAGCTCCGCGGCCAAGCGAGACCAGCCATTGTGAGGCGGTATAGTTCTGCAGATCCTGCGCCGTCAGCCCAAGCGCCTTGAGATGCGGGCTGGTCGCCACGGTGTGCGGCTCCCAAGCGTCGAGCAACGACTTCAATTTATCGGTTCGACCTACCTTCATGGTCTATCTTTGGCATAAATTCCAAGGTTCCTCAATCCCTCGGAATTTCATGAACTAATATGTCAGAGATATATTTGGGACATATAATTCAAGATATCGGACGCCCTCTGTCCCGAGACGATGGCCTCACAGCGAAGCCCACGGTCATGGATCTATAGCGAGGTTACGGCAGTCTATGGCTTTTTCATAAACTCGCCAATCTCCCAATAATCCCCTGCAATCCGTTGCGAACAAAGCTCGAACCGGCTATTCTCCGCTGCCAGGAGATGGCCATGCGCATCCTCAAATTTGATCTCAACACATACAACCAGACTAAAGACCTCCCGGGAGGCCCCGTCTTTGGTGTCGTTGAAGAGGAACTGGCTGACATCGAGATGTTCACCGATCAGCACGGCAATCCTACTCGCGGAGGAATGATCGGCTACGCGCTTGCGTATCTTCTGATGGCCGGCTTCGTTGGAGCGATTTTCTACCTCCTCTAAGCTTTATTCGCGAAGCTTAGGGTCTTGGAAGAACCCACGATCGTGGTCGCGGTTCACTTCCTGCTGGAGATCGGTGGAGCCCTGAACGCGCTGTCCTCGCATTGTCTGCGCAGCAGCCCGATCGCCGCTGAGTTCGGTCTTGCCCGCCTCGATGATCGCGGCGGCGCCCACGTCGCCGCCCCCGCCGGGGCCCGCGGGCAGACGCCCAGGTCCATGTGGCCGGTAAGACCCTCTCACGTCTGCCGCACTTGAGATGCTCGGCCGGCTTACGTCGACGAGGTCCGGATCGTGCAGACGGCCTTCGATCTCGGCCCGAATGCCGTCCTGCTTGTCGTGCATCCAGCGCGTGATCATCTCCTGGCGCACGACCCGCTGCTGGTCGGTCAAGTCGGTCGCCCAAAGCTCCGGCGCATCAAGCCCAGGATTCTCGACCTGCTGGCGTCGATACCATTGAGCGAGATCCTGGCTCAGATTTTCGCTGAGTTGCATGCCATGCGTCTCGGCATAGCTGGCATCACGCGACAACTGCTGGGAAAGCTCCTCAAGGCGGCGGGCCGTTTCCGAATAGGACTTCGCAAGCGCCAGGGAATCTTCAGTGCTAGCCGACGCCGAAGATGTGGCCGATGCCCGGCTGAAGCTGCCGCTGCGCGAATATGTCCCGTCGGACATCGACGCACCGGTTCCGCTTGAATGTTCGTCCCGCACGCCACTTGAGGATGTATTGGCGCTGTCGCTGCCGCGGGTTTCCTCCGTCCCGTAACGGAGCCCATCGATCTGGCTGCCGGATTTGGATACGCTGCCGCCAATCCCCGGCAGTCTTCCCAACGCTCCGCCGCGACCACCTGCCCGCCCCCCATTTTGGTTCCCGCCGACATTTGCAGTGACCGATCCCATGATCTGATCGTTAGTCTGCGCCTGGCGATCATGGCCCTGAGATATTCGCTGGCCTTGCGAGATCGTGTCCCGTTCCTCCTGACCCTGTGTGCTGCTTCCGGTCCGCCGATCGAATTGATCGACGGAGGTGTTCGCCTGCCGTCCGCTGCTGGAATCCCAACCGGAAGACCGTTCAGTCGATGTGCCAAAGGCGCTGCGATTGGCGTGGGTTGCGGTGAGTACCTCGGCCGCAGCATTCTCATAGGCTTGCGCCTGACGGTGCGCTTCGCTGGCCATCTCGCGCCATTCGGCGACCGATCCCGTCGTCATCGTCGGCGTGAAGCCGAGGCGCGAGATCGCACTGGAGGTGTCGAACACCTCCTGACCATTGCCGAACCCGTTGATCATGGCGCCATTGTCCTGGCGCCATCCCACGCTGGGCGCGCCGCCCATATAGCTCGGTGCTGTGGTCCACTGATCGGCTTGGCGCATATTCGACGTCGAGTTCGCCCAGCTCACATTGCCATAGGCATAGTTGCCGGTAGTCTGCTCGAGCGCCGCCGCCTCGGCTGCGTTCTGCGCGGGCGCCAGCATCGACATGGACTGGCCGGCGATCGACATCGCCCCCCGCGCAAGACCGGCCGCCAGGAACGGCACGCTCATGAGCATGAAACCGGCGATCGTCGCTGTCTCGCCGTTGACCGCGCCGATACCGGCATAACTGCCGAGCGTCACCCCTCCCCCGGCCACGCCGTTGGCCGCTGACTCAGCCCTCGTCATGCAGATCATGTGCAGGATCACGTAGAGCGGACCCCATGCCGCCAGATAGAAGAACCCCATGGCATAGCCCTTGAGCGTGCCGACGCCTGTCTGCGGCATGAGGAACAGCGGGAAAATCACAGGAAACATCGCGAAGAAGACGACGGTCAGCACGATGTTCAGGATCGGCACCCAGGCCATCGCCTGCTGCGCGATCGAGTTGTAGGTGTTGCGGGCCTGAATGTCGGCCCTCGTTTGCGCAAAGGTGTCGATTGCCGCGGCGCCGGCCCCGCCGGCCATGCTGTTGCGCGCCTGCATGAAGGCGTTGATGGCCGTGTTCTGGCGCATCGTTTCGGTGAAATTGCTCCCCGATCCGGTAAAGGCCGTGTTCGCGATCGGCACGTCGTGCTTGAGCTTGTCGGCAGCCAGGGCGTTGCTCAGCTTGGGGTAGACCTCCTTGCCCCACAGCGGGGCGTTTGCCTCGATCATCGGCGCCCATTGGGCGTCGAGTGCCTGATAGGCCTGCCGACAGGTGACGATGAAGTTCTGGACGGTGCCATCGCCCTGCCGCTCGAGCCATTCCTGCGAGCGCGCCTCGGACCCCGGCCCGATTGCCGCCCAAAGATCAGGCGCTTTGGCGAGATTGGTGAGCGACTTCTGGTAGAGCATCACATCCCCGAAGACGCAGTTCTTGAAGTGGCTTTCGAGATTGGTCGAGAATTCGGCGTCCCTCACCACGAAATTGCGCGTCGCGTCGAACAGACGCGCACCATAGACCATGCCGTTCGTCGAGTAGTTGAGCTCGCTCGGCATCACGAACACGGTCTCGGCCGTGCGGGTGAGCCAGTCGCCGACCTGGGTGGTGAAGCTCGCCAACACGCCCAGACCCATCGGCACATTGTCGATCGTCGCCGGCGCGAGACTCGGGTTGATACGATGGCTCTGTTGCAAAAATCGTGAAGCTTGAGCATGCTTGGCGGAGATTGGACGGACGGAACGATGACGGATTTCAAGTGGCGCCATTTCCAGGGTGATGTGATCCTGTGGGCGGTGCGCTGGTA
>NZ_JAUQOM010000013.1 GCF_030580935.1 Sphingobium cyanobacteriorum | reverse complement strand
CGCTGTAGATCCCCACACCTCCCTGACTCGGCAGAAAGGCTTCAAGGTGGACGACTTTTACGCCGCCCGCAGCAGGACTATCCCGCCGCTACCGTGGTCGAATATTGCTCCGCCGTTCTCAATTGGCTCTGGCTCGGCAACGCCTCATCAAGGGCCAGCGCCATCCATGCTTTCTATATGCTGACGAAGCTCAGCACTTCGTTACGCCGTCGATGGCCTCACTCCTGACCGAAGGCCGGAAGTATGGGCTGGGATTGGTGTTGGCGCACCAGAATCTGCGGCAAATCCAAGGCAGTCCTGTCGAGGCCGCCCTTCTCGGCAATGCCTACAGCCGCATCCTCTTTCGCGTTGGTGATGATGACGCCAGGAAGCTGGCGGCGGGCTTGAGCTTTTTTGAGGCCCATGATCTCCAGGCGCTGGGTCGGGGTGAGGCGGTCGTGCGCTTGGGTAGCGCGGGGAACGATTGCAATCTGGCCACCCGCGCCTTGTCGGTTTTGGAGGCTGGCAAGGCAGAGGCGCGTTGTGACGCAGTGCGGGCGGCCTCACGGAAACGGTTTGCCGCGCCGATCGCGCGGATAGAGCCGCCCCAGCGCGACCATGAAATGTCAGTGGCTCCGCATCCATCCGATTTGCAGATCGCCGCTGTCCAGCCCGTGCAAATGCCGCGCGAGGTGAAGGCACGTCCAGCAGTTTTATCCCCGCCCACCCGTCCAGAACGTGAACACCTCTATCTCCAACACCTCATCGCCCGCTTGGGAGAAGAGCGGGGCTTCCGGGCGATCATGGAAGAGCCCGTGGGAGAAGGACGGGTGGATGTGTCGCTCCGACGCGATCCCCTAGCCATTGCCATTGAAGTGTCAGTGACGACCAGCGCGGATCATGAGGTGGAAAATGTCCGCAAATGCCTGACTGGGACATATTCCCATGTGGCGATAATTGTGCCTCATGCCCGGAAACGAGCAGCCATCGCCATGCGTGTCCAGCAGATATTTCCTAATGCCGGTGTGGCGATCATGGGACCGGATGAGATCGTGGCCTTTTTGGATCAGTTTGCGCCGTTGAAAACGGAAGAAAAAATGGTGCGAGGGTATAAGGTGAGAGTGAAGAGAAACGCGATTCCTCTAAATGACCGCAATGTAGCAACAATAGTTTCCAAGATAATTCTCTAATATTTTCCTCAATAAGGTCATTTCTACCATTCGTTTGGCGTGATCAGTAGAGTCTTTTGACCTGATCCCGACAGCATATGCAGCGCCATCATAATCCCATGAGATGAAATATTCTTGTGCTTGAGAATTTTACCATATTCCACCAAGGTTTCCTGATCTATCTGCCTAATATATGTCTTCTTGTTTTTGACAGATATTGAAGTACGATTACCTGCTATAACTGCAGTGAGGTATTGAGAAAGCCGTACCGCTATAGCAAGTGAAACAATCTCGTTCCCATAAAGAAGAAAATTTTCCGTCTCAAAAGAAAGCCGTTCTTCGCTATCAAGCCAATTTTTGTGATCGCCCAAGCTTGATATCGCACGAATTTCGCGAACTGGATTTATCCGTCGTAGCCAAAAGCACAAGTATGAACTCAGTTTAAACTGGTCTAAACTGATCGTGCCTTCAGGAAGATTTTGAGTCTTACCCCGGTCTACATCATGCCAAAAAATATCGTACGCTTGCACCAGGCGCTCACGTGAAAGTATAGGCACGCATTTGAAACTCTGGGCAATACTTCGATATTCGAGCGAGATGGCTGCAATGAACCAATCCAGGTTCAAAAGCTTACTAAAAACATCAGGTTGAAGTAGGCTATAATCGCTCTCGTCCGTCATATTTTACTCAAAAAAAGCCCCTCTGTAAAAACTATGAGGGGTAGAGATATCTATTCGAAATATTAGCGTCCAGTGCCTCGGATAAAATTCTTAACTTCATCCGGAACATCACGCTCAACCTTAAGTGAATTGGCTCGGTACTTAGGCAATCTCTCTGTCGGAGCCATACGCAGTAACGCAATTGCTGCGTCAGAAGGCGGTACCAATTTCGCCAATATGTCATCTATTTTTGACATGTTAATGACCTAAACTCAGATTTACATCGTGCAAATCTTCCTTGATATATTGTCTCATGAAATTCTGTCTTTGAGAATGTAGCTAATTTATGCATTAGAGGTGAAACATAAGGGTAACGACTCGAATCTGAGCGATTCACCGGATTAATTGCACGACTTGTCCCAAATTGCATAAGTGTCGCTGGCGCTGGTTGAAGCAATCCAGGCTCCGTGAGCTTCCTTGTTACAAGGCTTTGGCTCTTCCTCAGCCCCACCGACTGATCACCTCAGACCGATCCGGGAACAGCGCGGGGCAACACGACCATGAGCGGGCAGATGCGCGTCGCGGCGACTCAAAGGAAGGATGCCACCATATGCAATGCTATTCGCATCCCACCCCATCGCCATCCCGGTCCAAGTGCCTACCATAACCGGGATCGCCTACCCGCACCGGTGCCGCTCCGGCGGCCCGCGCGGCGGTGCAGTTGGCAAAGGCATGCCGCCCTCCAGACCCCATCAGACTTTGACGGGGAGTGGGAGGTGCAGACGCTTGCCGGTGGCAGTGATAGTCTCCGGTCTTCCGGTTGTTGTGGCACCCCTCGCTGTTCAGGCCGCCGGGATGCGCGGTAAGCGCCTCCGGCAACAGGGCGACCAGAAAGCCAAGGCAGAAAACGAACTTCCTCACCGCTATTGCCCCAAGGCCTCATTCAGCATGATTGCCAGCCGCTCCCCGGCAATGAGCACCTGCTGTTCAGAGATAGAGCCAGCAGCGGCACGATAGCTGCTCGTCGGGTAGTGTGGGCCTTTGCCATCGGTGATCGGAGGGGCATAGGCATACTTCTCGGCCAAAGCGGTGCTTTCGATCAGCCACGCCGAAGGCACGGCCCGAAGGTCGGTGCGCGCCACCACCCGACCCAGAAAGCTGCCGGGCGTCTCTGCCATATCGATCAGCTTGACGGCCTTCGTATGCGCGCCATTGTTGCTCGCACTGGTGCCAATGGCTTCGTCCCACAGGCCATGGAGCTTGTCCACGTAGCGGCCGGTGGTTTCACAGCGCGCCGGAGCCGGGCGGCACACGATTTCACTGTTGCCACCTCTGTCGCCATGCGGGAAAGCCTGGCTAAAGCGCGCAGTTGCATGAAGCGGTTGGTGAACATCGCCGATCAGATGGAGGAGCCAACTCAGATTGAAGGACTTGGCCTCATCAGAAAGGGCCACGTCTTTGAGGGTTGCGCTAAAGGCGACGATCTGAGTTTCCGCATTCGGTGAGAATGGTTCCTCCAAAGGCGTGCCATCAGTGGAGAACGGCAAATCCTTGAAGTGCCAATAGCGCCGCAAGCGGTGATCGGCGTAGCCGATATTCAAATCAGCAGTCGGATCGGGCGGTGTATAGCCATCGTCTCGGATACACTCCGGCTGATCGGAGCAGACCCGGCCCCGGAGATCGTCGGGCCAGGTTGCCGCCTGCATAAAGGCCACGCGGGCGCGGGCATCCGGGGCGCTCCCACTCACCCACGTCGCATAGTCCGGGTTGAGGCGGAGGAGTTCGGCTGCACGCTGACGCGCCTTCGGACTCATTTTCTCCCAAGCGACCGCCGCGACCACCATGTGACCGCGTGCGTTCCACGCGCTGGCGGGAGCCGCTAAGCTCAGCATGGCGGTGAGTACCAGAAGCCAGATTCGTCTCATGGATATGCCCTTCCGAACAGAGGGTACTCATTTGGCACCGGCTCTCCAACGAGAGACTACCTTCTCCATCCATTTTGGACGGATTTCGCAACAATCGCAGTACTGGCTCCTACCTGCCTTTGGCGGAAAAACGACCATATATATCGTTAACGTAACGCTCACCGCGATTGCACGAATCCCACAGGTCTGGATATATCTGGAGAAGCCAGCGGGTCGGGGGGCCGAGACTGGCGCGAGGAGAGCATGTCGCAGCCAGCCCCCAGAAGGTGCATTGCGAGCATGTGTAGACACGCGGAATGATTGCCGATGGGTGAACTGAGTTTGGCCCCCGTGGAACGGCTATCGGACAGGCAGCGGGAATGCCTGCGGCTGGTCTACCAACGCTTCACGTCCAAGGAAATCGGCCTCAAACTGGAGGTCGCGCCCGATACCGTCGATCAACATATCAAACGAGCCATGCGCACGCTCGGGACGGGATCGCGCGCCGAGGCCGCGCGCCTCGTCTTTGTGCATGACCAGGGGGATACCCAACTGCTGGGAACCCAATCGGAAACCATTGCCCTCACCCCACCGAACACCGCACAAGGCGTTCAGAACGAAGGCTCACTCGGTCACTTGAAGCGGCTCTTCGTTCTGCCGCCCATCGGAGGACCCAATGAGCATCTCACAGCCGGTAAGACCCTCAGGCTCATCGCCCAACTGGCGCTGCTTCTTGGGGTGGCAACCGCGATCGTCGTGGTGATGTTCTTCTGGGTTATGGAACACCTCGTCGAGCTGTCCCGCTAACCGATACATAACTGTCAAACATGGAGCGCTGGCGGAGACGCGGGCGCTGGAGGGAACACTATGTCCAAAGCACAAGATACCCGCCTGAACCTTGATCGGAACGACTGTCAGGCGATCGCGACGGGCCTCCAAGAAGGCTATGCCAAGTTCGATGACGCGCTGGCGCACACGCTCCGCTTGGGCGCATCCCTCATCGAAACCAGCCAAGCGATCGGCCTCGATCCGATGTCGAGCCAGAAGCTCTATACGAGCCTTTCCGACTGTGCGGCGCACATGCTCCGGGGCCGGGAGAATTTTGTGACGGCGCACCAGCAGGCCCACAAGATTCGGATGCGTTCGACAGCCGCTGACGTGCATCTCTGGGGCTGCACCGGCCCTATGGGTGTCATTGAGGCGGCACCGGAAGCGGTGGCTGCGTAAAAGAAGGGCTTGACGGGTGACGTCAGCATTGGTTCGGCCTGCATCTATGGCAATGGCAGCCGTCTTTCTCTCCCTCGTGCTCCTGAGCAGTGTCTTTTCGGCACTTTTCGGGGGCATGGCCGGACGCTGGACAGCGTTTTTCGCGGTGCTGACGACGCTCATGGGGGTTGGGGTGTCCTTCGTCTATCCCACCTTCGCGACCGTTTCGGTACTGCGGATCGCCATCGACATTATATTCATGGTGGCCCTCGTTTGGCTGGCCGTAGCCTTCCGATGCTGGTGGCTGATCTGGATGGCGGCGTTCCAAATTAATGGCACCGCCGCCCACTTCGCCGCGCTCCTCAGTTCGGTTCACGTGAAGCCCGTCTACTATTTCCTCACGACCGTCTGGGGTATCCCCATCCTTGTCGTGTGGGTGTTCGGGATTGCGAAGGATCGGGGCTGGCGCTTGAACCCGGTTGCTCACCTGACGCGGATCGTCGGCCAGCTTCGCGACCGGACCTGAATTTTCGCCGTCTTCCTCATTTATGCTGTGTCTTTCGACATGGCATTGCCTTTGGAGATCGATCATGAAGCTGATCGAATGGCCTGTCGGCGCGTCACCCTCCCCAGAGTGGGGCGACATCCGAGCGGCGATCATCAATCTCTGCGCGACGCTGGGCCTCCGCCTAACGGATGCGCGAGACGTTTGCCCGCCACAAGGTTCCGGTGCTCCGCCGCTTCCGCTTGACCCCCTCGCGGTGGCACAGGCATGGGCAGAAGCCATTGCCGATCAGGCAGCCATTTTTGGGCCGGACCTGTGCGTCAATGGGTCTTGGAATATGCTGCTCGACCTTTACATTAGTGGGCGTCAGAAGCGTCGCATATCCGTTTCCAGTCTCTGCATTGCGTCGGGCGTCCCGCCGACAACAGCGCTGCGCCACATGATGCTGTTGGAAGCCCAAGGCTTGATCGAACGAATGCCTGA
Source organism: Sphingobium cyanobacteriorum (assembly GCF_030580935.1). Classification (GTDB taxonomy): domain Bacteria; phylum Pseudomonadota; class Alphaproteobacteria; order Sphingomonadales; family Sphingomonadaceae; genus Sphingobium; species Sphingobium cyanobacteriorum. Next base: position 64,288 of record NZ_JAUQOM010000013.1, on the reverse strand, counting down.
CCGCGTTGATCTCAGGCGGCGCTATGTGGACCTGACAACAGCCGGTCGCGAAAAGGTCGAACGTATCCTGATCGCCGCTGGTCGCAGAACACGGCCCGCCAGTGGTTAAGCGGCTTGAGCCTGATCAAGCAAATCACGCGCGTGCTGGAGGTGATTGGCCGCCATCATAAGTTGCTGCGCAAATTCGGTGGGCGCTTCGGCCATTATCATGTCGAGGCGATCGAGCACCCGTTGGGTGAGTTCCGCGCAGTCCTCGGCTCCGCTCAGGTCGAAATTGTCGTGATCCATTGGGGTTCCGATTCGCCAAAGCGCATGTGTAGCGCACAGCCTCGCCCCCGGCTATCGCACTAATTCGTATAGAAAGTGCTCATATCGTTCGTCCGGTCCAGACAATCCGACCGACAATGGCGACGAGGGCAGGGTCAACGTCCATCCAGTCGGGGTAATGTGGGTTGTCGCTCAGGAGGCTGAAATGTCCTCGGAGTGGTCCTAGCGTTATTCGCTTCACCATGAGAACCCCATCAAGGCGGAGGACATACAGGCCGTCGCGCAGGCGATCGGCGGCATCCATATGATCGACCATGATCTCGTCGCCGTTTCTGAGGGTCGGGGCCATCGATTCGCCATCGACCTGAATGATCGACGCACTTTCTGCTTTGACCCCGATCTTGCGGAGCCATGCCGCATCAAATAGCATGAGGCCTACCGGCTGCTCGTCAGCATCGAAGGAACCTGCCCCGGCTGATGCACCGAGCGCTAGGCGAGGCACCGAGACCACCAGTGGCAAGCGGTGCGGGGTTTCTTGTGCGGGAGCGGCTGGGCTTCCGCCTAGAAGCTCCTCGGCGATACCGAAATATCGGGCGAGGATATGGCGGTCGCCTTCTTCCAGTTTCCGGGGCGTGCCGCGTTTGATGAACTGCTGGATGTAGGCGGGATTGCGGCCCAGAAGTTTGGAGAGGCTGGCGTAGTTGTCGCCACGTGCGGCAATCAGCCGTGCCAGGATTGTGCGAGGGGCAGTGGGAGATTGCTCCATTCTGGCATAGCTTCCACGAACAGGCAGAGAAGGGCGCGCAGTATACGTAGTCCAGCTACGCGAGCATCACAAATGCCAGCACATCGCGCGCGGCCAATTCCATCGACCGGCACTCGGCGGCGTCGGCTTCGTATTGACGCAGACGCTTAACATGAATGTTTGCGACGATCTTCATCTGCTTCGATGTGGCCTCATCTCCAAGCAAAGGTTTGAAATTCTGCCAAATAGGCCCGATTGACTGCAATGTTTTGTGTTTCAACGGATTTCCGGCTGGGTAATCCCCCCAATCGCGAGCGACCTCGTAACCCTTGGCTGGATTGCCCTTCATACGCACATAGATACTGAACTTTCCAAGAAGTGCGTAGTCGCCTATATACAAGGATTTTCCTTTTGTAATCGGAAGAAGCTGCGCATAGGTTGAATTGTAGGTTAGAGTATTTTCTGTAAATGCCCGTGAAAATTGTTCAACCGATTGCTTGATCTCCACAGCAATATCTTGCCGAAATTTTGCGATCGAGACCCCTTCTATCCCAGCCGCACGCTGGATGAGCAGCAGTGTTGCATATGCTTGGCCCAAGAAGATAAAGGCATCATCACCCCACGCTTCGAGCTTCCATGCAGATTGGCTGACCTGAACGCACAATCTGTTCAGTTCTTGACGATCTAAATCGCTGATAATCGAAGGAGAGACGGGTACTTCTGGATTGTGGGCATATTTGTATAGGATGTTGAGGGCAGTTACATGGCACGCCTTGATCTCCAATCTAAGCTGGGCCGCATATTGTTCCTCTAAAAGGCGCTTGATTATCGAGGGAAGGCGCGTCACTTGGAGCGTTAAAGCATCGAGTTTTGTATTGATTTCTTTAAGTTGGCCGATGATATGGGCGAGTTGATCGCTGGTCTGAGACTGCCAATTTGCTGTGTTGATCGCTCCAGCAATTGACAGGAGAGTAGTTGCGGCTTTAACATAAGGATGATTGCTAGCCGTTTCGAGCAGGACCGACAGAGGCGTTCCTTCGGTCGCAGTTATATCTCCGCCTGAATTAGCTATGGTTTCTACGCCCTGTGCGAGCGCCAAACTCTTTGAAACAAAAAATGTAGCAGCCACGCCACCAGCAAGCAGATGGCGACGTGTTAAGTCGTGTCTTGGGATTCCTTGCATTTTTTCCATTTTACATCCCCGCCCACGCACCGTTGCAATATAGAATCGCAAGCGCTTATCTCAAAGATAATGCAGTAAACTCTAACTACCAGTCTTTGAACCGGCAACGGGGAAGCTAATCCAATTTGGAATACGAGCTTCGATATGATGCGCTCGATTAAGTTTCTCCCTGGATAAGGTCGATAATCTCGGCCGCTATCTCATCAAGGGTATAGCTGGCGGTGTTGCGAGCTACCTTGTCCGCCAACGAGGGGCTGTAGTCGAGGACTTCCTGTTTGGTGATGCCGTGCCATATCGGGAGCATCGCCTGTTCGCCATTCACTGATCGCGATACGATTCCGTCCAATTCATAATTCGTCCACCCCTTCTTAATGAAGGCGCGTGAAAGCACGACGATGCCAAATCGGCTATTGGCAAGGCCTGCATCGATCTTCTGTCGGAGGCTGTCACCGATCTTCAAGGCGAACTCGTCATACCACACGTCAAGGCCGCCCGCCTGTAGGGCAGCGGCCAGTGGTCGCACTACTTCGTCCTTGTCCTCCGAAGCATGGGAGATGAACACGTCATGCACGCGCTCGTCACGAGCGTGACCGGGCGGTAGCTCATCCGGTTGGCGAATCAGGGACGGCACTTCGGCCAACGGTCGTTCGCTTAGGGTGGGGAGCGGGCCGGGTAGCACGCGCACGCTTGAGCGCACGTTGCCGCGCAATCCTTGCATGTCTACCGTCACATGCCAGTGTCCATTGTTGGGAATCTGAAGGCGCACGGGTGAACGCTTGGCTAACCCACCATAGAAGCGGTGTTGGCGACCATTACGGTAGCTAGAGAGGTTCGAGCTATCCATAAGGCGGACATTCGCGGCGCTACCCGAAAGGGTCACTTCGACAATTTCGCCGCGTTGCCGATTCCCAAGATCGTGATGAATGAACTGCATCTGCGTCTCCAAATGTTGAGAACAGATAGCGAACTATTCTGAGAATTTGAAGGGCGAACTTAATGCCAGCGAAACAACGTTCCGGTGGTCACTGTTTCTATCGGCATAGATCAATGGAGATGTAAGCGGGGCGCGTGCCAGTGGTAGGCAGTATCAGGACAGTCGTGTGGCAAACGCGCGTTGTGCGTCTTGGAACAGACAGATATGCTCTTCCTGACTCTGTCGCTTTGTTGTCGCGGCGGGCGGCAGGGTCGCCCTGTTGGAGGCGGGCGTAATTTTTAGGTGCACGGCCTATTGGCTTTCGTGCCACCGGAAATACAGGCGGCGTCCAGGCTGACACAGAAAGCGGCGATCCTTCCATTGAAGGGTCGCCGCTCAGTCTCACATTTCTTCGCTTTCTGGGGGCGTCGTACAGAGGAACGCTGAGAGTTTTCCCCGTTCCCTCGGTTGATGTTGTCTCCCCGTTTCCCACCGCCTCCACGTACCTTCATCGACGCCAATCGCCAACGCTGCCCTCCGCATTGACCGTCCTCGCCTACGCCGTTCTGCCAGCAGTTGCTCGGCTAGCGTTTGCGGTTCCGGCCAAGGCTCAAAACCGAGGAACTGAATAATCCGGGGATACATTCGGACTTCCGGTTCCTTGCCTTGTTCCCAATCCAGCACGGACGTATGGCTGACGCCCATGAGCACGGCCACCTCTCGCTGGAACAGGCCGCGTTCTCGCCGGACACGGCGGAGCGAGGCCGCAAGGGTTATACTTTCGTCATCAACCGCCGAGGGTTTGGTGGCTTTCAGTGTGATCCGGCGGAATGGCAAAAAGGCAATGCGGCCATGCCGCTGCGGGCATCTGGGCGATCCGGCGCTGGCCTGCTCGCGCGCGCCGCGTTGTGCGGCGGACTATCAGGCCAAGGTGTCGGGGCCGCTGCTCGATCGCATCGACCTGCATGTCGAGGTGCAGGCGGTGACGGCGGCCGACCTGGTGCTGCCGCCCCCCGCCGAAGGATCGGCCGAGGTCGCGGCGCGGGTCGCGGCGGCGCGCAGCGTTCAGACGGCGCGCTATGCCGGGTCGCCGACGCGCACCAATGCCGAGGTGGATGGCGCGCGGCTGGAGGAGGTCGCCGGGCCGGACGAGGCGGGGCGGCACTTGCTGGCGCAGGCGGCCGCGGCGATGAAACTGTCTGCGCGCGGCTATACCCGCGTGCTGCGCGTGGCGCGGACGATCGCCGACCTGGCGGGCGCGGAGCGGGTCGGGCGGGTGCATGTGGCAGAAGCGCTGAGTTACAGGCGAAGGGCGCCGGTGAATTGACGGGACGCTCGTGACTGGAAGCGAGAGCCCACCGTCGCTTTCCTATCCACTTCCCGTCCCTGCCCACGGCGCGTCCCACTTCCAGAAGGGCCTTTCCTAATAGGATTTCGCCTGATCTGCCCTGTGCGATGGAACCGCCATTCTCCGCCTCGCCTGTCCTGCGCGCACGGCGCTCCGCCGCCCCTATATGGCGAAGGCGGCGCGTCCCCTGCGCGTCCGTGGCGCGTGGCTGTGACCATGGCGATACCTTGGTGATGCGTCGCGATGACCTGACCGCTGCGCGGGTGACGCGCGCACGCCCCGCAACGCCCCGGAAAGCCGCAGAAATGCGTCGCGCACAAAATCCCTGCAACGGTGTGAACTTCGATGGGCGGATGCCGGTGCGAACGGACCTATCTTCCGCGCCGGCTCCCCGCTACAGCCGGGCGATGATCGGCCGCCTGACCCTGAGCGATTTCCGCAACCATGCGGATGCGCTGATCCTGCCCGACCATCTTTTCATCCTGCTGACCGGCGACAATGGCGCGGGCAAGACCAATATCCTGGAAGCGGTGTCGATGCTGGCCCCCGGACGCGGCCTGCGCGGCGCGGCGCTGGGCGCGATGGCGCGGCAGGGCGGGCCGGGCGGCTTTGGCATCGCGGCGGAAGTGGATGGCGTGGTGCTGGGCACCGGCGTCACCGCCGCCAGCCCGGACCGGCGGCAGGTGCGGATCGGCGGGGTCGCGTCGTCCGCCAATGCGCTGGCCGATCATCTCGCGATCGTCTGGCTGACCCCGGCGATGGACCGGCTGTTCCTCGACAGTCCGGGTGGGCGGCGGCGCTTTCTCGACCGGCTGACCCTGGCGCTGCATCCCGCCCACGCCGCGCACAGCGCCCGCTATGATGCGGCGATGCGCGCGCGCAACCGGCTGCTTGCCGACTCCCGCCGCGCCGACCCGGCCTGGCTGTCGGCGCTGGAGGCGCAGATGGGCGACCATGGCGCGGCGCTGGCCGGCGCGCGGGCCGATCTGGTGGCCCGGCTGAATGACGCGCTCGCCGGCCAGCCCGACGAACCCTTCGCCCGGCCGCTGATCGCGATCGAGGGCGGGGAGGATGGCGGCGACGAACCCTTCGTCCTTCGTCTGGCGCGGGCGCGGCGGCGCGATGCGGCGGCGGGGCGCACCCTGTCCGGCCCGCATCGCCACGACCTGGCCGTCACCCATATCGCCAAGGGGCAGGCCGCCGCGCTCTGTTCGACCGGGGAGCAGAAGGCGCTGCTGCTCTCGATTCTCCTCGCCCATGCCGCGCTGGTGGCGGACATGCGCGGCCAGCCGCCGGTGCTGCTGCTCGACGAAGTGGCGGCGCATCTCGACCCGTCGCGCCGCAGCGCCTTATTCCAACGTTTGCGGGAAACCGGGGGGCAGGTCTGGATGACGGGCACCGAATCCAGCCTTTTCAACGATCTGGATGATGCGACCCGATTGACCGTAACCGCAGGCCACGTCTTTCGTTCCGCAACATAACGCACCACCGAAACGACTCGTCGCCCGGCGCTTGTCGCTTCGTCCGCGCTCTGCCCTAAAGACGCTCAACGAGGTTCAAGCCTACACAATAAGTCGGGGTCGCAATCACATGGTCGCTGGTTTTCGCGCGTTTTTTGCGACATTCCTTGTTGCGCTTGCTACCCTGATCACTGTTCCCGCCGCCGCCGGCACGCTGCAATGCGCGCCCTTCGCCCGGCAGGTTTCCGGCATCGACATTCACGGCAACGCCAATAGCTGGTGGGGCCAGGCCGAAGGCCGCTATGACCGGGGCCATGAACCCCGTGTCGGCGCGGTCCTCGCCTTCGCCGCCAGCCGGTCCATGCCGGTCGGCCATGTCGCCATGGTCAGCAAGGTGGTCAGCGACCGCGAAGTGCTGCTGACCCACGCCAACTGGTCCTATCGCGGCGGCATCGAACGCGATGTCCGCGCCATCGACGTGTCGGCCAATAATGACTGGACCGACGTGCGCGTCTGGTACGGCCCGATCGGTGGCCTCGGCCTGCGCTCCAATCCGGCCAAGGGCTTCATCTACGCCAGCGCGCCCAAGGCAGCCGAACCGATGCCCGTGCGCATTGCATCGGCCGAAACCAGTGGCGGCGCGGCGCTCCGCACGGCCTTCTAATCCTTTAACCTTTCCCAAAGAATCCGGGGTTTAGGGTCGTCCTTGGTGGGGCGATTCTTGACTTTTCGGGATCGCATAGATGAATCGAACGATGCGCTGGGCGGCGATGGTGCTGCTGTCCGGTCTGACGGCGACGCCCGGCTTTGGCGCGGCGGTGTTGCAATGTGTCCCCTACGCCCGGACGGTGTCGGGGGTGGAGATACGCGGCGACGCGCTCAACTGGTGGGACCAGGCGGAAGGGCAGTATAAGCGCGGGCACTCGCCCAGAAAGGGCGCGGTGCTCGCCTTCCGGGCCTATGGCCCGATGACGCTGGGCCATGTCGCCGTGGTCAGCAGGGTGCTGGACGACCGCCGCGTGCTGATCCGCCACGCCAACTGGTCCGCGCCCGGCGCGATCGAGGAGGATGTGCTGGCCATCGACGTGTCGGAAGAGGGCGACTGGAGCCAGGTCCGCGTCTGGCACAGCCCGACCGGCCAGATGGGCGCACGCACCAACCCGACCTACGGCTTCATCTATCCGGCCAAGGCAAAGCTGCACGATTTCGTGCCCGATCCCGCCTTGGGGACGAGCGTGCGCTTCGCAAAGCTGGACAAGGCGATGTGGGATGAGCGGCCTGCGCTCGCCACGCCGGTATCGCCGCGCGGCCTGATGATGGTGCAGGCGCGCCCGGCAAAGGCGGCGCGCACCGCCGTGCCCAGGCTGGAAACGGACATGCGGGTCATCGCCTATGCCGACAATAGGCCGATCCGGCGGTCGCTCAGCGCAATCATCGCCGATGTCCGGCGCGAGGCTGTGCTGAACTGAAAAGGGGCGCCCATGGCGCCCCTTCATCTATCGGTCACTCCGAATCGGCTGGCTTTTCTTCGCTGCTTTCGGCCGGATTTTCAAACCAGGCTTCGACCGCGCCGGTCAATTTTATGGTCAGCGGGTTGCCATGGCGGTCGCGGCTCTTGCCGGCGGCGACGCGAATCCAGCCTTCCGAAATCGAATATTCCTCCACATCCTTGCGCTCGCGGCCCTTGAAGCGGATGCCGATGCCACGCTGAAGCGCCTCCATGTCGAAATGAGGGCTTTTGGGGTTGGTGGAGAGATGGTCGGGGGGCGTGTCGCTCATGATCAAATTCCTTGAAATGCTGCGTCGCGCCTAGCGTCTGGCCCTGCCCTGCGTCAACATGCGACCCGCCCATGGCCCTGGACGGGTCGCACGCCATGTTCAGCGACAGATGCGCACGCGCACGTCGCGGTCACGATAATAATCGTAGCGCCATTCAGTCCAGCAGCGCGTCCGATAGCGATAATGGGCGCGGTTATACCCCCGATAGCCGCGCCAGTCGCGCCGGTCGCCGCGCCAGTGCCTGCGATCGTCCCAGCGCCGATTATCCCAGCGGCGATCATCCCAGCGCCCATCGCGCCCGTCGCGCCAGCCATGGTGGCCGCCGCCATAATATTGCGCCTGGGCCGGGACCGTCGCCGCGCCCAGGCCAGCGACGGTCAGGCTCAATGCCGCCGCGCCCTTCCAAAACAGGTTCATGCCTTGTCTCTCCTCATCGATCCCGCACAGCACAGGCGGGAGCATGAGGGAGACAATGCGCGCGGCTGACTGAACCGTCCGCGAACATGGTCGTCAGCGACGGTTCAGGCTGTCACCGCCCGCGCAGCGCCGCTTCGGTTTCCAGCATATAGTCTCGGGTGATGGGCAGGCTGCGACGATTGCGGACATATTGGACCTGATAATTGACCATGCCGCCATGTTCGAACACCGTCGCCGCGCCGGCCAGGTAGAAGGTCCAGAGGCGGAAGAAGCGCTCGTCATACAGCGCGACGATATCCGCCTTGTGTGCCATGGTGCGCTTGTACCATTCGCGGATGGTCAGGCCGTAATGCATGCGCAGCACCTCGACATCCGTGACCATCAGGCGCGTGCCCTCGCTGCCCTGGATCATTTCCGACAGCGCCGGGATGTAACCGCCGGGGAAAATATATTTCTGGGTAAAGGCATCGGTCGTGCCCGGCCCCTCGACCCGGCCGATCGTGTGGATCAGCATTACCCCGTCGGGCGTCAGCAGGTCGCGGCACTTGGTGTAGAAGGTGCGATAATGGGCGGTGCCGACATGTTCGAACATGCCGACCGACACGATCCGGTCGAACGGCCCGGCCATGTCGCGATAATCGATCAGTTCGAAGCGGACATGGTCGGCGACGCCAGCGTCCGCCGCCCGCTGGCGCGCGACCTTGAGCTGTTCTTCCGACAAAGTGATGCCGGTCACGTCCACGCCGCAGGTGCGGTGCAGATACAGCGCCATGCCCCCCCAGCCGCAGCCGATGTCCAGCACCTTCATGCCCGGCTTCAGGTGCAGCTTGGCGGCGATATGCGCCTTCTTGTCCTCCTGCGCCTGCTCCAGGCCGATCCCGGCCGCATTGTCGGCATCGGGATAATAAGCGCAGCTATATTGGCGGTCGCGATCGAGGAACAGGGCGTAGAGCGCGCCCGACAGGTCGTAATGATGGGCGACATTGGCCTTCGACCGCGCCTTGTGGTTGATCCGCCAGAGCTTTTGCCGGGCCGATTTGAAGCTGCGACTAAGGATGCCCTTGGCATCGATCGACTTGCCGCTTTCCCATGGATTGTTGGCGCGGATCATCGACAGGAATTCGATGATGCCGCCGCCTTCTATGCCGACGCGGCCATCGATCCACGCTTCCGCCATGCCCAGGCGCGGGTCGCGGATGATGTCGAAGGGCACGCGCCCGTCCTTGAACCGCAACGCCAGGTCGGGGAAGGCGGGGTCGGGCTGGCCGACGGTGAAGCTGCCGCCATTATGATAGTGGATCGTCAGTTGGCCGCGCGTGACCAACCGCTTGATAACACGTTCAAACAGTTTCATGCCGCTACCTTGTCATGTCGGCGTGCGGGCGTCAAATACCTGCATACCAGTCATAATTGGCATGGTCTTCCCAATAGCCGCCCTTGCCCCCGGCGATGTGAGCCAGACTGTCCACCGCCTCGATCCGCATCAGATATTTGGCCTGTTTATAGCCCAGTTGCCGTTCGACCCGCAGCCGCAGCGGCGCGCCATTGGCGACGCCGAGCGGCCGGTCGTTGAGCGCGAAGGCAAGGATGGTCTGGGGATGGAAGGCGTCGAGAAGGTCGATGCTCTCATAATAGGGTTTGCCGCTGCCCATCATATCGGCGCAGTGGAACACGAGATAGCGGGCGGTGCCGCGCAGCCCCGCGCCCTCCAGGATGGTCCGCAGCGGCACGCCGCGCCATTTGCCGATCGCGCTCCAGCCCTCGACACAGTCATGGCGGGTGATCTGTTCGCGATGGGGCAAGGCGCGCAACTGTGACAGCGATAGTGACAGCTCGCGCGTGACCAGTCCGTCGACCCGCAGCCGCCAGTCGGCAAAGCCCCCGCGCCACAGCGCCTTGTAGGCTGGCGTATTGGGATTGGACGTGCCGTTGGCGCGGAAGATCGGGGAAATCTGATCCGGTCGAAATTCCCGCGCCAGCGCGTCGCGCGCCATCAGGCTGCGCTGCGCCCATTGATGAAAATTTTCGGCGGAAAACAGCGCCTCGCGCACGCTGTCGGTGCGCGCCAGCCGGTCGCAGCCCGCCAGCGTCGCGCCCGCGCCCAGCAACAGGTGGCGGCGGGTCAGGATCATGGCCGGTCCTCCGGCACGCGATAGCGGCCGCTGATCATCGAGCGTACCTCGTTCACCGGCCCGGCCAGGATCACCATGATGATGTGGACCAGGAAGAAGGCGGCCAGCGCGAAGGCGGCGATGAAGTGGATCGACCGCGCCGACTGCCGCCCGCCGAACAGGTCGACCAGCCAGGGCCAGGCCGCGTTCATGCCGGGCGACATGGTGAGGCCGGTCAGGATGAGAAGCGGCAACACTATGAAGATGACGCCGATATAGCTCGCTTTCTGGAGCACATTATAGCGCAGCGCGGCTTCGCCGGTGGGAAAGCGCAGCCGGGCATGGTCCTTGATGTCCTGCCAGACATGGCGCGGGGCCAGGTCGCCGCGGCGGAAGGCCAGGTCGCGGGCGACATGGCGGTTGGCCAGGCTCCAGACCATATAGGCCAGCAGCGCGAAGGCGAAGACCGGCGCGGCGGCGAGGTGCCAGTGGCGCGACATCGACAGATTATAGCGGGCGGGCAGCGTGATCCAGCCGGAAAACCGTTCCAGCGTCAGCCAGGCAGGGTCCAGGTTCGCGCCATAATGCCCCCAATAGAGCCGGGGATGGGCGTTGAAAATGCCCAGCCCGCTGGTGAACAGGATGTAGAGCAGCAGGGCGTTCAGCCAATGCCACAGCCGGGTAGAGAGGCGATGGCGCACCACCACGCCTGCATTGTCGCGCCGGCTGTCCATGGCGACGATCCTATCCTATTTTTGTCGCCCGTCCATAGGGGCCATGTCGTTGGCCGCATGGGCGGGGCGCGGGACGATCGGGCACTGGCCCATGTCATGGCAGGCTGTGCCGATGCGCGGGCCGGACAGGGGGATGGTGCCTATTTGCAACACAAGCCCCGAAATTGATTGGAATAACGGCTAAGCCTCTTTGCAAATCAATCTGACGATCCTAGATGGCGGCTGCGTGATCTTGATGCAGATCACGCTCTTCATCTCCTGACAATGGAGGGAAGATTGCAGGAGCCTTTGTGAGAATAAGTTCATAATTGCTTTGCATCGTACATGAACGCCGGATGAATGTCTAAGTTACGGCGTCAAGATAAAAAATGAGGACTATATGAAAACTGTGATTTTCGCAGCCATTGCTGCTGCAACCGCTGTTTCCGCTCCTGCTTTCGCTCAGGACGCTGCGCCCTTCACCGGGCCGCGCGCGGGCGTGACGCTGGGCTATGACAAGATCGGCGGCGAAGAAGGCTTCTCCTACGGCGTCAGCGCCGGTTATGACCTCGCGCTCGCGCCGCAGATCGTTGCTGGCGTGGAAGTCAGCCTGGGCGACAGCACCGTCGACGACAGCGGCCTGGATGTCAGCCGTGACATCGCCGCTTCGCTGCGCGCCGGTTATGTCGTGACCCCGCGCGTTCTGGCCTTCGGCAAGGTCGGCTATGCGTCGACCCGTTTCGAAGTCGCCGGCGACGGCGCGGGCCTGGAAGGCGTGCGTTATGGCGGCGGTCTGGAATTCGCCGCGACCCCGACCACTTATATCTCGGCCGAATATCAGCGCACCGAATATGAGCAGAATATCGGTGGCCGCGATGCCGCTGTGGTCGGCATCGGCTTCCGTTTCTGATCCCTCTCAAAAGATCAGTTCAGGGAAGGGCGGTCCTGCAAAGGGCCGCCCTTTTCTATGCGGGCAATGGCGTCAGGTCGGGTGCGACCCATGTTCGCCGGGCCAGCGGCGCCATCACTGTGGCGCGGGACCAGTAAGTGAACAGCCAGTCCTTGTCGCCCAATGGCGATGCCATCAGCGCGGCATAGGCTGCGGCCGGCGTCACGTCGGCGGGCAATCCCGCGATCAGGTGGCGCGCCATGTGCAGTGACGCCTGGGTGATCGTTTCATGATAGCCGTTCGTGTCGTTGTTCACGCCGCCGACGCTTTCATTATAACGGCGGATCATGCCGGGCATGTCGCGTTCGGGTGTCAGGTCCGGGCGCCTGATTATCAGCCACAATGCCGTCGCGAAATGCGCGCCATGGGTCCAGCATGGCTTGGGCAGCGTGCAGGCGCAAAAGTCCTGTGCCAGCCTGTCGATATCGTCATCGGTCATGCGTCTTTACCCCCTGAAAAGAAAAGCCCCGCCGTTACGGGCGGGGCTTGTCGTCTTGGCGCCATGCGCCGCCTGTCGTCCCGCCATTATCCGAGCGCGGCTTGCTTTTCCTCGGCCAGGCGCTTCATTTCCGCCTTGCTCTTCTTCTCGCTCGCCGACTTGAGCTGCCCGCAGGCCGCCATGATGTCGCGCCCGCGCGGGGTGCGCACCGGCGCGCTGATGCCGCCTTCGAACACGATGGAACTGAACGCACGAATCCGCTCCGGCGTCGAACATTCATAGTCGGTGCCCGGCCAGGGGTTGAACGGGATCAGGTTGACCTTGGCCGGCAGCTTGTATTTGCGGATCAGGCGGACCAGTTCGCGTGCATCCTCGTCGCTGTCATTCTTGTCGCGGATCATCACATATTCAAATGTGATGCGCCGGGCATTGTTCGCCTTGGGATAATCGGCGCAGGCCTGGAGCAGTTCCTCGATCCCATATTTGCGGTTCAAGGGCACCAGTTCGTCGCGCACTTCCTTGGTCACGCCATGGAGCGAGACGGCCAGGTTCACGCCGATCTCCTCGGCCGCGCGGGCCATCATCGGCACCACGCCGGAGGTCGACAGGGTGATGCGCCGCTTCGACAGGGCGAGGCCGTCGCCGTCCATGACCAGCTTCAGCGCGTCGCGGACATGATCGAAATTATAGAGCGGCTCGCCCATGCCCATCATCACGATGTTGGTCAGCATCCGTCCGTCGGCCGTGTAATGCGACGAATCCTCGTCCTCATCGTCATGGGCCGACGCCATGCTCCCCTTGGGCCATTCGCCCAGCGCATCGCGCGCCAGCATCACCTGCCCCACGATCTCGCCCGGTGTCAGGTTGCGCACCAGCCGCATCGTGCCGGTGTGGCAGAAGCTGCAATTGAGCGTGCAGCCGACCTGGCTCGACACGCATAGCGTGCCGCGGTCCGCATCGGGGATGAACACCATCTCATAATCCTGGCCATCGTCCGACCGCAGCAGCCATTTGCGCGTGCCGTCGTTCGATACCTGCGCCTCCACCACCTGCGGCCGACCGACGACGAAGCGGTCCGCCATCCAGCCGCGCATCGGCTTGGCGAGATCGGTCATCGCCTCGAAATCGGTGACGCCGCGATGATAGAGCCAGTGGAATAGCTGCTTGGCGCGCAGCTTTGCCGCCTTCACGTCCAGCCCGGCTTCCTCCAGCACGGCTTTGATCTGCGGACGCGACAGGCCCATCAGGTCGGTGCGCCCGTCTTCACGGGGCGTCACCGCGCGCGGCACGGGCACAGGGTCGATAGGGCCGGGAATCGGCATGAGCGGGCTGGCGGCTGATTGCATGGCCGCGCCCCTAGCCGATTTTTGCGGATTTTTAAAGGCGTGTCGCGTCACCGCAACCGCGCGCATCCCAAGGCTGCCGCGTCGATTGCCGTCGCCGCCCCGCGCAGGGCGTAATTGTCGGCGAAGCCGCGCCCGTCCGCGCCGATGCTGGCGACGCTCATGCTGCTGGCGGATCGCATCGCCGCGATGATCTGCGCGTCGCCACGCGCGTCCGCCGCCCATCCGTCCATCTGCCCCGCGACCAGGGCAAAGCGGCGCTCGCCCACGACCAGCGTGACCGGCGCCTGGGCCGCGCGCGCACGGCTCAGGCGGACATGCACTTGCCCGCGCACCCGCTGGCGCGGCCAGGTGCCGACCGATGCGAAGCCCCTGGGCGCCTGCCCGCGCCGCACCACTGGCTGGGCGATGGCGTAGCAGCGTGGCCCCTTCTGCCCTGCGCCATCCCGGAACGCGCCCCAGCTTTCGAAAATGCCCAGCGAATCGCGGGCCTGCGCGGGCGTCGCGACGACGATCGACAGGATCAGCAGGGCAAAGGTGCGGCGCATCCTGCGGGCAAAGCCCATGCCGTCCCCATTTGCAACCCCGCCCCGTTACGAAAGCGCGACGCGACGCTTGCCCAAGCCGTAACAGCGGTTATGAAGAAGTATCCATCATTGTCGCCGGGATTCGACCGAACCTCCGGCTATCGGCTTAAAAAGAAACGGACAGAACAGGGACATGAAGGCCACCATCGAACGCGCGACGCTGTTGAAGAGCCTGAGCCACGTCCAGTCGGTGGTCGAGCGCAGAAACACGATTCCCATTCTGTCCAATGTGCTGATCGAGGCGTCGGCCGATGGCGCGATCAAGCTGATGGCGACCGACCTTGACCTTCAGGTGGTCGAAAGCGTGGCGGCCCAGGTCGAACAGCCCGGCGCGACCACCATTTCCGCCCACACCCTGTTCGACATCGCCCGCAAGCTGCCGGAAGGCAGTCAGGTGTCTTTGCAGGCGGCCGAAGGCAAGATGCTGATCCAGGCGGGCCGCGCCCGCTTCAACCTGTCGACCCTGCCGCGCGACGATTTCCCGGTGATCGCCGAAGGCGACCTGCCGACCCGGTTCGAACTGCCGGCCGAAACCTTGAAGCAGATCATCGACAAGACCCGCTTCGCCATCTCGACCGAAGAGACGCGCTATTATCTGAACGGCATCTATTTTCACGTCACCGATGACGGCCAGCCGGTGCTCAAGGCGGCGGCGACCGATGGCCACCGCCTCGCCCGCGTCACCGTGCCCCGCCCCGACGGTGCGGAAGGGATGCCCGGCATCATCATTCCGCGCAAATGTATCGGTGAACTGCGCAAGCTGCTCGACGAAGTGGACGGCTCGGTCCAGATCAGCCTGTCCGCCAGCAAGATCCGTTTCGGGCTGGGCAGCGCGATCCTGACCAGCAAGCTGATCGACGGCACTTTCCCCGATTATAGCCGCGTCATCCCGACCGCCAACGACAAGTTGCTCAAGATCGATCCGCGCAGTTTCGAGGATGGCGTGGATCGTGTCGCCACCATCGCCACGGAAAAGACCCGTGCGGTCAAGATGAGCCTGGACAAGGACAAGATCACCCTGTCCGTCACCAGCCCCGAAAACGGCACGGCGGCGGAGGAAGTGTCTGGCGCTTTTCAGGGCGAAGGCTTCGATATCGGCTTCAATGCCCGCTATCTGCTGGACATATTGGGCCAGATCGACAGCGACCTGGTCGAGCTGCATCTGGCCGACGCGGCCGCACCGACTCTGATTCGGGAAAATGACGACAGCCCGGCGCTCTATGTATTGATGCCGATGCGCGTCTGACTGTTGATGGCGCGCGATAGTCGCGCCGTTGCGGACAGGAAGTAATTCTTCGGCAAGGACTATGCATTATGTACGCGGCATGTCCCTGCTGCGCGCATCCCTGTCCGATAATCCTTCCCGTTCGATGACCCTGATGGTCGCACTTGGCTTGTCGGAAAGCGGGACCGAGGTGTCCGCTTCCTGGATTTCGGGCGCTTTCGTCCATATCGCACGCCTCTGGCCACTCATCCTGCTGGCCAAGATCTGCGTCCTGCTGCTCCTGAACCTGCCCATCTTTTCCGGCGACAGTGACAAGGCCGGCCTGCTGGCGGTGATGCTGCTGATTGACGGCATGTTGATGCTGGTTCCGCGCTGGCAACTGTTTCAGCGGCGGTTGCCGCATATACAGAACTGGCTGATGCTGCCGATGGTGTTCCTGTCGGCCCTGACCTTCAGCCTGTGGCTCAGTCATGAACCCAGGGCGGCGACCGATTCGCTGTTTCTGGCCGCCGTGCCGGAACTGGCGGTGGCGTTGCTGGCGGTGTGCATCTTCGGTGATCGGCGCTTGCTGGGGATCAGCTATTTTCTGGGCGCTTTGCTGGTGTCGGTGGCCGAAAAGGCCGGCCTGATGCAGATCGGCCTGATGGTCAGTTGCGTCATCGTCATGTTGATCGCGACATTGCGCCAGGCGACGGCCGATCGCGACCAGGCGATTGCCCGGCACAGCCAGGACCTGCGCGCCCAGCGATCCGACCGGCTGTTGCAGGAACATGAGCGCACCGGCCGCGGCTGGTTCTGGGAAACCGACCGGCAGGGTTGCCTGACCTATATTTCCGATACGCTGGCGCAGTCGCTGAACCTGTCCGCCGACGCGCTGATTGGCCGCATGATAACCGAAATCGTGCGGCAGGGTGACAAGAAGCAGGGCGATGGCGAGCGGACACTGGGTTTTCACCTGTCGGCGCGCACCGGCTTTTCCGACATCGCGGTGTGTGCCGCCCTGGTCAGGGAAGAACGCTGGTGGTCGATTTCCGGCCAGCCGGTGTTCAATGAATATGGCCAGTTTCACGGCTTTCGCGGGTCGGGCACCGACCTGACCGAAATGCGCCGCAGCCAGGCGGAAGTCACCCGCCTGGCCCAGTTCGATTCGCTCACCGGCCTGGCCAACCGCATCCAGATGCTGCGCTCGCTGGAGCAGGCGGTCGCAGACCGTCATGGCAAGCCGGGCGAATGCACGCTGATGATGCTGGATCTGGACCGCTTCAAGACCGTCAACGACACGCTGGGCCATCCCGCCGGAGACGCGCTGCTGCGGCAGGTCAGCCAGCGATTGCAGCGCGTGGTCGGCGAAAAGGGGCTGGTCGGGCGACAAGGCGGCGACGAGTTCAAGATATTGTTGCCCGGCCGGCATGATCAGACCGCGCTCGCCCATCTGGCGCAGGCGATCATCAGCGCGGTGTCGCAGCCCTATACGATCGAGGGTACAGGGGTCGTCATCGGCGTGTCGATCGGCCTGTCCATCTGTCCGCAGGACGGCGTCACCGCCGACGCGCTGATCCGCAACGCCGACCTTGCCCTCTACGCGGCCAAGGGCAATGGCCGGGGCGTCCATCGCTTCTATTCGTCCGACATGCACGCCGATGCGGAGGATCGCCGCCAGTTGGAGGAGGATTTGCGCCGGGCGCTGGCCGCCGATGGGCTGCACCTCGTCTATCAGCCGGTGGTGTCGTCCAACACCGAGCAGATCACAGGCTATGAAGCGCTGCTGCGCTGGAAGCATCCGGTGCGCGGTCCGATTTCGCCGGCGCTGTTCATCCCGATCGCGGAAGATACCGGGCTGATCGGGCAGATCGGCGAATGGGTGTTGCGCACCGCCTGTCGCGATGCGGCGCAATGGCCGGAAGCGATCCGGGTCGCGGTCAATGTCTCGCCGACCCAGTTTGCCAATCCGGGCTTTCCCTCCACCGTCATGAACGCACTGGCCGCCGCCCAGCTCACGCCTGAACGGCTGGAACTGGAGATCACCGAAAGCGTGTTCCTCAACGACAGCGACGGCACGGACATGATGTTCTCGCGGCTCAAGGCGATCGGCGTCCGGCTGGCGCTCGATGATTTCGGCACCGGCTACAGTTCGCTTGGCTATCTGAAGAAAGCGCCGTTCGACAAGATCAAGATCGACCAGAGCTTCGTGCGCGGCGCATCGATCAAGGGCAGCCGCAACAGCGCCATCATCAAGGCGATCGTCAGCCTGGCCGAGGCACTGGGCATGGACACCACTGCGGAAGGGGCGGAGACGCAGGACGAACTGGAACTGATCCGCCAACTGGGGTGCAGCCATATCCAGGGCTATATCTATGGCCGGCCGATGCCGTTCGAGGATGTGATCGTCCGCCACCGCAGCACCGGAACGGCGGCGTCCGCCAATGGCTTCAAGTCCAGCCGGCCGGAACGCAAGACGATGCTGCGCACGATCACCGTCCATCATGACGGCCATGTCTATACCGGGCGTATCCGCAATATTTCGGCGACCGGCGCTCTGGTCGAGGGGTTGTGGAACGTGCCCGAAGGGACATTGTTCGCGATCGAACTGGGCGAGAGCCAGTTCGTCAACGCCACCGCCCGCTGGTCAAAGGACGATCGCATGGGCGTGGAATTCGCCAGTGCGATCGACATGGCCACATTGCGCAGCCCGCCCCGGTCGCTGACGGGCTAAAGGGCGCACGCGGTCGCGCTGCGCCTCCACCGCCTTTGCAAGGGGCTGGGAAGGGGGCCGTCGCTTCTCTGCCGCGGGATGCGTCGATTGACCCACGCCGTCCTTGCGCGCGCAGCGCGGCAAAACTGCGTCATCAAACTCTGGCCCAATATGGGGTGTGGCCGTTTGCCGTCATTATCCCTGCCTTGCAGGCATGAAAAAAGGGAGGCAGTTGCCTGCCTCCCTCTTCTCCCGTCCCCACGGATCACAATCAGGCCGCGATCGCGACCTGTTCCTGCTCAGCCGGCGCCAGACCGCGCCCGACTTCCCGGATCAGCGCGACGAAGCGTTTCGCCTCGCGCACGATCATCGCCTTGTTGAAACAGGCGGCCGCACCCCGGTCCATCGCGTCGGCTGTGATCTGTGCGCCTTCGCGCACCAGGCTGGACAGCATGATGACGGGGCATGGCTCCATGTCCATGATCTCGTCCAGGATCGTCATGCCGTCCTTGCCGGGCATGGCGATGTCCAGCGTCACGACATCGGGCCGTTCCAGCCGGATCATGTCCAGCGCTTCCTCGCCATTGCGGGCGATGCCGACCACCTCGATCCGGCGGTCGCGTTCCAGCAGCGTTTCGATCATCGCGCGGATGGTCAGTGAATCATCGACCACCACGATTCTGACAGGTTTCATCTTCATCTTCCCCAACCGTTACGCAGCTTCATAACGGCCGGGGAACGACAGGCTTTAATGTAGCTAATGCGAATTTAACTACGCGCCCGATTGCCGGGTGTCGGGGGCGTGAAGAGCAGCTTGCGGAAACTGATCGACACGGTGCGGCCCTGTGGGTCGAGATAGCCCGGCTGATAGCGCAACGGCGTCGCGCCGGTGGCGTCGCTCACGTCGCGGCGCTGGTTGAAGATATTGTCGATGCCGACCGAAATCCGCGACCCGCGCAGGAAGGGCATATTCTTCACCAGCCGGGGCATCTGCCCCAGATTGGCGAACAGGCGCAGGTTCGCGGTGGCAAGGCTGCCAAAGTCGAGCCGCGAATTGCCGCCTAGCGCGCCATCGACACGGGTGCCGCTTTCCCAGTCGACGCCCAGCCGCGCACCGATGCCGTTGTTCATATAGCCGACCCGCGCCTCCACCTCATGCCGGGGCTGGCCGCCCGATGATCCGGTGGCGTCGCCATTGAGCAGGTCGAGCGGGGCCACGCCCGGCGCGATCAGGATATTTTCGGTGAAATGCCAGGTGTGATAGAGGCTGAAACTCAGCCGCCCGCCGCCCTGACCGCCGGGACCACCCCCGAAACCGCCGCCCGGACCGCCAAAGCCGCCACCCGGACGGCCGCGGCCGGGACCGGCATGGTCGCCACCGGGGCCGCCTGCCGGTGGAGGACCGCCCGGCGGCGGACCCCCGCCCGGTCGCTGCGGCCGGTTGCGCTGGAAAGCGGCGCGGATATCGTCCAGCTCCCTGGGCCGGTCCTCCGGTTTGGCGCCGGCCGCGCGCCATGCCTCGATCACCTTCTGGATGTGGGATTTGAGGCTGAAGGACAGGTCGAAGCCCCAGCGCAACTGTTCGCTTTGCGATGACAGGAAATTGACCGGCCGGGCGTCGATCTGAATCAGATTGCCGTCCTCGTCACGCAGGAAGCGTTGCGGGAAGGCCGCTTCCAGCGCCGGAGTGGGCGATGGGAAGGCGGCGATCGGGTTGCGCGTCCGGCTGTTGAGATAGGTGGCGGTCAGGGTCAGGTTCTGCTTTTCGAACGGCCTGACCGTCGCGCTCAAACGGAACTGGTCGCGCACGCTTTCCTTGAGGCGTGCATTGCCGCCCGTCAATTGGGTGACGAACACGCTCTGGCCGGCGGCATAGTCGAATATGGACAGGTTGGGCGTGGAAATGAGCGGATCGGTGATCTGCGTGCCGGTCGGGGCGGCACGGTCCTGATTGGCGGAAACGAGGATCTGCACCGCGCTTGCCGGCTGCCAGCGCAGGCCATAGCCCAGGGTCGACAGCGTGCCGAAGTCCGAATAATGCTGTGCGGCGGCGTTCAGGTTGACGCCGATGTCGCCGACCCCGCCCAGCACGCCTCTGGACCGGCTGGTGAGCGGCAGGTCGAGGCTGACCTGGCCGCTGCCGATCTCCCGGCTATAATTTGCGCCGCTTGCCATGCCGGCCCGCAGCGACCGGCTTTCAAAGCCGTTCGCCGATGCGCCCAGCCGGATCGATGTCATCACCTTGCCCGCCGGCAGGTCGAACAGCGCGCCGCTCAGCAACAGGTCGCCCTGCACCGCCCGGCTTTCCGCGCGCGCCCGGTCGATAAAGCGGCTGGACAGCAGGGCGGCGGAAAAATCGCCATAGGGATTGACGCTGCTGTCCCCCGCATCGATCGCGCTCTGGATCGCGCCGCTGTCCACCCCGCGATCGGTGCGGGTGCGGGTGATCGACAGGTCGCCATTGCCGGTGAAGGACCAGAGCCAGCCTTCACCCAGCCGTCCGTTCAGCGTGACGCCGACATGGCCGGTGGTGCCGCGAATGCGCTGCCCCAGCGCGCCGCCCTGCGCCAGATAGCGGTAGAGCGTCACGTCATTGGCGAAGGGCGAGAAGGGGCTGCCGCCGGGCAGGCCCAGCGCCGCCTGCGACAGACCTTGCAGCGAATCGCTGTCGGACAGTTCCAGCCGGCCGTTGATCGTCGCCGACACCCCGCCCAGCGCGCGCGCCAGCGTGGCGTTGACGGCAAAATTCTCGGTCGCCGGGCTGAGCGTGCGATAACGGCTGATGTCGCTGATATCGGCGATGTTCGCACCGGCGGCGAAATCGGCCAGCGTCGGTGCGGTCGTGCGCGCGCTGCCGGGGACGCTGGCGACCGTCACGCTCTGGCCGGCGAGCGCCGACAGCGCCGGGTCGATCTCGCCACCCTGGGTCGCGGCGGTGACGTTGCCGGCGAGCGAATAGGGGCGACTGGCGGCGGTCGAGGTGATGCCGCGCTGGCTTTCGAGCAGGTGCGCGGCGCGGCTATATTCCAGGTTCAGGGTGAAGCGATTATCCCCCCGGATGCGCAGCAGGCTGGCTTCGATCTCGCCATTGTCGCGTCCGCCCTGGGTCGTCGTGCCCAGCTTCGCCTGTCCCGTCTCGGCGCGGAACCGCTCGCGCAGGACGATGTTCATCACCTTCTGCGTCGGCGCATAGCCATAGGAGAGCGCGACCTGTTCGGGCAAAATGTCGACCCGCTGGATCGCCTCGGTCGGGAGGTCCTGAATTTCCGAAAAGCTGGAAATGCGCTTGCCGTTGAGCAGGATGACCGGCGTGCCGTTCGTCTGCGGCGACAATTCACTGACCAGTTCGGCGATGGAGGCGACACCCAGCGCGCGCACATCGGCGGGCGACAATATCTGTTCGGGCTGGATATTGCCCATGACCGATCCGCGCTGCGGCTGGCCGGTGACGATGATTTCCTCGCCCTCGTCCACCTGCTGCGCGCCGGTGGCGGGCTGGGGCTGCACTTGCGCCATCAGCGCGCCGGGCGCTGCGGTCAGGAAAAAAGGCAACAGACAGACGGATGCGGATCGACGCACGAAAATACCCCCACAAATCGGAACCTTGATGGCCGGATTAGCCGCCATATGTCGCAAATATCTGGCAATGACCGGACAATCTTGTCGCAAAATGTAATGGGGCGCCTGAACGCAGGCTGGCCGTGCCTATGTCGCGTCGTGAAATATGATGCCCAGCGTGTAGCGCTCGCCCGACAACAGCCGGCTGACGCCGTGGCGCATCTGTACCCGGTGGACGCCGCGCGCGCCCGTCACCGGCCGGTCGCGCACCGGGAAGATCACGGCGTCGCCCTGGGCCAGCGGCACCACCTCCGCCCGCGACTGCATCCGGGGGCGCTGCTCGGTCAGGACGAAGGCGCCGCCGGTAAAATCGTGCTCCGGCCGCGACAGCAGGATCGCCGCCTGTAACGGGAAGATATGCGGGCCATAGACATCCTGATGCAGGGCATTCCAGTCCCCGGCTTCGTAGCGCAGCAGCAGCGGGGTCGGCTTGTCCTGCCCGCCCAGCGCGCAGCGCGCGAGGAAATCGGCATGGCGGGCCGGGTATATGTCACCCGTCCCCAGCATCTCCATCCAGCGATTGGCGATATCCGCCAGTGCGGGCCAAAGCGTGTCGCGCAGCGCCGCGACGGCATCGGGCAACGGATAGGCGAAATAGCGATAGCGCCCGCTGCCATAGCCATGGCGCGCCATCACCACCTCCTTGCGGAAGGCGGCGGGATCGTCCCACAGCGCGATGATCGCGGCGCACTGGTCGGGGGACAGCAGGGCGGGGAGGCGCGCCGCGCCATGGCGGTCGATGTCGGTCAGGTCCATGGCGGTGAAGATGGCGATCAAGCGCCCCGTCGTCATCCCGTGGCTTGCGGTCAAATCCGTCTCGCTGGCCGCAGGGCGCGGCATGATCGGGCGCGGCATGATCAGGCGCGGCAGGGCATGGGAAAAACGCACATGATGCAGCCCCTCCGGTAGGCGGTGATCCTGCGCCGCCGGACGATGATCGCCTCTTCAAGGCGCTGGTCGAACGCGGCGAGGCTGCTAAAAGAATGGCATGCGCACGCTTTATCCCCCGATCGCCCCCCATGCCTCCGGCCATCTCGATGTTGGCGACGGCCACCATGTCTATTGGGAACGGTCCGGCACGCCCGGCGCCAAGCCGGCGGTGTTCCTGCATGGCGGGCCGGGCGGGGGCATATCGCCCGATCATCGCCGGCTGTTCGATCCGGCGCGCTACGATGTGCTGCTGTTCGACCAGCGCGGCTGCGGCCGGTCGACGCCGCATGCGAATCTGGACGCCAACACGACCTGGGATCTCGTCGCCGATATCGAACGGTTGCGGATGATGATGGGGGTCGACCGATGGCTGGTGTTTGGCGGGAGCTGGGGATCGACGCTGGCGCTGGCCTATGCCCAGACCCATGTGGATCGTGTCAGCGAACTGGTGCTGCGCGGCATCTTCACCATCCGGCAGAGCGAGATCGACTGGTATTATCAGGAGGGTGCCAGCCGCATCTATCCCGACAAATGGGAACGGTTCGTCGCGCCGATCGCGGAGGCCGAGCGGGACGACATGGTCGCTGCCTATCGCCGCATCCTGACTGGCGAGGATCGTGCCGCCAGACAAGCCGCCGCCCGCGCCTGGAGCCTGTGGGAAGGCGAGACGATCCGCCTGCTGCCCGATCCGGCGCTGTCGGCGACCCATGATGCCGATGATTTCGCGCTGGCCTTCGCGCGCATCGAAAATCATTATTTCGTGCATCGTGGCTGGCTGGAGGATGGGCAGTTGATCCGCGACGCCGGCAAGCTCGCGGCCATCCCCGGCGTCATCGTCCAGGGCCGCTACGACATGGCCTGCCCGGCGGAAACCGCCTGGGCGCTGCACCGCGCCTGGCCGCAGGCGCACTTCGAAATGATCGAGGGCGCGGGCCACGCCTATAACGAACCGGGCATATTGGACGCGCTGATCCGCGCGACCGATGGTTTTGCCTAGCGCGTGCCCGGCCCCAGCGCCGGGTCCAGGTCGCGCGGGCGGGTGAAGCTGGCCAGCGTCGCGACATTCTCGCGCGCTTCATCCCAGCGGTCGATCGCCAGGTCGAGCACGGCAAGGCTCGCCGTCGGGAATTTCACTTCCACATCCTCGCGCAGCGGATTGACGCCATCGTCGGGAACAAGGTCCAGGATCAGTTCCTCAAACCCCGGATTATGCCCGGCCATCAGCACATGGTCGGCGCTGTCGGGGAAATCGCGCACCACGTCGAACAGCGTGGGGGAGGAAGCGAGATAGATGCGCCGGTCCCAGCGCGCGTCGAGCGTGTCGCCATAGCCTGTAAAGAAGGTTTCCAGCGTCTGCACGACACGCACGGCGGGGGAGGCGACCAGCAGGTCGAAACGCATCGCGCGCTTGGCGGCATATTCGCCCATCAACAGCGCGGCCTTTTCGCCGCGACGGTTCAGCGGCCGGTCGAAATCGCGCGCGACCGGATCGTCCCAGTCCGACTTGGCGTGGCGCAACAGGGTCAGCCGCTTCATTGTGTCTCCCGGTGGGGCAGGCCCGATTCGATCCCCTGATGCCCCAAAGCGGTCCCTGCGCCAAGACTTTGCTCGCGCGCCTGCACGCTGACCGCGATGATCGCCTCGTCCAGCGTCAGGCGGCGGATCGGGGTTCCGGGCGGAAAGGCGCTCAGCAACCGGCTGGGCATGGCGGCGGACAGGATGACGAATTGCCCCCTGTCCTCCGCCCGCCGGATCAGCCGGCCGAATGCCTGCGCCAGCCGCGCGCGGATCAGCCGGTCGTCATAGGCATTGCCGCCGCCTGCCAGCCGGCGCGCGGCGTGCAGCACGGTGGGCTTGGACCAGGGCACCCCTTCCATCACCACCAGCCGCAGCGAATGGCCGGGCACGTCCACGCCATCCCGTAATGCATCGGTGCCCAGCAGCGATGCGCGTGGATCGTCGCGGAAGATGTCGACCAGCGTGCCGGTATCCATCGGGTCGACATGCTGGGCGTAAAGCGGCAGCCCGCCGCGCGCCAGCCGGTCGGCGATGCGGGCATGGACGGCGCGCAGCCGCCGGATCGCGGTGAACAGCCCCAGCGTCCCGCCGCCCGCCGCCTCGATCAGCCGGGCATAGGCACCCGACAGCGCGGCAATGTCACCGCGCTTGATGTCGGTGACGATCAGCACCTCTGCGCGGCCCGGATAGTCGAACGGGCTGGTCGCTTCGAACCGCTCGGCGCCATGGGGCAGATGGGTCGCGCCGCTGCGCTGTTCCGCATTGTCCCATTCGCCGCCGCCCTTCAGCGTCGCCGACGTGATGAGCACGCCCTGCGCGGGCTTCAGCACGGTTTCGGCCAGTGGCCGTGTCGGGTCGAGCCAGTGGCGATGCAGCCCGATGTCATATTCGCGCCCCTCGACCCGGTCGACCGTCATCCAGTCGACATAGTCGGGGTCCGCCGGTCCGCCGATCCGCGCCAGCAGCGCCAGCCAGGCCGCGATCAGGTCGCGTCGCCAGCCAAGCGAGGCCACCGCGCCCTCGATCCGCGCCCGTGCCGCGCCGTCCAGCCAGTCGGGCGCATCCTCGATCACCGCCTCCAGCCGGCGGGCAAGGCGCACCAGCGGCTTGATGAGGGCGTCGAGCGCGATCGCGGCCTCCTGCGCCGCCTCCACCAGCGCGCCATCGGGTTCGGCCAGTTCGGTTTCCAGGCCATAGCCGGCGTCGGCCTCGCCCGCCGCTTCGGCGCGGGTATAGACGGTGCCGCGCACCGCCGCGAGCAAGGCTTCCAGCGGCCCGAACGGCTCGCCCGCGACCACGCGCTTGAGCCATTCGTCTGCGGGAAGCGCCTGCGCCGCGTCGACCGCCGCCCGGATCGCCTGACCGCCTTCCTCGTCATAGCTGGCAAGGTCGGAGAGCCGCGCCGCCAGCCCCCGTCTGCGCCCGCGCGATCCGCCCTCCGGTCCGATGATCCAGCGGCGCAGCTCGATCGCCTCCTGCCCCGACAGCGCGACGGAAAAGGTCGAATCGGCCGCATCGAACAGGTGATGCCCTTCGTCGAACACGATCCGCTGGGGCCGCTGGCCGGTTTCCCGCCCGCGCGCGGCGTTGATCATCACCAGCGCATGGTTGGCGATGACGATGTCGGCGTCGGCGCTGGCGCGGGCAGACCGCTCGATGAAGCATTTGCGATAATGCGGGCAGCCCGCATAAATGCATTCGCCGCGCCGGTCGGTCAGCGCGGTGGAGCCGTTGCGGCGGAACAGGGTCGGCAGCCAGCCGGGCAGGTCGCCGCCCACCATGTCGCCATCCTTGCTGAACGCCGCCCAGCGCGCGACCAGTTGCGCCAGGATCGCCGCGCGCCCGGCAAAGCCACCTTGTAGCGCATCCTCCAGATTGAGCAGGCAGAGATAATTTTCCCGCCCCTTGCGCACCACCACCCGCTTCGCCGCCACCGCCGGATCGGGGAAGAGGCGCAGCGATTCGCGGTCGAGTTGCCGTTGCAGCGCCTTGGTGTAGGTCGATACCCAGACCGTGCCCTGCGCTTCCCCGGCCCAGAGCGATGCCGGGGCCAGATAGCCCAATGTCTTGCCGATGCCGGTGCCGGCTTCCGCCAGCAGCATGTTGGGCTGGTCGCGATAGCGGCGCGGGGTGAAGGCGGCGGTGGCGGCCGCGGCATAGGCGCGCTGGCCGGGCCGCGCTTCGGCGCCTGCGCCGGTCAGCGCGTCGAGCCGGGCGAGCACCTGATCGTCCTTCAGGCTGATGGTGCGCGGGGCGGGACGGGGCTGCGCCTCCTCCCATTCGGGCAATTTGGTGAAAAGCCAGCGTTCCGCCTCACGCGGGCGGGCGATGCGCGGCGCAACCAGCGGCGACCAGGGCCAGCGCAGCCGGTGCAGCGACTGCGCCGCTGTCCAGCCGCCCTCGCGCTCGGTCCAGTCGGGCGCTTCCAGCCGCGCCAGCAGCAGCGCAGCGCCCTGTTGCAGCAAGGCGGGGATGTCGCCCTCATTGCCCGGCGCGGGCAGGCCCAGCGCCTCCGCCAGCCCCTTGGGCGTGGGCACCAGGAAGCGGGCGGGGTGGAGAAAGGCCCAGAGTTCGAGCAGGTCGAGGCCGTTCAGTTCGGGGTAGCCCAGCCTTTGCCCGGTCAGCGGCGCGTTGAGCAGCAGCACCGGCGTTTCGGCGGCGCGGGCGATCGCCTGTCCCTTGGCCAAAGCCTGGGTGCGGTCGCCTTCGCGCAGCCAGATGCCGCCATGGCTGGCGTGGAGCGCGGGCAGGGTGGCGGGATCGATCACCTGTCCGGCTTAGGCGAACAGGAACAAAAGGAAAACCTGTTTCAGACCTGTTCAGTCGATGCGGCGTCCAAAACCGCCGCCTGCCACCGCCGCGCCAAAGCGTGGATGAAAAGCGGCCGGTGCGCGTTTGGCGGCGCGCGCCAGGTCGAGCCGTTCATAGAGCGGACCATCATTCAGTTCATAGGGGAAGCGAATGCCCATGCGGTCCTCTTCCGACCATTGCACCGTGCCGAAGGTGATATGACCGTCCAGGTCGATCTGGCATTGCGAACGGGCGGGCAGCGAACAGCCCACGACCTGCGCGCCACCTTCGCTCAGGTCGACGATCGTGCCTTCCAGGCTGTCCAGCACCGTCGTCACCACGATGGGAATGTCCACGACAATGCGTTCGCGGCTGCGCTTTATCTGCATATATCGCCTCCAATCCCTGATATTATCGGCGGTCAGGGTTAATCAAATCTTAAATTGAGAACCATTCTTAACGCGCTTTCGCGTCCAAATATCGTTTTCTTTCGGGTCATGCCGGTTTAGGGGCTTGGCCATGACCGTAGCTGACAGCCTCCGCACCGCCGCGACCGCCTCCAAGGCATGGCCCTATGAAGAAGCGCGCAAGCTTCTCAAGCGTTACGCCCATGGTGCGCCAGACAAAGGCCATATCCTGTTCGAAACCGGCTATGGTCCTTCGGGCCTGCCGCATATCGGTACGTTCAACGAAGTGCTGCGCACCACCATGGTCCGCAATGCCTTTCACGCGCTGTCGGACATTCCGACCCGGCTGGTCGCGTTCAGCGACGACATGGACGGGCTGCGCAAGGTGCCGGACAATGTGCCCAATCAGGCGCTGCTGAGCGCGCATCTGGGCAAGCCGTTGACGCAGGTGCCCGACCCGTTCGAAAAGTTCGAAAGCTTCGCGCATCACAACAACGCGATGCTGCGGGATTTCCTCGACCGTTTCGGGTTCGACTATGAATTTGTGTCGGCGACCGAACAATATCGGGCCGGCGCCTTCGATGACGCGCTGCGTCAGGTGCTGCGCTGCTATCAGGCGATCATGGACATCATGCTGCCGACCCTGCGCAAGGAACGGCAGGCGACCTATTCGCCGGTGCTGCCGATTTCCCCGAAAAGCGGCATCGTCTTGCAGGTGCCGGTCGAGGTGATCGATGCGCAAGCGGGCATCGTCCGGTTCGAGGATGACGGCGACATCATCGAACAGTCGATCCTGGGTGGCGGCGCGAAGCTGCAATGGAAGGTCGACTGGGCGATGCGCTGGTATGCGCTGGGCGTCGATTATGAAATGGCGGGCAAGGATCTGATCGATTCGGTGACGCAATCGTCCAAGATCTGCCGCGCGCTGGGCGGTCGCCCGCCCGAAGGCTTCAATTACGAGATGTTCCTCGACGAAAAGGGCGAGAAAATCTCCAAGTCCAAGGGCAATGGCCTCAGCCTCGACCAGTGGTTGACCTATGGCCCGCAGGAAAGCCTGGCCTTCTACGCCTATCGCGAACCGAAGAAGGCGAAGCAGTTGCACATGGGCGTCATCCCGCGCGCCGTCGATGAATATTGGCAGTTCCGCGGCAATTATCCCAGGCAGGCGATCGAGCAGCAACTGGGCAACCCGGTGCATCATATTCATGACGGCAAGCTGCCGCAGGGCGAACTGCCCGTCACGTTCGGCCTGCTGCTCAATCTGGTGGGGGTGATGGGCGATGCCAGCCCCGGACAGGTCTGGGGCTATCTGCAAAATTACGTGCCCGGTGCCAGCGCCGAAACCTATCCCGAACTCGATGCCCTGATCGGCCATGCGCTGGCCTATCATCGCGATTTCGTTGCGCCCACGCTCCAGCGTCGCGCGCCCGACGCCCATGAAGCCGCCGCGCTGCGCCGGCTGGACGCAGAACTGGCGGCGCTGCCAGCGGATGCCAGTGCCGAGGACATTCAGAATATCGTCTATGCCATCGGCAAGGATGAGGCGTTCGGCTTCGCGGAATTGCGCGACTGGTTCAAGGCGCTCTACCAGACGTTGCTGGGCGCCGATCAGGGGCCGCGCATGGGCAGCTTCATCGCGCTGTACGGCATCGCCAACAGTCGCAAGCTGATCGCCGAGGCGCTCGAAAATTGATCTGAATCAAGCGTTGTGCGGGAACAATAGCGCGTGTTGCCCGTTATCGGCAGCGGTCCACCCCCCTTTCGGACTGATGGCGCGCCTTGCGCGCGCCATCGGCCGCGCCCGCCCGGAAACGGGCGGCGCGGCCAAGGGGGAGGGAGACAGGAAAACGGTCCCGCGCTTTGGGCGCGGGACCGTTTTTTCATGCCCTGCTTACCAGAAGAAGCTGCGATAGACGTTCACGACCCGGCCACTGCGGACATCGACCAGCAGCACGTCATTATAGTGGCGAATCCAGCGCTGGTTATAGCCCGGACGGGGCAGGCGATAGCGATAGGGATCGTTGATATAATAGCGCGTCTGATAATAGTCCGGCCGCATCCGGGCGCCTACGCCCCACTGGTTGTAGCGGAAGGGCGCGCGCCAGTTGCCGCCGCGATAAACGTCGCGATGGCTGCGGCGATAATCGCGCCAGTCCTCACGCACTTCGCGGCGCGCATCCTGCACATCGCGCCGTTCCTCGCGAATGTCGTGGCGGCTGCCATAGCGTTGTGCCTCGCGCAATTCACGCTGCTCCTCGCGCAGATGCTGCTGGCTGCGGCGGACTTCATTATAGGATTGGGCCGATGCGACGCCCGGCGCGACGGTGGCGGCCAGCAGGCCCAGGATGATCAGTTTACGCATGTCTTTCTTCTCCCATATTTGGCGGAAGCGCGAACTTCGTCGCCAACGATCAGGGATATGCCTCGGCGCGCCTGAACCATCCGGGAATGGAGTTGTCAGATTCCAGTCATCTTTGTCGCAACATGTATCGGGTGGCGGTCAGCCCCAGGGGCGTTCGCGAAACCATTTGGTGACGACATATTTGGTCCCGCTTTCCACTGGCCGGGCGGCGTGCAGGCTGAAACGGTTGGGCGCGCCGTCCCGCGCCATATTGTTCCAGATCAGGATCATGCCCTCGACCGGCGGCACCATGAATTCGCATTGCGGGAAATGCGTTTCGCCCCCCGCCTCGACCGGCGACAGATAGATCATCGCCGTCCAGGTCCGCTGTCCGCCACTTTTGCGCATCGCCTGCCAGTAATCGGCCGTCACCGGGAAATAGTCGCAATGGACCTTATATTCCTGCCCCACCGTATAGCGTTGCCCCTGGAGCGTTTCGCCATGGCTGGCGGGCAGGCCGGTCAGGGCGCAGATGCGGTGGGTGATCGTCTCCACCAGCGGGCTGAAAGGGCTGAGATTGCCGCTGTGGCTGGTGCGGTAATCGGCGTTGGCGCTGCCGGAAAAGAGCGACGAGGGCCTGGCGCTGGCGTCGATCAGGTCGCGCAGGTCCGCGCATTCCTGCGCGCTCAGGAAATTCTGGCGGCCATAAATGTCCAGATGCGGGCAGTCGATCCGGCTGACCATCGGATTGCGGTCCAGCCGGGCGCGAACAGTGTCGCCAATCAGGGCGCGGGCAGGCGACGCCACGCCGCCATCATCGATCATGTCGGTCATGGGGGCTTCCTGCCACAGGCTGGCCGCGCATGAAAAGACCCCGGATCGTCAGCCGATCCGGGGTCAGTTGATCCTGAAGGCCAGTTCAGGAAGCTCTTCCTTCCGCTTACCAGAAGAAATCGTGGATCACGTCGACCACATAGCCGTCGCGAACATCGACCAGCAGCGCGTCGTCATAATAGCGGACCCAGCGCAGCGTACCGTAGGCCGGCGGCAGGCGATAGGCATAGGGATCGTCCAGCCAGTAATTGTTGGAATAGAGCATGCTGTTCAGCATGATCCCGACCGAAAAGCGCCGATAGCCATAGTCCCAGCCGCGCGGGGCATAATAGCGGCCCATGCGATAGCGGTCGCCATAGCGGTTGCGATAGCTGGACCAGTCGTACCGGCGATCCTGGCGCCAGCCATTGTCCCAGCGGCGCTGGGTGCTCCAGCGGGTGCGATCGTCATAGCGGCGGCCGTTGTTCCAGTTGGTGCCGTTCCAGCCGCGATTGTCGGTCCAGCGGCGATCGTCACGCCGGTCGTCCCGCCAGTCGCGCCGATCATCGCGTCGCTCGTTCCGCCAGTCCTGCCGTTCCTCCCTGCGATCGTTGCGCCAGTCCTGGCGCCGGTCCTGGCGATCGTCGCGGCGGGCATTGCGCCAGTTCTGCTGCTGCGCATGCCGTTCGCGCACCTGATTTTCGATCGCACGATTCTGGGGCAGGTTCGGCTCGCGGAAGCGGGGGTCGGGTCGGGGCGGGGCCATGCCGCCTGCCGGCGGGACGGGTGTGGGCTGCTGCCAGCGCTGTGCGGGGGCCTGCATCGGGGCCTGTGCCGGGGCCTGTGCCTGCGCTGGGCCGCGCGGCCGCTCCATGCGGGGGTCGCGCCCCATGGCCGGGCCGCCGTCGGGCCGGCCGGGGCGTTCGCCGCGCCAGCCACGATCGCCACGGTCGCTGCGTTCACCACGCTGCGCCGGGTCCATCTGGGCATAGGCGGGCGCGATCCCGCCCAGCACCGTCGCGGTCATCAGCCCCGCCAGCATCATCTTCCTGAACATGGTCCTGTCTTTCCTTGGCGGGGACCCATCATCCCCTGATGACCCGTTTCTAGAATGAGGCGGATGACACGATGCTGAACCCGTCAGACAGCGATCAGAAAGAATCGATCATCGCATGGACATCGGCCATATTGCCCGCCAATGTCGATGATCCGCTATCCCATCATGCATAAAAGGGTGGTTTTCGGGACAAAAGCTGATTCAGATCAGTGCACGCGCACTGATCTCGCCCTAGGACGATGACGTGACATTAACCCCCGATGCTGGCGGTATCCGCTACGCCCTGCGTGATGCGACGATGGAATCCCATCGGCGGGTCGATGCCGTCTATGCCGGTTACGCGCTCGATTCGCGCAGCGACTATCGCGCGTTTCTGCGCGCCCATGCCCGTGCGCTGGGCGCGCTGGAAAGTGCCGCAGGCAATGGGGCGTCCCGCCTGCCGCTGCTCGCCGACGATCTTGCCGCGCTGGACGCCGCCTTGCCCGCGCCCCTGCCGCTCGCCGCCGCCGATACGGATGGCTTTCGCTGGGGGCTGCGCTATGCGCTCGAAGGATCGCGGCTGGGCGGGGCGATGCTCTCGCGCCAGGTCGGCGCGGGCCTCCCCAGATCCTATCTCTGCGCCGTCCATGGCAAGGGCGAATGGGTTGCCTTCCAGCGCGCGCTCGACAGCGCCGCGGCGGAAGGCGGCGAAGGCTGGCTGGGCGACGCCGTGCAGGGCGCGCAGGCTGCCTTCGCCCTGTTCGCGCAGGCGGGCGAAGCGGAAAAGGCCGCCGTCCATGGCTGACCGGCAGGACAGCGCCCCCGGATTCGCCGTCGATCTCACCAATTGCGATCGCGAACCGATCCATGTGCCGGGCACGATCCAGCCCTTCGGCTTCCTGATCGCGCTGACCGCCGACTGGCTGGTGTCGCGGGTATCGGCCAACAGCGCGCAGTTCATCGGCCTGTCGCCGCAGGACATGCTGGGCAAGCCGGTCAGCGGCCTGCTGAGCGCCGAGGCGATCCATTCGCTGCGCAACCGCATCACCCTGCTGCGTGGTCCCGATTCGGTCGAGCGCCTCTTTGCGATTGCGCTGGTCGACGGCGGCCCCGCCTTCGATGTCGCGGTCCATTTTTCCGGCCCTCTGGTGGTGATAGAAGCCGAGCCGGCCGCCCATGACGAGATGGAGGCGAGCGGCACCGTCCGTTCGATGGTCGCGCGCCTGGCGCAGGCCGACAGCATGACCGCCTTCCTGCGCGACGGCGCGCGGCAGGTGCGGGCGCTGACCGGATTCGACCGGGTGATGGTCTATCGCTTCGCCGACGCCGGCGATGGCGAAGTGGTGGCCGAAGCCCTGAAACCCGGCGTCGAAAGCTTTTTCGGCCTTCATTATCCCGCGTCCGACATTCCGGTGCAGGCGCGTGCCCTCTACCTGCGCAACATCTTCCGCGTCATTGCGGACATTGGCGCGACCCCGGTGCCGATCGTGCCGCAACTCGACCCCGGCGGGGCCGCGCTCGACATGTCGCTGTGCCTGACCCGCGCGGTGTCGCCGATCCACATCGAATATCTGCACAATATGGGCGTGGGCGCCTCGCTCTCCATCTCGATCATCGTCGAAGGCCGGCTGTGGGGCCTGTTCGCCTGCCACCATTATAGCCCGCGCCTGCCGACCTTCGCCCAGCGCAGCGCCGCCGAACTGTTCGGCCAGATCTTCTCGATGATGCTCGAAAGCCGCGAGCGGGGCGAAACCGCCGCCTATGAAGGCAAGGCGCGGCAGGTGGCCGACCGGCTGCTCGCCGCCGTGGCGCAGGATCACGATCTGCTGTCCAACGCCCGCTGGCTGGGCGACATCATCTTCGACACGATTCCCGCCGATGGCGTGGGCGTCTATATCGACGGACAGATCACCTTTGCGGGCCTGACGCCCGACGAATCCGCCTTCGTCGCGATCGTCGGGATGCTCAACCAGGCCGCCGCCGGACAGGTCTATACGACCGACAGCCTGACCGCCGTGCTGCCAGAAGCAGCCGCCTATGCCGATCGCGTGTCGGGTATCCTGGCCATTCCCCTGTCGCGCCGTCCACGCGACTATGTCATCCTGTTCCGGGCCGAACAGTTGCGTTCGGTGCGCTGGGCGGGCCAGCCCGACAAGGGCATCGAATATGGCCCCAACGGCCCGCGCCTGACCCCGCGCAAGAGTTTCGAGGCGTGGTCGCAACTGGTCAAGGGCACCGCGCTGGCCTTTGCCCCGGCGGAACTGCGCGTCGCCGAAGCGCTGCGCACCGCCTTGCTGGAAGTGATATTGCGCCTGTCCGATTCGGCCGATGCGGAACGGCAGCGCGCGCATGAGAAGCAGGAATTGCTGATCGCGGAACTCAACCACCGCGTACGCAATATCCTCTCGCTGATCCGGGGGCTGTTGTCGCAGACGCGCGACAGCGCGGGGTCGGTGGAGGATTTCATCGGCACGCTGGAAAGCCGCATCCACGCGCTGGCCCGCGCCCATGACCAGATTACCGCCGACCGTTGGAGTCCCGCGCGCTTCTACGATCTGATCGAGGTGGAGGCAGGCGCCTATCTGGGCGAACGGCGCGACCGGGTGCGGCTGACCGGCCCCAATGTGTTGCTGACGCCCGGCTGCTTCACCGTGCTGGCGCTGGTGATCCACGAAATGCTGACCAACGCCGCCAAATATGGCGCATTGTCGGACAATGGCACGGTGGCCATCGACTGGCGGGTGGACGCGGATGGCAGCCTGTTGATCGACTGGACCGAAAGCGGTGGCCCGGCAGTCGTCGCGCCGACACGGCGCGGTTTCGGATCGACCGTGATCGAACGCTCCATCCCCTATGACCTGGATGGCCATGCCGAAATCCATTACCGGCTGGCCGGGATAGAGGCCCATTTCTGCATTCCCTCGCGCCATGTCGTGGCGGTGCTGCCGGACCGCACCGGAACGGATCGCGCGCAGGCTGTCCAGCCGATCGTGCCGGGCCTGCTCAAGGGGCGCACCGTCCTGCTGGTCGAGGATAATATGATCATCGCCATGGATGGCGAGGATGCGTTGCGTGACCTGGGGGCGGATGTGGTCACGGTCGCCAGCGTCGGCCGCGCGCGTGACGCGATAGCGATCCAGCAGATCGATCTGGCGATGCTGGACTTCAACCTGGGCCATGAAACCAGCCTGCCGATCGCCGATATGCTGGCCGAACGCGGCATCCCCTTTCTGTTCGCCACCGGCTATGGCGACGGACTGGAACTGCCGGAACGGTTCAAGGGCATCCTGCTGGTGAAAAAGCCCTATTCCGGCGCGACCCTGGCGCAGGCGCTGGCCCCGATGATCGCGGCGGCGGGCGCATAAGCGGGACAGCGAAGTGTACAGCTATTCGGCGATGGTCCGGCGGCGCCTTTTGATGAAAGCATGCATAGAGCTGTACACTTCGCTGTTCGGTTAAGGGCGCGATGATGCAGAGGCGCGCGACGGACGCGCATCGTCGCTCGCCCTTGCCGCATCGCATCATTTCCTGTAGGGGCGCGCCCGATAGTCCTGGACAGGCGTGGTGCCGGCCGGGAGAACCCGATCCCAAAGGCAGTTTCATGTCCCTGCGTAATATCGCCATCATCGCGCACGTCGATCACGGCAAGACCACCCTCGTCGACCAGCTTTTCCGCCAGTCCGGCACCTTCCGCGACAATCAGCGCGTCGAAGAGCGCGCGATGGACAGCAACGATCTCGAAAAAGAGCGCGGCATCACCATCCTGGCCAAGCCCACCTCGGTCGAATGGACCCCGGAAGGCGGCGAACCCGTCCGCATCAACATCGTCGACACCCCCGGTCACGCCGACTTCGGCGGCGAGGTCGAGCGGATTTTGTCGATGGTCGACGGCGTCGTGCTGCTGGTCGATTCGTCGGAAGGCGCGATGCCGCAGACCAAGTTCGTGACCGGCAAGGCGCTGGCGCTGGGCCTCAAGCCCATCGTCGTCGTCAACAAGGTCGACCGTCCCGACGAGCGCATCCAGGAAGTGCTGGACGAAGTGTTCGACCTGTTCGTGTCGCTCGATGCCACCGACGAACAGCTCGACTTCCCCGTCCTCTATGCGTCGGGCCGCAACGGCTACGCCAATGAAGACCCCACGCTGCGGTCGGGCACGCTGACCCCGCTGTTCCAGAAGATCGTCGATCATGTGCCCGCGCCCGCCGTGGAAGTCGAAGGCGTGCCCTTCACCTTCCTGGTGACGCTGCTCGACCGCGACAACTTCCTGGGCCGCATCCTGACCGGCCGCGTGACCAGCGGTTCGGTGAAGGTCAATCAGGCGATCCATGCGCTCGACATGGACGGCACGGTTATCGAAACGGGTCGTGCGTCGAAGATCATGGCCTTCCACGGCCTTGATCGCGTGCCCGTGGACGAAGCCAAGGCAGGCGACATCATCTCGCTGGCCGGCCTGTCCGTCGCGACCGTCGCGAACACCATTTGCGACACGTCGGTCACTGAACCGATCCAGGCGCAGCCGATTGATCCGCCGACGCTGTCGATGCGCTTTGCCGTCAATGATTCGCCGATGGCGGGCCGCGAAGGCACCAAGGTGACGAGCCGCATGATCCGCGATCGCCTCGCCCGCGAAGCCGAATCGAACGTCGCCGTCAAGGTTACGGAAAGCGCCGACAAGGACAGTTTCGAAGTCGCCGGTCGCGGCGAACTGCAACTGGGCGTGCTCATCGAAACGATGCGCCGCGAAGGGTTCGAACTGTCGATCAGCCGCCCGCGCGTGCTGTTCGGCACCGACGAAAACGGCAACAAGACCGAACCCTATGAAACCGTCATGATCGACGTGGACGATGAATTTTCCGGCACGGTTGTCGAGAAGATGAACCTGCGCAAGGCGGAAATGACCGACATGCGCCCGTCGGGCGGCGGCAAGACCCGGATCACCTTCTCCGCCCCTTCGCGCGGCCTGATCGGCTATCATGGCGAATTCCTGTCCGACACGCGCGGCACCGGCATCATGAACCGCCTGTTCGAGAAATATGGTCCGCACAAGGGGACGATCGAAGGCCGCAAGAATGGCGTGCTGATCTCCAACGGCGCGGGCGAAGCCAATGCCTATGCGCTGGGTCCGCTCGAAGAACGCGGCATCCTGATGGTGGGCGTGGGCGAAGCGCTCTATGAAGGCATGATCATCGGCCAGAACGCCAAGCCCGACGATCTGGAAGTCAACCCGATGAAGAGCAAGGCGCTGACCAACTTCCGCGCGAGCGGCAAGGACGACGCCGTGCGCCTGACCCCGCCCTGGAAGCTGACGCTGGAACAGGCGATCGCCTATATTGACGACGATGAACTGGTCGAAGTCACGCCCAAGACGATCCGCCTGCGCAAGCGCTATCTCGACCCGAACGAGCGCAAGCGCATGAGCCGTTCCAAGGCGGCCTGATATAGGGCATATTCCGTTCCGGCATGGGGCGGGGACCGTGCGCAGCACGGTGGAGGGGCAGGGGCGCGATGCGTCCCCGCCCTTTTCCCATTTCAAAGGATATGCAGATGGCCGATCTCTACCTCAAGGCGCTCACGTCCGAGCGCCGCGCCCTGTGGGCCGAATGCCGCCTGAAAGGGCTGGCCAGGGACACGCCCCAGCGGCTGCGCATCGTCGAGATCGACGCGCTGCTCGCCGCGCACAAGGCCAGGCAGGAGGGCAAGGCGGGGGCCTGATCCGCAGGGGTGTTTTTCGCAAGACACGCACCAAAAGCGTACCTATTCTGGCGCTTCTCACAACGGGGGAAACGCAGATGGAATATATGTTCCTGCCGCTCAGGCGGTACGCCGATTTTTCCGGCCGTTCGCGGCGCAAGGAATATTGGATGTTCGCGCTCTTCTATTTCTTGCTGCTTGGCGCACTGTTTGTCATGTCTGATATAACAGGTGGGGACAGCGGGCGGTTTGGAAGTCCGTTGATTATATTGTTTGGCATCGCCATCCTCGCGCTTTTCATTCCCTCGCTCGCGGTGCAGGTCCGCCGCTTTCACGATCAGGACAAGAGCGGCTGGTTCGTGCTGCTGAACTTCATCCCCTATGTCGGCGGCATCATCGTGCTGGTGTTCATGTGCCTGGAAGGGACGCGGGGCGAGAATCGTTTCGGCCCGGACCCCAAGCAGACGGCCATGGACGTGGGCGATATCTTCAATTGAACCGGCGGATGGGCGGCGAACGCGGCAGCGCAGGTGGCCGCCATCCATCCGCATTGCGTCCCTGCATCCTGTCATGTCACTTTAGGGGCCGGTGCAAACCGAATCGCAACCTTTGAATGGTGGATGAAATGTGGGTGGCTGGGCCTCCCGGCCCGGTCGTTCGTTTGACCGGGCGGTGGTTCATGCAGGAGGAATGATGCAGTGGCGGAAACCCTTCCGGTCTTGAGCGAGGGGGAAAAGCAGTGTCTGCGGCTGGTGGCGCAGGGCTTCAATTCCAAGGAAATCGCGCGGCAGCTCCATGTGTCGGAGCATACGGTCGACCAGCGCGTCCGCACCAGTCTGCGCAAGTTCGGCGTGGCCAATCGCAAGGAAGCGGCCCGCCTGTTCATTTCGGTCGAACAACGGCCGCCCCAAAGTGACACATATCAGCCCTTGATATATCAATCGGAGCCGCTTGCCTCCGATCCCGATCCTGCGTCATCCCCTGATCAGCCGGACAGGCCGGATGGGCAGGGGGAGCACAGGACGCTCCTGCACCGCATCCTCGCCTTCGGCCCGCCGCTAGGGGGATCGACCAATGAACTGAGCATTGATGGCCGCATATTGGCGATGATCCGGGCCGCTGTTCTGACCGGAGTTGGTGTCGTCGCCTTGCTGCTGCTCATTCGCGGGGCCTTTACGGTCCTGGGCTGATCCCTCCGAAATCGCCACGCTGAATAACGCACCGCTCCCTGAAGGGAGTCGTGCGAAGGAGATGACTTGTGCTCAACCTCGATATCGCAAAGACCCAGGCCGTCGCCGATCAGACCCGCCAGGCTTTCGCCGCGCTGGACAATGCGCTGGTCGACGCCGCGCAACTGACCACCGCCTTCCTCAGTGCATCGCAGGGGTCGGGCCTGACCGCGAGCGAAAGTCAGCGTATCCTCAAGCAGATTCACGACAGCGCGACCAAGATCATCGAAGGCCGCAGCGACATGGTGCGCGCCACCGCGCTGCTGACCCGCTGCATCGAACGCAGCCAGCATGACGTGACTGCCTTTGGCTGCCCCATCGGCCTGGAGCTGGAGCAGCGCGAAACCGCGCGCCACCTGCATCTGGTCGCCTGAACGGGGCGAAAGTCGCCGGCATCTGTATGACCATTGCCCTCCCTCTCAATCGGAAATGCAGATGCTGGCGGCTTTCTTCTGGCTTTTGATGCTCATGACCTGCGTTTTCGCCGTCTGTTTCGGCGGACGCGATGGCCGGTTACTGGTCGTCATCTCGATTGCGGCGGCGCTGCTCAGCATCCCGGCGCAACTCGCCGGATCGTGGCACG
Source organism: Sphingobium cyanobacteriorum (assembly GCF_030580935.1). Classification (GTDB taxonomy): domain Bacteria; phylum Pseudomonadota; class Alphaproteobacteria; order Sphingomonadales; family Sphingomonadaceae; genus Sphingobium; species Sphingobium cyanobacteriorum. The sequence goes on along the minus strand of NZ_JAUQOM010000013.1, from coordinate 25,161 downwards.
CCACCCAATATTGGCTGATGCTCGTGGATCTGGGCACCTTTGCCGCGCTGTTGTGGCTGATGTTGCGCAGCGACCGCTACTGGCCGATCTGGGTCGCCGGCTGCCAGTTGATGACGGTGCTGACCCATATCGTGACCCTGTTGCGCCCGGATTTCCCCAGCATGATCTACGCGGGGCTCAGCACGGTATGGGTCATCCCGCTGATGCTTTTCGCCATCATCGGCATCGAACTGGACCGGAAGGCATTGCATGACCGCGCATATCCCGCCTGACCGCGCCCTGCCCAGTCAGGAGGCGGTGGACCTGGTGGTGGCGCTGCAACGCTGCCTGACCAGTTACCATGCGCGCAAGGAAGAGCCGGCGATCCTGGAAAACGGGGGCGAGGATCAACGTGCGGTCATCGCCCGCTATATCGGCGCGCGCCGCGCCCGCACCACCCTGTTCGGCCATGACCTGTTCGCTGATCCGGCCTGGGACATATTGCTGCTGCTGTTCCAGGCGGAGACGGAAGGGCGGGCGATGACGCTGGAACAGTTGAGCGAAACATTGCGGCTTTCCCTGAACCTGATCGTCGGCCAGGTCGGCGTGATGGAGCGGCGCGGCCTGCTGGTCGAACATCGCAGTTCGCCCAGCAGCCGCCGTCGCCGTTCGATCCGCCTGTCGCCGCTGGCGGTGGATGCCATGGCATCCTGGGTATCGCTCGCTTTGTCGGGGGAGGATTAGGGATCGCCGCGCCGGCGGGAGGAGGACAGCCCCCGGCGATCGGCGTTCGGCCAGCAGCAAAGCGCTGGCTTCGCCGCGTCGCGGCCCTTATGGTCGCGCGGTTCGTCCTTTCCCGCGAAAGCGCTTCATGCATCTTATCATCGGCCTTGCCGGCATATTGCTCATCCTTGCCATCGCCTTCGCCCTGTCCTCCGACCGCCGCGCCATCCGGCCGCGGGTCGTGGGGGCGGCCTTCCTGTTGCAGGCCGGCATTGCCCTGCTGGTGCTCTATGTCCCTGCGGGCCGGGCGATCATCGGCGGCATGTCGAAGGGGGTGGCCAATCTGCTCGGCTATGCCCAGGCGGGCACCGATTTCATCTTCGGCCCGCTCGCCAGGCCCGAAATCGGCGGGGCCAGCTTCGCGATCGCTGCACTTCCCGTGATCATCTTCTTCGCCAGCCTGGTGTCGATCCTCTATTATCTGGGCATCATGCAGTTCATCGTCCGTTGGGTCGGCGGCGCGATCGAACAGGTGACGGGCGTGTCGAAGGTGGAAAGCCTGTGCGCGGCCGCCAACATCTTCGTGGGGCAAAGCGAAAGCCCGCTGGTCATCCGCCCCTATCTGGCCGGCCTGACCCCGCCGCAACTCTTCGCCGTCATGACCAGCGGCATGGCGGGCGTGGCGGGCACCATCCTGGCCGCCTATGCCTCCATGGGGATCAAGATCGACTATCTGCTCGCGGCCAGCTTCATGGCGGCGCCCGGCGGTCTGCTGATGGCCAAGATCATGATGCCCGACCCGCGCGTGCCGGTGCAGGGCGAATTGCCGCTGGGCGACCATCCCGACCTGCTTTTGCCCGAAAGCCGGATCAGCGGCGCCGGCCCCGCCGCGCTGCTGCCCGAAGGGACGCCGGGCGAACCCATGCCGCAGGCCAGCCATGACGAGGAAAAACCCGCCAACCTCATCATGGCGGCGGCGCAGGGCGCGCAGACCGGCGTGAAGCTGGCCGTTGCGGTCGGCGCGATGGTGCTGGCCTTCGTTGCGCTGGTGGCGCTCGCCAATGGCATATTGGGCGGCATCGGCGCCTGGTTCGGCTATCCGGCGCTGAGTTTCCAGATGCTGCTGGGCTATGTGTTTCAGCCGGTCATGTATCTGCTCAACATCCCCTGGGCCGAAGCGCAGGTGGCGGGCGGGCTGTTCGGCACGAAGGTCGTGCTCAACGAATTTGTCGCTTACATCAATCTGGGCCAGGTGCAGGGCGCGCTGTCGCCCGCGACCGTCGCCATCATTACCTTCGCGCTGTGCGGCTTTGCCAATTTCAGCTCGATCGCGATCCAGATGGCGGTGACGGGCAACCTGGCCCCCAACCAGCGGCCGATGATCGCGAAGCTGGGGTTGAAGGCGCTGGTCGCCGGCAGCCTCGCCAACCTGATGAGCGCCGCGCTCGCGGGACTGATGCTGAGCCTTTAGGGGAGAGCGCGCGCCCGCGCGGCGGGGGATGGACGGCTGTGTCGTGATCAACACGGCAGCGTAACGGAGACTCTACCGCTGCCCGCGCAAATGGGTTATGGTTAACCCATGGGGGCACAACATTATTTCCTGGTCGCGCTGGCGACCCTGAGCTGGCCGGGCATGGTCGCTGCGCAAGCGCCAAAACCCGGTGCGCTGGAAACCTACAAGGACTGGACCATCGGCTGCGACAATCGCAACCGCTGCGAAGCGGTGTCGTTGCTGCCCGAAGGCGGTGAATGGCCCGACAATCCGGTCATGGTCGGGGTGGTTCGCGACGCCGGGCCTGACGCGGCGGCGGAAGTGTGGGTCAGCCGCGACGCCAAGGGCGGGGGCGATGTCAGCTTCCATATCGACGGCCGCCTGGTCGCCAGCGCGCAGAGTCGCGACGGCGAAGCCACGCTGCGCGGGCCGCAGGCCGCGGCGCTCGCCATCGCCATGGCGCGCGGCGGCACGCTGGAGGTGCGGTCGGGCAACCGCGTCCTGGGCAAGCCGTCGCTCGCCGGATCGGGCGCAGCGCTGCGCTACATGGACGCGCGGCAGGGCCGGGCCGGGACCAGCACCGCGCTGGTCGCCACCGGCGCGCTGGGGCCGCTCGCCGTGCGCGCCGCGCCCGCTGCGCCCGTCATCCGCCGCGCGATCGTGCCGGCAGGGGCCGCGCCTGCCCCCCTGTGGCGGGAGGAACTGACCGCGCTGGGCAAATTTACCGGCTGCGCCGATGAGATGAAGGATATGGAGCCGCCGCAGTCGCAGCGCCTGTCGAAGGCGGAGACGCTGATCCTCGTCCCCTGCGGCAGCGGCGCCTATAATTTCACCGCCATCCCGGTGATCGCCACCGGCACGCCCGGCCGCCGCGCCTTCCGTCTTGCCATGTTCGACGCGAAGCCCGGCTGGAGCGAGGAAGAGGCGCGGCCGATGCTGGTCAATGCCGGCTGGGTGCCCGAAAAGTCGGAACTGTCCAGCTTCGCCAAGGGGCGTGGCATCGGCGATTGCGGCGGCAGCGAAACCTATGTCTGGGACGGCACCCGCTTCCGCCTGACCGAAGCGACCGCCATGGGTGAATGCCGCGGCGCATGGCACTGGATCAGGACATGGTCGGCGCGGGTGGTGGAATAAGGGGGGGCAGCGCCAAAATCCGCAATCGTCCCGCCCGATTTTGCAATGGTATATGCACATAGGGCGGCCATATCGGTGTCATGACCCAGCCGCTGCGCCAATCCGCTCCGTCCTTCAGCCCCGCGACCCTGCCCGACCCGATCCGCGCCGTCATTTTCGACATGGACGGCACGCTGATCGACACGGAGGCGGCGCATCGCCGCGCCTTCGCCCAGGCGGGCGACGCGATCGGCTGGCCGATGGCGGACGATCTGCTGCTCTCGATGGTCGGCATCCATCGCGACGAAAATGAGCGGATGCTGGCCCGCCATCTGGGACCGGACTTCCCGCTGGCGCGCTTCTATGCCAATGGCGACGCGCTGTTCGAGGCGGCGGTCGATGCCGGCATCCCGCTGCGCCCCGGCGCGGACCTGCTGCTCGCGCATCTGGCAAGGGCGAACATCCCGATGGCGCTCGCCACCTCCACCGCCGCGCCTTATGCGCAGGCCCGGCTGGAAAGGAGCGGGCTGCTTGCCTATTTCGATGTCATCGTCACGCGCAGCGACGTGGAACGGCCCAAGCCCCACCCCGAACCCTATCTGCTCGCCGCGCGCCGGCTGGGCGTCGATCCCGCCCATGTCGTCGCGGTGGAGGACAGCCATGCCGGCGTCCGATCGGCCGTGGCGGCGGGCATGGCGACGGTGATGGTGCCAGACCTGCTGCCCCCGACCGAGGAACTCGCCCTCGCCTGCGCGCAGGTGCTGCCCAGCCTCACCGACCTGCGCGACCTGCTGCTGGCGACGGGGTAGGGTGGCAGCGGGCTGGTCATGTTACACCGTCCTTCCGGCGTCGGCGGTGCTCCATCTCCAGCCCTTTCGCCCTGTCGAGCGATCGGGAGATGGGTTCCCGCCTGCGCGGTAATGACGGAATTGGGTGGATTGCGGACAGTCGGGTTACGGGCGCAAATGCTGTAAAGCGGACATAAAATTCAGCGTCACCCCAGCGAACGCTGGGGTCTCAGGCGGCGGCGCGCTGCGGTAGGACATGGCGCAAGGCAGCTACACCTATATCATGACTAACAGAACAAGGGGCGTTCTCTTGCTATCGCTCGTGAGAAGGCCCTCAAAGCCTGGAAGCGCGAATGGAAAATCCGGCTGATAGAGGAGGGTAATCCCGATTGGCGCGATATGTCAGACCTTATCCTCTGACCGCCTGAGACCCCAGCCTGCGCTGGGGTGACGACAGGGGGGGCGCTTCCAGGCACCAACGATGCGACTTCAAATGACAAAAAATAGTCGATCAGCGACAAGGCTGCCTCAACCCGCTTCCGCCAGCACCAGCGTAAACAGCCCCTCGTCATCGGTCCATTCGCGCGTCGGCTGCCATCCGCCCGCGCGCAGCAGCAGGCGTTCGTCGCGCGGGCTATATTTGTGGCTGCTTTCGGTATGGATCGTTTCGCCCGCGTCCATGTCGAAACATTGGCCCGCGACGTGGAAATGGAGCGGGCGCACCGCCTCCAGATGCATTTCGATCCGCGCCTTCTCATCGTTCCAGATGGCGCGATGGGCAAAGCCGTCGAGCGGCAGGTCGCCCTCCAGTTCACGGTTGATCCGTGTCAGCAGGTTGAGGTTGAACGCCGCCGTCACGCCCGCCGCGTCGTCATAGGCGGCGACCAGCCGGCGCGCGTCCTTGATCCGGTCCATGCCAATCAGCAGCATCGCGTCCGGCCCCAGCAGCCGCCGCATCGCCCTCAACAGGTCGACCGCCGCGTCCGGCTCCATATTGCCGATGGTCGATCCGGGGAAGAAGCCCAGGCGTGGCAGCCCGTCGATCGCGGCGGGCAGGCTCAGCGGTCCGTTGAAATCGCCCACCACCGGGATCACCGGCAGGGCTGGAAAGGCGCTTGCCAGCTCCGCGCTGCTCGCGCGCAGGAAGTCACCGCTGATGTCGATGGGCACATAGGCGGCCGGGGCGATCGCGCGCAGCAGGTGCGGCGTCTTGCGCGCGCTGCCCGCGCCGAACTCGACCACCGCGCGCCCGGCGCCCACCGCCGCCGCGAAGTCCGCTCCATGGGCCTTGAGCAGCGCGGTTTCGGTCCGGGTCGGATAATATTCGGGCAGGTCGGTAATATCCTCGAACAGTTCCGACCCGCGCCGGTCGTAGAACCAGAGCGGCGGCGTGGCTCTTGGCCGACGAGTCAGCCCGTCGATGATGTCGCGGCGGAAAGCGGGGTCGATCGTGCGCGCCAGCGCAGGGGCGTCGTCGGTCAGCAGCATCGGGTTACAGATCCTTCGCCAGCCGCAGCCCGGTGAACTGCCAGCGTTGATGGGGGTAGAAGAAATTGCGGTAACTTGCCCGCACATGCCCGCGCGGGGTGGCGCAACTGCCGCCTTTCAGGACGAACTGGCCCGACATGAACTTGCCATTATATTCGCCGACCGCGCCCGGCGCGACACGGAAACCGGGATGGGGGCGATAGGCGCTGCCGGTCCATTCCCACACATCGCCGAACATCTGGCTCAGCCCCGATCCCTCCTCGGCCGGGTGCGGGCGCGGGCAGGCGGGGGCATCCAGCTGGTTGCCGCTGATCGGCGAGACGTTGAGCGCCGCGCTTTCCCATTCCGCCTCGGTCGGCAGGCGCGCGTCCGCCCAACTGGCATAGGCATCCGCTTCATACAGGCTGATATGGGTGACAGGCGCAGCCGGATTGACCGGCTGGCGGCCGTCCAGCCCGAACCGGGTCCAGCCGGTTTCTCCCTGTTTCCAGTAGAGCGGCGCGTCGATCCCTTCGCCCTTCACCCACGCCCAGCCGTCCGACAGCCAGTGCGCGGCGGTGCGGTATCCGCCATCCTCGATGAAGGCGATCCATTCGCCATTGGTCACGGGCCGATGCGCCAGCGCATGGGGGCGCAGCACCGCCTTGTGGCGCGGCCCTTCGCAATCGAAGGCGAAGGCGCTGCGGCCATCCTCGCCCATCTCGACCAGCCCTTCGCGCCCCTCGATCCAGTGGAGCGGGCCGGGCAGGGCCACGGGCGCGGCCGCAGGCGCGGTGAACAGCGCCGGTTCCAGCGGGTTGAGCGAAAACAGGTGGAGCAGGTCGGTCAGCAGCAATTCCTGATGCTGCTGTTCATGCTGGAGGCCGAGCGTCACCAGCGCACGGGCCGATTGCGACAACATGCCGAGCGCACCGATCAGCGCGGCATCGACATGGGCGCGATAGGTACGCACCTCCGCCAGCGACGGCCGGGTCAACATGCCCCGCATCGGCCGGGCGTGACGCGCGCCCTCCGCCTCATAATAGCTATTGAACAGGAAGGCGTAGCGCGGATCGAACGGCCGGTATCCCGCCACATGATCGCGCAGCACGAATGTCTCGAAAAACCAGCTCATATGCGCCAGATGCCATTTGGCGGGCGACGCATCGGGCATCGACTGGACGGTGGCGTCGGCGTCGGACAGGGGCGCGGCCAGTGCCTCGCTCAGCGCCCGCACATCGCGGTAGCGCGCCTCCAGATCGTCCTGCCGGACCTCCATCCAGCTCTTCGCCATGCCTGCCCTTCCCGATACGGTTGCGCCGTTCTCTCAAGGGACAAGAAGCGCATGAACCGGCATGGGGTTCCGCGCTTCCCTTTTGATCACACCGTTGGGGCGTCTGGCTCATGCCTCCTGAAAGATCGGCGCCGCGCGGCAGATGCGGTCGCGGCCGGCCTGCTTTGCGTCATAGAGCGCCTCGTCCGCGCGGCGCAGCGTCTGCTCCAGCGGTTCGCCGTTCCAGCGGCAGATGCCGGCGGAAAAGCTGATCGGCCGGCCATGGGTTTCGCCGATCGGGTCGCTGCGCATCCGCGCGGCGATCCGCGCCAGCGTCCAGCTTGCTTCATCCTCGATGCAATCCTGGAAGAAGATCGCAAATTCCTCCCCGCCCCAGCGGGCGACCAGATCGACCCGCCGCACCAGTGCCGACAGGCGGGTGGCGAAGGCGGCCAGCACCCGGTCGCCCTCCTCATGGCCGCTGAGGTCGTTGACCCGCTTGAAATAGTCGATGTCGATGATCGCGACGCAGCCCCGCCGCCGCTCCGCCGGCAGGGCGTCGAGCGCGCTGAGGAAGCCGCGCCGGTTGGCGATGCCGGTCAGCGGGTCTTCATGCGCGGCCTGGTGCAGATCGTCCATGCGGTCGCGCGCCCGCTGCACCCCGGCATAGAGGGTCTGGATCACGTCGCCCACCTCCGGCAACAGCGGGGCGTCGCCGCGCCCCTGATGCAGCGCATCGGCGAGCGCATGGATGGGGTTGAGCAATGCGCCGATGCCGAACAGGGCGATGCCGGTGCCCACGATGGTGGCCAGCGTCAGCAGCACGAACTCCGCCAGCGCGATGCGCCCGGTGGCCAGCCCCCAGGCGAGATAGCCCAGCAGCGGCATATGGGTGGCAATGAAGCAGAGGGTGAACAGGCGCAGCCGAAGCGAGCGCGGAAAAATGAAGGATGTGGCGAGGTAGAATTGCACGTCTTTCCCCCGGTTGCGGTGCGATGAGCATCGCATCTCCGGTCGGGCGCCTAAACGCGGCCTGAAGAAACAGGGTTAAGCGACCATTACCGGATGGGCCGTGCGGGGGGCGAGTCGAGCCGAGTCAGCGCGACGCGCCCGGCACCCATTTCACATCGGCCGCGCCATGGTCGTTCAACCGCCGCGCGAGGACGAACAGCAGGTCGGACAGGCGGTTGAGATAGGCGAGCGCATGGGGGTTGAGCGCCACTTCGGCCGCTGCGGCGGTTGCGCTGCGCTCGGCCCGGCGGGTGATCGCGCGGGCCAGGTGGACAGCGGCGGCGGCGGGCGACCCGCCCGGCAGGATGAAGCTGTCGAGCGGGGCGAGGTCGGCGTTCATCAGGTCGATCTCCGCCTCCAGCCGGGCGACCTGCCCGGCGATGATCCGCAGCGCCCAGGGTTCGTCCGCGCCGTCGGGGATCGGGGTGGCCAGGTCCGCGCCCAGGTCGAACAGGTCGTTCTGGATCATGGTCAGCCAGCGCGCCTCCGGCCGCGCGCCCATGGCGACGATGGCCAGGCCGATCGCGCTGTTCGCCTCATCCACATCGCCCACCGCCTGCATCCGTGGCGCGTGCTTGGGCAGGCGCGATCCGTCGACCAGTCCGGTGGTGCCATCGTCGCCGGTGCGGGTGTAGATTTTGTTCAGCTTGACCATGACATCTGGCCCTTATGGCAATGCCGCCCGTACCATCCTGCGCCTGCCGGACAGGACGATGCCAGGTCAGCTATGTCCCTTGGCCATCAGCAGGATCGCGACGATGATGACCGCCGCCGCCTGAAAGAAGATGCGGTTCATCATCATCCTGTTCTGTTTCAGGCTGGATGGCCGCACCGCGCCTTCGGGCAGGTTCAGCTCTTCCTTCGTCGTCTGGAGGAAGGCGATGATGCCCCGGATCAGCGCAACCAGCGTTGCGATCATGGCCAGGATCAGGGCGATGACTAGGATCGTGTTCATGGGAGGGATGCTAGGCGTTTGCGAGGCGAATGCCAATGGGAAAGCGCCCTGCCCGAAGGTGTAGCGCCAGCCTGTCGCCCGCCATTCCCTGGGCGCGCAGGTCGGCCAGCGCGATCGACCCGTCCCGCTTGGCCAGTCGCCGGCCATCTGGCCCGACCAGCAAGGGATGATGCAGATAGGCGGGGGAGGGGAGGCCCAGCAGCGCCTGCAACAGGGCATGAATGTCGGTCGCGCCGCGCAGGTCGTCGCCGCGCAGCACATGGGTCACGCCCATCGCGGCATCGTCCAGCGTGCAGGACAGATGATAGCTGGCGGGCGCATCCTTGCGCGCCAGCACGACATCGCCATGGGCAAGGGGGGTGGCGACATGCGACCGCTCTCCTTGCCAATAGTCATCGCCGCGCGGGATTGACGGGGCGGAAAAGGGGATCGCCGTCCACCCGACCGTGCCGACCCGCGCCACCGCCCGTCCCATGTCGATCCGCCAGGCATGGGCCTGCCCCTCCGCGATCCGGCGCGTCCGGTCCGCCGGGTCCAGCCCCCGGCACGTTCCCGGATAGACCGGCCCTTCCGGCCCGTGCGGCGCGGTCAGGCTGGCCTGAATGTCGGCGCGGGTGCAGAAACAGGGATAGAGCAGCCCCATGGCGCGCAGCCGTTCCAGCGCCGCGTCATAGCGCTCCAGCCGCTGCGACTGGAAGATGATCTCGCCATCCCATTCCACCCCCAGCCAGCGCAGGTCCGCAATGATCCCCGCGACATGCTCCGCCCGGCTGCGGGTGCCGTCTATATCCTCGATCCGCAGCCTGAACCGCCCGCTCGCCGCGCGCGCCATGTCATGGGCCAGCAACGCCGACCAGCCATGGCCGACATGCAGCTTCCCGGTCGGGCTGGGGGCGAAGCGCGTCACCATATGCTGTGGTGGGACAGGATGAGTCATACAGGCTCTTGACGGGGGATATTCGTTAATGCTGTCATGCCCTTGTCACCTTGCTGTCGGATCAGCGGCGGGACCAGGGGGAAGAAGGTTTCTATGTACCATCCCGACCTCATACGACATCCGGAAAATTGTCCGGCGCTGGTGCTGAACGCGGATTATACGCCGCTCAGCTATTATCCGCTCAGCCTGTGGCCATGGCAGACCGCGATCAAGGCCGTGTTTCTCGACCGGGTCGACATCGTTTCCAGCTACGAACGGGAAGTCCACAGCCCCAGCCTGGAAATGAAGATCCCGTCGGTGATCGCGCTGAAACAATATGTGAAGCCGTCCGAACATCCCGCCTTCACCCGGTTCAACCTGTTCCTGCGCGACAAATTTTCCTGCCAATATTGCGGCGTCACCAGCGACCTGACGTTCGATCATGTCGTCCCGCGCCGCGCCGGCGGGCGGACGACATGGGAAAATGTCGCCACCGCCTGTTCGCCCTGCAACCTGCGCAAGGGCGGGCGCACACCCAGGGAGGCGGGGATGAAGCTGCATGTCCAGCCGATCCGCCCGACCAGTTGGCAGTTGCAGGAACATGGCCGTGCCTTCCCGCCGGGCTATCTGCATGAAAGCTGGCGCGACTGGCTCTACTGGGATGTCGAACTGCTGGCGTGACGCCTGGGGTTGCGATGCCGGCTGCCACCGGCTTTCTGTCGGAGCGCAAGGCGGGGTAATGGCATCGTTATCGGCCGTAGCCGAACGCCGGAGCCAGGCGGCGGGCAACCAGTCCACAAGGTCGCGTCAGGCGGCCGGCAACCAGTCAAGGTCCATGTCCTTGTGCCGGTTGGTATAATGGCCGATCTCCTCCAGCCGTCCCATTTCCAGCAGCGTGATCCGCCCGTTGGAGCGGCTGATCAGCCCCTCCAGTTCCATCTGCCGGATCATCCGGTTCACATGGACAGAGGTAAGGCCGATCGAATCGCCGATCTCCTCCTGCGTCAGCTTCAGGTCGAAACTGTCGGTCATGCTGTCGTCGGTAACGCGCAGCCGGTCGAACATGTCGAGCAGAAACGACGCGACGCGCGCCTTGGCCGATGTTCGCCCCAGCGCGGCGAGCCGGTCGGTCATCGACACCCGCTCGGCATTGGACAGCAGAAACAGCAGCGCCGCGACGCGGGGATATTCCTCCAGCAGACGGCGCAGGGCGTGCTTGTCGAACGGGCATACGACCGCATCCGACAGGGCGACCAGCGATTCCGGCGCCTTGCTGTAGATCGTGCTGGCCGACCCGATGAAATCGCCGGGGAAGTAAACGCGCAATATCTGCCGGCTGCCGTCGGGCAGGATGACGAAGCTCATCACCCGGCCTTCGCGCAGCACGAACAATTCCGTCACGGTTTCGTTGACGCGCTGGATCATCGCGCCACGCTTCACCTTGCGCGGATTTTCCTCAAGCCTGGCCAACGCTTTCTTTTCCGCGTCGGACAGGGGCACCTGCTTTGCCAGCCTTTCCGCGAAACAGCTCATTGCCACCCAAAACACCTTTTTCCCGTTGTCGTTACGATGGCAAAACGCCTTACGCGCCTTTTGGCTGCATTTTCAGGATGCGCACTAAACTCGATCAAGGTTGGCGGACGCTTTGCAATAATGTTTCAACGCCTTGGCGCACCCGGCGTCCATGGGCCGCAATTGCTTGCGCAGCCGCCTTGCGCGGGGCGCAATAGACGTTATTAACCCTGCCTAATGGACCGTATTCATATCCGCGGCGGCAATGCGCTCAACGGCCGCCTGCCCATCTCCGGCGCCAAGAACGCCGCGCTCACCCTGCTGCCCTGCGCGCTGCTGACGGACGAGCCGGTGACGCTGCGCAACCTGCCGCGCCTGGCCGATGTCGACAGTTTCGGCCACCTGCTGAACCAGTTGGGTGTGTCGACCATGATCGAAGGCGCCCGGCCGGAAGATTTCGGTCGGGTCATGACCATGCGCGCAGGCCGCGTCACGTCGACCGAGGCGCCCTATGACATCGTGCGGAAAATGCGCGCGTCGATCCTGGTTCTGGGGCCGCTGCTCGCCCGCGCGGGCGAAGCGCGCGTGTCCTTGCCTGGCGGCTGCGCCATCGGCAACCGGCCGATCGACCTGCACCTCAAGGCGCTCGAAGCCTTTGGCGCGATGCTGGAGATCAACGCGGGCTATGTCCGCGCCAGCCTGCCGGATGGCGGCCTGCCCGGCGGGATCTACACCTTTCCGGTGGTGTCGGTCGGGGCGACCGAAAATGCGCTGATGGCGGCCGTGCTGGCCAAGGGCACCTGCATTCTGGAAAATGCCGCGCGCGAACCGGAAATCGTCGATCTGTGCAATCTGCTGCTGGCCATGGGCGCGGACATTGAAGGGGTGGGCACCGACAAGCTGATCGTGCATGGCCGTGACCGGCTGCACGGCGCGACCTATCGCGTCATGCCCGACCGGATCGAGGCGGGCAGCTATGCCTGCGCCGTCGCCATCACCGGCGGCTCGCTCGACCTGGCTGGCGCCAATGCCGACGACATGCACGCCATCCTGGTCGCGCTGCGCGACGCGGGCGTTCAGGTGGACCCGCACAAGGACGGCATCCGCGTTTCGTCCGATGGCAAATTGAAGCCGCTCAGCCTTTCGACCGCGCCCTTCCCGGCCTTCCCGACCGACATGCAGGCGCAGTTCATGGCGATGCTGACGCTGGCCGACGGCGCATCGGTGCTGACCGAAACGATCTTTGAAAATCGCTACATGCATGTGCCTGAACTGGCGCGCATGGGCGCGGACATCGCCGTCAACGGTCGCACTGCCATCGTGCGGGGGGTGCCCCGGCTGGTCGGCGCGCCGGTGATGGCGACCGACCTGCGCGCGTCGATGAGCCTGATCCTCGCCGGTCTGGCGGCCGAAGGGGAAACCCAGGTCCAGCGCGTCTATCATCTCGACCGCGGCTATGAACGGCTGGAGGAGAAACTGTCGGCCGTGGGCGCGGATATCGAGCGGGTCGGTGATGGTTGAGATGTGCGGTCTGGATTCCGACCGGACGGCATTGCTGGCGCTCTATGATCTCGACGCCGGCGGTTTCCGTTCGCTGGATGATATCACCGCTTTCGCGGCGCAATTGTGCGACGCGCCGGTCGCGCTGGTCAGCATCGTGGAGGAGGAGCGCCAGCGTTTTCTGGCCCGCACCGGGCTGGACGCGACGGAAACCCCGCGCGACGTTTCCTTCTGCGCCCTCGCCATGCTGGGGGAAGAGATTTTCGTCGTGCCTGACGCGACCCTTGATCCGCGATTCGCCGACAATCCCCTCGTCACCGGGGCGCCGCATATCCGCTTCTACGCCGGCGCGCCATTGACGGCGGCGAACGGCACGCCGCTGGGCGCGCTGTGCGTCATCGACACCGTGCCGCGCGCCGACCTGACGCCGATGCAGCGCCAGGGGCTGGCCCTGATGGCGCGGCAGGTGATGGTGGAACTGGAAGGGCGGCGGCGCGACCGCGACATCATCGCCCGGCAGAGGATGGACGCGGCGGCGATGGCCGACAGCGACCGCATGTTCCGCACGCTGGCCGACACCATGCCGCAGATGGTGTGGTCGACGCTGCCCGATGGCTATCATGATTATTATAACGCCCGCTGGTATGAATATACCGGGATGCCGGTGGGGTCGACCGATGGCGAGGCGTGGAGCGGCATGTTCCATCCCGACGATCAGGAGCGCGCCTGGTCGCGCTGGCGCCACAGCCTGGCCAGCGGCGATCCCTATGAGATCGAATATCGGTTACGGCACCATAGCGGGGATTATCGCTGGACGCTGGGCCGCGCGCTGCCGATCCGCGATGCCGCGGGCAACATCACCCGCTGGATCGGCACCTGCACCGAAATTCACGAACAAAAGCTGATGATGGAAGAGCGCGAGATGATCGCGCATGAACTGTCGCACCGGATCAAGAACATCTTTTCGGTGATCGCCGGCCTGATCGGCCTGTCCGCCCGCCAGCACCCGGAAATCGGCGAGGTCGCCGACGATCTGCGCGACCGCATCCTGGCGCTGGGCCGCGCCCATGATTTCGTTCGCCCGCACAGCGCCGAATCCGCGCCGAAGGTCGGGCAGGGGCAGGGGCATCTGTGGGGCATCCTTACCCAGATTTTCGCGCCCTATCGCGGCACGGAAGGATCACGCATCCTGCTGTCGGGTGACGATGTGCGGATCGATGATCGTTCCGCCACGCCGCTCGCCCTGCTGTTCCACGAACTGGCGACCAACGCGGCCAAATATGGCGCGCTGTCGGTGCCCGAAGGCCGGGTGCATCTCCATGTCGCGGTGGAGGGCAAGGATGTGCGGATCGACTGGCGGGAAGAGGGCGGCCCCGCCGTCGCGCCAGCGGAGCAGGCGGGCTTTGGCAGCCGGCTGATGACGCTCAGCGTGGAACGGCAATTGGGGGGGCGGATCGTGCGCGACTGGCAGGCCGACGGCCTGCGGATCAGCCTCTGGATCCCATCCCGTTCCATGAGCCGGGCGGCGGGAACGGCGTAAAGCCGGAAATATCAACGTCCAGCAGGTCAGGCTCGTCCGTTGCCGCCAGTTTCAGGGCGGCCGCGATGCTGTGCGCACGAAACGGCTTGGTAATGACGCCCAGCGGCGCGATGGACGCCGCACCGATCTGGGAAGGATTTGCGGTCACATAGATGACGCGGATGCCGTGGCGGCTGGCCAGTTCCATCCCGATCTGCGGGCCGGTGGGACCATCGCGCAGGTTGAGGTCGACCAGGGCGATATCACAGTCCTGGGCGCTGGCGAGAGCAGCTTCGCGGTCTGCGGCGATGGCGCTGACATCGAAACCGGAATCCTCGACGATCTGCTCGATTTCCAGCGCGACGAAAATCTCGTCCTCAACGATCAGAACCTTCTTGCTCATGCCTTATCCTGCTAAACCTGGAGCTAGTAAAACCCGTTTTGGCGTCCCGGTTCCGCGAAGGTGCGAAAAATCTTTTGCTGATGTTCCAAGGGACAGGTCAATCCTGATTGGTCCAGAGCGTCTCGAATGTCGTGCCCTGCATCAGCAGGACGGAGGCGGGATAGCCCCCTGCGGCCGCCTGCCGCGCCGTCGCCGTGGCGCTGTCCACCGCCTGCGCCTGGGTGGGGAAGGGGCCATAATATTTATTGTCCAGATTGATCTTCCAGACGCCCTCATGATGCAGAACGATGTAGCGGGCGTGGGGGAGGTTGGGGGGCAGGGACATGGGGTGCACTCTCTCCATATTATGCTGGCGCCAGCGCCATAGGGGCAGCGCGTCAGGGTTGTAACGATAGCATGCGCTGAAAAGAAACGGCTTTTCGGTTGATGCCCGACTGCGCTGCCCTTGCGGTCGCCTTTCGCCGTGCAGCGCGGCGTCAGGCGGCGCTTGCGTCGCCCAGTGGCGGGGCCGATGCCGCCAGCCCGCCATAGCGACGACCGACGCCCTTGCCCGCTTCCTTGGCGGCATAGAGGGCTTCGTCCGCCCGGAGCCGCAGTTCGACGGTGTTCGTCGCATCCTCCGGCAGGCAGGCAAAGCCGATGCTGGCCCCCACCCGTACGATCACGCCATCACCCAGATCATAGGTATAGCGCGAAATCGCCGCGATCAGACGATCGGCCAGTGGACCGATCTGGTGCGTGGCCATGTCCGGCACGACCACCATGAATTCGTCGCCGCCCATCCGGGCCAGCAGGTCGCCGGGCCGCAACTGCGCCTTCAGCCGTTCGGCGACATGCATCAGCAACACGTCGCCCGCGCCATGGCCATGGCGGTCATTGACGGCCTTGAATCCGTCAAGATCGATCGAGATCAGCGCCATGTGCCGGTCGGGCTGGGGCGTGATCTGCCCCAGCGCGTCGTCCATGCCCTGCCGGTTGAGGATGCCGGTGAGCGAATCATGCTGGGCCAGGTGCAGCATCCGGGCATGGGCCTCCAGCGTGGCGAGCAGCGCCTTGTGAAAGGTGACGATGATCTGTGTCGCGCCAAGCAGAAAGGGGGGCGTGATCAGCAGGATGACGAGGAACCATGGCTCCGCCGACACGACCGCCCCTGCAACGAAGGGCAGGTCGACCAGCAGGATCAGCAGGAAGGCAAAGCGCGGAGCGGCATAGTTGCGGGCGCAGATCGGCCCGAACATCGCCATGACGAGGGTTGCAGCCAGCACGCACAGCACCATGTCGTCACCGCGCATGATGGTGAAGGCCAGCACGCCCTGAAGGCTGCACCAGAGCGCCGACAGCAGCACCGCGCCGTCGATCGTCGGCATGATGCAGGGATTGCGTCGCACCCGCGCCTCACGCCTGCGCCAGTCGATCACGCGGCCCGACGCAACGGCCAGTTCCAGCCCGCCGAGCAGGATGAACAGGCCGCTGTCCGTGCGCAGAAAGGCGACAAGGATGATGGTGAGCGCGCAGAAAGACCCCATCAGCGCAGCAGCAGGCGAACGCAGCAATTGCCCCAGCAGGAAGGCGCGTCCGGCCCGGTCCACGTCTCCGACTGGTTCGAACAGCCAGCCCAGCATTGCAGCACCGCGCCCCAGACGGGCGCGAGAGGAGTCATCCACGTCCCGTCTCTCCCGGTTATCGTCTGCCCTTATCGCACGGTCATGATTAGCAAATGGTTAGGAGGGCCCCATGATGTGGATCGGATGCGGCGATCATGCCATCGCTATAGTCCGATGGCCGCACCCTGTTTCGTCCTTGGTGGCGCGGTGACGCAATCCGATGTCAGCCCGCTTCAGGCAGCGCATATAGGGTGAACGCCCCCTTCAATCCCCCGACGCTCGATTGCCCGACCCACAGGTCGAACGCGCCCGGCTCGGCGATGCGCTGGCTCTTCGCGCCAACAAATTCCAGGTCCCTGCGGGAGAGGGAGAAGCGTATCGTCCTGCTTTCGCCCGGCGCCAGAGTCACGCGGGCCATGCGTTTCAGTTCGCGGATCGGACGGGTGCGGCTGGCGACGCGGTCGCGGGTGTAGAGCTGGACGACTTCGCTGCCCTTGCGCTTGCCCTTGTTGGTGATGCGCGCGGTCACTTCGATCGCGGCGTCCCAGCGCAGCGCGGTGTCGGACAATGTGAGCCGGTCGAGCACGAAGTCGGTATAGGTCAGGCCGTGGCCGAAGGGAAAACGGGCGCTGTTGTCGGTGGTGGCGTAGCGCGCCTTATATTCGGTGCGGTCGTCCACCACCGGGCGGCCGGTTGATTTGCGGTCATAATAGAAAGGCTCCTGCCCGCTTTCCCAGGGGAAGCTGACGGGCAATTTGCCGGACGGGTCGACCCGGCCCAGCAGGATGTCGGCGATGGCGTGGCCCGCCTGGCTCCCCAGGAACCAGGTGGCGAGGATCGCCTGCGCATTGGCGACGCCACCATGCAGGGCGAGCGCGCGGCCGTGGCGCAGCAGGACGGCGACCGGCTTGCCGGTGGCGGCGACGGCATCGGCCAGCGCCTGTTGCGCGGGCGGGATTTCGATGACGGTGCGGGACTGGGCTTCGCCCGACATGGCCTGCGATTCGCCGATGGCGAGCAGGACGATGTCCGCCGCCTTCGCTGCCGCGACCGCCTGCGCGATGCCGCCGTCGATCGGCGCGTTGACGGCGCTGCCGTGCGTGACCGTCAGCGTCGCCCCGTCGGGCAGAGCGGCGCGCAGGCCGGTGGCGATGTCGACGCCCTTGCCCGGATCGCCGTAAAAGGCCCAGGGACCATAGAGATTGGCGGTGTCATCGGCGAAGGGGCCGATCAGGGCGATCTTTTGCCCTCTGGCCGGGTCGATTGGCAGCAGGCCGTCATTTTTCAGCAGCACGACCGACCGGGCGGCGGCTTCGCGGGCGAGGGCGCGGTGGGCGGGCGTGAAGATGCGGGTCTTTTCCGCTGCCTCGTCCAGCGATCGGTAAGGATTGTCGAACAGGCCGATGGCGGCCTTCACATAAAGGATGCGGCGTACGGCGACATCGACCGTGGCCATCGGCACCGCGCCACTCTTTACGAGGTCCGGCAGGTAGCGAATGTAGAGGCCGCTCTGCATCGACATGTCGACCCCGGCCAGCACGGCAAGGCGGGCGGCGTCGCGGTCATCCTGCGCGAAGCCATGGGCGACCAGTTCTTCATCGGCGGTGTAATCGGAAAAGACGAAGCCGCGAAACTGCATCTCGCCGCGCAATATGTCGGTCAGCAGCTCGCGGTCGGCGGTGGCGGGGACGCCGTTGATTTCGTTGAAGGCGGCCATGGTGGTGAGCGCGCCGGCGGCGAATGCCTGGCCAAAGGGTGGCAGATGGGTTTCGCGCAGCGTTTCGTCGCTGATGTCGACATTGCCATATTCGAGGCCCGCGGCGACCGCGCCATAGGCGGCGAAATGCTTGGGGCAGGCGAGCAGGCTGTCGTCGCGGCGCAGATCGCGGCCCTGAAAGCCGCGGATGCGCGCGGCGGAAAGGAGGCCGGTGAGGGTCACGTCCTCCCCTGCGCCTTCGACCACCCGGCCCCAGCGCTGGTCGCGGGCGACATCGACCATCGGGGCGAAGGTGAGGTGCAGGCCGGCGGCGGTGGCTTCGACCGCCATCGCGCGGGCGGTGCGCTGGCACAGGTCGGGATCGAAGCTGGAGGCTTCGGCGAGGGGCACGGGAAAGATGGTCTTGAGGCCGTGGATTACGTCTCCGGCGAACAGAAGCGGGATGCCGAGCCGGCTGTCCCTGACCGCGATCTCCTGCGCCCGGCGCGCGCCGGCGACGCCGATGCCGTTGAACAGGCAGCCGACCCGGCCCTTGCGCACTTCGTCGGCCAGGCGCCTGGCGTCCTGGATGCCGACCTGCGGATTGGGCGGGTTGAAGGGGCGGAAACTGTCGGCCAGGCAGGTCATCTGCCCGGCCTTCTCCTCGATCGTCATCTTCGCGATCAGGGCATCGACGCGCTCGACATCGGTTTGCGCCAGAACGCCGCGCGGCAGGCCGATGGCGAGAACGCCGCCCAGCGTGCGGATCAGGAGGTCGCGACGGTCAAGGATCATGCAGGGGAAAGCGTAGCCGGGAAAGGATGAATGCAACTTGTCCAGCCAACGTCCCGGTCCTGATTTTGTTGCCCCCACGCAGTCCGTCGCGCGGTCAAGACCGGCAGGGGGTGCTGCCTCCAGCCTGCGGTCAGGCCGATGCGAACAGCTTGGTGCCCATGACGCCGACCACGATCATCGCCATGAAGGCGATCTGCGCCGGATTGACCCGGTCGCCAAAGAAGAGGATGCCGCCGATGATGACCCCCACCGCGCCCAGGCCCGTCCAGACCGCATAGGCGGTGCCCGCCGGGATACCCCGCATCGCCAGCGCGAGCAGGCCCATGTTGAGGAAGCTCAAGGCAATGGGCACGGCGGACGCCTGCCAACTGCCAAGCGTCGCGGCCCATTTCAGGCTCAAGGCCCAGCAGATTTCGGTGAACACGGCCACGCCGAGAATGAGCCACGCCATCGGACGCTTCCCTTTCGTCTTGCAACGGGCTCGTCAGGAAAGGCGCGCCAGCCGGAAACCCGAAAAGAGGCCGCGCGCCTGATGGCCGGAAGGCTATGGTGGACGCACTTGGGCTCGAACCAAGGACCCGCTGATTAAGAGCCATGATCAGAGGGTCCTAGCGCGTCCGCATGGGTCCAAAAATGGCGGAAATCTGCGATTCGTAGTCCGCATTGTTCTTGAAATGTTCGCCAGTATCCACTACAAAAAGCTACCTAAGGTAGCAGGTACATATGGCGAACAAAGTAGGTTTGACGGATGCGAAGATCGCAGGGCTGAAGGCGCCGACAGCGGGTCAGATTGAGCTCGCCGATGGTATCGTACCCGGACTTAGGCTCCGCATGGGTGCCAGTGGTATCAAGACGTACATTCTGCGCAAGCGGGTTCAGGGCAAATGGTTGAATGTGACAATCGGACGCCATGGGCCAAGCTTTACGCTGGCCCATGCCCGAAAGAAGGCGCGCGATCTGCTTGTCGATGTCGAGCAGGGCAAGAGCATCGCCAGAAAAGCGGGGGCAAAGAGAAAGGGATCAAAAGGCGTCGGGACAGTCGCGGAGCTCTACGAGACGTACCTTGCTCAGCAGATCGAGGGCAAAAAGCGGAGCGCGAGGGAGTTCGATCGAGTGTTCCGAAAATACATCGAGCCCGAGATTGGAGACCGGCTCGCGGACTCCATAACCCGAAGTGACGTGAGCCGCTTCGTTGAGAAAATTGCGTTCGAGCGGGGCAAGGAAACCCTGACGATGGCGCGGATCGTGTATCGCCACCTTTCAACTTTCTACACTTGGGCGCTCACCAGATTGGAGCATATGCCCGCCAATCCTTGCCGGGATGCATGGCGGCCGAAGCGGAATGAGCCTCGCGACCGTGTACTCAGCGACCGTGAGCTTGCTGCGCTGTGGCAATCTGCGGTCGAGGATGGCTATCCGTTCGGTCATCTCGTGCAGATGCTTATTCTTACGGCTCAACGCAGAGGTGAAGTGCTTGATGCGGCGTGCGATGAGTTCGACTTCAAGGCGAAAGTCTGGACAGTTCCGGGCGACCGAGCGAAAAACGGCAAAGCGAATGTGGTGCCGCTATCCGCCCAGGCCCTGGCAGTCATCACCGAGATATTCATGGCGGCTGGCATCGACCCTGACGAGGCCCACAAGCAATCCCAGATCCTGTTGGCATCGAAGGTCACCAATACGAACAGCGTCAGCGGACTATCGAAGGCCTGGAAGCGCATCAGGGCAAGCGTGGACGAAAAGCTCGGCTATGAGGCCGGTCACTTCACAATGCATGATATTCGACGGACGGTGGCAACTGGTCTCCAGCGTCTTGGCATACCCTTGGTGGTTTCTGAGGCGGTGCTCAATCACCAGTCAGGATCAGCTATGGCTGGCGTCGCTGGCGTCTATCACCGTCACCAGTATACCAACGAGAAACGGGAGGCGTTGGCGCTGTGGGGTAAGGAGGTAATGCAGATTGCAGCCAAGTATCCAGTCGAAGTCAAAGTCGGCTAATCTCACAGGGGTTCGCAACCGCTACGAGTCCGCCCAGCTAAAAACCGCAGGATGATGGGCCGTGCTATGGCCATCGTGGGTCGATCTTTAGAAACGCCATTGTCGAAGGACCTCTTGGACATATCCGGGCGTCTCGCCATTCCGGGGAATGCCGCCTGCGCGTTCCACTGCGCCGGGACCCGCATTGTAGGCAGCCACCGCGAGGTGAACCACGCCGAACCTGTCGAGCATCTGCCGCAGATACCGCGCCGCGCCGAAGATGTTGGCCATAGGATCGAAGCGATTGAAGACCCCGAGTTCTTTTGCCGTGGCTGGCATCAGCTGTCCAAGACCTGCTGCGCCTGCAGGGCTGACGGCGAAGGGGTTATATCGAGATTCTGTCCATACGAGCGCATCGAGCAGGCCCGCGGGCAATGAGTACTTCGCTTCCGCCGCATAGATGTGGGGAAGGTAGCTTGCTCGCCTGAAGTCGGAGGGGCCAGGTTTGGCCTTGGGTTCGTATCTGTATGGCAGGTTCACCCGGCCATTTTGTGGTACAATGAGACCCGATGCCGGGCCGGCCTGACGGGATGACCACAGCCCATGCTCGACCAGCTGGAAGCCGTTCGATGTTTCAGCAATCCGGATGCCTTCGGAGTGACTCGCGGGGGCTTCGATTGTGGCTGGCGCGGACAAATCCTGGGCTCTGGCGGAGGTAGCAGAGGTGATCGCGAAGCCTGCGACCAAGATAGCTTTCATTGTCATTTCTCGATCCTTCTATAGCCGAATCGAGTAAGAACATATATAGAACAAGTGGCGTAGGAAATTGGTTTGGCGCGAGTGCAGAGTGGAGGCTGCACGGGGAGGGCACCTCAACCGGAGAAGGTCGATGCCCCCGTTAGACAAACCTCATCAACTCGAACGCCGCGCCCGCGCGATCGTCGAAAGCCTTCAGGGTACATGGAGTCGGGGCAAAGGCATGTGCTGCTGCCCGGCGCATGATGACCGAACTCCTTCACTAAGCGTGACGCTGGGAAGAAAGGCGATCTTGTTTCATTGCTTCGCGGGATGCCTGAATGAGGACGTCATTGCGGCGTTGGATCGCCAAGGTTTTCGCAGCCGCGACCTGTTCAATGGCTCAGACGTCAGGTCCATCGAACGGCAAACTCATGGTGACTTCAGTCCCAATGCGCGGCGCTTGTGGCAATCGGGGACGGCGATCTCCGACGGCCCTGCCGCACAATACCTTGCGCAGCGCGGTCTTCTGCCCGCATCCGATCAACTCCGATACCTGGCGCGGACGCCGCTCGGGCCGCGCGGCGCTGTCCAATTTCTGCCCGCGATGCTGGCCGCAGTAACGTCCGACATTGGCATAATCGCGGTACACCGAACGTTTCTCAACGTGGAGAGCGGCAAGCTTGCCGCTTTCGACCGGCCCAAGCGTGCGCTTGGCTCCCTTGGTTTTGGTTCCGTCAGGCTGGCGCCGCCGGTGCAAGGGCGTCTTGGACTTGCCGAAGGGATCGAGAGCGCACTTTCAGCAATGCAGTTGTTCGGGATTTCTTGCTGGGCAACGCTCGGGAACGAGCGCTTCGGACTTGTTGCGATCCCGGAGGGCGTGCGCGAGCTCCATCTGTTCATCGACAATGATGCCGGTGGCGCTCTCGCCGAGAAGCGAGCTTTGAAGGCTTACGCTGCGCCTCATCGTGTCATCCACTCACGAGCACCGGCCTCGTCCGGTTTTGACTGGAACGATGAGCTGAAGTCCCGGCTTGCCGGTAAGCCTGATCCGTTGACCAGAGGGGAGGGGGCCTTTGGCTGATTGAGGCCTGCCCGCTGCAGGACCTCGTCAGGAGGTTTCCCATGTCCAATTCGTCCCTCGCTTTCGCATTCGATCCACCATCTCCGCCGCTTGTCGTGACGGCAGCCAAAGCAATGGCGGTACAACTGGCAGCAGGCGGCGCGCTTTCGCGCAGCGACATCAACCGCATCATGACGGACCACTTCGGCGGAACCGATGCACTCGGGGCATGGTCAGTCCGTGATGCTCACGCTGCGCTCGAGCTGGCGCAGGTTCAACATCTGCAAGCATCAGATCAAGTCCAGCCCACGAGCCCGATCGACGAGGCGGAACAGTTCTTCTGCGGTCTCGATGCCCGAGTTCCGACCCAAACCAATCGCAGCGACGAGCAGATCGAATGGCAG
The DNA here is from genome assembly GCF_030580935.1 of Sphingobium cyanobacteriorum. GTDB lineage: Bacteria > Pseudomonadota > Alphaproteobacteria > Sphingomonadales > Sphingomonadaceae > Sphingobium > Sphingobium cyanobacteriorum. The sequence continues at coordinate 2,239 of NZ_JAUQOM010000013.1, read as the reverse complement.
CAGTTTGCAACGCCGCCGCGGTTGGCCTGGCTTGCCGCACGGGCCTGCGGACTGATGCTCAACGAGCTCGTGCTCGAGCCCTCGGCCGGAACGGGGATGCTTGCGGTCTGGGCCGCCAAAGCCGGAGCCCGCCTAGTCCTGAACGAAATTTCACCGCTGCGCCGCGACTGCCTGACTGCGGTATTCCCGGATGCCCGCGTGACTGGACATGATGCCGAGCTGATCGACGAATTGCTCGATCCGGCCATCAGCCCCAGCGTCGTGCTGATGAACCCGCCCTATTCTCACGGGATCGAGCGGGGCCACGATGGCCGCACTGGGGCGAGGCATCTGCGATCGGCCTGGAACCGTCTGGCGTCCGGGGGGCGGCTTGTCGCGATCATGCCTGAATGGTTCGACTGCGTGCGGTTTTTGGCCGGGGCGAAAGGGCCAGTTTCGCTGAGGCTCAATGCCGCCGTCGAACGCGCGTTCGTCAGGCAGGGCACCGGCATTACCACGCGGCTGTTGGTCTTCGACAAGGTGGAAGACTCCAATGAGCCTGTCGCCATCCGCACAAACGACTTTCGCCAGCTGGTCGATATTGTCGATGCCTTGCCGGATCGCGCCATCTTGGATGCCGTTCCCGAGCAATCGAGCCTCCCGGCTCGTGCGCCGTTTCGCCTGGTGGCGGTGCCGCGCAGGCCGCTGCCGACACCAGCCAGGATCACGCCCCCAGCCTCCGCCATCGGGTCGCTCACCTATCAGTCGCTCGAAACCCCTGCGCGGCTTGCCCCTCAGGTTGGCCACTATCTGCCCTACCGCCCGAGCAGGATCGTCATCGATGGCGCGGCCGAGCATCCGACGCCCCTCGTTGAGTCAGTCGCAATGGGGTCGATCGCTGCACCCAAGCCGGACGCGGTGCCGCAGCTGCCTGGCGGACTTATCGCCAAAGGGTTGCTATCGAATGCCCAGGCAGAGACCCTGATCTACGCCGCCAGCGCTCACGGCCGCGATCTTCCCGGCCGGTTCGAGCCCGAGGAGAAGGGCTGTTCGCTCAAGGCTTCGGCGGAAGGACATACCTACCGGCAGGGCTATTTCCTTGGGGATGGCACCGGCGCTGGTAAAGGCCGCCAGGTCGCAAGCGTCATTCTCGATCGCTGGGTGCACGGCGAACGCCGCCATATCTGGATTTCGAAGAACGAGGCGTTGCTCGAAGATGCCCGGCGCGACTGGGCTGCGCTTGGCGGCCTCCCGATCGACATCCAACCTCTGGCGTCCTGGAAACTCGGCACCTCCATCGCGATGCGCGAGGGGATCCTCTTCGTGACCTATCCGACCTTGCGTTCGGGTCGAAACGACGCAACGCGCCTTGACCAGATCCTCGCCTGGGCCGGTGAGGATTTCGACGGCGTGATCGTGTTCGACGAAGCGCACGCCATGGCCAACGCTGCCGGCGGTGAAGGATCGCGCGGCAAGGTCAAGGGATCTGAGCAAGGCATTGCCGGGGTGCGTCTGCAGAACCTCCTGCCCCGGGCGCGCGTGCTGTACGCCTCGGCAACCGGTGCGTCCGACGTCAACAACCTGGCCTATGCGACGCGCCTCGGGCTCTGGGGTCCGGAGACCGCCTTCGCCAATCGCGAGGCTTTCGTTGCCGACATTCGCGACGGCGGCATCGCCGCGATGGAACTGGTTGCGCGGGACCTCAAGTCGCTCGGACTCTACACAGCCCGGGCCCTTTCATTCGCCGGTGTCGAGTACGAGATCCTCGAGCATTGCCTGACCGAGGATCAGATTGCGGTCTACGATGCCTATGCTGAGGCCTGGGCGATCATCCACGCCAACCTGCGCGACGCGCTGGAAGCCACGCGGATCGTCGACAGCGAGACCGGGGGAACGCTCAACTCCGGTGCCAAGTCCGCAGCGCTGTCGATCTTCGAGGGAACCAAGCAGCGCTTCTTCGCGCAGCTGCTTCTGTCGATGAAGCTCCCCAGCCTGCTGCCCGCGATCGATACGGCCATTGCCGAAGGGCAGGCTATTGTCGTCCAGCTGGTGTCGACCGCAGAAGCCATGCTCGACCGCCGGCTTGCTGACCTGTCTGACGAGGAGCGCGAAGCTCTCGAGATCGACCTCTCCCCGCGGGAATATGTGTAATGTGGAGCTCCACATTACACATATTCTTTGCAGTCGCAGTTTATGTCGAGCGTGCCGGCGAGAGACGCAGGTTTCCTTCGGTTTTCCATGATTTCACTCCAGATAATTA
>NZ_JAUQOM010000012.1 GCF_030580935.1 Sphingobium cyanobacteriorum | reverse complement strand
TACCAGCGCACCGCCCACAGGATCACATCACCCTGGAAATGGCGCCACTTGAAATCCGTCATCGTTCCGTCCGTCCAATCTCCGCCAAGCATGCTCAAGCTTCACGATTTTTGCAACAGAGCCCTTCGGGGCTCCGCACGAGGGCTGCACGCTGGTCATCCTGACCAACCGACACGACTTCGGCACCTACTACACGCTCGGCCTGAAGGTCTGGGACGTCGCCCGCAACGACACGGTCGATGCCTATGTCGCCGAGGTGGAGGACGGCCTCGGAAGCTGGATCGAGGCCGGCTTCAACGCTCCCGTCCGCTACGACGACGGGCATAGCGCGACCGCGCCGCGCAGCCTCGACGAGGTGATCCTCGGCGCGATGATGACGACCCGGCCAGCCCCGGATGGGAGCTTCCCAGTTGCCGATTTCGCGCTGCTCAACGGCAACCTTGCCGCCGCCTATCCGCAGATCGCGGCCGAGGCGAAGGCTCGCCTCGAACAGGTGCCAGCATGAGCGACACCGCCACCATCGCGCCCGCCGCGGCCACCACCTTCGAGGCCTGCAAGCAGGCCATCTTCCCGATCCTGGCCGCCCACGGCATCGCCCGCATCACCATCGACTACAACGGCGAGGGCGACGAGGGACAGGTCAACGACGTCCTCGCCTTCGACGCCGCCGGCGAGCAGGTCGACCTGCCCACGGTCGACTGCGAACGCCACCAGCTCGGCTACGACGGCACGATCGCCAGCGACGTCACCGATCTCGCATCCGCGCTCGACAGCTTCGCCACGGAGGCACTCTGCGCCCTCTACATGGGCTGGGAGGACAATGCCGGCTCCTGCGGCGAACTGGAGATCCTGACCGAGCCGCAAACGGTCACGCTCACCCACAACTGGCGCATCGAGACCTTCGATACGACCGTGTCGGAGCTCTGAGCCATGTCCCACTGCTACTACCACGCGCTCAGCTCGGTGAAGCGCTGGGGCGGCAAGCCGGAGGACTACCTCCCGCTGCATACCTGGTTCGACGAGTCCAAGAAGATCATCGCCGACCCGCGCCACCGTGCGCTGCGGCACCATGCCGAAGGCATCTTCATGCTGGAGACGATCTTCGGGGTCACGATCCGCAACAGCGATGGTCGGGACGTGCCGGTTCGCCTGATCGGCGAACAGCACGTCACCGAGGACCTCGGCCGAATCCCGAGCTTCGCCGACTGGGCGCGCCAGATCCAGCCCGCGCCCTGGATGCTGCGCGGCAACCCCACAGGCTCACCCGGCCTCGAAACCTCGCACTGAGTAGCCTCTCCCATGTCCAACAACTACACCAAGGCCAGCTTCATCCTCTCAGTACGGCCCGAAGAGGCCGAGCTGCTCCAGCTCGCGAAGGATGCGAGCGACATGCTCGAAAATCACGATGACGACGCGCTCGGCCGCCAGGAGGCGTTCGACCAGCTTGGCCCCGCCTTCGCCGCGGCCTTCCCGCCCACCGCCGACGATCCCTTCGGCGGCTTCCTCGCGCTGTTCGACGACGCCGACTTCCCCGTCTTCGACTGCCGGATCGACGTCGACGACACGCCCAACGAGGCAGGCGGCATCTCCGCGTTCTTCCACGGCGACCAGGTCGGCATCGACGCCGTCGCGCTCCTAATCTTCGCGACCTGCAAGTCCGCACTGCCCTGCGGCTTTGAATACGCGCTCGATTGCGATCGCCTGCGCCCCGGCGAGTTCGGGGGCGGCTATGCCGCCATCACCGCTGCCGGCGTGACCTTCGGCAACTCGGCGCGCCAGCTCGAGCGCGCTCTCGAGCGCGACACCGAGGAGGGCACCGACGGCTTCGTGCTGACGACCCGCCACCCCGAATACGGGCTCAGCTTCTGGAACAACGAAACCGGCTTCGGACGTCTGCGCGACGCCACCGTCTTCACCGAAGCCGAGGCCGCGACCTTCGACAAGCCGATCGCCGACGACGAGCCCGAGTGGCTCGCCATGCCCGCTCCCCTGACCTGAGGACCGATCCCATGCGTTACATCGTCGCCCTGTACGAGGTGGACCGTGCCTATGGCGGTCCCGAAGAAGGTGGCTGGTGGTACGACACCGGCGATCTGCGCCGGCCGCTCGCCCTGGCGCCCACCAACGACGCCGCAGTAGCCATCGCGGCCCGGGCCAACCGGCTGCTCGACCGTCTCCAGCGGAACAAACGCCCGGTCGACTCCGCCGCCTACGACGGCGGTCGCCACCGCGCGCTGGTCTTCACCACGACGGCACCGCCCTCCTACCCCGCGGAACGACCCCGCTACTGCTGAAGCAGTTGCGGGTCGCGCCGCCCCGGTTTCGGAGATACACTCCTGTCGAGGGGAACCGACATGCCACAACCCACCGCGATCAATCCCGAGGAACGCGCAGAAGCCGAGGATGCTGCCCGCGAACTCCTCCGCGACCTAGTCGGCCCCGACTATTCGGACACCACGCTGCGCGTGTGTGCCGATCATCTCCTGAGCTTCCGCCGGCATCCGAAGACGCACGCCGAGCAACCGCCCATCGCGGCGCTCGATCGGCTGTTCGCTCTCGCCAAGTCGGACACCGGCCAGTCCGCCCGCGTCGCCAGCTTCCTCCTCGCATGGTGGAACGGCACCGATCTCGGCCATTTCCCGATCGCGGACCTGTTCGGACTCGATCGATCGGTCGCCGACGACATCACCAGCGTCGTTCGATACCTCGGACGCCACCCGGGGGCGATCTACGCCGACAGCCTCGGCTATCGCGGCGACGTGATGGATCTTCTCCACCGCTGGCGCGACGTCGGCAGCGAGGACGCTGCCTGACCATGATGATCGACTTCGAGGATCGTGCCCCGGCCGGACCACTCTCGCCCTCCGCTCGCACGTTCATCGCGGCGATCGGCCTGCTCACAGCCTATGGCTGGTTCGCCAATGGCGTCGCGATCTGGCACCTGATCGCGGGCCTGGTCGGGTGACGACGAAGTCGGTCATCGACACCAGCCTCGGCAAGGTCTGGGTGACGCACTTCGACAATGGCGATGCCGCGCTCTGGTGGCCCGATCGCGCCCGCGTCGGTCCTGCCGTCGTCGAGATCATCGACGGCCGAGCAGCCTGGAAGCCGAAATACAGCAACTGGATCGTGCCCGCGGTCCATGCCGAGACGCTGATCGCCGAGATCGGCGACCTGTAGAATCAAGAAACGGTGTCGGCGCATCCCGCCCTGCGCTGAAGCTCCGGGCGGGACCGCGGCTCTACTCGGCTTCGCCGACCGGAGCCCCGCGAGCGGGTCTCCGCCCTGAGGGGTGACGATCCACTTGCGAAAAGGACCGACGCCCTGGCAGGAGCGCCGGTCCCCATCGAAGGGCATGCCGCAACGTCCCGCGACGAGTGGGATCGGTTTTCGGCTTCGGTTTGCCCTTGAGAGCATCGCATGCGATGCCGCTTCTCGCAAATGAGAACCGGCCGAGACGTCATCTATTATGAATCGTATTGTTCATCCTCCGAGAGCCGACCACGGTCACCTTAGGCAACAAATGACAGCCGGGGAGAACCGGCTTTTCGAGTTGATGGACACGACGCTCGATAATGAGTGGGAAATCTACATCCAACCCCACCTAAACGGGCTCCGCCCTGACTTCGTTCTGCTAAACCCGAAGGTCGGCGTCGTTGTCATAGAGGTCAAAGACTGGGACCTTAACGCGATGGCCTATGACGTGCGGCGGTATGACGGAGGTCGTGTTGAACTGGTTGCATCGAAGGACGGTAGGACATTTCGGGTCGATAATCCGTTTCAAAAAATCCGCCGATACAAGGACGCAATCTTCAATATCTATTGCCCAAGACTGCAAGCACGTTTCGGCTATGCTGCGATTGCCGCAACGGTCGTTTTCCCTTTCGCCTCTCAGGCGAGAGTGAAAAGCTTACAGCTCCCTTTCTTGAAGGATGAGGAACGGGCGAAGGCTGCTAGTTATTGGCCTGTTGCCGGAGAGGAGCAACTCCGAGATCTTGACGTCAGAGCGATGTTTCCCGTGATTAAGCACGAGGCCAGTCGGCTTATGACACCAGCGATTGCTGATGATCTCCGCGGCTGGTTGGTCGAGCCGGACTTTGCACGTGAGCAACGCGAACCTCTTCAGCTGGATCGAAATCAGCGCTCACTGGCGGACAGTCGGACCGAGTCTGGCTTCCGGCGTATCCGAGGTCCGGCTGGAAGCGGTAAATCGCTTGTTCTAGCAGCCCGTGCAGCAAGGCTGGCTGACGAAGGCAAGGACGTGTTGATCGTTACGTTCAATATGACCTTATGGCACTATCTCCGCGATCTTGTTGCACGAGAAGTAAAGAAGAAAGGTTATCTGTCCAGACTCACGTTCGTACACTTTCATGAGTGGTGCAAAGACGTCTGTAACGAGGCTGGGTTCGAAGAAGAATACGCACTGGCTATGCAGCCGATTACTAAGGTGATGAAGCTCAAGCTGCCGCCCCGGGAAGAGGCGCTTAGGCTCAAGCCGGTGTTGCCCAAGGTCATGAACGAGGCGGTCCCATACGTAGCTCTGGAAGCTGCGCGATCTGGCGCAGCAGCCAAGTACGATGCGGTGCTCGTTGACGAAGGTCAGGATTATTTACCCCTATGGTGGAACGCACTCAGGGAAATATGTAAACCCGGCGGCGAGATGTGGCTTGCAGCCGACGTGACGCAAGACATCTACGGAACGGCGAAGAACTGGACAGAAGCGGCTATGGTCGGTGCCGGCTTCCCAGGAGGTCGTTGGGCGCAGCTCGACGTCAGCTATCGAATGCCTCCAGACGCACTCCGCATGGCCCGAGATTTTACGCGACGCTTCCTTCCAGGCGAAACGAGCGTACCTCCAGCATTAGACCAATCAACCCTTGATTTATTCCCGTGCGATATCCGCTGGGTTCAAACTCAAGACCCCGACTCCATGCGTCAGTGCGTTAATGAAATTCTGACGATGATGCGTCGGACCGGGACGAACGGCTTGGCGAACGCAGATATAACATTTCTTGCCAACGACATAGACTTTGGACGTGCTGTCGTAGACGAACTTAACACCTACGGAGTCCGGACGGCTCACACATTTGAGCGGGAGAAAATGAAACAGAATCGGCTTAAAATGGCGTTCTACGTTGGCGACGCCCGTGTCAAAGCCACAACTCTTCACAGCTTCAAAGGCTGGGAAACACGCTTGCTGGTGATCCATATCCGCCGTGCAGTGGGAGCGGAGGGCATGGCGGCTATCTACGCTGGACTTACACGGCTCAAGCGCAGCCAAGAGGGGAGTTTCCTCACAGTGGTATGCTCAGCTCCAGAGCTGCAGGAGTTCGGCGCAAGCTGGTCGTCGCAGGGCGCAAACTAAGCTCGTTCCCACCAGCACGGTCTCGATCACCGCCGAAAGGTGTTCCCCGTCAGACGAGCCAGTTCTCGACCTCGAGGCCTCGGATCCGTCGAAACTCGCCCTCGTTGGCGGTCACGAGCGTTGCGCCGATCGTGAGCGCATGTGCTCCAATGAGCAGATCGTTCGGACCAATCGTCTTGCCCTCTGCCTCCAGCTCAGCTCTCAGACCGCCATATTCCGTGTCGGCCGGCACCTCGAGCGGGATTATCTCAAGCCCTTCGAGGATCGCCTCGACCTGAGCGAGCAACTTGGACGACCCCTTCTTCGCGCAGCCATAACGCAGCTCCGCCGCGGTGATGATGCTGACGCACAGCCCTTCACCGTCGAGTTCGACAACTTTGCGGAACACGCGTCCCTGAGGATCGCGCACCATGTCCGACACGATGTTCGTGTCGAGCATGTATCGTTTGGCGGTCACAGATCGACGCTTCGGAGCGATCCCAGGCCTTTGTCGGTATCGTCGGGAAACTGATCCTCCGGTCCGAGCGGGGATAGAGATCGCAAGATCGTGGCGAGATCGGCCTTGGGCTCGGGCTCGATGATGAGCTTATCGCCCACTTTGTGAATAAGGACCGAGGTTCCGGGCAATTCGAACTCGGCCGGAATCCTCACCGCCTGACTACGATTGTTGCGGAACAGCTTCGCTGCGCGCGCGCCGGTCGCCGGCATTGCCTGAGCCATGGCCCATCTCCTTGGATATGCCATGTATATGCCAGCGCACGTCCATCCGTGCAACTACAAAGGCCGGCCAATCGACCCCCTGACCCTCTGGAGCGACGACCATCGCCGCGCGAAGAGCGCTTGCGATGAGGGCGCTTGCGCGCCTGCCCGGCCGACGGCCGGGGAGGAGAGGGGGTGAGAGTGAGGTGTCTCGGACAAGGGGTTCGAGAGCATCAGGAGGTTTCGCCATGAACATCGGTTCCATCAAGCAGAACGACGCCGGCATCTTCATCGGCCGCGTGTCGACCCTCACCGTCGCGATGACCATCGCGCTCCGCGAGGTCCGCAGCGCCAACCCCAAGGCGCCGAAGTACGAGATCCACGCCGTCAACCCGGGCTCGCGCGAGTGGGTGCAGGTCGGCGCGCTCTTCGAGCTCACCGCCAGCGCGACCGGCGAGGCGTTCCTCAACGGCCGCATCGACGATCCGAGCCTCGCGCAGCCGCTCTACGTCTCGGCCTTCCGCCAGCAGGACGGCTCGTACAACCTCGTCTGGCAGCGCCCGCAGCGCCGCCGCGACGTCGCCGCCGCGATGGCCCCCAAGGGTGACGACGGCCTGCCGCCGTTCCCCGGCACCAGCGACGACACGCCCGCCGGCGAGACCACCGGCGCCACCGACGGCCTCGGCGAATCCACCGCCGGCACCGGCTTCGGCGACACGCCGGAGACGCCCGCCAAGGGCGGCCGCCGCCGCGCCGCGCAGCCGGCCGAGCCCGAGACGGTCTGACCGACCGCCCGGGGTGCCTCCCACCCCGGTTTTCTCCTCCCCACCGCGCGTCCAAGCCCCCGCGCGCGGACCTGCAGGGCTCGCTTCGCTCACCCCGGCGAGGCGGGCCCTGTCTTTGTTCGCCCTTACGGGCTCACCGACAGGAGCCGCCGCCATGCCTCTCTCCCTCGATCAGCACCTCGCCACGGCCGAACGGGATTACGCCGCGCTCGCCCGCTTCGCGGATCGGCGCGAGCGTTTCCTCGACGCCCTCGACTGGAGCGCCCTCGACGAACAGTTCGTGCGCGAGGCGTCGATGACCGACGACCTCATCAACGACGACCTGGCGAGCCTCTGGCTCTACATCGACCATCTCGGCCGCTGGTCCGCCGATGCAGGCCCTAACGCCACGGGGCCGGCACAATTTCTGCGCATCAGCCGTCCTCTCCGGGACTACACACCGCACTGACCGGCGCATCCCGCACGCCCCCTCGCGGTGCTCAGGGCGGACGGGACCGGGGCTCTAGTCGGCCTTGCCGACCGGAACCCCGCACGCGGGTTTCCGCCCATGCGGGTGACGATCCCCTTGCGGAAGGGACGCTCGCCAGTGCGATCGGGTCGGCTCTGCCGCCCCGCGGTCAGGACCGACCCGATCGCGCGCCTCGCAGCACGCGACCAACACCGCCATCGCCACTTCGCGAGCGCCGCCCTCGATGACAGCGCCCTCTCACGATTGCCGGCATTCGCCAGCGGGCCGAGCCGCGACCCGAGTGGCCCACGACCCCTCGCGGCCAATCGCGGATTCCCGCAGGCCTTGCCCGTCTCGCAGGGGTCCGCCGCGCAGATGGCAATGCTGGCGCTGCCCGCAATGCGCCGACCGTCGCGGGGACTCTTGGCGAGAGAACCGCCCTGGTCGGTCCACATTGCCCATTCCAGCCTCTTTTGAGGTGCCGGCGAAGCCACCCCGCCTCGCAGTGCCACCTGCGGCGGCCGGGACCACGTCGCAACCCCATCCGCGAGCCCGTGTTGCCGCGCCTTCGGCGCGCCTGCCCGCACCAGCTCGCTCCAGGGGTTCCCCGCGCGGGCTGCGCCCGCGCGGTGCGACGCGATCCCGGCCGCCGCTCATCAGTGGCACCGGCGGGGAGGCCGCCGGCACCCAAGGAGGCTTACATGAACAACGTGAACCTGGTCGGCCGTATCGCCAAGGACCCCACGACGCGCACCGCGGGCAACACCAGCATCACCACCATCATCGTCGCGACGGACCGCCCGAAGCTCGACAAGGACGGCAAGACCTACAAGGATCCGCAGACCGGCTTCACCGCGAAGGAGGTCGAGTTCCACAAGGTCACGACCTTCAACGGCCTCGCCAAGGCGATCGCCGCCAACCGCCAGAAGGGCGACCTGGTCGCCGTCGAGGGACGGCTCCACTACACGAAGTGGCAGGACAACGGCGTCGACCGCTACGGCTGCGAGATCATCGCGGACCGGGTCGAGTTCTACTGACCAGCGGGGGCGGCGCAAGCCGCCCCTTTTCGCTTGCTCGCGCCCTTGGACACCAAGTCCAGACGAGCTGCGCCTCAATCTTCCACCACCTCCGATCGGACGGACCATGCGACGCATCGCCCCGGGGTTGAAAGGAGAGGGGGACCGGAGCCTTCCGAGGCTGCCAGGTCGAGGAGAGAGTGGCCGGAGAGAAGGTGTTGCGGCGCATCCCGGCCATGCCGGGACCGGGGCTCTAGTCGGCTGCGCCGACCGGAACCCCGCAGGCGGGTTTCCGCCCATTCGGGTAACGATCCCCTTGCGGGGCGATAACGACTGAGACCCCGCTCGCCGTCGGGCGGCGATCGGTCATCGCTCAAACTGCCAACCGCATCCGACGACGCCAACGTGGCACCGGCCGCTCGCGCGGCCGGGTCCTCTGGGCAGTCGTCGTACTACACCTCAAACCAATAACTCTCTCTCTGACCTCCTAGTTTGGCATCCGGGGATTCAGGCCGGTCAAGGATGCGCGGTTCCCCCAATTTTCACGCGGCCGACCCTACGGGCCGACCACGAGAAAATCGGCTCCCCCACGCCCCGCTTCGCGGCGTTAACCGGGGTCCGGCGAGCACGAGGCTCGCCGGCTTCCCGGTTAACGTCCCTGACCGACCTGACCACCGAATGCCGGGGGAGGAGCCTCATCAAGAAGATGAGAACATCAACCTTGGAGGCTCAAATGACCACTTTCACGAACTTCGCCGATCTCGCCAGCTTCGTTGCCGACGAGCGCCGCAACGACACCCTCACGCAGACCTACGAGGGTGCTTTCATCGAACACAGCGAGATGGCCAAGCTCAGCGTCGTCGACGCGCCGGAGCAGCTGGACATGCCCGATCCCGAGCAGGTCCGGGCCGCTACCGAGATGATGATGGCGACGATGTTCGACGTGCTGCGCGACACTCGAATGGAGCCCTTCGCGGCAGACCTCGCGTGGGGCTTCGCGAACAGCTTCCACGTCGTTGCGAAGCGCATCGAGGGACGCGAGGACGACGCGGCGAACAAGCTGCGGGAACTCGCCCGCGCCTTCGACCCCAGCGAGATCTACGCGACCGAGCTGGAGGACACCCAGACGCTCTGCCAGACGCTGCAGGGTTGCCGGGAAGCGATGGAGTGCATGCGCGACCACGCCGCCGAGGTGTACCGCGTCGAAACCGGCAAGCCCTTCTCGCCGGTGCGCGGCAGCCGGGTCTCGAGCGGCCTGACCGCCTCGATGATCGACGCGCGGGATTACCTCGCCGCACGCAGCCGGGAACGCCGGGAGCAGTTCGCGCCCGAGGGTCCGGTGGTTGCCTTCTCCGGAGGCCAGAAGGACTGGAACGACGCCGACCTGCTCTACAAGGGTCTCGACAAGATCAAGACGCGCATCCCGGAGATGATCCTGGCGACCACCGCGCAGTCCAAGGGTGCCGACGCCATCGCGCACGCCTGGGCCGCATCGCGGGGCGTGAAGGTCATCAAGTTCATGCTGGACCGCAGCGCCGGGAACAAGGCAGCCTTCATCCGCAACGAGCGCATCCTCGGGCTGAAGCCGGTCGAAGCCGTCGTCTGCGAGGGCACGGGCATCCAGGCCAACCTCGCGCAGAAGCTGCGTCAGGCCGGGGTGCCGCTGCACGTCGTCCGTCTCGCGCATCAGACCACCGCCAAGCGCGCCTGAGCGCTTCGGGAGAGGCGTCGGCTTCGGCCGGCGTCTCTCCTTCCTTTTCTGTCGTGCCAATGCGGCGCTCCGGGGCATCGAGCCCCATCGCGCCGCGTGGGACTGAGCTGCCGCTCGCATTCCAGATCGCCCGCCTCGCTCGCGTCGCAACAGGCCTTCGCCTGTCGCTCGCTACGCATCGCCGGCGACCCTTATTTCACCGATCGGAGGTCCGCCGCCATGACGATCCAGACCGTCCACCAGTCCCTGTCGTTCGACACCATCATCACAAATCACCCGCACCGCCTCAGCGCCGAAGCGCACATGATCAAGGTGCTGCGCGAATACGGCGACTGGCCGCAGGACGCCGCCGTCGATGCGGCTCGTGCGGGCAAGCCCGCCCTTGTCCGCGACGACGGCGACAGCGAGACCATCGAGATCCGCGACGACGCCCCGGACGAACCGACGAACCAGCGCCGCTGACCCGCCGACGGGCGTGCTCGCTCGCGTCGCGGCAACCCCCATCGGGGTTGCCAGCTCGCTACGCCTCGCACGCCCGCCGGCACCCACGCAGAGCGACGTCTCGGGACAGCAAAGGAGAGGGGGATCGAGGGATGTGTCGAACCAAAGGAGGTCGAGATGTCCATCGTGTTTCGTATTGCCACTGCCGCCGATGATCGTGACGGTCCGACCGCCACCATCAATGCCCGCCAGCTCGCCGCCTTCCGCTCCTTGCTTCGCTCGGAGGTCGGACGTGATGGACGGTCGCATCGCGACCGGACCATCCGGCCGGCTGCGGTAGAAGGAGACGCGCCGGTTTCGGAACTGCGCCTCGTCGAGGACGGCGATCACATCCGTCGCGAAGTCGAAGACGCGCGCCATGCTGGCGAGAGCCAGCGGGCAGACGCGGGCCTCGAAGCTGTAGGCGAGAGGCCGCTCCTCGTCATCGTCGGGATCGATCAGCGCGAGGCCGAGCCGGCTTCCCTCGGCGTCGAAATGGACCTCGCTACCGGCAACGCCTACGCCCTGCTGGAGAGCCTCGGGCTGCGACCCGACAGCGTCGGCGAAATGCCCGTGGACGAGCTACGCAAGCGGTTCGAAAACCCCGCTGTCCGACGCCGGATGCGGGAGCAGAATGTCGACCATTACGCCGACCGCCTGGCGCGCCTGATCGCAACCGCGGACACGGATGACAGCTCGCGGTTCGAGTGGGCCTGAGCCTCCCTCTCTCGACACCGCGGAAGGGGCGCTGCGCCTGACGGCGTGGCGCCCCTTTTTCATGCCAGCGGGGCTTGAGCCTCGAGGCCGTCGACCAGCCCGGCTCGCTCGCTTTCGCACGGCCCCTACGGGCCGCACGGCGCTACGCATCGGCCGGGCCGGAGAGGAAAATATCTCTCACTGACGTCCAATTCTGTCAGGCGTCCGAGACCGCCTCAAGGATCGACGGTCCCCCCAATTTTGCCGCGGCCGCCGCTCCGCTGCGCTCCACGGCAACCACGACAAAATCGGCACCCCCGTCGCCCGCTTCGCGGCCGCCGGCGATGCCGGCGGTCCTTGACCCGATCTCGGACGCCCGACGCCCGCTCCGCTGTCACTCAAGATAGCAGGAGGCTCCCATGCAGATCATCTCGACTTTCATCGCCAACGAGCAGACCGCCTATCTCGCCGCGGTCGCCTGCGCGGAGCGCCGCGCCCTCCACAGCTTCTTCGACCAGCATGTCATCGAGGACGACATCGACGGGTTCATCGCCATTGACGAAGGGGACTACGACGCCCTCCCGATGGGGATCATCGACCGCGTGGTTCACACGGTCCCGGGCGGCATGTCCGACGAGTTCTGAACGACAGGGAGGGGCGGCGACGCCTCTCCCTTTTTTTGCTGTCGAGCCACACGGGCATGAGGGGCATCGAGCCCCCCATGCCCGTGCCGCGACTGACGTCGCGGCGGACCGGCGTCACGCCGCGAGCCGCTTCTCGACTTCCTCAATTCCGAGCGACTTGATCCGCCCGGCCAGAGCCTCGAGACGCCTGCTCTCCAGCTTCAACAATCCGGTCTTCTCGACCGACTTGATCGCCTCGTCCCGAGCCCGTTTGACGAGCTGCGCCTTCTTGCTCGCAAGACGCCGCTCCTCCTCCCGGAGGGACTCCATTTCCTCTTCAATTGTACGCGCCATGATGGCCTCGCTGTTCATAGCTGATCGGGCTGCGAACCATGCCGTTGTAGCGGTTCGGGAGCTGGATCGGAAGAAGGCGATTGCGGGCGGCTCGGCGGTCCCTCCGGGTCCGCCGATCGGGCTCTACTCGCGGGCCTATGGCCCGCTCACGAAGCCGCCGCTTTGCGCCGTCTTCGCCCTCCGGGTAACGATCCCTGCCGTGCCGATCCCGTCGCTTGGGCTCCGGGCTTGATGAGCGCGCTTGGTCTGGCGACCAGGCGCGCCGGACGGGATCACTCCGTCCCTGTAACCGCGGCCGGAATCACGGCCGAGACCCTTCCGCCCACAGGGCGGACGATGCCCAGCCGGACCCCGGAACGACCCCCATGAATGGACGACCGACACGGCCCAGGACCAACTGATCAGTCCTAGATAGAATGCACACCCTACGCACGCGAGCGTGCAGTTTTCCTTGCGTTTGCAATGGGTTGTCGGGATCGGGGAGCGTCTGACAACGTCTGACGCATCGGCGCGGGGTGGGTAGTCGAATGATTACAACGGCTTAGGCGTCTGACAGCGTCTGACGGCTCCCAGCGTGTAGCGATTTTCTTTGCGACCGTCCATGCGATCCGGTATAGGTCGTGTCGCTTTCTTAAGTCCCCACCAGCCTCCCTGCTAGGAGGTTGGTTTGTCAGACACCAAACGTCGTTTCATGGTCCGCTTCGAGCAGGGCCTGTTCGACCGCATCGAAACCCTCGCTGACAAGCGAAACTGCAAGCCCTCGGACGTGATCCGAGCGGCCGTCGTCGCCTACCTGGCCGACTCCGCACTCGACGCCACCAGTCACCGCCGGCTCGCCCGGATCAGCGAGTTTCTTCAGCTCGCCGTCGACGTCATGATCAGCGAGCAATATCCCGAGTATCGCGAGCGGATCATCGCCAACACGGACAAGCGCCTGGAGCAGTACCATGGCGCGTAGCGACATCCGCACCGACGGGCGGGCGATCCCCCTCCATCACCATTCGGCCAGGGGCAAGGTCCACCGCAACGCGGGCAACTTCACCCGCGGCAGCCAGCTGCTCACCCACGAACTTCTCATGTGGTTCTCGGGCGCGAAAATGCCCGTCGTCCTGTGGTTCTTCGCCTTTGCCGCAGCATGGTTCATCATCATGTCGCTGAAGCTGGACGAGCACGGCTTCCAGCTCATCTGCATGAAGCTCTACGCGATGCTCTGGGACTGGGTCGGCTTCGACCCAACCAAGAAGGTCAACGTCACCCTGCCGACCGGCGAAATCCGCCACACCATCATGGCGGTCGTGCAGGAGATTCCCGACGTCCAACGGGCGTGGAGCGTGGCGATGCGCGGGCTCTTCGGAGCCTTCCTGGTCAGCATCTTCCTGACCATCCCGCTCACGATCTGGTTCGTCGATATTTCGCGCCGCCGGGGCAAGTCGATCCTGCAGGAGCGGCACGAACGCGGAGCCATGCTGGTCGAGCGCGACGTGCTCCTCGCCGAGGTGTCCCAGCACAACTACGCCGCCTTCGAGAAGGAGGCCCGCGAGTGCTTCCCCGACGTGTCACCCAAGCGGGTGCTGCAACTCCCGTTCGCCGAGCGGAAGGCCGCCGGAATCCACCATCCCTACACGCTGGCCGGCATCCCGTTTCCGCATCGGATGGAGCAGTCCCATACAATGCTGATCGGCACCACCGGCTCGGGTAAAACCACCGAGCTGCGGGCGCTGGTCAAGCAGATGCGCGAGCGCCAGGACAGCGCCGTGATCTTCGATCTGACGGGCGCCTACGTCGAGGCGTTCTTCGACCCGAAACGCGACACGATCCTGAACCCGATGGACCGCCGCTGCCCGGCCTGGTCGATCTTCGCCGATTGCCAGACGCACAGCGAGTTCACCGCCGCCGCCGCTGCCCTGATCCCGTCTGACGGCGGCTCCTCCGAACCCTTCTGGGCACTCGCCGCCCGCACCCTCTTCATCGAGATGTGCGTCAAGCTGATCGAGAAGGGGGAGACCACCAATCTCGCGCTCTCCGAACACCTGATGACCGCCGATCTGAAGCGCGTCCACCGCTACCTCCAGAACACCATCGCCGACCCTCTGACGGCTCCAGAAGCGGCCCGGATGGCGGAGTCGATCCGGGCCGTATTCAACACCAACGCACAGGTCCTCCGCTTCCTACCCGACGAGGGTCCGCGCTTCTCCATCCGTGAATGGATCACCGGCGAAAAGAAGCCCGGCTCGATCCTGTTCATCACGTCGAATTACGTCGACCTGCCGATGAACCGGGCACTCCTGACGCTCTGGATGGACCTCGCCATCAACCGGCTGATGACCATGCCCCGGACCCGCTCACTGCGGACCTGGTTCATGTTCGACGAGCTCGGCGCGCTGCACCGCCTGCCCGCGATCGAGAACGGCCTCCAGACCGCTCGCGCCTTCGGCGGCGCGATGATCCTCGGCATCCATAGCTTCGAGAAGCTGGTCGAGGTTTACGGCGAGCAGGGCGCCCGCAATCTCGCCTCGCTCGCCCGCTCCAAGCTCATCCTCGCGACCGCCGATCTCGACACCGCCGAGCAGTGCGCCCGCTACATCGGCAACCGCGAAGTGCGGCAGATGGATGAAGCCTACAGCTACGGCTACAACAACACCCGCGACGCCTCGACGCTGACCCCGCGCAAGCAGGTCGAACCGCTCGTGATCGCCGACGACATCACGAACCTGCCGTCGATGAACGGCTTCGTGAAGTTCCCCGACGGCTTCCCCGCTGCCCGCATCAAGCTCGTCTGGAAAGACTATCCTCAGATCGCCGAGGGCTTCCTCGCGCGCCCCGACATGGCCCCGGTTCGATCTAAGCGCGGAGAAGGGGTGTTCGACGAGGAGGAGGGGCAAGAAGCCGGCGGACGGGACGGCTCGCTGCAGGTGATCGAGGAGGCCGCCGATCCCAACATCGCGAAGGACATGGCTGCCCGCATCCTGACCTCGGAAGTCGAGGAGGAGAAGGAGGGCACGGTCGCCCGCACCCGCGACAACAACAGCGATCGCAACGAGAGCGACACCCCGCGCGAGCATGCCGCCGACAAGGCGCAGGCTGCCCGGCCCGGCCCCGAACAGGAGACCGCTCAATCCCGCGATCGTGACGATCGGCGCGACGGCCGCAGCCACCAGACCGCGCCCCAGGTCGAGGATCAGACCATCGTCGAGCTGCGGCAGGATTTCTCCGCCGGTCGCGACGACGGCGACATGGGCATGGGGATCTAGCCGGTGCTGCTCCTTCCCCCGATCCGTCGCGTCGGCCTCGCTCCCGTTTCCGCTTCGGGCAGCCCCCATCCGGTCGGGTGCAACGCGCCCATCAGCGCGCTGGAGGGGCGGTCCGATGATCGCTGACGCGAGCCATCTCGGGGTCGCTGCCATGATCGCCGGGTCGCACGGTGCCGCCGTCGGCTTCTTCGCCTTCATGCGGATCAGCCAGCGCGTCCCGTGGGTCCGGCCGGCAGTGATGTTCGGGCCTCTGATCGTGCCGGCGATCGTCGCCGTGGCCATCTGGACCATGGCACTGGGCCGGGCGGGGCCGATCGTACCCTTGGCCTTCGCGCTCAAGCTGGTCGCGGCCTGGTCGGCATCGTGCGGTGCCTATGTCGCGACCGCCTGCCTCGTCCGGGTCGCCAGCCGTTTCGAGCGGCTCCGGCTCGGCCGGATGTGGGCGACGATGCTCGCCGCGCGCGCGGCAGGTCGTGGCCATCGCCGGACGGGCGATGATGACGGATCCCCGCACCGCCTGTCGTTCTCGCCGGGAGCCGACTGATGCTCTCCGTTGCTTCCGTCCGATCCGCGTCCGGTGCCGCCGGCTACTTCGCGAAGGACGACTATTACACCGCCGAGGGAAGCTCCGAGATCAGCGCCTGGGGCGGCGACGGCGCGTCGGACCTTGGCCTCTCCGGCGAGGTGACGAAGGATGCCTTTGAGAGCATCCTCAACGGTGTGCTGCCGAGCGGCGAGGGGATCGCCCAGGTCGAGAACCGGCGATCGGGCGTCGACCTCACCTTCTCCGCGCCGAAGTCGGTTTCGGTGCTCGCCTACGTCACCGGCGACAAGCGCATCCTCGGCGAGAACGGTGCGAACATGAAGGCCGTCGCGCGCGCGATGGCTTGGGTCGAGAAGAACCTTTCGGAAGGCCGGAAGGACATAGAGGGACGCAAGGTGCCGATCCAGACCGGCAATCTCGTCTATGCCCTGTTCCAGCACGACACGAGCCGCGCGCTCGACCCTCAGGCGCACGTTCACGCGGTCATCGCCAACCTGACCAAGATGCCGGACGGCAAGTGGCAGGCACTCCACGCCGACAAGATCTGGAGCAACAACTCCGTGATCGGCTCCATCTACCACGCATTCCTGCGCGAGGAGATGGAGAAGCTCGGC
The DNA here is from genome assembly GCF_030580935.1 of Sphingobium cyanobacteriorum. Classification (GTDB taxonomy): domain Bacteria; phylum Pseudomonadota; class Alphaproteobacteria; order Sphingomonadales; family Sphingomonadaceae; genus Sphingobium; species Sphingobium cyanobacteriorum. The sequence goes on along the minus strand of NZ_JAUQOM010000012.1, from coordinate 74,152 downwards.
TACCAGGTGGAGCTCAAGGGCAAGCACGGCACCTTCGAGATTGCCGGCGTTCCCAAGGCGGTGCTGGAGGCGTTCAGCCAGCGGCGCGAGGCGATCCTTGAGAAGGCGGCCGAATTGGGGATTACATCCCATAAGGGTCGCGACGGCGTCACGACGAACACGCGCGACCCGAAACTGAACGTCGAGGATCGCGAGGGCCTGCAACGCGACTGGATCGAGAAGGCCGCGGCTCTCGGCTTCGATGGGAAGGCGCTGCTCGACGCCGCACAGTCCCGCTCCGATCAGCGCACGCCCGACAGGGCCGTCGAGCGGGGCTATCGCGCCGTCACCGACGCAGTGACGAGCGCATGGGAGAAGCTGGGCAGCGTGTTGCGGCCGCGCGACCCGCTGGTCGACCGCGGCCTTGGCCGCATCACCCAGTCGCCCGCGGAGGCGCGCGCGCAACTGGCGGTCGCCTCGGCCGTCCGGATGCTGTCGGAGCGGGAGGCGGCGTTCAGCACCACCATGCTCGGCAAGACCGCGCTCGACCTTGGGCTTAAGGGCGTCACGATCGACCATGTCGAGCGTCGCGTCGAACAGCTGGTCGAGCGCGGCCGGTTGATCGCCGGGCAGACGCGAGAGAACGACACCCGTCCGCGCATGGTGACGACGCAGGAGGCGCTCAGGACCGAGGAGAGCATCCTTAAGGCGGTCGAGCAGGGGAAGGGCCAGTCCACCCCCATGATCGCCGCCAGCGAGGCTCCTGAACGGTTACAGGCCACCGCCGATCGCGAACTCAACGCCGGCCAGCTCGCGGCCGCGACGCTGATCGTGTCGTCCGAGGACCGGACCGTCGTGGTGCAGGGCATCGCGGGCGCCGGCAAATCGACCATGCTGCAGGCCGTCGCGCGCGTCGCGGAAACCGAGGGGCGCACCGTCACCGGACTCGCCTTCCAGAACAAGATGGTTGCGGACCTGGCCGAGGGTGCGGGGATCAAGTCGCAGACGATCGCCTCCTTCATCATGGCCAACGAGCGCCACGTCACCAACCGCGACACCGACGCCTACGACCAGGCGCGCGCCACCTTCGCGGGCCAGATGCTCATCGTCGATGAGACCTCGATGGTGTCGAGCGACGACATGCTGAAGCTGCACCAGATCTCGGCCGCGCTCGGCGTCGAGAAGCTCGTCCTCGTCGGCGACCGGCAGCAGCTCTCCTCGATCGACGCCGGCAAGTCCTTCGCCCTGATCCAGGCGGGTGGCGGGACGATGGCGCGGATGGACGAAAACATCCGCCAGCGCACCGACCAGCTGCGCACCGTCGCCGCGCTCGCCAACGTCGGGGAGGCCGGCAAGGCAATGAAGGTGCTGGGCGACAACGTGGTCGAGCACCAGAGCCCGGCCCATCACGCGGCCGATATGTGGCTGGGGCTCTCGCCGGAAGAACGGGAGGCGACCGCCGTGTTCGCCTCGGGGCGTGCTTCGCGCGCGATCATCAACCAGCGCATCCAGGACGGTCTCGCAGGCGAGGGCAGCGTGCGAGGGAAGGGCATCCACCTCACCGTCTATGAGCGCGTCAACACGACGCGCGAGGAGCTGCGCTACGCCTCGACCTACCAGCCCGGGCAGACGCTCGAGGTGGGCAGGGGAGGCGGGCAGGACGTCGGCCTCGTCGCCGGTCGCTACGACGTCGACAAGGTCCACCCCAATGGCAAGGTCGACCTCAAACTTGGCAACAAGCGCATCCGGTTCGACCCGCAGAAGCTGTCGCCGACCGAGAAGCGAGACCGCCTGCAGCTCAGCGAAAAGAAGGATCTCCACCTTCGCGAGGGCGACCGCATCCGCTGGACCGCCACCGACAAGGACCGCAACCTCCACAGTTCGGCGCTCGCGCGCGTGCTCACGATCGATGCGAACGGCGTCACCGTCGAGACGGCGGGCAAGGAGCGCCTGACGCTCGATCTCGGCGACCCGATGCTGTCGCGCCTCGACCTTGCCTACTCGCTCAACATGCACATGGCGCAGGGCATCACGACCGACAAGGCGATCACCGTCATGTCGAGCCAGGAGCGCAACCTCTCCAACCAGCGCCTGTTCAACGTCGGCGTCACCCGTGTCCGCGACGAGCTGACGATGGTGGTCGACGACAAGGAGAAGCTGGAGCGCCAGCTCGACCACAACGCCGGCAACAAGACCTCCGCGCTGGAGACGATCGGCCGCCTCGACGTCGATCGCGAGCGCACCCCCGGCCCCGGCCCGCGCGAGAAGTTTGACCCCGGCCCGATCGACCTCAAGGACCTGCCGCCGCTGCCCGGCGACCCACCGGCGCCCGCGGACGGCAACGGCAAGCCGCCGCTGCCCAAGGTCGATGACCTGAAATCACCGCCCGACCTCAAGCCCGACCGCGGCGACGTCCTGCCGCCGCTGCCGGAACGCAGCCTGGGGCTCGACCTGTGACGACCGACCGGCCGGACCGCCGGATGATGGAGACGACGACATGAGTGGATGGGATTTCGACGACGTCGGCAAGTTCGGAAGCGAGAAGGCCGCCGAGGACTTCGCCAAGCGCAACGGTGTGGACCCGCGGGACATCCGCACGCGCGACAAGGGGGACGGGATCGAGCTGGAGATCCGGCGCTCCAACCTGGACCGCCGCGGGCTGAAGGACAGCGGCGAGGGCCGTCGGGACGGTTGGTGACGGGCAGGCCGGCGCGGTTCGGGTCCGCCGGCCGCGCCGTCCGATCGAGGGACATGAGCATGCACACGGAGAGCTCAATCGACTGGCGGCAGCGCGCCGCCATGCTGCGCCTTCAAGCCGAAGATCTCGGCGGGCTGGCGATCGCGCTCGCCGAGCAGGGCCGCTACCGAGCAGAGGATCCCGTCTATCGGGTGTCGCTGGCTCTGCGCGACCTCTGCAACCGGCGTGAGGCCGCGGCAGCCGAGCTTCTCGCCATGGGAGAGGCGACCGAGCGCGCGGCCCGGGACCGCGAGTATGAGGAGGACCGCGCGCGCCGCCGCCAGAGAGAGCGGCGCTTCTGGCGGACGCTGGGTCTCGGCGCGACCGGCCTCGCTACCTTTGTCGCCTTCACGACCCTTCTCGGGCCGGATTCGTCCCGCCGCGATCATCCGATCACCACCGCGGACATGATCCCGCAGCGCGAGTGGATGGCGGTGTCGACGCCTGCCGACACGTCCTCGCCGGCCGCGACCAGCGGAGATCGCAACCCATGAGCCAGATCACCGGCTCCCCCGTGGCGCTCCTCGTCTTCATCGTCTGCGCGCTCGCGCTACTGACCTTGCTGAAGAACACGCTCGGGCTCGGTGGACCGCCCGCGCCGGTCGCGAAGCGGTTCCTCACCGACCGCGAACTGGCGATGCTGGTCGCGATCGAGCGCATCCTGCCCGCGCACCGGGTCCATGCCCAAGTCGCGATGGGCGCGCTCCTGCAGGTTCCACGACGTATCGGACGCAAGGTCTCGCACGCCGACCGCAACAGCTTCTCCCAAAAGATCGTCGACTTCGTCGTGCAGGACCGGACGAGCGGCGCGATCGTCGCCCTGATCGAGGTGGACGACTATTCGCACAACGCGGTCCGCGACGCGAAGCGCGACGCGATGACCGCCCGGGCGGGCTACACCACGATCCGCATCCCCGGCCGGACGAAGCCCACCCTGTCGAACGTCCGGCAGGCGCTCGCTCCGCTGCTCCACCCTGAAGGATCACCTGGCGCGGTCGCCATAGCCGAACGGCAGGCCAGTCATGCTTGAGGCCCAGCTGCTCTCGGCGATCTACGCGACCGTGCTGCTCTACCTGGCCGGCAATCTCGCCGGGCCGGCCTGGATGCGGCGCTCGGGCACGGCACCGCTTCCCGCGGCCCTCCGATCGGGCGTCCGGATCGCCACCGCAATCGGCCTCGCCGGACTCGCGTGGGTTGGGCTCACGGACACGTCGCCGGCAATCGGATGGCGCGAGTGCGCCGCGTGGATGGCCCTCCTGGTCGAGACGCTCGTGTTTCTGAAGATCGCGATGCACCGCGATCAGGGGCTCTATGCTGTCACCGGAGCGACCGCCCGATGATTATCAAGAGGTCCACCAAAGCGGACGAGCTGGCTTTCCTCGAGGAAGTCATAGCGGACGAGGATTTCACCTCGCTGCCGGCCACAACGCAGAGCCGTCTCAGGAAGCACCGGCGCGGCCTTTGGGGTGAGCGTGCGACAGCGCACATGATCGACCGGCATCTTCTGACCTCCGACAACACGGCCGTCATCCACGATCTCCGTATTGCCGATCAGGGAGGCAGCTTCGCTCAATTTGACCACCTGCTGCTCAATCGTTGGGCCAAGCGCGCGACGATCGTCGAGGTAAAGAACTACGCAGGCCGCCTTTCCAAGAACGACCATGGCGAATGGATGGTCTGGTACACCGGGCAGCGGCGCCCCCGCGACATTCCGAACCCGGTGGAGCAAGCCCGTCGGCAGGCGGAAGTGCTCAGACGCTGGTTGATACGGAACGCGCTCGACAAGGTGTTCCCCCGCGTCGACGTGTTCGTTTCGGTGCCGCCCGAGTGCAGCATAGACCGCTCGAAGGTCGGGACTGACGAACCACTCGTCAAATCCGACAACCTTATCTCCCGCTGGCTTGAAACGTCCGGGCTTTCCGAACTCGACGTGATGTTCTCGATCGGCGTGATCAGCTCCTCTGATCTCCGCGCCTACGCTCAGAAGCTCGCGCGCGCACACGTTGCCGGTCCGGACATCTACGATGTGCTGAACATCCGGCCACAGGGCGAGGCTTCGGTTCAAGGCCCGGAACACCCAAGCGTGAATGTTCCCGACACGACAACGATCTTGGCGACACAGGAGGCCGTCGATGGGTCTCGATGACCGCGACTACATGCGTGACCGTTACCGACGCAGACAGGGCTTGCCGCCGATAGGGCGTTCGCCTCGGTCGGCGAGCGCCAGCAAGGCAGTCTCCGAGTTGGGCTCAGGGCTGGTTCGGTTTCTGCTGATCGGCGGCTTGGCGGTCCTCACGCCGCTGGTTCTGGTGAAAGTCTATACTGGCGCTCTAACAGCCCAGTTCCAGTCGATGATCCCGGTTCCGTTCCCAAAATCGGGCAGCGTCTACGTTACCAAGGCGGTTGACCTACAGAGACGACAGGGGCTCCTTCGATTAAAGGCAGACGGCTTCTCATCCAACGGCTACTTCATCCTTTTCCACGAGATTGAAGCCGGTAAGGATGTTCTTGGCTTCTACCTGCGCGGCGGTGACAACATCGCCGTCCCCATGCCGGTTGGCGAATACCGAGTGCGTATCGCGAGCGGCAATACCGGCTTCTGGCGAGGCATTGAACACCTCTTCGGCTCGACGAACGCTCGCGAATTGCTGGCCCTCATCCGCGTGACGACAGCAACAGATCGCGCCGTCGATTTGGAAGGGTCGCCGGGACGCGCGATCGAGTTGAAGCATAACAGCAACGCCGGGTTCTTCGAGTGAGCACGGTGCAAAAACACCGACTTCGCGGGGCGTCGCCTCGCCGACCGGATCGCCCGATGGGGGACAGTAGCCTGCCCGGCGACGAGCTCGACGGCCACCTTCGGCCCTCGGGAATGGTGGTTATCCCACCGCGGCCACTGCCGACCGGCAGCGGCCCCTTCAGAGCAGAAAAAGGAACGAGTACCATGATGCTACCACGTTTTGCCGCGTTGGGGGCAATCGCCCTTGCCGTGGGCATGCCCGCGGTCGCGAGCGCCAAACCCGCCAGCCCCGTTCTCCTCGCAATGGCGAGCTTTGCCGGCGAGAAGGCCGGGGAAGATGCCGCCGCCAAGGTCAGCCTCAAGAAGGCGCACTGGAAGGAGCACGCCGGCGCCCATGCAAAGGGCGACTGCAAGGATTGCCCCGAATGTGCCGACTGCGCTGACTGCGCCGATTGCAAGGACTGCGATGAGGCGAAGAAGGTCGCCGAGGCGGAGGAGCGTGCCGGCATCTGCGACCCGGCCAAGCATGCGGCCAAGAAGCGTGCCTAACCGGGCTATTCTCCTCGCCGTGACGGCCGCTCTCGCGGCCGTCACTCCCTCAACCGCTTTCGCGCAGAAGCTGGGGAAGGGCGGCACCGGCGTCGACGAGACGTCCGAACTGCCGCGCTGCGCTCAGCCGCTTGGCACGGTCGCGCTGGTCGAGGATCGCAGCGTCGCCGGCGTCGAGGATCAGCTTCCTCCCGGCATGCGCGCGCTCGTGCAGCTCGCCGAACGGCAGAACGGCGGGTCCACCGCCAAGGTCGATCCCTTGCCCCTCCTGAAGCTCCTGACGGCCCGTTCGGGCTGTTTCGAGGTGGTCGAGCGTGGTGGCGCGTTCGACGCCCTGCAGCGTGAACGCCAGCTCGCAGCCGGCGGCTCGGTCGCCAATGGTGCCGCCCTCAACGGGGCCACGCTACGCGCGGCCGATTACCTCCTTACCGCCCAGGTCCTCTACTCGGACAGCAATGCCCGTGGTGGGGGTGGCGGGGTGGGCGGCACGTTCGGTTCGGCCGTCGGGCTCAAGACCAAGACGCTCGAGAGCCAGACCATGCTCACGCTCGTCAACGTGAAAACGGGCGTCCAGACGGCCGTTGCTACGGGCGCAGCGCGCAAGCGCGACGTCACGGTGGTAGGCGGCGGCCTTCTCCTGAGCCTCGGGGTCGGGGCTCTTGGGGGTGCCTACACGTCGACGGACATCGGCAAGATCACCTCGCTTGCCCTGCTCGACAGCTTCAGGAAGCTCACCGTGGACGCGCAGACAAGGATCTCTCCGCCCGTCGGCACGACTCCTCCGGCCGTCAGCCCGCCGCTCGCGTCAGGGACGCCCAGGTAAAGGAGAGGGGGATGGATGTTGGCGAGGTCTTGTTCGCCTATAGGGGCAGGGTGGGGCGGTTGCCATTCGTGGCGACGATCGCCGCCAGCTGGGTGCTGCTGTTCGCGAGCCGGTACGACATCCGCTTCGTCCACTTCCTCGCCGGGCTATCTCAACCCGCCTTGCTCGGTTCCATGGCGATGGCCGCCTGGATCGCGTCCGCGGTGATGGTGAAGCGGCTCCACGACGTCGGATGGTCAGGCCTCAACATGATCTGGATCGCGCTCCTGGCCCTTCTCGGCGACCCGCTCGACACGAGCGCTCCGCTCCTGATGGGTACGGCTGCGGTCTCGATCTTCGCCCAGCTATGGCTCTGCATCGAGCCTGGCACCCGCCGAGCCAACCGCTTCGGCAACGCGGCCCCGCTAGGTGGCTGATCGGAGCACATCATGGACCAGTGCGATCTCTTCGGCGAACCGCTGCCCGCTCCCGAACCGGAGCCGGTGGTCGAGCTGCCCCTACCTCCACTCGCCGCACCCTGCGCGTTCCGCAATCGATCGAACAAGCCCTGCCAGCGGCTCGCGCGCGATCCGATCAGGCTCGATGGCAAGAAGCTGCGCTCACACGGGCGGCTTCTGCTCCACTGCCCGATCGCGTGCTTCAATGGCGCGGCGGCCGAGGAGATCGAAATCCTTGCGGAGGCGGCGGAGTGATGGCCGCAGGTCCAACACGGCTCGCCGGCGTTGTCGAGATGACACCGCGCGGCCCGATGCTCCTCGAGCCTGACGGGATGCGCTGGCGCCTCACAGGCGATATGCCATTGGGCCACCTGATCGGGAGCGCGGTGACGGTCGAGGGGACGATCAGCGGCGCGGCGATTGCGGCCTATTACCTCGCCCCGCGAACGGAGACACCACCATGCTGAGCCCAGCCACCGCGTTCCCGTATCGTCGGCCAGGGTGCCCCTACTGCGGACACACGATCGACCACTGGCCGAAGGAAGCTCACGTCCAGAGCTGCCGGCTCTGTCTCCGCCCCATGATCCTTCTGCGCTGGCCGACCGACTGGAACGGCCCAAAGCGGCTGCGCGGCCTGCTCGACGTAGGTTTCGCCCTCTACGGGCTCCTCACGATCGCACTGGTCGCTGCCTTCATCGTCACCGGCCTGACGCCGCACGCCTTCGCCAAGGGGTTCTCGGTCCTGCTGTTCATCATCGGCAGTGTTCTCGCGGCCGACGGCGTGCTCGGCCTCCGGACGGGTATGGACCGGACGGGCAAGCAGCTCCGTTCCGGTCGACCAGCGCGCGTTCTCGCTGGAGGCAAACTCGTCGCCGGCTCGGCCGCCATCGTCCTGCTATGTATCGGGCTTGCTCTCTAAGGATGCCAAGAGGCTAACGTTCACCCTCATCCGCCGAGCTTCGCCGCATCCTCCATAACGCTGTCCGGCTCGCCAAACCGATAGGCAGCCAATTCCTCTCGGTCGGTCTTGCTCAGAGGACTCTTGCTGTAGGTGCCTTTGGCCCAGCTATCGGTGCCGGTGTGCCGCTCGCCCAGGCGGAGCATCTCGTCATGCGGAGCGACATACCAGACACCACGATCGGGGAACGCCACCCAGATATTTCTCCCGATATACTTCCGGTCGATGGTCCATCGACCCTTGAGCTGCACGAGCCTGGTGTCGCCGGTCGCCTCGTTGAGGAGGATAAGATCGATGCCGTTGTCGTACACCGGCAGATAGGCGTTGTAGCCTTGATTGAGCGCCACGGTGACGAGCGCGTTGCGGTTCACCACCTCGACGGCGTCACTGGTCAGCTTCATCGTTCTCCCTACCGCTGATCGCCTGACAGTCCCGCCCGAACGTGGCAGAACCTCGCGCATGTGCAACCGCTACCGCATCTCCGCGAAACAGGCCGCCGTCATGCGCGCGTGCGGATTCGAGCCGCCCTATGCGCCCGACGAGGTGTTCCCGCCAGCGCGCGAGATCTTCCCGACCGGCAAGAAGACGGCCAGATATGGCCCGATCGTGCGCCGGAGCGCGGCTGGCAACCGGCCCCTAGAGATGGTGCTGCTCGAATGGGGCTTTCCGACCAAGGTGCCGAGCAAGCGCAACCCGGAAATTAAGCTCGACAAGTACGTCACGAACGCGCGGAACCTCGCCTCATCCATGTGGAAGCCATCCATCGCAAGCGCTGAGCGCCGCTGCATCGTGCCGTTCACCTGGTTCGCCGAGCCGCATCCTGAAGGTGGCACCGGCGATGATGGCAAGCCGCGGCAGATGTGGTTCGCCCTTCCGGATCAGCCGATCGGCTTCTTCGCCGGCCTGTGGCGCCCGACCGAGCGGGGCGAGGCCTATGCCTTCGCCACGACGAACCCCAACGAGTTCGTGAAACCGTGGCATCCGAAAGCGATGCCGGTGATCCTACGGCCCTGCGACCTGCTGCAATGGCTCGACGGCAGCGCGGCCGACGCTCTCGCGCTCGTCCAGCCCTATGCCGGCGAGATGATCCGCCAGATCGAGACGCCGCCCGACGATCTCATCGAGATAGACGCCTGACGCCGGCCAGCTCCGTCACGTCGACCACGGTCGCATGCCGTACCTTCTCACTGCCCTTCAAGTGGCGCACGCGAACGCGCATCCTCGGCTCGATCCAACGCGCGCACTTTGAGCGCGGCATGCCGGCGGGTGGTCGATCACGCTGCAGCTGCTCGGCCGCGGCGTAGAACAGCTCGCGGCGATCGGCGGGCAGGGTGATGGCGGCGCCACCCGCATATTCGAGACCGTCCTCCGTTTCACGCGCCAGGAGGGCTGAGACCGGCTCCCCCGGCGTCGCCTCGGTGCCCACCACCAGGTACTCGGCTTCGGTCCAAGCCTTGATCTTCAACCACCTCTTTGCCCGACCGCTCGCGTAGCGGGTGCCGCGCTTCTTCGACACAATGCCCTCGAGCCCCATGGCATCAACAGCGTCGAAGAACTGTACGCCACCCCCGCGCACGGCGGCACTGAAATGGATGGGGTTCGCCGGATCGAACCCACCCAGCAGCTCCTCGAGGCGCTCACGCCGCTGCTCGACAGCGAGCGGGCGCAGGTCTCGCCCATCGAAATGCAACAAATCGAAGGCCATGAACACGAGGCGCTCGGGGCTGCGGCCGATCGCGGTTCGGAGCGCGGCGAAATCCGAGCGCCCTGCCTCGTCCTGAACAATGACCTCGCCGTCGATGATCGCCCGCCGGCACCCCAGCAACTCGGCCGCGCCTAGCAGCGGCGCATATTTGGCGCTCCAGTCGTGGCCGTTACGCGTGAACGCACGCCGGGCTGCGCCATCGATCACGATCTGGGTCCGGTAGCCGTCGTACTTCACCTCATGCAGCCAGTCGTCGCCGACAGGAGGCACGTCGACGAGCGTCGGCAACATCGGCTCGATAAAGCCGAGGGGATGCACGCCCAGCGATCCGTGTGGGATCGGCTCGTGCCCGGGCTGATCATGGTGGAGCACGTCGCCCAGGTCGCGGCAATCGATCTGACCGCATGCCGGACAGTTCATGAAGTGCATCGCCTCCGGCAGGTCCGGCGCGACCGCTGGAAGGGCGTTAAGCTCTTCCCGGCTCGGAGAGGGATTGAAGCGCTTCACCTGACGGAATCGCTCTCCCTCCAGACTCGTTCCCGCGCCTACGCGCGCACCACCGGCACGTCCGAGATCCGGGTCGTATAGGCCGGCGACTTCGCGGCCGCCCGCATCCGCCATTCCCGCTTGAACCCCTGCGTGCCCGGCACCGCGGTAAACCGGCCGAACTTGCCATTGATGTCGTCGAGCGCGGCCATTAGCCGCTCGCGCCGGACGTTGTCGGCCTCATCTTCGAACAGCGTGCGCGGCCGCAGCTCGGCCGACACCAGATCCTCGAGCATCACGCCGGCCTTGGTGTAGGCGTACCCGTCTCGCCAAGCATGCTCTGCTCCCCTCCGTGCGACGCGAACGAGCTCCAGACCATCGGCCGTCATGGGATACAGACTCAGTGTCCGCGAAGCGCCGTATTGCGGCCGATCGGCGAAGCGGTTGGTATGGAACAGGACCGTGAGCCTGCCGGCGACCAGCCCGTGCGAACGCAGCTTCTCTCCGGCGCGCATCGCGTATTGTGCGATTGCCCCCATTAGCACGTCGAAATCCGTCACGGGCTGGCCGAACGAGCGTGTCACCGCCATGCCCTTTCGCTGCGGCTCGATCGTCTCGACCACGGCGGCCGGCACGCCTCGCAGCTCGGCCACGAGACGCTCCAGCACGACAGTCCCCATGCTCCGCGCCTGCTTGACCGGCATGTCGCGGAGTGCGGCCGCGGTGTGGATCCCCAGCTCCTTCACCTTCCGCGCCGTCGCGCTGCCGACGCCCCAGACGTCCTCGACGGGAAACCGCTCCAGCACCCAATCGCGGATCGGCTCGTCTCGAAGGTCGGCAACCCCGTCGAACAGCGGGTTCTTCTTGGCGGCCGCGTTACCCAGCTTCGCCAGCGTCTTCGTTGGACCGATCCCTACGCAGGTCGGGATTGTGGTCCATTGCAAGACCTGGGCGCGTATTGCCTGCGCGTGTGCTACTAGGTCGCGATCCTCAAAACCGGCGAGGTCCAAGAAGCTCTCGTCGATACTATACACCTCGATGTCCCGCGCGAACGGCTCGACCGCTGCAAGTACGCGGCGCTGCATGTCGCCGTAGAGCGTGTAATTGGACGAAAGCACGCGGATGCCGTGCGCCTTTATCCTGTCCTTTATCTTGTGTATAGGGTCGCCCATTTTAATGCCCAGTGCCTTCGCCTCATCGGAGCGAGCTATTGCACAGCCGTCGTTATTACTAGCGACCACTACGGGCACGCCCTTTAGTCTCGGATCAAAGGCGCGTTCGGCCGAGCAATAGTAAGAGTTGCAGTCGATCAGAGCGATGGGCGTGCTCATACATACCGACGCGCGAGCCCGACGACGACGCCCCAAATCTCGACGAACTCGTCGACGACCGTGTGTGGGTAGCCTTCGGCCTCCGGCACCAGCCAGAGTCGACCATCCATTCGCTTCAGCCGCTTCAGGGTGCGGTCGCCGTGGACCAGGGCAACGACGATGTGCCCCGGGCGCGGCGCCTTCGCGCGGCTGACGACGATCAAATCGCCGTCGTTGATGCCGGCGCCGGTCATGGAGTGCCCGTCCACCCGCATGACGTAACTCGCGGCCGGCTGCTCGATCAGCCATTCGCCCAGGTCGATCGGTTCTTCAAGGTCATCCGCCGCGGGGCTGGGGAAGCCAGCTGGCGTCCGGCACAGCAGGATGCGAGCCTCGTGTGGGACCAATTCAAACGGGATTTCAGTCAGGCGAACGGCATACATGAATCGAGTCTCGTGCGGTCAGTTGCCCCTTCATAACTCGCGGGAGAACATTTTGGGAACGGCTAAGCTGGAGCGCGCTGGGGAAACGCCGAACCACGCGCGGCACTCCGCCTCGGCGCCGCTAAGTTGCCACAGCCGGGCGGGGCGGGCTCACATCGATCGCGTGCTGCAGATGGCATGCCGTCAACGACGCACCTTCCCCGGCGCGGTCGAGCAGCTGTAATGCAACCTCCATCATCGAGTAAGCGAGCTGTTCAAGCTCGCCGCCATCCTTGTCCGCCTGCATCATCGTCTCTCTTTCCGCCCCGGCGCCACGGGGATCGCCAGTCAAGGAGAACGCCGCGAGCGGCACTTTGCCCCGCCCGGTGAAGTGCCGCGAGCGGTCAAACTTGCTTCGCTATCCTGTGCGGGATTCACTTCGCGGGCGCTCTGTGCTTGTAATGTTCCATGTTTCAGCCCGACCTCTTCTCCTTCGAGGAGCGCGCTCGGCAGGCGGACGCGGATGAACCGCAACGGCCGCTCGACCTGCCGGCAATCCTCGAACGGCTAACCGTCGTCTGCGAGCGGCCACGCTACAGCTTCATGGTGCTGAACCTGATCGCCCAAGCGAGCGCCCAGACGGGCTCGGCCGGCCCGTACGTTCGCGAGGGAAGCCGCCGCATTCCCGTGCGCGATTGGCTCTGCGATGCGCTGATCCCAGTGGCTCAGCGCGACCCTCGTCGGCAAGCGATCGCCGGCAAGGTCCGCCAAGAATTGGAGGCGAAGCGTGCCCTCCCGGCAGATCCGGAGGTCGCAAAGCGGATCGTAGACGATCACGTTCGCAAGCGCGTGAGGCAGTCCGGCCGGACAAACGTGAGCCGCGCCGTTTCCGAACTTGTACGCGCCGGCTTCGTTCGCCGGCACTATCAAGGCTTCCGCGTTGACCATCACAACCGCGGCGCGCAACGCCAGGCAGTCTACACCATTACCGATGAGGCCCGCCGCGCACTGCACCTGGCCAAGGTGAAGACCTCGAACGGATAACTCTATTCCAGGCACCTGAGCGTTTGCAGTAGCCTCGCGCGCGTGCTTCAACCTGGGGCGATGACGACCCGCTCTCTAGCTCTTTTGCCCGGGGTGCCCGAGGATCTCGTCCGCGCAGCGTTGGGTAAGGCTGCCGGGAATGAAATCGACAGCGGTAAGCTCGACAGCCCGGAGAGCAGCGCGGCACTCGCCGTGAATGGCTTCGGATGGTTCATCGAACAGCCGGCGAGCCTCCCACCCTTTCCACCGCTCGCCGACCTCGACTGGCCAGCATGGAAGGTCGATGTAGAGCGGCAGATGCGTTTTCCTTGGACCGGCGGACGGCACCCGTGGCTGGATGCCGCAGTCGAAACAGCCACCCATGTCATCGGCGTCGAGTCAAAGCGCTTCGAGCCGTTCCGCGACAGCAAGAACGTCGATCTGTCAGCCGCGTATGATCGCGACGTGTGGGGCGAGCGAATGGCGCCGTTTACCGCAATGCGCGACCGCCTGCGGTCCGGGGCTGCTCACTTCGAAAACCTAGACGCTGCTCAGCTGGTGAAGCATGCCTTCGGGCTCGTCACCGAGGGCCGGAAGCTTGGGAAAGCCCCCGTCCTGCTCTACATCTATGCTGAGCCGCGGCATCGTGGGTCGACTGAGATACCGTCCGAAGTCATCGCTCGCCATCGGACCGAAATCGCGGACTTTGCAACAAGCGTGGCGGGAGCAGAAGTTCGCTTTGCTGCGTGTTCGTGGCGCGAGTGGCTAACGGCTTGGTCAGGCGAGGCTTGTTCGCACGCCAGCGCCTTAACCGCTCGCTTTCAACCCTGACCGAACGGAAACCGAGTGGCCCGCAGCATCATCTATACCGTGGATTCCGCCGGCACGCTGACAGCCATGCGTCCATCCGAGCCGCGCAGTGAGGATTTCATGCAGAAGCTAGTCGCCGCGCATCCAGAGCTTATCGCGGATCAAGACGGAGCCCTGCTGTTGATCCGTCGCGAGCAGCCAATCGCCGATCGGGAAGATGGTAGTGGGCGCTGGTCGTTGGATCACTTATTCGTAACGCGCACAGGCGTTCCCGTGCTGGTCGAGCTCAAGCGCGCGGTCGACACGCGCCTGCGTCGTGAAGTCATCGGCCAAATGCTCGATTATGCTGCCAACGGTACGGCATATTGGCAGGGCGGGCGTATCGCAGAAAGCTATGCCGCCACCATGGCGGAAAGCGGCCGTGATGCCGACGCCGAGTTGGTGACGTTTTTAGGCGGTGCTGCCGATCCCCAGCAGTTCTGGGACCAGGTTGATGCGAATTTTGCAGCCGGACGCATCAAGATGGTATTCGTTGCCGACACAATCCCTCGCGAACTCGCTCGGATTGTAGAGTTTCTGAACGAACAGATGAAGGCCGACGTTCGTGCAGTCGAACTCTCATGGTTTGAAAGCGAGGGTGGCGTTACGGCGCTGACGCCCCGCGTGATTGGCGAGACCGAGCGGGCCCAGACTGAAAAGGCTGCACGTGGCACGTTGCCGCCGATTGGCCGCGAAGCGTGGATTGAGGAACGGCTCGCCAAGTATGGCCCTACAACTGTCGCAGGCGCCGAGGCCTACGTAGAACTTATTGAAGCAACGGGCGGCTGGACGGAAGTTGCCTCAACACAGGGGTCAATCGTCTCATGGTATGAGTCACCCGATGGCGTCCTCTATCCCTTCGCTCTTTCACATTATAGCAAAGGCTCGGTACAGCTCTGCTTAGGTTATCTTATCAATCGCCCCGCCTTTGCCTCGCAGGAGGTGAGGCAGTCACTCTACGACAAGCTGACCGCAATCGTGGGACCACTCTCTACGAAAACGCTCAACGGTACGCCGAGCTTTAGCGTTTCAAAGCTGACAGATCCTGCGACCCGACGCGCTATCGAGGATTTGCTGCGAGAGATCAAAGCCATGGGAGGCGCGCAGTGAAGTTAGAATGCATCGTTCCAATAAGCCTTTATCACAACGCTGGTGACGAGCATGACCGCCCGCACGTTCCGCATCTCTGATCATCTCGCCGCCCGGCGATTGTTCTATCCCTCGCCCATTATTTCAGCACCGAGTGTTCTCGTAATTGACATACCCGTGGATTACCGGGGTGCCGGTCTTGCCCTTGGTCGCTACTACGCAATTATCGTTGAAACCGAGCATGAGCGAACAGAGCTGGATCGATTTCTCGACGTGCCCCGACGCAGGCTCATAGCGCCTACGCTTCTAGACCGACGTCCTTCAGCCATTTCATGCGATAACGTGCTGATGTCACGCTACGATCCGCCTGAGGTGGGATGGCCGTGGCTGCTCGTTTGCCGTTGGCCTGATAGCTATGCGGACGCTGCGCGGGGACTGGCCGGCTTCGATATGGCGCGGGGTTCCTACACAACCGAGATGTTCGAGGATCCAACTGCCGTTGACGTCCATAGCGCCGCGCTACTCTGCCAGCTTGGATCTCACAGCGAGTTATCGCTCCGTCTTATTACTGGCGAGTCGTTGTCGTCCCCAGGGAATGCCTGACCGGCTAAATGGCACGTTCACTGCCGTGGCTGATCCCATCCGAATTCTTGTGCTCTCCGCACGGGCAGACTTATGCGAAAGCGGCCCGGTAAAGCTGCAGGTTGTGCGGCTCGTCGAATGGGTCGCCGTGAGGATCCTGTTGAACGTCGCGGAAAATGTCTTCGCCAGCCAGCCAACGCTGCTCCGCATTGGGCGTCAGCAACGCGACACTCAGGGCACTATTTAGCTCGTACGCGCTTGTCGCTAAGCCTGCGCGCTTGAACGCGCCCTTCAAAGCGATTGCGTAGGCCGCTCTCTCCATCATGAAAAATAGGGGTGTTGGAATATCCGTAAGCGTGGCCTGCGGGCCGCCTTGCCCGTTTTGCCGTAGCTGGGATGTTTGTCGCCTTTGACGAGGGCGATAGCGGTGCGGGAAGTTTTCGGGTCCGTGGAGGTGGTCGGCCGGGTGTCGGGCCGGCGGAGTTGGTCGGACGAGGAGAAGCTGGAGATCCTGGCCGAGGCGTTCCGGCCTGGCGTCCGGGTTCGCGATGTTCTTGAGCGGCGCGAGATATCGAGCGGGCTGGTGTATACGTGGCGCAAGCAGGCGCGGCTGGGCAAGCTGGGCGACATAGCGCCCGCGCTGCCAACATTCGCCGAGGTGTGTGTGGCTGAAGTTCCTGCACCACAGCCGGCGACATCCACGCCCGGCCTCATCTGCATCGAATTGGCGGGTGGCGTGCGGGTGAGCGTGGACGGCTCGGTGGACGCCGGCGCGCTGGCGCGGGTGCTGTCGGTGCTGAGGTGAGTCCGACGCCGTTGCCGACGCGAGTGTTCCTGGCCTGCGGCGTGACCGACATGCGCAAGGGCTTCGATGGGCTGGCGGTGCTGGTCCAGCAGGTGCTGCGCGAGGATCCGCATTCCGGCGCGCTGTTCGCGTTCCGGGGCAAACGCGGTCATCTGGTCAAGCTGCTGTGGTTCGATGGCCAGGGGCTGTGCCTGTTCTCGAAGCGGCTGGACCGGGGCCGCTTCGTCTGGCCGGTGACCGCGACCGGCGCGGTGACGCTGACGCCGGCGCAGCTGTCGATGCTGCTGGAGGGCATCGACTGGCGCCGGCCCGAGCGCACGTTCGTGCCGACACTGGCGGGCTGAAAACGGCGGTTTCGCGTGGCTTTTGCTCGCCCGTCGGCATGCGATCTGCTATGCAATTCTGGTGTCGGAAGCGCCCGTTTCCTCAGCTGATGTCATCGCGCGGATCGCCGCGCTGGAGGCTTCGCTCGCCCGGGCCAATGCCGCGCTCGTCGCCCGCGACCTGCTCATCGACACCCTGCGCGGGCAGATTGCCTGGCTGCGGCGGATGCAGTTCGGCGCCTCATCCGAGAAGCTGGGCCGCGAGGTCGAGCAGCTCGAACTGGCACTGGAAGAGCTGGAAACCGAGCGCGATGTTTCCGCAGTCGAGACTGCGGCACCCGAAGTAGCGCCGCGACCGGCACCGGTCCGCAGCCTGCCGGACCACTTGCCGCGCGAGGAAGTAGTCCATGAGCCGGCATCTGGTGCCTGCACCTGCCCGGACTGTGGCGGCATGTTGCGTCGCTTGGGCGTGGATACGCACGAGATGCTCGACGTCATGCCGGTCCACTGGCGGGTCGTGCGCAACGTTCGCCCCAAATATAGCTGCCGGGCTTGCGAGAAAATCGTGCAGGCACCCGCGCCGGTCAGCGCCGTGGCGCGGGGCAAGGCGACCTTCGCCACGCTGGCGCATGTCGTCGTTTCCAAGTTCGACCACCATCTGCCGCTCTATCGTCAGGCCGAGATGATGGCGGCGCAGGGCCTCGACATCGACCGCTCCACCCTTGCCGGCTGGACCGGGCAGGCCGCAGTCCTGCTCGACCCGGTCGTCAGCCGTATCCGTGATGCTGTCTTGACCGCAGACAAGATCCATGCGGACGACACGCCGGTGCCGGTGCTCGACCCGGGCCGAGGCAAGACCGCGACCGGGCGGCTGTGGGTATACGCGGCCGATGACCGCGCGTCCGGCAGCACGGCGCCGCCCGCGACCTGGTATCGCTTCACACCCGACCGGACCGCCGCGCACCCGCAGACGCATCTCGCCGGCTTCCGCGGCTTCCTCCAGGCCGATGCCTATGCCGGTTATGACGGGCTGTACCGCAGCGGTGTCACCGAGGTAGCGTGCTGGGCGCATTACCGGCGCAAGGTGTTCGACCTGCACGAGCGCATCCCCACGCCGCTGACCACCGACATCCTCCAGCGCTTCGGCGCGCTCTATGCCGTCGAAGCCGAGGTGCGCGACCAGCCACCGGATGTCCGGCACCGAGTGCGACAGGACCGAACCAAGCCGTTGGTCGGCGCCTTGCGCGAGGTGCTCGACGCTGCCCTTCGTCGCCTGTCGCCCAAGTCCGATATGGCCAAGGCCATCGCCTATGGCACCAAACGCTGGCCGGCACTGTGCCGCTTCCTCGACGACGGCCGCCTGGAGATCGACAACAACATCGCCGAGCGTGCCCTGCGCGGCGTCGCCGTTGGTCGCCGCAACTGGCTGTTCGCCGGCTCCAGGGCGGGCGGCGAGCGTGCCGCCGCGATCTACACCGTCATCCAGACCTGCAAGGCCAACAGCGTTGACCCGCAGGCGTACATCGCCGACGTCATCGCCAGGGTCGCCGACGACTGGCCCGCCAGCCGCTGGGACGAGCTCATGCCGTGGAACTGGGCTCGCGAACCTGTCAGGCTGGCGGCATGAGCGCCGAAACCGTTGCCCGCCTGCACCTCGTCCTGGACAACATCGAACCCGCCATCTGGCGCCGGGTCGACGTGCCGGTCACCGCCAGCCTCAAGATGCTCCACGATGTCGTCCAGGCTGCGATGGGCTGGGAGAACTGTCATCTCTGGCACTTCGAGGCCGGCGACCACCGCTACGGCGTGCCGGACCCGATGTGGTCGGAAAGCGGCATGGCGGCCGCCAAGAACGTGAAGCTCGCCGCCCTCCTCGACCGGGGCATGAAAGAACTCGTCTACACCTACGACATGGGCGACGACTGGCGGCACACCATCACCGTGGAAACGGTCGGCCCCGGCGAGCCTGACGTCAAATACCCGCGCTTCGTCGCCGGCGAACGGCGCTGTCCACCCGAGGATGTCGGTGGCTTGCCCGGATACGAGATGTTCCTCGACGCCATGGGCGACCCCACTCACGAGGAACACGACCGACTGCGCAACTGGTATGGCGGCCCTTACAACCCTGACGACATCGACGAACGCTTCATCCGGCGCGCCGTCGCCGCCATCGCCATCCGCCGCCATGCTGGCAAGCTCGCCTACCAGAAGAGCCGGCCGCAATAACAAGGCGGCCTACCGGCCACGCTTACGAATATCCTCTCCGCTCAGCTCAAGGTAGGAGCGCCTGCAGAGCTCCGCGTCTGTAGAAGTCGCAGTCCGGCAGGCAATCGGTCGAACGTCGTAAACCGAGCAGGCTTGATTCTCACCTAAAAGCGGGCAGGGCGCAACAAACGTCGCACGCGCATCGAAGCTCAAATCTCGGGTGCGAGCAGCACGTTCCAGCAAGGGTTTGGTGTCCCGCCCACTGGATCGGAGATGAGCCGCTATGATCAGCGCTTCAGGCGCTGTGACCGAGACCCACATGTGGCAGCAGTGCGAGCATCCTCTGGAACATCGAATCAAGTCTCGCGGGCCAGCGCGATCGGACTTGGCCATGCTAGCGAACGCGAGAGGGTAAAGCTTACCGAGATTGCCGCGACGACGGCAGCTCAAGACTTCCTCGTGGAACACGCGCATAAGCGCGCAAACCTGATCCGCTCGACGCGCGGCAACGTCAATGCCTGTCGCCACGAGCTTAAGGTCATCTTTCGCCTGCCTGCGGCGATCGGCTCTGTTCATACCGAGGCTCCCGACGTGGCATCGGCCTGAATTGGAACTCCGGAGGGCATCACGCGGTAGATCAAACCTGTTGTTAACATGACGATCAGTCCGCGCGCGGCACCGGTCATGTCGAGATAGGCCCGCACCTGGGCGCGGTAGTGGTCGACCGTCTCAGGGCTTGGCTGGACGTCGCTCTTCCAGTCGATGACCACCTGCAGCGTGCCGTCGGCACCCAGCGCGACGGCATCGGCGACGCCGGCGGTCGCCTGCTCGACCTCTTCGAGGAGCGCCGACGCATAGACCGGGAGCTCAGGGGTGAGGACAGGACGAAGCTCGGCGATTTCGGGCAACGCGAGCGTGCGGACCAGACAGCCGGCAAGTTCAGCGGGTGCAAGGCCCTGCGACGGGTCTTCGACCGCCGACCGGCCGAGCGCCGCGATGAGCGAGCGCGCCCGTTCGGTTAGCGCGGAGCTGTCTTGCGCCGTCTCGCCGGTCAGCACCTCTTCGAACAGCTTGTGCAGGATCAGCCCGCGTTCGCGCCCGCCCTGGATGCTGGGGCGTTCGGCCTCGGTATCGGGCTGGCGGTCGTCGCGCGCCGCCCAGATTTCCACCGCCTCCGGAGTGAGCACCGCGCCGGCGCTGCTTTCGTCACGGCTCGGCGCCAGCCAGGTCAGCCGGCGATGGCGCTCGGCGATGGCGACGGCTTCCGCCGCGAAGCTCTCGCGGGTCTGCTGGTTGCCTCCGCCCGCCGCCGCTGCACCCATCTCCAGCGGGAGATGAGCGACATCGAGCGCCGGGAGGTCGGCGAGCGATAGGTCGAGCAGCGAGATCCAGGCCGACTTCGACGGCGCGGCGTCGAGGCGAGGCAGGACCAGCAGCTCGCGCGCCCGAGTGGCGGCGACGTACCAGAGGCGGACGCGCTCACGATCGAGCTCGGCCTTTTCCGCGTCGCGCACTTCGTCATAGCCGGCCGGTTTCACGCCGAAGACCGGGCAGTAGAAGGTGTCGCTGTCGCGATCGGTCACCGCGTTCTCGGCCGGCATGATGCCGGTCATCGTGTTGACCGGCAGGACGATCGGCCACTCGAGCCCCTTGGCCGCGTGCATGGTGTAGAGCGCGACGGCTTCTTCCTGCGCGTCGGGCCGCCCCTCGACGGCGCGGGCTTCGTCGGTCCACGCCGCAGTCATGGTCTCGGCGAAGGCGCGCAGCCCGCGAACCGCGAAAGCGGAGGCCAGGCTGAGATAGAGATCGACATTGGCGAGCGCGCGTTCGGCCTGGCCGCGGTGGCGGGCGAGCAGGATCGGCCGCACCCGCATCACGTCGACCGCTTGCGACAGCAGGTCGTGCGGGGTGGTGCTGTTGCTCCGGCGATTGAGGGCTTGCAGCCTTTCGATCACCAGGCGCGCCAGCGGGTGGGAGATCGTACTGGCCTCCACGCCGAGGTCGAGGCGCGGCAGGGCGTCGGGATATTCCTCGGACCGGGGCAGCGCCCAGATGATGTCGAGCAGCTCTTCCTCGGTCAGACCGACCAGCGGGCCGCGCAGGAGCGCGCCCAGCGCGAGCGTATCGCGGCGATCGGCGAGGACGCGGGTCAGCGCGATGAGATCCTGGATCTCCTGCCGCCGGAACAGGCCCTTGCCGGCCTGGGTGGCGACCGGGATGCCGTGCCGCTCAAGGGCTTCTTCGTAGCGCCACAGGTCGCTTCCGGTCGGCGCGAGCAGGGCGATGTCGCCGGGCCGGCAGACCCGGCTGGCGCCGGAGCGACGATCGAGGATCATTTCGCTGCCGATCAGGCGGGCGCACAGCTCGGCGACGGCTTCGGCTTCTGCGTCGCGTTGCTGCTCGGCGCTCGCCTTGCCGTTCTCGTCGGCGACGGCGACGTCCAGCGCGGCCACGCAGGGGGCCTCGCCCCGGTCGGCATGAAATGGATCGAGCGCGGTGAAGCCCGGCTGACCGTCGCTCGACAGCAGCGTCTCGAAGCGCTCGTTCACATAGGTGAGGATCGGCGCGCAGGAGCGGAAGTTGGTGGAGATCGACAGGACGCTGTCGGCATCCTGGGCGATAAAGGCGTCGCGCGCCCGGACATAGGCGCTGACGTCGGCGCCGCGGAAGCGGTAGATCGCCTGCTTCGGGTCGCCGACCAGAAACAGCGCGCCGGGACGGATCTGGAACTCCGTCCAATCGGCGGTCGCGCCCTCGGCGGGCGGCTCCCCGCACAGCCGCCAGAAGATTTCGGTCTGCAGCGGGTCGGTGTCCTGGAACTCATCGACGAGAACCCGCGAGAAGCGCGCGCCCAGCGCGCGGCGGACGTCGTCGTGATCGCGCAGCAGATCGCGCGCGGCAAAGATCAGGTCGTCGAAATCGAGCAAGGCGGCCGAACGCTTGTAGTCCCGGAACCGCTCCAGCACCGGCTGCACCTGCGCGATCAGATCGGCCAAGACGCGGCTGGCGACATTCTGAAGCAGGAGCTGCCACGCCTGGCAGCACGCCGCGTAGTGGTCCTCGGCCGCCGCGTTGAGGCGCTCGCCATCGGCCTTGGCCAAGCCCTCGCGCTTGGCGGCCTCCGTCCATTTGCCTTTCTTCTTGAAGGCCAGAAACGAGCCGCTCTTGGTGCAGAGCTCGGGGTGCGGCGGCGTCATCAGCAGCCGGACAAGCCCGGCCGGCGTTTCGGCGGTCGCCGCATCCTCCATCCCCTGGGCCATCTCGGCGAGGCGTTCGGCGAACATCGCCGTCTCCTCCTCGACCGCGGGCGCGGTCTGGATGAAGTCCGTGAAGGCCTCGGTCGCGTCATGGAAGGCGCGCAGATGCGGCGCGAGCGGCGTCACGGGCGGCGCCGACACGGTGCGCCGCTTGCGCAGATTAGCGACGATCTTGTGGATCAGCCCGACGGTCTCGCCGGGGCTTTGCAGCACCATTTCGGCGATGATGCCCCCTTGGACGCCCGAAAGCTGCTCGCGCAGCCAGGCGTCGACAATCTCGATGAAGGCGAGGTCGGCCTGGTTGCGGTCCATCACGCCGGCGCCCGGGTCGATGTCGGCTTCGACCGGATAGGGCTTGATCAGGCGCTGGCAGAAGCCGTGGATCGTCGAGCAGGTGATCTCGTCGACCGCCGCCGAGGCCGCCGCGAGGTTGGCCTTGTGGATTTCCGAAAGACCGTCCGGAAAGGCGATCCGCAGTTCGGTCGGGATCGTGCCCACTACGAGGTCGGCGACGAAGTCGCGCACGCGGATCAAAAGCTCGCTCGCGGCCAGTTCGGTGAAGGTGACGGCCGCGATCGACTTGGGCGCGACCCCTTCGGCCAGCATGGCGGCGATGCGGCCGGCCATGACGGCGGTCTTGCCCGAACCCGCGCCGGCCTCCACCAGGATGGACCGGTCATGGACGCTGATCGCAGCGCGGCGGGCATTGTCGTCGCGCAGGGCTTTGCTTGCGGCGATCATCACTGGGCCTCCCAGACTTGCGCGGCGTCGCCGAACATCTCGGTCGCGGCGGGCAGCTTGCGTTTGCAGTAGGTCGCGCCTGCGTTCGCCGGGAGGGCGAAGGCGAGGTCGTCATAGGTTCCGCCGGTGTCGGGCCCGATCAGGGCGTACCCGGCGGTCAGGTTGGCGCGCGCCGCCTGCAGATAGCTGGTGATCTCGAGCAGGGTGGCTTCCGGATCGGCGAGCTGGAGATCGACTTGCTCGCGCGGGAAGAGCAGCGAGGCGCTGATCGAGACCTCGGACCCGAGCAGCGCCTTGACGGCGAAGGCGTAGAGGCAGCGCTGCAACTCGCGGCCACCGTCGAGGCTGATGTCCTCCCTGGGCAGGCGGCCGGTCTTGTAGTCGCGGACCAGGGCGCGCTTGCCGTCGCCCGACAGGTCGAGACGGTCGATGTAGCCGTTGATGCGGAAGCCCGCGCCGGGGATTTCGACCGGGATCTTGGAATCCCAGGGGCTGTCAGCGTCCGACTTTGGCTCCAAGCCGCCAAAGGCGACTTCCCCATAGGAACGGGCGTCCGGCAGCCGTTCGTCGCCATAGGTGAGCGCGCGGCTCGTCAGGACGCGGGCGTCGTCGAGCGTCCGGCGCCAGATCACCTCCGGCGGCACAGCGCGTTCGCTCTCCCAGACCCCGGCGACCTCGCGCGCGGCCTCCTGCACGGTGGCTGCGATCTGCGCCTCGTCGGCCTTGGCCAGACCGCCGGCGGCCTCCAACTTCTGGAGCGCCAGATCGAGCGTCATGTGGACGAGGTCGCCCATGCCAAGGGCGTCGAGCACGAGCGGATCGGCGCCGCTCTCGGGCATCCGCAGCCGCATCGCGTAGCGCCAGACGAAGCCGAGCGGGCTGCGCAGGAGGAGGCGAAGCGAGCTTGCCGACTGGGTGCGGTCGAGGATGGCCAGCAAGAGCGGGTGGTCGGCGCGCACCAGGCCGTCGTGCGGCGTGATCTCCTTGCGGTGCCAGTTGCGCCAGCAGGCCGTGGCGGCGACCGCTTGGGGCTCGCCGGCAAACTCCTGCGGGCGCGCCATCAACCGGTCGGTCTCGCTGAAGGCGTGAGCCGGGACCGCGTTGCGGCGGACGTAGTTTTCCTCGCCATAGGCGCCGAGCAGCGAGCTGCGGCCGAGGAGCCGCCCTTCACTGTCGCGGCGCGCGCGCGACAGAACCACCTGGCGTTCGGTCGTGGCGAGGATCGTCTCGAAGTCCCGGCGATCGGCCGCCGCGACCGGCAGGGGATCGAGTTCGGCGGTCGGAATGACGTGATCGGAGATCAGGCGGTCTTCGGAGATGCTCCGCGGCCAGCGGGACGAGTTCAGCCCGATCAAGCGGACGAACCGGCGCGGCGACGCGGCCAGGGCGCTGGCGGGCATCCAGGCGACGGATACGCAGGCCTCGAGGCCGTCGTCCTGCTTGAGATTCTCCAGCGTCGTGTCGAGCGACCCGGTCGGCCCCGCCAGCAGCGCCTTGCGCCAGATTGCCAGGGCGCGGCCGCTGAGCAGCGCCGCGCCGATCTCCTCGGCGGCGCTGTGGCCCTTGCCCAGAAGCTCGACGATGCCGCGCAAGGTGGGGGTGTGGTCTTGCTCGTCAGGCCAGTCCGCGGCGGTCAGGCGCCCGAGCAGACGCGTCCAGGCCGAGACCGAGGCAAGCGGCGCGTCGGTCGGCAAGATGCGCAACCAGCCCACCGGCAGCGTCTGGAACGGACCGGCCTCGGACCCGCACAGCGCCGCGAGACGGCGCATCCGGCTCTGCGACAAGCCGCGAACGAGGATGTCGGCGAGCGCGGCGGCCGCCTGACCCTCGCGAGTGGTGGTGACCTTGATCCCGTGGATGAAGTGCAGGTCGAGGTTCGCGTCGGCGCGAAGCGACAGGAAATGGTCATCATAGTCCGCCGTCGAGGCGGCGGCGATCGCGATGTCCGCCGGCTCGGCCTCACCCGAAGCCAGCAGCGCCCGCGCCCAGCGGATCGCCTCGATGGCCTCATGATACGCCGTCGCCGCGCTTTCCGCCCGAACCGCCGGAGCCTGCGGCGCATCGCGCGTCACGATAACGCCGGTCGCTTCGAGCCAGGGCGGCGTCGGCCGCGGGCCCGCCGTCCAGGTCACCGGAGTGTAGCCCGTCAGCGCGTGAAGCAGCGGACGCCAGCACGGCGACAGCTCGGTAATGCCGACGATCTCGACCGGCCCTAGAACGGCCTTAGCGTGATCGAGGCGCTGACAGGCAGCCGCGACCAGGTCGCAGGGCCGCATCATGCCCGACGGCAGCTGCGCCAGTACCGCCGCTTCGAGACGCGCAATGGAATCGAGACGCGGATGCTCGTGGGCGCGGCAGGCCAGGTCTATGCCGGCGCGCCAAGCCTTGTGCAGCGTGTCGGCCGAGGCGTCGACCATTCCAGGCAGGAGCTTGATGCTTTCGAGTTCGCCGAGCGGGGTGTTCGGGAGGACGGCCTGGATCGCGGTGCGAAGGCTTTCGTCGTCGATCGGCCTTGCAAAGCCGCCGGCGAGGCGGACCGCCAGCTGTTCGAACGACATGATCTGCCGGCCGTGGCGGCGGTGGCGCGCGGCGTCGAGGCGAAGCTCCCGCATAGCCAGGCGTCCGTGGGCGACGGTAGTCCGCCGGTTGCTCATGATGGCAATCATCGCCGGTCTCCTCGCGACTTATTCGGGCGCTGGGTCAGTGCAGAGGCCGCAGCCGTTTTCGCCGCCACACTTGATTTTGGATCACGGAGAACCTTCGATGCGGCGCTCGCCGCACGCTTGCTGGTCACTTCCCCCTTCGTTCCGCCCTTTGGCATGCTAGCCTCCTTAAATCGGTTCCGGCACGCTTGACGCGAATCCGTGATGGGGATAGAAACTAAACGTGTCGCGCGGATGTGTCCATATACTTTCTATCCGCATCTTGGAGTTTGAGTTTGGATGGCGGACGTCGCGTCAGCTTTGAAGTGGGGGGTAGAGCGACGCCTGGAATTCATTGAATTCCGCCTGTTCTGGGAAGGCGGGGTCAATCGCTCGGACATCATCGATATGTTCGACGTATCGGTGCCACAGGCATCCAAGGATCTGACCCTCTACCAGGAGCGGGCACCCCACAATGCGTTTTACGACAAGAGCGCCAAACGGTACGTTGCGAGTGAGCGGTTCAAGCCGCGATTCCTGAGGCCAGATCCTGACGGCTATCTCTCCCGACTGCGTTCGGTAGCGGAGGGCCTTATCGACCTGACAGAATCGTGGATCACCGAGGTTCCAGATACTGACATTGCGCTGACACCGCGCCGGGACATCGATGCCGGCGTACTTCGTTCGGTGCTGAGCGCAGTAAGAGAAAATCGTTCTATCGACGTTCAATATCAATCGATGAGTCGAGAGCGTCCGGATCCGACTTGGCGACGAATAACGCCGCATGCCTTCGGCTACGACGGTTTCCGCTGGCACGTGAGAGCCTACTGCCATGTCACCGACAAGTTTAAGGACTTCCTGCTGCCGCGAATCTTGAACTTCGGGGAGTTTGGCGACAGCGGCGTGAGCGTTCAGTCAGATGAGTTGTGGCAGGAACGTTTTGGGGTCGAGATTGGGCCACATCCTGATCTAACGCCCAATCAGAAATCAGTCGTCGCCAAGGACTACGGTATGGAGAATGGATCAGCCGTTCTCACCATACGATACGCCATGCTTTTCTACGTCCTCAAAAGGCTAGGTCTCCTCGGTGACGCGGCCAAGCGTCCAGCGCGGAGCCAGCACATTGTCGTGATCAACCGGAACGAGACCGAAGCTGCGCTTGAGAGAGCCGAGTTCGCAGAATGAACAGGCTCTTGAGGATGGCAGGAGGTTTGCGTGGCTGAGCTCGAAGAAATTCGGAACGGCGCATCTGTGCGCGGTATTGCGTCTGCGCAGGCGGCACAGATACTTTCGGTAGACTGGATCGGCGATCAGGCGATCAACTGTCCGCCGTCAGCACCAATGGCACAGATTTGAGGTTGTGATTTAAGGAGGATCTGGGCTTCGTCGTAGTGACGAAGGAACGAAGATGAAGCCCAGATCCTCCGATGTAAAATCGCCCGCCAAGGCCCCAGCAGAGCGGATAGTGAAGGACATCCGCCGACAGACCCGGCGCCACTTTTCGGCCGAGGACAAGATCCGCATCGTGCTGGATGGCCTGCGCGGGGAAGACAGCATCGCCGAGCTATGCCGCAAGGAAGGCATTGCCCAGAGCCTGTATTACACCTGGTCGAAGGAGTTCATGGAAGCTGGCAAGCGCCGCCTGGCCGGCGACACCGCCCGTGCCGCGACCACCGGAGAGGTCCAGGACCTGCGCCGCGAAGCCCGGGCCCTGAAGGAATGCGTGGCCGATCTGACACTGGAAAACCGTCTGCTCAAAAAAAGCATGGTCGCGGATGGGGGCAACGACGAATGAGGTATCCCGCATCCGAGAAGCTCGAGATCATCAGAACCGTCGAGCAGTCGCACCTGTCGGCCAAGCGCACGCTGGACCAACTCGGCATCCCTCGTCGGACATTCTACCGCTGGTATGATCGCTACCTCGAAGGCGGGCCGGAGGCGTTGGAAGATCGGCCATCGGCGCCGAGCCGGGTGTGGAACCGCATCCCGGCGGGCATCCACGACCAGATCATCGAGCTGGCGCTGGAACAGTCTGAGCTGAGCCCCCGGGAACTGGCCGTGCGCTTCACCGATGGGCAGCGCTACTTCGTGTCGGAATCCACGGTTTACCGCTTGTTGAAGGCCCACGACCTGATCACCAGCCCGGCCTATGTCGTGATCAAGGCTGCCGATCAGTTCCACACGAAAACCACGCGGCCGAACGAGATGTGGCAGACCGACTTCACCTACTTCAAGATCATCGGGTGGGGCTGGATGTATCTGTCGACCGTGCTCGACGACTTCTCACGCTACATCATCGCCTGGAAGCTGTGCACCAACATGCGAGCCGAGGACGTCACCGACACGCTGGACCTCGCCCTGGCGGCTTCTGGTTGCGACAGCGCCACGGTGCTGCACAAACCCCGCCTACTCAGCGATAATGGCCCCAGCTACATCGCGGGTGAGCTGGCGGAATACATCGAGGCCCGGAAGATGAGCCATGTCCGCGGCGCCCCGTGTCATCCCCAAACCCAGGGCAAGATCGAGCGCTGGCACCAGACCCTGAAAAACCGCATCTTGCTGGAAAACTACTTCCTGCCCGGCGACCTCGAAGCCCACATCGAGACCTTCGTCGAGCACTACAATCACCAGCGATACCACGAGAGCCTGGCCAACGTGACGCCTGCCGATGCCTACTTCGGCAGGGCTCCGGCAATCATCAAACTGCGCGAAAGGATCAAGCGACAGACCATCGAACATCGGCGCTTGCAGCACCGCAAGTTCGCCGCCTAACATCAACCCCCTGACGAGATCCGCACTCCGCTAATCTACGCCGCGAGTTGTGCCGAATGTTCTGACGACGGACAGGATGTCCGGAACAAGCTCTCGCACAATGAGACGTTCACATACGACGACGCCGAACGCGCCTTGGACTCCATGCGTCGGCTCATGGAGTCGATCAGCGCCGGCGACGTCGCCGACCAGCTCGGAAAGATGCGCGACACCATCCTGCGCACCAAGTTTTCAGAGCTTCAGCGGAATGAGGAGCGCCGGAAGACGCAGCGCCTCGATATCTCCGTTGAGACCGTAGCCGGCCTGCTCCCGTGGCGCGAGGTGGTCGAGCCCCATCAGGACGTTGCAACCGGCGAGTTCCAGCAAGCCGAGTTCGCGGCCGATCTCGGGAAGGTCCATGCCGGCAGCGCGCCGGCAGAGTACCGCGACCCCCAGCAGTTCTTCAGCCGGACCTATCTGACCGAAGGCCTGAGCACCCTCTTGGTCGGTGCCGCGAAGCGTCTTTCGGGCGGCGGCGGCGATCCTGTGGTGGAGCTGCAAACCAATTTCGGGGGCGGTAAGACGCACTCGATGCTGGCCCTCTACCATATGGCTGGCGGAACGCCGGCGCATGATCTGTCCGGGCTCGATCAGCTCCTTGAGCGGCACGGGCTTACCGTTCCCACCGACATCAACCGTGCGGTTCTCGTCGGCACCTCTCGCGGCCCTCAGGACGTCCTGAATGCAGCGGGGGACCGCAAGATCCGGACCACCTGGGGCGAGCTGGCGTGGCAGCTCGGCGGCGAGGAGGCGTTCGACATGATCGCCGAGAACGACGCGAAGGGGATCGCGCCGGGATCGAACATGCTCGAGGCGATCTTCAGGAAATATTCTCCCTGCCTGGTCCTCATCGACGAGTGGGTGGCGTACCTGCGCCAGATCTACCGAGTGGAGGGGCTTCCCTCCGGCTCCTTCGATGCCAACCTGTCCTTCGTTCAATCCCTCACGGAGGCGGTAAAGGCGAGCCCCGGCACCTTGCTCGTTGCTTCGCTGCCGGCGTCGCAGATCGAGGTCGGCGGAGAAGGGGGCCAAGAGGCTCTTGCCCGCCTGAAACAGACCTTCAGTCGCGTCGAATCGTCGTGGCGCCCTGCCTCTCAGGAAGAGAGCTATGAGATCGTCCGCCGGCGCCTTTTCAAGGAAATCCCGGGCGACAGGTTCCACCATCGCGATAACACCCTGAAGCAGTTCGCGAAGCTGTACCGGGAGAACGCCAACGACTTCCCGCAGGGTTGTGCCGATGAGGATTATCGGCGGAAGCTGGAGAAGGCGTACCCGATTCACCCCGAGCTGTTCGATCAACTCTATACCTGCTGGGGTTCGCTGGAAAAGTTTCAGCGGACGCGTGGTGTGTTGCGTCTCATGGCGCAGGTGATTCACGAGCTGTGGATGAGCGGCGACCCGTCGGTGATGATCATGCCTGGCAGCGTGTCGGTCAGCTCACCGCGCGTCGAACCCGAGCTTCTGCATTACCTTGACGTCAGTTGGCAGTCGATCATCGCCGCCGATGTCGATGGGACGGCCGCCACCCCGTACAAGGTGGATCAGGCGGCGCCGAACCTGAACCGTTACTCGGCGACCCGTCGCATCGCGCGTGCGATCTTCATGGGAACGGCACCGACGCACGCGCAGCAGAATACCGGCCTCGACGACAAGCAGATCAACCTGGGTGTCGTTCAGCCCGGCGAGCGACCCGCCATCTTTGGTGACGCTCTTCGGCGCCTGACGAACCAGGCCAAGTTCATGCACGCGGATCTGGGTCGCTACTGGTATTCCATGTCGGCCAGTCTCAACCGGATCGCGGCGGACAAGGCGGGTCAGCTCGATGCGCAATTGGTGTTGATGGAGATCGACCGCGAGCTAGCCAAATACATCAACGGCATCGCTGATCGGGGCCACTTCGACGCTGTGCAGGTGGCTCCCACGTCCTCGGCTGAAGTGCCTGACGAAGCGGGCGGCGTGCGCGCGGTCGTGCTGGGGGTAGCTCACCCCCATAACGGTCGCGATGGCTCCGAAGCATTGGTCGAGGCGAAGGAGATGCTTCTCCAGCGCGGCAGCACGCCGCGCGTGTACCGGAACATGCTCGTGTTCATCGCCGCAGAGGCACGCCAGCTCGATAACCTGAAGGATGCCGTGCGCGCGGCTCTGGCATGGGGCGAGATCGTCAAGGAGAAGGATCGCCTCAACCTTACGCAAAGCGATGACGCTCTCGCCAAGGCCAAGCTCGCCGAAGCCAACGAGACGGTGAAAACACGTCTGAGGGAGGCGTGGTGCTACCTGCATTACCCGGTTCAGGAGAGCGCGCAGGCTGAGGTCGAGTGGGTTTCGGGCAAGGTGCCGGCTCAGGACGGTCTGTTGGCCCGTGCCAGCAAGAAACTGGTCGGCGAGGAGGGGCTTCTCGCCGAGCTGGGACCGACGCGCCTCGACCGCGATCTCCAGAAATACATCTGGAACGGCAAGCCGCATCTCTCCCTTAAGGATCTATGGGAGTATCTAAACCGCTACACCTACCTGCCACGCGTCAAAAATAAGGACGTGCTGGTAAAGGCCGTCCAGGCGGCGGTCGGCGGGATGCTGCCCGGCCCCTTCGCCTATGCCGAAAAGTGGGACGAGAAGACCGACACATACCTTGGCCTCGCAATCGAGCGGGCTGTCAATGCGGCAGTCGTCATCGATGGGGAAAGCGTCATCATCAAGCCGGGCGTGGCCGAGGCGCACCGTCCAGCACCCTCACAACGGGAAATACCTGTTGGTGGTGGCTCGCCTGCACCTGAAGGTGGTTCATCCACTACGTCATCGCCTCACGGCGCCCCCGATGTTCCGCCTCCAGAGCGAAACCCAACGCGCTTCCTTGGAACAGTAATGATCTCGGCCGAACGGCCGGCTCGCGAAATCCACCAGATCGTAGAAGCGATCGTCGAACAGCTCACGACAATGCCGGGCAGCGAAGTCGCGCTTAAGCTCGAGATCGATGCCGAGGTGCCGTCTGGCATGGATAAGGGTAAGGTCCGTACTCTCATCGAGAATGCCACAACGTTGGGCTTCATTGACAAGGAAATCAGGTAGGTCTCACCAGGTTGTCAAAACTCGTACGCGGGTCAGTAAGCGCCGCGCCAGCGGGGTAGGTCCACCGGGCTCGTTCGCATGTGCCTGCACATGCCTGCCCGCCTTGCCGTAAGTCATAGGAAGCCCTCGCCGGCGTGTTCGCGAAAGCGCTCGTGGTCCCGGACGTATTCGGCGACCATCTCGAGCGACGCGTGGCGGCTATGCTCCTTCATCTTGAACAAGTTAGCATTCTGCCGACCAGCTTCGGTAAGGAACCCGGCGCGCAGGCTGTGGCCTGAAAACAGCTCGGGCGGGTAGCCAGCCGCCAGCGCCGCCGCCTTCACTACCAGCGCAACACCCTGCGCGCTCATCGCCTTGTCGGTGAGCCGGCCCTGCGGGGTCAGCTTGCGGAACACCGGCCCCTCGCTGATCCCCGCCAACTCAAGCCAGGCTCGGTAGTGCCGCACCGGCTCGAGGCGACGGCCGTCGGGGATCGCGACGGTATGGCCTTTGCCTTCCTGGTCGGTCTTCGACGACCCAATCCGTACTAGCAGCCCGCGGCTGTCCTCCGAAACGCGGCCGACCGTGATCGCCACCAGCTCGGAGCGCCGAAACGCGCCCGCCATGCCAATCGCGAGCAGCGCGCGGTCGCGGTAGGCGCGCAAATCTTCGCCGATAACGCTGCGCAGCATGTCGCGCAGGACGTCGCCATCGGCGGCACGCTTTTTGGCGGGCAGCTCGTCTCGCTTGTCCTTGCGGATCGCGCGCAGCGCTTTTTCCAGACGGGAGGCATCAGGCTGGGTGGTCGGCGGCTCCATGTCAGCGGCGCGATGCGCAAACACGATCGCGGCGAGGCGTCGGCCGATCGTCGCCTTGCCGAGTGGCCGCGGTTCCTGGCGCGGGATGATCCGACCACCCTTAGTGCGCAATGGCTCACGCGGCGAAAAGCCGGTCTCGGCGAGCAGCGTCAGGAACGCGGCGACGGTTGCCGGCGTCGCTGGCAGCGGCCGATATCCTGCCTCGGCGCACCAGGCGCAGAACAGCCGCCAGTCGGACTTGTATGCGCGCAGCGTCGCATCCGCCGAGGCGCGGCCGACATAGGCGTCGACGCGCTCGCGGTCGCCAGGCGAGAGATCGGGAAGGTAAGGCTCGAGCGAAGTGACCTGATCCAGCACCACCACCGCACCGGCCACGATCGCATCAAGGTCGTTGCCTTTGGCCGCCGGCTGGTTCGTCGCGTCGCTAGGCATGTCGGTTCGATCAGGTCCGTACGGTCTTTCGGGGTCGCAGACTGGCTATCGGATCTGTAGGTTTTCCTGAAACAGTGGACGGAACTGCCACTGCATGGCTCGCCCTGAAGCGGTAGACGTTTGCCTGAAACAGTGGACGATCAGCTTTCCGAATAGGCCGATCTTAGTTTCCACCCGCGTTGAGAAACATCGGAAAGAAGCTTTTCTGGCGCTTGAGCTTCAGCACGTCTCCGACACCGATAGCATTCGCGCTGCGGCGCTCGCCGCCTCCGGGCGTAATGACTTGAACATCGGGGTTCTCGATT
Organism: Sphingobium cyanobacteriorum; assembly: GCF_030580935.1. Taxonomy (GTDB): domain Bacteria; phylum Pseudomonadota; class Alphaproteobacteria; order Sphingomonadales; family Sphingomonadaceae; genus Sphingobium; species Sphingobium cyanobacteriorum. The sequence goes on along the minus strand of NZ_JAUQOM010000012.1, from coordinate 41,082 downwards.
ATCGCCTGATGCACATCGTCGGTGTGGGCTGGCGTTGCGTTGTATATGCCCTCGTAGAAATCTCCCACTTCGATGACATCGCCGGACTCTGAGATTAGGCGCGGAATATCGACGAGCAGCTGGTTGCGAGCCTCTTCGCGACCAGAGAGATCGAAGAGATACAGCGCACCACCATCGTGGCTCGGATCATAGGACAGCATGTTGAGCCCAGACCGGCCGAAGTGCGCTTGGGTGGTGCTGTTCTGATGGAGTACGTTATTATAGACTTGTCGGGCGCGGTAGATGTTCGCGAAGTGGATCAGCCAGTAGCGCCACCCTCCCGGATTATTGATAGAGAATGGACTTACGAACGGCGCGCAGGTCCGAAAGGTCTCGAACACGAGCCGCTCCGCTGCGCCAAGCCACAGGTTCTTGCTCATCGCCCCTTCAAGCTGCTCGAGCTCGGTAGCTTCGATCCCGAACGGACGAAGCTGCGCGGCAAGCTGCACCGGGTCTGATTTCTGCAGGAAGGAGAGCAGCGCCTCGATAGCGAACGTGTAGAATATCTCGACAGAAGGGTTCGACCGCATGATGTCGAGAAGGGTAGTACGCTCGACGTGACTATGACCGCATTGGTCGAGATTAAAGATTAGGTTGCGATAGCGTCCCTGCGCGAGCAGCTTCTTGATCGTAGGATAGGCCGTCTCGAAGCTCTCGGTCAGATACTCGACCCGGAGATGGAGCCGGGGCACGTTGCCGACGATCTCGGCCTGGAGCGGCGCAACGTTGGCGCGCAGGCTGTCGATCGCTGCCGGGCTCTGATCGTTGAGCACGAGCAAGCATTCCATCGACACGAGGCCGAAACCCTGTGCCGCGCGCATCGTGTTGATCGTGTCGATTGCACGCCGCAGCTCCTCGATGAAGATAAGCGGCGAACCTGGTGTGCCGCAGGCGTACCGGCCACCGCCCGCGAAACCATCGACGATCGCCAGCCGGAACTGGGTCTGCTGAGGGAGCTGACAGCGGACGCCAAGATATTGTGCGAAATACTCGCCGAGTATCTTGTGCTTGCGTCGGGAGTGATCCTCGAGCGTCGCCCCGCTCGCCCAGCTATAGGGTTTCTCGGCCATGCAATCCTGGCGCTTCCAAGCTGATCATAGAGCGGCTGTAAAACCGCTGGGCATTTCATCCCAGGTCTGCCCGCGGTATTCGCGTCCGTTCGCCTTTTTGGAGCGCCTCTTGTTGTCCTTACCCCAGGTGCCCCATTGTTTGAAAAAGAAGGCTGTCTCGTAGGCGATGCACTGATCATGGATCTCATCCACCCAGGCCTCGCGGATCGGTCGCGCTGAGCGGCCACTTTCACCGCCCACGATCGCCCAATCGATACCAGTGAGATCAATCGCGCCAACCGGCCCAATCAGCGGCTCGAACGAGATAAAGCGGATGGCTGCAGGCACCGCGCGAAGGTAGTCGGCACGCCTCACGACCTCGGCATCCTCGATGCTGGTGCCCAACCAGACGTTGGGTAGGACGTCACCGATCAGTCGGGTAACTACCGCCGCCATGCGCTCAGGGCGCTTGGTGAGTATCTGATAGTGGTGACGGGGCGTTTCGCGCATGACCTGCCATACAGCCCGAATGAACGCATCGCTGACGCCTTCGTGGAAGAGGTCGCTCATCGAGTTGACGAAGATCTTGCGCGGCTTTCTCCAACGGTATGGGATTGTCAGCGCGGCCGGATCCTCGCGCACGACACCTTGCCAGATGGTGCGCCGGCCGCTGCGCCGTGTGAGCCCGACGTATTTTTCGACGCCCATCGCTTCGAGACGGCGCGCCATTTCCATCGCATAGCAATGACTACAGCCGGCGCTCACGATCGAGCAGCCGGCGACTGGATTCCATGTCGCGTCAGTCCATTCGATCTCGGTTTCAGCCATGACCCACTGATCCTGCGCCGCTCGCAGCTGTTGCACCATACCCAGAACGGACAGGGAACGAAAGGGGTGGGTTGAGCGGAGAGAGCTTCGGCGCCCGTGTTACGTCACCTGTATTCTGGTCCCGGCTAACTCCGCGTCTGCCGTTGCGCGTCGGCGCTTGCTGCTCGGTCACATACGCCCTTTCTGCATGGCAATCTGCCGATCCGCACCCAAAAGCACGAATGTGCGACTACTCTGCCAGCGGTCGCACATTGGTGATGCTGATGCCGACCTCGGCACTCGCCAGCGGTCCGTCCGTCGTGAACATCTCCGCTTGCAGGTCTATTGCCAAAGCGAGGCATGCCCGGTCGCCGAGGGACAGACCAAGCGCCTTCGTTGATGGCCGGAGGTCGCCGACTATTAGTGCCTGGCCAGGAGAGAGCGGCCGGACATCGAGGTGCAGCCCGCCAAGCGCCTCACGCACCTCGTCGAGCGGCAATCCTCGGTCCCGAAGCTTGGAGACGACCTCGGCAAGGTTGGCCGTTCCAATGATGCTGCGGGTCAGGACATCGACTACCCGATCCGCCCCAGGTTCGTCGTTCAGCACGCAGAGCAGGGCGGAGGCGTCGAGTACGACCTTGCTACTCACGCTCCGCCTCACGCCGACGCTCCGCGATCAGCTCGTCAGCCAAGCCGACGCCTTCGGGCACATACTTGCGCAGGATCGCGCGAGCACGTTCCAGTGCTTTAGGCACGGAACGTACCCTCAACTCGCCATCGTCCACATCGACGAGAACGGTGTCACCCGTGGTGATCCCGAGCTCGCGGCGCATTGCTGCCGGGATCACGAGCTTACCTCCGTCCACAATCTTAACCCTCTGTGCTTCCATTTGCACCGAACTCGCTTGGCTGACCCAACCACCAGACCTTACCGGACATCGGCACTGACGGATAGCGCAAAGCGAAGCTCTTCAACGCGTTTGGTGATCGATGATCGTTCATATCCGTGCCCGGCAGCTACTTAGGCCTGGGTTCCTGAGCTAGGCTCGACAGGATCGGTGCTTGCTATTCCGAGCCGGCTGTCGCAGGGGTGGCTCACAAGGGTGTACCCAACGGAGCCAACATGAGTACGACAGTCCGCGCTGCTCGCGTGTACCTGCGCGTCAGCACCGACGAGCAGGATCTTGAACGACAAGAGGCGATGGTCGTGTCCTCGCGTGCCGCGGGGTATTATGTCGCAGCTGTTTATCGCGAGAAGGCTTCCGGCGCGCGTCCTGACAGGCCCGAGTTGCTTCGCATGATAGCCGACCTGCAAATGGGCGAAGTGGTTATCGCCGAAAAGATCGATCGGATCAGTCGCCTGCCGCTGGCTGAGGCGGAGAGGCTCGTCACCGCTATCCGCGACAAGGGAGCGAGGCTAGCCGTACCAGGAATCGTGGATCTTACCGATCTTGCCGAGGACAATGGCGGGGTGACGCGCATCGTCCTAGAGGCAATTCAAGACATGTTACTGAGGGTTGCGCTTCAGACCGCTCGCGATGATTACGAACTGCGCCGCGAGCGGCAGCGGGAAGGCATAGCGATCGCCAAGCGGGAGGGACGCTACACCGGTCGAAAACCAGACTTGGCCCATCATCGCCGCATCGTCTCACTTCGTGAGGCTGGGATGAGCATAGCGAAAACGGCGGCGCTGGCGGGTTGCAGCATCGCACAAGTCAAGCGCGTCACAGCCCTCCACCGGGCGACCAAGCAGAGCGATGCGCGTCCGACGATACCGTGAGACAGAGCCGGATGATTTGATTTGACCTTTGAATAGTTCTGCCAAGATCGAAAGAGGCTGCAGCGTTGCCGCTGGGACGATCAAGCAGGCGTCAAGGCTGCAGCAGAGATCTCAATTTCCGGCCCGCCGTGGCGCAAGGCCGATCGTGGCCGTGCCGCGCCCCCATACCGGCAGGTAGACGCCTTGCCCCGCCGCCTTCAGCTGGCCCGTCCGCACGTCCGTGATGCGGGCGCGCACGATCAGGTCGCCGATACGTTTCTCGTCGATCGCACGGGTGATCTTGCCGAACAGCTTGTCGAAATCCTTTTCGAAATTCTGGGTCAGCGCGGCTGACACAGTGCCAGATATGCCGGGAGTGTTGGCAAGCTTCAGCAGCAGGCTTGTCCGGACCGAGTCGGTCACACTGGCGACGGTGAGATCGTCGAACGCGACACGGCGATCGTTGACGGCGTTGCGCGGCGTGGCGGTAAGCCAGATCGTGCCCCGCGAAGGCTCCCCGCCTTCGGCTGCCGCGCTGAAGCGAAGCCCGACTGCGATCTTGCCGCCCGTCGTGCCGTAGATGGTCACTTGGTGGAACTGCGCGCGCACGGCCCCGACACCGGGCACTTCGAAGGGGCGGCGCGACCGCTTCACCAATGCCTTGGCGAGGACCGGCTCCAGCTGACGATAGTCGGCGATGACGGGTATGGCGAACAGGATGCGGCCGGGTCCGGGCTGCGTGCGCGTCATGTCGGGGAGCGGCCGGCGCTGCGGATCAGGTGGCCGGTCGCCGACGAACGTCTCCGTAACTGCCGTCAGCCCTAGAGCCAGGTTCACCCGGTTGCGCGAGATGGTGTAGCCTCCGTAGCTCAACTGCCGGGGCGTGATCCGCATCCACACCGGCGGGTTCGCCCGGTTCAGTTGGACGGAGGTGAACGCCGACCCCCAGACCTGCGCGACCTGCTCGCGCAGCTGCAATCTGCCGAGTTCCTGCGGCAGCGAACGCTCCAGGCGCGCGACGACGCCGGCGAGCTTGGCGTCAGCCTTGCTGGTGAACTCGATGCGCTGGCCAAGGAAGTCGACGTGGGGCTCGTCGGTCCAGTCGTAGGCGATCGACACCGTGCCGCGCGGCGACCAGTCGCGGGCGATGTCGAGCCTGATCACAGCCCGGACGCGGGCGTCCGCCTCGGCCGTTTCCCGGCTGAGTACGCCTCCCACGTCGCGCGCGCTGATCGCGGCGTGAAGCGGCATGGTGACAATGATCGTTTTTCCCGAGCCCTCCAGCACCAGCGGCCCTCGGACGACGGTGCCGGTGATGCGGCACTGGATGGCGGGCGTCTTTATCTTCGCGAAGAGGATCTTGACCTTCTTCGGCGGAAGGCAGGTCTGCCCCGGCTTGTCGATCGACCAGAGGCGACGTGGAATCGCCTGTTCGAGGCTTCGGGCCAGCTTGTCCAGGTCCGCGACGATCGGCACATCGACGGTGGACGTCTGCGGTGGCACGTTGATCGTGTCCGTCGCTCGCGGCGGCGCCTGGCGAGGCGTTCGGTCGCAGCCAGCGAGGCAGGCGACGCAGAGCAGGACGGATGCGATCGAGGCACTCGAGACTTCGCTCCTGCGCAAGAAGGACCCGGCAGTCCGGCCTGGCGCTTCAGCTTTTGACGCTGCCGGCGCGGGAACGGTCCCCCTGGCCGTCGTGTTCTTCATCGCCGCGCACCTCCAGCCGTCCGAGCGGCCATCCATCCAGTGGGTTCACCAAACGAGTTTAGAGAAAGGGAACCGTTCCGTTTCCTTATCGTTCAGCTCGTTGATTTCGGTCAACGCCTCACAACACCAATGGAGGATCTCAATGAAGACTGCGATAGTGGCTGCGTTGCTCACCCTGGCGCCGATACCAGTGTTGGCGCAGGCCGTTTCGCCCGCCACTTCGGGAACGATGACCAGCGCCGACGTCGGCGTTTCGCCGATCGCGAGCCAGAGCGGACCCAATTACGTGCTCGCGGCGGCCGACGCCAACCTTTACCAGATCAAGGCCGCGCAGCTCGCCGCGACACGCGCGCAGCGGGATGACGTCAAGGCCTATGCCAAGCGCGTGCTGGCGGAAACGCAGAGCAGCCACCAGGCGCTACTTGCGGCGCTGAAGAACGATCAGCGCACGATAAAGGCGCCGCCCTCGAGCCTGTCCGCCGACCGAGCCGCCCTGCTCAAGCTGCTCCAGAAGGCGCCCAAAAGCGCGTTCGACAATCTGTATCTGACCCAGTCCGCGCAGGTCCAGCAGGCCGCATGGGCCGTGCACAAGGGTTACGCGCAGGATGGAACCGATCCGGCGCTGCAGCAGGTCGCCGGCACTGCGGTCCCGGTGCTGGAGAACGAGCTCACCACTGGCAAGTCCCTTACCCCCTCCGGGCTTGCAGGATAGGTGAAACCGGCCGGGCCAGGTCGATGAAGCCCCCCTTCGACCTGGTCCGGCATCTGTTTGCGGCGATCACTGTCTGGAGTGCAGCCGGCGGAATTGCTCCCGTGCTTCGGCGCGCATGAGCTGCTGCATAACAATCCAGTAGCCCGTGACGGCTGTTTCTCCTGCCGCTTGGTAAGCGTTCGCCATGTTGCTCCTGAGATGCTCGAAAAGCGCGTTTTCTAGCGCTCGTCCCTTATCGGTCAAAGAAAGCAGCTTCTGACGACGATCGCGCTCCCCGACCCGTCCGGAGACGAGCCCGCGATCCATGAGGTCCCTCATGACCCTGCCAAGCGATTGCTTGGTGACGCTTAGAACGTCCAGGAGTTCGCTGACGGAAATTTCGGGATGCCTCCCCAAGAAATAAACAACGCGGTGGTGTGCCCGCCCGAGGTTCTGCTTAGCCAGCTCGGTATCGACATGAGCCAGATGGGATCGGTGAGCAAAGAACATCAGGTCCATCCCTCCCCTGATCGCGTCATCACGCAGATACTGGGCAGGTGGCGGCAGAAGCGGCGCCGTCACGCGGTCAGGCCCCTCCCTGGCATGGCTGCAAGACCGTCACTGCTGGCTCCATCCCAGTCCTATCGCCTTCTGCAAGGCGATGAATGCACGATCAAGTTCACCCGTCGCTTCCAGGACCGACTGATCAGCAGCCAGCGCCGCGCGTTCGGCCTCGATGGATGTGGTCAGCGGGATCGCCCCCTGCTCGTATCGCTGCTTGGCGTAGGTCGCCGACTGCCTGGAACCATCCCGGCTCGCGATGCTCGAAAACAGGTTACGTCGCTGATTGCCGAAGCGGGTCAGGCTGGTTTCCGCATCGGACAGCGCGCCGAGAACAGCCTTCCGATATTGTGCTTCAGCCTCGTCACGGTCGGCCCGCGCCTGTTCGACCCGGGCACGATTGCGGCCGAAGTCAAGGAAGCTCCAGCTGATCCGCGGCAGCAGCAGACCCGCTACGCTGTCAGGATCGACCGCATCGGCAATATTGGGACCACCCAGGCCGATGATGCCCATGATACTGACCGAAGGGAACTGCCGGGCAATGTTGACGCCAATCTTTGCGTTCGATGCCGCCAGCTGCCGCTCGGCCGCGCGAATGTCTGGGCGGCGCCGAAGCATGGCGGCGGGATCGCCGATCGCGACAGTCCCGGGGATCATCGGAATCGGAGCGGGCGCGGAGAGCGCCGCGTCGTGCGCACCGGGCTCGTCGCCGGTGAGCAGGGCAAGCTGGTCCAGCGTGGTCGCGATCTGTCCCTCAAGCGGCAACAGTCCCGCCTCCGTGCGAGTCAGCTCGGTCTTCAGACGCACCACCTCGTCGCGCGATGAGGCGCCGCGCTGCTCGCGCTGTTGCAGCAGGGCGAGTGATCGCTGCTGAAGCTGCGCGGAGCGGCGCGCCAGGATCAGGCGCTGCTGGAGTTCGCGCAAGGTCACATAGTTCTGGGCCACCTCCGCCGAGAGACGAACTTGCGCATCAGCTCTATTGGCTTCGGCCGCCTGAGCCTGGGCCTCGGCACCTTCGGCCGCGCGGCGCCGTCCGCCGAAGAGATCGATCTCCCACGACGCATCAAGGCCGGCATTGTAGAATTCGGCCCTGATACGATCGGATTGCTCGCCCTGCGTCGGCAGCGCGAGCGAGCCTGCGGGAAGATCGGCGACGATCGCAGTGCCCGACGCCGAGACGGTGGGCAGCTGGTTCGCGCGCTGTTCGCGCAAGCTGGCGCGCGCCTTGCGGATGCGCGCCTCCGCGATCGCCACGTCGGGATTTGAGGCAAGCGCGCGGTTGATCAGCGTCGTGAGCTGCAGATCGCCCATGCCTTCCCACCAGCGCGCAACAGGGGCTTGCGGTGACGTGACTACCTGATCTGCGCGGCGAAATGTCGTTCCGGGACGCTCGCCGCTCGCGACGCCCGGCGGGCCTCCATAATTGGGTCCGACGACGCAGCCGGTCAGGAGGGCGGGCAGAATGGCCCAGCTAAGTCGCTTCATCAGTGCATCGCCATCTGCGTGTCGGAGGAGATCGGGCGGAGGAACAGCGCCAGCGGGGTAGTGATCGCAATCGCGACGCCGAGCGCGAAAAACAGATCGTTATAGGCCATGACGGTAGCTTGCTCGAGGAGCTGCCCGGCAAGCTGCCTATAGGCGCCCGCTTCGCCGGACGGCATGGACATGGCCTTCGCGAACCACTCCTGCGTGGTCGCCGCGTTGGCCGACACCGTCTCCCCTAGCCGATTGAAATGCAGGAAAGTCTGCCGGTCCTGGAGGGTCGCCATCAGGGCGAGGCCGATCGATCCGCCAAGGTTCCGTCCCGCGTTGAACAGCGCGGACGCGTCGCCGGCATCCTCGGGCGCCACGGCGCTGATCGCGGCCTGGTTAAGGAACATCATGGCGAAGATCTGCCCGAAGCCGCGGACGAGCTGGGAATCCCTCAGATCGCCCCCCGCCGATTGTGCGGTGAGGTGCCAATCCATGGCGCAACTGACGCCGATCAGCGTCATCCCGACGAAGACAGCCAGCCGGACATCGAGATATTTGAACGCGAGCGGCAGGAACGGCATCAGCATCAGGGCAGGGATGCCGGAGACGAAGACCACCTTGCCCGATTGCAGGGCGCTGTAATCCGCCATCGACGAGAGGAATTGCGGGATCAGGAAGGTCACGCCGTAGAGCACGACGCCGATGACAAGGCTGAGGACGAAGACGCTGCCGAACGACCGGCTGAAGATCAGCGACAGCTTGAGAACCGGATGCGCGGAGCGGACCTGTCCGATCGTGATGAGCGCAAAGCCGAACACCGTTGCGATCGCGAGCTTCACGATCATCGCGGACTCGAACCACATCTCGCGCTGTCCCTCCTCCAGCATGACGGTGAGCGCTCCCAAGCCGATCGCGAGCCCCGCGATCCCGAACCAGTCGGCATGGCGCAGCTGGTCGAGCCGCAGCTTCTCGTGCTTGAGCCCGAACAGCAGGAGCAGGACGAGCCCGGCACAGACCGGCACGTTGAGGAAGAAGGCATAATGCCAGCTGTAATTGTCGGTGAGCCAACCACCGATGATCGGCCCGAGCACCGGGCCGAGGATCGCGGTGCCGCCGAACGCGGCGGTGCCGATCGGCTGCTGTGACGGGGGCAGCCGCGTCGCGATGATGGTCATGGCAGTCGGAATCAGCGCACCACCGGTAAAGCCCTGGCCCACACGGCCAGCGATCATCATCGGCAGCGTCGTCGAGATGCCGCACACGACGGAAAAGCCGGTGAAGCTGATCGCCGCGCCCAGCAGGAAGTTGCGCAGACCGAACAGGCGCACCAGGAAGGGGCTTAGCGGGATCATGACGATCTCCGCCACGAGATAGGAGGTCGCGACCCAGGTGCCCTCGGTGCCGCTCGCGCCGATTTCGCCCTGGATTGTGGGCAGGGCCGCATTGACGATCGAGATGTCGAGAAGCGCCATGAACGACCCGATCGTGCCTGCAGCGACGGCAAGCCAGTCGCGCAGGCCGGCGCGTTCCGCCGCCATCAGCGCGCGCCCTGCGTCTCGCCGCGCTTCAGCCGCTCGGTTTCCTGCTTGATTCGTTCCCGGCTTCCCTTGGCGCCGATCGTGTCGACCGTCACCTCCACCGACAGTCCGGGACGCAGCACCCGCCGCGCCTCCGGACCCGCCTCGATGCTGATCCGCACGGGCACGCGCTGGACAATCTTGGTGAAGTTCCCGGTCGCGTTCTCGGGCGGGATGAGTGAAAACTGCGCGCCCGTCCCCGGAGAAAAACTGGCGACCCGGCCTCGCAGTTCGGCACCGTCCAGTGCATCCACCTTGATGGTCACGGGCTGCCCGACGCGCATCAGCGCGACCTGAGTTTCCTTGAAGTTCGCCTCGATGTAGAGTTGATCGACTGGCACCACCGACATCAGCCGGGTCGCCGGCTGGACATATTGCCCAGCCCGGACGGCCTTGTCGGCGACAACGCCGTCGATGCTGCTGCGGATCTCGACGGCCCCGAGGTCCGTCGAGGCGCGCGCAAGCTGCGCCTGCGCGGTGCCACGCTGCGCCTCCGCCTGACCGATGCGAGCCGCTTGGGTTGCAACACTGCGACGGGCGGCGAGGTAGGCCGCTCGCTGCGCGCGCAGCTCCGCGGCAGCCCGGTCACGCTGAAGCACCAGGCTTGCCAGCCGCTCACGCGATTCCGCCCCTGTCCGGGTGAGCGGTTCGTAGCGTCTTACCTCGTTCTCTGCCGCTGCGGCGGCAGCCTCGGCGCTCGCGACCTGGGCGGCCGCCTGGGCGACCGTGGCCTGTTGCTCATCAAGTGTCCGGCGCGCAGTGGTGATGTTGGCGCCGGCTGCGGCGATCTGGGCTTGCGCCTCTTCGACATTGGCGCGGTAGTCGCGAGGATCGAGCACGGCGAGCAGCTGACCGCGACGGACAGGCTGGTTGTCGGCGACGAGAACACGCTCGACATAGCCGCCCACCTTCGGCGAGACGGTCACGAAGTCCGCGCGCACATAGGCGTTGTTGGTCGACTGCAGGAACTGGCCGCTCGCGCGGTAATTCATGTACCAAACGATAGCCGCGATGATGCCGGCGACAAGCGCGGCGATGAGGACGTAGCGAATGATGGGGTAGCGCTCGAGAAGCGACGGCTTCTTTTCGCCATTCATCTCCTCGGAACCGTCCTCCGACCTGGATTCTGGGTGAAAATTCGCGTCCGGGTCGTCATGTCTCACTTTGTTTTCGTGGTTCTCAGCCCGATCGTCAGCCACCCTGCCGTCCCGTCAAATGTAAACCGAACCGTAGCATAGTCGGAGCTCGAGAGTAACGCTACAGACATTCCGGGCGTCGCACATATGACGCCCGAATGAGTCGCGTCGGGAAGCTAATCCGACGCTGGCCAAACCACGTTCGAATTGTGTCTCGCCGCCACCCAAGATGTGACGGTCGGTATGTGCAGATCCTGATCTCGATCTGGCCGGGCGCCAGCCGACGCGAAACGTCGGCCTTCGGCAACTTCCAGGTGTCAGGCCAAAGTCCCAAGAAAAGGCCGCTCTGTTTTGCCAGAGCGGCATGGGGAGGTTCTGCAATAGTCGGAACCTGGGATGTCAGGCCCTGAGCTCAGTCAAACTCTGTGTGACTTCACCATAGCCAGCATCGAGCGGAATGGTCAGAACGCGCTCTCCGTCCCGTGTCTCGATCTGCGGGAGCACGGTGACCAGCGGACGTGCCTCCGCTCGGGCGAGGCAATCCGCTGCGCTCTCGGCCTCGGCCAGCAGCTTCACGTTCATCAAGGTGGGGAAGATCACGGTTCGGGCGCCGCTTCGGGCGAGGTCCAGGACCGACTCTGGCGCGATCCACTCGGCATCGACCGTTTCATGTCCGTCGCAGATCGCGACCTGGTCGGCCGGAGCGGGGGCAGCGTAGAACCAGGTGTCGAACCGCTTCGGCATCATTTCTGGAGTGATCCAGCGGGCGAAAACGGTCAGGGCGGTCAGCGAGAGCTTCACCCCCAATCCGGCGACGACATCGAGGAAGGCGAGTTCCCCGGTATCGACCTTCCGGCGGGCCTCGGCGTCGCATACACTGGAGAAGCCGCGGCCGTCGGGATAGTTGGCCAGCAGGATCCCCGCTTCCTCGAACGCCTCGCGGATGGCGCCGATGCGCAGCGCGCGCTGGGTCGCGTCGATTTCGTCCCACCCGGTTACGTGATCGCGCCAGCGCGGATCGTCGTCACCGGGGTGCATCTTGCCTCCCGGGAACACCAGCGCTCCCGAGGCGAAATCGATCTGGTGGTGTCGTCGCACCATGAGCACCTGATATTCGGGCACATCCCGCAGCAGCAGGATGGTGCCGGCCGGTCGCGGCTCGGCCGGAGTGCGCCTGGCGTCCGCCGACGCGGTCTCGATGCTCATGATCTCTCCTATTCTCTGCACGGTCATGTCGCGATGCCGCCGTCCCGCATGAGATACGAACCGCGACCGCTGGCGAGCAGCACGTCGTCGGGCGAGCGCACCTCGCTGTCCGCGACCGACAGCGTCCGTCCTATCTTCACGACGCGCGCGTGGATGTGAAGCGGGCCGCCGCTTGCCGGACGGTGATAATCGACGTGGAGCGACGCGGTGGCGCTGACCGCACGCGTCCTCGTCAGCAGGACATACATGCCGGCGAGATCGATCAGGCTGGCGAGCACGCCGCCATGCACGGACGGGATCCGCGGATTCGATACGATCTCGTCGCGCCACGGCATGCTGAGGTGAAGGACACCGTCTGTCACGTCCTCGACGCGAAGCCCGAGCCAGGCGTGGAACGGCGCGATCGAGAGCGCGCCTTGCAATGCGGCGCCCGCCAGCCCGTTCGCGATACCCGAGGATGCCTCGTCAACCATCTCAACGTCCCTTGAAAACGGGTGTACGCTTTTCCATGAAGGCGCGCGGACCTTCGCGCGCGTCTTCAGTTCGGAACACCGGCGCGGCGAAGCCCGACTCGAGGTTCATGCCTTCGCTCTCCGGCCGCCCGATACAGGCGCGCGCCGACGCGCGGATCGCCTGCACCGCGATCGGGCCGTTGGCGGCGATCCGTCGCGCGAAGTCGAGCGCCGCAGGCAGCACCTCCTCCGGCGCAACGACGCGGTTGAGGAAGCCATAGTCGAGCGCGGTTCCGGCATCGATCAGATCGCCGGTGAGCAGCAATTCCATCGCGCGCGCAAAGGGAAGCTGGCGCGGCAGTCGCACCGTCGATCCCCCGCCCGGGAAGATCGCCCATTTGACCTCCTGCACGCCGAAGCGCGCGGCGCTCGATGCGATCCTGAGATCTGTACCCTGGACCAGTTCCATGCCGCCTGCGATCGCATGCCCGTTGATGGCGGCGATCACCGGCTTGACGACGTCAAATGTGCGCAGCAGCGCGGTGCCGAGAATATCGCGGTCAGCGAGCACGCGGCGATCCCACTCGTCCTCCGGCGGTCGCCCGCCGCTGACGAGCGGGATAAGGCGGCCGAGGTCGGCACCCGAGCAGAAGGCGTCGCCGGTGCCGGTCACGACCGCGACGCGGATCTCGGCGGCGTCGCGCACCCTGCTCCAGCAGTCGGCCAGTTCCACCAGCATCTGCGGATCAAGCGCGTTGCGCGCCGCGGGTCGGTTGAGATGGATGATGGCGATATATCCATCGGTTTCCATCCAGGCTGCGTTGTCGGTCATCAATTCCCCTCCCGCGCTTTAACATTATACCCTTTTAATAGCCTTGCAAGCCGGCGACGGCAGCAATTTGCCGCTGGACAAAGATAAAGCAGTGGAGCAACATAAAACCATGATAAGGATTCATTGATGCCGGACGTGGATGAGCAGGGCGAGGCGCTCTCGTTCGCAAGGGGCAAGCGCGCGCTTCGCGTGGCGCAGGCGATCGTGCACGACATCGAGGCCGACGCACGCCAGGTCGGCGACCGGCTGCCTCCGGAGCACGACATGCTCGCGCGGTACGAAGTCGCCCGCGCCACATTGCGTGAGGCGCTGCGTTTTCTGGAACTGCAGGGCGTGCTCCACCTGCAGCCCGGTCGAGGCGGCGGGCCGGTGGTCGCGCGGCCGCAGATTGGCGATTTCACGAGTTCGCTTGCGCTCGTACTGCACTTCGTCGGCACCGACCTGCGCGCGCTGATCGAGCTGCGCGAGGCGCTGGCCCCGCGGGCGGCCTCTCACGCTGCCCGGCGCGCAACGGCGGCGGATCTGATGGCGCTGGCAAGCTGCTTCGCCGATCTCGAGCAGCAGGTGGAATCGATGCTGTTCGAGGAAACCAACCGGCGCTTCCACGACCTTCTGGCATGGGCGAGCGGCAATCCGCTGTTCGGGTTGCTCACGTCCGCGCTGCATCTGCTGACCCGCGACCTTTCGCGCCAGCTCGGCTATTCCGAGCACGAGCGCGAGAACCAGGTTCGTCGCCTCGCGCGCGTCGTCCATGCGGTGCGGCTGCGCGACGCGGTCACGGCGCGGCGCGAGATGGAACGGCTCGTCGAGGGATCGGCGGAGTATCTCGGGCGGCGCAGCCCCGACCTGATGGATCAGAAGGTGCGCTGGACCCAGGCGTTCGAGGCGTAGCCGCCGGAGTAGATCAGCAACGAGAACGATGTGGGAGAGACGGACAATGGCCCTGAACAGCCGAATCTGCGGGATGCTCGGCATCGACTATCCGATCGTCCTGGCCGGCATGGGCGGGGCAAGCGTCCCGCGACTGGCGGCGGCGGTGTCCAACGCGGGCGGGCTGGGCGTGCTCGGCGCGGCAGCGTGCTCACCCGAGCAGCTCCGCGCGTGGATCCGCGAAACGCGCGCGCTGACCGACAAGCCGTTCGGCGTCGACACGCTCCTGCCCGCCTCGGTGCGGCGCGGCTCGGCGCCGCAAACCGGGGCCGCGCCGGCGGACCCGCGCGCGGTGCTCGCCGACTATCAGGCGTTCACGCGCGACTTCATGGAGCGCGAGGGGCTGGAGATCGTCGCGCGTGATTCCGGCCGCGCCGTCACGGAGGGTGCGGCAAACGGCGGCGCGGCGCTGTTCTCCAAGGAGTTCTTCGAGGCCCAGATGGAGGTCGTCGTCGAGGAGAAGGTGCCCGTCTACGCGGCGGGGCTCGGCAATCCGGGGCCGTGGATGGATCGACTCCACGCCAACGGCACGGTCGTCATGGCGGTCGTCGGCAAGGTGAAGCACGCGCTGCAGGTGGTGGAGTCGGGCATCGACGTGATCGTGGCGCAGGGGCACGACGGCGGCGGGCATAATTCGCCGATCGGCACCATCTCGCTCATCCCGCAGGTCGTCGATGCCGTGGGGGACCGGGTGCCGGTGCTCGGCGCTGGCGGCATCTCCGACGGGCGCGGTGTGGCCGCGGCCTTCATGCTGGGCGCCGAGGGCGCCTGGGTCGGCACCGCGTTCCTTGCGACGGAGGAGGCAGGGATCGAGGACTTCCAGAAGGAAGCGATCGTCGACAGCGGCGATGCCGATACCGTGGTAAGCCGCTCGATCACGGGCAAGCCTGCCCGCATGATCCGCAGCAAGTGGGCCGACGCCTGGGTGGCGGCGGGCAAGGAGCCGCTGCCGATGCCATACCAGTCGATGATCGCCGGTCCGGTGATGGCGTCGGGCATCCGTGCGAAGCGCAAGGACATCATCCCGGGCTTCGCCGGGCAGGGCATGGGGCTGATCCACGCCGTGCGCCCCGCCGCCGAGGTGATGCGCGACCTCGTCGCCGATGCCGAGCGCGCGCTCGGCCGCGCGGCGGGCCTCCGCTGAGGGTCGCGGCTGGTACAGGAGGGACAGATATGACCTTCTCGGACAAGGCGGCGATCACCGGCGTCGGGGAAACCGATTACGTCAAGGGCACCGAGCGCACCGCGGTGGACATGATGCTGGAGGCGTCGCGGCGCGCGATCGCGGACGCGGGGCTGCGCCCGTCCGACATCGACGGCATGGTGCCGCCGCCCATCTACACCACGTCGGAGGAACTGGCGGCGAACCTCGGCAACGACGTGCTGCGCTACGCCGCGACCGTCCACATGGGCGGCGCGAGTCCGACGACCGCGCTCCAGCATGCGGCGATCGCGATCGCGGCGGGGCTGTGCGACCACGTGCTCGTCACGCTCGGCTGGAACGGCTTCTCCGCGCTGCGGCCCAAGCCGGGCGCTCCGCCCACGCGGCCGATGAACATGAACACGCTGACCAACACGATCCGCGGGTATTACATGCCCTATGGCGTGTTCCTGCCGGTGCAGATGTATGCCTGGCTGGCGACCCGGCATTCGCAGCTCCACGGCGTCGGTCCGGAAGCCATGGGGGCGGTGGCGATGGCGTGCCGACGGCATGCGCAACTCAATCCGAAGGCGTTCACCTACGGCCGGCCGCTCGACTGGGAAACCTACCACGACGCCCGGATGGTGTCGGAGCCGTTCCGGCTCTACGACTGCTGCCTCGAGACCGACGGCGCGTGCGCGGTCGTCGTCTCGCGCACCGACCGCGCGCGCGACATGCCGCATGTGCCCGTCACAATCGCAGGCGCCGCCGAGGGGCATCCCTATCCCGCGGACGATATCCCCTCGCGCCCGGATCCGTTCAAGATCGGGCTGAGCTACGCCGCGCCCAAGGCCTTCGAAATGGCCGGTGTGCGCCGCGAGGAGATGGATTTCCTCCAGGTCTACGACTGCTTCACCTACGTCGTGCTGCTCCAGCTGGAGGCGATGGGCTATTGCGAGCCGGGCGGCGCGCTCGACTTCGTGCGTGACGGGCAGATCGAGCTCGGCGGGCGCTTTCCGCTCAACACCCATGGCGGGCTGCTGAGCGAGGCGCACGTGTGGGGGCTCAACCACGTCGTCGAGGCCGTGCGCCAGCTGCGGCACGACTGCGGCGAGCGCCAGGTGCCGGGAGCACAGACGGGGCTCGTCACCGGCTGGGGCGACCTGGGCGACGGCAGCATCGCCATCCTGCGGAGGTTCGCATGAACGACGACGACATTGCGCCCAAGCTGCGGGCACCCGCCGTCTCGCCGCCCAAGCCGTTGCCGCACCCGCAGGATCCGGTAGAGCAGGAGTTCTGGCAGCGCTGCCAGGGCGGCACGCTCCATTTCCAACGGTGCGGCGAGTGCCGGACGTGGCGCCACCTGCCCCGCTACATGTGCGCGCGCTGCGGCTCGCCGTCGTTCGCCTGGGAGCCGAGCAGCGGGCGCGGGCGGCTGTTTTCCTGGACGGTGACGCACCAGGCGCTTCACCCCGCCTTCGCGGCCGACGTGCCGTATGTAGCGGCGGTGGTCGAGCTGGACGAGGGCGTCCGCATGGCGACCCGGCTGACCGGCGCCGACCCTGCCACGCTCGCGCTCGACATGCCGGTGGCGCTGGCCTTCGAAACGATCGGCGACGGGTTTCGGCTGCCCGTCTTCACACCAGCTGCAGGAGCGTGAACCGATGGACCTGAGTTACGGCCCGGAATACGAGGCGTTCCGCGATGAGCTGCGCGCGTTCATCGCCGAGAACCGCCACCGTGCCCCGGCCGCGCCCGGCGCGGCGCAGCGCGCCGGGGCGGACGCGGTCGCGTGGCAGCAGCTGCTGCTCGAACACGGCTACACCGCGCGCACCATTCCGCGCGAATATGGCGGCTTCGGCGCCGAACCCGACATCCTCACCTCGCGCATCATCGCCGAGGAGTTCGCCGCGGCGGGCGTGCCGGGCGGGCTGTCGAACCAGGGCATCTCGATGCTCGTTCCGACGCTGCTCGAGCTCGGCACGGAGGAGCAGAAGCGCCGCTGGATCGCGCCGACGCTGCGCGGCGAGATCGTCTGGTGCCAGGGGTATTCGGAACCGGGCGCGGGCTCTGATCTGGCGGCGCTGCGCACCAGCGCGCGCGAGGAGAACGGCGAGTTCGTCATCAACGGGCAGAAGATCTGGACCAGCACCGCGCATCAGGCGGACATGATCTTCTGCCTCGTGCGGACGGAAGCGGACGCGCCCAAGCATGCGGGGATCAGCTACCTCATCTTCTCCATGAAAACACCCGGGATCGAGGTGCGCCCGCTGCGCACGATGACGGGCCACGCCGAGTTCAACGAAACCTTCTTCACCGACGTGCGCGTGCCCGTGGACCAGATCGTCGGCCAGCGCGGGCAGGGCTGGATGGTGGCCAACGCCACGCTCGGTTACGAGCGTGGCATGCTGGGCGACCCGGCGGCGCTGGAGAATCGCCTCGCCGCGCTCGTGCAGCTGATGCACGATGAACGGATCGACGGCGTGCGCGCGATCGACAACGCGGCATTGTGCGACCGGCTGGTGGCGCTGCAGGCCGAAGTCGCGGCGATGAAGTTCAACGGCCTGCGGCTGCTGTCCAATTCGCTGAAGGGCGAACCCGGCGGCCTCGCCAAGCTGATCGTCAAGCTCCAGTCGTGCGAACTGGCGCACCAGATCTCGGCGCTGGCGATCGACGCCATGGGGGAGCTCGGCCTGCTGTACGGCGGCAGCCGGCGCGAGCGGGCGGGCGGAAGCTGGCAGTGGAACTACATGTTCCAGCTCGGCCTCATCATCGGCGGCGGCACCGCGCAGATCCAGAAGAACATCATCGCCGAGCGGGGGCTCGGCATGCCGCGCGAGCCGAAGCTGGAGCACGCGCGCGCACCCAAGGCGGGGGCGGCATAGATGGATTTCGGTCTTTCCCCCGAGCAGCGGATGCTGCGCGACGCGGTCGATCGGCTGCTGCGCGAACATTGCCCGCTCGATCACGTCCGCGAGGTCGCGGAGGGCGGCCATGCCGTCAGTGCGGCGGTGGTGGCGGCGCTGTCCGAGCTTGGCCTTTCCGGCATCATGGTGCCCGAGGAGCACGGCGGCCTCGGCCTGGGCCTGCTCGATGCCTTAGTAGTGGCGGAGGCGCTCGGCGCAGCGGTGGCGCCGGTGCCGTTCGTGGCGCGCTGCGTCCTCGCCCCGCTTGCGCTGCGGCTTGCCGGCACGCCGGCGCAGCAGGCGCGCTGGCTGCCGCGCATTGCCGACGGCAGCGCGCGCTTCGGCGTCGGGCTGACCGAGGTCGTCAACCGTCGCGACGGCGGCGGCGTCACGGCCGCGGACGGCACGCTCAGCGGCTCCGCGCTGTTCGTGCTCGACAGCGCCGACGCCGATGCCTTTGTCATCGCCGACCAGGGCGGCCAATTGCATCTGGTCGCCGGCGAGGCGGACGGGCTCGAACGCCTTCCGCTGTCCACGATCGACCTCACGCGGTCGGTGGGAGAGTTGCGGCTCGACGGCGTCGCGGCCGAGCCGCTCGGCGAGGACGACGGCGGGACCGCCAACCGGCTTGTCGCCGCGGGCCGCGTGCTGCTCGCGGCGGACAGCGTGGGCGCGGGCGACGTGATGATCGCGCGGGCGGTCGATTATGCCGGGGAGCGCGAGCAGTTCGGGCGCGTCATCGGCAGCTTCCAGGCGGTCAAGCACATGTGCGCCGAGATGGCGGCGCGGCTGGAGCCGTGCCGATCGCTCGTCTGGTACGCGGCGCATGCGTTCGACGCGGTCCCGGATGAGGCTTTGCTGATGGCATGTCATGCCAAGTCTCACACCGGGGAGGTGGGCCGATTCGTCGCGCGTACCGCCACGGAGGTCCACGGCGGGATGGGGTTCACCGACCTGCTCGGCCTCCATTACTGGTTCAAGCGCATCGGCTTCGACCGGCAGTTGCTCGGCGGGCCGGAGATCGTGCGCGCGGAGGCGGCCGCGCTGCAGGGCTGGGGCAAACGCGCCGCCTGAGACGAGGAGCAGCAGGCATGACGCAGTGGAACCTGGGCGACATCCTCGACGCGATCGAGCCCGTAATGCCCCACGACGCCCCCGCGCTGATCCACGGCGACCGGGTCATCACCTGGCCCGAGATGGCGCGCCGTTCAAACAACATCGCGCGGGCGCTGCGTGCGCGGGGCGCGGGACCGGGCGCCAAGGTCGCCTTCTATATGCGCAACCGGCCCGAATACGGCGAGCTGATGGCGGCGTGCTTCAAGGGACGCCTGACCCACGTCAACATCAACTACCGCTATCGGCCCGACGAGGTGTTCTACATCTTCGACGACAGCGACAGCGAGGTCGTGGTCTACAGCGCCGAGTTCCGCGCCTGCATCGAGGAGCTGCACGGCCGGCTCGGCAAGGTGCATACCTTCGTGGAGATCGGTCCTGAGGCGGAGCGCGCCTCGTTCGCGCTGCCCTACGAGGCGCTCGCGCGGGAGGGCGACGGCGCGCCGCTCGGCATCGCGCGCTCGCCCGACGACGAGTTGTTCATCTACACCGGCGGCACGACGGGGATGCCGAAGGGCGTGATGTGGCGGCACACCGACATGCGCGAGGCGCAACTCGACGCGCAGCGGCTGATGGGGCCGACGCCCGCCGACCTTGCAGAAACCGCGGCGCTGACCGCGCGCGACGGACCGGGCCGGCGTACGATGCCCGCCTGCCCGATGATGCACGGCACCGGCTTCATCACGTCCATCGGCACGCTGATGAGCGGC
The DNA here is from genome assembly GCF_030580935.1 of Sphingobium cyanobacteriorum. GTDB lineage: Bacteria > Pseudomonadota > Alphaproteobacteria > Sphingomonadales > Sphingomonadaceae > Sphingobium > Sphingobium cyanobacteriorum. Next base: position 20,993 of record NZ_JAUQOM010000012.1, on the reverse strand, counting down.
GGCTGCATCGTGACGCTCGGCGGTGAATCGTTCGATGCCGACGAGCTGTGGCGGTCGGTCGATCGCGACCGCGTCGAATCGATCGCGATCGTCGGCGACGCCTTCGCCAAGCCGATGCTGGCCGCGCTGGATGCCGCGCCCGGGCGCTACGACACGTCCAGCCTCGTCACGATCGTTTCATCCGGGGTGATGTGGAGCCGCGAGGTGAAGGCTGGGTTGATCCGGCACATCCCGCAAGTCGTGCTGATGGACAGCTTCGGCGCGTCGGAAGGGCTGGGGTTCGGCCTGTCGGTCACCAGCGCGGCGGGCGAGACGGCGACCGCACGCTTCACCATCGGCGGGCTGTGCGACGTGTTCGACGAGCATGACCGGCCGGTCGTGCCGGGCAGCGGCACGCCCGGTTTCATCGCGCGTAAGGGCGCGATCCCGATCGGCTACTACAAGGATCCGGAGAAAAGCGCGAAGACGTTCCGCACCATCAACGGCGTCCGTTACTCGATGCCTGGCGACTGGTGCACCGTCGCCGCGGACGGGACGCTGACGCTGCTCGGGCGCGGCAGCGTGTGCATCAACACGGCGGGTGAGAAGGTCTATCCGGAAGAGGTGGAGGAGGTGCTGAAGACGCATCCAGCGGTCGCGGACGCGCTTGTGGTCGGCGTGCCCGACGAGAAATGGGGCCAGGCGGTGACGGCGGTGGTCCATGCCGCACCGGGGGCGACAGTAGACGAGGCGGCGGTGCGCGCTCACGTGCGCGCCGCGCTCGCCGGCTACAAGACGCCCAAAGCGATCGTCGTCACGGACCGACCGCTGCGCGCGCCGAACGGCAAGGCGGATTACAAGGCGGCGACCGACATCGCCGTCGCGGCAGTCGCTGCGCGATGACGGGCGTGCCCGACATCGACGCGCTGGTGATCGGCGCGGGCTTCAGCGGGATCTACCTGCTCGGGAAGTTGCGCGAGAACGGCTTCAACGTTCGGCTGGTGGATGCGGCGGCGGAGCCGGGCGGCATCTGGTACTGGAACTGCTACCCTGGCGCGCGAGTCGATTCGCATGTTCCGATCTACGAGTTCTCGGACGAGCGGGTGTGGCGCGACTGGACCTGGTCGGAACGCTTCCCAGGCTGGCGCGAGTTGCGTCGCTATTTCCGACATGCCTGCGACGTTCTCGACCTCTGGCCTGCAATGACGCTCGGCGTCAGGATGCGCTCCGCCGTGTTCGACGAACATGCCGGCTTCTGGCGAGTGGAACTCGCCGATGGAGAGCGGCTGACCACCCGCTATCTGCTACCGTGTACCGGCTTTGCGGCCAAGGCGTACATCCCGTCACTTTCGGGACTCGACAGCTTTGCCGGCCCGGCCCACCACACCGCCCACTGGCCGCAGGAGGGCATCGACTTTGGCGGCAAGCGCGTCGCGATCATCGGGACCGGCGCGAGCGGTGTGCAGGTCGCTCAGGAGGCGGCACGCGAGGCTGCGCAGCTGACGATCTACCAGCGCACACCTATACTGGCTCTGCCGATGCGCCAGCGCCCATTGACCGCGGCTGAGCAGGAGCAGGCCAAGCCCGGTTACCCCGAGATCTTCCGTCAACGCCGACTGAGCAGCGGCGGGTTCGAGATCCTGCGGCTCGACCAGTCCGCGCTCGAGGTGTCAAGCGAGGAGCGCACCGCGGCGTTCGAGCGGCTGTGGGCGGCGGGCGGCTTCCACTATTGGGTCGGCAACTACGCCGACATCCTGGTGGACGAGCGCGCCAACCGGCTGGCCTACGATTTCTGGCGAGACAAGGTGCGCGAGCGGATCACCGACCCAGCGTTGCAGGAGAAGCTCGCACCCAGCGACCCGCCGCATCCGTTCGGGGTCAAGCGGCCGTCGCTCGAGCAGACTTATTACGACATCTTCAACCAGCCGAACGTCGAACTCGTCGACCTGCGGGAAGAGCCGATCGAACGGATCCTGCCCGACGGCATAGCCACGAGCGTCGGTGAGCGCCGACACGACGTCCTGGTGCTCGCGACCGGTTTCGACGCAGTGACGGGAGGGCTGATGCAGATGGACATTCGCGGGCGCGGCGGGGCGACGCTGGCGCACGCGTGGGGCGAAGGCGCACGCACGCATCTCGGCTACGCGGTTTCGGGCTTCCCTAACATGGTGTTCCTCTACGGCCCGCAGAGCCCGTCCGGCTTCTCCAATGGTCCGACTGCCGCGGAGGTGCAGGGTGACTGGGTCGTCCGGTTCCTCGAGCATCTGCGCACGGGCGGGTGGTCCCGCTTCGAGGCCGAGCCGGACGCGCACGCGGCATGGGCGCGCCACATCGACGAGATCGCCGCCATGACGCTCTTTCCCAGGGCCGATTCCTGGTACATGGGAGCGAACATCCCAGGCAAACCGCGTCAGCTACTCAACTATCCGTCTGTGGTCGGCTATGCCGAGATCTGCGATGCGGTCGCCGAGGCGGGCTATAGCGGTTTCCGGCTGTCGGCATGAGCGCCGCCGAGGCTACCGGATCGTCGGACATCGACCCGATATGGGCCGAGGACGGGTCGCACCTGCCGGACTGGTTCGTCGATGCGCTGGCCGTTCCGCGGGAAGAAGGCTTCGTCACCGTAGAGGGCGCGCAGATCCACTACCTGCGCTGGGGCGACCGCGCAAAGCCGGGCGTGCTCATGGCGCACGGCTTTCTTGCCCATGCGCGCTGCTGGGCGTTTATCGCGCCGTTGCTCGCCGCGGACTACCATGTGGTCGCCTATGATCTTGCGGGCATGGGCGACAGCGACGCGCGCGTGGGGATCGATGGTGACGGCCGCGGGCGCGAGATGATCGCGGTGGCGGAGGCGACCGGGCTGTTCGACGGTGCTGCGCCGCCCGTGATCATCGGCCACAGCTTCGGCGCGGGGGTCGCGGTGACCGCGATGACGATCGCGGCCGAACGGTTCGCGGGCGCGATCATCTGCGACCTGATGATCATGCGGCCGGAGGCGCTTGCCGCCTACTGGCGTGGCGGACGCGGCAGCCCCGGCTCGGGCGACCCGAACAAGCCCGCCAGCCGGTATCCCGATTACCCGACCGCACGCGCGCGCTACGTGCTCGCGCCGCCACAGCCCGCGGGTGAGCCGTTCCTGATGGACTACATGGCCTATCATTCGCTCCGGCGGGACGGGGACGCGTGGACGTGGAAGTTCTCGCCCGCGGTGTTCGCGCGCGGCAACTCGGCGGACGAATGGATGACGATGGGTCGCCGTGTCGCCGCGGCGCCCGGTCGGCTGGCAATCATCTACGGCGAGCACAGCGCGCTCTTCGGCAGGGATTCCGCGGCATATCTGCGCGAACTGGGAGCCGGCGCGATCCCGATCGTCGCGGTGCCCAACGCGCGCCATCACCTGATGCTGGATGAGCCGCTCGCCTTCGCGACGGCGCTCAGAAGCATCCTTGCTCTCTGGAGATCGGCCCGCTGAACCAATCAGGAATGTCGGGTGTGATCCTCGTCTCCGGAGGATTGTCCGACGGCGAATTCCAGCTGCGCAAGGCACAGTTTTCCGGTTCCGTTTCGCTCGACGCCTTCGGCATGCACCACTGCGACACGACGCCCTACGCGCACCAGCGTCGGCGTCGTGCTGACTGCGCCCAGTCTGACCGGGGCGAGAAATTGAAGGTTCATGCTGATCAGCCGGCAGGACTGCCCTGGCGAGAGTGTGCGGGAGAGAGCAAGCTGTGCGGCCAGCTCAAGAAAGGACGCGATCGCGCCTCCATGCAAGGCGGGCAGAATGGGATTCCCGACAAGCTCCTCCGTGGGGATCAGCGTGAACGTTTCACCGCTTTGCGTCATCATGGTACCGAGTAGCTTCGCAAAGCCGTTCCGCCCGGTACTGGCCCCGATCGCGCCTTCGTTCATGGGGCGACAGCCCGATTGATCGAAAAGACGCCTTGGGCAGTCGCGATCAGGTGAGACGGATCTGTATCCCAGACTTCGGCGCGTACGAACGCACGGTGCTCGGTCGCGTCGTAGCAGTGAGCCCACGCCGTCGCGGGGCATCTCGCCTCGGCGGATCGCACATGGTCCACCTTCAGGTTAAGGGTGGAGATCGCCAGCCGTCTGCCCAATCGAGACATCACGGCAACGCCGCAGGCCTGATCGATGAGGCTCGTCAACACACCGGTCGCGAGCGCCTCCTCCTCGTCCGCCAGCTCCGCGTGCCAATCGACCCGGAGCGAACTGAGCCCGTCGCCGATCGAAACGAGCTCAAGGCCCAGCCGATTGCCCCACGGTATGTCGCCCGGTCGCAAGCTCAAGTCTCCAACCATAAAACCCCTCCCTGCCCAGACGATTCCTGTTCCCCGCCGCGTCCACAAGCCAAGCACAGGAAAACGGTACGGTTTACTTACAAACTTCTTCGCCTTAACGTCTGCATCCTGCGATGGAAACGCGATCCAACAAATTCCTTGTGCTCGCGGTCACCGGCCTTCTGCTGAGCACGCTTCTCGTCTTCACCCTTTGGCTTTTCGATGCGCGAAGTGGAGACGGAAACCCGTATCTCATCCGTTTCACCGGGAGCGTCGCCGGCCTGGAAAAGGGATCACCAGTGACGTTCTCGGGCGTCCCGGCGGGCCATGTCACGTCCATACGGTTTGACGGAGCTGATCCCTCAGCGGTTCTCGTCACCATCAGCCTCGAACCGGGAACCCCCATCGTCACAGGTGTCAAGGCAACGATCGCGCGATCCGCACTGGCAGGGACGGCCAACATCAGTCTCGACGGCGCAAAGTCCGGTGCATCCCCGATCGTCGCGACGAGGGTCGGTGAGCTTCCCATCATCCCCGCCAAGGAGGGTGGGCTTCTTGGCGGGGGAGGGGATCCAGTCGCGCTCGTGGACAAGATCAGCCGGACAGTCGACTCCGTGTCGCGCAACCTCGATGCCGCCCAACAGCAGCGGGCCAGCGATCGGCTGGCGGCGCTCGCGGAGAGTTCCGCAGGCTGGGCAGACAAGGCTGGAGCGGCATCTGACGCGCTTACCGGCGCCCGCGGGCGTGTCGTGGCCCTGGGGGACGCCTTGCAGCGATCCGGCGAAAGCGCCGAACGGTTGGGGAGCGCTGTGGTAGAAAGCCGCGCAACCGTCCTCGCCAGGGCGAACCGTGCGTTGCTGAATGCCCGTGGCGGAGCCGTGCGTCTCACGGCTCGCGTCGAGGCTGTTCGACCCACGATCCGCAGCGCGACCGTGAAAGAGGCCCAACTGCGTGAAACCGTTCGTTCAGCAAGGAAGAAGGCAGGCGCTGTCAGAGATACGGCCGTTCGCCTCGATCAGGAAGGGCTGGGTGTGGGTGCACCGTCCCTCCCGACCTACAAGCCGGGGTCGCGGCAGTGATCGACCGCGACACGATAGGACAACTCTGGTCGGAGAGCGGGCTGGCAGGCGAGGAACCGACCGTCCCGGCGTGATCCTCGTCAACGGGTCCGGATCGCGCTACCCTCGCTCCAGGAGAACGAGATTGAGCGATGACGAGAAGAAGAGCCGGCGCCCAGGGAAGATGGGCAGACCGACGACCGAGGACGCGCTCCGACTGACTTCGCATATCCTCAAGAGCGCCCGCGAGCTGTTTTTCCAGCACGGTTTCGACGGCGCCAGTGCCGACATGATCGCCGAACAGGCGCGCATCTCCAAGCGAACCCTGTACGCGCGGTTCGGCAGCAAGGCTCGCGTGTTCGAGGCTGTCATCCTGGACGAGATCGATACGCAGCTGCGCGCGCTCGAACCCTCCGGCAGCGACGAACCCGACATTGCATCGCGCCTTCGCGTCATCGCCGATCGCCTGCTCGAGTGGCTCCTGACGCCTCGGATCGCCTCGATGGAACGCGTCGTCATTGCCCAAGCGGTGCGTTTTCCTGCGCTCGCGGCGAACATCCACGACTTCGGCTATCAGCGGGCTGTCCAATGGGTGGCCTCCATCCTCGCCCATGCCGATGCCAAGGGCGAGCTGTCGCTGGCGGACCCGGTGTTCGCTGCCGAGCAGTTCGTCACGCTCGTCGTCGTCGCGCCCATGCGCCGCGCGGCGCTCGGGCTGTCTCCTCCCGCGTACGACGATGCAGCTCGCGAACGTATCTTGCGCGTGATTGATCTGTTTCTCGACGGCTGCCGTCCGCGGCACGTCGACAAAGGGACCATGTGATGCTCGTCAACGACGACGAGCCTCAACTCGGTGAGCGCGCGCGCCTTGCCGAACTCATCCAGATCATGGGCCGCCACGGGCTGAACGGCTTGGCCGCTCGCCTGGGTCTGCTGCCAGGTCGCTCGGAGCAGCCGGCAGACGTCTGTACGCCCGAGCGGGTCGTCGCGCTGCTGCGGGACCTTGGACCTGTCGCGGTGAAGCTGGGGCAGGTGCTCGCGACCCGTGAAGACCTGCTAGGGCCGGAATGGGTGCGTGCGCTGGCAACGCTGCAGGATCGCGTGACACCGCTGCCGTTCGAGGCGCTGGAGCCGACGATCCTGGCCGCGCTCGGCTCCCCGATCGAGGACGTGTTTGCGAGCTTCGGCCGCGACCCGATCGCCGCGGCGTCGATCGCGCAGGTTCATGCCGCCACCCTTCGCGACGGAACCGAAGTCGTAGTCAAGATACGCCGGCCGGGGATCGCGGAACGAGTCGATGCCGACCTTCGGCTGCTCCGCCGCATCGCGCGGCTTGCCGCGAGGCACTCGCCGGAGATACGGCGCCTCAAACCTGACGACCTGCTCCGGTTTTTCGCGGAGAGTCTGTCGCAGGAAATGGACCTCAGTGCCGAAGCGGCAGCCTGCGAGAGCATCGGGGCCTTCCTGCAGCCGCTCGGCGTCCGCACGCCCGCCTTCTACTGGGATCAGGTCGGGCGCCGGATCAACGTGCAGGAGCGGCTCAACGGCGTGCCAGTCCGCGAGATTATCGACGGGGCGCAGGAGGGGGGCGTGGAGGTCGCCGGCCGCTACGCGGATGCCGTGCTGCGGATGATCATCTTCAACGGCCGGTTCCACGCGGACCCCCATCCCGGCAACGTCTTTGTCCTTGCCGATCGCTCGCTCGCGTTCATCGACTTCGGCGCGGTCGGCGTGCTCAGCCCCGCCCGGAGGAACGAGGTCGTCACGCTCATCCTTGCGATCGCAAGCGAGGATACGCGGTCGGTCACGGACGTGCTGCTGCAATGGTCCGGCGAAACCGATGTCGATCGTCAGGCGCTGGCCCGCGACCTCGACGCGCTCACTGGGCGATTCCGCGGGGCGGTACTCCAGCAGATCGAGCTAGCCGACATCTTCGGCCGTGTATTCGCGCTGCTGCGAACCTACCGGCTGGCGCTGCCGCCCGATCTCGCCCTGCTGCTGCGCACCCTGTTGATCGCCGAAGGGTTCGTGCGACGGCTCGATCCCGGCTTCGACATCGCCGCGCGCGCCGCGCCGATCGCGCGCGAACTTCTGCGCGAGCGGATCGGCCCGGCCGGACTCAAGCGGGGCGGACGGCGGCTGGCGACAAGCCTTGGCCGGCTGGCCGCGGTATCCCCCGATTTGGTGACCTTCGCGGAGCGTGTCGCACGGTCGGGCGCGCTGCCGATCGAGTTGCACAAACGCGCAGTCTCACCCCCGGCCTCGCTCCGGCGCGCCGATCCCAACGTCCTGTCTGCCGGAATGCTGGTCGCCGGCGCGATCCTTCAGCGTGACCATGATGTTGTCGGCACGATATTGATGGCGTCAGCGGTATTGCCCGCAAGCTGGGCCTGGTTCGCGAGCAGGCGGAGGCGCTGACCTGCCATCGCCCGATGTGACGGATTCACGGTTTCTGCCTTCCGTCTAGCGCGCGCTGAGACCGCCCCTCGAGCTTCATCTGTGAACGACGGAACAATCCAGGGGGAGGGGGTGTTCTCTATAAGTAAACCGGCTGGTGTATAAACCGCACCCTGGTTAGATCGAACGAGGGCCTTGCGTGTGGAACAGCCGGACTACGAACAACATCCACTTGCCGAGGACTGGGCTGATTTCGGCGCTGCATTGAGCAACCTGATGCCCATGCTGGCAAGCTATGCACGATCGCTAGCCAGAAATCCTGATGCTGCACAGGATCTTGTTCAGGAAACCGTGCTGAAGGCGTGGCGCAGCCGCGCATCATTTGAAGCCGGTACGAACATGAAGGCGTGGACCTTCCGTATTCTTCGCAATTCGTTTCTGTCGCATGTACGTCGTCGACGCACGGTACAAGTGGGCGAGACTGCCGAACTCAACGACGTTCCGGTGGCGTCAAACCAGGAGTCGGTCGTGACGTTGAGCGATGTTCGCCGCCTGTGGCCACGCCTGACGCCCGAGCAGCAGCGGTGCATTCAATTCGTTGGAATCGAGGGCTTGAGCTACGAAGAAGCGGCCACGATCGAGCAGGTTCCTGTCGGCACAATCAAGAGCCGCGTGGTAAGGGGGCGGCAGATGCTGCGCGCACTCATGGATCACGCGAGCCGCGATGAGGCTTCCGGATCAGAACCTCAGATCATTGCGGACGATGCGATCTGTCAGGCCGAGCCGCCATCTATCGACGAGGTGCACACGAGACAGATCGAACTGCTGCAAAGCTGGCGGACGAAGCGCGCGGCCGATCGCTGTCTGGCAGCCTGAAGCGGTCGGCTCGCTCGATCCCAATGCGTACCCCAATCTTGGCACATTGGCCGGAGATCGTCGTGGAGTTGGCAATATCGAGCAAACAGTGGCCAGGCGCCTTGACCCGCAGCATCGAGAGCATCTTTCAACGAGCAGGGATGACCCGATAGCGCAGGAAGGCACCTGCGGGTTCAGCTTGGTGTGCAAGCGCCATTTCCTCCAAACTACCAAAATACGCCTGTGAAGCTGCTCGCCGGAAACGAGCCGCAGAAACGCATCATTCTCGGAGAACCACCGCCGCTTGGTTGGTGTCATAACCGAATGGATGCGCCAGGAATATCCACGGACGCTGTCGCCATGGAGGCAGCAGCAAGCCCCTTCACTTTCCATTACGCCGCTAAACGGTCGATCGTGCGTAGGATCGATCGTAAATCGAAAGGCTTGGGAATGAACGCCGCCCGCGTCGGCAGCTCGGACGGGTGCACCTTCACGATGCCGGACACCACCACCAGCAATGTCGGGGGATAGCGGTCGCGGACATAGTGGCCGAGCTTCATGCCATCCATCGATCCGGGCATGGCAACGTCGGTTAGCACGATCCAGATCGTGGCGTTCGCTTCCAGCAGCGCATCGCCTGGTCGGCATTCTCGGCCTCGAAGCCGCGATCCTCGAAGAAGTCCACAAGGTCGTAGCGGATGAACGCCTCGTCCTCCATGATCAGGATGGCTCGCGCCCGCTCGGCTTGCTCGATGGTCATGCGCCGATCGCCTCGCCGGCACCTGCCAGCGGCGCTTCGATCCGGAACTCGGCGCTAGATACCGGGTAGCTCAACGTGGTATCGCCCCGGAAATAGCCACGTAGCGAGCGTTCGATCATGCGGGAGCCGAACCCCCGGCGGGTCGGCGCCGACACCGGCGGACCGCCCTGCTCCTGCCAGAGGAAGGAGAAGTGGGGGCCACCTTCCTCATCCCTCACTTGCCACTGGATCATCACCGTGCCCGTCTCGTTGCTCAACGCTCCATACTTGGTGGCGTTGGTCGCCAATTCATGCAGGGCCAAGGTCAACGCCAGAGCGGCTTGGGAGTTCAACCGGATGCGCGGGCCTTCCATCTTTATCCGGTCGCGTTGCCCGGCGACCGCCGTCAGGCCGGCATCCAGCACCTCGTGCAGCCCAGCCTCCTGCCATGACGATGCGGTCAGCACGTCGGTCGCACGCCCCAAGGAGGCGAGGCGGGAGCGAAGTCGGCCGATGCCTCCTCCGGCGAGGGCGCGTCGCGCATCGTCTGGCTGGCGATCGACTGCACCATTGTCAGGATGTTCTTGATGCGGTGCGCCAGCTCGCCATTGAGGAGCTGCTGCTGCTGGCGCACCTGCTCCAGGGCGGTGTGGTCGCGCGACACCGACAGGATGCGGGCGGTCTCCCCATCCAGCCCGGGAATGGGCGATACCGAGATGGACCAATGCTTGGCGGTGCCGAGGTAGGTATCGGCCGGCGCCTCGAAGTGCGTGGTTTCGCCCCGCTTGGCTGCCTCGATCGCCTCCTTCGCGTAGGCGGGTCCGCCTTCCTTGAGGAAGTTCGGTCAGGGGCATCCGGCGACGGCGTTGAAGTCGCTGACCTCCATCGTCTTCATGCCGCCTTCGCTCATGAAGGAGAGCGTGCCGTCCAGCTCCACGACCTTGATGCAGTCGGTCGAGGCGGCCAGCACGCTGCGCATGAACACCGCCGCTTCCTGCGCCTCGGCGGTCGCGGCGTCGCGCTCGCGCTTCGCCTTCACGCGCGCGGTGCTGTCGGAGGTGATGTTCATCAGGCCCGCGACCTCGCCTTCGTCGTCCCAGACGGGCGAGTAGGCGAAGTCGTACCACGTCTCCTCCGTGAACCCGTTGCGGGTCATGGTGAGCGGCTGATCCCGGAAGGCGACGCTTTCGCCCCGGAACACCCCCTCGATCAGCGGCTCCAGGTCAGGCCATAGTTCGGGCCATACCTCCGCGGTCGGGTAACCAAGCGCGTCGGGGTGCCGGCTGCCCAGGATGGGGGCATAACCGTCGTTGTAGAGCAGGATGCGCTCCGACCCCCAGATCAGGCACATGGGATGGAGCGAGGCAAGCATGGCATCGACCGAGATGCGAAGGGCCGCCGGCCAAGTGCTGCGCGGACCCAGGGGCGTGCGGTCCCATGCGAACGCCCGGGTGCGCTCGGCCATGTTCAACTCGGGCATGCTGATGGCGAGAGAGGCGTTCATTCGGGATGGCTCGTCCGGTGATCTCAACGGGCTAACCACTGCACGGCCTGCTTCCAGTTTAGGCGAACCCAAAACTTGAGGGAAGCGCCGGAACCAAATCATAGTTAAAGCGTGAACGCGCGCCGATGCATCCGTTCTTGTCCGCGATGCAGACAGAGCCAGGATATAGCGGAGTGTGAGGTAACGCATCCTCATTCAGAGGGATCGGGAACAAAGAAAGCCTCAGGAAAATTCCCTCGACTTTACATAATACATATTATCGAACTGGCAAATTTCTGATCCGCTATGGGCACTTACGTGCCCCCGGCGAGATCGCGATCACCCGATCAGCGACGTCCGCTGCCGCTGCTCGCGCTCGGCCCGCCACGCATCAAACTGCGCCAGAACGTCGTCCACGTCCATACCCGTCTGTCGGTGATGGGCATCCACGCGAGCGCGCAGGCGCGCCGGCCAGCCCGCACTGCTTCGGATCAGCGATGCCTGCACCCAGCGGGGCACGTAATGGAGAAGCTTTTCCAGCGTTTGGTGCTCGCGGAAAGGCAGATGTGCGCCCGACATCAGGCGGCTGACGGGCTCGCCGGCGAGGAGCGCTGCCACAGCGCTCAGAACGTGAGCTCGACCGGATGGCGAAAGCTCATGGTACGGCTGTTCGTCCCAGGTCCGCGGTTTGTGCTCCGGCATGATCGGAAGCAAGGGACAGTCGAACAGGTTGATGTAACTGGTCCTGAAGAGGCTTGGCGCCAGCAGTGCCCGGGTAAAATCGCGCAGCACGATGAGGAACTGGCGAGCCGGCACCGGCTCAATCCCTGGCAAGCGTGCGGGATGGCCGAGCAGTGCGTTGCGGACCTCGCCGTCGAATGCGAACAGGATTGGGAGCGCCGCGCCCGCTTCCTCCGGCTCGAAATAGGGCGCTGGCGTCGGCTGCGCCCAGCGGCTCGCCCTGAGCGGCGTGCCGCAATCTCCGCACACGAGCTCGATGCCGACCGACCAGGTGAACCGCGGCGAGTGACTCGGCCGACAACGCCGACAGTAGTCCTGACGCCAAGCGCCATGGCGATGACAGAAGACGAGCGGCAGCGCCGCCTCTGCCTCGAGATAAGCTCCACCAGCCTCGTGCGCTTCGGCAAGGCAGTGGCGGCACCATGCCAGATCGAGCTCACCTCGCGCTCGGCCGAAGCCGTCCGTGCTGGGCAACCAGTCCACCGCGAGTCCCGGCCAGCGGCGCTTAAGCCCGAGGTCGAGCACTGCCTCCAATGCGACCCGTAGACCGGCTGCGACGCTTTTCGCCTCGTGTAGAGTCCATTCGACATCCGGCCGTGCTTTCATGCTCGGACCTGTCGTCCATAGCACCTGCCGGAACTCGGCGACCGACATATCGTAGCAGGTCGCCGTCCGCCCGAGCCAGGACGACGGCAACTCGTCGGGACGAGGACGAGGCGCGATCGGCATCGCCATCCCAGTCATGGCTCAAGCTGCCGCCGCCTTCGCCCGCCCGCGTCCACGCCGCTGGGCCAACGCCTTCATGCTGACGGAGGGGAGCACGAGATCGTCCGCGTCGAGGTCTCCGACCTCGATCCGCTCGGTGCCGTTCTCGATTGCTCGCACGGCCAGCGTTTCAACAAGCCGGAAGATGCGGCCGGTGTTCCCGTCGCTGAGGTCGAGGATAGCGGTGCGGCATCGCTCCTCTTCCAGCTGAGATGGCCTGCGCAGGGGCAGGATCGCAGCGAGCGTAACCATCAGCAGCCGGAACGGCTCGTCGTTCTGCCATCGGGTGAGCTCAACCGCGTCGAACCGCTCAGCCAGCGCCGCGTCCGTGAGCAGCGCCGCGCGCGCCTCATGGTTGCCGGTGCAGACGAGCGGTAGCTGCAGGTCGTTGGCCAGGTACCGAAGTGTGTTGAGGAAGACGCGCTGCTGGCGCGGTGTGCAGGCCAGCATGTGGTTGATCTCGTCCAGGATCAGCATCCGAGCGCCCACCTGCCCCATGAGCCGGCGGGTGAGCTGCCGCGCTCGCTGGACGTCGCCGCGACCCGCAAAGCCGGCGCCGAGCTTCTCGAGAACCTCGCCGTAGAACTCGCCATCCGTCGGCTGCGGCGGCAGCTGAACGGCCACGACCGGGATCGTCGCCGTTCCCGTTGTATCGTTGAACCCACGCGGGTTCTCTGCCTCGAAGCGCTCGACGATGCGGGACTTTCCCATCCCGGTCTGGCCGTAGATCAGCAGACATGGCATGCGCGTGCGCGGCGGGTAGCGTAGCATCGCATCCAGGGTCTTTCGCACGGTTTCCGCCTTCGGAAAGCCGAGCCATCGATCCATTCGAATCCAGGCGATCCGTTCCTTGTCGGCCCACGTCGCGCGCTCACGGTAATTCTCGGCGAGGTGCGAGAGGTCGCTCATCGGGGCATCTCCTCGACGAGGTAGGGTAGCGTCTGCCGATCACCACTCTCGCGCCTTTCCGTGATATTCAGCAGAGCTGTGGGTCTATCCTCCTGAACGGTCGGCTTGCCGCTGCTCCTGGCGCGCCGTGCATCGGCCAGAGCCGCCCTTGTCCTCTGGAGAGCGAGCCGTGCTGCCTTCGTCTTGTGAGCGGCTTCCGCCACGATCAGCCGCTGCGTCTCCACCGCCTGAAAAATCAGCCTCTCGTCGACCGCTTGTTGACCGCGCTCGCGCAAGCCGCGAACCGCTTCCTTCTGTTCCCAGCGAGTAATGGCCGGCCGCCGGAGGTCACGATAGGGCACTTCAAGGTGCTCGCCATGCGGGAGCTCAAGCCAGATGCGAGAAAGGTCACGCGGATCCCATCGGATCGGCATCGTCTGCCCAGGTCGCGTATACCAGCAGGACAGCGCGTCATCCCAATAGTGCGTATGGAACAGTTCGATGCCATGCGGGGTCACCGCGCGTGCCTCGCAAGGCAGAAAGTCGAACAGGAAGCTGGCGCGATCGACCGGCAGGCGGACCAGCTCCGGTCGCCGGTCCATCGCTTCACCCCAGGCGAGCGCCGGCGGGATGCCGATGCCACGGTGCCGCTCCGCATGGTATGGCCCGATGATCTGTGCGGCGAGCCAGACCTCCAACTCGCCAAGCGTCATGCACGCCTCGGCTTCGGAGTCATAGTCGCCACGCTCCGCCACGTTGGAGAACGTCGTGCCGGGCAGAAGATGGACGGCGCCCATCACCGTCCCTATCAGCCGCTCGATATGGCCGCCGAAGTGCGGACGCCGAACCGGACGATACTCGAGCGAGATCGAGTGGACGCGACAGCCGCGTTTCAGAGCGTCGGATCGGTGCTCGCGCGCATTGTCGAGGTGTAGCCGATCCATGAGACCCTGATTGTTCCAAGGTGCCTCCATGCCGCGCTTGGCCAACCAGTCGCCCTTGGGGAGAACAGCCTGACGCATGCACATGCCGACCGACACGGCCGAGGGTGCGAGCATATCGAGGTGGAACCCCGGTACCGTGCGGCTCGCGATATCAACCATCAGCGTAAGCCACGGCCGACCGATCGGCTTGCGATACAGATCGTCGACGACGATCACGTCGACCAGCGTGTGGTCCGATTGGACGAGCTCCAGCGCGTAGCTGGCTTCCAACACGCCTCGCGTCGGCTCCCATTTATCAGCAGCGGCCTTCGACCCTTGCCTGCGCGCCATGACGGTCTGAGGAACCAGTCTGTCCAATCGCGCTCGGATCGCCTTGGTGCTGGGCACCTTCAGCCCGATCTTCTGCCCCTCATGTCGGAGCCAGCGGCGGAGCGCCTGCACACTTGGCTTCTCGAGAGTGAGGTAACACTCCGCGATGCCTCGGGAGATCAACTGCTCGACAGCAGATGAGAGCCGCTGCTCTCCCCTCTCCCGCCCCCGTGGGCGCGGCAACAGCGAAGCGGCGACTGGCGACGCCCGATAAAGCTGAAGAAGTTCGTGGAAACGGGCGCGACCGAGCCCGAGCTGATCCAGCGCTTCGGCAGCTGCGTTGCCCGGGACGCGAGCCAAGGCAGCAAGTGGGCGGATGATCTTCTCGCGGCGGTGCGCTTCTGCCCAGTCAGCGTCGCTCGCCGTCTTCAGGTCCGCGGTTCGCATGGTACGACGCCTCGGCTGATCCAGCTTGGCGAGCGTCCGCTCTTTTGAGGAGAATGTCCACTGTTTCAGGAGTGGACGGACCTTAGGAGACGCCCGCCGTGTGCGTCCACCGTTTCAGGACAACCGACAGGATCGCGGGAGATCTGGCCATCATGTTTTTAGCGGGAATCAGGGTTATCGCTAAATAGATAGTATGCAGCAGAATGGACACGCGCCCAAACTGGCGGACGTTCGGGAAGCGAAGGATCGATCTCCGCGCTTGGTGCAAGCGTGGCGGCATTCCCGCAATTCATGCTTCTACGCGTCACCCGGCTACTGCTTGCCGTGGACGCATCGTTGCGCAATTATGAGAAAGGGTTCTGAGACGGTGTTGAGCCTCGCCGCAGCTTATTAAAAGTAGGCGGCGGATTGTCGAGCTTGTTGCATACGAAACCGCGCGCGAGCGATATAGCCGGCGATGGCTGAGATCGATGTTGAGCATATGCGCCGGTGCATCCGCGCGATGGATTTTGAACGGGGTACTGCCGTCCAAATCGCCTTGTGGCGCGAGGATCTAGCTGATGCCCGGGCAAATCTCATCATCGAGAACATGGCGCCAACGGCCAACGAAGACGAAATGTTTGCAATGATGCTGGCCGAGGGCGTCCCACCGTCCCTCATGCCGTCGATTATAAGTAGCCTCTACAGGCCTGACGACTCGGTCTGACGCTCTCAGGCTGAAGGGTCCTGATCGTGTGCCATCCTTCCGTGGGCAGGTTCAAGCGCTTGCTTGGTCCTCGAAAGCACGAAACGGGAGCTCGTTCTCGTTTGTAGGAGGCTTATGAAGGGATTGGAAATCGCCAGCAGATGCGTCTTCGTGCTTTCGAGGACCGATTGAGAGGCCAGGACAGCATGACCCTGCGACGCCGCCAGTTCTTGAACATGACCGCCGTTAGTTGACCATTCATTGCTCTCCCCTTTATGTCACGGCATACGCGGCGTCCTCCCAAGGAGAGTCCGTTTCCCGCTAGGGAACTAATGGCCAAGGCCGCCCAAAGGGCGGCCTTTGGTTTATCTGGACTGTCAGCGTTTCAACCTATGCGTGACGGCTCCCGCTGCTTATAGGGTAGGCAATATGGCCGTCCCCGCTGTTGCCCATGGCATCAAGGGGCGGCCTTCTTTCGTTACGGGACAAGCAGGGTGTGCCACGTGGCACACTTCGAAGTGGAGGGCGCTGCGTCTCAGCCGCTATGCAGGCTCGGAGCCAAGGCTTCTATGATCCTGCAGTCGGCCACGGTGTTGCGGCTACAGGATTCGATCAGCGTGTCGAGCTCGCCCGCGAGAGCTGTAAGATCGGCAATCTTCCGCGTAATCGCATCCCGGTGCTGGTTGGCGATGACGTTCACGGCCATGCAGGATTGTTCGCGACGATCGGCGAGCCCCATCAACTCGCGAACCTGATCTATTGAGAAGCCGAGATCGCGCGCCCGACGAATGAAGGACAAGCGCCGCAGGTGCTCGCCCTGATAGGTCCGGTAATTGCCGGCCGACCGCGCTGGCGCCGGCAGCAAGCCGATCTGTTCGTAATAGCGGATCGTCTCGACCTTGGTGCCCGTCGCCGAGCCCAGCTTTCCAATCGTCAATCTCTCAGACACAGCGCTTGACCCTCTAGCGACTAGAGGATGCATATAGGCTGCCAGATCGATTCTACAGAGGTGGCAAATATGGCCTGCACGAGCTGCGCGTCCGACAAGGCGGGCACCCTAAACGACCCTAAGTGGCGGCGCGCCTTATGGATCGCGCTCGCCATCAACGGCGGCATGTTTGGGGTCGAAATCGTCGCTGGGATTACGGGCGGATCGAAAGCACTCCAGGCCGATGCGCTCGACTTCTTCGGTGACGCCGCCAATTACGCGATCAGCCTTGGTGTTGCCGGGATGGCGATAGCCTGGCGCGCGCGCGCAGCGATGCTGAAAGGAGCGACGCTTGCCCTGCTAGGGCTCTATGTCCTGCTCGCGGCGGGTTGGGGTGCGCTCCACGGCACTGTACCCCATGCCGAGGTTATGGGTATCGTAGGAGTTGCTGCACTGGTCGCGAACGCCTTGGTCGCGGTCATGCTGTATCGCTTTCGCAGCGGCGACGCGAACATGCGTTCGGTCTGGATATGTTCGCGTAACGACGCGATTGGCAACATCGCTGTGGTACTGGCTGCGGGGGGCGTCTTCGGCCTCAACAGCGCGTGGCCTGATCTTGTGGTCGCCGTGCTGATCGCAGCGCTGGGGCTGTCGGGCGGCTTTCAGATTATGCGTCAGGCACGCTCCGAACTGCGATCCGGGCCGACACCTCTTCCTTCGGATTACAGGCAGCCGTTACATGGGAGTCGTTAAGTTGCTACGGCGAAGGCCAATGCATCGGCTTACTGCCTTGTTCCTTTGTTTGATGCTCATGCTGTCGCTCGGGCTGGGATCGGTCGCGCACGCGACCGAAGGTGTGAGATGCGTTGATTTCACCGCCGCCAGCGCGCTTGAGCATAGCGCTAGTGACGGGGACCAAGTGCCGGCCGATGCTGACAAGTCCTACCCGCACCATCATGGTGGCTGCCACGGCCATCACATTGGTGTACCGTTTGAGGCAGGTCTCGTCGCCTCCGTCGATGGGCTGCCCATGGCCCATGGGTCTTGGAACCATGATCCGATGGGGCCGGTGCCTTCGGACCCAGCATTGAGACCGCCCCAAGCCTGACGACCACCTAATCCGCCGCACCGATCGCGTGCGGCATCCCAGGTTTGCCAGGAGTTCGTCACCATGTCCCGTATTATCGCGGCCTTACTGGCCGTGGCGTCGTGCGCATCGATCGCGCACGCGCAATCTTCCGAGCCAGCATCGACCAGTCCCCCGCTCACGCTCGAACGGGCGTTGGCGCTCGCCGGCGCAACTGCGCCTAGCCTTGAAGCGGCCACGGCAGGGGTGCGAGCGGCCGAGGCGGGGCGTACCGTTGCCGGCTACCGCCCCAACCCGTCGATCGTTGCTGAAACCGAGAACGTCGCGGGAAGCGGCCAATATCGCGGTCTGCGCAGTGCAGAAACGACAGCCGGCTTGTCGCTCCCGATCGAGCTTGGGGGCAAGCGATCTGCACGCATCGCCGTCGCAGACGCGATCGGTAATCGGGCGCGCATCGGAACGGTGTTGGCAGAGGCCGATCTCCGGCTCGCCGTTACCCAGCTCTACATCCAGGCAGCGTCGGCCGAACGCCGCCTCGTTACAGCTCGCGAACAGGCCGGCATCGCTCGGGAAGCACTACGCGCAGCCGGTGTTCGCGTGCAGGCGGGGCGTGCATCACCGCTCGAACAGCAGCGTGCCGATGTGCTGCGCATCAACGCAGAGACGGCCGTAGAGCGAGCCCAACGGCTTTCCGAGGTGGCGCGAGATAATCTTGCGCGGCGGATCGGCCAGCCCGTGACCGCGTCCTTGGACCTCGTATGGTATGATCGTGTCGAGGGTTTCGGACCTGCGAGGCCGATCGAGCCCGACGGCACGCTGGCGCTAGCTGCCGCCCGTGCTGACGCCACGACGGCAGAGGCACAGGTTCGGCTTGCTCGCTCGCAGCGCGTTCCAGACGTGACGCTGAGCGCGAGCGCGCGACGGCTCGAGGCGACCAATGACGTCGCCGCAGTTTTCGGGGTCTCCATCCCCTTTCCTGTTTTCAACAACGGTCGGGCAGCTATCGCCCAAGCGCGTGCACAAAGCGATCAGGCGCAGGCCCTACGGCGTGCTGCCGAGTTGGACGCGGCGCAGGACATCGCAAACGCGCAGGCGGAGGTCGCGAATGCCGCTACCTCCGCACGCAATGCGAGCGGTCCGGTGCTAGCATCGGCTGTGGAGGCCGCTCGCATCGCCCGGATCGGCTACCGCGAAGGCAAGTTCGGCCAGCTCGATTTGCTCGATGCCGAACGGACCCTGTCCGAGACGCGCACCGCCGCGATCGACGCGCTCGCCACCTACCACGACGCAAAGGCACGCCTGGAACGGCTCGTTGCCGCCGCGCCCTCCCCCGAGGAAACCAATTAATGACGAAGATCATCATGCGGGCGCTGGCGCCCGTGACCTTGGCCCTCATCCTTGCCGGATGTGGCGGGGCCGGCAGCAGCGGCGAGGCCAATGAAAAAGCCGGAGCAGAAAAGACGGAAGGTGCCGAGGCCAAGGAAGGTCCGAAGGACGTCGTCACACTATCCGCGCCGCAGATCGCCGACGCTGGGATCGAGGTTACGCGACCTACGGTAGGTGGCGTCGCCGGTGCGATCGAGCTGTCGGCAACGATCGAGGGTGATCCGCAGGGCGTACAGGTCGTGTCGGCATCGGTAGGCGGTCGTCTCGTATCGCTGACCCGCAATCTCGGACAATCCGTAGGCCGCGGCGATCCGCTCGCCATTATCGAAAGCCGCGAAGCGGCGTCGCTCAAAGCAGAGGTAGAGGCCGCTCGCGCGCGCTCCGCCCTCGCGCAATCGAACCTTCGTCGCGAGCAGCGACTGTTCGCCGAGCGCGTGTCGCCGGAACAGGATCTCGTTGCGGCGCGGACCGCCGCCACGGAAGCCAGCATTGCGCTTCGCCTGGCGCAGCAGCAATTGTCCGCAACCGGCAGCGGGGGCGGTGCGCTCAACCGCATCGCGGTGCGCTCGCCGATCGCCGGTCAGGTGATCGCGCGCTCGGCCACGCTTGGGCAGACAGTCGCGGCCGATGCCGAGCTCTTCCGGGTCGCCAATCTGTCCAAGGTCACGGTCGCAACTTCGCTGGTGCCTAGCGATGCGGGCCGGGTGAAGCCCGGCGCGCGCGTCGAGGTGACAGCCGCGGGGCGCCGTCAGGAGGGGCGCGTCACGTTCGTGTCTCCCATTCTGGACGAAACGACGCGTTTGGTGCCGGTGATCGTCACGCTCGACAATGCCGGCAGCACTTGGCGTGTCGGCGAAACGGTGAACGTGTCGATCCTCGTTCCCGCGACCGGGGATCGCACCGTCGCGGTGCCATCGGCCGCAGTGCAGATGATCGATGACAAGTCATTCGTCTTCGTGCGTACCCCGACCGGGTTCCGGGCGACACCAGTGACATTGGGGCGCACCAATGGCGGTCAGGTCGTCGTCACGTCCGGGCTCACCGGCTCGGAGCGGATCGCTTCTACCAACAGCTTCACGCTCAAGGCCGAACTCGGCAAGGGCGAAGGCGGGGACGAGGACTGAGCCATGATCGGTCGCATCGTCACCCTCTCCGTCGAGAAACGCTGGCTTGTCCTACTTCTCACCGTCGCCGCGGCTCTGCTCGGGATCGGCGCCTTGCGCCAGCTTCCGATCGACGCTGTTCCCGACATCACCAACAACCAGGTGCAGATCAACGTCGTCGCCCCTGCCCTCTCACCCGACCAGATCGAGAAGCAGGTCGCGTTCACGGTCGAAACCGCGCTCGCCGGCATCCCCGGCCTCGAATATACCCGTTCGCTCAGCCGCAACGGCTTCGCTCAGGTCACGGCCGTCTTTACCGAGAAGACGGATATCTACTTTGCCCGTCAGCAAGTGGCGGAGCGGCTGCGGACCGCGGAGGAGGATCTTCCCGAGGGTGTAAACCCCGAAATGGGACCGATCGCGACCGGGCTCGGCGACATCTTCATGTGGACCGTTGAGTACCGTGAGCTGGATCAGGTGCGTCATCGGAACGGCGAGCCCGGGCTGCAGCGCGACGGCAGCTACATCACGCCTGAAGGCGAACACCTCGTCAGCGACGCGGACAAGGCAACCTACCTGCGCACCGTCCAGGACTGGATCGTCACGCCCCAGCTCAAGAGCACGGAGGGGCTGGCCGGGGTCGACTCCCTTGGCGGCTACACCAAGGAATATCTCGTCGTTCCCGATGTGCAGCGGATGGCGGCCATGCGCATCACATTCCAGGACCTCACGACCGCACTGGAACGCAACAACACCAGCGCCGGTGCCGGCGTCGTCAATCGGGCTCTGTTGCAAAGATTGGCGGCAGTCAGAGGTAGGCTGTCGCTCTGCGCCGATCAGGCGGCTGCTGCGAAATGGTGGTTGAGCATGCCCATGGCCTCCGTCAGCGCCGAGGGCCCAA
>NZ_JAUQOM010000011.1 GCF_030580935.1 Sphingobium cyanobacteriorum | reverse complement strand
GCAGACCGGAGCCGCCGCCCACATGTCCCTTCATCAATCAACAATGTCAAAGAACCGCACCGACAATAAAACCGGACAACCAGAAATCCCCGATCCTGTCGGCCGGGAAAATGGCGTCCGTCTGTTTGGGCGACCGAGCGAAGCAAGAACCAGAGGCCCTCACCGCGTCGGTGGAGTGGCATCTAGGCGCGTCCGATGAGTCGGTCAACGCCTTTTTTCAAAAATCTGTCACCCTGGCTCAGAAATCCGCTGCGAGCGGGCATCGGACACGAAAATGCGCACCTTGCACCGACTGCTCAAGGGTCAATGCGCCCTGATAGGCGTCGATCAGCGAGCGGGCGATGGACAGCCCCAGGCCCGTCCCGCCCTGCGCCCGCTTGCTGGTGAAGAAGGCGTCAAAGATCCGATCGCGGTCGCCATCCGCCACGCCGGGACCGTCATCGGCCATATCGATGACGGCGTCGCCGCCGTCCACGGCCAGGGTGACATCCAGCCGCGTCGCACCGGCCTGGTGCGCATTATCCGCCAGCGTCGCCAGGATCGCCGCCAGCGCATCCGTGTCCATGGCAAGCGGCGGAACGACATCGGGCATCAACAGCGTCACGCTGAACCGTTCGCCACCCATGGCGTCGGCCAGTCCGGCCAGCACCGAACGCGCATCGCTTCGCGCATCCCCGCCGCCGACCAGCACATCGGCCCGCGCCAGTTCCATCAACCGCCGCACCAGACGCGACAGCCGTTCGGCATCCGCGGCCATGTTGCGCAGGAAGCGTGCCCGATCCGCCGGGGCCATGTCGTCGCCATGATCCTGGAGCAGTTCGATCGCACCGGAGATGCCGGCCAGCGGCGTCTTGAATTCATGGCTGACCGCCGAGGCAAAATCCCGCAAATAGCGCGAACGCTTGTCGATGCTGTCGGCCATCCGGTCAAAATCCCGATAGAGCGCACGAATTTCGACCACCTGAAGCGACGGTATGCGCGGCGTGACACGACGCCCCAGCGCCAGTTCGCGCGTCGCCCGGCTGAGCGCTTCTACCGGGCGAACGATGGCGCGGGCGAGAATGGCGGACAGGATCAACAGCAGCAGGAAGATGGCGGCCACGCCGAACACTATCTTGCCGCGATCCTCATAGAGGCCAAGGAACAGGGCGCGCGGCGAACGGGACAGCAGCAGCACGCCCACCACCTGGCTATCGACGCGGATCGGGCGGGCGTGGTGCAGGCGAATGCTGGTGGCGCGGCTCAGCCATTCGAGCGGATATCGAGCGGCATAGGCATCATTTTCGCGCAGCACCGTCACCGCGCGGCCGCCAAGCGCCGCCTTGACCTCCGGCAGCGCTGCGAGGCTACGCCCCCGCTCTGCGCCGTTCAGCAAAATGCCCTGCCGATCGAGCATCAGAATAGAGGAGAGGGTCGTGACCTTGGTTTCCTGAAAGGCCGGCATCATCCGCCGGGTGAGGGCCAGCGCCGCAGCGTCAGGCCGTTGGCGCGTCGCGATCGCGGCAGGACGCGGCGGCAGGATCGGCGAAGCGCGCAAATCCACCTCGGTCATCCGGTCATGATAGCGAACCGCAGCGGCAGGGAAGTCGGGTCGGGTCGGCATTCCGCGCCATACGATCGCCGCACTGGCCGCCAGGGCTGCGCCCTGCGCCACCAGTTCCGCTTCGGTCCGGCGCACCAGCGCATTTTCATAGATGCGCAGGAAAATTGCACCGAAACCCGGCAGCGCAGCCACGAAAACCAGGGTGCCCAGCACCATCGTGCGCAGCGGGAGCACCGGCCAGTGCCGGGCGATCCGGGCCTTCAGCGGCGCGATCATGCCGGCGGGGCCGTCCCGATGCATCCGCCCAGCCGATAGCCGATGCCGGCCCGCGTCTCGATGATGTCCACCCCGCCGACATCGGCGAATTTGCGACGCAGATTGCGGATATGGCTGTCCACCGTCCGGTCGGTCAGAGCAAAGCCCGGCCCGCGAAAGCGATCGATGATCTGGTCGCGCGAGAAAATGCGCGCCGGCATCGCCAGCAGCGTGCGCAGGATGGTGAACTCGGTCACGGTGAGGCTGACGTCCTGCGCGCGCCACCGCGCCGACCAGCTTTCAGTGTCGAGGCTGAGCAGGCCGTGCCGCATCGTGCCGACATGCTCCGCAGCCGGCGGGCGGGCGGCGGTGCGGCGCAGGATCGCCATGGATCGCGCCAATACCTCTCGCGGGGAAAAGGGCTTCACGACATAATCGTCGCCGCCCAGTTCGATCCCCAGAACCCGGTCGATCTCGTCATCGCGCGAGGAGAGGAAGAAGATCGGCACCTGGCTATGCGCGCGCAGCCGGCGGCAGACCTCCAGCCCGTCCATGCGCGGCATGTTGATGTCGAGGATGACAAGGTCGGGTGTGTGCCGCGCGACCTGCGCCAGCGCCTCCTCGCCATCGCCCGCCTCGATCGTCTCCAGCCCGGCCTTGCCGAAGGCAAAAACAAGCAGTTGGCGGATATGGGGATCATCATCGACGATCAATATGGTGCTGGGCATGGGGCATAGGATCATTTCCCGGCCGTTCCTGTCAACGTGGCGTTTGGCGTGGCGGTGGCGGTATCGCTGGGCGGCGGCGGTGGCGGGATCAGGGCGCCGGCGCAGTCACGGTCGCCGGGCGGCAGGATGACGGGCGGGGTCTGCGCCAGCATCTGGCGCGCGTCCGTCAGCCGCCGCTGGTTGAGCCATGTCCAGCCCTGCCTGGCGCCTGCTTCCAGTCGGTCGACATTCCTGGTCCGAACCGCCTGCACCCGTTCGCGAAATGCGGGCTTCAGGTCGACGCGGCGCTCCAGCGACAGCAGGGGCAACACGGCGGAAGCGCCCAGTTCATGCATGTAGCAGAGGTCAAGCGCCACGCCCTTGCCACCCACTTCGCGAGCATGACGGACATTCCATTGCGCGGCGATCGCGCCCAGGTCGACAAAGCAGGCAATCGCCAGCACCAGCCCCGCCGCAGCGAGGTTGACGTTGATCAGCCAGGCGGCGCTGCGGTTCCGCAGCAACCGCCAGCAGATCGCCACGAGGCCGAAAGCGACCAGCGCCATCCAGATCAAAGCCGCAATCCGCAGGCGGGTGAGCGAATAGGCGTCGATATAGTCTGCGGTGCGCAGCATTGAGGAGGCGACGAGCAGGATATTCTGCGCGATCCACAGCATCACCAGTCGGCGGATCGCCGGCATGCGCGCCGTGTCCGATCCGGGCCGCAGCGTCACCAGCACAAACAAAGCCGCGAGCAGTGCGGTCGCGATCAGCGGATAGGCGCCGCGATGGGCATAGTCGGCCATGGTCATGCCGGCGGGCATCGCCGCCCAGCCCCACAGCCAGGCGATATCCATCAGATTTTGCGCGGCGAAGAGCAGGTTGAACAGGATCAGCGACAATGTGACCGACCCGGCCGAGACACCGGGGAGAGCGCGGTCGCCGCGCCGGTCGAAGGTCGGCAGCACATGACGCGGCAGGCGCGGCCGCAACAGGCTCCAGACCGGCAGGAACAACAGCCCCCAGACGATCGCGCGCCCGAACAACGACACGGACAGCTCCGGCACAAAAAATGCGTTGAAGAAACGCGCGATCAGCGGGTTGGCGGCGGCGAACAGGCTGAGGATCACGGCGCTGCCGAGAATCGGCAAGGCGAACAGGCCGATCGCGGCATGGAGGCTGAACCGGCCCGAACGGCCCGCCGCGCGGACCTTGAGCAGGCGGCGCAGGTCGATCAACGGTGCAAAGGGCGCACGCAGGCCATGCAGGATCAGGCGCTGGAACCAGCGCCAGCCATCATCGAACCCTGCTGTCGCCGGGATCAGCGCGACCATGACCGCAGCAATCCAGAACAACGCCCAGGCGAGCAGGCTGGCGTCATAGACCAGAGCGGCCGTGAACAGCCCCGCCGCCGCCAGCGCCGCCCAGGCCCGCCGATCACGCCGGATCGCCGGCCGCCCGACAAGCAGCGCGCCCAGCACCGCCAGGGTGAACAGGCCGAGATGACCGCCATAGAGATGGCGCTGATAGAATAGCCAGTCGCCGATGCCGACGACCAGCAGGGCCGGCACCAGTTTCCAGCGAAAGCGCCCAGTCAGGCGCATGGCGGAGGAATGCATCGATCTTGTCTCCCTGAATATCGGGCCAAGATGCGGCACCCCGGAGCAGTTTGGTGGGGACCATCGATCAATAGTTGGCGCAGGTCCGGTGCAGATACCGTGCAGACCGTCCGGCAACGCACGCGATTCCGCCGGAAATCATGGCCCGCCGTTCCGGGAGGTTCTGGCAGCGACCGGATTTCCCCCCGCTGGTCGCTTGTCAGGCTCGCTTTGTCGCGCCTATTTTCTCTCTACCTCAATAGTGGAGAAAACCAATGCGTGCTCGCCTGGCCATCACCCTCCTGCCCTGCCTCATCCTCGCCGGATGTAGTCAGGCGCCCAGTGACTATGCGGCATACGAAGCCGCCAATGGCGCAGTCACGCCGACAGGCGATCGCTATGATGGCCAGCCCGTCAGCCCGGTCCATCAGGTGGCGAGCGAGCCGATCTCGACCTTCGCCGTGGATGTGGATACCGGCGCCTATGCCCATGTCCGGCACATGCTGCTGGCAGGCCAGGCCGTCCCGGCCGATGCGGTGCGTACCGAAGAGATGGTCAATTATTTCCGCTACGACTATCCCCTGCCGGACGATCGTACCGCGCCTTTCAGCGTGACCACGGATGTTGCGACCACCCCCTGGAATCCGGGCACCCGGTTGCTGCGTATCGGGCTGCGCGGCTATGATGTCACCCGGTCGCAGCGACCGCCGGCCAATCTGGTGTTCATGGTCGATGTGTCGGGATCGATGCAGGATCAGGACAAGCTGCCCCTGGTCAAGCAGGCCCTCTCGACCCTTGCCGACGGGTTGCGTCCCGATGACAGCGTCTCGATCATCACCTATGCGGGCGGGGTCGAGACATTGGTGGAGGGCAGCCATGATCCGGCCGAAATCAGGGCGGCGCTGGACGGGCTGGACGCCGATGGCGCGACGGCGGGCGGCCCGGCGCTGGCGATGGCCTATGACCTTGCCCGCGCGCATCGTATTCCCGGCGGCATCAACCGCATCTTCATGGCGACCGATGGCGACTTCAATGTCGGCCTGTCCGACCAGAAGGGGCTGGAGGACATGGTGAAGCAGAACCGCGAGGACGGCATCACGCTTACCACCCTGGGCTTTGGCCAGGGCAATTATAATGACGCGATGATGGAAGCGGTGGCGGATCTGGGCAATGGCAACCATGCCTATATCGACAGTGCCATGGAGGCGCGCAAGGTGCTGGACGAGGAACTGTCGTCGACCCTTTTCACGATCGCGAAGGATGTGAAGGTGCAGGTGGAGTTCAATCCGGCGGCGGTCAGCCAGTATCGGCTGATCGGTTATGAAAATCGCGCCCTGGCAGAGGCGGATTTCGCTGACGACAAGGTCGATGCCGGCGAGATCGGCGCGGGGCATCAGGTGACGGCGCTGTACGAGATCGTGCCGGTCGGCGAAGCAGGGTGGACCGGCGAACGCAGATATGCCGCCAACCGGCCGTCGGTGGCAGAAGGCGACGCGCAGGAAATGGCCACCGTCCGCCTGCGCTACACATTGCCCGAAGGGCAGAGCAGCCGCCTGATCGAGCGGCCGGTGCCCACCGCCCTGATCGCCGCCGCCGGCCGGCCGCAGGGCGACATGGCCTTTGCCATTGCGGTCGCCGCCTTCGGCCAGAAGCTGCGCGGTGACACGAAGCTGGGCGACTTTACCTTTGGTGACATCGCACGGCTGGCCGGGCCGCAAGCCGATTACTGGCGGCAGGAATTCGTCCAGATCGCCAGGCTCGCCGATCACGGGGATGCGCGGGAGTAGGCGCGTTCCCCTGTCCGTCAGGCCGGGAGCGGGATGAACTCGCTCTCGTCCGGCACCCTGGCGAAGCGTTGCGCCTGCCAGTCCGCCTTGGCCTGTTCGATCCGGTCGGCCGAGGAGGAGACGAAGTTCCAGTAGATGTTGCGCTTTTCCGGCAGCGGTTCGCCGCCCAGCAGCATCAGCCGCGCGCCGCCCTTTGCCCGCAGCACGATCTCCGCGCCGGGCTTGAACACCACCAGTTCGCCGGTGGCGAAACCGCCCGACTGGCCGATCACCTCGACCGTGCCCGCCACCACATAGATGGCGCGTTCGACATGCTCCGCCTTGAGCTGGTAGCGCGCGCCATCCAGCAGCGCGATGTCGGCATAGACCATGTCGGAATAGGTCTTGACCGGCGACACCAGCCCGTCCGAGCGGCCGGCGATCAGGGTCAGGCGTGTGCCCGCATCCTCGATCGCGGGAATCTCGTCCGCCTTGTGGTGCGAAAAGCCGGGATCGGTTTCCTCATGGCGGGTCGGCAGCGCCACCCAGGTCTGGAGGCCGAACAGCTTGCCGCCCTTGGCACGGTTTTCGTCAGACGTGCGTTCCGAATGGACGATGCCACTGCCTGCGGTCATCCAGTTGACCTCGCCCGGCCGGATCGACTGGACCGAACCGACGGAATCGCGGTGCAATATCTCGCCCTCCAGCAAATAGGTGACGGTCGCGAGGCCGATATGCGGGTGCGGGCGCACGTCCAGCCCTTCGCCACTATTGAATACCGCCTCGCCCATCTGGTCGAAGAAGATGAACGGGCCGACCATGCGGCGATGCGCGGACGGGAGCGCGCGGCGGACGGAAAAGCCGTCGCCCAGATCGCGGACCGGGGGCAGGATGACCATATCGACGGCATCGATGTCGGAAGAGCGGATGGACATGGGATATTTCCTTTCGGGGGGATAAGGGGTCAGGCGCCGAGCAGCGCCAGCGCTTCGATCTGGGCGCGGGAAAAGCCCTGTGCCGACAGGGAGGGGACATGGCGTTCGGCCAGCCGACGGGTGCGGCCGGTTTCGCACAGAAAATCGCGCACCGGGCGCAGATGGACGGGCAACGGGGCAGAGGCGGCCTTTTTCGGGCCGATCAGGGCACCGATGGCATGGCCGAGCCGCGACCGCAGCGATCCGGCGACGGCCGGTTCGGCGCAACCGCAATCGGCAACGGCGTTAAGTGTGGCGCGTACATCCTGCCATTCGGCGGGGTTGAGTTGCGGTGTGGCGATGGTCAGCATGGCGAAACTCCCTTTGCGCGATGCAGTCCTTCTACTCTGTTCCAGCTTTGCGGATCAGCCCGATAAAATCGTTCCAATCATTCCATAAACTTGAATAGCCGTGAAGCAGCAGCCAGCCGCGCCGCATCATGAACAAAGCGTAATGGTGCGCCCATCCCCCCGTTCGATTCCATGGCCTATCCATGATGGCGGCCATCCTCCATGGCCGTGAAGCGAGAGGCGGCGCATCCCCCTGTTCCAGCGCCGCCTCTCCAACATGCGGATGGGATGATGCAAAGGCCGATCTTCTACGACGCCAGCGGGCGCCGCCGCCGCCTCACCTTGCCCGCGCTGTCGATCACGCTGATCGCCATCCTGCTCGCCGCAATCGCCTTTGCCCTCACCATCATCGATGTGCCGGTGCCGCCGGCCGTGCCGCTGAAGATGGAACGCCCCCGCGCCGAAGGTATCGGTCAGGAAATCGGCCGCCTTGGCGCAAAGTTGCGCGCCGGCATGGCCCAATGGTTGCCACGGCGGCCGACCGCAGCGGCCGCCAATGCCGTCACCATGGCCTTCTATGTGCCGTGGGACGATGCCAGCCGCGCGTCGCTGCGCCAGCATGTCAATCATATCGACTGGATCGCGCCGGCGTTGCTGTCCGTCACCGGCCCTTCCCACGCCCTGCGCATGACCGCCGATCCGGCCTTCGCCGCAATCATCCACGCCGCGCATCGCCGGCCGCGCATCCTGCCGGTGGTGCAAAATGTCGCGGACGGTGCATGGGACAGCATCCATACCGTCACGCTGCTGCACGATCATGCCGCACGCACCGCGTTTCTGGGACGGTTGCTGGCACAATTGACGACGATGCATGCTGCTGGCGTCGTCTTTGACATCGAAGCGCTGCCGCGTGCGGTGCAAGGCGACTATCTGGTCTTCCTGCGCCAGGCCGCGTCGCTGCTGCGCGCGCGCCATCTGCTGCTGACGCTGACCGTGCCGGTCGATGATGCGCAATGGAACCTCGCCCGCTATGGCGCGGTGGCCGACCGGCTGATCCTGATGGATTATGACCAGCATTATATCGGCGACCGGGCAGGACCGATCGCCGCCCAGCCCTGGTTCGTACAGCGGCTGCGCGCCGCGCTGCGCAGCGTTCCGGCCAGCAGGACAATCGTGGCGGTGGGCAATTACGCCTATGACTGGACCGAGGGCGCAAAGACCGCCGACACGCTTTCGATCGAGGATGCCTGGCTGTCCGCCCATGATTCGGGTGCGCCGATCCGGTTCGATCCGGTCGCGGGCAACGCGACCTTCGACTATCGGCAGGACGGCCATGTCCATCATGTCTGGATGCTGGACGCGGCAAGCGGCTGGAACCAGATCCGCGCCGCGCGGCTGACCGGCACGGGCGGCGTCGCGCTATGGCGGCTGGGGTCGGAGGATCCTGGCTTCTGGTCGGCGTTCAAGGCGCGCGATGGGGCGACACCGCCGCCCATGGCACGCCTGACCAGCTTCAATTCGGTCGATGTCGAGGGCAATGGGGAGATTTTGCGGATCGATGATGTGCCGACCGTGGGCCGCCGCGCGATCGTGACCGGCACCGGCCGCCGCGCCGGATTGATCACCGACGAGCGTTTCGCCAGCCTGCCCACCCCCTATGTCATCCGCCGCACCGGATACCGGCCGAAACAGGTGGCGCTGACTTTCGATGATGGCCCCGATCCGGTCTGGACCCCGCCGATCCTGGACATATTGAAGGCGGCGCATGTACCCGCCACCTTCTTCGTCATCGGCGAAAATGCGATGATGCATCCCGGCCTGCTGCGGCGGATCGTCGCGCAGGGCAGCGAGATCGGCAATCACAGCTATACCCACCCCAATCTGGCGCAGGTGTGGGACCGGGGCGTGTCGCTGGAACTCAACAGCACCCAGCGGCTAGTCGAGGCCTATACCGGCCGGGCGATGCGCCTGTTCCGCGCGCCCTATTTCGGCGACGCCGAACCGACGACGGCGGACGAGATCGGACCGGCGCTGGAGGCGCAGAAGGCGGGCTATGTCAATGTCGGGCTGCATGTCGATCCGGGCGACTGGACCCGGCCGGGGGTGGACGCGATCGTCCGGCGCACGGTTGCGCAGGTGGAGGCCGGTGGCGCGGATCGCTCCGCGCAGATCATCCTGCTGCACGACAGCGGCGGCGACCGGGCGCAGACGGTGGCGGCACTGCCGCGCATCATCCGCGCGCTGACACAGCGCGGCTATCATTTCGTGCCGGTGTCGGCGCTCGCCGGCCTCAGCGCCGGACAGGTGATGCCACCCATCCATGGCGCGGACCTTGCCGCCGTGCGGGTCGATGTCGCCATCTTCCTGCTGCTCGCCGGGATCGGCCTTGCCCTCAAATATCTGTTCTTCGCCGTGATCCTGTTCGGGATCGGCCGGGCGCTGCTGCTGGCCGGGCTGGCGCTGGGCAGCCGTTCGCCGCGCAACCGCGTCACGCCGCCTGCGCTTCAGGAGGGCGGCTTCGTGTCGGTCATCATCCCCGCCTTCAATGAAGCCAAGGTGATCGAGGCGTCGGTGCGCCGTGTGCTCGCAAGCCAGACAATCGGGCTGGAGGTGATCGTGGTCGATGACGGATCGACCGACGGAACCAGCGCGATCGTCGCAGAGGCGTTCGCCGGGGACGCGCGGGTGCGGCTGCTGACCCTGGCCAATGGCGGCAAGGCGGCGGCGCTCAACCGCGCGCTGGAACTGGCGCGCGCGCCGATCATCGTCGCGCTGGACGCCGATACCCAGTTCGAACCGCTGACCATCGCCCGGCTGGCGCGCTGGTTCGCCGATCCGGGGATCGGCGCGGTGGCGGGCAACGCCATGGTCGGCAACCGTGTCAACCTCGTCACCCGCTGGCAGGCGGTCGAATATGTGACGGCGCAGAATCTGGAGCGACGCGCGCTCGCCCGCTTTGGTGCGATGACCGTGGTGCCGGGCGCGGTTGGCGCGTGGCGGCGATCGGCGCTGGACGCGGTCGGCGGCTATCCGCTGGACACACTGGCGGAGGACCAGGATCTGACCATCGCCATCCAGCGCGCCGGCTGGCGCATCGCCCATGACACCGAAGCGGTCGCCTGGACCGAAGCGCCCGAAAGTTTCGGCGCGCTGGCGAAGCAGCGGTTCCGCTGGGCCTATGGCACGTTGCAATGCCTGTGGAAGCATCGCGGCATATGGGCTGAAGGCAAGCCGGCCGGGCTTGCCTGGGTGGGACTGCCGCAGGCCTGGCTGTTCCAGATCGGCTTCGCGCTCATCTCCCCGATCATCGACCTCGCGCTGGTCGTCAGCGCGCTCGACACCGCGCTGCGGGTGCATCAGCATGGCTGGGCGCAGACGCAGAGCGACGTGTTGCGCATGGCGCTTTACTGGATCGCCTTCACCGCGATCGACATTGCCTGCGGGGCGGTCGCCTATCGGCTGGAGCCGCGCGAACGGCACTATCCCGCGCTGCTGCTGGTGGCGCAGCGCTTCATCTATCGCCAGATCATGTACAGCGTGGTGATCCGCGCGGTCGGCACCGCGATCCTTGGCCCCTGGGTCGGCTGGGGCAAGCTGGAGCGCAGCGGCCGGGTGCAGTCGGCGGACGAGGGCGGGACGGCGGGCAAACCATGGAGCCGGGCAGCGTGAAACGGGCAGCGCCCTTCATGCTGATCGCTGCCCTGCTGCTGGGCTTCTGGCATATCGGCTATATCGGCGGGCCTCTGTTCGACATTCGACGGGCCGACACGCGCGTCCGCCCTCCCCAACCACATGCCGTCGCGCTCTATCTGTCGGGCGACATGGGCTTTCATGCCGGGCTGGGGCCAGCCATCGCCGATCGGCTGACGCGACGGGGCATCCCGGTCGTTGCCGGAAACAGCCTGCATTTCTTTCGCACCCGCCGCACCCCCGAAGAAGCCGGTGCCATGATCGCGCAGGGGTTGCGCCGGGCCATCGCCATTGACCCTGGCGCGCGGCTGCTGCTGATCGGTCAGTCGTTCGGCGCGGATGTGATCGCCCCTTCCCTGCCCTATGTACCGGCGGCGTTGCGCCGGCGGATCGCCTTTATCGGCCTGATCGTGCCGGGCGCGACCCGGCAATGGCGGGCGTCTCCTTCCGAAATCTTTTCCCTGACCGAGCCTGAGGAGGACGCCACCACCGCTGCCCGCCGGCTGAGCTGGGCGCCCCTGCTCTGCATCCAGGGGGCGGAGGAGCCGGCCAGCCTGTGCCCGGCGCTGGGGCAGGCCAATGCCACGCGCCTGACCTTGCCGGGCGGCCATCCGCTGCACCATGACGCGGACGCGGTCAGTGGCGCATTGCTGCACGCGATCGGCGCGACGCTCGGCTGGCGCAGTCCGCCGCGATGAACGCCCTTGGCAGATACAGGCCCGCACTGACGGTTGCCGCCGTGCTGCTGGTGACGGGGCTGGGCATCGCCGCGCTCGACCATCTGCTGGCCGGGGTGCAATGGGTGCAAGTCCGCGCCGCCTTCCACGCGCTGCCCCCCGCCGTCATTGCCGCGTCGCTCCTGTTCACCGTGCTGAGCTATCTCGCGCTCACCTTCTACGATCATCTGGCGCTGCGCATCATCGACCGGCCGATTGGCTGGCCCACGGCCGCGCTCGCTTCCTTTTGCAGCTATACGCTCAGCCATAATCTGGGGCTTGCGCTGCTGACCGGGGGGTCGGCGCGATTGCGCATTTATGGTGCGGCGGGGCTGGGGCCGGGCGATGTCGCGCGCATCATCGCGTCCGCCAGCCTGGCTTTCTGGGGTGGCGTCTTTACCCTCGCCGCGCTGGCGATGGTGCTGCATCCCGCCGGCATCGGCGCGCTGACGCTCGCACCGGCGGCGCAACGTGCGATAGGCGGCGGCCTGCTGGCCGGCGCGGCAGTGCTGATCGCGGGCCTGGGTCGCAGCGCCCGGTCAGTCCATCTGCTGGGCTGGGCCCTGACGCTGCCCAGCCGAACACAGGCGGTGGCGCAGATCGGCATCGCCATGGTCGACCTGGCGCTGGCCAGCGCGGCGCTGTTCATCCTGGTGCCACATGCTTCTCTCGCGCTCTATCCCGCCTTCTTCCTGGGCTATGCGCTGGCGATCATCGCCGCCCTGATCAGCCATGTGCCGGGCGGCATCGGCATATTCGAGGCGGTGATCCTGGCCCTGCTGCCCGGCGTCGACCGGACCGGCCTGGTCACGGCGCTGATCGCCTATCGCATCCTCTATTATCTGTTGCCGCTGCTCGTGGCGATCCTGCTGATCGCGGCGCACGAAGGTCATGCGTGGCGCAGGCCCGCGCGCCGCGTGCTGGGCGGGGCGCAGATGCTGGCGCGGGCGATCGCCCCAACCATGCTCGCCGCGCTGGTGGCTGTGGGCGGTACGATCCTGCTCGTGTCCGGCTCGCTGCCCGCCGTGCCGGGCCGCTTCCACAACCTCACCAGCCTGATGCCGACGCCTTTTGTCGAAGCATCGCATCTGGCCGCCAGCACGGTCGGCGCGATGCTGATCCTGCTGGCGTCGGGCCTCTATCGCCGGCTCGACGGCGCATTCTGGCTGACCCGGTTGCTGCTGGTGGCGGGCGCGATCTTCTCCCTGATGAAGGGGCTGGATTATGAGGAAGCCGTCGTGCTGCTCCTCATCGCCGCGCTGCTGCAATGGAGCCATGCCGCCTTCTATCGCAAGACCAGTCTGACATCGGCGATATTGACCCCCGGCTGGATCGCCACGCTGGGCATCGCGATCATCCTGTCCATCTGGATCGGGTTCGTTGCCTATCGCCATGTCGATTATCAAAATGACCTCTGGTGGCAATTTGGTCGCCATCAGGACGCATCGCGATTCCTGCGCGCGGCCGTGGCGGCGGGCGTGGTGATGATCGGCGCAACACTCTGGGCGCTGCTCCGCCCGGCAGGCCGCATCAGGGGCGACACTATCAGCCGCACGCCCAGCGCCACCGCGCTCGCGCTCGCCCGCAGGACCGACGCTTGCCTCGCGCTGACCGGCGACAAGCTGTTCCTGACATCGCCTTCGGGCCGGGCCTTCCTGATGTATCAGGTGCAGGGGCATAGCTGGATCGTGATGGGCGACCCCGTCGGCGATCCGGCCGAATGGCCCGACCTGCTGTGGCGGATGCGCGAGCGCGCCGATGCGGCGCAAGGCCGGCTCCTGCTGTATCAACTGACGCTGGACGCACTGCCGCTGGCAATCGACCTTGGTCTGTCCATCGTCAAATATGGAGAGGAAGCGCGGATCGACCTCAGCGCCTTCACGCTGGATGGGCCAAATGCCCGGCCGCTGCGCCACGCCATCCGCCGCGTCGAGCGCGAAGGCGCCTCTTTTGCGATCGTCCCCGCCGCCGATGTCGAGGCACTTTTGCCGCAATTGCGTGGCGTGTCCGACGACTGGCTCGCAGCCAAGGGGGCGACCGAAAAGAGCTTCAGCGTCGGCCGGTTCGATGACGCCTATCTGGCGCAGGGCGACTGCGCGATCGTGCGGTGCGGCGGGCGTATCGTCGCCTTCGCCAATATCTGGGCGACGGCCGATGGCGCGGACCTGTCGGTCGACCTGATGCGCCATGGCGCGGGCGCGCCGCCGGGCGTGATGGACTATATGTTCACCCGCTTGCTGCTGTGGGGACAGGCTCAGGGCTATGGCTGGTTCACGCTTGGCATCGCACCGCTGTCCGGCCTTGACGCCCGCCGCCTGTCACCGCTCTGGGTCAAGGGCGCGGCCTTTCTCTACCGCCATGGCGACGCCTTCTATGGCTTTGGCGGGTTGCGCGCCTATAAGGCCAAGTTCGCGCCCGTATGGGAACCGCGCTTCATCGCCGGGCCGCAGGGCCTGTCGCTGGCGCGGGCGATGGTCGACCTGCAACGGCTGATCGGCGGCGGACGGGGCAGCATGGCGGCGCGGATGCGTAAGGGCGACGGCCCGGAGGAAGGGAGGAAGGCGGGATCATGAGCTACAAGCTGCTGCTGGTCGAGGATGACGCCACCACCGCCGACTATATCGTCAAGGGTCTGGTCGAGGAGGGCTTCACCGTCGACCGCGCCGACAATGGCCGCGACGGCCTGTTCCTGGCGACCGAGGCGGCGCATGATGCGATCATCCTCGACCGGATGCTGCCCGGCATGGACGGGATGGCGGTGCTCGCCGCGTTGCGCGCGGCGGGGATCGGGACGCCGGTTATCATCCTGTCCGCGCTGGCGACGGCGGACGACCGGGTGAAGGGACTGACCGGCGGGTCCGACGATTATCTGGCCAAGCCCTTCGCCTTTGCCGAACTGCTCGCCCGGCTGCGGATCATGCTGCGGCGGGGCGGTGGCGGGCAGGCGCCGGAGACGCGCCTGTCCTGCGCCGACCTGGAGGTCGACCTGCTATCGCGCAAGGCGAAGCGCGGCGGACGAGCGATCGACCTGCAACCGCGCGAGTTCCGCCTGCTCGACTATCTGCTGCGCCACCAGGGCGAAGTCGTGACCCGCACCATGTTGCTGGAAGGCGTGTGGGACTATCATTTCGACCCCGGCACCAATGTCATCGACGTGCATATCAGCCGGCTGCGCCGCAAGATCGACGAGGATGGCGACCGGCCGCTGATCCATACCGTGCGCGGCGCTGGCTATCGGCTGAGCGAGCAGGGCTGATCGATCCCATGCGCTGGCGCCACAGCGTCATCTGGCGGTTCGCCGCCCTCGTGTTCCTGATGCAGATCGCCTGCGTCCTGCTCGCGCTGGGTGCTGTTCATCAATTCACCAGCCGGTCGGTCGATCAGGCCAGCCGCGAAGTGGCGGTAGCGCTGCGCGACGACATAGCCGCCACCTATGCCGCCGCCGGGATCGATGCAGCGGGGGCGACCGTCCGTGCGCGCATCGCCGGTGATCCGGCCGGCACGTCGGTCATGCTGCTGATCGGGCCGGACGGCCGCCGCATCGCCGGCAACCTCGCCGCCTGGCCGGCCGGTATCGGCTGGGCCGAAAGCTGGCGGCAGATCGACCTGGCGCGCAGCGGGCAAAAGCCGCGCGAACTCCAGACCATGGGCATCGTCAGCACGCGCTTTCCCGATGGCACGCGGCTGCTGACCGGCCATGTCGTGGAAAACGACCTGCGTTTCGGCGGCTATCTGGAAGCCGCGCTGATCGGTGCGGTGCTGCTCGCCATTCCGCTGGCGGGCGGCGCGGCACTGCTGTCGGCGGCGATTATCAGGGGCCGTTTGCGATCGATCATCGACACGGCGGACGCGGTCGGCACCGGCGACATGCAGCGCCGCATCCTGCTGAGCGGCAGCGACGACATGTTCGACGCGCTGGGCGAAGAGATCAACGCGATGCTCGACCGGATCACCGCGCTGGTCGACGAAATGCGGCTGGTGACGGACGGCCTGGCGCACGACCTGCGCTCCCCCCTCACCCGGATGCGCGCGGTGCTGGACAATGCGCTGCGCCAGAGCCGGGACGAGGAGGCGATAGCCGCGCTGGCAAAGGCGCTGGATGAAGGCGACACGCTGCTGCGGATGCTGGACGCCGCGCTGCTGATCAGCCGGGCGGAGGCGGGTATCGGGCGCGACAATTTCGTGGCGGTGGATGTCGCCGCGCTGCTGCGCGACTTTCAGGACATGTATGGCGCGCTGGCCGAGGACAGGGGCGTCACCATCCGGGTCGATGCCGCCGACGGCCTGCTGATCCGGTCGCATCGCGAGATATTCGGTCAGGTGCTGTCGAACCTGATCGACAATGCGCTGAAATATGGCGGCGACATGATCACCCTGTCGGCCTGGCGCGACGGCGATGCCGTCTGTGTCACCGTGACCGACAATGGGCCTGGCATTGCCGAAGAACGACGGATCGAAGCGCTGCGGCGATTCGCGCGCCTGGACGCCTCGCGGCATATTGCGGGCGCGGGACTGGGGCTGTCGCTGGCGGCGGCGGTCGCGCATCTGCATGGCGGGACGCTGACCCTGGGCGATGCGGCGCCGGGGTTGCGAGTCACGCTGACATTGCCGGCTGACACAGCCCAGTCACCTCCCCTCGCCTGACGCGCCCATCGTATCGCCTCTCCGGTAAAGTTTCTGCCGTGACACTTTACCGGAGGGCAAAGTGTCACGGGCGACAAAATGCGACTCGGCGGAAAAAGCGGATTCACAAGCGGCCGATACTATGCTTGATTCACGATATGTTTCATGCGTCCGTCCCATCCCGCATCGCTGGCGGCAGCGATATTTCGCAACTGCTCGATCACCTGTCGCATTGCTGTTCGCGGCCGCGCTACGCCTTCATGCTGCTGACGCTGATCGCGGACATCGCCCGGCCGGATGGCAGCGCGGGGCCGGAAGTGCGGGTCGGTGATGCGCTGGTTCCGCTGCGCGACTGGCTGTGCGATGCGCTGACGCCGATGGGCCATCGCGATCCGCGCCGCATGGCACTGGTCGAACGGGTGCGGGAGGAATTGCGCAAGGCGGCGAAGCTGACGGGCGATGCCGCGGCGGACGACCGGCTGGTGCAGGACGAGGTCCGGGCGCGGGTGCGCGCGTCGGGCAAGACCAACCTGAGCCGCGCCGCGTCCGAACTGGTCAAGGCCGGGCTGCTCAAGCGCCATTATCAGGGCTATCGCGTCGATCACCTCAATCGCGGGGCGCAGCGACAGGCGGTTTATACCTTGATCGGACGGGCACGGGCGCTGGTCGGAGCAAAACCCGCGCCACAGCGCCCCGCCACCCGCCCGCGCCAGGGCGATCTGTTCGCCTGCTAGAGCGATTGTTCAGCAGGCGGCTGGCCTGCGCTGGCGGGCTTTCAATGCGTCTCGCGCTTCAGCCGTTCGGCGAGGGCCGCAATCTCATCCGGTTCCAGCAGCCAGGTGCGGGTCTTGCGCCCTTCGCGATGGACCGGCTGGGTCAGCAGGACACGCGCCTGCACCCTGGCATGATCCTTGTAGAGGCCAAAATGGACGGCGCAGTCGCGGATCGTGCCGATCAGCGGCGGCTTGCCGTCCAGGTCGATCATGGTCGCGGGCTGATCCCAGGGGATACCGGCGACACCGGGATATTTCTGTTCCATGGCGCGCAGGGACACCATGCCCCGGCACTGAAATCAAGGTCTAACGTAGCAAGGCCATCAGGACCGGATCGTGCGTCGCGGCCGGATCACGGCGAATTTCCGCCTCTTCCCGCCCGATCGCACGAAAGATGGCGTCGCCGATCTGGCCGGATAGATTGTCCGCCAGAGCCATGTAATCCCTGCCTCCGGTGGCGGAAAGCGCCGCAGACAACATTTCGAACATGTCCGAACGCAGCGCCCGCGACGCACCGGGCAGCAAGGCTTCGACCACCGATCCGCGTGCTTCGCGCGCCAGCAGATCGGTCGCCGCAGTCGGCCCGCCACGCAGCACCGACACCGCATCGGCCAGCGTCATGCGATGCACCGCATCCATCACGATCGGCATGGCATTGTCGGCCAGGTCCACGGCCACATCGTTGAGCGCGCGCGCGACCTGATTGCGCACCGCATTGGTCCGCAGCAACGCGGACAGGACCGCCCCGCCCTGCCCCCCGCCAAGGTCAGGCGGCACGATCCGCGTCAACTGGTCATCATAAAAGCCACCGGGTTCGGTCAGCCGGGCAAAGGCGCGCTGGCTCGACAGTTCAAGCAGCCGTCGCACCGCATCCTCGACCGTGTAACGCCCCATCGGCGTCGCACAGGCCGCCAGCGGCAGCAGCGCCAGTGTCGCGATCAGGCTGCGCCTGTCGGAAAGGCCGAATGATTGTTCCATGACGCATCTCCCTTTTCCTAGAGGATCCCATGCCTTTGCCAGGATTGCGGAGCGCTGAACATGATCCCGCTGCGATGCGGTTG
This sequence comes from Sphingobium cyanobacteriorum, assembly GCF_030580935.1. Lineage (GTDB taxonomy): Bacteria > Pseudomonadota > Alphaproteobacteria > Sphingomonadales > Sphingomonadaceae > Sphingobium > Sphingobium cyanobacteriorum. The sequence continues at coordinate 76,456 of NZ_JAUQOM010000011.1, read as the reverse complement.
TTCATCGGCGACGATGCGCCTAAAGTCGGCCGCCTGGTATCTTTTCGTCCGCACGGACGCGGCTGGCTTTTTGTCGCAAGGCGGGCCAGCCTGACTTTCAATGGGGTTGGCTGACACATGAATGGCTCCACGCCGTCCACCGTCAAATCGGCGATGCGGACCATCGATATACTGGAATATGTCGTTGCCCGACCCGCCGGCGTTGTCGCGCAGGAGATTGCGGCGGGGCTGGCGATTCCGGTGAGCAGCCTGTCCTATCTGCTCGCGACCTTGGTGGAGCGCGACTATCTGGCCCGCGACGGACGGCGATACCTGCCCGGCGGCGCGCTGGAGCGGCTGGCATCTCCGCGCGTCGGCCTGTCGCTGGCCGACAAGGTACGGCCTTTGGTCAAGTCGCTGCGCTTGCAGCTTAACGAAACCGCCTCCTTCTTCATACGCGACGGCTGGCAGTTGGAGGCGATCGTCACCGAAACGGCGGAACAGTCGCTGCGCTATTCGATCAGCGTTGGCACGCGCAGCCCGCTCCATTGCCTGGCGGCGGGCAAGGCGCTGCTCGCCGCCCTGCCCGACACCGAACTGGACCGCTATTTCAACGACACGACGCTGCCCGCCTTCACGCCCGGCAGCATCACCGACACGGCAAGGCTGCGCGCCGAACTGGCCGAGGTTCGCGCCACCGGGGTCGGCCGGACGCGGGAGGAATATACGCCGGGTATTTGCGGGCTGGGCATGGCGGCGCTGGTGCAGGGGGTCGCGATCGGCGCCTTCGCCGTCGCCATCCCTGTGCCGCGTTTCACCGCAGAGGTGGAGAGGCGAACCATCGCCAAGCTGGAACAGGCGGTGAGCCTGTTCACCGCCGCCGAGATGCCGGCGGTCTGAAGACCGGCGCGTGAGGGACGCGACAGGCCGAAGTATACAGTGTCGTCGGGTGTTTTGGGCGAAAAGTGCCTGCAAAGCCATGGCGACGCCCCGCCAAAGCCCCAGCCAGGTCACATATGGGTCAGGGTGACGCCACCCCGACGCCACGATCAGGTCACTGCGACGCGACGGGGACGCGACGGGCGCGCGATACCAGAGCAACAGGGCCGCAGAGGCGGACGGGAAGGCGCAGGGATACTGGTCCATCTGCAAGGACAGATCAGACAAAATCCTACATTGGAAGGGGTTTGGCGGGCGGGTGGCGCCGGAACTGTACGGACGGCCATGAAAGATGCGCTGCGACAAGCAACGCCAGGCAGAAAATACAGATGGGCATTAATCCCGCTTGCGGGAGCGGCATGTGCGTTCCCGCATGAAAAGGGGGGGCGCCTGTCGGCACCCCCCGTCCTGTTCCGCTCAAGAGGATAGTCAGGCGGCCTTGGTGCGCCAGCCGTCGGCATAATTGTCGCGCGCGGCTTCCGAATAGGGGACCGAGGAGACGATCGCCTTGATTTCGGTCTGGACGTGCGGTTCGACGGTGGGCTTGGACGTGCCGCCATCGGGTTCGCCCCACAGCAGGGTGACTTCGGTGCCGGGCGTCGCATATTCCGCATCGACCATCGCCAGCGCCAGGAAGCGGCCGGCGTTGATCGTGTAGCCGATCCAGGTCGACAGGCCGATGGTCCTGCCGTCCTTGAGCACCGCGTCATAGGGATGCATGCTGTAAACGGCGGTCGGGAATTCGAGGAATTTCGCCTTGTCGCCCGTCTGGAGCATGGAGCTCATGACACGGACGATATCTTCATTGTCCAGCGCCAGCGTTACCTTCTGGCGGTGCGGCTGATCCTTGATCTTTTCCAGCGCTTCACGGCCGATAAAGTCATGGTCGAACTTGACCATGATGCCATAGCCCAGTTCCCACGGGTTGAGATAATAATCCTCGATATTGTCGGATACGAAGCTGCCACCGAGCGAGCATTTGCCTTCATAGCTGTTGGCGCTGAGCCATTCGCGGAACGCTTTTGAGCCTTCGCCGGTGTAGGTGGCGGGCAGCGGCGAAGGAATCCAGCCGGATTCCAGCGTATTGGAAGGATATGTACGGCCGCCGCAGAGGGTGAGGCCATGATCCTTGCCCGCTTCGATCAAAGCGTTGCGGACGGTGTCATAATCCTTCCATGGGCCGAACAGTTCATAGCCCGGCTGGCCGGCCATGCCGTGGCGCAGCGCGCGCACTTCCACGCCCGCGATGGTGATCGGCGCCATGTGGAAGAATTTGAGGTCCGGCGGGGTCTGGCCCATCGCCTTTTCCAGCACGGGCATGGCGTTTGGCCCCTGCAACTGGAAGCGGTAGTTGCGGCGATAGCCCTGGCTGTCGAGCGGGCGGGCGGCGGTGCGTTCGTCGCGTTCGACCTTCACGTCCCATTTGCCGGTCGAGGCCCAATATTCGACCCATTCGATCGAAGGGGCGCGGCCGACCAGTTCGAACTTTTCTTCTTCCAGATAGAAAAGGATGACATCGCCGATCACATAGCCTTCGGGCGTGACGGGCGCGAATTGCTTGGCGCGGTTGGGGACAAAGCCCTTGAAGCTGTTGGGGGCGAGATAGGCCAGCATGTCGAACGCGCCGGGGCCGGTGACGAGCAGGTCGACCATGTGGAAGCTCTGGTTGAACAGGACCGCGCTTTGCGCCCAGCTTCGCTGCTCGTCGCGCCAGTTGCTATATTCGGCGGGCACGCCGGGATAGGCGTTGGGGCCGGTCTGCTGGTTGCGCAGGAAGTGGACGATATCGCCCTTTTCATCGAGCAACTGTTGCAGGGTCTTGTCAGTCATTCACACCTCTCCTTGGACTGGATGATAGGAAAATGCGCGGCATGCGCGGGCAGCGGGCCGGCCAGCCGATCGTCGTCGCCGTAAAGCCACCCGCCATCAGCGAAGGCGGACGGCATATTGCCGGACATGCGCGAATCGCAGAGCAGGCCCGGCGGGACCAGAAGCGCCGTCTCTCCGCCCTTATCTAATAAATTCGCATCCATGAATATTTCATCTACACGAATTAACTTGGGCGGACTAGGGGGAAAATGCGTGCGTCACGGCCTTGACCCACGCACCATTGGCACGCGCCGGATCAATCCGCGCATGCCAATGGTGCGGTTGATCCGATGGTATCGGATCAACCGCACCAGCTTCTGGATTTTACGGGCTGTCCCATCAGATGATGCCATCTGATGAGACAGCGTTTCATGCCTGCGCGTTCACGATCATCCCGCCCGATATACGCCGCACAGTTTGTTGCCGGCCGGGTCGCGCAGATAGGCGAGGTAGAGCGGGCCAAGGGGGCTGTTACGGATACCCGGCGGATCCTCGCAGCTCGCACCGCCGGCCGCCACGCCCGCATCATGCCACGCCTCGGCCTGCTCCGCCGACGCCATGGCGAAACCGATGGTGCCGCCATTGGCCGGACAGGCGGGCTGGCCGTCGATCGGCCTTGTCACCATGAACATGGCCCCGCCATGCACATAGATCAAGCGGCCCCTGTCGTCGCGCATGGCGGGATTGCCGCCGATCGCGGCGAACAGCGCATCGTAGAATATCTGCGATGCGTTCAGGTCGTTCGATCCGACCATGACATGGGTGAACATCGATCCGTCTCCTTGATATGATCAGAACAACATGACGCTGCGGATGGATTGGCCCGCATGCATCAGGTCAACGCCCTTGCTGAATTGCCGCAAGGACAGGACATGGGCGGTCATCGGGTCGAAGGCAACGGCGGCGCGGCTTTTCATTGCACGACTCCCGACAGGGTGATGATCCGTCCGGCCATGCGCCGCCTGCGCGACAAGGCCGGATTTCAGTAATCCACCATTCCAGCAGGAGACAATGGCCGATCGCGCGCCACTGGCCCGACAGGGCTTCCCCCCTCCGCACTTGCGAGAGGATCGCAAAAAGACGGCTGACGAAGCACTATGCTTCGCCAGCCGTCTTTTTAACATTTTCCACCTGGCCATGTCACAGATTCGGAACATTCCGTCGCGTCCGCATCATAGCCTCGACCATCAAGGGACCCCCCCTATCGAGGAGCAGAAGATGCCTTTCAGACGTCTCGCCACGGTCGCCATCGGCGCCGTAACTCTGGCCGGCATGGCCGCACCGCTCAGCGCCCATGGCATCTGGTTCGCACCGCGCGCCAAGCAACTGGCGCTGGTCTATGGCGTCGGCGCGGATGATCTGGATGCGGTCAAGCGGTTGCCACTGGTCAAAAGCGTCACCGGCTATGACGCCGACTGGGCGCCGGTGAACACGTCGCTGCGTACCGCCGGCGCGATCCCGGTCGTGGACAGCGACGAGCCGGTCGCCGCCGTCGCGGCGGTCATGGACTATGGCTATTGGAGCAAGACGCCGGACGGTGAATGGCATAACAAGGGGCGCGACGAAGTGCCCAATGCGACGCTGGCCGAGCATAATTTCAAATATGCCGTCCATCTGAACCAGGTGCCGACCAAGCCGGTGCCGCTGTTCGAGGGGCATGTGCTCCAGATCGTGCCCGCAGACATCGCCATTCCGCAGAAGATGGGCGAACCGATGAAGGTGCGCGTCCTGTACAAGGGCAAGCCCATCGCCGGCGCGACGGTGATGCAGGATTATGTCAACGATCCCGACGAAGCCGCGCCAGCCAAGACCGGCACGGACGGCACGGCCATGATCAAGCTGCGCAATCAGGGCCTCAATGTCCTGATGGCGATCCATGTCGGCCAGACCACCGACAAGAAGGTCGATCATGAGGAATATCGCGCCTCCCTGTCCTTCGTCCTGCCGCATCTGCCGGAATGATACCGGCTGCGCGCCACCCCGTTTCCAAGGAGAGCATGATGAAATCCGACCTGTTCCGCACCGGCATCGCCGCCATCGCGATGATGGCCGCGCCCGCGATGCTGCACGCCCATGGCAGCATGAAACCGCAACATGGCGGCCTGGTCCAGATGACCGGCGAAACGATGATCGAACTGGTCGCCGGCCCCAAGGGGGTCGACGTGTATCTGAGCGAAGAGGATGAACCGCTGGCGGCGGCCGGCTTCACCGCCAAGCTGACCCAGACCGCCGCGGGCGCCAAGACCGAAGCGGCGCTCAAGCCCGCAGGCGGCAACAGGCTGAGCGCCGCGGGCTTCAAGCCGGCCAAGGGTGCCAAGCTGGTGGTCGCGCTGGTCGACAAGAGCGGCGCCAAGAGCTTCGCCACCTTCCAGGCGCAATAAGCCATGTACGGCGCGACCCGCCCACCGCTTCTGTTTCCAGGCGTGCGGCGGGTCGCGCTGGTGTTCCTGGGGCTGGCCCTGGCGCTGCTGAGCGCCCCGCTCTGGGCGCATGGCGTCAATGAGAATGACAAGGCGTTCATCGAGGGCGCATCGGGGATCAACATCATCCCCTACATGTATCTGGGGGCCAAGCATATGGTCACAGGATACGACCATCTGCTGTTCCTGGCGGGTGTCATCTTCTTCCTCTACCGGATGAAGGATGTGGCCGCCTATGTGACGCTGTTCGCGATCGGGCACAGCAGCACGCTGCTGCTGGGCGTGCTGCTCGATATCCGGGCCAATCCTTTCCTGATCGACGCGATCATCGGCCTGTCGGTGGTCTATAAGGCGGTCGACAATCTCAACGGGTTCCGCACATGGTTCGGCATTGCGCCCAATCCCAGGGCGGCGGTGCTGATCTTCGGCTTCTTCCACGGTTTCGGCCTGGCGACGAAGTTGCAGGAGTTGACACTGGCAAGAGACGGAATGATATATAATCTCATAAGTTTCAATGTGGGCGTCGAGATGGGCCAGTTCATGGCGCTGGCGATCATCCTGCTGCTGATGAACCTGTGGCGCCTGTCGCCCGGTTTCAACCGCAGCGCCATCATCGCCAACGCCGCGCTGATGACCGCCGGCTTCGTCCTCATCGGCTATCAACTGGCCGGCTATTTCACCCAGGGGGCCTGACATGACCGTACAGAACGCATCCGCCCTGCCCCCCCGCATCAGCCCGTCGCCCGCCACGCTGGCCAAGGCGACCGGGGGCGCCGCGATCGCCGCGATCGCGATCGTCACCCTGTTCGTGCTGCCGGCCGAATATGGCATCGACCCGACCGGCATCGGCAGCGCGATCGGCCTGAATGGCATGGTCGCGGGTGCAGCGACCGGAACCGCGCCCGCGCCGCAAGCCGCCGCGCCGGCCGACATCGCGATCCCGACCAAGGCAACGATCGCCAGGTCGGCCGCCTGGCGTCAGGACGAGATGACCATCACCCTGGCGCCGCATAGCGGCCAGGAAGTGAAGGCGCATATGGTCAAGGGCGACAGCTTTGTTTTCATGTGGACAGCGAGCGGCCCGGTGAAGGCCGAGATGCATGGCGAGAAGGCCAACGCCACCGACGGTTCCTTCACCGATTACTGGAAGGAACTGAAGCTGTCAGATGGCCGGGGCGATTTCACCGCGCCGTTCGATGGCACCCATGGCTGGTATTTCCGTAACAAGGGCGAAACGCCCGTGACCGTGACCGTCAAGACGGTCGGCTTCTACAAGGATCTCTTCCTGCCCAAGGGGGCATGAAGAGCCAAGCGAGGGACAGACAGATGAACAGTGTTGCAGGGCAGGCGCCCCCCATCGGCCTTCGGGCCGCCGCGCCGCCGATCGAGGCCGCAAAGGCACGGACGCGGTTGATCGCCATCGACGCGCTGCGCGGGCTGGTCATGCTGTTCATGCTGGTCGACCATGTCCGCGAAACATGGTTCCTGCATTTGCAGGTCACTGACCCGGTGAACGCCAACACGACCGATCCGGGGCTGTTCTTCACCCGGTTGCTGTCGACCTTTTGCGCGCCCACCTTCGTCGCGCTGACCGGCCTGTCCGCCTGGCTCTATGGCCAGTCGCACAGCAAGGGCCAGGTATCCGAATTCCTGTTCAAGCGCGGCCTGTTCCTGATCGTGCTGGAATTCACCGTGGTCGGCTACGCTTGGCCGACGCAGGCGCCCGCCTTTCCCCCCACGGCGATCTGGTTGCAGGTGATCTGGGCGATCGGGATCAGCATGATCGCGCTCGCCGCGCTGCTGCACCTGCCGCGCCCGGCGCAGTTCGCGGTCGGGCTGGCGATCGTGTGCCTCCACAATCTGCTCGATCCGATCCGACTGACGGCGGACCAGCCGGGCTATGCGATCTGGGCGGTGCTGCACCAGCGGTCGCTGATCGAGGTGGGCGGGATCGCGGTCAAGACCACCTATCCGATCCTGCCATGGATCGGCGTGATCCTGCTGGGCTATGCCTGCGGGCCGTGGTTCGCGCGCGGCAGCGATCCTGCCCCGCGCATCCGGCGGCTGACGATGCTGGGGCTGGGCATGATCGCCGGTTTCATCGCCATCCGTTACCTCAATGTCTATGGCGACAAGCCATGGTTCGTGGGCGAAACGCCGCTGCGCACCGTCATGAGCTTTCTGGCGCTGACCAAATATCCGCCATCACTGCTGTTCCTGATGCCGACCATCGGCACCGGCTGCCTGCTGCTCGCCCTGTTCGAACGGTTCGAGGGCAGCAAGCTGATGCCGCACCTGGCCCTGCTGGGCGGCGCGCCGATGTTCTATTATGTGCTGCATCTCTATGTCCTCAAGGCGCTCTATAATGTCGCGCTCGTCCTGTATGGACCGACCAAGGGCACGGTGTTCGGCGTCGATCAACTGCGCTGGGTATGGCTTTGGGTCGTGATCCTGATCCCGGTTCTCTACTTCCCCACCCGCTGGTTCGCGCAGCTCAAACAGCGCCGCAAGGACATATGGTGGCTCAAATATCTCTGACGGTCCTGCGTTAGGGTCTCCTGGGCCGCCTTCCTCGCAGGAAGGCGGCCATTTCCCAAGGATTTTGGTGCATTCCGGTCAAAAATCGGGCACAGCATTTTCCTGCCGTAAGGCCCCCGGATTCACAATATTGCACCGTTCGATACGCCAAGTTTGATGTAATATTTCCGTCACGCGATCTAGCCTCGAATGCAAGAAGAGGTGATCAATCACCCGACGGACCGGCCCCGATGACAGGACATAAGTCCGCGCGGGAACAGAGACGACCAGCCGGTCCCCCCGTTTCGCAGGACATTGGGCAATAGCGATTTTATAAGGGGTTAAACATTATGCGACCATCATCCGCACGCCGCCTGGCCTTCGCCGCCGGCACCGCCGTCCTCGCCCTCTCTTCCGCCGCGCAGGCGCAGACGCCCGCCGCGACCCCCGATGGGGAAATCGTCGTGACCGGCCTCAAGCGCCAATATTTCGGCGACACCCCGGTCAAGGAAATCCCGCAGGCGGTCCAGTTCCTGGAAGGCAAGCTGCTCGACAACCTCAACATCACCCGGCTCGACACCGCGCTGGAACTGGCGAGTGGCGTGTCGAAGCAGAATAATTTCGGCGGCCTGTGGGACAGTTTCGCGATCCGCGGCTTTGCCGGCGACGAGAATTTTCCGAGCGGCTTCCTGGTCAACGGCTTCAACGGCGGGCGTGGCTATGGCGGCCCGCGCGATGCATCCAATGTCGAGCGGATCGAAGTGCTCAAGGGCCCCAATTCGGCCCTGTTCGGGCGCGGCGAGCCGGGCGGCACGATCAACATCGTGACCAAGAAGCCGACCTTCAAGGAAGGTGGCAGCTTCTCCGTGTCCGCCGGGCGCTGGGAAACCTATCGCGTCGAGGCCGACTATAACCTGCCGCTGTCCGACACCGTCGCGGTGCGCATCAACGGGTCGTCCGAACAGGCGGAAAGCTTCCGCGACACGGTGGAGACGCAAAAATATACGCTGACCCCGTCCTTCCTGGCGAAGCTGACGGACAAGGACATCTTCACATACGAACTGGAATATGTGAACCAGGAAGTCCCGTTCGAACGCGGTGTGGTGGCGATCCCGACGATCAACGCCGACAAGTCGATCAGCTATAATCTGGGTGCGATCCCCAATAGCCGCTTCCTGGGCAACCCCAATGACGGCCCCACCAAGGTCGAGGTGCTGGGCCATCAGGCGCAATATCAGCATGATTTCAGCGACGACTGGACGCTGATGCTGGGCGCGGGGTACAAGGATACGACCTTCAAGGGTTTTTCGAGCGATCCCGAACTCGTCTATAATCTGAACAACCCGATTGCAGGTCGCCAGCGCATCTATGCCGATGGCCGCACCCTGTCGCGCCAGCGCCGCTATCGCGATTACAGCACCACCCATATGGTGTTCCGCGGTGAAATCAGCGGCAAGCTGGAAACCGGGTCGATCGTCCACAATATCCGCATCGGCGCGGACTGGGACAAGTTCAAGATCAAGACCTTCCAGACCCGTTACCGGCCGAGCGCGGCGGACCAGTCCTACGCGATCGACATCTTCAATCCCGACTATACGATCGCGGATAAAATCCCGACTGCGGTTATCCAGAATGCGACCGAGATCCAGAAGGCCTGGGGCATCTATGCGCAGGACCAGATCGAGATCACCGAACAGTTCAAGGTGCGGTTCGGTGGACGCTATGACGATTTCAGCCAGGACATCGACCTGCGCCTGAACGGCACAAATCCCCGCGCATCCTATACCAAGTTCAGCCCGATGGCCGGCCTGGTGTTCGAGCCGACCAGCAGCCTGTCCTTCTACGCCAGCTACGGCAAGGGCTTCCGTCCCAACAGCGGCGTGGGCTTCGACGGCCAGCCGTTCGCGCCGGAAACGAGCCGCTCCTATGAAGTCGGCGCCAAGTTCGTGACGCCCGATGGTCGCCTGACCAGCACCCTGTCTCTCTACAAGATGAAGAAGAACAATGTGCTGACCACTGATCCGGTCAATGCGGGCTTTTCCAAGCCGGTCGGCGCGGCCGAAAGCCAAGGCGTGGAGTTCGATATCAACGCCAAGCTGCCGGCCGGGTTCGAACTGTTCGTGACCTATGCCTATACCGACGCTGGCTGGGCCACCAATGCCCTGGACCCCAATTTCGCCGCGCCGATCCGCAAGGGCGATCCGCTGATCAACATTCCCAAGCATCAGGGCAACGCCCTGCTGTTCAAGAATTTCTCGATCGGCGATCATGAAGCGATGCTGGGCGCGGGCGTGAGCCATGTCGGCCGTCGCCTGGGCGAGACGGCGACGACCTTCTTCCTGCCGAGCTACACCATCGCGAAGGTGCTGGGGTCGTTCAACATCACGGACCAGATCAAATTGTCGGCCAATGTCGATAACCTGTTCAACAAGAAATATTATGCCAGCTCCTACGCGGCGCTGTGGATCCAGCCGGGGATGCCGCGGTCGTTCACGGTGCGGGCGAGCTTCGACTTTTAAAGACCTGTGACATTCGGGACGCCGCCCTGTCCCGACCGGCCGCCGACGTTCCTCCCTCCAAGTTCCGGGAACGTCGGCGGCCTTTTCTTTTTCCTGCCGCATGAGGCACCTGCATGACCCGTCCGCAATGGCTTCGCATTCATCGCATCATCGGCCTGGCCATGGCGGCCTTTCTGCTGGTCCAGGCGTTGACCGGGGCGCTGCTGCTCTATCGCGGGCCGGCGACGCGCCTGATCGATCCGGCCGGCATGACGAGCCGGGGGACCGGGCCGGTGATTTCCGCCGGGGATGCCGTCGCGCGCGCGGCAAGCGCCCTGCCGGGCCATCATGTCACCCGCCTGTTCGCGCCCGATGGCGAAGGCGCGACCTGGTTCGCGCAATTGCAGGACGGGCAGGGCCATATGGCCTATGCATCGATCGATCCGGCGGGTGGCGCGCTGCTGCGCAAAGGCGGCCTGTTCACCTTTCCGGTCGAGGCGGCATTGCAGATCCATTACCGCTTGCTGGCGGGCAAGGCCGGGATGACGGTGGTGATGCTGAATGGGATCGCCCTGCTGATGATGGCGGTGAGCGGGCTCTATTTCTGGTGGCCCAGGCGCAATTTTGCCAAGGCGCTGACGATCCGCTGGTCCCTGTCGCCCCGGCTGGTGCTGCGGCAGGCGCATCGCACGACCGGCGTGGTCGCCGCCGCTTTCCTGATCCTGATCGCGGGCACCGGGTTGCTGCTGATCGTCCCGGAACTGACCGATGGCGGCGCGACGGCGATGCCATCGGCCGCGCCGCCCGCCATGATCGACCGCAGCCTGCGCCTGGCGCAAAGCGCCTTTCCCGAAAACAGCCTGCGCGACCTGCGGATCGATGGCGGCCGGATGATCGTGAATTTCGCCGCGCCTGAACGCAACGCCCGCGCCATCCATCGCGCCATCGTCACGCTGGACCAGCCGCGCATCATTCGCGCGACCCGCGCCGAGACGAATGGGGCGATGTGGATGGTCGTACTGCCGATCCATGCGGGCGACGTGATCGGCCCGGCCGGTCCGGCATTGCTGGTGCTGGTGGCGCTGGTGCTGGCCGCCCTGTCGCTGTCCGGCCCGATCCTGTGGTGGCAGGCCCGCGCCCAGCGCCGCCGCCCCACCCCCCGAAAGGCGCATATATGACCCTGCTCTACACATCCGATCCCGAACGCGGTCGCATCTGGCGCGCGATCTTCGCGGACGAAGCGCGCGACATCGCCTTTGTCGATCCGTCGCAGCCGCATGATCCCGCCATGATCCGTTATCTCGCCGCCTGGAGTCCATCGGCCGAACTGATCGCCAGCCTGCCCAATCTGGACATCCTCTTTTCGATCGGGGCGGGCATCGATCAGTTCGACATGAGCGCCCTGCCGCCCCATGTTCGCGTGGTCCGCATGATCGAGCCGGGCATTGCCGCCGGCATGGTGGAATATGTCACCATGGCGGCACTGGCGTTGCACCGGAACCTGATCGACTATCGCGAAGCGCAGCGCCAGGCCCGCTGGGCGCCGATCACGCTCACGCCAGCGAGCGCGCGGCGGATCGGCGTGATGGGGCTGGGCAATCTGGGGCAGGCGGTGCTGGGCGCGCTTGCCCCGTTCGGCTTTCCGCTGTCGGGATGGAGCCGCTCGCCCCGCGCGATCGAGGGCGTGACCTGCCATGCCGGGACGGCGGCATTGCCCGCCTTTCTGGCGCAGTGCGACATCCTGATCTGCCTGCTGCCGCTGACCGGCGAGACTCGTGGCATTTTGTGCCGGGAGAAGCTGTCGCACCTGCCCCATGGTGCGGCATTGATCAATGTCGGGCGGGGCGGGCATCTGGTGGAGCAGGATCTGCTGTCGCTGCTCGACGAACGGCATTTGTCGGGTGCGGTGCTGGATGTGACCGACCCCGAACCATTGCCCGCCGATCACCCATTCTGGGCGCATCCGCGCATCATCATCACCCCCCATATCGCCAGCATGACCCGCGCGGACAGCGCCGCGCGCGCGTTGATCGCCAATATCCGCCGTCATCAATCGGGCGCGCCGCTGGACGGCGAAGTTCCCCGCAACCGGGGCTATTGAGCGTGCGACATTCCATGCCGCGCATGGGGCAGAACCAACCCTTTCCACCCTGTCCCGCCCCCCCGATTGCCACCCCGCAGGGCGCGCGGCAAACTATGCCGAAAGGATCGTGATAAAGCCGTAAATCTGCGCCGCGACCCAAAGCAATCGGGCGCATGTTCCGCCCCCGCCATGTCGTAATGCTGTTGTCAAACGGCATCCCAAGCCACCTTCAGAACCTGCAAAGGACGCTCCGCCAATGCCCAATTTCCGGCCCAAATATATCAGCTTCGACTGCTATGGCACGCTCACCCGTTTCCGCATGGCCACGATGGCGACAGAGTTCATGGCCGATCGCATCGCCGCAGAGAATCTGCCTGCCTTTTGCAAGGACTGGGGCGCCTATCGCCTGGATCAGGTGCTGGGTCCGTGGGAACCCTATCAGGACGTTATCCGCAATTCGCTGCGTCGCGCCTGCCAGAAATGGAAAGTCGAATATCGCGAGGCCGACGCCGATTCCATCTATTTCGCGGTTCCCACCTGGGGCCCGCATGATGATGTGCCCGGCGGCCTGTCCAAGATCGGCGACAAGATTCCGCTCGTCATCCTGTCCAACGCGATGAACGACCAGATCCATCACAATGTGGGGATGCTGGGTGCGCCGTTCCACGCCGTCTATACCGCGCAGATGGCGCAGGCGTACAAGCCGCGGATGCAGGCGTTCGAATATATGTTCGACCAGTTGGGCGCGAACCCGGAGGACATGATGCATGTCTCCTCCAGCTTCCGCTATGACCAGAATACGGCGACCGACCTGCATTTTGGCTGTCGCGTGTTCGTGGGGCGCGGCCATGAGCCGTCCAACCCCTTCTATCGCGACGTGGAAATCCCCCATATCGGCTGCCTGCCGGCGGTCGTGGGGCTGTAAGCGCGCCATGACGGCCCCCTCCCTCTCCTACTGGCTGGCCAGCGCCCCCGCCTTTACCGGCGGGACGCAGGGCGAGGTCGGGGGCAAGGTGGACGTTGCCATCATCGGCGGCGGCTTCACCGGCCTGTCGGCCGCGCTGGCGCTGGCGAGGCAAGGTGCCAGCGTCATGCTGCTGGAACAGGGACAGGTGGCCGGAGAGGCTTCGGGACGCAATGGGGGCCAGTGCAATAATGGCACGGCCCATGATTATGGGGCGCTGTCCGCCCGCTTCGGCAAGGATATCGCCAAAGCCTATTATCGCGTCCATTGCGACGCGGTGGACATGGTTGAACGGATCGCGCAACAGGAAGGCATAGACTGCGCCTTCCGTCGCTGCGGCCGGGTGAAGCTGGCCGCCAAGCCCGCCCATTATGACAAGCTGGCCCGCGCGCACGACCTGCTGCGTGCGGAAGTGGACGACAATGTCCGGCTGGTGCCGCCAGACCGCATGCGCGAGGAAGTGGGATCGGACGCCTTCCACGGCGCGCTGATCCAGACGACCAGCGCGCAATTGCATCCCGCCCGCTTTGGCGTGGGGCTGGCCGAAGCGGCGGCGCGCGCCGGGGCGCGGATTTTCGAGCAGGCGCCCGTCACCGGCATGGACAAGGTGACGGGCGGCTGGCGCGTGACGACGCCCAGGGGACAGGTGACGGCCGCCCAGATACTGGTCGCGACCGGCGGCGCGCCGGCCGCCGCGCCCTTCGGCTTTTTCCGGCGGCGGATCGTGTCGGTCGGCAGCTTCATCATCGCCACCGATCCGCTGGACGATGCGCTGGTCGAAACGTTGCTGCCGAACCGGCGCAATTATGTGACCAGCAAGAATATCGGCAATTATTTCCGGCTGACGCCCGACAATCGCCTGATCTTTGGCGGGCGGGCGCGCTTTGCCATCAGCGATCCGCGATCGGACCTGAAGAGCGGCCATATATTGCAAGAGGTGATGGGCGACATTTTCCCGGCTCTGAAGGGCGTGGGCGTCAGCCATGTCTGGGGCGGGATGGTCGACCTGACCGCCGACCGCCTGCCGCGCGCGGGCGAGCAGGACGGGATTTTCTATTCGATGGGCTATAGCGGCCATGGCGTGCAGATGGCGACCTATATGGGGCAGGCCATGGCCAGGGTGATGGCCGGCGACGTGGCGGCCAATCCCTGGGGCAATCTCGACTGGCCGAGCGTGCCGGGTCATTTTGGCAAGCCGTGGTTCCTGCCGCTGGTGGGCCTGTGGTACAAATGGCAGGATATGATCCATTGATGGACGAATTTGCCTCTCTTTCGCGACGCGGACTGATCGGCGCAGGGCTGGGCCTTGGGGCGGGACTGCTGCTGCCTGACAGCGTGCTGGCTGCCAGCAAGCCGCGCCGGGGCGGTCACATCCGCGTGGCCAGCCTGTCCAGCTCGACCGCCGACACGCTCGACCCCGCCAAGGGCGCGCTGTCGACCGACTATGTGCGGCACTATATGGTCTATAGCGGGCTGACGCAGATGGGCGGCGACCTGATCGCGCGACCAGCGCTGGCCGAACGGATCGTGAGCGACGACCAGACGGTCTGGCATGTCCGGCTGCGCAAGGGCGTGACATTCCATGACGGCGCGAGCCTGACGGCGCAAGATGTCGTCTGGTCGCTGCTGCGGCACAAAGACCCGGCGGTCGGATCGAAGCTGGCGACGATTGCCGAACAATTTGCCGAGGTGAAGGCGGCGGGGAAACAGGATGTCGTCATCCGCCTGACCGGACCCAATGCCGATCTGCCCGCGATCCTGGCGCAATCGCATTTCCTGATCCTGCGCGCGGGCACCAGGGATTTCCGCACCGCCAACGGCACCGGCCCCTATATGGTGACGCAGTTCCGGCCGGGCGTGCGGACCCTGGTACGGCGCAACCCCAATTACTGGAAGCCGGGCAAGGCCTGGCTGGACGAGATCGAGCTGATCGGCATTCCCGACGAGGTTAGCCGGGTCAACGCGCTGTTGTCGGGCGATGTCCAACTGGTGATCGCGGTCAATCCGCGATCGGCCAAGCGGGTCATGGCATCGCGCGGCCATGGCCTGCTGGAAACGCCGTCCAGCCTCTACACCAACCTGATCATGCGGCAGGACCAGTTGCCAACGGGCAATCCGCATTTCGTCGCGGCGATGAAATATCTGACCGACCGGCCACTGATCAAGCGGGCGCTCTATCGCGGCTATGCGACGATCGCCAATGACCAGCCGATCCCGCCCTTCCACCCTTATTATCGCGCCGACCTGCCGCAGACGAGCCTCGACCTGGACAAGGCGCGCTGGCATCTGCAACGCGCCGGCCTGACCGGCGTGCGGTTGCCGGTCTATGCGTCGCCGGCGGCGGACGGATCGGTCGACATGGCCTCGATATTGCAGGAATATGGATCGCGCGTGGGGTTGAACCTGGCGGTCAATCGCGTGCCGGCGGATGGTTACTGGTCGACCCACTGGATGAAGCACCCGCTGGGTTTCGGCAACACCAACCCCCGGCCGACCGCCGACCTGCTGTTCAGCCTGTTCTACAAGTCCGATGCGGCCTGGAACGAGAGCGGGTGGAAGAATCCGCGTTTCGACCGACTGCTGCTGGAGGCGCGGGGCGAGGCCGACCAGGGACGGCGCAAGCAGCTTTATGGCGAAATGCAGGGGCTGGTCCGCGCCCATTGCGGGGTCGGCATTCCGGTCTTTATCAGCCTGATCGACGGATATGACCGGCGGTTGAAGGGCCTGCGGCCGGTGTCGCTGGGGGGCTTGATGGGTTATCAATTCGCTGAACATGTGTGGTGGGAAGGCTGATGGCGGGTGCTGCGACTTTCAGCGGCATGAAGGCCGCGCTGATCCTGATCGGCAAACGCTTCGCATCGTCGCTGCTGACCCTGTTGCTGGTGTCGATGACGATCTTCGTCATTGCGCAACTGCTGCCCGGCGACGCCGCGCAGGAAGCGCTGGGACAAAGCGCGACCGCCGAACAGGTGGCGGCGCTGCGGCACGAAATGGGCCTCGATCGTCCCGCGCCGGTCCGTTATGCAAGCTGGCTGAGCGGCATGGTGAGCGGCGATCCGGGCCAGTCCCTGGTCGCCAACATGCCGGTGGCCGAAGTGATTTCCAGCCGTCTGCCCAACAGCCTGTTGCTGGCCGCGCTGACCGCCCTGATCGCGGTGCCGGCGGCGCTGGCGATCGGCATCGGATCGGCGATGAATCGGGGCGGCCGGATCGACCGGGCGCTCAACATCACCACCCTGTCGATGGTCGCGGTGCCGGAATTTCTGGTGGCGACGATCGCGGTGCTGCTCTTTTCGGTCGAATTGCGCTGGCTGCCTTCGATCGCCCTTGTTTCCGACGAGATGAGCTGGGGCGAGTATCTGCGCGGGGTCGCGATGCCGATCCTGACGCTGAGCGTCGTCGTCATCGCGCAAATGGCGCGGATGACGCGCGCGGCGGTGATCGACCAGATGGACCGGCCCTATGTCGAAATGGCGGTGCTGAAGGGTGTCGCGCCGGTGCAGGTGGTGCTCAAGCATATCATGCCCAATGCGATCGCGCCGATCGTCAACGCCATGGCATTGAGCCTGTCCTACCTGCTGGGCGGCGCGGTGATCGTGGAAACCATTTTCAACTATCCGGGGCTTGCCAGCCTGATGGTCAACGCCGTCACCAGCCGCGACATGCCGCTGCTCCAGGCGTGCGCCATGATTTTCTGCGCGGCCTATCTGATCCTGATGCTGATCGCGGATGTCACCGCGATCCTTGCCAACCCCAGGTTGCGTGCACAATGATCGCTGTGTCTCTCCAAAAGGCGAAAGCCCTGCCGCTGTCCGGCAAGATCGGCCTGATGCTGGTCATCTTCTGGTTGGCCATAGCCCTGTTCGGGCCGATGCTGGCACCCTACCCCGTCGGCGCCTTCGTCGCCTATGACGTGTTCGACGGCTATTCGGCCGCCCATTGGCTGGGCAGCGACTATCTGGGCCGCGACGTGTTGAGCCGGCTATTGTCGGGCGCGCGCTATACCGTCGGGCTGGCCGCCGCCGCCGCGATGCTGGCAAGCGCGACCGGGACGGCGCTGGCGCTGACCGCCGCCGTAGGCGGGCCCAGGGTCGACGAGCCACTGTCCCGTTTCATGGACATGCTGATATCCATCCCGTCCAAGATTTTTTCACTGGTGCTGGTGGCGGCGTTCGGATCGTCACTGCCGCTGCTGCTGCTGATCGCGGCGATCACCTATGTACCGGGCAATTATCGCATCGCCCGCGCGCTGGCGGTAAATCTGGTCCAGATGGATTATGTGCAGGTCGCCAAGGCACGGGGCGAGGGACGGTTCCACATCGCCATCGCCGAAGTGCTGCCCAACATGATCCATCCGCTGCTCGCCGATTTCGGCCTGCGCTTCGTATTCATCGTGCTGCTGCTGTCGGGCCTGTCCTTCCTGGGGCTGGGCGTCCAGCCGCCGGACGCAGACCTGGGATCGCTGGTGCGCGAGAATATTTCCGGGCTGGGCGAAGGGGCGCTTGCGATCCTGGCGCCGGCGGTGGCGATCGCGACACTGACCGTGGGCGTAAACCTGCTGATCGATGCCCTGCCGGGCAGGGGGAAAGGCCGATGACCGACAGACCCCATATCGAGGTGAAAGACCTGTGCGTCACTGCGCGCAATGCGCAGGGCGAGACATTCCCTATCGTCAGTGGCATTGATTTCGCGCTGAAGCGCGGCGAGGTGCTGGCACTGATCGGGGAAAGCGGATCGGGCAAGACGACCATCGCCCTGACCCTGCTGGGCCATGCCCGGCCCGGCGCGACCATCGCGGGCGGATCAATCCGTGTGGGCGACGCGGAACTGACCAGGCTGGATCGCACCGCGCTGGCGCAACTGCGCGGCAATCGCATCGCCTATATCGCGCAAAGCGCGGCGGCGGCCTTCAATCCATCCCGCACGATCATGGATCAGGTAGTGGAACCCGCCCTGATCCACGACCTGATGCCGCGCGACAAGGCGGAAGCCAAGGCGGTCGAACTGTTCCGGGCGCTGGCCCTGCCCTTCCCCGACACGATCGGCGCGCGTTATCCGCACCAATTGTCAGGCGGGCAGTTGCAACGGCTGATGGCGGCGATGGCGCTGATTACCGATCCCGAACTGATCATATTGGACGAACCGACCACGGCACTGGATGTCACCACCCAGATCGAGGTGCTGCGCGCGTTCAAGGCCGTGGTGCTCGAACGCGGCGCGACCGCCATCTATGTGTCGCACGACCTGGCCGTGGTGGCCCAGATGGCGGACCAGATCGTCGTGCTCAATCAGGGACGCATCCGCGAAGCCGGCGCATCCGCGCAAATCCTGCACAGTCCGGCCGACGATTATACCAGGACGTTGATGGCGGCCGCCCGGCCCGCGATGCGGCCGACACCGGCCAGGGCGGCGGTGCCGGCCGCGCCCTTGCTCGAAATTCGCGGGCTGACGGCGGGCTATGGCAAGATTGACAAGGCCGGGCGGCCGCGCATGCCGGTGCTGCGCGACATCAACCTGACGATCGAGCGCGGCGCCACGCTGGGCGTGATCGGCGAATCCGGGTCGGGCAAGTCGACCATCGCACGGGTCATCGCCGGACTGCTGCCCCCCGCGAGCGGGCAGGTGCTGCTGGATGGCGAACCATTGCCGCCGGGACTGGCCGGGCGCAGCCGTGACCAGTTCCGGCGAGTACAACTGGTCTTCCAGAATGCCGATACCGCACTGAACCCCGCGCATAGCGTGCAGCAGATACTGGAACGGCCACTGGCCTTTTATCACGGGCTGAAGGGCAATGCCGCGCATCTGCGGGTGATGGAGCTGATGGACCTCATTCGCCTGCCCGCGACCCTGATCGACCGCAATATCGGCGGCCTGTCGGGCGGGCAGAAGCAGCGCGTCAACCTGGCACGGGCGCTGGCGGCCGATCCGCAACTGATCCTGTGCGATGAAGTCACGTCGGCGCTGGATACCGTGGTGGGCGCGGCTATCCTGGACCTGATGGCGGAATTGCGCCGCGAACTGGGCATCGCCACCATGTTCATCAGCCACGATATTTCGACCGTGAAGGCGATCTGCGACGACATATTGGTCCTTTATGCGGGCACGATGGTCGAAACGGGACCGCGCGCCGCATTCCAGACCGCGCCCTTCCATCCCTATACCGACCTGCTGATCGGATCGGTGCCGGAAATGCGCGCGGGCTGGCTGGAGGAAAGCCATGCCGGCCGCGGGCCACCGCCGATCGGCGCGGCGGGCGACCATCCCGATCTCTGCCGCTTCCTGCCGCGCTGTCCCGCGCGGGTGGATGGACTGTGCAATATCACACCCCCGCCCCGCCACCCGCTGGCGAAGGGCAACCGCATCCTTTGCCATCTTGGAGCAGAAAGCCTGTGCCCGTCATGAGCCGGTTCGTACGACTGGGCGAAACCGATCGCCCGCCCGTCACCCTGTATGTCGATGACCAGCCGGTCACAGCGCTGGAAGGCGACACGCTGATGGTGGCGCTGCTCGCCAGTGGCGGCACGCTGCGCCAGGGCGAGTTCGGACCGGAAAAGCGTGCCGGCTTCTGCCTGATGGGGGCGTGTCAGGATTGCTGGGTCTGGACCAGCAGCGGCGAACGGCTGCGCGCCTGTTCCACCCTGGCCACAGCCGGCCAGCGCATCGTCACCAGCCAGCCGGAGTCGACATGGCCGAGCAACGCATAATCATCGTCGGCGCCGGCCCCGCAGGCACGCGCGCCGCACAGGCCTGTGTCGCGGCGGGGCTGCAACCGATCGTCCTTGACGAAGGGCGGCACGCGGGCGGGCAGATCTATCGCCGCCAGCCGGACAATTTCACCCGGCCCTATACCAAGCTGTACGGCACGGAGGCGGACCGGGCACAGGCGGTCCATGATGCTTTTGATGCGATCAGGGACCGGATCGACTATCGGCCCGAAACACTGGTCTGGAACATCGCCGACCGCCATGTGTGGACAGCGAGTGGGACAGGTCAAACAGCATTGCCGTTCGACGCGCTGCTTCTGTGCACCGGGGCCACCGACCGGCTGATGCCGGTCAAGGGCTGGCAATATGCGGGCAGTTACAGCCTGGGCGGGGCGCAGGTGGCGCTCAAGAGCCAGGCGGTGTCGATCGGGCATCGCGTGGTGTTCATGGGTTCCGGGCCTTTGCTCTATCTGGTCGCGAGCCAATATGTGGAGGCCGGAGCGGCCGTGGCGGCGGTGCTGGACACGTCGCCCTTTTCCGCGCGGGTCAAGGCGCTGCCCGACCTGCTGGCAGTGCCATCGATACTGTGGAACGGCGTGAAGCTGACCCAGGCGATCAAGCGCGCTGGCGTGCCGGTCCATCTGGGCGTGACGCCGGTGGAGATATTGGGCGATCCCGATACGGGCGTCAACGGCGTGCGGTTCCGCGACAGCGGCGGCAAGGAACAGAGCATCGCCTGCGACGCGGTGGCGATGGGGCATCATTTGCGACCCGAAACCCAGTTGGCCGACCTGGCGCGCTGCGCCTTCGCGTTCGATTCGCACACGCGGCAATGGTTGCCGGAACGCGATGGCGACGGGCGGGCAAGCGTGGCGGGCGTCTATCTGGCGGGCGACGGGGCAAGGATATTGGGCGCACGATCGGCCGAGGCCAGCGGCACGCTGGCGGCGCTGGCGGCGCTGGCTGATCTGGGCCTGCCGGTGGACAAGGGGGTGACGGCCAGCCTGCGCGGCGAGGTGGCGACCTATGCGAAGTTCGCGCGCGGCCTGGCGACGGCCTTTCCATGGCCGTCCGCACAGGCCGCAGCGTTGCCCGACGATGCGGTGCTATGCCGTTGCGAGGGTGTGAGTGCGGGTGATCTGCGCGCGGTGATGCGCGAGACGGGCGCGCAGGAGGCGAACCGGGCCAAGGCGTTCAGCCGGGTCGGCATGGGCCGGTGCCAGGGTCGCTATTGCGGCCTTGCCGCCGCCGAACTGATCGCCGCGGAAGCGGGCATCCCGGTCGATCAGGTCGGTCGATTGCGGGGCCAGGCGCCGGTCAAGCCGATCAACATCGGCATTGGAGACGAAAAGTGAACGGGGCAAGCGATGTCATCATAGTGGGCGGGGGCCTGATGGGATCATCCGCCGCCCTGTTCCTGCGCGGTCACGGGATTTCGGTCACGCTGCTGGAAACCGACCTGATCGGGCGGCAGGCAAGCGGCACCAATTTCGGCAATGTGCGGCGGCAGGGCCGCCCGATCCATCAGTTGCCGCTGGCCAATCGCGCCAGCGCCATCTGGCGCCGGTCGCGTGAGTTGCTGGGCGCGGATGTCGAATATCTCCAGTCCGGGCATATCCGCGTCTGCTATCGCGAGCGGCCCGAACTGGTGGGATCGATGGAGGATTATGCCGCCAAGGCACGGCTGGAAGGTCTGGACCTGGAACTGTTGAGCGGCAATGCGTTGCGCGACAAATTCCCCTTTTTCGGGCCGGACGTGCTGGCCGGTTCCTATTCCGCGATGGACGGCCACGCCAATCCGCGCCTGGCCGCCCCGGCCTTTGCCCGCGCGGCGCAGAAGCTGGGTGCGATCATCCATGAAAATACGAAGATTGTCGACGCGCAGAAGGTGGGCGAGGATTTCATCGTCACCGCCGCCAACGGCCGGACCTTTCGCGCGCCCATCCTGCTGATTACCGCAGGCGCATGGGGCAATGCGCTGTCCTCGCAATTTGGCGAGCCGGTGCCGATCGTGTCACGCGGACCGAATATGAGCGTCACCGAGCCGGTCCCCTATGCCATCCTGCCTGCCGTCGGCGTGATGACGCCGATCGAGGAAGAGACGGTCTATTTCCGGCAGGTGGCGCGCGGCAATATCGTGCTGGGCGGCAGTACACGCGGGCCATCCTTCCCCGACCAGTATCGCGCCTATGTCGAGCCGCAAAATACCCTGACCCAGTTGCAGCAGATCAGGCGGCTGGCGCCGGCGCTGGGCAAGCTCAACATCATTCGTGTCTGGTCCGGCATCGAAGGCTATATGCCCGACAGCCAGCCGGTGATGGGACCGAGCGCGACGACCAGCGGCCTATATTACGCCTTCGGCTTTTCCGGGTCGGGATTTCAGATCGGGCCGGGTGTGGGCGAGACGATGGCGGAGATCATCGCCACGGGCGGGACGGATATACCGATGGAGCCATACCGGATCGGGCGGTTTGCCAAGGGCTGACGCCGTGGCTCAGCACTGCCGCCGCCTTTGGCGAAAAGAGCGCGTCGCGCTTGATCGCGGCCCGCGGGCTGCGCCATAGTCGTAGATGGCGTTACGATCCCGCGCCCTGGCGGCACGGGCGAACGGCCCTTCCAGTCCCGGATCGACGCGAAAGGTGAAGGTCGCTTCGTGCATCGCAGACTGGTGCCATGGAACATATGGAACCAGTCTGCCAAATGTCAGAACTCGATCAAGGCCACCTTGGTCTTGAGATTGGCCATATAGGCTTCACGGCCGAGATCCTTGCCGATGCCGGACTGTTTATAACCGCCCGTCGGCAGGATGAAGTCGTTGCTGCGGCCATAGCGGTTGACCCACACGGTGCCGGCTTCGAGCGACCGGGTGGCGCGCAGGGCGCGCGTCAGATCGCCAGTGTGGACGCCGGCGGCCAGACCATAGGCGCTGTCATTGGCGAGCGCATAGGCTTCCTCTTCGTCCGCAAAGGTCTGGACGGTCAGCACCGGCCCGAAGATTTCGCCCTGAACCGCCTCGCTCTTCTGATCGACATTGGCAAGCAGCGTGGGCGCGAAATAGCTGCCCTCCTGCGGCGCGGTGGCGCGGCCGCCGCCAGTCAGCACTTGCGCGCCATTGGCCACCGCACGCTGGACGATGCCATCGATGCGATCGAGCTGGCCTTCCGAAATGATCGGGCCGAGCGTCGTGTCGGTGCGCCAGGTCGGGCCGGCGCGATGCGCGGCGAAGCTGGTCATGATGCGGTCGATCACCTGATCGGCAACGCTTTCCTGCACCAGCAGGCGCGATCCGGCGACGCAGACCTGGCCTGCATTCAGGGTGATGGCGCGGGCGACGATGGCCGATGCCTTGTCCAGCCCCGCGTCGGCAAAGATGATCTGGGGACTTTTTCCACCCAGTTCCAGCGTCACCGGCTTCGGCCCGGTCCGGGCGCAGGCGGCCATGATCGCCGCGCCCGTGGCGGTCGATCCGGTGAAGGTGACTTTCGCAACCTCAGGGCGCCGCACCAGCGGATCGCCGACGCTGCGCCCGTCCCCCTGCACGATGTTGAAGATGCCCGCGGGCAGTCCCGCTTCGATCGCGAGTTCGGCGAGGCGCACGATGCTGAACGGCGTCATTTCGGACGGTTTGAGGACGATGCTGTTCCCCGCCGCGATGGCGGGCGCGATTTTCCACGCCGCCATGACCAGCGGCAGGTTCCAGGGTGCGATCGCCGCCACCACGCCATAGGGTTCGTGGATGGTGAGGCCGAGCTTGTCGGGCGTGGTCGCCGCCACTTCGCCCCCGATCTTGTCCGCCCATTCGGCAAAGAAACGGATGGTTTCGGCGGTATAGGTCACGTCCCATGCCCGGATTTCGTGGATCATGCGGGTGGACCCCAATGCCTCCAGCGGGGCGAGCACGTCCATGTCGGCTTCGATCAGGTCGGCCCAGCGGCGCAGCACCCGCATCCGCCCGCGCGGGTCGGTCTGCGCCCAGCCGCTGCCCTTGCAGGCCCGCTGGGCATCCTCCACCGCCTGCGCCAGTTGTGCGTCGTCCACGCTGTCAAGGTCGGCATAGACCCGCCCGTCCGACGGACGCCGCACGGCGATGGCGTTGCCACGGCCCAGAACGCGCCGCCCGCCGATGAAATTGCTGCCCTGCGGCACGGCAATATGATCGGGGTTGAAACTGTCCACGGCCTGTCTCCTGAAATACACTGCGCGCCAGAATATGGATCGCGCGCGGCATGTGTTGCAGTTGCGCAGGAAAGTCTGCGCGATAATCTTCCAAAAACGACGCGAAGGCAGCAGCCAATGCTTGGCCGCGCCTTTTATGGTTGCTCCACGTGATTCCTAAATCAAGGCAGGCGGACGACCCTTTTCCGCCAGGGAGCAAGACGCATGGCGACAGGCATAGAGGCGATGGTGGACCTGCGGCGCATGACGCCTGACGATCTGCACGCCGCCCACGCGCTTTCCAGCGAACAGAAATGGCCCCATCGGATCGAGGATTGGGACATGCTGCTGAGCCTTGGCTTTGGCTATGTGGCGGAACGGGACGGCACCGTCATCGGCACGGCCATGGCATGGACCTACGGGCTGGACGCAGCGACGCTGGGCATGGTGATCGTATCGCCTGCCGCGCAGGGCATGGGGCTGGGCCGCCGGCTGATGGAGAAGGTCATGGCCGACCTGGGCGACCGCACCATATTGCTGAACGCCACCGACGAGGGCGCGCCGCTCTATCGCAAGCTGGGGTTCGAGAGCGCAGGCCCGGTGTTCCAGCATCAGGGCGCAGCCTTTGCCGTGCCGGTCGCCGAACTGATCCCAGACGAACGGGTGCGCCCCCTGGGCGCCAAGGACATGCCAACGCTCCACGCGCTGGCGCGGCGGGCGAGCGGCATGAACCGCGACGCGCTGCTGGACGCACTGGTGCCCGGCGCGCAGGGGGTGGTGCTGACGCGGAGCAACGAGCCGGTCGGCTTTGCGCTGTTTCGCCGGTTCGGGCGCGGCTATGTCGTCGGGCCAACCGTCGCGCCGGACACGGGCGGAGCGAAAGCGCTGATTTCGCACTGGCTGGGGTCCAACAGCGGGATATTCTGTCGGCTGGACGTACCGGAGGAAAGCGGGCTGTGCGACTGGCTGGACGAGCTGGGCCTGCCCTGCGTCGGCCGGGTGATGCGCATGGTGCGTGGCCCCCTGCCACAGACGGACCCGGCCATTACGACTTTCTCCCTCACGACACAGGCACTCGGATGACCCTTTCCCTTTCCAACCCCGCCCTCTTCATCGAACGCGCACTGATTGACGGCGCATGGGTCGGCGCGACATCCGGCGCGACGCTGGACGTGGACAACCCCGCCACCGGCGCGATCATCGGCACCATAGCCGATTGCGGGGAAGCCGACACCCAGGCGGCCGTGGACGCAGCGCAGGCGGCCTGGCCCGCATGGCGCGCGAAAACCGCCGGGGAACGGGCCAGCCTGCTGGAACGCTGGTACGCGCTGGTGATGGACAATCTGGCCGATCTGGGCCGGATCATGACCGCCGAACAGGGCAAGCCCCTTGCGGAAGCGGAAGGCGAAATTCGTTACGCGGCGAGTTTCATCAAATGGTTCGCCGAAGAGGGCCGCCGGATCGACGGCAGCATCATTCCCGCGCCCGAAGCCAATCGCCGCATATTGGTGATGAAGGAGCCGGTGGGGGTTTCGGCGGCGATCACGCCATGGAATTTCCCCGCGGCGATGATCACCCGCAAATGCGCACCCGCGCTGGCCGCCGGTTGCCCGGTGGTGGTGAAGCCTTCGGAACTGACGCCCTATACCGCGCTGGCGCTGATCAAGCTGGCGGACGAGGCGGGCTTCCCCAGGGGCGTGATCAACATCGTCACGGGCCAGGCCGCGCCGATCGGTGCGGTGCTGACCGGCAGCGAGGCAGTGCGCAAACTGTCCTTCACCGGATCGACGCGCGTGGGTGCGCTGCTGATGCGGCAGAGCGCGGACACGATCAAGCGGCTGAGCCTGGAACTGGGCGGCAATGCGCCACTGATCGTATTTGACGATGCGGACGTTGACCTGGCGGTCGCGGCGACGATGGCGAGCAAGTTCCGCAATGCCGGCCAGACCTGCGTATGCGCCAACCGCATATTGGTGCAGGACGGCATTCACGATGCCTTTGCCGAAAAACTGGCCAAGGCGGTGTCGGCGCTGAAGATCGCGCCAGGCGATCAGGACGGCAGCACGATCGGCCCATTGATCAACCAGGCGGCGGCGGAAAAGGTGAAGGCGCATGTCGAGGATGCGCTGGCCCATGGCGCGACGCTGTTTGCGCAGGCCCCTGAAGGCGCGACCGGCGCGCGCTTCGCCCGGCCCGTCATCCTGACCGGCGCGACTCGCGACATGCTGCTGGCGAGCGAAGAGACGTTCGGCCCGGTCGCGCCGCTGTTCCGTTTCACCCATGAGGAAGAGGGCATCGCGCTGGCGAACGATACCAGCTTTGGTCTGGCCAGCTATTTCTACACCGAAAATCTGCATCGCGCCTTTCGCGTGGGCGAACGGCTGGAGGCCGGCATGGTGGTGCTCAATACCGGGGGCATGGCGATGGAGATGGCTCCATTCGGCGGGATCAAGCAGTCGGGTCTGGGCCGCGAGGGTGCCCATGCGGGCATCGAGGAATATCTGGAAACCAAGGCGTTCCATATCGGCGGGCTGAAGCTCTGACCCGCCTTTCCATCCGTTCGGGCCGAGCCTGTCGATGCCCATTCCTTGTTCTTGAAGAAAAGTGACGCCCTTCGACAGGCGCAGGGCGAACGGGAGTAGGCTATGACGACCGCACGCAATTATTCCATCTCCGTCATCCCCGGCGACGGCATCGGCAAGGAAGTCATGCCCGAAGGCGTGCGCGTGCTGGAACGGGCGGCAAGCCTCTATGGCTTTTCGATCGAACAGACCTGGCAGGATTTCGCATGCTGCGACTATTATGCCAGACATGGCCAGATGATGCCGGACGACTGGAAAGAGCGGATCGGCCAGCCCGATGCGATCTTTTTCGGTGCGGTCGGCTGGCCCGACACGGTGCCCGACCATGTTTCGCTCTGGGGGTCGCTGCTCCAGTTCCGGCGGGAATATGACCAATATGTCAATCTGCGCCCGGTCCGGCTGATGCCCGGCGTCCCCTGCCCGCTGGTCGGGCGGGAACCGGGCGATATCGACTTCTGGGTGGTGCGCGAAAATACCGAGGGCGAATATAGTTCGGTCGGTGGCAAGATGTTCCCCGGCACGCCGCGCGAGGTGGTGATCCAGGAAACAGTGATGACCCGGCACGGCACCGACCGGGTGCTGCGCTATGCCTTCGACCTGGCCGCGACGCGGGATCGCAAGCATGTCACGTCCGCCACCAAGTCCAACGGCATCGCCATCACCATGCCCTGGTGGGACGAGCGGGTGGAGGAGATGGCCAAAAACTATCCCACCGTCACCCACGACAAATATCATATCGACATATTGACCGCGCAGTTCGTGCTGAACCCCGATCGGTTCGACGTGGTGGTGGCGTCGAACCTGTTCGGCGATATCCTGTCCGACCTTGGCCCCGCCTGCACCGGCACGATCGGTGTTGCGCCATCGGGCAACATCAACCCGGACCGCACCGCGCCGTCGCTGTTCGAGCCGGTCCATGGCTCCGCCCCCGACATTGCGGGGAAGGGCATCGCCAATCCGGTCGGCCAGATCTGGTCGGCGGCGATGATGCTGGAGCATCTGGGCGAAGCGGACGCCGCCGCCGCGATCATGCGAGCGGTGGAAACCGTGCTGGCCGAACCGGGGCTGCGCACCGGCGACCTCAAGGGCAAGGCCAATACCGAGCAGTGCGGCAAGGCGATCGCCGACGCGCTGGCCTGATCCTGCACCAGTCAACACAAGCGGCGTGTTCGCGCGCGGGCAGGAACACGCCGCCCTGACAGGTCGGGTTTCCTGACAGGCCGCAGCATAATCTGCCGCACCAGTTCCCGATTAAAGCCGGTAGCGGTGCCTATTCGCCCCATATCGGACTTTGCCCCTGCGCCGTAACGATAGGCTGACCCCATAACTACCATGGCGAGCACACAGACGATGCACCAATCCAACCGATCCCTGCTGGACATCGACCGCGATCATCTGATCCATCCCGTCACCTCCTTCCGCGGGCATGAAGCGCGCGGCGCGACGCTGTTGCAAAGCGGCAAGGGCATGTGGCTGACCGACATGGATGGCCGCGAGGTGCTGGATGCATTCGCCGGCCTGTGGTGCGTCAATGTGGGCTATGGCCAGGACAGCATCGTCGAGGCAGCGGCCGAACAGATGCGCCGACTGCCCTATGCGACAGGCTATTTCCATTTCGGCAGCGAGCCGGCGGTGAAGCTGGCGCAGCGCCTGGTCGACCTCAGCCCCGATGGCCTTGACCATGTCTATTTCACCTTGGGCGGATCGGACGCGGTGGACAGCGCGATCCGCTATATCACCCACTATTACAACGCCATCGGCAAGCCTGCCAAGAAACAGTGCATCGCGCTGGAACGCGGTTATCATGGATCGAGCAGCACCGGCGCCGGGCTGACGGCGCTCGCCAATTTCCATCGCGGGTTCGACCTGCCGCTGCGCTGGCAGCATCATATCGCGTCGCCCTATCCCTATCGCAGCGATCTGGAGGGCGACGACGCCGCGATCATCGCGCGGTCGGTGCAGGAATTGAAGGACAAGGTCGCGCAATTGGGTGCGGACAATGTCGCCGCCTTCTTCTGCGAGCCGATCCAGGGTTCGGGCGGGGTGATCGTGCCGCCGGTCGGTTGGCTCAAGGCCATGCGGCAGGCGTGCGACGAACTGGACATTTTGCTGGTCGCCGACGAGGTCATCACTGCCTTTGGCCGCACCGGGCCGATGTTCGCCTGCGAAGCGGAAGGCGTGACGCCGGACCTGATGACCGTCGCCAAGGGGCTGACCGCCGGCTATGTGCCGATGGGCGCGGTGCTGATGTCGGACAAGGTGTATCAGGGCATCGCCAATGGTGCGGCGCCTGATGTGGCGATCGGCCATGGTGCGACCTATTCGGGTCATCCGGTGAGTGCGGCGGTCGGGCTGGAAGTGCTGCGCCTCTATACCGAAGGCGGCATATTGGCGAACGGGCAGAAGGTGGCCGTGCGTTTCGACGCGGGGCTGGCCGGGTTGGCCGACCATCCGATGGTCGGCGATACGCGCGGACGCGGCCTGCTGGGCGCGATCGAACTGGTCGCGGACAAGGGCGGCAAGACACGCTTCGATCCCGCGCTCAAGCTGGCCGACCGGCTGTTTGCCAAAGGATATGAGAATGGCGTGATCTTCCGCGCCTTCGCCGACAATATCATCGGCCTCGCCCCGGCGCTCTGCGCGTCGGACGCGGAGATGGACGAGATATTCGCACGTATCCGCAAGACACTGGACGACCTGCTCGAAGAAGCCGATATTCGCGCAGCACTGGGATAAAAACAGGGGGGAGCAGGGCTATGTTGGGCGGACCACGACTGGACAGGATCGACCTCAAGATCCTTACGCAGCTTCAGCAATCCGGCCGCATCACCAATGTCGAGCTGGCCGATGCGGTCGGCCTGTCCCCCAGCCCCTGCCTCACGCGGGTCAAGCGGCTGGAGAAGGCGGGCTACATCACCGGCTATGGCGCGCATATCAACCTGCACAAGCTGGGCGAATATCTGACCGTATTCACCGAGGTCACGCTGACCGAGCATCGGGCCGGCGACTTTTCCCGGTTCGAAACGCGCATCCGCAAGCTGGACGAGATCGTCGAATGTCATCTGGTCAGCGGCGGCTATGATTATCTGCTGAAATTCGTGACGCGCGGCGTGGCGCATTATCAGTCGATCATCGAGGGGATGCTGGAAAGCGATTACGGGATCGAGAAATATTTCAGCTATGTCGTGATCAAATCGCCCTTCATCAAACATCATTATCCGATCCAGCACCTGTTCGGCGAACAGCGATAGGAGCGCATGCGTTCGGGGAGCCTGGTCCTGCGCAAGCAGGAGCCGAGTTTCCTTTAAGCGAGATGGAGTTTAGCGTCTTTCCATGACCGACATATCCGACCTGATCCAGCCGCTCGTCGCATTTCGCCGCGACATCCATGCCCATCCCGAACTGGGCTTTTGCGAGCACCGCACCGCCGGACGGATCGCCGAACACCTGCGCGCGCTGGGGCTGGAGGTGCATGAGGGGATCGGCCGGACCGGCGTGGTCGGCATAATGCGCAACGGCACGTCGGGACGCAGCATTGGCCTGCGCGCCGATATGGACGCGCTTCCGATCCATGAGCAGACCAACCTGCCCTATGCCAGCACGACGCCCGGCACCTTCCATGGCTGCGGTCATGACGGACATGTCGCGATGCTGCTGGGCGCGGCGCAGCATCTGAACCGGAGCCGCAATTTCGACGGCACGGTCCATTTTTTCTTCCAGCCCGCCGAGGAAGGCCAGGGCGGCGCGCGCGAGATGGTGCGGGAAGGATTGTTCGAACGCTTCCCCTGCGACCGGGTGTTCGCGCTGCACAACTGGCCCGACCTGCCCGCAGGGACGATCGCGACGCGCCCCGGCCCGATCATGGGGGCGGCCGACAAGTTCGAGATCCGGCTGGAAGGACGCGGCGGCCACGCCGCCATCCCGCAGGACACACCGGACGCGATTTTTGCTGCAGCAGCATTGGTGCAGCAATTAAACGCAATCGTGTCACGCCGGATCGCGCCGACAGCATCCGCCGTCCTGTCCATCACGCAGATACATGGCGGGCATACCCATAATGTCATCCCCGACCTGGTGACCGTGTCAGGGACCGTCCGCACATTCGATCCGGCGGTGCAGGACCGGATCGAGGCGTCGATCCGCGAGATTGCCGCAGGCGTCGCACTGGCGGGCGAACTGACCGCCACGGTCGATTATCAACGCTATTATCCCGCGACGATCAACGATGCCCAAGCCGCGCAGGAGGCGCTGGACGCCGCCGCGACCGTGGGCGTCGCGCAACTGGCGCCCGACCCGGCCTTCACCTCGGAAGATTTCGCCTTCATGCTGCAAGCGTGCAAAGGGGCCTATATCTGGCTGGGCCAGGGCAAGCCGGAAGGGGCTACGCCGCTGCACAATCCGCATTATGATTTCAACGACGATGTGCTGGGTCTGGGCATCAGATTGCACGTCGCGCTGGTCGAACAGCATCTGGCCCTGTCGCTGCAATAAGCGGCCTTTGCTGCCGTCATGGGTCGATCCCAGGTCGACATCATCGGCATTGGGGGCAGGCTGATTGGTGCACAGACCCGCTGTGGACACGGGTGCCTTGGGCGGCTGCGCGGAATTGCAGGCGTCCTTCCGGCCAGATGCTGCGCCATGAGACAGCGATCCCCATTTGCAGCATCAATGGGCCATATGATTATGGAACGCCTGCCGGTCAGGACATGCCGGCCGAAAGATAACGCTGCCGATAGACATCGAATGTCGGGCCGAGCGTCTGCCAGTCAACACCGAACGGTGCGAACGTATATGTATGGCGCCCATAGCGATCGCTGTCATTGGCCGGATCATCGAGCCATGCGCGCATCGCCGCTTCGCCTTCTGGCGTCCAGTCAAATCCCCATTCGGCATAGCATTGCTTCAGCGCTGCGACCGGATCGGATATGAAGCGGTTGAACGCCATGTGACGCACGCGCGGATCGTGCATCGCGGGATCTGCCATCACAGCGGCCAGTCGACCGGAGAAATCGGCGAGATAACCCGCAGCCAGCGTCTGGCGATCGATGCCGCCACAGGTAATCCCGTCATACACGACGCCTGCGATCGTCAGATTGGAGGGCAGGAATTTCGCCGGTTCCCGGTGCGGGAAAAGGCATCGGGCATCGGGAAAAACCTTGAACAGCGTGGAAAGGTGGCGTTGATGCTCGATACCCTTGAGCACCCAGCGTTTGCGCGGTTGCCGCCATTGCTGATGCTGGAGGAACAGCTTGAGGAAGCGGTAGGCATCCTCGAAATCCTCTTCCCCGACCCGGATCGCAAGAGTGGGCGCATCGCACAGGACGACCGGATAATTGTCGAAGAAGTCCAAGGTCAGGATTTCCTCGTCTTCGATCAGTGTCTCCGCCCCCATATCCCAATAGGGATGGAGTGCGATGATGCCGGGGCAACGGTCAAGGAAATGCCGCACCACTGCATCCGCGGCAGCCTTTCGCGCGGCTGTCACCGGGCGCTCTCCCGGTGGGGGCGACGGCTCGTGCACCTGCCATGCTCTGACCGGCCGGTTGGCGGGATCCGCACCGAGCAGTGCCTGCTGGATGGACGTGCCCGTGCGGGGGAAGCCGATGATGAAGATCGGATCGATAATCTCTTCATCCAGGATAGCGGGATGATTGCCGATGTCGCGTGCGATGTTCAGGCGCCGCGCCAACAGCTTGACGACCTGGCGCCGCGTGGCGATGCCCTGGTCGGCCGTATATGCCCCGCGCGCACGAAAGGCTTCCAGCAGCTTGCTGACCCGATGCCGCAGGGCATCATCGACAAGGCCGCAGGTGCCTGAGGCAATTTCGGCGGATGCGATCACGGAATCGATGTCCAGCAGACGTTCATTGCCTTCCACGGCCATACTCCCCTCCTTCTTCTCATTTCATGCCATCCCCGCATTATCCGTGGGTGGCGCGGCGGCCAGCCTGCGGCCAATGATCAGGATTGCGCTGTGCTATCGGGC
Source organism: Sphingobium cyanobacteriorum (assembly GCF_030580935.1). Taxonomy (GTDB): domain Bacteria; phylum Pseudomonadota; class Alphaproteobacteria; order Sphingomonadales; family Sphingomonadaceae; genus Sphingobium; species Sphingobium cyanobacteriorum. The sequence goes on along the minus strand of NZ_JAUQOM010000011.1, from coordinate 43,760 downwards.
ATGGTTGCAGTGATCGTCTCGATCTGGCGATGCAGCTTGCGCAGCAACATCGCCAGCATCTCCTGCTCCGCGCTTTCCATGGACGCGATGGCGACCCGGTGGGGAACCCTATGCTGGCGCCCCTCGAAGGCCCGCAATATTGCAAGACCATCCGGTGTCAGCCGGATTTTCTGGCTGCGCCTGTCTGTCACCTGCTGGTTACGCTCGACATAGCCCAATGCCTCCAGCGCATTCACCCGCTTCCCGATCCCCGCAAAGGAGATGAAGAAATGCTGTCGCAACTGCGAGGGTGTCGCTTCAAAGGGCAGACCAAGCCGGTGCAGCGCATCGAGCACAAGCAACTCGCCAGTGTTCAATCCGCGCGCGCGGCACTGCACCTCGAAGCTGCGCTCTACCGATCGTGCCACTTCGAGTATCCGCGTGCTGAGCGCGTTGATGCGCGCATTGGTCACATCGTCATCCAGCGCCCAGGCCTTTTCCGCCTGATCGATCAGATCGCTTACATGTGCTGCTGCCCGCCCCGCCATCTTCACGTCTTTCGTCACACTGAGAACAGGCTGTGCGTAGAGCCGGAACAGGGGAACGGTGCAGTAGCGCCCGTTGCGCCTTTCATGTCTGGCAGCGCGATGCCGGCGATGCTCATCTCTGTCTCCCTCTCTCAGGATTATAGTTCGAGGCGGCCCGCCCAGCTTGTCCGCCGCTGGGCGATCTGCTGCTCCCGTTCCGCGGCGGTGCAGGCTTTCGCGCCCGCGGTTGCAGCTTCGATATCGGCCAGCTTCACCAGTTGTTCGCTGATGAGGCAGGGCAATTGATCTTCCGGCGTGTCGCTTGGCACGCCTTGCCAGCGGTGCAGCAGGATCGTTTCGTTCAGGCCGCCCGTATCGAGCCAGTTGTGGATGCCAGGATCGGTCGGCCCGATGGCAAAGGTGAAATGGCCATCTGCGTCTGCCGCGATCTGGGCATTGTTGAGCGAGCCGGTGGACAGGTTGGGCGCGATGCTGCGGTGCCACCAGTCATGGACGACGATATCGCGGAAGGCAGCGTTGCCGCCATTCACCTTGATGACATAGGCTTCGTCGTCGCCGATCCGCAGGGTGCCGTAGCAGCCGAACTGTGACCGCAAGCCGCCAACGCCGCCCGAACTCGCCGGCCGGATCAGGCGGTTCGGCGGCTTGCCATGCGTCAGCATGGTGAACCAGTAATAGAGCGGCACGTCCCCCAGCATCCATTCGATGGCGCGATAGGCCATTTCATCCTCGCTGATCGGTGCCACACCCGTGGGATTGAGGCGGGTGACGCGCAGGGCGTTGGGCCGTTCGCTGTCCCAGTCGCCCAGCGCGTCCCGGATGAACAGGAACATCGCGCCACGCTGGGTTTGCAGATGATTGCTGCGTCCGTTCGCGGGCTGGTCGTCGATCGTGACGGTGAAGCTGCCATCGTCGGCCACCTCAAAATCTTCACATGTCAGGCTGGCCAGCGTGATCGACGTGCCGGGATTGCCAACGATGGTCCAGGTAACGTCCGCCGGCCCCGTGCCAAGCCGCTGTCCATCGATGCGGTAGTGCCCGCCATGCGCGACAGGGATCAGACGATAACCATTGTCGGGGTTGTCGCCGCCAATCCGGCAGGACGGGGAATGATGACCGAACCAGTCATGCGCGATCATCCAGTTCTGGAATATGCGCGGATGCTCCGCGTCGCTGTTGCAGGCCTTGTTGATATAGTTCAGCGCATATTCCTGGATGAAATCATCGAGCAGGGCCTTGGCCTGATCGCTTACCGTTTCCGAGACGGTCGCCCACAGGAATTTCGCTTTCAGGGTCGCGGCCTTCACATCATCGCGCGCGCGCAAGCACAGCGCCTGCTGCTCGACCCAGATTTGATCGGCGTTGGCGATTGGATTGCGTGACGAGAGAAAATATCCATCCGTCTTGATCCAGTCAGCAATTGTCCTGGCCATGATCTCTCTCCTTTTTGCACACGGCATCGTTCGGCGCCGGACACGCAGCCGACGTCGATGAAACTGGACGCCGAAAGCCGCCCAATTAGATTACCAGGATTACTATTATCGGATTGATCGCCAAGCATGGAATATGTGCGCCTGCCGCACATCATATGCGCGATGCCTGACGCGCTTGTCGCTATGGCTTCGTGCGCCCTAAAGACTGAAGCCGAAGCCGATCACCCCCATGGTCGATTGCAGCGTGTCGCCCTGCGCGCGAGCGAGGTGACGGGTGGCCCCCAGCAGCCTTTCGTGAACGACGCCGGCATAGGCGTTGATTTTGGACGTGAGCCGGTAACGCAAGCGCACCGTCCCTTCCCCTTCGGTGAAGCCCGATCCTGTGGCTTCGGCCACGCTCGACCGGGCCGACCAGCCAACCGCGACACGCGGTTCCAGATACAGGCGCGGGGTGATCGGAAGCTGATAGATGACCTGGCCTTCCCCGGTCAGTCGTCCCCGATCGGACAGAAAGAGATAGCTTTCCCAGTTGAGTCGCGTACCGATCATACCCTGCGCACCGATGACGGCGTGGACATCGCGCGGGTGCGGCTTGACATCCTTGCGTATGCCCACAAGCCAGGTCGTGTTGCCGACGGTGCGGCCGTAAAAGAGCCGGGCCTGCACCTCGTCAATCTGGCTGCCGAGCGCACCCCCGCCCTGCGTCACCAGCATGAGCTGGTCAGTGGCATTGCCCAGCGAGAAGCTGCTGTCGAGCAGGAATATCGCATCGCCCTTGCCCGCGCGCACTTCGATCAGGTCGAAGCCGCCGCTGAGCGCCCATGGGCCAGCATCGTCCGTCTGCGCCGTCGCGGCGTCCGGCGCGAGCAGGACGCAAAGAGACAGGAAGCCTGTACAGGCGGAACGCAGCATCTACCCTGATCCGTTCTTTTCGGTATCGGGATCGCAGCTTAGCCAGACAAAACGGCGCAATGAAACGAAACGGGCCGTCCCCCGCCGGCTTGATGACAATTTCTGGCGGAGGGTCGGCAGCTTATGCCGAAATGAGTCGCATTAGAACCAGAAGCGGATCCCCATCACCAGGCTGGTGGCGGAGGCCCCCTCCCCTGCCGCGCGCGCATAGCGGGCGGTGTCGCCGAAGCGCCGTTCCCAGTTGACGCCGATATAGGGCGCGAATTCGCGGGCAAATTCGTAGCGCAGACGCAAGCCAAGCTCGACATTCGACAGGCCGGACCCGATACCCAGGTCCGGCACATCCTGCGCCGCGACATTCACTTCGGCGGCCGGCTGGAGAACGAGACGCTGGGTTATGCGCTGATCATAGCTGCCTTCCAGGCGGAGATGGGCATCGCCCTTGTTCGACAGGAATGCCTGCGCCTCCACTTCGAACCAATAGGGCGCGAGCCCTTCGATACCGATGGTGGCGTAGGTGCGCCGGGGCTGGGGCCGGAAATCCTGACGGACGCCGGCGACAAGGTTCCACCAGGGGTCGATCGCGCGGCTGTAGAGCGCCTGGACTTCGGCGCTTTCCAGCGGGCCGCCGACAGCCCCCTCCCCTTCCGACTTGACGGCAAGGCGATCGATGTCGCCGCCGATCCAGCCTTCGCCTTCCCAATGATAGCCATCGCTGCCCTTTTGCGCCCGATATTCGAGGCGGTCGATCATGAGCTGGGAAAAGGTCATGCCGCCGCTTTCCTGGCGCATCGCGGCGCGGGCGCGGGCCATGGTGGTGGGGTCGTAAAAGGCTTCGGCGGCGTGATCGGTCGGGATTGCGGGCGCAATGCCTTTGGGCACATCGTTCGATGCGGGCGCGGCGTGGCCGGCATGGGGATCGGCCGGATCGGCTGGCGTGGGAGCGGCATGGCCTGCGTGCGGATCGGCAGTTTCGGTGGCAGCCGGCGCGACTTCCGCCTGTGGCATCTGATGCGCGCCATGATCCATCTGGCCATGATCCTGCGCGAAGGCGGGCACGGCGGCACTTGCGAGCAGCAGCGCAGTGGCGGTGATCAGGCGCTTCATGCCGCGTCCTCCGTTACATGACGAACAGTGACGACGCGCATCATGCCCGTATGCATGTGCATCAGCATGTGACAGTGGAAGGCCCAGTCGCCCAGCGCATCGGCCGTCAGGTCGAAGCTGACCTTGCCGCCGGGCAGGACGTTCACCGTATGCTTGCGCGGATTGTGCGCCGGATCATCGCCGGTCAGTAATTGAAAGAAATGGCCGTGGATATGGATGGGGTGCGGCATCATCGTGTCGTTGATGAGGGTGACGCGGACGCGCTCCATATGGCGGAAGGCGATGGGGTCGGCACCGTCGGACAGCTTCACCCCGTCGAAGGACCACATATAGCGTTCCATGTTCGCGGTCAGGTGAATGTCGAGCGAGCGGGTCGGCGTGCGCACGTCCTGATTGGGTTCGAGTGCGCGCAAATCGGCATAGGTGAGGACGCGATGATCGACATCCTCCAGCCCCGTGGGCCGGTCGGCGGTGCGATCGGCGGGCATGGACGAAAGGGTGGCGACGCCCGGCCCCATCGGTACGTCCGGCGCGACCGAGGGGTCGAGCATCTTCATGCTATGGCCGGCCATGCTGTCATTGGCGGGCTGGCTGAGGTCAATGACGCCCCCCTGCCCCATGTCCATGCCGGACATGTCCATCCCCATGTCCTTCATCGTCAGCAGCGGGCGCTGGCGCAGATCGGGGATCGGCGCGACCATGCCAAGCTGTGGCGCGAGCGTGGCGCGGACCTGGCCGGAGCGGTCGATGGCTTCGGCGATCAGGGCATAGGCTTTGGCGTCGGTCGGCTGGACGATCACGTCATAGGTTTCGGCGATGCCGATCTGAAATTCGTCGGTGTCGACCGGCTGGACATGCTGGCCGTCACACTGAACCACGGTCATGGGCAGGCCGGGCAGGCGGACGTTGAAATTGGTCATGGCGGACGCATTGATGATGCGCAGGCGGACACGTTCGCCGGGGGTGAACAGGCCGGTCCAGTTTTCGGGCGTGCCATGGCCGTTGACGAGGAAGCTGTAGGTGGAGCCGGTGACATCGGAAATGTCGGTCGGGTCCATCCGCATCCTGCCCCAGTCCATCCGGTCCTTGAGGCCCTGATCCTTGCCCGCGAGCAGACTGCCAAGCGTCTGGCGCTGGAAATTATGATAGCCGCCCATCTGCTTGAGGCGTTTGAGCAGCATATGCGGGTGGACCGGCGACCAGTCGGCCAGCACGATCACATGTTCGCGGGTCGCCTGTACCGGATCGACGCCGGCGGGGTCGATGACGATCGGGCCATAATGGCCCATCGCCTCCTGCATTCCCGAATGGCTGTGATACCAGTAGGTGCCCGACTGGCGGATCGGAAAGTCGTAGGTGAAGGTTTCACCGGGCCGGATACCGGGGAAGCTGACGCCGGGAACCCCGTCCATCTGGAACGGAACGATCAGTCCGTGCCAGTGGATCGACGTGTCCTCTTTCAGATTATTCGTGACGGCGAGGCGGACATGCTGCCCTTCGCGCAGGCGGATGAGCGGCGCGGGGACAGTGCCGTTGATGGTGATCGCATGCGCCGATCGTCCGCCGGTGCCGAAATGGCTTTCCCCCACGGCGAGCGCGATCGTCTCGCCCGACAGGACGCCGGGCGCGGGATGCAGGCCCGGCGTGCCGCTGCGCGCCCAGGCGGGGAAGGCACCGGCCAGTGTCAGGGCGGCGGCGCTTTTGAAGAGGGTGCGGCGGTCGAGGGACAAGTCGGTCATGCCCCATCATACGCGGCGGGGCGTTCAACCCCTCAAAATTTCCGCCAGTTTCGCGCGGGCGCGATAGAGCCGGGTTTCGACCGCTTTTTCGGTGACGCCCAGCACCTGCGCGGCTTCCGCCTGGCTCATCTGTTCGATCGTGCGCAGGAGGAGGGCGTCCTTGAGGTTTACAGGCAGGCTGGCGATCGCGGCGTTGATGCGGGCGAGTTCACGCCGCGAATGGGCGGCTTCCTCCGGCGTGGCGTCGGGCGCGGCAATGTCGCGCGCGTCGTCGATCGGCCGGGCGAAGGCGAAGAAGCGACGGACGGTGCGGCGACGCGCCCAGTCGCGGCATTTGTTGAGCGCGATACGGGCGATCCAGACGCGAAACGGCCGGGCGCCATCATAGCGGGCGAGCGCGGCGAAGGCGGCGACGAATGTTTCCTGCGTGATGTCGAGCGCTTCGTCGCCATCGCCGACATGACCGCGGGCCAGACGATAGACAGCGTCGCGATGGCGCGCCATCAGCGCGCCATAAGCCGTTTGCTGCCCCGCCAGCGCGCGGGCCGCCAGTTGCCGGTCGTCCGGTTCGAAGTCGGCCGCGCTCACCGGGCCGGCTGGGTCAGTGCCCTGACGACGGCGGCGTCGAACTGGGCCGCCTGGTCAGGCCGCAGCACGGCGCGCATCGCGAAGATATGCTGGAGCGTGTCCTTTTGCAGTTGACCCATGACATGATGCGATCGGTCAACCGCTTGCGCGACCTTGGGACCATAGCCATGTTCGGCGGCGATCGCAGCGGCCAGCCGTTGATTGTCGGCGCGCATCGCCGCCTCCAGCGCGGCGCGGCGGGTGGCGAAAGCCGCCTCCAGCGCATGAATCCGCTGTTCCTGCACCGCGTCGAGGGTCAGGCGCTGATGCAGCAGGGCGTGGACTTCGCTTTCCACCTGTGGTTCAGGGGCGATCCAGACCCGCGCGACCAGCACCGCCGCCAGCGATGCGGCGAAAGCGACCAGCGCGACGAGAAGATAGCGACGCACGGTCATAAGGCGCTCATTGGCCAAGCAGGCGGGAGGGGGCATAGTCCGACATGCCGATGGGCAAGGGAGAGGCCTGCGCCGGCGTGGCCGGCACGATGCTGCCCATCCAGCCGATGCCGATCGCCATGATTCCCGCCAGCATCAGGCTGCGCCGCGCGGTCATCTGGTCCCGGCGCTTGGCAACCCCCATCATGACGGCATCCTCCATGTCCGCAAGCCGCGCGTCGGCAGGCATCGCCCGCACCGCGCCCAGCATCTGGTCCAGATCATTCATGCCATCATACTCCGTCCTCTTGCAGGATCATACGCGATGCAAGCGCCCATCCCTCATCAACTGAGACGGAAAAATCATGCGCATGGCGCGAGGGGTCCGGCAAGTCCATGCGTAATGTCCCTTAACACCCCCCCTGTTGGAGATGCTGACATGACCCGCCTGTTCCTGACCGCCGCTGCGTTTGCCCTGACACTGCCGGGCGTGGCGAGCGCGCACAGCAAGCTGCTGTCGTCCACCCCCGCCGCCAATGCGACCGTCGCCAAGCCGACCAGGCTGACGCTGACCTTTTCCGAAACCTTCCTGGCCCCGCTGAGCGGCGCGGAACTGGTGATGACCGGAATGCCGGGCATGGCCAATCATGACCCCATGCCGATCAAGGGATTCAAGACCGCCGTGGAAGGCAAGACCATGACCCTGACCTTCCCCCGCGCCCTGCCCGCCGGCAGCTATGACCTGAAATGGCATATCGTCGGCGCCGACCAGCACAAGATGGAAGGCGGTTACAGCTTCAAGGTCAAGTAAACCGATGACCGAGGGGGTTTTGATCGGCGCGCGACTGGCGTTGATGATCGACCTTGCCCTGCTCATGGGCCTGCCGCTGTTCTGGTGGGTCATGGGCATGGCAGGTCGGCGGGGCGTACTGGTGGCGCTGGCGATCGGCGGCATGGCGCTGTCCGCGCTATGGCTGCTGGCAAGTGTCGCCGCGATGACCGGCACGCCGATCATCCCCCCCGACTGGGCCAGCGCGCAGATATTGCTGACCATGACGCCGATCGGCCCGGTGCTGGCGGTGCGTGGCGGGGCGCTGTTGCTGGCGCTGTCATGCGCATCCGCCGGCCGTCCCAAACTGGTCCTGATCCCTGCGGCCGTGGCCGCCGCAACGCTGGCCTGGACCGGCCATGCGGGCGCGACCGAGGATATGGCCGGAACGATCCACCGTGCCGCCGATGTCGCCCATATCTGGGCGGCGGCGGGCTGGATCGGCGCGCTGGCGGTATTGCTGCATGCCGTGCTGGCGCTGCGACCGGCCACGGCCGAGATGCGCCGCGTCGCCACCATGCTGTCGCGTTTCGCCCTGATGGGAACGCTGATCGTTGCCACATTGATGGTCAGCGGGATCATCAATGGCGTGATGATCGTGGGACTGGCCCAGATGCCGGATCTGGCAGCCAGCCGCTATGGCTGGCTGCTGGGCGCCAAGCTGATGCTGTTCGGCCTGATGCTGGGGCTGGCGGCGCTCAATCGCTGGCGCTTGACGCCGGCACTGGAGAGCGCGATGCCGCAGCGCGCGATCGCGCATCTGCGGCTGTCGCTGCTGGTGGAAACGAGCGCCGCCATCGCCATCATCGCCCTGGTCGCGTGGCTGGGGACGCTCGATCCCATGGGCTGATACCCGTCGGTCAGGCGGGACGGTAGATGCAATAGACCTTCTTCACATGGACCTGGCTGTCCCAACTGCAACTGGCCCCCTGTTCCACCAGAAAGATGTCGCCCCGGTTGAACATGCCTTCCGCGCCGGCTTCATCGACGAAGGTGACGCTGCCGTCGAGCAGATACATCAGTTCGAAATGGCCATAGCGCATGGCGCGGCGATAATAGGGTGTCGAATCCCAGGTGCCGGCCATGAATTCGCCGTCTTCCGATTTCCAGTCCGAATGGTTGCGACATTCGGGCGTCGGCCCCACCAGCAATTCCGCGAGCGGGGCGCCTGATGGAGCCAGCGGCGCGTTGGCGTCGACGGGGATGATCGCGCCATCGCCGGCCGGGCCGCCGGTGCGGCGCATGAACAACAGGCGGGTGTCGGTGTCAGCCGACCATGCAAAGGCCGCGCCGGCGCGCAGGACGAGGCTGTCGCCTTCGCCAAGGGTCAGGTCGATCGCGCCGCCGGCGATGCGGACGGCGCCGGATTCGACGATGATGAATTCATCGGCGGGCATCGCGGCGACCATGCCTGCGCCTTGCGCCAGGGTGATCAGCCCGACGCTGATCGGGCCATTGGCGAGCGGACACTGCGCGCGGGCAGCCAGGAAAGGGTCGCCCTCCCCGACCGTGACAGGCGCGCCGGCAGCCCAGGCGCGCAGATCGATGAAACTGCGGATCAATGTTGCGTTGGTCATGACGGCCTTTCCATTGGACAGGACCGCAGAATAATCCCTGATGCGCGGCACGATGCGCCGTTTGCCGCGCGGCGGGCCGTCAGACCTGCCGCAGGGCGCGGGCCGGACGGACGGATAGCAAAGGCAGCGATCCGGCAAGCCCGATGCCGAGCGTCAGCAACGCCCCGCCCGCCAGCGTCGCCAGCACCACCGGCCAGTCGGGCGCCCAGCCGAAGTCGAACACCTGGACGATGACGAACCACGCCGCCACGCTGCCCAATCCCAGCGCCACCAGCGCCAGGATCGCGGCGAGCAGCCCATATTCCAGCGCCTGACCGCCCAGCAGTTGCGCGCGGGTCGCGCCCAGCGTCTTCAATATCACGCTGTCATAGCTGCGCGCCTGACGCGAGGCGGCGATCGCGCCGACCAGCACGGCGATGCCGGCGAGGATCGCGACCGACGCGGCGACGAGGATGGCGCGCGACATTTGCGTGAGGATCGTGCCGACCTGATCGATTACGTCCCCCACCGCGATCACCGACACGCCGGGAAAGGCGCTGAGCAGCGCGCGGGTCATGGCCGTGTCGTGGCGCGGGTCCATGGTGATGGTCGCGGCCACGCTATGCGGCGCAGATTGCAGCGTGGCGGGCGAGAAAACCAGGATATAGTTGAAACCCATCGTGTCCCAATTGACTTTGCGCAGCGAAGCGATGCGCGCCTCTATCTCACGGCCGAGGATGGAAACGGTGAGCGTGTCGCCGACACCGATATTGAGCGTCCTGGCCGCCTCCGCATCGAGCGAGACGAGCGGCGGGCCCTGATAGTCTTTGGGCCACCATCGCCCTTCGACCAGGTCGCTGCCTTCGGGCAGGGTGGCGCTGTAGGTGACGCCGCGCTCGCCGCGCAGGAACCAGGCGCCTTCGGGCAGCGTGTCGAGGTCGGCGACCCGCTGCTTGCCGAAGGCCGTGATCGTGCCACGCAGGACCGGGACGATGTTGAGCTGCGCTTCGGGCGCCTGTTGCGCGACGATCCCGCGGAAGCGGGCCTGGTCGGGCGCGGGGATGTCGAGCACGATCTGCGCCGGGGCCTTTTTCGGGACGACGCTGCGGATTTCAGCATTCAGGCTGGTTTCAATGCCGGCCAGGGTGACGAACAGGGTGAGCGCGAGGCCGAGCGCCACGATCAGCGCGGCGGTCTGCGCGCCGGGGCGGTGGAGATTGGCGAGCGCGAGCCGCAGCAAGGGGCGGCGCGGCCGGGGCAGACGGCGCGCGAGGCGGCTGACGGCGAGGCCAAGACCGAGCAGCAGGAGCAGCACGGCGGCGACCGCGCCCAGCACGGCGGCGGAGAACAGCGGTTCGCGCGCGGTGCCGAGCGCCAGCGCGACGAGCAACAGGCTGCCCATCGCCATCGTGACGAGGCTGCGGCGGTCGAGCCGGGCGCGGCTTTCGACCGCGCCACGGAAAATGGCGGCGGCGGGCTGGGTGCGGGCCTTGGCCAGCGGCGGGAAGGTGAAGAGGAAGGCGATCAATGCGCCATAGGCGGCGCTGACCAGCAGGGGCATGGGATAAAGGCGGAAACCGGGGCTGACCGGCAGCACATCGCCCGCCAGCGCCACGACGAGCGGCGGCAGCGCCGCGCCGACGACCAGGCCCGCGCCGATGCCGAGCAGGGCGACCGCCCCCACCTGCATCCGGTAGATGCGGGCGATGTCGGTCGAGGTCGCGCCCAGCACCTTCAAGGTGGCGATGCCGCCGCGCTTGGCCGCGAGATAGGAGGCGACGCCGTTGCTGACGCCGATGCCGGCGATCACCAGCGCGGCAAGGCCGATCAGCGAGAGAAATTGCCCCATCCGTTCGATGAAGCGGTTGGCGCCGGGGGCGGCGCGATCCCGGTCCTTGAAGCTCCAGCCTTCGTCGGCGCGGGCCTTTTCCCAATCCTTCACCACCTTGGCGGCGTCATGGCGGGGGTTGAGGCGGATGCGATATTTGCTGGTGTAAAGGCTGCCGGGCTGGATCAGGCCGGTGCGGCGCAGCCCGTCCAGCGAGACGATCGCCACCGGGCCAAGGGTGAAGCCCTCCCCCAGCCGGTCGGGTTCTTCGGCGATGATGGCGACGATGGTGAAGTCCGCCTGGCCATAGCGCAGCCGATCCCCGCGCCGCACGGCGAGCCGTTCGGCCAGCGCTTCGCCGATCAGGATATGGTCGGCGTCGAGCGGGCGGTAGGTGGCATCGCGCAGGGTGAGCGCACCATAGAGCGGATAGGCGGTGTCGACGCCCTTGAGTTCGGTGAGGACGGCCGGCGGGGCGTCGCCCCTGCCCTGCCCGTCGCGTTGCGCCATGGCACGCATGCGGATGGTTTCGCTGAGCGTGCCCAACTGGCCAAAGGCCTGCTTGTCGCCGAAGCCCGCTTCGCGCTGGGTCATGGCGATTTCGACATCGCCACCCAGTATGACCCTGCCCCGGTCGCGCAATTCCTGGGTGATGGCCGATGTCAGGCTGCCGATCGCCGCCAGCGTGGCGACGCCCAGGAACAGGCAGAGGAAGAGCAGCCGGAGGCCCCGGAAGCCCAGATGCAAATCGCGGCGGGCGATGCGCCAGGCGGCCGGCCAGCCAAGCGCGTTCATGCGGCGCGATCCGCGACGATCTGCCCATCGCGCATTTCGATGATGCGGCCGCAGCGTTCGGCGAGCAGCGGATCATGGGTGATGATCATCAACGTCGCCCCGGCCGCACGTTGGCGGTCGAACAACAGGTCCATGATCGACGCGCCGGTGGCGGCGTCGAGATTGCCGGTCGGTTCGTCGGCGAAGATCAGCGTCGGGCGCGGCGCGACCGCACGGGCGATGGCGACGCGCTGCTGCTCGCCGCCCGACAGTTGCGCGGGATAATGGTCGAGCCGGTGGCCAAGGCCGACCGCGCGCAGTTCCTCCGCCGCTTGCGCAAAGGCGTCGGCATGGCCGGCCAGTTCGAGCGGCACGGCGACATTTTCCTGGGCAGTCATGGTGGGGAGCAGATGGAAGCTTTGCAGCACGATGCCGATGCGGCCGCGCCGGGCGCGGGCCAGGTCATCCTCCCCCAATGCGCCGAAATCGACGCCGCCCACATTCACGCTGCCGCCGCTGGCGCGTTCGAGGCCGGAGAGCACCGCCATCAGCGAGCTTTTGCCCGATCCCGATGCCCCCAGCAGAGCGACGCTTTCGCCGCGCAGGATGGACAGGTCCACGCCCTTCAGGATCGTCACCGGCGCGTCGCGCGTGCCCAGCGAGAGGGTGACATTCTGCGCGCGGATCGCGATAGTGGCAGGATCGATGGGCATATGCATGAAGAAGGAGCGCTCCTTGGCGGGCAGATGGATGCAATATGGGGCGATGGCGCTGATTGTCCATGTGGCGAGCGGCTGTTCGGACAAGACGCCGCCCCCTCCCCCGCCGGCGGACGCCGCGCAGGTGGCGAACATGGTGGCGCCGGCGGCGGACGCCAGGCTGGTCGTGGCGTTCGGCGACAGCCTCTATGCCGGCTATAATCTGGACCAGGACAAGGGGCTGGCCCCGGTGCTGGAACAGGCGCTGAACGCGCGCGGAGTGAAGGCGCGGGTCGTCAATGCCGGGGTGTCGGGCGATACCAGCGCGGCGGGGCTGGCGCGGCTGGCCTTCACGCTGGACGGGTTGCCGCGCAAGCCCGACCTGATGCTGGTGGGGCTGGGCGGCAACGACATGCTGCGTGGCCTCAGCCCCAGGGAAACCCGCGCCAATCTGGGCGCGATCCTGATCGAGGCGCAGCGGCGGGGGATCAAGGTGGTGCTGACCGGGATGCTGGCGTCGCCCAATATGGGGCCGGATTATGCGGCAGCGTTCAACCCCATCTATCCCGACCTTGCGAAACGCCATGATGCGACGCTCTACCCGTTCATCCTGGACGGGGTGATCGGCCAGCGGGCGTTGCAACTGCCCGACGGCATCCATCCCAATGACAGGGGCGTGACCGTGATCGTCCGGAAACTGGCGCCGGTGGTGGCCGGCGCGCTCAAGCCATGAGCATCCCGGCCGGATGAGCGGACAGGGTTTCACGCAGCGCTGGTCCGGTCGGTAGCGACGATATGACAGCGGCGATGCAACCGGCGGCGATCGTCACCAGCCGCATGGATGGGCGCGCCGCTGGCCGATCCCGGTTGTTATTGTGACACCGAGTGGAACATATGCAACGCTGTTTGCAGGGTGCGACAGCGGGTAGAAGCGGGATGCCGATTGCAGGCGGTCGAGGGCAAAGGCTGAGGCAAATTCCGGCAGCCATTGCGGAATTGAAGCAAATCTGCAATGCTGGTGCAGATTAAGCTTCAACTTCGCATATGGGGTCGGAATGAACGCAATCGTGGATCAGATCGGCGATCTGGCTGAAGCTGGCGAAAAAATGGTGGAAAGGCTGCGGCGCAAAGCCTTTCTGCCTGAAAGCCGCAAGGAATTGAACGTGCGTTTCGGTATCGCCGAAGCCGCACAATTGCTGGGCTGTTCCACGAATCGGATTCGCATGGCGGAGGAGGATGGCCGCCTGCCCCCGGCCCCGCCGACCGAAAATGGCCGGCGGCCCGGCTATACGGTCGACGAGATGCTGCATATGCGCGCGGTGCTGGGCGCCAGCCCGGAACGCGCGCCGATGGACGTGCCGGCGATCATCGCGGTGCAGAATTTCAAGGGCGGGGTCGGCAAATCGACCGTCACCACGCATCTGGCCCATTATTTCGCGGTGCAGGGCTATCGCGTGCTGGTGGTCGATTGCGACAGCCAGGCGACGACGACGACCCTGTTCGGCTTCAACCCCCATTTCAACATCCAGCGCGAAGAGACGCTCTACCCCTATCTGTCGATCGACCCCACCCAAGTCGACCTGCTCTATGCGGTCAAGAATACGCCCTGGCCCAATGTCGACCTGATCCCGTCCAACCTGGAACTGTTCGATGTCGAATATGAGCTGGCGGCGGCCGGCAGCGATGGCGGATCGGTGCTGGCGGCGCGCTTCCGCAAGCTCAAGCAGGGGCTGATGGACCTGGCGCGCAATTATGACATCGTGCTGCTCGACCCGCCGCCGGCGCTGGGCACGATCAGCCTGGCGGTGATGCAGGCGGCCAATGCGCTGCTGGTGCCGCTGGCGGCGACGACGCCGGATTTCTGTTCGACCGTCCAGTTCCTGTCGATGATGGACCAGGTGATCGGCCAGTTGCAGAGCGCGGGCATCAGCGTGGATTACAGCTTCATCCGCCTGCTCTGTTCCAAATATGATTCCAACGATCCCAGCCATGCGATGGTGCGCGCGATCATGGAGCAGAGTTTCGGCCCGGCGCTGCTGCCGGTGCCGATCCTGGATTCAGCCGAGATCAGCCATGCCGCGTTGCGGATGATGACCGTTTATGAACTGGAGCGGCCGATCGGCACGCCGCGCACCCACAAGCGCTGCCGCGCCAATCTGGACGAGGCGATGGGGCAGGTGGAAGCGCTGGTCCGGCAGGGTTGGGGGCGCATTGCCCCGGCGCGTGAAGAGGACATCGTCAATGCCGCATGATGTTCACTTTATGTTCTTTGGAGGACAGGGTCATGGCGCGTAAGCAATCAGCCTATCTGGCGGCGCTGCTGTCCGATGAAGCGGAAGGCGCGCAAGCGCCCGAAGCGGCGCCGGAACCCGAAACGATCGAGGCATCGTCCCCGTCCCCTGCCCCTGTCCCTGCCGCATCGCCCCGCAGCGAACGGCCGCGCGGCACGACATTGCTGGGCCGGGAATCGGCGCTGGCGCGGCTGGCGTCGGGCGAGGTGCGGCAGGTCACGCAATTGCTGCTCGACCCCGCACGAGTGCGGATTTGGCCGGGCAATGCCCGCCATTATGCCCACCTGTCGGAGGAAAATTGCCGGGAGCTGATCGATTCGATCGTCGCCGAAGGTGGGCAGAAAGTCCCCGCCGTCGTGCGCCGGGTCGAGGGCGATCCCGATCATGATTATGAGGTGATTGCAGGCACGCGGCGGCATTGGTCGATCAGTTGGCTGCGCGGACATAGCTATCCCGACATGCAGTTCGTCGCCCAGGTCGCGGTCCTGGATGACGAGGCAGCCTTTCGCCTGGCCGACCTGGAAAATCGTGCGCGAAAAGATGTGTCCGACCTGGAGCGGGCGCGCAATTATGCCGAGGCACTGCACACCCATTATGGCAGCCATCTGACCCGGATGGCCGAACGGCTGAAACTCTCCAAAGGCTGGCTGAGCAAGATGATCAAGGTGGCCGGGATACCCGACACGGTGATCGATGCCTTCGCCTCTCCCGCCGATGTGCAGTTGAAGCCGGCCTATGCGTTGGCGCAGGCGCTGGATGACATGAAGGCCGCGGCCCTGATCCGGGCAACGGCCCGGACAGTGGCAAGCGAACAGGCGACGCTGCGCAAACGAGGCAGCGCCGGAATCCCCGCCGCCGATGTGCTCAAGCGGCTGCTCGACGCGCCGCGCTCGGCCTCTGCGACGCCCAGGGCCGAACCCTATGTGTGGACCGGGCCGATCGGTCGCCCTGCCCTGTCGGTCCAGTCGGTCAACCGCCAGGGAATCACGATCAGGCTGCATGCCGGTTCGGGAGCCGACGCGGATTCGCTTGCGGATGCCCTGCGCGATGCCCTGGCGCATCTGGAACGGCGCGGTCAGGGCTTGCAGCGGTGAGGCGCGTTTCCCTGGGGAAACAGAGGGCGTGGCTGGCACCAGTTCCCTCCCCTGCCCTCCTGCCGTTTCCCCAGGGAAACAGCCCAGCGGCTTTACGGAAAGTCCGGCTGCCATGACACGCACCGCCAAGGCCGAGATCAGCGACCAGTTCGAACTGTTCCTGCCCTATATCGCGGACATGCCGCTGCGCGACCAGCGCGAGATGATGGAACGCCCGTTTTTCAGCCTGGCCAAGTCGAAGCGGGTCAAGCCCATCGACTATGTATCGCCCGATGGAAAGGCATGGGTGCATGTGTCGGCCAATCCCGATTATGGCATGGCGACCATATGGGATGCGGACATATTGATTTACTGCGCCAGCGTGCTGGCCGACATGGCGCGGCGCGGCCTGAACGACATTCCGCGCAAGTTGCACCTGATGCCTTATGACCTGTTGCGGGCGATTCACCGCCCGACCACGGGGCGCGCCTATGAATTGCTGGGGCAGTCGCTCGACCGGCTGGTGGCGACGACGATCAAAACCAATATCCGCGCCGAAAACCGCCGCGAGGCGACATTTTCCTGGCTCGACGGCTGGACTCAACTGGTGGACGAGCGCACGGAACGATCGCGCGGCATGACGATCGAGCTTTCCAACTGGTTCTATGAAGGCGTGCTGATGCAGGGCGGGGTGCTGTCGATCGACCGCGCCTATTTCGACCTGACCGGCGGGCGCGAACGCTGGCTTTACAAGGTTGCGCGCAAACATGCCGGCGGGGCGGGAGAGGGGGGCTTTGCCATTTCCATGCCGACCCTGTTCGAGAAATCGGGCGCGGAAGGACAATATCGCCGGTTCAAGTTCGAACTGGCCAAGATCGCGGAGCGCGATCCATTGCCCGGCTATACGATCGAACTGGAACAGGCGGAGGGCAAGAAGGAACCCGCATTGCGGATGCGGCGGCGCAAGGATGCGCCGGCCGTGGCCCCCGCGACAGCATCACGGAGCCCGGCGAACGCCCCGGCGCGCACCGGACCGGAGGAAGCAGTGGAGGCCGTGGATGCCAGCATGCTGATCCGCCGCAGTGTCGCCAGCCTGTCGGCGCGCGCCGGCGCGGGCGAGATCAGCGATGCGACCTTCGCCACCTTGCGGGCCGAATGTCCCGGCTGGGACTATCAGACGCTGCATCAGGACTTCAAGGCGTGGATCGGTGGCGATGCGGAGCGCACGCCGGTCAATTATCAGAAGGCGTTCATCGGCTTCGTCCGCCGCTTCCATGACAAGAACAAGCATCAGCTCTGACCGGCAGGGGAGGCAGGACGCTTCCCCTTCATTCCGGGACCAATCAGCATTCAGCCCCAGAGCGCTACCGGCCTGCCTTCGAGGCCGATGGCGTGAGTCTGGTCCATCCTTGTGCGCGTAGCGGGCCGATGGCGGGCGCGAGGACGAAGCAAAGCTATGTCATCGGACTGAAATGCCGCCTGTTTCCATCAGAATAGGACAAGCCGGTCGCGCAATGGCCCTTTCCCGCGCTTTGATGCCATCTTGCCCCGCGATGACGGGCCGGATCGCCATCAGGGCATGCCGCTTCCATCCTGTGCGAAGGCCAGACCATGCCGCGATCTTTCGTTTCACCATCGCTTCGTTCCCGAAGTGTCGGGTGCGGCAGGGAATGTGCGACGATTGGATGACAGGCTTCAACCGGGGACCGCGCCATCGCGTGAATTTGAACAACCTCTTCGCCAATGCAGCCTGAACTGATTCAATCCGCAGGGAAGGCAGCGGCCATGGTCCGGCCTTTCGATCCATCGGGAACATGGTTCGATCCTTCGGGAACGGATTGCCGATCCTTCGGGAACGCCTTGTTCGACATACCAGGAACGATAGCTCGACATTCCGGGAACGCGATGGTTGCCCGACTCGCGCTGGACACGCGAGTCACGGTGGAGTGAGGTGCCGTTAACTCTCTAACCTCAGTATAAACTTTCTAACGACAGGAGATATTTGGGGGAGAATGGACTGGAGGAGGGAGCGCCGTCACCCATGACCTTGCATGCCCATGAGGGCTTTGAATTGCGCGACAAGCTTGGTTGCGCCCTGATGGGAAATGCCAAGCAGACGCGCGATGGCAACCTTGCTTAATCCCGGATAGGCCAGTTCGAGCCGGGTCAGCAACGGCACCCGGCTCCGTTTCGTAAGGCCCGACATGGCGGGCAGGCGGCGCATCCGGGTCTCCAGCCGATCAAGGTCCGCCAGCCCTTCCTGCGATCGCGCGATCAGGCCCCGTTCAAGCGCCGCGACGAGGTCATCGGGGGCATCGGGCAGGAAGCGCGGCAGATCCGTCAGCAAGGGCAGCAGGCGCAGCGTCAATCCCGCGCGTTGCAATGCCAGGGGCAGGTGGCAGGCGATGATCCAGCCCTTGTCCTGTCGCACGCCGGTCAACCGCAACTGGCGGCCGTCCGCAGTGGTCAGCAACGGTGCTTCCGCTTGTGGGGTATCAAGCATGTAGCGGGCCTCCAGCAGGCGCTGGGCGACCGCTGGAAGCGACGGGAGGGGGTAGGGGGCGTCCAGCAGGGCGCGGACCTGACGCCAGAGCGGGCCGAAGCGCACCAGATCCTCCTGACCCCATAAAGCCGCTTCGGCCCGATCATCGAGCAACTGGCGCGCAATGTTGAGCGTCGCGCGCGCAACCGGATCGGCGCCATCCTCGCCCGCCGACAGGGCGAAGTGGAAAAGGGCGGCGACCGAAAGAGGATCGTTCAGCCCCTCACTGTGCCGGGGGGGCAGGCTGCGGCCGCTGATCCAGTCCTGGAGATCGCGCGTCTCGACCGGGACGCCGGCCATGGTCGCCAGCCGCGCGGCGCCGCGTAGCCGGGCACGGGCGAGCCAGATATCGGCGACCGGACTGGACACAAGCCGTCCATCGAGCCTGCCAAGCAGCAGGAGGGCGTGATCGGCGGTGTAGGAAAAAGCGGCCATGACTGCGGCTTAGCGCAAGATGCGATGTAACCAAACCGCTATGTTGGTTACATCGTCCAACAGGCTGTCGCTCAGGAAAATCCGGCGGCGGATGCACCCTGGATCAGGCCTGGCACAATAGCAGGAAAGGGCAGGGGCAACCACCCCTTCCTGCCGGGATCATCACTTCATCGTGGGAATGACAAAGCTCTGGTCGATGACTGCGCCGCCGGTCGGCCAGCGCTGGGTGATCTTCTTGGTCCGGGTGTAGAAGCGCACGCCATCCTCGCCATATTGGTCGAGATCGCCGAAGCCTGACCGCTTCCATCCCCCAAAGCTGTGATAGGCGACCGGCACCGGGATCGGCACATTGATGCCAACCATGCCGACTTCGACATCCGCGGCGAAACGACGGGCATAGTCGCCATTGCGGGTGAAGATGGCGACGCCGTTGCCATATTGGTGCTGCGAGGGATAGCCGAGCGCCTCCTCGAACGTCTGCGCGCGCAGGATTTGCAGCACCGGACCGAAAATTTCGTCCTGATAGCTTTTCATCCGCGGGGTCACATGATCGATCAACGTGGGGGCGAGGTAGAAGCCGTCTTCATATCCCTGGAGCGAAAAACCGCGCCCGTCGACGACGATCTCCGCGCCTTCGTCGGCCGCCATCTGGATATAGGATTCCACGCGGGCCTTGTGCTGGCCGGTGACGAGCGGGCCATATTGCGCGTCGGGATCGGTTGGAATGCCGGGGCGCAGCGTCGCAATCGCAGCCATCAGCTTTTCGCGGAAGATGTCCGCCGTTTCCTGACCAACGGGCGTCACCACCGGCAACGCCATGCACCGTTCACCCGCCGACCCGTAGGCCGCGCCCACTATGTCCGCGACCGCCTGGTCCATGTCCGCGTCGGGCAGGATGATGCCGTGATTCTTCGCGCCGCCCATGCATTGCGCGCGCTTGCCGTTCTGCGCCGCGCGGGCATAGACATAGTTGGCGATATCGGAGGACCCCACGAAGCTGACCGCCTTGATATCGCGATGGTCCAGGATCGCGTCGACCATTTCCTTGTCACCATGAACGACGTTGAGAATGCCGGCCGGCAGGCCCGCTTCCAGCGCGAGTTCGGCCAGACGCACCGGCACCGATGGGTCGCGTTCGGAGGGTTTGAGGATGAAGGCGTTGCCGCAGGCGATCGCCATCGAGGCCATCCAGAGCGGGATCATGGCCGGGAAGTTGAACGGGGTGATCCCTGCGGCGATGCCGAGTGGCTGGCGGACGGAATAGACATCGATGCCGGGACCGGCACCTTGCGTATAGTCGCCCTTGAGCAGATGCGGGATGCCGCAGGCGAATTCGACAACCTCAAGCCCGCGCTGAATGTCGCCCTTCGCGTCGGCGATCACTTTGCCATGTTCGGACGAGAGCATATGGGCAAGATCATCCATATGCGCCTCGATCAGTTCCTTGAAGCGGAACAGGATGCGGGCGCGGCGCTGCGGGTTGGTGGCGGCCCAGGCAGGCTGCGCCGCCAGCGCGGAATCGATCGCGCGCTGGAGCAGGGCAGGGGTGCCGAGTTCGACCTGCGCCTGCACGGCGCCGGTCGCCGGATCGAATATGTCGGACAGGCGTGCGCCGGCCAGCGGCGCCATAGTGCCATGGATGAAATGGGTGACGGTCCGCATGATGATCAAGGCTCCTGTCCGATATTTCCAGCCTTGCCCTATAGACCTTCGAGCTTGGCGACGATACGGGTAGGATGACACATTGGTTGTGCAGTTTTGCCCATGCTGAATTCCGACGATCTGCGCCTGTTCCTGGCCGTCATGCGCGAAGGCAATATGCTGGCGGCGGCCCGGCGCGTGGGTGTTGACCATAGTACGGTCGCGCGGCGGATCACGGCGCTGGAAGCCGTGCTGGACGCACGGCTGTTCGACCGATCCCCGCGCGGCGTGACGCCGACCCACGCGGCCTTTGCCCTGATGCCCCATGCCGAGAGGGTCGAGAGCGAGCTGGTCGCGGCCGCCGCAAGCGTTGCGGGGCGCGACCGGGAAGTGGAGGGAACGGTACGGCTGGCAACGCCGGAAGCCTTCGCCGCCCATCTGGTCGCGCCGCGTGTCGCGCGGTTGCGGACGCGACATCCCCGGCTGATGCTGGAACTGGCTTCGGAAAGCCGGGCCGCCAGCCTGTCGAAGCGGGAGGCGGACATTGCCGTCATGCTGAAGCCGCCGCCCAGGGGACGGCTGGTGGCGCGCAAGCTGGTGGACTACCGGCTTGGCCTATATGCGTCGAAAGAATATGTCGCGCGCCATGGCGCGCCGGCAGGTCGGTCCGAGCTGAGCCGTCACAATTTCGTTTCCTATATCGAGGAACTGGCCGGTTTCCCTGAAATGATCGCGCTGGACCAGATCGTGGCGGGCGCGACGATCGGCTTTCGCGCCAGTTCCAGCGCGGCGCAGCATGAAGCGGTCGCAGCGGGCATCGGGCTGGGGGTGCTGCATGTCTTTGCGGCCGAGGCCGACAGGCGGCTGGTGCGATTGCTGCCGGGGCAGGCAGAGGTGTGGCGCAGCTACTGGCTGGTCATGCACGCCGATTTGCAGCGATTGCCGCGCGTGCGGGCCATCGTCGATTTTCTGGATGAGGGCGTGCAGGACATGCGGGAGCGATTATAGGGGCCGGGCAAAAGCGCCGCCTTGTCATGGGCCGGGGCGGCGGCGCTTTTGCCGGCATGGCAACCGGGCGATCAGACCCGTTCTTCTGGCCAGTACAGACGCATCGGATTGTCGATCAGCAGCTTGCGCTGGAGTGCGACGGTGGGTGCTATGCGGGGGATCATGTCGACCAGATGGCCGTCATCGGGAATATCGTCCTGCATGTTCGGATGGGGCCAGTCGGTGCCCCACAGGACGCGATCCTGATAATCGGCGACCAGCGGCGCGACCGCGTCGGCGAAGGCGTTCCAGGGATCGCCTCCCATGCCGTTCCTGGCTTGATCAAGGCGGTCGGGACAGGTGGCCTTGAACCAGATATCGTCCCGGCTGTCGAGGAAGGCACGGAAGGCCTTCATGTCAGCGCCGTCGGGGCCTTGGGTCACGTCCGGGCGACCCATATGGTCGATCACCAGCGGGACGGGGATCGCATCCATGAAAGGGCGGAGTTCTTCGAGAATGTCGGCTTCGAAGTAAATGACGACATGCCAGCCGGCGGGCAGGCGTTGCGCCACGTCGAGAAACTTGTCCTTGGGCGCATCGTCAACCAGGCGCTTGAGGAAATTAAAGCGGATGCCGCGGATGCCGCCGTCATGCAGGGCGGCAAGGTCGGCATCCGCAATTGCGGGATCGACCACGGCGACGCCGCGCGCTTTCCCGCCGGATTTGGCGATCGCGTCCAGTGTGGCGGCATTGTCGGTGCCGTGGCAGCTTGCCTGGACGATGACGTTGCGGGCGAAGCCCAGATGATCGCGCAACGCAAAGAGCATGTCGGGGCCAGCGTCTGCGGGCAGATATTTCGCCTTCGCGCTGAACGGGAAGTGCGCCATCGGGCCGAACACATGACAATGGGCATCGATCGCCCCGGCGGGGGGCGTGTAGAGCGGCCGGGACGGGTTGCCGTGCCATGAGGTGATGCGATCTGTCATGCGAAAACCTTTCCATCCATCAATTTGCGCGCGGTGCGCAGCATCGCGGCGCTGGTCACGTTGCCGCTATCGTCCAGGTCCATGACACAGGTGGTTTCGCCGGTCGGATGTTCGACCGAAAGCGTCTTGCGATGGCCGTCCGGGATCGATGCCACCTCGAACGCGGGCGAGCCTTCGATCAGGCAGGCGGTGGCCACGCTGACCGCGCCGAGCACGCCGATGGAGGCATGGGCGCGATGGGGAATGAAGCTGCGCACCGTGACCGCGCCGCCATGGCGGGGCGGGGCGACCAGCATCATCTTGGGCACCGATTTGTCCTTGACCTCGCCAAGGTTCATGGCCTGTCCGACGGCGAGGCGGATCTTTTCGATACGCGCCTTGAGGTCGCTATCCTTGTCGAGCGTGTCGCGATCCTCATAGCCGGTGACGCCGACATCCTGCGCCTTCATGACGACGCAGGGCATCCCGTTGTCGATCAGGGTGACGCGCACGCCTTCGACGATATCGCAGGCATTGCCGGTGGGCAGTAGCGCGCCGCAGGACGAGCCGGCAGTGTCGCGAAACTCCAGCGGGATGGGCGCCGCACTGCCTGGCACGCCATCGATTGTCGCGTCGCCGTGGTAACAGACCTGGCCATCGGGGGTCTGTACCGTGGCGATGGCGATTTGCCCGGTATTTTCCATGAAGATGGCGACGCGGGTTTCGCCCGCCTGTGCGGTGACGAGGCCGCGCTCGATCGCGAAGGGGCCGATGCCGGCGAGGATATTGCCGCAATTCTGGGCGTCACTGACGATCGCCTGATCGACAAAGACCTGCAGGAACAGATAATCAACATCGACGCCGGGCCGATCGGATTTCCTGACGACCGCAACCTTGCTGGTGAGCGGATCGGCGCCACCCATGCCGTCGATCTGGCGCGGGTCGGGCGACCCCATGACGCGCAGGAGGAAGGCGTCGCGGGCGGCAGTGTCGGCGGGCAGATCATCGGCGAGGAAATAGCCGCCCTTCGACGTGCCGCCGCGCATCCACAGGACGGGGGCGGAGGAGAGGGCGCTCATTTCCCACCTCCGTTGGGTTCGCGCTTGTCGAGAATGGCGTGCTGGGTTCCCGACAAGCGCGAACCCAACCGGAGAGGGAGACGTGATTCACACATATTTCAGGCCCATTTCTGCGAGGCGCGGGCGCATGTTGTAGATGTCGAGGCCGAGTTCGCCCGCGGCCAGGCGGACGCGCTTGGCTTCTTCGGCGGCTTCGCGGGCCTGCGCCTTTTCCAGCACGGCGGCAGCATCAGCGCGGGGGACGACGCACACGCCGTCATCGTCCGCGATGATCACGTCGCCCGGATTGACCAGCGCATGGGCGCAGATGACGGGCACGTTGACCGATCCGATCGTGTTCTTGACCGTGCCCTGGGCATGGACCGCCTTCGACCAGACCGGGAAGTGCATTTGCGTCAGGTCGCGCACGTCGCGCACGCCCGCGTCGATGATGAGGCCGCGACAGCCGCGCGCCTGGGCCGAGGTGGCGAGAAGGTCGCCGAAATAGCCGTCGGTACAGGGGCTGGTGGGGGCGAGGACCAGGATGTCGCCTTCCTTGAGTTGTTCGATCGCGACATGGACCATCCAGTTGTCGCCGGGCGCGGCGGAGATGGTGACGGCATTGCCGGCGATGCGGGCGCCGTTGTAGATCGGCCGCATATAGGCGGCGAGCAGGCCGGTGCGGCCCTGCGCTTCATGGACGGTGGCGACGCCGCAGCGGGCAAGGCCGTCGACGACGGCGAGGTCCGCCCGTTCGATATTCTGGACGACGATGCCGGACATGAAACTGCTCCTTCTCCCAAGATGGACAACGACATGAACAGCTATGACATCATGCTCAAATGCGAACTGGCGCAGAGGCATTAAATTTTGATAATCATCAATCATGCAGCCTGACCAGTTCAATATCCGTCATCTGGCCGCCATGGCCGCCATCGTCGACCAGGGGAGCGTCAGCCTGGCGGCACGCACGGTCAACCTGACCCAGCCGGCGGTGACACAGGGCATCGCCAAGCTGGAGGCCCAACTGGGCGTGCGCCTGTTCGAGCGGCAACCAGGCGGGATGGCGGCGCTGGAGGCGGCGATGCGGTTGAAGCCCCGGATCGATGTCGCCCTGCGCCTGATCGGCAGCAACCGGGTGACGGCGGCGCAGATGCGCGCTTTCGTGGCGCTGGCGCGGGCAGGCAGCTATGCGGCGGCGGCGGCCGCGACCGGGGTGGCCGAACCGTCGCTGCACCGGGCCGTGGGCGACCTGGGGCTGGCGGTGGGCAGCCGGCTGGTCGACCGGCGGGGCAGGGGGGTGGCGCTGACCAGGGCCGGCATCGCGCTGGCGCAGCGGTTGCGGCTGGCGCTGGCGGAGTTGCGGCAGGGGCTGGCGGATCTGGCCGACCTGAAGGGGGAAGAGGGCGGGCGCATCATGGTGGGCGCGATGCCGCTGTCGCGCGCGCGGCTGCTGCCCGAAGCGATTGCCCGGTTCCGGTCGGATTTCCCGCATGTCGACATATCGGTGCATGAAGGGGCCCATGCAGAACTGGCAGGGCCGTTGCGCGATGGCGAAATCGACCTGATGATCGGGGCCCTGCGCGATCCGGCAATGGTGCTGGACCTGCGCCAGATGCCGTTGTTCGAGGACCGGCCGACCATATTGGCGCGGCGTGGCCATCCGCTGGAAAAGGGCTGGGATGCCGACGCGCTGCGCCGCTTTCCCTGGATATTGCCGCCGGAGGGCACGCCGTTGCGGCAATTGTGGCGGACGATGTTCGCCGAACTGGGCGGCGACCTGCCCGTCGTCCCGATCGAGTGCGGATCGGTGATGACGATCCGGCAATTGCTGGTCGGTGGGGATTATCTGACATTATTGTCGCACGACCAGTTGGCATTGGAGCTGGAGGCGGGGTTGCTGGCCGATATCGGACCGGCACCGGGGGCGATCAGCCGCACGATCGGGCTGACGACCCGCGCGGACTGGCGTCCGACCCGATTGCAGCAGCAGTTCATGGCCGCCGTGGAAGTCGCCGCCGGCAAGATGACTTCGTAAATTCTTATGATGGCGTGGCGGATTCGATTGGCCGTTCGCGACCCCATGGGCCATCGCTGATCGTCATGGAGCAGGAAGTTGGTCTGATCGGGTTCGGCGAAGCAGGATCCACCTTTGCCCTGGCGGGGGACTGGGCGGCGGCGGCCCATGTCTATGATGCCAAGACGGACGGCGCGACGACGCGTGACGCCATGCTGGCAGCCTATGCGCAGGCGGGCGTGCTGCCGGCGCGATTCATGGAAGATGCGCTGGACGGTGTGGACCTGGTCCTGTCGCTGGTGACGGCCGATCAGGCGCTGGCCGTGGCGGAAGCGGCGGCGGCGCTGATGACGCCGGGCGCGCTCTTTTGCGACATGAACAGCGTCGCGCCGCAGACCAAGCAGGCGGCGGCGCGGGCGATCGAGGCGGCGGGCGGCCATTATGTGGATGGCGCGGTGATGGCGCCGGTCGATCCCGCGCGGCTGAACGTGCCGTTGCTGCTGAGCGGCGAAAAGGCGCAGTTGGCAGAGGCGCGGTTGCGGGCGCTGGGCTTTGCCAGGATGCGCGTTGTCGGTGCGGACGTGGGGCGGGCATCGTCGATCAAGATGATCCGGTCGGTCATGGTCAAGGGGATCGAGGCGCTGACCGCCGAATGCGTGCTGGCGGCGGCGCAGGCGGACGTGCTGGACGAAGTGCTGGCCTCGCTCGACGCGAGCGAGAAGGCGCAGCCCTGGGATGCGCGGGCGGACTATAATCTGGACCGGATGCTGGTGCATGGCACGCGCCGCGCGGCCGAGATGGAGGAAGTGGTCAGGACGCTGGAAGGGCTGGGCACGGGCGCTGCGATGACGCGCGGCACGGTCGCGCGGCAGCGGGCGATCGGCGCGCTGGGGGTGAAGGCGGTGCCGGAGGGGCTGGGGGCGAAGATCGGGGTGATTGCTTCCGACGACGCTTCCGCGAAGGCGGGAGTGATGGGGTTTTTGGGGCGGGCGTAGTGCGCCTTCGCCTGAGACCCCAGCCTGCGCTGGGGTGACGATAAATGTTTGGAGATAAGCGCGGATGAGCCTGATTATCGATTGCCATGGCCACTATACGGTGTTGCCCAGGGGGCATGACGCCTGGCGCGAGGCCCAGAAGGCGGCGTTCAAGGCCGGGACGCCGTGCCCGCCCTATCCCGATATCAGCGACGCGGACATTCGCGAGACGATCGAGGCGAACCAGTTGCGCCTGATCAAGGAGCGCGGCGCGGACCTGACGATCTTTTCGCCGCGCGCATCGGCGATGGCCCCGCATGTCGGCGACGAGGCGATGGCCAGGGAATGGGCGATCCGCTGCAACGACCTGATCGCGCGGGTCGTGGGCCTGTTTCCCGAAACCTTCGTCGGCGTGTGCATGTTGCCCCAGTCGCCCAAGGCCGACATGACGAACAGCATCGCCGAACTGGAACGCTGCGTCACCGAACTGGGCTTTATCGGCTGCAACCTCAATCCCGATCCGGGCGGCGGGCATTTCACCCATCCGCCGCTGACCGACCGCTACTGGTATCCCTTCTACGAAAAGATGGTCGAGCTGGACGTGCCGGCGATGATCCATGTGTCGGGGAGCTGCAATCCGGCGATGCACGCGACGGGGGGCTATTATATCGCGGCCGACACCATCGCCTTCATGCAGTTGCTGGAAGGCGACCTGTTCGCCGATTTCCCGACCCTCAAATT
This sequence comes from Sphingobium cyanobacteriorum, assembly GCF_030580935.1. Classification (GTDB taxonomy): domain Bacteria; phylum Pseudomonadota; class Alphaproteobacteria; order Sphingomonadales; family Sphingomonadaceae; genus Sphingobium; species Sphingobium cyanobacteriorum. Next base: position 16,632 of record NZ_JAUQOM010000011.1, on the reverse strand, counting down.
CATCATCCCGCATGGCGGCGGCGCGGTGCCCTATCATTGGGGACGCTATCGGGGCCTGGCTGACATGCTCAAGAAGCCCGACCTGTCGACGCATCTGATGAACAACATCTTCTTCGACACCTGCGTCTATCACCAGCCGGGCGTGAACCTGCTGGCCGACGTGATCGACAACAAGAATATCCTGTTCGGGTCGGAAATGGTCGGCGCGGTGCGCGGGATCGACCCGACCACGGGCCACTATTTCGACGACACCAAACGCTATGTCGATGCGCTGGACATCAGCGAGGCCGAGCGTGCCGCGATTTTCGAAGGCAATGCCCGCCGCGTCTTTCCCCGGCTCGACGCCCGATTGAAGGAGAGGGGACTATGATAACGGAAGATCCCAAACATCAGGATATTCACGAATATCTGGCCGAGATGGAGGATATTCCCGGCACCCGCGTGTTCACCGCCAAGCGGGCGCGACAGGGCTATCATATGAACCAGTTCGCGATGAGCCTGATGAAGGCGGACAATCGGGCGCGGTTCAAGGCGGACGAGCGCGCCTATATGGACGAATGGCCGTTGACGCAGGCGCAGAAGGACGCATTGCTGGCGCGCGACTATAATCGCTGCCTGGACCTGGGCGGCAATGTCTATTTCCTGTCCAAGCTGTTTTCGACCGACGGGATTCCCTTCGCCGAGGCGGTCAGCACCATGACCGGCATGAGCTTCCCCGAATATCGCGAGATGATGATGAATGGCGGCCGGTCGCCCGAAGGCGTGCGGTCGATCAGGGCCAACGCCGCGTCTGGCGGCGAAACCAACGAAGGAAGCAGATGATGGCGCGGATTACTGCTGGCGTGGCGTCGAGCCATGTGCCGCTGCTGGGCGTGGCGTCGGATTTCAACAAGGATCGCGACGAGTATTTCGGGCCGATCTTTGCCGGCTATGACTGGACGCGGGCATGGGAGCAGGCGGAAAAGCCGGACGTGATCGTGCTGGTCTATAATGACCATGCCAGCGCGTTCGACATGAAGATCATCCCGACCTTCGCGATCGGGTGCGGCGAGCGCTACAAGTCGGCCGACGAAGGCTGGGGGCCGCGCGCGGTGCCGGACGTGGAGGGGCATCCCGACCTTGCCTGGCACATGGCGCAGAGCCTGATCCTGGACGAGTTCGACATGACCATCATCAACGAGATGGATGTCGACCATGGCCTGACGGTGCCGCTGTCCATGATGTTCGGGAAGCCCGACGCCTGGCCGTGCAAGGTCGTGCCGCTGGCGGTCAATGTCGTCACCTATCCGCCGCCGTCCGGCAATCGCTGCTGGGCGCTGGGCGAGGCGATCAGGAAGGCGGTCGAGAGTTTCCCGGAAGATCTGAATGTGCAGGTGTGGGGCACCGGCGGCATGAGCCACCAGTTACAGGGGCCGCGCGCCGGCCTCATCAACCGGGAATGGGACAATATGTTCCTGGACGGGCTGATCGGTGACAGCGACCATCTGCGCCGGATACCGCATATCGAATATCTGCGCGAAACGGGCAGCGAGGGCATCGAGATGGTGATGTGGCTGATCATGCGCGGGGCGATGGGCAAGAAGACCCGCGCGCTGCACCGCCATTATCATGTGCCCTGTTCCAACACCGCGATCGGCCATCTGGTGCTGCGCCCCGACAATGGCGAGGGGCTGGACATGAGCGGGAGCGATACGGTGCGCGCAATCGCGGCGGAATAATCCATCATGGCGAGCCCTGGCTTGCCTTCCCAACCCCGACCCCTCCCCTGAAAGGGAGGCGCTTAAAGTACGGAGTTTCCCATGCGTATAGCCCTGGCCGGTGCCGGCGCCTTTGGCGAAAAGCATCTTGATGGCCTGAAGAATATCGACGGCGTGACCGTCACATCGATTATCGGCCGCGAACTGGACGCGACGAAGAAGGTCGCGGAGAAATATGGCATCGGCCATGTCACGACCGACCTGAACGAAACGCTGGCCCGCGATGATGTCGACGCGGTGATCCTGTGCACGCCGACGCAGATGCACGCGGCCCAGGCGATCGCCTGCATGGATGCGGGCAAGCATGTCGAGGTGGAAATCCCGCTGGCCGATAGCTGGGCCGATGCGCAGGCGGTGCTGGCCAAGCAGAAGGAAACGGGCCTTGTCTGCATGGTCGGCCATACCCGGCGCTTCAACCCGTCGCACCAATATGTCCATAACCGCATCAAGGCGGGGGCATTCAACATCAGCCAGATGGACGTGCAGACCTATTTCTTCCGTCGCAAGAATATCAATGCGAAGGGCGAGCCGCGGTCCTGGACCGACCATCTGTTGTGGCACCATGCCGCGCATACGGTCGACCTGTTCGCCTATCAGGCGGGCCGGATCGTGTCGGCGCACGCGATGCAGGGACCGATCCACCCGGAGCTTGGCATCGCGATGGACATGTCGATCCAGTTGAAGAGCGAGACGGGCGCGATCTGCACCCTGTCGCTGTCGTTCAACAATGACGGGCCGCTTGGCACCTTCTTCCGCTATATCGGCGACAGCGACACCTATATCGCGCGCTACGACGATCTGGTGAACGGCAGGGAGGAGCCGATCGACGTCAGCCAGGTGGCGGTGTCGATGAACGGCATCGAATTGCAGGACCGCGAATTCATCAGCGCCATTCGCGAAGGCCGCGAACCCAACAGCAGCGTCGCCAAGGTGTTCGATTGCTATCGCGTGCTGGGTGAACTGGAAACCCAACTGGCGGATTGACATCCCTTCGGGGTCGCAGGGAAGGACGTGGCCGTCAAACCGGCTGCGTCCTTCATTGCCGTCAGGCGGTCAGCAGCGGGTGGGCCATGCGCAGGTCGTCGAGCAGATTTTCGATCAGGGCCACGTCGCGCATGTCGCCCGTGGGTGTCAGCGTCCAGTTGCAATGGGGATGGGTGTCGCGGGCATAGAGGCGGATCGGGCCGATCACCTTGCGCCAGTGATGCTTGCTCCTGCCATGGTCGCGCAGCAGCCGGGCCACCATAAGGTCGTTCATCATCTCACGAGTCATCGCCGTCCTTTGCCGACCAATGGCCGGGCAGGTCAAGATAGGCTTCCAGTTCGCGCCAGTGCCGGTCCCAGCCGGGGCCGCGCCGTTCGGGCGGGACATGGCATTCCACCATGCGGCGGGCGCGGGTGACGATATTGTCGCGGGGTTCTTGCAGCCGGGCGAGAATATCGCGGATTTCATCGGTCATGGCTGGGGCCGTTCGCGGACCGCGCGATATGTCCGGGGCGGCTGGCCGACATGGCGGGTGAAGAAGCGCGAGAAATAGGCCGGGTCTTCAAAGCCGATGGCATAGGCGATCTGCGCCACCGACATTTGCGAATAGAGCAGGAGCCGGCGGGCCTCCAGCAGGCTGCGGTCGTCCAGCATCTGCGCGGGCGAACTGCCCGCGACGCGCGCGCACGCCTGGCGCAGGGCGGTCAGGCTGGTGCCGAGGGCATGGGCATGGACCGATACCGGCTCCCGCAAACGAAACCGCTGTTCGATCCGTTCGCGCAGGCGGGCGACGAGCGCGGCCTGGCGCGCGGTGCCGGGCCGGGTCGCCTGCGCCAGCGGCGCATGACGCAGGGCAAGCACCATGAGTGACAAGAGCGCGGATTCGACGGCGGCGCGCTGGCCGGGGCCGGACCAGCCCAGTTCCTGCGCCATGCGGGCGATGATGCTTTGCGCGGTAGCGCCTTCCTCACGGGGCAGGGCGACGGCATGGGGGTGGGCGAAGAGCGGGGCGAGATCGGCGTCACGGACGATCAGGTGGCGCAGATAGCTGTCCGCAATGGTGGTCACATGGCCGCTGGATTCGCTGTGCCAGGTGAAGCCGTGGACGATGCCGGCCGGGATCAGCAGCAGGCAGGGAGCGGCAAAACTGACCTGTGCCGCCTCTGCCTGCATCGCGCCACCCCCTTGCGCGATCAGGATGATATGGTTGAGATCGCGATGGACATGCGGGCGGATCGTCCATTCGCTGGGCCGGGATCGGTCGTCCAGGCTTTCGACATGAACGAACCCCTCCGCCACGCTGCGCTGTGGTTCGCCATAAAGGTAGAAGCGGGGGACGGGCGCGATCGTCATGATGGATCATCCATCTATGCGCCCGGCCGCACCCATGGGCAAGATGTCAGGCGGGGCGGGGACGCAGCATCGCCAGCAGGATCACGCCGATCAGCGAGCCAAGCGCCATGACGAGGGCCACCGCCGGAAGGCCGAAGTCGAGCGTGAACAGGAAACCGGCCAGGATCGGTCCCAGCGCCGCGCCGCCCCGGCCGATGCCGATGACGATGCCGGTGCCCCCCGCGCGCAACGCGGTGGGGAAGGATTGGGCAACCAGCGCGTAGAGGCCGACGACGGCGGCATTGGTGCAGAAGCCCACCATGGCCGCGACCAGGCTGAGGCCGGCCAGAGTCGTTTGCCCCTGGCCAAAGAGCGTCACCATGATGGTGGAAGCGACCATGGCGATCATCACCAGCCCGCGCACCGGCAGCCGCCAGCTCAATGCCCCCAGGATCAGGGAGCCGAGAAGCCCGCCGACATTGGCCCAGACCAGCACGCCGCCCGCGGCCGACGGCGCGAAGCCCATGTCCACGACGATCTTTGGCACCCATTTCAGAATGAAATAGAAGGTCATGATGTGGCAGAAATAGGCGAGCGTCAGCAGGATGGTGGTGCGCGCCAGGCCGGGTGCGAACAGGGCGGCGAACGAGGCTTTGGGCGCGGCCTCGTCCGGCGGCGGCAGGGCATGGACGGGCAGATGGCCCATGCGGCCAAGGATGCGGTTGATCCGGGTCAGCGCGTCGGCAGGGCGTTTCTGCAACAGGAAGCCGATCGATTCGGGCAGCAGCCAGAGCGCGATGGGCAGGAAGATGCCCGTGACGATGCCGCCGAAGAGGAAGATGTCGCGCCAGTCGCCGCCGACCAGCAGATGCGAAGCCACGCTGCCGCCCAGTATCGCGCCGACCGGATAGCCCGCCGCCATGATGGCAACGGCCAGGCTGCGGGACCGGGCGTTGGCCAGTTCGGCGACCATGGCGTTGGTGCAGGCCAGCATCCCGCCGATGCCCAGGCCGGTCGCGAGGCGGATGATCGAGAGGGAGACAACGCCCCACGCCTGTGTCGCCGCGCCCATGCCGACGGCCATGATGATCAGGCAGCCCAGGATCGTCGGACGGCGGCCGATGCGATCGGCAAGGTTGCCAAGCAGCACCGATCCCACCGCCATGCCGATCAGTTCCATCGACAGGACGAGGCCGAGCTGGGCACGGTCTATCCCCCATTCCGCCGCGATGCCGGGGGAGGCGAAGCTGATCGCCAGCACGTCGAACCCGTCGAGCGCGTTCAGCAGGATGCACAGGATGATCGCTGCGACCTGGAGCCGGCCCATGGGGGCTTCGTCCAGCCTTTGCCTGATGTCGGTCATCCTCGATCCTGTCCTGTCATGTCGTTTTCATATGGGGGTCAGCCTACCGCGAAAATGTCGAGCGCGACATGATCCTTGTAGCGGGCGGCGGTGCAGAGGAAGATGGTGCGGCCGAGCCAGGCGTGGGGGCTGTCGCTCGCCACCTCGAAACGCGGGGTGGTGCGGAAATAATAGAGGGCGGGGTCCACGACTTCGCCCGCCGCGATGCGGGCAAGGACAGGGGCGGGGCCGTGGCGATAACCGGGATTGACGACCGAGATGATCGTGCCGTCATCGGCCTGCAACGCATAGCGGGCGAGAATGTCGGCGGTCCCGTCCGGCCGGATCGATTGCCAGTCCGCGCCGCCGGGCAGCACCTTGCCGGTCAGGCGCGGGCCGGTGACGCTGCCGCCGGTGATGGGGATGACGCGCTTGCGCACGCCATCGACTAGGCCCAGTTCCTGCGGCGGGCCGATCCATATGCGCAGCCGCATCGCGAGCGTCAGGGGCGGGACGGCGAGGGCATCCGGTTCGGCCGCCCGGAGCGTGTCCGTGCCGCCGGCGAGCGCGAGTGCAGGCAGCATGAGGGGAGGAAAAGCCTTGAGCAGGCTGCGGCGGGGCAATGCATCGTCCATGGTCCGTCCCTCCTCCATCGCGTCACGCCTGTCGCGCTGTTGTCAGCATCAGCGCGTCGAGCGCGACCGCGCCATCGGCATAGAGGATGACGGGATTGAGGTCGATCTCTCCGATCGTCGGTTCGGCCAGCAGGATGCGGCCCAGCGTGGCGATGATGCGGGCGGCGGCCGGCACGTCGAGCGGCGGTGATCCGCGGAAACCGCGCAGCAGCGGCGCGCCCTTGAGCCTGAACAGTTCGGCGATGATCGCGTCGAGCGGAAGGTCGGGGGTGAGCAGGCGCACATCCTGGTGAATTTCGGCGGTAACGCCGCCAAAGCCAGCCAGGATGACCGGCCCCCAGTCGGGATCATTCTTTGCGCCGATGATGAGTTCGACGCCGCGTTCGCCCATCCCTTCCAGCAAGGCGCCGTCGAGGGTGATGCCGGCATCATAGGCGGCGACATTGGCATGGAGCCGGTCCCACCCGGCGCGCAGGGCGTCCGCATCGCCCAGGTTCAGGATGACGCCGCCGGCGTCGCTCTTGTGGCTGAGGCTGGCGGACTGCGCCTTGAGCGCGACGGGATAGCCAATCCTCTGGGCGGCGGTCAGCGCATCGTCGATGGTGGCGCAGAAGGCGCCTGTGGGGAAGGGGATGCCGAGCGGGGCCAGTATCTGCTTGGCGCGATATTCGGGAATGACGCCGCCGGCGGCCGGCAGGCCGGGGGCGGGGAGGGGGCTGACATCGCCTTCGGTAAAATCGCGGCGGGCATGGTCGTTGAGCCGCTTCAAGGCCCGCAGCGCGCGTTCGGTCGAGGGGAAATAGGGGATGCCATAGGCGCGAAGCTGCGCCATATAGTCGGGCGACACCGCCGCGCCTTCATCCAGGCCGGCGAAGATCACAGGCTTGGTCGGCCCAAGCGTACCGACCGCGCGCAGGATCGGTGGCAATTTGATGCCGACGGTGACGGGGTCGGTCTGGATGATGCCGGCGACCACGCTGCCAAAGCGATCGTCGCCGAACAGGGCGGCCAGCGTGCGGTAATAAAGGTCCGGTTCGACCAGCCCCTGCGCCGTGATGTCGAGCGGGTTGGAGACGCCGACGAAGTCGGGCAGGGCCGCGCGCAGGGCAGGCGCGCTGGCATCGTCCACGGGCGGCAGGTCGAGGTCGAGGCTTTCGCACAGATCAAGGGTCAGCGCCTTGAACGCGCCGGATTCCCCCAGCACCGCGACGCCGCCGGCCGGGATGGCGGGGCAGCGCAGGGCGATTTCCGTCACATCGCCCAGTTCCTCCAGCGTTTCGGCGACGATCACGCCGGCGCGTTCCACCTTGACCCGCATGAGTTGGTAGTCGCCCGCCATCGCCCCGGTATGGGTGGCGGCGGATTCGCGCGCGGCGCTGGATTTGCCGGGGTGGAGCAGAATGATGGTCTTGCCCAGCAGGCGCGCGCGGCGGGCCGCGGCGAGGAAGCGGGCAGGCTTGCGGAATTGCTCCACGATCATGGCGATCACCTGTGTGGAGCCATCCTCCAGCAGATAGTCGACATAATCCTCGACCCCGGAGGCGGCTTCGTTGCCGGTCGAGATGGAAAAGGACAGGCCCAGGTCGCGGGCGGCAAGGGTGGTGCCCAAGACGCAGGCCATCGCGCCGCTCTGCGACACGATCCCGATGCCGGCGCGGTCGCCGAGCGGCCTTGCGTCGGTTTCCACGAAGGTCAGCGGCACCCGGTCGATGAAATTCGTCATGCCAAGACAGTTGGGGCCTTCCACCACCATGCCCGATTCCGCCGCGATGCGGCCAATCTCGCGCTGTTGGGCCAGGCCTTCCTCGCCGCCTTCGGCAAAGCCGGCGGAAAAGATGATGGCGGCGCCGACCCTGCGCGCGGCCAGCGCCCTGATCGTGTCGAGCACGGCGATGCGCGGGATGGCGAGGACAGCGACATCCACGCCATCGGGCAGGGCGTCGACCGACGGCAGGCAGGGGCGTCCGCCAATCTCCGCCCGCTTGGGGTTGATGAGATGAATGTCGCCGGCAAAGCCGTTGCGGTCGAGGTTGGAGAGGACCGATGCCCCCAGCGCGCCGGGCTTGTCCGACGCGCCGACGATGACGACCGATCGCGGCCGCAGCAGCCGGTCGAGCGATGACGTGGCGGCGGCGGCGGGCGGGGTCAGCATGTCGACCGTCATGGCGTGTCTCTCCGGGAAACTGTCATATGGGAAAGGCGGGCCGCCCCCTGTGGAGCGGCCCGGCCAAAGAGAAGTTATCAGGCGGTCTGCCTGGACTTGTCATAGGCGCCAAGGCCCGGCTTGTACGTCTTGTCGTCGATGAACTGCTTGATCCCTTCCTTGCGCCCTTCATTGTCGAAGCTGTTGGCCGCCTCCTGCGCACGGATCAGATAATCCTCGGCATTGTCATAGGTCATTTCGCGGACACGGCGGATGGCGTCCTTGGTCGCTTTGAGGGCGACGGGATTCTTGGTCAGCAATATGTTCGCGACTTGCGTTACGCGGTCCTTGAGTTGGGCGAGCGGCAAGGCTTCGTTGACGAAGCCCCATTCGGCGGCCTTCCTGCCGTCCACATTCTCCCCCATCAGCGAATGATACATGGCGTTGCGGAAATTGGTGAGTTCGGTCGCGACCTTGGCCGCGCCGCCGCCAGGCAGGATGCCCCAGTTGATTTCGGACAGGCCAAACTGCGCCTCTTCCGCCGCGAAGGCGAGGTCGCAGGCGAAGAGCGGGCCGTATCCGCCGCCAAAGCACCAGCCATTGACCATGGCGATGGTCGGTTTCTGATACCAGCGCAGGCGGCGCCACCAGCCATAGCTTTCGCGCTGCGCGCCGCGCGTGCCGGCCAGGCCCTGCGCTTCGGTTTCGCGGAAATATTCTTTAAGATCCATGCCCGCCGACCAGGCCGTGCCTTCGCCGGTCAGGACGAGCACGCCGACATCGGCGCGATGTTCCAGCGCGTCGAGCACGCGCATCATCTGGCGATTGAGGCGCGGCGACATGCAGTTGCGCTTGTCCGGGCGGTTGAAGCTGACCCAGGCGATGCCGGCTTCGACGGTGTAGGCGACGGTTTCGAGTTCAGTCTGGTCGACGCCGTCGACATGCAGGATGTTGGTCATGGAAAATCTCCGGGGCGTGATGAAGGGCGGTTTCAGATGGGATAATGGCCAGGCTCGGTCTCAATCGTGATCCAGCGCAGGTCGGTGAAGCTGTCGATGCCGGCCTTGCCGCCGAACTTGCCGTAGCCCGATGCCTTGACCCCGCCGAAGGGCATCTGCGCCTCGTCATGGACGGTGGGGCCGTTGATATGGCAGATGCCGGACTGGATCTGGCGCGCGACTTTCAGCCCGCGGGCGGTGTCACGGGTGAAAACCGAGGCGGACAGGCCATATTCGGTGTCGTTGGCGAGCGCGATGGCGTGCGCTTCGTCGCGCGCGCGGATGAGGCCGACGACGGGGCCGAAACTTTCGTCGCGGAACAGCTTCATGTCCGGCGTCACCCGGTCGATGACATGGGCGGGCATCAACACGCCATCGGCTTCGCCACCGTTGAGCTGGACCGCGCCGGCCGCCAGCGCGTCATCGATCAGCGCGCGGACATGGGCGATGGTTTTCGTGTCGACCACGGCGCCAAGCGGCGTCTTGCCATCGCGCGGGTCGCCGACCGGCATGGTGGCGACCTTCGCCTGGAACTTGGCCGCAAAGGCATCGGCGATGGAATCGACCAGGATGATCCGTTCGGTCGACATGCAAATCTGGCCCTGGTTCATGAAGGCGCCGAAGGCGGCGGCCTTGACCGCTTCGTCAAGGTCGGCATCCTCCAGCACGATCAGCGGCGCCTTGCCGCCCAGTTCGAGCAGGACGGGCTTGAGGTTGGCCGCGCAGCGTTGGGCGATGATCCGGCCCACGGCGGTGGAGCCGGTGAAGTTGACGCGGCGCACGGCGCGATGATCGATCATCGCGCCGACGATATCGGCGGCATCCTGCGGTGCGTTGGTGATGAGGTTGACGATGCCGCCGCCCAGCCCCGCCTCCACGAACGCCTCCACGATCAGGCCATGGGTGCGCGGGCATTGTTCCGACGCCTTGAGCACCACCGTATTGCCGCAGGCGAGCGGCACGGCGATGGCGCGGGTGGCAAGGATGATCGGCGCGTTCCACGGCGCCATCGACAGCACGACGCCGGCGGGTTCGCGCACCGCCATGGCAATGCAGCCGGGCTTGTCGGAGGGGATGACCTCGCCACCGATCTGGGTGGTGAGGCTGGCGGCTTCACGCACCATCGCGCTGGACAGCATCAGGTTGAAGCGCGCCCAGCCTTCGGTCGCGCCGATTTCCGCCATCATCGCGTCGACGAAATCGGCGGCCCTGGCGTCCAGCGCGTCGGCGGCCTTCATAAGGGCGGCACGACGGGCATTGGGGCCGAGGGTGGACCAGGCCGGGAAAGCGGCGCTGGCGGCATCGACGGCGGCCAAAGCATCCCCGACACTGGCGGCGGCGGCGCGGGTGGCCAGCGCGCCGGTCACGGGATTGGCGCGATCGAAGGTGGCGGCCGTGGCACGGGGCGTGCCCCCGATGGACAGGAGAATTTCCGATGCAGGCATATCCGACTCCTCTTTATTGCTATGATTCATAACAACGTTGATTGCTATGATCAATAGCATTATTCGGATGGTCATGGATCAGCCCGAAACCCCTGAAGATCGCCTGCGCGACCCGGTCGCGTCCCATCTGGGCTATATGCTCCGGCGCGCATCGGCGGTGGTGATGGCCCGTCTGGGAGAGGCGCTGGCGGAAATCGGGCTGCGGCCGGTCGAAGGCACGATCCTGACCCTGGTGGGCGCCAATCCTGGCTGCATCCAGAGCGACCTGGGCCGGATGCTGGGGATCAAGCGCGCCAATATGGTGCCGTTGATAGCGGCACTGGCCAGCAAGGGGTTGCTGGAAAAATCGCCGGTGGACGGGCGTTCGCTGGCGCTGTCGTTGACGGGGGCGGGGGAAGCGGCCCGCGCACGGGTGGATGCAATCATGGCGGCCAATGAAGCGCGGTTCGAAGGGTTGCTGGCAGGGCAGGATGGGGCAGCCCTGCGCAGCGCCCTGCGCAGCGCCCTGCGCCTGATTGCCGAGGCCGGGGATGGGCGCGCGGACTGATACCGGCGGCCCGGCGGCGAACCGCCACGGTCCATCCCGTTGCATCCGTTCCGCTTGGCTTGCCGGAGGCGATGTGGGAGAGGGGGAGGCGAGGGGCACCTACTGCCGGATGACAGGATTATGCGCTTGTTGATCAACAGGATGATGGTTTTTGGTGGCTGTGTCGCCGGGTTGCTGGCCAGCGCGCCGCTGATGGCCGCGGACCCGGCGCCCTTTGAACTGGCCGGTCCATCCCTGAAGGTCCGTGTGACGCGCGGCGCGCAAAGCCTGCCGATCGCGCAGGTGCCCAGCCTGTCCGAAGGGGACAGGCTGACGGTCGAGGCCGATTTGCAGGGTGATCAGGGCGCGCATTTCATTCTGGTGTCCGCCTTTCTGCGCGGGGCGACCAATCCGCCGCCCAGGGACTGGGTCAGCTTTGCCGAAACCTGGAAGAAGAAGGGCAAGGCGCTGGACCTGACGGTGCCCAGGGGCGCGCGGCAGATGGTGCTGTTCCTTGTTCCCGATACCGGCGGCGCGGAAGGCGCGCTGTCCGGTGCGGTGCGCGGCAAGCCGGGTGAGTTCGTGCGGGCGACGCAGGATTTGAACCAGGCGTCGCTCGACCGGTCGCGGCTGGACGCCTTCATGGGCGCGATCCGCGCTCAGGAGAACAGCCACCCTGAATATCTCCGCACGCTGGCGCCGGTACTGGCGCGCAGCCTGTCGATGAAGCTGAACGAGGAATGCCTGTCCAAGGTGATCGAGATGCAGGCATCCTGCCTGCTTGAAAACCGGGATTCGTTGCTGTTGTCGGATGTGCACACCAGTTCGATGGCGGAGACGCTGACCGGCGCGCCGACCGACCTGGCGCTGCAACTGAGCGCCACGCGCGAGGCGGGCTATGGCTATTACAGCGCCTATATTGCGGTGGTGCGCGACGTGGCCAGGATTTTCGGCGCGTTCAGCAATCCTGAATTCGGCTATCTGCCGACGCTGAGCGTGCGCAAGGGCGATGGCATCGGCCTGCTGCTGAACAGCGCGCCGTCCTTTCAGAAGCCCAAATCGGTGATGGTCGTATCGATGCCCGCGATCGAGGCGGACAGTCCGCCCCGGCTGCGCAGCGGGGCGCGCGGTCCGATCTGCGTGGTGCGGCCGGGCGCGGTGCTGCCGGTCGAGGGCGCGCCGCTGATCTATTCCACCAGCTACGCCCGATCGATGACGCTGGCGGTGCAATCCGCATCGGGCGAGACGGTGGAATGGCCGGTGGAGGCCCGCGCCGACCGGGGCGGCTATGTGCTGGCGGGCGCGACGGCATGGCCGGCCGGGTTCAGGGGGACGGCGCAGGGGCATCTTTATGGCCATTGGGGTTTCGATCGGTTCGAGGGACCGGATTTCACCCTGCAATTGCCCGACGACAGAAGCTGGCAGGTCGATGGCGACGCCACGGCCCTGGTGGTCGGACGCGACAATGTCGTGCGGTTGAAGGGCGGCACGCCCGCCTGTGTCGAGCGTGTGACGGTGCGCCAGGGCGATGGCGCGCCAGCGCCGGTGCAATGGACGGTGGAGGGGCAGGACGGGCTGGCGCTGACCTTGCCGCTCGCCGATCGCAAGGCGGGGATGCTCAATATCGAGATCAGCTATCAGGGCGTGCCGCAGCCCATGACGATCCCCTTGCGCAGCTATGCGCAGGCGAGCCGGCTCGACGGATTGCAGATTCATGCCGGGGACAGGATGGCGCTGCTTTCTGGCCAGCGGCTGGACCAGGTGGAGAGCGTGGAGGTGGCCGGGCTGCTGCTGCGACCCGATGGCCTGACGCGGGAGGGCGCGGTCGACCGGCTGCGGCTGGTGGCGCAGGGCGATGGCGCCGCGATGACGCAGGGGCGCGAAGCGACCGCGCGGGTCCGGCTGCGCGACGGGCGCAAGGTTGGCCTGGACGTGACCGTGGCCCCGCCCCGGCCCCAGGTCGGATTGCTGAGCAAGGATATCAGTCCCGGTCCCTCGCCCGCCAACGGCAAGATGCTGGTGCTGAACGGGAATAATCTGCTGCCGGACAATGGCCAGATCGTCTTTTCGATCCGGGCGGGCGCGGGCACGACGCTGGAGGGGACTGATGTGATCGAGGTCGCCCCGGCCGATGATGGCGCGGCGATCCGGCTGACCGCCGCCAATGGCCTGCGGCTGGAAGGGCCGCAGGTGATGGTGGCGCGACTGGACCCAAAGGTGATGGCGCCGTCCTTGTTCGGGCCGCTGCGTTTCCGCCTGCTGCGTGTCGGCGCGGCGAGCGACTGGCAGCCGCTGGTGACGCTGGCGCGCTTGCCGCAGATCGATGCGGTCGCCTGCGAAGGCAAGGCGCAAGGGTGCATGATCAAGGGCCGCGACCTGTTCCTGATCGACGCTGTGGGAACGACGCCGACACTGGATCAGGCGGTGCAGGTGGCGCATGGCTATACCGGATCGGCCCTGACCATACCGGCGCCACGGGACGGGACGCTCTATCTGCGCCTGCGCGACGCACCGGACAGCGTGGTGACATTGCCGGCAGCCTGAAGGATCGCGCAGCGGATCGTCCATCCCGCTCAAGGCCGGATATCGGACATAACCGCCTGTTTGGTAGGTTGCTGGCGATTATATTGTGATGCATGGTGGTTCTATCGTCCAAGTCATTGGCTGATCCGGCCATGGCGATCCGCTGATGCCCGACGCATGATCCGGCCAATTGCTTGTGAATTGGAGAGGATCGTCATGAAAACCCAGGTCGCCATCGTCGGTGCCGGTCCCGCCGGGCTGTTGCTGGGCCATCTGCTGCGGGCGGAGGGCATCGATACCGTGATCGTGGAGCGGGCGTCGCCCGATTATGTGCTGGGCCGGATTCGCGCGGGGGTGCTGGAACGCACCACCACCGACCTGATGGACCGGCTGGGCCTGGGCGCGCGGATGCACGCCGAAGGGTTGCCGCATGACGGCTTTTTCCTGGCCGATGGCGAGCGGCTGATCCGCATCGACATTGCCGCGCTGACCGGCAAGCAGGTGATGGTCTATGGCCAGACCGAAGTGACCCGCGACCTGATGGCGGCCGCGCCGGAACGCGGGCTGGAGATTATTTATGACGCGGGCGATGTCGCCCTGCACGATATCGCCAGCGATGCGCCTTACCTGACCTATGGCAAGGATGGCGTGACCCACCGGATCGACGCCGATTTCCTGTGCGGCTGCGACGGTTTCCATGGTCCGTCGCGCAAGGCGGTGCCCGCGTCCGTCGCGGCGGCTTATGAAAAGGTCTATCCGTTCGGCTGGCTCGGCATCCTGGCCGATGTCGCGCCGTGCAACCATGAACTGATCTACGCCAATCATGCACGCGGCTTCGCCCTCGCCTCGATGCGCTCGGCGACCCGCAGCCGCTATTATATCCAGGTGCCGCTGGACGAGAAGCTGGAAGAATGGCCCGACGACCGGCTGTGGGACGAACTGGCCGTCCGCCTGGGGCCGGAAGCGGCAGCGCACATCACCCGCGGCCCGGCGCTGGAAAAGTCGATCGCGCCGCTGCGCTCCTTCGTGTTCGAACCGATGCGGCATGGCCGGCTGATGCTGGCGGGTGACAGCGCGCATATCGTGCCGCCGACCGGCGCCAAGGGGCTGAACCTGGCCGCATCGGACGTGCATTATCTGTCGGAAGCGCTGATCGGCTATTATAAGCGTCATGACAGCGACGCGATCGCCGGCTATTCGGACAAGGCGCTGGCCCGCGTCTGGAAATCCGAACGCTTTTCATGGCAATTGACGAAGCTGATGCACCGCTTTCCCGATGGCGATGCGTTCGATCGCCGGATGCAGGTCGCCGACCTCGACTATATCGCTTCCTCGGTCGCGGCGCAGACGACGATCGCGGAAAATTACGTAGGATTGCCTCTATAACATGACCAGCCTTCCCACCCGCAAGATCGGCCCCTTTACCGTTTCGGCCATCGGCCTTGGCTGCATGAACCTGTCCCACGCCTATCTGCCCAAACCCGATTTGGGGGTGGCGGAAAGGCTGTTGTGCCATGCGCTCGATATGGGTGTGACCTTCTTCGACACCGCGGCCCTTTATGGCTTCGGCGCGAATGAGGAACTGCTGGGCCGGACGCTGATGCACCGGCGGGGGGAATTTACCCTGGCGAGCAAATGCGTGCTGGCGGAAATTGACGGCAAGCGCGGGCTGGACGGCTCGCCCGCTGCGATCACGCGGGTGCTGGAGGATTCGCTGCGTCGACTGAAGGTTGATCATATCGATCTTTATTATCTCCATCGGCTCGATGCCAGGGTGCCGATCGAGGAGTCGGTCGGGGCTCTGGCGCGGGCGGTGGAGGCTGGCAAGATCGGCGCGATCGGGCTGTCGGAAATGTCGGCAACGACGTTGCGCCGCGCTTATGCGGTGCATCCGATCGCGGCGATGCAGACCGAATATGCGCCCTGGGTGCGTAATCCCGAAATCGCGGTGCTGGATGCCTGCGCGCAGTTGGGGGTGGGTTTCGTCGCCTTCTCGCCAGTCGGGCGCGGGCTGCTGGCGGGCAGTCCGCATGCCGCCACCGTGGCGCAGGGCGATGTTCGCCATGCGATGCCGCGTTTCCAGCCGCCGCATCTGGCGGCCAATCTGGCCCTGGCCGGACGGCTTGCGGCGCTGGCGAAGGAAGCGGGCGGCACGGCGGCCCAGCTTTGCCTCGCCTGGCTGCTGGCGAAGGGCGATCATGTCGTGCCGATACCGGGGACGACCAGCGCCGCGCATCTGGAAGAAAATCTGGCGACCCTGTCGCGTGCCTGGCCAGCGGCGCTGATCGCGGCGGTTGATGCGCTTTTCCCGTTCGATGCGGCGTCGGGTCCGCGCTACCCCAGGGAAGCCCAGGCGCAGGTCGATACCGAAACCTGGGCAGGCGAGCCGCTGGCCTGAGTGTGGCAGGACGATTTCCCCTATCCTTTCAGTAGTTTGATTCGGCGAGAGGAAAGGATGAAGCGGCAAGGGATGGGTGCACGGGGATAATCGCCGTTTGCGCCCATTCCGGTTGGAATCAACATAAGCAGCAGAAATAACTGGCTTTTCTATGCCATTCCCGCGCCATCGCCGATCGGTGCAACAGAAAGTTCAAAAAAGGGTTTGACCGAATCAAAGGGCTTACCTAGAGGGCTGTTCACCGGACGGGGCGCTGCCAGCAGGGAGCGCCTGGAACGGTCGCCAACATAGACGGGACACACTCCCCTGGAAGCAGTTTCAGGGAAGGCTGGTTGTCCCTCTAAAGTTGTCGGTTCTTTGACATTGTTGATTGATGAAGGGACATGTGGGCGGCGGCTCTGGTCTGTGGCGGCTTTCAGGCGTCATGTGATCGGTTAAATTCAGGCCGTTCCTTATTGGAGCCTTTCGAGCTTGCTCGGAGGGTTGTCTATATGTCTCAATATATTCCACAAGACTATATTGTGCAGGAATGGCTCCTGGAAATGAGC
>NZ_JAUQOM010000010.1 GCF_030580935.1 Sphingobium cyanobacteriorum | reverse complement strand
AAATTACACCAATGCCGGGGGGAGTGGCCCTCGGGCTACGCCCTCACGCCACTCCCCCCGGCATGTAACACGATGGCCTGGTTTTACGCCGCCGAATGGCCGACTTTTGCTCCGCCGTTGACAAGCCAGACCGGCAAACGCATTACGTTGGCAGATCTGTAACATGGGAAAGGGGTGCTTGCCTTGTGAGCACCCCTTCCTCTCATAACGACGGGGATATTATCCCAGCCTTCCCAAAAGCGGGAACAGTGTCAATCTGTATGGCAAGCGAGATCAGGCATGGCTGTGCACGGACTGGATCATGTCAACATCCTGACGGTGGATATTGACGGAACGAAACGCTTCTACAAGACGCTGTTGGGCCTTGTAGAAGGCGTGCCGCCTCCTCTGCCCGCAGGGATTGAAGCACATTGGCTGGTCGATGCAACCGGCCACCCCATCATTCACCTGCAACGGGTCGAAAATGCCAATGTGGGAAACGTCGCCGGATCGATCCATCATGTTGCGCTAAAATGCGACGATTTCGATACCATGCGTGCACGATGTGAAGAGATGGGTGTCAATTTCATGGTGAACAGCTTCGAATCCGCCAAATTTCGCCAATTGCTCGTAACCGATCCCAATAATGTTCTGCTGGAAATGAACTTTACCGGATAAACATCTCCGCCGTTCAGCGGAATGATCAGGCGCGGGGCGATTACATCCCCCGCGCCTTCATTGTCACTTGGCGTATGGCTGCCAAAAGCCGACGCTCCCAGAACTGAAATCAACAGCATCGCTGATCGGCATCACGTCCGTACCTGGCCGTTTCCCAAGTTCCGCCATCACTGCGGACAGATCATCGGTTTCGACTTCGTAGATCGCCATATATTTCTGTGCCCCTTCCCCCACGCAGGTGAAGCGTTCAGCGGACACGACGCCGGGAATGGCGAGCACATCTTTGATGTGCTGCTGGTCATACCACTGGTTGAAATCTTCATCGCGTCCTTCAACCGCATTGCTGAAAGCTACCATCTTATATCGGGCCATCTCTATTCTCCCTTGGCAACATCTTCTCTCAGGCCAATATGCGTTCCAGTTCATTCGAGCCGGTCGCATGGTGCGCGGCGACATAACCGAAGGTAAAGGAAGCACCGATGCTCGCGCCCGCAGCGGGATAGCAACGGCCAAACACCGAAGCAGTCGAATTGCCGGTAGCATAAAGGCCCGGAATCACCGTGCCATCATCCTTCAGCACCCGCGCATATTCGTCCGTCACGACCCCGCCGGCCGTGCCAACATCACCCGGATAGATGGCAACGGCATAAAATGGTCCCTGCTCAACCTTGCCCAGATTGGGGTTGGGCTTCACGGTCGGATCGCCATGGACATTGTCGAACCGTCGGCAACCACGCCCGAAATCCTCATCCACGCCTGTGTCACAGAAATGGTTGAAGCGCGCGGTCTCAGCCTTCAGTCCGGCAGCGTCAATGCCGCAGAGCGCCGCGATTTCCTCCAGTGTGTCCGCCTTCTTCATATATCCGCTGTCGAGCCAGGACTGCGGTGTCTTGCCCGGCGGGAACGTGCCCCATGGGTAGCGTTCACGATGCCGCTTGTCGAATATGACCCAGCACGGAACGGCCTTGCCCCCGCTGTCGCGATTACGCTGGTAGATGCGTTCGCCAATTTCCATATAGGCCCCGGATTCATCCGCCACACGTCGACCGTTCTGATCCACCAGGATTGAGTGCGGCAGGCTGAGGTCGAGATGATGCATGAAGGGCAGGACACTGCCATCCTTCCAGATCGCACCTTCCGGCCATTCGCCATTGGTGTTGCGCGACGTGACCACCCACCATGCGGTATCGAGGCAGTCCGTTGCCGCTCCGATGTCCATCATCGCCTGGATCATTTCGCCTGTGTCGCCCGGATTGGCGCTCGTCCATTCATTGGTGATGGGGCCGTCCGTCACTTTCTGGCGGAATGCCTTGTTACGGGAATAACCGCCGACATTGATCAGCACGCCCTGCCGTGCCCGGACTTCCACCTCTTTACCGTCGCGTTCGATGACAACACCCATCACTCGGTCGCCTTCAACAATCAGTCGTTTGGCGGGGCTGTTCCGCTGGATGTTGACACCCTCTTTCAAGGCAATTTGCAGCAACCGTCCCTGGATTGCCGCGCCATTGGTCACAGTCTTTCGCCCGGTTAGCTTGTCACGCATCACAAGACGGGCGAAACGAAGCGCCTTCATCTTGCCTGCCCATGTCCGCTTCATCAGGAAGAGGGTCGGGAATTCCTCCGTCGGCATCGGCATTCCTGCCATTGGGCCGTACATGGCCAGCAGTCCTTCCCATTCGCCCAGTTCATGGACGTTGAATGGCTCCGGCATGATAGACCGGCCCAACGGCTGGCCGCCCGGCAAATTGTCATAATAATCGGGCCAGTCATCGTTTGGACGACGTACCTTAAGGCCATGTCCCCGAAGATAGTCGAGCATTCTGGGCGCCGCCTTCAGAAAAGCATCGCGCCGCTTCGGTGTGACGGCCGGCCCCTTGTAAGTAACACAATGATCGAAATATTCACGCGCCTTCTCAAAACTGTCCGGAATTCCGGCCTCCCGCAAAAGGCTGCTGTTCGGAATCCACCAGACCCCGCCTGAAAAGCTGGTCGACCCACCGAATAGATTTTCCTTTTCAAGGATAACGGCGGTCTTGCCCTGCTGTTTGGCGACAAGCGCAGCCGTCACCGACCCACCGCCGGACCCGACGATGACCAGATCATATTCTTTATCCAATGGCGGATTGACGACAGCCATAACCTCTCACTTTCCTTGATGCTGGAATTTCCAGCTCTATGAATGTCATGAAGCTAGGCCCCGTTGATACGAGCGCAAAGCCCTCCGCCACCGTAAGATAAGGATCATCACTTATGCGATGCAAGGATGCGGGGTGGCTGCGTTTCACCCCGCATCATCATTTTCAGATCAGTTCCACGCCAGTTCCAGCTTCGTCACACCATTCACCATTCCGGTCGCCAGGACAGGCTTGGTCCTCGGCTTGATGTGGAAATCAGGAATTCGGCTCAGCCATTCCCGCAGGAAAATGCGCAGCTCGCGTCGGGCCAGGATCGCGCCAGGACAGGCATGGGCACCGTTGCCGAAAGCCGCATGTGTTCCTCCCTTTCGCGCAAAATCCACCGTGGCCGGATCATCATTCACCCGATCATCCATACCCACCAGCAGGTTCGGCGGCAAAAGTCGCTCACCCTTCTTGAACGACAGACCCTTATATTCGAAGTCATGTGTCACCACGCGGGCGGTATTGGCCATGCCATGTCGGCGAATCAATTCCTCGATCGCGGATTTCAGAAAAACCTCATCATCCAGGCGGGCGACAACCTGGCGTCGATGCTCGTCATGAGTCGCCAGGAATTTGGCGAAGAAGGACAGCATCCCCGCCACCGTATCAAGCCCCCCGAACAAGATGAGACCGGCATAGGAAGTGGCTTCCGCGACCGATATGCGCTCACCACGAACCTGCGTGTTGACCACTTGCGACAACAGGTCATCGCCAGGATTATGACGCCGCTCTTCCACCCATTTGTACAGATAGGCGCCCATGTCCTGCATCGACCTGAATCGTGTCTGCGCATCCCGGCCACGCACCGATGCTTCGGCGATCGGCAACAGATAGTCCTTGTCCTCCAGCGGCAGGTTGACCATCCGCAGGAACACGGTGATCGGCAGGACCTTTGCAAAATCCTCGACAAATTCGCATTCGCCGCGCGGCACCAGCGCCTCGATGGTTTCTACGCAAACATCATGAACGCCCTGTTCCAGCTTGGCGACCGCGCCCGGCTGGAGCGCCTGCACGAGCGGACGACGATAATGGGCATGTTCTGGCGGGTCCAGTTCAAGGGGAATCTGGACCGGCGTTTCCTCCGGCATCGGCGGCAAGGTAACATGGCGGTAGGAGAAACGCTGATGATCTTTCTGCATCACCAGAATATCCTCAGCGCGCGTGGCTACCCAATGTCCGCCATTACGTGGCGTCCAGAAGATGTCGGGGTGCGTTGTCTGAATGGCGGCATAGGCCGACTGCACATCTTCATCGGATCCAGGAAGATTGTAGAAGTCAAAATCAACGACAAGATCGCTCGGAACATGATCAGGCCGTTCGGCCATGGGGGCTTCACGTAAGTCCGACATTCCTATCTTCTCCCAATTTCTTACCCTCTGACGATGTGTTCATCGATCAAATTTTACATGAATATGTGCTGGCACGCGCATCATGATACCCCTGATTTCCGGCGCGGGCTTGTCAGGATCGAGACGCAGATCGTGCAGATTGTCCATCACGGCATGCAGCGCGCGCGTCATTTCCACCCGCGCCAGATGCTGGCCAACGCAGATATGCGGCCCGCGCGAGAAGGAGTAATGCGCGCGCCGATCACGGAAAATGTTGAAGCTGTCAGGATCAGAAAATAGCGCAGGGTCACGATTGGCACCACCGGCCACCACGTCCAGAAATGCGCCTGCGGGCACATCTACGCCGCCGATCCGGGTGTCGGCAATGGCCGTGCGAAGCTGCGACACCACCGGCCCATCCCATCGCAGTGCTTCCTCGATAGCCTGCGGGATAAGGGTGCGGTCCTTGCGGATCGCGTCATATTGAGCGGGATTTTGCAGCAGCGCCGTCAACAGGACACTGGTGCCCCGATAGGTCGTGTCGCCCGCCGCATTCATCAACTGGCGCAGGAATGATATAAGGACCAGCTCAGGCAGATACTCGCCGTCCACCTCGGTATTGGCCAGCAGGCTGACCAGATCGTCGCCCGGCTCCGCACGCCGCGCATCGATCAGCGCGCGGAAATACTCGCCAAGCTTGACCCCGGCTTCCTGCGCCTGCGCCATATGCACATAGTCTGTCTGGCCGATCGCCAGGCGCTGGAAGGTATGAACATCCGATTCCGGCAGGTTGAGCTGATGATAGATCACCTCAAACGGATAACGCTGCGTGAACTCTTCAACCAGATCAGCTTCGCCGCGCGGCAGGAATTTGGCCATCAGGCCATTCACTACCGGATCCACGATGGTATCGCCCCATGTCTTGACAAACTGCGGCAGGAAAATCTTCTGAAAAATCCTGCGCCACCGCCCATGCTCCGGGTTGTCGAGCGTGCTGATGCTGCCCATGCCGAACGTGGCGCCCAGGGTCGGCCGGTAGCCGGAATTGGAAAAACATGCGGTATTGGTCAGCACTTCCTCCACTTCCGTGCTGCCCAATATCGTGAATGTTGGCACAGAGCCGTAAAAGCAGGGATAACCCATATTCTCGCGATAGGAGCCGGGCAGGACCGCACCACGGGCGCGCAAGGCATGGATGCGCGGATAAGGGTCCAGATCGTCACCGAAATTGACCTCATCGGACAGGAAGGGATCGTAGGTGGGATCGTCAAATTCCTGAATTGTGAATGCAGTCGCCATGACTTGTGCCCTTCATTATGCCGTATTCTTCATGTGAATATATCTGCCGGAACCAGTCGCTGCTGCCGGTTTCCGACAGCGGGTGCGGGCTCCCGCGCCATTGATTTGGTACAACGCCTAGCGGTTCTTCCCCTCAAGGATAAGTTCAGCCGCACGCCAGGCCGATGCCATGATCGGGCCATTGGTATTCGCCGAAACCATCATTGGCATGATCGATCCATCCACGACGCGAAGGCCGGTCACGCCGCGCACCCGCAATTTTTCGTCAAGGACGGCATCGTCGAAATCGCCCATCCGACAGGTGCCGCAAGCATGATAGCCCGCTTGGCCGGCGGTGCGATAGGCGTGCAATATCTGCTCATCGGTCTGCAACGAACGGCTCGGCTCGCGCTCTTCCAGAACCATTGGCGCGATGGCCGGCTGCTCCATCCACTTGCGGATAAACCTGTGCATGGCGACCGTTACCGCGCAGTCATAAGGATCGGAAAGATAACCGGCCACGATCCTGCCCGGCGCGGCCGGATCAGCCGAAGTGATGCAGACAGAACCTTCGCTGCGAGACCGGAGAGGATAGCCGAACAGGGTGACGCTATGAACCGTGTCCACTGCCAGTTGCCCTTTCTCGTCGGGCAGGGCCACGACGGGCGAGAAGAGAACCTCAATGTCCGCACTGTGGGACTCGGCCAGGACTTTCGCGAAGGCACCGACGGTCCCATAGGCCACGGCCATCGGTCCGGTCCGCGTCAGAAACCAGCGCAAGGCGTTGCCGATGACCCGCAATCCCCGCAACTGCGAATTATGGCTGTAGGGCACGGTCAATCCATAGTGCATACCGAACAGGCGATGCTCAAGCATGTGCTGACCCACACCGGGACTGTCCGCAACCACATCAATTCCCAGTCCTGATAAATGTCCGGCATCGCCAATACCGGAGCGCTGGAGGATCTGCGGCGACATCAGGGCACCGGCCGAAATGATCACCTCGCCAGCGGCCAGAAAAGTTTCAGCCTGACGGCCCTGCGCACCGACCGTGATCACGCCCGATGCACGCTTGCCTTCGAACAATATGCGATCAATGGTAACGCCGGTGCGCACGGTCAGGTTGGGACGCCCCTGCGCGCGCTTGAGGAAGGTCTGCGCCGTGCTCTGCCGACGCCCCTTATGGATCGTACGGGTGGCATATCCGACCCCCCCCTGCGGCGGACGGTTCAGGTCCTCCACCCTTGGCAGGCCCATCTGTTCGCCGGCCTTGATGAAGGCTTCGGTCAAGGGGGTACGCTCATGTTCCAGCGAGATGTGCAATGGCCCTTCTCCGCCGCGCACCTCATCCCCGCCAAGCTCGTGATTTTCCATGGCGCGGAATGCAGCGCCCATCTTGTCCCAGCCCCATCCCTTGGCGCCAAGCGCTTCCCAGCCGTCATAATCCTCTGCCTGACCACGGAAATACATCATGCCGTTGATCGAGGATGATCCCCCCAGCATCTTGCCCCGCAACCAGGTTTCAGAAGGAATGTCATCATGCGCCTCCGTCTGGAAATACCAGACATGCTCAGGATCGCCATAAAGCTTGGCGACACCGCGTGGCATGTGGATGAACGGGCTTTTGTCGACCGGCCCCGCCTCCAGCAGCAAGACTTTGCTGGACGGATTTGCGGACAGGCGTTCGGCCAGCACACAGCCGGCCGAACCCGCGCCAACAATGATATAGTCCCATTCAGTCATGCCGATTATCAGCCTCTCCCTGCGTCCCGTACGGGATTTTTCCATAACGCCGGCATCACGCTGCGCCTCTATAATGCCGGATGATCAGCCCACCATCGCCAGAAGCGCCGATTCCGTCTCGTCCCAGATCGCGCCCATGTCGGGATGTTGGCGGGCCTGGACAACATAGCTGGCCAGGCCAGGAAATTCGTCCAAAATACCGGGTATGCCGAACATATGACCAGCAACCCCGCAAAGCAGCAATGTGGGCAGAAGTATGCAATCCGCCTTGCTGATCGCGCCGCCCGCAACGAAACCGGCATCATCGACGAAATTCTGGACCAGCGACAAGCCGTTGCGCAGATGGCCCAGTTCAGCGCCCACGATGTCGGCATTACGTATCTGCGGCTCCCTTTGTCCAAACAGGCGCGTCAGGGCAGGCACGACATAAAGTTCGAGTGTGCGAATGGCATTGCGCATCTGCGCCCGTGCCGCTGCGCCCGTGACAATCAAGGACGGTTCCGGGAAATTATCCTCAAGATAATCGATGATTGTCTCTGACTCGGCAATCGCCAGACCATTGTCCGTTACCAGAACCGGCAGCTTGCCGATCGGGTTTATGGCCAGATATTCCGGGGAACGGGTGCCACCGCCCAGCGGTGCTTCCTGTTCATAGGCCAGTCCCTTGATCCGTAGCGCGAGCCGGACTCGCGCCGCATAAGGGGACAGGGTGAGGGCATAAAGTTTCATCACTTCTGCTCCACCGGAAACATGTAGGGCACAGTTCCGCTCAACGCGACAGGCACGAAACCGTCGCCATGCGGCCAGTCGAGGAATCCTGCCGCCGCCATCGTGCCACCATCCACATGCATCGTCATGCCTGACACGAAGGTCGCAAGGTCTGAGGCGAGGAACAGCACCGCATTGGCCAGTGCTTCGACCGGGGGTGGACCACCTGCCGGTATATACATCGCCATCGCCTTACCGATCGATTCGGGTAGAACATTGGCATAACCCGCCGCTATCTCAGGCGGCATCGCGCTCTCATTGCCCTTGCTGGGCGTCGTGTCCGGCGCGATGCAGTTCAGGCGGATGCCTTCCTTGCCCAGTTCTACAGCCATGGACCGGGTGAAGTTTGTCGTCGCTGCCTTGGCCCCGGCATAGACCGCAAATGTTGCCGCGCCGCGATGCGCCTCGATCGTGGTGAAGTTTATGATGCTCCCGCCGCGTCCACCCAATCGGATCAAGGGAACGGCACGTTGCACCGACTGAACCACATAGCCATAATTGCGCTGGATATCACGCGCGATCCCAGTGCGATCGAGGTCCATGAAATTGGTGCGATACGTGCCGCCCACGACATTGACGACAATATCCAGATGGTCGAACGCGCGCGCTACATCGTCATAAAAGCGATCAAGCGCGTCCGGGTCCGTCGCATCGATCCGGTCCGAATAGACCTTCCGCCCCATGTCCCTGGCAGTCGCGACAGTCACAGCCATCTGCTCCTGATCGATATCGCACAGCGCGACATCGACGCCAGCGCCGGCCAGGGCAAGCGTGATGCCGGCACCAATGCCGCCACCCCCGCCGATGACCACGGCGGTTCGGCCTGCCAGTCCGGCGCGCTGATCCAGATATCCTTGTGTGTCTGTCATGATCTTCTCACAATATTCAAAGTTGTCAGATGGTGGAATGGATGTGCGCAGCCAACCATGCCTCAATATCGGCGTTTGCCTGACGACTTACCTGCGCTGTTGGGAACATGTCGAACCCATGGATTGCACCGGGGTAGAGATGAGCCTCCACCGCTACGCCCGCCGCGTTCAGACGCCGGGCATAATCCATGTCCTCGTCCACCAGCAGGTCCAGCGCCGCCGCACTGATGAAACAGGGCGGCAGCCCCGAAAGATCTTCTGCCAACGCGGGTGAAAACCAGCCCTTGCGCGAATCGTCGACCATATAGTCGCCGCGCAGACAGTCCCAGCCAAAACGATTGTCCTCCACCTTCCACCCCAGATGGCCTGCAAACGCATTGCGCCACAATCCGGCGTCAGTTCCGGTCCGATGGTCCAGCATCGGATAGATCAGCGCTTGCCCCGCAAGGGGCAGATCGCCACGGTCACGCACCATCAGCGCGAGCGACGCTGCCAGGCAGCCACCCGCGCTTTCGCCAATCACCACAATCCTTGCAGGATTAATTCCGATCGCATCGGCGTGCACAACCATCCACTGGAGCGCGGCGTAGCAATCTTCCTGTGGACCGGGAAACGGAGTCTCCGGTGCCAGACGATATTCCACCGACACGCCCACTGCGCCAAGCCGCTCAGCCCATCCGGCAAGCCGGGCGGATGCCATGTGCGCCGAGCCAATGACCATGCCGCCGCCATGGATGTACAGGATAGCGGGCCGGTCTTGCGCACCTTCGCCATTGTAGATCAGTAACGGCACGTCGGGCGCACCATCCCGCCCCGGTGCCAATGCGTGTCGCGGCTGCGCCTGACTATCTTCACGTGACGCCAGAATAGTGAGGATATCGATGCGGAGTTGCGGAAGCGTCTCTTTGGTGAACACCAGCTCTGGCAGCATATCCAGTAGCGAAACAAGTTCCGGATCCAGCCGCGCCAGCGTACGGTCGCGCGCCTCGCCCATTCGACTTTCCTCTCAATCCTTGTTCCGCCGACCGATTGCCGTCCGCCTAATGTCTCGCCTGTGCTCCGTCCGCGCCAGAGGCAAGCGTAGCGAAGCCCCATTCATCGTCCTTGCGATAGCTGCGCCGGGCCGCTTGTCGCGTTCCGGTTCCCGGCCACATCGCTGTCAACGACAAGGTTTTGGGAGGCGCAATTGGACGATGCAATGGATCTTGGCGCTCTACAGGACAGCATCCGCGACATGCTGACCACGGAGTGCCCCCGTGAACGGGTGGTCCGCCATGCACAGCACGGCAACGGGATCGACCGGGATCTGTGGAGCAAGGCCATCGCGCTTGGCTGGACCATGATCAGCATTCCGGAAGAAAATGGTGGTCTTGGACTCGGCACGGATGCGCTGGCTTTGTTGTATGAAGAAGCCGGGCGTGCGGCGGCCCCGCTGCCTCTGCTTTCCTGCCTGCTCGCCGTGCAGAGCATCGTTGCATCGGCCAGTCCGGCGCAACGCGATAGCTGGCTGCCCCGCATCGCCGAAGGCGCGATCGTGGCGATGGATGCCCCCATCGGCATCACGTCGCCTGGCCTTTCCCTGTCGCGGACGGGCGGTGACATCGTGCTGACCGGCACTGTGCGTGATCTGCTGGACGGAGCGGATGCCCAGTTGCTGCTTTTGACTGCTGCGGATGCCGAAGGTCGCGCTTACCGGATCATGCTGGACGTTGCCGCAGATGACCTGACAATACACCGCGAAACCCTTTGGGATCGGGGCCGTAGCCTGTCGAACATCACGCTCGATGGGTTGAAACTTTCCGCTGACCGGGCCTGGCTCACGACATCTGAAGCCGAAGAGGCACTGGTCGATCATGCCGCCATCGCCCTTGCCGCCGACAGTGTCGGCGGGCAGGACGCTCTCCTCGACCTCACCATAGAATATCTCAAAACGCGCCAGCAATTCGGTCGGCCGATCGGTTCTTTCCAGGCGTTGAAACATCGGGTCGCCGACCATCGAACCCGACTGGAAGGGGCCCGCTGGCTCACGCGCAGCGCGGTTGCGGCCGTGACGGCCGGTTTGGCGCATCACGCGACGGAGGCATCGGCGGCCAAGGCCCAGGCCGCAGCCGATTATATCGATCTGGGTCGTGATGCGATCCAGTTGCACGGCGGTATCGGCTTCACGGCCGAATATCCCTGCCATGTTTTCGTCAAACGGGCATTCCTCAACGAACAATTGTTCGGCAGCCGCACCTTCCACCTGAATAGGGCTGCCGCGCCTGCCTTGTGCGGAGCCGTCTGATGACCAGCCTGATCAACACACCTGTTTCGGTCGCAGATGACCTGGACGCTTTCCGCGACGCACTGCGGCACTGGTTGCCCGGCGCCATCCCGGCGAACTGGCGCGACCGTATCCGCAAGGGTGGCGAGCCTGCCTATCTGGACGTGCAACGGGAATGGTACAAGGCTCTGGCCGATGCGGGCCTCGCCACCGCGCACTGGCCGTCGGCCTGGGGTGGCGCGGATCTGTCGCTGGATGCCCAGATCATATTCTATTCCGAACTGGCCCGCGCCGGCGCACCGATGGCGCTGCTTTATACGGTATCGCTGTATCACATGCCTGCGACCATGTTCGCTTACGGCACGCCTGAGCAGCGGGACCGCTATCTCGAAGGGGTCCGTAACGGTGGCGTGGTATGGTGTCAGGGGTTTTCGGAACCCGGTGCCGGGTCCGACCTCGCCAGCCTCAAGACCCGCGCGGAGCGGCGCGGCGACACATATGTGGTGAACGGGCAGAAAATCTGGTCATCGTCCGGGCAACATGCGGAATTCTGTCTTTTGCTTGCGCGTACCGACCCGACGGCCAAGCGCAAGCAGGAAGGAATCTCATACTTCATCTGCGACCTGCGCAGTCCCGGCGTCACGGTGCGCCCGATCGCACAGCCGACCGCTGAATCGGAATTCAATGAAATCTTCTTCGATGATGTCGAGATTCCGGCCGAAAACCTGATCGGAGAAGAAGGACAGGGCTGGCAGATTGCCCAGACCACGCTGACCACCGAACGCGGGCTGCTGATCTTCGAATGTGTGGAACGCCTGGCCCAAGCCTATCGCAAGGACGCCGACGATGGCCGTGACACCTGGCTGCGCGACCCGGTCGCCCGGCATCAATTTGTCACCTTCTATCCTCGCATTCGCGCCATTCAGGCGCTGGTGGCGCAACTGCTCGCCGAACTGCGTGAGGACCCGCATGGCGGCAACGTGACCGCCACCTATGTCAAACTCTATTGGGGGCCGCTGCTTCAGGATTATGTCCAGTTCACAACCCGCGCCCAAGGCCTTGAAGGGCAACGGTTTACTGAGCCGCAACGATGTGCCGGGCACAATAGCGGTGACGCATTCAGCGATTTTCTGTGGAGTTATGGCTGGACGATCGCAGGGGGATCGAACGAGGTTATGCGCAATCTCGTATCCGAGCGTTTCCTGGGACTGCCCAAGGGATAAAACTGCAAAAGCACTGCTTTCACGCGGAGATTTCCGCGTTACCGGATAAAAAGGGGCCGATCCGAATGCCGGATCGGTCCCTTTTTCATATCATCGGCAATTGGGTTCAGGAACGGCTTTGACCCAGCACATATTGTTCGAGCGTGCGGTGGAAGTTGGTGATTTCCTCCTCCTGCACCGGGTTAGGACGCGCATAGGAGAATACACGGTTCTTCATGCCCTTCTGGACCATGAACATATTGGCCAGGTCCTGATCCACGATCAGGCCAAAGCTCTTGCCCGTGATATCAGTATGGACCTCGGTTTGCGCCTTGGGCTCCTTGCCGGGACCATAGCGTTTTAGCGACCATATGTTGAAGATGCATTTGTTGGGATCATCCCCATCGGGACGGGCGCGATACCACACAGCGCCATCGAAATAGGGCAACGTGACGCAGTTGGGGAAGATATGCCAGTCGGTGCCCGCCTTGTACATCGCTTCCGGCGTCAGGTTCGGCGGATAGCCACAGCCTTCCTCTTCCGCCGCCCTGCGCCCCAGTTCGACCGCCATGCCGAACGCGGTCAGCGGATCCACGTCTGGCGGCAATTCAGTCATGATGCGTTTGGCGGCTTCATAGTCGCGATCGGTGAAGATCGCCGCAAAGTCCTCCTCCATCATGCGGAAGAATTCGATCACGCCAGGCCGTACGTCAGCCGGCGTTTCGCGCTTCAGGCGCGGCGAAGGCGTACCCAGCATGGCGGTCGCGCCCCAATAGCCGAAATGCGCATGCTTGCCGTGCGAGAAGCTGGTCGTATAATCCTCCCCCTGGGTCGGCAACAACTGCGTATGGGTAGCCGCGACATGATAGCCTTCCATGAAGGCTTCCATCGCAACCTTCCAGTTGCAGGGGATGTGGAGTTCCAGTGCCCAACGGAACCGCATATTCTCATATTCGAACGGATCAAGATATTCGGGGATCGGGTTCAGATATTCTTCGAGAGATTCCGAATCCGGGTCCATGTTGATCCAGACAAACCCGCCCCAGCGTCCTGTCTTGACGCGATGCAGATCGATATCCTCATTATCGAGCGTGCCGTTCCAGTCCTCCTTGTCCTGAACCACGACATTCTTGCCATCCAGGTCAAAGGTCCAGTTATGGTACTGGCAGCGGAAGTTCACCGCATGGCCGCAACCTTCCATGATCTGGCGACCGCGATGTGGGCATACATTGAAAAAGGCGCTGAAACTGTCACCATTACGGTCACGCACGACGATGATGCTGTCATCCGCGACATCAAATACGATATAATCTCCAGGATTGGGGATCTGCTCTTCGCGGCAGGCAACCTGCCACACCTTGGGCCACAGATTGTCTTTTTCCTGCTGCACGAATTCGCGTGACAAATAATTGTCGCGAGAAACCCGGATGATGTCGCGGACCCGCGGCTTTTCCGAAACTGTCGCCATAACCGAAATCTCCATCTCCATTCTGTGCATAAATGCCCCATGCCGTGGAGCCTGCACCTACAACCTCAACTGACCAGGAAGCCTCCGTCGACTGCCAGCAACTGCCCCGTTACATAACGCGACGCATCGCTCGCCAGGAACAGGCAAGCGCGAGCAATATCGCACGGCTCGCACGATGTGCCGCCGAGCGGAATGCGACCGGGCTGCGTGAAAGGCCCGCGTAGCGGATAGCCGTCCGCTTCTGCCGCAGCATGGTCGGTCGCAACCCCACCGGGCAGGACGCTGTTCACCCGGATATTATGTTCGCCATATTCCAGCGCGATCGATAGCGTCAGGTTGTTCACACCCGCCTTGCCCACACCATAATGAACATTGTCATAGATGCAGGCGCGCATGGAATTGACCGACGAGATGTTGACGATCGAACCACCCCGGCCATCCACCTTCATGCGCCTGACGGCATGCTGGATGCATTGGAACGGGCCACGCAGGTTGATCGCCAACATCTTGTCGAGCAAGGCCGTGTCCACCTCCTCAAATTTGCGGAATGGATAGATCGCCGCACAGTTTACCAGCACGTCGATCGGCCCGATGGCGTCAACCTGCTCGAAAAGGGCAGCGATGGACGCCGGATCACTCTGATCAAATGCAACAAGATGTACGCCGGGTCGTTCTTCCGACAAGCTGGCGAGGGCCGCTTCATTCAGATCCGCGCCGATCACTGTCGCGCCAGCATCATGAAACAGCCTGGCAATTTCCCGGCCGATACCAGTCGCTGCACCAGTAACCAGTGCCACCTTGCCATGCAGGCCAAAAATCGATGCGACATCTGCCATGTGCGTCATACCTCTTCCATGAGCAATGGCGTCAGGGCCTGACGCTGATCCGATGTAAGCGATACCGGCCTGCGGGTCTGCCGGTCGACATAGACATGAACAAAGTGCCCGGTTCCGGCAGGATGTTCCTCGCCGGGGCGGAACAGGCCGATTTCGTAACGAACACTCTTGTTCCCCAGCCTTCCGATCCGCAGCCGGGCATCCACAATCTCTGGAAACGCGATCGACTGATGGAAATCGCAGGCACTCGATACGCACAGCCCAATAGAAGGCGACGTGCCCATCGCGATCACTCCGGTTTCCAAGATATAAACCGTCACAACCTGATCCATCATCGCATAATAGATGACGTTGTTCACATGGCCGTAAGCATCGCAATCCATCCATCGCACCGGGATAGACAGGCTGTAGCGATAATCGTCGCGCGTTTCAGTCTTGCGGTCGCTCATGCAAGCTCCAGATCAATGATCATTCGCTTCAGTCCCAGGCAGCCGGGAAATGGCGGACGATCCAGAAGTTGATAGCATCATAATATTGAACCGGGGCTGTCAGGCGCAGCTTCGGCAGGCGCCTGATGAAGATGCGCAAGGCAATGCCCGCCTCCATACGCGCCGTCCATGCACCGGGGCAGAAATGCGCGCCGATGCCAAAGGCGATGTGCCGCTCCCCCTTGCGATCGAGCCGGAAACTGTCGGGATCTTTGAAATATTTGGGATCACGGTTCGCGCTAAGCACCGAAAATAGCACCCGCGCCCCTTCCGGGATAGTTTCACCGGACATCTGCACCGGGCATGGCGCGCCACGAAACATGCCCATGGCGGGCGGCTGGAGCCGCAGCGATTCCTCGATCGCCGCATCGACCAGATCAGGATTCTCCTTGACCTCTTCCCACAGGTCCGGCTGCTCCAGCAGGCTGGCGAGTGTGTTCAGCATCAGTGCGCCGGTCGTATCTACCCCGCCGACGAAAAACCCCCGGATAGTGCGACGCAGTTCATCGTTGGTAAGGTAGCGTCCGCGATAGGGCGATGTCATCAGCACGGAAGTCAGGCTGTCGTCCAGCACGGTGCCGACATGCTCCGGCCCCGGCTGGGTCACGCCCGCATCGCGCAGCCTCTGGCGCTTCAATTCGAACTGTTCATCGAAAAAGGCATACATTTCCGCGATGATGCGCTGCTGCGCTTCGGGATCGCGGATCATCGCGTCGAGGAAGGAATCGGTCCAGCGCCGATACATCTCCACCGGCTCTTCGGGAAAGCCGATGGCCCGCGCCGCCACCTTGGCGGGGACCGGCTTGCCGAACAGATGCTGCAAATCACCCGAACCGAGCGCTTCGAAACCGTCGATCACCTCGTTGGCGATACGTGTGCAATCGGCGGCCCAGCGCTTGACCCCGGCGGGAGACATATAGGCATTGTAGAGCCGTTTGAACTCGTTGAAATCCGGCGGATCCTGGTTCAGTGCGATGCCACGTTCCATCGGCGCGAGCTGGCTTCCCCACTCCTTGGAAAAATGCGCGCTATCCTCCAGCACCTGCTTCACATTGTCGAAGCCGGCAGCATAATAATATTCACCATTTGACGCAGCCGCCACGCCAAAATCGCGCAAGCGGTTGTGAAAGGCCGGGCGGTCAGCCAGCGCTTCGGGACTGTTCGGATCAACCGTCTGCATTGCCTCTCCCTTCCGGTCGCTCAGTGCCCGGCGTGTCAACGGAGATAAAAGGGGTGCATCGCGGCTGTGCAATGGCCTGATCGAAAGCATCGTCTCTCCGATACATGCCGGGCATTGAGCATGATCATTCGATTTGGATCACGACCTTGCCGATGCGCGAAGCCGACTCGAAATAACGGAAAGCCTCCGCCGCCCGGTCGAAGCTGAAAGAACGATCAATGACAGGGACTATGCGCGCCTGCATGATCGCACGGTTCATCTGCTCGAAATGTTCGCGACTCCCCACGCGCGTGGGATTGAGGCTAAGGCCACGCATCATGAACAGCGAGGGCATGTCTCCCCCGCTTCGGTCGAGCGCGCCAACCAGGCTGACACGGCCGCATTCGCGGGTCGACTTGATCGTCTCGGCCCAACCTGTCGGTCCACCGACATCCAGAGCCACATCGACCCCGCGACCGCCGGTTGCCGCCAGAACCGCCTTGTGCCAGCCGGAAGCCGAACTATCCACCACGACATCGGCCCCAAGGTCGCGCAATCGTTGCTGTTTGGCGGCTGTGGTCGTCGTGGCGATCACGCGGGCGCCAGCGGCCTTGGCCAGTTGCAGCGCGAAGATGGCGACGCCGCCCGTGCCCATGACCATGACATCCTCGCCCGCCCGCAAGTGCGTTTGCCCCTGAAGCGCCGCCCAGGCGGTAACACCGGCACAGGGAAGGGTAGCGGCTTCCTCAAACGAAAGATGGTCGGGCACGACCACCACCTCACTCTGGTCAACCTTGGTATATTGCGCCAGAAGGCCGTCATTGAGGTGGCGGCCTCGACCCAGCATGTTGAAATCATCCGGGATGCGACCGGATATCCAGCCAGGATGAAAGGTCAGGGCAACCCGATCACCCGGCTTCACGCGGGTGACATTCTCGCCCACGCTGACGACCTCTCCTGCGCCGTCGCACATCGGGATATGATTGGGCGTCATGCCGGTGCCGAACTGCAACATCCCCTGCAACCCCATCAAATCGCGGAAATTGATCGACGTGGCACGCAGTCTTACGATCACCTGCCCTGCGACAGCCGGCGCCGGATCGGGTTCGACACATTGGGTAAGGGCGTCTGGCCCGGTGAAGGCGGGCACGCGATAAAGCTTCATATGATGTCTCCTGATGTGGACGATGATTCAGCCGTTCATGGTGGAGCCGAGTTCGCCGAGAATTTCGATCCGCTGGCGCGAACGACCGAGCGGCATCTGATGATCGGCCAAACCCGCCTCGACGGCTTCGCCCACCGCTTCGACATCAAGGCCGGTCATCCACACGCTGGGCGTGACGATGGCCGGGTGGCTCATCAGCGCGACTTCGCCATCAACGGCCATGAATATCTGGCCGTTGAACCGGCACGAGCGTTCGGAAAGCAGATAGACGGCCAGCGGCGCAACCCCTTCCGGCGACATGCCCTGATTCGTGTCAGGATGGACGATCTGGGCGCTGCGCGTGGCGGCCCGCGGTGAAATGGCATTCACCCGGATGCCGTGCGGCGCCATGTCCATCGCCCAATTATAGGTCAGCGACGCAATCCCGCCCTTGGACGCGCCATAGGCCGCCATGTCCAGCAAGCCGGACTGGGCGCCCGATACGGTGTTGAGTATGGCCCCGCCCCTGCCCTGTGCCTTCATCGCCCGCGCTGCCGCCATGCCGACATAGGCGGTGCCCAGCAGGTTCACCTCGATCGTGCGGCGGAATGTCTCCGGCGCCTCATCAAAGGGCGTCGCCATGGAGAATGTCGCTGCATTGTTGCAAACCGCATCAACCGCGCCAAATATATCGACGCATCGATCGATCAGGGCGCAGGCAAAATCCCAGTCGGCGATATCACCGGGACAGGCGATCGCCTTGCCGCCATCCGCTATGATTTCATCGACCACCGACTGGGCGACCTGCCCATCGACCCCATTGACGACGACGCTTGCCCCTTCGCGGGCAGCCAGGCGCGCATAGGCCGCCCCCAGCCCTCGACCTGACCCGGTGATCACCACCGCCTTGCCTTCCAGCATACCCGGTTCCTTGGCTTGCATGTCCATAGTCATAGCGAAGGAGCATAAGGCGGCTCTTCCCAGCCAGGGAACGGGCCTGATCGCGCTGCACTGACCTTCCCTCCAAAGGCAGGTGCCCGCTTTTCCATGAAGGCGT
This sequence comes from Sphingobium cyanobacteriorum, assembly GCF_030580935.1. Taxonomy (GTDB): domain Bacteria; phylum Pseudomonadota; class Alphaproteobacteria; order Sphingomonadales; family Sphingomonadaceae; genus Sphingobium; species Sphingobium cyanobacteriorum. The sequence continues at coordinate 103,002 of NZ_JAUQOM010000010.1, read as the reverse complement.
GCGCGCCTTCGCGCGGGTCGCCACTGCGTGCCATGATGACCAGCCCCTGGCTTTCATGGCGATGCGCGTCCATCGGATGCTGCGCCACCATCCCCTGCCACACCATCTGCCGTGCCAACGCAACCGCCAGCGGAGATGTACCCTCAGCAATGCGATCCGCCAGCGCCAGCCCCGTTGCAATCAGTGCATCTGCCCCGACGATCTCGCGCAGCAATCCGGCCTCGGCAGCTTCGGCAGCATCCACGCTTCGCCCCGTCTGCAACCAGTCGAGCGCGCGTGCAACGCCAACGAGCCTTGGCAGAAACCAGCTTGAGCAGGATTCCGGGACGATGCCGCGGCGAACATAGGGAAAGATATATTTGGCGTTGGCGGTCCCGATACGGTGATCCATCGCCAGCGTGAGGGCGGCCCCCATGCCCGCAGCCGCCCCGTTGACGGCCGCGATCAAAGGCTTTCGGCAATCGAACAGGCGCAGCACCAGTTCGCCGCCCTTGTCACGCGGCGGTGGCCCGTTCGTGCTGTCGGCCTCGCCTGTGTCGCCCGAAATCCGGCTGAAACCGGAACCAAGATCGGTTCCCGCGCAAAACCCCCTGCCCGCGCCGGTGAATAGCACTGCACGGATCGCATCGTCCCGATTGGCACGATCGATTGCCTCGGCGATCAGCCGATGCATATCGAATGTCAGGGCATTGAGCCTGTCCGGCCGATTAAGCGTGACCAACAGCGTCGCGCCCGCCATCTCCGTGATCACTTCAGTCACGCCACCTCTCCTTGCCACGTCTCTGCCAAGGACTGGAGCGCAGCACAGGGACGGGAAGCAAGACCGAAATCAGATCGCAGCGATATCAGCGAGCATGTGATCATCATGCATCAACCGCATGACTGGCAGCGCAAAGAATACCTCCATCGCCGGAGCACGTCCGGGATCATGAGCGCACCTGTATACAGCCAGCCCACCGAAGCGCATTTTCCATGAGAGGCATCAACAATCGCGGCAAATGCAATGCGCCCGGCAAGTCACTGGCACCCACGCAGGCGAATGCCGCGCGCGTCAGAACATGGGAAGCAGCGGGGGCAGGCCAAGAGCGACGCGCCCCGCATCCTCCATCATCGCGCGCTGGTAAACGACATGCCCGCCGGTCGCGTTGACATCACGCAGGGCGCGCTCGAACGGATGACTTTCGAACACAGCCGCACCGCCTGCCGCGCGATAGCACATGCCAACAGCCTCGATCGCTGTCTCCACCGCATGGACCGAAGCACGACGCAGCCTGGCCCGACTTTCCATCGTCGCCCCGTCTTTACGAACCTCCGCCCACATGGACGAGAAAGCATTGCGCACTGCCAGGCGCGCGGCCTCCACCATCGCATCGGCTTTGGCGACGACATATTGCACATGCTGTTGATCGCGCAGGCCGGGGCGCGGTGGCGCCGGAACCTTTGTCACGGCCAACTGCGCAAGACCATCCTTTGCCGCCCGCGCGATGCCCAGGGGCACAGCGGTCAAGCCAAAACCGAAAAAGCTGGTGGGTAGGCGATAGACCGGGTCGGAATGTTTGGGAGCAGCACCGAACATCATGAATGCATGACTGTCGGGCACGAACACATCCTCCAGGTCGAACTCGGTGCTGCCCGTGCCGCGCATACCGCCGGTATGCCAACTATCGATCACTGTCGCGTCGGCGCGGGGCGCCAGCACATGGATCACCACCGGGCCGCCATGGGGGCCAACCCTGCGCTCATCCCCGTCATGCACGAAACAGCCACCCATGACCCATTGCGCCTGATGAATGCCGCTGGCCCAGGCGAAGCGGCCAGTCACGCGATAACCGCCCGCAACGGCAACGGCCCGTCCCTGCGGCGGACCGGACCCGGCCACGGCCGCCTGTCGTGTACCGAATACAGACGCGACTGTTTCTGGCGGAAGCTGGCCTGCGATCATGCCGCTATTGGCGCCGATGGCAAAATTCCACCCGACAGAGCCATCATAATAGGCCACTTCTTCCGTCATATCGAAAGCAGTCAGCGGGTCCACCCCCTGGCCGCCCAGATCCTTCGGCAGGATCAGGCGGTAAAGGTCGAGGTCCATGAAGGCTGCCGCGATCGGATCGGGCAAGCGTCTTTCCATATCCGTTTCCGCCCGGCACGAATCCACGACCGGCTTGAGTGCTTTCGTCCGCTCCCAAAGCGTCCTTGCCTCTTCAGCAGTCATGTGGTTGCCAGCTCCTGTTGACATGGTCGGTCGGGATAGCGAGGCGTGTTGCAGCCATGGTTGCCCAACTCTTTCGAAGTGCATGCATAGTGAGGGGGGCACATTCGTGCCGCAAGCGGTGACACCCCTGCGCGACGGCATCGCAGAGCGAAAATGTCTGAAATCATGTATGCGGTGGCTGGTCGATGGCATGCGTGGCCACGGCTCGCCATTCGCACACCCAGTTCAGGCCAGTATCCTTCTCGCCACTATCCTGAACCGGAGTTGATCGGCAGGATCAGTCCTGGGTCGCGACTTTCCGGGCGCCAGCGCACCGAACCGATGGGCCGTTCGAGCAGGCGTCGAATACGGTCGCCACGCTGATCGACCGTCTGATCCAGCGCACGCTCCAATATGGCCTGTTCGCCTGCCGTCATCCGCTCGCGCTGGCGCAGATAGTCGTGCCATGTGGGGCAGGAAAAACGTTCCAGCCAGCATTGCTCGTCCGCGATGTCGCGGGCCAGCGACCACATATAGGCACCGTTGCGCTGGCGGAAATGCCGCACTTCCAGCATGGCGTCGTAAAATTGGCGCGCCCTTTGCGGGTCGACCCGATAGTCGACCTCGATCACCACAGGACCGCTTCGCCCTGTAAGGGCGAGGCGGACTTCCGGCGTGGCCAGTGGCCGCTCGCGATCACCAAGGTCGGACTCTTCGCGGTTGAGCGGCCAGATACGGCTCGCCACAACGCAGAGGAACATCGCCAGACCGGAACAGGCGATGGCATTCGCAGTCCCCGCCAATTCAGCAACATGTCCCCACAGCCATGCTCCTCCGGCGATCCCTCCGGCCATCGCCGCCTGATAGGCCGCGAGCGCGCGTCCGGCGACCCAGCGCGGCGCCTGCGTCTGGATCGCGATATTGAACTGGGTCAGCGGCTGCATCCACAAAATGCCGGCCACAAACAGGATCGGCATGGCGGTCCATTGTGATCGGGCGAGCGACAGCAGGATGATGGTAAAGCCAAGAAGCGCGGTACTCGCACCGATATGCCATTCGCCAGGCAGACGATGGCGAAGCGCGGGCATGACCAATGCACCCACCACTGCGCCTATACCGAACACGCCCAGCAACAGGCCGTATGTCGCGGCTGTCCCGCCAACCAGATTCCGCGCGATCAGCGGCATGAGCGAAGAGATGGCGCCACCGGCGATCCCGGTCAGGGCCGCGCGAATAATGACCGATCGCGTGGACGGGGAATACAGGACATAGCGCACGCCAGATACCATCGCCCAGCCTATCCGTTCGGGCGGCAGACGTGGCGATTCCTGTTCCCGCCGCCAGAGAAACAAAGCGAACAGGATAGGCAAATAGCAGAATGCCGTCACACCGAACGCCGCGACCGAACCTGCCGCCGCGACAATCAGGCCGCCGATTGCCGGACCGAAACTGCGCGCGATATTGTAGCTGACCGAATTGAGCGCCACCGCCGGCGCCAGATCCTCTGCTGGCACCTGCTCGCTGACGGACGCCTGCCAGGCCGGACCGAACATGGCGTTGGCTGTACCGCTAAGGAAACACAGCATCAGCAACAGCATCGGACTTAGCCAGCCCGCCAGCGCAACTCCGGTCAGCAACAGGGAACTGCAAAGAGCGAAACACAGCATCGTCATGCCGACGGTTCGACGGTCATATGTGTCGGAAATCGCCCCGGCCGGCATCGAAAACAACATATAGGGCAGCATCAGCGCGGTCTGCACCAGCGCGACAAGATCGGCGCGCCCACTCATCTCGGTCATCGCCCAGCCAGCGCCGACACCGTTGATCAAAAGGCCGAAATTGGATAACAGGCTGGCTGTCCAGATACGCCGGAAAACCCGATGTCGCAGGGGCGCGAAAGACGTGCCGCTCCTCATTCCCTCAAGCCTGTCATCATCCCGCCTTCACTACCCTGACCTTAGCGATCATGGTCGCGCATAGGAAATTTGGCCACCGCCCGCAATCATTGCGCGATGCACAGGCCCTGCGCGAGCAGGGCACGGGATTCCGCTGTTCCGTCAAGCAGGCGATTGATCCGCCGGTCCACCCGCCAAAGCCCCGCCTCGTCCCGCGTCAGCTCCCATCGATTGGCGGCAACCCGCACGACCCGCCATTCTTCGCCGGACCGAAGATAGACACGCGAATAATTGGTGGCGACTGCGCTGTTTCCCGTCACGGTGACATGCGGAAGGCTCATGACATGGGCACATCCCGGTTCTACGAAGCCCAGATGCATCGGATCTTCGACGATCGCTCCAACCGCCTGTGCGCCTTCGAATATATGATGTTCGGTATCGTAGCGCCCATCAGGCGCCCACAGGCGCTCAAGCCCTTCGCGGCTCATGCCGTCGGCGGCAAGCCCATAGCTGGCGACCAGTTGGTAGATGGCCTGCCGGTCCTCCAGATCGCGGACCCGACACTCCAGCGCGGCCAGTCGATGCTCGACCGGATCGTCGTCCCCTGCCAGGATCACGCTGGACTGTCCTGATAGCGGGTCATGGGCGTTTCACCAGCCTCCTGCAATTTTCGCAGCGCACCAACGCGCTTGTCAAGCCACCAGCCCGCCTGCTGTGGCCAGTCGTCATAGCCTTCACCCAGCAGAACATGGCGCGCATGGTGCGTCCAGTTCGGATCGGCCAGCAGTTCCCGACCGAGGGCCACGATATCCGCATCCCCGGACCGCAACACCGCCTCGGCCTGATGCGGATCGACAATCAGCCCTACCGTCGCAACCAGGCCTCCGTCCAGCCCCTGCCGCATGGCCCGCGAATAGGGGGCATGAAAGGCATAGCCTCGCCGGACCCGCGTATCGGTCGAACGATCGGACACGGCGCCCCCTGATGAGCAATCGATCACATCCACACCACGCGCCAGCAATTCCCGGCAGAAGATCAGGCTGTCCGCTTCCGTCCAGCCCCCTGCCATCCCATCCAGCACGGACAAGCGATAGAAGATCGCACACGCATCGGGGATGGCGGCGCGCATGGCCGTGATCACCTCCAGCGGATAGCGCATCCGGTTGGCAAGGCTGCCACCATAGCTGTCGGTGCGATGGTTGGAGATGGGTGACAGGAAGGCATGGAGCAGATAGCCATGCGCCCCATGCAGGTCGATGATGCCGAACCCCGCCTGCGCCGCGCGCCGCGCCGCATCCGCCCAGAGTGTGACGTTGGCGGCGATGTCCGCCTCGCTCATTGCTTCGGGCACCTGCCAGCCCTGCCCCGGCGAGATCGCGCTCGGCCCGATGGTCGGCCAGGGCGCTTCCCCACGCGCGATGTCCGCTTCCGTAAGCGGGCCCATACCATCCCAGGGCGCCTGCATCGATCCTTTGCGCCCGGCATGGACGAGCTGGATGCCCGGCACCGCCCCCTGGCTGCTGATAAAGGCTGCGATCCGCGCCAACGGAGCGATCTGTTCATCCGACCACAGGCCAAGGTCCATATGGCTCATGCGCCCGATCGGTTCGATGGCGGTCGCCTCCACAATCACCATCCCTGCCCCGCCCATCGCGAAGCGACCAAGCTGGACAAGGTGGAAATCATTGGCCAGCCCGCTGTCGTCGCTGGCATATTGCTGCATGGGCGACACCATCACCCGATTGGGCGCGGTGAAGCCCCGGATCGTCAAAGGCGTAAAAAGCAGGGAAGCCGGTGCAGCAACATTCACTTTGAGGCGCTCCTTGGTCGCGGAACGCCCTATTGTCCGGCCAGCCCTGATGAACTGCAACCCCGCTTCCCATTGATCGGCAGGGCGATGACAATCATTGCGACCGCTTTTGTACTTATCGCGCCCCGGCCCGCTCTGCCTGCTGCCAGGCAAGCTGGATCAGTTCGGGCAAGACCCGGACCCGCTCCTGCGTCTGGGCGTTGCTGGCGGCGCCCCGGATCATCCGTCCCTTGATCCCATGGAAAATCGCCGCCAGCCGGAAGAAGTTGAACGCCACGTAAAAATCATAGCCCGGCATCCCGTCACGTCCCGTGCGCGCGCAATAGGCGGCCAGATAGTCCGCTTCGGAAGGGATGCCGAGGCCGGCGATATCCGCGCCGACAAGGCCCGCAACGATATAGGGCGGCATCCGGTACATCATCGCATGATAGGCGAAGTCCGCGCCAGGGTGGCCAAGGGTGGACAATTCCCAGTCCAGCACGGCCAGCACGCGCGGTTCGGTCGGATGAAAGATCAGATTGTCGATGCGAAAATCGCCATGGGCCAGCGTGGTCATGTCATCGCCGGCCGGAATATTGGCTTCCAGCCAGGCGATGAGCCGGTCCATCGTCTCGTCCCGGCCCGCCTCGACATCCTCGCGATATTGTTTCGACCAGCGGCCGATCTGCCGTTCGAAGAAATTGCCCGGCCTGCCATAATCACCCAGGCCGATCGCCTGATAATCCAGCGCGTGAAGCTGCGCGATCGTGGCATTCATCGCGTCGAACAATGCGGCGCGTTCCTCTTGCGGGACGCCGGGGATCGTCGCGTCCCAGAAGATGCGCCCTTCCACCATTTCCATGACATAGAAGGCGGAACCGAGGATCGCGCTGTCCTCACACAGGCCATAGACATGCGCAACGGGGAAACCCGCGCCGCCGATCGCGCTCAGCACGCGCGCCTCGCGCTCCACGGCATGGGCACCCTTCAATATCTGGCCCGGCGGCTTGCGGCGCAGCACATAATGGCGGCCAGGCGTCACCAGCTTGTAAGTCGGGTTGGACAGGCCACCCTTGAATTGCTCCACGCTGAGCGGCCCCGAAAAGCCGCCGACATGCGCCTCCATCCAGCGGGTCAGTGCCGCCTCGTCGAAGCCGTAGCCGGCCCGGACCGGGGTGGTCCCGCTATTGGCCGCCGCGTCGGCCGCCCCGCTCACGCCTGCTGTCCCTTCACCCAGTCGCGCTTGATCTTCTTGGCCAGGCTCCATTTGTGCACCTCGGTCGGGCCGTCATAGATGCGGAAGGCGCGGACTTCGCGGAACACCTGTTCGACGATCGTGTCGCCGGTCACGCCGGTGCCGCCCATCACCTGCACGCAATTGTCGGCGATCTTCATCAGCGCCTCGCTGACCGAAACCTTCGCCATCGAGCTTTCGACCGTGCCGAGCGATCCGCTGTCCAGTACGCCTGCACACCAGTCGATCATCAACGCGCACTGCTGGATCAGGATCTTGTTTTCCGCCAGCATGAAGCCCACGCCTTCATGGTCGATCAGCGTCTTGCCGAACGCTTCACGCTTGCAGGCATAGTCGATCGCGATCTCCTGCGCGCGGATACAACTGCCCAGCCAGCGCATGCAATGCGACAGGCGCGCAGGCGACAGGCGAATCTGCGCATATTTGAAACCTTCGCCCGACTGGCCCAGCATCTGGTCGGCGGGAATGCGCAGGTCACGAATGGTGAGGGTCGCATGGCCGCCCGGCATCGAACTGTCGATCGTGTCCGGCACGGCGTCGATGCGGATCGCGGGGTCGGGCAGGTCGATCAGGAACATGCAGGCACCATCGTCCGACTTGGCCATGACGATGCCGATAGCGGCGCCCTGATAGCCGGTGATGAACCGCTTGCGGCCATTTACGACCCAATGATTGCCATCCTGGCGACAGGTCGTTTTCATCATCGACGGGTCAGACCCGGCGCCGCCCTCGGTTGCGGGTTCCGTCATCAGAAAGGCGGAGCGGGCGCGCCCTTCCACCAGCGGTTTCAGGAAGCGCGCCTTCTGCTCCGCCGACCCCTCATGGCCGAGCAGATACATATTGCCTTCGTCCGGTGCCATCGTGTTGCAGGCCAGGGGGCCAAGCGGGCTGAGGCCGGAACGGATGAGGACGATTGCCGTTTCGCGCTGGGTCAGGTGACTGCCATCGGGCATGATGTGGGGGGTCAAGACGCCCGCTGCACGGGCCTTGTCACGCATTTCCATGACCAGTTCGTCCGCAGGCCCGTGGTGGCCACGCGCGCGGGGATCCCGCTCATAGGGGAACACGACATCGCGGACGAAAGCCTCGACCCGGTCGGCAATGGCAACGGCGCGTTCAGTCACTTCCATATCCTTTGGTGATTTTGCTGCATGTTGAGGCATAGCCAGGCCGTGGCCTTGCCGCGTACCTTTTTAAAGGACCGCTGCGGCCCGCAGCGCGGCGATCCGAACATCGTCATATCCCAGCACATCGCGCAGAACCGCGTCATTATCCTGCCCCAGCGTCGGCGGCGGTGTCGCCTCGCCGATCGGGGTCGCCGACATGCGAATGGGATTGCGCAAAATCGGCAAGTCGCCCGCCACGGGATGATGCGTATGGGCCAGCATCGCGCGATGCTTGACCTGGGGGTTGTCGAACACCATCGCCACGTCGTTAACCGGACTGGCAGGAACGTCGGCCGCTTCCAGTGCCTCCAGCCATTCTGTGGCAGTCCGCCTGGCGAACAGGCTGTCGAGAATGGCGAGCAGTTCATCCCGATGCATGATGCGCTTTTGCACCTGATCGAAACGCGGGTCGGAGGCCAGCGACGGTTCTCCCAGCACGCGGGTCAGTGCACCGAACTGCTTGTTGGTACTGGCCACGATGAAAATTTCGCGGTCGCTGCACATGAATGTCTGCGAAGGAATGCCACCAAATCCGCCATTACCCCGCCGTTCGGGCACGACCCCGGAAATCAGGTAATTCTGGACGTAATGGGACAGGGAGGCCAGTCCGCAATCGAGCAGGGCCATGTCGATGAACTGCCCTTCGCCGCTATTGTCCCTGTGGCGCAGCGCGGCAAGGATGGCGCTGCTGGCGTAAAGGCCGGTCAATATGTCGACCATCGACACGCCGACCTTCATTGGCCCGCCGCCCGGCACGCCATCAGGCAGGCCGGACACGCTCATCATGCCGCACATCGCCTGAAACACGCCATCATAGCCGGGCCGGGCCGCATAGGGGCCGTCCTGACCGAATCCGGTTATCGAACAATAGATCAGGCGGGGATTAAGCTCTTTCAGGCTCTCATAGTCGAGGCCATATTTGGCAAGAACGCCGGTGCGGAAATTTTCGATGAACACATCGGATTTCGCTGCCAGTTCACGCAGCAACGCTGCGCCTTCGGGCTTGGAATGATCCACCGTCATACCACGTTTGTTGCGATTGCAGCTCAGGTAAAAGCCGGCGTCCCGCGTCGGATTGCCATCGGCATCGTCCAGAAAGGGCGGGCCGTAGGAACGGCTGTCGTCGCCCGCGCCCGGACGTTCGACCTTGATCACCTCTGCGCCCAGATCCCCCAGCAACTGGGCGCAAAATGGAGCGGCCAGAATACGACTGAGGTCAAGGACCCTGATGCCCTTCAACGCTTCTGACGACATGCTCCCCCGCTCCCTTACACTGAGCAGCCTCATTCACCGACTTTGATGAGAGCGGACAACCTTGTCCCAAGGCACATCGTAACAGCGATATGTCCCGCAGTCAGCGTACCTGCCCTCGCCTTATCCGCCCCCTGTTGCCAAAGGAACGGATGACGGCCCACTTGGCCACACCAATCACAGTATAACCGAGCGGAGGCTGGTATGAGCGCAGTTGCATATGAGGTCGATGGCGAGACTGCGGTATTGACGGTCAACTACCCCCCGGTAAATGCCTTGAGCGCCGCCGTGCGCACCGGGCTTGGTGAAGCGCTCGAACGCGCGGGCGCCGATTCGGCGGTGAAGGCCGTGGTCATTCTGGGCGCCGGCAAGACCTTCATCGCCGGTGCTGACATCACCGAATTCGGCACGGACAAGAGCAAGGTAAAGCCAAGCATCCACGACCTTCAGACCGTGCTGGAAGGGTTCCCCAAACTGACTGTCGCGGCCATTCACGGCACTGCGCTGGGCGGCGGCCTGGAAGTGGCACTGACCTGTCATGCGCGCGTCGCCCTTGCATCGGCCAAGGTCGGCCTGCCTGAAGTGAATCTCGGCATCCTGCCGGGCGCAGGCGGTACGCAGCGCCTGCCCCGCCTGACGGGTGTGGAAGTAGGCATCGACCTCGTTACCTCCGGCAAGCATGTTCCGGCGCCAAAGGCCCTGGAATTGGGCATTGTCGACGCGATCGTCGATGATGTGCGCAGCGGCGGCATTGCGTTCGCCAGGGAAGCGCTGGCCTCCGGCAAGACTTTCGTGCCCGTGATCGAGCGCAATGAGAAGATCACCGGCATCGACCCGTCCGTTTTCGCCGAAGCGCGCAAGAATGTGGGTAAGAAGGCGCGCGGCAAGATCGCGCCGATGGTCATCATCGACTGCATCGAGGCCGCCTGCACGCGTCCAGCCAAAGAGGCTTTGGCATTCGAATCCGAAAAATTCCAGGAGCTGTACGCCAGCGACCAGCGCGCTGCGCTGATGCATTATTTCTTTGCCGAGCGTCAGGCACGCAAGATTCCCGGCATTCCCGCCGATGTGAAGGCCAAGCCGATCACGTCCTGCGCCATCATTGGCGCGGGCACGATGGGCGGCGGCATCGCCATGTCATTTGCCAATGCCGGCATTCCCGTGACCCTGCTCGACCTCAATCAGGAAGCGCTGGATCGCGGTATCGGCGTGATCCGCAAGAATTACGGCATTTCCGTTTCCCGCGGGTCGATCAGCCAGGACAAGATGGACAAGGCCTTGTCGCTTATCACGCCCACGACCGACTATGCAGACCTTGCCCAGTGCGACATCGTGATCGAAGCCGCCCTGGAACGGATGGACGTGAAGAAAGAGATATTCGCGCGCCTCGACGCCCTGATGAAGCCCGGTGCGATCCTGGCCACCAACACCAGCTATCTGTCGATCGACGAGATCGCCAGCGCCACCAGACGGCCCGGCGACGTTGTCGGCTGTCACTTCTTCTCGCCCGCCAATGTGATGAAGCTGCTGGAAAATGTTCGCAGCGCCGTCACATCCGCCGAAACCATCGTCACTGTCATGGAAATGGGCAAGACGATCGGCAAGGTGCCGGTTCTTGCTGGCAGCACCGAAGGCTTCATTGGCAACCGTATGCTGCAATATTATACGGGCGAAGCCGAATTCCTGCTGGAACAGGGTGCGACGCCGGAACAAATCGACCGTGTCGCGACCAAGTTCGGCATGGCCATGGGGCCTATGTCGATGCGTGATCTGGCCGGCATGGACATGGCTGTCGTGTCCCGCAAGGGCCGCGCCGCCAGTATCCCGGAAGGTGAGCGCCTGTCACCGATCGTGGAGCGCTTGGTCGAAGCTGGCCGTTTCGGGCAGAAGACCAACAAGGGCTTCTACCGCTACGAAGGGCGTGACAAATTGTCCGATCCCGAAACGATGGAGATCATCGAGGGCGTTTCGCGCGATTTCGGTATCACCCGCCGGGAGTTTACCGACGAAGAAGTCGAAGCCCGTCTGTTCGCGCCGCTGGTCAACGAAGGCGCCAAGGAGATTGAGGACGGCACCGCCATCCGCGCCGGTGATATCGATGTTGCCTGGGTCAATGGCTATGGCTTCCCCGTTCACCGCGGCGGCCCAATGTACTGGGGCGAGCAATATGGCCTCGACAAAATCTATCAGATGGCATTGGAGGCCGAAAAGCGGAATGGCCCTCGCTGGGGCCCATGCAAGCTGCTGGAGCGTCTGGCCAAGGAAGGCAAAGGCTGGGACGCAGCGTGATCGGGGACGGGATGGCCACGACAATGGCACAGGACTGGGACGAAAATCGTTTCGATCCATTGGCAGGCCCGTCCTCCATCCCGGCTCAACTTGCTGAATCCGCCCGGTGTCATGGCGATCGGACTTTCCTAGTCGGGGAGGATGGTCGCCGATTGACCTTCGGCCAAACCGAAGCGGCGGCACGCCGCATGGCCCGCGCCTTCATCGCATCGGGCCTTGCGATGGGCGAGCGGATAGCGGTCTGGGCGCCGAATGGCATCGACTGGATCATCGCGACGCTCGGCCTGCAACTGGCAGGCGGCGTGCTCGTGCCGCTCAACACCCGGTTCAAGGGCGAGGAAGCCGCCTTCATCCTCGATAAAAGTCGGGCGGCCTTCCTCTGCACGGTCGGTGATTTCCTCGGTAACGACTATGTCGGACTGCTGCGCGCAGTACGCGGCGGGGAGGAAGCAGGTCGCCCGATATCCGGCCTGCCCGATCTGCGCGATATCATCCTGTTCGACACCGATCCCATGGACGGCTTCCTGTCTCGCGCCGACAGTGTAAGCGAGGCCGAGCTGGATGAACGTATCGCGACTATCGGGCCGGACAGCCTGTGCGACATCTTGTTCACCTCCGGCACCACCGGCAATCCCAAGGGCGCGATGTTCAGCCATGCGCAAGCGCTGGGCGTCGTCCGCAGCTATAATTTCGTCAACCGCATCCAGCCCGGCGACCGGATGGTCATCGTCAACCCCTTTTTCCACAGTTTTGGCTATCGGGCCGGATGGGTGTCCTGCCTGATCGGCGGCATGACGGCCTATCCCGTCGCCGAATTGAAGGCTGACGCCCTGACCGCCCTTGTCGAACGCGAACACATCACGGTGCTGCCGGGGCCGCCGGCTCTGTTCCAGACGCTGGTCGACCAACCGACCGGCCATGATATTTCGTCTCTCCGCATCGGCATCACGGGATCGGCCAATCTTCCCGTATCCCTGATGCAGGCATGCCATGATCAACTTGGCATGGAACTGGTGCTGACCAGTTACGGCCTGACCGAAAATACCGCGATGGGCACAAGCTGCCGCTTCGGCGACAGCGCCGAAACCCTGGCCAACACGGTCGGACGCCCGTTTCCTGGCTGGGAAATGCGCCTTGTCACGTCCGACAACCAACCCGTGCCGATTGGCGAAGCGGGTGAAGTCTGCTTTCGCGGGTTCAGCGTCATGCAGGGCTATTTCGAGGATCCGACCGCGACAGCGGAAGCGATCGATGCCGATGGCTGGCTGCATAGCGGCGATGTCGGCATCCTCGATGAACGCGGCTATCTGCGTATCGTCGACCGGCTGAAGGATATCATCATCGTGGGCGGCTTCAACGTCTATCCGGCCGAAGTGGAGAATATCCTGCGCCAGGCCCCCGGTATCGCCGAAGTCGCAGTCGTCGGGATGCCCGATCACCGTATGGGTGAAGTCGCCGCCGCCTTCATCGTGCCAGTGCCCGGCATCGCGCCAAATCCTGTCGAACTGACCACATGGTCGCGTGAACATATGGCTAATTTCAAGGTGCCGCGACGCTTCGTGACGCTTGACGTCCTGCCCAAGACGCCTCTTGGCAAGGTCCGGCGGGTTGAACTGAAGCAAATAGCCCAGACATTGAACGACACATCGCCCCAAGCAAACTGAGCGTCCCTGCCGGGGCAGGCGCCAGAGCGTTGCCGCTATGAAGGCATCAGGGCACGATCTGGCGTCGCTGGACCTTAAGGCTTGAGGATGATCTTGCCCCTCAGGCCACCTGCATCCACGGCCTTCTGCCCTTCGGCCGCAGCGTCCAGCGGCAGGACACGATCAATCATGACCGGCAACGCACCCGCCGCAACAGCCGCGAGTATTTTTGTCAACTGGGCGCCGTCGGGATTGATACCATAGAATTCGGGCACAACCGGCAGGCCATCGGGCGGAATCGGACTATCCGATGCAGTCGCGATGCGCCCGCCCGGCTTCAAATGACGCATCAGGGGCGCCACACTGGGTCCGCCGATCGTGTCCGCGACCTCGTCGAACGCTTCCCCGGTCCATTCCTCTCCGATAACGGCAATCTCCGCCGCACCTGCTTCCCGCGCTTCAACGGCCCGGTCAGCCCTGACTGCGGCAATGATATGCGCCCCCCGACCACGCGCTGCGAACATGGCCGCGCGCCCGACATTGCCCAACGCGCCGGTGATCAGCACACGCTGCCCGGCTTTCAGGTCGAGTGCCGTTTCAATGAGTTGCACACCCGTGAGGTTTGCACAGGGCACCGCCGCAGCCGTCTCGAAACTCATCCCGTCGGGAATTTCCGCTACGCTGGAAACGACTGCGCTGGCATATTGGGCATAGCCACCCTTGGTCATGGGATTGAGCATGGCCGCAACCCGTGTCCCCTTGGAAAAACCCTCACCCGCCTCGACCGTACCGGCAATATCATAGCCCAGTATATGGGGCATCGTGAGGGGGATGAAGGCCTGGTACTTGCCTGACCGCCACTTGCCGTCCGCCGGATTGACGGCGGCGGCGTGAACCTTGATCAGCACTTCACCCGATGCGCATTCAGGAACCGGCATTTCGGCCGGTTCGAGCACATCCGTGTCACCATAACCGTGGATTACTACAGCGCGCATGTGCGATTTTCCTGCTACAAGATCGAAATTAAAGGGGTCTGGCGCGAGAAGGTCATGCCGGCTGCCATGCAGCAGCCTGATCATAGGCATCCAGGATCCGGTCCAGATGATGCTTTACCAGCGGGCGCATCCCGGCATGGGTAACGATCAGCGGATGATTGGCCTTCACGCCGGAAATAGCGCGAGCAGCCACTTCCTGCGGCGACAGGAAGAAAGGCGCTTCGGGCATCGGCATGCCGTCACGCGGCATGATTTGCGCGCCGGGCGTCACCTGTCGCGATCCGGCCGGATTGCCCATGGCGGTGTCCGTGGCCGAAGGCAGCAATAGCGAGACTTGCACGCCATATTTTTCCGCTTCGGGCCGCAGCGCGAATACCAGCGCGACCAGCGCGGCCTTTGCGGGCACATAAGGACCATGTCCGACCACCCAGTCCGGCACCAGCGACGTTTGCGATCCCGTAATCAGGATGGTGCCCGACCCCCGTTGGGTCATGACCGGATAAAATGCCTGGATGGAGTTGGTCGCGCCGGCGAGGTTGACGCCAAGCGTCCAGTCCCAGTCCGCATCCTGATGATCGCGATATTCGCCCGCCGTGGTCACGCCGGCATTGGCACAGAGCATGTCGACCGCACCGAACCGCGCTTCGACCTGGCCCGCCATTGCCCTGACCTGCGCGCGATCAGCCACATCACAAACGATGGCTTCCACAACGGCACCGCTATCGTCACGCAGCATCTTCGCCGCCTTTTCAAGGCGGTCCTGGCTGCGGCCGCAGATCACGACATGCATGCCCTCACCCGCCAGTGCGCGCGCCAGTTCAAGGCCGATGCCCGAACCGCCGCCCGTGACAACCGCTGTACGTCCGGGACCGATCGACGCCATCTTCTGCCTCCTCACCAGGGAACCTATATTCGTCGCGCACGGCCCTGCGGGCTTTCGTCACTTGGAATTGGCCTGTCGATGGTGCTGCCAGAACGGCACAGACGGGCCAAGGCAAAGCATCGCGCCATCATGTGACAATCGTATCCATGATGCAGAATGAAGGCCACCCGCCGTTCGATCAGGCGGCCGTCCCGAAATGCGGGGTGGCACTGGTGAATCCGCCCAGTTCGGCCAGCCGCGCGATCTGGCTCTCCGTATCGCCCAGCACCATGCCAATGGCGGTCAGTCGCCGGAAATAATGGCTGATCATATGCTCTTCGCTGACACCAATGCCACCATGGAGTTGCACCGAATATTGCGCGACAAAGCGGCCGGCCTTCCCAATGACCGCCTTGATCGCGGCATAGCCGGTGGCGCGGACATGATCATCCTGTTCGTCCGCCAGCAGAGCGGCATACATGGCGGCGGAGCGCGCCTGCTCTACTTCCACCAGCATTTCTGCCGCGCGATGCTGCAATGACTGGTTGACCGCGATCGGCTTGCCGAATTGTTCGCGGGTCTTGAGATAGTCCACCGTCAGGTCGAGTGCAGCCTGCATCGCGCCAACCGCCTCCGCCGCCAGCCAGGCGACACCCGCCTCGATCGCCCGGCCGGTGCCGCCATTGCCGCCCAGCCGGTCCGCATCGGTCAGCTTTACTCCGGCCAGCTTCACATCCGCAGCGCCGCCGCCGCCATGCAGGCGATAGCCGCGTCGCTCCAGGCCGGTTACGTCGCCGGGCACGACGAACAGGCCATCGCTGGTCGGGATGATCAGCAACGTCGCGCTGTCACCACCCAGAACGACATGGGCCGTGCCGTTCAGGGTCCAGCCGTCGCCCTCCCGTTCTGCGATTACAGCTGAATCCGTCGCCAGCGCGCCGATCGTCTCTCCGCTCATGATGCCGGGCAGCCATCCCGCCGCCTGTTCGGGCGTCGCGACATGGCTGATCGCCGTGCCAGCCAGCACGATGGAGGACAGATAGGGTTCGACCACCAGGCCGCGACCAAAGGCCTCGCCCACGATCATCGTTTCCACCCCGCCCAGGCCAAGGCCGCCCTGCTCGTCGGAGAAAGGCAACATCGTCAGGCCCAGTGCGACAAATGTGGACCACATTTCCTGCGACCAGCCCCCCGGCTGGCTCATATAGGTTTTGCGATGATCGAGATCATAATGTTCGGTAATGATGCGGTCGACGCTGTCCTTCAGCATACGCTGATCATCGGATAGTTCGAGATCCATAGATTTTCAAAGCCCCAACTGGGTTTTGGCAAGGATGCCCTTTTGCACCTCGCTCGATCCGCCATAAATGCTGGCGGCGCGCAAAATGCCGTAATTGGGCATGATCGTGCCCAGCCATTCGGCATCGTCCTCACCAAAGGCCGCGTCATCATGCCGCACTTCCAGGGCAGCGGGACCAGCCGCCGCCAGCAGCAATTCCGACGCGGCCTGCCGCAATTCCACGCCTTTCAGCTTCAGGATGGACGAACGCGGGTCCGCCGCGCTGGAACGACGCTGGCCATCCAGGATGCGAAGCTGGGTGATCTCCAATATCTTGAGTTCCGCCTCCAGCGCTGCCGCCTTGGCGAGTATGGACGTGTCGCCATCCGCCAGCCGTTTGATGCGGCGGATGAGATGCTTGGTCATGCCGATCCGGGCAATGCCGGTGCGCTCGTTTGAAAGCAGGAACTTGGTTACGTCCCAGCCCTTATTCTCCGCCCCGATCAGACAGTCGACCGGAACGCGCACCTCATCCAGGAACACTTCGTTCACTTCATGCCGTTCATCAAGGGTGATGATCGGCCGTACGGTGACGCCCGGCAGGCGCAGGTCGATCAGCAGAAAGGAAATGCCCATCTGCTTCTTGGGCGCCTGCGGGTCGGTGCGGACGAGCGTGAACATCCAGTCGGCATGATGGGCCATGCCCTGCCAGATCTTGTGGCCGCTCACCACATAATGATCGCCCTCGCGCCGGGCGGATGTGCGCAGCGAGGCAAGGTCGGACCCTGCCCCCGGTTCCGAGAAACCCTGCGCCCACCAGATATCGAGATTGGCCGTCGCCGCCAGAAACCGTTCCTGCTGTTCCGGCGTGCCATATTGGATCAGCACCGGGCCGATCATGGACACGTTGAACGACACCGGCTCAGGCGCCGGTGCCTGATGCAATTCGTCCAGGAAGATATAGCGCTCGACCGGGGTAAAACCCGGCCCGCCATGGGACTGCGGCCAGGAAGGGGTCGCCCATTTGCGGCTGTTCAGCATCCGCTGCCAGGCGACGATCTCTTCCTTGTCCGGGATGCGGCCTTCCACCATCTTGCGATGGGTCACAGGGTCGAGATTTTCGCGGATGAAGGCGCGCACGTCCTGACGGAACGCCTCCTCCTCGGCGGTAAACCGCAGGTCCATGGTCCGTGTCGCCCCTTATTTGCCGACAAAGACCGGCTTGCGCTTCTCGGCGAAGGCGCGAATGCCTTCCTTATAATCTTCCGAAGCGTAGCAGATCTGAAACAGCTCTTCGCAACGGTCAGTGTCGCGCTTGCTTTCGTCCTGGCTATATGTCCAGAGCGTATATTTGACATCTTCCGCCGTCAGCGGCGCACCGACAGAGATGGTCTTGATGATCTTGTCGATCCAGGGCTGGAATTCCTCATTGGGAAGGACGCGACCGACCAGGCCCTTGATATAGGCTTCCTGCGCATCGAACCGCAAACCGCCCAGCAGCATGTCCTTGGCAGCGCCATAGCCGATAATGTCGACCATGCGGCGCAACGAGGAATAACGATAGCCGATGCCGATGTTCATCGCCGGCTGGCCGAAGCTCGACTGGGCAGAGCAGTAGCGCAGGTCGCATACCAGCGCCACCGACACGCCGCCACCGATGCAATAGCCGTCGATCGCGGCGACAGTCACCTTCTTGGACTTGTAGATCGCCTGAAGCGCGTCCTCGCCGGTCTTGGCATAATGTTCCTGCGCGTCCTTGTCGCCGCGCTCCTGCTCATATTTGCCGACGTCCGCCCCCGCGACGAACGCCTTGCCGCCCGCACCGGAAAACACGATCACGCGCACGTCGTCGTCATTTTCGAACTGCGCCATGGCGTCGCTCATACCCTGCCACATTTCAAGGCAGATGGCGTTCATCTTCTCCGGCTTGTTGAATATGACATGGCCGATCGCGCCTTCCTTGCGCGTGACGATATACTGGGTCACTGATAACCTTTCTGTAGGGGAATATAAGGTGCCGGACCGTCAGCGTACTGCGGCGATGGCGGGCCGTTCGACCTCCCGCATGTCCGGGCGGGACCAGGGCGAGAGCCGGCTGGCGATGGCGCCCCGCAGGGTCTGGACCAACTGGTCGCAACGCGCATGAATCTGCTCGCTCTTGCCGGCGATGCCGATGACCAGTTGCTCTTCGCCCAGGCGGTGGGGCAGCAGAACCGCGACGGCCGCGAACCCGTCGCCCAGGTCGCCGACGACATAGCCCTGCTTGCTCGCACGGTTGAGCTGCGCTTCCAGGTCACTGTACCGCACATGCAAGGCGGGGTCACTTTCCGCATTGAGACGATGAACCAGCTTGCGCACATGCTCGCGATACATGACCGACAGCAACGCCACGCCGAAAGGCGAATGGAGGACATGATGTTCCGTGTCGGAAGCAATTGCATCCGACAGACCTTCGCCGACCACATGGACATGCTTCACGTCCAGACCGATCATCGATGCAAGGATGACCGCCTCTCCGGTTTCCTCCAGCAGACCGTCCATCATCGGCAACAGCCGGCCATGGCGGAACAGTTGCGGCTGGACCCAGGCGCCCAGCAAAGCCACGCGCGCGGTCGGACGGAAAGTGCGGGCAGCGCGATCGCGATAGAGATAGCCACGACGCACAAGCGAACTCAAAAGCTCTGACGTGCTCGACTGGGGCACGTTGAGCGAGCGGGCCACGTCCATCACCGTGACTTCCTGGCGATCGGCCGAGAACATCTCGAAAATTTCAAGCACCCGGTCGGCGGACTTGATCTTCTTCTCACGCATCACGGTCGCCATCGCTCGCTCTCCTAAAAACAGTCCACCAGCAGTTGCTATGCCATGTTATGTTGTCATCATATGATACTGACTCGCGGTTTTGGCAAGCGAAACATTCGCACCTGTGATGAAGGCGGCGCAGGTTCGCAAAGTTACCAAAATCCGCTAGAAACCACGCATTTTCAACGTAGAGGCGAGGACCGGGATTGATGACTTCTTTCGTAAATGTTGAGCGGCGCGGCCGCATCGCCGTCGTCACGCTCAACCGTCCCGACTCGCTGAACGCCATCGCCACGCATCAGGATTGCCATGATCTTGTCGAAGCCATCGAGTCGCTGACGGACGACCGTTCCATCTCCGCCGCCATCCTGACCGGAAGCGGTCGCGCCTTTTCCGCCGGCGGCAATCTCAAGGCGATGAAAGAGCGCAACGGCATCGGCCCGCTCGATCAGCCCGACTCCACCCGCCACAATTATCGGCGCGGGGTACAGCGGATCACCACCGCATTCATGGATTGCGAAGTTCCACTGATCGCCGCGATCAATGGCCACGCCGTGGGCCTGGGATGCGATCTGGCCTGTCTGTGCGACATGCGGATTGCCGCAGACAGCGCCAAATTTTCCGCCAGCTTCATCAAGGTCGGCATTGTCCCCGGCGATGGCGGCGCATGGTCGCTCCAGCGGGTGGTGGGCTATGCCCGCGCGGCGGAGATGTTCTTCACCGGCGATCGCTACAGCGCACAGGAAGCCCTTGGCTTTGGCCTGGTAAGCCGGGTCGTCCCGGACGAACACCTGTTGCCGGAAGCGCTGGCGTTGGCCGAACGCATCGCCGCCAATCCCGCCCGCGCCTTGCGACTGACAAAGCGCCTGCTGCGCGAGGCGCAGACCCAGCGCATGTCTGAAATCCTTGAACTATCGGCCGCCTATCAGGCGCTGGCGCACGAAACCGGCGATCATGCCGAAGCGCTGGATGCGTTCATGGCCAAGCGCGATCCGGTGTTCAAGGGGGACTGACGCAGGCCGATCGCTGGCGCCGCGAATGTTCCGGCGCCAGCCCCCCTGTCACAAACCCCGTCACCAGACCCTGTCAGACGCTTTGCAGGCTGGCCCGCAGTTCGACTTCATAACGATAGCGTTCGGGGTGATAGCGCTGGCGGGCCACCTCTATCAGCTCGCCTGTGCTGGTATAATATTTACGCTGCGCGCCCAGCACCGGCGTACCTTCGGGCAGGCCCAGATATTTGACCGTCGTGCCCCTCACCTCTGCCGGTTCGATGATCTGGGTCGCCCGGCTGACGCGCACGCCCAATTTACGTTCCAGGATGCGTATGATCGGTTCGCTGCCGACGATGTCGTCCACGGTGAGCCTGCCGGTCATGGCCGGGGTGAAGTAGAATTCGGAATGTGCGGTCGGCCCGTCCCCTGTCCGGCTGATCAATTCCAGCCGCAGCAGTTTCGTGCCTTCATCAAGGCCGAAATCGGCCAGAATCTCGTCCGGTGCGACCCGCTCGTCGAGCGAAATGACCACTGGCTCCAGTTCGGATGCGGTCATGAGGAAGGCATCGAGCGACCCGCTCAATTGCACAGCATGAAAGCCCGAAGAACGGTCCGCCACGAACGATCCGACCCCGCGACGACGCTGGATAAATCTTTGCGCCTCCAGCGATGCGAGCGCCCGCCGCACCGTGATGCGGCTGACGCCATAGGCCAGTCCGATCTGCTCTTCGGTCGGCAGCATGTCGCCCGGCGCAAATTCGCCAGACGTGATGCGCGCCTTCAAATCCTGCTCCAGTTGATGATACAACGGGATTGGGCCGACCGCGAGTTTCATTGCCGCCAACTGTGTCATCTTCCTGCCTTACACTCAGACTCGCCGGTCGCAAACGCTTAGGTGCGCAAATCACCTGTGCGATGACGCCGCGCCCGCTTGCACCTCACCGTCCATATTCGTCGAAAAACGCTATGACATCTGCGGCGAAAGCATCCGGTTCCTCCATCGCCGCGAAATGCCCGCCGGCCGTCATCTTGCTCCATCGCGTGACATTATAGGCTTGTTCGGCCAGGCGCCGGCTGGGCATCGGATAGAATTCCGCCGGAAAATGCGCCAGTCCGCTCGGCACAGTGACCGGACCTGGGCGCCGCGGCTCATGGGCGCTGGCATAATACATCCAGAAAGACGAGATGATGTTGTCCGTCACCAGATAACTCATCAGGTTGGTGATCAGGTGATCCTTGTCGAACCGGCTTTCAATATTCCCGCCGGTATCGCCCCATCGCCAGAATTTTTCCACCGCCCAGGCCGCCCATCCGACCGGATTGTCGTGCAGGGCAAGGCCAATGGTCTGCGGCTTGGTCGCCTGTTCGTGCTGATAACCGCTTTCCGCCTGCATGAGCTTGCCCACCGCGCCCCAATAATCGGCCAGTTCGGGATCATCACTCGATCCCGGCGGCGGCCCCATGAAGAAATTGACGTGGATGGCCGCGACCACATCGGCATGGGACACGCCAAGCTGCTGCGTGACGGCGCTGCCCCAGTCGCCGCCCTGGGCAAGGAAGCGGGGATAGCCCAGCACATCCACCATCAGCCTGCGCCACAGCGCCGCGACACTGGCGGGGCCGATCGGCCTTGCGGGGCGGCCCGACCAGCCATAACCGGGCAGGGAAGGGATGACGAGCGTGTAGCCCGCGCCGTTCAACAACGGGATCGCCGCCTGGAACTCCACCACCGATCCTGGCCATCCATGCGTCAGGATGATCGGCAGCGGGCGGGAGCCGTCGCCGGGAATATGGTAGAAATGAATGTCCACGCCATCCACGTCCGCCACGAACTGCGGCCAGCGGTTCAGTTCGGCTTCCTGCGCCCGCCAGTCATAATGGTCGCGCCAATACTCCACGAGTTCGGCCAGATACCGGCGATCCATGCCATAATCCCACGGACCGCCTTCCGCCGGGGCATAGCCGATGCGGGTGTCGGCGACGCGGGCGGCGATACGGTCAAGCACGGGTTGCGGCACATCGATGCGAAACGGGCGCATGGTCATTGAAGGCGTATTCCCCTCTCCTGAGGCCCTGCTTTCGGCCACGAAGAATAGTGTGCGACGCGATTGGCCATGCGGCGACAGCATGGCGCGTCGCATCGCAGTTATGATCTTCGCGATGGCAAGCTGCCAAGACTGGCGCTGCTTGTTAGATTCCGGCGCGTGTTCTGGACCGCTGATAAAGCATGACCCGCCCTGGTCGCGGCCCGGACAATCTGCATCAGGATTAGGAATGAGGATGGAACAGATGGCTGAAACCAGCACCCCCCAGCGGGGCGATTTCCAATGGCTGGGCATGTCGGGTTCATTCGAACCGTCGGTCGAAGGGGCATCGGCTTCGCGCGGCTATTTCGGGCTGGTGCCGGAAGCGACATATCCGTGGGGCACCTTCCGCGACGAAGACGGCAAGGTCTATATCTTCATGCGCCGCTTTCCCTTCGACGGCCTGACCGAGCCGCCGCGCGAAGCCGGTACGCGCAGCACCATCGGCCGGCGCGCCGTATTGTTCGTGCAGAATGACGCGGGCGAGCTTCATGTCGATCACCGTTCGATGCGCACCGGCTACAACACCGACACGATCATCGAGGTCGATGATGAAAAAATCGTCTGGCGTGCTGACGAAGTGGACGAGAAGCGCCGCGGTTTCCATGCGACATACAGGCCCGATCACCTCAGCTATCGGGAAGATGGCCTGATCGACATTGCCGGGCCGTCGCTCAAGCCGGGCCTGCAATGGTATCTGCCCGGTCGTGACAATGGCCTGTTCTATGCTTCGCAGACCTTCGCCTGCGAAGGCACGATCCTGGACAAGAAGGTCACGGGCTTCCTGTTCATAGAGCAGGCCTATATGAAGCCGGACAGCGTGCTCTACATGGTCAACGACGTACTTGTCGGCGCCGAAACGCACCTGACCTGGTACAGCTTCGCCACGGAATATGAGGACGGCGCGTTTGAATTCGGCCACTTCATCGTCGGCCATGACCGGCTGGGTATCGGCATTGTCTCCAATCAGAACGGTCTGGTCGTGCAATCCTCAACCGTGTCGGCAAAGGTCAGCCGCGCCGCCGATGGCTGGTCGGAACGGGTCGATCTCGATGTGGATGGGCAGGCCTGGGAAATCATCCAGCCGGTCGATCTGCGGATTTTGCCGACCGCGCATACGCCCAACCGCCAGCAGGAAGGCATTGTCCGCCGCGTTGGCGAGACACGCAAGCCGGTACGCTGGATGGCATGGGGCGAAACCGCCCATGGCGAGCAGCGCACCCTGCGCTACGCCTCTCCCTTCCGTCCGGTCGCCACCCACGGCTGACATAGATCGGTAGGCTGCAAGCCACCATGTTGCCTCCAGGAGCTCGTTTTTAATGTCCAATTTTCCTGATCTTGCCGGTCGCGTCGTTCTGGTGACCGGGGCCTCGTCCGGCCTTGGCGCGCACTTTGCCAGGTCGGCCGCGGCGGCCGGCGCTGCTGTCGCGCTTGCCGCGCGCCGGGTCGACCGGCTGGCCGCGCTCAAGGCGCAGATCGAGGCGACAGGCGGCAAGGCCGTGGCGGTCGCCATGGACGTGGAGGATGAAGCCTCCGTCGCGCAGGGGTTTGACGAGGCGCAGGCCGCGCTTGGCCCGGTCATGTCGGTGATCGCCAATGCGGGCATGAATGCGCCCAGTTCCGCACTTGGCCTCCCGATCGAGAATTTCGACCAGGTCGTCAGCGTCAACCTGCGCGGCGTGTTCATCACCGCGCGCGAAGCGGCCAAGCGGATGATTGCCGCCGGGTCGGCGGACAGCGGGGCTGGCCGCATCGTGCTGGTCGGTTCCGTCGGCTCGCACCGCGTCCTTGACAAGCTGGTGGCCTACAACACCACCAAGGCCGCCGTGCTGATGATGGGCAAGGCGCTGGCAAAGGAATGGGCGCTCAAGGGCATCAACGTGAACACGATCTGCCCCGGCTGGATCAAGACCGAACTGAACAGCGCGTGGCTCGAAACCCCGGCTGGCCAGGCGCTCATCGGCAGCTTCCCGCGCAAGCGGGTAATGGAACCAGCCGACCTGGCCGACATGACCCTGTTCCTGTTGTCCGATGCGGCACGCACGATCACCGGCGGCAGTTTCGAATTGGACGATGGCCAGTCACTCTGACGACGGATGGCAATCTGTCCGGTTTTTCAAGGGAAGCGACATGGACCATCTGCTGATCGATCGTCCGCTGGATGGCGTCGTGCGCCTGACCCTGAACCGCCCGGACAGTCTGAACAGCCTCTCCAGGGAGATGGTGAAGGATTTCTCCGATGCCCTGGATGATCTGGCCGAGGATCCGACCTGTCGGGTGGTGATCGTCACCGGGGCGGGACGGGGCTTCTGTTCGGGGCAGGACATGTGGGCGGCGGCGCAGCGACAGCAGCCCGGTGTCAGTTCCCCGGTCGAGAAGATGGGCTGGCAAAGCCGCTTTGCGGGCATGGCGCAGCGGATGCGGCGCATGCCCCAGCCCGTCATCTGCGCGGTCAATGGCGTCGCGGCGGGCGCAGGCATGGCCATCGCGATGGGGGCGGACATGCGTATCGGCACGCCGGCCACCCGCTTCCTCGTGGCGTCCGTCCGCATCGGCCTCAGTGCCGGGGAAAGCGGCATCAGCTATTTCCTCCCCCGCTGGATCGGCGCGGCCCGTGCCTTCGAAATCATGCTGACCGGCCGCCCGATCGAGGCCCCTGAAGCACTGGCCACAGGACTCATCCTGCGGATGGTGGAGCCTGAAGCACTGGCCGATGCGGCGCTCGACCAGGCCCGCGCCATCCTCGTCAACAGCCCGTTCGCTGTCGCGCAGACCAAGCGGATCATGTGGCGCAATCTGGATGCCGCCAGCCTGGATCATGCGCTGGATATCGAGAACCCGACCCAGATCGTCGCGAACAGCACGGCGGACTATAAGGAGGCGCTGACCGCCTTCGCGGAAAAGCGCCCGCCCCGCTTCACGGGAGCGTGACCAGCGTGGCGACCGTCCCCAACTGGGGATGGCCTTTCAAGGTGCGCCGCCTACCATCTTCACAAACAAGGACTTCAGGAGAGTGTGATGCGCGCAGCGGTGTTCAAGGAAGCCGGCAAGCCATGGGTCGTTGAGGAACGGCCGGACCCGACACCTGGCGACGGCGAGGCGGTGATCAAGGTCGGTCGCTGCGGCATCTGCGGCACGGACCTCAACATGACATCCGGCAAGGGATATGATTTCCCGTGCGACACCATCCTGGGCCATGAATTTTCCGGCGAGGTGGTCGCCATCGGCAAGGGCGTGACCAGCCTGAAGGTCGGCGATCGCGTCACGGCCCTGCCCGCGGCGGGTTGTGGCGCATGCGACATGTGCCGGGCGGGGCAGGTCGTGATGTGTCCCAATATGTCGCCCTATGCTGGCGGCTATGCCGAATATATGCGTATTGCGGAACGCACGGCGGTGCAATTGCCGGCTGCGCTCAGCCTCAACGATGGCGCTCTGGTGGAGCCGCTGGCCGTCGGCCTGCATGGCGTGCGCCTGGCCAATCTGCCTCTCGGCGCGAAGGTTCTGGTGCTGGGCGCAGGGGCTGTGGGCCTTGCCGCCACATTCTGGGCCAAGCGCCTGGGCGCCGGGCGGGTCGTTGCCGCATCGCGCTCGGAACGCCGCCGCGACATGGCCCTTGCCCTTGGCGCGGACGATTATGTCCTGACCGGCGAGGGAGAGGCGGAGCGTGTCACCCAGGCCCTGGATGGCATGCCCGACTATGTGTTCGAAGCCGCCGGAGCCGTCGGCCTGCTGCAACAGTCGATCAACCTGGTAAAACCCAACGGCCACGTCATCTCGCTCGGCTTCTGCATGGCCCCTGATCCCGTCATTCCCGGCATCAGCACTTTCAAGCAGGTCAAGCTCACATTCTCGATGGCGTGGACCGTGCCCGAATTTCAATATGCGGTGGACATGCTGGATTCAGGCCATGTCGAACCACGGCACATGATCACCAGCAATATCGGGCTCGATGCCCTGCCGGACATGATCGAAACATTGCGCGGTCCGCACAATGAAACGAAAGTCCATGTCGACCCCTGGGCCTGACAAAGGACAGGACATGCAAAAAGTGGTCGGGAATCCAGTCCCGGCCACCTTCAGTCCTGCCCCAGCACCCGCCCCCAAAATGCCTGCGCATCGGCGTCCAGCATATCCGCGCCATAGGTGATCAGGCCATTTTCCACCCGGTAGAGCATGGCCCATTCATAACGCAGTTCCTCGCCCGTCGCCCTGCTCTTGCGCCAGGCCCGGCCGTGGACGAAAGCCCCCTCCTCATCGATCGGCATAATCGCCACTATCTCGTCGGTACGGTCCGCCAGGGCCGCCGCGCAGCGGCCGACAAAATCGACGAAGGCTTGCTTGCCCTCCAGCATCTCCTTGCGGCCGGAAGGGCCGAACATACTGAACCTGGCATCGGGATGAATATTGGAGAAAGGCGCACCGCCCGCATCCGCCTGATTGTCGAATGCATCGCACGGCCAATCGCCGGTGCCGAACCCGAATTGCAGCGAAAGCATGGCGACCGCCGCGTTGCCATCCGGTCCCATGATCTTGATCCTTCCGTTCAGATCAAATCCGGGCGGAAGAACAGTTCCGTCCCGCCATCGACGAATATGATCTGGCCCAGCAGATAGCGGCCACGCAGCGTGGCCAGGAACGCGATGATCTCCGCCAGTTCCGATGCCTCGCCATAGGCACGGCCGGGCAGCGCGATCGGCGTCGCCTTGGCCAACATCGCGCGTCCTTCGGGGGTGGATAGAAAATCTTCCGTCATCGGCGTCAGCACCGAACCGGGACCAACGCCGTTCAGCAACAGGCCCGAACCGCCCCATTCTTTCGACACGGCAGCGCGACGCAGCCAGCGGGCAAGCGCCTGTTTGCTGGATGCATATCCCGTCGCCTCGGTTGCGCCATGCGTGTCCGCCATTGCCTGTGCCGCCGCCTCGTCCCCGGACAGGCAGGCTTCCACCAGCGCGTCGTCATAATCCATCAACGCGGCCGTGGAGATGACGGCGACAGCACAGGGCGTAGCCGACCGCAGCAACAAGGGCCGCAGCAATTCGAACGTCGCGACCGCACCGAAATAATTGACCGCAATGATCTTGCTGGGCGGCAGGGGCACGGTGACACCCGCCGCCGCGACGACGCCGTCGATACCGTCAGGCGCCAATCGGGCGACGCTATCGGCCATGGCCGATCGCCCAGCCGGCGTGGAAAGGTCGGCGATGACCTCCACATCCCGCAGGTCGACCCCGATCACCCGATGACCGGCCGCCGTCAATTCCTCTACCGTGGCGCGGCCCATCCCGGACGCGGCGCCTGTGACCACAATGGTTCTTGTCATGCGCGCAACATTGCCGACTGGCCGAACAGCGCAAGCCTGTACTGACGCAGGCAAGCAATCAGCGCAGATGCGATGCGCCGGAGCACTTCCAGCCAGCCCCGGCAGCCAGCCCCGGTCAATAGCCCCAGCGCGCCAGCGACGCTCTGGCGCGCGTGGAGATATCCGCGCGCCGCTGCGCCGGGGATATGCGCCGCGCATGGGGCAAGCGCGCAGCCACATCGGCCAGCGGGATTTTTTCCACGTCCGGCGCGGCCGCCACCGCGCCATCATACCAGCGCATCTGCACCAGCCCGGTCGGCGTACCGATCGGGTCGAGCCAGTTGGCGATGCCGGGATCGTCCAGGCTGAGCACCATGGCGATGCGCCCGTCCGGGTCACGCTCTGCCTGAAAGCCGTTGAGACCGCTCTGGTGATAGCTGAAATCCAGCGTCATCCACCACCAGTCGACAAGCTGGAACGACCAGTAGCGCGCCTGCGGTTCGTCCAGCGTGATCAGCAGCGCCTCGCCCGGCGCAATGTCCCACACCATCCCGCCATAGCCCGCCCGGCCCGATGCGCCATGATCGGTGGAACCCGATCCATGCACCAGCCCAAACGCATTGTCGCGCCCGCCGGCCAGTTTCCTGTTCATGTTGGCATAGCCTATCGCGCGGGCGACCGTGCGCTCCAGCAGATGGCCCGACCGAAGCAGCCGTGCATGTGTTTCCGCCGTGGGCAGGACCATGGCGTCATCCGCCGGATCCAGGCACGCGATATGGATGTCGATGCCCCGATCCCCGGCCCAGTCCCACCATGTGTCGCGCAACTGGGCGCAGATCACAGGTTCGGCGGGATCGAGGGGCAGCCAGTCCCCGTCCCACCCGGCCGGCCGCCGTGCCGACGCGATGAAGGAAAAGCTGCCGTCCGGGCCGGTGGCCAGGCTGTCGAAATCGAGATTGCCAAGCCCGCGCATATCCTCCCGCTCGAAATAGCCGTTGAACAATTGCAGGTCGGAAAAGCGGGTCGTGCCCCGGCGCCCGTGAATGCGATAGGTCCGCCGGCCGTCCAGGAACGTCCAGGCATAGACCATGTCCGATGACGGTCCGCCCCATGACGCTTCATAGGGACTCCACACTGTCTGCCGGTAAAAGGCGGGATAGTCGGGGCGGTGCAGCGCGTGGAAATGATGGCACCCGGCCTGCATCGCGACGAGCGCATATTCGGCCTGGTCGCGAACCCGCTGATGCACCGCTTCCGGCCGCGCCAGCATCCGTTCCCGCGCCTTCTGGACCAGCGCATTATATTCGGCCCAGACGCCAGCCCCTGCATCGACCCCAGTATCCGCCCCGCTCATGCCACGAACTTCGGGTCAGGGGTCAGGCCGAACCGCGCATAATAGCCGTCAAGCCGCGCGCGCAGACGGGGTATGTCGATGCCGAAATCCGCCGGACCATAGTTTACGGGAACCCGGTCCTTCCTGCCATTGTCCGCCACATAGGCGGCCATGGCGGCCCGCGCCTCATCCGTCATCGGCACGCCCGCCGCCGCCAGCACGCGCGCGGCCAGGGGAAGCGGATCCCCCATCAGGTCGGCAAAGGGCACGCTGATGAAGTGCGGGTCATTGTCCGGCCGGTCCCGCACATAAGCCTCGACCAGCCGGCCGATCATCGCTTCCGCCGCCGCGCCCGTGGCCAGCGGGTCCGGTCGGTCGGTGCGCAGGCGCTGGCCATAACAGCACAGATTGGCCAGACTGGCGGCGGCCGTCAGGGGGTCGCGCAGCGTCTCCACGATCACCGCGTCGGGGAAGGCGGCGCGCAACGGCCCCAACTGCTCCATATGCTGCGGGGCTTTCAGCAGCCAGCGCCGGCCGCCGCCGCGCATCCATTGCAATGTCTGGAGTATCTGCCGGAAATGGCGATAGCCCGCGCTGTGATCGGCCGACGCATACCATCTGCCAAAGGACGGCAGGATATAGACCCATTCATAGACGGTCGAGGCAAAGCCCGGTCCCAGCAGGTAGATTTCCTCTTCCGGCTCCTCCGCCGCCACCTGATGCAGGGCCAGCAGGCCGGGCGCGAAGCGCCGCAACCCTTCGACATTGCGTTCGGCCTGCGCGATCAGCGGCGCGTCGTCGGGCGGGCGGATGGCGGGATCATGCTGCGGCAGGGGCGCCAGATTTTCCCAGAAAGGCACCGCGCGCAGCGCCGGATGCTGGGCAAGCAGTTGTTGCAGGAATGTCGTGCCCGACCGGGGCAGGCCGACGATGAAGATCGGCGCCTCGATCGTCTCGTCCAGGATTTCGGGATGCCGGTTCCACAGGTCCTGGAACCGGAGCCGCTGCACCAGATGGTCGAGAATCTGGCCGTAAAGATTGCGGCGGCCGACGGGGCTAAGGTCCAGTTCCTCCTCCGCCGACCGGCACAGGCGGTCGAGCACCGCACGGAAATAGTCGTCGCCAAAGTCCGAAAGGCCGGTCGCGTCCCTGGCTGCGGCGATCAGGTGCGCAGGGTCGAACGGCCAGCGCTCTGCCGCCACGGGCCGCAGCTTGTCATTGGAGGCGGCAAGACCATCGGGCAGTTCGGGAAAAGCCAGCGCGCGACCAACATCCGTCAGGGTGGCGGCATCAATCGAACGGCCCTTCAGCATTATCGCCTCTCCGGTACGGAATTTCCGGGCAAATGCTAGCGATCGTCCGGGAAAGGGCGCAAATATGCCCGGCTATTCAGCGCAACTGCGATAGAGGGCGCCGGACCACGACAAGACAGCGCCAGACGCCGCCGCCGCCGTAACGCCACGCACATATCGGCATCGCGATCATCGCGCCATCGCGCCGGGATCGGGCATATGCAAACTCGACAAGCCGGCGGCGC
Organism: Sphingobium cyanobacteriorum; assembly: GCF_030580935.1. Lineage (GTDB taxonomy): Bacteria > Pseudomonadota > Alphaproteobacteria > Sphingomonadales > Sphingomonadaceae > Sphingobium > Sphingobium cyanobacteriorum. Next base: position 72,334 of record NZ_JAUQOM010000010.1, on the reverse strand, counting down.
GGCGACAAATGTTGCCAATTCCCATTCGCGCAACAGGACCCGCAGATGCCAGATTCCATCGCCGAGATAAAACCGGACGAGCAGTTCACGGCCTTTCTCGCCGAAGGACGCTTCATGATCCAGCGGGGCGTGGAAACCGGCACCCATGTGTTCTTTCCCCGCGTCGTCGCGCCCGTGACCGGCGAGGACCTGGAATGGGTCGAGGCGTCGGGGCATGGGACGGTCTATTCCACCACGGTGGTGCGCAAGCGGCCGCCCGAACCCAGCCTGAACATCGCGCTGATCGACCTGGCCGAAGGGCCGCGCATGATGAGCCGGGTGGAGGGGATCGACGCCGCCGATGTCCGCATCGGCATGGCGGTGCGTGCCCGCATCGTGACGGCGGAGGACGGGCCGCTGGTGGTGTTCGTGCCGCAGGACGCCCTCGACGGAAAGGATGCCGCATGACCACCGACGCTTTCCCCAGGGGCAAGACCGCCATCGTCGGCGTCAGCACTTTCGGCACCGGCAAGGCGCCGGGTTATGAACCGCACGACCTTGCCGCCATCGCCGCGCGCAATGCCCTGCGCGAAGCGGGCCTGACCTTCGCCGATGTGGACGGGCTGTTCTACACCAACAGCGCCGACACCTTTGGCGGCGGCACCAGCTTCGCCCAATATCTGGGCATCCAGCCAAAGGTGATCGACAATAGCCGCCCCGGCGGCAATGTGTTCGAAACCTGGCTGGAACGCGCGGCCTGGCTGCTTGACGCGGGCCTGATCGACTGCGCGCTGATCGCCTATGGCTCCAACCAGGCGTCGGCGTCGGGCAAGCTGGCGCGCACGTCGCAGCCATGGCCCTATGAAGCGCGTTACCAGCCGATCAATCCGGTCAGTTCCTACGCGCTGGCGGCCGCCCGCCACATGCATGAATTTGGCACGACCAGGGACCAGCTCGGCGCCGTCGCCGTCGCCGCGCGGCAATGGGCGATGCTGAACCCCGAAGCGTTCAAGCGCGATCCCATGACGCTGGACGATTATCGCGCATCGCGGCTGGTGTCCGATCCGCTGTCGGTGCTGGACTGCTGCCTTGTGACGGACGGGGGCGCGGCGATCGTGATGACGCGGGCGGACCGGGCGGCGGACCTCAAGGCAAAGCCGGTCAGGATATTGTCCGCCGCAAGCGGCACGACCCATCATAATATCTCGACCATGCCGGACCTGACCCGCACGGCGCTCGCCGAATGCGGGGCGCGCGCCTATGCGGCCGCAGGGCTGGGGCCGCAGGATATCGACGTGGTGGAACTGTACGATGCCTTCACGATCAACACGATCCTGTTCCTCGAAGATCTGGGTTTCTGCCCCAAGGGCGAAGGCGGGCGCTTTGTCGAAGGCGGCACAATCGCGCCGGGCGGCAGCCTGCCGGTGAACACCAATGGCGGCGGCCTGTCGTGCACCCATCCCGGCATGTACGGCCTGTTCACGATCATCGAGGCGGTGCGGCAGTTGCGCGGCACATGCGGCGAGCGGCAGGTGGCCGGGGCGCGGACCGCCATCGCCCAGGGCAATGGCGGCGTGCTTTCGGCCCAGGCGCTGGCGATATTGGCGACCGACTGAAAACTGTATAAAGGACCGTGATGGAAACACCCTTCGCCACTGCGCGCCCAGAACCTGAATATCGGCCGGTCCGGTCCGTCCGCACATTTGAAGGGGTTGTGGAGCGCATTCGCGCCATGATCGGCGAAGGGCATCTCAAGCCCGGAGACAAGCTGCCGGCGGAACGCGATCTCAGCGCCCGTCTGGGCATCGGCCGCAATGCCGTGCGCGAAGGGCTGCGCGCGCTGGAACAGGCCGGGATCGTGGACCTGCGCCCCGGCAAGACCGGCGGCGCCTTCGTCACGTCCGGGCGCACCAATGTCATCAGCGAAAATATGGGCGACCTGCTCTCGCTCGGCAAAATCTCGTTCGAGGACCTGTGGGATACGCGCCTGCTGCTGGCGGACGTGGTGATCCGCCTGGCGGTGGAGCGCATGACCGAGGACGATCTCGCCGCGCTCAAGGCGAATGTCGCGCGCGCGCGGGCGCTCTATGACAGCGGGCGGCTGCGTGAAAAATCACGCTGCAATATCGAATTTCACGATGTACTGGCGGCCGCCACCCACAATCCGCTGCTGGCCGTGTTCATGACCAGCATGGCCGATCTGGTCCGCCGCTTCACCGAACAACTGGGTTCCGATCCGGGGCCGGAAACGCTGCAATCGCGCGAACGCCTGCTGGACGCATTGCAGGCACGGGATGCCGAAGCCGCGATTGCCGAAATGCGGGCCGACCTGATCCGGGTGCATGATTTCTACAAAAGCCTTGCCCGCACACCGATCACGGGATGAGGATCATCGCGACGGCCGGCCGGCGCGCAATCGCGCATAAGTGGAACAACGAGTGGAACAGCTATATCGCATTTTTGTCCGTCCGGTGACGCCTTATTACTCAGAGTAATAGGGATGATGCCGGGCGGGCCGGATCACCCTTGAGCACAAGCGGCAGGCCGGCCGCGACGAACACCACTTGGGTGGCGGTGGCGGCGACCGCCTGGTTGATGCGGCCAGCGGCGTCGCGGAAACGGCGCGCCAGCGCATTGTCGGGAACGATGCCAAGGCCGACTTCATTGGCGACAAGGATGACCGGGCCGGGCGCGCCTGCGATGGCATGGGTCAGCGTCGCACGCTCCACGTCCATGTCCCGTCCGGCAAGAAGCAGGTTCGACGCCCAGAGGGTCAGGCAGTCGATCAGCAACAAGGTTTCAGGCCGGCTGTGCGCCGCGATGATGGCGGCAAGGTCCAGCGGCTCTTCGACCGTGCGCCAGCGCGGGCCGCGATCGGCGCGATGGGCCGCGATCCGCTCTGTCATTTCATCATCCCATGCCTGGCCCGTCGCGACATAGACCAGATCGCCCACGAAATCTTCCGCCTGGGCCTGCGCATACCGACTCTTGCCCGACCGCGCCCCACCCAGAACCAGAAGGCTGTTCATCCTGTCGCGTCCCCATCGTCAGTTCCCGCTTGCCCTATAGCGCGACATTGGCGAACAGCAGCCCGCAATATGCACTTGCAGGAGAAAGCCAAGCCTTGCCCGACTGGACGATACATGGCGGACGCCTCTCCGGCGCGCGGCAAGCCTATCCGCACGCGCGCACGCCCTGGCTCGACCTGTCGACCGGGATCAACCCGCTGGCCTGGCCGGGTGCGGACGGGATCGCGATCGATTGGCGGCGCTTGCCCGACGAAGCCGATCTGGCGACGCTGGAAAGCGTTGCGGCTGTCAACTTCGCTGTATCACCCGACCGGGTCTGCGCCCTGCCCGGCACCGAAATGGGGCTGCGCAGCCTGTCGCTGCTCGGCCTGCCCGGCCCCTGGCGGCATGGCGTGCCGGGCTATGCCAGCCATGCCGCCGCCTTTCCCGGCAGCCGCGGCGTTCCCGACGCGGCGTTGATGGATGAAGCGGTGCAAGGCGGCACGATGCTGATCGCCAACCCGGCCAATCCCACCGGCCGGATGCTGACGGTGGCGGCGCTGCTGGCGCTGGCCCGGCGCATCGGCGCGGCGGGCGGCTGGCTGGTGGTGGACGAGGCATTTGTCGATGCCCAGCCGGACAGCAGCATCCTGCCACATCTGCGCCCCGACGATCCGGTGATCGTGCTGCGCTCCTTCGGCAAGTTTTTCGGGCTGGCCGGGGTGCGGCTGGGCTTTGCCGTGGGACCGGCGGAGCGGCTGGCGCCGCTGCGCGACCGGATGGGAAGCTGGCCGCTGTCGGCCGCCGCCATTGCGATCGGGACGGCGGCCTATGCCGACCGGGACTGGATCGGGGCGACGCGGGATGCGCTGGTCGCGCGGGCGGCGGCGCTGGACGCGGTGCTGCGCCGCCATCATCTGGAACCGCAGGGGAAATCGCCCCTGTTCCGGCTGATCGTCGATTGCGACGCACCCGCCCTGTTCGACCGGCTCGCCCGGCAGGGCATATGGACCCGGCCGTTCGATCATGATCCGCGCTGGCTGCGGCTGGGCGTGCCGGGTCATGCCGCCGATCTGGCGCGGCTCGACCGGGCGTTGGCCCATGGCTGATCCGGTCACGCTGGCGGCGCTGGCGATGGATGCGGCGATCGGCTGGCCGGATGCGCTCTATCGACGGATCGGCCATCCGGTGGGCGGCTTTGCGCGGCTGATCGACTGGTGCGAACGGCATGGCAACCGCCCGACCCGCAGCGCGGGACTGCGCCGGATGCTGGGCGTGGCGACGATGCTGCTGCTGATCGGCCTGACCGCCGGCATCGCCTGGGCGGCGCAGGCGATGCTGGTCGCCTGGATCGGCGATTGCGCCTGGATCGGCATCGCGCTGCTGGCTTTTCCCGCGCTGGCGCAGCGCAGCCTGAACGACCATGTGCGCCCGGTGCAACAGGCGCTGGAGCGCGGGGACATCGCCGAAGCCCGGCACGCGGTCGGGATGATCGTCGGGCGTGATACGGGCGCGCTGAACAGCGCCGGGGTGAGCCGCGCCGCGATAGAGAGCCTGTCGGAGAGTTTTTGCGACGGCGTGGCGGCGCCCTTTTTCTGGCTGTTGCTGCTCGGCCTGCCGGGGGTGTGGACTTATAAGGCGATCAACACCGCAGACAGCCTGATCGGTCACAGGGAGGACCGCTGGCGCGCCTTCGGCTGGGCGGCGGCGCGGATCGACGATGGCGCGAACCTCATCCCGGCGCGGCTGGGCGGCGCGCTGATCTGCATCGCCGGCGCGGGCGGCTGGCGGATCATGCGGCGGGACGCGCGGCGGCATGCGTCGCCCAATGCCGGCTGGACCGAAGCGGCGATGGCGGGCGCACTGGGGCTGAAGCTGGCAGGCCCGGTCAGCTATGACGGCATCGCCCATGCCAAGCCCTGGATCGGCGACGGGCGCACCGACGCCGGGCCGGCCGATATCGGCCGCGCGCTGATCGTCTATCGTCGCGCCTGCCTGCTGCTCTGGCTGATCGCGGCGGGGGCATGGATCATCGGCTGAGCAGCAGGGCGGCGACCAGCAGGCCGCTTTCGACCAGTTCGATTCCCGCACCATGGCAGTCGCCCGATACACCGCCGATGTGGCGATGCAGCCAGAGGCCCCACAGGCCGATGAGCAACGGCGCGGCGAGCAGGGCAGGTGCCCATGGCGCGAGCAGCAGCAGGAGGCAAAGCCAGAAGCTGACATGGCGCCAGCCAATCGCATCCCGAAAACCGGCGGCAAGGCCCGCATGCAGCGGCGGCAACCATGATGTCCAGACCAGCGGCCCGATCCGCGCGGCGAAAGGGATCAGCATGAGCGGGAACCAGAATGCGCGGTCCGCCAAGCCATGCAGCAGCACCAGCTTGACGATCAGTTGCAGCCCGATCGCCACCACGCCGAAACTGCCGGCATGGGGATCGGCCAGCACGGTCAGGAAGCGCTGCCGGTCGCCATGCGCCGCGCCCCGCGCATCGGCGAGGTCGCAGAGGCCGTCGAGATGGAGCGCCCCTGTCACCCCTATCCACAGGACAAGCGCCGCCAGCGCCGCGATCCAGGGATCGACATGCGCCCCGGCCCGGCCCGCACCGGCGACCAGCGCGCCGATCACCAGCCCGGCGACCGGGAAGCAGCGCATCGACCGGGCAAAGCTGGCCGCATCCGTTTCGACGCGCGGCGTCGGCAGGCGGGTGAGGAACTGAAGCGCGATCCAGACGCCCTTCATGTGCGCAGCCCGACGATCTGCGCGGCCGGCCGGTCGCCGGGCCAGACCCGCAGCGACAGCAGCGCTGCATAAGGCAGGTCGAACGCCCATGCCTGTGCCGCGCTGAACCCGCACAGCGCCGCCAGCGCGGCGCGCATCGCCCCGCCATGGGTGACGACCAGCGTGGGATGCGGGGGCAAGGCAGCGATCGCCCCGCTCACCCGCGCGACCAGCGCCGACCAGCGCTCGCCGCCCGGTGGTGGCGCAGCGTCAGGCGCGTCCCAGAAACGCGCCATGGCGGCCGGATCGATGTCCGCCACCGCCCGCCCGTCCCACGCGCCGAAATCCAGTTCCCGCCAGCGCGAATCGGTCCGCAGCGGCAGGCCCGCCACCGCCCCGATTGCGTCGCCGGCCAGCGCGGCGCGGCTGAGGTCAGAGGCCCAGAGCGCCGCCACGTCCAGCCCGCGCGCCCGGTCGACACAGGCGGCGATGCCCGCAGCGGTCGGCGGCCAGTCGCCATGACCGAGCAAATGCCCCGCTGGTTCGGGTTCGCCATGGCGCAGCAGGTGGAGCAGGAAACCGCTCACCCCGCCGTCGCCACATTGGCCTGCGCGAAGGTCGCCATCCGCGCATGCGCGGCCAGCGCCGCCCGGACGATCCCCGCCGCCAGTGCCGCGCCGCTCCCCTCCCCCAACCGCATGTCGAGCGCCAGCAACGGGTCCAGCCCCAGCCGATCGAGCAGCCGCCGATGCCCCGGTTCGGCCGAGACATGGCCGGCAAGGCAATGATCGACGATCGCGGGCGCGACGACGGCAAGCGGCGCCAGCGCGGAACAGCAGATGAAACCGTCGAGCAGCACCGGCACCCGCAACTGCCGCGCGCGCAGGATCGCGCCTGCAATGGCGGCGATTTCCCGCCCGCCGACCCGGCGCAGCGTTTCGAACGGGGTCATCGGCGCGGCGGCGTGACGGGCAAGCGCCCGTTCGACCACCGCTGCCTTGTGCGTGACGCCGGCATTGTCCACGCCAGTCCCCGGCCCCACCCAGTCAGAGCCCGCGCCACCAAAGCTGCGCGCGCACAGCGCCGCCGCCGCCGTCGAATTGCCGATGCCCATTTCGCCCAGCACCAGCAGGGCCAGGCCCGGATCGACCGCCGCCGCGCCGGCGGACAGCGCGGCCAGGCATTCCGCCTCGTTCATCGCCGGGCCTTTCGTGCAATCCGCCGTTGGCCGGTCGAGGTCGAGGGCGACCACTTTCAGGTCCAGCCCCGCCACGTTCGCCAGCGCATTGATCGCCGCGCCGCCGCTTTCGAAATTGGCGACCATCGCCCGCGTGACGCTGGCGGGGTAGGCGCTCACCCCTTGCGCCACGACGCCATGATTGCCGGCGAAGATGACCGCGCGCGCCGGCGCCATCAGCGGCCGTTCACGCCCCTGCCAGCCAGCCATGAACAGCGCGATCGCCTCCAGCCGGCCGAGCGATCCGGCAGGCTTGGTCAGTTCCGCCTGTCGCGCCCGCGCCGCGCTGGTCGCGGCGGCATCGGCGCGGGTCAGATTCGCCAGCGCGGCGTCAAAAGCCGCAATGTCCTGAAACGCGCTCATTCAGCGACGAAGCCGGGCGGCGGGGTGCGGGTAATGAAATGGCCCTTCACCCCCTGCGGCCATTGTTTGAACGGCACCCGTCCATGCGCGCTGTCGGCATAGGCGACCGCATAGTCCAGGATGGCGCGCGCGGCGTCCATGTCCGGGCTGAAGCGGCCCAGCACATAGCCGACCTTGCCCGGCGCGCGCAGATGGACGGTGCAATGGTCGGCGCAGGCGAACAGGCAGGGCATCTGCTGCACGGCGATGCCGGCATAGCGCGGGTCGGCCGCCTTTGCACACGCGAGCGCGTCGGCCAGCAGCGCGCCGCCGCGCCTGCCCGCGCCATCCTCGCGCATGTCGGTGCTGAGGCGACAGGTGTTGCAGGCGACCACGGCGGGGCCATCCTCCACGGCTTTCAACATGCGTTTGGGTTCCTTGGTTGTGAAGGGATCATCGGTCGAACAGCCGGTCGGCCAGCGGCTCGCGCGCCTGCCAGCCATGCTGCTCCAGTGCGGGCGTGTCGGACGGCGCGGCGGGATAGCCGATGCAGAGCAGGGCGATCAGCGTCCAGTCGGCGGGCACTTCCAGCATCGCGCCCAGTGCGGGGGGATCGACGATCGACACCCAGCCAAGGCCGATGCCCCGCGCCCGCGCCGCCAGCCACAGGCCATGGACGGCCATCACGGTCGAATAGCGGAGCATTTCTGGCATGGTGGCGATGCCCAGCCCATGGCCGGCGACGGGGCGATCGTCGGAAAAGACGGCCATTATCTCCGGCGCTTCACGCAGGCCGTGCAGCTTGAGCGCGTGATAGCAGTCGCGCTGGGCGGGATCGGTATAGCGGTCCGCCGCCGCCCGCGCCTGCGCATCGACATGGGCGGCGATGCGGTCGCGCCGCCCGGCCGATCGCACCCGCACCAGCCGCCAGGGCTGGGCATGGCCGACCGATGGCGCGTGGCTGACTGTGGCGAGCAGCGCCTGCATTGCCGCCTCCGGCACCGGATCGGTGCGGAAATGGCGCACGTCGCGCCGCCAGCGCAACAGCGTATCGAACTGGTCCGCAAAGGCCGGATCGAAATCGGGCGGGGCGTCGTTCAAAATTCGATGCCCTTCTGTGCCTTCACCCCCGACCGGAAGGGATGCTTGACCATCACCATGTCGGTGACGAGATCGGCCGCCGCGACCAGCGCATCGGGCGCGTTGCGGCCGGTGATGATGACATGCTTCATCGGGGGGCGCGCATTCACCGCCGCCAGCACTTCATCGACCGGCAGATAGTCGTAGCGCAGCACGATGTTCAGTTCGTCGGCCAGCACCATGGCGCAGGACGGGTCGGCGATCATCCGCTTTACCTCGTCCCAGGCGGCGCGGGCATGGGCAATGTCGCGGGCGCGATCCTGCGTGTCCCAGGTGAAGCCTTCGCCCATCGGCTTGAATGCGACATGATCGGGGAAGGCGTCGAACACCGCCTTTTCCCCGGTCGCCATCGCGCCTTTCACGAACTGGACGACGCCGACCTTCATGCCATGGCCGATGGCGCGGACGACCATGCCCAGCGCGGCGCTTGTCTTGCCCTTGCCCTTGCCGGTGTGGACGATCAGCAGCCCCTTTTCCTGTGTCTTGTTGGCCATGATCTTCGCCTGCGCCGCCTGCTTCCGGCGCATTTTTTCGCTGTGGCGCGCTTCGTCCGCTTCGCTCATTTCGTTTCCCTTCGCATCAGATAGACATCCATGATCCAGCCATGCCGCGCCCGCAGCGCGGCCCGTTGCGCGACGATAGACGCGCCGGCTTGGGCAAGCGGGCCAGAGATCAGCGCCTGCTGCGCCATGCCGAGATAAGCCCCCCACCAGATATGGACCCCCGCCGGATCGATCGCCTGGAACGCGCCGCCACCGTCCAGCATCACCGCCACGCTGTCCGCCTGCGCGGGCCAGCCATGGTCGCGGATCTGCCGGCCGGTGGTGATGACGACCGGATCGGCCAGCGCGTTCAGGGGAATGGCGTGGGCGGCGGTCAGCGCCTGAAGGCTGCTGATGCCGGGGATGACCGTGACGCGCAGGTCCATGCCCTGCGCCCGCAGCCGGTCGGCGATGCGCAAGCTGCTGTCGTACAGCGACGGATCGCCCCATACGAGCAGGGCCAGCCGGCCGCCTTCGGGCAGATGCGCGGCGATCTGCGCCGTCCAGCCATGGGCGATCGCATCATGCCAGTCCTGCACCGCCTCCAGATAATCGCCCTGGGCGCGGCGCACGGGCAGGTCGAACGCCACGACGCGGGTGGCGCCGGTCAGCACATCGGCGCAGATTTGCCGCCGCACCGCGATCAGATCGCTTTTCTCCGCGCCCTTGCGCGGCAGCAGGATCAGGTCGGCGGCGTTCATCGCCCGGATCGCCGCCAGCGTGAGTTGTGCCGGATCACCCGTGCCGATGCCGATCAGGGTCAGGTCGATCATCGGGCCGGGGCGATCATGTGAAAGAAGCTGCCGGTCACTTGGCCGCGCTGCGACCCGGTTTCCGGGACGGTCGTGCCATCGGCATCGGTGACATGCGCGAGCGGGGCGTCGGGCTGGGCGATAATGGTCGAATAATGAAATTCATGACCGCGCAGCGCCGTGCCGGACGTGATCGTCCCGACCGGCGCCAGCAGGGTCGCGTGACGATAGCCCAGATGCATGCGCCGCTGGGCATAGCTGGTGACAAGGCCCAGCAGGCCCGCCATGGCGTGGCGCGCGCCCGCCTTGTCGATCAAGGCGTCACCCAGCACCATATAGCCGCCGCACTCGCCATGGACCGGGCGGGTCCGCGCATGATGGCGCAGACCGTTCAGGAAGCGCGACGCGGCGGCGATCCGCCCGGCATGCAGTTCGGGATAGCCGCCGGGCAGCCAGACCAGATCGGCGTCCGGCGCGGGCGCTGCATCGGCCAGCGGCGAGAAGGGCAGAATGTCCGCGCCGGCGCGCCGCCAGCCCTCCAGCAGATGCGGGTAGGTGAAGGAAAATGCCTCGTCCCGTGCCAGCGCGATGCGCTGCGCCGGGGGAAGTGGCAGGCTGTCTGCATTAGCCGGGGTCACGCCGCGCGCCGTCTGCCGGATCGCGTCCAGATCGACATGCGCGCGCAGGAATGCGGCATAGCCGACGATGGCGCGGTCGAGATCGGGATGTTCGACCGCCTGCACCAGTCCCAGATGCCGTTCGGGTAGGGCCAGGTCGCCGCGCCGGGGCAGCGCGCCCAGCACCCTGATGCCCACAGCCTCCATGCCCCGCCGCACCAGCCGTTCATGGCGCGGGCTGGCGACACGGTTGAGGATCACCCCGGCAAAGGGCAGGTCGGGATCGAGGCGGGCGAAGCCGAGCGCGGTGGCGGCGGCAGACTGGGCCTGGCCCGACACGTCGATCACCAGGATGACCGGCCAGCCCATAAGCCGGGCAATGTCGGCGCTGGCGCCATGGCCGGTCCCGCCGATGCTGGCCACGCCGTCATACAGCCCCATCGATCCTTCGGCGATGGCAATGTCCGCGCCCGCAGCCTGCCCCGCGATGGCGTCCAGCAGGCCAGGCGTCATCGCCCAGCTATCAAGATTGAACGACGCCCGGCCGCAGGCGGCGCGATGGAAGGCGGGATCGATATAGTCGGGGCCGCTCTTGTAGGGTTGCACGGTCAGGCCGTCCTCGCGAAGCGCGCGGAGCAGGCCAAGCATCACCGTGGTCTTGCCGGTGCCCGACGCAGGCGCAGCGATCATCAGGCCGGGGACGCTCATTCGCTTGTCCCCGCAAAGCGCGAAGCCGCCGATTGCGGACGGAAACGACGGTCATAATCGGGAGTGTAAAGGCTGCTTTCCGCGAAGTCGGGCAGGCCAAGCACCTGGCCCACAAGGATCAGGGCGGTGCGTTCCATGCTGCCGGCGACGGCGTGCTCGATGGTGGCCAGCGTCGCACGGACGATGCGCTGGTCGGGCCAGCTCGCCCGCCACACCACCGCCACCGGGCAGTCGGAACCATAAGTCGGGATCAGGTCCGCCACCGTCTGCGCCAGATTGTGGATCGACAAATGGATGGCGAGGGTCGCGCCGGTCGCGGCGAAGGCGGTCAGGCTTTCCGTCGGCGGCATGGCGCTGGCGCGGCCCGGCGTGCGGGTCAGCACCAGCGACTGGGCCAGGCCGGGCAGGGTCAGTTCCACCTCCAGCGCGGCCGCGGCCGCAGCGAAGGCGGGCACGCCGGGCGTCACATCGAAGGGGATGTCGAGCGCGCGCAGCCGGCGCAACTGCTCGCCCATGGCCGACCAGATCGACAGGTCGCCCGAATGGAGCCGTGCCACATCCTGCCCGGCACCATGGGCGGCGGCCATTTCGGCGATGATCTGGTCGAGGGACAACGGTGCCGTGTTCACGATCCGCGCGCCGGGCGGGCAATGGCCAAGCAGCGCGACGGGCACCAGCGACCCGGCATAGAGGCAGACGGGCGAGGCGGCGATCAGATCGCGGCCGCGCAGGGTGATGAGGTCGGGCGCGCCGGGGCCGGCACCGATGAAGTGAATGGTCATGGGGTCTGTCCTTGGGCGATGGCGCAGGTCGCCATCCGATCGGGCGACATGACGCGACGGCCGATCAGGGTCGCGCCGGGTCCGGCGGCGGCCAGCGCGGCGGCTTCGCACAGGCTGCCGACGCCGCGCGCCATCAGGCTGGCGGTGGATTGGGTCGGCGTGACGATGACGGTCAGCGCATCGGGCGCGATGCCGGTGATCGGCAGGCCCAGTGTCGCTGCGAGCGGGGCCAGCGCGGGCAGCTTGTCATGCGGCGCCGCCAGCAGGGTAATGGGCGGCACGCCCCGTTGCGCACGGTCCAGCGCCGCGCGGAGTGACACAGCGCTCGCGCCGGCGCGACATCCGAAGCCGGCGACGATCACAGGATGACGCTCCATTGCACCACAGGATAGCTGGCGCGCCAGCCGCGCCGCGCCCCGATCGGCGCGGCCTGGGCCAGGTCGATCCGCAACAGATGGCCGCCCTTTTCCGCCTGCCAACGGGCGAGCAGGGCTTCGGACTCCAGTGTCACCGCATGGGCGACCAGCCGCACCCCGGCAGGCAGCCTGGCCCAGAGCGTGGCGAGCAATGCGTGCGACAGGCCGCCGCCGATGAATAGCGCGTCGGGCACGCGATCGGGCAACAGGTCGGGCGCGCGGCCGGCCAGCACCTCGATCCGGTCCATGCCCAGTGCTTTGGCGTTCGCACTGATCCGTGCGGCGCGCACCGGGTCAGCCTCCAGCGCGACGGCGCGGTTGGCGGGATGGGCAAGCAGCCATTCGATCCCGATCGATCCCGATCCCGCGCCGATGTCCCACAACATGTCTCCCGGCCGGGGCGCGAGCGCCGAAAGGGCGAGGGCGCGGACGGGGCGCTTGCTGATCTGGCCATCATGGTCGAACCAGTCGTCGGCGATGCCCGATGCGCAGGGCAGCACCCTGCCCCCGCCCGCGCAGTCGATGCCGATCGCGACCGGATGGGTGCTATCGTCGGGTATCGGCGCATCGGCGCGCATGACCCGCACCCGCTCACGCGGGCCGCCCAAGGCTTCGAGCAGGTGCAGGGTCGATGTGCCGAACCCCTGATCGCGCAGACAAGCCGCGACATCGCCCACCGCCGCGCCATCGCGCAGCAGCGCCACGATGCGCCGTCCCGGCACGAGATAGGGCCGCAATCGCGTCACCGGCGCGGCGTGAAGCGCGACGCAGGCCATGTCCTGCACCGCCCAGCCCAGCCGCGCCGCCGCCAGCGAGACGGTGGAGGGCGCCGGGTGCGCGATCCACTCGCCCGGCTCCAGATGCCGGGTCAGGCTGCTCCCCGCCCCGAACCAGAAGGGATCGCCCGACGCCAGCGCCACCACGCGCCGGCCACGATGCGCCAGCAGTTGCGCGACACCATCGGCGAAGGGGACTGGCCATGCCATCGCCCGCCGCTTATGATCGCCAAGCAGCGCCAGATGCCGGGCCGGTCCCATGACCAGTTCCGCCGCATCGATCGCCGCGCGGGCTGGCGGCGCCAGTCCGTCCCATCCATCCTCGCCCACGCCGACGATCGTCAGCCATGGCCTTGCCGGACCATCAGCCATGCGCAACATCCTGATCCTGGGCGGCACCACTGAGGCGAGCGCGCTCGCCCGGCTGCTGGCGGAACAGGGCGAGCGGGCGGTGCTCAGCTATGCCGGCCGGGTGGACAGTCCGCGCGCGCAGCCGGTGCCGGTGCGGGTCGGCGGCTTTGGCGGGGTGGCGGGGCTGGCGGCCTATCTGCGCCAGCACGGCGTCACGCATCTGATCGATGCGACCCACCCCTTCGCCGCGACGATGAGCCATAATGCAGTCGCGGCGGCTCGACTGGCAGGCGTCGCCCATGTCGCCCTGACGCGCCCGGCCTGGCGCGCGGGGGCGGGCGACCGCTGGACCCATGTGCCCGATATTGCCGGCGCGATCGCCGCGCTGGACGGTCCCGCCCGCCGCATCCTGCTGGCGCTCGGCCGGATGCACGCCGACGCCTTCGCCGCGCGGCCGCAGCATTTCTACCTCCTGCGCTTCGTCGATGCGCCGGTCGTGCCGCCGGTCCTGCCCCGGCACCAGCTTGTGATCGATCGCGGTCCCTTCCATGTCGAGGGCGATGCGCGGCTGATGCGGGCGCATGGCATCGACCTGCTGGTCTGCAAGAATGCCGGCGGCACGGGCGCGCAGGCCAAGCTGGTCGCGGCGCGGCAATCGGGGTTGCCGGTGCTGATGATCGACCGCCCTGCCCTGCCCGACCGGCCGGAGGTCCATGATCCCCATGAAATTCTGCGCTGGCTGGATCATGCGGCGAACCGGGGCGTGTAGAGGATCGGCGCGCCGGCGCGCGGAATGATCCGCGTCTGGCTGGACCCGATGATGACCATCGTGCGCATGTCCGCCATGTCGGGCATCGCCTGCGACAGGGGGACGATGTTCAGTGCTTCGTCCGGGGTCGATACCGCCCGCGCGAACAGGATCGGGCGATCGTCGCTGCACGTTGCCCGCAGCAGTTCCAGCGCACGGGCGAACCCCTGCGGCCGCGCCTTCGACCGGGGGTTGTAGAGGGCGATGGCGAAATCCGCCGCCACCGCCAGCCGCAGCCGCCGCTCGACCAGATCCCAGGGTTTCAGATTGTCGGACAGGTTGATCGCGCAGAAATCATGGCCAAGCGGCGCGCCCGCCCGCGCGCTGGCCGCCAGCATCGCGGTGATGCCGGGCAGGACGCGAATGTCGAGATCCCGCCAGTCCGCAGGCCCCGCCTCCAGCGCCTCGAACACGGCCGAGGCCATGGCGAAAACGCCCGGATCACCCGACGACACCACGACCACGCGCCGCCCCGCCGCCGCCAGCGCCAGCGCATGGGCCGCCCGCTCACCCTCCACCCGATTGTCGGACGGGTGCAGGACCAGCCCTGCGCGCGGCGCGACCCGCGCGACATAGGGGATGTAGCCGACCACATCGGTCGCCTGCGCCAGCGCCACCGTCACCTCCGGCGTCACCAGCGCTTCGTCGCCCGGTCCCAGCCCGGCAATGGCCAGCCAGCCGCTCATGGCCGCCGCCCCTGACCATGGATCAGCAGGATCGAGAAATAGGGGGTCACGCTGTCCGCCTTCAGCAGCGGCGTCACCTTCTGTTCCGGCATGGCGGCATGTTCGACCAGCCATGCCTCCCCCTCGCGCCCGGCGGCGGCCACCGCACGGCGCAGCTTGGGCAGGTTGCGGCCGATCTTCATCACCACCAGCGCATCGGTGTCGGCGATGCGGCGGACAAGATCGGCTTCGGGCAGCGTCGCCATCAGCACCGTCAGCACATCGTCGCCCCATGTGATCGGCGCGCCGCTGGCGGTCCAGGCACCGGCCATGCCGCTGATCCCCGGCACGATCCGCACCGGGACCACGCCGGTCAGGCGGCTGTGCAGGTGCATGAAGGAGCCGTAGAAAAAGGGATCGCCCTCGCACAGCACGACTACATCTTCTCCGCCTTGCGCCAGGGCGCTCAGCCGGTCGGTGCAGTCCGCGTAGAAGGCGGACAGGGTGGCATTGTAACGCGGATCGCGCAGCGGGATTTCGGTCGTCACCGGATATTCCATGGCGATCTCGACCGCGTCCGGCCGCAGCATCCCCTCCACGATGCGGCGCGCCTGGCCGGGGCGACCAGCCTTGCGGAAATAGGCGATGTGGCGCGCGCCGCGCACCAGCCGGTCGGTGCGCACGCTCATCAGATCCTGCGCGCCGGGGCCAAGGCCCACGCCATGGATGGTGCCGGGCATGATGCTCATTCCGCGTGGCTCGCCAGTGCATTGATCGCCGCCACGGTCATGGCGCTGCCGCCCAGGCGGCCTTCGACGATGCAGCAGGGAACGGGCTGCGCTTCCCACAGCGCGGCCTTGGATTCGGCAGCGCCGACGAAGCCGACCGGGCAACCGATGATGGCGGCGGGGCGCGGGCAGCAGGGCTTCGCCAGCATGTCGAGCAGATGGAAGAGCGCGGTCGGCGCATTGCCGATCGCCACCACCGCACCGGCCAGATGCGGCCGCCACAGGTCCAGCGCGGCGGCGGAACGGGTGGTGCCCAGGGCGCGCGCCAGTTCGGCCACCGATGGCGCGCCCAATGTGCAGATCACCGGATTGTCGGCGGGCAGGCGCGCCCGGGTCACGCCCTCCGACACCATGCGCACGTCGCACAGGATCGGCGCGCCCTGCGCCAGGGCGCTGCGCGCAGCCGACGCGAAGCCAGGGGAAAAGCGGATATGCGGGGCCAGGTCGACCATCCCGGCAGCATGGATCATGCGGACCGCGACCGGCTCCTCCTCCGGCAGGAAGCGGTCCAGTGCCGCCTCCGCCCGGATGATGGCGAAGGACTGGCGATAGATCGCCGCCCCGTCGCGTTCATAGACATGCGGCATCGGGCACTCCCAGAAGATCGAGGATGGCGGATCGGTCAAGACCCGCCTGTTGCGGTGGCGCGGCGGCGCTGGCGTTGCGGGCAAGGTCGTAGCGGCCCTCGCGCCCGGTCAGGCAAAGATCGGCGGGGGCTGCGCGCGCGCAGCCCTTGGCGCAGCCGGAGACGTGGAGACGGCCGGAAACATGCGGCGCAAGGCTGCGCGCCAGTGCGCGGGTTTCGACGGTGGCTTGCGGGCAACGGGGCTGGCCGGGGCAGGCATCGACGCGCAACAGGGGATCGCTGGCGTCGCGCAGCAACCCGTCGATCGCGTCGCCCGCGCTGCCTTGCACAATCAGCGTCCGCCAGGGCGTCAGGCGCAGGGCATGGGGGGCAAGCCGGGCCAGCGTCGCTGCCGCGACCTGGCCAAAGGGCGCGCCATAGACGAAGCCGAGCGGATGGCGGCCCGGTCGAACCGGCGCGGTCGCTGAGGCGGGTGCGATGTCACCCTGCGCCCAGTCGGGCAAGGGCGCGGCGTGGCGGGCCATGCGCCCCGCTTGCGCGCCACCGCTGGCGACGAACCAGTGCGCCAGCGCGATCAGCGCGTCGACGGCTTTGTCTCGCGTTACGGCTATGCCGGTGGAGCGACCGTCAGCGCGCAGGATCAGCCCGCCCGTTGCGCTGCGTTCGATGCGGAAATCGCCTGCTTCTCCGGCAAGGCGACGCGCCATGCCGGCGTCGATCAGAAAGCCCGTCTTGGCCGGCAGGTCGGGCAGTTCCGCCAGCCGTTCCGCCAGTTCCCCGGCGATCCGCGCACTATCGTCGCCCGATTGCCAATCGGGCGCGATCAATAAGGCACGGCGCGATTCCAGCACGGGATCGGCATGGACAAGGCCCAAAGCGAACAACCGCGCAATCAGCGACTGCCAGCCTTGCGCGCTGACACCGCGAAGCTGGAGATTGGCGCGGCTGGTGAGGTCGATCAGGCCATTGCCATGTGCCATCGCCGCGTCGCACAGGCCCGCCAGTTGCCCGCCATCGATCCGCCCCAATGGCGGGCGCACCCGCACCAGCAGGCCATCGCCCGCCGTCATCGGATGCCAGGCGTCGGGGCACCAGCCCTTGATCAGGCTCATGGTGCGGGCTCCAGACTGGCGAGGATCGAGTTGCGCCGGGTCCGCCAGAGGCCGGCGGCGTGGAGCGCGGCGAAGCGCGCCTCCATCGCCGCCAGCGCGCCGGGATTGGCATCGGCAAGGAAGGCGCGCACATCCGCGCGGCCCAGCGTCGCGTCATGATAAAGGTCGAACAGATGGCCGGGCACCCCGCCCGCCAGATGCGCAAAGGCGCCCAGATGGTCGAGCGTCGCCGCCAGTTCGGCGCCACCCCGGAAACCATGGCGCATCATACCCGCCACCCAGCCGGGATGCGCCGCACGGGCGCGGACGATGCGGGCGAGCTCCTCGTTCAACGGCCGTGCCACCAGCCGCGCGGGATCGCGCGCGTCCAGGTGATAGAGCGCCGCCTGGCCACCGACCACCGCCTGCGCTGCGGCGAAGCCCGCTTCATGCGCGGCATAGTCGGCAGCCAGCAGCAGGTCGGTTTCGGGCAGATCCTGCGCATGGACGAAAGCGTCGGCCGCCGCGACCCGCGCGCGCAGGCCGGCTTCGTCCCGCTTGTCGACATCGACCGCGTGACTGGAAGCCGCGAGCCAGGCGTCTCCTGCCGCGCGGCGCGCCTGTGCCGTGTAGATTTCGGCCGCGTCACCCATGTTGAGGCCATAATCGCCCGGCTGCGGGCCATAGACGCGCGCGGTCGGCGCGGTGCCTGCGAAAGGATTCCAGTCGCGCGGCTCATCGCGGGCGCACAGGGCGCGAACCGCCTGGCCGAACAACAGCGGCAGCATCGGAAAGGCGTCGCGGAACAGACCGGACACGCGCAGCGTCACATCGATGCGCGGCCGGTCAAGCATCGCCAGCGGCAATATGTCGATCCCCGTCACCCGTTCCGACGCATGATCCCAGACCGGCTGCACCCCCAGCAGATGCAGCGCCATGGCATAATCCTCGCCCGCCGTCCGCATCGTCGCCGATCCCCACAGGTCGACCACCAGGCCCCTGGGATAGTCGCCCTGATCCTGCAAATGGCGGTGGAGCAGTTCCTCGGCCAGACAGATGCCCTGCGCATGGGCGGCGCGGGACGGGACGGCGCGCGGATCGACCATGTAGAGGTTGCGGCCGGTCGGCAGGACATCGGCCCGGCCGCGATGCGGCGATCCCGACGGGCCGGGCGCGATCCGTCGCCCGTCGAGCGCCGCCAGCAGCCCGGCCCGTTCCGCCACGCCCTGCGCACCCCGGCCGAAAATGTGCAGCCCATCGCCATATTGGCTGTCCTTCACATCGCACACGAAGCGGTCGATCCGGCTGATCGCTTCGGCCGGCGAAAGGGCATCGTCCAGCGCCAGTTCGGTATCCAGACCAAGCGCATGTGCTTCGTCCTGTATGTCCGTCTGCAACCGCAGGCGCCGGGCCGGGTCGAGGCCATCGGCATTGGAAAATTCGTCGAGCAGCGCCTCGATCCGGCCCAGACCCGCGCCCTGCCGGGCGGGGGCGAGTGGCGGCGGGGCATGGCCGATCGTCACCGCGCAGATGCGCCGCTTGGCCTGGGCCGCTTCGCCCGGATCGTTGACGATGAAGGGATAGAGGAGCGGCGTTGGCCCGATCAGCGCTTCGGGCCAGCATTTGTCGGACAGCGCGACCGCCTTGCCCGGCAACCATTCCAGCGTGCCATGCGCGCCCATATGGACCAGCGCGTCGATGCGCTGCGCGCGCAGCCAGAGATAGAAGGCGACATAGGCATGGCGCGGGCAGCGCGACAGGTCGTGATAGCCGTCCGCCCGGTCATGGTGCAGGCCCCGTTCGGGCTGGAGCGCGACGATCATCGCGCCGCGCCGGATGGCCGCGAACCGAAAGATACCATCGCACGCATCGGGGTCTTGTTCGGGCGGCCCCCATGCGGCGTGCAGATCCTCCTGCAAAGCGGCGGGCAATGAGAGCAGCGCGCGGCGATAAGCAGTAACCGGCCAGTGCAGATGCGTCGTCTGGAGATCGGCAACCAGATCGCCCGCAGGCGCGACCGCATAGCCGGCGTCGGCCAGATCGTTCAGCATCGCTGCGGCTGATGCGATCGCGTCCAGCCCGACCGCATGGGCCATCTGATGCGCCTTGCCGGGGTAGGTGGACAGGATCAGCGCCAGTCGCCGCGCCGCCGCCGGGCGCTGGCGCAGGGCCACCCACCCGGCGACCCGCTCCACGATCGCGGCGATCCGCGCCGGATCGGCCCGGTGCGCGCCGCGGGAAAATTCCAGCGCCGGGTCGCGCGCCTGCGCTTCCTTGAAGCTGGCGACGCCTGCGAACAGCCGCCCGTCGACTTCGGGCAGCACGACATGCATGGCAAGGTCAGCGGGCGACAGGCCGCGCGCGGATTCCTGCCAGGCCTGCTGCCCCGATGTCGCCAGCGCCAGTTGGAATACCGGCACGCCCGCGCCATCGAGCGGCGTCGCGCCATCCCCGCCCCGCGCCGAAAAGGCGGTGGCATTGACGAGCGCGGCGGGCGCAAGCGCCTGTACCCAGCGCGCGATCCAGCCGCGTATCGCGTCAGGCTTGAGCGAAGGCGCGAACAGGCCGAGCAGGTCGAAGCCGCGCGCGGCAAAAGCGTCGCGCAACGCCTCGAACGGCCGGGTGTCCATGGCAGTGAGATAAGAGCGGTAGAAAATCAGCAGGATGCGCGGCCGCTTTGCCGTCAGGGCGAAGGCCGCCGGGCAGGTCATGTCGCCATCCCACGCCCCGATCATTGGCAAGGGCGCGACCGGGGCGGCCGGCCCGTCCAGCCCCGCCGCGCGCGCCAATACGCCCAGCGCCGCCTGCGCCGCACCCGCGCCGCCCTCGTCACATAGTCGCGCCAGTTCCCGCAGCGTCGCGACCGGCACGGTGGAGGCCGCATCCAGCCGCGCATCAGGCCGACCGTCGCCCGGCAGCACCGCCAGCGCGATGCCATGCGTGCGCACCAGCGCCTCGACCTGTTGCAGGCCATAGCTCCAGTAGGACGCCCCCCCGATCAGCCGGATGAGGATCGCCTTCGCGCCGCGCAGCGTCCGGTCGATATAGGTGTCGACCGACAGCGGATGCGCCAGCGCCGACAGGTTGGCGAGGCGCAGGGTCGGCAGCGCGCCCCGCGCCTCATGCCATCCGGCCGCACATGCCGCCAGATCGCTGTCCGAAAAGGACAGCAGCACAAGATCGGCGGGCGCCTGCCCCAGATCCTGCGGGGCAGACGCTTCCTCGATCCCGTGGGTTTCGCGGAAGATGACGTGCATGCCCCGGTCAGCCCTCCAGCGCGGCCCGGATCGCAGTGGCGTCGATGCGGCCCTGCTCGGCGATCACCACCAGCGCGGTGGCGCGCGCTTCGCCGGCACGCCAGGGCCGGTCATATTGGTGGCGCACCCGCGCGCCGACCGCCTGCACCAGTAGTCGCATCGGCTTGCCCGCGACGGCGGCATAGCCCTTGACCCGCAAAATCTGTCGATCGCGCGCCAGTCGCTCGATCCGGGCAGCGAGGGCAGCGGGATCGGCGATCTCGCCCAGCGTCAGGACGATGCTGTCGAAATCCTGATGCTCATGATCGTCTTCGCCGTCATGATGGGACGGGCGGGCCGCCAGATCATCCTCCGCCGCCGCGCCCAGTCCCAGCAGCACCCGCGGGTCGATCACGCCGTCGACCAGTTCGATCACCGGCAGCGGCCGGGGGGTTTCGGCGGCGATCACCGCGCGGGCGGCGGCAACGCCCTGCGGCCCGGCGAGGTCCGCCTTGGTCAGCAGAACGATGTCGGCGCAGGCAAGCTGGTCCTCGAACACTTCCGACAGGGGCGTTTCATGGTCGATGCCGGGATCGGCCAGACGCTGTGCCGCCAGCGCATCGAGATCGGGGGCGAAGCGGCCGTCCGCCACGGCCTCCGCATCGGCGAGCGCGATCACGCCATCGACGGTGATGCGTGACCGGATCGCCGGCCAGTCGAACGCCCTGAGCAGGGGCTTGGGCAGCGCCAGCCCGGAGGTTTCGATCAATATATGGTCCGGGCGCGGCTCCAGCGCCAGCAGCGCCTCGACCGTGGGGATGAAATCGTCGGCGACGGTGCAGCAGATGCAGCCATTGGCCAGTTCGACGATATTGTCCGCCGGGCAATCGGGGATGGCACAGCTTTTGAGGATATCGCCATCGACCCCCAGCGTGCCGAATTCATTGACGATCACCGCCAGCCGCCGCCCACCGGCATGGCGGATCAGATGGCTGATGAGCGTGGTCTTGCCCGCGCCCAGAAAGCCGGTGACGATCGTGACCGGCAGCTTGGCCAGATCGGCCATATCCCTATCTCCCGCGCGCCGAGCGACGACAGGCAGGGGCTTGCCGACGCCCCTTGCAGGGCGCCAGCCGGCGCGCGACGACGGGCGGGCGCGACGGCGCCCGGCATCCGCGACCGTGCAGCCCCAGCCGCACGATTTCGTCGCTCAGACGGAAGAGTTACCGTGCCGCGGCCATCCCCTGGACCAAGGCAAGAGCGACCAGACGCCGGCAGGTCTCCTGGCTCGCGGGTCAAGGCTTGATGCACGCCTTCCCAGACCTGACGGTCCAGTGGCTGCCCTTCCCTATGGAAGAGCCTGTGCATCGCGCTCGCCGCTTACAGTTGCAGGGACAGCCGTGGAATCGAGGGGGCAGGCCCCTCTCACCACATTCCCATTGAAGCCCCTTCCGGGGCACCGGCGCGATCTATGGGCACTGCCCTAGAGCAAATGAAAGCGGAAGCCAATGGCGTTCATGCGGGCATCCGCACCTCGATCTCGTCGAAGCGTTTCCAGCGGTAGATGGCGAAGCTCAGCAGCCAGCAGAGGATGAACAGGCCGATGATGGCAAAGCCCAGGCTGTTGAAATGCGCACCCAAATCCGCCGCGATCCGCCAAGGCGCGCCCTCCAGCTCCAGCCGTTCGCCGATCAGCGCCATCGTTTCGATCCCGCCGATCAGGATCGCGACCAGTGCGGAAATGAGGGTGATGGTGATGTTGTAATAGAGTTTGCGGATCGGCCTGACGAAGGCCCATTCATAGGCGCCCAGCATCACCACCCCATCGGCCGTATCCACCAGCGCCATGCCGGCGGCGAACAGGGCGGGCAGCACCAGGATCGTGCCGATGGCCATCCCGTCCGCCGCCTGGGCGGCCGACAGGCCCAATATCGCCACCTCCGTCGCGGTGTCGAAGCCCAGCCCGAACAGGAAACCGAGCGGCGCCATGTGCCAACTGCGACTGACCAGCCGGAACATCGGCCGGAACAGGCGGGCCAGCAACCCGCGACTGCCAAGCAGCAGATCCAGATCCTCCTCGACATAGGCGCCGCCCGCGCGGACATGGGCGAAGCTTTTCCACACCGACCGCAGGATCATCAGGTTCATCGCGGCGATGGCAAAAAGGAACAGCGCCGATATGCTGGTGGCGATCAGGCCGCCAATCTGGCGATAGTCATCGAAGCGCGCCAGCGCGCTGGCGGTCAGGGCAATGGTGACGGAGGCGATCGCGATGATCGCCGAATGGCCGATCGCGAACCAGAAGCCCACGGTGATCGGCCGCTGCCCATCCTGCATCAGCTTGCGCGTCACATTGTCGATCGCGGCGATATGATCGGCATCGACCGCGTGACGCAGCCCCAGCCCCCAGGCAAGCAGGGCTGTCCCCAGCATCAAGGGCTGGGCATGGAAGATCGCGATGGCCCAAAGCCAGATGGCGATATTGGCGGCAACCAGCGCGGCCATCAGGCCGGTGATGCGGCGGCGCAGGCGCGGTGCTGGTGTGGCAGAAAAATCAGTCATGGCCATATATCCCGGCGTCTTGCGACAGGACGGGGGCAGCGCGCATCGACCGGACGCCATCGGCGGCCGACGCACGGGTGCAAGGCGGCCCCCGCCGCTCCTTCGTCGCTCAGACGGAGTTCACCGTGCCGCGGCCATCCCCTGGACCAGGGCAAGAGCGACCAGACGCCGGCAGGTCTCCTGGCTCGCGGGTCATCGCTTGACGCATGGCCTTCCCAGGCCTCGCAGGATTTAGCGTCCGGCCCAGTGGCTACCTTCCTTCTTTCAGAAAGGCGTATGCGTCGCGCTCACCGCTTACAGTTGCAGGGACAGCCGCGGATTTGGGCCTTGGGAAAAGCCCGCACCGCATTCCCGTTTTCAGCCCCTTGCGGGGGCACCGGCGCGATCGATGGACGACAGGTGAAACCCGCCGTCCGTCGATCCGCATAGCGTCGCCGCGCAGGCCTGCCAAGCACTCTTCCCTTCGGCCCCGCACGGCCCTAGGCTGGGTGGCAAGGCGAAGAGGAGCGGATATGAAGGCGATGCTGGGGGCGATTGCGGGCCTGTGTCTGGGCCTGGGCCTGTTGCCGGTGCTGGCGGAGGCGAAGCCCGTCACCGATTGCCCGCTGCGCGATGCGCCTTTTTCGATCCGGTCGCCGATCATCGACATTTTGCTCAGCCCGGCCGCGAAGGCGTTGGCGGAGCAGAGCGTGCCGGAAATCTACACATCTCTGCCACCGCACTTCTTTTCGACCCAGACGCCGACGTTCGCATCGATCCTGACAATGGAGGCGGTCGCGCGGCGCGAGCGACTGCCGGCCGATCGCATGGCAAGACTGGACGCGGCGTTGCGCATGCTGCCTGTCGGCGCGGCCGACCGGCGCGCGCGCTGCGCCCGCTATGATGACGATCGCCCGGCCTTCACCCTGCCCAAGGGTCAGCCACGCCTGCTGCTGTTCGAAAAGATCACCGGCTTCCGCGACGGCCCCTCGGTCGAGGCGGCGCGCGCCGCATTTCAGGCGATGGCGCAGCGCAAGGGCTGGGCACTGGTCGTGACCGACAAGGGTGGCGCGATCAATCGGGCGACGCTGGGCCGGTTCGACGCGGTGATCTGGAACAATGTCAGCGGCGACGTGCTGACGCTCAGGCAGCGCGCCGCGCTCAAGGGCTTTGTCGAGCGTGGCGGCGGCTTCGTCGCCATGCACGGGTCGGCAGGCGATCCGTCGACCTTCTGGGACTGGTATGTCGACGGGCTGATCGGCGCGCGGTTCGCCGGCCATCCGATGAAGCCGCAATTTCAGGATGCCAAAGTCGTGATCGAAGCGCGCGACCATCCGATCGCGGCGGGGCTGCCCGCCGACTGGGTGATGAACGACGAGTGGTACAGCTTCACGAATAATCCGCGCGCGGGCGGCGCGCATATCCTCGCAACGCTGGATGAGCGCAGCTATGCGCCCGGCGCGGACCTGACCATGGGCGATCATCCGATCGCCTGGACCCGCTGCGTGGGCAAGGGGCGCATGTTCTACGCAGCGATCGGCCATCGGCCCGAAACCTATGCCGATCCCCATTATGGGGCGATGCTGGACAATGCGGTCGGCTGGGCGACGACGCGCAAGGGCGCCTGCTGACCCGGTCAGCGATCCGCGTCGGGCTGCGCCGCAGGATGGGCGGCGGCGAAGGCGGCAAGCGCACCAGCCGCCGCCCCGGCCGCGACCAGCGCAGGATAGGGCGTCAGGTCGAGTGCGAACCGCTGGGCATTGTAAAGCTGGGGCACCAGATGGCAGTCGGCGACCGTGGGCGTGTCGCCAAAGCAGAAACCCCGGCCGTGGCACGCGACCATCTGTTCCAGCGCGGCGAAACCATCGCCGATCCAGCGGCGGACCCACTGGTCGATCTCGTCCTGGCTGCGCCCCATGGCCTTGAGCGCGCGCAGCACCCGCAGGTTGCACAGCGGATGGATGTCGCAGGCGATGATCGCCGCCATCGCGCGGACAATGGCGGCATCGGCGGGATCGGCGGGCAACAGCGCCGGGGCGGGCCAGCGCATCTCGATCCATTCGATGATCGCCGGGCTTTCGATCAGCACCTGCCCGTCAGCCTCCAGTGCCGGCACCAATCCATGCGGTGCGATCGCCAGATAGTCCGCCGCCCGCTGCGCGTCCTGGCGCAGGTCATGGCTGACCTGTTGATAAGCGATACCCTTCAGGTTGAGCGCGATCCGTACCCGATAGGCAGCGGAGGAACGCCAATAGCCGTGAAGGACAAGGCCGCTCATGCCGGCATGATCCGCGCGTGACATGCGCCAAAGCCGATCGACGCAAAGCCCGGTGCACTGGCGCTCGCTTTCAGGATGATCTCGTCGCCATCCTCCAGGAACGTCCGCGTTTCGCCGCCTGGCAGGGTAAGGGGTTCGCGCCCGCCGGCCGACAATTCCATCAGGCTGCCATAGCCGTCCCGCTCCGGCGCGGAGATGGTGCCGGTGCCGAGCAGGTCGCCGGGATTGAGGTTGCAGCCATTGGACGCATGATGGGTGACGATCTGATGCACGGTCCAGTACATGTTGCTGGCGGGGCCGATACTCAGGCGATGGGGCGCATCGCCCCGATCCCGCATCGCCGCGGTCAGGATCGATACCTCCAGCGTCAGCGCCAGCGCGCCATGGCCCTGATCCGCTTCGTCCCACAGATAGGGCAAGGGCGCGGGATCGCCCTGCGGCCGGGGGGGCTGGGCCAGGCGGAAAGGCGCCATCGCTTCGGCTGTCACCACCCAGGGCGAAATGGTCGACTGGAAATTCTTGGCGAGGAAGGGGCCGAGCGGCTGATATTCCCAAGCCTGGAAATCGCGCGCCGACCAGTCGTTGAGCAGGCAGAAGCCAGCGACATGATCGGCCGCCTGCCCGATCGCAATGGGATCGCCCAGCGCATTGCCGGTGCCGATCCACACGCCCAGTTCCAGCTCATAGTCGAGCCGCGCCGACGGACCGAATAGCGGCGCATCGGCCTCCGGCGGCTTGCGCTGTCCCCTGGGGCGGCGAACCGGCACGCCCGATGGACGGACGGAGGACGCGCGGCCATGATAGCCGATCGGCACATATTTATAATTGGGCAGTAATGGATTGTCGGGCCGGAACTGACGCCCGATATTGTTCGCATGATGGATGCCGACATAGAAGTCGGTATAGTCGCCGATCCGGGCGGGCAGGTGCAGCGTGCACTCCGCCGCCGCATGGAGAAAAGGCGTCAGGCGATCAGCATGGGCGGGATCGGACAAAAGATCGCTTAACCGGCGGCGCAAGGCCTGCCGGTCGATCGTCGGCAGCGCCATCAGGGCATTGAGCGTGTCGCCCGAACAGGCGGATGCAGCCACGTCCGGCAGCATCCCGGCGCCCGCACAGGCCGCCAGATCCAATATGGCATCGCCGATCGCGACGCCGGGGCGCGGCGCCGTTCCCGTGGGCGAGAAGATACCGAAAGGCAGATTCTGGATCGGGAAATCCGCATGGCCGTCAGCACCCTCGACCCAACTGGTCCGCGCCGGATCATGGGTTTCGTCCGTCGTCCACCAGTTCATGCGTCGCCCTCCGGCAATTGTGCCTTGACGAAACCCGCCCAGCATTCATCATAATCCGCCTGCAACAAGGGCGTCGCCATCGCCCAGTCGCTGGCGACGAACGGCAGGCGGCTTTCGAACATGAAGGCCATCGTCGCCTCGATCTTCTGCGGTGTCAGCGCGGCCGCGACGGCCCGGTCATGGCTCGCCACATCGGGACCATGCGCCGCCATCATATTGTGCAGGCTTCCCCCGCCCGGCGCGAAGCCACCCGCCTTGGCATCATAGTCGCCGGTGATCAGGCCCATATATTCGCTCATGATGTTGCGATGGAACCAGGGTGGCCGGAACGTGTCCTCCGCCACCATCCAGCGCGGCGGGAAGATCACGAAATCGATATTGGCGGTGCCGGGCGTGTCGCTGGGCGCGGTCAGCACGGTGAAGATGGACGGATCGGGATGGTCATAACTGACCGTGCCGATCGTGTTGAAGCGGGTGAGATCATAACGATAGGGCGCGACATTGCCATGCCATGCCACCACGTCGAACGGGCTATGATCCAGCGTCGTGGTCCAGAGCCGGCCCTGAAATTTCTGGATGAGTTCGCACGGACGGTCGACATCTTCGAACACGGCGACCGGCGCCTCGAAATCGCGCGGGTTAGCGAGGCCGTTGGACCCGATCGGCCCCAGGTCGGGCAGACGGAAAAGCGCCCCGTGATTTTCGCAGACATAGCCGCGCGCCGCCCCGTCAGGCAGTTCGACCCGGAAGCGCACGCCACGCGGGATCAGCACGATGTGCAGCGGCGACACGTCCAGCACGCCCATTTCGGTCACGATCCGCAGCCGCCCGCTTTGCGGCACGATCAGCCATTCGCCGTCCGCGCTGACAAAGGCGCGATTCTCCATCGACCGGTTGGCGGCGTAAAGATGGACGCCGCACCCTGCCACCCCCGCGACATCGCCATTGCCAACACAGGTGACAAGGCCGTCGATGAAGTCGGTCGGCTGGCCTGGCAGCTCCGCCGGGTTCCAGCGCAGCCGATTGGGCGACGGCACCACCCCGGCAAAAGGCGCTGACCGCAGCAGGGGGTTGCCGTCATAGGGCCGGAACGGCGCATGACCCGCGCCCGGCCGCATCCGGTAGAGCCAGGTCCGCCGGTTTTCCGCGCGCGGGGCGGTGAAGGCGGTTGCGGACAGTTGCTCGGCATAAAGGCCAAAGGGCACGCGCTGCGGCGAATTGCGCCCGACCGGCAGCGCGCCGGCCACCGCCTCGCTTTCATGATGATTACCAAAGCCGGTCAGCATCGACGCTACGCTCCCCTTGCCTTCAGGCATCGACGCTGATGACGCCGCGCCGGATCTGGTCCAGCTCTATACTTTCGAACAGCGCCTGGAAATTGCCGTTGCCGAACCCCTCATTACCCTTGCGCTGGATGATTTCGAAGAAGATCGGGCCGAACATGTTTTCGGTGAAGATTTGCAGCAATATGCCTTCCTGCTCGACATCGCCGTCGATCAGGATGCGGTTCGCGCGCAGCCGCTCCAGATCCTCGCCATGGCCGGGCACGCGGCTGTCGACCAGTTCATAATAGGTTTCGATCGTGTCCTGCAACCGCACGCCGCGCGCGCGCAGCTTCTCGACCGTCTCGTAGATATTGGCCGTGGTCATGGCGAGATGCTGGATACCTTCGCCATGATAGTCGCGGATGAACTCCTCGATCTGGCTCTTGTCGTCCTGGCTTTCATTGAGCGGGATGCGGATCGCGCGGTCAGGGGCGATCATCGCCTGGCTGGTCAGGCCCGTCGCCTTGCCCTTGATATCGAAGAATTTCTGTTCCTCGAAACCGAACAATGTGCGGTAAAATTCGCTCCATACCCGCATCTGGCCGCGCCGTACATTGTGGGTCAGGTGGTCGAGCAGGTCGAGGCCCACATTGTTCGCCGCCTCCGCTTCGCGCCAGCCGGGAAATTCGGCCCAGTCGGCATAGGGGTCCGCGCCGTCGGCGATGAAATAGAGATAGGAGCCGCCAATCCCCTGGATCACGGTGTCGTCCTCCTGCGTCCGCTGCGCGCCATGGGCCAGCGCCCAGTCCATCGCGGCGACCGGATCGGCAACGCGAAACGCCATGGCGCTGGCCGACGGGCCATGAACGCCGCGAAATTCCGCCACTCGCCCGGCATCGTCGCGATTGAGCATCAAGTTGATGCGGCCCTGCTTGTAGCGGGTGATGTTCTTGCGCGGATGGCGGTGGGTGGGCACGAAACCCAATTGTTCGAACTGCGCCGCCATCGCCGCCGGATCGGGCGAGGTGAATTCGACAAATTCGAAGCCATTGAGGCCCAATGGATTATCGGTTGCGACGGTCATGGCAGTTCCTCTTGCATTTTATTCTGGGCATAGGCCTGTGTTCCGCGCGTATAAACGCGGTCGCCGGGCAGGATGGTGTCAGTGTCGAGATCGGGCAGGCCCTCAAGCCCCGCATAGAGCGGCGCGAAATCGGCTTCGATGGTGGCGCGCAGCAGATCTTCGAAACTGTCGATGACGAAATAGCTCTGCTGGTAATCGTCGATGCGATAGCGGGTCCGCATCAGTCGCCGGAGGTCGAATCCCAGCCGGTTGGGGGATGGATCATCCAGCGCGAACAGCGATTCGCCGTGCGAGGACACGATGCCCGCGCCATAGAGTTTCAGCCCGTCGGGCTGGGCGATCAGGCCGAATTCGACCGTGTACCAGTAGAGCCGCGCCAGCCGGTCGATCGCGCCCAGCGCGTCGGCGCGCAACCCGCCCTGACCATAAGCCTGCATATAATCGGCAAATATCGGGTTGGCGAGCAGGGGCACATGACCGAATACATCATGGAACACATCGGGTTCCTGAAGATAGTCGATCTGTTCGGGCGTGCGCAGGAAGCGGCCGGCAACGAAACGGCGATTGGCCAGATGCTCGAAAAACACGCGGTCGGGCACCAGCCCCGGCACCGCCACGACCTGCCAGCCGGTGCGCGCCATCAGCCGATCGGACAGTTCGGCAAAGTCGGGAATCCCCGGCTTCGTCATCCGCAATATCTCCAGCCCTTCGAGAAATTCGGGGGCAACCCGGCCGGGCAGCAGGGCGGACTGGCGCGCGAACAGCCGGTCCCACAACGCATGTTCCGCCGCGCTGTAGGATGCCCAGTCCTGGGGGACCGTCCAGTCTGCGGCAGCGCCGTCCGGGGCAAGGAGATCAGTAAGGGCCATAGCGGCATGATGCCATGCTGGCACAGAAATTACGTTTCAATCTTCACGAATTTTTCGCTATAAACGGAATATATCGATCAATTTTAGAGAATATATGAAACAGGAACGTCAACTGGATGAAGTCGACCGTCGCATCCTTTCCGCGCTTCAGGTGGATGGATCGATCAGTCATCAGGATCTGGCCGAACGGGTCGGCGCGTCGAGTGCGTCCTGCTGGCGACGGATCAAGGCGCTGGAAGCCGCCGGCATCCTCACCGGCACGGTGCGGCTGGTCGATCCGGCGCAGGTCGGGCGCGGGGTCAATGTGCTGTGCAACATCAGGATGCGCAGCCACGCGCTCGATGCGCGCAGCGCGTTCGAACGGTTCGTGGACGACCGGCCGGAAATCGTGGAATGTTTTTCCATGTCCGGGGAGTGGGACTATCTGATGCGTGTCGTGGTGGCGGACGTGGCCGACTATAACCGCTTCCTGATGCAGATTTTACTGGGCCACGCCTCTGTCGCGGGGGCCGCGTCGCATTTTGCCCTGTCGATGACGAAATATACGACCGCGATCCCGCTATAGGGTCATTCGTGGCGGAACAGGGTAACGATCTGGGCCGCGATCGCGGCGATCGAAAGACGGCCGGGCCGATACCAGTCGGCCGCATGATTAAGCTGGGACAGGAGAAGATTGCGATAGAGCGAGCGGTCGATGGCCGGCGGCAGGGGCAGTTGCGCCACCAGCGACTGGAACACCCGTTCGAACCGGTCGCGTCGGGCGATAAGCTGGTCGCGCACCGTTTCGGGCACTTCGCGAAAATCGTTCATCATCGGCAGCGTCAGCGAATCGGGCGCGAGCTGGATATCGAGCAGGGTGGCGCAGGCCGCTTCCAGTTTCGCCCAGGGATCGGCCTGCGCGGCGATCGCGCGGACGATCCGGTCCTCCGCAGCGTCGAGCGCGGCATTGTGCAGTTCTACGAACAGCGCATCTTTCGACTTGATATGATGGTAAAGCGAACCGCCGAGCACGCCGGCCTGTTCGCCAATGTCGCGCATCGACGTGCCGCGATACCCCTTGCGCGCGAACAATTGCGCCGCAATTTCGCATATCTGGCGACGGCGGCTGGAGCCTTCATCGCCAGCGGGAAGAGGGGCTGTGCTGTTGGTCATCGCGACAGGCGCTAGCATATCCCGAACCGGAATATCAGCCGTTTCCGGCAGACAACAACCGCTGGGCCTGCACCAGATGCGGGCGATCAATCATCTTGCCGTCCAGTTGCAGCGCGCCGGCGTCGGGATGGGCGGCAAAGGCGGCGACCACGGCGCGGGCGTGGGCCAGTTCGTCCGCGGTCGGGGTGAAGCCTGCATTGATCGTGGCGACCTGCGCCGGGTGGATCGCCATCATGCCGGTAAAGCCGTCGCGCCGCGCGCGGACGACATAATCGGCCAGAGCATCGGGCGCGTCGATGCGCGGGAAGACGGTTTCGATTGCGGGCACACGGGCGGCATGAGCGCCAAACAGGGTGAGCGAGCGGACCAGTTCATAAGGCGCCGTGTAGCGGCCATCCTCCTCCCGCGCGGTCGCCGCGCCAATTGCGGCGGGGAGGTCTTCCGCGCCCCAGGTGAGGCCCGCGAGATCGATACCGACGGCGGCGTAGCTGCCTAGCTGAAAGATGGCGGCGGGGGTTTCGGTGGCGATGGGCAGGATCGGCGGCGGACGGTCGCCGATCAGCGCCAGCAGCGCCATGACACTGGCCGCCCCTTCCGCCTTGGGCAGGACGATCCCATCGGGTCTGTGCGGCAGGATGGCGGCAAGATCGTCGGGCGTCAGGCCGGTATCGAGCGGATTGACCCGGACAAAGGCGGGCAAGATGCGTGGCCCGGCCAGCCATTCGGCAAGGGCTGTGCGGCCGCACGGCTTGCGATCGGGCCTGACCGAATCCTCCAGGTCGAGGATCAGCGCGTCGGCGCCGCTGGCCGCCGCCTTGGCGAAGCGATCGGGCCGGTCGCCCGGCACGAACAGCAGCGAGCGCAGCCTCATGCGTCGGACCGTTTGAGCAAGGCCATGCGCAGGCATTGGCAGACGATTTCGTCGCGCTGGTTGATGAGGCGATGGGTGAAGGTGACGATGCCGGCACCCGGCCGCGACTTGCTGGGCTTGAGGTCGGTAACTTCGCTTTCGCAGCGCATCGTGTCGCCGATGAAGACCGGATGGGGCATGACCAGCTTGTCATAGCCCAGATTGGCGACCAGCGTGCCCAGCGTCGTGTCGCCCACCGACAGGCCGACCATCAGCGCGAAGGTGAAGGTGCCGTTGACGAGAATCTGGCCGAATTCGCTGGCCTTGGCGGCTTCGACATCGAGATGCAGCGGCTGGGGATTGTGGGTCATCGTCGTGAAGAGAAGATTGTCCGTCTCCGTCACGGTGCGGCGGATGTCGTGGGCGATCGTATCGCCGATGGTCCACTGATCGAAATAGCGTCCGGCCACCCGTAACTTCCCTTCCCGAACTTTGCGCATATGCGCAGTATGAATTCTTCGAAAGTCCCGCGATTACAGCCCATTATAGCTGCCGAAACTTCTGTAGGACAGCGTAAAGGCGGGTTTTCAGTCCTCTGTCCGGTCGATCCGGGCAAGCAACGCGCCTTCGCTCACCTGCCCGCCTTCGGCCGCATCAAGCTCGGCGACCGTGCCGTCGAAGGGCGCGACGAGGCTATGCTCCATCTTCATCGCTTCGAGGGTGAGGAGTTTCTGCCCCTTGGTCACGCTGTCGCCCGCCGCAACCGCGACCGCGATGATGCGGCCGGGCATGGGCGAGAGGATCGCGCCGTCGGAGGCGGCGGCGCTTCCTGCGCCATCGGTGCGATCCAGTGATATGCCTAGGCTATGCCCCTTCTCCGTAACGAGAATGACGCTTGGCGCAGCTACCGACGCATAGATATCCTCCCGATGGCAGGGCGGGATAGCGACCTCATATCGCTCCCCGGCGGCGCGGAGCCGGACCCGCTTCTCTGGACCGGCATTGAGACGAAGTCCGTTCAATCCTTGCAGCTTGCCGCCGCTTTCCGCCAGCATCAGGGCCGCTTGCTCCAACATCGCGCGTGATGGTTCTGACGGAGGGACAAGATCATCCAGATGATCCGCGATGAAGGCGGTCGTCACGGCCGCTACGGCAAAGTCGGTATTCGTTACGCAGCGATGAAGGAAACCGGCGTTGGACTTTACCGGCCAAACTGCCAGCCCTTCCAGCTTCTGTGCCATGAGGGCAATCGCATTGCTTCTTGAATCGGCGTGCGTGATAATCTTGGCGATCATGGGGTCGTAAAATGATGAGATGACCGACCCCTGTTCCACGCCCGTTTCAATGCGAACATAGTCTTCGGGAAAGTTGCATTGCTCAAGGCGCCCGGTGCTGGGCAGGAAGCCGGATGCAGGATCTTCGGCATACAATCGCGCTTCCATTGCCCAGCCATTGATCGACAGATCTTCCTGCGCCAGCGGCAGCGGTTCGCCCGATGCGATGCGCAACTGCCATTCGACCAGATCGACGCCCGTGATCTCCTCCGTCACCGGATGCTCGACCTGAAGCCTTGTGTTCATTTCCATGAACCAGATGCGGTCGGCGCGCAGTCCTTCCGATCCGTCGGCGATAAATTCGATGGTGCCCGCGCCGACATAGTCCACCGCCTTGGCGGCACGGACGGCGGCGGCGCAGATCGCTTCGCGGGTGGCTTCGTCCATGCCCGGCGCAGGGGCTTCCTCGATCACCTTCTGATGGCGGCGCTGGAGCGAGCAGTCACGTTCGAACAGATGGACGACATTGCCATGGGTGTCGCCGAACACCTGCACTTCGATATGGCGTGGATTGGTGATCCATTTTTCCAGCAGGACATGGTCGTTGCCGAAGCTGGACGCGGCTTCGCGCCGGCAGGAGGCCAGCGCGTCGGCGAAGTCGGCGGGGCTGTCGACCTTGCGCATCCCCTTGCCGCCGCCGCCCGCGACCGCCTTGATAAGGACGGGGTAGCCGATGGCGTCGGCTTCGGCGGTGAGGCGTTCGAGGCTCTGGTCGTCGCCCAGATAGCCCGGCGTGGTGGGCACGCCAGCGGCCTGCATCAGTTGCTTGGCGGCGTCTTTCAGCCCCATCGCGGTGATGCTGGACGGATCGGGACCGACCCAGATGAGGCCCGCGTCGATCACCGCCTGGGCGAAGGCGGCGTTTTCGGACAGGAAGCCATAGCCCGGATGGATCGCCTGTGCGCCACTGGCCTGGGCGGCGGCGATGATGCGGTCGCCGACGAGATAGGATTCGCGCGCGGGGGACGGGCCGATATGGACGGCGTCGTCGGCGGAACGGACATGGAGGGCGTTGGCGTCGGCGTCCGAATAGACGGCGATGGTGCGGATGCCGAGCGCGCGCGCCGTGCGGATGATGCGGCAAGCGATTTCGCCGCGATTGGCGATGAGGAGGGACTGGATCATGGCCTGGCTCCGATCATTCCTCCCCGAGCTTGTCTCGGGGAGGGGGACCATGCGAAGCATGGTGGAGGGGTATTTGTCTGATGTTCAAGGATTCCGCGCCGAAGGCTAAAACAGGGACGACGCGAAAAGCGCGACAGTTGCGTCGGACGATGACCTTGCCAGAGGTTTTGGTATGGCAGGCTTTGCGGCAACGCCCATCGGGATTGAAGTTTCGCCGACAACATCCAAGTGGCCCCTACATTCTCGACTTCTATTGCAGTGATGCGCGAC
Source organism: Sphingobium cyanobacteriorum (assembly GCF_030580935.1). Taxonomy (GTDB): domain Bacteria; phylum Pseudomonadota; class Alphaproteobacteria; order Sphingomonadales; family Sphingomonadaceae; genus Sphingobium; species Sphingobium cyanobacteriorum. The sequence continues at coordinate 37,725 of NZ_JAUQOM010000010.1, read as the reverse complement.
TGGCGATTGAGGTGGATGGGGAAGCGCATAATAGGGCCGATCGACCGAGCATTGATGCTATGCGCGACCAGTGGCTTGCAGAGCGTGGAATAATGACTTTGCGCGTATCGGCCAAACAAGTTCTGGACGAGTTGGATGCAGTTGTTCGCTTGATCATGGCTGAGGTGTTGGCGCGCCTGCCCCTCCACCATCCGGCTGCGCCGGACGGTCCCCCTCCCCCAGACAAGCTGGGGGAGGAATTTTAAGGACGTGTCCACCCTCACCCCGATCACATCCTGAACACACCGAACTGCGCGCGGTCGGGGACCGGGGCGTTCAGCGTGGCGGCGAAGGCGAGGCCCAGCACGTCGCGGGTCTGGGCGGGGTCGATGACGCCATCGTCCCACAGGCGGGCGGTGGCATAATAGGGGTTGCCTTCATCCTCGAAGCGCTCGCGGATCGGGGCTTTGAAGGCTTCGGCTTGTTCCGCGCTCCATTGGTGCGCGTCGCGGTGAACGGTCGCCAGCACGCTGGCCGCCTGTTCGCCGCCCATGACGCTGATGCGCGCATTGGGCCAGGTGAAGAGGAAGCGCGGGCCATAGGCCCGGCCGCACATGCCATAATTGCCCGCGCCGAAGCTGCCGCCGATCAGCACGGTGATCTTGGGCACCTGCGCGGTGGCGACGGCGGTGACGAGCTTCGCGCCATTCTTGGCAATCCCCTCCGCCTCATATTTGCCGCCGACCATGAAGCCGGAGATATTCTGGAGAAAGAGCAAGGGGATACGCCGCTGGCAGGCGAGTTCGATGAAATGCGCGCCCTTCAAGGCGCTTTCACTGAACAGGACGCCGTTATTGGCGAGGATCGCGACCGGCATCCCCCAGATATGGGCGAAGCCGCAGACGAGCGTGGTGCCGTAGAGCGCCTTGAATTCATGAAATTCGCTGCCGTCGACGAGCCGGGCGATGATTTCGCGCACATCATAGGGGGCGCGGACGTCCTGGGGAATGATGCCGTAGAGGTCGGTCGCGTCGAACCTAGGCGGGCGTGGATCGCGCAGATTGAGGTCGGGCTGGCGATCGGGCTGCAATGTCGACACGATATCGCGGACGATGGTGAGCGCGTGGTCGTCATTTTCCGCGACATGATCGACCACGCCGGACTTGCGGCCGTGGAGGTCGCCGCCGCCCAGATCCTCCGCGCTGATGACTTCGCCCGTCGCCGCCTGCACCAGCGGCGGGCCGGCGAGGAAGATCGTGCCCTGATTGCGGACGATCACGGTTTCGTCGGACATGGCGGGGACATAGGCGCCGCCCGCGGTGCAACTGCCCATGACGCAGGCGATTTGCGGAATGCCGCGCGCGGACAGGTTCGCCTGATTATAGAAGATGCGGCCGAAATGGTCGCGGTCGGGAAAGACTTCCGCCTGGTTGGGCAGGTTCGCGCCGCCGCTGTCGACCAGATAGATGCAGGGGAGATGGTTTTCGAGCGCGATTTCCTGCGCGCGCAGATGCTTTTTGACGGTCAGGGGGTAATAGGTGCCGCCCTTCACCGTGGCGTCGTTGCAGCCGATCATCACCTGACGACCGGACACGCGGCCGATGCCGGCGATCAGGCCCGCGCCGGGGACTTCGTCGCCATAAAGGCCGTTCGCGGCAAGCTGGCCGATTTCGAGGAAGGGCGCGCCGGGATCGAGCAGGCGTTCGACCCGGTCGCGGGGGAGCAGCTTGCCGCGCGCCGTATGCTTGTCGCGGGCGGTGGCGGAGCCGCCCTGCGCGGCGGCGGCGACCTTCGCGCGCAGTTCTTCCGCAAGGGCGCGATTATGCGCGGCGTTGGCGCGGAAGGCTTCGCTGTCGGACGCGAGTTTGCTGTCGAGGACGGGGGCGGTCATGCGCCGATCAACTCGCGGCCGATGAGCATGCGGCGGATTTCGTTAGTGCCCGCGCCAATGTCCAGCAGCTTGGCGTCGCGCATATAGCGTTCGACCGGCCAGTCCTTCGTATAGCCCGCGCCGCCGAGCGCCTGCACCGCTTCGAGGGCTACCTTCATGGCGTTTTCGGATGCCAAGAGGATAGCGCCAGCCGCATCGAAGCGGGTCGTCCTGCCGGCGTCGCAGGCTTTGGCGACGGCATAGACATAGGCACGGGCGCTGTTGAGCGCGACATACATGTCGGCGACCTTGGCCTGCATCAACTGGAACGTGCCGATCGGACGCCCGAACTGCTTGCGATCGCGAATATAGGGGATCACCGTATCAAGGCAGGCCTGCATGATGCCAAGCTGGATGCCCGCCAGCACGGTGCGTTCATAGTCGAGGCCCGACATCAGGATGCCGACGCCGCCGTTGAGCGGCCCCATGATATTCTCCTCCGGCACTTCGCAATCGTCGAACACCAGCTCGGCGGTGGGGGAGCCGCGCATCCCCATCTTGTCGATCTTCTGGCCGATCGAAAAGCCCTTCATCCCCTTTTCGATCAGGAAGGTGGTGATGCCCTTCGACCCTTCCCCCGTTTTGGCATAGACGACCAGCGTGTCGGCATAGGGAGCATTGGTGATCCAGTATTTCGTGCCGTTGAGGATGTAGCGATCACCCTTCTTTTCCGCCTTCAGCTTCATCGAAACGACGTCGGACCCCGCCCCCGCCTCCGACATGGCGAGGGAGCCGACATGCTCGCCGGAAATCAGTTTGGGCAGGTAGCGCGCTTTCTGGTCCGCATTGGCCCAGCGACGGATCTGGTTGACGCACAGATTGGAGTGGGCGCCGTAGGACAGGCCGATGGATGCGGAGGCGCGCGCGACTTCCTCCTGTGCGACGACATGCTCCAGATAGCCAAGGCCCAGGCCGCCGTCCGCTTCGTCCACGGTGATGCCGTGCAGGCCGAGCGCGCCCATGTCCGGCCAGAGGTCGCGCGGGAACCAGTCCTTTGCGTCTATCTCCGTCGCCAGCGGGGCGATGCGGTCGGCGGCGAAGCGCGCGGTGGTGTCGCGGATCATGTCGGCAGTCTCGCCCAGGGCGAAATCGAAATCAGTCATGGCGTCTCTCCTGCCTCGCCTGTTAGCGGCCATTACTGCTTTTGAAAAATTGAACCTTCCTCAACAAGTCCATTGATACTATCTATGATATAAGACCGCCATGCTTGATCGCTACCTCCTTCGCTATTTCCTCGCCGTGGTCGATCAGGGCAATTTCTCGCGCGCGGCAGGCCATTGCAACGTGTCCCAGCCCACCCTGTCGGTCGGCATTGCCAAGCTGGAGCGGGCGCTGGGCCAGCCCCTCTTCATCCGGTCGAACCAGCGCGTCGAACTGACCGACGCGGGATCGCGCTTTTTGATCCATGCCCGGCGGATCGAGCGCGAATATAATCTGGCGCAGCAATCCATGGGACTGACGGGCGCGATGCCGGCGCTGCGGATCGGGGTGCTGGGCAGCATTCCGGCCGATCCGGTCGCCGCCGCGATCGCGCAGACCCGGCCAGGTGACAGCTATCGCTTCGAACTGTTGTTCGGCAGCGAACGGGAATTGACCGGGCATCTGGCCAAGGGACGGATCGACCTGGCGCTGACGCTGGTGGACCGTGGAGCGGATCGTTTCGCCGAGCGGTTCATCTATGCCGAGGGCTATGGGCTGGCGATGGCGGCCGGTCATCGGCTGGCCGGCGCACTGGCCATCGATGCGGCGGAACTGGCCAATGAGGTGATGATCGTGCGCCGCCATTGCGAAGCGCTGTCCGACACCAGCCGCTTTTTCACCGAGCGCGGGGTGCGTCCGCATTTCTCGCTGCGGTCGACCAATGACGAACGGGTGCTGGCGATGGTCGCGGCCGGGCTGGGCATCACGGTCATGCCCGACAGTCACACCCATCCCGGCGTCACCCGGCCGCGCCTGACCGGATTCCAGATGCAAAGACGGATCGGCTGGATCGCAACGCAGACAGCCGAACCGTTGCTGGCACAGCCTGTGCCGCTGATGTCCGCGCTGGAGGAAAGGCTGACGGCGCTGCGCGGCTAGCGATGTTTTGACAGATTCTCGATTGTCCGCCGTCGAAGTGGAAAGAATGACGATAGCAATGCTTGCCAGGACGGATTTCCAATCTCCGGCCCTTGATCACACCCGATGGCAATCCCCCCCTGCCCGATAGAGGATGGTTCAGCGGCCACGCCCCGGCTGGTTCCCTGATTCACGGAAAACAGCCGAATGCTGATCCGCACATAGACAATGTCATATATTTTACGGTGACGGGAGCTTATACGTTACAGTTCGGCATATGACGTACACGCTATTATACGCGCTGCCCAGGCTCGGCATGGCGGCCGATCACATCGACAAGGGGTTCACCGGTACGAACCGGGATCGCCCCTGTCTCGACCAAGCGTTGCATGGCTATATCCTCACAGTGCCCGAACGCGAACGCCACCCTCATTCCATGTCTGACGGGCAAGCGACAATTAATAAAAGTACATTTTATGAACGGATCAGCCGAACCGATACAATCATCCATCTCGATTTTTCGAAGGCAAAGTTATCCATCTTCGAAGGGTGTCGCTTCGATTTTGATCAACCTATCGCATTGGTCAATTTTATCGGAACGATCCAATGAAGCTGTATCTTTCGTCATTCCTGCTCGGCAATGACCCTGCCCCCTTGATCCGGATGGCAGGAAACAACGCACGATGCGCCCTCATTCTTAACGCACTCGACAATGCTCCGGAAGCTCGCGAACAGTTCCGATCCAGCCAAACGACCGTTATGTCAAAGCTGGGATTTTCGGTGAAAGAGCTCGATCTTCGGTCCTACTTCACTTCCAAGGATCAACTTGCCAGTGACCTGAGGGCATTCGACATGCTTTGGGTGAATGGAGGCAATGCGTTCATCCTGCGTAAGGCAATGCGGCAAAGCGGGTTGGACATGCTTCTTCCAACGTTGCTGGCTCAAAAGCGGATCGTCTATGCCGGCTTTAGCGCGGCCGCGGTCATCGCATCGTCCGATCTCCGGGGGCTTACCCCATCGGCAGCATCATACGAAGCGCTGAGCGGGTACAATGATGGTCTGATATGGGAGGGATTACAAATCATCTCTGCGGCCATCGTCGTTCACTACGATTCCGATCATCCGGGCCGTGACCAGGCCGCTGATGAGGCCAGATACTACCAGCAAAACAACATTCCGCACCGACTGTTGCGGGACGGCGAGGCATTGGTCATCGACGGGAGTAGTGAGTTCGTGGCTGGATGGCCTGACCGTGTGAGTTAATGCTGATGAACGATAGCAATCACCGCTGACATATACAGTGATCCGTCGGACAGATCGCTTGTCGAATTATTTCATATTTTCTGGATTATTTCTCGGCTTTCACTTTCAACGATTTGGTCGTTTCGCACCTGATAAACCTTCATTTGTGCGCGATACTGTTTCCTGACAGTCCAGAGTATCAGTAATGATCAAGCGCGTGGTTGGTGCCAAATGTTCTGATGACAGCAAATATGGCCTGTCGGCCACCATCTCTGCGAAGGGCGGGCCTTGCGTGATGGTTGGCGATTGTCGATTGTCAGGTCGCCCGAACCGGCTCAACCTCGCTCAACCATGTGTCGGCTTCGGCAAAATTGTCATAGACGCCGCACTCCAGCGCCTGAACCGTACGCAATACCTGCCTGCGCACGAGCGGCGAGCAGATGATCATGGCGTTGCGCACAAGCGGCAGAGTCATGCAGAAATGCCCGAACTCGACATTATTCTCCACCACCGCCGGGGCCTGGGGCACCCAGCCCGACATATCGTCGAGCAGGGTGAAGGCGCCATGGCTGACGGCCAGCTTCTTCGTGTAACTCTTGAATGCGGCGATCGCCTCATCGGATTCCGCCTCGCTCCAGAAGCCGGTATATTTGATATGAAGCCGGCCCTTGACCTGGTCGAATGTGAAATCCAGCATAGCTTACTCCTGGCCGTCGGTCCGGCTGTGTCGCACATTCCGATGATCATTACAAAAACGGGCGCCTGCGGTTATTATCCCGCAGGCGCCCGGCCATATGCAACTGAAAATAGAGCATTCAGGCCATTCAGAAGCTCTTTTCGATATTGAAGCCCATCGTGCGCGGCTGGGTATAGTTGAACCAGAAGGGATTGAAGGTGGTCTGGTTATTAAAGCCGCCGCCGGTCAGGCCACGCTTGTTGGTCAGGTTCTGGATGAACAGGTTGATCCGCCAGTCGTCGCCCTTGATGCCGCCAGTCAGGTCGAAGCTGGTATAGGCGGGATATCTCTGGCGCAGGTCCGCCTGCGCCGCGGACGGCACGAACTCACCCTGACGGAAACCCACATAGCTCATCGCGATATTGGCAAAACCTGTGACATTGGCGCTCAGCGGGAATTCCTGATTGGCGGACACACGGCCCGACCACCGACTGGAGAAGGGCAGGCGATCGCCCTTGGCCGCATAGACTGCGCTCAGTTCCGTGAAATCCTCACGCAATGTCGCATCGGTATAGGCACCCCATGCGGTCAGGGTCAGGCCCTCGGCAGGCCGTGCCTCGAACGACATTTCGACACCCTGGCTGCGCGCCCGGTTGGCATTCGCATTATAGTTGAACGTGCCGGCCGGCGCCACCTGCGTGACCTGAATATCCTTCCAGTCGATATAATAGAAGGACACGTCATAGGACAATGTCTTGTTCAGCAGGTCGCCCTTCGCCCCGATTTCATAGTTGGTCGTCTTGTCGGGGCGATAATCGCACGGAATGCCGACATCGCATGTGGCGTTCGGGCCACCGGGGCGATAGCCGGTCGCGATCCGCCCATAGACCATGTGGTCGGGCGAAATCTTGAAGCGCGGGGTGAAATGATAGGTCAGGGCATGGCCCTTCGACCGCGGATTGGAGAACAGCCCTTCAGCCGGCCCGAAGAAGGTCCATTCGCGATGATTGAGCAACTGCCTGTTTTCGCTGTAGCGCAGGCCGCCTTGCAGATCGAACTGATCCGACAGGCGGACCACCAGATTGGTGAACCCGGCATATTCCTTGAACGTCAGATTGTCGCGCCACAGGATCGGCAGGCCATAGCTGGTGCCGTTCGTCGCATCGGTCGCAAAGGTCTGGATCGAATATTTGGTGGCTTCATGGGTGTAGAATCCGCCCACGATCCAGTCGATATTGTCGGTGATCGGCGTCGCGATACGAATTTCCTGCGAGAATTTCTTTACGCGATAGTCCTGGCGCAGCACCGTGGCCCACTGATCCACGCCCGCTTCGGGGAAGAGGTCAGGCCAGATCCCGGTTAGCGCCGCCGCGGAAAAATCGACCGTGTCATAATTGTCGCTGATCGAAAAGGCGGTCAGCGATGTCAGTTCTGCATTGCCGAGCGATGCGTTGATGACCGCGCTGTACATCTGGTTCTTCCAGCGGCTGGGGCCGGTGCCGAACTGGTTGGTCTGCTGGTAACGCGACCCCAGACGGGAGTCGACATCGGACGATCCATAGATTTTACGGTCCTGGATCAAGGCACTCAGCTTGATCGAGAAATCGTCCGATGGCTTCCAGATGCCCGACAGCCGGCCACCGGAAACGCGCACCTGATTGACGTTGCGCTGGCCGGTGACGACATTGTCGAGATAGCCCGGATCTTCGCGTGTGAAGGCGCTCGCACGCACGGCGAAGGTTTCGCTCAGCGGCACATTGATCGCGCCCCTCAGATTATAGCCGACATCATCACCCGACCCGCGAATGATATTGAGGCCACCGCCGATCGTGCCGCTGAATTCCTGGGTCGACGGATCGACCGTGACATATTTGACCAGGCCGCCCATGCTGCTGGCGCCGTAGAGCGTGCCCTGCGGTCCGCGCAGCACTTCGATCCGGGCCAGTTCGGTCGGGTCAAGATCAGGCGCGCTGCCGAACAGGCCCGCAAGGCCAGCGGACGAACCATAAGGAATGTCATCGATCGTGTAGCCGACGACGGGATTGCCCGTGGCCGGGCCGGTCGTGATCCCACGAATGGACAGGTTCGCGCGATTATTCTGGAATTGCAGGTTAAGTCCCGGCACGCTGGAGAAGAAGTCCTGCGCCTTCAACTGGTTATTTTCGATCAACGTGTTCGCCGTGACGGCCGTCACAGGGACAGGCACATCTTGCAGGCGCTCTTCGCGCTTCTGCGCGGTAACGATGATTTCCGACCCAAGGCTGCTGGAACCACTTTCACCCTGCGCCTGCGCAAAGGCGGTGGCGGGCGTCAACATCAAACCCAAAGCGGTCAGTCCCCCGACCGACGCCGAAGCCATGATCGCGGCCCGTATGCGATGACTATTCATTTCTGCTCTACCCTTTCCCCGTAACATCATTTTGTTCTTCCTGCTGCATCATGGGGGTCGGTCTGTCGCCGACGCCTCCCTCTTGTCTGCCCATCCATATTCCGCTTTGCCGCAGGAAAAGGATGGCCAATTCATCCGTTATTCTTGCCCTTTGATCATTATATGAAGTATTATAACCGCATGAATCCCATTTTCATGGCATTTTCATCATAGGCATATGATATATATCAATCATTGAATATTGCATGATTATTCCATATTCATAATCGAATATTATCGAATATGAATGGGTTATACTGTATAATTCCATCAATTGTACATATTGGTACCGTTGATTGAATATCCATTCCTCCTGACCACCCAATGCTGATCCTTTCACCATTAGCATTTCGGTAAAGTAGGGCTGATTGCAGGTTGGGCCAGCAATGTTGTAAAACTGGCCATCGCCTGTGCGACCATCCATCCGCAGGCCATGCGCCAGTCGCCGCGGCGCGGATCAATGTGGCCGGAGCGCAGCCGCGGCGCATGCACGACATGGGCGACCATATCCGAGCGTCCGTTTGGGCTGTCGACGGTGAGGCGGTGGATCAGCCAGCGTCCTGATCAAGAGATCGATCCGCCGGAGAAGGCGGCGTCCCCGGACACGGCGGAGAGTTGAACCGGCTGTGGCGGGAGAACGACCTTCTCCACCAGGAATGGGACATAGCGAAGAAGGCCACGGCCCTTTCGCCAGGGGAAGCCGGCGATGCGGTTCCAGATCGTCGACAAGGCGAAGAGAATCGTCTCCGTCCGGCGTCTCTGCCAGCTTTGCGGCGTCAGCCAGAGCGGAATTGTGCCTGGAAAGGCCGGGTATCAGCGCCCGGCAGCAAGAGGCCATGGTGCGGCGTACCCATGTCCGTCCTGCGTTTGCGCTTTCGGACGGCAGCTATGGGCAACTGTTACGACACGGCCATTGTGGCTTACATGCCGCAACGCCGATCATGCGTCAGCGAAGAAAAGCGGGCTGCGCACATATGCGCAGCCCGCTTTCCGCAATCGTCAGAACTTGACGCCGGCGCGTACCCCGTAGGTGCGCGGTTCTTCGATATAAACCAGCGCGCCAAGCCCGGAAGTGGCCTGGGCGATCGTGATCTCATTCTCGATATTCTGAGCGAAGGCCTGAACATAATAGCGCTTGTCGGGCGCGTTATATGTCAGGGTCACATCCGACTTGGTATAGGATGGCTGACGATATTGGCCAAGGATCGCCAGATCCGCCAGATAATATCCCGAACTCAGGCGCGTCCGCACGCCTGCGTCGACCTGACCCCCATTCGCCAGCGGGAAGGCGTGGGTATAGCTGGCCATGACGATATGTTTGGGCGCGCGATCGAGTGGCAGGCCGGAGAAATTGCGGGTCACTCTATCCTGGCCACCCAGGGCATTGGGCACCAGCACCGAGGCGACGAACGAGGTGTAACGTGCGTCGGTGTAGGAATAGGATAGATTGACCGTATCGTTCCGGCTGGGCTTCAGCGTGGCCTCAACCTCGACCCCGTCGATCTTGGCTTTCGCAGCGTTGCTGGTCAACGTCATCGGGGTCGGCCGGATCACCGCCTGGTTCACCTGAAGATTATTATAGTCATAATGGAAGGCGGCGATATTGAACCGGAATGCGTCGGAGATGCGCAACTTCGCGCCGACTTCATAGGCCGTCAGGGTTTCAGGTTCATAATATAGCTGATCGGTGGTCAGGCCGCAGGTGGGGCCGGTGCCGACCTCGCAACCGGGGTTGAACGATCCGGCCTTGTACCCGGTCGATACCGACGCATAGAACAGGCCCAGATTGGGCGCGTCATAGTCAATGCCGGCCCGCCAGGTTGCCTTCTTGAAGCGCCGCGCGGCATTGTTTTCTGCCAGGACGCAGCGCAACTGGCCGCAGAAGGATGAGGCCACGTCCGGGAAGTCCGCGAACTGCGCGCCCTGCCATGACTTCTTGTCATCGGTGTAGCGAATGCCGCCGGTCACATGCAGGTCTGGCGTGATGTCATAGGTGATCTGGCCAAAAGCGGCCCGCGAACTTGAAAGCGACGGGCGCGAATAGATGCCGAAGCCCGATGCCGTCGGGGACACGAAGCCGGCGAGCGGCTGGCCGAGGACGGTTTCGATGGTCGTCTTTTCGCGGAAATAGTAGATGCCCGCCTGTCCGTGCAACGGACTGTCCTTGCCAAAGGCGAGCCGCAGTTCGTGGCTCTGCTGTTCGGGCAGAGTGCCATCCTGATCGGTCTGATTATTGCCGATGACGAAGATCGTGTTGTAGGTGGCATCCAACTCGGTCCGGCGATATCCGCCGAGATAGGTGAGTTCGACCGGCCCGGCGTCATAGACGAATTCGCCCATGATGCTGTACGTCTTGTTATTGGAGCGGCCCTGGATCGTCGGCGAAAATTTGAGAAGGCGCCGCTCCTTCGCCGATCCGCCGATAAAGACGGGATCACGCCCGACCGTCACGGTCGACATGTCGTAGAAATTGTCCAGCGTCACATAGCTTGCGGACGTGGCGATCGCCTTGGACTGGGAATATTCGCCCCGGATCACGAATGACAGGTTCCCCGTCGTGCCGCCGAACGACAGACGCGCCGAAAGCGTATCACGCAACGGTCCAGACTTGACGGTCTGCGGACCCGACAGGGTGAAATAGGGATCCTGGCGCTGATAGTTGACGGCCGCACGAATACCAAGGCCGTTGCCCAGGCCGACATTGACCATCGCGGTGTCGTTGGTGGTGTTGAGATTGCCGTAGCTTCCGTCCAGCGAGGCTTCGAACGTGTCTTTCGGACGTGCAGAGATCGCGTTGATCACGCCGGCCGTCGTGTTGCGACCATATAGCGTTCCCTGCGGGCCACGCAGCACTTCCACGCGCTCCAGATCATAATAGGCGGCGGTCAGGCTCTGGGGGCGCGCGATGTAAATCCCGTCCAGCAGGAAGGCCGCCGAGGGATCGCCCTTTTCGGCGACATCGGAACTGCTGACACCGCGGATCGAAACCAGAACGCCATTACTGCCCGATGTCAGCGACACGTTGGGGACAAATTCGGTCAGCCGGCGAGCATCGGTTATGCCTGTCGTCTTGATGTCGTCGCCACCGATGGCGCTCAGGGTGATCGGCGTCTTGGACAGCAAAGTCGATTGACGCAGGGCAGTGACGATGATGTCGCCATCCTGCGGGCTGACACTGCTGCTACCCGTGCTGGCGTCCTGCGCCAATGCAGGCGATGACAGGGCGATGATCGACGCAACGCAGGCCATATGGACAAGCTTCATTATATTTTCCTCCCGTTGATTTGCGGTGCCATCCCTCGATGCAACCGTGTTTTTGTCAGATTGTAGCGCGACGATACGCGGCCCCGGTTTCGCGCCCCTGAGACGCTGTCCGGTTTTGGATTGGGCGAGTCATGCGCTGCGCCTGCGCCGATGCAGCGACACAGGCGGATACGCTCATCCTCCCGACGCGGCGGACGGCGAACAGGTAAAAAGGTGCATTGCCGGAATCGGCGGAGTGGCGAACGGACGGAATGGCAGAGGCGCAGGGGGAGCGGCCCCGAATACGCGGCCACCATGCCGACAACATATGGGCCTGGCGCAAGAACCATATCCCTTCCTCTCCTGCGGCAAGAGCGGGTGCACGCCCGATCATGCCATGTTTGTGATCTTATTTGATCTTATATGAATATTTATGATCATATATGATCATAAATAGCGATAGTCAATCCAGTCTCGCGGCAAATGGCAGAGATCGGCATGCCTCCCGGCGCCCCCCCCCCCTTCCGGCACGGCGGCTCAAGCGGCGATGGTGGGCGGGATAGGCAACACCGGAAAACTGAGGCGAACCATGTCTCGAAACCGGCATGGTCGCGTCAACGGCACCCCATAGGCAAGCCCATGCCTCCCACTCGCGCTTACTCGCATATCCGTCAGATTGGCGCGACCATGCCGCTAACCAAAAATCGTCAAAACCTCGCCGCTATGATCATTTATATCTTGCGACCATCTACCTAAGGCCATATGCAAACGCTGTCAAGACAGCGCTGTCAGATTCACGATGTGCTGGCTTTGACCGGATTTTCAACGGGCGCCTGCGACCCCGATGGTGGTCGAATGATGTGCCGGACAAACAAGGATGAGGGACTATGACGCAAATTTCGGGTCGGCAGGGTCTGGATTACATTTTGACGAGCGCGGAGATCGAGCAGTTCCACCGCGACGGTTATGTAACGCTGCGCGGGGTTTTGAGCGAAGATGAGCTTTTGGGTATCGAACCCGACTTCGACTCCTTCATCCGAGGCGAGGTGCCGGGCATGGGCCGGGATTTCTGCGACATGTCAGGCTCCTACGATCGCAGCTTCGAAGACTATAATCTGGTCAATGCCGTACTGCCCCGCAAATATCGGCCGTCGCTTCAAGGCAACATCTTCGAGCAGCGCTCCGCCTCCATTGCCCGCCAGCTTCTGGGCGAAGATGCGACGCTCGACTATGACCAGTTTCTGGCCAAGCGCCCTGCCAAGCCGGACGCCGTATTTACATGGCATCAGGATCTGGGATATTGGCCCACCGGCGCGCCGGAACCGCTGACCGCGACGTGCAGCCTGGCCCTGGACGACGCGGATAGCGAAAATGGCTGCCTGAAAGTCGTTCCCGGTTCGCACAAGCAGGGCCTGCGGCCGCACCAGCCCGTCGCCGGGACGGACCGCGACACATCCCACATTTTGAGCATCGCGCTGACGGAGGATGATCCGGTCGTGGAGCTTCCGCTCAAGCGTGGCGACATTACCGTGCATGACGAGATGATCGTCCATGGATCGGGCGGCAATATATCGCCAGTGCGGTGGCGCCGGACCTATATTGCGGCTTTCCGCAGCAAGGCTTGTGTCGCGTATGAACGGTCGATCGGCTTCACCCATTCGCACAACGACAGGATTCAGTGGGAAACGCACCTGGCCGCCCTGACCAAATGAGTCGGCAGGAAAGCGCCGTCACGCATTGGGGAGGCGCCCTGCGGCATGACGGCTTTTGCGGGGCGATCGGACAGGTCCTGCGAACGCCGCAGGGCGGCCTATAGCGTCCCGTCCTTCATCAGAGTCACGGCGTGATCGGCGGCGCGCGCGGTCATCGCCATATAGGTCAGCGAAGGGTTGACGCAGCCGGCCGACGCCATCGCGCCGCCATCCGTGCAAAAGAGGTTGGGCACCTCATGCGCCTGGTTCCATCCATTCAGCACCGATGTCCTGGGATCGCGGCCCATGCGCACCGTGCCCATCTCGTGCACGGCGGAACCCGGAGCGCTGACGCCGCTGGCCTGGCTGACGATGGTGCCGCCCGCCGCCTCCAGCAGCGCGCGGCCGTCCGCCGTCATCTGCCGCGCCATCTTCTCTTCGTTCGGGCCGAACGCGCAGGCGATATGCGGGATCGGCATGCCCCACTGGTCCCGGCCTTTGCCCAGCGTCACCCGGTTGTCGGGATTGGGCAGCATCTCGCCGAAGCCGCCCATCATCGCGACCCAGGGACCGATCCGGCGGCCCTGATCCTTGAGCGCCGCGCCCAGCCCCGGCGTCTGCGCCTGCGGCACGCTGCTGGCCCGCATGATCTGGCCCGAAAAGCCATAGCCGCGCGCGTAACCATCCCCGTCCTCGACGAAGTTGCGGTAGCGCGGAATATACAGCGCGGCGGGTCTGCGGCCCTTGTAATAGCTGTCCTGCGGCCCCGGAACGGTCGCGATCGTCAATGGGCCCAGCAGATGGTCCATCAGGTTGCGGCCCACCTGATCGGACCCGTTGGCGAGTCCGTTGGGATGCCGGGCATTAGCGGAATTGAGGAGGATGGCGGCGGAATTGATCGCGGATGCGTTCAGGAAAACGACCCGCGCCTCATAGACCCGGCCGACCTTCGTGTTGCGATCGATCACGCGGACGCCGGTTGCCCTGCCGGTCTTGGGATCGGTGATGATCGAATGGACGATCGCATCGGTCACGAGGGTCAGATTATTGGTCCGGCGCGCGGCGGGCAAAGAACTGGTCAGCGTGGAATGCATCGCGCCAAAGCTGCATCCGCGATCGCAGATGGAGCGATTCTGGCAGGTCGAGCGGCCCAGTTCCTCATGCCATGGCTGCGCGACGGACAGGTTGGCCGTGCGGCCGATGATGACCTTGCGCCCGTCCCACTTGGCCTCGACCGCCGCCTTGAACTGCTTTTCGCCGTCATTGAGTTCGAAAGGTGGCAGGAAATGCTCACCATCGGGCAACTGCGCCAGTCCGTCACGCGATCCGGCCACGCCGATGAATTTTTCGATCCTGTCATACCATGGGGCAAGGTCGGCATAACGGATCGGCCAGTCGCACCCATGGCCATCCTTGGCATTGGCCTCGAAATCCATCTCGCACAGGCGAAAGCTCTGCCGCCCCCACATGATCGACCGACCCCCGGTATGATAGCCCCGGATCCAGGAAAAGCTGCCGCCATCGGCCGTCGTGTAGGGATGTTCGCTATCCTTGACCCAATAATGCTTGGTGGCCGCGCTGAAGGCGTAACACTGGCTTTGGACGGGATAGTCGCGCGCGATTTCATCCTCCGGCACGCGCATGCCGTTGGCGAATTCCCACGGCATCACCATGTCGGTGTAATCGGTCGACGGATCAATGTCCCGCCCCCGTTCGAGCATGAGCACCTTCAGCCCTGCCTCGCACAATTCCTTGGCTGCGATGCCGCCGCTCATGCCGGAGCCGATCACGATCACGTCAAACATGCATAAAGCTCCGGTTCAAAACAGCCCGCCGCTGGCATAGGGGCGCATGCCGGGCGTGATTTTCAGAGATGGCACCCAGGCGCCGGGCACATGTTCATAGACCTGCTCCTGCGTCATCCCGATCTCGCTGATATAATAGAGCGAGAGGACCAGCCCCTTGAGCGTCAGCCAGCCGGGATTGACCACCGGCGGTGGCAGGAGGATGCCAAGCACGCCGCTGGATTTGACCACGGCAGTCGTATCGGGCGCCAGCGAATCGCGATCATAGGGCAGGAGCAGCGATTGCCGGGCACCGGCGTCCAGCGCGGCGAACCCCCTTCCCTTCGCCTTTAAGGCCAGCGCGTCGATGTCCGCGATAACCCCCGTTACCCGGACGCGCGTGTCGACCGAGGCCCAGCTTGCCAGCATGCGGTCGATCTGTTGCGGCACAGCAGCGCCGACCGCGCCGGGCGTGTCTGTCGCGGGGATCACCGTATCGGCGATGGCTGACAAGGTGGCCAGGCGGGCAGCAGTGAGCAACCCCTTCGCTTCCGCCGCGGGCGAAGCGAACGCCTCGACCGGCAGCGACGCTGTGCCGAGCAAGGCCGCAATCTGCGCCATGGCGGCCCGGCGATCGATCGAGAATATATCAATCATGCTTCTGTCCCATATGCTTGGGGCGGAAGGCTGCTGGTCGCACCCGCCACCACATGGCGTGAATGCCCGGCACTATCCGCCAATGCCCAGCAGCTTGTGCAGCACGCCCCTATCCGTTTCCGTGCCGGCGAAATCGTCGAACGCCTTTTCGGCCTTGCGGATCATATGTCGGGTGATGAACGGCGCGCCCTCTGCCGCACCCTGTTCGGGATGCTTGTAGGCACATTCCCATTCCAGCACGGCCCATCCATCGTAGCCATGATGCGTCAGCCTGGTGAAGATGCCGGTGAAGTCCACCTGCCCGTCACCCAGGGAGCGGAAACGGCCGGGCCGCTCCGTCCAGCCGGAATAGGAGCCATAGACACCTGCCCGTCCGTTCGGGCGGAACTCGGCATCCTTCACATGGAAGCATTTGATGCGATCATGGTAAAAGTCGATGAACTGGAGATAGTCGAGCTGTTGCAACAGGAAATGGGAAGGATCGTACAGGATGTTCGCGCGGGGATGGTTGTCGACCGCGGCGAGGAAGCGTTCGAACGTCACGCCATCGTGCAGGTCTTCGCCCGGATGCAATTCATAGGCGACGTCCACGCCATTGTCGTCGAACACATCCAGGATCGGGCGCCAGCGCCGGGCGAGTTCGGCAAAGCCTTCCTCGACCAGGCCGGCGGGGCGCTGAGGCCAAGGATAGACCATATGCCACATCAATGCGCCGGAGAATGTCGCATGCGCCGTGCAGCCGAAGCGACGGCTCGCCTTTGCCGCCAGCTTTGTCTGTTCGACCGCCCATTCGGTCCGCGCCACAGGATTGTTGTGCAGCACAGGTGGCGCAAAACCGTCGAGCAGGACATCATAGGCGGGATGCGCCGCGACAAGCTGGCCCTGCAAATGGGTCGAAAGCTCTGTCACTTCGACGCCATTTTCGGCACAGATGCCCTTCAGCTCATCGACATAATCCTGGCTCTCGGCGGCAAGCGCCAGATCGATCAGCCGTGAATCCCAGGTCGGAAGCTGGACCCCCTTATAGCCCAGCCCGCCCATATAGCGGGTGATCGCGTCCAGCGTGTTGAACGGCGCCTGAGCCCCGGCGAATTGCGCCAGGAAAATAGCCGGCCCCTTCATCGCCGCTTCAACATGGCGAGATAGGCGATCACGGCCCGACGTTGCGCCGCATCGGGCACGCCGATCACCATGCGGGTGCCGGGAACGGCCTTTGCGGGTGCGGCAAGGAACGTGTCAAGCTGCGCGGCGGTCCAGACCAGTCCGGACGCCTTCAACGCCGCCGAATAGGGGAAGTCTGCGGACGCCGCGCGCCGACCGACCACGCCGACGAGGCCGGGCGCAAGTTTCGTCGTCGCTGGCGGTGCGCCGTGGCACATCTGGCAGCGCTGTTTGTAGAGGGCAGCGCCATCGGGGGTTGGCGCAGGCGCTGCGATAGCAGGGATCGCAAACCCCATGGTCGCAAGTCCTGTCAGCAAGAGAGAGAGTTTCACCGCTGTTCTCCAGACATATCTTCCACCAATTCGACCCAGGAGCCGCCACGACGGCTCGATTCCAGGCTGGCGCGCAAAAATTCCATGCCGCGCAGGGCATCGGCGATAGTGGCAAACCCCG
Source organism: Sphingobium cyanobacteriorum (assembly GCF_030580935.1). Lineage (GTDB taxonomy): Bacteria > Pseudomonadota > Alphaproteobacteria > Sphingomonadales > Sphingomonadaceae > Sphingobium > Sphingobium cyanobacteriorum. The sequence goes on along the minus strand of NZ_JAUQOM010000010.1, from coordinate 20,423 downwards.
GTTCGCCGTCCGCGCGCCGACCGCGCACATGCTCGCCAAACGCGCGATAGATGTTGGCGAATGCCTCCAGATAGCCTTCCGGATGACCGCCCGGCGTGCGCTGAACCGCAAGCGTAGCGGGACTGAGATAGGCCCGACCCGCGCCGGCATGCCAGATTTCCGTCGGCCGGTCGCGATATCCGACGCGCAGCGTGGTCGGCTCTTCCTGGCGCCAATGCAGGCCCGCTTCATCGCAATAGATGGAGATGGCAAGGTCGTTACTGTCGCCCACCAGGACTTGCGACGCGATCAGCGTGCCCTTGCCCCCGCCGGACAAATGGAACAACGCCGCGCCATCATCATCAATGCGCCGCCCCGGCAGCATCGTGAGTTCGGCGCATAACCGCGTGATCCGTTCGCCCGTGACATATTCCACCAGATTGGCGGCATGGGTGCCGATGTCGCCGAACGCCCCTGCATCGCCAGCTTGCGATGGGTCGACGCGCCACGCGGCCTGCTTGTTATTGTCGAGATCGGCGGCGCGGCTCAGCCAGTCCTGCGTATATTTGACGGCGACCCGCCTGACCTTGCCGAACCGCCCGGACGCGATAAGGTCGCGCGCCTGCTTGACCATCCCGTAGCCGGTATATGTATGGGTGATGGCAATGCGCCTACCCGTCCTCGACGCGGCCTGCGATATTGCGTGCGCGGCGTTGAGGCTGTCGGCCAGCGGTTTGTCGATAATGACATCGAACCCTGCCTCCATCGCGGCGATCGCGGGCGCGGCGTGGACATTGTTGGGCGTAACGATCGCAACGGCCTCCATCCGCAAATGCGGCGGCAGGAGAAGCTCGCGCTCCAGCATCTCCATCCATGATCCGTAGGCGCGATCGTCAGGCAGGCCGATGTCCGCGCCGGATGCACGAGCCTTGTCCGGGGTCGAGGACAAGGCACCTGCCACCAACTGCCAGTTGCCGGCAATCGCGGCGGCTGTGCGATGCACCCCGCCAATGAACGCGCCGCTGCCGCCGCCGATCATGCCGTAGCGCACAGGCCCACAGATGGGTGCGCCAGATCGCGCATCCTGGTTCACCCAATCCGCGCCTGTTTCACGATGCGCGCGATCCTCATTTTCTTGCACTGGCAAACTTCCTCTCCTGCATGGCCAGGCATTATTCCGGCGTGCAAAACGCCATCGGCCATGGTGCTAGCGGCGCTCTATCTTGGGCAGATGATCGATAGGTTCGATGGTGATGTCGCGGAAATAGGCCTCGCTTCCTTCCGATTGCAGTTGGATACGCCCGGAGGTCAGGGGCACAGGCTTGCCCGCTTCATTCTTCGTCATCAGGTTGCGCGCTTCCAGAACCGGCACACCGTTCACGACATGGATCGACCGATCGCCAAAGGTGTAGAGATCCAGTATGTTCCATTCGCCCATCGGCTTTTCGGCATCGACATTGGCATCGACGTTGAACGCAGGGAAGGCCAGGGGCTGGAGCCGTCCGCCCGGCATATAGCGGCGATAGGGATAGGGAATGCTCTTGTCCTGCGCGACCTCCACATCTGCATTCACCCGCCAGTCGACGCTGTCATAGGGTTGGGGCGCGTTGTAATCACTGACGGCCAGCAACATGCCGATCGAACGCGGCATGATCTCAAATTCCATTGCGGGCATCCAGGAACCGAGCGCTGCACCATATTTGCCATGCGAATGATAGAGCAGGCCATTGTTGCGCGGAAACGGATACCAGCTATTGGCGCCCCACTTGAATTGCAGGCGAAGATGGTAGTTGCTGTACGATCTCTTCGACAGCAAGGCGCCCAGGATCTTGCCGCTGACATGGATGGCGGGGCGCCCGTCCTCCTGAACGACACGGAATACCCCGGTCATATCCTTGTTCAGTCCGATCGGCTCCCCCGTCGGCCCGGTGAACGTGCTGATCGCATCGGTATAGCCGAGCCAACTGTCCCACCCCTTGAGGTCACGGCCATTGAAAAGCGAAACGGGCGCCTTCGTCGGTCGGGGAAGATCGACCAGTGCGAGACGGCCCTGCTGAAGCGGCGGATCGCCAGCGACGATGCGCTGCTGCTCCGGCGTTGATCCGTCGGGCGGTCCACCCGCCGCCATGGCGGTGTTCGCCGTCGCAAGCAGCAGGGTGCAGGCGGTCAGGACATTGCGGATGGTCATCTCGCGATTTCTCCCAAGGAAGCAAAATTCGGGCATTCTGGCGCGATTGCTTAGTCGGCCCAGCGCTTTGCGTGCACAAAGCAGGTTGATGTCGGCCGCGATCCAAGCCGCATGCCGACGCCGTGACAGCATCAATCTCCCAAAACATGTCCCGACTAGCTATGCATTTCTGGCAACGCTGTCAATTTTGCCGTCGACGATTTGTGCGGGCCGCTGTGGCAATTGAGTATGCCCGACCCATCCCTTGATCTGGCATATGCTTATGGCGTCGGGTGGGCTGCGGGCGGCGCCGCGGAATCGCGTTCGATCAATCGGTACGGCAGCGTGAGCACCTGCGGGCCGTTCCCGCTGCGGTCCAGCAGCATCTGCGCTGCGGCATAGCCCATTTCCTCGATCGGCTGATAGATCGTCGTCAGGTTGGGCCAGGCCGATTGCGCCATCCAGCTATCGTCGAAACCGCAGACGGACAGGTCGCGCGGCACGGTCAGTCCCGCCCCCAGCGCCGCGACCATGGTGCCGACCGCCGAATCGTCATTGGTCGCAAAGATCGCGCTTGGCCGCGCTGAACCGGCCAGCAGGCGCTCGCCCGCCTTCACCCCTCCATGGACGGTGAACCCGCCTTCGGCCTGCGGCACCTGCCCTTCGAAGCCCAGTTCTGCAAGCTTGTCGAGAAAACCCTGTCGGCGCATGAGCGCCGCACTCAGGCTTTCCGGGCCGGTGACAAGGCCGAAGCGGCGATGTCCCAGATCCCAAAGATGCTGCGCCACCAGCGCGGCGGCCCCGGCATCGTCCATCCTGACGCTCTGGGCGCGATCCAGCATGATGTTGGGGCCGATCCTGACATATCGCACCTTGGCACGTTCGAAGGATTCCAGCACGCGCGTGTCATCGGCGAGCGGTGGCGTGAGAATGAAGCCGTCGCACCGGCTGTTGCGGAGCATCGCGGCGAGCGACCGTTCCAGTTCGTCGCCCGTGCCAGTCGAATCGATATGGTCGAGCCGCATATGATAGCTTTGCTCGACACAGGCCCGATACACGCCCCGCTGCACCTTTATCGTGTAGTTCGGACTGGGATTGTCGATGAGCAGCCCGATGATGAAGGCGCGGGCACCGGCCAGCGAGCGCGCCGCCATGTCCGGCACATAATGCAGCGCGGCGATGGCGGCGGATACCTTGTCCCGCAATTTCTGCGAGACATGCGGTTCGCCATTGACCACGCGCGATACGCTCTTGATCGATACGCCCGCCATCCGGGCCACATCCTCGATCGTCGCACGGCCGCTGCCGCTTTTCTGTCCTGGCGTATCCATGCGCGCGTTATGTGCGGTCCGGGGGCGTCTTGTCACGGCATTGTTGCGTGCCGTGCGATGCGACGATGACGCCCCTGCTCGCGGACCAATACGGACATGCGTGCGGCAGCGCCCACCCCGCCCTTGTTCCCGGAGATCGCTTAAGCGACGACCTTGCTCAAAAAGGCATAGGCGTTGATGACCGCCTGCATACGCTCATGCTCGAACGGCGGGTCCTGTTCGATATAATAATGCGATACGCCCGCCGCCTCCGCCGCGGGAAGCAGCGTCTTCCAGTTCTGGATACCAGACCCGGCTTCCGCCGGATCCTGCTGCATCGTGAAATTGGGCTTGGTGCTTGCCTTGATATCCTTGACGTGCAGCGCCTGGACGCGCCCGCGCAGCCTTCGCAGCTCTGCGGCCGGATCGATGCCCGCCGCCGCCACCCAGCCCACGTCCAGTTCGATGCGGACGAGTGCGGGATCGGTTTCCCCCAAGATGATGTCCCAGCCCCGCACACCGTCCGCGAGCGGCTGGAACTCCGCATTGTGGTTGTGGTATGCCAGCGAAATGCCAAATGGCCGAAGCGCTGTGGCACGTTCGTTCAGAAGGTCCGCAGCCTTTTTCCAATAATCCGGCCCGGCTGCTTGCATGGCGGCCGCAACGGCCAGGCCCAGATTGCCTTCCTTGGGAAACACAAAGCCTTCGGGCGTCGGCGCGGAGGGCAGGACCACATTCCTGATACCAAGCGCATTCATGGCGTCGGCGATTTGCTGCGGCGGGCTTGACAGCGTGATCGCATCAGTGGTGAACGGGCCAGGCACGAACAGGTGCATCGACGTGAACTTGACGCCCGCGCGATCGGCGGCGGCGCGCAGGTCCTTGGGGGACCGCTTGAAGAAGCCGGGCAGTTCCAAGTCGGTAATGCCCAGTTTTGCAATCCGGGCCAGCGTGCCGTCCAGATCCTTCTCGATGGCATCGGCAACGGTGTAGAGCTGAAGGCCGATGGGTTTGCCGATGCGCCGGAAAAAGGGGCGCGGCGTGGCGGCCATCAGGGGATTGCTGGGCATGGCGGTCAATCCCGTGGCCGCCAGGGCGAAAAGGGCCGAGCGACGGCTAAGGTGCATGTGCAATCTCCCCTGATCGTTCACAGGCTCTGATATCGCGAAAGCGTGGCCTGATACTGCCGTCATCGCACAATAGTCAGCGCTGTCAATATTGCATTTGCTGGGATATCCGATAGCAGCCATTATTGCTTCGACGGTCAAGCCGGACTATGCCGCGCATGGCTGTTCCCGTTCCTGAACCAAGGGCTGCCTATGTTTGTCCACATCTTCACCTTCCGCTGGAAAGACGAGGCGACCCCTGCCGACAAGCAGCGGGCGGAAGCGGCCATCCGCCGCTTCGATGGACAGATAGACGGTCTGGTGTCGCTGATGCTCGGCGAGAATCAGTCGTCCAAATCTGCCCAATTCACGATGACCGGCATCATGATGTTTGCAAGCCATGATGCATTCGAGCGCTATGTGGACCACCCATTGCACGCTGCATTGCTGGAATGGCTGGTGCCCTTGATCGATGCATTCGAACTTGATTTCGAGAGTCAGGATACGCCCTGAAAACTGGCCAGCCAGACCGGACGGGATGGCCGGCGAAGCGTAGAAATGATCGAATTTGCTTGATCTTCACGGGGCGCGTCGCCATCACCACGCGATGCATGCAAGTCAGCGCCAGGCCCTGATCCTCCAGCTATTGGGCGAACGGGGTTTTGTGTCTTTCCGGGATCTCGAAGTGCAGATCAGCGGTTCCCAGGCAACCATCCGGCGCGACCTCGAAAGACTGGCGCAACAGGGCAAGCTCGTCCGCCTGCGGGGCGGGATAACGGCAATAGCGCAGGATATGGAGGCCGGGCCGTCCCCTGCCACCCTGCCCCCCCTGGCTGGCGTCCCGTTCCATGAGAATGTGTCGCGCAACCGCCAGCAAAAGGAGGCGATCGGCAAGGCCGCAGCCAACCTTTGCTCCCCTGGCGAAGGCGTGATGATCGACGGCGGATCGACCACGTTGCAAATGTGCCCGCATCTGGCCGGCCTCAACCTGCAGGTGCTGACCAACTCGCTGCACATCGTCGCCGCGCTGATCGGGCAACAGGGCACCCGCATTCTCGTGCCGTCAGGGGCCGTGTTTCCAGAACAGAACATCATCCTGTCCGTGTTCGGCGACGATGGCATGCCGCGCTTTCACGCGCCAAAGCTGTTCATGGGCGCGGCGTCGGTCGGGCCGCAGGGCCTGATGCAGGCGGATGTCGTGCTGGTCGCGGGCGAACGCCGCTTTATCGAGCGCGCCGATACGATCATCATCATGGTCGATTCCACGAAGTTCGACGGTCCTTCGGGCAATGTGGTCTGTGCGCTGGACGAGGTTGATACCATCATCACCGATGCTGGGCTTTCCGACGCCACGGCCCAGATGCTGGAACGGGCCGGCGTCAACCTGATCGTCGCCGGATAGCAGTCGCTCACGCGGCTGCTCCGGTCCCGCCCTCCCGCGATCGGGCAGTGATCAGACGATCCCGGCCCCCAGCCCCACCGGCTTGCGCTCCTGCGCCTTGCGGTCGCGATACCGGCTCTGCCGATACACCGCCAGCATGTCATAGACGCCCCCCGCCTCGACCCGCGCCCTGGCCAGGATCGGGGCAACGTCGATATTGTAGGCGCGGCGCAGCGCCTGGAACGCCATCATCGTGTCATTGCGTTCCTGCGCATCGTGCAGCGATACGCGGTCGACGAGGCTGGCCTTCACGAAGCATTGCGCGATCGTTTCGGCGGAGGAGAGCATCGATTCGATCGGGTCTGTGACATTGTGCGACTGGTCGATCATGTAGCTTGGCCGAAATTCCCCGCGTGGGTTGGCCTCCGCTTCCGCCAGTTCGTTGAACACCAGGAACAGTTGGTGGGGGTTGATCGACCCGGAATCGAGATCGTCATCGCCATATTTGCTGTCGTTGAAGTGAAAGCCCCCCAGCTTGCCGAAACGATGCAGGCGGGCCACGATCTGCTCGATATTCACGTTCGGCGCATGGTGGCCCAGGTCGACGAGGCATTTGGCCTTCGGGCCCAGTTCCTGCGCGGCGAGGAAGGATGATCCCCAATCGCTGATCACGGTCGAATAGAAAGCCGGCTCGAACATCTTATGTTCCAGCAGCATCCGCCAATCGTCCGGCAGGGCCGCGTAGATCTGGCTCGCGGCCTCCAGATAGCGGTCCAGGCTGCGCGTAAAATCCTGTTGCCCCGGAAAATTGGTGCCGTCGCCCACCCAGACCGTAAGGTCGGACGACCCCAGTTGGCGGCCGATCTCGATACATTCGATATTATGTTCGACCGCCTGCGCGCGGGCGCCGGCGTCCTGCGCTGCCAGCGATCCGTTGGCATAGCTGTGCGCCAGGCCGACCTGGTCCTGGAACGTGTTGGAATTTACCGCATCCCAGCCCAGCCCCAACGCGGCCGCTTCGTCCCGCAACGCCTGGTAGTCGCTCACCTTGTCCCACGGGAAATGCGGCGACACGCGCGGGGTCAGCCGCGATAGCTGGTTGATGACGGAACAATCTTCCAGCTTTTCGTGAATGTTCGTCGGTTCACCGGGGATGGGGAACTTGGCAAAGCGGGTGCCCCCCCGCCCGGCGCCCCACGACGGCACCGCCACGGTAAAGCCCGCCACGCGGTCCTTGATCGCATCAATGTCGACACCCGAACGCGCCAGTTTGCGGGCAAGGGCATCATAATCCTCGGCAAGGATATCGGCATGCGCCGCATTATGCTCTTCGATCAGCTCGGCTGAAATGGGTCGGTTCATCAGACTTCCTGTCCCGTCTTGCGTGCGGGCGTCATGGCCCGCCATGGTTCTGGTTCGCCGTACCAGCGATTGCGCCGGCACGCCTGCGTCCATGCGTCAGCGTGTAAAGGCCTGCACGTTGCCCGCGTCGACATTGATCATGTTGCCGGTCGACTTTGCCGATGCGTCCGATCCCAGCCAATAGGCAGCTTCCGCAATATCTTCCGGCAGCACGTCCCGCTTGAGCAGGGAGCGATTGCGATAATGTGCTTCCAGTTCGTCGCCAGGGTCGATCTTGTTGGACGCGGCGCGCTCCTTGCGCCAGTCGCCGCTCCATATCCGGCTGCCGCGTATCACGGCATCGGGGTTGACGATGTTGACGCGGATGCCGTCCGGCGCACCTTCGAGCGCAAGGCAGCGTGCCAGATGATTGGCAGCCGCCTTCGCCGATGCGTAGGCGGAAGCGCCCGCAGCCGCCGCCACGGCATTTTTCGACCCGATGAACACCACCGACGCGCCGCCCTGCTCCTTCATGCGCCTCAATAACGGCCAGGCGTGCTTCGTCGTCAGGAAATAGCCCTTCGCCAGCACATCATAGTTGCGATTCCACAGGTCCAGCGTGGTCTGCTCGATGGTGGCGGACGACGCGATGCCTGCGTTGGCGACCAGAATGTCCACGCCGCCGAACTCACGGGCGGCGTAGGCGAACGCGGCCTCGACCTGCGCCTCGTCCGTCACGTCGCAGCCGATGGCGCGCACCACGTCCTGGCCGAACTGTCCGGCCAGTTCCGCGCGCACCTGTTCGGCCGCCGCCATGTCCCGGTCCGCCAGCACCACGCAGGCTCCATCACGCAGGAAGCGCGTCGCCGTCGCTGCGCCGATTCCTCCCGCGCCTCCGGTCACGAGCGCGATCCGGCCAACCATCGGCTTGGGGGCAGGCATGCGTTGCAGCTTGGCCTCCTCAAGCAGCCAATATTCGATATCGAAGGCTTCCTGTTCATCCAACGCGATATAGTCGCCGATCGCCTCGGCACCGCGCATCACGTTGATCGCGTTGCCGTAGAATTCGCCGGCCAGCCGCGCAGTCGTCTTGTCCGTGGCAAAGGTGATCCGCCCAACGCCGGGCACCAGCACGACGACCGGGTTGGCGTCGCGCATGGCGGGGCTGTTGGGCCGCCTGCACCGCTCATAATAGGCGCCGTACATCGCCCGATAGGCGGCCACCTGTTCAGCCAGATAGGCGTCGTCCTGCAAGCGCGCGGGATCAAGCATGAGCGGCGCGATCTTCGTCCGCAGGAAGTGATCGGGACAGGAGGTGCCCAGGGCGGAGAGACGTTCGAAGTCGACCGATCCGACAAATTCCAGCGCGGCCGCATCGTCGGAGAAATGGCCGAGCTTGCGCCGCGCCCCGGTCATGAACCCGCGCAACCGGGGCATCAGGTCGGCGGCGATCGCCGCCCGATCCGGGTTGGCGGCCACTTTCCGCCCACCAAAGGCTGGCCGGCCGGCCAGACGATCGTTCAGATAGGTCGCCGCGTCCGCGATCAGTTCGATGGTATGTTCGTAGCAGGCCTTGGCGCTGTCCGCCCAGCAGATGATGCCATGACCGGCGAGCATGACGCCTTCGACGCCGGGATTGGCGGCGACGAAATCGCGCAGCATGACGCCCAGCGTATAGCCCGGCCGCTTCCACGGCAGCCAGCCGATCCGGCCGCCCCAGATCGCCTGCGTCGCCGCCTCGCCGCCTGACGAGGCCGCAAGGGCGATGATCGCATCCGGGTGGACATGATCGACATGGGCAAAGGGGAGCAGCGCGTGCAGCGGCGTGTCGATCGAGGCGGCGCGGCTGTTCAGATTGAAGGTGCAATGCGGCAGATAGCCGACCATCTTGTCATCGTCGTCCGGCCCGGAATAATGCGCTTCCAGCCCCAGAAGCCGGTCCTGATAAAGGGTGGAGAAGCCGTCGAGCTTCATCGAGCCGATATCGCCGCCCGATCCCTTGACCCACAAGACCTCCACCTCTTTGCCGGACAGCGGATCGGTTTCGATCAGCTTGGCCGAGGTATTGCCGCCACCGAAATTGGTGACGGTCAGGTCCGACCCCAGCAGGTTGGAGCGATAAAGGAGCAACTCGGCCGGGCCAAGCGTCGCCGCGAGCGCGTCGTCCCAACGGCTGGTGGGCACGGCAAAGGGGATTGCGGCGATAAGCTTGGACTCAGCGTTCATGACATCCTCAACACAATTGGCGGCACTTGCTCCCGCCGCGTCAGCCTCTATCCTTTTTACTGGAAATGATCAAGAATGATTGATAGTGATCGAATTTAAGAAATGAGAGAGAGGAGGAAGCGCCTTGGACACCGGCGTCACTGTCGTCATTGACCTGGGCAAGACGCTGAGCAAGGTGAGCCTGTGGGATCGCGCCGGCCAGATGCTGGACCGGCAGGTACGCCCGAACCGCCCGATCATTGACGGCGGTTTGCGCCGGCTGGACGCCGACGGGATCGGCGACTGGCTGATCGAGTGCCTGTCCCGCTACAGCGGCCATCCGGTCCAACGCATCATCCCGGTCGGCCATGGCGCAGGCGTCGCGGCGCTGATCGACGGTCGCCTGGCCTTTGCCCCGCTCGATTATGAGCAGGCGATTCCCGACGACATACTGGCGGCCTATCGGGCGGAACGCGATCCCTTCGCGATCACAGGATCGCCCGCGCTGCCTGCGGGGCTTAATATCGGCAGCCAGCTTTACTGGTTGCAGCACCTGTATCCCCGGCAGATGGCAGAGGCCACGCTGCTGCCCTGGGCACAATATTGGGCCTGGTTCCTGACCGGCCGCGCGGTGAGCGAAGTCACCAGCCTGGGGTGTCATAGCGATGTGTGGTCCCCTGCGATCGCGCGCTTCTCGCCGATGGCCACCCGGCTGGGCTGGGCTGATCGCTTCGCCCCGCTCGTCGGTGCAGGCGATATCGTGGGACCGATCAGCGATCGCGTGGCGAACGCGACGGGACTTCCCGCGGGCGTGTCGGTCCTGGCGGGATTGCATGATTCCAATGCAGCCCTGCTCGCTGCCAGAGGATATGCCGGGATCGACGGACAAGAAGCGACCGTCCTGTCGACAGGCACATGGTTCATCGCCATGCGCCTCACCCCGGATGAGTTGGACCTTGCAGCCCTGCCGGAGGCGCGCGATTGCCTGGTCAATGTCGACGCCTATGGCAGCCCCGTTCCCTCAGCGCGTTTCATGGGCGGACGCGAGATCGAAACGGTGATCGAGATCGACACCCGACAGGTGGACATCAAGCCCGACCAGCCCCTGCTGCGCGCCGCCGTGCCAACGATATGCGCGAACGGTTCAATGATCCTGCCGACGCTGGCGCCGGGTGCCGGCCCTTTCCCGCACGGTCATGCGGACTGGGTAAACCGGCCGGACGACTGGATCGAGCGGCGCGCCGCCGCCTGCCTCTACGCCGCCCTCGTCGCAGATGTATCGCTCGACCTGATCGGGACGCGAGAGCAGCTTTTGATCGAGGGGCGGTTTGCCGCGGCGGAGGTATTCGTCCGGGCGCTCGCCAGCCTGCGGCCGGATCTGCGGATCTATATCGCAAATGCGCAGAATGACGTGTCCTTCGGCGCGTTGCGACTGATCAACCCGGCGCTGCGCCCCGACGGGCAGTTGGTGCGCGCCGAACCGCTGCCATGCGATCTAGGCACCTATCGCCATGCTTGGCGAGCGGCCATCGCGGATCGCAACGGAGGGCCACGGGGATGATCACCGCCTCGATCGCCGATTTCAGCAGAGCCGCAATATCTATTGCCATGGCGCTGACGGGAACAACCCGCATCGCCGATATCGACCGGACCATTCTGGCAGGGAAAGCCTGAACATGACTGCTGTAACGCATACCGACACCATGACCGGCAAGGAACATTGGCGGAATACGATCATCGCCGGACTGGCCAACTATATCGATGCGGGGTCCATCGTGTCGGGTTCCGTCGCCCTGGCGCTGTGGAAAGAGCAATATGATCTGTCCGACAATTTCATCGGCCTGATCGGCGCCTTTTCCGCCAACGCGATCTCCGCTGGCGTCGGTGCGCTGATCGGCGGTCGCCTGTGCGACATCTTTGGCCGCAAGAAAATCTATCAGTTCGATATGCTCTTTTATGCGTTCGGCATGCTGTTTCTGATCTTCGCGGCCGCGCCGTGGATGATCATCACCGGGTTCCTGCTCGTCGGCCTGGCGGTGGGCGCGGACATTCCCGCATCCTGGTCGCTCATCGCCGAACAGGCACCCGACCATAAACGGGCGGCTCATTCCGGGGTCGCGCAGATTCTCTGGTATCTGGGGCCGGTCGCCATCCTTGCCGCCGCCTATTTCCTCAAACCGTTCGGCATCGACGGCGTTCGCTGGCTGTTCATCCACCTCGCCACCCTGGCGCTCGCCCTCACCTTCCTGCGATCGAGGATGCGCGAATCGGAACGCTGGGAGGAAAGCGCGGCAGCGGCGGAGGCGACCGGAACGGTGACGGGCTGGTCCGATGTCCTGGCCCCCCGCCATCTGGCCGCGATACTGTATCTCGTGACGATGTACGGGATGTGGAACCTGTGGGCTGGATATAACGGCTTCTTCACCCCCTATCTGATCGCGCAGAACAACCTGCCCGAATGGGCCGAGACGGTGGTGCCGGCCAGCTATTTCCTGGTCGGCATGCTGTCGATCTTCTTCGTCTTCATGCGTCTGGCCGATCGCGTCAACCAGCGTGCGCTATTTGCCATTTCCGCCATTCTTCACGTCGTCGGGATGATGGTGCTGGCGATTTTCGGCTTCACCCTGACGGCCGTTATCATCCATATAGTCATCATGGGTGTCGCCGGCGGCTTTGGGGCACAAAGCTTCTTCCAGCTATGGAGTTCCGAACTGTTCCCGACCGCGATCCGATCGACCGCCCAGGGACTGGCCTTCGCGATCGTGCGTATCGGTCTGGGCATCTGGAGCCTCGCCGTGCCTGCGCTTGCCGCGCGCAACTTCACCGAACTGGCCTGGATCCTGACCGGCTTCCTGGTGATCAGCGGCGTTGTCGGCGCAATCTGGGCACCGCGCAACGAGGGCAAGTCGCTGGAGCAGCTAGCGGCGGACTCGGCCAAAATCTCCACATGATCATTCTCGCCGCCCCCATCTTCATGGCGCGCGGAAGCAACGCAGACCTGATTGTAAAGGCCCGGACATGACATTCTCTCTAGACCGCCGCCACGCCTTGCTGGGAGCGGCCGCAACATTGTTATCCGCCACGTCGGTGACAGCGCGCGACGCCCTCAAGATGCCGGACGGCGCGGGGCCGCTCACCCCTGGCTGGCTGGCGGCGCCGACGATCCGCTTGTGGCGGGGCCTTCCACCCGGCGGCCCGGCCCATATCCCGTCCAAGCCCGCATCCTGGGGGCCGAGCTTTGCAAGGGGGGTCAGCGACCCGGAGTTGCGCGTCTTCGTGCCACGGACACCCAATGGCCGCGCCATGCTCATCATCCCCGGCGGCGGCTACACGGCGCTTTCCCTTCGCGGCGAGGGCAGCGACATTGCCGATGCCCTCACGGCTGCGGGCTACACCGCATTTGTCCTCGTCTATCGCCTACCCGACGAGGGCTGGCAGAAACGCGCGGACGTGCCGCTGCAGGACGCCCAGCGCGCTATCCGTCATGTTCGATCACTGGCCGGGCGCTACGGCTATGCGGCCGAAACCGTCGGCGTGCTGGGCTTTTCCGCGGGCGGACATCTCGCGGCCAGCCTGCTCACCGGGTTTGCCGAGCGGGTGTACACGCCGCGCGATCAAATCGACAGCCTCAGCGCCCGCCCGCATATCGCTGGCCTGATCTATCCGGTCACGACGTTGCAGGCGCCCTATGGCCTGCCATTTGTCACCGACGCCCTTTTGGGTCCGGCGGCGCCCCCCCAGTTGATCCGGCAGCGCAGTCCGCTCGATCATGTCGCACAGGACACGCCGCCCGCCTTTCTGGCGCATGCCTTCGATGATCAGACGGTGCCCTATCAGAACAGCGTCCTGTTCGCCGACGCGATGAAGGCCGCGTCCCGCCCCGTGGAACTTCATCTCTTCGAAGAAGGCGGGCATGGATTTGGGGTTGGCCCTTCCAATGCGCCGGCGGGCCAGTGGATGAACCTGTTCACGTCATTCCTGGACCGCCACTATTGAACAGCCCACACGCCCCAATGATCGAAATAGAATAGATTTGATTGAAAACGATTTTTAGCTGGGGCATGTTGCCTTTGACAAGCCTGAATGATGTGAGAAAAGGGAGAGTGCGGATGGCTCGCGCGACGCGCTATTGGATGGGCATACGCTTTTGCGCGCTCACGATGCTGGCAGGGCCGGTCGCGGCCGACACCCTCTCCGATCAATTTGCGACCCCGCCGCAATCGGCCCGCCCGCGGGTCTGGTGGCACTGGATGAACGGCAATATCACCGAGGAAGGCATCAAGCTGGACCTGGAGTGGATGGCCAGGGTCGGCATCGGTGGCGTGCAGAATTTCGACGCGCAGCTTGCAACGCCGCAGGTCGTCGACAAGCGGCTGGCCTATATGACGCCCGAATGGAAACAGGCCTTCCGGTTCGCCGCCCGAACCGCCGACACGCTTGGGCTGGAACTGGCCATCGCCAGTTCGCCGGGCTGGAGCGAAACCGGCGGTCCGTGGGTTCAGCCCCAGGACGGCATGAAAAAGCTGGTCTGGTCGGAAACCGACATCGTCGGCGGCCGGCGGTTTACCGGCAAGCTGGCACCGCCGCCGGTCGTCACCGGCCCGTTTCAGGACATGACGAACCCGCCCAGCCTGCTCACCACGATGCGGGGCGCAGGTGAAAAACAGGGGCCGTCCTTCTATCGCGATATCGTCACGATCGCCTATCGCGACAGCGGCAAAGCGTTGCCCATGCCGCGCTACTCCACGTCGTCGGGACAGACCGACTTTGCCACGCTCACCGATGGCCGCTACGCCGAAGGCATCGAGATCACGTCCGGCACGGCCGATGATCCGGCCTGGCTCCGGGCGGATTTCACGCAGTCACAGGTGGTGCGCTCGGCCACGCTGTCGCTATCGTCCGAACGCAAATCGAACGAAGGGCCCTTCACGCCCATCCTGGAAGCGAGCTCGGATGGCAAGACCTTCCGTGAAGTCGCCCGCTTCGCCGGGACCAGTCCGCGCAGCACCGTCAGTTTTCCGGCAGTGACCGCAACGGCGCTTCGTATCCGTTTCCGGCATAACGCCCCCACCTATCCCATTCCTTCCCCCTGGGCAGCCGGAGTGGACCTTTCCCCGGTGGCCGCCCTGTCCGGCAGCGTTCCGAAAACGCTGAAGGTTACAGAACTGGCGTTCCACGCCGAACCACGGGTCAATCGGTCGGAGGAAAAGGCGGCCTTCGCGCTTGCCCCCGATTATTATGCGATAGAAACCGCGCCAGGCAACGGCCCACGTCTCGCCGACATGGTGGACGTGAGCGACAAGGTCCGGTCCGATGGCACGCTCGACTGGACGCCCCCGGCCGGGCGCTGGAAAGTCTTGCGGTTCGGCTATTCGTTGATCGGGACGGAAAATCACCCGGCCACACCCGAAGCGACGGGCCTGGAAGTCGACAAATTCGATGCGTCCGCCGTCCGCCGCTACATCAACACCTATCTCGACAGCTATGTGCAGGCCGCCGGTCCCGACCTGATCGGCAAGAATGGCGTGCGCGCGATGGTGAATGACAGCATCGAAGCGGGCGCCGCCAACTGGACGGACGGCCTGCTGCCGGAATTCCAGCGGCGCCGGGGATATGACGCCACACGCTGGCTGCCGGCGCTGACGGGCGTGATCATCGACACGGCCGCCCGCACCGACGCCTTCCTCTATGATTTCCGCAAGACGCTCAGCGAGCTGATCGCGCAGGCGCATTATGGCACGCTGGCCGAGGAATTGCACAAACGCAATCTGATCCATTACAGCGAAGCGCTGGAAATGTACCGTCCTTCCATCGGTGACGACATGGCGATGCGGCGCCATGCGGATATCCCGATGGCGGCCTTGTGGGTGTTCGACACGCAGAAGCCAGGGCCGGACCCGCGCCTGATGGGCGACATCCGTGGCGCCGCCTCCGTCGCCCATGTCTATGGCCAGAACATCGTCGCCGCCGAATCGCTGACGTCGAGCATGCAATATTGGTCTTATGCCCCGGCCGACCTCAAGCCGATGATCGACCTGGAGTTCGCGCTGGGGGTCAACCGGCCCGTCATCCACACGTCGGTCCACCAGCCGGTCACGGAAAAGGCGCCCGGCCTGTCGCTCTGGATATTCGGACAATTTTTCAACCGCCAGGATACATGGGCGGAGATGGCGAAGCCGTGGGTCTCCTACATGTCGCGCAGCGCCTATATGCTGCAACAGGGCCGTTTTGCTGCGGATGTCGCCTATTTTTACGGGGAAGAGGCGCCGCTGACCGCGCTTTACCAGGACAAATTATGGGCCGATGTGCCGGCGACGACCGGGATGGATTATGTCAACGCCGATGCGCTGGTCAACCAGCTTGCCAATGACGGTGCGGACATCGTGGCGCGCAGCGGCGCACGGTACAAGCTGATCTTTCTGGGTGGCACCAGCAGACGGATGACGTTGCCCGTGCTGCGAAAGCTGGACGCGCTGGTGCGCGGCGGCGCAACCGTGGCGGGCATGAAGCCCACCGGCACCCCCAGCCTGTCCGACGATGCCGCCGAGTTCGCCCGAATGGCCGACCGGCTATGGGGAGGGGACAGCGGGCGCGGACGGATCATCGAGGCGGCCGATGTCAACGCCGCTCTGGCGGCGCTGAAGCTCGTTCCCGATTTCGACCATAGCAAGCCGTCACCCGACACGCATGTTATGTTCGTTCATCGCACGCTGCCAACGTCCGACATCTATTATTTCACTAGCCGCTCCGGCCATCAGGAAAAGCTGGACCTGCGTTTCCGAACGGTTGGCATTCCCGAATATTGGGATGCGGAGACCGGCCGCTCCACGCCCCTGAGCTATCGGATCGAAGATGGTCGCACGATCATACCCATGACACTGGAGCCCCGGCAATCCGGCTTCGTGGTCTTTCGCGGGGGGCAGGACGTGCCACCGTCCCGAACCGTCGCGGCGTCGCAAAGGCGGATGCTGACCTCCATCGAAGGAGATTGGGACGTCAGCTTCCAGCCGGGGCGCGGGGCGCCGTCGGGGACTCGATCGCTGCCTGCGGCCGACTGGTCGGCCAGCAGCGACGCCGGGACGCGCTATTTTTCCGGCACGGCGACCTACCGGAAAAATGTCTCGCTGCCGGCGGATGCCTTTGGCGCGGGCAAGCGCATCTATCTCGACCTCGGCAAGGTCGGCGACGTCGCCGAGGTGCTGATCAACGGCAAAGCGGCTGGGATCGCCTGGAAAGCGCCCTATCGGCTCGACGTGACCAAGTGGGTTCAGCGCGGCCGCAACAGCCTTGAAGTGCGCGTCGCGAACCTGTGGGTCAACCGTCTCGTCGGCGATGCCCAGCCCGGCGCGAAACCGATCGCCTACACCACCATGCCGACATACACCGCCGACGCGCCGCTCCGGCCTTCGGGCTTGATGGGGCCGGTGCGTATCGAACTGGAAACGCCCTGATCCCCGTCGGGGGCGAAACATTCTGCACGGCATTTCGCGTCATCAGGGTGATCCGCACCATCATCCGGGCGATTGCCCTGATTGCGATCAGCAAGCGCCGGAAGTTCTTGATGTTTAGGAATGTCGCGGCCGCCCTCAAAGACTGACGAAGAGAACGCACCGCATTTGCCCCTTTTGGGTTTGGGGGCGGCAGGCGCGATGGGGCTGGCGTCGCCGATGGCGAGATTGGGAGCGTAAACTTTCCACGTGTCGGCGCTGTTGCGGGCGTTGTGGACTTTGGAGGGGATGGCGAGCAGGCTGCCCTCGATCCGCCTATCGCTGCCGGTCAGGCCGTTCGTCTCCGCGATCATGTACCAGAAGCTGGCGTCGCCCCACAGCGCCAGGGCGATCCCCTCCAGCGTGTCGCCAGCCTGTACGGTGTAGCTGGACGCAGTACGATCCTGCCCACCCGGCAGCAGCCTGTGAAGTTGCAAAGTTCACACCGTCGCAGGGCGCATATTTGTGCGGTTGCGGGATGGCGGTGGCGTTTTGCAAAACGGGCGACGTGCTTCACGCGGAGGCGCGAGGACGCGGCGGGAATGGTGCGGAACTTCGCCACGTTCGTTCATGGCGCATGTGAGGAATTTGAGCGAAATTTGCGGGCGACGGGCGCGGTTGTGCTGTCGGGCAAGGGGGCGGACGATGGGAAGGAGCCGGAGCGAGGATAGCAGCGACGGGGCGTGCAGGACAGGGCGCTCAGCAGTCGGCGGTGGACCCGGACAAGGCGGGGTCGAGCCGGGTCACGATCAGCGTGTCGCCCTCGCGCACGAAGTCCAGCCCCGCCACAAGCTGGTCGCGCTGAGCGACCGATAACGCCTGTTCGCTGAACAGTTTTTGGCAACCCGTTGCAACAAGCCCACTTCCTGCGCCTCCAGCCCCGCAACCTGCTCGACCGTCGACGTTCTGGCATAGCCGATCAACATATCCGCACCTCGATCCCTGAAAGATCGAGCCTAGCCGAGTGCCGGGTGCGGTCCAGCATGATTAGCGCATCGCATTGATATTATTGATCTATTCTCATGAGGCCCAAGAGGCGGTGATAATCCGCCTCAATGATCCCCGCACCCCCCTTGCGAGACACATCGCCCGCGTGCCGTCCAGTCTCACGGCAGCAGGACCGTGCGAGGCACTTTCGGTAATCTACAAGTCTTCTCCAATCCTCTCCAACTCATCACGCATTTTAGCAGAAAATCTTACGATCTGATCCTTATCAAATCCGCAATATGTTGGAAGAGAAGGCACTGGAACATTTTGTGCTAAGGCTGCTCCGCATCTAATTATGTAACGCAGTTCATCAACGCTGATATTAACCTGAACCGTGCTTTGTTCATTCATTTTATTACCTTCCGTTCGGAACGGGGTCATACCCTGGCAGTCGTGCATTTCGCGGCACTTGCGAATTTAGGTAGTTCTCCCATCCAACACCGTAATCTGGCCGAAATGCAGTGACCTCACCTCTTGATCCGCTGATTACGATAGTTCTGGTTGTTTCATCTAAGTAATATTTTGTTCCATCCGATGCGCATCTGGTCGGAGTGGCTGGGTTGCTTACAATTTTTTCCACAAAATTCTGGAACTGTGCCTTCGTTCTGATCCCCAAGGGAGCAAACTCGCCACCTGCCAGATGTTTTGCAAGAGCATGGCCGTTTGCAACTTCCTCGGCAAGAAGTTGCGGCCCCAGACGCGCGCCGTTTGCTGCACTGGCAGTGCCCAGATTTTCTGTGATGATGATACCAGTATCAACGGTGGCAGCGGTTCGGCCTCCAACAGTCAATAGGCTACCTGCCCCTCGCAGCGCCGGAGCCACGATAAGTGCATCGCCAAGGAGTTCTCCTTTGGTAATTGGCGCGGTATATCCAGCGGCAGGGCTATCAAATCCGACATAGGACGACATTGGGATGCCGCCAAAGATATTTGTTCCGAAAAAGCGATCGATCCTGTCACCAATGCTGCGCCCTTGTTTTAGTGCCTCATCCTTCAGGTCGCGTGCCGTAACAACTATGTCAGCGAAATACTGTTCTTCGGGGCTTGGCCCTTCGGTTCTGCTGCCTGTGCTTGCCTGAGCAAACTTCCCTGATCGTTTCGGGTCGCCATTTCCAGCCACAGCGTCTGCTGCCAAGTTCCCAACCGTATTGCCTATAATACTTGGCAGCGATGACATGAGTGTGTCGCCGAAGCTGTTGCCGGCGATGAGCGATTCCCCTGCGGCGGCGGCGATGCCACCTGCCATGCCGGAGACAAATTGCTGCCCACGGCTGGCCCAGCGCGAGGCAGCGTCTGCAAATGACCGGCCTATCACGCTGCCTATGCCCGCCCCTATGCCCGCGGTGGCCACGCCTGCCCAGTTAAACTTGCCTTGCAGGCCAGTTGCGACACCGATGCCCTGCGTCGCAATGCTCGATACGATGCCGCGACCGGCGGACGCGAGCCACCCCCCTCCGAACAAACCATCTGTCCCGGTATTCAGGCCCAGCATATTGCCCTTAGGTCCGATGCCTGCGGTGATACCCCCAGCCAGCGCAGAGAGAGCAAAGCCCTTCAAATCGAACTTGCTCTGCAGGCCAGTTGCAAGACCCACCGCCTGGCTTGCCGCACTGCCCAGTGCACCGGCTATCAGACCCTGACCGAAGATTACACTGGTTCCAGCCGTCGAAGGCAGCGCGATGATTGTCACCGCCACCGCGATGGCGACAAGCATGATCTGTCCGAACACCCCGCACTTGGCCTTCTTCGGCGGTTTGGCGGCGGAGGGAAACAGGTCGCCTATCGCTTCATTGGGATCATAGACGCGATAGGTGTCGGCGTTGTTGTGGCTGTTGTGCACCTTGTTGGGGATGATGATGCTCATCCCCGCCACCAGATCGTTCGAACTCGACATGCCGTTGACGTCGGCAATCAAGTACCAGTAGCTCGCGTCGCCCCAGACGGAAAGCGCGATGCTCTCGAAGCTGTCGCCGGACGCGACGGTATAGCGGGCACACGCCTCCTCATAGGAGAGGCCGTTGATCGGGTCATAGCTCTGATCGAAATCGGCATAGGGGACGGCGCTGTCCAGACCACCCCGGAAGGCCCCGTAGAGGCCCGCGCCATCGTTGCGCTGGTCGATGCAACGCCTTGCCATTCGCCGGAATTGGCAGATGTTTCGTTGGCGTTATAATAATAGGTTGAGATGCTGCCCCATGTTCCATCGGAACGAACGGATGTTACTACATCCGAGGAAACCTGGCTTTCCAACACCCGCCAGTTCGGTGAAGATGCGGGGGAACACCCCCAGGCGGCTCCAACGCCGCGCTTTACGGCGAGTTTGGCAGGGTGCGTTTGCCTGTATCGAGGGGGTGTTGTTTGGCGGGGCCTGGAGCAAATCCCTGTTGCGTTTGCGTCGGGGCTTTTTTTGCCGTGATGTTTTTGTTTGCGGTGGAGCGCAAAAAACCCGCCTTGCGGGCG
>NZ_JAUQOM010000001.1 GCF_030580935.1 Sphingobium cyanobacteriorum | reverse complement strand
ACGCTGTAGATCCCCACACCTCCCTGACTCGGCAGAAAGGCTTCAAGGTGGACGACTTTTACGCCGCCCGCAGCAGGACTATCCCGCCGCTACCGTGGTCGAATATTGCTCCGCCGTTCTCACTGCATGCTGGATTGTGCCCCATAGGGTAAAAATGTCGGGCAGCTTTCCGGCTGAGTCGATGATTGCAATCTGGTGGAAAGGAACGTGAAGAGATTGGTTTCGTCGGATCATTCGCGTAATCCGATGCAAGGACATCGTTGGAGCGATTTTTCGAAATGGCTGCGGAGATATATTAGCTATAGTAATATGTTTCCTACGATTGGAAGATCCATCCTCCACCACCACGCTCACGGTCACCGGCGAGATGCGGCTAACCCGCACTCGACGGGGCGTGCGCGCGCCGGGAACGGTTGCTTCCGGCGACATCATCAGGTTGGTGGAACGCTGTCATCCTGATTGGACCGTCGCGCGGACCTTCCGCATCCTGATCAGCACGGCGCCGACGCGGCTCTATGATATCGTGGAGCTTGCAGGGCTGCCTAAGCTTTGAGCCTCCTACCGCGCGCGCTGCCATGCAATACTTGGCTGATCGTGTGGTCACGCCTCGACCGGCAAGATCCACTGCTATTAGCGCAATCGTCAGAAATCGCAGTCTCCCATCGAACCACGCGGCGGATGTCCAGCTTCCAGGTTGATAGTGGCTGAGTAATAGCTTTGCATGTGCCCCAGTGGCGCGGTCTGCTGGTTGATGGTCAGGGTGAACGGCACTCCCCCGGTCGATGTCCCAGCATAAGTGCGCGATCCCGCACCAACCCCGATCTTTTCGCAGGACATTTCGGTGATCGCGATCCCGCGCAGGCGCAGGGCGCCGGCGATGTCGTAAGGGATTTCTACGCCCACCTTTGCCCAGTTGATCGAGACAGTGGCGGGCGCGCCGCTTCCCTCTATCGCGACTTCCAGCTGCTGCAGTGTTCCGGTCGCCAGCGCAGGCGGCTTTGCTCTTGTAGCCCAGCGGACTCCTGATGCCCGTTGCTTCGTCATCGTTAGCGACGGCTTGCCACTCCCCGCAGCGGGCAGGACCGCCAACAGCATGTCGGCTGCAGGGCCGCTTGCCACGATTTTCTGCCAGTTGGTCCGGCATTCTTCGTCAGCCCAGCGGGCTGCGCTGGCATCGCGGCGCATCAAGTCCGCGCGGCAACTCGTCAGAAACGTCGTTTCGGAAGTTGGCCGGGTTGTCGCCGGAGATCGTGCAGTCGGTCCGGGCGAGGCTGCGCCGGCTCCGCGGGTTACCGATACGGCTTCGCCAAAAGAGGTGCCATTCCACGCAAGCTGCGCCGCGCACTGTCCCTGTGGAGGTGTCCCGGCGCCACACAGCGCGCCCTTGCGCGCGATCTGCACCCTGGCGGGTCGGCCAGCCAGCACCCGATAGGCCATCAGCGTGTCGGAATAGACCCGGCGCGCGGCGCCGGCCCGGTCGGTTACGAAGACATCAACCCGGGCCTGACCGTCTTTGCGGAACAGTCCCGGACGACCGGTGCAGCGGTAATCGCCTTCCGACAGGAGGTAATCGATCAGGCCGTCACCGGTAAAATCCTGCGCTATCACAAAGCGTCCGTCGCCGGGCTTGCCACCGGCAGCGGTGCACCTGGCATCGAGCCCGTTCATATGTGCGAGCACCGTCACGGGAAGAGGCGGTCGGGCCTGTGCCTCAACAGGAGCGGGCAAACTGGACACGGCCGAAAGCAGAACGGCGATGCAGAGAACAGACTTGAACATGAGGGAAGGATGCTTGACCGTTTGAATTTGCACAAGCGGATGTTGTGACGCTTCGGATGATGCCGCGGGGCTGGTATTGACCATCATCGCGTAGGACAGGGTCTATTTCATGCTTAACAAGCCACGCGGGATCGTCACCACCCGGCGCGATCCGCAGCAGCGCGGCATAGTCTCTGCTTAGACGCGAGGTGGGATTAGCCGACGCAGTGGTTGGTACGTGATCCGACGACTCGCGTTATGGCAGACGACCACTCGCAGACGCTGAATCCACCACCAAGACCGCTGATGCGTAGCGCTTGAGCAACCTCAGCGCTGCATTGGCGCGCTGCTACCTAGAGAGCTACCTAGCACACAATCGATCTATGCCACCCGATCTGGATATGGAGGTAACTGCTTGAAAAGTAAGGGGAAGATGGTGGACGCACTAGGGCTCGAACCTAGGACCCGCTGATTAAGAGCAATCTTTCCGTCCGGATGTGTTCGCGAGCGACCGCATCGATGTGCAGGTGTCCAGAGGATCTGGTCAACTGACTGCGATCCCGTCGAGGATCGGACAATCGGGTCTGCTGTCGCCGCTGCACCCTTCGGCCAGTTCCAGCAAGGCGCGCCGCATGGCTTCAAGTGCTGCGGCCTTGCGACCAAGGTCATCGGCATGCGCCAGGGCAACGGCCTTCACTTCACTGCTCGTCCGCTCGCGGTTGTCCCATAGGCCGAGGAGAGTGGTGATCTCCTCAAGCGAGAAGCCAAGGCCGCGGGCGTTGGCAATGAAGCGCAGGCGCTCGATCGATTGCGGCGAATAATCCCTGTAACCATTGTCGCGTCGGTCAGGGGGCGGCATCAACCCTACGCGCTCATAGTGCCGGATCATCCGCTCCGACACGCCAGTGGTCTTCGATGCCTGTCCGATGTTCATGGCCGCTGTTCGCCGAACTTCGGGTAGCGTCCTTGGTGGTGGCCGCCATGGAAGAAGTGCAGCAGCGGGCAGGCGAACAGGAATGCGTAAGGGATCAGCCCGAAGAAGTGCTGCCGGTGTTCCGGATAGAGCAGGAAAGCGGCGATCAGCGCGCCCGATGCCGCGGCCAGCAACCACGCGCGCTTGCTGGAAAGGCTCATAGCGCAATCCTCCTGAGACGCAGCGAATTACCGATGACGCTGACCGAGGAAAGCGCCATTGCCGCCGCTGCGATGATCGGTGAAAGCATGATGCCGAACAGTGGGTAGAGCGCGCCTGCAGCCACCGGGATACCAGCGACGTTGTAGGCAAAGGCGAAGAACAGGTTCTGCCGGATGTTGGTCATGGTTGCATGACTGAGGTGCCGGGCACGCGCTATCCCCGTCAAATCGCCCTTGAGCAGGGTGATCCCTGCGCTTTCAATCGCAACGTCTGTGCCGGTGCCCATGGCGATGCCGACATCGGCAGCGGCAAGCGCAGGGGCGTCGTTCACACCGTCGCCTGCCATCGCCACGATCCTGCCTTCGTCCCTCAAGCGCTTCACGATCGCGCTCTTCTGGTCGGGCAGGACATCGGCTTCGATGTCGTCGATACCAAGGCGCCGGGCGATGGCGTCTGCCGTGACGCGGTTGTCTCCGGTCAACATGATGACATGGATGCCCGCTTCGGCCAGTGCCTTGAGCGCGCCAGGCGTAGTCTGCTTAACCGGATCGGCAATGCCGATAGCACCCGCAACACGGCCATCGATGCCAAGGAAAATTGCGGTCGCCCCGTCAGCGCGCAGGGCGTCGGCACGTTGCGCCAGTTGGGCAGTCGAGATCCCTTGCTCCTCAAGAAAGCGGGCATTGCCAGCAACAAGCCGATGTCCATCGACGATTCCGGTGATGCCTTTGCCGACTGGCTGATCGACGTCGCCCGGTTCGCTGATTGCCAGTCCTTTGGCTTCGGCATCCCTGACAATGGCGAGAGCCAGCGGATGCTCGCTGCTGCGTTCGAGGCTGGCGGCAAGGCGCAACACCTCGCGGCTGTCGAACCCCTCGGCCGTCTCAATCGCGACCACCGCAGGCTTGCCTTCCGTAAGCGTGCCGGTCTTGTCCACGACAAGCGTATCGACCTTCTCCATGCGTTCGAGCGCCTCGGCATTCTTGATGAGAATACCGGCCTGGGCACCGCGTCCGACCCCCACCATGATCGACATCGGGGTTGCGAGGCCAAGCGCACAGGGGCAGGCGATGATCAGCACGGCCACCGCGGCAATCAGGCCATAGCCCATTGCCGGCGATGGGCCGACCAGGGACCAGACGACGAACGCGATCGCTGAGACCGCGATCACCGCCGGCACGAACCAGCCCGACACGGTGTCGGCAAGCCGCTGGATCGGCGCACGACTGCGCTGGGCTTCTGCTACCATCTGGACGATGCGCGCCAGCATGGTATCGCGCCCGATCTTCTCGGCGCGCATCACGAGGCCGCCGGTCTGGTTTATCGTGCCACCGATCAGCTTCGACGATGCCTCCTTGGTCACCGGCATGGACTCGCCAGTCACCATCGATTCATCGACGGTGCCGCGGCCCTCCAGCACCACGCCATCAACCGGAACTTTCTCGCCAGGGCGAACGCGTAGCGTGTCGCCGACCAGAACCTGGTCGAGTGTGATCTCCTCGTCACTACCATCGGGACGAACCCGGCGGGCGAGCTTGGGCGAAAGGTCGAGCAATGCGCGGATCGCACCGCTGGTTGTTTCCCGGGCACGCAGTTCAAGCAGTTGGCCAAGCAAGACCAGCACGGTAATGACCGCCGCTGCCTCGAAATAGACCGCGACTGAGCCGTCTATTGCGCGAAACGCGGCCGGGAAAATGCCGGGCGCGAGCGTCGCCGCCATGCTGTAGATCCAGGCGACGCCCGTTCCCATTGCGATCAGGGTGAACATGTTGAGGTGACCGCTTTTCACCGAGGCCCAGCCGCGTTCGAAAAATGGCCAACCCGCCCACAGGACCACCGGCGTCGCCAGAACCATCTGGATCAGGTTGGCGATGTTTCCATCCAGATAATGGCGCAGTCCAGTCAGATGCCCGCCCATTTCGAGTGCAACCACCGGCAAAGCGAGGATGAGGCCGATTACAAAGCGCCGCTTCATGTCGGCATATTCGGGCGACGGTCCATCGTTGAGCGTCGGCGTCATCGGTTCCAAGGCCATGCCGCAGATCGGGCAGCTTCCCGGCCCGGACTGCTGGACCTCCGGATGCATCGGGCAGGTCCAGATCGCGCCTTCTGGCACCGGTTCTGTCGGGCGCGGCGCATCGCTCATATAGCGCTCTGGATCAGCCCTGAACTTGGTTAGACAGGCAGCGCTGCAAAAGTAGTGATGGACGCCGCCGTGGGTCGTGACATGCGGCGTGGTCGCCGGGTCGACGCTCATTCCGCAAACGGGGTCGATAGCCGTTCCCGGGGTTTCCGGTCCGGAATGGGCGCAATGCGCGTGGTTGTGTTGCGACTCGGTCATGCCTCATGCTCCTCTGGTCGCCAGCTTCATCAACCCTGACATCATGTCAGGGTCAAGCAGTAATTCATCCTTTCGCGATGGCAAGCTCCAGCGTACCCAGCCAGGCCACCAAGGCGAGGATCGTAAGGGCAGCAGACGACTCCAGAACCAGGCTTTGCCGAAGACCGCGTAACGCGTGGGCGAGGTCGTCTTGTTCGATTGCTGCACCTAGTGTGGGCGTTAGGCGCCAACAGTTGGCACTCGCCAACACCAGCATGGCAGCGAACAGTCCGAGCTTGATGAGCAGGAGTTTTCCGTAGCGCGAAGCGAACAAGGTGTCCGGATGAGGCAAGCCCATCAGGCTCAGGCTGTTGATGAGGCCCGTGAGAACGATCAACCCGACCGCAAGCGTCCCAACCCGCGAAAATTGTTCAAGAGCCCGATGCGCTATCCTGATCTGCGCATCGGATTGGTGCGCCATTGGCTGAAAGAGCAGCCAGGCGAACGCGGCAATTCCGCCGATCCAAACAGCCGCCGCCAGCATGTGGACGATGTCGCTCAGCCGGTGGAGAGTTCCGGTCCACCCTTCGGTTGCGCCGGCATGGCCCGTCCAGACCAGCGTGGCGATAGCCACCGCCGTCGAAGCAAGCAGCCAGTATCTTGCAAGGTGTGGGCTTCGGCCAAGCGCGAGGGCGGCAACCAAGGCAATTGCAACTGCCACCATACGCACGACCCAGGCGCTGCCAATGGCGCTCTGTGTGACGATTTCCCCGATGACCGAGGCATCGGCTGCC
The DNA here is from genome assembly GCF_030580935.1 of Sphingobium cyanobacteriorum. Taxonomy (GTDB): domain Bacteria; phylum Pseudomonadota; class Alphaproteobacteria; order Sphingomonadales; family Sphingomonadaceae; genus Sphingobium; species Sphingobium cyanobacteriorum. The sequence goes on along the minus strand of NZ_JAUQOM010000001.1, from coordinate 972,829 downwards.
CAGAGGCTTGTCCCCATCATGGCTGCGACAAGCGCAATCATGCCGGCGCCAGACAGCAGCAGTCCGAGCAGCGAAAGGATGAGGGCAGGTTTGGCCAGCGGCAGCAAGGCAGTGCCTCGCTCCTCGGGTTTCAGCGCGTAAAGCGTGAAGGCCGTCACACCTGCCAGCACCATCAGATCGGCGTAAAGCGCGAACCGGATGGCGATGACAGGCAGGTTGTCCATGTCTTCAGCGCACGGTGAAGCTGAAGTTGCCGCCCATGCGATGTGTGTCGGCTCCGGCCGCGCTCCAGGTCACGCGGTAAGTCCCGCTGGCCAGCGGCCGACGGAGCAGCAAAGTCATCGATTTCCTGTCATTGCCGAGCCGGGCGGTGAAACCCGTGATCGGCATCGGCGCATGGTTTGGCATACCCGGCATTCCGGTCATTGCGATCTCGGCCCTTGCCGTTGCGCCGATCACGGCCTCATTGAAGCGCAGTTCGACCTTTGTCGGCGCTGCGACCGTGGCATTGGCTGTCGGGGTCGAAGACACGAGCTGCGTATGCGCGCTGGCAACCTGCGGCACGATGAGCCCCAGAGTCGCAACGGCAAAGGCAAGGCTGGGCAAACGCATCAGTTATCTCCTTGGAAATGGCTATCAGGTTGAGATACGCGGCCCGGAACAGCATCCCTCAAATTGGGCTGGTTCAATTTTTCTGAGGGATCGGGGATATGGCTGCGTATAGGATCACAAGACCTCGGGAGACCCACCATGTCCGACCTTGATCAGGCGCTCCGCCGCCTGGGCACACTTCCGGCTCCTTCGGGGCTGGCGACTATCGACGATGCTGTGCTTGCCGGACTGGCTGCGAGCCGCCGTGAGGCTGCGGCTGGGTCGCGGCTGATGGGTTTTGCCGCAGCCCTGGCGCTGGTGGTCGGCGTAGCCGGTGGCGGACTAGCGGGCGGCGAACCCGCCACGGCTCAGCCCATCTCTCCCTTTGCGCCTGACAATCCCCTCGCACCTTCGACCTTGCTGGATGTCCACCCGTGAATTGGACCACGCGGCTGATCCTGATCGCGCTTGTCGCATTTGCAGCGGCGCTGGGCGGCACTTATGCTGGCCGCGTCCTGTTCGCACGGGAAAGGCAGAGCGAGACCGAACTCCACGCCTTGCTGCACAGCGAGCTCGAACTCGATGCCGCACAGGAAGCAAAGATCGAGGCAATCGAGCAGCGTTTTGCCACACGCCGCAAGGCGCTCGAACTCGAGATGCGGGCCGCCAATGCCCATCTGGCCGAAGCGATGGAATTGGAGCACGGCTATGGTCCGCAAGTCACCACCGCCATCGACCACACCCACAAGGTCATGGGTGAAATGCAGAAGGAAACGCTTGAGCATCTCTTTGCCATGCGCGCCGTCCTGAGGCCTGATCAGGCGGCCAAATTCGACAGGTCGGTTACCAGAGCCCTTACCCCAGAAGTGCGGTGAGCCTTCCGCTGTCCGAGGGGAGCGACGGCGAGCTCGCGGCACTGGCGCTCGCGGGCCGGCAGGACGCTTATCGCGAATTGCTGGCGCGCCACCGTGACGCTGTGTTTCGCTTGGTGCGAGCGTCAGTCGGCGATCCGCACGAGGCCATCGACGTCACCCAGGAAACCTTCATTGCCGCGTTCTCGGCCCTTGGGCGTTACGACCATGGGCGACCGTTTCTGGCATGGCTCAAGCACATTGCGCTCAACAAGTGCCGGGACTGGGGACGAAGGCGCAAGGTGCGCGCCTTCTTCACGCGCGCAGTGCCGCTCGAGATGGCTTTCGATGTTTCAGACGATGCCATTCCCGCCGATGTGCAAGCGGCAGACCGGGCCGAGCTGGCGCGCGTGACCACTGCCATATCCCGCTTGCCATCCCGTCTGCGCGAGGCCCTGGTCCTCCGCACGATCGATGGCCTCGGCCAGGCCGAAGCTGCCGAGGTGCTCGGTGTCAGCGAGAAGACGGTCGAGACCCGCCTCTACCGGGCCAGGGCGAAATTAAAGGCGATGATTGGCGACCAGATCTGAGGGCTAGGGAAAGCGGCTGCGTAAAGGACGATGAAGCCGTCAATCTTACCGGATACCACTCATGCATTCTTTTGCGCTCGATCGCCGTACCCTCATTCGTTCGGCTGCTTTGGGGGGCGGGGGCCTCGCGCTTTCGGCAGCGCTCCCCGCGTGGGCGCGCAGTGGAACTCCTGGCCTCGCAGGCCCGATGTCCGTGGTGTCCGGGGAGCAAATCGCACTATCCATCGGTCATGCCTCGCTCCGGGTCGGCGGACGTGATGGGCATGCCATCGGCATCAACGGTGCGACACCGGGCCCGGTCATCCGGTTAAAGGAGGGCCAGAAGGTTCGCCTCGCGGTGAACAACACGCTGAACGAGGAAACCTCAATTCATTGGCACGGGCTGCTCGTGCCCTTCCAGATGGACGGCGTGCCGGGGGTGAGCTTTCCGGGGATCAAGGTCGGCCAGACCTTCGTGTACGAGTTCCCCGTCAAGCAGTCTGGCACCTATTGGTATCACAGCCACTCCGGCATGCAGGAAGCGATGGGCATGTATGGCGCGATCGTCATCGATCCCGCCGCGCCCGATCCGGTCGCCTATGACCGTGAACATGTAATCATGCTCGCCGACTGGAGCTTCATGCATCCGCATACCCAGCTGCGGAAGCTGAAGGCGCAGCCTGGCTACTTCAACATGCAGAAGCAGACCCTCTCAGGCCTGCTCGCGGGCAAGGACCAGTCGGCCTCCGAACGCCGCATATGGGCCGGGATGCGGATGGACCCGACCGACATTTCCGACGTCACCGGCGCAACCTATCATTTCATGGTCAACGGCCATGACAGTGCCGCGAACTGGACCGGACTGTTCGCACCTGGCGAGCGGGTGCGCCTGCGCATCATCAATGCAGCCGCCATGACGAATTTCAATGTCCGGATTCCGGGTCTCGCGATGACGGTGGTCGCCGCAGATGGGCAAAACGTGCAGCCGGTCGAGACCGACGAATTCCAGATCGGCATCGCGGAGACCTATGACGTGATCGTCGAACCCAGGGCCGACGAGGCCTATGGCTTCATTGCCGAGGCCATCGATCGCTCCGGTCAGGTGCGCGCGACGCTTGCTCCGCGCCTCGGCATGGTCGCGCCGATTCCGCCAATCCGCGAACGTCCGCTGCTCACCATGAAGGACATGGGCATGGGCGATATGGCTGCACCCGGTGCCGATGCGAGTACAGCTGATCACGCAGCCATGGGCCACGCCATGCCCGGGATGGATCACGGCTCGATGAAGATGCGCGATCCCGCGGTCGCGCCGCAGGTCAAAATGGGACCAGGCGTTGCGACGCTTTCGCCAATGCCCATGGACCGCACGGGCGAACGTCCGACCGGTCTTGAGAAGGTCGGGCACCGGGTGCTGACCTACCGCGACCTCAAATCGCTCGCGCCCAATCCAGACAAGCGCACGCCGTCACGCGAGATCGATCTGCACCTGACCGCCAACATGGAGCGCTACATGTGGTCCTTCGACGGCGAGAAGTTCAGCGAAAATACGGAGCCAATCCCGTTCCGCCACATGGAGCGGGTGCGCATCAATCTCATTAACGACACCATGATGCCCCATCCGATTCACTTGCACGGACACTTCTTCGAACTGGTTACTGGGAGTCCCGGCCATCATCCGCTGAAACACACGGTCAACGTCCTGCCCGGCGGCAGGGTCTCGTTCGATCTGACTGCCGATGAGCTCGGCGACTGGGCATTCCACTGTCACATGCTGCTGCATATGATGTCGGGGATGTTCCGGGTCGTGACCGTGCGCCATGAGGAGGACGCGGCATGAAGGCGACCCTTCTCATCAGCGCTGCTGTCTTGTTGGCAACGCCCGGCTTTGCGGTGGCCCAATCCTCCATGCCAGGCATGGAAATGAAGGATGCGCCCGGCACAGTTGCTCGAGGCGAGGCAGCGCCGGCTGCAATGGACCATTCCGGCCATAGTCAGCCCGAAGCTGCAGTTCCCGCGCCTGTCGCAGTCGATCCCCATGCCGGACACGCTGCCGAGCCTAAGCCAGCCGGTCCGCCACGGCCTGAAGCCATCGATCACTCCGGCCATGATATGAATGCCATGACGGGCATGTCCGAGGGTGATCCGGCTATCGGAACTGCTCCCGCCCCTGCGCCGCCAGGCGACCATGCCGCGGATACCGTGTTCGATCCCGCTGAGATGGCGCGCGCGCGCGAAGCTTTACGGCGAGAGAATGGAGCCTTCAGCGGGTCGATGGTGCTCTTCGATCTCGCCGAATTCCAGGCGCGCAAGGGTAGGGACGGTTATCGTTGGGCAGGCGAGGCCTGGTTCGGCGGTGACGTCGAGCGCCTCCTGATCAAAACAGAGGGCGAGGGCGCATTCGGCGAGCCGATCGAGGATCTGGAAATCCAGGCACTCTATTCACGTGCCATCTCGCCGTTCTGGAATGCCCATGTCGGCTTGCGGCACGATATAGTGCCCAATCCCTCGCGGACTTATGCCGTGCTCGGGGTAGAGGGAATCGCGCCTTACTGGTTCCATTTGACGGGGCAGATGTTCCTCTCCGACAAGGGTGACATCCGGGCTCGCCTTGAGGGAAGCTACGATGAGCGGATCACCCAGCGCCTGATCTTCCAGCCTCGAGCGGAACTTAATTTCTCCGCTCAGGACATGCCCGTGATCGGGGTGGGATCAGGACTCGCCGACTTCGAACTGGGTGCGCGCTTGCGCTATGAGATCCGACGCGAGCTCGCGCCCTATGTTGGCGTGGAATGGAGCCGGAAGGCGGGTGACACCGCGCGTTTGGCACGGCTCGCAGGAGAAGATCCAGATGCGGTCAGTTTTGTCGCTGGCGTCAGGGTTTGGTTCTGATTCTGATGGCAATGCACAAAGACTTTGGCTGGACCGACGGGTCGCAACGGAGCAGGACTTGATGCTATGAAATCGGTCGTCGCTCTCATTGTTGCGCTAGCATTGGCGTTCGGCGCAGGACCGCTTTGTGCCGCCCCGGCAGCGGCTTCGATGCAGACTGCTAACATGGAATGCGGCGACATGCCGGGAAGCGGCGACCGCTCACATCATCATGGCGCACCGGACGTGGCGCGGGTCTGTCATGCGTGCCTCTTTGCTGCGCCTGCCATCGGCACCAATCTGAATGCCATACGATGGGACTGGATCGGCCCGGAGATCCGGGCGCCCCAAAGCCTGTCCGGATTGAAGTCCGAGCCACCGACACCGCCCCCGCGCCAGCCGGTTTCCCGATCCGTTTCAATCTTATCTGGAGAATACACATGAAATCCAAGTATCTTCTGGGCGCCCTGGTGCTCTCGCTTTCTACAGCCGCGTTTGCAGCCGAGCCTGCACCGACGCCAGAGAAGTCGTGCTGTTGCTGCAAGAAGGACGAGCTCGGCCAAATGGCCTGCTGCAAGGAGCATGGCGAGCAGGCTGGTGAGCATGCTGGTCACGACATGAGCGGCATGGATCACAAGTAAGCAATGGTGCGCGGAGGGTGGTCCGCTACCCTCCGCGTATTGCCATGTGAGTACTGGCAAATGCGGACTGGACCTTAGTTTACACCGGAGCGGTTCAGCGGCCACCCGCGGATAAGGAGATCACATATGCGAAAGCTCGTTTTGGCACTGGCGCTGTTTTCGACCCCCGCGCTAGCGGCAGGCGACATCCTGATGCATCGCGATCCGGGGTGTGGGTGCTGCGAACAATGGGCTGCGCGGGTTCGGCAGGCCTTCGGCAGAAATGTGCGAATCGTCGATGACGCGAACCGTACCGCGTTCCAGCGGCAGGTGGGTCTTCCCGCAAACCTGGTGTCATGCCACACCGCGATCGTGGACGGGATCGCCTTCGAGGGACACGTTCCTATTGCGGACATGCGCCGCGTACTGGCGAGCCGCCCGAAAGGTGTTCGTGGGCTTGCAGTTGCGGGAATGCCCATCGGATCGCCGGGTATGGAGGTGCCGGGTGTTCGCGCGCAACGGTATAACGTCATTGCCTTCGGGGCCGCGCGCACCAGCGTATACGCACAGCATTAGTCGTCGCATTAAAAGCGAGCGTCTTAATCTCCGCTCCCGCGAAACCCGGAGCACATCCGGGCAAATCGAATGAGAGCGGGGCAAGATGCTTCCGCGAGTTGTGTTACGTTTGGAGCGGGGGCGTTTTCGCCTTGATCGCGATGAAGGCCGCGCCTGCAGTCGTCCTTCGCCCAAGCCAGCCCGCTCGGACGTACCACGCAATTCGGAGAGGCGCTTTCACAGCCGAACATCCCAACGAGCGAGTAACGCCGCCATGCCGACGTACAGGACGATGGTCAGAGCGCAGCCGGCCGCGAGTGCGGGCCAGAACGCGAAGCCGCGCTTGAGCAGAACCGGGATCAGCAGGAAGATCGGCAGGCTCGGAAGAACGTACCAGAACGTGGCTTGCGAATAGCTGGCCGTACGCGCTGCGTCGCCAGTGTCGCGCCAGAGCCAGATCATGCTGAGCACGGCGACAAGCGGGAGCGATGCCAGCAATGCGCCAAGTCCAGCGCTCCGGCGGGCGACTTCGGAAACCACAACAATGATGATCGCCGAGATAGCGGTTTTGACGACCAGATAGATCATTCGTGGTCTCCGTTGCACATGGTGTGATCCCCCAGCGCCTCGATCACGCGACAATCGGCGGCAAGTCCGCCCCGGCAGCGACCGATAATGCGCGATAGTTCGTCGCGCAGGGTAACGAGTTGGCCGATCTTCTCTTCGACCTGCGCCAGATGCCGGGTGGCGATCCGGTCGGCCTCGCAGCACTCGCGCTCGGGATGGTCGGCCAGATCGAGCAGCGAGCGCACTTCCTCGATGGTGAAGCCCAACTCGCGTGAATGACGGACGAAAGCGAGCCGCGTGCGATGCGCTTCGCCATAGGAGCGATAATTGCCCGCAGTCCGGGCCGGTTCGGGCAACAAACCGATCCGCTCGTAATAGCGGATCGTCTCGATGTTGGTGCCGGTCGCCCTGGACAGTTCGCCGATTTTCATCGCTTGACCCTGTAGTTGCTACAGGGTGCATATAGAGGGCCGACTCGAACGAACCAAGGAGTTTCGGCCATGGCGGACAGTTGCTGCGCCAGTTCCTGCAGTGACGACACCGCGCGCAATGATCCTGCGTGGCGCAGGGCGTTGTGGATCGCGCTCGTCGTCAATGCCGTGATGTTTTTCGTCGAGATCATCGCGGGTGCCGCATCGGGATCCCGCTCGCTACAGGCTGACGCGCTCGATTTTCTGGGCGATGCCGCAAACTACGCGATCAGCCTTGGCGTCGCCGGAATGGCGCTTGTCTGGCGGGCGCGGACCGCGCTGGTCAAAGGGCTGACCATTCTGGCCTTTGCACTCGGGGTGATGGTCTCGGCGGTCTGGGGCCTTGTTGCTGGAACCCAGCCCGATCCTTGGGCGATGACAGGCATCGGCGCTCTCGCGCTGGTGACGAACATCTCGGTGGCGCTCCTGCTCTATCGTTTCCGGTCGGGTGACGCCAACATGCGATCAGTCTGGGTCTGCTCGCGCAACGATGCGATCAACAACCTGCTGGTGATTGGCGCGGGCTTCGTGGTGCTGTGGACGGGCAGCGGCCTCCCCGACCTCGTCGTCGCGCTCATCATGGCGCTTCTCGGGCTTCAAGGTGGATGGCAGGTGGTTCGGCAGGCTCGATATGAACTTGCGGCAAGAGGGGTTCCGGTATGAAGCAGCTCGAAACCGCATATTGGGCGGAGATCGGTGCTTTCCGGCAAGCGAGGGCTGGCCAGGACGCGGCCGATGCCTGGCACTATCTGGAACGCGCGCATATCCTTTCTCAGCAGATCCTGCGGCTCCACCTCCATGCCCATGCCGTCATGCTGATCTTTGCCATTTCCCGGCGCGAATGGCGCGAAGCGCGCGGACAAGTTCTGCGTCTGATGCTTGCACCCCTCGGCGCGCTGCTGGGCCGCATTCCTCTGGGGAACACTGGTCGAGCATCGGTCAGCGCCTTCGTGCCCATGTCGATCCCAGAGGAGCTTCGTCATGTTCTGGGCCAGGAACAGTGCAAGTGATGCGTTTGCTGCTGCTGTATTGCTCTGCTAGGTGGAAACGATGAGGGGCATTGTTCTCCAGTTCCTGATTCTGTTCTCGGTGCTTTGCGCCGGTTTTCATGCGCCTGCCGCTGCCCATGACGACCACGGTCAGGCCACAGTTCTTGTGGCTGATGCGCACCATGCTGACGCCCACGAAGATTTCTCCGACGATTCTTCCTCGGATCCCTCGCAGGAACTCTATCATCATCACCATTGCCCCATGACGACGGTATTTGATGGCAGCGACGGCGCGATGCTGGCCTTCGCAAACAAAGAGTTGCTCTGGCCGAGCAAGGCTGCGGCGCTCGCCTCGCTGATGCCAACTCCGCCAACCGAGCCCCCAGCAGCCTGAGATCCCAGCTTTGCGCGCGCCGGGCAGCCCGGCGTTGAATCTGGTATTTTCAGGATTATTTCCACATGCGATACTTGCTTATGGGCGCAATTGCGCCTGCGGCGCTCATGGCCGCTACCCCCGTCGATGCGCGCCCGGCCCGTGTTGATATCCCCATTCAGATTGACCCGAATTCATCGGTCTATGTGCTTTGGGTCAAAGTAAAGGCTGAAGGCGACCACACGATTGTCAGTGGCTACGTTCGCCAAAAGCGCTGGTTCGCCCGAAGCCGCGGCCATCTTCACATCGCGTTCATGAGGCAAGGCCAGCAGGTCGCCTGTCAGGAAAGCGACTGGAAGAAGTACCGATATCGTTCCCGGGGGCAGTGGCGTTTCACAAGTTCGGTGCAGATTGCCGCCTCTACAATCGATAGTGTGCAAATCTCGCACGTTGACCATGAACGGGTGCCCGACAGCACCCCGATATCCATGACAGTCTGCCCGGGATCGACTGTAGACACCGAACATCATGCCGGCGGTGCATAAGATGGCATCCCGATTGTTGATGGCTTCAACCATTCGAATGAGTGATTTGCCGGTCGGGGGTGCCGAGGTTTCCCTGATTGGCTGGCTTTCCCGACGTGCCCTGAATGCCCCGCGTGTCGAAGACACGCGCGAGCAAACTGAAAGCGTTTCAGGAGTGTTCCCATGACTTTGACATTGCGCGCCGGCCTATTGGCCGGCTTGGCGCTGGCCTTGCCCATAGCGGCAAGTGCGGAACCCGTAAGTCTGGACGAGGCCGTCCGCCGCGCCATTGCGGCATCGCCCGCGATCCAGGCCCAGGAGGCAGGCATCCGGTCTGCAAGGGCGGGGCGCAGCCAGGCCGATGTTCGTCCCAATCCCGTCCTGTCAGTCGAAGCCGAAAACATCGCCGGCACCGGCGCCTATGACGTCTATCGGCAGGCCGAGACGACCGTCACTTATGCCCAGACCATCGAACGCGGGGGCAAGCGCGATGCGCGGATCGCCTATGCCGAACGTGACATCGGTGTCGCGGAGGCTTCGGCGCGCCTCACCCGGCTCGACCTCGCCGAAGCAGTGCAACGCACATTCATCGACCTGCAGATCGCCGAAGAAGTTGTCTGGCTTGCCGAACGACGCCTCGAAACCGAGCGCGCCATGCAGACCGAAGCGCTGCGCCGGGTACGCGGCTACAAGGATCCGCTCTTCGTCGAAACCCGCGCCGAAGCTCGCGTAGCCCAGGCACGGCTTGCGCTCGACGAGGCCCGGTCACGCCGCAATGCCGCCCGCGCGAGGCTGGCCTCGTTCTGGGGCGGCAAGGCAGAAGATGTCGAGGTGCCGCGCGGGATCGAGAAGCCGGACGATCACCTGCACCAGTTGGCCGCTGCTGACAGTGCGCTTGCATCTGCCACGGTGGAACGGGCGCAGGCGGCGGTCGTGGTCGAACAGACGCGCGGCGTGCAGGATTACACGGTGAGCGGCGGCGTGCGGCATCTGCGCGAGACGGGCGATGTCGCACTGGTGGCCGGGATCTCGATCCCGCTGGGCCGTTTCGACCGCAATCGGGGCAACATCGAGCGCGCGCAGGCCGAGCGGCAACGGATCGAACTGCTGGCCGAAGCGGCCCGCCTTGACCGTCTGCGCCAGTTGGCCTCGCTCAGGGCCGAGGCTGATGCCGCCCGGATGCGCGCCGACGGGATCATGCAGGATGTCTATCCCAAGGCGGTCCGCACACTCCAGCAGGTCCGCGAAGGCTACAATCGCGGCGGTTTCCGTTTCAGCGATGTGCAGGACGGTGCCGACGCCATCATCGAGGTTCAGTCGCAGTGGGTCGAAGCAATGACCCGCTACCGCGACATCCTGTCCCAGATCGACCGGCTGACCGGACGCTTCGACGTCGTCGCCGGGGAGGAAGTACAATGAAAAACATCCGTTTCACCGCCGCTATCGCGGCACTCGCTCTTGCCCTCCCGCTTGCCGCCTGTGGTTCCGGTCCGGCACCCGCGGAACATGGCGAGGAGGGGGCCGAAGCCGAGCAAGGCCCCAACGGCGGGCGTCTCCTGAAGGATGGCGATTTTGCCGTTGAGGTCACAGTGTTCGAAACCGGGCAGGAACCGCAGTTCAGGGTCTATGCCAGCCGAGGTGGCCAACCGGTCGATCCGGGGTCCGTGCAGCTGACCATGACGCTCCGGCGACTGGGGGGCGAGGTCAACACTTTTGCTTTCAAGCCCGAAGGCAAGTTCCTTGCCGGTCAGGGCGTGGTCGAGGAACCCCACAGCTTCGACGTCGAGGTGGTCGCGGTCGAAAACGGCAAGCGGCACGTCTGGAAATACGCCAGTCCCGAAGGCCGCACGCATATCACGGCAGAGGCGGCCAAGGCGGGCGGCATCGAGATACTGACCGCAGGTCCGGCGTTAATCGGCGAGACACGCGAACTCTTCGGCACTGTCGCACTCGACCCATCTGCCCGTTCGGAAATCCGTGGCCAGTTTCCGGGCCGCGTCGTCAGCGTGACCAAGGCCGTGGGCGACTATGTCCAGCGGGGGCAATTGCTGGCGCGCATCGAGTCGAGCGAGAGCCTGCAAGTCTATCCGGTCTATGCGACCGTCAGCGGCGTGGTCGCCGAGCGTAACGGCAACCCCGGTAACGTGACCGGTGATCGCGCGCTCTATGTCATCACCGACCCCGCCCAGACCTCGGTCGTCTTCAACATCTTCCCCAAGGATCTGGCGGTGATCCAGCCCGGCATGCGGGTAGAAATCGAAGCCATGGACGGCACGCCCGTCGCGGCCAGCCAGCTCGGGGGCTATTTGCCCGAAGGTAATGCCGAGGCCGGAACGGCGCTGGTGCGAACCTCTGTCCCCAATCGGGGGGGGCGGCTCCGTGCCGGCATGGCATTGCGCGGCAAGGTGGTGGTGAATGCCGTCACCGTGCCACTGGCCGTGCGGACCGAAGCCATCCAGCCGTTCCGCGACTTCAAGGTCGTCTTTGCCAATTTCGGCCAGGACTACGAAGTTCGCATGCTCGAGCTGGGGCGCTCATCGCCCGAGTGGACCGAAGTGCTGAGCGGCATCAAGCCGGGCACGCCTTATGCCGCCAAGGGCTCCTTCCTCATCCGCGCCGACATCGAGAAGTCGGGCGCGAGCCATGATCATTGAGCGGGAGAGATAGCGCCATGCTTGCCCGCATCATCGGCTTTTCCATTCGCCAGCGCTGGTTCGTCCTCGCGGTTGTCGCCCTTTTATCTGCCATCGGCGTGTGGAGCGCGACCAAGCTGCCCATCGACGCCGTACCCGACATCACTAACGTCCAGGTCCAGATCAACACGGAGGCCGAAGGCTATTCCCCGCTCGAATCCGAGCAGCGCATCACATTTCCCATCGAGACGGCGATCGCCGGCGTTCCGGGTCTTTCCTACACGCGCTCGATCTCGCGCTATGGCCTGAGCCAGGTCACGGTGGTGTTCGAGGACGGCACCGACACCTATTTCGCCCGCCAGCAGGTCAACGAGCGCCTGCAAGCGGTCAGGTCGCAACTGCCGGCCGGGATCGAGCCGGAAATGGGGCCGATCGCCACCGGGCTCGGCGAAATCTTCATGTTCGCGATCGAACCAAAGCCCGGCGCAACCAAACCCGATGGCAGTCCCTGGACGGCAACCGATCTCAGGACCCTGTCCGATTGGGTGGTGCGGCCGCAGATGCGCACCATTCCCGGCGTGGCCGAGGTGAACACTATCGGCGGCTACGAACGGCAATACCATGTCACGCCCAACCCGGCGCAGTTGGCCGCGCTCAATCTGTCGCTGAACGATCTTGTCGAGGCACTGGAACGCAACAACGCCAATCGCGGCGCGGGCTATGTCGAGCGCGGCGGCGAGCAGATCCTGATCCGCGTTCCCGGGCAGGCGGCCAATGAAGCAGACCTCTCGCAGATCCTCGTTGCGACGCGCGGCGGCGTGCCGATCCGCGTCGGTGACGTGGCCGAAGTTGTGATCGGGTCCGAACTGCGCACAGGTGCCGCAACCGAAAATGCGAAGGAGATCGTGCTCGGAACCATCTTCATGCGGACTGGCGAAAACCCCCGGATTGTTGCCCAGGCTGCTGCGGAGAAGCTCAAGCAGGCGACAGCTTCGCTACCCGCAGGCGTGGTGGCGCACCCGCTCTATGACCGTACCGAACTGGTCGACCGCACGATCGCCACTGTCGAGAAGAACCTCGCCGAGGGGGCATTGCTCGTGATTGTGGTCCTGTTCCTGCTGCTCGGCAATTTCCGGGCGGCTCTGATCACGGCTGCGGTGATCCCGATCGCCATGCTCATGACGCTGACCGGCATGCTGGCGACCCGAACCTCTGCGAACCTGATGAGCCTGGGTGCGCTCGATTTCGGCCTGATCGTCGACGGAGCGGTCATCATCGTCGAGAACTGCCTGCGACGATTGGGCGAAGCCCAGCATCGAATGGGCCGCTTGCTCGATCGCGACGAGCGGTTTGGCCTCGTGGCCAAGGCGAGCGCCGAAGTCATCCGCCCCTCGATCTTCGGCATCGTCATCATTACCGCGGTGTATCTGCCGATTTTCGCGCTTGAAGGCATTGAGGGCAAAACCTTCCATCCCATGGCGACCACCGTCGTGCTGGCCTTGACGGCGGCGCTGATCCTCTCGCTGACGCTTGTGCCCGCTGCCGTTGCCCTCTTCGTCACCGGCAAGGTGGAGGAAAAGGAAAACCGCGTCATGCGCTGGATGAGCGAGCGGTACGCGCCGCTCCTCGACAAGGCCTTGGCTCGGCCGAAGCTCGCTGTTGCCTTTGCCGTCCTGCTTGTCACCCTCAGCGCTGCGGGAGCAACACGGTTAGGGTCGGAGTTCATCCCCAACCTCGATGAAGGCGACATCGCGATGCACGCGCTGCGTATTCCGGGCACCAGTCTTGGCCAGGCAGTGCAGATGCAGGAGTCACTGGAGAAACGTATCCGGCAGTTCCCGGAGGTGGAGCGCGTCTTTGCGAAGATCGGTACGGCCGATGTCGCGACCGACCCCATGCCACCATCGGTCGCGGACAATTTCATCATGCTCAAGGACAGGAGCGAATGGCCCGACCCGCGCAAGCCGCGTGACCAGCTTGTGGCCGAACTGAACAAGGCGGTGTCGGAGATTCCCGGGAACAACTACGAGTTCACCCAGCCGGTGCAGATGCGCATGAACGAGTTGATCGCGGGCGTGCGCGCCGATGTGGCGATCAAGCTGTTCGGCGACGACCTCGAGCAGCTGCTAAAGAGCGGCGATGCCATCAACGACGTGGCGGCGTCTATCCCCGGGGCTGAGGATGTGAAGCTCGAGCAGGTCACGGGCCTGCCGATGCTCTCGGTCACACCGCGCCGTGACATGCTCGCACGCTATGGCATCAGCATGGCCGAGGTTCAGGATGCCGTGGCCACGGCAACTGGCGGCCGCAAGGCGGGCGAGGTGTTCGAGGGCGACCGGCGCTTTGCCGTCGTCGTGCGCCTGCCCGAAGCGCTGCGGACGGACTTACCGGCACTCGGCAATCTGCCCGTTCGGCTTGCAGCCGGCGGGACACTACCGCTGTCACAACTGGCTGACATCTCACTCTCGGCCGGACCCAATCAGATCAGCCGTGAGAACGGCAAGCGCCGCGCCGTGATCACCGCCAACGTGCGCGGCCGGGATCTGGGATCCTTCATCACCGAACTGCGGGAGAAGGTCGGCGCCGAAGTCGAACTGCCGACCGGCTACTACGTTGAATACGGCGGCACGTTCGAACAGCTCCAGTCGGCCAAGACCCGGCTGCAGGTGGTCGTGCCGCTTGTGCTGCTGTTGATCTTCGGGCTGCTGTTCACGCTGTTCGGATCGACGAAGGATGCGGCTATCGTCTTCTCGGGCGTGCCGCTCGCATTGACTGGCGGGGTGGCGGCCCTGGCATTGCGCGGGATCCCGATGTCGATCTCCGCCGGGATCGGGTTCATCGCCTTGTCGGGTGTTGCGGTGCTCAACGGTGTCGTCATGCTGTCCTTCATACGCGACCTGCGCGAACGCGGCCTGGGAGCACTAGAGGCGGTGCGCGAGGGCGCGCTGACACGCCTGCGCCCGGTGATGATGACGGCTCTCGTGGCATCGCTCGGCTTCGTACCGATGGCGCTGAACGTCGGTGCCGGTTCCGAAGTGCAGCGGCCGCTCGCGACTGTCGTGATCGGCGGGATCATTTCCTCGACGATACTCACATTGCTCGTTCTTCCAGCGCTCTATGCTCTGGTTCATCGGAAAAAGGACGAAGAAAATCTCACGGACGTGGGACCAATGGAGCCTCAACCGGCCAGCGGGGGATGACGCACGGCATCAAGGTGCTGACGATGAACAACGCAGACGACTGCATTCGGGTGCAGTTTGACAGCAGTTCTTGTTGGCACCTTGAAGCTGTGAAGCGCACACTCGATGGAACGCCAATCAGTCACTGCGCGTGCGGTGGTTTGATTGCCGCAAACAGCTGGCGAGTCGGCGTGATAGGCTGATTTGGCCGAACTGCTGAATTTGAGAGGATCAAAGATGACGTACTATATGGCCGCCAAGCTTCAGGGTCCGTTCGATGATGCCATTGCGCGCACCGAAGCTGCCCTTAAAACCGAAGGGTTTGGTGTCATCAGCCGGATCGATATCCAGCAGACACTCAAGTCGAAGATCGACGTCGATTTCCGGCCTTACACAATTCTTGGGGCGTGCAATCCAGGCCTGGCCCATGAGGCGTTGCAGGTGGAAGACAAGGTCGGGCTGATGCTGCCCTGTAATGTCATTGTCCAACAGTACGGCTCCGGCGAGGTCGAAGTTGCCGCGATTGATCCGGTGGCCTCAATGCAGGCAATCGATAATCCAGAATTGACGAAGGCTGCGCAGGTAGTTCGTGACAAGCTCTCGCGGGTTATCGAACTTTTGCGTCAAGGCGCATCTGAATAATGTCTCGGTCCCATGCCAGAGACGGTGCCGCTGGCAGCGCCAGCTTCTCGCATACGGACGCCGCATTTAGCACCATATTCTATGCAGGAAGGGCCTGCCGCACCCAGGTGACAATGGCAGTAGCTGACATCGCGCCAGATTGGCGGGCAACCTCACGCCCCTTTGAAAATAGGATCAGGGTCGGGATCGAGCGGATTCCATAGCGGGCAGCAACGGCCTGATCGGCTTCCGTGTCCAGCATTCCTAGACGCACTCTGGGTTCGAGTTGGCCGGCGGCCGCAGTGAAGGCGGGAGCCATCTGCTGGCAAGGACCGCACCAGGTTGCCCAGAAATCAACGAGCAGCGGAATGTCGCTTTTGGTAGCGTGTGCACCAAAGTTGGCTGCGGTGAGAACCAAGGGCTGCTTTAGGAATAGCAGCGATCCGCATCGGCCGCACTTGCCTCCCGCGAGAAGCTTATCCTTCGGCACCCGATTTGCAGTCGAGCACGACGGGCAGATCACGATCATCGCACCCGAATTTGTCATTTGGTCACCTCGTACCGCAGGGATGGGATCGCGGAACTCAAATATAAGCCGCAGGCCTGACGACTTTGAGAATGCCGATTCGTGCCAGCCTTGGAAAGCGAGCTTGATCTGGGCCGGAAAACAACCAGCGTTACGGCTCTCTTGCACTTTCGCTCAGAAAATCTGTTTCCAGGAGCGCGCTACCTAGAGAGCTACCTAGCCACTCAAGAGGATGGAATTCCCAATCCCGGAGATAGTCTAACTATCTGTAAGTATTTGGAAATTTGGTGGACGCACTAGGGCTCGAACCTAGGACCCGCTGATTAAGAGTCAGCTGCTCTACCAACTGAGCTATGCGTCCACACTGGCCTGTTTCCGATCCGTAAAGGATCGTCTGCATCGGCCCGATGCAGTGGTGGACAGGGCTGGATTCGAACCAGCGTACGGGAAACCCGGGCAGATTTACAGTCTGCTGCCTTTAACCACTCGGCCACCTGTCCAGTGCCCTGACACGGCAGAAAATCATCTCTTGCCGCGCTGGAGGCGGCTCAATGGCGAAAGGAGGCTTGCCTGTCAATGGGTGGATGTGAAAAGAGCGCAAACATGAAAAAAGGTCATCGCTCCGCCAAGCCCAAGGGCGCATTCCCCCGCTTCTACGGTCGTCACGCCGTCATAGCGGCGCTCGCCAATCCCAACCGCATCGTGCGCAAGATCTGGGGCACGCGCGAAGCGCTGGGCCAGTTGGAACTGCCGCCGGTATTGCCCATCGTCTATGCCGACGTGGCCGACATGGGCCGGATGGTGCCATCCGACGCGCCGCACCAGGGCATCGTCGCCGAGGTCGAGCCGCTGGACGATGTCTGGCTGGGCGACGTGCTGGAAGAAGGCCAGGATGACCGGCGGCCAATCCTGGTGCTGGATCAGGTGACGGACCCGCACAATGTCGGCGCGATCCTGCGTTCCGCTGCCGCATTCGACGCGCTGTGCATTGTGACGCAGGACCGGCACGCCCCGCCCGAATCGGGCGTGCTGGCGCGCGCGGCGTCGGGCGCGCTGGAGATCGTGCCCTGGGTGCGGGTAGTGAACCTGTCCCGCGCGCTGGATGAGATCGCCGAAGCGGGCTATTGGCGCATCGGCCTGGACGGTGACGCCAGCACCACGCTGGGCGAGGCGATCGGCGAATCGCGCGTCGCGCTGGTGCTGGGGGCCGAGGGTGAAGGGCTGCGTCACAATAGCATGGCGCATTGCGACATTATCGCTAAACTGCCTATCAGCCCGCGGATGGAGAGTCTGAACGTCTCCAATGCGGCAGCCATCGCCCTGTATGCGGCGGCGGCGCGATAGCGACCGGCGGGGCGGTCGCCTTGATGGGGGAAACGCCGATGACACGCCTGTTTCGCAGCCTGGCCGCATTGGCGTGTCTCATGGCGCTCTCCGCCTGTCTGGTGACGCCGGGCACATTTGAATCGCATCTGGACATTCGCGCCGATCGCAGCTTCGCCTTCGCCTATAAGGGCGAGATATTGGCGTCGGACATGGGCAAGGATGCCCTGTCCGGTACGACCCCCTCCGCCGGCAGCGACGACGCGCAGGAGGGGGAGGCCGAAGCCGGACCGACGATGATGCAGATCGCGGCGAAGGATGAGGATTTTAGCACGCCCGACAACAGGGGCGATGCGGCGCAGATGCAGGCGATTGCTGCCGCGCTGAGCAAGGAAAAGGGATTCCGCGCCGCCCGCTATGTCGGCAACCACAGGTTCGAGATCGACTATGCGATCAGCGGCACGCTGACCCACGCCTTTCTCTTTCCCTTCAACATCGATGCGCAGATTGTGCTGCCGTTCGTCGCGGTGGAATTGCGGGGGGCGGACCGGCTGCGGGTGAAGGCGCCGGGCTTTGCGAACGGGTTCGGCAAGAATCCGTCGACAGCGGGCATGGGCGGCAGCAATGACGAGGCGGCCAAGGCGCTGAAGGGCACCTTCACATTGACCACCGATGCGGAAATCGTCAGCCAGAATCAGGAAGATGGCGCGCAAGGCACGCCGCAGGGCAAGCGGATCGTCTGGACCATATCGTCAATGACGGCCGAAGCCCCGGTGGCCACGCTGCGCGTTCGGCCATGACAGCATAGCGCCATGGTCCCGCCTGCACGGAACCATGGCCACTTATGCGGCGGATCGTTCGATCAGTCTTCCGGCGCGATGGTGACGCGCAGGCCGTCGAGCGCGTCGGACATCACCAACTGGCACGACAGGCGGCTGGTTTCGGTGCGATGCTCGCTGCTATCGAGCAGGTCGTTTTCATCTTCGCTCAACGTCGGCAGGATATCGGCAAAGGCCGGATCGACATAGACATGGCAGGTGGCGCAGGAGCAGCAGCCCCCGCACAGCGCCAGCAGTTCGTCAAAACCGCTGTCGCGAATGACTTCCATCACCGACAGGCCATTGTCGCCATCGACAGCCTGTTCCTCACCCGCACGGTTGACCACGATCAGTTTCGGCATCTATCCCATTCCCTTGAAATTTTCCCCGCCGCTCTGGCTGACAGGCGCCGGGAAATCAAGGGCCGAACGGAAAGACGATGGTAACGACCGCCGATCAGATACGGGCCGGGCTGGACGCCATCGCCGCGCTGGAGCCGGCTTTCCAGGCCGCGATCGGCCGGGTCGGCTATCCGCCGCCGCGCGTGCGGGAACCTGGCTATGAAACTTTGCTGCGCACCATCGTGGGCCAGCAGGTCAGCGTGGCCGCCGCTGCCGCGGTGTGGCGCAAGCTGGAGGCGGCGCTGGGCGCGGGCTGCACGCCGCAGGCGTTGCTGGCACGCGACTTCGATTCGTTGCGGGCCTGTGGCCTGTCCCGCCAGAAGCAGGGCTATGCCCGTAGTCTTGCCGAACTGGTGCTGTCGGGCGCGCTCGATCTGCATGCGTTGCCGCAGGACGATGAGGATGCGATCGCCCAACTGGTGCGGATCAAGGGGATCGGCCGCTGGTCGGCGGAAATCTACCTGCTGTTCGCCGAAGGACGCCCCGACATCTGGCCCGCTGGCGACCTGGCCGTGCAGATCGAGATTGGCCGCATCCTGGGCCTGCCTGAACGGCCGGACGAAAAACAGACCCGTGCGCTCGCGCAAGCCTGGCGTCCCCATCGCGGCGCTGCCGCGATCATGGCCTGGCATCATTATAATAGTGGCACAGACATGCTAAAGACTTGATATATCATGATTGCATATCAATCAGCCAATCCGTCTCCCCCTGCATTCCCTGCCGCAGCACGGCTGCGTTGCACGGCCTGACAGGGCGATGCTTTCCAAAATCCTCCCTGTTCCACGCCCCGTCATGATGCCGCCGGCTCTCTCCTGCCGTCCGTTCATCTTGCCACGCGCGGCCTTTTAAAACGCCGCCAAGCCGCCTTTGCGCCCCCGCGCACCCATGCTAAGGGCGCGCCCATGCTGAATCTCAATGCTATCACCGTGCGCCTTGGCGGCCGCACCATTCTCGATCGTGCCACCGCCGCCCTGCCGCCGCGCAGCCGCGTGGGCCTCATCGGCCGCAATGGCGCGGGCAAGTCCACGCTGATGAAGGTGATGATCGGCCAGCTCGATCCCGACGAAGGATCGTGCGACATGCCCCGCGACACCCGGCTGGGCTATATCGCGCAGGAAGCCCCGTCGGGCACCGCGACCCCGTTCGATACCGTGCTCGAAGCCGACAAGGAACGCGCCGCCCTGATGGCGGAGGCGGAGCATACCCAAGACCCCGATCGCCTGGGTCATATCTATGAGCGGCTGACCGCGATCGACGCCTATACCGCGCCCGCCCGCGCCGCCCGCATCCTGGTGGGCCTGGGCTTCGACGAGGAAATGCAGGGGCGCCCGCTCGACAGCTATTCGGGCGGATGGAAGATGCGCGTGGCGCTCGCCTCCCTGCTCTTTTCCAACCCCGACCTTTTGCTGCTCGATGAACCGTCGAACCATCTCGACCTCGAAGCGACGCTGTGGCTGGAAAATTTCCTGAAGGCCTATCGCGGCACCGTGGTGGTCATCAGCCACGAACGCGACCTGCTCAACAATGTGGTCGATTATATCCTGCATCTGGAAGGCGGGAAGGTCACGCTCTATCCCGGCGGTTATGATGCGTTCGAGCGGCAGCGCGCCGAACGGCTGGCCCAGCTCGAATCCGCCCGCGCCAAGCAGCAGGCGGAGCGCGACAAGTTGCAGGATTATGTCGCCCGCAACTCGGCCCGCGCCTCGACCGCCAAACAGGCCCAGTCCCGTGCCAAGGCGCTGGCGCGGATGCAACCGATCGCCGCCGCGATCGAGGACCCGACCCTGCATTTCGGCTTCCCCAGTCCGGCCGAACTCAGGCCCCCGCTCATCACCATGGACATGGCCTCGGTCGGCTATACCGACATACCGATCTTGAAGCGCATCAACCTGCGCATCGACCCGGACGACCGGCTGGCGCTGCTGGGCCGCAACGGCAATGGCAAGACGACGCTGGCCCGCCTGATCGCCGCGCAACTGGCCCCGATGGAGGGGACGATGCAAAGCTCGGCCAAGATGAATGTCGGCTATTTCACCCAATATCAGGTGGAGGAACTCGACGTTACCGACACGCCGCTGGAACATATGACCCGCGTGATGAAGGGCGCGACGCCGGGCGCGGTGCGTGCCCAGCTTGGCCGCTTCGGCTTTTCCGGCGAGCGCGCGACGCAGAAGGTCGGCTCCATGTCCGGCGGCGAACGGGCGCGCTTGGCGCTCGCCCTCATCACCCGCGACGCGCCGCACCTGCTGATCCTCGACGAACCGACCAACCATCTGGATGTCGACAGTCGCGAGGCGCTGGTGCAGGCCCTGAACGATTATAGCGGCGCGGTGGTGATCGTCAGCCATGACCGCCACATGATCGAACTGGTGGCCGACCGGCTGGTGCTGGTCGACAATGGCACCGCCCAGCCGTTCGACGGCAGCCTTGACGATTATACCGACATCATCCTGCGCAAGGCGGACGGCAATGGCGGCGGCGGCGATGCGCCGAAGATTGATCGCAAGGCCGACAAGAAGGCTGCGGCCGAATGGCGCGAAAAGCAGAAGCTGCTCAAGAACGCGGTCAACAAGGCGGAGCGCGAAATGGCGACCCTCATCGCCGAGCGCAAGCGCATCGACGCGGTGCTGTTCGACCCCAAGAGCGCGAGCGGGCCGGAAGCGAAGCTGACCACCAGCGAACTGATGGTGAAGCGTGCCGCGGTCGAAAAGAAGCTGGAAGCGGCCGAGGAAATCTGGATGGAGGCCGGTGCGGCTCTCGAAGCGGGCTAAAAGGCCCGCTCCAGCAGCACCACGCCCGGTTCATCCTCGATCGGGCGGGCGGTAAAGCCCATTTCCTGCTCCAGGCTGATGGCGGCGCGATTGTCCCGGCTCTCGATCGACTGGAGTTTGGTGACGCCCCATTGCCGCGCCTCCTGCGCGACATGATCCAGCAGCGTCCAGCCGATTCCCTTGCCCTTATGGTCGGGCAGGATGGAAATGGCGACTTCGCCGGTCGCGCCCGCCTCATCCACCGCCAGCGTGGCCGCGGCGATGATGGCTTGCCCGCCCGGCGTGAAGGCCAGGAATGTTTCATGCCGGTGATAGGCGAAGTCGGTCATGGCGTGGAGATGTCCCGGACTGACCTGACGCACCGCCGACAGGAAGCGGAAGCGGCGGTCCTCATCCGTGACCTGGGCGAAAAAATCCGCCAGTGCCGGTTCATCCTCATGTGTCGCCAGGCGCATGGCAAACCGAAAGCCGTGGCGGGTTTCAAGCGCGATCATCGGAAAATTCCTCTGGTGGACAATGTCGCAGCGACCTATCCGCCTTCCGCATCGGGGAACCTATAGGGACTTGTCCCTATCAATGCCCCATCAGGATGAAGGGCGCCCAGATATAGGGCTGGGCCGCGCCATCCTGCCGCGACCGGATCAGCTTGAGCATCGCCCGCTGCAACGCGACCGCGCGCGGCAGGCCCCGGTTCGCGCCCTTGACCGTCTCCAGCGTCACGAACGCGCTGGCGTCGTCCCGCACCGGCCAGTGCGACACCAGCAGCGACCCCGCGCCAGCATAGCGGAACGCCTGCGCCAGCCCGGAATAGGCCGCCGCCTGCCCATTTTCGCCCGCCGCTGTGTTGCAGGCGGACAGGATCACCCAGTCCGCCGCGATCCGCATCGCGGCGACCTCCGACGCGGTCAGCAGCCCGTCCTCGCCGGGGGTCGCGGCGGCGGGCG
Organism: Sphingobium cyanobacteriorum; assembly: GCF_030580935.1. Taxonomy (GTDB): domain Bacteria; phylum Pseudomonadota; class Alphaproteobacteria; order Sphingomonadales; family Sphingomonadaceae; genus Sphingobium; species Sphingobium cyanobacteriorum. The sequence goes on along the minus strand of NZ_JAUQOM010000001.1, from coordinate 950,636 downwards.
GAGACAGCACCAGCGCCGGTTCGGTCACGCCCTCCATCTCGCCGCTGACCAGCCCGTGGGTGGCGAACAGGATCACGCCATAGGGCGACAGGTCACGGCTGCGCAGGGCGCCCTCATTGGCCGCCGCGCCGACCAGCAGGGTGGCATGATCCGGGCCGAAGCGCTGTGCCACCGCTTCCAGCTCGGTCAGCGATCCGGGCAGCGGCGGCAGTTCGGACAGGGCATGAATGTCCGCGCCGCCATTGCGGAAATAGTGATTGGCCGCCAGCATCGCGCCGCCCCGCTGGCCTGACCCGGACCCGCTGGCGAAACTCTGGGGCGCGCCGATGCCCAGGAAGCGCTGGTCCCGCGCGGCGATCCGGCTGCGTGCGCTGGCCCCGGTCGCAAAGCCCGGCTGCACCTCGATCGCGAAGCGGCGGATCAGCCAGGGCGTGTCGCGATCGACCCGCGCCACTGGCCGCTGCGGCAGCATGGCGAAGGGCAGGGAGGCGAACGCCCCTGTCGGCACGATCCGCAGCGTGCGCGCCTTGCCCAGCGTCGCCAGAATGCCCGGCGTGAAGATCTGAGCGTAGATGTCCTGCGCCGCGGCCCGGTCGAACCCCGCCGGCGTCAGCGATCCGCGCAGCCGGTTGACCAGCGCCACCAGGGCGGCGCGCCCCATTGTCGCCCGTTCCACCCGCGCCCCGTCCGCACCGACTGCCAGCAGATAGACGCCATCGAAGGCCGGCATCACCGCCAGCATTGCCTCGTCCCTGGCCAATCCCGTGCGCAGCGCGCCGAGATCGGGCCGTTCGCCGCCGCGTGCCTCGACCCAGCGGGGATAGTCACGGGCAAGCGCGCTGCGCGCCGCCTCGACATCGGCGGCCACGATCGCGCGCGCCGCGCGCGCCGCCGCCACGTCCCGGTCGGTGGCCAGCGCCCTGAGCAACCGGCTGTCCGCCGCCTCCAGCGCCTTGATCCGGTCCTGCACCTCCCGCACCCGCGCGGCCAGCGCCGGATCGGCCACCAGCCGCTGGGCCACCAGCCGATTGGCCTGCGCGATGCGCGATCCCGCCAGCACCGCCATCGCGTCGAGCGCCAGCGCGCCATCCTGCGTCTGCGCCGCGACCGCCAGCAGGGTGTCGAGGCCCGCGCGCTGATCCTCGGTCAGTTCGCCATTGTCGTTCAGTGTCGCGCCATCGCGCAGAACGCCCGCCAGCCGCCGTGCGCTCTCGCGCAACCCGGCGCGATCCGGGGCGGTCCAGGCCGCCAGCATCGCCGCCTGCGCCAGCGGGAAGGCGGGGGCATTGTCCAGTTGCCGGGTTTCGGCGGCGAAGGTGGCGGCGGCGGCGTGCGCTTCCTCGGCGCGGCCGGCGGCGATCAGCGCGGGGATCAGATAGGGATAGACGCGCTGGCCGATGTCACGGTCCTTGTCCGACCCCGCGCGCACTCGCGCCAGGGCAGCCTTCAATTGCTCGATCGCTTCGTCGCGCCGCCCTTCGGCGATGCCGGCCGACGCGCCGAAGGCCAGGGCGCGCGCCGATTGCGGGCTGTTCTCGCCCTCGATCCTGCGAAAGCCGCTTTCCGCCTCCATGAACAATGGTGCGGCGTCGGCATAGCGTTCCAGCGGCAGCAGCACCGTGCCCAGATTTTGCAACCCGAACTGGAAATACAGGCTGTCGGTCCCCACCGTCTCGCGCTTGATCGCGATCGCGCGTTGCAGATAGTCCAGACTCTCGGCCCGCCGCCCCGTACGCGACAGCAGCAGCCCCAGCGCCTCCAGCGCGCGGGCGTAGCTGGGATGCTTGCGGTCGACATGGTCGGTCGCCTTGTCGACGGCCAGCCGGGCATAGCTTTCCGCCTCCGCGTCGCGGTCGGCGCGGGCCAGCATCTGGGCATAGGTGTAGTAGGAACCGATCGTGTCGGCGCTGTCCGGGCCGGCGGCGGCGATCCGCGCCTCCATGCTGGCCTTCTGCGCCTCGACGGCTTCGGCGTTGCGGCCCAGCCGGGTCAGCGCCTGCGCATGGGAAAAGGCGATGTTGGAGCGCAGCATATGCGCGTCCTTGTCCAGCTTGTCCGCTGGCGTGCGGGCGATATAGCCGTCCATATAGTGGCTCGCCTGCGCCAGGATATCCGCCCCGCCGGCGACATCGCCCAGCGCGACCTGGACAAAGCCCCTGATCGACAGGCCCTGCATCCAGGCGATCGGATAAGCGTCGGCAAAGGGGGCGAGCAGCGCGAGCCCTTCGGTCGACCGGGCGAGCGCATCGGGATTCCTGCCGTCGATCTGGTCCATGGATGACAGGTTGATGAGCGCGACGCCGGCCAGCGGATGCGGCTTGCCGCCGACTTTCGTTTTCATCGCCGCAGCGTGCAGTCGCTTCCAGGCGTCGCGGGTCTTTTGCGACATGGACAGTGCATAATCGTCGCTGTTGAACAGGGCGAATGCCCGACTTTCAAGCTGGCGCAGACGGCTATGATGGGGGTCGGTAACAGAAAAGCTGGGTGGCGTCAGGGCCAGAGCGGACGGCGCGGGCAGGACCAGTCCCAACAGAATAACCGAACAGCGCGTGGAAAAACGCATTTTGCCCCCGCAAGTTTCGATCCAACCATCTCATGGGTCGAGTCGGGGCGGAGGTCAAGGCGCGCGACGGTCAGCCCAGCGTCAGCCGCCAGTCCCAACGCAACGGATCGCCATCCATCACCTCCACCCCGCGCGCGATCAGCGCGTCGCGAATCTCGTCCGACAGGGCGAAATTCTTCTCCGCCCGCGCGGCGGTGCGGCGTTCCAGTTCGGCCTCGATCTCCTCCGGCGTGATCTGCGCGTCCTTCGGCTGCACCCGCAGGTCGGCGCGGGTCAGCGTCATCAGGTTGAGGCCCAGCGCCTGGTCGAAGGCGGCGATCAGGCAGAGTTTTTCGTCCACCGGCACCTTCTTCATGGCCGTCGCCTCTTCCAGCAGGGGCAGGGCGCGCGGGGTCATCAGGTCGTCGGCGATCGCGGCGTCGAACTGTTCCAGCAGCGGCGCCAGTTTAGGGTGCATGTTGGCGCGCAGATAGTCGATTCGCGGCGATTGCCAGGTGACGCCCTCGGCCCGTGCCTTCAGCCCCTCGACGCTCATGACCAGCCGCTTCAGCCGGGTCAGCGCGGCCGCCAGATTGTCCGCGCTGAACTCCAGCTCGCTGCGGTAATGGGCGCCCAGGCACAGCAGGCGGTAGGCGAGGGGATGCACGCCCGCATCGACCAGCGAGAAGAGGGTGGTGAAACCGCCCCTGGACTTGCTCATCTTGCCCTGGCGATCGACCAGGAAATTATTGTGCATCCACCAGCGCGCGCCGGTGAAGCCCGCCGTCGCCGCTCCCACGCCCTGACCGCAGCAGGCATGGAACGCCTGATTTTGGGCGATTTCATTGGGATGATGAATCTCGCGATGGTCGATGCCGCCGGTATGAATGTCGAACGGCTGGCCGAGGCGGGCCTGGCTCATGACCGAACATTCCAGATGCCAGCCCGGCGCGCCCTTGCCCCAGGGGCTGTCCCATTCCATCTGGCGCTGCTCGCCCGGCGGCGATTTGCGCCAGATCGCGAAGTCGGACGGGTTGCGCTTGCCCGCCACCGGATCAATACGCGCCATTTCTGTTTTGTGGGGTGCCGCGTCGTCCCGGCCGCCCGCCAGCGCGCCATAATCGGGCACGCTGCTGCTGTCGAAATAAAGGCCGCTGTCCAGTTCATAACAATGATCCGGCGCGATTTTTTCCGCAAAGGCGATCATCTGCGGCACATAGTCGGTGGCGACCGTCCATTCGCTGGGCGACAGGATGTTGAGCGCGGCGATGTTCGATTTGAACGCCTGGGTATAGTGCGCGGCGATATCCCAGATGCTTTTCGCGCTGGCCCGCGCCGCCGCCTCCATCTTGTCGTCGCCCGCGTCGGCGTCGCTGGTCAGATGGCCGACATCGGTGATGTTGATGATGTGGGTGACATTCAGCCCCTTCCACAACAAGGTCCGGCGCAGCGTGTCGGTAAAGACATAGGCGCGCAGGTTTCCGATATGGGCGTAATTATAGACGGTCGGGCCGCAGCTATAGACGCGCGCATGGTTCGGTTCGATCGGGGCGAAAGGCTCGATCGTGCGGGTCAGGCTGTTGAACAGGCGCAGCGGCGCGGGAATATGCTGGTCGTCGGACATGGTGGCAAGCCATGTCGCGAGACGGCGCGGGGGTCAATCCTTCCCGGACAGCGCGCTATTTGTAATAAAATATTGCCCATGCGCCCCGCCCTTGCACGGGGGCGTTTCCCTCCCAATATAGTCGATGCGGGCCGGGCCCCTCTGGCGACATGGATTTCCCCCCTGATCCTGTCGCGATGTCGGACCGCATCGGGTGTGCCCGGTGCAGGTTTTGCGGCGATTTGCCCCCTCTCGTCGTCGCAGGAGACCGCACCGGGCCACTCGAACCACATTAGGATGGAGTGCGTGTTTCCCATGAATAATCCCGTTCGCACACCGGGCTTTGGCGCCAGCCGGTCGGTCGACACCGATGCCGGTCTGCGCGCGCACATGCTCGGCGTTTTCCGCAATATGGGGCTGGGCCTGGTCATCACCGGCCTCGTCGCCTTCGCGATCGCCAGCACCCCGCCGCTGGCGGCCGCGATCTTTGGTACGCCCTTGAAATGGGTCGCGATCTTCGCGCCGCTGGCGTTCATCTTCTTCTTCAGCTTCCGCATCGACAAGATGACGACTGCCGGCGCGCGCATGGCCTTCTGGGCCTTTTCCGCCGTGATGGGCGTGTCGATGGCCAGCATCTTCCTGGTCTTTACCGGCGGCAGCATCGCGCAGGCCTTCTTCTCGGCCGCTGTCATGTTCCTCGCCATGGCGCTGTGGGGCTATACCACGCAGCGCGACCTGACGAAGATGGGCAGCTTCCTGATCATGGGCCTGATCGGCATCCTGGTCGCCAGCCTGATCAACATCTTCATCGGATCGTCGATGATGGCGATGGTGGTGTCGATCCTGGCGGTGGTGATCTTTACCGGCCTGACCGCCTGGGACGTGCAGCGCATCAAGTCGGACTATTTCGCCTTCGCCGGGCATGAGGTCGCGGAAAAGATGCAGGTCATGGGCGCGCTTTCGCTCTACCTGAACTTCGTCAACCTGTTCCAGGCGCTGCTGAACCTGACCGGAGAGCGTGAATAATGCGGGATCAGGCGGCCGTGTCGGCCATGCTCTGCCCGGTCTGTCATGTCGGCCTCGCCATGACGGACCGGCAGGGGGTAGAGATCGACTATTGCCCGCAATGCCGGGGCGTGTGGCTGGACCGGGGCGAACTGGACAAGATCATCGAGCGATCCGGGCAGGCAAGCGCGACGCCGCCCCAGCCCGCGCCCTTCGCCCAACCCAGCTACCGCCCGGACCGCGACTATCGCAACGACGGGCAGGGCTATCCCAGGAAGCGCAAGAAGAGCTTTCTGGAGGAGCTGTTCGATTGATGGAAGGCCGGTCCGGTTTGGGCCGGCCTTTTTTCTGTTGCTGGCAGCTTGGAAGAGAAAGCGCGATGCCAGCTTTCGCTGGCATGACGAACAAAATTGCTCCTTTCCGTCCGCCATCCCGGCGAACGCCGGCATCTCACATATTCTTCGATTTCAGGCCATCAATGCGCCGCGCCCCAACTCGGCCCCGTGCCGATTTCCACGCCCAAGGGCACGCTCAGTTTCACGATCGGCTCCGCCGCCGTTTCCATGACGCGGCGGATCACGGCGCTGGCCGCCTCCACGTCGCCCTCCGGCAACTCGAACACCAGTTCGTCATGCACCTGCAACAGCATCTTCACGCCCGGCAGCCCCGCCGCTTCCAGTGCCGGGCCCATGCGCGCCATCGCCCGTTTGATGATGTCAGCGCTGGTGCCCTGGATCGGGGCGTTTATCGCGGCGCGCTCCGCGCCCTGCCGTTCATGCTGGACCGCCGCCCTGATGCGGGGGAACCATGTTTTCCGCCCGAACAGCGTCTCGGTATAGCCGCGCTCTCGCGCCTTTTCGATCGTCTCGTTGATATAGATGCTGATGCCCGGAAAGCGCTCATAATAGCGGCTGATCATGTCCTGCGCCTCGTCCGCGCTGATTTCCAGCCGGCCCGCCAGCCCCCAGCGTGAAATGCCGTAGAGGATGGCGAAGTTGATCGTCTTGGCCCGCCCGCGCGTGTCGCGATTGACCTCCCCGAACAATTGCATCGCGGTCGCGGCATGAATGTCCTCCCCGGCCGCGAACGCCTCTTTCAGCGCCGGCACGTCGGCCATATGCGCCGCCAGCCGCAGTTCGATCTGGCTATAGTCCGCCGCCAGGATGACATTGCCGGGTTCCGCGATGAAGGCATGGCGGATCTGCCGGCCGACTTCGGTGCGGATCGGGATATTCTGGAGATTGGGATCGGTCGAGGACAGCCGCCCGGTCTGCGCCCCGGTCAGCGAATAGCTGGTATGGACGCGGCCCGTATCCTTGTTGATCTGCGCCTGGAGCGCGTCGGTATAGGTTGATTTCAGTTTCGATAATTGCCGCCATTCCAGCACCTTGCTGGCGATCGGCGCGCCCTGCGCCGCCAGTTGCTCCAGGATGGTGACGTCGGTGGAATAGGCGCCCGACTTGCCCTTCTTGCCGCCCTTGTAGCCCAGCTTGTCGAACAGGATCGCGCCCAGTTGCTGGGTCGATCCGATCGCGAAAGGCTGGCCGGCGATGGCGTGGATTTCGGTTTCCAGCGCGGCGATGCCAGCGGTGAATTCGGCCGACAGGCGCGACAGATGCTCGCGGTCGACCTTGATCCCGCGATGCTCCATCTGCGCGATCACGCCGACCAGCGGCCTGTCCACCAGTTCATAGACGCGGTTCGCGCCTTCATTGGCGATGCGCGTCTTGAACCGCTTCCACAGGCGCAGCGTCACATCGGCATCCTCGGCCGCATATTCGGTCGCGCGGGGCAGCGGCACTTCGGCAAAGCTGATCTGGCTCTTGCCGGTGCCGACCACTTCCTTGAAGCTGATGCACTGATGATCGAGATGGACCCGCGCCGCTTCGTCCATGCCATGGCCCGCCAGCGATTGCCCTGCGTCCAGGTCGAAGCTCATGACGATCGTGTCGTCATAGGGCGCGATTTCGATGCCGTGCCGGCGCAGCACGGTCATGTCATATTTCAGATTCTGGCCGATCTTGAGGATGGCGTCATCCTCCAGCAGGGGTTTGAGCTTCGCCAGAACCAGGGCCTTGTCCAGTTGCTCCGGCCGTTCGGCGAACATGTCGGTGCCGCCATGACCGACCGGGATGTAGCAAGCCTTGTTCGGCCCCACCGCCAGGCTGATGCCGACCAGGCCGCAGGACACGCAGTCGAGCATGTCCGTCTCGGTGTCGACGGCGACCAGACCTTCGGCATGGGCGGCGGCGATCCAGCGGTCGAGGGCGTCCTGCGTTACCACCGTTTCATACAGGCTGCGGTCGATCGCGGGTTCGGCCGCATGGGGCGGCGGCGGGGGGGGCGCATTGTCGCTCGCCACTGCCGCGGTTGCCGCCATCGCGACCGCCGCGGCCGGCGCGCCCAGCCGATTGAGCAGCGTCTTGAAGCCATGATGCGACAGGAAAGCCTGCAAGGGTTCGGGCGGAATGCCCTTCAAGGCCAGATCGTCCAGCGGTTCGGGCAGGTCCATCGTGTCGTGCAAAGCCACCAGGCGCCGCGACAGCCGCGCCATTTCAGCGTTCGCGATCAGATTTTCCTGCATCTTCGATTTCTTCATGTCCGGCGCAGCGGCCAGCACCGATTCCAGGTCGCCATATTCGGTAATCAGTTTCGACGCGGTTTTCGGCCCGATTCCCGGCACGCCTGGCACATTGTCGACGCTGTCGCCCATCAGCGCCAGCACGTCGCCCAGTTGATCGGGCCGGACGCCGAACTTGGTCATCACATAATCGGCGCCGCGCCGCTCATTCTTCATCGTGTCGTACATGTCGACGCCCGGCTGGATCAGCTGCATCAGATCCTTGTCCGAACTGACGATGGTGACATGCCATCCCGCCGCGACCGCCGCCCTGGTATAAGTGGCGATGATGTCGTCCGCCTCATACCCGGCTTCCTCGATACAGGGCAGGGAGAAAGCGCGGGTCGCGTCGCGGATCATGGGGAATTGCGGGACCAGGTCTTCGGGCGCGGGCGGGCGGTGCGCCTTATACTGGTCGTACATGTCGTTGCGGAAGGTGTGCGATCCCTTGTCCAGGATCACCGCCATATGGGTCGGGCCTTCGGCCTTGCCCAGTTCCTCTGCCAGTTTCCAGAGCATCGTCGTATAGCCATAGACCGCGCCGACCGGCTGGCCATGCTGGTTGGTGAGCGGCGGAAGCTGATGATAGGCGCGGAAGATATAGCCGCTGCCATCGACGAGATAGAGGTGATTCTGGGTCATGGGGAAGGGGGATAGAGCATCGCGCAGAAAAGTGGGAAACGGTTTTCTGCGTCAGCGATGCGACCACAAAATTGCGGGTAAGGCGCGCCCCCTCCAGCCCCTCTATCGCGCCTGATGATTGGCCGCGACCGCCTTTGCCACCGCCTGCATCAGCGCCCAGCGTTCGGGGATGCCCACGGTGGTCGATCCGATCATCACCGCCACGGCATAGCTGGTCCCGTCCGGCGCGGTCATGATGCCGATGTCGTTGAATCCGGTGGAGCGTGGCGGCAAATCCTGGCCCGTCCCGGTCTTGTGCAGATAGGACCAGCCCGGCGGCACCCCGCCCTTGATCCGCTGCGGCCCGGTCTTGGCCTCCGACATGATCGTCAGCAGCAGGCGGGACGAGGCGCTAGACAGCATCTCGTTCTGTTTCAGCTTCGCCAGCGCCTGGACAATCGCGGCGGGGGCGGCGCCGTCCGGCGGATTGGCCAGATATTTGTCGAGCGCTTTCACGCGCACCGCCATCGGCAGCTTCGCGCGGGCGGCGTAGAAATTGCGGCCGATCGCATAATCCTGCCGCCAGTCCAGCCCCGCCGTCGCCGATTGCAGCAGCCGCTCGCCCGGCCCGAAGCGGATGTCCCGGATCATCCGCCGTGCCAGAAAGGCGCGCACGGCTTCCGGCCCGCCAACCGCGCGCAGCAGCGTGTCGTTGGCGGTATTGTCGCTCTGGGTCATCGCCCGGCGCATCAGGTCGGAATAGCTGGTGGTCCACATCCCGTCCTTGAGCATCGCGGCGGTCGGCTGGTGGAACAGGGTCAGGTCGTTGCGCGTGATCGTTGCCGTGTCGGTGATGCGCAGCTTGCCGCGATCCACCGCGTCGAGGAAGGTCATGGCCACCCACAGTTTCGACACGCTCTGTTGCGGGAACAGGGCGTTGCCGTTCCAGGCGACGGTCCAGTCGGCCCCGATCCGCCGCACCGCGATGCCGACCCGGCCGTTGAAGCTCTGCCCCAGATTGCGCACGACATTGACCAGTGCCGGTGGTGGCGTCTGCTGCTGGTCGATATCCTGATAGGGGAGTGGCGGGTTGGCGACGGCACGGATCGGCCATGTATTGGTGGTGGGCTGAGGACCGCCGGGAACAGGCTTTTGCGGGGCAGGCGCGGCGGCCTGCGCACGCGGCGGTTCAGGTGCACTCACACAGGCGGACAGCGCCGCCAGCAACAGGACCAGGCGCGCAGACCCGCCCCGGCGTTCATTCGATGTCATCGGCGTCCCCGCACTCTCTTGGATAGCATAAGGGGCGGGCCGAGCCATGGGCGGCAAGGCCCGTGCGACGAATGAGTCCACAAATGCGATGTAAGGAGGCTGAACGCGGGAACGTGCCCGGACATTGCGGCGCGCGCTCAGTTGCGGTTCAGCGGCAACCGGGCAATAGCGGCGGCATGACGATGCAGATGGACAGGCGGACGTTGCTGCTGGGCGGACTGGCGGCGGGGATGGTGGCGACCGGCGGGATGGCGCAGGCCGCGCCCTTCACATCGCGCCGCATCCTGGTGACGGTGCGCGGGGCGGGCCGCGACGTGCTGCTGATCCCCGGCCTGGCCAGTGGCCCCGCCATCTGGAACGGGGTGGTCGGCGCCCTGCCGGGTTGTCGTTATCATCTGGTCCAGGTGCGCGGCTTTGCCGGCCTGCCCGCCGACGCCAATGGCAGCGGTCCGCTGCTCCAGCCGATCGCCGACGAGATCGCCCGCTATGTCGCTGCCGCCGGGCTGAAGCGCCCCGCGCTCGTCGGCCATTCGATGGGTGGCACGCTGGCGATGCTGGTCGGCCTGAAAGGGCTGGCGGGCCGGGTCATGGTGGTCGATATGCTGCCCGCCGGCGCGGCGATGGTGGGCGGCACGGCCAGCGGGATGGGTTTCCTGGCCGATCAACTCAGCGGCTATTTCACCGGCACGGCGGCGGGGCGGCGTTATCTGGCGCAGATTGTGGCGCGGGCGCCCGGCGCGAAGGGCAGCGATCCCGATGTCATCGCCAATGCGCTGCGCGACCTGGCCAATACCGATCTTGGCCCGCAGCTGTCGCGCTTTGCGGCACCGCTGGCGGTCGTCTATGCGGTCGGATCGGACCCGCAGCAGGCCGCCGCCATCACCCGCCGCTTCCGTGCCGACTATGCGGTAAAGAAAGATGCGATGCTCAAGGCGATCGGTCCCAGCGGCCATATGGTGATGGCCGATCAGCCGGCCCGTTTCAACGCGGCGTTCAAGGATTTTCTGGCGGTTTGACACGCATCAAATCATGGCGTGCGAAACGGTCATAAGGAAAGTTCACGATGCGCTTTCAGCGTGTCCCTCCCCCATCCCTATGGCGCGGCGTCCCGATACCGGATGGCCGCGCCGCTTTTTCAAGGCGAGAATTTCGCGCGCAATGACGGCATTTGGTAAAGGATGCCGGGTTTGCTTTAAGGCGCCAGCACCGTGTCCACCGCCTGCGGCAGCGTTTCGGGATAGTCGAGCGTATAGTGCAGCCCCCGGCTTTCCTTGCGGTGGAGCGCCGATCGCACGATCAGTCGCGCGACCTCCAGCAGGTTGCGCAGTTCGATCAGGTCCGGCGTAACCCGGAAATTGCCGTAATATTCGTCCACCTCCTGCGCCAGCAGGGTGACGCGGTGCTGGGCGCGCTCCAGCCGCTTGGTGGTGCGGACGATGCCGACATAGTCCCACATGAAGCGGCGGATTTCCTTCCAGTTATGCTGGACGATCACTTCCTCGTCGCTGTTGGTGACGCGGCTTTCGTCCCAGGGCCGGATCGGCGGGGGCGGGGGCAGGCTGTCCCAGTTGGCGCGGATATGCCGCGCTGCCGCCTCGCCGAACACGAAACATTCCAGCAGCGAATTGGACGCCAGCCGGTTTGCGCCGTGCAGGCCGCTTTCGCTGACTTCGCCCGCGGCATAGAGGCCGGGCAGGTCGGTGCAGCCATCCAGATCGATGACCACCCCGCCGCAGGTATAATGTTGCGCAGGCACGACCGGGATCGGCTCCTTGGTGATGTCGATGTCCAGGCCCAGCAACCGGGCGTAGATGGTCGGGAAGTGATGCTTCACAAACTCCGGCGGCTTGTGGCTGATGTCGAGATGGACATAGTCGAGGCCGAGGCGCTTGATTTCATGGTCGATCGCGCGGGCCACCACGTCGCGCGGGGCCAGTTCCTCGCGCGGGTCGAAGCGGGGCATGAAACGCTCGCCGCCGCCCGGCACGCCGGGGGGGAGTTTCAGGTGGCCGCCTTCGCCGCGCACGGCTTCGGTGATCAGGAAATTCTTGATCTCCAGATTATAGAGGCAGGTCGGGTGGAACTGGTTCATTTCCATGTTCGACACGCGACAGCCCGCGCGCCAGGCCATGGCGATGCCGTCGCCGGTCGCGCCGCGCGGGGCGGTGGAGAAGAGATAGGTGCGGCCTGCGCCGCCGGTGCACAGGATCGTCGCCTTGCCCAGCAGCGCTTCGACCCGGCGGGTCTTTTTATTGAAGGCATAGACACCCCAGACATGGCCGTCGCCCGAATAGCGTTCGCCATGGCGGGATGTGATCAGGTCGATGGCGACCATATCGTCCATCAGGGTGATGTTGGGATTGGCGCGGGCGGCCTTCAAAAGCGCGATCTGCACCGCATGGCCGGTGGCGTCATCGACATGGACGATACGGCGATGGCTGTGTCCGCCCTCGCGCGTCAGGTCCCAGCGCTTGCCGAACGCCTCGCCGCCGTTGAAGGGGACGCCCAGGTCAGCCAGCCGCTCGATCGCGGCGGGGGCTTCGGACACGACGAACTCGACCGTGGCCCGATCGTTGAGGCCCGCGCCCGCGACCATCGTATCCTCGACATGCGCCTCGAAACTGTCACCGGCGTCGAGTACGGCGGCAATGCCACCCTGCGCCCAGTTGGTGGACCCGCCATCCAGTGCGCCCTTGGCCAGCACCAGCACCTTGCGGTCCTGCGCCAGGTTGATGGCGGCTGTCAGGCCGGCTGCGCCGGAACCGATGATGACGACGTCATGCGTGGTGGTGGTCATTATTCTTCCTGCTCCCCTCCCACTTGCGGGACGGGTCGGGGGTGGGCTTGCGAAAGGGCCGCTTGGGTATGCGACACCACGCCTTCGATATTTGTCATCACATCGTCATTGGTAATAGGCAAGATGTCGCGCGCGGTTTGAAAGGCCGTGCTGGCCCACCCCCCGATCGCGCCTCCCGCTTGTGGGAGGGGGAACTAGAGGCGCTTCATCCGTCACTCGGCCGCCGCCGTCAAATTCAGGAACACATCCTCCAGGTCCGGGTCGCGCGTGACCACGTCGACGATGGCGAGGCCGCCCGCCTGCACGGCGCTCAGCACCTGGCCGGCATTGGCGCGGTCCTTGAGATAGGTGATGGTGAGCGTGCGGTCGCCCGACAGTTCGACCTTCTCGAAACAGGGCGCGACCGGGGCGACGGCCACGTCGCGGTCCACCGTCACCTGCACCACCTTTTCCTGCGCCATCGCCAGCAATTCGCGGGTCGGCTTGTCGGTGATGAGCTGGCCATGGTTGATGATGCCGATGCGGTCGCACAATTGTTCGGCTTCCTCCAGATAATGGGTCGTCAGCACGATCGTCACGCCCAGCGCGTTCAATGCGCGGACATATTCCCACAATTGCTGGCGCAATTGCACGTCCACGCCTGCGGTCGGCTCGTCCAGCACCAGGATCGGGGGGGAGTGGACCATCGCCTTGGCTACCAGCAGCCGGCGCTTCATGCCGCCCGACAGGGTGCGGGCATAGGCGTTCGCCTTGTCCTCCAGATGCACCGCGCGCAGCAACTCCATCGACCGCCGCCTGCCCTTGGGCACGCCGTAGAAGCCGGCCTGGTTCTCCAGCGTCTCGAACGGGGTGAAGAAGGGGTCGAAGACGATTTCCTGCGGCACGATGCCGATCGAATTCTTCGCGTTGCGGGGGTGCGCGTCGATGTCGAAGCCCCAGATGCGGACATCGCCGCCGGTCTTGTTCACCATGCCGGCCAGGATATTGATCGTGGTCGACTTGCCCGCGCCATTGGGACCGAGCAGCCCGTAAATCTGGCCGCGCGGGATGGACAGGTTGATACCCTGAAGCGCACGCTTGCCGCCCTTATAGACTTTGGTGAGATTTCGGATCTCGATTGCGGCATCTGGTGCGGCGGGGGCGGGGCTGTCGGTCATGGGTCAACTCTATGGGGATCGTAAGCGGCGAAGGGAAGGGGGCTGATTGCCCCTTCTTCGTCATGCGCAAACAGGCGCGGCATGACGATCCCTGCGTTACGGCACGACCCTGCCCATCGCGCTCACATCACATTTTTGCCGTTTCCCTGCACGCAATGCCGGGACTGAACATCTAGCGGCAATAGCCCTCCTTCCCGGCCACCACGATCAGACACTCCTGCTTGCCGGCCAGATATTTGAACCCTGTCTCCTCGCCCTTGCCGGGCCGGATCGCCAGATCCTTGCCATCGCGCACGAAGCGGATCGTCGTGCCGTCCGCGACGCCCGTATAATCGCCTTGCCGGTCGAGATTGTCCTTGTTGGTCAGCGCATAATGTCCCGGCTTGCCATCGGGGGAAGGCTGAATGTCGAGGAACAGCCCCTCCGGCCCTGTCCAGCGACCGACCCAGTCGTCGGTGGCCCGGCGCGCGTCGGCCTGCGCGATGTTGGTCGCCACCGCGTCCGCGTCATCGATATTGTCCGCCATCGGGGCGCTCGATGCATTATTGGCAGCCATATCTCTGTCCGGTCCCTTGGCGCAGCCCATCAGCAACAGGGGCGTCAATAGCGGGATCAGGATCGCGCGCATCGTCATATTTCTGTCTCCCATAGGGTGGTTTGACGTGAAAACCCCTGAAACGCCGGGTTCGATCCCTTGCCACCCGCGCGTGCTGCGCCCAAAGGAAGGCGGGGGGAATGATGATGGACGCAAAGAAGGAGAGTCGCGTGACCAGAGCGCGCGAACGGGCGCGGTTCGTAAGGGAAACGCCGGACGTGCGACGGCAGGCGCTGATCGATGCGACGGCCCGCTGTCTGGCGGAAAAAGGTGTCGGCGGAACATCCGTGCGGGCAATCTGCGCGCAGGCCGGCGTGTCATCGGGCCTGCTCACCCATTATTTCGAGGGTGTCAATGCACTGGTCCTGGCCACCTATGCCGATGTCGGGGCCAAGGTGTCGGCTGCGCTCGACGCAGCGATCGATGCGGCGGGGGACGATCCCCGCGACCGACTGCGCGCCTGCCTGCAGGCCAATTTCATGGCGCCGGTGCTCGATCCCGATCTGCTGGCGACATGGATCGCCTTCTGGAGCCTGGTCAAGTCTGATCCCGCGATCGCGGCGATCCATGCCGATGTCTATGGCGGCTCCCGTGCGCAACTCGAATCCTTGCTGCGCGCTGCGGCGCCTGCCATGACCGACGCGCAGGCCCGGATCGCGGCGATCAGTCTGACCGCGCTGGTGGATGGCCTCTGGCTCGAACTGTGCCTCGACCGCTCGGCCTTTTCACCCGACGAAGCGCAGGCAATGGTTGAAAAGGCGATGCATCAGGCGCTCGACATATAGGGTGAAGCGATCGATTAATATGGCGATCTGTAATCGCTTTTCTCACTCACTACATCTCATAAAACCAATTTCCCCCGAATCGCGCCTGTCCCTAAAGAGGGCTTCGCAACCGCAACATTCAATGTGAGGAACAGGAAGCCCATGGCTCTCATCAACACCCCCCTTAAGCCCTTCAAGGCCACTGCGTACAAGGAAGGCAAGTTCGTCGACGTGACCGACGCCGACGTGAAGGGCAAGTGGGCCGTATTCTTCTTCTACCCCGCCGACTTCACCTTCGTCTGCCCGACCGAACTGGAAGATCTGGCCGACATCTACCCGACCCTTCAGGGCATGGGCGTGGAAGTCTATTCCGTGTCGACCGACACCCATTTCTGCCACAAGGCCTGGCACGACACGTCGCCCGCGATCGGCAAGATCAACTATTATATGCTGGGCGACCAGAATCACGACATTTCGAACCAGTTCGGCGTGCTGCGTGAAGGCGTTGGCCTGGCCGATCGTGGCACCTTCGTGCTTGATCCCGAAGGCGTGATCCAGCTTGTGGAAATCACCCCGGAGGGCGTGGGTCGCAACGCAGCCGAACTGCTGCGCAAGATCAAGGCGCTCCAATATTGGGTCAGCCATCCGGGCGAAGTCTGCCCCGCCAAGTGGGAAGAAGGCGAAGCCACCCTGGCCCCGTCGCTCGACCTGGTCGGCAAGATCTAAAAAAGACCTGAAAAGGCCCCTGCCGGACCGGGTCGAGACTGCTCCCCGGCCCGGCAGGGTTTTTATACAGACATTCATCGCTATCTTCGTTCGCAAACGCCGGGCCTTCGGGTCGCACCGCCCGGCGAGCGGATCGTCGCGCGCGCTGAAGCAGTCCCGGCCCGAATGCATCGGCTTGGCTGCTCCAGCTTTTGAGTTTGCCGCGTTTTCCAAGCCAGCAGGCGGTTTCGCCTGCTTTGAAAACGCTCTATCCATGGAGACGCACAAGATGTTGGACGCAAATCTCAAGGGTCAGTTGAAGACCTATATGGCGAACATCACCCAGCCGATCGAGCTGGTGGCGTCGCTGGATGAAGGCGGAAAGTCCCGCGAAATGCAGGAATTGCTGACCGAGATCGCCGAACTGTCGGACAAGGTTTCGGTCGCGACCGGCAATGACAAGCGCAAGCCCAGCTTCATGATCCGCCGTGTCGGCACCGACATTGGCGTGACCTTCGCCGGGCTGCCGATGGGGCATGAATTCACCTCGCTGGTGCTCGCCCTGCTCCAGGTCGGCGGGCATCCCTCGAAAGCCGCGCAGGATCTGATCCAGCAGGTAAAAGATCTGGACGGCGATTTCGCGTTCGAAACCTATTTCTCGCTGTCGTGCCAGAATTGCCCTGACGTGGTGCAGGCGCTCAACCTGATGAGCGTGCTCAACCCCCGGATCAGCCATGTCGCGATCGATGGCGGCCTGTTCAAGGATGAGGTCGATGCGCGCAAGGTGATGGCGGTGCCCACCATCTTCCTGAACGGCGAACCTTTCGGCCAGGGCCGGATGGAGCTGGAACAGATCGTCGCCAAGATCGATAGTGGCGCTGAAGCCCGCGCGGCGGAAAAGATCAAGGCCCAGGACCCGTTCGAAGTGCTGGTGATCGGCGGCGGTCCGGCCGGCGCGGCGGCGGCCATCTATGCCGCGCGCAAGGGCATCCGCACCGGCGTTGCGGCGGAGCGCTTCGGCGGCCAGGTGCTCGACACGATGGATATCGAGAATTTCATTTCGGTATCGCGCACCGAAGGGCCGAAGCTGGCCTCCGCCCTGGAAGCCCATGTCCGGGATTATGATGTCGAGATCATGAACCTGCAAAAGGCCGCGAAGCTGATCCCTGCCAAGACCGAGGGCGACTATCATGAGGTCGTGCTGGACAATGGCGCGTCATTGAAGGGCCGCACTCTCATCCTGTCCACCGGCGCACGCTGGCGCCAGATGGGCGTGCCGGGCGAAGAGGAGTATCGCAACAAGGGCGTCGCCTATTGCCCGCATTGCGATGGTCCGCTGTTCAAGGGCAAGCGCGTGGCGGTGATCGGCGGCGGCAACAGCGGGGTCGAAGCCGCGATCGACCTGGCCGGCATCGTTGCCCATGTGACGCTGATCGAGTTCGACAGCCAGCTCCGCGCGGACGCCGTGTTGCAGCGCAAGCTCGCCAGCCTGCCCAATGTGAAGATCATCACATCGGCGCTGACCACCAAGGTGGACGGCAATGGTGAGCGGGTGACGGGCCTGTCCTACAAGGATCGCAACAGCGGCACCGAGCATGACGTGGAACTGGAAGGCATCTTCGTCCAGATCGGCCTTGTCCCCAACACGGAATGGCTCAAGGATGCGATCGCCCTGTCGCCCCGTGGCGAGATAGAGATCGACGCGCGCGGCGAAACCAGCCAGCCGGGCATCTTTGCGGCGGGTGACTGCACCACCGTGCCATACAAGCAGATCGTGATCGCCATGGGCGCGGGATCGACGGCGGCGCTGTCTGCCTTCGATTATCTCATCCGCCTGCCTGCCAGTGAGGACGCGGCCCAGGCGGCCTGATCCCCCTGACAGGCGTGACAAACAGCAGCGGCCGATCCGGCTGATCGGGTCGGCCGCTGCATTTCAGTCATTTCGGGCGCGCTGCCCCCGTGCTGCGTTCAGTTGGCGGTCGCGGTTGGCGCGGTGGCTTCATCCCCCTTGGGCGCAAAGACGCGCAGGCTGCCCAGCACCCTGTCGGCCATGGCCTGATATTGTTCGCTCAGCAATTCGGGATAGACGAAGGTTGCGGTCACGATCGCCCCGTCAGCCTGTTTCAGGAGGCGGATCGAGACATTATTGCCTTCGCCGTCATTGGCGGTGCCGCGATATTCATTGTCGCCGACAAAATCGCCATCTACCCCTTCGGCGCTGTCGTTGAGCGCCTCGACAATCTGTTGCAGCGTCTGGTCGCCGTCATTCTTCTGCCAGAATACGCGCACGTCCGCGCCGGCGCCGGGATCTTCATAGACGGCGCCATCTGCCGTGCTGGCGCCCTTGTCGATGGTCCATCCTTCGGGGAAAGTGATGGAAAAGCCGCGCGCGACATTCACATAATTGCGGTTCTGTCCCTGTTCTTCGGCCTGCTGGGTGGCGACCGCGTTGGCGGCTGCCGCATTGGCGGCCGCGGCCAGTTCCTCCTGGCTTGGCATGTCCCCCACAGGCTCGGTGCGGCCGCAGGCGGCGAGCAGCAGGATGGGCAGGCAGGCGGCGATCAGGGGCGCATGTTTCATGCTTCGTGCCAAAGCATAGCCGCCGCCTGATTTCAACGTCGCAGGCGGCCGGGATGCGTTTGTCCGATCAGCGTATCCGATCAAGCGGCCCCATCACGCCGCGCTGTCGATGCCCAGTTCGGCGAGCTTGCGATACAGGGTGGACCGGCCGATGCCCAGCCGCCGGGCCACTTCGGTCATGCGACCACGATAATGGCCAATGGCGAGACGGATGACATCGGCTTCGATATCGGCAAGCTGGCGGACATGGCCGTCGCTTTCGAACAGGGTGATGCCCGCGCCGTCGCGATGCGGCTGCGTTGCTGCGCGAGGGCGGAGATGATGCACCTCGCCCGATCCCTGCGTCTGGATCTGCGCCGCGATCTGCGGGAAATCCTGCGGCGTCAGCGCGTCGCCCTCACATAATACGGCGGCGCGGAAGAGGGCGTTCTGCAACTGGCGGACATTGCCGGGCCAGCCATGCTGCATCAACAGCGCCAATGCATCATCGGTCAGGCCAAGGCCGCGCAGTCCCGGCTGGGCGGCGATGCGGGTCAGGAGATGGCGGCAGAGCGCGGGAATGTCTCCCATCCGTTCGCGCAGCGGCGGCACGGTCAACTGGACGACGTTCAGGCGATAATAGAGATCCTCGCGGAAGCGGCCGGCCTCGATCTCGTCGGACAATCGCTTGTTGGTGGCGGCGATGACGCGCACGTCGACATGAACGGGGCGTCGCGCACCGATCGGCTGCACTTCGCCATCCTGCAATACGCGCAGCAGCTTCACCTGCGCATCCAGCGGCATTTCGCTGACTTCGTCCAGGAAGATGGTGCCTGTATCGGCGCTGGCGAATTTGCCGACATGACGATCGAACGCGCCGGTGAAGGCGCCGCGTTCATGGCCGAACAGTTCCGATTCGACCAGGTTGGCGGGGATCGCGCCGCAATTGACCGTCACCATCGCCTGTTTGTGGCGGGGCGATGCGGCATGGATCGCCCTTGCGATAACATCCTTGCCGACGCCGCTTTCGCCTTCGATCAGCACGGGCACGCGGGCGCGCGCGGCCTTGGCCGCAATGGCCAGCGCGGCGCGGAATTGTGGTGCGGAGCCGACCACATCCTCGAAGGAGAGGGGTGCTGTGATCTTTTCGGTGAGCGGCCGCAGCTCGCCTGCGTTCGCGCCTTCCGCGATGGTGGCATTGAGCGCGGCCAGCAGGCGTTCGGGTGCGATCGGCTTGGACAGATAATCCGTGGCGCCCGCGCGCATCGCTTCGACGGCGATGGCGACATTGTTGTGCGCGGTCAGGATCAGGATCGGCAAGGCCGGCCGCCGCGCGCGGATTTCCCGGATCAGGCCCGATGGCTCATAATCGGGGCTCCACTGGTCCAGCACGATCGCGTCGAGCTGCATCCCGTCCTGCGTGCCCAGCGTGGCGATTGCGGTTTCGCCGTCCGACGCGAAGATGGTGCGCCATCCCGCACGCGAAGCCAGCGCCGACACCAGTCGCCTCTGCGCCGGTTCGTCGTCGATCAGCATCAGCATCGGTATGCCGTCGCGCGTCATTCATCCCCCTCATCTGGAACAGGCGGTTCATCCTAGAGCGAGGGGGTAAAGGCGTACTTAACCGCGAAAGATTTTCTTGTGCCCTGCGGGTTGAGGATCATGGTGTTTTGCGGATAAGGGATGCACCGCAAGACAACCGCAGCAGGGGACCGGATATGGCGTCTGACAATATCAAGAGCGCGATGCAGACCTACGGATCATTTGTCGGCTTCGTGAAATGGGGCACAATCGTCAGCGTGGCGCTGGCCGCTCTGGTTGTGTTGCTGATCTCGACCTAAGCCGGACGAAACGACAGGAGGGGTGCAACGATAATGAAAATAGCAGTGGTGAAGGAACAGGCCGCAGGCGAGCGCCGCGTTGCCGCGACGCCGGAAACGGTGAAGAAGTTCAAGGCGCTGGGCGCCGATGTCGCGGTTGAGGCCGGGGCAGGATTGACCGCGTCGATTGCCGACGCGGATTATGCAGCGGCTGGCGCGACGGTCGGGGATCGCGCCGCCACCGTGGCGGGCGCCGATATCATTCTGGGCGTGCAGGGGCCGGCGGCCGACAGCCTGGCCGGGGCGAAGCCGGGGGCGTGGATCGCTGCGGGCCTCAATCCCTTTGGCGAGCGTGCCCGTGTCGATGCCTATGCCGCTGCCGGGTTCGAAGCGCTGGCGATGGAGTTCATGCCGCGTATCACCCGCGCGCAGTCGATGGACATCCTTTCCTCGCAATCCAACCTGTCGGGTTACAAGGCGGTGCTCGACGCCGCTGCCGAATATGGCAAGGCCTTTCCAATGATGATGACAGCGGCCGGCACAGTGTCGGCTGCTAAGGCGTTCATCATGGGCGTGGGCGTCGCGGGCCTCCAGGCCATCGCCACCGCGCGCCGGCTGGGCGCGCAGGTCAGCGCCACCGACGTGCGCGCCGCGACCAAGGAGCAGATCGAATCACTCGGCGCCAAGGCGATCTTCGTGGAGAAGGTCGCGGGCATCGAGGGCGAAGGCACCGGCGGCTACGCCACCGAAATGTCTGACGAATACAAGGCTGCGCAGGCCGAACTCGTCTCCGCCCATATCGCCAAGCAGGATATCGTCATCACCACCGCGCTCATTCCGGGCCGTCCCGCGCCGCGCCTCATCACCGACGCGCAGATCGCGACGATGAAGCCGGGCAGCGTGATCGTCGACCTGGCGGTCGAGCAGGGCGGCAATGTCGAGGGCGCGGTGGCGGGCGAAGTGGTCGAGCGTCACGGCGTCAAGATCGTCGGCCATCGCAACGTGCCTTCGCGTCTGGCGACGGACGCTTCGGCGCTGTTCTCGCGCAACCTCTACAATTTCCTGTCCGCCTTCTGGGACAAGGACAAGAACGCGCCAGTGCTGGACGAGGAAATCGGCAACGCCATCCGCCTGACGCAGGGCGGCAAGGTGGTCAACGAACGGTTGCTGGCCTGACGCACATCATAAGGCGCGTGCCCGCCAAGGGGGTGGGGGCGCGCGACACGGTTCCGTGCCGACGTGCCGGAACGAACGGGGAGTAGGAACGATGGACTTCATCTCCATCCTGTCGATTTTCGTGCTGGCGTGTTTCGTCGGCTATTATGTGGTGTGGTCGGTGACGCCGGCGCTCCATACGCCGCTGATGGCCGTCACCAACGCCATTTCTTCGGTCATCATCGTCGGCGCGCTGGTCGCGTCGGCCGAAGCCGGTAGCATCGCGGCCAAGATATTGGGCCTGCTGGCCGTGGTGTTCGCGTCGGTCAACATCTTCGGCGGCTTTGCGGTCACTGAACGAATGCTGGCGATGTACAAGAAGAAGGAGCGCAAGTGATGCACGAACTCGCTCCTGTTTCGCCCTTCATCGCGCTGGCCTATCTGGTCGCGGGCGTTCTCTTCATCCTCGCCCTGCGCGGCCTGTCCAGTCCGGCGACCAGCCGGCGCGGCAACCGTATGGGCATGGCCGGCATGGCGATCGCCGTCGCCACCACGCTCTATACCCATGACGTGGTGAGCCTGCCGGAAATCCTCGGCGCCATCGTGGTCGGTGGCGGCATCGGCTTCATCATCGCCCGCCGCATCGCCATGACGGACATGCCGCAACTCGTCGCGGCCTTCCACAGCCTCGTCGGCCTTGCGGCCGTATTCGTGGGCGCGGCCGCCTATCTCAATCCCGGCGCGTTCGGCATCCTCGATCCGTTGACGGACGAGATCCACAATGCCAGCCGGGTCGAAATGGGGCTGGGCGTGGCGATCGGCGCGATCACCTTCTCCGGCTCGATCATCGCCTTCCTCAAACTGAACGGCAACATGTCGGGCAAGCCGATCATGCTGCCGGGCCGCCACCTCATCAACCTGGGCACGCTGGCCGCGATCCTGGGGCTGATCGCCTATTTCGTGACCGACCAGTCGCCCTGGATCTTCTGGACCGTGACGGCCTTGAGCTTCGTCATCGGCTTCCTGCTGATCATCCCGATCGGCGGCGCGGACATGCCGGTCGTGGTGTCGATGCTGAACAGCTATTCGGGCTGGGCGGCGGCGGCCATGGGCTTCACCCTGGGCAACAGCGCGATGATCATCACCGGCGCGCTGGTGGGGTCGTCGGGCGCGATCCTGTCCTACATCATGTGCAAGGCGATGAACCGCAGCTTCATCAGCGTGATCGCGGGTGGCTTCGGCGCGGAAAGCGGCCCTTCGGGCGGTGGCGCGGCGGCGGTCGACCGCCCCTACAAGCGCGGCAGCGCGGAGGACGCGGCGTTCCTGATGAAACAGGCGGACAGCGTCATCATCGTGCCGGGCTATGGCATGGCGGTCAGCCAGGCGCAGCACGCGCTGCGCGAAATGGGCGACCTGCTCAAGAAGGAAGGGGTGTCCGTCAAATACGCCATCCACCCGGTCGCGGGCCGCATGCCCGGCCATATGAACGTGCTGCTGGCCGAAGCCAATGTCCCCTATGACGAGGTGTTCGAACTGGAGGATATCAACAGCGAGTTCGGCCAGGCCGATGTCGCCTTCGTCATCGGCGCGAACGACGTGACCAATCCGGCGGCCAAGACCGACAAGACATCGCCTATCTACGGCATGCCGATCCTGGATGTCGCCAACGCCAAGTCGGTGCTGTTCGTAAAGCGCTCCATGGGCGGGGCGGGTTATGCCGGCGTGGATAATGAGGTGTTCTACATGGACAACACCATGATGCTGCTGGCCGACGCCAAGAAGATGGTCGAGGAAATCGTCAAGGGGCTTGCCCATTAAGCGGGGCTTCCCCTAACCATGGCAGGGACGGCCGGGCATTGCGCCTTGCCGTCCCTTTTCATGTCGGGATTCAGGGAATTTATGCACAAATTAGGTCTGATCGGCGGTCTTAGCTGGACGTCCACCGCCCGCTATTATGCGATCATCAATCAGGCGGTGCATCGGGCGCGGGGTGGACAGCATAGCGCGCCGCTGCTGATCGAGAGTCTCGACTTCGCCTCCGTGGCCGGCTGCGCGACCGAGGAGGAATGGGACCGCGCCGCCACCGCGCTGATCGACTCCGCCCGGCGGCTGGAAACGGCGGGTGCGGGCGCGCTGCTGATCTGCGCCAACTCCATGCACCGCGTCTATGACCGGGTACAGGGCGCGGTCGGCGTGCCGATCTTCCACATCGCTGAGCGGGTGGGCAAGAAGATGCAGGCCGACGGGATCGAGAAAGCCGCGCTGATCGGCACGCGCAATGTCATGACCGAGAAATTCTATCGCCAGCGACTGGTGGCGCATGGCGTGTCGCTGCTGCCCGCCGACATGGAACTGGCCGAGCGGATCGACCGCATCGTCTATGACGAACTGACCGTGGGCAAGGTGAGCCGCGAATCCGAACGCTACATGAAGTCGGAACTGACCGACATCGCCAAGCAGGATGTACAGGCGGTAGTGCTGGCCTGCACCGAACTGGAACTGATCGTCGATGTGAAGGCCAATGTGCTGCCGATCTACGACTGCACCAGCATTCATGCCAAAGCGGGGGTAGAGTTTATCCTGGGGTGAGTGCCGTCCCACGGAACTGCGATGCTCCCGCCTGCGGGGGAGCACCGTGATGCATTTACCCGCCCGGTTCGTTGATCGCAATGTCCATGTCGGCCAGCGCCAGACGCAGCAGTTCCGCCATGCTGGCGCGGGCGGCGGCGGTGTCGCGGGCGGCGATCGCCTGATAGACGGCACGATGATCGGGCAGGGGATCGCGGGGCAGCAGCTTCTTGCGATGCTTGAACTTGGTGGTCCAGCCCACCGCCGCGCCGACCGAACTGGCCAGGGCGGACAGCGCATCGTTGCGCGTCGCGGCCAGTATCGCGCGATGGAAACGCTGGTCGGCGTCGCGTCCTTCCGGCGTCGAAAGACCATAGCGACCCATATCGTCCAGGGCCTGCTCCATGGCTGTCAACTGATCGTCCGTGCGCCGCCGGGCCGCGAATTCGGCCGCCGCCGGTTCGATCACCCCGCGCAGTTCGAACAGATCACGGATGAAATCAGGGTCCGGCTCGCCCGCGAACATCCAGGCGAGCATTTCGGGGTCCAGCACATTCCAGCGGCTGCGCGGCAGGACGCGGGTGCCGGCCTTGGGGCGGCTTTCGATCATGCCCCGCGCAATCAGGATGCGCACCGCCTCGCGATAGGCGGTGCGCGATACGCCCAGCCGTTCGGACGCCTCGATTTCCCCCTCGAACAGATCGCCGGGCTTATATTGGCCGGTCAGGATGGCGGTGCCCAGGTCGCGGGCGATCGTCTGGTGGATGCGCAGCACGCCCTCGTCCGATCCGACCTTGCGCCCGTTGCCCACGTCCGTTTCCCCTATATCAGTCCTCAAATGCTGCCGTAGGACAATGCCGCCCGCAAAGAAAGGCGTCCGCCACCAGTCGCAAGGGGGCGGTGTCGGCATCGATCGCCTTGTCCGCGACCAGATCGACAAAGCGGCGATACATGGCCGGATATTCCGCGTCCGGCGCCTTCACCTGCACCGCGCCATCCAGGTACAGCATATTGCCGCCATCGGACAGGCGCAGGCTGCCCTGATCCGTCTCGACCGCGATGTCCCAGGTCTGTGGCCCGGTCTGGCGCCAGTCGAACACGGCATCGATCGCCGCGCCCGAAGCCGTGGCCATCTGGAGCATCGCGCCGATCGGGGCCTGCTTGTTGGCTGGGACTTCCAGTTCGGCGGACAGCAGGGTAATGGGTTCCTGCACGATTTCGGTCAGGATCGACAGGGCGTTGATGCCCGGATCGAACACGCCGAAACCACCCGCTTCCCAGATCCAGGGCTGGCCTGGATGCCAGTGGCGCACATCCTCGCGCCACTGAATGTCGATCCGTGCGACCTTGCGCTCGGCGATCCAGGCTTTCGCCGCCGCCACGGCGGCGGCATGGCGGCTGTGCCAACTGGCATAGAGCGTGACACCCTGGCGCCGGGCCAGCGCGACCAGCGCCTCCACTTCGGACACGGTCGCCCCCGGCGGCTTTTCCAGGAACACATGCTTCCCCGCCAGCAACGCCTGCCGCGCCGCATGATAGCGAACCTGCGGCGGCTGGCAGAGGATGACGGCATCCAGACCGGCTTCCCCTGCCAGCATCGCGCCGAGATCGGGGTAATTATGCACTCCTTCGCCCTGCGCGTTGCGGCTGGCGATGGCGACCAGTTCGATGCCGTCGATCTTCAGAATTGCGGGCAGGTGCTGGTCGCGTGCGATCTTGCCCAGCCCCACCAGACCGGCCCTGATCGTCATGCGACGACCGCCAGCCGGCCTTCCATGCGGCGTGTCAGGCCCCAGGGATTGGCGTCCTGCAATGCGGCGGGCAACAGTGCATCGGGCACGTCCTGATAGCAGACGGGACGCAGGAATCGCATCATCGCCAGCGTGCCGACCGAGGTGGAACGACCATCGGAGGTGGACGGGAAGGGGCCGCCATGAACCATGGCATGGGTCACTTCCACGCCGGTGGGCCAGCCATTGGTCAGGATGCGCCCGACCTTGCGCGACAGGGTGGGCAACAGCGCGGCGGCATGGGCGTCGTCGCCTTCCCCGATCTGGAGCGTTGCCGTGAGCTGGCCTTCCAGGTCGGCGATGGTGGCGATCACCTCCTCGATCGTGGCGCATTTCACCAGGATGGATGATGCGCCGAACACTTCATGCGCCAGCGCCGGGTTGGCGCGGAACTGGTCGGCGGCGGTGGCGAAAAAGGCCGACTGGCCGCGATTGACACCGTCCGCCTGCGTGCCGCGGGCGATGGTGGTGACGCCATCGGCGCCTGCCAGCGCCTCGACACCCTTTTCATAGGCGACATGGATGCCCGGCGTCAGCATGACCTGCGCCGCGTTGGCCGACAGCGCATCGGCCGCCGCCGCCACGAACCTGTCCAGATCGGGGCTGTCGAGCGCGATCACCAGGCCGGGGTTGGTACAGAACTGGCCGGCGAACAGCGACATCGAACCGACGAACGCGGTGCCCAGCGCGTCAGCGCGCGCAGCGAGCGCGCCGGGCAGCAGGACGACCGGGTTGATCGACGACATTTCCGCATAGACCGGGATCGGCTCGGCGCGCCGGGCCGCGATCTGCATCAGGGCGATGCCGCCGCCGCGCGATCCGGTGAAGCCCACCGCCTTGATGCGCGGATCGGCGACCAGCGCACCACCCAGTTCATGGGTGGTGCCGGGCAGATAGGAAAACACGCCTTCGGGCAGACCGCAGGCCGCGACCGCCGCGATGATCGCACGAGCAACCAGTT
This sequence comes from Sphingobium cyanobacteriorum, assembly GCF_030580935.1. Taxonomy (GTDB): domain Bacteria; phylum Pseudomonadota; class Alphaproteobacteria; order Sphingomonadales; family Sphingomonadaceae; genus Sphingobium; species Sphingobium cyanobacteriorum. Next base: position 924,102 of record NZ_JAUQOM010000001.1, on the reverse strand, counting down.
CGCCCGTGCCGGGATGGGCCGGATGGCCCTTCACCACCACCGGGCAGCCAGCGGCAAAGGCCGACGCGGTATCACCGCCCGCGACCGAGAAGGCGAGCGGGAAGTTGGATGCGCCGAACACGGCGACCGGGCCGACACCCATATTGACACGGCGCAGGTCGCTGCGCGGCAGTGGCGTGCGATCCGGCAGCGCCTTGTCGATGGTGGCGTCGAGCCAGTCGCCCTGGCGGACATAGCTGGCGAACAGGCGCAACTGGCCGACGGTGCGGCCCCGTTCTCCCTCCAGCCGGCCGCGCGGCAGGCCGGATTCGCGCATGGCGGTGGTGATCAGCAGGTCGCCTGTGGCCATGATCTGGTCAGCGACGGTTTCCAGGAAGGTAGCGCGGGCATCAGGCGTCAGGCTGGAAAAGCGTGCAAATGCCGCATCAGCCAGGGCCGTGGCGTCGGCGACATCGGCAACCGATGCGTTGGAGAAGGCGATATCGCCTTTTTCGCCGGTGGCCGGGTCGATGGCGTGGAATGGCACGCCGCCGGTGCGCGTGCTTGCGCCGATAAGGATGGCTCCGTTGAACATGGCGTTCTCCTGAACAGGGGATGGAACAGATCGATCATGGCGCCGGGATGTGATCCATTGGCGACGCATGGCTTGTTGAGAGGACGGGGATGGGGGCGGCCACCGGATGGTAAGGCCACCCCCATCCTCTAAAGGATCAGTGATTGTCGCGCGGCAGGCCCATGGTCTGGGCGATGCGCTGATATTTTTCCGCGCCTTCCAGGATCGCGCCCGTATTCAACTGGCCGACGACCGCGCGCTGGATTTCCTGCCATGGCGTTTGCGAGGCGGGATATTGGAAACCGCCCGCAGCCTCCAGCCGCGCGCGGCGATCCGCCAGTTCCTCGTCGGAAATCAGCACATTCACGGTCCCGGCCTTCAGGTCCATGCGAACCCGGTCACCGGTTTCCAGCAGCGCAAGGCCGCCCATCGCCGCTGCTTCGGGCGATGCATTGAGGATCGACGGGCTGCCGCTCGTGCCCGACTGGCGCCCATCGCCGATGCACGGCAGGGCGGATACGCCCTCGGTGATCAGGTAGGCGGGCGGGCGCATGTTCACGACTTCGGCTGCGCCGGGATAGCCGATCGGCCCCGCGCCGCGCATGAACAGCAACGTGTCGGCGGTGATGCCGGTTGCCGGATCGTCGATGCGGTGGTGATAATCCTCCGGCCCGTCGAACACGACCGCCGGCCCTTCGAACGCTTCGGGGTCATCGGGGTTGGACAGGTATCGGTCGCGGAATTCGGCGCTGATGACGCTGGTTTTCATGATGGCCGCGTCGAACAGATTGCCCGACAGGACCAGGAAGCCGGCATCCTTGACCAGCGGCTGCCCGAACGGACGGATCACCTTTTCATCCTCGATCGCCACGCCCCGGCAATTGTCGCCCATGGTCTTGCCATTGACGGTCATCGCGCCTTCGCGGATCAGGCCCTGGTCGATCAACTGGCTGACGACGGCGGGGACGCCGCCGGCGCGATAATAATCCTCGGCCAGATACTCGCCCGCAGGCTGGAGGTTGACGAGCAGCGGCACCTTGTGCCCGATCGTCTCCCAATCCTTGAGCGGCAGGTCCACGCCCATATGGCGGGCGATGGCGGCCAGGTGGATCGGCGCGTTGGTCGATCCGCCGATCGCCGAATTGACCGTGATGGCGTTGTGGAACGCATCCAGCGTCATGATGTCGGATGGCTTGAGATCCTCCGCGACCATCTCCACGATGCGCTTGCCGGTGAGATAGGCGACCTCCTGCCGGTCGCGATAGGGGGCGGGGATCGCCGCCGATCCCGGCAGCATCATGCCCAGCGCCTCGGCCAGCGAATTCATGGTCGATGCCGTGCCCATGGTGTTGCAATAGCCGGTCGAGGGCGCCGACGACGCGACGAGCTTGATGAAGCCTTCATCGTCGATCTTGCCGGCGGCCAGCAACTGGCGCCCTTTCCAGACGATCGTGCCGGACCCGGTGCGTTCCCCCTTGAACCAGCCATTGAGCATCGGGCCGACCGACAGGGCGATGGCCGGGATATTGACGGTGGCGGCCGCCATCAGCAACGCCGGCGTCGTCTTGTCGCAGCCGGTGGTCAGGATCACGCCGTCGAGCGGATAGCCATACATGGCTTCGACCAGGCCCAGATAGGCCAGGTTGCGGTCAAGGCCGGCGGTCGGGCGCTTGCCGGTTTCCTGAATCGGGTGGACCGGAAATTCCAGCGCGATGCCGCCCATTTCGCGAATGCCGTCGCGCATCCGTTCGGCCAGCACGATATGATGGCGGTTGCATGGGCTGAGGTCGCTGCCGGTCTGGGCGATGCCGATGATCGGTTTGCCGCTGCGCAGTTCGTCCAGGCTCAGGCCGAAGTTCAGATAGCGCTCCAGATAGAGCGATGTCATGTCGATATTGTCGGGGTTGTCGAACCAGGCGCGGCTGCGCAGTTTCGGGAAGGTTTTGGGCGAATCGCTCATCGGGCATCCTGACGCAGAAATAGGGCGTGGCGCATTGACGCGCTCACCATTGCGATATACTCATACAAATTAAATTTCAAGTATCCGATCGGGCAAATGTGAGCGTTATCATCGATCAGGACCGCGAAGGACTGCCACGCGATGGCTATGCCGTCATCGGTGACTGGGGGACCAGTCGCCTGCGCCTGTTCCGGGTCGAGCAGGGCGTGGTCACGGCCCGGCGGGACGGGCCGGGGATCGGTGCGGTGGGCGGCGCGGCGGCGCTGGCCCTTGCCGAAATCATCGCGCCCTGGCTGACGGATGGCCCCCCCCGGTGCATCACGCTCTGCGGCATGGTTGGCGCCCGCGATGGCTGGGTGGAGGTTCCCTATGCCGATTGTCCCGCCGATGCGCCGACATGGCGACAGGTGGCCGCGACCTTCGACTGGCGCGGCGTGCCGGTCCGCATCATGGCAGGGCTGGCGTGTGAGGGCGCAGATGGCGTCCCCGACGTGATGCGGGGTGAGGAAACCCAGATTTTCGGGGCTTGCCTCCATGATCCCGCGCTGGGGCAGGGACGGCATATGATCGTGCTGCCGGGCACCCACAATAAATGGTCGCTGCTGGAGGACGGCCGCGTCACGGCTTTCCATACTGTGCCGACCGGCGAACTGTTCGCGCTGCTGCGTGACCGATCGACCCTGGCGGCGAAGGTCGAGGCGCCCGATCCCGCCGAAGAAGCCCTTGGTTTTGCCGAAGGGCTGGATAAAGCGGGTGTCGTACAGCTGTTCCACTCGTTGTTCGCGACGCGATCGATGCGCCTGCGCGCCGGCCGTTCTCCCGACTGGGCGCTGGGCTATCTGTCGGGGCTGTTGATCGGTTGCGAGGTGGCGGAGATGCGCGCAACTTTGGGGGAGGCCGCGCATGTGGTGCTGATCGGCGACAAGGCGCTGTCCATGCGCTATGCGCGGGCTTTTGGCGCGCAAGGGATCGCCACGCGCCTGCTGGACGGGGACGCCTGCGCGCGGGCGGGCCTTGGATATGGTGGAGGCGATGGGGCATGACGCTGGATGACCTGCTGGCAAACGGTGCCCCGCCCGTTTGCGCCATCCTGCGCGGCATCAGGCCGCAGGAGGCGGTGGATGTGGGCGCGGCGCTGGTCGATGCGGGCATTCGCATCCTCGAAGTGCCGTTCAACTCGCCTGAACCGCTGACAAGCATCGCGGCGATGCAACAGGCGTTCGGCGATGTCGCCCTGATCGGCGGAGGCACGGTTTTGAGCGTCGAGGTGGTGGAGGCGTTGCACCGGGCCGGTGGCCGCATCATGGTGACGCCCAACACCGACGCGGCCGTCATCGCCCGCGGCGCGGCGCTGGGGCTGGACCTGCTACCGGGTTTCATGACACCGGGTGAAGCCTTTGCCGCCATCGCGGCGGGCGCGAAGCGGATCAAGCTGTTCCCGGCAGGCCGGCTGGGATCAGCCTATGTGAAGGCGATCAGGGACGTGTTGCCGGGCGATGTGGGCGTGTGGGCGGTCGGTGGCGCCGGCGCTGACACGATCGGTGAATGGCTGGCGGCGGGCTGTGAAGGCATAGGTGTCGGCGGCGCGCTGTACCGGCCCGGCGACGATGCGGCGATCGTGGCCCAGCGTGGACGGCAACTGGTCGCGGCATGGCTGGCGGCGCGGGGGTGACGCGCCTGGCATCTTGATCCCTGCCGTGCCGCCAGACATGATGCTGTCCACCATGGCGCGGACCATGGGGTCATATGTCCATGTGTGCCGGGTTGAAATGGACAGGGCTTGGGCGCATGGACCGGGACATGACAGCGTCCGCCTCTTCGCGCGTTCCGCGCCCCGCCGCCATCGCCCGCTGGCTCCTGGTCGTCGCCTTTCTGGTTTTCTGCATGGTGGTGGTCGGCGGCATCACCCGCCTGACGGAATCCGGTCTGTCGATCACCCAATGGAAACCGATTACGGGTGCCATCCCGCCCCTGACCCACGACCAGTGGATGGAGGCGTTCCGCCTTTACCAGCAAATCCCGGAATATCAGCAGTTGCGGCAAGGCATGACCCTGCCGGATTTCCAGTTCATCTTCTTCTGGGAATGGGTGCATCGGTTGTTGGGACGACTGATCGGCGTCGCCTTCGCCTTGCCCCTGCTGTGGTTCGCATGGCGGCGTGCGATTCCGCAGGGTTACGGGCTTCGGCTGGTCGCGCTGCTGGCGCTGGGCGGATTGCAGGGGGCGATCGGCTGGTGGATGGTCAAGTCCGGCCTGTCGGTGCGCACGGATGTCAGTCATTATCGGCTGGCGGTGCATCTGTTGACGGCGCTGTTCATCATCGGCGGCCTCATCTGGACGGCGCTCGACCTGTTTGCGCTGGCGCGCTTCCCCCGCGCGAAACCGGCCATGTTGCGGCCCTTCGCGCTGGTCGTGCTGCTGCTTTTGATGGTGCAACTGATGCTGGGCGCCTTCACCGCCGGGCTGGATGCGGGCTATGTCTCCAGCACTTGGCCGCTGATGAACGATCATCTCGTGCCGGAAGGGATCAGTTGGATGGGATCGCTCTGGGCGACCATCTCGTCCGATCCCTATCTCGTTCATTTTCTCCATCGCTGGTGGGCCTGGGTTGCGGCGGCCGCGCTGTTCGTGCTGGCGCGCCGGGCGAAACGCGCCGGGCAGCGCGGCGCGTCGATCGCGATTCAGGCGACGCTGGGCACGCAGATCCTGCTCGGCATCGCCACCGTTGTCAGCGGCATCGCCTTGCCGCTCGCCGTGCTGCATCAGGCCGTGGGGGCACTGGTGGTGGCCGCCACCGCGTGGGGCGCGCATGCCATCGGTGCCCGCAGCCGATGAAGCGCCGCGGCCTTGCCCTCCTGCTGCTCGCGCTCGCCCAGCCTGCGCTGGCGGAGCGCATTTCCATCCCGTTCGCGCCGCCGATCAATCGGGATTTCGTCTATCGCATCGAACAATATCGGCCGGTAGCAGGCAAGGTCAGCCTGTTCAGCGCGACCCGCGCGCTCCGCTTCGAAAGAACGGGTGACGGCTATATCCTGGTCGCCACGTTGCGGGCGATCGACAGCGACGCACCGGCGGCCGGTGTGGAACCCTATCGCGCGGCGCTGGGTCCGCTGGTCGGGATCGAGATGCGCTTCCGGCTGGACGGACGCGGGCGGATCGTCGCGCTCGACGATCTGGATGCGGTGTGGGTCAGGGTGCGGGCCGGAGTGGACGCGATGCTGGCCAGCTTCGCCCCCGACAGCGATCGTTATCGCGCCGCGCAGAAAGTGCAGACGCTTTTCGCCGGCCTCTCGCCGAACGGGCGGCTGGCATTGCTGGCGGGCGAACTTCAGCCGCTGTTCCTGTTCGCGGGCAGCCAGGTCGAGGATGGCGCGGGGCGCGGCCTGCGCACCATGGCGGGATCGCCGCTTGGCCGCCCGATGCCGGTGGAAGGCGCGCTGACGGTTGCGGGGAAGGGCGCCGACGCGCTGGACATGGAAGAAAAACTGGCGGGTGAGGGCGTGCAGGTGGCGATCCGTTATCATCTTTCCCGCGCCACCGGGCTGGTCGAAAGCCAGCAGCGCAGCCTGGCGGTCGGCGCGCAAGCGTTGACGGAAAAGCGCAGCCTGACACTGGCACCTTGAGGTGCGGTATTATTTTACCTGTCGGCAAACGCGCCGAATCTCTTGACTTCACCGACTATAGTGGCCATTAGCGCCCCACTTCCGGGCGTCGGTAACGGCGCCCGGTTTCATTTTTCATTCTGGAGTATTGGCACCATGAAGGCGCTGATGAAGACCACCAAGCCGGCAACCCCGGCAACGGTCGAAAAGAAGTGGATCCTGATCGACGCCGAAGGCGCCGTCGTGGGCCGTCTTGCATCGACTGTCGCGAATATCCTGCGCGGCAAGCACAAGACCAGCTTCACCCCCCATGTCGATTGCGGTGACAATGTCATCATCATCAACGCGGGCAAGGTCAAGTTCACCGGCCGCAAGCTGACCGACAAGGTCTATTACAAGCACACCGGCTATGCCGGCGGCATCAAGGAAACCACCCCCCAGAAGATTCTGGAAGGCCGTTTCCCTGAGCGCGTTCTGGAAAAGGCCGTCGAGCGCATGATCCCCCGTGGTCCGCTGGGCCGCCAGCAGATGCGCAACCTGCGCATCTTCGCCGGCGCCGAACACGCCCATGAAGCCCAGAACCCGCAAGTGCTCGACTTCGCGTCGCGCAACCGCAAGAACAAGGTGGGTGCATAATGACCGATAACCGCCAGTCCCTGTCCGACCTCGCGACGATCGCCGCTGAAGCTGCTGCCGCTCCGGCCGCTGCCCCGGTTTCGGACGTTGCCGATGCGCCCGTCGCCCCGGTTCAGCCTTCCGCGCCGCTGCGCCAGCAGGAAATCGACGGCCTTGGCCGTGCCTACGCCACCGGCCGCCGCAAGGACGCCGTCGCCCGCGTGTGGGTGAAGCCCGGCACCGGCAAGATCACGGTCAATGGCCGCGACCAAGAAGTCTATTTCGCCCGTCCCACCCTGCGTCTGGTCATCAACCAGCCGTTCGGCGTGACCGAGCGTGAAGGCCAGTATGACGTCATTGCCACCGTCAAGGGCGGCGGTCTGTCGGGCCAGGCCGGTGCGGTCAAGCATGGCATCGCCCAGGCGCTGACCAAATATGAACCGGCGCTGCGCAGCGCGGTCAAGGCCGAAGGCTTCCTGACCCGCGACAGCCGCGTTGTCGAGCGTAAGAAGTACGGCAAGGCGAAGGCCCGCCGCAGCTTCCAGTTCTCGAAGCGCTAAGCGCAAACAGTTCGGATATGATGGAAAAGGGGCCAGCAATGGCCCCTTTTTCTGTTGCGGGGCTTTCGCTTCATCCGTTCATCCTGCGCCGCCCAGGATGGCGGCATAGGCGGCGGCGTCAACATTCGCGCCGGACAGCACGATCGCAACCGGCGTGTCGCTATGGGGCGCCTTGTCGTGCAGGAGCGCTGCCAACGCCACCGCGCCGCCCGGTTCGACCACCAGTTTCAAGGTTTCGAAGGCGAAGCGCATCGCCGCGCCGACCTCATCGTCGGTGACGGACAGGCCACCCGCCAGCAGCGCCTGATTGATCGGAAATGTCAGCGCGCCGGGGCTGGGCGCCATCAGGGCGTCGCAGATCGACAGTGCGCCCGCGCGCACCGTTTCGCGCCGCCCGCTCGCCAGTGACCGGGCGGTATCGTCAAATTCTGCCGGTTCGACCGCATAAATGGCGACGGATGGCGCGATATCCCTGATCGCCGTTGCAATCCCGGCAACCAGCCCCCCACCGCCGCAACAGACCAGTACCTGTCCGATCTGCGCATCGGCGGCTGCGGCCTGTTCCATGATCTCCAGCCCGGTCGTTCCCTGGCCTGCTATGACATGCGGATCGTCGTAGGACGGCACCACTATCGCCCCGCGTTCCCGTGCCAGCCCGGTCGCAATCTCTTCGCGTGATTGCGTCATGCGGTCATAGGGCACCACTTGTCCGCCCAGCGCCCTGGTGTTGGCGATCTTGATCGCGGGTGCGTCCGCCGGCATGACTATCGCGGCGGGGATATCCAAAAGGCGCGCGGCTGCCGCCACACCCTGAGCGTGATTGCCCGATGACCAGGCGACGACGCCGGCGGCGCGGTCCTTGGGCGCGATCCGGCTTAGCCGGTTATAGGCACCCCTGAATTTGAACGACCCGCTATGCTGCGCGCCTTCGAACTTGATGAGAACCCGGCGTCCGGCGATCGCATTCAGCACCGCATTTTCGATCAGCGGTGTCCTGACCGCCACGCCGGCAATCTGCGCGGCGGCGTTGCGAACATCATCGGCGTCGATGGCCAGGGCAGTCATCCGCGCATTCTCCCTATTCCCGCTCAGCCCAGCCTATCCGTCCGGCTTACAGGCTGGCAAGGATGGACTGATAGGCCGCCTGCTCCAGCGCGCGTCCCGCACCCAGCGCAACGCAGATAAGTGGGTTGTCGGCAATCCTGACCGGCAGGCCGGTCGCCTCCGCCAGCGCTTCGTCCAGCCGGCCCAGCAACGCCCCGCCGCCTGACAGGGTGATCCCTTCATCGATGATGTCCGCCGACAATTCGGGCGGGGTCTGCTCCAGCGCGGCGCGGACGGCGGCGATGATCTGCGCGACCGGATCGGCCAGTGCGCGGGCGATCTCGGCCTCGCTGATCTGCACTTCGGCGGGGCGTCCGTTGACCAGGTCGCGCCCCTTGACCCGCAGCCTGATGCCGTCGCCTTCCGGCAGGGTTGCCGCCCCGATCTGGCATTTTACCCGTTCGGCGGTGGCTTCGCCGATCAGCAGATTATGGGCGCGGCGGATGTGCGATGCGATGGCGTCGTCCATCCGGTCGCCCCCGATCCGGGCCGACCCGCTATAGGCGATGCCGCTCAGCGACAGCACCGCCACTTCGGTCGTGCCCCCACCGATATCGACCACCATCGCCCCCCTTGGCTCTGTTACCGGCAGGCCGGCGCCGATTGCGGCGGCCAGCGGCTCCTCGATCAGGCGGACGCTCGCCGCACCCGCATTGGACGCCGCATCGCGCAGGGCGCGCCGTTCCACCATGGTCGATCCCGACGGCACGCAAATGACGATGGCGTGCCCGCGCCTGTAGCGACCGCCATCCAGCGCCTTGTCCACGAAATGCCTGATCATCTGTTCGGCAATGTCGAGATCGGCGATCACCCCGTCGCGCAGCGGCCGGATCGCCTCGATCCCCGCAGGGGTCTTGCCCATCATCAGCTTGGCTTGATTGCCCACCACCTTCACCCGGCGCACACCCTGCCGTGTCTCCAGCGCGACGACGGACGGTTCGTTGAGCACGATCCCCCGGTCGCGGACATAGATGACCGTATTGACCGTTCCCAGGTCGATGGCCATGTCGCAGGCGGCGGAAGAGAAGAAACGCGGCAATCTCATGCGGTGGCGAACTCATGCAAGGCGGTTCGCGCGCAGTGCATGTCCGGCCCCCGGTACAGAAGGCGGCTGCGACAGGCGGGCCGCAATGCGGGACCGGGCGAACGATCCGCACATTATCCAGGGCGGGGCATGGGCGGGATGGAGGAACGCGGTGAACAGCGTCAGCCTTCGGAAAAGGAGGTGGCGTTACGCCAGTGGCGATGGCTTCAGTGCACAGACCGCTCCCGCTTTTTGATTTTACGCGATGTCCGTTTCGCCGCCCCGTGTGGACGGGGGGCGCTTGACCTTCTTGATCTGCCGCAGGCCCAGAAATACCGCGCCGATGATTGCAGGGATCAGCGCAAGATCGACCCAGCCGGGCAGATGGGCGCCCTGATGCTCGATCGCTTCCTTCAGGTGATGCCACAGGCCCAGCGCATAATAGCTGATCGCGACCACCGACAGTCCTTCGACCGTATGTTGCAAGCGCAATTGCAACCCGGTGCGCCGGTCCATCGACGCCAGCAGATCGCGGTTGCGGCGCGCCAAAGCGGTATCGACCCGCGTGCGCAGCATCGCGCTGGTCCAGGCGATGCGCTGCGACAGATCCTCCAGTCGTCGGCTGAACGCATCGCAGGTCCGCATTGCCGGCAGCAGGCGCCGTTCGGTGAAATCGTCAAGCGAGCGGTAGCCGCGCACCGCCGCCACCTCCAGCCGGCGAATGCGGTCGAAACACAGTTCGGCATAAGCATGGGTCGCGCTCATGCGATAGCGGGTGCGCGCGATGATCTGCGCCAGTTCGGCGCTGAGCATCGACAGTTGTTCCAGCACGGCGTCGGCATCGGCATCCGGTGCGGCGACCTGTGCCGTCACTTCGGTCAGTCGCCGTTCCAGTGCGGCCAGCACCGGGGTCGCTTGCTGCGCTTCGGGCAGGCCGAGCAGCGCGATCTTGCGATAATTGCCCAGCTCCTGCATCCGTTGCACCAGCAATGCAGGTTCCGCCCCTTCCAGCCCGCGATCCTCGATCAGCAAGCGGCCAAAGCCATTGTCATGCAGCCGGAAATCGCTCCAGATGCGCGCGCGGCCTTGCGCAATGTCGGAACTGATAAGGTCGTCGGGTGCGAAATGGGTGGCGATCATGGCGCTGGTCGGCTCCTGCCGCACCAGCGCGATCTGGGTCGACCGGATGACCTGTCCCGGCAACTGGTCGATCCAGTGCGACACGGCGCGAAAGGGCGACAGGTCGAACGGATCACCATAGCCGTCCGCGATGAAGCTGTAGGTGATGAATTCGCTATGCCGTTCCCAGGAGAAACCGAGCGAACCGACACGGCAGGCGAAGAAGCGGTCGGCCGCATCCGGGGCGGGGCCGTCAGGCGCGAGCAGGGTGCGCAGCGCCGCAATGCTGGACCGCGCCTCTTCCTCGTCCACGATCATCATGAACTGCACCGTGCGCGAGGGCGTGTCGAGTCGCGGCATCTTGCGAATGTGCATCTCGCGCGACAGGGACGCGCGCAAGGCATGACTGCGCGCCAGCAAATGCGGGAAAGGATGCGCGTCCGCCTGGCTGTCCTGACTCATGAATCCCCCCGATCCGGTTTGCTTCTGTTTAGTCGGACAAAAGGGGGTAGGGCAATTCTTCTGTACCAAAGGATGATGATGCCGGTCGATCAGAGCCGGCGTGCGATCGCGCCGGCTGCCCAGCCCATGCCCACCGCCAGCGCGATCGCCACCAGGCCGTAGGCGAAGGACCAGTTTTCCGCCGCGCTGGCCATGAACTGTTCAAAGCCCGATTTGCGCACGGTGATGTCCCGCACCGCCGCCGCGACGACGCGGCCATCCTGCACCAGAAAGGTTTCGGCGGTATAATCACCCACGATCACCCGCGCCGAGAGCGGCAGCCGGGCGCGATAGAGCACCCCGTCGGTGATCTCGACCGTGCCGGGCCGCTCCACGAACAGGCCCGACCGGGCGCGCAGGTCGACCAGCCCCGCCTGAAAGCGCGACAGTTCCGCACTGTCGTTGAGCGAGGAAGGGGAGAGTTGCAGTTTGTCGACGCCCAGTTCGTAGATGGCCGCGCTGCGTTCATCCACGATCCTGTCGATCGGGCGGGAGGACGCCATGGCGTAGAAACTGGGCGCGGAACGGAAACGTGCGGTGTCCGCATTGACCCAGATGCCCGCCACCTTCTGCTTTTCACGCATGATGATCGACTGTTCCGGGCCTTTCAGGACCACGACAATGTCCGCCGGCTTGTCCGGCCGCCGCCCGTCGGCATAGACGATTGCCCCGAACAGCAGCAAATCCGCGCCGGTGAAGCTGTACTGGATCACCACTTCGCGCTGCGACACGTCGGGCACCAGTTGCGGTTCATCGGCCGCGCCCAGCATCAGCGCGACAGGCGCCAGGCAGAGCAGGGCGCGCCGGCGCATCAGCGCAGCTCGATCGTGTAGATTTCGTCCGGCCGCCACCCCAGCCCCAGCGCCATCCGCGCCGCCACCAGCAGCACGATGAAGGCCAGCAGGATGCGCAGATATTCGGGCCGGATCGACATGGAAATGCGGGTGCCGATCTGCGCGCCGGTCACGCTGCCGATCAGCAGCAGCAACGCCAGCACCAGGTCGACCGCCTTGGTCGTCATGGCGTGCATCATCGTCGTCGCCATGGTCACGAACAATATCTGGAACAAGGATGTGCCGACCACCGACTGGGTCGTCATGCCCAGCAGATAGAGCATCGCCGGCACCAGGATGAAGCCGCCGCCCACGCCCAGCAACATGGTCAGGATGCCGGTCGCCATGCCCAGCAGCAGCGGTGCGAGCGGTGAGATGTAGAGGCCGGACCGATAGAAGCGCCAGCGCAGCGGCAGCGCGGCGACCAGCGGATGGTGCCGCCGCTTGCGCGCCTGGATACGCTTGCCGGTCTTGAGCGCCACCAGCGTCTGGATCGATTCCTTGGCCATCAGCCCGCCGATGCCACCCAGCATCAGCACATAGAGGATGCCGATGACGGTATCGATCTGCCCCACCTTCTGGAGCAGGCGGAAGATCAGCACGCCCAGCCCCGCACCGACCACGCCCCCGGCGATCAGCACGCCGCCCATGCGAAAATCGACCGTGCCGCGGGACATATGGGTGACGACGCCGGACACGCTGGCGCCCGTCACCTGACTGGCGGCGGACGCGGCGGCGACGGTGGGCGGGATGCCGTAGAAGATCAGCAGCGGCGTCGTGAGAAATCCGCCGCCCACGCCGAACATGCCCGACAGCAGGCCAACCACGCCGCCCAGGCCGATGATGACAAGCGCGTTCACCGAAAGATTGGCGATGGGCAGGTAAAGATCCATGCCCGATCCGAGGTAACGCCAAATGGACAGGATAGAAAGCGTTGGCGATCAAAAATCCGTGGCAAGGGTGATGGCAATGCCTGATCCCGGCCGGGCGTTGCCGGCAATGCGCTGCCGCCATTCGACGGAGACACGCGCCGACGCCTGCGGCAGGGGCAGGCGGAGCTGCAATTCCGGGCCGATGTCGAGTCGGCTGACATAGGGCTGCGCCCCGCCTGACAGCGCGGCGCCGACACGGACGGGCGACTGGCCGATGGGGGACAGCAGCGAGACTTTGCCGTCGATGAACCTGTCGCCGCGCCGGAAGCCGACGATGCCGGCCTGCGCATAGCCTTCCGCTTCGATCGAATGCCCGATCGCGCTCGGTCCGAACCCGCCCACGGCCATGACCGCATTGGCGTTGCGCGCGCCCCGGCCCAGCGCGATCCGTCGTTCCGCCGCCAGACTGACAGGGATGGTGCGGATCGGCTGAATGGCCAGCCCCACCGCTGTTTCGGGTGCGGCCGGATGCTGGAGCGCGCTGGTGATGCGGCCATAGGCGACCGTGCGGCTCTTGGCGCGCGGGGTCAGCTCATAGTCCACCCGCAGCCCGGCCTGCGATCCACCCAGCCGGCCCGGCGTGACCGCATCGCCACTCGTCACGCCGCCCGGCCGCCACAGCAGCCAGCTTCCGACCCGCCAGCGATCGGGCTTCGCGCGCATGGGGGCGAGTATCGGCACCGGGGCGGCGGTGGGCTGGAAACCGCTCATATAGTCATCGTCGCTCGCATAATGGCGGTTGGCGAAACCCATGGCGAAATGGATGAAGGCCATCATGTCGACAATGGTGTCGACCTCTTGGCGGGTGGTTGCCGTTTGCAGGCGGGGTGGGGCCGCAGCCGCCCGAACATGGGCAGGGAATGCCCATCGGCCCGGCCCGCGCTTCGCCAGTTTCAAGGGCATGGGTGCGGCGCTTGCCGCCAGGGCGACGGGCGGGTTGAGCAAGCGCGTCAGGCTGGGTCGGGCGGGCAGCGCCAGCATGGGAGGGGGGAGCGGCGGCGCTCCATCCTGTCCGGCGAGGCGGATGGCGATCCAGCCCAGCATCAGCAGGGCGAAAAAGCGCAAGGGCCTGCTATGTGCCGCGCCGGTCATGCCGGGGTCTGGATGTCCGGGAAACGATGCTGGGTCTTGTCCCAGCGCAGCGGCTTGCCCAGCAGCGACCTGCCATAGAGACAGATCGCGCGTCGCGCCGCCAATATGGCGATATAATTGGCAATGACCGTGCGCGGGATCGCCCCCAATCCGTAGCGCCAGCCATAGGCGCGGCCGACGAACAGGGCGCGCATCGCCGTCCGCCAGGCCATCAACCCCAGATTGAGCAGGAGCAGCCCGCTTAGCAGGGGTGATAGCGATGGCCGGGGCAAAGGCATCACCAGGCCCAGCAACTGGATCGCGCTCCACAGGATCAGCGCCAGATAGGCAGCCAGCAGCACCAGCGCCGCGATGGTCGCGCGGCGATCCCGAACGCGCATCCACCATTCGGCGGGACCGCCGCGCCAGCCCATGCGGTCCCATCCGGCCAGCGAGATGCCGACCATCCAGCGGGCCTTCTGCCGGACCGCCGAGTCGATCGTATCGGGGAAATATTCGCGTGTCGCCACCAGCGCGCCCTGGGCGTCGCGCATCCGCACGAAAATGCCGCGTCCGCCCATGTCGCTGAATTTCAGTCCGGCTTCATAATCTTCGGTCAGGGAGGACGGGTCGAACGGGCCGCCATGGAGCGGATCGGCCAGTCGCCCCAGCATCTGACGCTCAAAGGCGCAGGCGACGCCCGCCGACGGGATCGATGCGCCCAGCGCTTCGCGCACGGTCATCAGGCGTCCGTGGCTTTCCGCAAATTCGTCGCAATAATGATTGGCGATGGCGCGGGCCAGCCAGCCGCCGCGACCGGGCAGCGGCAGGACGGGCAACTGGACCAGGTGGAAACGGTCGATCAGAAAATCGAACAGGCGGATTTCGTCGGGATGGACAACATCTTCGGCGTCGTGCAGCACCACCGCCTTGAACGGGATGCCATCACGCGCTTCGCAATCCTGCATCGCCGCCCACAGGACATTCAGGCAATCCGCCTTGGTGCTGGGGCCGGCGCGGGGATTGATACCGACGATGATGCGATCATTGCCCTCTACGATCGGCGTGATGGCGTCGATCGTGTCGGGATCATTGGGATAGACGCCGACGAACAGCCGATAGTCCGCGTCGCGCCAGCAGGCCAGCGCATGGCGCAGCATCGGGGCGATCACCTCCGCCTCGCGCCAGGCGGGGATGAAGATGGCGATCCGGCCGGGTGAAGCGGATGCGGGCAGGGTGGCCGTCGTCATGCGCGGGTGGCGGGCATAGATGATGAGGTCGCGCCAATATTTGCGGCACAGGAACAGCCAGTCGACGATCAGGTCGTCCAGCCCGCCGATCGCCAGGCCGACCGCCGCGAACAGAAGGGTTTCCCGGTACAGCGCCTGCAGAACGACGCCCAGCATGTCCAACAAGGCGCCGTTCCCCCAAGTTTCGACACAGCCAAGGATGCCAGTTGTGCCAGCGGCTTCCAAGCCTTTTACGCAATATATGCAAAGTCATGCAGTCCATCTTTGCGCCGGATCATAAGCGGGATGCGCCCTGTTGCCGCATCCGGGCGGCAGGGCGGCTCGCCAAGCGCGGAAATTAATGATAAATCGGTCGGGTTGACGCCGACTGTCGGAATGCGGCGTCAGCCAATCGACCAATCTCTTGCACGATACGGGAGGAGGGCGACCATGGAGAAGGACGTGAATTATCTGCTGCATCGTCAGCAGATGTCTTTGATCAACGCGCAGAGCAGCCGTTCATCCAAGGGGCGGGCGGCTTATGAAAGTCTGGCGCAAAGCTATACTGAACAGATTGACGCCTATCGTCGTGAAAATGAAAGGCGGCTTGCGCACGCCCATTGACGAGCGTGCGTCTCAGCGTCGCTGGAGCAGCCGTTCGATGGCGCGGTGATGCATGGCGTCGTCGCCGCATTCCCGTTCCAGCACGGCCTTGATGCGTTCCAGTTCCGCTTCGGTCAGATGTTCGATGCCGATGAAATCATTACGCGCGGTTTCCAAAGCGCGGATCAGCTCGTCCAGCTTGGCCTGGATGGCTGATCCGTCGCGATTCTGTGCATTCTGGATCAGGAACACCATCAGGAAAGTGATGATGGTCGTGCCGGTGTTGATGACCAGTTGCCAGGTATCGGAATAGTCGAACAGTGGCCCGGTCAGGAGCCAGACCAGAACGATGGTCAATGCCAGCACGAAGGCAGGCGGTTGCCCCGCCATGTTGGCGACGCGATGCGACAGGGCGGCGAAGAAGCGATCGAACATGGATTTTCCTTTGCGAAGCAGGCATGTTTATCCTCCGTTCAGGCCGATCGGGCCATGGAAATTTCCATGCTCAGGACAATCATGCTCAGGACAATATCGTCGCGCGTCACGCTGTTCGCCGCCTTCGCCCTTCTGCTACCGTCCTGCACGTCGCTGTCGCCCGAATCACGGCTGCGCGCCGGGTTGGTGGAGGCTGGCCTGGCGCCAGAAATGGCCGGCTGCATGGCGCCGCGTATGACCGGCAGGCTCAGCATCATGCAGTTGCGCAAGCTCCAGTCGCTGGCATCGCTCCGCAAGTCGCACAGCCCGGACATGACCGTCGATCGCCTGCTCCACAAGGTCCGCGCGCTTGGAGATCCTGAGATTCTGGCGGTGACGAGCGCCGCCGCGCTGCGGTGCGCCTTCTGACATTCTTGCGGCGGGCCGGCCGATATCGGTGCGGCCGCCGAATCAGGTTTTGCAATTTTGCAAAGTGATTTTGCAAAATCTTCTGGCGCGCCGAATCGCCCTGTGCTTAGCCGCTGACCATCAGGTTCAACGCAACAAGGACGGGCCAGCCCATGAACATTCACGAATATCAGGCCAAGGAATTGCTGGCCAAATATGGCGCGCCGATCGCCGCTGGCTATCCCGCCTTCTCGGTCGAGGAAGCGGTCGAAGCCGCCAAGAAGCTGCCTGGGCCGCTCTATGTCGTGAAGTCGCAGATCCATGCCGGCGGCCGTGGCAAGGGCAAGTTCAAGGAACTGGCCCCCGAAGCGAAGGGCGGCGTCCGCCTCGCCTTCAACCTGGATGAGGTCAAGGCCCATGCCACCGACATGCTGGGCAACACGCTGGTGACGATCCAGACCGGCGACGCCGGCAAGCAGGTCAACCGCCTCTACATCACCGACGGCGCCGATATCGCCAAGGAATTCTACCTCGCGCTGCTGGTCGATCGCGGCAGCAGCCGGATCGCCTTCGTCGTGTCGACCGAAGGCGGCATGGACATCGAGGAAGTCGCCCACTCGACCCCTGAGAAAATCCACAGCTTCTCGGTCGATCCGGCCGCCGGCTTCCAGCCGCATCATGGCCGTTCGATCGCGGCGGCGCTGGGCCTGACCGGCGACCTCGCCAAGCAGGCAGCCAAGGTTGCCTCGTCGCTCTATGCCGCATTCCTGGATACCGACGCCGAGCAGATCGAAATCAATCCGCTGGCGCTGACCGAGCAGGGCAACCTGCTGGTGCTGGACGCAAAGGTCGGCTTCGACGGCAACGCCATGTTCCGTCACAAGGACATCGCCGAACTGCGCGACCTGACCGAGGAAGATGCGGCCGAAGTCGAAGCGTCCAAATATGACCTCGCCTACATCAAGCTGGACGGCAATATCGGTTGCATGGTGAACGGCGCGGGCCTGGCCATGGCGACCATGGACATCATCAAGCTGAACGGCGAATTCCCCGCCAACTTCCTGGACGTGGGCGGCGGCGCCACCACGGAGAAGGTGACGGCGGCGTTCAAGATCATCCTGAAGGATCCGGCGGTCAAGGGCATCCTGGTCAACATTTTCGGCGGCATCATGAAGTGCGACATCATCGCCGACGGCATCGTCGCCGCCGCCAAGGAAGTGAACCTGTCGGTCCCGCTGGTGGTGCGCCTGGAAGGCACCAACGTCCAGAAGGGCAAGGACATTCTGGCCTCGTCCGGCCTGGCGATCGTCCCGGCGGACGACCTGGGCGACGCGGCCAAGAAGATCGTGGCGGAAGTGAGGAAGGCAGCCTGAGGCACCTTCCAGCCTGAACGAACAACGCAGGGTGCGGGTGGTCCGGTAACGGGCTGCCCGCGCCCGTGCTGGCATTGAAAACGGAGGATGTTGAAGATGAAGATCCTTGTGCCCGTAAAGCGGGTCATCGACTATAATGTGAAGCCGCGGGTGAAGGCGGACGGGTCGGGCGTCGACCTGGCCAACGTCAAGATGAGCATGAACCCGTTCGACGAGATCGCGGTCGAGGAAGCCATCCGCCTGAAGGAAAAGGGCGTGGCGACCGAAGTGATCGCGGTATCCATCGGTGTAGCGAAGGCGCAGGAAACCTTGCGCACGGCGCTGGCCATGGGCGCGGATCGGGCCATCCTGATCCAGACCGACGATGAGGTCGAGCCGCTGGGCGTGGCCAAGCTGCTGGCCAAGGTGCAGGAAGAGGAAGGCGCTGGCCTGATCATCCTGGGCAAGCAGGCGATCGACGACGACAGCAACCAGACCGGCCAGATGCTGGCCGCGCTGCTGGGCCTGCCGCAGGGCACCTTCGCCAGCAAGGTCGAGGTTGCCGATGGCAACGTCAATGTGACGCGCGAAGTCGATGGCGGGCTGGAGACGGTGAAGCTCACTCTTCCGGCGATCGTCACCACCGACCTGCGCCTCAACGAACCGCGTTACGCCTCGTTGCCCAACATCATGAAGGCCAAGTCCAAGCCTTTGGCGCAAAAGACCCCCGCCGATTACGGCGTGGACACAAGCGCCCGTCTGGAGACGCTCAAGGTCGTGGAGCCGGCCAAGCGCTCGGCCGGCGTCAAGGTCGCCGATGTGGATGAACTGGTTGCAAAGCTGAAAGCTCTGGGAGTAGCCGCATGAGCAAGACACTTGTTTGGGTTGAACATGAAGGTGGCGTCGTCAAGGACGCGACCCTTTCCGCCGTCACCGCCGCCGGCAAGCTGGGCGAAGTCCATCTGCTGGTCGCCGGCCAGGGCGTCGATGGCGTCGCCGCCGAAGCCGCCAGGATTGCTGGCGTGGGCAAGGTCCATGTCGCCGATGACGCCGCTTTCGGCCATGCCCTGGCGGAAAATGTCGCGCCGCTGATCGTCGCGCTGATGGAGCATCATGACGCCTTCGTCGCGCCGGCCACCAGCAACGGCAAGAATATCGCCCCGCGCGTCGCCGCCCTGCTCGACGTGATGCAGATCAGCGATATCCTGTCGGTCGAGAGCGAAGACACGTTCACGCGCCCCATCTATGCCGGCAACGCGATCGCGACCGTCAAGAGCAAGGATGCCAAGAAGGTCATCACCGTGCGCGGCACCGCCTTTGAAAAGGCGGCCAAGGAAGGCGGAAACGGGGTCGTGGAAGCCGTGGCGTCGACCGGCGACAAGGGGCTTTCGTCCTTCGTCGGCGCCGAGATCGCCAAGCTGGAGCGTCCCGAACTGACCAGCGCCAAGATCATCGTGTCGGGCGGCCGGGCGCTCAAGGATGGCGAGACGTTCGAGCAGGTCATCTTCCCGCTGGCCGACAAGCTGGGCGCGGCGGTCGGCGCGTCGCGCGCGGCGGTCGATGCGGGCTATGTCCCCAACGACTATCAGGTCGGGCAGACCGGCAAGATCGTCGCGCCCGAAGTCTATGTCGCGGTCGGTATTTCCGGCGCGATCCAGCATCTGGCGGGCATGAAGGACAGCAAGACCATCATCGCCATCAACAAGGATGAGGACGCGCCGATCTTCCAGGTGGCGGACTATGGCCTGGTCGGTGATCTGTTCAAGGTGGTGCCGGAGCTTACCGGCAAGCTGTAATCCAGCGTCACGATGTAGGAAAGGGCGCGGCATGACTGCCGCGCCCTTTTTCATGTCATTCGCAGTTGATGTCGTTCTTGTCGATGGCCCGGCCTGCCAGGGCGCCGCCAGCGCCGCCCAGGATGGTGCCCAGCGTCTTGGAACCGCCCGGTGCGATGACGTTGCCGAGCACGCCGCCGGCAATGGCGCCGACGATGGTGCCGGTGGTGCCGTCGTCCCGCTTGCAATAATAGCGTCCGTCGCGGTCGCGGTAGATTTCTTCATTGTCGCGGATCGGACGGCGTTGGTAGCGGGGCGGGCCGCGGCGGTCGCCGGGGCGGTCATAGCCGTAGCTGCTGCCGTAATTGTCCGATGCACAGGCGCCCAGCGGCAGCATGGCCAGCAGGGCGACGGCGAGGATGGGTTTGCGCATGGCCTGTCCTTGTTCCTTTGCCCCACAAAAGAGGGCCGCCCGCCGGCCGCCGAGAGAGGGGGGATATGGCGGCGGACGGGCGGCGACCGGCGGCAAGCGGGGGGATATGCCGCCGGAACCGGACAATGAGAAGATCAGTGCGCCAGCGGGGCGGCCGGGCTGGTCGTCGGGCTGATCACCGGGGCGGTGTCGGCGCGCTGGGCGTCCAGGTTCGCCTTGGCATCATGATAGCGGGCGACCAGGTCGTCCTTGAATTCGGTCAGCTTGCCGTCGTCATACAGCTTCTTGCCGACATAACCGGCGATGGCGCCGAAGATCAGGGTGCGGATCATGGGAAGTGCTCCATTTTTTGGGGTTCGGAGCATTAACCGGCAGGGTGCGGGGGAGTTCCGCAGAAATATTGCGCCGCGCCATCGCCGCGACGGGGCGAGCGGCGATCGCCGTCAACTGATCTGTTCGCCCCGTTCGCGGCGGGCGCGGTTGGTGTCGATCAGGTCCTGGCGACGCGCCATGCCGAGAAAGGCGGCTTCGGAACGCAGGCAGCGGTCGCGGACATTGTCCAGCGTGGCGGCGGCGGCTTCGTCATGCGCCCTGGCGGCGAGAGCGAGATAATCGGGGCCGGCCATGGACATGCTCCTGCAAGATAAATGGCCGGACGCCATGAGAGCGACGCCCGGCCGGCCCGCGCCGCCGCGCCCCCGAAAGGAACGCGACGGGGGCCAGCGACCGGGTACGGCAGGCCGAAGCCCGCCGCACCACGGGCCGCTTATTCGGCGTGGGCGATGTTCACAGCCGCCATCTTGCCGCGACGATCCTGTTCCAGATCATAGGTGATCCGGTCCTTTTCACGCAGCGTGGCAAGGCCCGCACGCTCGACGGCGGTGATGTGAACGAACGCGTCCGGGCTGCCATCGTCGGGAGCGACGAAGCCATAGCCCTTGTCGGCGTTGAAGAATTTGACGGTTCCGGTGATGCTCATGAAGAATTCCTTCTTTCGATGCGGCGCGTCCAACGCGGACGAGCCGGGTTGCTAAGGGGCAGGGAAAGAAGGAGATAGGGAGCCGCAAAGCACCGAAAGACCTGTCGATTTGCGACTGTAGCCACACCCATATAGGGCAGCGCCGGGCAAATAGCAAATCGCGTCGTGCAGACAGGCGTGCGGCGCGGTCAGCCGGGGCTGGCGGCGACGCCGGAAGAGGCCCCGGCACCCGCCATCGCGCCCGCCATGCCGCCCGCCGCGACGAAGCCGAAATAGGCGTCGCGCACGCGGGCGGCGGCGACTTCATAGGGGCGGCGCTCGTCCGCCTGCCGCTGCGCCAGGGCGTCCATTTCCTCCGCCGTCAGGTCGCGTTCGTAATAATCGATTTCATAGACATCGTCCTCCTGGTCGCCGGTGAAGCCGGGCGGCGCGGGATAATCGGTGCGCCAGGCGTCGCGATCCTCATCATACCAGACGCCGCGCAGCCGGGTTGCGGCCTGATCGGGCGGCAGGGTGGCAAGATTGACGAGCGGTTCGGGGCGAAGTTCACACCGTTCCTGGGTGCCGTAAAATAGCGGTTTCTGCGCGCCCTGGAGCGGCAGGCGGGCGGCGATGAACAAAGCGACCGAGGCGGCGGGGGAGAGGATGGCGGCGCTGTCCTCCACCAGCGGATCGGGCAGGTCGGGGGGCGCGCCGTCGAGCATATGCGCGTCCTCCATCGTGCGGGCCGACGGTTCGGCACCGGGACGGGGGAGGTCGAGCCGCTCGGCTTCGTCGCGCGCCTGATCGTCCGGGCAGATCAGGTCGAGAAAGGCGACGAAATCCTGCGCCACGACACGGGCGAGCGCGGCGTCGGACCCTTCGGGCGGCGAGTCGGCCATGCGATCGAGCCGCGACAGCATCGACATGGCGAGGCGGTTGTCGTGGCGGTGGCGGGTGACTTCGACATTGTCCGCGTCGCGGCGGATCGTGTCGGTGCAGCCGGTGATGGCGCGCGCCAGCAGATCATCGGCGAGGCGCGCGCGAGCGATGAGGATCGCCGCGTCCCAGCCCAGGCGAAAGGCCGCGCCGTCGCGGCGGATGCGCAGCGTATAGGCCGCGCGCGGGGTGATGCACACCGCTTCGCAGGCGAGGCGGACGACGCCGGTGGCGGCCAGGGTTTCAAGAAAGCGGCGCTGCCGCGCGGGGCTCCAGCCATCGACCCGGATTTGCGGGTGCGCGGTGGGGAGGATAGGGTCGTGATAGGACATAGGTCGCGTGCCTCCGGCTAAAGGGTTTGCCGGCAGGGTAGGCAGATCGGGGGCGTGTAGGACAGAACAAAATGAGAACGATGGGCCGCCCGGCCCGCGTGCGGCGGGCCGGGCGGCGTTTGGCGGCGATTATTGGGTGAACATGTTCTTGTCGGTGACGACCAAGTTGGTGACGCCGCAATAATCGACCGGGCTGTTGAATTCGCTGGCGTCGGCAAAGACGATGCGGGTCTGGACTTCGCAGCGTTCGTCGCCCGCGAAGAATTTGAGCGCGCGGGTGGTGGCGGGCTTGACCGGCAGTTTGAGCCAGTCGTTCGACCAACTGCCATCCTTGCGCTTGGTGAAGAACTGGATCGCGTCCACCGTCGATTTGTTGACGAGGATGAAGGCATTGTCGTCGCCGTCATTGGCGCGCGCGGCGGGCGCGGCCAGCAGCAGGGCGGCGGCGAGCGTGGCGGCGGTGGTGCGGAATGTCATGGTTGGTCCCTCCCCGTTTCTGGCGCGCGAGCGGAGTCGTGGCCTTGGGTCAAGGGGTTAGCGGCTGTCGGGGGAGGGGGCTAGGGATATTGTTGGCGGGTGTGTTTGACCGCCAATATCTCGATGATGTCGTGGACGCGGTATATGATGACATAATTGGGTGTCACCAGCGCTTCGCGCGTGCCAGGGACGCGGCCTGTACGGTACATATAGGGATGATCGGGCAGGCGCTCAGCGACATGGCGGATGGCGTTGCCGATACGGTCAGCCGCCAGCGGATTATGTGTCTCGATGAAATCGACGATATTTTCCAGATCATCCAGGGCCTCGTCGTGCCAGATGAGCGGGAGCATCAGTCTTTCTTGCGCCGATCGATGATGGCCTGCATCCGTGCCATGGCCGCGTCATGCGGGATTCCGGGCCGGTTGGATTTCATGCGCGCTTCGACCGTCGCACGGAACCAAGCGTCATAGGCTTCCGCCTCTTCGGTCGTCGCGAACTCGGACTCGATGGGGGTGAGTTTGGTCATGGAGGGAGGTTATCAGCGAACCAAATTTGTGTCGATTAAAGAATGCAAATTGTAAATGCAATTAAAATTCTAAGTATACGGCAATGGGATCAAGAACAATTTCGCCTGATGACGGTCCAGCAAATGCATCTTCAACGCTATGCATATGCTCGCTTAAAACTCGAATGGCCTTCTTTATATTATCTTGATCTCCAACATTGTTAATATCTCTCGTAATTATATGATCTTTCACCTGTGTAACTGAACCAACAACTGTAAAGTGTTTATGCGGCAATCGTGAATATTTTTGAATTAAAATTGTTTCATTCTCTCTCAAAAATTCGCGTTTTAATGGAGCAGTAAACGAAAATGACGGAAAGGTCATTTCAATTTCGAGCATTCCATTAAGACCAAATTCTATCAAAGTAGACAAGCTACTCAACAGCTTTTGATCCATCTGCATACCCTCTGCTTTAGCTCGATTTTTTAAATCATTATCAGATGGAAATTTCCCGAGAGATTTTTCGGATAGAGATTGAAAATTTATAGCAGTATAAAGTGCCAAACCGATGCTGTTAAAATTGGATACAAGAGCATTGGTTGCTCTCGTGTCATTGATTTTTGTTTGACCGCAGACCTTTAAAAACGGAAGATCTAATATCTCTTGTTCAAATGTGACATTCTGAATCATTTTCGATTCAGATATTTTATCCTCAAATATACTGTATGCATGATCTTCTAGAAACCTTAATTCCGTAGTTGCTCTAGATTCTTTAAATATATCGGCAAGCGTCCTTCCGCTGCCAACCGGCCCTTTTTGTTCGGCACTAGTCTCGTTGTTGCTTTGTTCGGAACGAACTACAAAATCGGCAACACCCTCAAACATTTGAGAAGAAAACGAACGTAATTTATCAGAATCAAGATAGATAAAATTCCGCATTACCGTTTCCTCCGATTCTTTATATAATTATTGTAGTATTTTTTGCGAGTATGAAATATCGACCAGATGCTACCAACAGCACCTGATATACTTGCTATACCTAAGATAATTTCCGGGATATGATGGATTAATTTCATTGAACAATCCCATTTGTATCTCGGAATGGTTTTCCATTAGTTCTATAAAATACCGAAAAGCTAAGCATAAACGAAACTAAACTTAGTAAAATCGACATTATTTTTATTGATTTATAATTTATAATATCAATTTTTATTATAGTTGTGAACATAAGAAGGCTATAAATGACGATAAAAATTGATGAAAGCCCATTATGAACACTTTTCCATCTTCTATCATATTCATCCAAACTATTGACTTGATGAATATTTGAAACGTGAAGAACTAAGCCAAAGGCTATCAAATCACTCACGGCGATTGGATCAACGCCGGAAGTAGATACAATCCACACGCAAAGCCGTGAAAAAACCGGGACCAACCCGATCAGGCACGTGTAGATTAGCCAATTTACCGTATGTTCGCTCACAGAACGAGCTTATGATTTTGGGATAGTTTTAAAAGCATAAATTACTCCGCCGCCAAAGCCTCTAAACCCAGCAGCGGCGCGAGATACCGCCCGGTAAAGCTCCGCTTCTCCTTCGCGACCTTCTCCGGCGTGCCTTCCGCCACCACCTCGCCGCCCTTCACGCCGCCCTCCGGCCCCATGTCGATGATCCAGTCCGCCGTCTTGATGACGTCCAGATTATGCTCGATCACGACCACGCTGTTGCCCTGGTCGACCAGCGCGTGGAGGACTTCGAGCAACTTTCTCACATCCTCGAAATGGAGGCCCGTGGTGGGTTCGTCCAATATATAGAGGGTGTTGCCGGTGGCGCGACGCGAGAGTTCCTTGGCGAGCTTGACGCGCTGGGCTTCGCCGCCGGACAGGGTGGTGGCCTGCTGGCCGACCTTGACATAGCCCAGGCCCACTTCGGCGAGCATCGCCATCTTGTCGCGGATCGGCGGCACGGCCTTGAAGAATTCCACCGCATCCTCGACCGTCATGTCGAGTATGTCGGCGATGCTCTTCCCCTTGAACTTCACCTCCAGCGTTTCGCGATTGTAGCGCGCGCCGTGGCACACGTCGCAGGTGACATAGACGTCGGGGAGGAAGTGCATCTCGATCTTGATGAGGCCATCGCCGGTGCAGGCTTCGCAGCGGCCGCCCTTGACGTTGAAGCTGAAACGGCCGGGCTTGTAGCCGCGCGCCTGGGCTTCGGGGAGGCCGGCGAACCAGTCGCGGATGTTGGTGAAGGCGCCGGTATAGGTGGCCGGGTTGGAGCGCGGGGTGCGGCCGATGGGCGACTGGTCGATGTCGATCACCTTGTCGCAATGGTCGAGGCCCGTCACCTTGTCATGCGCGCCCGCGATGATGCGCGCGCCGTTCAATGCGCGGGCGGACGCGGCGTAGAGCGTGTCGATGGTGAAGCTGGACTTGCCCGATCCCGATACGCCGGTGATGCAGGTGAAGGTGCCCAAGGGGATCGACGCGGTGACGCCGCGCAGATTGTTGGCGCGGGCGTTGTGGACGGTGAGTTTCTTGCCCGACCCCTTGCGGCGCCTGGCCGGCACGTCGATGCGGCGGGTGCCGTTGAGATAGTCGGCGGTCAGGCTGTCCTTGTGGGCCAGGATTTCGGGCAGCGTGCCCTGCGCGACGATGGTGCCGCCATGGACGCCCGCGCCCGGCCCCATGTCGACGATATAGTCGGCGGCGCGGATCGCATCCTCGTCATGCTCGACCACGATGACGCTGTTGCCCAGGTCGCGCAGGCGCTTGAGGGTCACGAGCAGCCGGTCATTGTCGCGCTGATGAAGCCCGATCGAGGGTTCGTCGAGGACGTAGAGCACGCCCGACAGGCCGCTGCCGATCTGGCTGGCGAGGCGGATGCGCTGGCTCTCGCCGCCCGACAGGGTGCCGCTGGTGCGGTCGAGGTTGAGATAATCCAGGCCGACATTGTTGAGGAAGCCCAGGCGCTCCACGATTTCCTTGAGGATGGCGCGGGCGATCTGGTTCTGCTGGTCGTTCAGCTTGTCGGGCATCGCGGTGAAGAAGGCGAGCGCGTCCACGACCGAGCGGCTGGTGGAGAGGGAGATGTCCTCCCCCGCGATCTTGACCGCGAGCGCTTCGGGCTTGAGCCGCGCGCCGCCGCAGGTTTCGCAGGGCATGGCGGTCTGATATTTGCTCAGTTCCTCGCGCATCCAGGCGCTGTCGGTTTGCAGCAGACGGCGATTCAAATTGCCGATGACGCCCTCGAACGCCTTCTTGACCTCATAGCTTTTCTTGCCGTCCTGGAAGCGCAGGGTGACAGGCTTGCCGCCGGTGCCGTGGAGGATGATGAGCTTCACCTCGCCGGGCAGGTCGGCCCAGGGGGTGTCGAGGCTGAACCCGAACTCCTTTGCGAGGGAGCCGAGCACCTGCATATAATAGGGGCTGGGCGGGTTGGACTTGGCCCAGGGGACGACCGCGCCCTTTTTGAGGGAGAGCGCTTCGTTGGGGACGACCAGTTCGGGGTCGAACAGCATCTTTTCGCCGAGGCCATCGCAGGCGGGGCAGGCGCCCTGCGGCGCGTTGAAGGAGAAGAGGCGCGGTTCGATCTCCGCGATGGTGAAGCCGCTGACCGGGCAGGCGAATTTTTCGGAAAAGACGATGCGGTTGGCGGGGATGCCGCTATTCTTCATCTTGCCGACGGATTCCGCTTCATCCGCGCGGCCCGGCACCACGCCGTCGGCCAGGTCCACGAAGGCGAGGCCGTCGGCCAGCTTGAGCGCCTGTTCGAAACTGTCGGCCAGCCGGGTGCCCATGTCGTCGGACACGGCGAGGCGATCGACCACGACTTCGATGTCATGCTTGTATTTCTTGTCGAGCGCGGGCGCATCCTCGATCTCATAGAGTTCGCCGTCGATGCGGACGCGGGTGTAGCCCGCCTTCTGCCATTCGGCCAGTTCCTTGGCATATGAGCCCTTGCGCCCGCGCACGACCGGAGCGAGCAGGTAGAAGCGGGTGCCTTCGGGCAAGGCCGCGACGCGATCGACCATCTGGCTGACGGTCTGGGCGCTGATGGGCAGGCCGGTGACGGGGCTGTAGGGAATGCCGACGCGCGCCCACAGGAGCCGCATATAGTCGTAGATTTCGGTGACGGTCGCGACGGTGGAGCGGGGATTGCGGCTGGTCGTTTTCTGTTCGATGCTGATCGCGGGGGACAGTCCCTCTATATGCTCGACATCGGGCTTCTGCATCATTTCCAGAAACTGGCGCGCATAGGCGGAGAGCGATTCCACATAGCGGCGCTGCCCCTCCGCATAGATGGTGTCGAAGGCGAGGGAGGATTTGCCCGAACCGGACAGGCCGGTGATGACGACAAGGGCATCGCGGGGCAGATCGACATCGACGCCCTTGAGGTTGTGCTCGCGCGCGCCGCGGACGGAGATGTGGGTGAGACTCATAGGGTCGTTCTTTATTTGTTCAGAGGGGACGGGGCAAGGGGGTGCGCTCAAGATGGCGCGCCGTTTCACGCGCGCAAGATGGTCGTTTGCGCCGAAGCGAGATTGACGATCAACGTCCTGATGCTATTTTTGCGCCTGATTCTGGGGGATTATTAGATGGCAAAATATATCGGCACGGGAGCCGACGATCTTCTTCAAGGCGATTATGAAGATGATCGAATTGCGGGTTATGGCGGCAGCGACACGTTGAGCGGCAGCTATGGGAACGATTTCCTGTTCTCCGCCGATATGAATAGTGATTTCTATGGCTTCTTTACGTCGTCGAGCAAACTTCTGTTTGACGCGGGTGCAGAGACCGACCGCCTGAATGGAGGTGCAGGGAACGACATTATTTTTGCCGGTTACAATGATATTGTGGATGGTGGCAGTGGCGAAGACCGCCTTTTTCTTAGCCTAATCGGCGCATCAAGTGGTGTCACCATCGCTTTTGGATATGATGAAGTTACTGCTATCGGAACGGGCAGTTTCAAAGATATAGAGTATGTCGATTGGCTTGAAGGCAGTAATTTTTCAGACAATATAGACTTTACCTATCTGGACGAAAACCAAGTCATTTACGCTATGGGTGGAGATGATCACGTCATCGGTGGACTTGGCACCTATTATATGTCTGGCGGCAACGGTGACGATTATCTCGAAGCCAGAGGGTCAACTAGGCTTTTGGGAGGCGCTGGAGATGATACGTTGGTTGGAAAGCGTTCAAGCGTCGCCATGGGCGGTGCCGGCAACGATCTGATTTACTCGACCTATCAAGCCTATGGCGGTTCAGGCAGTGACTATATTGCCGGCGGAGAAAAGATTTACGGCGAGGACGGCGACGACGAACTTCATGCTGCAGATCAGTTTGGCTACTCGCGGGGCGCTTATATATTCGGCGGAGCGGGCGCTGACCGCATTTTTGGGGGTGATTACGACGACTGGATGGCCTCTGGTGAGTTCGTCGCGCAGAATGTTTCGGCCTATCCCGATTTGAGCACCGAAAAGGACAGGCTTGTTGGGGGGGCAGGCAATGATGTTCTGTCGATCGGATTTGGTGATGATGCAGACGGCGGCGACGGCTTTGACACGCTCTACCTTTCGCTGGGCGGCGCAAGCGCTGGTGTGACGTTCAACTCGATCGGGATTACGGGCGCCGCGCCTTTCCTGTTCAGCGGCAGTACCATCAAGAATATCGAGAAACTTGTTTATCTTCGCGGGTCGGAGTTTGACGATAGACTGACGATCGCCGTTCAGGCTGATCCGATCAAGGTCGAAGCCGGTGCGGGGAACGATATTGTCGAATGGGAGAGCAACTCGGTCAACCTGTCCGGCGGAGACGGCCACGACCTGTTCCTTGCGGCTGGCTCCGGCGCCATTATTGATGGCGGGCAAGGTAACGACACCGTCGATTATCGCAAGGCAGCGGCTGGTGTAACGGTATCGCTGCTGGCGGGGACAGGTGGTGCTGGCGATAGCTTGGCAAATGTCGAGAATGTAACGGGTTCGGCGTTCGACGACATATTGACCGGGGATTTTGGCATCAACCGTATCGACGGCGGCACCGGGGCCGATACGATGACCGGTGGCGCGGGCGACGACACCTATTATGTCGATGATGCTGGCGATGTCGTTATCGAGAATGACGGCGAGGGGTATGACAATATCTTCGCCAGCGCCAGCGTGGACGCTTCGGGCAATTTCGTCGATTATATCTACCTGACCGGCAGCGCGAACGCCAATGTCACTGGCAATGGTCTGAACAACATCATTCGCGCCAATGCCGGCGACAATGTGCTGAACGGCGGCGCGGGCATCGATCAGTTGAGCTATTCGATCGCGACGAGCGGCGTCACCATATCGCTCGCGGCGGCCGGGCCGCAGGCGACGGGTGGATCAGGCACCGACACGGTCAGTAATTTCGAGAATATCGAAGGGTCGCTCTACAGCGATCATTTGACCGGCGATGCCGGCAACAATGTGATCGATGGCTGGCATGGCGGCGACACCATGGCGGGGCTGGGCGGCGACGATATCTTCCTGGTCGACCATGTGCTGGACAATGTCGTCGAAGTGCCCGGTCAGGGCTACGACACGATCTACAGCGCCGTATCCTACAGCCTGGAAGGGCGCGATGTCGAAATGCTGGTGCTGTCGGGCAGCGGTGCGCTGAATGCGACCGGCAATGCCAGTGCCAACACGCTGATCGGCAATGACGATGCCAATATGCTGGACGGCAAGGGCGGCGCGGACCTGCTGGTCGGCGAGGGGGGCGACGATGCCTATGTCGTGGACGGCGCCGGAACGCGGGTGATCGAGACGGCGGGCGAGGGCTATGACAGCGTCAGAACCAGCGTCGACCTGAACCTTTCCGGCCAGTCGATCGAGGCGGTCAGGATGCTCGGAACGGCGCGTGTGCTGGTCGGGGGCAATGTCGACAGCCGGATCGTCGGCAATGACGGCGTCAACCTGATCCTGGCGGGCGCGGGCGACGATCGCGTGTTTGGCGGTGCGGGCGATGACCGGATCGAGGGGGGCGCGGGGCGCGATTATCTGGATGGCGGGGCGGGCGTGGACAGCCTGAGCTATGAACATGCCGCCGCCGGCGTGGTGGTGTCGCTGGGGATCGACGGCGCGCAGAACACGCGCGGGGCGGGTGTCGATGCCGTGACCGGGTTCGAGAATATCCGGGGGTCGGCCTTTGCCGACCGGCTGACGGGCGATGATCATGGCAATGTGATCAGCGGGCTGGACGGCGCGGACGTGATGATCGGGCTGCTGGGCGACGATGTCTATTATGTCGACAACGCCGGCGACAAGGTCGTGGAGAAGGTTGGCGGCGGTTATGATACCGTATTCGCCGTCGTGGACTATCGACTGGTCGGGAATGTCGAGGCGCTGACGCTGACCGGGCGGGGCAATATCGATGCGACCGGCAATGGCCAGGACAATGTGCTGACCGGCAATGCGGGGAACAACCGGCTGAATGGCGGCGCGGGCGCGGACATGATGATCGGCAAGGGCGGGGACGACATTTATCATGTCGCCAGCGCGGGCGATGTCGTGGTGGAGCAGGCGGGCGAGGGGCATGATCTGGTGATCAGTTCGGTGGCCTACACGCTGGGCGACCATGTCGAGGATCTGCGGTTCGTCGGCGGCGAGAATCTGGTCGGCCATGGCAACGCGCTGGCCAACGACATGCGCGGCAATGCTGGCAGCAATACGCTGTGGGGTGGCGCGGGCCATGACGTGCTGACCGGCGGGGCCGGCGGCGACAATTTCGTGTTCGACACGGCATTGGGCGCGGACAATGTCGACAGGATCACCGATTTTTCGGCCACCGACGATCATATCAGCCTGTTCCGGTCGGCCTTTGGCGCATTGGGCGGCGAGAACGGATCGCTCGCATTCGGGGCGTTCCAGACGGGCGCGGTGGCGCTGGAGGCGGACGACCGCATCCTCTTCGACAGCGCGAGCGGCAATATCTTCTACGATGCCGATGGCAGCGGCGCGGGCGCGGCGGTGCTGTTCGCGCAGGTGACGCCGGGGCTGACGCTCAGCAATGTCGATTTTCTGGTGCTGGGCTGACGCATTGCGGGCGGCGGCGCGCATCGCGTCGCCACCCCGCCATGTCGTTCATGGCTGGATGAGCGCCGTTCGTCTGTCGCCCATGCCGCCGGGCGGCAGGGCGCAACCGATCATCGAAGCGGCGGCGCGCGGGCGCGGCATGGCGCTATGCTGGCCGTCATGAGCAGAGAGGCAGCCGCCCGTTAAGGGATGGTTCAGCGCCGATGGCGTCGTCTCTGCCCTGATATATCGCCCGATCCGAGTGCCCGACAGCGCCTGGATACGCCCCCGGCCCTCCCTTGCGCCGGGGGCGTTTTCATATCCGTGCGGCATCGCCCGATTCCCGATTTCCGTTACGGCAGCATGTCGTTTGCGGCGGCGGCCATGTCGTTCGTCGCGCCGTTCGTCCGGTCCGGTCGGCGCTTCGTCGTCCCATCGGTCGTTGGCCGAGCAGGGTCGCCATCGGTCGAAGCGGGCGGGCGGGCGATGGACCGCTCCGCTAGAGAGGATGGGCGAACGGGACAGGCGCCGACCCCGACAGACCCCCGGCTCCCCCGTTCGCACCCGGTGCCCCGTACAGCCCCCCTTGGCGGCGCGCCGGCGACAACAGATTTTGAGGAGATAAGCCCATGTTCGTTTCGTCCAAATGCGCCGCCATCCTGGCGTCCGTCGCCCTGGCTGCCACCGGCGGCGCGGCATCCGCGCAGGAATTCCTGTCCAACGGCCGCACCGCCGAGGTGCGCCATGGCGATCTGGACCTGACCAAGGCCGCCGATCAGCGGCAATTGCGCAGCCGCATCGCCCGCGCCGCCAGCCGAGTCTGTGCCTCGACCGACCTGTCGACCCAGATGGCCTGCCGCGCCCAGGCGATCGCCCATGTCGAGGCGCCGATCAGCGCCGCCATCGCCCGCGCCGAAACGCAGGAACGCTATGCCGATGCGAGCACAAGCCAGGAGGTGCGGCCGGTCGTCGGCAACTGATGCCGCGTCGGTGATGCCTGCGTGACAAGAGGCCCGGCGGGATGCCGGGCCTTTTTGCGTGGGGTGGTGCAGCGGCTTAAGGCGGGATGACGGCAGATCGACCCGCGCCGTCCTTGCCGCGCTGCGCTTGCAAGGACGAAGCAAACCCGTGTCATCGCGCCTAGCGCCCGGTCATCGCCCGCGCGTTGGCGAGGAAGGTGCGGCCGATGCGGATTTCCCCGCCATCGGCCAGCGCCGCGAACCAGACGCCGCTGCCATCGTGCCGCAGCCGGGCGATATGGTCGCGGCGGACGATATGGCTGCGGTGCAGGCGCACGAACTGCTGGGGGTCGAGCCGTTCCTCCAGGCTGCTGATCGTCTGGTGCAGCAGATAGCTGTGCGTTCCCACATGCAGGCGCATATAGTCGCGTTCCGCCTCGATCCGGTCGATCTGGTCGGCGGCGATGCGGATCAGTTCGGAACGGTGCGGCACCCAGAATTCCTCCGCCCATTCGGGCGTCGCTGCGGCCGGGATGGCCGGGGCGTCGCCGGGCGAGGGGTGACGCAGCGCGGCTTCGACCCGGTCGACCGCGCGGGTCAGACGGTCATGCGCGACGGGTTTGAGCAGATAGTCGACCGCGGCGAGATCGAACGCTTCCACCGCGAACCCCTCGAACGCGGTGACGAAGATGATGGCGGGGCGGATGCCCATGCGCCCCACCGCGCGGGCGACGCCGATGCCGTCGAGCAGCGGCATGGCGATGTCGAGCATGACGAGATCGGGCCGCAGCCCTTCGATCAGGCGCAGCGCCGCTTCGCCGTCGGTGGCGGTGCCCACGAGCGCGATGCGCGGTTCGCGCGCGCACAGCATCTGGAGCCGTTCGACCGCGAGCGGTTCATCGTCGACGATCATGGTGCGGATGGACATAGGTTCAGCAGCCCCGGCGGATGATGGGGAGGGTGAGCAGCACGGAGAAGCCGTCGCCTTCACGCGGACCATAGACGATGGTGCCGGAATCGCCAAAGCGGGCGCTCAGCCGGTCGCGGACATTGGCCAGGCCGATGCCGCTGCCCGCATCGCCCGCGCCCGGCGGATTGTCGCCATTATCGGCGACCGCGATGTGCATCAGGTCGCCATCCTCGCGCGCGGTGATGGTGATGGTGACGGGGCTGGAGGTGCGCGACACGCCATATTTGATCGCATTTTCGACCAGCGGCTGGAGGATCAGCCCCGGCACGCAGGCGCCCATCAGCGCGGGCGGAATGTCGATCACCGTCACCAGCCGGTCGGGGAAGCGCACCGCTTCGATATCCAGATAGAGTTTCTGGAGATGCACTTCCTCCTCCAGCGGCACATCGTCGAGCGGATCGCCGGTGAGGCTGGTGCGGTAGAAGTTGGAGAGCGACATGATCATCTTTTCCGCCTCGTCCGGGCGGTTGCGCATGACCAGGGTGGAAAGCGAATTGAGCGTATTGAACAGGAAATGCGGATTCACCTGATAGCGCAGGGACCGCAGTTCGGCCTGCTGCGCGGCCTGTTCCAGCCGGGCGGCGCGCCGTTCGGTGCGCCGCGCTTCGCTGGCGTAGGACAGCGCAAGATAGAGGCCGGCCCAAGCGGCGAGGAAGAAATAGCGGCTGATCGCATCTTCCACGATGGAGATGAGGACATAGCCATGCTCCGCCATCTTCTTCTTCGATTCCGCATCGGGGAAGAGGGTGACGGGATCATAGACGTTGAAGATATAATAGTTGGCGACCGCCATCGCCAGCGCGAAGGGCGCGGCGAGCGAGAAGGCGGCGACGATGCGGACGGCGAGCGGCCTGCCGTCGAAACGGCGCAGGACAAGGTAGAAAATCCAGGTGACGATGATGCCGATCGTCGCCACCACCATGCGCCGGGCGGCCAGTTCCCATTGTGCGTCGAAGCCGATCACGGCCGCGCGCAGGCTGACGATGACGGTATAGAATAACCAGAAGCCCAGTATGGAATAGAGCGCGATCGACGGCGCCACGCCGCGTTCGCCGTCTTCGGCAATATCGTTCATCCGGCCTGTTTACGCGCGTGGGGCGCAAAAGTCTCCAGGCCGCATCGTTGCTGGTCGAACCTGCGTGCATGTTGGTCGAAGCGGGAACCGGGCGACGGGGCCGTCCGTTGATCGGGAAAGGGCGCGGAAGCCCTGAAGGAGAGAGGCCATGACCGACAAGACCAACCACCGTCCCAACAGCCGCGAGGAAGCCGGCGATGCCCGCGAAAGCGACGCGCAGGACCATGTGCTGGACAATGAGGAGAAGCTGGAAGAGGGGTTGAAGGATTCGATGGATGCATCCGATCCGCCGTCCTCCACCAAGCCGGGCGATCATGGCGAGCCGGTGCCGTCCTCCGGCTTCCGGGAGGAGGACCGATAGCAGCGGCCCCAAAGCTATGATATATTGGCGGCGGTAGAGCGAAACCGCCGCCTGTTTGAGAGGAGCATGCCCCCTATGCCGACATCCGCCACCCCCGCCATCGAACGGATCGCCCGTGTTCTGGCCGGTCGCCATCTGAGCCTGAACGGCGAGGGCAGCGATCCCCATGCGGCCGGCGCGGTGGATGCGGCCTGGCCGGCCCATGTCGATGATGCCTATGCGATCTTGTCCACCCTGCGCGAACCCGACGCCCATATGGCGCAGGCCGGCGACGTGGGCGTGTGGCGGGCGATGATCGGCGCGGTGCTGGAGCGCCGGCCGAGCGCGTGACGCGGGCCATGATATTGGCGGGATCGCGGGGCCTGCGCCGGCGGCGCCACTGACGGCGCAGGCGCCACGCATTTCGTCATGGAGGCCGGCCGTCATAGAGACTGGCCATCACAGGCCGGGCATCACAGGCCGGGCGGTCACGCGAACGCCCGATAGGCCGATATAACCGGCCCCTTTGATCGTCCTTCGCATGGTCATGGGGCCGGGCGGGCAGTCAGTCCGGCAATCCCAGCGCTTTGACGATATCGTCCCAGGCCGCCAGCTTGAAATTCTGCGCGGCTGCCCCGTTGTGGCCGTCCTGCGCCACGAACAGCCCGCCGGGATAGGCCGGGCCGAAATCGCCCGGCATCAGGTCGATGCCGTCGGTTTCCTCCGCCCCGCCGATGGCCCCATCGACCACGCGGAAGCGGCCGACATAGCTGTCGTCGCGCAGGCGGTAGGCGACATAGGCATTGTCGCCCTGGCTGGAGACGAGGACATAGCCGTCCTTTTCACCCATGGGCGCGATCGCGACGCCTTCGGCATCCATCACCAGATTCCTGCCGTCGGCCGCCGCGATTTTGACCGGCGTGGTCGATCCGGTCGCGCGCGCGTCGAAGCGCCAGAGGCCGACATCTTCCTCCGCCACATAGAGGATGCCGGTGCGGTCGTCGACGGCGCAGCCTTCGGACTGGGTGCCCAGTTTCAGGGTACGGACGATGCGGCCGGCGGGCGTGGTGCCGGCGGTGTCGAGCGCGACCTGGTTGATGGTGCCGTCCTTCAGCACGATGAAGGCATAGGTTGTGGCGGCGTCGCGGTAGAGGCAGACGCCATAGGCTTCGCCCGCGCCGCCATCGACCTTGCCCAGCGCGGTCAGCCTTGCGGTGGCGGGGTCGAGGCGGAAGAGGGCGAGTTTGGCGTTGGCGATGGCGTTGCGGTCGCTGGCGACGACGAGGATGCCGTCCTGCCCGCCGATGGCCACATGATCGCGCAGGTCGACATTGTTGACCCGGCCGGCGTCGAGGAAGCTGCGCGTCCTGCCATCCAGGCCATAGACATACAGCCCGGCCTTCTTGTCGGTGCCCACGATCAGGCTGGCGGCCGGATCGGCGGGGTTGCGCCAGATCGCCGGATCGTCCGCCGCATCGGCATTGCCGGTGCCGACCGGGGTGGTTTCACCGCGCGCCGTGACCGGGACGGCGGGGGTGGCGTTGGCGATGCGGACCGCGACGGGCATTTCCGTTTCACTTACGGTACAACCGGCAAGTGTAATAAAAGTGAAACAGGAAATCATTGAACTGTAATATACATTACGCATGGCGGTCATGAATAGCTCCTAGCGGCCCTTCTGACGGGTCAGATACAAGAAACGACCCATTGGTCAATTTATCTCTTATTCAACAGGGGGCGTATATGGTCGCGAATAAGTGGCTCATGCTTGGTTGCGCATCGTTGGCGCTGATTTCTTCTCACGCTGTTGCACAGGCGCCTGCCGACAATGATGAAATCGCCAGGAGCAATGGTCCGATCACCCAGGCGAGCGACATCGTCGTCATTGCCGGCATCGGCTATCGCGATCGCACCGACACGCCCGAACCCGTGCTGAAATATGGCACCGACTATTTCCAGCGGTTCGAGCCGCTGACCGCCGGCGATGCGTTGAAGCGCGTGCCGTCCGTCACCTTCCTGTCCGACGTGATCGAAAGCGACGCGCCGCAGATGCGCGGCCTGCCGCCGGGCTATACCCAGATCCTGATCAATGGCGAGCGCGTGCCCGGATCGTCGGCGGACCGCAGCTTCTTCATGGACCGCATCCCGGCCGAGCTGATTTCCAGCGTCGAGATCGTCCGGTCCTCGTCCGCGCGCCGGACCGGCGACGCGATCGCCGGCACGCTCAACATCAACCTGCGCGACGGCTATGAACTGAATGGCGGCTATGTCCGCGCCGGTGGCCTGGTCTATGACGACAATGAACTGGAGCCGAGCCTGGGCTTTGTGTGGGGCGGCGAAGTCGGGCCGGGCCGCCTGTTGCTGGGCGGCAATTTGCAGGGGCGGCACAACCCCAAGACGAAGGCCAGCCTGCGCTACAAGGATTCGCCGGAGAATGTCGCGGACTATGCGACCGAAGAGTTCGACAATCGCGAGGACCAGACCGACACCCGCGATGGCAAGGATTACAGCTTCAACGGCACCTACGAAATCGACGCGGGCGACACCAATTTCAAGCTGAACGGCTTTTATGTGAAAACCGACCGCACCGAGGACGAGCGCAGCTTCGAATATAATCGGGCGACTGGAGTCCATGGCCCTGCCGATGTCGGCGAGGATGACGACACCGCCAAGCTGCTGAGCGATAATGCCAATGTCGCGAAAATCGATCAGGAGAATTTCTCGATCGACGGCAAGCTGACGCAGGACTGGTCGGCGGGCAAGACCTCGCTGCGCGTGGGCTATGCCAAGTTCATCGAGGATCGCCGCGAAACCGAATATGAGATCGGCTTCAAGGTCGAGGAAGCCGGTGATGAGCCTGAGTTCGAGGGCGCGCTGACGCAGACGAACATCAAGGATCAGGAATTTTCCGTCAAGCTGGAGCATGAAATCCCGCTGGGCGAGACGATGAAGTTCGTGTTCGGCGGCTTCTATCAGGACAAGGTGCGTCGCACCGGCATCTTCGAGGCCGAATCGGACGATAATGGCACGGCCGGTTTCGACTGGAACCAGTTCGACCGCAATCCGACCGAACTGGCTGGCCCATTCGGGGAACTGGAAGCGATCGACGGTGGCGACAGCCGCATCAAGGAGCAGCGCCGCGACGCCTTCGCCCTGGTCGAGGGCGACAATGGCAGCCTGAAGTGGGAAGCGGGCGTGCGCTACGAGCACACCAAGGTGCGCGTCACCGACTATACGGTGGATGCCGACATCGCCAGCCAGACCAACAGCTATGGCAAGTTGCTGCCTTCGGCTTCGTTCAAGCTGTCGCTGACCGACCATGACCGGATCATCGGATCGGTCGCGCGGACGCTGCGCCGTCCGCAGTTCGACTATATCCTGCCGTCCACGCTGGAAGAAGAAGTGGGCGACAGCGATCTGCTCGGCAATCCGCGGCTCGACCCGGAAAGCGCCTGGGGCTTCGATATCGGCTATGAGCATCGCATGGGCAGCCGCGGTATCCTGGGCGTCAATGTCTTTTACCGCGACGTGAAGGATCTGATCGAACTGACCAACACGGGTGAAGAAGGGTCGGAAGGCGAGGGCACCTTCGTCTATACGCCGGTGAATGTCGGCAACGGCAAGGTCTATGGCGTCGAGTTCGACCTGTCGACCGACCTGGGCTTCATCGGCCTGCCCAATACCGGCATCTTCGGCAACGCATCCTGGCTGGACAGCGAAATCACCGACGCGCTGGGCAAGCGCCGGTTCAACAACCAGTCGGAATATGTCTATAATTTCGGCTTCATCCAGGACTTCCCGACCTTTGGCGCGGCGTTCGGCGCGACCTATCGCAAGCAGGGCGCGGCCTATAGCCGGGTGATTTCGGAAGAAGTCACCACCCGTTATGGCGCGGAACTGGAAATATTCGTGGAAAAGCGGTTCGGGAAAAAGTTCACGATCCGCGCGGTCGGCTCCAACCTGCTGAACGGCGCCAAGCGCGAGGCGTTCAACAAGTTCGACAATCTGGCCGACCAGATCGATCGCAAGTTCGACGAATATGAGCTGGAAAGCGAGAAGGCCGGGCCGGTGTTCCAGGTCATGGCGCGCATGGCCTTCTGATCCG
Source organism: Sphingobium cyanobacteriorum (assembly GCF_030580935.1). Classification (GTDB taxonomy): domain Bacteria; phylum Pseudomonadota; class Alphaproteobacteria; order Sphingomonadales; family Sphingomonadaceae; genus Sphingobium; species Sphingobium cyanobacteriorum. The sequence goes on along the minus strand of NZ_JAUQOM010000001.1, from coordinate 885,307 downwards.
GTCCAACCTGATCCTGGAAAAGGCCCGATCCTGCAAAAGGGCCGTGCGCTGCGCGGCCCTTTCTTGTGCGTCAGCGCGCGATGTTGAGATAGGCGGCGACGGCGTCGGCATCGTCGCCGACCATCTCGACCGCTTCCTCCAGTTCGTCGCGGGTGACGCCGAAACGGTAGGTCCAGTACAGCACGGCCGCTTCGCACTCCAGCGCGACGCGGCCGTCATCCTGATTGTCGGTCATGGCGCTCCTTCTGTCCCGTGGGACAGAAAGAAACGCATAAATGGCCGGGCTTTTCCGCTTCCCTTTAGGACAGGTTGGCGTTCAGTTCAGCGGGCTGCCGGCCCAGTTTCTGAGTTTGGCGTAGAGCGCGGCGATGACCCCTGCAAAAAGCAGAATGGTCAGCGGCACCGCCCAATCGCTTTCGCCGACCAGCGCGAGCGGCGCGTTGCTGTCAGTGCTGGCGACAATGCCGGCGAAGGCGACGCCGAACAGGCTTTCGCCCACGATGAAGCCGGTCGCCATCAGCACGCCCATGCGCTCGGCAAATTCGGGGTGCGCCTGGCGCAGCGCCCAGCGATTATAGACATGGCCGATCAGCGCGCCGACCGGGATCAGCAGGGTCAGCGCCATCGGCAGATAGATGCCCATGCCGACCGCGAGCGGGGGCAGGCGCAGCTTCCCCGCCTTGCCCAGCAGTTCGTCGATCAGGATGACGACCGCGCCGATCCCCGCGCCGATGCCGATCAGGCCCCAGTCGAGATCGCCGCCCAGCACGCCCTTGGCCAGGGCGGAGATCAGCGCGGCCTGCGGCGCAGGCAGGGCGTTTTCCCCCGCGCCCGGCGCCCCGGCAAAGCCGAAGGCGCTGTTCAGGAGGTCCAGCACCGGCGGGATGACGAGCGCGCCGAAGATGACGCCCAGCACCAGCGCGACCTGCTGCTTCCACGGTGTCGCGCCGACGAGCTGGCCGGTCTTGAGATCTTGCAGATTGTCGTTGGAAATGGTGGCGATGCCGAACACGATGGCGGTGGTGAAGAGGGCATAGGCGATCAGCGCCTGCGTTTGCGCCGGGTCGTTGCCGCCCGACCCGTAAATGGCGGCCAGCATCAGCGACGCGCCCAGCACGGCAAGGATGCCGACGCCCGAAATCGGGCTGTTCGACGCGCCGATCAGGCCCGCCATATAGCCGCAGACAGAGGCGATGACGATGCCGGCGACCAGCACATAGGCCAGCGTCAGGCCGATGACGGGGACCGGATTGGCGGCGATCGGCCCGCCCTGCGCGAAGATCCAGAGCAGCACGGCGATGGGCAGCAGGGCCAGGATGATGGTGCCGCCGACGATGGAGATGGGCAGGTCGCGTTCGGTAATGTCGAGGTCGGCGGCATGGCCCGCCTTGCGCGTGGCATTGGCGGCGAGCGCGGAGCGGATGCCGCTGACGATGGGGCCGAGAATCTTGAGCAGGGTCCAGATCGCGGCGACGCCGATCGTGCCCGCGCCGATGAAGCGCGCCTTCATGCGGAAGGTGGTGCCGACCAGATCGGCAAGGTCCGCGCCGACGGGGACGGGCGTGGTGAGATAGGGGACGATGCCGATCCAACTGATGAGCAGGCCGATGAACATGGCGACGCCGACCGACAGGCCGACCAGATGGCCGACGCCGATCAGCGCCATAGAGAAGCTGGTCGATACCGAGGTCGCCCCTGCGCCGAATTTGAAGAAGGTCGCGGCTTCCTCCGCCAAAATCCTGGTCTTGGCGATGATCGAGAAGCTGGCGGCGGCGAGCGCGCTGGCGAGGATGGCGGACAGGCCGCGCTTGTTTTCTTCCAGCCCTTCGCGGGAACCCGCGCCGACTTTGAGCACTTCGGCGGCCGCGACGCCTTCGGGATAGGGGAGGTCGGAGCCGGTCACGAGCGCGCGGCGCAGCGGCACCGAATACATCACCCCCAATATGCCGCCGGTGGCGATGGTGAAGGCGCTGAGCCAATAGGGAAAGCCCTGCCACCAGCCGATGATGACCAGGCCGGGCAGCACGAAGATGATGGCGGACAGCGTGCCGGCGGCCGAGGCGATGGTCTGGACGATGTTGTTTTCCAGGATCGTGCCGGTCGAAAACAGGCGCAGCACGGCCATGGAGATGACCGCGGCGGGGATGGAAGTGGCGAAGGTCAGGCCGATCTTGAGGCCCAGATAGACGTTCGCCGCCGTAAAGACGAGGGTGATGAGCGCGCCGAGAATGACCCCGCGCAGTGTCAGTTCGGCCATCGGCTGGCCGCCTGCCCCCATGCCTGCTTTTGAGATTGTCACCCTGTCATCCCCTTGCCTTTATGTGCCGCTTGAAGCGTCTGGTAATAATGTTGCTTGGCCGTGGATCAATCGGAAAGTGGTTCAGGAGGCGCTTTCGCCCGCGCCGGGGGGTGAAACGCGGTCGAGCCAGGCATCGACCAGCGCGGTCCAGCGCTGATAGCCGCGCCCGTTCATGTGCAGCCCGTCGGGGCGGAAGAGCGAGGCGTCCGGCAGGCCGTCCGGCGCCAGCAGCGCGCTGCCGACATCAAGATAGGCAAAGCCCTCCTTCCTGGCGCGGCCGGCGATGGCGGCGTTCACCTCCGCCATTTTCGGGCTGAGCGTCCAGCGCATCGGGCTGGGCTTGAGCGACAGGCAGGCGATGGCGGCGCGCGGATAATCGGCCCGCAGCTTGCCGATCAGGGTCAACAGGTCGCGTGTGACGGCCTGGGGCGTCACGCCGGCGGCGAGGTCATTCTCCCCCACATACAGGATGATCGCGCGCGGGGGGAGCGGGGGCAGCAGGCGCTTGTAATAATGCAGCACATGCGCGGTGGTCGCCCCGCCAAAACCGCGATTGACCGTATCGATATCGCGGAAACTGCCCGCTATGTCCCACAGGCGGATGCTGGAACTGCCCAGGAACAGGGTGGCGTCGCGGACCGGCGCACCGGCGCTGTTCGCCCTGGCAAAGGCCGCGATCTCGTTGGAGAAGGGGAAGGCCGGATCGGCGTTGGGAGCAGCGGCCGGCGGGGCCGCCGCCGCCGGCAAGGCGCAGGCAAGCAGCAGCAGCGCCGCGACAGCGCGCCGCAGGCGCTGGCCCCTAGTGGCGATGGCGCGGGCGCAGGCGATATTTGCCATCGGCATAGCCGCCGAACATGCCGGCGATGGCGGGATGGTCGACCGGCTCGTTGCTGTCGTCGGCGACCAGATTTTGCTGACTGACATAGGCGACATAGCTGGATTCGCCATTTTCAGCCAGCAGATGGTAAAATGGCTGATGCTTGTCGGGGCGCGCGCCCTCCGGGATCGCCTCATACCATTCCTCGCTGTTGGCAAAGACCGGATCAATGTCGAACACGACGCCACGGAAGCCGAACATGCGATGCTTGACCACATCGCCAATGCTGAAGCGGGCATGGACGATCGGTGGGGCGGTGATTCCGGCGCCGAAAATCTGAATCGTATCTTTCATCCGTTCAATTTAGGATGCCGCGGCGCGGACACAAGAAAAATACCGGGCTGGCCCCTTGGCAAGCATGATTTCATTCGCTAGTGGCCGCCCCTCGACCGGGAACGCCGCGCTTGGTGAAGCGCTTCGCGAACCTTCTGCGGAGAGGTGGCAGAGTGGTCGAATGCACCGCACTCGAAATGCGGCGTGCCCGCGAGGGTACCGTGGGTTCGAATCCCACCCTCTCCGCCACTTTGCAACCAGCCTGGATACGCCTCCCGCCGCCGCCTTCCAGCCGGATATGCGGGATGTGGTGCTGGTGACATCGCGGCGTATCAGAGCGTGAGCCGGATCGGGCGCAACCTGGCCGACGCCATCGCCTTCGCACGCAGCCGCTGGGGTCGGCGTCAGCAGATCGACATGCAGCCCTGACGGCCTGCAAATGGCGGTTTCTCGCGCTTCCGGTGCTTATCTGCTTTGAGTGGGCTGCGTTGAGGCGAAGTGCGTGACTCGTTTCAACGGTCACGAAAAATCACCATTTCACCTGCGGTGGCCTGCGGCCCGGCTCGTCATCATCTGAATGTCATCCCGCCCTCGTCCGGTTTCCCTGCAATGAAGTCCCGGATGACCCGCATCCCGCGCGGCTTGTCCGTATCGCCTTCCAGCGCCGAGTGGCCGGACGGGAGCGTCACCACCGATAGCCGGTCGAGCGGCACCGCGTTGTGCGTGAAGGCGTAGCGCACGCCCAGCAGGGGAATGACGAGGTCGTAATAGCCGCCGATCAGCAGCGTCCGCACCTGCGGGCGATCGCGCATCAGCTTCGCGATATTGCCGGTGACAGACCAGGCGGCGCCTGACACCAGCGTCAGCGGCGACCAGTCCCAGTTGAAGTTCACGTCTGCCGCCAGCGCATAATATTCGCGCGCCGTGGGCACCTTCAGTTCGTTGCGCAGATAATCGCCCATCGGCTGCGAGACGATGAAGTTGGACTTGGCCGGCGTGATCAACGGATCCTGGCCCGCGTCCGGGCGATCGGGGTTGATCGGCTTTGCCGGTTCTGGCGCGGCGATGCGGACATCGAACCGGCTCGCGATCCTGCCGGACACCAGCGTTTCCAGGAACTGCTGGAGGTCGACGCGCAGGTCGGCGGCCTCGATCGCGGATTGGGGCCAGCCGATCAGGGGAGCCAGTCGCGCCGCCATTGCCGCGCGTTCGGCGGCGGGCAGCGCCGAGCCCTGCTGCAAGGCCAGCGCATAGTCGGACTGGGCGAACGCGCGCGCTTCCTGCCACACCTGATCCACGGTGCGCCGATCGTCGGGGCGCCTGCGATGATGCCATGCGGCGACCGCCATCGTCGGCAGTCGATTGATCGCCTGCTGATCGTCCGGCTCCGCCAAATCCAGCAGGGGCGAGACAAGGATCAGCCCCTGGACGTTCAATCCGTCCATCGCCTTGGCCATGACGCCCAGCCGATAGCCGCCATAGCTTTCGCCCGCGATGAAAAGCGGCGATGCCATGCGCCCGTTCGCGCCCAGCCATTCGCGCACCAGCGTCAGCACGGCGGCCGCGTCTCCTTCGAAGCTCCAATAGGGCTTGCCCCCATCCGCGCGCAGCGGGCGGCTGAAGCCGGTGCCGACGGGATCGATGAACAGCAGATCCGCCATATCGAGCAGCGTGTCGGGATTGTCGCCCGGTTCCTGCTTGCCGGCCGCGTCGCGCTCGCCCAACCGGCGCGGGCCGAACAGGGTGGAATGCAGCGACGAAGAGGATACACCGGGGCCGCCATTGAAGAACAGCGCCACGGGCCGGTTCGCATCGCCCCCATCGCGGACATAGGCGGTGGCGGAGATGGTGGCCTGCGGGGTGCCGTCCGGGCTGCGGAGCACGGTTTCGAACCAGGTCGCGCGATAGGCGATCGCGCCCCGTGGCGTCGTGATGCGATGGCTTGTGGTGACGGCCCTGAGCGGTCCGTCGGGGGCCACGGGGAATGCGTCGGCCCGCGCCGGTGGCGTCTGCGCGACCGCATCGGTGGCGCCCATATGCACCATCATGGCGACCGTCACCGCGCCAGCAAGCCGCTGCATCGACACCGACGGCAGGGCGATGGCGGCGAGGAACCGGGCGATCATCCATGGCTGCTTCATATCGTTTCCCCCATTCGATCATCCCGGACACGGATGCGCCGGACGGCGTAACAGTCCGTCAGTGGCATGGCTCCAGCGCGCGCTGCGTTTGACCGGACACAGGTTGCGCACGCCAGTTTTTGTTTTCGCATCGTTTTTGGCGGAAAACCGGACGCCACTTTCCCGCACCATGCTTTAGCTGGCAATATGATGCAAATCGCGCGCAATCTTCCGGTCCGGGCGCAATCCTTTTGCTGGCGGCATCCTGCGTGGACGGCGCGCCATGCCAAGATGGCTTGACCGGGGCGGGTCGCTTGGCGAAAGCAGCGCCACCTGCCCCGTCAAGGACCATCAACCATGTCCGTTGCTTATCTGAACGGCGCTTTCCTGCCGCTTGCGGATATTCGCATCTCGCCACTCGATCGCGGTTTCCTGTTCGCTGACGGCATTTATGAAGTCGCCGCCGTGATCGACGGCAGGCTGGTGGACAGTGCCAGCCATCTTGCCCGGCTGGAACGCTCCACCGCGGCGATCGGCATCACGCTGCCCCTGTCGCTGCCCGCCATCGAGGCGGTGCAGAAGGAACTGGTCGCGCGCAACGCCCTGGCCGAGGGCCTTGTCTATCTCCAGATCACCCGCGGTGCGGACATGACACGCGATTTCATTGCCCCCGCCGGCCTGCAACCGACCCTGTTCCTGTTCGTGCAGGACAAGCCCTTTCTCGACGTGCCCGCCGTGCGCGACGGCATCGCTGTGGCGACCATGCCCGATCTGCGCTGGGCGCGGCGCGACATCAAGAGCGTCGGCCTGCTCGCCCAGGCGATGGCCAAGCAGGCCGCCAAGGACGCCGGCGCGCAGGAGGCGTGGATGGTCGAGGACGGCTTCGTCACCGAAGGCGCATCCTCCACCGCCTTCATCGTCACCGACGAAGGGATCGTCACCCGTCCCTACAGCCAGGCGGTGCTGGCCGGCTGCACCGGAGCGGCGCTGGCCGCGCTGGCGCAGGAAAGCGGCATCGCCGTCATCCGCCGCCCCTTCACCGTCGCCCAGGCGCTGGCCGCGAAGGAGGCGTTCATCACCAGCGCGTCGACCCTGTGCCAGTCGGTCGTGCGGATCGACGGGCAGGCGATCGGCGACGGCACGCCCGGCCCGGTCGCGATGCGGCTGCGCGCCCTCTACATCGATTTTGCCCGCGCGACGGCGGTGTGAGGGATTTGACTCCATAATGGAGGAATGTTCATTCTTTCCTGGCCCGATCGCGGATTGCCTCCGATACGGTCGGGCCACCGCGCCGGACCGGATGCAAAGCGGACAGGAAAAGGCGGGGGCAAGCGCCGCCCTTGCGCCTGTTGCTCCACCTTGCATCCACAATGGCTGATGATCGGGCTGAACCGATCCGTTCTTGCTTTATTCTTGGGAACGAAGCTAGAACGGGAGTTGGACCATGATGGAAGATTTTTCCTACCCCATGCCTGCGGGCGGTACGGCGGAGCCGATTGCGCCGCGCGACACGCGCGCCGGGCTGCTGGTGGTGGCCGACTGGATCGACGCGGACGAGATCGCGCCGGTGGCGGACGCAGCCGGGCTGCGGCTGCTCGACGTGACCGGACTGGAGGAGGCATCCGCCCGGCTTGACCGGCAGAGCCAGTGCGACACGCTCCTGCTCTTCTGTCCGGCCGCGACGCCGCTGCTGGAACGGTTGCTGGTGCAGGTCGAGACGCAGGCGATCCAGACCGGCATGGCGGTGATCCTGGTCGCGGGCTGGGATACGGTCGAACTGGCCTTCGCCTGCCTCCGCAGCCCCTACACCCAGTTATTGTGCGAACCCGACCGCACCGAACTGGCCGCCGCGCTGGTGGCGGCGGGGGAGCGCCGTCCGCTGTCCGGCAGTGTTCATGAAGCCGGGCGCGAAAGCATCCGGCTGGAGCAGTTGAGCGAGGAGGTCGGCCGTCTTGCCCGCACCATCGACGCGCTGACCCAGCGCGCCCACGCCTCCCCCAGTTTCGACCTTGGCCCGCGCATTTCCGACCGGCCGAGCGATTATATCGGGATGCCCGCGCTCGCCCCGATCGGCACCCCGCTCCAGAATGCGGAGAAGGCCGTGCCGTCGATCACCGCGCAGCAGGTGCGTGACCTGTTGCGGGCGCGCCGCATCCGCGCCGATTTCCTGCCCGGCGACCTGTTCGCCGATCCGGCCTGGGACATGTTGCTCGACCTGCTCGCCGCCCGGCTGGAACAGGAGCGGGTGTCCGTCTCCAGCCTGTGCATCGCCGCCGCCGTGCCGCCCACCACCGCGCTGCGCTGGATCAGGACGCTGACCGACAAGGGCCTGGTCAAGCGCCATGCCGACCCGCATGACGGCCGCCGCGTGTTCATCGCCCTGGCGCAGGACACCGCCGACGCGCTGTTGCGCTGGTTCGGCGCCAGTCGCCGTTTCCTCAGCACCTGACGCGCCACGCGCCGGTCGATGCAGGGGCAAGTTCTGGTCGGGACCATGTCGGGAGTCTAGGTTCCCTTCTGTTCCGCGAACGCCCTGTTGACGGGAGTGAAAAATCGCCTAAAAGCGCCGGAATTCCCTACGGGGGCGATTAGCTCAGTTGGTAGAGCGTCTCGTTTACACCGAGAATGTCGGCGGTTCGAGCCCGTCATCGCCCACCATGGTTCGGTCCGTCAGGGCCGGGGACCCAGGCCCCGGATGGCCATTGGGCGCGGGCATGGAGGGATTTACGCCCTGCGCCTTTGCGCTCGTCCCTTTCAGGCGGCCTTGCCCTTCAGCGCTTTCTGCCGCCGCCGCTGTACCGATGAGCCGATGCCCATCGATTCGCGATATTTGGCGACGGTACGGCGGGCTATGTCCATGCCCTTGGCGCGGAGCAGGTCGACCAGCGTGTCGTCCGACAGGATCGCCTGCGGATCTTCAGCGGCGATCAGCGCCTTGATATGGCTCTTGACCGCTTCGGCCGACACCGCGCCGCCTTCGCCGCCGGACGCCGCGACGCCGCTGGTGAAGAAATATTTGAGTTCGTAGAGGCCGCGCGGGCAGGACAGATATTTGTTGGAGGTGACGCGGCTGACCGTGCTTTCGTGCATCCCGATCGCGTCGGCGACGGCGCGCAGGGTCAGGGGCTTGAGATGCGCGACGCCTTGGCGGAAAAAGGCTTCCTGCTGGCGCAGGATTTCGCTCGCCACCTTGATGATCGTCTTTTGCCGCTGGTCGAGCGCCTTGACCAGCCAGTTGGCGCTGGCGAGGCAGTCGGCCAGCCACGCCTTGGCCGTGCGGTCCTGCCTGCCCATGGACAGTTCGACATAATAGCTGCGGTTGACCAGGATGCGGGGCAGGGTGGCGCTGTTGATCTCTATCGCCCAGCCGTCGCGGGTCGGGCGTATGAACAGGTCGGGCGTCACCGGCGCGGCGCTGGTCCGCGCGAACCGGAGGCCAGGCTTGGGATCATAGCCGCGCAGTTCGGCGATCATGTCGGCCATGTCCTCCTCATCCACGCCGCAGATGCGGCGGAGCTGGGGCAGCGCACCCTTCGCCAGCAGATCAAGATTGGCGAGCAGCCGCGCCATGCAGGGATCGTAGCGGTCAGCCTCCTTCGCTTGCAGCGCGAGGCATTCGGACAGGCTGCGCGCGCCGACGCCGGTGGGGTCGAAGCCGTGGATGACGCCCAGCACCCGTTCGACATCATGGAGCGGCACGCCGAGCGCATGGGCGGTCGCCAGCAGGTTCGCCTCCAGATAGCCGGCGTCATCGATCTGGCCGATCAACTGGATCGCGATGATGAGGTCCATGGCGCCCAGCGCGGCGCGGGCCTGGTCCAGCAGATGTTCCTGGAGGCTGGCGTCGGGCGCGGCGAAACTGTCGAAGTCGGGCGCATCCTCGCCATAGCGGCCTGACAGCGCATCCATGCCGCCACCGCCTCCAGGGCCGTCAAAGGCCGCGCGATCGGCCGGGCCGTCGTCGATGAAGATGTCCGCGCCTGCATCCACGTCGAGCGGGCTGTCCGCGCCGCCCAGCCCCTGCGCGATCAGATCGTCGCTGGCCCCGGTTTCGGCGGCGAGCGTGGGGCGATCATCCGCCCGGTCGATGCCGTCGGGGGCAGGGGGAGCATCATTGCCGCCGGCCTGTTCAAGCAGCGGGTTTTTTTCCAGTTCGCCCGCGACGAACGCCTCGATCTCCAGATTGGACAGCGTCAGCAGCTTGATCGCCTGCTGAAGCTGCGGCGTCATGACGAGCGACTGGCTCTGCCGTATGTCCAGGCGTGGGCCAAGCGCCATTATCGCGCTCCCCGGTCACGAAGGAGAGGCCGCCCTGTCTGCATATCAGAGCTGGAAATTCTCGCCCAGATAGAGGCGGCGGACGTCGGCGTTGGCGACCAGTTCGGTCGGGCTGCCGGCGAACAGCACCTGACCATCATAGATGATGCAGGCGCGATCGACGATTTCCAGCGTCTCGCGAACATTATGGTCGGTGATGAGCACGCCGATACCCCGCGTCTTGAGCTGCTTCACCAGATCGCGGATGTCGGCGATGGATAGCGGGTCGATGCCGGCAAAGGGTTCGTCCAGCAGCACGATCGAGGGGTTGGCGGCCAGCGCGCGGGCGATTTCGCAGCGCCGCCGCTCACCCCCCGACAGCGCCATCGCGGCCGAATCGCGCAGCCGCGCCAGGCCGAATTCGGACAAAAGCTGTTCCAGCCGGGCGGCCCGCGCCGCCTTGTCCGGTTCGGCCAGTTCCAGCACCGCGCCGATATTCTGCGCCACCGTCATGCCGCGGAAGATGGAGGTTTCCTGCGGCAGATAGCCCAAGCCCAGGATCGCGCGGCGATACATGGGCAGGTTGGTGATGTCCTGCCCGTCGAGCACGATGCGGCCATGGTCGGGGCGCACCAGCCCCATGACAGAATAGAAGCAGGTCGTCTTGCCCGCGCCATTGGGGCCGAGCAGGCCGACCACTTCGCCCTTGCCCACGGTCAGCGACACATCGGACAATACGACCCGCTTGTCATAGCTTTTGGCGATCGAGATGACCGAAAGCCCGTCGCCCACTTCATGCGGGATTTGCGGGCGGGACCGGGTCCGGTCGGGGGTCATCAGGTCGTCCATGCATCTTGTCCTTGCGGCCGTTTGCGCAGGCGTCCGTCCATCCAGGAACGCGCGCGGCATTTGGCAAGCTTTGTGCATGGGAAATGCGTCGGGGCAAGGAGAAAATGGCGGGATGGGCGCGCATTCCGCTACCCCTTCCCATCATCGCCTGCCCCGCCAGCCGCCGGGGGCAGGCCATGGATCGTCAGAGTAACCGAACAACGAGTGGAACAGCTTGCGCGCGTTTGAGGGGATTGCGCACCGGCAGGGTGAAGGGCGCGGCGCCGATTTCGAATATGTCGCCTTCTTCCGGCACGATGCCGTCGCTGAACGACAGGGTCGCGGTGCCGAAGAAATGGACATGGACGTCACCCGCGCGGCGGAACAGGCCATATTTGAAATGATGATGTTCCAGATTGGCGAAGCTGTGCGACATATTGGCTTCGCCCGACAGGAAGGGTTTTTCCCAGATGACTTCGCCGTTGCGCAGGATGCGGCTTGATCCTTCGATATGATCGGGCGGCGTGCCGACCAGCAGTTCCGGGCCAAGCGCGGCCTGGCGCAGCTTGCTATGGGCGAGCCAGAGATAATTGTGCCGTTCGGTCACATGGTCGCTAAATTCATTGGCGAGGGCGAGGCCGAGGCGATGGGGGGTGCCGTCGTCCCCGATGATATAGATGCCGGCCAGTTCCGGTTCCTCGCCGCCATCCTGGGCGAAGGCGGGCATGGTCAGCGGCTCGTTCGGCCCGACCAGTTGCGACCCGTCGCCCTTGTAGAACCATTCGGGTTGCTGGCCGGTTTCGCCGGGCGCGGGCTTGCCACCCTCCAGCCCTTCCAGGAACATGCGCATCGAATCGGTCTGCTTTTCGGCGGCGGCCGCCGCGCGGTGCATCTTGTCGCGCCCCTCGGCGGAACCCAGATGGGTCAGGCCCGTGCCGGTCAGCAGCAGATGCGCGCCATCCTCATGATCGATCGGGGCAAGCAGGCGGCCTGCCGCGAATTCGGCGACGATGTCGATGGCGTCGCCCCGGCCAGCGGCCTCGACCGCGGCGGACAGGCTGATCTTCCGCGCGATCGCGTGCAGCGCCAGCGCGCGGATGCTGGTGAAGCCGGGCACGACATGCGCGGTGTCGCCCTGTGCGGCGATGACCGTTCGATCGCCATGGTCCGAACGATGCTGCAACAGGCGCAATGTCATGAAAACTTTCCTCCCGCGCGCCGGGCCGGGCGCGCAATCCAGATCAAAAGGCGTTGTGCCGCGCGCCCGGACAGCCGATCCGAAGGGGCGGGCGGTGGCGATGGTTTTCTCCAATTACTCCGACATATTGCAGGAAGATGGTAATGGCAATGCTTCTATTGTAGCGATAGCCACGCCTTGGCAGGGTGAGGCGAGAGGAATGGACATGGGACAGGAAGATCCGTCCTTGCACGGGGATCAGGCGGGCATTGGCGACGGCGCCAAGGCGGTTCGGGGGCCGGGCAGGCGGCTGCACGGCGCCATCGCGCACAAGCTGGGCATGGCGATCCTGTCCGGCCATTATGCGCCGGGCGATGTGCTGTCGGGCGAGGTCGCCTTTGCCGAGGAACTGGACGTTTCGCGCAGCGCCTATCGCGAGGCGATCCAGGTGCTGACGGCCAAGGGGCTGGTCGAAAGCCGGCCCAAGGCGGGCACCCGCGTGCTGCCGCGCCACCGCTGGAACCTGCTCGACCCCGACGTGCTTGGGTGGGCCTTTGCCGGGGAGCCGGATATCCAGTTCGTGCGCGACCTGTTCGAACTGCGCGCCATCGTGGAGCCGGCCGCCGCGCGGCTGGCGGCGCAGCGGCGCGACAGGGAGGATCTGCGCATCATGAAGGATGCGCTGGCCGCGATGCGCCGGCACACGCTGGCGACCGATGCGGGGCGGGCGGCCGACCGCGATTTCCACAACGCGATCCTGCACGCGACCCGCAACGACGCGCTGATGGTGCTGGCCGCCAGCATCGGCGCGGCGGTGAACTGGACGACGCAGTATAAGCAGCGCGCCCGCGCCCTGCCGCGCAACCCGATCCCCGACCATGTGCGGGTGTATGACGCGATCGCGGCGGGGGATGCGGCGGGCGCGGCCGAGGCGATGGGCGTGCTGGTCGAGCTGGCGCTGGAGGATACGGCGAGCGCGATGGGGGGCTGATCCTGCCCTGCACGGGGAGGCATGAAAAGGGCCGGAGCGGACATGCCGCTCCGGCCCTTTTTGCGCCACGGATGCTTGCCCCCGGCCTTATTCCGCCGCGACCTGCTGGTCGGGCAGCGCATGGGTCGGCTTCGATCCCCAGAGCGCGTAGAAGAGGATGTAGAGTTCGCAGGCGGCGGTCAGCAGGAAGCTGGTCTGGAGGCCATAATGGTCCGCGAGCCAGCCCTGCACCACCACCAGCGCGCCGCCGGCGATCGCCATGATGAGCAGGCCGGAGCCTTCCTCGGTCAGCGGCCCCAGCCCCTTGATGCCGAGGGTGAAGATGGTCGGGAACATGATCGAGTGGAACAGGCCGACCAGGATCAGCGACCACATGGCGACCGGGCCGGTGGTGAACACCGTGACCAGCATGACGACGAACGCGCCGATCGAGAAGGCGGCAAGGACATGGCCCGCATCGAATTTCTGCATGATCGCGGAACCGGCAAAGCGGCCGACCATCATCCCGCCCCACAGGAAGGTAAGGTAGCGGCCTGCCTGCTCATGGGTCAGGTTGGCGATATCGGGCTGGCTGACGAAATTGACGAACAGGTTGGCGACGCCGATCTCCGCGATCAGGTAGATGAAGATCGCCGGGATGCCGAACACCAGGTTGCGATGGTTCCAGAGCGAGTGTTTCTTGCGTTCTTCCTTGTTGTGGCGCTGCGTCGCATTGCCCATGGCGGGCAGGGGGAAGCGGGCGATGACCACGGCGAGCAGCACCAGCACGATGGCGACGAGCACATAGGGCAGAATGACCGATTGTGCGTCGGCCAGCCGTTCCGCCTGTGTCAGCACGACATCGCCCTGCGCGGTGCCGCCTTTTGAGCGTCCGAGAATCAGGTACGCCCCGAACAGCGGCGCCAGCATCGTGCCGGCCGAGTTCATCGCCTGAACGAGGTTGAGGCGCGACGAAGCGGTTTCCGGCTTGCCGACGACCGCGACATAGGGGTTGGCCGCGACCTGGAGCAGGGTGATGCCGCTGGCGATCACGAACAGCATGGCCAGGGTCACGCCATAGGAGGGGATGGACGCCGCAACCGTCATGCCCAGCGCCCCTGCCGCCATGACGAGCAGGCCGATGACAAGCGACTTCTGATAGCCGACCCGCTCGATCAGCTTGGCCGACGGGATCGACGCCACGAAATAGGCGATGAACCAGACCGATTCGATCAGCGTCGTCTGGGTGTAGCTGAGGTCGAACACGCTGCGCAGATGGGGCAGCAGCGTGTTGTTGATGACGGTGATGAAGCCCCACATGAAGAAGAGGCTGGCCAGCAGCGCGAGCGCGGGGCCGTAGCGCGTGCCGGGATTGTGCGATGCGGGCGCCGCAGCGCCTGACGAGATCGGTCCTGCCATTCATCCTTCTCCAGTGCAGTTCCGGCAGCAGACATCCATCAAGGGTTGCGCCTCTATTATTTGTAGGAGTATATATCCCCCAAAGGCTCGTCAATGGGCGCAACCTGCGGGAGGATATTCGTGCGGAAGGCCATTATATCGAATACAACGTTGTCATGCGCGATGCTGTTCGCCTTGGCAAGCGGGACGGCGATCGCCGCCGATGCCAGCCGCGCACCCGCCGGGACCGCCAATGGCGCGGCGGTCGAAAGGATCACGCTGAAAAACGGGACCGGCGTGTCGGCGACCATCCTGACCTATGGCGCGACGCTCCAGTCCCTGTCCGGTCCCGACAGGGAGGGCCGGATCGCGGACGTGCTGCTGGGCTATGACGATCTGGCGGGCTATGTCGACCATCCCAATTATTTCGGCGTGACCGTGGGCCGCTATGCCAATCGTATCGCGGGGGGCAGGTTCAGCCTGGACGGCAAAGCCTATCAGCTTCCCCTGAACGACAAGGTGAATTCGCTGCATGGCGGCGGCAAGGGATTCGACAAGCAGGTGTGGAGGGTCGTGTCGCTGAAGAGCGGGCCCACCGCCAGCCTGGTGCTGGCGCTCACCAGCGCCGATGGCGATGCGGGCTATCCCGGCACGCTGGACGTGACCGTCACCTATACGCTGGACGAGGCGGGCAATCTGGGCATCGCGTTCGATGCCAGGACCGACAGGCCCACCATCGTCAACATGACGAACCATGCGATCTTCAACCTGGCGGGGGAAGGGGCGCCCGACGGTGCGCTGGGGCACAGGCTGACCATTCCGGCCAGGGCCTATACCCCGGTCGACGCCAACCTGATCCCCACTGGCGCATTGCAGCCGGTGGAAGGCGGCGTGTTCGATTTCCGCGCGCCCCGTCGCGTGGCCGACGGCATTCGTGACGGGCGCGACCCGCAGATCGTCGCCGGGCGCGGCTATGATCACAACTGGGCGCTGGACAAGGGGGCGACGAAAACGCCGGAACTCGCCGCGCGGCTGGAGGACCCGGCATCGGGGCGCGTGCTCGACGTGCTGACGACCGAGCCGGGGGTGCAATTTTATACCGGCAATTTCCTGGACGGCACGCTGGTCGGCAAGGGTGGCCACCTGTATCGCATGGGTGACGGCATCGCGCTGGAACCGCAGAAATTTCCCGATGCGCCCAACAAGCCGAATTTCGTGTCGGCGCGTGTCGACCCCGGCAAACCCTATCATCATGCGATGGTCTATCGCCTGTCGGTGGCGCGCTGACGCCGCCATGGCGGTTTTCTGAGGGTGGAGAGCAAGGGATGATAGCGCGGGAGTGATGGCGCGAGGGGGGCGATCGGGTCGCTGGCCCCCTTATTTCTGCCTGTCGCATAAAGATGGTTGCACGCGATGCGCGAATCTCCTAAATCGCCGGGACAGCGTTGCCATGCCTCTCCAAGCAAGGCGGCGCTGCGATCCCGGACGGTCCACTGGCGAACTGCACGCGCCATGGCCGTTCGGGACGATTTTTGCGCTGCCGCTGCCGCCCCCGCCCGACCGATCATCCACCCGATGGCAGGCCATGATGCTGCCAGCGGCGCGCGACCGGCGCCGGCTTCCACAATCCCGGTCCCATCAGCAGCAAGGCTGTCCCCGCGCTGGCGCTCAGGACGCAGAGGACCGCCAGCAGGAACTGGGCCGGGGTGGTCGAGGGTGACGCCCGCACGAGCCGGTGCAACCAGGCGCCTTCCGGCCGGAGGCTCCAGAGCAGCGCGAGGCCCAGCAGGCGCGCGCCGATTCGCGCGGTGAGAGAGGGACGCCAGTGCGTCATAGGATCGCCTCCATGCGACAGGGGAGGCACGCCATCTACCGATGGCCGCATAGCTATTCGAGAGGAGAAAAAGCGCCGATCCGTTGGAATATCGTAGGAATTTGACGGCAATTCCCGGAATCATATGGAAATACTATGCGACTGGGGCATTCCTCCTATGGAAACTGTATGCCGGTCCATGGCATCGCACGGACATGAACGAAGAAATCGACAGGGCCATGCCCGCCGCCGATGCGCAGCCCCATGGCGGGACGCCGCAACAGGGCCTTGCCCCGTTGGCGCTGGGCGCGCTGGGCGTCGTCTTTGGTGATATCGGCACCTCGCCGCTCTACGCGCTCAAGGAAAGTTTCGTCGGCCACCATCCGCTGGCGGTCGATCCGCTGCATATCTATGGCGTGCTGTCGCTGATCTTCTGGACGATGACGCTGATCGTCACGGTCAAATATGTGTTCATCGTCATGCGCGCGGACAATCATGGCGAAGGCGGCAGCATGGCGTTGCTGGCGCTGATCGGGCGGCGGCTGGGGCCGTCGCGCTGGACGCCGTGGATCGCGATGCTGGGCGTGCTGGCGACCGCGCTCTTCTATGGCGATGCGATCATTACGCCTGCCATTTCGGTGCTGTCGGCGGTGGAGGGACTGACCGTGGTGCAGGCGAGCCTGACGCCGCTGGTGCTACCGATCGCGATCGCCATCCTGGTCGGGCTGTTCCTGATCCAGCGCCATGGCACGGCCAGGGTCGGCGCGCTGTTCGGGCCGGTGATGGTGGTCTATTTCCTGGTGCTGGCCGCGCTCGGCATCTTCAACATCGTGCGTCATCCCGACATCATCGCCATTGTGAACCCGCTCTGGGCGGTGCGTTTCTTTGCGTTCGATCCGGGGCTGGCGTTCCTGGCGCTGGGGTCGGTCGTGCTGGCGGTGACGGGGGCGGAGGCGCTCTATGCCGATATGGGCCATTTCGGGCGCAAGGCGATCAGCATCGCCTGGCTCTATGCCGCCTTTCCCTGCCTGTTGCTCAACTATCTGGGGCAGGGCGCGCTGCTGCTGGACGAACCTGCCGCCGCCGCCAATCCCTTCTTCCTGATGGCGCCGGAATGGGCGCGGCTGCCGCTGGTGATCCTGGCGACGATGGCGACGATCATCGCCAGCCAGGCGGTGATTTCGGGCGCTTTCTCCGTCACGCAACAGGCGGTGCAACTGGGTTTCCTGCCGCGCCTGCGCATATTGCACACCAGCGCGTCGGCGGCCGGACAGATCTATGTCCCGCTGGTCAATGTCGCGCTGCTGATCTTCGTCATCCTGCTGGTGCTGAGCTTTGGCAGCTCGACCGATCTGGCCGCGGCCTATGGCATCGCCGTCACCGGCACGATGCTGATCACCGCCTGCATGGTCGGCGTGCTGACCTTTAGCGTGTGGCGCTGGCACCCGCTGGTCGCGGGCGGCGTGACCCTGGCCTTCCTGATCGTGGACGGCGCCTATTTCGCGTCCAACGCGACCAAGATTCCCGATGGCGGCTGGTTCCCGCTGCTGGTCGCGGCGATCGCCTTTGTCGGCCTGACCACCTGGGCGACCGGGCGGCGGATCATGCGCGAGCGGCTGCGCGACGGGGCGATGGAGCTGGACCTGTTCATCCGGTCGACCAGCGGATCGCTCAAGCGCGTGCCGGGCACCGCCATCTTCCTGTCATCCAGCACCGACGGCGTGCCGCCCGCGCTGCTCCACAATGTGAAGCACAACCGCATCCTGCACGAACGCAACATCATCCTGACCGTGCGCACCCAGGGCGTGCCCCATCTGCGCGAGGAGGGACGGACCGAACTGACCCCGCAGGGCGAAGGCTTTTACCGGCTGGTGCTGAACCATGGCTTCATGGAGGAGGTCGACATTCCCGCCGCGTTGAAATCGGTGCAGGATTGCAGCGGGCCGATCACGGTCAAGGACAGCAGCTATTTCCTGAGCCGCCAGACGCTGATCCCGTCGTCCCGGCCCGGCATGGCGATCTGGCGCGAAAAGCTGTTCGCCTGGATGATCCGCAATGCCGAAAGCCCGATGGAGTTTTTCAAGCTGCCGGTGAACCGGGTGGTCGAACTGGGATCGCAACTGGAGATTTGAGGGCGGGCGTCAGGGCTTGCGCCGCCAGCGCCGGAACAGCGATACGCCCAGAAAGCCGCCGCCCACCACCACCGCGATGACCCCGCCCGCCGACGCCAGCGCCCAGGCGCCGGCCGCCAGCAGGCCCGTCAGGAAATCGACGATGATCAGGGTGAGGTGGATCATGCCAGGGGCGGCGCGGCAGTCGATCGTTGCACCGCACCGCGCAGTTTCAGCCTGGCTGAAACGATCAATTCCCCAATTCCCTGGCTTCCTGATATTTCAGTTCCAGAAAACGGTTCTGGGTCGCCAGCTTGTCCAGGTCGCCGCTGGCCAGATGTTCGCTCATCCGGCCAATTTCGGCGTCGATCACCGCCAGCCCGTCGATCAACTGCTTTTCGGGCACGCGGCCATTGCGTTCCTCGCGCCGCAGGGGCTGGGGGATCGACTGATAGCCTGTGACCAGTTCGGGCAGATGGTCGGCCAGCAGCCGGCGGATTTCCTGCGCGGCCGGTTCCTGCTCGTTCAGCCGCTCAAGCTGGGGCGCCAGCATTTCCAGCTTCACGCCGATGCTGTCGACCAGCGTGATCGCCGGGGCGGGCAGCGCCTTGCGCTGGTTTTCCAGCCAGATTTCGGTCTTGAGCGGCAGGGCGGTCAGTTCAGTCTGGGCCAAAGCCTCCGTCCTGACCCTGCTTTCGGCGGGCATCAGCGCGATCAGCAGCAGCGCGGCGATCATCACCCCCAGCGCGATCATCACCCCGGTCACGCCCAGCGGCAGGATGAAGCCCGCCACCGCGCTGCCCAGCACCACCGCCAGCACCGCCCAGAAGGCATATCTGACCTTGCGCAGCAGCCCGGCATTGCGGCGCTGCCGCGCGCGGGTGGACAGGCTCTGCCCGCGTTCGCTGTGGCGGCGCAGAACGGCCTCGGCATCGGCCAGGACGCGGTCGGAGCGGCTCATTCTTGCCTCCCCGCCATGTGGTGGAGCAGGCGCATCACCCCTCGATCGCGCTCAGCAGGGGATTGTCGGCGCGAACCTCCTTTGCCGCCTGCGCCTGTCCTTCGGCGCGGGCGATATAGCCCTTGGACTTTTCGACCTCGTTCGACAGCGTGTTCACCGTCGTTTTCATATTCTCCAGCGCCTTCATCTTGAAGCTGTCGATATTGTCCATCGTATCATAGATATTCTGGAACGCGCGCTGGAGCGTCTCGATCGGGATGGTGCTGGACGCGGCCTGCTCGTGAATCTGTGCGGTCTGGCTTTTGAGCAATTCGCCGGTCCGGTCGATCATGTTGGCGGTGGTCGTGTTGAGCGCGCTGATCTGTTCCAGCACCAGCCTCTGCCCCACCAGCGCCTGCGCCACCGTCACCGCCGTCCGCAGCGCCGCGACGGTCGTGGTACTGGCGCGGTCCACACCCTTGACCAGTTCGACATTATTCTTCTTCACCAGGTCGAGCGCCAGATAGCCCTGCACCGTCACCGCCATCTGGGTCAGCAAGTCCTGCGTGCGCTGGCGGATGTAGAACAGCGCGCTCTCGCGGATCGCCTTGGCCTTGGCCGGATCGGTCGCGTCCAGTTCCAGCGCCTTGGATTCCAGCCGGGCGTCCATCGTCTTGCTGATGTGGATCATCTGTTCCAGACGACCCATGGTGGCCCACATATTCTGCCGTTCCACGTCGATCGCGGCATTATCCTTGATCAGCGTGTCCTTGCCGCTGGCAAGGCTCCCCAGGATGGAATTGATGTGGCTCTGCGCGCTTTTATAGCCGTCGAAATAGTCGCGCATCTTGTTGCCGAAGGGGATGATGCCGAACAGCTTCTTGGGCGCCATCAGGTTGCCGCGCTTGCCGGGGTCCAGATCCTCCACCGTGCGGCGCAGTTCGGCAAGGTCCGCGCCGACCTTGGTATCGCTGTCCATCGCGCGCACCGGGCGGTCGAGGAAGCGGTTGGAGTGGCCGGCGGCCTCGGCGATTTCCTTGCGCCCCATATTGGTGAGCTGGTCGACGCGCGCGCCGAATTCCGGCGAATTGGCGTCCTGCGCGACCAGATCGGCGACGAAGGCATCGACCTTTTCGTCGAGCTTGCTGCGCTTTTCATCCTCTATGGGGACGAGGCCCGCCGCCTTTTCCGGCGCGACCACGGGCACCGGATCGGGCGCGGTCAGGTTCAGCATATCGGCGGTAGCGGTTGGCGCGGTCGAAGCCATGTCATCTCCCAGAAGCCCAAAGCGGCCCTTTCCACTGTCATATGTGCATAAAACAGTCGGGCCGCAAGTCTGCGCAAAGTCTCTCGCCCCGCTATAAAGCCTCCCCCCGCGCCATTGCAATCGTCCCGCGCCCGGTTAGCATGGCGGCAGGACCAGGGAGTAGGCATGAAACAGGAACAGGATGCGGCGCTGGTCGCAGCGGTGGCGGCCGATCCGCGTTACCGGGCGCTGGTGGCGCGGCGTGCCCGGCTGGGCTGGTGGCTGTCGGCGGTCATCTTCGTCGCCTTCGTCGCCTATCTGCTGCTGATCGCGTTCGACAAGGCGTTGCTGGGCGCGCCGATCGGGGATGGCGTGACTTCGATCGGCATCCCGATCGGCCTTGGCCTCATCCTGCTGGCGATCGCGCTGACCGGCCTCTATGTCGCCCATGCCAACCGCCATCATGACGCGCAGATGGCGCATATCCTGAAAGATCATCGCGCATGAGGGCGATGATCGGGCTGATCGCCCTGTTGCCCGCGCCTGCCTTCGCCGCCGCGCTGGAGGGGGAGGCGCAGCGCCAGCCGACCAACTGGGTCGCGATCGCCATGTTCGTGGCCTTTGTCGGGCTGACGCTCTGGATCACCAAGGTGGCGGCCGCGCGTACCCGCACCGCGTCGGATTTCTATACCGCAGGCGGCGGCATCACCGGCTTCCAGAACGGCCTTGCGATGGCGGGCGATTATATGTCGGCGGCCTCTTTCCTGGGCATTTCTGCGCAGATTTTCAACGATGGCTATGACGGGCTGATCTATTCCACCGGCTTTCTGGTGGGCTGGCCGATCCTGCTGTTCCTGATGGCGGAGCGGTTGCGCAACCTTGGCCGCTATACCTTTGCCGATGTCGCTTCCTACCGCTTCGCCCAGCCGCCGGTGCGCAGCTTCGCGGCGATCAGCACGCTGCTGGTGGTCAGCTTCTACCTCGTCGCGCAGATGGTGGGGGCGGGGCAGCTTATCAAATTATTGTTCGGCCTGCCCTATGCGCTGGCGGTGGTGATGGTGGGCGGGCTGATGATGCTCTACGTCCTGTTCGGGGGGATGCGCGCGACCACCTGGGTCCAGATCATCAAGGCGGTGCTGCTGCTGGGCGGGGCCAGCTTCATGGCGCTGATGGTGCTGGCCCAGTGCGGGTTCAGCCTGGAAACGCTGTTTGCCCGCGCGGTCGAGGTCAAGACGCAGGCGGCGCTGGCCGACGGGGCGAGCGCGGCGCAGGCGGCAGAGCAGGGGCGGTCGATCATGGCGCCGGGCAATTTCATCAAGGATCCGGTGTCGGCCATTTCCTTCGGCCTCGCGCTGATGCTCGGCACGGCGGGCCTGCCGCATATCCTGATGCGCTTCTTCACCGTCCCCGACGCGAAGGAGGCGCGCAAGTCCGTGCTGTGGGCGACCGGATGGATCGGCTATTTCTATATCCTCACCTTCATCATCGGTTTTGGCGCGATCGTGCTGGTGGGGACGGACGCCAGCTATCTGGACGGCGAGGGCGCGTTGCGCGGCGGCGGCAATATGGCGGCGATCCATCTGGCCCATGCGATCGGCGGCAATGCGTTCCTGGGCTTCATCTCGGCCGTTGCCTTCGCCACCATCCTGGCGGTGGTGGCGGGGCTGACGCTATCGGCGGCCTCGGCGGTCAGTCATGATCTTTATGCGACCGTGTTCAAGCATGGGAAGGCCAGTTCCGCGGACGAACTGCGGGTGTCGCGCCTCACCACATTGGCGCTGGGCGCGCTGGCGGTGCTGCTGGGGCTGGTGTTCGAGAAACAGAATGTCGCCTTCATGGTCAGCCTGGCCTTCGCGCTGGCGGCGTCGGGCAATTTCCCGGTGCTGATCCTGTCGCTGCTGTGGGGCGGTTGCACCACGCGCGGCGCGGCCTGGGGCGGGACGATCGGGCTTCTGACCGCCTTCATCCTCACCCTGCTGTCGCCGGCAGTGTGGACCACGACCTTTGGCCTGGGAGTCGCGCCCTTTCCCTATAGTTCGGCGGCGATCTTCTCGGTCCCGGCGGGCTTCATCGCCATCTGGCTGATCTCCCGGCTTGATGGCAGTCCGCGCGCGGCGGTCGACAAGGCCGGTTATCCGGCGCAGCGGGTGCGGGCGGAAACCGGCATCGGCGCATTTGCGGCCAGCGACCATTAGGGCGGGCGGCGCGCAATGACGCAGCAAATTTACGTCATCACCTGAATGTCGATCGGCCCTGGCGTTCTGGCTGTACGCCCGGCCGGCCCAGTGCGGGGACGGTGCGGGCCGCGTCCTCCGGCGTGACGCCCGGCGGCGGTGCGGCGGCGACCTGTTCTTCCCCGCGCATGATCCGGCCCGCCCGCCTGATCGCGCCGCGCAGCCGCGGATAAATGCCGCAGCGGCAGATATTGGTGATCGCGCCGTCGATGTCCGCGTCGCTGGGATCATTGGTCCGGCGCAGCAGCACGGATGCCGCCATGATGATGCCGGGGATGCAGTAACCGCATTGGGAGACATTGTCGGCAGCGAACGCCTGTTGCAGCGGATGGCCGCGATCGGGCGACAGCGCCTCGATCGTGGTGACGAAGCGCCCTTCGGTCTTGCCGATCGTCACCTGGCACGATCGCACCGCTTCCCCGTCAATGTCCACGGTGCAGGCGCCGCAATCGCCGGTGCCGCAGCCATATTTGGTGCCGGTCAGGTTGGATGCATCGCGCAGCGCCCAGAGCAGCGGGGTTTCCGGGTCCATGCGATATTGCACCGGCCGGTCGTTGACGGTGAACTTGGTCACGCCGCCTCGTCTTCCTCGGCCTCGACCTTGTGGTAGAGGACTTCGTTGCGGACATGGATGATCTTCGACCCCAGCCGGATTTCCAGGATGAAGGTGGCAAAGCCGCCGGCCTGCAACAGCATCGACAGGCTGAACAGGATGGCGATGGCGCTTCCCAGATGGGCGTCGAGAAGATTTCCGGCGAACAGCAGGATGACGACAAGGCAGACAGCGCAGGCGGACGCGACCGAGAGGAAGATCGAGGCATTGACCACGCTCATCCGCCGGTCGAGCACGCGGATTTCCCCGACCATCCGGTCATGCTCCTTGCCCCGCGATGTGAGTATCAGTTGCTCAACAGACCGTGCGCGGTCGATGATCCGGGCGAGGCGGCCGACGCAGACATTGAGGAACGCGCCGATACCCGCCAGCAGGAACACCGGCGCGAGCGCGAGCTGGATGGTCTGCGCGACCTGGCTGACCTGGGGCAGGGGGATCATGGTCATGCCCGCATTCCTAACAACCACTGGACGAGGAAGAAAGCGGCGATGCCGGTGATCGGCATCGTCAGTATAAGCCATGGCACCAAAGGCCCCCTTGCGGCGCAAGCGGTGTCGGGCGGGCAATCGCCAATAGCGTGAGCGATCAACAGGAGAAGTCGAGCCAGCATCACAGGCGGGCGCCGCGATGCAGCCGCAGCGCCCGCCCGCCTTGTCCGGCCGGTAGTTCAGGCCACGTCCTTGGCCGGCGTGTTCACGCCCATGGACTTGAGATACGCCTTGATGTTGCGCGCCGCCTGCCGCAGCCGCTGCTCATTTTCGACCATGGCGATGCGGACGAAGCCTTCGCCATCCTCGCCATAGCCCACGCCCGGCGCGACCGCGACCTTGGCATGGGTGAGGAGCTGCTTGGAAAATTCCAGCGAGCCCATCTCTTTCAGCGCGGGCGGCAGCGGCGCCCAGCAGAACATCGACGCGCGCGCGGGCGGAATGTCCCAGCCCGCCCGGCCGAAGCTTTCGACCAGCACGTCGCGACGCTTGTGATAGAGCAGCCGGTTCTTCTCGACAATGTCCTGCGGCCCGTTGAGCGCGGCGCAGGCCGCCGCCTGGATCGGGGTGAAGGCGCCATAGTCGAGATAGGATTTCACCCGTGTCATCGCCGCGATCAGCTTCTTGTTGCCGACCGCAAAGCCCATGCGCCAGCCGGCCATGGAGTAGGTCTTGGACAGCGAGGTGAATTCGATCGCGACATCCTTGGCGCCCGGCACCTGGAGGATGGAGGGCGTGGGGTTGCCGTCATAATATAGTTCGGAATAGGCCAGGTCGCTCAGCACCCAGACCTTGTTCTCCTTCGCCCAGGCGACCAGCCGCTCGTAGAAAGCCAGGTCGACCGTTTCGGCGGTCGGGTTGGACGGATAATTGACCACCAGGATCGACGGGCGCGGCACGGTGAAGGCCATGGCGCGGTCGAGCGAGCGGAAATAATTTTCGTCCGGGGTCGTGGGCACCGACCGGATCGTCGCGCCCGCGATGATGAAGCCGAACGTATGGATCGGGTAGCTGGGATTGGGGGCCAGCACCACGTCGCCCGGCTCTGTGATCGCGGTGGCGAGGCTCGCCAGCCCTTCCTTCGACCCCATGGTCACGACGACCTCGGTTTCCGGGTCGACCTCCACGCCGAAGCGGCGGGCGTAATAATTGGCCTGCGCCTTGCGCAGGCCGGGGATGCCGCGCGACTGGCTATAGCCATGGGCGCTGGGTTTTTGCGCCACCTCGATCAGTTTCGCGATGACATGGTCGGGCGGCGGCAGGTCGGGATTGCCCATGCCCAGGTCGATAATATCCTCTCCCGCGGCCCGCGCGGCGGCCCGCATGCCGTTGACTTCGGCGATGACATAGGGCGGCAGGCGCTTCATGCGGTAGAATTCTTCGGACATTATAGGGGCTTTCCTGAAAGCTCTCTGTAGGGAATAGTGTATGACGCGCCGCTGGCGTGTCACATACCGGCTATAACCCGCCAGGTTGCGACGCGCCAGTGAAAGCGGCGCATCCGCGCGATGCCAGGAGGAGCAAGGTGGCCATGGATAAAGCCGATGTCATGGAGCCGCATCTGCCGACCCTGGAGCAAATGCAGCAATGGACGGATGTTCTGGGCCGCGCCCAGCAACTGATGCTGGAGCAGGCGGCCGGCGCCGCCGGGCAGGCATTGCCCTTTGACCCGGCCATCGTCGCGCGCATCCAGACCGGCTTTGCCGATGAAGGGCTGGCGCTGTGGCAGCGCTTCCTCGATTCGGGCGGCCTGTTGCGCGACCAGCCCGACGCCGTGCCCGCGACCAGCCCGGCGGCGCGCAAGGACCGGCGCTTTGCCGACCCGGCCTGGACCGAGCATCCCTTTTACGACCTGATCCGGCAAAGCTATCTGCTGGTGTCGGACTATATGATGAAGCTGGCCGATGCGGTCGACGGGGTGGATCCCCGGCAGAAGGCCAAGCTGCGCTTTGCCACCAGCGGCCTGCTTGATGCGATGGCGCCCAGCAACTTTCCCTTTACCAACCCGCAGGTGGTGCAAAAGACCATCGAGAGCGGCGGCGAGAATCTGGTCAAGGGTTTGAAGCATATGCTGGCTGACCTGGAGAAGGGCCAGCTTACCCACACCGATGGCACCCTGTTCGAACTGGGACGCAATATCGCGGCGACGCCGGGCAAGGTGATCCATGAAACACCGCTGTACCAGTTGATCCACTATGCCCCGTCGACGGAAACGGTGCTGGAAACGCCGCTCATCATCTTTCCGCCCTGGATCAACCGCTTCTACATTCTCGACCTGTCGCCGGAAAAGAGCTTCGTCAAATGGGCGGTCGATCAGGGGATCAGCGTGTTCCTGGTATCGTGGAAATCGGCCGACGCTTCCATGAAGGATCTGGTCTGGGACGATTATATCCTGAAAGGGCAGATCGACGCCATCGACACGGTGCGCGACCTGCTGAAGGTGAAGGCTGTCCACACGATCGGCTATTGCGTCGCCGGCACGACGCTGGCCGCGACGCTGGCCCTGCTTGCGGCGCGGGGGGAGGCGGACAAGGTGGCGAGCGCGACCTTCTTCACCGCGCAGGTCGATTTCAGCCAGGCCGGCGACCTGACCCTGTTCGTCGATGACGAGCAGATGAAGATGGTGGAGCAGCTATCGTCGAACGGGTTTCTGGATGGGCGCTACATGGCCGCGACCTTCAACCTGCTGCGCGGGCGAGACCTGATCTGGAATTATGTCGTCAACAATTATCTGCTTGGGCTGGATTATCCGCCCTTCGACCTGCTTTACTGGAATGGCGACACCACCAACCTGCCGGCGCGGTGGCACCTTGACTATCTGACCCG
The DNA here is from genome assembly GCF_030580935.1 of Sphingobium cyanobacteriorum. Classification (GTDB taxonomy): domain Bacteria; phylum Pseudomonadota; class Alphaproteobacteria; order Sphingomonadales; family Sphingomonadaceae; genus Sphingobium; species Sphingobium cyanobacteriorum. The sequence goes on along the minus strand of NZ_JAUQOM010000001.1, from coordinate 858,837 downwards.
GCTGTATCGCGACAATCTGCTGGTGGTGCCCGGCGCGATCAGCATCGACGGCACGCCGATCGACCTGACCCGCATCCAGACGCCCGCCTATGTCCAGGCAGGCAGGGAAGATCATATCGCACCGCTGGAAAGCGTGTGGAAGATGACCGAAAATCTGTCTGGCCCCACCCGTTTCCTCCTTGCCGGATCGGGCCATATCGCCGGCGTCATCAACCCGCCCGCTGCGGGCAAATATCAATATTGGGCCTGCGATACGGCACAGCCCTCGCTGGATGCCTTCGTTGCCAATGCGAAGGAAACAAAGGGGAGCTGGTGGCCGGACTGGCGGGCATGGATCGAGGCGCTCGATTCGCGCCATGTGCCGGTGAAGGGTGGCCGGGTGCCGGGCAAGGGCAGGCTGAAGCCGATCGAGGATGCGCCGGGGCGCTACGTCAGGATGCGCTGAGCCTGTTCCCGCGCGGCCTTGCGCCGGGCTGAAACCTGTCTGCGACGAGCCGCAGATGGCACTTTTGTTGCACTGCACAATAAGCCTTGCAAAGGGCCTGCGGACACTGTATTGTGCACTGCAACAAATGGAGAAGGTCATGGCCGTTACGCCCAAGACGCCGAGAAATGCGCCACGCAGCAAGGCAGGTGCGACGACATTGTCAGCCAGCGAGGCGCTCAAGGCGGCCGAAGCGGCGATCAGTGAACCTGCCGGCAAGGCGCCTGCGCCCCGCAAGGCGGTTTCGGCGGCGGTCAAGCCGATCGACACCAATCCGCAGAAGGCGCCGACGCCCGCGCCCACGCCTGCGCCGACCCCTGCTCCGACGCCGACGCCCGCTCCCACGCCCTCGTCCCTGACGGAAAGCGTGGAAAGCCAGGCCGATCCCGTCGCTCTCGTGGCCGCCACGATCGCGGGGGATGCCGCGCCCGAATCTAGGATTACAGAGAGCCTGACCGAAAAGGCCGAAACCATTGCGACCCAGCCGCTGCCCGCAGAAGGAACCAAGAGCATGACCGACGTGATCGAAACCGGAAAGAAGTTCGCCGAAGAAACCAAGGCGAAGCTCGAAACCGCCTATGCCGATTTCAACGAAAAGGCGAAGGCCGGCGTTGAAAAGTCGACCAAGGCGATCGAGGAACTGAGCGACCTGGCCAAGGGCAATGTCGAAGCGCTGGTGGAATCCGGCAAGATTGCCGCCAAGGGCATCGAAACCATGGGGCAGGACGCCGTCGATTACAGCAAGAAGAGCTTCGAAAAGGCGACCGCCTCTTTCAAGACCTTCTCGACCGTCAAGACGCCGACCGAATTCTTCCAGCTCCAGAGCCAGTTGCTGTCGAGCAGCTTCGACGAGTTCACCAAGGAAGCCGCCAAGAGCAGCGAAGCCTTCATCAAGCTGGCCGGCGATGTCGCCCAGCCGCTGACCGCGCGCATGACGCTGGTGACGGACAAGGTGAAGTCGCTGGCCGCCTGAGCCTTCCCGACCCCTATGTCATAGCGCAAGGGCGCCGTTCCCATCCAGGGGACGGCGCCCTTTGCGTCAGGCTATATGCCCTTTGCCAACCCGGCACGACATGGCCCCCCTTTGCCAGGGCAGGGTTGGCAAACCCCAGGATCGTAGTCCGGTCAGGTTGAAATATCGCCGCTGCCGGTTGAATGGGCCGACCCACCCTCTTGCCTTGCGCCGGTAAATCGCCATATCCTCGACCATCATGAACAGTGTCACCACCGCATCTGCATGGTCCGTCAAGATGGCGGGCCGGGATCAGGACGATCAGGGCGAAGGCCCCGGCGGGCCGAATGTCGGCATCGCGACCCGGACGCGCACCCGCACCAAGAAGCCGTCGCTCTACAAGGTGCTGATGCTCAATGACGATTATACGCCGATGGAATTCGTCGTGCATGTCCTGCAAAGTTTCTTTCGCATGGACATGGAGGAAGCGACTCGCGTGATGTTGCATGTGCATCAGCGCGGCGTCGGCGTGTGCGGCATCTTCAGCTATGAGGTCGCCGAGACGAAGGTGAACCAGGTGATGGATTTCGCCCGGCAGAACCAGCATCCGCTGCAATGCACGCTGGAGAAAGCCTGATCGCGCCCTGTCCGTGACCGGGGCCTGCATGCTGGCATTGGCCGCATGGGACCGGATCGGCAGCGCAGCACCCTGTCCATGAAAGTTCCCGCGCCTGAACGGGGCGCGCTTTCCCGGTTTCCTGATGCGCATAACCGTCCTAGACAGGATGTGTGAGCGAGGAGAGCGCAGCCGGTATCCATGACCTGGCCGTTATCGGCGGCGGGGTGAACGGCTGCGGCGTTGCCCGCGATGCCGCCGGGCGCGGCGCGCGCGTGCTGTTGCTGGAACGGGGCGATCTTGCGCAGGGGACATCATCCGCCTCGACCAAGCTGATCCATGGCGGATTGCGCTATCTGGAGCATGGCGAATTCGCCCTGGTGCGCGAATCGCTGATCGAGCGGGAGCGGCTCTGGACAATCGCGCCGCACATCATTCATCCGATGCGCTTCGTCCTGCCCTGGACCAAGGGGCTGAGGCCGCGCTGGTTGTTGCGGCTGGGCCTGTTCCTGTACGACCATATCGGCGGGCGGCATGCCCTGCCGGCGACGGAGGCGATCGATCTGCGTCGCCACCCGGCGGGGCTGGCGCTCAAGCCCGGTTTCGGCCCGGCCTATGGCTATTCCGATGCCTGGGTCGATGATGCCCGGCTTGTCCTGCTCAACGCGCGCGATGCCGCCGATCGGGGTGCGGATGTCCAGACCCGAACCCATGTCGAGCGGCTGGAGCGCGTCGGCGACCATTGGCGGATCACGGCGCGCGGGGCCGGGGGCGAGACGTGCCTGTTCCGCGCCCGCGCGGTCGTCAATGCAGCGGGACCGGCCGTGCTCGACCTGCTCGATCGCGCCGGTTGCCGGAGCGCGCGCCATATGCGGCTGGTGCGTGGATCGCATATCGTCGTGCCGCGCCTGTTCGATCATGACTTCGCCTATTTTTTCCAGTTGCCCGACGGCCGCATCTTCTTCGCCATTCCCTATGAACGCGCCTTCACGCTGATCGGCACGACGGATCGCGACCATCGGGACGGTGTCGATCCGGTGACGGCGAGCGCGGAAGAAATCGCCTATCTGTGCGAAGGCGCGAATCGCTATTTCGTCCGGGCCATCACGCCCACCGATGTCGTGTGGTCCTATGCCGGAGTGCGGCCGCTGATCGATGACGGATCGAACCGGCCCGAAGCGGCGACGCGCGGCTATCGGCTGGAACTGGACGAGGCAGGCGGGCAGGCCCCTTTGCTCAGTGTCTTTGGCGGCAAGATCACCACCTATCGTCATCTGGCGGCCGGAGCGGTGGATCAGCTCCAGCCATATCTTCCGGCGCTGAGCGGCGGGGACTGGACGGCGCGCGCGCCATTGCCCGGCGGCGATTTTCCCAAGACGGGCCTGGCCGCGGTGATCGACCGTCTGGCGGGCGACTATCCGTTCCTGGCCCCCGCGACTGTGGACCGGATCGCGCGCGCCTATGGCACGCAGGCGTGGGACTGGCTTGGCGCTGCCACTGACAGGACCGGGCTTGGCGCGGATTTCGGCCATGGCCTGACCGAAGCGGAAGTGCGCCACATGATGGTGCGCGAATGGGCGCGGACCAGTGCGGACATACTCTGGCGGCGGAGCAAGCTCGGCCTGCGGCTGGATGCGGCGCAGGTCGCGCGGCTGGATCAATGGCTGGAGGAACAGGCATGAGCGAGCGTCATCTGCTGGTGCTGGATGCGGGGACGACATCGACGCGGGCGATGCTCTATGCGCCCGGCGGTGAACGGGTCGCGACGGCCCAGGCGCCCTTGAGCCAATATTATCCCCGTCCCGGCTGGGTCGAACATGACGCCGACGAAATCTGGGCGCGGACGCTGGATTGTGCCCGCCAGATCGTGGACCAGGCCGGTGGCGCGGACCGGATCGCCGCGATCGGGATCACCAACCAGCGCGAAACGGTGGTGGCATGGGACAGGCGGAACGGTCGGCCGCTGGCCAGGGCGATCGTCTGGCAGGATCGGCGCACGGCCAGCCAGTGCGCGCAGTTGCGCGCCAGCGGGCATGAACCGATGATCCAGCAGCGCACCGGCCTGATCGTCGATCCCTATTTTTCCGCGACCAAGATGCGCTGGCTGATCGACCATGTGCCGCAGGTGGCGGAGGCGGGGCGCAATCTTGCCTTTGGCACGGTCGAGAGCTGGCTGATGTGGAAGCTGACCGGCGGCATGCATGTCAGCGATGCAAGCAACGCCAGCCGCACCCAACTCATGGCGCTGGCAGACGCGCGCTGGGATGCGGATCTTTGCGCGCTGTTCGGGGTGCCGCAACAGGCATTGGCCGAAATCGTGGACAATGCCGGACCATTCGGATTCAGCCAGAAGGCGCTGCTGGGTGGCGCGATCGCGCTTTGCGGCCTTGCTGGCGACCAGCAGGCGGCGACGATCGGGCAGGGATGCCTGGCATCCGGCGCGGTCAAGGCGACGCTGGGCACCGGCGCCTTCATCCTGGCGTCGACCGGAGAGGCGCTGCCGCTGTCCCGCAACCGTCTGCTTGGCACCTTGCTCTGCCAGATTGGCGGCCATCGCCATTATGCGCTGGAAGGATCGATCTTCGTTGCCGGCAGCCTGATCCAGTGGCTGCGCGATCAATTGGGGTTGATCGCGGCGGCCGCCGACACCGATGCGATCGCGCGGTCCGTGCCCGACAATGGCGGCGTCTATCTGTTGCCGGCCTTGTCAGGGCTGGGCGCGCCGCACTGGCGGCCGGAGGTGACGGGCAGCATCAGCGGCCTGACCCATGGTGTCGGCCGGGCGCATGTCGTCCGCGCGGCGCTCGAATCGATCGTGCACCAGGTGCATGATCTTGCAACCGCCTTTGCCGCCGATGGCGTTGCGTGGCGGATATTGCGCATCGATGGCGGGATGAGCGCCAATGACTGGATTGCGCAGGACATGGCCGACATGCTGGCGTTGCCGGTGGAGCGGCCCGCCGATGTCGAAACGACGGCGCGGGGCGCAGCGATGCTGGCCGGCGTCGGTGCGGGCATGTTTGCGACATTGGCGGAGGCCATGGCGATGGTGCCCGGAAGGGATCGTTTCGATCCGGCGCTGCCCGATGAAGCGCGTGACCGGCGGCTGGCCGGCTGGCACCGGCTGATCGCGCAGGGCGTGCGGGCTGATCCTGTCGCGACCGGCTGACTATCCTGCCTGTCGCCCGAACCATTCGTCCTGTCATGTGCATCACAAGGACGGGAAAGATAATAAATATTAAGGATGAAGCCTTAGCCCAGTCGCACCATGTTGCGGCCCGCCCTTCGTCATCCTTCCCTGCTCGCTTCGATCGCGACCGGCTGCGTCTATTTCGTGGCGGCGTCGGCCGCGCTGTTGCTGTCGCGCTTCGAGGGCGGGCTGGCCTTCATTTGGGTCGCCAATGCCTTTTTGATGGCGGAATTGCTGACCTCGCGCACCAGTTACTGGCCGCGCACCCTGATGGTTTGCGCCGTCGCGAGTGCTGCGGCGACCGCGTTGTTCGGCATGGGCCTGATGGCGGCCGCGCCGATGGCGGTGATCAACATCCTCGAATCGCTGATCGTGGCGCTGCTGTGCCGTCGCTTCGTGCCTGATCATCGTGTGACCGGATCGATCCGGTCGCTGGCGATATTCATTCTGGCCCTGACCGCCGTTGCCGACACCGTGACCGGACTGTTGGCGGCCGGGGTTGCCGCAAGCCTGACGCCGGTGCCGTTCGCCGCCTCCTTCTGGCAATGGTACACCGGCCATGCGCTGGGCGGCCTGACCTGCGCGCCGATCCTGATCATGCTGTTGCAGGGCGAACTGGGGCGCTGGCTGCGCAAAACGCCGCGGCATGGCAAGGTGGAGACGGTTGTGCTGCTGGCGCTGTTCGCGCTCAGCACCGTCCATATCTTTTATTGGGCGCGCTATCCCATGCTGTTCGCGCCCTTGCTCCCGCTGGTGCTGATCGCCTTTCGCGTCGGCCAGATGGGGGCTGCGGCATCGATCATCCTGCTGGCGCTGATCGGCGGCACGGCGACCATGTCCGGTGTGGGACCGTTGACGATCATCCCGGTACCGCCGGGCGACCGGGTTCAGTTTTTCCAATTCTATGTCGCCCTGAGTTTCCTGCTCAGCATGCCGATCGCGGCGGAGCTTCATGCCCGCCGCCGTCTGTTCCGCATGCTGGAGGAGAGCGAGACGCGGTTCCGCGCGATCGCCGAACATAGCGGCGATATCGTGCTCAACATCAGCGTCGCGGGGCTGATCGAATATGCATCGCCCTCCGCGCATGAGCAGATCGGCTGCGCGCCCGAACTGCTGGTTGGACAGTCGGCCGCCAACCTGGTCGATCCACAGGATCGCGCGGTGGTGATCGCCGCGCACCGCCGCGCCCTGATCCAGCCTGGAAGCATCCACAAGGTGGAGTTTCGCCCGCTGGTGTCGGCAGGCGATCTCGACTGGTGCGAGATGGTGACGCGCGCGGTGGTCGATGAACATGGCGAGCCGAACGGAGTCGTCAGCACGATTCGCGACATTTCCCGGCACAAGGCCCGCCAGAGGGCGCTGCAACAGGTGGCTGCGCGCGATTCGCTGACGGGCGCGGACAGTCGCCGCGCCTTCCTCGACAAGCTGGATGCCGAGATCCAGCGGACACGGATCGGTGCGCGTTCCAGCCTGCTGCTGATCGACATCGATTATTTCAAGGCGGTCAACGACCGTTTCGGCCATGGTGCGGGCGATCAGGTGTTGAGCGCGTTCGTGGCGCGATTGCGGCCCGGCCTGCGTGGCGTCGACAGTATCGGTCGCCTGGGCGGCGAAGAATTCGCCATATTGCTGGCGGACAGCGACATAGACAGGTCGAGCCTGGTGTGCGAGCGGCTGCGCATCTTGCTGGAAGAGCCGATAACCGTGGGCGGCGGACAGGCGATCCGCGTTACCTTCAGTGCCGGGCTGGTCGAGTTGAAGGGCGATGCCGACCGGTCGGTGCTTCTGGAAGCGGCGGACAAGGCGCTGTACCGGGCGAAGCATAGCGGCCGCAACTGCCTGCGCCTGGCCGCCTGATACAGACCGCTTTGATCAGAACCCGTTCGTCGTTGCACGCGCATGGGTCAGATCAACGCCTTCCGGCATAATGCACCAGTCTTTTGCCCGTTCGCTGTCCGTAATCTGTAATGTTATGTTGTAACTTATGCTGGCCTGCCCTATGTAGCGGCGACCATGAGAGTGACTTTGCGCCATGCCCTTCTGAGCGGTCGGATCGACCGCATAGCCATTGCGCTGTCGGGGCTGTGCGTCGCCCATTGTTTTGCAACCGCGGTGATATTGGGATTATTGGCGTCGGCCGGTGGCATTTTTGAAAGCCCGATTTTCCATGAAGTCGGACTGGTGCTGGCGATTGCGCTGGGCGCGATCGCCCTGGGCCATGGCGCGGTCATCCATGGCTATATGATGCCGGCCGCGATCGGATCGCTGGGCCTGGGCGTGATGGCGGGGGCGATGACCATGGACCATGGCATGCAGGAAAGCGTCTATACGCTGATCGGCGTCGGTATATTGGCGCTGGGCCATGATCTCAATCATCGGGCCGGGCGTTAGGCTGCGTTGCAACAGGGGCCTGTCGGTCTGGCCCGTCAGCGTCACAAGCCCTTATGATTGAGGCGATGTTCCCCCTTCACCCAGCGCACGGTGCCGGTGCTGGCACGCATCACCACGCTTTCGGTGGTCAGCTTGCCGCCAGGCAGCCGCTTGACCCCGTTCAGCAGCGACCCGTCGGTCACGCCGGTCGCGGCGAAGATGCAGTCGCCCTTCGCCAGTTCCTTGAGGTCGTAGATCTTGTCGAGGTCGGTGATGCCCCATTTGCGGGCCCGTGCTTTTTCATCCTCATTGCGGAACAGCAGCTTGCCCTTGAACTGGCCACCCACGCAGCGCAGGGCGGCGCAGGCGAGCACGCCCTCCGGCGCTCCGCCTGATCCCATATAGATATCGATCGTCGTTTCAGGGTCGCTGGTCGCGATCACCCCCGCCACGTCGCCATCGGGGATCAGCATGATGCCGCAGCCGATCGCCCGCAATTCGCCGATCAGCCTCTCATGACGCGGCCGGTCGAGCACGCAGACGATCAGATCGTGCGGATCGACCCCCTTGGCACTGGCCACCGCCTCGACATTTTCCCGCACCGACCGATTGAGGTCGATCGTGCCTTCGGGATAGCCCGGCCCAATCGCCAGCTTTTCCATATAGACATCGGGCGCGTTCAGCAGCCCGCCTTCCTCCGAAATGGCGAGCACGGCGAGCGCGTTCGGTCCGGCCTTGGCGGTGATGGTGGTGCCCTCCAGCGGATCGAGCGCGATGTCGATCTTCGGCCCGGTGCCGATGGCGTTGCCGACCTTTTCGCCGATATAGAGCATCGGCGCCTCGTCGCGCTCCCCTTCGCCGATGACGACGGTGCCGTCCATGTAGAGATCGTTGAAGGCAAGGCGCATCGCCTCCACCGCGGCGGCGTCCGCCGCTTTCTCGTCACCCCGGCCGATCAGTCTGGACGCGGCGATGGCCGCCGCTTCCGTGACGCGGACCATTTCCAGGACCAGGACGCGATCGAGAGTCGAGCTTGCCTGCACCATGACTTCCTCTGCCTATTCTTATGATCCGACGCGATAGGAGGTCGTTCCTGCCTTGTCGAGCGAGGACGACAGATTGGCCGTCGGAGCCCTGGTCCCGAAGCGACGGGGTTGTCCCGCGCATTGCCGCCTGGCCCCTGGTATGGGGACGGGCAGCAGCGATCCCACATCAGTCGAGAATGTGCATCACCATCGGTGTGTCGAGCAGGCTGTCGGAACCGGCCAGCCGTTCCAGGGCGTCATGGACGCAGCGTTCTTCGCCCGCATGGGTGACGATCGCGACCAGAACCCCGTCGGCCTGATTCGCGCCGCGCTGGATCATGCTTTCGATCGACACGCCAGCGTCGCGGGTGGCGGCGGCGATTTCGGCCAGCACGCCGGGGCGGTCCTGCACCTTGAAGCGCAGATAGGTGCGGCCGATGCGCGCGCCGGCATCCGCCACATTTTGCGGCGACAGGGCCGCGACCGGCATGGCGAAAGCGTCGCCATATTCATCGCGCGCCACGTCGATCAGGTCGGCGACCACGGCCGAAGCGGTCGGGCCGTCGCCCGCGCCACGCCCCTGGAAGAACAGGCGACCGACGAAATTCCCCTCCGCCACCACGGCGTTGAGGGAACCATCGACATGGGCGAGCGGATGGTCGAGCGGCACCAGCATCGGGTGGACCCGCTGGAACAGACCTTCTGGACCATTTTGCGCCATGCCGACCAAGCGAATGCGAAAGCCCAATGCGGCGGCTTCGGCGATGTCGGCGGCGATGACGTGGCGGATGCCGGTGGTCGCGACCGCGCCGAAATCCAGCTCCGTGCCGAACGCCAGGCTGGCGAGGATGGTCAGCTTGTGCGCGGCATCGACGCCGTCAATGTCGAAGCTGGGGTCGGCTTCGGCATAGCCCAGCTCCTGCGCTTCCTTGAGCACCTCGTCAAAGGCGCGGCCTTCCTTCTCCATGGTGGTCAGGATATAATTGCAGGTGCCGTTGAGGATGCCATAGACACGGGCGATCTCATTGGCTGCGGCGCCTTCGCGCATCCCCTTGATGACCGGGATGCCGCCCGCGACCGCCGCTTCATATTTGAGCGCGGTGCCGCCCTGTTCGGCCAGGCGGGCGAGGTCCAGGCCATGATGCGCCAGCATCGCCTTGTTGGCGGTGACGAACGGCTTGCCCAGCGTCAGGCACTGGCGCGCCAGGGTCAGCGCCGGGCCGTCCGCGCCGCCTATCAGTTCCACCACCACATCGACATCGTCGCGCGTCGCCAGCGTCGTCATGTCGTCCACCCATTCATAGGGCGACAGGTCGACGCCGCGATCCTTGCTGCGGTCGCGCGCGGAGATGGCGACGATCTGGATCGGGCAGCCGGCGCGACGGGCGATCAGGTCGCCATTGGTGTTGAGAAGGCGAATCACCCCTCCGCCCACCGTGCCGAGGCCGACAAGCGCGACACGCAGCGGGGCATGGCGGTGCAGATTGGTCATGGCGGCTTGCTTTCCCTTGCGGCAGACAGATAAACGCCGCGCTGATAGCGGGCCGCGCGCGCCTGTCCAAGCAAAAGCGGGGGCGTGCCGCCGCTTTGGCGTGAATCAGGCCGGCCCGCGCGTCCGGCCACAGGGACCGAGCGCCTGGATCACCACGCCATAATCGGCACGCGCTGCCTCCGCATCGGCCACCGGCAGGGTGCGGACAGCGCGGGCGGGCAGGGCGGCGGGCAGGCTGCATGCCAGTCGATACCAGAGCAGGCTGCCCGGTTCGGGCGGGCGGGCGGCTTCATCCACGATCTCGCCCAGCGCGACCGCCCAGCGCGGGGCCTGGCCGGGGCGGCGCAGGACCGACAGCGACACCGGATCGCCATTTTCGGTCCGCAGGAAAATCTGCGTCTCGCCCTCGCCCTCGATCGTGCCTGCGACATGGAAGGCGTCGCCCAGGCCCAATATGCGTGGCGGCGCGTCGGGCGCGACCAGCGCCGACAGGATCGCCTTCACCCGGCTGCTCTCTTCAGGCGTTGCCGCGATCTGTGCGTCGGGCGCCACCAACTGAAGTTCGCCGGGACGGGTGCCGGGCCGCGCGAACAGGATGACCTGCGCCTTCTTATATCTGGGCAATTTGCCCCGCGCGTCGGTCGGCGCATCATATAAATAGGTGACAAGGGGGCTGATTCCCGATTCGCCGCGAATCAGGCCGGTCACGTCCGCTTCGACAAAAAGGCGCTTATGCCTGGCCGGGACGGTTCCGGCCTGGTCGGGCGTCAGGACGATGATGTTGCGGATACGCACATTGGCTACCAGCGGCGCACGGTCCGCCAGGTCCACGATGTCGGCGTAGGACAGGGTGCGCGATGGTTGCGCTACCATCCGTTCGCTCTGCGCAAAGGCAGGGAAAACTGCGGGCGATGCGGCAGAAATGAGGCACGCCATGCCGAGTTTCAAGAGGCGGATGGGGGATTTCATGAGCAGCTTCGTCCTATGGTTTTAGCTCGTGGCAAGGATGTCACAGGCAAGTCATTCCGATATGAAATGGTAACCGCAAATGAACATATCGATAAAGCGTTTGCGTGCCACGATGCGCCGCGATAGGAGTTTCCGCGGTAGCAAATATGCGGTTAGGGGCCAAAGGTGGTCGGGGTAGCCCGGCCAGCTAGGGTCGTTTTTGGCTGATTTGTATAAACCACTGGTAAGATGAGTTAAGGAGTGTCGTTGCCGAATGGCCTATGCTGACCACTCGCAAGGATCGAGTCGCACGATATCGATCGTCATCGTCGCCCTGATTCACGCTGTTCTCGGCTATGCCTTCGTCACTGGTCTTGGCATGAAATATGTCAAAAAGGCGGCGGAACAGCTGAACGTGATCGACGTGAAGGAGGAGCCCCCGCCACCGGACGAGGAGCCGCCGCCGCCGCCGCCAGACCAGCCGGTCGAGCCGCCGCCGGTCGTCGCGCCCCCGCCGATCGTCCAGACGCCGGCGCCCGCGCCGCCGATCCAGACCGTGAGGACGCCGCCCCCGATGTTCAACCCGGTTCCGGTTGCCGCGCCACCACCGCCGCCACCGGCTCCACCGCCGCCGCCGCAGGCTGCAACGCGCGCTTCGCCGCGCAGCGCACCGGGCAGTTGGTTGAGCGATGCGGATTATCCGAGCCGTGCACAGCGTGAAGAACGTTCGGGCACCGCTGGTTTCCGTCTGGAAATCGGCGCGGATGGCCGGGTGACCAACTGCACCATCACCTCATCGACCGGCCATGCCGACCTCGATGAAGCGACCTGCCGCCTGTTGCCGAAGCGTGCGCGCTTCAAGCCGGCCAAGGGGTCTGATGGTGCGGAAATGCCGGACACCTATAATGGCCGCATCACCTGGCGCCTGCCGGAATAATCGAAACAGGGAGGGTGCGCGCCCGGCGCCGCCCGTCCCACGCTTGATCTCATTGAGAGGGAAGTCTTGAACATGTTGATGTATCTCGCAGCCGCGGCTCCGAAGCCGGAAAACCCCTATGGCCTGATGGAAGCCCTTGAACAGGGCGGCACCATCGCCTGGACCGTGTTCCTCATCCTGTGCGCCATGTCGGTCGGCACTTTCTATATCCTGTTCACCAAGCTGATCGAACAGCAGAAGGTGATCAACCAGGGCAAGAAGGTGCGTGCCACCTTCTGGCGCGCCGGTTCGCTCAAGGAAGCGTCGGCCAAGCTGGAAAAGAATTCGGCCTACAAGCAGATCGTCGACGACGGCATCAAGGCCCAGGAAGAGCATAGCAAGCTGAAGGACCCGGTCGAAGCCCATGACTGGCTGCACGGTTCGCTGGCCCGTTCGGAAGCCGCGATCAATTCGTCGCTGGGTGGCGGCCTCGCCTTCCTCGCGACCGTCGGTTCGACCTCGCCGTTCATCGGTCTGTTCGGTACGGTTATCGGCATCTATCGCGCGCTGATCAAGATCGGCGCTGCCGGTCAGGCCTCGATCGACGCCGTTGCCGGCCCGGTCGGTGAAGCGCTGATCATGACCGCCCTGGGTCTGGCCGTCGCCGTTCCCGCGGTGCTTGCCTACAACTTCCTGCAGCGTCGCAACAAGTCGATCGCCGAACAGTTGAACGGTTTCACCGTCGACCTGCTGGCCTATCTGGTTTCGGACGGCGCCGTGAAGCCTTCCGTTTCCGCCGCGCCGGCTGTGGCAGCCAAGCCGGCTGCTGCGCCGACCAAGGCCTGATCGGCTTAAAGACTCCGGTACGGGAACCGGGTGGCGGCTGCGACCGCCCGGTTCCCCGCCGGACGTGGGCCTCGCGAGACGAGGCGCCATCGACACCAAGGTTAGGATAGTATCAATGGCAATGAGTGTTGGCCCCGGCGGCGGTGACGACAAGCCCTTGTCCGACATCAACACGACGCCGCTCGTCGACGTCATGCTGGTGTTGCTCATCATCTTTCTCATCGCGGTCCCTGTCGTGGTTCAGACGGTCGAGTTGCAACTGCCCAAGGTTGCGTTCGAGCCGACCACGACGAAGCCGGAAAATGTGTCTCTTTCGGTTACGACGGCGTCCGACGGCAGTTGTGCGGTTTTCTGGGGCATGGCTCCGGTCAGTTCGAGCGAACTGCTCGACCGGGCGGTTGCCAAGCTGGAAGCGGATATCAAGAAGGCTGGCGGCGTCGAGAATATGAAGCCTGAGGATCTGCCCGAAGTGCATATCCGTGGCGACATCAACGCACCCTATCGTTGCATCGGCGGCACCATCTATACGATGCAGCGCGCCGGTTTCCCGAAGGTGGGCTTCATCTCCGAGCCGGAACCCGGCACGACGACGACCCGCCTCTGACCGGCTGATTAAGGAGATTTCGCTATGGCCATGAGCATGGGCTCCGATGAAGGTGAGCCGATGATGGAAATGAACACGACGCCGTTGATCGACGTCATGCTCGTTCTCCTCATCATGTTCATCATCACCATTCCGATCCAGACCCACGCGGTGAAGATCGACCTGCCGCAGAACGCGCCGCCTACCGACAGCGTGATCGACCCGGTGAAGAACAAGGTCGCCATCGACGCCGGTGGTGTCATCACCTGGAACGGATCGTCGATCGACCTGCTGACCCTGCGCCAGTATCTGCAGCAATCGCTGCGCTTGCCGGTCGAGCCGGAACTTCAGTTCCAGCCGAACGCGCAGACCCGCTATGTCGTCGTCGACGAAGTGCTGGCGGAGATCAAGCGTGCAGGCGTGACGAAGCTGGGCTTTGTCGGCAATGAGCAATATGGCAATTTCTGACCGCTGAAAGCCGTCGCATCCGTCCGGGGCAAGACTTCCCGGTTTTCCGGGCGATGCGACGGATCAGCCATCAGAATGCCGACAGACAAGGGCTGCCTTCGGGCGGCCCTTTTTTGTGTGCGCCTTTTTCATGGGGCGCTGGGTGCGATGCCGGGGTTATTGCCCCGTCTTAACATTTTGCTTACCGCCATGGTCGATGATGCGCGGACAAGCGACGCGATATTCGGGCCATGGGTGCAGAACGACAGACAGAATATGATCGGAAGGCAAGGGCGGCCGAGCGGCGCCATGTGCAGATTCCGGTAAAGGTCCGGCGACCGGGGGAAACCTGGTTCAGCAGCGGGATCACGGACGTGTCGGTTACAGGTTTCCGTCTGCAGAGTTTCATGAAATTGTCGGTCGGCAGCGATATCTGGATCATGCTGCCAGGGTTTGAGGGCCGGCGCGCGCGGGTGAACTGGACTCGTGCGCATGAAGCGGGCTGTGCGTTCGAACGGCCGCTCCATCCCGCCATCCTGGATCATGTCGTTCGGACGAGCCTGGCTGCTGCGACCCGCTGATCCACCGTCGGGGGATTGTCAGCCGTCCACATGATCCTGGAATTGCAGGCTGGCGAGGCGGGCGTAAAGGCCGCCCTGGGCAACCAGCGCGGCATGATCGCCCTGTTCCACGATCCGTCCTTCGTCCATCACGATGATCCGGTCGGCCGCACGGACGGTCGCCAGCCGATGGGCGATGACGATCGTGGTGCGCCCCTGCATCAGGCGTTCGAGCGCATCCTGCACCAGCCGTTCCGATTCGGCATCCAGCGCGGAAGTGGCTTCGTCCAGCAGCAGGATCGGTGCATCGCGCAGGAGGGCGCGGGCAATCGACAGGCGCTGGCGCTGGCCGCCCGACAGGCGTGCGCCGCCTTCGCCCATGTAGCTGTCCAGCCCGTCCGGCAGGGCGCGCAGGAAGCCTTCGGCATTGGCAGCGCGGGCGGCTTCCCATATCTGGTCATCGCTGGCATCCCAGCGGCCATAGCGCAGATTGTCGCGTGCCGAGGCGGCGAAGATCACGCTGTCCTGCGGCACCATGGCCATCATCGTGCGCAGATCGGCGGGATCGGCATCGGTCAACGGCACGCCGTTCAGGCGGATGCGGCCCGAATCGGGATCGTAAAAGCGTAGCGCCAACTGGATCAGGGTCGATTTGCCCGCGCCCGACGGGCCGACCACCGCCACCGTCTCACCCGGTGCGACATCGAAGGAGACACCATGGAGCGCGGCCTGATCGGGGCGGGTCGGGTAATGGAAATGCACATCGTCGAAGGTGAGCCGGGCGCCATGCGCGCAGGCGGGCAGAGCGACCGGGCGGGCGGGCGGCAGAATGTCCGGCACGGCGGTCATCAATTCGTCCAGCCGGCTTGCGGCCCCCGCGCCGCGCAGCAGGTCGCCCCAGCTTTCCGACAGCGAACCGAACGCGCCCGCGACCAGGCCGCCGGTCAGCACGAAGGCGGCGATGCTGCCGCCCGACAGGCGGCCGGCGGCAACATCAAGCGCACCCTGCCACATGACGGCCGTGATCGATCCGAAAACCAGGGCGATGACCACTGCGGTCATGATCGCGCGCAGGCGGATGCGCTTGCGCGCGGTGGCGAAGCCCGCATCGACGGTCGCGTCGAACCGGGCGGCTTCGCGCGCCTGCTGCCCGAATGCCTGGACGATCTTCATCGCGCCCAGGACTTCGCTGGTGATGCTGCCCACATCGGCCAGCCGGTCCTGACTGGCGCGCGACAGGCCGCGGACGCGGCGGCCCAGGCTGATGAGCACCAGCAGGATGAGCGGAATGCCGAGCAGCAGCAAGGCGGCGAGCTTGGGCGCGAGGACGAAGAGATAGGCGAGGCCGCCAATGCCGGTGACGAGGTTGCGCAACGCGACCGAGACGGTCGATCCCACCACCTGCTCGACGATCGTGGTGTCGGCGGTCATGCGTGACGCGATTTCCGACGGCCGGTTTTCCTCGAAGAAGCGGGGCGCCTGCCGCAGCAGATTGGCCTGGGTGGCGCTGCGAATGTCGGCGACGACGCGCTCGCCCAGCCAGGACACGAAATAGAAGCGCAGCGCGCTGGCGGCGGCGAGCACCAGCACGATCAGCAGCAGATATTCGAACCAGCGGCTGATATCGCCACCGCCCATGAAGCCCTTGTCAATGACAAGGCGAAAGCCACTGGGGATGCCGAGCGTCGCCGCCGAAGAGACGATCAGAGCCGCCAGCGCGGCCGAAATCCGGCCGGGATAATGGCGCGCAAACCGCCACAGCATCGCAAGGCTGCCAAGTGCGGGGCGCGTGCGGGCACGGGGGGCGGGTTGCGGGGCATCCTCCATGGGCGGCGCTTAGCAGGCCACCCGGCCCGCCTCAATGGGACTTGCGCCGCCATGGGGCAATCAGTCCCCCGGCGCGATCGTGCCCGCCAGTTGCATGATGCGCCGTGCCTCACCCTGGCCGGTCAGGGCATAGGCCATCGTGCCCTGTTCCCAGTAAGCGATCGTTTCCCCCGCCCGGCGCGCCATCAGCGGCGTCGCTTCGGCCGGGGTTTCGGCGCGATCGGCGAAGAGGGACAGCGCCTCTCCCTGGGGCGTGGTCACACTCATGGCGATGGCCGGGCTGTCGGCTGTGGGGAAAAGCTGCGCGTCGGTCACGCGCCATCCGGCGGGCAGCGGCGGCAGGATGATTCCGGTCGAACGCTCGATTTCTTGCGCATCGAAGCGGGCGCTTTCCACCTGAGAGGCCATCGTCTGGCGCAGCAGCCCGGCGCGGCGCGATGCGGCGGCTTCATCCAGGAAGCTGCTGGCCTGCGCGGCCTGCGGAAATTCGCCCAGCGTACCGCGCGCGATCCAGCCGGTGGCGACCAGGGCGGCGATGGCGGCGACGCGGCCCAGATGGCGCCAGGTGCGGCCATCCTCATTGTCGTTGGCGACCGGCTGGCTGGTGTCGCGGCGACGACCGACCAACGTGCCCTTGGTCCCGTCCTTCATCAGGCGGAAGTCGATATGCGGCCAGCGCTGCCGCCAGCGCCGCGCGACCATGCGCTCGCCGGGGCGGGCGGCATCATCCAGCAGCACGACGCCATCGGGCGAGAGGCGGGCAAACAGGCTGTCGGCCGCGCCACGCACCAGCGGATGCACGCTCCAGGGCGGCCCGTCGATGATGATGAGGTCGATCTGGTCGGGCAGCCGGTCGATCGCATACCAGCGGCCGGGCCAGTCCGCGCTTTCATGGGTCAGCGGCGCATGGCGAATGTCGACATCCAGCGCATGGTCGGCCAGCCATTGCCGGGTCGCGTCGACAAAGCCGCCATGCTGGTCGAAACTGTGCAGCCGCCCGCCACCATGCAATTGCAGCGCGCGGGCCGCGATGAGGGAGGATGCGCCCGCGCCCAGTTCCACCACATGGGCCGGGCGCAACCGGGCGATTTCCCGAACGATATGGCGCAGGAAGCCGACATCGGCCTTCCAACTGCCCAGATGGGGCAGGGCATCATGGGCGAGGCCCAGTTCATCGAGCAAGGCCCGCTTGTCCGCCGGTCGCCCGCCCGACAGGCTGGCGAGCAGCCAGGGCCAGCCGATCGCCCCGAAGGTCAGGCGCCAGGCCGTGTCGGACAACCGGCGGCGCAGATCGCTATCGACGGGCTGCGCCTCATCCAGGGGAAGGAAGCCGGTCAATTCGCGAGATGTCACGGGGAAAGATGCTCCTGTTGCAAAGGCGGGCTATGCCAACGATCCTGTTTCACGCATATGACGCCGATCGATATGGTCAAATGATGACGCAGGAAAGCCCGATGATCCGTATAATTTCCGCGACGGTCGAACGTTGGCCGGTCGCGGGCGCTTTCATCATCAGTCGCGGCGCCAAAACCCATGTCGACGTGATCGTTTGTACCGTAAGCGATGGCACATATGTCGGGCGGGGGGAAGGCACGGCCATCTATTATGAAGGCGAAAGCGCGGAGAGCTGCGTCGCGGCGCTCCATGCCTATGCCGGGCCGCTGGAGCGGCAGGCGCTGCTGACCCGCATGCCGCGCGGCGCGGCGCGCAATGCGCTCGACTGCGCGCTCTGGGACCTGGAGGCAAAGCGGGCGGGTATGCCGGTCTGGCAACTGGCGGGGCTGGCCGAACCGGAGGCGCTGCCCACCGCCTTCACCATCAGCCTGGGCGATCCGGCGACGATGGAGGCGGATGCGCGGGCAGCGGCCGGACGGGGCTTCGCTTTGCTCAAGTGCAAGCTGACCGGCGAGGGCGACAGGGCACGGATCGCCGCCGTGCGCGCGGGGGCGCCGCACGCCCGGCTGATCGTCGATGCCAATGAAAGCTGGCATGACATGGACATCGCGGCGGAGGCGGCGGCGCTGGCGGCGCTGGGCGTGGAGATGGTCGAGCAGCCGGTACGCCATGGCGACGAAGCGCGGCTGGCCGCGGTGCGCGCGCCGTTGCCGCTGTGCGCCGACGAAAGCTGTCACACCCGCGCCAATCTCGACCGGCTCAAGGATTTCGACGCGGTCAATATCAAGCTCGACAAGGCGGGCGGGCTGACCGAGGCGCTGGCGCTGGCAAGGGAAGCGCGTGCGCGCGGTTTTCGCATCATGGTCGGCTGTATGCTGGGCACGTCGCTGGGCATCGCGCCCGCCGCGCTGGTGGCGCAGGGGGCGGACTGGATCGACCTGGATGGCGCGCTGCTGCTGGCGGAGGACCGGGGCGGCGGGCTGGCGATGCGCGACGGGCTGTTGCAGCCGGGGTCGCTGTGGGGGATGGGCTGAGCGTTTCGCTCAGGAAAAATAATTCTGCCTTGTGGAAAAGTCTCTTTCCTACAGCGCTCCTTCACCCATATCTAGAACAAACCAAGAACAATTGATCGAATCGCCCGGTGACGGTGCCAGTTCGCTTTGGCTCCAAACTCTTGGGATGAACTGTCGCGCATGTCGCAGTTCATGAACGGGATTCATATTTCAGGAGGCAGGTCATGCATAGCTATTCGTCATCATCAGTTTGTAACGATGGTATTGAAGTAGATGCCAATAATTTGAGTATCCTATTCTACCGCATGGGCACGAGTGAACTGCAATCGGTTTATGCGGATTCGGCTAAGGATGTCACTTTGCCTAATCCTGTCGGGCCGGAATCGACGGGAGAATGGCCATCTATCTTCCTCGATGTTTCCAAAATGTATCGGGTCGTGCTTCAGGATGGACATGGAACGACGTTGATCGAAGCCGATCCCTATCTGCCAGGTGTCGTCGATGGTCTTGTGGCAGAATTTCAGACGGCGGGTTTTCTCAACACCGCGCGCGCGATTGCGATGCCTTTTGCAGATGTTGCATCTGCCCTCGATGTGTTGGCTGACGGCGCTTATTTTTCCGTGATTACCGGCTGTCATCGCGCCGTCTATCGCAAAAATGACTGCAAGGCGGAGCTGCTGTATAGCTGTCCTGTGCCTGCCGAACTGGCTTCCTGGGTCATGGATGCCGCCGGCGGGAAGAGCAGCGGGACGGCTGGCGTCGAGACCAAGTCGTTTCTGAGCGCGCCTGTGTTTACGGTCATCTTGGATGCGCCAGCGAACGGCATGGTTGATGCCGGGCCGGATATTCAGGAACTTCATGATACAATTGCGGCGGAAATAGCGGCCGGGGACTATCCTACCGTCATAGTGCAGGTTCCACAGGGCGTGTATCTGATCGATAGTCCGGTAGTTATCGACAAATGTGCAATGCTTTTCGTCGGTACGGGATTTAACGTTGGTCCTGACATCAAATCTGGCACCTGGTTCAAGGTTACTGATCCGAACATTACACCGTTCACATTCAAACGGCTGCAGGTAAGTCCAGACGTATATGATTACCCGGTGCGCGGTTCAGGTTTCAGTAACGTGGCTTTTTTCCAAGAGCATAATGAAGATTTATCGGGAACTTGGTCACCGACTAATTATCCGCATATCATAAAATGCGATAACATGCTTGGAGAATTCTTCATTGAGAATGTTTACGCTCTCCGATGCAATCAATTCCTGAATTCCGTAAGCTCCGGGAGGCTCCGTGTTAATGGCCTATACGGACAATTTTTCAAAAATATCGTCACGATCGACGATAGCCAGGATGTGCCCCATATAGTTGGTGTTCATGCATGGACTTACTGGAGCAATCATAATAAGATCATGAGCTACCAGCAAGAATCGACGGATTTCTTTATATTCGGTAGGGTCGATACTCCATTTGTTGATCGCATATTTTGCCTTGGTGGCCGATCTCTCTTTCATTTTAAGACAGGCTCTGGTTCAACGAGCAAATTCACTGCGGGCAGTATAGTTGCTGATTTTTGTCAGTACGGCCTTTGGATCGAGAGCAACGGCTTCACCGGGGATATCGCAGCCCTGAACAGCCAGCATGAGAGCGTGACCGATCATGGCGTTCCGCTTGCGGGAGCCTACAGCGTCTACGCGCCTGCCAACAGTGACTCCGGTAACGGCCCAAGGTTTAGCATTGCGGGGCATCATGTCCAGGCGGTTCCCGGCGCGGCAATCAAAGTGGAAAAGGCAAATGGCGTCGTAGACATCGGTCGGGCCTATTATGAACGTCTCAACCAGAGCGGAGGCAGCGGTGCGACTGATGTCGTGACGGGATCGGTCGTCCGCTTTGCCATTCCGCCGACGATCGACAATAGCGGAAGCTGTCCTCTTGTCAGCACAGGATCAGCGGCAGCTGAACAATCGATCATGCAGAAAGTGCCGGCGCAGGCTGTCAATTATTTGCAGGCGTCGGCGGCCATCGCCGGTGCCCCGGCTTCGCTTCAACCGATAGGAACAGATACCGACATCGGCGTGGATGTTGCGACCAAGGGGGGAGGCCTGGTTCGCCTAAGGGCTAATGGCAATACCGTTGCGCGTTTCGGCCATATCGCCAACGGCGATACGAGCCTTCTGGTTCGCAAGGGGGTATCTTACGTCGAAATTAAGGCGGAAGGAGCGACCAACGGCGACATGGTGATTTCGCCAACCGGCGCGGGATGTGTGTGGATTCCCAACGGCGGCTGGAATACGCAGCATCTAAGGCTTGGTGCTTACCACATGTGGGTTGATACGTCAGGCAAGTTGCGGATCAAGAATTCTGCTCCGACATCCAGCACCGATGGGGCGGTTGTAGGTACGCAGAGCTGATATGTGCCGTAAGTATAACAGTGTCGAACAAATCTTTGAGCTCCCGGACAAGTCCGGGAGCTTTTTTGTAATGACCGTGGTGCCTTGCCCTATTGCCAGTGGCTTTTTACGCGCATGCTCAACCCTGGCTCCCTACCGGATGCACTTCCGCATAGGGCATGATCGCCCGCCCGTCGGGTGCGGCGGTGAAGCTGGTCTGGGTGGGATAGGCGAACTCGATCCCTTCGGCGTTGAACTTTTTCCAGATGGCGAGGCCGATGCGGTGGCGCATCATGAAATAATCATGATGGTCGGGGTCGGGCACGTCGAAATTGAGCTGATAGTCGAGGCTGCTGGCGCCGAAGGCGATGATGCCGGCGTTGACGAAGATCAGCCCTTCCGCCTCGACGATCTCTTGCAGCATCGCCGGGATCGCCTCCGCTTTTTCTTCCGGCGTCTGGTAGATGATGCCGATCGCGTAGGTGACGCGGCGCTGGGTCAGGGTCTGGAGGCTGGTGATTTCCTTTTGCAGCAGATTGGCGTTGGAAATCACCTTCTTCTCGCCGCTCATGGCACGCAGCCGGGTGCTTTTGAGGCCGATCTTTTCGACCCGTGCGGTGGTGAGGTCATAGGTGATGATCTCGCCCCGGCGGAAAGGCTTGTCGAAGATGATGGAGAGCGCGGCGAACAGGTCGGAGAAGATGCCCTGCGCGGCGAGGCCGATGGCGATGCCGCCGATGCCCAGGCCCGCGACCAGGCCGGTGACGTTGACGCCCAGATTGTCGAGCACCACGATCGCTGCGATCGCGAACAGCGCGAAGCTGACGAGGAGGCGGATGAGGCCCATGGCGTTGGCCAGCGTTTCGCCCCCGCCATCTTCGGCCAGCGTCTTGCGCTCGATCAGGCCCAGGATGATCTCGCGCGCCCACAGCGCCGCCTGCAATACGGCGGCGATGGTGAAGAGGAAGGCGACGGTGCGGTGGAGCGAGGCAGGCGCGTCGGCATAGCCCACCACCAGCCGGGCCGCGACCAGCACCATGAAATAATGGGTGGTGCGCGCCGCCGCGCGGCTGAGCACATTAGTGTAGCCGAGTGCGTCGCCGCGTTCGCCGCGGTGGCGCTTGCCCAGTTCGCGCAGCGCCGCCAGCCCCAGATAGATGAGGATGGCCGCGCCGACCGCAATCAATATCTGCACATAATGGACCTGAAACCAGGCGATGGTGCTGTGCCACATTTCGGCGAGGTTGGGCGCCTTTACCTGGATGGCGGGGAGGGAGGTGTCTTTCTTGTCAGCCATGGGTCCGTTTTGCTGAATCAGGCCGCGACCGCAAGGGGCGTGCAGGCCGCGATGGAATCGAGGAAGGCGATCAGGCCGCGTTCCTCGCGCGTCAGATAGCGGGTCCGGCGCGGCAGGCGCAGCCCGGCGCGCCAGTCATCCTGCCCGTCCTTGCACAGGGCGATGAGGGCGGGGTGGATATAGCTTTTGCGGCTGATCGCCGGGGTGTTGCCCAGCGCCCGCGCGACCGGATCGAGCAATTCCTTCATCGAGACATGGCCGGTAGCGAGTGCTTCGAACGCGATGGTGGACGCGCCCCAGGTGCGGAAATGTTTGGCGGTGAAAGGGCCGCCCATGGCATCGGCGATATAGGCGTTGACGTCACTTGATGTGACCGGGCGGGCATTGCCGTCCTCATCCAGATATTGGAAAAGATGCTGGCCGGGCAGATCCTGCATCTGGCGCACGAAGCGCAGCAGGCGGGTGTCGGTGATCGTCTGCTGCTGTTCCTTGCCCGACTTGGCGCGAAAGCGCAGCGTCAGCGACCGGCCGTTCAGGTCGACATGACGGCGGCGCAGCGTGGTCGCGCCGAAACTCTTGTTGGTGGTGGCATAATGTTCGTTGCCGACACGCAGCTTCGCCAGGTCGAGCAGGCGCACGACCGCGGCGATGGTGCGGTCCTTGCGCAGCCCGCGCCGCGACAGGTCGGCCTCCAGCCGGGCGCGCAGTTTCGGCAGGGCGCGGCCGAAATCGGGGCAGCCGGCATATTTTTCCGCTTCACGCGCGGCGCGAAAGTCCGGGTGATAGCGATATTGTTTGCGGCCGCGATCATCATAGCCGATCGCCTGGATATGGCCAAAGGGGGAGGGGCAGAACCAGCAGTCGCGATAGGCGGGTGGCAGGGCGATGGCGTTCAGCCGGTCGATTTCGTCCCGGTCGGTGATGCGGCGACCATCCGCGTCCCGATAAGCCCAGCCGTGCTTCAGTGCGCGGCGGGTGATTCCGGCAACCGTATCGTCCGCATGCAGGATATTGCTGTTGGCCATCTTGTCCTTCTCATGGCCGAAAACCCGTCGTTCATCGCTTCGTTCCGCAACTTCCCCGGTGGCTGTCGGTTAGGGCCTCTCCCCCCATGAAGGAGTCATCCATGCCCGCAATCACCGAAAGTCGCATCCTGATCGTCGCAACCGACGGGTTCGAGCAATCCGAACTGTTCGATCCGCGCCAGGCCCTGCTGGACGCCGGAGCGGAGGTCGTTCTCGCCTCGCCCGATATCCAGCCGATCCAGGGCATGAAACATGACGAGAAAGGCGACAGCATCACGCCCAACATCATGCTGGAGGCGGTGAGGGTCGAGGAATATGACGGGCTTGTCCTGCCCGGTGGCGTTGCCAATCCCGACACGCTGAGGACGGATGAGAGGGCGATGGAGATCGTGCGGGCGTTTGTCGAAGCGGGCAAGCCGGTTGCCGCGATCTGTCACGCGCCATGGCTGTTGGTGGAGGCCGGCGTGGTGGCGGGCCGGACGGTCACGTCCTGGCCTTCGGTCCGCACCGACCTTCGCAATGCAGGCGCCAAGGTGGTGGATCAGGCGGTCGTGGTCGACGGCCCCATCATCACCAGCCGCAAGCCTGACGACATTCCTGCCTTCGTTGAAGCGTTCAAGGCCGCAATAAGCGAAGCACAGTCGATAGCGGCCTGACTGGCGCTCCGCTCAAATGCCAGGGCATGATCGGACGGCGCAAGACCGACAGATGGGCCAGCGTCCATAGCATGCAGATCGTGAAGCCCGGCGCGGCAAAGGGCCGGGCTTCCGGGAAATACAGGGCTGTGGCGGCCGCGGACAGGCCGCCGCCCAGCGCAATCGCCAGGGTGCGCGGTTCCCCATCGGGGCCGCGCAGCCAGACCATGCAGGCCATCACCCCGGCAAGGAAGCTGGCGACGAGGTGCAGCATGGCCGGACCCGGCAGGCCCGCCGCAGCGATCAGCAGCATCAGGATCGCGACGGTAGCCGGCAGCGTCCGCCGGCAAAACAGCAGGGTGCCAAGCGGATAGGCAAGCAGTTCGCAGGCCAGGGCGGCCAGCATGATGGCTATGGCGAGGTCGGCACGCCCGGCGATCAGGGCAACCACGGCAGCCGCGACCCAGCGGATGAGCCGGGCAGGCGCCATGCGGATATGACTGAACCAGTCCCGGACGCCTGGACGCAGGGTGAAGCGGCGATCGGCGAGCCGCAATTCGAAGCCGCCGACCAGCAGCAAGGCATCGATGCCCCAGGGCAGCAGGCCGGGAGCGACCATGGGGGAGGCGAGCAGCAGTCCGAGCAGCAGGCCATGAGCCAGGCCCAGCGCGCGCAATTCACCGTTCATGCCACCGCACCCTGACGCGCGACGAGCGTGGCGGCAAGATCGCGTTTGGCGGCAGTCTTGCGCAGCCGGGTAAGGTAGGTGTCCAGCCCGATCTGGAGCGCGAGCATCATGAAGATGAACGGCTGGTAGGCGATGCCCACGAACAGCGATCCGATCATGTAGGTGACATGGCCCTGTTGCAGTGCGGAGGCGTAGGGCGCGATCCAGGCTTCATCGGGGCCGTCGCGCTTGCGGTAGAAGCGACGGATCGATTCGGTGCGGATGAAGCAGATCAGGTGGATCAGCACCCAGAGGGCGAAACCGAAATAGCCCTGTTCGCCCAGCATTTCGAAATAGGCGCTGTGATAGGCGCGGCCCTTGTCAGTGACGAGGCGGCGTTCGACGCGCGTGCCGCCGCCATCGGTGATGGTGCTCTGGGCGAAATAGGTGAAGCTGTTCTGGAGATAATTGTCGAAGCCGCCGCCGCCTGGATGGGCCTTCACATAATCGAGCGTCCACATCCACACGGCGACGCGGGTGGCGGCGCTTTCGTCGCCCTGGTGGTTTTCGATCGTCTGCATCCGCTGGGTGAAGCTGGCGGGCAGGAAGGGGATGGAGGCGAGCGCGGCCACCGCGATGAGCGGGCCGTAGATGAATTTGCGCTTCGACCGCACCAGCATCATGCCCATCAGGATGACGAGGCAGACGAGGCCGGTGCGCGCTTCCGTACCGATCGGCATCAACATGCAGGCGAGGCAGAGGGCGTAGCAGAAACCCTTCACCCGCCAGTCGGGCGGGAAGATGGTGCCATGATTGGTGAGCCAGAGAATCAGCGGAATAAGAGAAATGGCGACGCAGGAAATGATGCTGCCTTCGTAAAGACCGCTGTTATTTTCCACCATCAGGTTGAGCACGCCATAGCCGCCGCCCGACAGGGCGGTTTTCATGCCGCCATTGATGATGATGGTGCTGGCGCACAGGATCATGAACACGGTCAGCGCCTCGATCCGCAGCCGGGTGCGCAGCACCAGCGGCAGGAATATGCCGGCGATGATCGCTTTCCACACCCAGTTCCATTTGGTCAGCGCTTCGACCGGGAAGTCGGCGGTCATCGTGGTGTAGCCGCACCAGGCCACCAGAATCAGCATCAGCCCCTGTCGCGCCGAGAATCGGCAATCCTTCTTGTCATCGAGCAGCAGCCAGGAGCCGACCATGGCGGCAAAGGCCATGGCGGAAATGGGAATGGCGTTGAGCAGCACATAGGAGAGCCGTTGCGGCGAGACGATGTCGATATAGCAATAGACCGCGACCAGCAGGAACGGCCGGCGCAGGCCCATCAGCCCGAACACGCCCAGAAAGGCGAGGAAGAAGAGGTCACGCATCCTGCCGTGGCCCCGCTGATTCTGGGCTGCCCGGCTCTGGATCGCGATCGAGATCGGCGCGCGGCAACAGGCGCCACGCGGCGAGCAGGATCACGCCATGGCTGATCAGCAGGGAGAGAGCGTCGATCATCTGGCCTTCGTCCCTAACGCGACAGAGTTGACGGGCCGTTAAACCTTTTCCGGCAGACAGATGAGGCTATGACTCGCATCCTCCATGTGCTGGACCACAGCCTCCCGCTGCACAGCGGCTACACCTTTCGGACCCGCGCCATCCTGCGCGCGCAAATCGCGCAGGGCTGGGAGGTGCGCGGTATTACCGGGCACCGCCATGTCGCGCAGGGACCGCTGGAGGAGGTGGTCGACGGCCTGACCTTCCACCGCACGCCCGGCGCCCCGGCGGAGGGCAATCCGCTGATTCGCGAATGGCGCGACATTTCCGCCCATGCCGACGCGATCGACGCGCTGGTGCGGCAATGGCGGCCCGATGTGATCCATGCCCATTCGCCGGTGCTCAATGCCCTGGCGGCGCAGAAGGTGGCGAAACGCCATGGCCTGCCGCTGATTTACGAGATTCGCGCCTTCTGGGAAGATGCCGCCGTCGGCAACGGCACCGGGACGGAGGGCAGCCCGCGCTACTGGCTGACGCGCCAGCTCGAAACCCATGCCGTGCGGAATGCCGACGCGGTGGCAGTGATCTGCGAGGGGCTGCGCAGCGACCTGATAGCGCGCGGGATCGACCCGGCCAAGATCATCGTGTCGCCCAATGGCGTCGATCTGGACCAGTTCGGCACGCCCGTGGCGCGCGATCCGGCGCTGGCCGCCAGATTGGGGCTGGCGGGGGCGGACGTGGTCGGCTTCATCGGCAGCTTCTATGATTATGAGGGGCTGGACGACCTGATCGCCGCGATGCCGCGACTCGTGCGTGCCCGGCCGAAGGCGAAGCTGCTGCTGGTGGGCGGCGGACCATGCGAACAGGCTTTGCGCGATCAGGCGATGGCATCCCCCTTCGCCGATCATATCATGTTCGTCGGCCGGGTGCCGCATGATCAGGTCGAACATTATTATGCGCAGGTCGATGTGCTGGCCTATCCGCGCAAGGCGATGCGGCTGACCGATCTGGTCACGCCGCTGAAGCCGCTGGAAGCCATGGCGCAGGGCCGGCTGGTCGCCGCGTCGAGCGTAGGCGGCCATCGCGAACTGATCGCGGACGGCGTGACCGGCACCCTGTTCGCGCCCGACGATCCGGCGGCGATCGCCGCGGCGCTGGCGGGCCTGTTCGCCGACCGCGACAATTGGGACGGGCGGCGCGCTGTGGCGCGCGCCTTCGTCGAGCGCGAGCGTAACTGGTCGTCAAACATTTTGCGTTACGAACCTGTTTACCAGCGGCTGCTGGCGCATCCTGACGGGGCGCGGGCGGCGGCCTGAACTGATTTTGGGAACCATCGTGTCAACAGGCGTTCGCAGCGGGAGAGGCAGGATATTGGCGGTGCTGGGCGGCCTGGCCGTCGCATTGCTGGTGCTGTGCCTGCCGGTCGGGCTGATCGAGACGATCGTGGCGTCCAGCGGCCTGAGTGAAGCGGTTCCGGCTGCCGCGCCGCCGCTGGGGATGACGGCCCGGCTGATCGTGGCGGGGTTCGCCGGGCTGATGATGATGGGGTTGATGGGTTTTACCCGCCGCACGCCACAAGAGGTGTCGGCCAGGGACGATGAACAGGGCCAAGACGAACAAGGGCGCATCAAGAGCGCCCAGGGAGCAAAGACTATGGGTTTCGCCTTCTCCAAGCTGACCGCCATGGCCCGCAGACGCGCCGTGCCGGTCGATGTGCCGGAAACGCCGTCGCTGCGCCGCGCCGATGCCCATCCTGATGCACCACCGCGGCCACCGATCTTCGCCAGTCGCGATTTCGATGGGGTGGATATTTTTGCGCGGCCTCAAGCGGGTCGCCGCTCGCTGGTGGCCCATCGCGAGACGGAGCCTGAAGCCGTGTTGCCGACTCCCGGTTTTGTCGCCAGTTTTGCCGCGCCCAACGCGCCTATGCCGCTGGCGGATGAGGCATTGCCGCAGCCTGCATTCTTGCGCCCGGCGGCGCCGTTCGCGCCAATAGCCGATCCGATGGATATGGAGGATGAAGGGGATGAGGCGAAATGGGAAGCGGTAGCGCCCGCGCCCCCGCCCCCGCCGGTTGAGCCACGTCTGGCACCGCTGCCGATGCGTGCGCCGACGCAGGGCCTGTCCGTCCTGCAATTGACAGAGCGGCTGGAGCGCGGCCTGGCGCTGCGATCGCGCGTCAATCCGGCCCAGGCGGCCAGCCATGTGATTGCCGACATGCCGGTGGCCGCTGCCGTTCCGGTGCGCGAAGAAGTCGCCCGCGATACTGATGAAGCGTTGCGTGCCGCGCTGGGCGCGCTGCGGACCATGGCCGGGCGGCGCTGAAGCCGCCCGTCATCCTCTTCACCAATCCTCGATCGTCAGCGCGGACAGGTCCAGACAGGCGTGATCCATGCCGACATGGCCTTCATCCAGGCTGATGTCGGCAACGAAATGCCCCGACAGCGGCCATTGCACCGAGTCGAGATCCTTGGTGAAGGCCGCACAGCGACCAAGATAGTCCGGGCCATCGATACGCAGCCGGATGACATGGCGACGGCCTTCAAACAGGGCGCTGGCCCAGGGCCGGCTGGTCGCCCGTTCGATCGTGGCGGGCAGGCCCGCCCGTGCAAGCAGCAGGTCGAGCAGCCGGGGCAGCGGGTCGCCTTGGCGATTTCCTATTCCTTTATTTCGGATCAGGTTGGATTCACCGAATCCGTGATGAATACTTGTCATTGCCCGATGCTCCTGCGATATGTGTTCATGAAATGTTCTATCCGTCTCCGCACCCTGTCGCCCGGTTCGCGCCCCAGTCGCAAGTCGAACACCAGCCGTGGGTCGCGCGCGCAGTCGCGCCCGAAGCGGGTGGGCGCTATGTTGAAATCGCGCAGAAATCGTTCGATGGTGGGCAGCAACATTCGCCTCAATCTCCCTTCGTTCTGCGACTCGCCGGGTGCGAATCGATAGGCATATTCCTATCTCTGTTCCATTTTCCTACTTGTCTAGGAAAATTCCTATCATTATGGATGCGATATGGATGAATCACAGCAGGCCCGGATCGCGCTGGATCGGCTGATTGCCGATCGAGGGGAAAATTATGCCGATCTGTCGCGGCTGATCGGCCGCAATCCCGCCTATATCCAGCAATTCATCAAACGTGGAACGCCGCGCAAACTGGATGAGGATGATCGTCGCGTGCTGGCGCGCTATTTCGGCGTACCCGAAGCGATGCTGGGCGGTGCCGGGGCTGAAGGCGCGACGGCGTCACGCCTGCGCGCCATGCCATCGGTGGTGGCGGTGCCGCGCCTGGCGCTGGGCGCTTCGGCGGGCAGTGGCACGCTGGACGAGGATGAGCGGGCGGCCGGGGTGATGGCGTTCGACGCACGATGGCTGCGCCATCTGGGTGTACGGCCGCAGCGCGTGTCGATCATCCGTGTCGATGGCGAATCGATGGCGCCCACGCTCAGCGATGGCGATGACATCATGGTCGATCATGACGATGCGGCGGAACGGTTGCGCGATGGCGTCTATGTGCTGCGGCTGGACGGGGTGTTGATGGTCAAGCGCATTGCCATCGGGCCGCTGCGCGGCCGTTTCAGCGTGATCAGCGACAATCCCCATTATCCCGACTGGACCGATATCGATCCGGTGCTGGTCGATATTGTCGGCCGGGTCGTCTGGACAGGGCGACGGTTGCACTGAGCCGCCAGCATCCCCATTCAGGCTGGGTGCAACCGGGAGAATCTGATTGAACGACAATGGGGCGGTGATTGCCAAGGCGATCGCATGGCGCGGTGCGCGGCTTGCGCTGGCGACGGTGGTGTCGACCTGGGGATCAGCCCCGCGCCCGCGCGGCAGCCATATGATCGTGCATGAGGATGGCCGGTTCGAAGGCAGTATTTCAGGCGGTTGCGTCGAAAGTGACGTGCTTCAGCGCGCGGCTGAGGTGATTGCCGGTCGGGCGGCGCATGTCCAGACTTATGGCGTGGCCGATGGCGATGCCTGGGAAGCCGGCCTGCCCTGCGGCGGCGAGATCGCGGTGCTGGTCCAGCCGGTGGGGGAGGGCGGCTTTGCGTCCGCCCTGTTCGACCGGATCGCGGAAGGCAACGCGCGGGGCCGGGCGGTCATACTGGCCACTGACCTGGCGCAGGGCGTGACCCGCGCGCAGGGGGGCGAGGGCGATTTCCTCAACCGTTATGATCCGCCGCGCCGGTTGCTGATCGTTGGGGCGGTGCAGATCGCCCAAAGCCTGGCGCCATTGGCGCAGGCGATCGGCGTGACCCCGGTGGTCATCGATCCGCGCGCCCGATTTCTGACGGCGGAGCGCTTCCCCGGCGTGACGCTGGATGATCGCTGGCCCGATGCGGCGGTGGCGGCCTGGCATCCCGGCGAAGCGACGGCGGTGGTGACGCTCAGCCACGACATCAAGATCGACGATCCGGCGCTGGCCGCGGCATTGCGTGCGCCGACCGGCTATGTCGCGGCGCTGGGATCGCGCAAGAGCCATGCTGCGCGGCTGGAGCGGCTGGGCGCGATGGGCTTTGCGGCGCACGACCTCGCCCGGATCGACGGGCCGGCGGGGCTGGACATCGGGGCGGTCGGCGCGGCGGAGATCGCGCTGTCGATCGCGGCCGGCATGGTCGCCGGGTTCAACGCCCGGCGTTGACAATCAAGACCGCCCCCTGCCGCAAGGGATGGGCAGGGGGCGCATCCCCTACGCTGTCGGGCACAAAGGACCGCCGCGCCCTAGCAAAGCGACTGGACAGATCAATAGCGCATAGGGCTGATTTGTGAAATTTCCTGTCGCTATATGGTGTTTTACAGTCGTAATATTGCAATGTGGCGCATCGCATTTCATCCACGCAATTCTGCCAGCTCAATCAAAGTGCTGTTTTATAAAAGTTTTTCAGCAGCAGCGGCCACCATTCTTGCCGCCATAGCGGGCTTCCTGCCGGTCGCGGAAAAATTGCGTGCGATTCATTGCTGGCTGGCCCGGATGATGCTGGGCCATGTGGCGCAGATAAGCGTCATAGTCGGGCAGCCCGACCATCAGCCGCGCGGTGCGGCGTAGCGTGTCGAGCAGGCCGCTCATTCCGCCGGCACCAGTTGCGAAGGGATTTCCCGCGCGGTCGGTGCGGCGACCCGGCGCGCGGCAAGGCAGGTCCGCACTGTGAAGAACAGGATCGCGATCACCACCGCCAGGAAGATCGCGACCAGCGCCGCGTCGACCCGGTCGTTGAAGATGATGCGCCGCATTTCCGCCATCGACCTGGCCGGTGCCAATATGTCGCCAGCCTCCGCCGCCGCACTGAATTTGCGGGCATGGGCTATGAAGCCGAGCTTGGGATCGGCCGAAAAGAGCTTCAACCAGCCCGCCGACAGGGTGCAGACCAGCAGCCAGGCGGTGGGCAGCATCGTCACCCAGGCGAAACGGTCCCGCTTCATGCGGAAGAGGACGGCGGTGCCGAGCATCAGCGCGATCGCGGCCAGCATCTGGTTGGAGATGCCGAACACCGGCCAGAGCGTGTTCACGCCGCCCAGCGGATCGGTGACGCCCTGATGCAGGAAGAAGCCCCATGCCGCAACGGTGAGCGCCGTGGCGATGACGCCGGGGGCCATGCTTTTGCTTTGCTTGAAGGCCGGGATGGCCAGCGCGATCAGATCCTGCAACATGAAGCGCCCCGCGCGCGTGCCCGCGTCCACGGCGGTCAGGATGAACAGTGCCTCGAACAATATCGCGAAATGATACCAGAAGGCCTTCATCGCCGGACCGCCGACGACATGGGAGAATATCTCCGCCATCGCCACCGCCAGCGTCGGCGCGCCGCCCGCGCGGCTGATGATGCTCTGTTCGCCGACATCCTTTGCCGTCTGGGTGATGAGGTCGGGCGAGATCGGGAAGCCCATGGCGGTGACGGCGGCGGACGCGCTGGCAGCGTCGGTGCCGATCAGCGCGGCGGGGCTGTTCATCGTGAAATAGATGCCGGGGTCCAGGATCGACGCGCCGACCAGCGCCATGATCGCCACGAACGCCTCCATCAGCATCGCGCCATAGCCGATCGCGGGCGCATGACCTTCGCTGGCGATCAGCTTGGGCGTGGTGCCGCTGGAAATGAGCGCATGGAAGCCGGACACGGCGCCACAGGCTATCGTGATGAACAGGAAGGGGAAAAGGCCACCGGCCCAGACCGGGCCATTGCCGCCGACGAACTGGGTGAGGGCAGGCATTTTGAGCGGCGGGGCCATGATGACGATGCCGATGGCCAGCGCGGCGATCGCCCCGATCTTGAGGAAGGTCGAAAGATAATCGCGCGGTGCCAGCAGCAGCCAGACTGGCAGGACAGACGCGACCGCGCCATAGCCGATCAATATCCAGCAAAGCTGGACCGGCGTGAAGGTGAAGGCCGGACCCCAGACGGGCGAGGCGGCAATCGCCTGTCCATAGACGATCGCGGCGAGCAGGCCGACAAGGCCCAGCAGCGACACTTCGCCGATCCGCCCCGGCCTGATCCAGCGGGTATAGGCGCCCATCGCCATGGCGAGGGGCACGGTGGCGGCGACGGTGAACATGCCCCAGGGACTTTCAGCCAGCGCCTTGACCACGATCAGCGCCAGCACGGCGAGGATGATGACCATGATCATGAAGGCGCCCAGCAGCGCGATCGTGCCCGCTGCCTGGCCCATTTCCATGCGGATCAGTTCGCCCAGCGATTTGCCGTCGCGGCGCATGGAGATGAACAGGACCATGAAATCCTGTACCGCGCCCGCCAGTACGACGCCCGCAATGATCCACAGGGTGCCGGGGAGATAGCCCATCTGTGCCGCCAGCACCGGCCCGACCAACGGCCCCGCGCCCGCAATCGCGGCGAAATGATGGCCGAACAGCACGGTGCGGTCGGTCGCGACATAATCGAGGCCATCGGCGCGACGGACGGCCGGTGTCGGTCGCGCCGGATCGAGCCGCATCACATGGCGGGCGATGAAGAGCGCATAATAACGATAGGCGACCAGGAAGCAGCAGAGCGCCGCGACCACGATCCACAGTGCATTGACCGCTTCGCCGCGCGATACCGCGACCACGGTGAGGGCGATCGCGCCAATGATCGCGGTCAATATCCAGGGTAGGTGCCGGGTCACATGCGCTCCAGAGCGATTGGGGTAGGTCGGCACCCTAATCCCCCATGTCCGAAACACAACCGCCTAGCGACGCCGGAACGGCCAGTCGGTGACGCCACTGGCCCAGAGCGCCCACCATATCAGGACCGGCTGCAACGCCAGTCGCGGGCCGTGATACCACCAGCTTAAATGAACGCCACCCAGGGGAATATCGTTCAATGCGTGATTGATGTTCGCCGGCCAGACACACAGCGCATAGAGCGCCAGACCCATGCCCGCCGCTTTGCGCAGGCGTGGCGCCATCAGCCCTGCCGCCCCGGCAATTTCCGCCAGTCCGGTCAGGAGAATGACGGTGGCAGGGAAGGGCACCCAGCCCGGCGTGATGGCCATGAAGCCGCCGGGCGACCGCAGATGCGCCACGCCCGCAATCAGATAGGCCAGCGCCAGCAGCCACCGCGCGATCCGCCGGGCGCGACTCTCGCTCACCGCTTGCGCACGAATTCCGCGCGCAGCACCAGCCCCTTGATGCCGTCATATTTGCAGTCGATTTCCTGCGCGTCGCCGGTCAGCCGGATCGACTTGATCAGTGTGCCGCGCTTCAATGTCTGGCCCGCGCCCTTCACGGTCAGATCCTTGATCAGCGTGACCTGATCGCCATCGGCCAGCAGGTTGCCGACTGAATCGCGTACCTCGACGCCATCATTGTCGGTGTCGCTGTCGCGCTTGCCGCCCGCCTGGGCCGGGGTGATCCACTCACCGCTGGCTTCGTCATAGATATAATCTTCATCGGCCATGGCCATGTGCTCCTGTTCGCGCAGTAGGCCATAGGCGTCATGGCGGCCAAGCGCCAGCGATCAGCCGTCTAAGATCAGCCGCCTAAGATCAACCGCCCAAGATCAACCGACCGTGACGGCTTCCAGCACCGCCGCGCGCAGTTCCGGCAGACCCATGCCCTTTTCGCTCGACGTGGCGATGATGTCCGGGTGCGCGGCGGGGCGCTTGCGGATCGCGTCGGCGGTCGCCTGCGTCACGGCGGCGAGCTCTGATGCCTTGATCTTGTCGCTCTTGGTCAGGACGATGCGATAGCTGACCGCCGCGCCGTCCAGCATGTCGAGCATGTCATTGTCGACATCCTTGATCCCATGGCGGCTGTCGATCAGCACCAGCGCCCGCTTGAGCGAGGCGCGGCCGCGCAGATAGTCGTTCACCAGGAACTTCCATTTGCGGACAATATCCTTGGGCGCCTTGGCATAGCCATAGCCGGGCATGTCGACCAGGCGGAAACGCAGCGGATCGCCGACATCGAAGAAGTTCAGTTCCTGCGTCCGGCCCGGTGTGTTCGACGTGCGGGCCAGGCCGTTGCGGTTGGTCAGCGCATTGAGCAGCGAGGATTTGCCGACATTGGAGCGGCCGGCAAAGGCAACTTCGTTCACGCCCATATCGGGCAGGAAATCCAGCGTCGGCGCGGATTTCAGGAAGGCGATCGGCCCGGCGAAGAGCTTGCGCGCGTCCTCGATCAGGTCGTGGTCGGGTTGTTCGGTCATGATCTCTCTTTCATCCTCCCCTGCAAGAGGAGGGGGACCGCCGGCGAATGGAGGGCGCGCGTCCTGTCATGCGCGTCACACCCCTCCGTCTGGCCTGTGGCCAGCCACCTCCCCTGCAAGGGGAGGATGACGGTTATGGTCACTTCGCCGGCACCGGGGCGCTTTGCACCGGATGCTTGCGATAGAGCCACCATTGCTGCGCCATCGACAGGCAGTTGTTGGTAATCCAGTACACCAGCAGGCCGGCGGCAAAGGGCGCCATGATGAACATCATCATCCACGGCATGATCGAGAAGATCTGCTGCTGCATGGGGTCCATCTGCGCGGGGTTCAGCTTGAACTGGAAATACATGGATATGCCCAGCAGCAGTGCGAGCACGCCGATCGCCAGGAAGGCGGGCGGCTGGAAGTCGAGATAGCCGAACAGGTTCAGGATATGCGCCGGATCAGGCGCGGACAAATCCTTGATCCACAGCACGAAGGGCTGGTGCCGCATTTCGATCGTCAGTTGGAGCACCTTGTAGAGGGCGAAGAAGATCGGGATCTGGATGAAGATGGGCAGGCAGCCGGCGAGCGGGTTGACCTTTTCCTGCTTGTACAGCTCCATCATCTTGACCTGAAGCTGCTGCTTGTCGTCCTTATATTTTTCCTGGAGCGCCTTCATCTTGGGCTGCACCGCGCGCATCGCCGCCATGCTGGCAAACTGACGCTGGGCGACGGGGAACATGATGGCGCGGACCACGAAGGTCAGGCAGATGATCGCCACGCCGAAATTGCCGATATGTTCAAACAGCCAGTGGAGCAGCGCGAAGATCGGCTTTTCGAACCAGTAGAACCAGCCCCAGTCGATCGCGCGGTCGAACAGGGGGATGCCGGCGTCCTGATAGGCTTCCAGTGTCTTGACTTCCTTGGCGCCGACAAACAGCCGCAGCGTCTGCGTCGCTGCCTTGCCGGGGGGCAGCATCGTGGAACCCAAGGCGACATCGGCCTGATATTGGGTGCCGGCGCCTTTGCGGAACTGGCCGGCGAAATCGCCATCGGCGGCGGGGACCAGCGCGGACAGCCAATATTTGTCGGTAAAGCCGATCCAGCCGCCCTTGGACTGGAAGCTCTGGGTCGACGGCCCCTCGTCCAGATCCTTGTAATTCACGTCATAATTGGCCGCGCCGTTGAATACGCCCATGGGGCCGACATGGATGGTCCAGGTGTCTGGATCCTTGGGGATGCCGGTGCGGCTGATATAGGCATAGGGCTTGACGCCGATCGCGCCGGCGGCGGTGTTCGACACCTTCTGCGCGGCGGTGATCATGTAATTGTCGTCGACCGACAGGCGGATTTCGAACAGTTGGCCCGCACCGTTGTTCCATGTCAGCGTGACGGGCGTGGTCGGGGTCAGCGCGCTGCCCCGCGCGGTCCAGAGCGTGTCGCGGGTCGGGGTCTTGAGCCCTTCGCCCTGCCAGCCGAAGCCGGCGAAATAAGCGTCCTGCGTGCCCGACGGACTGTAGAGGCGGACCGAGGGGGAGTTCTTGTCGATGGTGTCCTTGTAGGTCGGCAGCACGATGTCGTCGATGCGCGCGCCCTTCAGGTTGATCGATCCGACCAGCTTGGGCGTGCGGATGGCGATGCGCGGGCTGTCCTTCAGCACCAGCGCACGGTCGCGAATCACGGCCGGGCCATCGGCGGCGTCGGTGCCGGGGGCTGCGACCGGCGTGGTCTTGCCGCCTTCGATCTTCGTGACCGGCGGGTTGGCGGCCGGAAAGACATAGTGCGAGACATAGGGCCAGCCGAACAGGATCGCTGCGGTCAGCAGCACCGCCAGAATGATATTCTTCTTGTCGTCCACTTGGTTCGGCTCCGCCGTCTTATATCTGTGTCAGGGGACCGGGTCGTAGCCCGACCCGCCCCATGGGTGGCAACGCATTAGCCGCTTGAACCCCAGCCAGCTACCCTTGATCGCGCCATATTTGCGCACTGCCTGAATCGCATATTCCGAACAGGACGGGGCATAGCGGCAGGTGGGGGGCAGGATGCGCGAGGGACCAAGCTGCCATCCGCGCGCGATCAGGATGAGCAGCCGGGCGATCATGGCGTTTCGCCTGTACGGTCTTGCGTCCTGGAATCTTGGCCTTCGTGCTCCCGCTTTCGCGGGAGAACGGCGGCTTTCGCCGTGGGCTTGCCCTTGCCCTTGTCCTTGCGCGATTCGCGCGGCGGATCGACCGGCCGGCTCATGATCTTGCCCAGCGCCTTGGCCAATTCCGCGCGCAGCAGCGAAAAGTCGCGCTCGATGCCGCCGTCGCGGCCGATCAGCACATGGTCGGCCCCGGCCACGCCATGGACCGGCAGCAGTGCGCGCGCCAGGACGCGAAAACGGCGCTTCATCCGGTTGCGGATGACAGCGCCGCCAACTTTTTTCGTGACCGTGATGCCGTATCGCATCGCCGGGTCGCCGTCGCCGCGCTCGCGCACCAGCAGGACAAAGCCCGGCATAGGGGCACGGCGTCCGCGATTCGCCGCCAGAAAATCCGCGCGCCGGACCATCATGGCCGGCGCAGCAGCATTTTCAGGCGTTGAAATCAGGCGCTCAGGCTCTTGCGGCCGCGCGAACGGCGCGCGCGGATCACATTGCGGCCACCGGGGGTCGCCATGCGGGCGCGGAAACCGTGACGGCGCTTCCGAACCAGATTGCTCGGCTGAAAAGTGCGCTTCATCGTTCATTCCTCAAAACAAATAGAGAATCAGGCGTGACAAAAAAGGGCCGCCAAAACAGCGGCCGCCAGTCAGGGGCCGTCCGATAAGGAAAAGGGGTAGGTAAGTCAATGGCGGGATGCGCCTGGCTCACACGCTTCGCAGCACCCCTCGCCTTTCCTACTTCCCCCGTGCGCTCGCGACGCCGGCCTTGAGCGCGTCGAAGCCGACCGCACCGTTCAGCAACTGGTCGCCAATGATGAAGGTCGGGGTGCCGGTGGCCTGCAATTTCTGCGCAAGCGCGATGTTGGACTGGATTTCGGCATCATATTTGCTGGACGCCATCGCCGATTCGGCTTCCGATTTGGTGATCCCGGCCTTGGCTGCCGCCGCGATGATCGTGTCGCGCGTTACCTTGCCCGCGCCGTAGAGCGCCATATGATAGGACATATATTGCCTGCGTTCCGCGGCCAGCAGCGAGACTTTGGCCGCATCGGTGCTTTCTTCCGACAGGATCGGCAGTTCGCGATAGACGACCTTCACTTTTGGATCATCCTGCACCAGTTTGGCCAGATCGCCGAGCGAGGCGCGGCAATAGCCGCAGGCATAGTCGAAAAATTCGACCACGGTGACATCGGCATTGGCGGCGCCTTCCCACGCCCCGGCATAGGGGGTTTCGAGCGCGCTGCGGCTGGCCGCGATCGTGCCCGACATCCGCTTGGCCTGAAGCTTCTCCACCGCCTGCGGGATGATTTCGGGATGTTCCAATATATAGTCGTGGACGATCTTCTCGATCGCAGCCT
This sequence comes from Sphingobium cyanobacteriorum, assembly GCF_030580935.1. Taxonomy (GTDB): domain Bacteria; phylum Pseudomonadota; class Alphaproteobacteria; order Sphingomonadales; family Sphingomonadaceae; genus Sphingobium; species Sphingobium cyanobacteriorum. The sequence goes on along the minus strand of NZ_JAUQOM010000001.1, from coordinate 820,541 downwards.
TGTCGGTCGCCGTGACGGCGGCAGGGGCCTGTACGGCAAGCGCGGCGCCGGCGGCGGCGATGAGGGCGAAAGCGCCAAGGGTCATTTGGATCGTCCTGTTGGAAAGGGCGGCGCGAAAGGTCGGCCGGTTCTGGTCGGTCATGTTATCGTTTCTTCCGCTGCTGCTCGATCGCGGCGCGCGACACCATCGCTATGTCCTGCGCGCGCAGATAGTCAACCGTGCCGGGTTTCAATCCCTGCATGGCGGCGTCGGCGCTGCGCAGCGCCATCGGATATTGGCCGATCATCTCATAGCGTTCCGCCGTTGCCAGGGCGGCGCGCGGACTATCCCCGCGCCGTTCATAGACGACGCCCAGTTGATACCAGGCGAAGGGATTTTCCCGATCACGCTGGACCGCCATGCGCAGCACCTGTTCGGCCTCGGCAAAATTCGCTTCATCCTCGGTCGCGATCAGCGCGTGGGACAGCAGCACGGAAATAAGTGGCTGGTTGGTCAGCTTCACGGCTTCGCGCAGCGGGGCAATCGCCTCGGCAGGCTTGCCGCTTTCCAGCAGGATCTGGCCCTTGAGTTCCAGGAAATAGGGATCGTGCGGCGCAGTGGCGAGCAGCGCATCGGCTTCGCTCAGCGCCTTTTGCGGATAGGCGCTTTTATGCCAGGCATAGGCGCGGGCGTAATGGGCCGGGAGCGACTGGTCGCTTTCGGGATATTTGATGAGGGTCTGGGCCGGTTCCGACACGAAGCCGACGAGCTTTGCCTTGATCCGTTCGAACCGTGCCTCCAGCGCCGGATCGACCGGCCGGGTCCAGGCGGGGTCGACCTCATAGACTTCGCGCAGCACATTGATGCGCTCGCCCGACAGCGGATGGGTGCGGCCGTAGCTATTGTCCTGCGGGATAGCGAGGCGATATTCCTGATTTTGCAGCTTCTTGAAAAATTCGAGGCTCCCCCGGCCGCTGATCCCGGCGGTGTGGAGATAGCGTGCACCGGCAAGATCGGCGGAACTTTCCTGCGCGCGCGAGAAGGCAAGATATTGGGTCATCGCCGCCTGCTGGCCCAGGCCCATGATCCCCATGCCCGCTTCCGCGCCACCGGCCGCGATGGCGGCGGCGCCCAGTACCAGGCTGAGCAGGGTGACGCTGGTGGCTTCCTTGATGCCGTCAGTGCGGATGACATGCCCGCCCTCGATATGGCCCAGTTCATGTGCGACCACGCCCTGCAACTGGTTCACATTGTCGGCCTGGGCGATCAGCCCGCTATGCACCCAGACATATTGGCCGCCCGCGACGAAGGCGTTGATCTCCGGGTCGTTGATGACCATGACCTGGACATTTTTCGGCTCCATGCCCGCCGCCTTGACCAGCGGGCCGGACATGTCGGCCATGAACGCCTCCGTCTCCGCATCACGCAATATCTGCTGGGCGAGGGCGGGGCGGGCCGTGCAGGCGAGCGAGGCGAGGATCAGCGCGCAGAGCTTGAGCGAGTGCCGCATCAGGCGGGACCATGAAAGAGAGGGGGGCGGGCCGACACATTTGCGTGGTGCGCGCGCAGCCCTGAACCTGCGGTTAAGCGCTGTGCAACGCAAAGCGCCGCTGCGCGCCGGGGGGAAGCCGGAGTGCAGCGGCGCTTGTGCATGATCCCGTACGTTCCGGCTTATTCGCCGAAGGTCCGTTGCCACCAGCCACGGCGCGGCGCGCCTTCTTCGGCGTCGCCCTGGCTTTCGGTTTCGGCGACGGGCGCCTGGGCGATCGCTACATCGGCTGCGGGTGCAACCTCTGCTTGCGCTGGCGCGACGACCGCTTCGACGTCTTGGGCCACAGCATCGGTGGCTTCGACTTCAGCCTTCTTGCGCCGGGTGCGCTTGGGCTTGGCCGGTGCTTCGGCTTCGGCGGCGGGGGACGTAGCAGGAGCCTCCTCCACGACGGCCTCCACCTTCTTGCGCCGGGTGCGCCTGGGCTTGGCCGGCGCTTCCTCCGCAACGGTGTCGACCGGCTCCGATGTTTGGGCAACTGGCTCCGCGACGGATTCGGTCGCCTCGACTTCGACCGCCGGTGCGTCATCCACCTTCGCCTTGCGGGCGCGGGGACGCCGGCGGGTCTTGGGGGCGTCCTCGGCGGGGAGATCATCGACCGGCGTGGCTTCGACGACCGGCTCGGCAACGTCCGCTACCGGCTCGCTATCGGTTGCTTCGTTTTCGGGCGTCAGGGCTTCTTCACCCCCTTCGCGCCGACGACGGCCGCCCCGGCGACCGCGACGGCCACGACGGCGGGCGCCGCCTTCGTCCTCACCAGCGTCGGTTGCCGCTTCGACAGGCTCTTCGCCGGTGGCCTCTGCGGCGACGGCGGCGTTCTCATCCTCATCCGCTTCGTCAGACGCTTCGGTCGAGCCGTCCTCCGTGCGATGTTCGTCGCGCTGGCCGCCACGGCGGCGACGGCGACGGCGACGGCGACGGCCGCCATCGCGGTCCTCGCCCCGGTCGCCCCGGTCGGCGCGCTCTTCGCGTTCAGGCGTGGCTTCGGCCTCTTCGGCCTCTTCTTCCGCTTCTTCCTCGTCCTCGACGACATCGAAATCATCGTCGTCCGCGGCGAGCGGGGTATAGTCGACCACGCGTTCGGGCCGCGGGCCGCTGGCCTCGACCGACATGCGCGCGCCCTCTATCTCGCCATCGGGCAGGATCGCGATGGTCACGCCATAGCGCTGTTCGATCTCGTCCAGCTCGCGGCGCTTGTTGTTGAGGACGTAGAAGGCCGCTTCCTGGCTGGCGCGCAGGGTGATGAGGCTGCCGCGACCACGCGCCGCTTCCTCTTCCAGCATGCGCAGCGCGCCGAGGCCCGCCGACGATGCGGTACGGACGAGGCCGGTGCCTTCGCAATGCGGGCACTGGCGGGTCGATGCTTCCAATACGCCGGTGCGCAGGCGCTGGCGGCTCATTTCCATCAGGCCGAAGCCCGAAATGCGGCCCACCTGGATGCGGGCGCGATCATCCTTCAGCGCCTCCTTCATCGCCTTCTCGACCTTGCGGATGTTGGAGTTCATCTCCATGTCGATGAAGTCGATGACGACGAGGCCCGCCATGTCGCGCAGGCGCAACTGGCGCGCGATTTCCCGCGCGGCTTCCAGATTGGTCGCCACGGCGGTCTGTTCGATGCCATGTTCGCGGGTCGAGCGGCCTGAGTTGATGTCGATCGACACCAGTGCCTCGGTCGGGTTGATGACCAGATAGCCGCCCGATTTCAACTGGACGACCGGATTGTACATCGCCGCCAGTTGTTCCTCGACGCTTGCGCGCTGGAACAGGGACACAGGATCCGCATAATATTTCACCCGGCGCGCATGGCTGGGCATCAGCAGCTTCATGAAGTCCTTGGCGGCCTTGTAGCCATGCTCGCCCTCGACAATGACTTCCTCGATATCCTTGTTGTAGATATCGCGGATTGCCCGCTTGATGAGGTCGCTGTCATTATGGATCAGCGCGGGCGCATCGGACTTGAGCGTCTGTTCGCGAATCTCGTCCCACAGGCGGGCGAGATAGTCGAAGTCGCGCTTGATTTCAGGCTTGGTGCGCTGAAGGCCGGCGGTGCGGACGATGCAGCCCATGGTCGAAGGCAGCGCCATTTCGGCGATGATCGTCTTTAACCGCTTGCGGTCGGCCGCGTTGCTGATCTTGCGCGAAATCCCGCCGCCATGGCTGGTGTTGGGCATCAGCACGCAATAACGGCCGGCGAGCGACAGATAGGTGGTCAGGGCCGCGCCCTTGTTGCCGCGTTCTTCCTTGACGACCTGGACCAGCAGAACCTGGCGGCGCTTGATGACGTCCTGGATCTTGTAGCGGCGGCGCAGTGCCATGCGCTTGCGGCGCAGTTCGTCGGCAGCTTCGTCGCCGGCCTTGTCGCGCTTGCGACGGCCGCCCCTGGCGGCTTCGGGCGCCTCGCCCTCGACCACTTCCTCATCATCATGATGGTGGGTCGCTTCGACCACTTCGACGCCGTCCTCGCCATGATGACCTTCATCCTCGTCATCATAGTCGGCGCGCAGCGCGGCCTCTTCCTCGGCATGTTCGCGCTCTTCGCGCAGCAATGCCTCGCGGTCCTCGCGCGGGATCTGGTAATAGTCGGGGTGGATTTCGCTGAACGCCAGAAAGCCGTGGCGGTTGCCGCCATAATCCACGAACGCCGCCTGGAGCGAAGGCTCCACGCGGGTCACTTTGGCCAGATAGATATTGCCCTTGAGCTGCTTGTGCTCGGCCGATTCGAAATCGAATTCCTCGATCCGGTTACCCTTGACGACCGCGACACGGGTTTCTTCCCGGTGGCGCGCATCGATCAGCATACGCATTGTCATGTAATAGTCTCCGGCGTGGACGGGCTGCGGCACAGGGCCGCGCCGCCACGCGATAGTGAAGGGACGGCCGGGCATGCGCCGATAAGGGCGCGGCGGTCGGCATCGTCCGGGTTTCAAGGAAAAAGTGCGCGTCTGCTGCGTCGGCAGGGCCGGACAAGTCGCCGGGCCGCACCATCCACGCCGCTACACCCGTGACCGGGGCTAGCGTGGATGGAAATTCATGCCTCATGCAGCGTCAACCTGTTTGCATCATTGGCGAAGGTGCGATTTCGCGCCCGCCAATGCCTATCTCATTGCCCTGAAAGCCTGCCTTACTATGGGCAGACCTGTCAGGAATAGCGATGGGTAGCAGCCAAATACCATAGGGGCAACGGCTGCGCGAAATATTATGTCGAATCTGTGGCGGCGTCCTGTTGTCCGCCTTTCATGCTGAAGTCGTCGTTAACCGTCTCATTTTACGCGACTCAAACGGGCGATGCTTAATCGGGGATTCAGCGTGGGGACGCTCTGGACGGATCATCGTCATGAAATTTGGCTGGACGGCCGAAGCCCATGGGTTGCACAAGCGGCGCATGTTCCTTGGCCTTGCCCTTGCAGGCATGATCGTCGCCGCGCCCGGTAGCGCGGGCGGCATTGCCGGCGTCGATGTGCGGGACGATCATGTCGTCGTGCGCTTCGATGACCGGGTGAACGGGGCGTCGGCCTTTTTGCTGGATTCGCCACGCCGGATCGCGCTCGACATCGACGGCGCGCAGATGGGGCGTGGCCATTTCGCGCCGGGCAGGGGCAGCATTTCCGCTGTCCGTCAGGGGCAGTTGAATGACGATACGGCGCGGGTCGTGCTGGACCTTGCCAGTCCGGCGACGCTTGGCGACCCGCAGATTGCGGCGGACGGGAAATCCCTGAGCTTTTCACTCCAGGGGGTTTCGGATCTGCGTTTCCGGTCGGAAGTCGGCAAGGGGCGCACCCGTTTCGATGCGCCCGCCGACATGGCGGCGCGCCCGCAAAAGCGCATCCATTCGATCAGCGTGCCGATCCCGGCCGCCGCGCGCGGCATCGCCCTGCCCCCGGTTGAAGGCGCACAGGATGGCGCGCGACCGCTGGTGGTGATCGACGCCGGCCATGGCGGGCATGATCCAGGTGCCATCAACAAGGAGAATGGCAAGCGCGAGAAGGATGTGACGCTGGCCATTGCCCAGGCGATTCGCGACCAACTGGTGAAGTCGGGCCGGGTGCGCGTGGCGCTGACCCGCGACGATGACAAGTTCCTCGTGCTCCAGGAACGCTATGGCATCGCCCGCAAGCTGGGCGCGGACCTGTTCATTTCGGTCCATGCCGACGCGGCGGAAAATACCGAAGCGCATGGCGCGACCGTCTATACATTGTCCGAAACCGCATCCGACCGGGAAGCGGCGCGGCTGGCGGCGCGGGAAAACAAGGCCGACATCATCAACGGCGTCAATCTGGGCGGCCAGTCGGGTGATGTGTCATCGATCCTGATCGACCTGACCCAGCGCGAATCGATGAACATATCGGCGAGTTTCGCCCGGCTGTTGCAGCGGGAGGCGACGCCCTTCGTACCGTTCCGCAGCACCTATCACCGCTTCGCTTCGCTGATGGTCCTCAAGGCGCCCGACACCCCATCGGTGCTGTTCGAAACCGGATATATCAGCAATGCCGACGACGCGGCTTTCCTGTCGTCGCGTGAGGGGCAGGGCAAGATCGCCCGCGGCGTCGCCCGCGCGATCGAAGTCCATTTCGCCCGCAAGCTGGCGATGCAGGGCGGCCCGGCGGGAGGGTGATGCAAAACATCCTTCCTTGCCCGGAGGGTGAATGGAAGTGCCGACCTGAAACTATAGCCACTGGCCTTGGCGCTATTTTGACCCTAGAGCCTCTTCCCCATGGAAGAGGCCCGTTCCGAAACCGCCCAGACCTCAATCGCCTATCGCCTGCGTCGCGACGCGGGCGGTATTTTCGGACGCCTGCGCCCCTTGTGGCAGCGCCGCTGGTTCCGCTGGGCGTCGATCCTGCTGGGCGGCTTTGCCCTGTTCTGTGCGCTATTCTGGCTGATCTTCGCGCGCGGCCTGCCTGACGCGGCGACCCTGCTGGAATATGAGCCGCCGCTGCCGACCATTGTGCGCGACATCAATGGCCAGCCGGTCCACAGCTATGCCCGCGAACGCCGGGTCCAATTGCAATATAGCGATTATCCGCCGCTGCTGATCCGCGCCTATCTGGCGGCGGAGGACAAGACCTTCTTCGACCATCATGGCGTCGACTTCCCCGGATTTGCCGGCGCGGTGTTCGACTATGCCAGCAAGCTGGGATCGGGCCAGCGCGCGCGCGGCGGCTCCACCATTACCCAGCAGGTGGCCAAGAACCTGCTGATCGGCGACGAATATTCGCCCACCCGCAAGGTGAAGGAGATGATCCTGGCGTGGCGCATGGAAAATGTGCTGAGCAAGCAGCAGATTCTCGAACTCTACCTCAACCAGATATTCCTCGGTCGTAACGCCTATGGCGTGCAGGCGGCCGCGCGCGCCTATTTCGACAAGGATGTCGCCGACCTGCAACTGCCCGAAATGGCCTATCTCGCCATTCTGCCCAAGGGGCCGGCCAATTATCGCCCCGAAAGCGAAACCGGCCATGCCCGCGCGATCGACCGGCGCAACTGGGCGCTGGGTGAAATGGAGAAGAATGGCTGGATCACCACTGCCCAGCGCGACGCGGCGATCGCCATGCCGCTCGGCACCGTCGCTGCGCACGGCTCCAGCTTCGATGCGCGTGCCGGCGGCTATTATATGGAGGAGGTGCGTCGTCGCCTGATCCAGCAGTTTGGCGAGAAGGCGGCGGACGGTCCCAACAGCGTCTATGCCGGCGGCCTGTGGGTGCGCAGCCCCTATGACCCGGTGGTCCAGGAAAAGACGCAGGATGCGCTGCGCAACGGCCTGCTGCGTTTCGACGCCGGGCGTGGCTGGTCCGGCCCGGTCGGCCAGATCAACGTCGCCAATGGCTGGGAACGGGAGCTGGCGGCCAGCTATATCAGCGTCGATTATGCCAGTTGGCGGGTGGCGGTGGTGATCAGCCGCTCCGCGTCGGACGCGCAGATCGGTTTTGCCGACGGCAGCACCGGCACGCTGCCCGCCGGCGCCGCGCAGACCCCCTATCGCAAGACCGGCGGCCCGGCTTTCTCCGCCATGAAGCCCGGCGACCTGATCGTCGTCGTGCGCAACGGATCGACCTGGGCGCTGCGCAACATCCCCGAAGTGTCGGGCGGCATGATGGTGGAGGATGTCCACAGCGCCCGCGTCCGCGCGATGCAGGGCGGCTTCGATTCGCGCCTCTCCTCCTACAACCGCGCGACCCAGGCGCTGCGCCAGCCCGGCTCCACCATCAAGCCGTTCGTCTATGCCGCCGCGCTCGACAATGGCATGACCCCCGCGTCGATCATCGTCGATGGTCCCTTGTGCGTCTATCAGGGCGCGGGGCTGGGGCAGAAATGCTTCCGCAACTTCTCCGGCGGCAGCGCGGGTCCGCAAACGATGCGCTGGGGCGTCGAACAGTCCCGCAATCTGATGACCGTGCGCGCCGCCAGCCAGACCGGCATGGACCGGGTCGTGCGCACGATCAGGAATATGGGGATCGGCGACTATCAGCCCTATCTCTCCTTCGCGCTGGGCGCGGGCGAAACGACGGTGGAGCGGATGGTCAACGCCTATGCCACGCTCGCCAACCAGGGCCGGCAGATGCCGCCCAAGCTGATGGACTATGTGCAGGACCGGCGCGGCAAGGTGATCTGGCCCGAACGCTGGCGGCCGTGCGAGGGGTGCAACATGGCGAACTGGGATGGCAAGCCGATGCCCCGCTTCGGCATGGAGGGCAAACAGGTGATGAACCCGATGACCGCCTATCAGGTCGTCCACATCACCGAAGGGGTGATCCAGCGCGGCACCGCGACCGTGCTGGCTGACCTGGATCGCCCGTTGTTCGGCAAGACAGGCACCACCAACGGCCCGACCAACGTGTGGTTCGTGGGCGGATCGCCCGACATCGTCGCGGGCGTCTATATCGGCTATGACCAGCCGCGCAGCCTTGGTGGCTGGGCGCAGGGCGGGCGGATCGCCGCGCCGATCTGGAAGGCGGCGATGGCGCCGATTCTGGAAACCATGCCCAAAACGCCGTTCATCGCGCCTGCGGGTATCCGCATGGTCGCGATCGACCGCCGGTCGGGCAAGCGCGTCTATGGCGCCTGGCCCGGTACCGACGCCAAGCCGGCCGTTATCTGGGAAGCGTTCAAACCCGAATCCGAACCCCGCCGCTCTATCCGCAAGGAAGAAGCCGAAGCCCAGGCCAAGGTCGCCGAAAGCCGCGCGGCCCGCGCCACCGCCCGCACCCGCCAGCGCAGCGACAGCGATTTCCTGGAAGGGCAGGGCGGGATTTATTGATCGCTTGTCGAATTGCTGTTGGCAATCAACCGGGCAGGAACATGATGATAGAGGTCGGTGCCTTATACTGAAAATTCGGCGAAAGCGCGCAGTCTTGCGGTGCCGCGCCATAGGCGGCCTTGTCGATACAGCTCAAAGCGGATGCGATGTTCGTCATCAACGCGATTCGTCCGACGCCTACCGTACGGGCTGTGCCGTTCCCGCCCTTGGACTCAGCAGCGGTGCTTATATCTCGCTGGAACAGAAGCTGGCCGTTATCGATTCGGGTTAAGCTCCATCCCATGGTGACGCTGGCACGGCTTGAGAAGGAAATCTTGAATGGCGCATCCATATCGATCCAGCGTGGCGACAAGCGAACCTTGGCTTCGGCGATGGTCGGAGCCAGCATGTTCAGCTTGTCCATCGTTTCGCGCAGCGCCTTCTCAAAGCTGGATCGCTTTGCCGCGCCGGTCAGACCCAGCGTTGCTTTCGCGCCGACAACACCGGGCATATCTGCAACCGGCTCCAATGCTATGCGACGATAAAGCGGGTGGTCTGGTGACAGTGCTTTGGGAACCGACGGAGAGAATGAAAACCCGATAGGCGACAACGGCACATCGTCGGATGCCAGTGCCGATTGCGGAGCCAGGGCCAGAATGGCGAGGATGGGGAGAATGCGCATTCGCTGGCTGCTATCGGCCACACATTGCCATGCCTTTGCGGAATATCATTAACGCGTACGCCAACTGCCTTTTGGCCTCTCTTCTGAAGAAAAGCACTGGAACCGTTCGGGCTGAGCCTGTCGAAATCCTGTTCTTCTTGACGAAAAGCGATTTACTCAAGAAAGGACGGCCTTTCGACAAGCTGAGGGCGAACGGCTAGAGAGCCTTCCCTTTCGGGCCGAGTTTTTGGAGACTTCCCATGCGCGCCGAAGCGCAGCAATATATCGACCGTATCGACGCCGCGCTGGACCTGCTGCGCCGCTTCCTAGACTGGGACCGCGCGCTGCGCCGGCTGGACGAACTGAACGCGCGCGTCGAAGATCCGACCCTGTGGGATAATGCCAAGCTGGCGCAGGAGGTGATGCGCGAGCGTACCCGGCTGGAAAGCGCGATCGGCGCGACTCGCGCGATCGAGGGCGGCAAGACCGACAATGCCGAACTGATCGAAATGGCAGAAGCCGAAGGTGACGAGGAGATGGTGAACGAAGCCATCGCGTCCCTGAAGGCGCTGGCCGACCAGGCGGACGAGGACAAGATCAAGGCGCTGCTGGCTGGCGAGGCCGACGCCAGCGACACCTATCTGGAAATCCATGCCGGCGCTGGCGGCACCGAAAGCCAGGACTGGGCCGAAATCCTGTCCCGCATGTATCGCCGCTGGGCCGAACGGCGCGGTTACAAGGTGGAGCTGGTCGATTATCAGGCGGGTGAAACGGCGGGCATCAAGTCCGCGACCTTCCTCATCAAGGGCGAGAATGCCTATGGCTATGCCAAGACCGAAAGTGGCGTTCACCGCCTGGTCCGCATCAGCCCCTATGACAGCGCTGCGCGCCGCCATACCAGCTTCTCGTCCGTCTGGGTCTATCCGGTGATCGACGACAATATCGATATCGAGGTCAAGGAATCCGACCTCAAGATCGACACCTATCGCGCGTCGGGTGCGGGCGGGCAGCACGTCAACACCACCGACTCCGCCGTCCGCATCACCCACGTCCCTTCGGGTATCATCGTCGCGTCGCAGAATGACCGCTCGCAGCACAAGAACCGCGCGACGGCCATGAACATGCTCAAGGCCCGTCTGTACGAGGCCGAACTGCGCAAGCGCGAGGAGGCGGCCAACACCGACTATCAGGCTAAGACCGAGATTGGCTGGGGCCATCAGATCCGTTCCTATGTGCTGCAACCCTATCAGTTGGTGAAGGATCTGCGCACCGGCGTCACCTCGACCGCGCCCGACGATGTGCTGGATGGCGCGCTCGATCCCTTCATGGCCGCCGCCCTGTCGCAGAAGGTGACGGGCGAATCGGTCGATGTGGAGGATGTCGATTGATGATCGCGCGGGTGGTTCTGGCGGGCGCCCTGCTCCTGCTGGCTGCCTGCGACCCATGGAGCGGAGGCAAGGAGACCGAACGGCCCGCCGCCGCGCAGGATTTTCCGCGCGCAGACCGCCCGGTCGCGCCGATCGTGTCGACCCGCTGGTCGAGCGAGGAGGCGCGCGACCGCGTCAATGAGGCGGAGGATATCATGGACCGGGCGGGCATCCGTCCCGGCATGACCGTGGCGGATATCGGTGCGGGCGAGGGTTATTATACCGTCCGTCTGGCAAAGCGGGTCGGCCAGGATGGGCGGGTGCTGGCCGAGGATATCATGCCCGAAGTGATCGAGGCGCTGTCGCGCCGGATCACGCGCGAAGAATGGGACAATGTCAGCCTTAGGCTGGGTGCGCCCGAAGATCCGAAACTGCCTGAAAACAGCTTCGACCGCATCCTGATGGTGCATATGTATCATGAGATCGCCGAACCCTACGCCTTTCTCTGGCACCTCAGTCCCGCGCTGAAAAAGGATGGCGAACTGATCGTGGTCGACGCTGACCGGCCGACCGACCAGCATGGCACGCCGCCGCGCCTGCTCGCCTGCGAACTGGCTGCCATGGGTTTCCGTATGGAGCAGTTGACGCCCCGGCCCACAGCCGGCGGTTATCTCGCCCGCTTCCGCCGTATCGCCGCGCGGCCCGACCCTGCCAATATCGTGCCCTGCGCCTTTCACGGCTGAAACGCAGCGCGCCTTGTCGTCAACCCTGGCCGCTGCGGCGCATGATAGGCACCGGCGCGCCCTGTAGAAGGGCAAGGCCCAAGTGGCCGCCGGCACCTCTTTTCGCGCTGCGCCGCCTGCCCGCAAGACGCCAAAACACGCTTTCACTGGCGGCATTTGGCCCTATATGGTCGACATGACTGACCAGCCGACACCCATGCCTGCCCTGGCCGATCTTCAGGAAGACTATGCCTTTCTCGACGCGGACGATCGCTACCGGCTGTTGATCGACCTGGGCCGTGAACTGGAGCCGATGCCCGACGCGCTCAAGACCGATGCGACTTTGGTGCGGGGCTGTTCGGCGGCAGTGTGGGTCTATCCCACCGTGCTGGAGGATGGACGGCTGCACTTTCTGGCCGACAGTAATGCCGCGATCACCAAGGGGATCATCGCGCTGGTGTTGCTGGCCGTACAGGACCGCAGCCCGGCAGAGATCGGGGCAACGGACATTGAGGGCGCGCTGGCGCCGTTCGACCTGAAAAATCAGCTCAGTTCCAACCGGACGCAGGGCATTCCCAACATGATTGCGCTGATCCGCGACACGGCTGGTCGCTACGCGGGCTAGGGGGCGAGCAACTTCACGGCCGGTGAAACATTGTCCTTCCATACTCTTATGGAAGGAGAAAGGCGATGCGCGCCATCCTGATGATCGCGGCGACAATGACGGTGACGGCCTGTGCCGATCAATCCGAAGGACCGACCCAGCGCGAGACGATCGGCCAGGTATGGAAATATGAGGGCGGCGAAAGCGGCACTGGAGGCAAGGTCGCCAAAGTCGCCTATATCGGCAGCGTCAATAGCGTGCCGACCATGACCGCGCCGGACACATTTTCAGTGCTGCTGGTCCAGCCGCTCAAGCAAGGCGGGGCCGACGTAACGGTGAAGCTGGTCGGTGCGCCCTTCACCTGCGACCTGTCGGACTGCCGGGTCACTGCCACCACCGACGACGGCAGGCGGCATGCATGGCAGGGGCGGATGGCCACCAATGATGATGGCATCGCCATTGCGCCCTCGCAGGGGGCCTATGATGTGATCAGGGACGCAAAGCGCGTCAAGATCGACCTGGTGGTGGACGGGAAGGCCGGCACCGCCCCGTTCGTGTTCAATGTGGCGGGGCTGGATTTGAAGGGGTGAGGCGCCCGACAAAAGACTTCGCGCCCGCAAAGGCGGTTTACTCCTGCAAAGATACGCCAGGGCTGCGCGGGTCCGCCGCACCCACCCAACGGCCATCTTCTGTCCGCTCGGCGGCGTTGGCCTTGAGGCCCATCCGGTTGACGCTGACGCGATGGCCGAGTTTTTCCAGGGGGGCTTTCATCGCCTCCAGTGACGTGCCCTGTTCCAGCACCAGCCCGTCGCCATTGAAGAAGATGAGGCCGTGGGCGATCGATTCCTGGGCGGACAGGCCCCAGTCGAAATGCGCGATCAGTGCCTTGGCAACCTGCATGATGATGGTCTTGCCGCCTGCCGCGCCGACGGTGAAAATCGGCGTGCCGCTGGCGTCGTAAACGATCGTGGGAGACATGGAGGAAAGGGGGCGCTTGCCCGGTTCCACCCGGTTGGCGACCGGCGCGCCATTTTTTTCCGGGGTGAAGCTGAAATCGGTCAGTTCATTGTTCAGGATCACGCCATTGGCGACCAACTGGCTGCCAAAGAAACTTTCGATGGTCGATGTCCAGGCGGCGATGTCGCCGTTGCGGTCCACCGCGACGAAATGGCTGGTGCCGCTTTCGGGGTGGGGCAGTGACGCGGTGCGCGGCTGCGCGCCGGGCGGTGTGCCGGGCTGATATGTGGTGAGCGCCTTGTTGAGGCGAATGAGCGATGCGCGCTGTTTCAGATAGGCAGGGTCGATCATGCCACTGACCGGCACTGTGACGAAATCCGGGTCGCCCAGCCATGTATCGCGATCGGCATAGGCCAGTTGCATCGCTTCGCCGATGACATGCCAGGAACGGGGATCGTCCTTGCCCCATCGGGCCAGCGGGAAACGCTCGACCATGCCCAGGATTTCCAGCACGGTGACGCCGCCCGCCGATGCCGGCCCCATGCCGCAGACGGTGTAGATACGATAAGGACCGCAGACCGGCTTGCGGTGCTTGGCCTGATAGCCGGCAATGTCCGCTTCTGTCATCGGGACGGGGTTTTTGGGTGCATGGGTGACGGCATCGCTCAGCAGCTTCGCATTCTCGCCCGTGTAGAAGGCGTCCGGGCCTTCCGCCGCGATGCGCTTGAAAAGCGCGGCTAGCGGGAGGTTTTTCAAGGTGGTGCCGACCGGGGGCGGGGCGCCGTTGATCCAGAAGAGCTTCTGTATTGCCGGAAAATCAGCCCAGACGCCCTGCGTCGCGCGCAAGGCGGTGGCGGTGCGCTCGCCAAGCTGAAAGCCGTCCTCTGCATAGCGGATCGCCGGCTGAAACAGGTCTGCCCAGGGGAGCTTGCCCCACTTTGCATGGGCGTCCCACGCCAGGCGCAGATTGCCCGGCACCCCGGCCGAATAGCCGCCCGGCCAGGCGTCTCGGAAAGGCAGCGGCTTGCCGTCCGGTCCCATGAAGCGATCGGGGCGTGCCGCCGCCGGCGCCGTTTCACGGCCGTCGATCGAATCCAGCAGGCCGGTCGTGCCGTCATGATGCATAAGGAAGCCGCCGCCGCCAATGCCGCTATTATGCGGCTCCACCACGTTCAGGGTCAGCATCATCGCGATCGCCGCGTCAGTGGCGCTGCCCCCCTTGCGCAATATCTCCTGCCCCGCCTGCGCCGCGCGTGGATCGGCGGCGGAGACGGTGGCGTTGGTCGATACCGGCGCGCGTGCGGCGGCGGGCAGGGGCGACAGGGCGAGGAGGGCGAGTGTGGCCAGGTGGCCGGAAAGGCGGGCGATCATGGCCATCACCCTAGTCAATGCGTTGCGCGCCGCAACCCTTCGGATCGGGTCAGGTGTCGACGCCGATCAAATCGGTGATGTTTTTCACCCCGTCACGGGCCATGAGGTGTTTGAGACCCTTGTTGATGCGCCGCGCCAGATAGGGGCCTTCATAGACCAGGGCGCTGTAAAGCTGAACCAGCGAGGCGCCGGCACGGATGCGCTGATAGGCCTGTGTGGCGGTGGCTATTCCGCCGACGCCGATCAGCGGTACGCGCGATCCGAGCAGGCGGTGAAAATCCCTGAGCCGTTGATGCGACAGGTCGAGCAGGGGCGCGCCTGACAGGCCGCCTGTTTCTGCGGCATGGGCGGAGCGGAGGGCGGGCCGCGAAATTGTGGTATTGGACACGATCAGCGCGTCGACCTGATGATCGAGGCAGGCCATGGCGATATCCTCGACATCGGCCGGTTCCAGATCGGGCGCGACCTTGAGGAAAATGGGCGTTCGGTCCGCGCCGCGTGCGCTCATCACGGCAGAGAGAAGTGCGTCCAGCGCCGAGCGATCCTGCAACGCGCGCAGGCCGGGCGTGTTGGGCGAGGAGATGTTGACCGTGAGATAATCGGCCAGCGGGGCCATGACGCGCACGCCGGTGACATAGTCGGCGATCCGGTCGGCCGCGTCCTTGTTCGCGCCGATATTGATGCCGATGACCGGGCCTTTGCCGACGGGGCGGCGATAGCGGGCGATGCGGTCGGCCGCCGCACCCTGGCCGCCATTGTTGAAGCCGAAGCGGTTGATGACCGCGCGGTCCTCCGCCAGGCGGAACAGGCGCGGTTGCGGATTGCCCGGCTGGGCGAGCGGGGTCAGCGTGCCCAGTTCGGCAAAGCCGAAGCCCAGGCCGTGCATCTTGTGCGCGACACGGCCATCCTTGTCATAGCCTGCCGCCAGCCCGACCGGGTTGGGAAAGCATATTCCCGCCACCTCGCTCTGCAGCAGGGGATCTGGATTGAGGGGCGCGGCGGTCGGCATCATACGCAGCGCGGCGATCGACAGATTATGCGCGCGCTCTGCTTCCAGCGTGAAGATCAGCGGGCGGAGGAGGCGGTAGAACATGGAGCGGCTATGCCAGTGGCGCAACGATCCGTCGAGTCGCTGTTGCACCATCGCAACAATGACAGGCGCCATCTATTTCATGACAGAAAACGTCATGAATGAGACTGTTTGCTGCCCGAAAATGTCCGATCCATCCAATAATATGCCCCCGATTCGGGCGTAAAGCCCTCCTGCGACCCGAAGGCTCTTAGGCCCATGGCCGAATGAGACCTTTTACTGACCCGGCGGGTAAAACCGCCGGGTCATTTTTATTCCGGTCCCGATACAAGGACATAAAAGTTACCGATCGTTAGCCATAGCTCTTGCGTGGTGCGACTGTTGGCGCATAGTGACGGGCGACGGGGTGAAGAAGATGGGGTCGCATCACATCGACATGGGCGGCGGCGCAGTGGCGCTGCCCGATGAGCGTGGGCCGCTTTCCTATACGGTCGCGGCGGCGCAGGGGCCGGTCGGTCTGCGTTATTTTGCCCCGCCTGCTGATCTGCGCGCCTATTTCGGATCGCTTTATTATTTCACCGTGTCGGCGGATCACTATGCCGATGCCACCCGCGCCGATGTGCCGCAATTGCGTTTCATGCTGGAGGGCGGTGGCGACTATCATTTTCACGACGGGACCGTCATGGCCACGCCGCCGGTATGCCTGTTGGGTCCGACCATGGGTGCGACCCGTTTCCAGCTCGACCGGCCATCGCGCGTTGTGGGTATTTCCCTGCTGCCGGCGGGCTGGGTGGCGCTGCATGGTGACGACGCCAGTGGACTGGCGGACCGGCTGTGCGACCTGGCGGCCGTGCGTGGTCCGGCCTATGACGCGCTGCTGGAACGGTTGCGCGGGCTGGACGATGACGCCGATGGGATGGCGGAATTGTGCTGGGCCGAACTGGGCAAATTGCTGCGGCCATTGCGTCCGGCGATCTGGGACTTGCTGGCAGCGATTGACGCCTGGCTGATGGATGAGGGGTCGCCGCGGATCGAGGCGTTGGTGGAGACGACCGGCCTGTCGCCGCGCCAGCTTGCCCGGCTCGCCAACAAATATTATGGCGCGCCGCCCAAGCTGCTGGCGCGCAAATATCGTGCGTTGCGTTGTTCGGCGCGGATCGCGCTGGATGGGGAAAGCTGGCAGCAATTATGCGACGAGGGCGGTTTTTATGACCAGTCGCACTTCATCCGGGAGATCAAGCATTTCATCGGCCTGACTCCGCACCAGTTGCAGACCGAGCCATCGGCTGTGGCGCAACTGACGTTGTTGCGCCGATCGCTGGGTGGCGATGTGGCGGTGCTGAACCGATTGAGCTGAGAGGCACGGAATCGCGCTCATATCCGCTCGTTCTAGGCTTGCCGGACGGCTGCATCGTCTCAAGGACAGATGGTGGCTTCGGCAGGCTCAGCCCGAAGGGATGTCTTCGAAGCGCGTTGTCCTACGCCTTTTCAAAGCAAAAATATCTTGATTCAGGGGATGCTTGCGACCACATGCGGCCAATCGGATGGAATCGGTCCGATTTGAGAATGGTTCGCAATTGATATGAGATTATCGAGCTTTGCCGACTATGCGGTCGTATTGATGTCCGCTGCGGCCCGCCATTGCGGGGGCGTGCGGATGAATGCGACGACGCTGAGCGCCGAAACCGGCATCCCGTTGCCCACCGCGCAGAAGCTGGTGAGCCGGCTGTCGGCCGCCGGGCTGCTCGAATCAAGCCGGGGCACGGGCGGCGGCGTGCGCCTGTCACGCCCGCCCGCCACGATCACGCTGGCCGATGTGGTGGAAGCGGTCGAAGGGCCGATCGCGATGACCGCCTGCAACGAACTGGGCGCGCATGATTGCAATCTGGAAACCGACTGCCGCATCCGCCCGCATATGAACGTGGCCAATGAAGCGATCCGATCCGCCCTGGCGGGCGTCACCATCGCCAGCCTTAGCAGAGAAATGGCATGACCGAACAAGCAACGACGGTTCGCAACCAGGAAGCGCAGGAGGCGGCCGATCGCGCCTCCACCTACGAACATGGCTGGTCGTCGGCGATCGAGCAGGATTTCGCGCCCAAGGGGCTGAACGAGGACACGGTCCGCTTCATCTCCGCCAAGAAAAACGAGCCGCAATGGCTGCTCGACTGGCGGTTGAAGGCGTTCGCCCTGTGGAAAAGCATGACGCCGCCCGACTGGGCCAAGCTGAACGTGCCGCCGATCGACTATCAGGACGCCTATTATTATGCCGAGCCGAAGAAGAAGGCGGAGCTGGACAGTCTCGATCAGGTCGACCCGGAAATCCTGGCCACCTACAAGAAGCTGGGCATCCCCATCGCCGAGCAGGAAATGCTCGCCGGGGTGAAAGGCAGTCGCCGGGTCGCGGTGGACGCGGTGTTCGACTCGGTGTCCGTCGCCACCACCTTCCGCAAGGAGCTGGAGGAAGCTGGCGTCATCTTCCGCTCGATCAGCGAAGCGGTGCGCGAATATCCCGACCTGGTGAAGAAGTGGCTGGGCAAGATCGTGCCGATGCACGACAACTACTTCGCCACCCTGAACTGCGCGGTCTTTTCCGACGGGACGTTCGTCTACATTCCCAGGGGCGTGCGTTGCCCGATGGAATTGAGCACCTATTTCCGCATCAATGCGGAGAATACCGGCCAGTTCGAACGCACCCTGATCGTCGCGGATGAGGGCAGCTATGTCTCCTATCTCGAAGGCTGCACCGCGCCGATGCGCGACGAGAACCAGTTGCACGCCGCCGTCGTGGAACTGGTCGCGCTGGATGATGCCGAGATCAAATATTCTACCGTGCAGAACTGGTATCCCGGCGATGCGGACGGCAAGGGCGGCATCTATAATTTCGTGACCAAGCGCGCGCTGTGCCAGGGCCGGAACAGCAAGGTGTCGTGGACCCAGGTGGAAACCGGGTCGGCGATCACCTGGAAATATCCGTCCTGCGTGCTGAACGGCGAAAATAGCGTGGGCGAATTCTACTCGGTCGCACTGACTAACAATATGCAGCAGGCCGATACTGGCACCAAGATGATCCATAACGGCAAGGGGTCGCGATCGACCATCGTGTCGAAGGGGATCAGCGCGGGCCGCAGCAACAACACCTATCGCGGCCTCGTCCGCGTGGCGCCCGGCGCGGAAGGGGTGCGCAACTTTACGCAGTGCGATAGCCTGCTGCTGGGCGACCAGTGCGGCGCGCATACGGTGCCCTATATAGAGGTGCGCAATCCATCAGCGCAGATCGAACATGAGGCAACGACGAGCAAGATCAGCGACGACCAGCTCTTCTATGCCATGCAGCGCGGCCTGGACGCGGAAAGCGCCGTCGGCCTGATCGTCAACGGCTTCGCCCGCGAAGTGCTGCAACAACTGCCGATGGAATTTGCGGTCGAGGCGCAGAAATTGCTGGGGATTTCCTTGGAAGGCAGCGTGGGGTGACGCGAAATGCCGCCATTGCGAGTGATATTACTGTGCTTCTGGCAATGATGATTGCAGGGCCGATGATCGGATGGTTTTTCGTGAAAGGCTGGAAGAATGGACTGGTCGAAACCCGCTTTGGCAATTTCGTTAAGTCCGAGCGACCAGCCGCCTTTTGGCTGTCTATGATATTCTATGGCGCTGGCCTTCTGGTCGTAACTGCCGGCACCGTCATGGTTTTGGCTGACCTTTTTGGAAGCTTCGTAGACTGAAAAGCAAATTTGAGAAGTTGAAGGACTGAGACTTGAGCGACGAAGACGATATTCAGGATGCCCTCGCGGATTTCGCGGAGGATGTCGGCAATGGCCAGTCATGGACCGCCGCGATCCGTATCCTGACCGAGGATTATGAGCTGGAAGAGGGCGAGCTGGAGCCGCGCGCCCGCGCCGATTTCGGCGATCTCGACACGTTCGAGGCGCAAAGCCGCGACGCCTTGCAGAAGGCCGATGCGGCGATGACCGAGAAGCTGCGCAAGGACAAGGCGTTCCATAAGGCCAAGGCGCCCAACCTGGCCCGCATGGGGCCGGTCAGCGAGTTCGTCGTCGCGCTGCTGGAAAAAGGCCCGCCTGAAAAGGACGCCGACTGGTGGCCCTATATGCCGATCAAGCGGCATATCGACACACTGTTCCCCGCGCCCGGCGATGTGCGCGACATGGCGTTCTGGACCGCGCGGACGCTCCAGCGCGCGCATGAGGGATAAGAGATGCTGACGATCGACAATCTGACCAATGAAATCGGTGGCAAGGCGATCCTGAAAGGTCTGTCGCTCACGATCAACGCGGGCGAAATCCATGCCATCATGGGACCGAACGGCGCAGGCAAGTCCACGCTGGCCTATACGCTGGGCGGACGCCCCGGATATGAGGTGACGGGTGGCAGCGCCATGTTCGAGGATGCGGACCTGTTCGACATGGCGCCGCATGAGCGCGCGGCAGCCGGGCTGTTCCTGGGCTTCCAATATCCGGTCGAAATTCCCGGCGTGTCGAACCTGCAATTCCTGCGCGAAAGCCTCAACAGCCAGAAGCGGGCGCGGGGCGAGAAGGAGCTGAACGGCGGCGAGTTCATCCGTCTGGCCAAGGACAAGGCCGGGCTGCTGGGCCTGGACATGGACATGCTCAAGCGGCCGGTGAATGTCGGCTTTTCGGGTGGCGAGAAGAAGCGCGCGGAAATGGTGCAGATGGGGATTCTCGATCCCAGGCTGGCGATTTTGGACGAGACGGACAGCGGCCTCGACATCGACGCATTGAAGATCGTGGGTGCGGGCATCAATGCCATCATGCGCAAGCCCGACAAGGCCGTGCTGCTCATCACCCATTATCAGCGGCTGCTCGATTATGTGAAGCCGGACTATGTGCATGTGCTGGCCGGTGGCCGGATCGTAAAGTCGGGCGGGCCGGAACTGGCGCTGGAGCTGGAACGTGAGGGCTATGCCGAGGTCGTGGCGGCGTGAACGCTCTCGCCCTTCCGACGCGCAGGGATGAAGCCTGGCGCTATAGCGACCTGGACGCCGTCGCCGCCATCTGGCCGACCCCCGCGCCGACGCGGATCGACGTGGGCGCGGGCGGGAACGCGCGCCATCATCTGTTGCAGGACGCAAGCGACGGCGCGGCGGCGGTGCATGATTATGTCATCACCATTGGCGATGGCGCGCGGTGCGATTTCCACGTGCTGAACATCGGCGGCAAGCTGGGGCGGGTGACGTTCACCGTCACGCTGGGCAGCAACGCGCATTTCGGGCTGAACGGTGCGATCATCGGCGGCGGCGACCAGACGCTGGAGATCATCACCAGCGTCACCCACGCCCAGCCCGATTCGACCAGCGGCCAGACGATCCGCTCGATCCTGGGCGGTCGCGCCACTGGCAGTTACCTCGGCAGCATCAATGTCGCCCGCGATGCGCAACGTACCGATGCCTTCCAGTCGGTCAAGGCGATGCTGCTGGACCGGACGGCGACCGCCAACGCCAAGCCGGAGCTGGAAATCTTCGCCGACGACGTGAAATGCGCGCATGGCGCGACGGTGGGCGAACTGGACAAGGCGGCGTTGTTCTACATGGCGTCGCGGGGGATGGACCCGGCGACTGCCAAGACGCTGCTGCTGCGGTCCTTCGTCGCGGGCGTGTTCGACGATGTGGCGGACGCGGTGGTCAGGCAAGCGCTGGAGGCGGCGGCGATCGCCAAGCTGGAGGCGCTGGTATGAGCGCGACATTGGCACCTTCGGCGCTGCGCCTGCGCGACGATTTCCCCGGTGTGGGCGACTGGCATTATCTCGACAGCGCCGCCACCGCGCAGAAGCCCAACGCGGTGATCGACGCGATCGCGCGCGCCTATGGTCCCGATTATGCGACGGTGCATCGCGGCGTCTATGAACGCTCGGCGAACATGACGCTGGCCTATGAAGCGGCGCGGCGGAAGGTCGCGACCTTCATCGGCGCGGCGAGCGACAGCGAGATCGTCTATGTCCGGGGCGCGACCGAGGGGATCAACCTGGTCGCGACATGCTGGGCGGGGACGCAGCTCCAGGCGGGCGACCGCATCCTGCTGTCGACCCTCGAACATCACAGCAATATCGTGCCGTGGCAGATGGTGGCGGAAAAGGTCGGCGCGCATATCGATGTCGTGCCACTGACCGGCGATGGGCGGATCGACCTGGACGCGATGCGGGCGATGATCACGCCACGCCACCGCATGGTGGCGCTGGCCCATGTGTCCAACGTGCTGGGCAGCGTGCTGGACGTGCGCCGCGCCGCCGATATCGCGCATATGGTGGGCGCCAAGATATTGATCGACGGGTGCCAGGCGGTGCCACGGCTGGCGGTCGATGTGGCGGCGATGGACTGCGATTTCTACGTCTTTTCCGCGCACAAGCTCTATGGCCCGACCGGCATCGGCGTGCTGTGGGGGCGGTCCGAACTGCTGGAGGCTATGCCGCCCTATCAGGGGGGCGGGTCGATGATCGACAAGGTGACGTTCGAAAAAACCACCTACGCCCCTGCCCCGACCCGATTCGAGGCGGGGACGCCGCATATCACCGGCGTGGTGGGTCTGTCGGCGGCGATCGACTATGTGCAGGCGATCGGGCTGGACGCCATCCACGCGCATGAGTGCGCGCTGGTGGCCAGAGCGCGGGCAGCGCTGGAGGGCATGAACAGCATCCGCCTGTTCGGGCCGGACGACAGCGCGGGCATCCTCTCCTTTGCGGTCGAGGGGGTGCATCCGCACGATGTCGGCACCATATTGGATGAAACGGGCGTCGCCATAAGGGCCGGGCATCATTGCGCGCAGCCGCTGATGCGCCATCTGGGCGTGGAAGCGACGGCACGGGCCAGTTTCGGCCTTTATAGCGATGAGAGTGATGTGGATGCGCTGGTCCATGGGCTGGAGCGCGTGAGGAAGATTTTCGGATGACGCAGGAACGCAAGATCGTGGTGGAAGAAGTGGATGCGGTGGAAACCCCGCCCAAGGCGCGCGTCGAGGATGTGGCGGAGACCGCGCCGCGCCAGCGCGACTATCTGGACGGGTTCCTGGCGCAGAAGCCGGTCGAAGCCGCTGCCGGTGAGCCGGGCGGCAATCTCTATGACGGGATCATAGATGCGCTCAAGGAAATCTACGACCCTGAAATCCCGGTCAACATCTATGATCTGGGGCTGATCTACGGCGTCGATGTTACCGATGACGGCCATGCCGTCGTCACCATGACGTTGACGACGCCGCATTGCCCGGTCGCCGAATCCATGCCGGGCGAGGTCGAACTGCGCGTCGGCGCGGTGCCGGGGGTTGGCGATGCGCAGGTCAATCTCGTCTGGGATCCGCCATGGGACCCGCAGAAGATGAGCGACGAGGCGAAGCTCGAACTGGGGATGCTGTGATGACAGACGTGCAGACCAAGACCCGCGCCCGTCCCGCCGCCGTCATCCTGACGCCGAGCGCACAGGCACGGATCGCCGACCTGATGCGCCAGGCGCCCGACGGGACGATCGGGGTCAAGCTGTCCACCCCCAAGCGCGGCTGTTCGGGCCTGGCCTATTCGGTCGACTATGTGACGCAGGAAGCCAGGTTCGATGAGAAGATCGAGACGCCCGGCGGGGTGCTGTATATCGACGGCGCATCGGTGCTGTACCTGATCGGATCGACGATGGACTGGGTGGAGGATGATTTCACCGCCGGTTTCGTGTTTGCCAATCCCAACGCCAAGGGTAGCTGCGGCTGCGGCGAGAGTTTCACGGTTTAGGGCGCAGCACGGAAGGTCGGTTGCAATGCCCCATCTGCTTGTCATCGGCATGGGCTATACCGCATCCCGCCTTGCCCTGCGCCTGCGGTCGCAAGGGTGGCGGGTGACGGGCATTCGTCGCGCTGCTCAGGCCGATATGCTCGCCTTCGATGACGAGCACGCCGTGTGCGCGGCCATTGCCGATGCGACCCATATCCTCTCCTCCGTCCCGCCTGAGGGGGATGCAGACCCCGTCCTGACCCGCTATGGTGTCGCCATAGCCGCGGCACCCGCTGTCTGGAGCGGCTATCTCTCCTCCACCGGCGTCTATGGCGATGCGGCCGGCGCCTGGGTGGATGAGGGCAGCCCGGTGGGCTTTGGCCGGCGGTCGGCGCGGGTGCGGGCGGATGCGGATTGGGGCGCGTTGCGGGCCGACATGCGCCGCTTTCGCCTGCCGGGCATTTACGGGCCGGGTCGATCGGCGCTCGACCGGGTGCGTGAGGGGCGGGCGCATCGCATCGACCTGCCGGGCCAGATATTCAGTCGCGCGCATGTGGACGACATCGTCGCAGGCGTGATCGCGTCGATCCGGGGTGGGCCGGCGGGTATTTACAATCTGTCGGACGACCTGCCCTGCGCCCAGAACCGACTGATCGAGGAGGCCTGTGCGATACTGGGCCGGTCGCTGCCGCCGCTCCAGACGATGGAGGAGGCGCAATTGTCGCCGATGGCGCGGGGCTTCTATGCCGAAAATCGCCGCGTCGCCAATGGGCGGGCGAAGCGGTTGCTGGGCTGGGTGCCGCTTTATCCCACCTATCGCCAGGGTTTGCGGGCCTGCGACTGAGGCGTTCATCGCGTGGTTTACGGCTTGTTAACCGCGCCTGTCGATGAGGAAGGCATTGCTTCACAAGGGATGCCGCATGACCTGCATTGACAAGAGCTTTGCCGCCCTCAGCCACCGGATGCGCGCCATGGGCGCGCCGGGGCGGGCGGCGACGGCCCATGAGCCGATCGCCAGCCTGATCGACAAGCTCAACGCCGCCAAGCTGCGTTACCAGCCGGGCGCGCGCTAGAGCGGTTTGCGATCCGATTGCATCGGATCAACCGCTCTGGATTATCGATTTTACGCGATTTCCGAGTCATCAGATGATTCCATCTGATTAGAAATCGCTCTAAGCCGCCTTGGACCGCAGCGCGATGGCCATGCCCGCGATCGCCAGCAGTGCGCCGACGATCGACAGGGTGGACCAGGCATAGGCTTCCACCAGAGTCGAGATCAGCATCGCGATCACCGGGATCAGCACGCTGGTATAGGCGGCGCGGCCCGCGCCCATGCGCTGGATCAGGGTGAAGTAGAGCGGGAAGGTGACGACCGATCCGGCAAGGCCGAGCCAGCCGACGCCCGCTATATAGCCCCAGCGCATGTCGAATTGCGGCGGACCGACGGTGGCCCAGGCGAAGGCGGCGTCCACCCCCGCGCCGATCAGCATCGCCCAGGCCAGCACCGCCAGCATCGGCAGGCGGCGGGCGATTTCCATCCCCTGCATGACATTGGCGGCCGATGCGCTCAGCAGCCCGGCGATCGAGAAGGCCACGCCCAGCAGCACCATGTCCGGGTGGGCCCCGGCAGTTTCCAATGGGGCGGCGCGATATTCGTGCAGCAGCATCAGGATGATGCCAGCCACCGCAACCACCGATCCGCCGATGAAGGCGCGGCTGACGGGCTGGCGGAAGATGAGGAAAGCAAGGATCGAATTGGGAATGAGCAGCATCGCATAGATCACCGCGACGACGCCGGAAGTCAGATAATGCTCCGCCCGATAGACGAAGTTGAAGTTCAATACGAACTGGGCGATGCCAAGCAGGGCGGCGTAGAGCAGGCCGCTGCGCCCGATATGGAGCGGCACGCCGCGCCATCTGGCAAAGGCGGCCATGGCGATGCCGGCGAGGAGGAAGCGGTAGCAGACCGACCAACTGGCGGGCACCGATCCGATCTGGTCGCGGATCACGATCCAGGTCGAACTCCAGATCAGGGTGACGAGGATGAAAGGGATGACGACCCCGCCCTGCCTGTCATCAGCCATGGTCAAGGGCTTTCAGCGCCTGTGCCAGCGGGGCGACGCTCTGCGCGTCCTGCGACCAGTTGGTGACGAGCCGGGCGGCGCCGTCGCCCCAGTCGTAAAAGTCGAAGCCCTGTGCGCGCAGCCGGGCGGCTTCGTCGGCGGTCAGCCGGACGAACAGCTCGTTCGCTTCGACCGGATGCAGCAGGCGTTCCGCAACGCTGGCGGCCAGCGCCTGCGCCGCGCCATTGGCGGCATGGGCGTTGCGCAGCCACAGGTCGCCTTCGATCATGGCGAGAATCTGCGCGGCGAGATAGCGGCCCTTGGAAAAGAGATGGCCCGATCGCTTGCGCCAGCGTGCTGCGTCGGCCGCGCGGGCTGGCGCGGCATCGCCGAAGAAGAGCAGCGCTTCGCCCACCATGCCGCCATTTTTGACGCATCCGAAGCTGAGCGCATCGACGCCAGCGCGCCATGTGATGTCGGCGGGCGTGCAACCCAGATGCGCCACCGCATTGGCGAAGCGCGCGCCGTCCATGTGAAAGCCCAGGCCATGACCCTTGGCGATATCGCCCAGCGCGGCGACCTCTGCGGGGGTGTAGGCCCGGCCATATTCGGTGGCGTTGGTGATGCTGATCGCGCGCGCGGGCGATTGATGCACGTCAGGACGGATCATCCTGAGCCGGGCGGTCACGCTGTCGGGCGTCAGCTTCGCACCGTCGCCAGGCAGCGGCATCAGGGTTGCGCCATGGGTGAAGAAACCGGGCGCGCCACATTCGTCGATCAGGATATGCGCTTCTTCATGGCAGATGACGCCGCCATAAGGCGGGCAGAGGGTGGCGAGCGCGATGCTGTTCGCCGCCGTGCCGGTGGCAAGCCACAAGGCCCGGACCGGGGTTTCGAACAGGTCCGAAAAGGCGCCGTCCAGCCGTGCGCTCCAGCCGTCGCCGTCATAGCCATGGTCGGCACGGTCGGCGGCTGCGATGGCGGCCATGACTGCGGGGCAGACGGGGGTGGCGTTGTCGGAAAAGAAATGCATGGCTCCAGCGATAGCGAGGCCGCCGGGGCGCGGGAAGAGGCCAGCGCGGCGCGGCTGGCCCTTTTTGAACAGGAATGGGTCAGTATATATGACCCATTGTTTCATTGACGGCTCTGTGACATAGGCAGCCGCATTCGAGCCATATATAAGGAGACTCACCATGGCCGCCGAGCAGACGTCGCGCTTCACCGTCACCCGCAACAGCCAGGCTGTGGCGGCGGACCAGCGTGCGGTGCTGCTCGAAGATCCCGGTTTTGGCCGGCTCTTCACCGACCATATGGTGACGATTCGCTATACCGAAGGCCAGGGCTGGCACAGTCACAAGGTCGAGCCGCGCGCGCCCTTCATGCTCGATCCCGCCTGTGCCGTGCTCCATTATGCGCAGGAAATCTTCGAAGGGATGAAGGCCTACCGGCTGGAGGATGGCAGCATCGCCATGTTCCGCCCGGAGGAAAACGCCCGCCGTTTCGCGGAGTCGGCCGAGCGCATGGCGATGCCCGCGATCCCGCAGGACCTGTTCCTGGAAGCGGTCGAGCAATTGGTGAAGATCGACGCCGACTGGATTCCGACTGGCGAGGGCAGCCTTTATCTGCGCCCGTTCCTGTTTGCGAGCGAGGCGTTTCTGGGCGTGCGGCCGTCGAACGAATATATTTTCTGCGTCATCGCCTCGCCCGCCGGCGCCTATTTCAAGGGCGGGAAGAAGGCCGTGACGCTGTGGGTGTCGGAACATTATACCCGCGCGGCGCGCGGCGGCACGGGCGCGGCCAAGTGCGGCGGCAATTATGCCGCGTCGCTGGTCGCGCAGAAGGAAGCGACCCGGCAGGGTTGCGACCAGGTGGTGTTCCTGGACGCGGCCGAGAACAAATGGGTCGAGGAACTGGGCGGCATGAACGTCTTTTTCGTGATGGAGGACGGGTCGATCGTCACCCCGCCACTCACCGGGACGATCCTGCCGGGCATCACCCGCAACTCGATCATCACGCTGGCGCGCGCCAAGGGGCATGAGGTGCGCGAGGAACCCTATAGCTTCGCCCAGTGGCGGGCCGACGCTGCGAGCGGCAAGCTGCGCGAAGCCTTCGCCTGCGGCACGGCGGCGGTCGTCACCGCGATCGGCACGGTCAGGAGCACGGACGGCGAGTTCACCATCGGCAATGGCAATGGCGGGCTGGTGACGGAAAGCCTGCGCGCGGAGCTGACCGGCATCCAGCGCGGGATCGTGGCCGATCCGGCGGGCTGGGTACGGACTGTTTAATCGCGTATCATCGACAAGGGGAAGTCGAGGGGAAACCCGGCTTCCCAATCCCTGGCCGAGCGCCTAGATAGCGTGGCATGGAACGCTTCGATGTCGTCATATTGGGGGGCGGGCTGGTTGGCCTGACCCTGGGGATCGCACTTTCGGGCCATGGCGTGCGCTGCGCCGTGATCGACCCGGCCGATCCGGTTGCGACCACTGCCGCCGGGTTCGATGGTCGCGTGTCGGCGATCAGTTCCACCAGCTATGCGATGATGAACGCCATCGGCGTGGGCAGGCATCTGGAAGGCAAGGGCTGCCCGATCGACCGTATCTGGGTGAGCGACGGGCTGGAGCCGGGCGCGCTCGATTTCGCGCCGGATGCGGACGATGGCGTGATGGGGACGATGGTGCCCAATCGCGACCTGCGCGTCGCACTGGCGCAGACGGCGGCGGAGGCGGAAAATCTGACGATCTTCCAGCCCGATCGCGCGATCCATGTCGATCGCAATGTCGATGGGGTGACGCTGACGCTGGCGGGCGGGGCGACGATCCATGGCGCGCTGCTGGTCGCGGCGGAGGGGCGCAACAGCCCGACGCGCGAAGCGGCGGGGATCAACACCACCCGCTGGCAATATAAGCATACCGCCATGGTCACGGCGATCGACCATGCGGTGCCGCACGCCAATACGGCCTATGAGATTTTCTATGTCGGCGGGCCGTTCGCGCTGCTGCCGATGCAGCCGGGCACACGGTCTGCGGTCGTGTGGACGGTGCCGACAGACCAGGCGCCGGCAATGATGAAGCTGGGCGAGCGCGCCTGGCTGGCCGAGGCGCAGAAGCGGATCGGCGGTTTCCTGGGCGAGATTACGCTCGCAGGGCCGCGCTCCTCCTATCCTCTGGGCTTCCACCATGCCGCGCGCATCACCGACACCCGCCTCGCGCTGGTCGGCGACAGCGCGCACGCCATCCATCCGATCGCGGGGCAGGGGGTCAACCTTGGCTTCCGCGATGTCGCGGCGCTGGTCGAGGTGCTGGTGGAGGGTATGCGGCTGGGCCTCGATCCGGGCGATGCGCAGTTGCTGGCACGCTACCAGCGCTGGCGCGGGCTGGATTCGCTGATGACCAGCGTGGCGATGGACGGTCTGGTGCGGCTGTTCGACGTGCCCGGCAAGCTGCCGTCGCTGGTGCGGCGCGCGGGGCTGGCCGCGGTGCAGCGCAGCGGCGCGCTCAAGGGGCGCTTCATGGCGGAAGCGCGCGGGCAGTCGGGGGCGTTGCCAAGGCTGCTGACGGGCGAGATGGTCTAGTTATGGTAGCAGGGGCTGCTACCGATCAGACCACTGGGAGCCAGAACCATAACATGGCTACATCCTTTGTGCGGTGATCTTGCCGCGTAACAGAAGGAGTAGACAAGTGAGTTTCGTAGATGCGTGCATCGCCCTTGTGGTGATGATCGCCTTTGCGACCTTGATCCTCAAGATCGTGGAGGTTTCGCGCTCCAAATAAGGTGTGCGACGGACAGGGGGCGGGCGGCAACCCGCCTCCTGAACGAGCGAACCCCCGCCACGGCAATGACGGGGGTTCTGTAACGAAGGCTGACGCATTCGTTTCGTAGAATGCAGATATAGGCCCGAACCGCTAAAAATTCAACCTGTCACAGCATCCGTCGCAGCACATTGTCCTTCAGCACGAGATGATGGCGCAGCGCCGCGCCGATATGAACGAGGATCAGCGCCGCCCAGGCGAAGCCCATGATCTCATGCCCTTCGCCCGACAGGTCGACGATGGCGTCGCCCTTCGTCACCGCGAATTTGGGCACGTCGAACAGGAAGAACCAGTTGAGCGGCCGCGTGCCGGCCGATGTCATGATCCAGCCCGACAGCGGCACCAGGATCATGAAGGCGTAGAAGAGCGCATGGGTCGCATGGGCCGCGCCTTTTTCCCACGCCGGCATCGCGGCGGGCAGGCGCGGGGCCGGGTGGCCGATCCGCCAGCCGATCCGCACCAGCGTCAGCACCAGCACGGTCAGCCCGATCGATTTGTGCATCGGCATCACCGCCCAGTCCCTGGGCAGTGCGTCATGGCCGATGCCCAGCGCGAGATTGGCGATGATCAGGACCGCCATGATCCAGTGCAGGGCACGGGCGAAGGTGGTGTAGCGGTCCATGATGGCTCCCTTGCGGCTTGTTGTGCCTAACCCTGACGATTGGCGACCAGATTGTCCACCACGGACGGGTCGGCCAGCGTGCTGGTATCCCCTAGCGCCTGCGCCGACACTTCGCCCTCCGCAATCTTACGGAGGATGCGGCGCATGATCTTGCCAGAGCGGGTCTTGGGCAGGCCGGGGGCGAACTGGATCGCATCGGGCGTGGCGATCGGGCCGATTTCGGTGCGGACCCATTTCACCAGCGTCTTGCGCAGGTCATCGGTCGCTTCCTCGCCGCTGTTGAGCGTGACATAGGCGTAGATGCCCTGCCCCTTGATATCGTGGGGGAAGCCGACGACAGCCGCTTCGGCCACGCTTTCGTGCAGTACCAGCGCGCTTTCGACCTCCGCCGTGCCCATGCGGTGGCCTGATACGTTGATGACATCGTCGACGCGGCCGGTGATCCAGTAATAGCCGTCGGCGTCGCGTCGCGCGCCGTCGCCGGTCGTATATTTGCCGGGGAAGGTGGTGAAATAGGTCTGGAAGAAGCGGTCATGATCGCCCCAGACGGTGCGCATCTGGCCGGGCCAGCTCCGTGCGATGACGAGATTGCCTTCGGCCGCCCCCTCCAGCACCACGCCTTCGCCATCCACGATCTGCGGCACGACGCCGGGCATGGGGAAGGTGGCCGAGCCGGGCTTGAGATCGGTGGCGCCGGGCGTGGGCGCGATCATCGCCGCGCCGGTTTCGGTCTGCCACCAGGTGTCGATGATCGGGCAGCGGCCTTCGCCTACCACGCCATGATACCAGCGCCAGGCTTCCGGGTTGATCGGTTCGCCCACCGTGCCGAGCAGGCGAAGCGATTTGCGGCTGGTGGAATGGACGAAACCGTCGCCCTCCTTCATCAGCGCGCGCAGCGCCGTGGGGGCGGTGAAGATGGTCTGCACCTGATGGCGGTCGACAACCTGCCAGATACGCGCGGGTGTCGGGTAGTTGGGGACGCCTTCATACATCAAAGTCGTCGCACCGTTCGCCAGCGGACCATAGACGATATAGCTGTGGCCCGTGACCCAGCCGATATCGGCAGCGCACCAGTAGATGTCGCCGGGGCGATAGTCGAAGCACAGTTCATGGGTCAGGCTGGCCCAGAGCAGATAGCCGCCGGTCGTGTGCAGCACGCCCTTGGGCTTGCCCGTGGAACCTGAGGTGTAGAGGATGAACAGCGGGTCTTCCGCATTCATCGGTTCGGGCGCGCAGTCGGCAGACGCTCTGGCGGCTTCTTCATGCAGCCACAGGTCGCGGCCGTCCTGCATCGTCACCGCGCCGCCGGTGGCCTGGACCACGACGACCTTCTTGACGCTGGGGCAATCCTTGAGCGCGGCGTCGACATTGGCTTTCAGGGGCACGCTCTTGCCGGCGCGACGGCCTTCATCGGCGGTGACAACCAGCGTCGAGTCGCAATCCTGAATGCGGCCAGCCAGCGCTTCGGGCGAAAAGCCGCCGAACACGACGCTGTGGACCGCGCCGATGCGGGCGCAGGCGAGCAGGGCGAAGGCGGCCTCCGGGATCATCGGCAGATAGAGGGTGACACGATCGCCCTTCTTCGCGCCGGCGGCTTTCAGCACATTGGCGAAGCGGCAGACCGCTTCATGCACCTGGGCATAGGTATAGCGGCGCGGCTGTGCATCGGGCGAATCGGGCTCCCAGAGGATCGCGACCTGATCAGCACGGGTTGCCAAGTGGCGATCGATGCAGTTGGCGCTGACGTTGAGCACGCCGTCGGCGAACCATTTGACGCCGAAATCGGCTTCGTCGAAGCTGCTCTCATTGGCTTTGGTCGGCGGCGTGATCCAGTCCAGTCGCTGCGCACGTTCCAGCCAATAGGCGTCGGCATCGTTGATCGAGCGCGCATAATCGGCTTCGCGGGCGGCCCGGTCCATCAATGCCCCCTTGGCCCAGCTTTCGGGCACCGGGAAGAAATCGTCAGACATCAGGCATCCTTTCCATCGCGAAACCATTGTTGCGGCTACTTGTACCGCCCCGATAGCAGGATCGAAAGATCGCGCCATGCCGTTTATCGCCATCCTTTTGGCCAATAGTGTCATCTATCATGGAGGTGGCGAGCGCATTTTGCCGCTTCCCCCGATGCACCGCCGCGCCTAACAGGGATCGCCTATGTGGCTGCTTTATCAATTTCCGCTCTGCCCCTTTTCGCGCAAGGTCCGGCTCCTCCTTGGGGAGAAGGGGATCGGCTATGATCTGGTGCGCGAATCGCCCTGGGCAATGCGCGACGAGTTCCTGGATCTGAACCCGGCCGGCACGACGCCGGTGATGGTGGAGGCGGAGAAGGGCGTCACGCTGATCGACAGCCAGGCGATCTGCGAATATTTCGAGGAGACGGTGGAGAAATTCCCGCTGATCTCCGGCGCGGCCGCCGGGCGGGCGGAGGTGCGGCGGCTGACCGCCTTTTTCGACCAGAATTTCTATGGCGATGTGGTCGGCCCGCTGCTGCATGAACGGATGAAGAAGCGCCTGGTGGAACGGGCATCGCCCGATGCGCGCGTGCTGCGCGAGGCGATGAAGCGGGCCAATGTCCATATGGACTATATGGACTATCTGCTGGACCACCGGAGCTGGATGGCCGGGCCGACGCTGAGCCTGGCGGACATTACCGCAGCGGCGCATCTGTCGGTGGCGGATTATCTGGGCGGCATCGACTGGGCCGGGCATGAGCCGGTCAAGCGCTGGTATGCGGGCTTCAAGTCGCGGCCGTCCTTCCGGCCGCTGCTGTCGGAACGGATGGAGGTCATCACCCCGCCGCCCCATTATGAAAAGCCCGATTTCTAGGGCGAAGGGGGCCTGAGGGCCTCAGTCGGTTTCGGCCGCCAGATAGACGCGGTTGCGGCCATGTTCCTTGGCCAGATAGAGAGCGCGATCGGCGGCCTTGAGCGCCGTGCGGGGATCTTCATAGGCCAGGACGTTGGCGACGCCGGCGGAAAAGCTGACCCGGTCCATCCGTTCGCCATTGGTGCGGTTGACCAGGCTGCGGTTGGCCAGATCCTCTCGCACGTCATCGACCGCTTCGCAGGTTTCGGCCGCGGTCTTGCCACGGAACAGCATCACGAATTCCTCGCCGCCATGGCGGGCGACATGGCATTTGTCGTCCGATACCTTGGCCAGCAGGCCGGCGACGAATTTGAGCACCCTGTCGCCGGTGTCATGGCCGTGCGTGTCGTTGATATGTTTGAAATGGTCGATGTCGCAGAAGGCGATGGAGAGCGTTTCGCCGTTGGCCTGCGCCTGGGCCAGTTCGTCGCGCAGCACGCTTTCGAAAGCGCGGCGGTTGGGCAGGCCGGTCAGATGGTCATGCTCGGCCGCGCGCCGGGCATTTTCCAGGCTGGACTTGAGCGCTTGGGTCTGGCGCTGATTGTCGCGCAACTGGGTTTCGACCTGGCGGGTCTTTTCCACCATCGACCGGGTCAGGCCGACCAGCCGGGCCAGCACCGGCTCGCTGTCGCGGCCTTCGACCAGATCCTTGGCCTGTTCCTGCAAGGCGGCGCCATAATCCTTCGCGCTGTTCCGCGATTCATGCATCAGGCCGGTGAACTGGGTAAGATTTTCCTCGACCTTGTCCAGCATCGAGGCGAGCGATTCGGGCGTGACTTCATCGGCGCGCTGATCGGCCGCGATCGATTCGATCCAGCCATTGGTGATCTTGCCCCGTTCCATCATCACGGCCTTGATCGCCTTTTCGACGCCCAGATTGGCGCCGGTCAGATAATCGAGCGCGACACTGAAATTGATCGGTGTCAGATCCAGGTCATGGGCAAAGAGGAAGTCGCCGATGTCGGCATAAAGCTGTCGCCGCCGGTTGATCTCGCGGTTGGCCGCGCTGCCGGCGCGGGGGCGCTGTTCCTCGGTCGGTTCCTCCCCGGCTTTGCCTGAAATGCCCCTGGCCCAGCGTGCCAGACGGTCGGTCAGTCCATGCTGCGGACTTGCGGAAGAGGAAGTTGCCCCGGTCATGCACCCGATAACGGCCAGCGTGAAACAAGGTTAAGGGCGCGGTGGGAAAAAGAATCCCCGGTCAGATATCGGCCGCCAGCAGCCAGTCGCGGAAGATGCGGACGGCGCGGGTATGGAGCGCGCGCGGGCGGCAGACGAAGAAATAGCGGTAGGGGCTGTCGACATGGATCGGGAACAGCCGCACCAGGCGCGGGTCGCCGGCCTGTTCATAATGGCTGGCGTGCATCACGGCGACGCCCAGGCCCTGCGCGGCGGCTTCCAGCATCAACTGGCCCGAATCATAATTGTCGATGGCGAGCGGTTGCAGGTCGGGCAGGCCCGCGGCTTCCTTCCAGGTTTCGAAGGCCATGGCCATGTCGCGATGGAGCAGGACGGTCTGTTGCGCCAGTTCCTCTGGCGTCTTGAGCGCGTGCGGCCCTTCGAGCAGTTCGCGCCGGCCGATCAGATAGACTTCCTCATGATCCAGTTCATGGGCGTAGAGTGCGGGATCAATATCCTTTGACAGGACGATCGCCGCATCCAGCCCTTCGCCCAGACGCGCGACGGCGTGGGGCGTGGTTTCGATATCGATATGCAATTGGGGATGCTGCTGGCGCAGGCGGCCCAGGTGCGGGAAGAGCCGCTGGGTCGCGAACAATGGCATCACCGCCAGGCGCAGGCGCAGTTGATTGCCGCCGCTCTGGATATTTTCCAGCGCCTGGCTGAGCGAATCGAGCGCCGGGGCGATGTCGTCGAGCAGCCTCTGGCCGTCGGCATTGATCTCCAGCGCCTGATGCTTGCGGTCGAACAGGGGGCGGCCGATGAAGCGCTCCAGCGCCTGGACGCGCCGGCTGAGCGCAGGAGTCGAGAGCGCAAGTTCTTCGGCCGCCGCCTTGACAGAGCCAAGGCGGGCAACCTGAACAAAGGCCTCCAGGGCCGTGAGGGGCGGCAATCTGCGCATAATCTGTATAATTCCGAAGCCGATCTGCTGCGCCGCGTCAATTCTCTTTATCGGGCGGCGTGCACCCCGGTTCCAAGCATCCTGAGGGTAATGAGCAGGAAAAAGCGGAAAATGGCAAGGTGCATTTTTTGCAACTCCCCGAATCATTTCGCACTTGTAAGGAGTCACGCTGCACTGCACACAGGGCAGGCCTTTCAGGCATCCTCTCCTAAAAACTTTCGGGCCGGCCTTTGCGCCGGCCATTTTTTCGTGGCGCGATCGCGATCGCTGCCTCTTTTCCCCGGCTGCTGCGTTCCCTATCTCGTTACGGAACGACAAAGACGGGGATGGCAAGTGGCCGATCAGGAACAAGCAGGACGCCGGATTCAGGTCGCCAATGCGCGGCCGGAAGATGCCGGGCGCGGATTGGCGCGGTTGCCGCTGGCGGTGATGGCCGAACTGCATCTGGCCGAAGGCGATGTGGTCGAGATTGTCGGCAAGCGCGCGACATCGGCGCGGGTGGTGCGCCCCTATAAGGAGGATGAGGGGCTGGATGTCCTGCGCCTCGACGGTTTGCAGCGCGCCAATGCCGGGGTCGGATCGGGCGATTTCGTCCAGATCGCCAAGGTCGAGACGCGGCCGGCGCAGCGGGTGGTGTTCGCGCCTGCACAAAACAACCTGCGCTTGCAGGGCAATCCCGACGCGCTCAAGCGGGTTTTCTTTCAACGGCCGCTGGCGGCGGGCGACATTGTCGCGACCGCCGGGCAGCAGCAGGTGCCGCCCGGCGACATGCCGCCCCAGTTGCGGCAGATGCTGGCCGCGCCCGCCTATGCGTTGCAGGAGATCCGGCTGGTCGTGGTATCGACCGTGCCCAAGGGAATCGTCCATATCGATGGCGACACCGAGGTCGAACTGCGCGCCGAATATGAGGAACCGCGCGAATCCCGGCGCGCGGACGTGACCTATGACGATGTCGGCGGCATGGCCGAGACGATCGACCAGTTGCGCGAGATGGTGGAACTGCCGCTGCGCTATCCCGAACTGTTCGAGCGGCTGGGCGTCGATCCGCCCAAGGGGGTGCTGCTCCACGGCCCGCCGGGCACCGGCAAGACGCGGCTGGCGCGCGCAGTGGCCAATGAATCGGACGCCGAATTCTTCCTGATCAACGGGCCGGAGATCATGGGGTCGGCCTATGGCGAGTCCGAAAAGCAGTTGCGCGAGATTTTCGAGGCGGCGGCCAAGGCGTCGCCATCGATCCTGTTCATCGACGAGATCGATTCGATCGCGCCGAAACGGGGACAGGTGACGGGCGAGACGGAAAAGCGGCTGGTCGCGCAGTTGCTGACGCTGATGGACGGGCTGGAACCGCGCGCCAATCTGGTCGTGATCGCGGCCACCAACCGGCCCGAAGCCATTGACGAGGCGCTGCGCCGGCCGGGCCGGTTCGACCGCGAGATCGTGGTCGGCGTGCCGGACGAGCGCGGCCGGCGCGAGATATTGGGTATCCATACGCGCGGCATGCCGCTGGGCGACAAGGTCGACCTGGCCGAACTGGCGCGCATGACTTACGGCTTTGTCGGCGCGGACCTGGCGGCGCTGAGCCGCGAGGCGGCGATCGAGACGGTGCGGCGCTTCATGCCGCGGCTCAACCTGGAGGAAGGGACGATCCCCGCCGACGTGCTGGAGGAGCTGTCGGTCACGCGCGAGGATTTCATGGCCGCGATCAAGCGGGTCCAGCCGTCCGCGATGCGCGAGGTGATGGTGCAGGCGCCCAATATCGGCTGGTCCGACATTGGCGGGCTGGACGACGCGCAGATGCGGCTGAAGGAAGGGGTCGAGTTGCCGCTCAAAGACCCCGACGCCTTCCGCCGGATCGGTATTCGTCCGGCCAAGGGCTTTCTGCTCTACGGCCCGCCCGGCACTGGCAAGACATTGCTGGCCAAGGCGGTCGCGCGCGAGGCGCAGGCCAATTTCATCGCCACCAAGTCGAGCGACCTGCTGAGCAAATGGTATGGCGAGAGCGAGCAGCAGATCGCCCGCCTGTTCGCCCGCGCGCGGCAGGTGGCGCCGACCGTGATCTTCATCGACGAACTGGACAGCCTGGTGCCTGCGCGCGGCGGCGGGCTGGGCGAGCCGGCGGTGACGGAGCGGGTGGTCAACACCATCCTGGCCGAGATGGACGGGCTGGAGGAATTGCAGCAGGTGGTGGTGATCGGCGCGACCAACCGGCCGACGCTGATCGATCCCGCGCTGTTGCGGCCGGGGCGGTTCGACGAGCTGATCTATGTGCCGGTGCCTGACAAGGCCGGGCGACGGCGCATATTGGGCATCCATACCGCCAAGATGCCGCTGGGCGAGGATGTCGACCTGGATGGGCTGGCGGCGCAGACCGACCGCTTCACCGGCGCCGACCTGGAGGATCTGGTGCGGCGGGCGGGGCTGGTTGCGCTGCGCCAGTCACTGTCGATCGACAGGGTGACGCAGGCGCATTTCGACAGTGCGCTGGCCGACACGCGGGCGTCGGTGACGCCGGAGATGGAACGCGAATATGAGCAGATCCAGTCGCAACTGAAACAGCGGGCGATGCAGGTCGATCCGATCGGCTTCGTCGCGCCGGGCATGTTGCGGCCGCGCGGGTCCGCCGATTAAGCGAGGAAGCGGGGCGGCGGATTGAACCCATCCGCCGTTTCCGCGTTTTATGACCGGCTTGTTGCAAAGCCGCTTGCAAGCCCGCCCCGGATTTGCAAGGCCATGGACATGATAGAGACAGGCGAGGGTTGATGGCCTCCATTCCATTGAAAAAGAACAAGGATAAGGCCAGGGCTGGTTCGCCTGGATCATTTTTCAGCCAGTGGCGCATGTTCTTCCGCCAGTTCGTCAAGCATCCTGGCATGATCGGTTCGGTCATCCCTTCGTCCGCCACGCTGGTGGAGCGGATGCTGGATCAGGTCGATTGGCGGAACACCCGGCTGTTCGTGGAATATGGGCCGGGTGTCGGCACCTTTACCCGGCCGATCCTGGAGCGGCTGCCCGCCGACGCGATGCTGCTGACGATCGACCTCAATCTCGACTTCGTGGCCTATCTGGAAGCGGAGATCGATGATCCGCGCTTGCGCGTGGTCCATGGGTCGGCCGCCGATGTGCGCCGCTTCATCAAGGAAGCGGGCCATTATCAGGCCGATTATGTGCTGTCGGGCATTCCTTTCTCCACCCTGCCCGAAGGTGTCGGCCAGGCGATCTGCGTGGAAACGCAGGCGGCTTTGCGGCCGGGCGGCGCATTCCTGATCTATCAATATTCGCGCTTCGTGCGCCGGTTCCTGACGCCCGTGTTCGGCTGTGTCACGGACTCGCTGGAGTGGCGCAATATTCCGCCCTGCCGTATCATCCGGGCGATCAAGCAAGAGACGCTGGCGCAGGCCGCCTGATCTGTTGCCGACAGTCCGCCGGGCCCCCATGGGGGCTGGCGGATGGTCATGGGCACGCCGGGGTTGCGTGCGGCGGGTTGTACCGCTTTCGCTGCGCTTGGCTTTCATGTTAAGGCGCGCCCGATCCTTCGGCGAGAGCGACTATGAACGACCTGACCCAGACCCCCGAAATGCTGATCGCCATGCTGGGCGCGCGTGCGCGCAAGGCGGCGGCGATCATCGCGCAGGCGAGTGACGCGCAGAAGTCGGACGCGCTGCGCCGCGCCGCGCAGGCGTTGCGGGATCAGGCGCCGGCGATCATCGCCGCCAACGCCCGCGACATGGACAATGCCGCCGCCAACGGCCTGTCGCCGGCGCTGCTGGACCGGCTGCGGCTGGACGCGGAACGGATCGCCGGTGCGGCGGCGGGCGTGGAGCAGGTCGCGGCGCTGGCCAATCCGCTGGGCAGCGTGATCGACCGGCAGGTGCGGCCCAACGGGCTGGAATTGTCGCGCGTGCGGGTGCCGCTGGGCGTGATCGGCATCATTTATGAAAGCCGCCCCAATGTGACGGCGGATGCGGCCGCGCTCTGCCTGCGGGCGGGCAACGCCGTGATCCTGCGCGGCGGCAGCGAGGCGAAGGAAAGCAACCGCGCCATCCATGCCGCGATGATCGAAGGGATCGTCGCCGCCGGCCTTCCCGCCGAAGCGGTGCAACTGGTGCCCACGACCGACCGCGCGGTGGTGGGCGCGCTGCTGCGCGCGGCCGAGTTTGTCGACCTGATCGTGCCGCGCGGCGGCAAGAGCCTGGTCGCGCGGGTGCAGGAGGAGGCGCGGGTGCCGGTGCTGGCGCATCTGGACGGCATCAACCACAGCTATGTCGATGGCGCGGCCGATCCGGCGATGGCGCAAAAGCTGGTGGTCAACGCCAAGATGCGGCGGACCGGCATTTGCGGATCGACCGAAACGGTGCTGATCGACCGCGCCTATGATCAGGCGCCCGCGCTGGTGCGGGCGCTGATCGACGCAAAGTGTGAAGTGCGCGGCGACGTGGCGGTGCAGGCGATGGACGCGCGCGTGGTGCCGGCGTCGGACGCGGACTGGGACACCGAATATCTCGACGCGATCGTGTCGGTGCGGCTGGTCGAGGGCGTGGACGATGCGATCGCCCATATCGCCGCCCATGCCAGCCATCATACCGATGCGATCATCACCCAGGATGCGGCGAAGGCCGAGCATTTCCTGAACGCCGTCGACAGCGCGATCGTGATGTGGAACGCCTCCACCCAGTTTGCCGATGGCGGCGAGTTCGGTCTGGGCGCGGAGATCGGCATTTCCACCGGGCGGCTCCATGCGCGCGGGCCGGTGGCGCTGGAGGGGCTGACGACATACAAGTGGATCGTGCGCGGGACCGGGCAGGCGCGGCCCTGAACATCCTGGGGCTGCCGCCATCCCGCTCTGAACGATACAGCGAAGTGGACAGCTCTGTGCAATTTGCGCAATCGATTAGTTAGCTAACTAATCGATTGCGGGGGCCTGATTCTTGATGATGCGGTCGATGCCCTTGAGCGTTTCCAGCATCGGTCCGACCCAGGCCAGCGGGAGCATGACCGGGCCGTCAGAGGGGGCATTGTCGGGATCGTCATGGGCTTCGGCGAAGATCGCCGCGACGCCGGCCGCGACCGCGCTGCGGGCGAGCAGGGGAGCAAATTCGCGCTGGCCGCCGGACGCGCTGCCCAGGCCGCCGGGCTGCTGCACCGAATGGGTGGCGTCGAACACGACCGGATAGCCGGTCTGCGCCATGGTCGGCAGCGCGCGCATGTCGCTGACCAATGTATTATAGCCAAAGCTGGCGCCGCGTTCGGTGAGCAGGATGCGGTCGTTGCCGGTCGAGGCTACCTTCTGCGCCACCGCCGCCATATCCCAGGGGGCGAGGAACTGCCCCTTCTTGACGTTGATCACCGCGCCGGTCCGGCCCGCCGCCAGCAGCAGGTCGGTCTGGCGGCAGAGGAAGGCGGGAATCTGGAGAATGTCGACCGCCTGCGCGGCGGCCTCCACCTGGCTGGCGTCGTGGATGTCGGTGAGGACAGGGCAGCCGAGCGACGCCTTCACTTCGGCCAGGATGGCCAGCCCCGCATCGATGCCGACGCCGCGCCGGCCCGACACCGATGTCCGGTTCGCCTTGTCGAAGCTGCTCTTGAAGATGAAGGGCACGCCCGCCTGCCGCGCCGCGCGCGCCAGCGCGTCCGCCATGAACAGCGCATGATCGCGGCTTTCGATCTGGCAGGGGCCGGAAATCAGGACGAAGGGCAGGTCGTTGCCGAATGTGACCGGGCCGACCTGAACATGTTTGGGATCAGTCATGGCGGTCATTTGGGCGCTTTGGCGAAACGGCGCAACAATTGCCCGCGCCACAGCCCCTTGCCGGGATGATAATTCCAGCAGAACCAGCCGAATGCGAGGCAGGCGAGCAGGGCGGGCAGCGCCATCGGATCACCATTGGCCTTCATATGGCGATAAAAGGCGAGGTCGGCGCGCCACCGATCCCGCTCACTGCCGCCGCCATTGATGCCGTACATATTGTCATGTTTGCGGCAACCGATGTTTCGGTTGTATTTGCGGTGGTCGATGAAATAGCAATAGTCGCGTTCGGGCGTGGTCATGCGCCGATTAGGGCGGCAGTGTTGGAAAAGTTCAAGCGCAAAGTCTTTTACCTTGGCGGATTCGATCCGCGCGGGGTCCGTTTCTACCATCAGCTCTATCGCGACCAGGCGGCGCGGCATGGCGCGCTGAGCGGGGAGGCGCTGTCGGTCAGCGCCCGGCGCGCGGGGCCGGCATCGTCGGCGATCTGGACCGTCGGCAATGACGCGGCCGGGGTCGAGACGGAGTATGAATTCCTGCGCTGGGAGGATCTGGTCGGCAAGGTGTGGATTCGCAATCCCCTGAAACTCGCCTGGCGGTCGATCGCCACCTATGTCGGCCATGCCCGCTTCATGCAGTTCAAGCGGATGAAGCGGTTGCGGCCGGGGCCGGTGCTGACCATCTGTTACCCGCCCTTCCTGGCGGTGATGATCCCGTTGCTGTTCGCGCTGATCCCCGCATTGCTGCTGTCGATCCTGCTGCCTTTCTGGGCGGCGGCGCTGGCGGGGATCGGGGTGAGCGTGGCGTTGTCGGGCAAGTGGCTGACAAAGCTGGTCGTGCCCTGGCTGCTGCGCTTTACCTATTATCATCACGGGCTGGCGGCGAACGGGCCGGGGCCGGACCTGGACGCGCGGCTGGACCTGTTCGCACGGCGGATCGTGGCGGAGATGGACGGGCCGTGGGACGAGATATTGCTCGTCACCCACAGCGCTGGCACGATCCTGGGCATGTCGCTGATGCGGCGGGTGTTCGCGCTGCGCGGCGACACCCTGCCCGGTCATTTCGCGATGGTGGGG
Source organism: Sphingobium cyanobacteriorum (assembly GCF_030580935.1). Classification (GTDB taxonomy): domain Bacteria; phylum Pseudomonadota; class Alphaproteobacteria; order Sphingomonadales; family Sphingomonadaceae; genus Sphingobium; species Sphingobium cyanobacteriorum. Next base: position 779,089 of record NZ_JAUQOM010000001.1, on the reverse strand, counting down.
CTGGGGCAGGTGGTGCCGGTGATCGCGCTGCGCACCGACGCGCACTGGTATCATGCGGACCTCAAGGCCCTGGCGGACAAGCATTTCCGCTATGTCGACCTGTCCTATCCGCCCGATGGCGCGGCCTATTTCAACGTCAATCCGCTCACCCTTGTCGCCGATCAATGCGCCGCGCGGGTGGATATGCTGTCACCCCGCTTCCACCTGTTCTACGAACCGGACAATCACAACAAGGGATGGTCGAACAAATATGAGGCGCATTTCGACTATCTGCGGGTCGGCGATCGGTTGTCGCCGGTGGATTTCGTGAGCCTGACCGCCGGGCCCCGGCGGCTGGACGAGGCCGTCGCTCTCTTCAGGGCGATTCCATGACGCAGCCGCTGTTCACCCCGCCCTTTCCGCAGCCCACGCGCAACAAGCGCACGATGATGCGGCGCTTCTTCATCGGCTGGCATAGCTGGATCCATGTGCTGTTCGAGAAAAGCTATACGATGAAGATGGGCGAGGTGCGCGGGCGCGGCCAGACCATGTACATCGCCAACGAACTGGTGCTGGTCGATCGCATCCTGAAAGGGGGGACGGAGTTTCCCAAACATCATGAACTGGTGAAGGGACTGTGGCCGCTGATCGGCAACAGCGTCTTTTCCGCCAATGGCGAGGATTGGGAGCATCAGCGGGCGATGGTCAATCCCGCCTTTGCCCATACCGCGCTGACCAAATCGATGCCGCTGATGGTGGGCGCGGCCGATGCCTTCCTGGCGCGGGTGGAGGCGATGGACCGGCGCAGGGCCATCAACATCGACCCGATGATGACCCATGTGGCGGCCGACATCATTTTTCGCACGCTGTTTTCGCAGACGCTGGATGCGGAGCGGTCGGCGATCATCCACCGGGCGTTCGGCCGGTTCCAGCGCCTGTCCCATTCGGCGTCGATGCTGGGCCTCTACGGCCTGCCCAGCCGCTGGTTCGAGAAGCGGTCGGCCCGCCCGGCCGAAGCGATCCGCGACGTGTTCCGGCCGATCGTGACCGCGCGATTCGAGGCGTTCCATGCCGGTGAACCGGGCCAGCACAAGGATATCCTCCAGTCGCTGGTCGAGGCGAAACATGCGCAAACGGGCGCGCATTTCACATTGAAGGAATTGATGGACCAGGTGGCGACCATCTTCCTGGCGGGGCATGAGACATCGGCCAGCACCATGACCTGGGCGCTTTATCTGCTGGCGGAATGTGGCGCTGTCCAGGACCGTGCGCGCGCCGAAGTGGCGCAGGTGGCGGGCGACCAGCCCTTTACCGCGACGATGCTCAAGGACATGCATGTCGTGCGCAACGTGTTCAAGGAGACGCTGCGCCTCTATCCGCCGCTCGCCTTCTTCCCGCGCGAGGTGCCCTGCCCGATGCAGATGCGCGACAAGCAACTGGAGCCCGGCGCGATGCTGGTGGTCGCGCCATGGCTGACCCAGCGCAACAAGGACAACTGGGCCTGCCCCCACAGTTTCGACCCCGACCGCTTCGCCGATCCGGCCAATGCCGACATGGTGAAACAGGCCTGGTTCCCGTTCAGCCGGGGGCCGCGCGTGTGCGTGGGCGCGGGCTTTGCCCAGCAGGAGGTGATGACGGTGATCGCGACGGTGGTGCGCCGCTACCGGATCGGGGTGAAGCCGGGATGGAAGCCGGAGCCGATCAGCCGGCTGACGGTGCGGCCGCGCAAGGGCATGATGCTGATGCTGGACCCGATCAGCTGATCGCCGCTTCTTCCTCTTCCGGCGCGACATCGACCATCACCGACAGACTCTGCCCCGCGCCGCCGACGAACAGGCCGTCCATCGGCGCGACATCGGCATAGTCGCGCCCCATCGCGACGAACAGATGCCCGTCGCCGGTAATGCAGCCATTGGTGGGATCAAAGCCGATCCAGCCGCGCGTCGGCCCGCACCACAACATGGTCCAGGCGTGCATCGCGTCCGCGCCGACCAGCCGGGGCATTCCAGGCGGCGGATCGGTGCGGAGGTATCCGCTGACATAGGCGGCGGGCAGGCCGGCCAGGCGCAGCGCGACGAGCATGACATGGGCGAAATCCTGGCACACGCCATGGCGCGCGGCGAAGGCGTCGGCGACCGGGGTGCCCGCATCGGTGACGCCGGGCTGATAGGCGAATTCCGCCTGGATACGCAGCGCCAGCTCCAATGCGGCGGCGACGATCGGCCGGTCGGGGGCGAGCGCGTCGCCGACCCAGTCGCCGATCTGCGCCAGCAAGGGCGCGCGGGCGGAGGCGTAGAGATAATGGGCGGGCGCGGATGGCCCCATATTGCGGTCGAGCAAGGCGGCGTCGGCGACCGCGCCGATGGCCGGATCGTCGGGCTGGGGTGCGATCGTGCCGCCCTGCACCCCGGCGCGAAAGCGGCTTTCGATCACCAGTTCGCGGATCGGGCTTTCGATCACCAGCCGCGACACCTGCACCGGCCAGGCGGCGGGGCGCGATTCGATCATGGACGGGGCGGGATCGACCGCCAGCACATGGTCGGATGTCCATTGGCCGGGCCAGGGCGCGGGCTTCAGCCGCAGGTTGAAGCGGGCGACCCGGACCGGCGCGGCGTAGCGCAAGATGCTGCGATGACGGACATGGTAGATCATGACAGCAGATCGGCATCCTGGGTCTTGTGCAGTTGCAGGAAATAGCGCTGGCCGATCGCGTCGGACAGGCCGAGCAGCCGGCTTTCGGTATCGGCGATATCGGCCATCGTTACCATGTCGCCGGTCAGCGGGGCGAGCCGCGCGACCAGGGCATCGGCAAGCCGCCTCGGCTCCTCCGGCATTCCGTCGGCGCGCAGGGTGGGCAGGGCAGCGACATGGTCGGCGAGGCGTTGCGCCTGATAGGCGATGGCGCGGGGGTTGAAGGGTTCGAGCGCGAGCAGGTCGCGCACCGGGGGGAGCGCCGGTTCGGTCAGATAGCGGGTGCGATAGCTGATCTGGCTGTCCATCAGGTCGAGCAGGACGGTCAGGTCGTCGGCCGAGGCATGGTCGCCGCCGAACAGGCCGAGCAGGCGGCAACCGTTGATCGCGCGCTCCATGCGGCGGCCCATGTCGTGGAAGCGCCAGCCGTCGGTGCGGCCCATATTTTCCGCCGCCAGGCCCGCCAGCGCCGAAATCCGCTCGATCATGCGGGATGAGGCGTCGAGCAGGGTTTCCGTTACCGCCGCGTCAAAGGTCGGCAAGGGCAGGCGGACCAGTCGCCAGAAATCGCTCGCCAGCCGATCGCGCAGCCCTTCGCCGATATTGCCGACGATTGCCATCAGCGCGCGGACGCTGCCGGGCTGGCGCGCGTCGCCGAGCGCGGTGGCGCAGAGCGGGCCGACCGCCGCGCCGGGCGCGCCGAAGCGGGCGGGCACCGCGTTCCACTGGACGAGCTGGCCCACGAGGCGCGTCATGGCGGGGGAATCGAGCGAGGGGCCAAGGTCTGCCTCGATCGAGCCGCCGGCGATGGCGCGGACCAGCCGCAGCGTCATTTCCGCACGCTCGATATAGCGGCCCAGCCAGAAGAGATTGTCCGCCGCCTTGGCCGGCAACATGCCGCCGACCCGGCGGATCGCGGGTGCGCCCGAACCGAGCAGCGTGTCGGGCGGCACCGGCCGGGCGTCGATGACGCACATGTCGGCGGACATGTCCCCCCGGCCCATCAGCGCGGCGCGAATGTCACCATGGCCCGCGAGACGGCTGAAGCCGCCGGGCATCACCCGCCACTGGCCCGCGCCGTCGCGCGCGACGAAGAGGCGCAGGGTGAAGGGCAGGGGGGCGAGGCGGCCATCGATCACCGCCGGGGTAGTGGACAGTTTCACCACTTCCTGCCCGACATAATCCATCGGCCGCTTCGCCATCGCCGCCAGCAAGATGGCGCGCCGGGCAGGGTCGAGCGATGCGCCGGGGATGAAATGGCCGTCGGGCAGGCCGGGCACATTCTGGTCAAAGGCGGAGCCGACCATCAGATCGTCGATCCGGGCGCGGACATGATCGCGCTCGCGCGGCTGACCGCACCACCAGGTGGCGATATTGGGCAGGATCAGGGCCTGACCCAGCACCGCCCTGGCCAGTTGCGGCAGGAAGGCGGCGAAGGCGCGCGATTCGATCACGCCCGCACCCGGCCAGTTGCCGATCATCAGGCCACCGCGGGCGCAGGCGTCATGCAGGTCGGGCACGCCGATGCGCGATTTGCCATCGAACGCCAGCGGGTCCAGGAACCGGCTGTCCATCCAGCGCCACAGGCCGTCGATCCGCTTGAGGCCCTGAATGGTACGGACGAACAGCCGACCATCCGACACGATAAGATCGTCCCCTTCGACCAGCAACAGGCCAAGATAACGGGCAAGATGCGCCTGTTCGGCATAGCTCTGGTTGAACCGGCCGGGCGTCAGCAGGCCGATGCGGGGATCGGCGCGGGCGCAGTCGGCGGCCAGCCCCCGGCGCAGCTCGGCGAAGAAGGGGGCGAGCCGGCGCGTGTTCATCGCGCCCAGCAGGTCGCCGGTCGCGCGCGACAGGGCGAGGCGGTTTTCCAGCGCATAGCCCACGCCCACCGGCGTGCGCACCCGATCCGCCAGCACGCGCCATTCGCCCGCCGGGCCACGGCCGATGTCGGCGGCGTAGAAATGGAGATGATGGCCGCGCGGCGGCGGCGTGCCGGTCATCACCCGCCAATAATGCGGGCTGCCGGTGACGATGCTGGCGGGCAGTTTGCCGTCGCGCACCAGTGACTGGGTGGAATAGATGTCGGCGATCACCCGTTCGAGCAGTTCGGCCCGCTGGGTCAGGCCGTTTTCGATATGGGTCCATTCCTCCGCCCCGATCAGCAGCGGGACCGGGCCGAGCGGCCAGGGGCGTTCCTGTTCGTCGCCGGTCAGGCGGAACGCCATGCCCAGGTCGCTCGCCTGCCGCCCGACATGATCGGCGAGGGTGGCCGGATCGCCCTGCGCCTGATGCGACAGTCGCGCCAGCATCGCGCGCCAGTGGGCCGCCATGGCGGGCGATGCGCCGGCGAACAGGTCGCCGCCCGGCGCGGCGGCAAGATAGGCGTCGGCCCAGTCGGGTCGGAGGTCGGCGTCCATGGGATCGCCCTTACGCGCCGGGAGGCCGGAAGCGCAGGTCGAGTGTCATGGGAAATTCGCCGGGCAGTTCGGCGGGCGGCATGTCGACCGGGCCGGGCGTGTGGCCATAATCCTGGAACCGCGCCTTGCGCCGGGCTTCGGCTTCATAGCCGTTGACCGGCAGCGTGTCGTAATTGCGTCCGCCCGGATGGGCGACATGATAGACGCAGCCGCCCAGCGACCGGCCGCTCCAGCTATCCAGCACGTCGAAGGTCAGGGGCGCGTTGGCGGGCAGGTTGGGATGGAGGCAGTTGGCCGGTGTCCACGCCTTGTAGCGGACGCCGCCGACGCCTTCGCCCGGCACGGCGGTCGCGGTCATCGGCACCTGCCGCCCGTTGCAGGCGACGATGTGCCGCCCGGCGACAAGGCCGGTGGCGCGCACCTGCAACCGTTCGGTCGAGGAGTCGACATAGCGCACCGTGCCGCCGATCGCGCCGGTTTCGCCCAGCACGTTCCAGGGTTCGAGCGCATGGCTGATTTCCAGCCCGACGCCGCCCGCATCGACCGTGCCATGGACCGGGAAGCGGAACTGGCGTTGCGCTTCGAACCAGTTGGGGTCGAAATCATAGCCCGCGCCGCGCAGGTCGGACAGCACCTCCAGGAAATCGGCCCAGACGAAATGGGGCAGCATGAAGCGATCATGCAGCGTGGTGCCCCAGCGGATGAGGCCGCCCTGTTGCGGCTGGCGCCAGAACCAGGCGGCAAGCGCGCGGATCAGCAATTGCTGAACCAGGCTCATCCGCGCTTCGGGCGGCATTTCGAAACCGCGAAATTCCAGCAGGCCAAGGCGGCCGGTGGGACCGTCGGGCGAGAACATCTTGTCGATGCAGATTTCGGTGCGGTGGGTGTTGCCGGTGACATCGACCAGCAGGTTGCGCAGCAGCCGGTCCACCAGCCATGGCGGCGGCAGCTTGTCCACGCCGTCCTTCAACGGGTCCGGCACCTGCGCCAGCGCGATTTCCAGTTCGTACAGGCCATCATGCCGCGCTTCGTCGATGCGGGGCGCCTGGCTGGTCGGGCCGATGCAGAGGCCGGAAAACAGGTAGGACAGGGCGGGATGGCGTTGCCAGTAGAGGACGAAGCTCTTGAGCAGGTCGGGGCGGCGGATGAAGGGGGAATCCGCCAGCGTCGCCCCGCCCAGCACGATATGATTGCCGCCGCCGGTGCCGACCGAGCGGCCGTCCACCATGAACTTGTCGGCGGTCAGTTGGCATTCGCGGGCCAGCGCGTACAGTTTTTCGGTGATGGCGACGGTGTCGTCCCAACTGGCGGCGGGCTGGACATTGACTTCGATCACGCCGGGATCGGGCGTGGCCTTGAGCACGTCGATGCGGGGGTCGGGAGGCGGTGCATAGCCTTCGATCCGTACCGGGATGCGCAGCGCCTCCGCCGTCGCCTCGACCAGGGCGATCAGTTCCAGATAATCCTCCAGCGCCTGCACCGGGGGCAGGAACACGGACAGATAATGACCGCGCGGTTCGACCGTGACGGCGGTGCGGACCGCGCCTTCGATGATCACCTGTTCGACCCGGTCCTGCGCGGCGACGCCGCCCTCCGGCCCGGCGACCCGCTGCGACGGCTGGGCACGGACCTGTTCGACATTGGCCTGCTGTGTCACCTGGACACGGAAATCAGCCAGCGGTTCACGCGGTTCGCTGGTGTCGCGGGGGTGGATATAGGGATAGTCCGATGGCGGCACATAGGGCAGCGAACCCAGCGGCAGGCGGTAGCCCAGCGCCGAATCGCCGGGCACGGCGAACAGCCTGCCCCGGCGCAATTGCCAGATCTCGCTCTGCCAGCGGGGTGTCGCTGCCTGGCTTTGCCAGCGCTGCACCGGCAGGACATAGCCGACCGGCTGGTCGAGGCCGCGTTCGAACGTCTTGACCATGCGCGCGCGTGCTTCGGGGTCGCTGATCTTGGGATCATCGGGGCTGGCGTTGATCGGCAGGTCGGCTTCCTTGACCGCCCAGACCGCCGGGTCTTCATAGACGGCATGGGTATAGTCGTCGGAAAAGCCCATGGTGCCAGCCATATGGCTGAGGAATGTGCGGGCATCGTCGGGCGTGACCGTGCGCGCGCCGGGGGGCGGGTCGTCGGGCGCGATCAGGCTGTCGTCGCGCCACACCGGCACGCCGTCCTTGCGCCAATAGACCGCATAGGCCCAGCGCGGCAGGCTTTCGCCCGGATACCATTTGCCCTGGCCATGGTGCAGCAGCCCGCCCGGTGCGAATGCGGCGCGCAGCCTGCGGATCAGCCGGTCGGCATAGGCGGCCTTGGTCGGGCCGACCGCATCGCCATTCCATTCGCCCGCATCGCCGCCCTGTTCCGCCACGAAGGTCGGCTCGCCGCCGGTGGTCAGGCGCACATCCTGCGTCGTCAGATCGGCATCGACTTTGGCCCCCAGCGCCATCACCGCGTCCCAGCGGGTGTCGGTGAACGGCTTGGTGATGCGCACCGCTTCGGCAATGCGGGACACGCGCATCGCGAATTCGAAATCGACCTCGGCCGGTTCGGCCATGCCGCTGATCGGCGCGGCGGAGCGGTAATGGGGGGTGGCGCAGAGCGGGATATGGCCTTCGCCCGCGAACATGCCGCTGGTCGCGTCGAGCGCGACCCAGCCGGCGCCCGGCACATAGGCTTCCGCCCAGGCGTGAAGGTCGACCACATCCTGGGTGACGCCCTTTGGCCCTTCGATCGGTTCCACATCGGCGACGAGCTGGATCGAATAGCCCGACACGAAGCGGGCGGCAAAGCCCAGGCGGCGCAGCAACTGCACCAGCAGCCAGGCGGAGTCGCGGCAGGAGCCGGTGCCGATTTCCAGCGTCTCCTCCGGCGTCTGCACGCCCGCCTCCATGCGGATGACATAGCCCACCTGCTGTTGCAGGCGGCGGTTCACCCCGACCAGGAAATCGACCGTGCGGTCCTGCCGGCCGTCATATTCGGCGACCAGCGCGTCGAACAGCGGGCCTTGCGGTTCGATGTCGAAATAGGCGGCAAGGTCGGTCCTGAGCTGGTCGTCATAGGCGAAGGGATAAACCTCCGCATAGGGTTCCACGAAGAAATCGAAGGGGTTGATGATGTCGAGATCGGCCAGCAGGTCGACTTCTATCCTGAAATGATCCACCGGATCGGGGAACACCACCCGCGCCAGCCAGTTGCCGTGCGGATCCTGCTGCCAGTTGAGGAAGTGGTTCGCCGGCTCGATCTTCAGCGCGTAATTGGGCACCCTGGTCCGGCTGTGCGGGGCAGGGCGCAGGCGAATGACCTGCGGCCCCAGCCGGATCGGGCGATTGTAACGATAGGCGGTGAGGTGGTGGAGAGCGGCCTTGAGCATGGCCGGATCAAACGCCACCCCCTGTTGCAATGCAACAGGCAATCGTTTCAGGGGCGAAGATTCTGCCGGGCGCGGTCCTGCGCGCGCCAGCATGCCATCGGCCTGCACGATCAACCATGATCGTCGATTTCCGCGACGGTTTCCCGCAATTGGCCGCGCAGCCACGCCAGGCCGCTATCTTGCTTGCGTATCTGATGGAACATCATGACGTCCATCATGGTGGGCATCGGCACCGGGACATTCCAGACCGCCAGCGGCAGGTTCCGCTCTGCCGCCCTGACGAGGCGGCTATTGAGGATCGCGATGAGGTTGGTTTCGATCAGGCTGGGCGGGATGCAACTGAAATTCGGGGCGACCAGAGCAATACGCCCTGTGCCACCGTAAATGGAAAGCTGCTGTTCGGACAAGATGCTCGCCAGCCTGACACGGTCGAATTTGACGATCGCCTGGGGCAGCGCCATGATGGTTTCCAGCGTGGGCTGTACCTGTAGGGCGGGATTGTCCCGCCAGCCGACCAGGACCAGGTCGTTGGCGACGAGCGGTTCGATGACATATTCCGGGTCGGAATAGATGCTGGGGGTGAGGACAAGGTCAAGCTCGCCCTTGTGCAGCAATGGCGACGGATCGCCGACAGGGGGACGCACTTCCAGCATCAGGTGGGGCGCATGACGCGACAGGCGGCGCGTCAAAGCGGGCAGGATGACCGGCACAAGATGGTCCGGCATTTCGATCGTGAAGCGCCGTGTCGAGGTCGCGGCGATGAACGAGCGTTCGATCTCGACAACGCCGGTGATTCTGAGGATCGCTTCGCGCAGCGGCTGGCGCATCGATTCCGCCAAGGCGGTCGGCATCATCCGGCGCCCCGTTACGATCAGCAGTTCATCTTCGAAATGCTGTCGCAGGCGGGCAAGCGCCGCGCTCATGGCCGACTGGCCGACATGCATGCGGTTGGCCGCGCGCGTAACATTCTGTTCTTCCAGCAGAACGTCCAACGCCACGAGCAAATTCAGATCCAGGCCCTTTAAACGCATCACGAACCTCCTGCCAGATGCATGTCGAATATCGGTAGATCAGCATCAAAACAATCAATTTTTCATATGAAGGCCATGGTGGCATTATCCCCTCGCTACGAAGGTTCGGCAGCGAACGACCAACATTGAAGAGCCAATAAAAAGGCTGGCTGCCGCATCGTCACGCGATGCGGATGGTCCAGCCCTTCAGGAGGGATGCGAAATGCACAAGCTGATATTCACGCTGTTTCTTGGTGCGGCCACGCCAGCGCTGGCGCAGGCTGATACGGCGAGCCTGCCCGCCCAGGCGGACATGGCGACGGACGGTTCGACCGATATCGTGGTCACGGCCCAGCGCCGCGCGGAGCGCCTGCAGGACGTGCCGGTCAGCGTCACCGCAGTGACCGCCGAAGGGCTTGAGGCGCGCGGCATCAGCAATCTGAGCCAGTTGAGCCAGGCCGCGCCCAGCCTTCAGGTCAGTGGCGAAAATAATTTCACGGTGCGCGGCGTCGGCACCCTGGCATTTCAGCAGGGGCTGGAATCGAGCGTCGCCATCGCGCAGGATGAAGTCAATCTGGTCAGTTCGATCCTGGGCGGCGCGGTCGGCACATTTTACGACGTGGCACAGGTCGAAGTGTTGAGCGGACCGCAGGGCCTGCTGTTCGGGAAGAATGCGTCGGCCGGCCTGCTCAACATCGTGACGCGGCGCCCGGAACTGGGCAAGTTCAGCGGCGACCTTCAGCTTGAGGGCGTTCATCGGCCGACCACGCCAAATAATGGGCTGGGCTTCATCGGCCAGGGCACGATCAATCTGCCGGTCAGCGAAAAATCCGCGCTGCGCATCAATGCGGTCTATTCGTCGCAGGATCCGGTGGTGAAGTTCATCGGCAGCGGCAAGGGCGATTTTGGCCAGACCCAATATGGGGTGCGCGCAAAATATCTGGTCGAATTCAGCGATGCGGTCTCGCTCTACATCATTGGCGACTATAATGAAGAACATGGCATCGCGACCTATTTTGATCGCCCCTATGCCAGCCTGGCGCCCAATGCCCAGGCGCGGGGACCATTGCAGGCTATCGGCATCGAGCCTGGCCTGGGCAACTTGCTGATCGGCGGTGGAGGCGATTTCTACCGGGACGTGAAGCGTGGCGGCATCCAGGCGAAACTGTCGTATGAATTGCCGTCCGGTGTCGAGGTCAGCAATATCGCGGCATGGAAAGCGGCAAGCCGTCGCCAGAATTTCGATACCGACTATACCAATGTGAACGGCGTCGACATCAACCAGTCCAAGACGGATTATAGCCAGTTTACGAACGAATTGCGGGTCGCGCTGCCCGCGGCCAATCGTTTCACCGGACAGATGGGCCTGTTTTTCTACAGCGGCCATACCAAGAACGAAAGTGCCCTTTATGGGTTCAACTTCCTGCCGGCGGTCGTGCTGCCCAATTTCCCCTTCTGCGTCGGTGCGACCAACATCGGCACAGGGCCTGGCCAGTGCCGGCGCAGCAATACGGCGTTCCTGGGGCAGGACGGCAAGTTCGACCTTAAGAGCAAAAGCTACGCCGCGTTCGGGCAATTCACTTATGAAGTGGTCGACAATCTGAAACTGATCGCGGGCGGGCGTGTCACGCACGACCGGCTCAGCGCCGATCTGGCGCAGCATCAAGGCCTGTATTTCGTGACATTGGGCGTTCCGCTTGTCACGTCCGACAAGGTATCGAATACCAATTTCAGCTATCGTCTGGGCGCGCAATATAATTTCACGCCTGACATCATGGCCTACGGCACGTTCGGACGCGGCTATAAAGGGCCGGGCTTCTCGCAGAATGTCCCCCGCCTGGGCGTGTCGCCGGTCGTCCAGCCGGAGATCAACAACAATATCGAAGTGGGTCTGAAGTCGAGCCTGCTGGACCGCAAGCTGATATTCAATCTGGCGGCATTCCGGTCGAAGTTCAAAAATCTTCAGGTGTCGTCCTTCAACCCGGAATTGGGATCGACCATCGTTCAAAATGCGGCGTCGGCCAAGAGCCAGGGCATCGAACTGTCGATCAACGCGCGGCCGCAGCGCGGCCTGACCTTCAACCTGGCGGCAACCTTGCTGGATTCCAAGTTCCAGGATTTCCCCGGCACGGAATGCTATGTCGGCCAGCCTGATGCATCCTGCAATGTGGCAACCGGCCGTCAGTTCAATGCAGGCGGCTTGCGCACGCCCGCCTCGTCCAAACTGGTCGCCACGGCGCAAGTGCAATATGAGTGGGCGCTCGACGCATCGCTCAACGCCTTTGTCGAAGGCAATATCCTGCATCGTTCGTCGCAATGGTTCACGATCAACCAGGCGCCGGGGACGCGGCTGGGCGGCTATGAGACGCTGGGCGCGAGCATCGGGCTGCAAAGCCTGAACGGCTGGCGTGCGTCGATCTTCTGCCGCAACTGTTCCGACAAGTTCGTGCCATCGTCGCTGAGCATCGATCCGGGCGAGGCCAATAACGGCCGATTGGGCACGGCTTTCCTGACCAATTTCAATTCCGTCCGCCAGATCGGCGTCAATTTCGGATTTGAATTCTGATGCGGCCTGGCGGTCCGGCCTGTCGCCGGGCCGCCGGGACGATCATCGCTTTCCCTGTTTTGCGTGTGCTTGCCGGAGGCTGAATACCCATGACTTCCAAAATCAAACGCGGCGTCAGCCTCTACAGTTTTCAGGAGGAAATGTTCCTGGGGCAGATGACGGTGGACGACTGTGTCGCCTTTGCCGCGTCCATCGGCGCCAAGGGGATCGAAATCCTGCCTGAACAGAATATGCCGGCATTCCCGAACATATCGGATCATGACATTGCCGCGTGGCAGGAGATGATGGCGCGGCATGGCGCGGAACTGACCTGTTACGACATGTTCCTGGACACCAAGATCCGCAAGGACCGGTTGATGACCGATGACGAGCAGGTCGCGTCGATCCGCCGCGATCTCCTGCTCTGCAACAGGCTGGGCATTCGCAACATGCGGGTGCTGGTGTTCGTGCGACCGGACATATTGGAACGCTGTGTTCCCTATGCCGAAGAACTGGACGTTCATATGGGGGTGGAAGTCCATGCCCCCTGGCATATGGACCATGCCTGGATCCTGCGCACGGTGGAAGTGGCCGACCGGCTGGGCACCAGGCATCTTGGCCTGTTGCCCGACATGGGCATTTTCATGAAACATTATCCGCCAGTCTTTCGCGACCGCTTCATCCGGCAGGGCGCCCGGCCGGAGGTCGTCGAGTTCATCCTGGACCAGCATGAACAGAAGATCATGGCGGAATATGTCATCTACGAAGTCGCCGTGAAGATGAAGGGCAACAAGGCGGAAGTGGCGATGGCCGAAACGCTGCGCCATCACCCCTATGCCAACCCCAGGCGTATCCGCGATTACATTCCCTATTTCCGCCATATCCAGGCGAAATTCTATGAAATGGATGCAGATTGCACCGATCCGACCCATGCCTATGAGGAGGTCATCAACGAACTCGTCGCGGGTGGCTGGGAAGGCTATCTGTCGAGCGAATATGAAGGCAATCGCTGGGTTCAGGATGTGCAGCCGGTCGACAGCCGCGAACAGGTGCGGCGTCAGCACATCATGTTCGAACAGTTGATCGCCAAGGCCGAGGCGCGGAGCGCTGCGGACGCCGTTGGCTGAGGCCCCGGCGCTATCGCACATGCTGGCCGTTCCCTGCATTTTGAAAGGCAATTGACGCGATGTTCGACAAATATATTCTGGTAGATGGCAGCCTGCGCAGCACCGCGGACGGCTTTTCCTTCGATGTCATGCTGGGCTATTATCGCGGCCTTGGCCTGTCGATGATCGAGGACCTGGTGGTGAGCGTTGACGGCCAGGCCGTGCCCCGCGACGCGATCCTGTTCGATGAAGGCAAGGGGCCGATCGCGCTTTGCGACATGGAACATGCCTATGACCGGCGCTGGCCCTTTGGCAGCAAGGCGACGATCATGGTGCAATGTCCGCAGCCCCTGGCCGCGGGCGATCATCATTTGTCGCTCAAGGAAGTCCTGCGCATATCCTATCTTCCCTTCCCGCTGGTGGCGGAGGACAGCAAGACGCTGACTTTGGCGCCGACCCTGGCGGCATAGGGGCTGATCATGGCAGCGACGTTCCAGCAGGCCAGGCCGCTGCGACACCCGACGGCCAAGGGTGTAACGCTGGTCTTTGCGCAGGTCCTGCCTGTCATGGCCATCGTCGCTCTTTTCCCGGCCATCCCCAAGCTGTTCGCGCATTTCGGCGGATTGCCGCACGCCGGGCTGCTGGTGCCGATGATCGTCACTATCCCGTCCCTGTGCGCGGCGCTGTTCGCGCCGGCGGCGGGATGGATCGCGGATCGCTTTGGCCGCCGTCCGGCCTTTGTCGGTGGCATTGCGCTCTATATTCTGGCCGGCCTGACGCCGCTGGTGGTGGACGATCTGATCCTGATCGTCGCCAGCCGCGCGGTGCTCGGTTTGGCCGACGCCTTTGCGATCACGATTTCCAGTGCGCTGATCGGCGATTATTTCGGCGATCAGCGCTATCGCTGGGTCGCCTGGACCGGGGCGGCGACATCGATCGCCGGCACGGTGCTGATCGCGGCGGGCGGCATATTGGCGGATGCAAGCTGGCGCGGCCCCTTTGCCATCTATGCGCTGGCGGTCCCGCTGCTGCTGATGGCCATCGCCTTCATCGATGAACCTGTGTCCGACGATCGCGGCCGGCGGGCCGGCAAGCCAGCGGGCTTTCCCTGGGCTGCGGCCTTGTCCATCGGGTCGGTCACACTGATCGCGTCGATCATCTATTATGTCGAGCCGTTGAACATCGCGACCATCCTGGCGGATCGCGGCGCCGGATCATCCACCCAGGTCGGGTTGATCCAGGCGGCCACCAGCCTTGCCTACATCGCGGGCGCCTTCCTGTACCGGCGTTTGCATGGTCACAGCATCGGCGCGTTGCTGGGCATCGCCGGCGGGCTGATCGGCGCAGGGATGATCCTGATCGGCCTGACGACCAGCTATTATGGCGCAGTGGCCGGCGCCACCGTCCAGCAGTTGGGCGGCGGCATGGTCATTCCCGCACTGCTGGCCTGGGGCCAGGCACGGTTGCCGTTCGACCAGCGTGGGCGCGGCATGGGGATATGGGCAACGTCCTTCTTCGCGGGCGCCTTCCTGTGCCCTCCCATCCTGTCCGCCATAGTCGGGCGGGCTGGCGGCCTTGATCCTGCGATCCTGATGATGGGCGTCATCGCGCTGATCTTCGCCGCGCTCGTCCGCTTTTCCATGGGGCGCCGACAGGACGCCACCACCGCTTGAAAAGAGCCTCCTCATGACCTCTGCCGATACCGAATTCGACTATATCATCGTTGGCGCAGGCTCTTCGGGTTGCGTGCTGGCCGACCGGCTGAGCGCGGACGGCAACAGCCGCGTGCTGCTGATCGAGGCAGGCGGTCGCAACGAGACCGAACTGGTGAACATGCCGCGCGCCTTCATGAAGATGTTCGGCAATCCGACGCATTTCTGGCATTTCCCGGTCAAGGCGCAGGCCGGGCGGCCGGAGGGCGAGATATGGCCCTATGGCCGTGGCCTCGGCGGCTCCAGCTCGACCAACGGCACCTGGTATCTGCGCGGCATGCCCGCCGACTTTGATGGCTGGGCGCGGGCGGGGCATGGCGAATGGCGCTGGAGCGAAATCGAGCGCTGCTATCGCGCGATGGAAAGCTATCGCGACACTGGCGCTCATCCCTCACGCGGCAAAGGCGGTCCGCTGCAAATCACGCAGCTACCCTATCGGTCGCCGGCCATCGCCGCGACCATCGAGGCAGGGGTCGAAATGGGCCTGCCCCGGCTGGACGACATCAATATGCCGGGCACGACCGGGATAGGCTATACCCAGGCGACCGTGAGCCGGCGGGGGCGCCGGGCATCAAGCTATCAGGCGTTCCTGAAGCCGGCGATGCGGCGGCCCAATCTGGTCGTGCTGACCGATACGGTCGTGGAAAAGGTGGAGATTGAAGGCAAGCGCGCGACCGGCGTGCGGGCCCGCACCGACAGCGGCGTGCAGAGCTTTAGTGCCCGCCGCGACGTGATCCTGAGCGCCGGTGCCATCCAGAGCCCCAAATTGTTGCAGCTATCGGGCGTCGGCCCTGCGGACGTTCTGGCGCAGGCCGGTGTGCCGGTGCTGCACGACCTGCCCGCGGTTGGCCGTAACCTGGCCGATCACGCGATGTTTTCGATATCCTACCGCCTGCACAATGATCCCGGCGCCAATCGCGAATTTTCCGGCTGGCGTCTGATGACTCATGTCGCCCGCTATTATCTGACGCGCAAGGGGCTGATGGCCTATACCTCGCCGGAAGTCACCGCCCTCCTGTCGATGCGGTCCCCCGCCGACTGGCCCGACGTGCAATTTGGCATCGGTCCGTTTTCGATGCGATCGTCCGAGGAGATGAAGGCCGATCCGGGGCGCGGCGCGCTGGAGGACAAGCCGGGCATCACCGTGAACGCCATCGCCCTGCGCCCCAAAAGCCGGGGCAGCGTGTCGATCCGGTCGGGCGATGTCGCCGACATGGTGGATATCGACGCCAACTGGTGGGGCGATCCCGCCGACAAGGCCTTCATGATCGATATGGTGCGGTTGGTCCGCCGATACATGGCGCAGCCGGCGCTCAAACGCTTTGTCGGCGACGAAGTGGTGCCGGGCGCATCCGTCCAAACCGACGATCAGATTGGTGAGGCCCTGGAATGGCTGACCAGCCCTGGCATCCATGCGACCGGCACCTGCCGGATGGGACCAGCGCAGGACAGCGTCGTCGACAGCCGGTTGCGTGTGCATGGCATCGACGGTTTGCGGGTCGTGGATTGTTCGGTCATGCCTGTTCCGCCCGCAGGCAATACCAATGGCCCGGCAATGGTGATCGGATGGCGCGCCGCCGAATTGATCGCGCAGGACGCCCGTGACAACCAGACCTGAACCGCCACGGACGGATGCGCGTCGGGAGAAAGCATCATGACAACGCGCCGGGACGCGATGAGGTTCGCCGTCGCGGGCGTTGCCGCGATGCCCGCAGCCCTTGCTCCCACAGCCCGCGCATCGGCGCATGCGGATGAAGCCAATGCAGCCAATGCAGCCAATGCAGCCAATGCAGCCAATGCAGCCAATGCAGCATGCCGCGCCGATACGCCGCAATGGGCCGGTGGCATCGAAGGTCAGCGCAAGGCGGATCTGGGCAACGGCCTGTATCTCAACCCCGTGATCGCGGGCGACTATCCCGATCCGTCCGTCCTGAAGGACGGCGATGATTATTACATGACCCATTCCTCGTTCGAAGCCTCGCCGGGCCTGCTGATCTGGCATTCCCGCGACCTGGTGAACTGGTCGCCGGTTGGCCCGGCGTTGCACAAGCCGTTGGGCACGGTGTTTGCGCCGGACCTGGTCAAGCATGGCGACCGCTATTTCATCTATATCCCGTTCATGCGGGCGCCCTGGTCCACCGGGCTGGCGAGCTTCGCCAACATCCATGTCATCCACGCCCCGTCGATCGACGGCCCGTGGAGCGACCCGATCGACCTGGGCATCGGAGGGCTGATCGATCCGGGCCATGTCGTGGGCGAGGACGGCCATCGCTATCTGTTCCTGAGCGCGGGCAAGCGGGTGCGCCTGTCGGCAGATGGCCTTCGCACCGATGGCCCGGTCGATACCGTCTATGAAGGCTGGCGCTACCCGGACGACTGGATCACCGAAGCCTATGCGCTCGAAGGCCCCAAGCTGTTCCGGCGCGGCGCCTATTTCTATCTGGTCAGCGCGGTCGGCGGGACCGGCGGCCCTGCCACCGGCCATATGATCGTCGCGTCGCGATCCCGGTCGATCCATGGCCCATGGGAGCATTGCCCGCATAATCCGATCCAGCGCACGCGCAGCGACACGGAAATGTGGTGGTCGCGGGGGCATGCAACCTGTGTCGAGGGCACCGACGGACGCTGGTACATGATGTATCACGGGTTCGAGAACGGCTATCGCTCGCTGGGCCGCCAGACGCTGCTGGAGCCGATCGCATGGACGGTCGATGGATGGTTCAAGGCCACCGGCGGCGACCTGTCCAGGCCGTTGCCAAAGCCGGCAGGACGCGCGCTTGCCCACGGTTTCGCGCGATCGGACGATTTCGCCAAGGCAAGCCTGGGCACAAGATGGAACCTGCATGGCAGCGCCCCCGCCGAAGCCGGGCGCGTATCCGTCAGCCATGGCGCGCTGACCCTGGTAGGGAAGGGGACCGGCCCGCAGGATAGCGCGCCCCTCGTCCAGCAGGTCGGCGACCGCGCCTACGACGTCAGCGTCGCATTGGAACTGGTTGGCGCAGCGACGGGCGGCCTGCTGCTCTTCTTCAACGACCGGCTGTTCCTGGGCATGGGCATCGACGGGCAGACAATGATCACCTATCGCGGTGGCAAGCCAAGCTATTGGGTCGAACCCGCGCCGCCTTCGCGCCAACTGTTCCTCCGAATCGTCAACGCGCATCAGATCGTGACATTCTATTACAGCATGGACGGCGCGACATGGACCCGTCACGGCGTCCGCAACGAAGTGTCGGGCTATCATGCCAATACGATGGACGACCTGCTGAGCCTGAGACCCGCCCTGTTTGCAACCGGGGACGGATCGGTCAGGTTCCGGCGCTTCTTCTACAAAGCATTGGCGTGAGGTGCGAACAGTGACGGCGCCTGCCCTTGCCTCATCCTGCTTCAAGGTTTCATCATGGTAGAACAGGTTCGTTACGCGATGATCGGTGGTGGCGAAGGGGCGTTCATCGGCCCGGTCCACCGCACGGCCGCCGCCATCGCGGGCAATTGCCGCCTGGTCGCGGGCGCATTGAGCAGCGATGCCGAACGGGCGCGCCGATCCGGCGACATGGCGGGGATCGCGTCAGATCGCAGCTATGGCAGCTATGCCGAACTGATCGCCCGCGAATCCGCTCTCCCGCCGCAGATACGCGCCCAGTTCATCGCGATCGTGACGCCCAATCACGTCCATGCGCCCGCGGCCATTGCGGCGCTGGAAGCGGGCTTTGCGGTGCTGGTGGACAAGCCGCTGACAGACACCATGGCGGCGGCGCTTCATCTGGAGCAGGTTGCGCAGCGGACGGGGGGCATGGTCGGCGTCACCCATAGCTATAGCGCCTATCCGATGGTGCGGCAGGCGCGGGCGCTCGTGGCGCAAGGCGGGTTCGGCAAAGTGCGCCGCGTCGCGGTCCGCTACACGCAAGGATGGCTGGCCACGGCGCAGGATGCGGCAGGCAAGCAGGCGCAATGGCGGGTCGATCCGGCCCGATCCGGCCTGGCCGGGGCGTTCGGCGACATCGGCACCCACGCCTTCAACCTGGTCGAATTCATCACCGGGGAAAGGATGACGCGCATCGCCGCCGAAATCCGCGCCGCAGTGCCCGGACGCTTGCTGGACGACGATGGCGCGGCGATGTTCCACCTGGCGGGCGGCGGACGCGGGACGTTGATCGCCAGCCAGATTTGCGCCGGCGACGCCAATGGGCTGGACATATCTCTATGGTGCGAGGAAGCCGGGCTGCACTGGCGGCAGGAACAGCCCGACAGGCTGAGGGTCGCGCGCCGATCCGGCCCGGAGGAAATCTGGCGGGCCGGGACCGATGGCGCGTGGCTGGACCCGTCCGCACTGGCGGCGGTCCGATTGCCCGCCGGGCATCCCGAAGGCTATCTGGAGGCCTTTGCCAATATCTATCATGATTTTGCCGAAGCCGTCGCCGGACGCACGCCCACTCATCCGGCCTATGCCAGCCTGGCAGACGGGATCGCCGGCATGCGATTCATCCAGGCAGCGCATGACAGCAGCGTCGCGGGCAATAAGTGGGTTGATCTGACCGAGCCGGAACAATGAAGGATTCCGCGATCTTCCCGACGCAATCGTCTCGCAATGCCCGCGCGAACAGTCCGGCCGCGCAGACAAGACCAACGAAAGACAGGAACGTGCAATGATGGATCGACGGCAATTCGCGACCGGCCTGGCGATCGCGGGCAGTGCGCTGATATCCCGCCCCTCACTCGGCAAAGCCGCGCCGCGCCGTGCCTTTCCCGAAGGCTTTCTGTGGGGCGCGGCGACCGCAGCCTATCAGGTGGAGGGCAATAATCTCAATTCGGATTTGTGGCTGGTCGAAGGCGCGCCCAACAGCCATTATGCCGAACCAGCCGGTGATGCGGCCAACAGTTTCGAACTTTGGCCGGTCGATCTGGACCTGGTCAAGGCCATGGGCCTGAACACATATCGGTTCAGCCTGGAATGGGCGCGGATCGAACCACGGATGGGCGTGTTTTCGAACGCCATGCTCGACCATTACAAGCGGATGATCGAAGGCTGTCACGCGCGCGGGATAAAGCCGTTCGTGACCTTCAACCATTTTACCACACCGGCCTGGTTCGCGTTGCGCGGGGGGTGGAGCCAGCCGGACGCGCCAGACCTGTTCGCGCGCTATTGCCAAATCGCGGCGACGCATCTGGCTGAGGGGATCAGCGTTGCCACCACGCTGAACGAGCCTAACCTGGCGGGGCAACTGGCAAGCGTCTTGCCCCAAGCCGTGGCCAAATGGTTGCTGCCGGCCGACAAGGCGGTCTGCGAAACGATCGCCAAGGCCCATGGCGTTCCGCTGTTTCTGGCGGGTAATAATATCTGGTATCCCGATCCGGCAGCGGTGCAGGCGCATTTGCTCAAAGGCCATGCCCTGGGGCGTGCCGCCATCAAGTCGGTTCGCGGCGACCTGCCCGTGGGCGTCAATCTGGCGATGATCGACGATCAGGCCGTGGGTCGCAACAGCATGCGCGACGATGTTCGCGAACGCCTGTATGCGCCATGGTTGCGCGCGGCCCGGCAGGATGATTTCGTCGGTGTCCAGAATTACGAGCGGGCGATCTGGGATGCAAAGGGTCGCGTCGATCCGCCTGCCGGCGGGGATCGAAACGCGGCTGGCACCGAAGTCTATCCGGCATCATTGGCAGGCGCGGTGCGCTATGCCCATGCGGTCGCCAAGGTGCCCGTCATCGTGACCGAACATGGCGTGAATACGCCCGACGATCACATTCGCCAGCGCCTCATTCCGGCAGCTCTTGTGGACCTGCACAAGCTCATGGCGCAAGGCGTTCCCGTTCTGGGCTATATCCACTGGTCGCTGATCGACAATTTTGAATGGGGCTTTGGCTACAAACCCAAATTCGGATTGCATGACCTGGATCGCCGGACATTTCGACGGACGCCCAAGCCGAGCGCCGGGGTGTTGGGCACCATTGCACGCAATAACGCGCTTTGACGCGCAGGTCGTGACCGCACCGATGTAAAAAGGGAAATCAGATGCATCGCCCCATGTGGTTGCCCATGCTGCTATTGGCCAGCGCCGCTTCGACGCCTGTGGTTGCCGGTCCTTCGCTGGAGGATCAGTTCCGCAATCCGCCGCAGGCCGCACGGGCGCAGGTCTGGTGGCACTGGATGAACGGCAATATCGACGCGGACGAAGCGGTTGCCGATATCGAATGGATGGCTGACCAAGCTATTGGTGGCATTCATCTGTTCGAAGGCGGCCTGGGTGCGCCAAAGCAGATTGCCGAGTTGAAGCCGTGGATGTCCCCCGCCTGGCAGGATGCCATGCGGAAAAGCGTGCAGCGCGCGCATGAAAGGGGCATGGACTTCAGCATTGCGACCTCGCCGGGATGGAGTGCGACAGGCGCGCCTTTCGTCCAGCCGGCCGATGCCATGAAAAAACTGGTCTGGTCGGAAACGGTCGTTCGCGGGGATGGCGGCAAGATGCCGATCCGTCTGGCCCGGCCCCCGGTGGTAGAAGGCGCCTATCAGGATGTTCCGCTGACCAAGGGCGCAGGCGCGGACTTCTATCGCGATGTCGCCGTGATCGCCTTCCCCGGAAGCCGGACCATATTGAAGGCCGACAACATAGCTTCGTCCAGTGTCATTTCGGCAGAGCGGCTGGCCGATGGCCGTTTTGACGAGCCGCAGGATCTGTTGCCGGACACAGACGGCATTGGCTGGATCATATATCGGTTTGCCCGGCCGGAAACTGTTCGGAGCATCCGCATCGGGATGCCCGCCGCCGCCGGCTTCGGTGCGCCCGCGCCACCTGTCGCCAGGTTGGAAGTCAGCGATGACGGCCTGACATATCGCAACGTCACGACAGTATATGCGTCGAAATCGCCGGTCAGAACCGCAAGCTTTCCG
Organism: Sphingobium cyanobacteriorum; assembly: GCF_030580935.1. Classification (GTDB taxonomy): domain Bacteria; phylum Pseudomonadota; class Alphaproteobacteria; order Sphingomonadales; family Sphingomonadaceae; genus Sphingobium; species Sphingobium cyanobacteriorum. Next base: position 757,364 of record NZ_JAUQOM010000001.1, on the reverse strand, counting down.
GCCGTTAGCGGACGATATTTCAGAATGGCGATCGCACCCGACGCACAAGGCGAGGGCGCAAGGCTGAACTATGCGCCTGGTGCCATCCCCCTTTCATTCCCGCCGCAAAAGCAAGCCTATGCCGTTTCGGAATTGCTGCTGTCTCCGGCTGGCCTGATCCAGAATGCCGAGGAAAAGGCGGGCTTTGCTGCGGTGCCGGATTATTATGCCCGCGCGACGCACACCGATGGGCCGTCCATTGATCCGGCCAGCATTATCGACCTTACTCCCCGCCTGGGACCAGACGGGACGCTCGACTGGATACCGCCGGGAAAGGGCGCATGGACGGTCCTGCGATTTGGGATGTCCCTGACGGGCCATCGCAACGGACCCGCGCCTGCAGAGGCCACCGGGCTGGAAGTCGACAAATTATCGGCCAGCCGCGTCGGCGCCTATATTGATCGCTATCTGGCCGATCAGCGTGCCGCGCTGAAAGGGGTTGTCGGCCTGAACGGTCTTTTGAGCGATAGTATCGAAGCAGGGGCGCAAAACTGGACGGACGATATGCCGTCGCAATTTCGCAACCGCACAGGCTATGCCCTCGACCGATGGTATCCGGCGCTGGCGGGCTATATCGTCGGGAAACCGGCGCAATCCGATGCGTTCCTGTATGACTTTCGCCGAACGATATCCGACCTGCTGACCGAGGCGCATTATGGCACCCTGGCGGCCCGTGCCAAAGCGGCTGGGCTGACCTATTATGCCGAAGCGCTGGAGGATAACCGGCCCCAACTGGGCAACGACCTGGCGATACGGGCCAAGGCGGACGTGCCTGCCGGCGCCATGTGGTGGTTCGATCCATCGACCGGCCCGAAGCCAACCTATGTCGCCGATGTGAAGGGCGCAGCGTCCGTCGCCCATATTTTGGGCAAGCCCTATATCGCGGTCGAGGCGCTTACCGTTTTTGGCAGACCATGGGGTCTTTCTCCCGCGGACATGCGCCCGGCGGCCGACCTGGCGTTCCTGATGGGCGGCAATCGCCTGATGCTCCACAGCTCCGTGCATCAGGGGACCGGCTCCAACCTGGTGTCAGGCCAGTTTCCAGGGATGACGATGGCCCCGTTGCTGGGCCATTATTTCAACCGGAACGATGCCTGGGGCGACATGGCCAAGGGGTGGACCGACTATCTCGCCCGAACGCAGTTTCTGCTCCAGCAGGGGCGCCCGCAGGCGGGATTCGCCTGGTTCGTGGGCGAGGAAGCGCCAGTCACCGGATTATTCGGCGGCAAGGAACCGGAAGGCGTCCCGTCCGGCCTGGACTATGATTTCATCGACGCGACATTGTTGGCGTCGGGATTGGCCGTTCAGGATGGCAAACTCATCAATCGTTCCGGTAACAGCTATCAGTTTCTGTTCCTGGGCGGCAGCAGCGCGCGCCTGACATTGGCGACATTGAATCGACTGCTTGCCTTTGCTAGGCAGGGCGTTGCTATCGCCGGCGTGCGGCCAGTCGATTCACCAAGCCTGGCGGACGATCCGAAAGCTGTTGCAAAGGCCATCGCTACATTATGGGCGCTTCCCCATGTCGTTGAGGCTGACACGCCGGAGGCCGCGGCAAAATCGCTGCGAGTGGCGCTGGACTGGCGCTTTACCGGCCAGGGCCTTTCCGTGCTGCACCGGGTTTTGCCCGATGGCGACATTTATTTCCTGGTAAATCGCGGGTCTGCGCATGTGGAGGGCGATTTTCAGATCCCTGCAAAGGCCGTGACGACATGGTGGGACGCGGTCGATGGATCGCAGGTCGATGCGGGAGCAAAAGCCGGAGCCGTCCATGTCGCTCTTGCACCCCACCAAAGCCGCTTCCTCGTTGCGCGCGATCTGGCCAGCGCAAAGGCTGTTGCGCCGATCGACCCCGTATCGGTCGTGACCGCCGATGATCGTTGGCATGTCTCGCTGGCAACCCCTGGGTTGGCCACTGACGAACGCCGTGCCTTCTCGCTGCATTGGCTGAATGAGCAATCCGATCCCAGGCTTCGCTATTTTTCAGGCAAGGCGACCTATACCGGCACCATTCGATTGCCAAAGCCATCATGTGCCAGACCCGTTTTCCGGCTTGATCTCGGCGCAATGGCCGATGTTGCCAGAGTCACAGTCAACGGCATCGAGGCCGGCATGATATGGACGCAGCCGCACAGGGTAAATGTTTCAGCCATGATAAGAGCCGGACGCAATCGGCTGAAGATCGAAGTCGCAAATCTGTGGGTCAACCGGCTGATCGGCGAAGCGGCGCACAATCCTTCATCGGCAGGCGCCAAGATGTATCGGCCAGATGCGCCACTTCGATCGGCTGGCCTCAAAGGCCCTGTCCGCCTTTTCACGCATTGCGAACCTTAAGATATCCGCCGCACCGGCAACAACGCATGAGACAAGTGGATAGCGGTCACATGCTGATCCTTTCAAATCGGGATATCTGTCACGGGCGGATGACGCCGGTTGCGCCTTCTGCCGCCATCACCGTGCCGAAAGGCCGAGAGAGCGCCCGGAGTGTCGCCAATATTGGAGTGTCGCCAATATTTCTCGTGCGCGGCCCGGCTATCTGCTCCTGGGTCAACACGCCATGGCCGCCGAACAGAAACGCGCCCAGCCCGTAAAAGATCGGCTTGCCGCTTCCCCTTTTCAGGCAATCTCTCTTCCGCAGCCCGTGTCGACGACCCCCGCCGGCACGGTGCCCGGTTCATATATGACAAGTGGAACCGGGAGCCGCCCTCAGGCGGCTCCCGCACATATCAGAATTTCGCGCCGAAATTCACGCCAAAGTAGCGATTGGATTCCTTCGACGTAAACGCCGCGATATCGAACGGCTGCGCCGGGGTCGCGATCGGCGACAGGTGAATCTTGGCTGCCGCAAAGTGCTGATCGAAAAGATTCCGCACAAAGCCGGTCACATACCAGCGATTGTCCGGTCCCCTGATGCCGATGGAGGCGTCGACCAGCGCATAGGCCTCCTGCTCCAGCAGCGGGTCCTGCTCCAGCGACGTCTGCTGCTTCGACTGGAAATTGATGCCGGTCTGGAACACCGCCGACATGCCGTTATTGCCAAGTGGCATCTCGTAACTGGGCGAGATGGTGAGGCGCAGTTTCGGCGAAACCGGCAGAATGCCGCCGCGAATGTCTTGCAGCGCGCCGGACGTGGCTATGACATTGCCGTTCGTGTCCAGCGTTTGCCGGCGATAGCAGGTGTTGACCGGAAAATTGCCGGTGAAGATGTTGGCCGCCGCCTGGTCCTGAAGCGCGCAGCTCAGGCCATCAACGTCCAGCCGGGTCTTGGCATAGGTCATGCCGAAACTGACCGCGAAGTTGTCGGCAGGCTTCACCGTGGCTTCCAGCTCGATGCCCTTGGTCTGCGATTTGCCGGCGTTGGTCTGAACGAAGCCATACTGGCCAGCCGCAAGGTTGGAGCGGTCCGCGAGCACCTGAAGGTCGGTGTAGTCGGCAATGAATCCAGCCAGGGCCACGGTCAGCACGCCGTCGGCGGTACGGCCCTTGAAACCCACTTCATAGGCGTTGACATGTTCGGGCAGGACGGGGTCCTGGGTTGCGAAATCGGTGCCAAGCTCGGTATTGAAACCAAGCCCCTTGTAGCCGCGCGTGTAGGTGGCATAAATCTGGGCATCGCGGCTGAATTCATATTGCACGCCGGCCTTGCCGGTCACTGCCGTATCGCTGGCGGATCGCTTCCCGGCGTAGGGCGCAGCGAAGGGAATGGTCCCGACAATCGCGGGCGCCTGGGTCGAGCCTTCGACCGAAGTGCTTTCATGCTGCACGCGCAGGCCGCCGATGAGCTTCAGGCCGCCCGCAACCCGCCATTCGACCTGGCCGAACCCGGCAATGCCTTCGGACTTGTTGCGCGAAAGCGATGATGCCGAGAATGTCAGTGGATTGGCACAGGCCACGCCGATCGGCCCTCCGTCCGTCGGGCATGTGGAGGCTGTCCGCAGGAAATCCCGGTCAATCGTTACATTCGAATAAAACAGGCCAAGCACATAGGTGAGGTCGCGTGTGCCATTGGATGCGATGCGCAGTTCATGGGAAAACTGGCGAAGATCGATGCCGCCGCCATTCTGGTCGAATTTGGCGAGCGTCAATCCAGGGCCAAATTGCGCATTGCCCGGAATGTAGACAGGGACCGGATTGTTCAGAAGATCAGGCGGGAAGTTCGATTCATTTTTGTACTTTTGATAGGCGGTGATCGACGTGATGGTCGCGGCGCCCAGATCCCAGTTGGCTTCGAGCGCGGTCTGGAATTGACGGTCATCGTTGAACGCGATCACGTCCTGGCTGATCCGCGTGTTGCCGATCGAAGGCCTGACCGGCGCGATCAGCGCCAACGTATCGGGGTTCTGCGAACGGATGATCACCGCGTTGCAGCAACTGGTGTCGTTCTTGCGATAGTCCATGGTGAGGAGGAAGTTGAGATCAGGCGTGGCCTGCCAGTCCAGCTTGCCACGCAGGCCCCAGCCTTCCGCCTTGTTCACCGCCTCGCCGGTCGGCACGTTGCGAAGATAGCCACCAACGCTGTTGTAATAGCCGCTGACCCGCGCCTTCAATGTGTCGGTGATCGGGCCAGTGACGGTCCCCTTGACACGATATTCATTCTGTTCCGCCACGGTCGCGTCGATGGAGCCGCCAAACACGTCCTTGGGCCGCGCCGTCACGATGTTGATCACGCCAGCGGTCGCATTTTTGCCGAAAAGCGTTCCCTGCGGTCCGCGCAGGACTTCGATCCGTTCGATATCGGCAAAGTCTGCGAAGTTCTGCGTCTGTCGCGCCGCGACGACCCCGTCGACAACCATCGCCACCGACGCTTCGACGCCCAGGCTGAACAGTTGCGTACCGACGCCGCGAATGCGGAACCCGCCGGTGCTGGACGACGCACCCTGCTGAAGCTGGAGCGACGGCACGGCGCGGGTGAGCGACGCGGTATCGTTGATATTCTGCCGGGCCAGGGCATCCGCCGTGACCGCCGTGACCGCCAGCGGCACATCCTGCAGCCGTTCGGAGCGTTTCTGGGCGGTAACGATGATTTCATCGGATGCCGCGCCCGCTTCGGACGTGTCGGCAATTCCCTGCGCGGCCGCCGGCAACGCGACAAACATCGTGCTCGCCAACAGTGCAATGCGTGCAGCCGGCGTGAGTCGTCCATTCAGCATCTTCATCCCCCCTATGTCTTGAATTTTGGCGATGACTGCGCACGGCAGGGCAGGATGTCAACCGCAAAAAGGGAAGCGCTGCTATTTTTGAGCGACTGCCGCACATGCGACGGTTCCGAAATGGCCGGCACCCTTGGGTTTCACAGGGCATATGCGCATATGCGAGCGTTGGGTTGCCATGGTCGGTCCGGCGCGGATTTTCCCGCTTTCGCATTGACAGCCCGCCCCATGTTCGTGCCACTGGCGACATGAGTACCATCGCAGATGTCGCCGCCAGAGCAGGCGTTTCCATTAAGACCGTATCGAAGGTGCTGAACGGGGCCGACACTGTCAGGCCGCGCCTCAAGCAGCGCATTGACGATGCGATTTCGGACCTGGACTACCGGCCCGCGCTTGGGGCCAGGCAGCTTGCGAGCGGAAAATCCTACATTGTCACCCTGCTTCTCGCGGCCGAAGGCGGCGATTATTATTCCCGCATGATCATGGAAATGACCAGGGCCTGTGCCAGATATGGCTATCATGCCATGGTCGAAACCCACGCTTTTGACACGGACTTGCAATCGGACATAGAGCTTCGCCTGTCCTGCATGCCGGACGCGATTGTGGTAGCGCCGCCTTTTTCCAACAATATCAGGCTGATTGAGAAGCTGGCAGGACTCGGCATTCCCTTTGCCCGGATCGAAGCGGGTGATGGCGGCCCCGGCATTCGCGTCCCCGTGCCTGGGCGGGTCGCGGCGCGAGAGATGACGGCGCACCTGATAGCGCAGGGGCATCGGCGCATCGGCATGCTTGCTGCCGTGAGCGAGGATTATCCTGCCGATGATCGGCGTCTGGGCTATCTGGACGCGCTGGAAGATGCAGGGATTTGCCCTGATCCCCGGCTGGTCGTGCGCACCAATTTCAGCTTTCGTTCCGGCGTGATCGCTGCGCGGTCCCTGCTGGCGCTGGCCGACCGGCCCACGGCGATTTTCGGTGGCAGCGACCTGGCGGCCCTGGGCGCGATGGCCTGCGCCCAGGATCTGGGCTTTCGCATTCCCAAAGACCTGGCCATTGCCGGCTTCGACAATGCATCGGACAGCCGGATCGTCTATCCCGCGCTGACGACTGTTCACCAGCCGCTGGAGGAAATCATAAGATATTGCGTGGATGCCGTCCTGGGAAAGGCGCAGGACGCGCCCGACTTCCCGCTCCGCCTGATCGTGCGTGGCTCGACCGGCGGAGCCGAGACAATCGTGGACCATCCTGCCCAGGACTCCGGCGGGCCCTGCGCCTGAGCCATCCATGATGCAGCGCTGGGCGCCTTGTCCAGGCATGCGCCCTGTTTCGCGGGCACGACACGCCGCCCGCCTGTCCGCATGGCCGCCCGACGCCATGGGCAAAGCCTGTTCGTCAGAATAAATGCCAGCGCTACCCTTTTCATATTGACCCTGATGGGGAGGCGGTGCAAATTTGCGCCTGATATTATCAGGGGAGGCCTGTTGATGGCTGGAACGTGCCGCCAGGCGATCCGATCATGATCGCACGACATATGATCGCACGACACGGGCCTTCCGACTTTTCTGCCGCCCACAAACATGCGCCACAAAACTGGCATGGCGCAGCATGCCCCGGTTCCTGACGCGCGGATGCCGATGCGCTGCGAACAGCTTTTCCGGGCCATGGGCCTGAACCAAGGATATATTATGCTTCGCTCTATCATGATGGCTTACCTTGCAACGGCACTCGCGACTGGGGCGGGCGCGCCATTATCCGCCGCGCCGCCCCGTTCCGACGCTGATGAGGCTTCTGCAAAGGCGGAGGCCGCGCTCAGGGCGATGCGGCCGGAGGAAAAGCTTGCCCTGACGCACAGCCTCATGCCGTTGCCGATCGGGCCGAATCCGGCAACGCCGCCGCCCGAAGCCATCACTGGCGCGGGTTATGTGGCCGGGATTCCCCGCCTGGGCATCCCGGCATTGACCGAGACGGATGCCAGCCTGGGCATCGGTTACGTGTTCGGGCTACGCAAGGATGGGGCGACCGCCCTGCCTTCCGGGCTCGCACAAGGGGCGACATGGAACCCGGACATGGTTCGACGCGGTGGCGCGACGATCGGCTTCGAGGCGCGCGCCAAGGGCTTCAACGTGCTGTTGGGCGGCGGCGCCAACCTGATGCGTGACCCGCGCAATGGACGCACGTTCGAATATTTTTCCGAAGACCCGCTGCTCACCGGCATTCTGGTCGGCAATGCGATACAGGGTATCCAGTCGAACAACATCATATCCACAATCAAGCATTATGCATTGAACGGCCAGGAAACCGGCCGGAAATTCGTCAATGTCAAGATATCGGATGCCGCCGCCCGCGAAAGCGACCTGCTCGCCTTCCAGTTGGGCATAGAGATCGGCCGTCCTGGCGCCGTGATGTGCGCCTATAATCTGGTGAATGACGCACCGGCCTGCGCGAGCGATTACCTCCTCAACACCGTCCTCAAGCGGGACTGGCGCTACAAAGGCTATGTCATGAGTGACTGGGGCGCCGTGACCAGTCTGGACGCGGCTCTGAAAGGGCTGGATCACCAATCCGCAGCGGAATATGATCCGGCACGGTTTTTCGAGGTCGACATCGCCAAGGCCGCGAAGCGCGACCCCCGCTATGCCCGGCGGCTGGACGACATGAACCGCCGGATATTGTGGGCGATCTACGCCAATGGGCTGGATAAGCAGCGGGCCAGCCGTGGCGCTCCGATCGATTTCGAGGCCCATGGCCAACTGGCGCTGGAGATGGCGAAGCAGGGCATCGTCCTGCTGCGCAACAGGCAGAATGCCTTGCCCCTGGCGCGCACCGCGAAATCCATCGTCGTTATTGGAGGCTATGCGGATACCGGCGTGCTGTCCGGCGGCGGATCGACGCAGGTGCACGGGCAGGACGGGCCGGCCGCCCTGATTCCGATCGGCGGCGATTCCGGCCTGACCGCCCTTTCCCAGCAATATCACCGTTCCGCGCCCCTGGCTGCGATCCGCAAGCTCGCGCCCGCTGCGGACGTAAAGTTTCGCGATGGCCGCTATGTTGCGCCAGCCGTCCATGCGGCCCGATCCGCCGATGTCGCGATCATATTCGCAACGAAATGGTCAACCGAAGGGATAGACCAGCCCGACCTGACCCTGCCGTCCGGGCAGGATGCCCTGATCGAGGCTGTTGCGGCGGCCAATCCCAATACCATCGTGGTGCTGGAGACTGGCAACCCTGTTCTGATGCCCTGGCTGGACAAGACGGCCGCCGTCATCGAGGCCTGGTATCCGGGCGCCCGCGGAGGCGAGGCCATCGCATCGGTGCTGTTTGGCGAAACCAATCCTTCCGGCCGTTTGCCGGTCACATTCCCGGCCGCTGTCGCAGACCTGCCGCGGCCCGAACTGGATGGCATGAACACGCTGGAAACCAATTTCGTCGGCTCTCCGCCCACCCCGGACGCCAAGCTTTCGGCGAACTACGATATCGAGGGTTCGGATATCGGATACCGCTGGAACGCGCGCACCGGCCGCAAGGCGCTGTTCCCGTTTGGCTTTGGCCTGTCCTATACCAGCTTTTCCGCCACCGGCCTGTCAACCGACGGCCGCAAGGCAAGCTTCACCGTCAAGAATATTGGCAAAGTGGCGGGCGCCACGGTCGCCCAGCTCTATCTGGTGAACCGGGGCGCCGAGCAGAAACAGCGGCTGGTGGGCTTTGCCCGCGTACAGCTTGACGCGGGGGAAAGCCGCATGGTCGATGTCAGCATCGATCCACGCCTTCTTGCCGACTGGGGACAGTCGGGCTGGTCTATCCCGGCCGGCAATTTCGGCTTTGCGCTGGGCGAAAATGCCGAGCGCCTCGGTCCGGTCGTGACGGTCCGATTGCCTGCGCGCGCATGGAAGGATTGAACCACGACAACGCGGCCTCAAGGCGTCTGGCTGGGGGCAAATGGAGGCTGAACATGCCAGTGTCGCTCGATCGCCGACATCTTCTGGCCGGCACGGCAGCCGGCCTCTTGATGCCATCTGCGGCAAGGGCCAAATCACCGAAGATGTCCGCCACTCCTTCGAACGGCCCGTCCTTGCCTGACGTGCCTGCGCAGATCATCCCGTTGTGGAACGACACGCCTCCCGGTGGGGCGCGGCAAAAGGTCGCTAAAGCCCCGCCGGGCAAGCCCGAACTGATCATGGGGATAGCAAACCCCAGATTGCATATGGTGCGGCCCGCCAAACCCAATGGCCAGGCGATATTGGTCATACCGGGCGGCGGATATACCGTCATTGCCTTGCAGCATGAAGGATTCGATGTCGCCCATGCGCTTGTCCAGCGGGGATTTGTCGTTTTCATATTGGAATATCGCCTTCCCGACGAAGGATGGAATGAGCGTGCGACAGTGGCGCTACAGGATGGCCAGCGGGCCATGCGCCAGATCCGGGCGAGCGCGGCACAATATGGTTTTTCACCTGACGCCGTTTCCGTCCTGGGCTTTTCCGCTGGCGGACATCTTGCCGCCAGCCTGCTGACAGGGGCCGATCACAGGCTTTATGAACCGCGTGACGCCATCGACCAATGGGATGCACGGCCGCGCGTTGGCGGGCTCATCTACCCGGTAACGCTATTGCACGATCCATTCGGGGTGCCCTTCGTGACGGAGGCGCTCCTGGGCAAGGCTGCCGCACCGGACCTTCTGCGCCGACACAGTCCGGCCGATAGCATTGGCCCCGATACTCCACCGGCATTCCTTGTGCATGCGTTCGACGATGATGTGGTGCCTTATCAGAATGCGGTCTTGTTCGCGGAGGCGATGCGGGCCAGCCGGCGCCCGGTGGAGCTTCATCTTTTTGAGAAAGGCGGGCACGGGTTTGGCCTTGGAGCACCCGACGCTCCGGCAGGGCATTGGCTGGACCTGTTCACGGCCTTTCTGCGCCGGCATTGACCAAGGCGACCTCATGGCAGGTGCCGCCCTGGCTCCAGCTTCCACTTCCTGCTCAAGAGGATGCAAGACAATCACTCTGACCGCTGGCGTTGCCACGGGCAACAAGCGCGCGTCCGATGTGGCCGACGGCACCCAAATCGATGCGGCTCGCCGGCTATACTCTCCAGGCGGCCGTCGATACTGAGCATCCTCTCATTGTTGCGCGCGCTTTTGAATATCGGGTAGGATCGCGGCCAGCTCTCTTCCATGGCTGCGCACGCCAAGGACGCCATGGGCGTCGAGGGTCAACGGCCGAATGACCCGCGCACCACTCCTAAGGGGCTGCGCCTTCTCGTGTAAATCCGTTTCACACGGCCTGGACCAGCCCAGGACGCGGCAACCGAGTCCGGTGTATGAGAAATGGATGATGGACTGACTGCATTCCCGACCGCGCAGTCGGGAATGCACTGTAAGGAAAGATTGGGTGCCAAGAATGACCAATAAGCTTGCGCCAATATGATTCTTGCAGCCAGTCGACATCGCAGGAGAAACGAATGCTGAGATGCTGGACGAAAGCGGGCTTCGTGGAGACGGCTGTGACTGCCGCCGAATTCCGGGAGGCGCCAAAGCCGGAAGGGCTTTCCCCTGGCGGGGAATTTTTCCTTACCCTGCAAGGACTTGGACTGTCTGGTGCGGTCAAGAAGACTCGAACTTCCACGGCCTTTCGGCCACAACGACCTCAACGTTGCGCGTCTACCAATTCCGCCATGACCGCACATCAAACAGGAAACCGGCGGGGCCGGTGCCTTGGTAGGAGGCGGCCATTAGCAAAGGCTTTTGGGTCATGCAACAAGTGTTCTGCATCCGCGTTGTGATTGACCGGGAAGGTTGGCGCCGGCGTGGCGAGAGGACGCGCCAGGACGCGCCGGACATGGGAGCAGGTGACAATGCCGATGCATTTCTGGATAACGGCAGGCGCGACCATGGCCGTCGCATCCTGCATGGGGCTGGGCCTGGGCCATTATGTCACCAGCCCGCAGGCCCAGTCGCCCGCCGACACGGCGGCGGCGCAGTCGGTTTACGAGACGTTCGACGGCAACGCGCCGGCCGCCGATGCGTCGGTCGCGGCGCAGAATGGGCCAGCGGTGATCGATTGTCGCGGTTGCGGCCCGACGCTGGAGGAACGCCGGTGGAAGGCCGACATGGCGGGGCTGGACGCCGACGGGATGCTTCATGGCAGCAGCGATCCGGTGGTGCGCGATTATCAGGCGCAGACCATCGCGGAGGACATGATGCCCGATGCGGCGCCATCGCCGATCCATGCCCTGCCGCCGCGGATCGCGCGCTTCGCGGCGGGCGAGGGCGCGGAGCCTGCGGCCCTTGCGCAGGCCGCCGCGGAGCGCACGCCGCCGGTGGCGCCGGTGGTGGTGCCGGTGGTGGCGACGGTGGAGCCCCGCTTCTAGAGCGGGATGCTGTCAGATCGATCCGCTCCGTCCTTGCGGGCGCAGCGCAGCAATCCATGGCGCGCGGTGGACGGGTTGGGCTTCACCCGCCTTCGGCCCGCTGCGCTTGCAAGGACGCAGCAAATCTGTGTCCTCGGACTCCGGCTGACGATCATGCAGTTCGCGCCCTGATACGGGTGCCTGCGTTACACTCCATCCTCCCCTTCACAGGGGAGGATTTTCGCGTCGTTTTTTGCCGAAAGCCGGTTCCCACTTTTCCGCACGATGCCTTAGTTTCGGGCGGCTTTAGTTTCAGGCGGCCTTATTCGGCCGCGACGGTTTCGGCCTCCGTGTCGCTCAGCGGATGGGCGAGGCGGTTCACCATTTCCTTGGGGCACACCTGCCAGATATAGCGGCGCCAGCGATCCCAGTCGTCCAGGATGGTGTTCGACCATTTGCTGTCGGTCGCGACCGCATGTTCGGCGATCAGGGCCTTGACCAGCGCCTCCCAATGGGCGCTTTCCAGCCGCTGCCAGACGATGCTTTCGGGGTTCGCCTGGGTCGGGAAGCTGCCATCCTCGTCCAGGATGAAGGCCATGCCGCCGGTCATGCCCGCGCCGAAATTGGCGCCGGTCTTGCCCAGGATCACCGCCGTCCCGCCGGTCATATATTCGCAGCCATTCGCGCCGCAGCCCTCGACCACCACTTGCGCGCCCGAATTGCGAACCGCGAACCGCTCGCCCGCCTGGCCCGCCGCGAACAGCTTGCCGCTGGTCGCGCCATAAAGGACGGTGTTGCCGATGATCGTATTGTCCTTCGACGACAGCGGCGAGGAGACGGTGGTGCGGACCTTGATGATGCCGCCCGACAGCCCCTTGCCCACATAGTCGTTGGCGTCGCCGAACACTTCAAGCGTGATGCCCTTGCACAGGAAGGCGCCGAGCGACTGGCCCGCCGATCCGCGCAGGCGCACGGTCAGATGGCCGTCGGCAAGTGCCGACATGCCGAACTTTTCGGTCACGGCGGCGGACAGGCGGGTGCCCACGGCGCGATGCGTGTTGCGCACCGTGTAGGTGAGCTGCATCTTTTCGCCGCGTTCGAACACGGCGCGCGCGTCCTTCATCATCTGCGCGTCCAGGCTGTCGGGCACCGGATTGCGCCCTTCCAGACTGAAGCGGCGCAATGCGTCGGGGGCGTCCACCTTGGCCAGGATCGGGTTGAGATCGAGATCGTCCAGATGCTCCGCGCCGCGATTGACCTGTTTCAGCAATTCGGTGCGACCGATCACCTCGTCCAGGCTGCGGAAGCCCAGACGCGCCAGGATTTCGCGCACTTCTTCCGCGATGAAGGTCATCAGGTTGATGACCTTTTCGGGCGTGCCAGTGAATTTCTGGCGCAGCTTTTCATCCTGCACGCACACGCCCACGGGGCAGGTGTTGCTGTGGCACTGGCGCACCATGATGCAGCCCATGGCGACAAGGCTGAGCGTGCCGATGCCATATTCCTCCGCACCCAGGATCGCGGCGATCACGATGTCGCGCCCGGTCTTGAGGCCCCCGTCCGTGCGCAGCTTTACCCGGTGGCGCAGGCCGTTGAGGGTCAGCACCTGATTGGTTTCCGACAGGCCCATTTCCCAGGGCGTGCCGGCATATTTGATGCTGGTCTGCGGGGACGCGCCGGTGCCGCCGACATGGCCGGCGACCAGGATCACGTCGGCATGCGCCTTTGCCACGCCCGCCGCGACCGTGCCGATGCCGGCCTGGCTGACCAGCTTCACGCACACCTTGGCGCGCGGGTTGATCTGCTTGCAGTCGTAGATGAGCTGGGCCAGATCCTCGATCGAATAGATGTCGTGATGCGGCGGCGGCGAGATGAGCGTCACGCCGGGGGTCGAGTGGCGCAGCTTCGCGATGAATTCCGTCACCTTGAAGCCGGGCAACTGGCCGCCCTCGCCGGGCTTGGCGCCCTGGGCCACCTTGATCTCGATTTCCTCGGCGCTGCCCAGATATTCGGCATGGACGCCGAACCGGCCGGACGCGATCTGCTTGATCACGCTGTTGGCATTGTCGCCATTTTCGTAGGGTTTGAAGCGGTTCGCATCCTCGCCGCCTTCGCCCGACACCGCCTTCGCGCCGATGCGGTTCATCGCGATCGCCAGCGTTTCATGCGCTTCGGGGCTGAGCGCGCCCAGGGACATGCCCGGCGTCACGAAGCGCTTGCGGATTTCGGTGGTCGCTTCCACCTCGTCGATGGGAACGGCTTCGCGGGCGAAGTTGAATTCCAGCAGGTCGCGCAGATAGACCGGCGGCAGATCGCGCACGCCGCGCGAAAATTGCAGATAGGTCGAATAGCTGTCGGTGCCGACCGCGGTTTGCAGCAGGTGCATCAGTTGCGCCGAATAGGCATGGCTTTCACCGCCGTTGCGCTGACGATAGAAGCCGCCGATCGGCAGGCGCACGGCGGCGCTGTCATAGGCGGCTTCATGGCGCAGCATCGCGCTATAGTGGAGCGAGGCATAGCCTTCGCCCGAAATCTTGGCCGGCATGCCGGGAAAGAGATCGGCGACCAGCGCGCGCGACAGGCCGACCGCTTCGAAATTATAGCCGCCGCGATAGGAGCTGATGACCGCGATGCCCATTTTGGACATGATCTTGAGCAGGCCTTCGTTGATGGCGACGCGATAGCGTTCGACGCACTGATCGAAGGTCAAATCGCCGAACAGGCCGCGCGCATGGCGATCGGCGATGCTGGCTTCGGCGAGATAAGCGTTCACCGTGGTCGCGCCGACGCCGATCAGCACCGCGAAATAATGGGTGTCGAGCGCTTCGGCCGAGCGCACGTTGATGGAGGCGTAGCTGCGCAGCCCCTTGCGCACCAGATGGGTATGGACGGCGGCCGCCGCCAGCACGCCGGCGATGGCGATGCGGTCGGCGCTGACGCCTTCGTCGGTCAGGAAGATTTCGGTGCGGCCTTCGCGGACCGCCTGTTCGGCTTCCTCACGGATGCGGCGAATCGCGGCGCGCAACTGTTCCTGCCCGCCGGTGGCGGGGAAGGTGCAGTCGATTTCCGCGACGGCGGGGCCGAAATAGGCTTTCAGCCGCGCCCATTCGGCGCTTGTCACCACCGGCGATTCCAGCACCAGCACATGGCTGCTCTGCGCGCCTTCCTCCAGGATGTTGTGGAGGTTGGAGAAGCGCGTCTTGAGGCTCATGACATGCCGTTCGCGCAAGGAGTCGATCGGCGGGTTCGTGACCTGGCTGAAATTCTGGCGGAAGAAATGGCTGACGGTGCGCGGCTTGTCGGAAATGACGGCGAGCGGCGTGTCGTCGCCCATCGACCCGATGGCTTCCTTCGCATCCTCGACCATGGGACTGAGGATCAGTTCCATGTCTTCGAGCGTCAGGTTGGCGGCGACCTGGCGACGGGTCAGTTCCGCCTTGTCCCAGGCGGGCAGGGCGGTCGGCGCGTCGGCGAGGTCGGCGACGGTCAGGAAGTCCTTGATCAGTTCGCCATAGGGGCGTTCGCCGGCGATCTGGTCCTTGATCGCGCGGTCGTCATAGAGTTCGCCTTCCTGAAGATCGATCGCGATCATCTGGCCGGGGCCCATGCGGCCCTTCTTGACGATGGTGGTTTCGGGGACGACGACCATGCCGGTTTCGGAGCCGACGATCAGCAGATTGTCGCCGGTCAGCGTGTAGCGCAGCGGGCGCAGCGCGTTGCGGTCCACCCCGGCCACGACCCAGCGGCCATCGGTCATGGCGAGCGCGGCCGGGCCGTCCCATGGCTCCATGACGGAGGCGAGATAGTCGTACATGTCGGCATGGGCCTTGGGCAGGTCTGCACTGGCCGACTGATAGGCTTCGGGCACCAGCATCAGCTTGGCCGTGGGGGCGTCGCGACCCGACCGGCAGATCGCCTCGAACACGGCGTCGAGCGCGGCCGTGTCCGACGCGCCGGCCGGGATCACCGGCTTGATGTCCTCCGACTGCTCGCCAAAGGCGAGGCTGGCCATCTTGATCTCGTGGCTCTTCATCCAGTTCTTGTTGCCGCGGATCGTGTTGATCTCGCCATTATGGGCGAGCGTGCGGAACGGCTGGGCCAGCCACCATTGCGGGAAGGTGTTGGTCGAATAGCGTTGATGGAAGATGGCGACGCGGCTTTCGAACCGCTCGTCCTGCAAGTCGGGGTAAAAGACCGACAGCGATTCGGCGAGGAACAGCCCCTTGTAGATGATCGAGCGGCAGGACAGCGAACAGACGTAGAAATCGTTGATCTGGCTCGCGATGACCTGCTTTTCGATCCGGCGGCGGATCAGGTAGAGATCCTTTTCGAACTCGGCCACGTCGCGTTCTTCCGGCATCGGGCCGGCGATCATGATCTGCTCGATTTCAGGCCGCGTGCGCTGCGCCTTTTCGCCGATGACCGACACGTCCACCGGCACCTGGCGCCAGCCATAGATGGTGTAGCCCGCGTCGATGATCTCGCTCTCGACGATGGTGCGGCAGGTTTCCTGGGCGCTGAGGTCCGTGCGCGGCAGGAAGATCATGCCGACGGCGAGGCGATTGGGCAGCGGCTTGTGGCCGGAGTCCGCGATCGCATCGTCGAAGAAGCGCACCGGCAGGTCGACATGGATGCCCGCCCCATCGCCGGTCTTGCCATCGGCATCGACCGCGCCGCGATGCCACACGGCTTTCAGCGCATCGATCGCGGAGGCGACCACGCGGCGCGACGGACGGCCATCGGTGGCGGCGACCAGGCCCACGCCACAGGCGTCGCCTTCCAGGTCGGGATGATACATGCCCTCGGCCGCGATCCGTGCGCGTTCTTCGGGGCTGGCCATGAAGGGAGTATCAGTCATGATCGCCGTCCTATTCTTCCGTTCGGTTCGAGCCTGTCGGGAACCCTGCGCCACGTTCTCGACAAGCTCGAACCGAACGGGCTGGGATGATGAGGATTTAGGCTGCCACGCTTTCGCGGGTCTTGGCCTTGGCCTTCAGATATTTGTGCATATGCTCCGTCACATCGCGGCCGTCGCGGATCGCCCAGACCACCAGCGATGCGCCGCGCACGA
Organism: Sphingobium cyanobacteriorum; assembly: GCF_030580935.1. Lineage (GTDB taxonomy): Bacteria > Pseudomonadota > Alphaproteobacteria > Sphingomonadales > Sphingomonadaceae > Sphingobium > Sphingobium cyanobacteriorum. The sequence continues at coordinate 740,762 of NZ_JAUQOM010000001.1, read as the reverse complement.
TGTCGCCTGCGGCGAATACGCCGTCAACGCTGGTCATCATCGTCTTGTGGTCGACGCGCAGCGTGCCCCAGCGGGTGACGGACAGGTCTTCGCTGCCGAACAATTTGGGCAGGTCTTCGGGGTCATAGCCCAGCGCCTTGATGACTAGGTCGGCTTCGAGCGTATGTTCGCTGCCCGGATCGGGTTCGGGCGCGCGGCGGCCCGATGCGTCGGGTTGGCCCAGGCGCATCTTCGTCACCTTGACGCCGGTGACATGTTCGGTGCCTTCAAAGGCGATCGGCGCGGTCAGCCAGACGAATTCGACGCCTTCTTCCTCGGCATTGGCGACTTCGCGCTGCGATCCGGGCATATTGTCGCGGTCGCGGCGATAGAGGCACTTCACCGACTTGGCACCCTGGCGGATCGCGGTGCGGACGCAGTCCATCGCGGTGTCGCCACCGCCGATGACCACCACATGCTTGCCCGTCGCCAGCAGCGAGCCGTCGGCATGTTCTGGCACGGCGTCGCCAAAGCCCGCCTTGTTGGAGGCGGTCAGATAATCGAGCGCCTTGACCACGCCGGCCGCGCCCACGCCCGGCGCCTTGATGTCGCGCGGCTTATAGACGCCGGTGGCGATCAGGATCGCGTCATGCCGTTCGCGCAACCCGTCCAGCGTGGCGTCGCGGCCGATCTCGAAACTTTCGTGGAAGATGATGCCGCCATCCTTCAGGCGCTGGATGCGGCGCATGACCACGTCCTTTTCCAGTTTGAAGCCGGGAATGCCATAGGTCAGCAGCCCGCCGGCGCGGTCGTGCCGGTCATAGACATGCACCTCATAACCCGCGACGCGCAGATATTCGGCCGTCGTCAGCCCCGCCGGCCCCGCGCCGATGACGCCGACCGACTGGCCGCGTGCCGCGCCGGGGACGAGCGGTTCGACCCAGCCTTCCTTCCAGGCGGTGTCGGTGATGTATTTTTCGACCGAGCCGATGGTGACGGCGCCGTGACCGGAAAATTCAATGACGCAATTGCCCTCGCACAGCCGGTCCTGCGGGCAGATGCGGCCGCAGATTTCGGGCATGGTGCTGGTCAGGTTGGACAGCTCATAGGCTTCGCGCAAGCGGCCCTCGGCGGTCAGGCGCAGCCAGTCGGGGATGTGATTGTGGAGCGGGCAATGGGTCGAGCAATAGGGCACGCCGCATTGCGAACAGCGCGACGCCTGTTCCTCCGCCTTGTCCAGAATGAAACTGCGGCTGATTTCCAGGAAATCGTCGGCGCGGGCGTCGGCGGCGCGCTTGTCCGGGTAGGACTGGCCCAGGCCAACGAATTTCAGCATCGGATTGTCGCCCATAAACCTGTCCCTGACTATGTTGCAGTTGCGCACATAGCAGAAAGACCCACGGAGTCACGCGGATTCTGGCATATAGGTCAGCAATATTGACTAAATAATTTGCGTTTTCCGCGCTTTTTGCGAATGGATTGCAAGTTTTGCGTCTCTAATATGACCGATGCGGGCCTATCGCATGGTCAGCCAGACGAGCGCGGCCGCGCCGGCGATGATTCGATACCAGGCAAAAGGCGCAAAGCCGTGTTTCGACACGAGGCCGACGAACCATTTGATGACCAGCAGCGCGACGAGAAAGGAGACGAGGAAACCAAGGGTGATACTGTCCCAGCCGATGGCCGCGCTGGTGATCCGGTCGCCTTTCTTGAGCAGTTCCAGCGTGGTCGCGCCGAGCATGGTGGGGATGGCGAGGAAGAAGCTGAATTCGGCCGCCGTGCGGCGTTCGACGCCCAGGGTCAGGGCGCCCATGATGGTCGCGCCCGACCGGCTGACGCCGGGGATCATCGAAATACATTGAATGAGGCCGATACCGAGCACGCGGACGACCGGAATGTCGGCGATGCCGTGGAACCGCTGTTCCTTCACCGCACGCTCGATCAGCAATATGGCGATGCCGCCGGCGATCAGCGCCCAGGCGACGACCGTGGGCGCGCCCAGCAAAATCTCGATATAATCGTGCAGCGCCAGGCCGATGATGGCGGAAGGGATGAAGGCCAGGAGCAGGTTGCGCAGGAAACGCCAGCTCACCGGCTCGCGCCGCAGCAGCCCCATGCCGACCGCCCAGAAGGTGCGCCAGTACAGCACCACGACGGCCAGGATCGCGCCAAGCTGGATGATGACGTTGAACATCGCCCAGGTGGCCGCGTCATAGCCCAGCAACTCGCTCGCCAGGATGAGGTGGCCGGTCGAGGAGACGGGGAGGAATTCCGTCAGCCCTTCGACAATGCCCAGCAGGATGACGGTCAGATAATGGTCCATAAGCAGGCAGGCTCCTTTTGGCTCCTCCCCTGTAAGGGGAGGGGGACCGCGCCCGAAGGGCGTGGTGGAGGGGTGTCCCGCTATCGTGAGGGTGACACCCCTCCGTCAGGCGCTACGCGCCAGCCACCTCCCCTGCAAGGGGAGGATTATGGGTCAGGCGCGGGCCCTGCCGGCGAAGCGGCCATGCTTGCGGTAGCGGACCATCCATTTGTCGGCGACCGCGCCCATCGGGGTGGGGGCGACGCCCAGCGCCGCCAGCCCTTCCGAACCGGGTGCCGCGACATTGTCGCGGCCGAGCATGGCGAGCTGGTCGCGGGTGATCGGCCCGCCGGGCAGCAGCGCCAGCAGCGACGCAATGCCATGCGGCACGTCGATGATCGGCCGGTCGCGGCCGATCGCCTTCGCGATCCAGGCGTTGATGTCCTTCATGCTCAGCATCTGCGGCCCGGCGACTTCATAGGTCTTGCCGCCATGGACGCCGGGATGCTCCGCGGCATTGGCGATTCCCTGCGCCACGTCGGCGACATAGACGGGCTGGAACTTCGTCGCGCCGGCGATCACCGGGATGACCGGCGCCATTCTGATGAGGTCGGCGAAGCGGTTGAGGAACTGGTCCTCCGGCCCGAAGATGATGGACGGGCGGATGATCGTCGCGCCGGGGAAGGCGGCCTTGACCGCCGCCTCGCCCGCGGCCTTCGACCGGCCATAGGCGGAAGGGCTGTCGGGGTCGGCGCCGATCGCCGAGACATGGACCAGCGCGCTGACCCCGGCGGCGGCCGCCGCCTGCGCCACATTGGCCGCGCCCTGATGCTGGAAGGCGTCGAAATCACCGGCCAGGATGCCGACCAGATTGATGACGATATCGCTGCCGCTGATGGCGCGGGCGACGGTGGCAGGCTTGCGGATGTCGGCCGCGACGAACTGGCTCTGGCCCAGATTGCCGAGCGACTTCACCTTGACCGCGCTGGCCAGGTCGCGCTGGGCGATCCGCACCCGCGCGCCACGCGCCATCAGCGCCTGTGCGACCTGCCGGCCCAGAAAACCGCCGCCGCCGAAGATGGTTACAAGCTTGTCCTTCATCACGCGCGTCCCATGTTCATGAATAAGGGGAATGACTCTGCCAAACCCCTTGCAACAGCCGCCGCGTGCTGACAACCGCCAGCGGCGCGGCGGCCGTTCTTTTTACCCGATCCAGCCCTGGAAGTCAGCGAGCATCCACAGGCCAAGGGCGAGGAACAGCAAGGCCGCCCCGATCTGGAGCGCGCGCATCGGCACGCGCTTGGCCAGCGCTTCGCCGAACAGGACGGCCGGCACATTGGCGACCATCATGCCCAGCGTGGTGCCGGCGGTAACGGCGATCAGGCTGTCGAACCGCGCGCCCAGCGCCACCGTCGCCACCTGCGTCTTGTCGCCCATCTCGACCAGGAAGAAGGCGACCAGCGTGGTCACGAACACGCCCGCCTGCGACGGCGCCTTCAATGGCGCATCCTCGTCGATCGTGTCGGGCACCAGCGTCCAGGCGGCCATGGCGATGAAGGACAGGGCGACGGCGTAACGGAACCAGGGTTGCGTCAGCACGCCCGCGATCGAATGGCCGAGCAGCGCGGCGAGGAAATGATTGGCGATCGTGGCGACGAATATGCCCAGGATGATCGGCACCGGCTTCCTGAAGCGGGTGGCGAGCAGCATGGCGAGCAACTGCGTCTTGTCCCCCATTTCGGCGAGGGCGACCAGGGCGGCGGAGGTGAAGAGCGCTTCCATCGTGACATTTCCGGGGCCGGGCGGAGGTGAAACAGACACAATGCCACCGTCGCCTTCCGCCCGGCCGGACAGAAAAGCGCCGATGCCATTAGTCTCGCCTTACGCGGGCGTTCCCGCGTCTCCCATGCCATGGCCTCTCGGCCAAATATGTTGACATAGGACCCGTCCCTTCGATCGGAACGGCTGGCTACTCCCCAGATGACGCGCTAATCCCTAGGCGAGGGGCATGGGGAAAGCAAGCCATGGCGAAGGATGCGCACAAGATGGCCGAGACGGCGGCGGACGTAGAGGCGTTTCTGGCACGGGTCGAACCGGCCGAGCGACAAGCCGACGGGCGGGACGTGATGGCGATGATGGCACGGCTGTCAGGCGAGCCGCCGGCCCTGTGGGGGCCGAGCATCATCGGTTTTGGCCGCTACCATTATCGTTATGACAGCGGGCGCGAGGGCGAGAGTTGCCGCATCGGCTTTTCGCCGCGCAAGGCGGAGCTGGTCTTTTATCTGGCGGGACTGGAGGAGGCGGATTTCGTGGCCCTGGGCAAGCATCGGCGCGGCAAGGGCTGCCTCTATATCAAGCGGCTGGCGGGCGTCGACAGGGCGGTGCTGGAGGCGCTGATCGTCAAGAGCATCGCCCATATGGATGCAACCTGGCCGCGATGACGGGACGGCGCGTTCAAGGCTGTCCGGCGCTTTGCTGCATCCGCCGTTCGGCGAACCATTGTTCCAGCATCCTGGCGGTGCAGCCGGTAAACCCGTTGCTGCCGATCACCGAACAACTGTTGGGCAGGGTCTGGCGCTGGGTCTGTTCCATCGTCGCGACCTGGCTGCCCCAGCCGGGGCCGCCGACGATTTCGGGCTTTTCGCGCAGCTTCCTGGGGATGCGATAGCGTTCCGATTCGGGGCGGCGGGCGCATACGACGATTTCGTCGCCCTTGCCCTGCGGACAGGGATCATCGCCATAGACCAGCAGGTTGATGGTGCGTTCGGGCGGCGGTTCGGGCTGGGCGAGGGCGAAGGTCGGCAGGCCGGCGGCCAGCAGGAGGGCGAACAGGGGAAGCATGACGTGACGCCGCATGGCAAAATCCTTCATGGCCCCTGCTGGATGACGGACCTGCCCCATGTCCGGCGATATGGCATCAGGACGCCACCGGCGCCCTGAAACCGTCATGGCTGCGGCGGCGTGGCCGGTGTGGTCGTGGCCTGGGCTGCGGCCTTTTCCTCCGCCTTCACCCGCGCCTCGATCGCGTCGCTGTCCGCATCGATGGTGGACAGGCGCTTGGCGCGTTCGGCCGCGACCAGATCCTTCCAACTGGCGCTGTCTGCCGCCTGCCGTTCCGCCTTGGCGAGGCGGGCCAGTTCGGCAAAGCAGCCGGTCGCCCCGCCACCACCGACCGGCGAGCAGCTTTCGGTGCCGGTGCGGCCGACATATTCCATCGACCGGACCCGTTCGCCCCATGCCTGATGGCTGGGCTGGTTGGGGTCGCCGCGCAGCGGTTCAGGGATGCGGTAGCGTTCCTTTTCATCCTTGCGCGCGCACACGACGATATCATTGCCCTGGCTCTGCGGGCAGGCGTCATCGCCATAGACGATGACGAGATTGACTTTCTCCGACGCCGGATCGGTCACGGCCGTCGGGACGCTGGCGGGCTGGGCCAGTGCGGGGACGGATGCGCCCAGCACCAGCGCGAAGGCTGCGGTCATCGGGGTCCTGATCATCAATCCGTCCTTTTCAAATGCGCTTCGAAAGCGCGATAGCCGCACGACAGCCCAACCGGATGGCGCCGGACAGGAGAGGGTAGGCGGGTGCCTGTTCCGCGCCATGGGCGATCGCCGTGTCGCGATGCTCGACCTCCTCCGCCTGGAAATCCGCGATGGCGGTGGCAAGTTCCGGGTCGTCGGCGCCAAGCTGGTCGAGTTGATCGGCATAATGACGGTCGATCTCCGTCTCGATCGCGGCGGTGCAGGCCATCGCGGCCCTTGGCCCCATCGCGGCGGTGACGGCGCCCAGCGCGAAGCCGGCGACGCTCCAGACCGGGGCGAGCGCGGTCGGGCGGACGCCACGCCGGACGATCATCGCGTCGAAGGCGGCACGGTGCCGTTCCTCCTGCGCGGCCATGCCGGCGATCAGGCGGCCATAGGGATGGCGGTCGCCCATCACGGCAAGCTGGCCGGCATAGATGCGGGTAGCGCCAAACTCCCCCGCCTGATCGACGCGCAGCATGGCGGCGCGGTCGACGGGGTCGGGCCGTTTGCCCGGTCGCGGGAAATCCTGTGGCGCGCTCATGCTTTCCTCGCTTTCAGTAGCAGGGCCAAGATGGCGAGTGCGACGGCGCTGGACAAGAGGCCGTTATAGCCGGCGAGCGAAATGCCCAGCAGGCTCCAGGGCGCGACATCGCAGCGGATGAGCGGGGTCGCCCAGATCTGGTTCAGCAGGTCGGCGGCATTGCCGCCCGCCGTGGTGGAGCAGGTGGTCAGCCCTTCCCACCAGCCATATTCGACCCCGGCATGGAACAGGCCGATAAGGCCGCTGATGCCGATGGCGAGGCCTGCGAGGCCGGCAAACAGTGCGCTGATGCAGGGGCGGGCGCGCAGGGCATAGGCGGCCAGCGCCAGCGGGATCGCCGCCATATGGGGATAGCGTTGCCACCAGCACATCTCGCATGGATGGAGGCCGCCGATATATTGCGAGGCATAGGCGCCGCCCAGCAGCAGCAGCGGGGTCAGCAGCGCGAGGGCGCGGGCGAGAGAAAGGCTCTTCATAGCGCCCGCTTAAAGCCTTGGCCGGCTTTCGTCATGCTGAACTTGCGGAATATCCGTTCGATGCAAGCGGGTCGAGACGCGCGCGGCATGTTCTCGACCGGCTCGAACCGAACGGGGGGCGGATTATTTCGCTGCCGGCTTGCGCGCCTGCGCCGCCGCGATGGTGGCGCCAGGGGTGCTGGCCAGGCGGGCGATGGTCTTGAGCGCATAGTCGAGCTGGAAATCCTCGACGCCCTTCTTCTTCAGCTCCTCGGCCGACAGGGCGAAGCGCGGATCGTCCTTGCTGTCTTCCTCCAGCGCCTTGTCGTCGCTCTTGATTTCATTGATCAGGTGGCGGCGCAGGTCGCTTTCGCGATATTTGGGGCGGTTCTTGTAATCGGGGTCGGACAGTTGCGGCACGCGGATGTCGGGCTGGATGCCGCCTTCCTGCACGCTGCGGCCCGATGGAGTGTAATAGCGCGCGGTCGTCAGCTTGAGCGCGGTGGTGTTGCTGAGCGGGAGCATGGTCTGGACGCTGCCCTTGCCGAAGCTGCGTTCGCCCATCACCAGCGCGCGATGCTGGTCCTGGAGCGCGCCGGCGACGATTTCGGAAGCGGACGCCGAACCTGCGTCGACCAGCACGATGACCGGCAGACCCTTCGCGTCGTCGCCCGGCTTGGCATAATAGCGTTCGACATCGCCCTTGGCGCGGCCCCGCTGCGACACGATTTCGCCACGTTCGAGGAAGGCATCGCTGACGCTGACCGCTTCATCCAGCAGGCCGCCGGGGTTGGAGCGCAGGTCGAGGATATAGCCGGTCGGCCTGTGGCCCAGCGACTTGTCGATGCTGCGGATCGCCGATCGCACGTCCGCCCCGGTATTGGCCGAGAAGCTGACGATGTTGATGACGCCGATATTGTTCTTCACTTCCCATTTCACGGGCTTGAGCTGGATGATCTCGCGCGTGAGGGTCAGGTCGATCGGCTTGTCGCGGCCGGCGCGCACGATGGTCAGTTTGAGGCTGGTGCCCGGCTGGCCGCGCATCTTGTCGACCGCCTCGTCCAGCGTGCCGCCATAGATGAGCTGCCCGTCGATATGGGTGATATAGTCGCCCGCCTTGATCCCCGCGCGCCAGGCAGGGGTATCCTGCGTCGGCGCGATCACCTTGACCGCGCCATCCTCCTGCGTGACCGAGAGGCCCAGGCCGCCATAGCTGCCCTCCGTCTGGGTGCGCAGATTCTGGAAATCGCGCGCGTCGAGGAAGCTGCTGTGCGGATCGAGGCTGGCGAGCATCCCGTCGATCGCGCCCTTGATCAGCTTTTCGTCATCGACCTTTTCGACATAGTCGCTGCGGACCTTCTGGAACACATCCATGAATTCGTCGAGCGCCTTGTAGCTGCTCGCTTCCCCATCGGCGAGCGCCGCGGTGGTGGCGGGGATGAGCGCGAGCGCCCCAAGCGCGAGCGCGCCCTGGAGGAAGGGAGATTTCATGGGCATCCTTGATTCCGGCATCTGCGGTCCACCATAAGCCGATTCGCGTCCTGACGCAAAAGCGCGCTTCGATGGAATGTCGCGCAGGATCGATGAGCGTCGGGTTAACCCAACCCCACCAGCGGCACGATATCCACCGGGCGGCCATTGCGGCGCAGTTCGACGGTGATGTTGGGGCGTTCCGGGCCGGTGAGGCCGACCGGGTCGCCCTGGCGCACAGTATCGCCCACCTGCGCGGTGACGCGGTGGAGGCCGGTGATGAGCGTGGTCCAGCCCTGGCCATGGTCGATGATCAATATCTGGCCATAGTCGCGATAGGGACCGGCGAAGGCGACCCGGCCGGCGGTGGGGGCGATCGCCTGCGCACCCGGCTGCGTCACCAGCGTCAGCCCGCGCGAGCGGACGCCGCCGTCATTGACTTCGCCCATGCCGGTGACGAGTTGACCGATCACCGGCAGGCGATAGGGCGGCGGGCCGGCGGCCGGGGCGGTGCGTTCGGGCGCGGGGGCGCCGGCGCGGTCGGGGCGGGCGGGGCGCAGCAGCGGGCCGGACAGCGCGGCCAGCCGGTCGCGCAGGTCGCCTGCATCCTCCAGCCGGTCCATCAGGTCGACAATGTCGCGCGCCCGTTCGCCCAGCGCCAGCGCGCGTTCGCTTTCGAGTCCCGCATTGGCGCGATAGTCGCGGGCGGCAACACGCTTTTGCGCTTCCAGCGCCGCGAGCGCGGTCTGGCGGTCCTTGCGGTCGGCCTGCGCCTGCGCCAGCGCGTCGGCGGCCTGCTGCGCGGTGGCGCGCAGGGCGCGGCTCTTGTCCAGTTCGGCGCGCAGGCCCGCCGTGCGCTGCTGAATGACGGGCAGAATCTGGCCCAGCATCGCGCGCATATGGACGGCATCGCCGATCGATCCGGGCTGGACCAGGGCCAGCGCCAGCGGGCGGCGCGCCATCATCTGGAGCGCGGCGGTCAGGCGGACGATCGGTTCCTGCTTCGCGGCAAGGCGGGCGGCCTGGGCGCGCTGCATCCGGGCGATGATGGCGATGCGGGCCTGCGCCGCCTGCATGTCGGCCTCCGCCTGCTGGATGCGGGCGGCGAGCGCGGCGGCGCGGCGGCGCGCCTGTTCGGCTTCGTCACGGGCGGCGCTGGCCTGCCGTTCCAGGCGGGCGGAGCGGTCGCGCGCCTCGTCCGACTGGCGGCGGGCGTTTTTGAGCGCCTGCTGTTCCTGTGCCAGGGTGGTGCCGGCGGTGCCCGACAGGATGATCGCGCTGTCGTCGGCAGCAGGCAGGCGCGTGGCGGCGAGGACCAGGAGGCCCGCCAGTCCGCCTGCGATGATGAGAGTGCGCTTCACCCGATGCCCCGACCCGTATCGTCCCTGACTAGGCGGAAAACCGGCCGGGTTCTACCCTTCGCGATGATAGGGGTGGTTTGCGAGGATCGAGCAGGCGCGCCAGAGCTGTTCGGCGAGCATCGCGCGGGCCATCATGTGCGGCCAGGTCATCGCGCCGAAGGCGATCAGCAGGTCGGCATTCGCGCGGTCCGCGTCATCGAACCCGTCCGCCGCGCCGATGAGGAAGCGGCATTCGCGCGTGCCCGTGTCGCGCCAGCCCGCGATCCGGCGGGCGAAGTCGAGGGAGCCGAGCTGCCTGCCCTTTTCGTCCAGCATCACCGTGACGGTGCCGGGGCCGGCGGGGGGCAGTTTGCCACCGCGATCGGGCATTTCGGTGATCTTGTGCGGCATGGTCAGCCGCCTGACATAGCGGTCGACCAGATCGGCTTCGGGCGAGCGCCCGATCTTTCCGCGCGCGATGATGTGGAGGAGCATGGCGCTCCTCCTAACCCGTCATCGCACGCCTGTCGAAGGGTTCAGGCGTTGCCCGCGACCGGCGCGTCGACAAAGCCCCACATCCGTTCCAGATTGTAGAAGCTGCGCACTTCCGGCTTGAACAGATGGACGATCACGTCGCCAGCGTCGATCAGCACCCAGTCGGCGACCGGCAGCCCTTCGACACGGGCGGAGCGGCCCGTTTCCTTCTTGATCCGTTCGGCCAGATGCTGGGCGATCGCGGCGACCTGACGCGAGGAACGGCCGCTGGCGATCACCATATAGTCGGCGATGCTGCTCTTGCCTTCAAGCGGGATGGAGATGGTTTCCTGGGCCTGGTCGTCGTCGAGCGATTGCATGACGAGGGCGTGCAGGGCGGCCACGGATTGCGCGCCGGGCGCGATATCGTTGGCAGGGGCGAGGTTAGACAATGAAACTCCAATCTAGATGACGTACCGGCGCGTGAGCGGATCGCGCACACACGTTGCTTCATATTCGCGATGCCAGAGGGGGTCCGCCTGCCGCAGCAGGGTCGCCGATCTTGGATCAGGGCGAAAGCGCAATAGCACGAGCGCCGGTGGTCTCCAATTCGTCCAGTCTGCACTCTGGCGCGCGGACCGGACGAAGCGCCGCAGCCAGCTCATGGCCACAGAGCCACGGGCGGCACCATCATAGCCCGGACGGGCGATGACGGCAATGGGCATTTGCCGGGCGATGCCGCGCCAGTCGCGCCATTGGCCAAATTGCGCCAGATTGTCCGCCCCCATCAGCCAGATGAAGCGGTTTCCGGGGTAGCGGCGGGCGAGCGCGCGCAGCGTGTCGACGGTGTAGCGGGTGCGTAGCTGGCGCTCGATCGCGGTGGCGCGAATCGGGGCGCGGCGGGCGATTGTGCGGGCATGGGCGAGGCGGGCGGGGAGCGGGGCCATGCCCCTGGCGGGTTTCAGGGGATTGCCGGGGGAGACGAGCCACCAGATTTCGTCCAGGCCCAGCGCTTCTTTCGCGAACAGCGAAATGGCGCGATGCCCGCCATGGGCCGGATTGAAGGAGCCGCCGAGCAGGCCGATGCGTGTCATCGCCCCGCCATGCCAGCGCGTGGACGGGGCGGCAAGAGGCCGATCCGCGCAGGCGGGATCAGCGGCCGCCGAAAGCGGGCTTGCGCGTCCTGTGATAGGGAATCCTGTCGAGCTTCGCCATCAAATCGGCAAAGGGATTGTCCTGTGCGATCCGGTCGTCGCGCGGCGGGGGATCATCCCTGGCCTTGTCCGGGCGCCGCAGCGGGCGGCGCGTCAATAATGACTTCCACATATCATTCTCCGACCCGCGATCCTGTTTGCATGGGATCGCTTATGGAGAAGAGACGCGGGGGAGCCGGGCTTGTTCCTTTGTTTCTGCACTGCGCTCCTGCTTCACTCCGCCGCCGGCAGCGCCCGCGCCTCCTCGGTCTGGGCGTCGCGGGCCAGCAGGTCGAGCGGCTCCATCGCCTCGATCTCCTTGCCGCCGGTTTCGATGTCGAGGTCGCGGAACTTGCGGCCGGTGGACAGGACGCGGGTTTCGAAGCTGCCGATGAAATTATTATAGTTGGCGACAGCGCTGTTGAGCCCGGAGCCGAGCTTGCGAAGATGGGTGGCGGCGATGGCGAGGCGTTCGTAGAGTTCCTTGCCGAGCTGGCCGACCTGCTGCGCCTGTTCCTGCATCCTGGCCTGCCGCCAATGGCCCGCCAGGGTGCGGGCGAGGGGGAGGAAGGTGGCGGGGCCGCAGATGATGACGCGGTTCCTGGCGGCGCGTTCCCACAGGTCCATGTCCGCTTCCAGCGCGGCGGTGACGAAATTGTCGCCCGGCACATACATGATGACGAAGTCGGGCGCCTTGTCGAACTGTTCCCAATAGGCCTTGCGCCCCAGCGCGTCGGCATGGGTGCGCATGGCGCGGGCATGGTCGAGCATATGGGCGTCGCGCAAGGCGGGATCGACCTGATCGACGGCGTTCAGATAGGCGACGAGCGAGCATTTGACATCGACCACCATCTGCTGGTCGCCGGGCAGGTTGATGATGAAGTCGGGGCGCAGGCGGGTTTCGGCGCCATCGGCCTCCACCGCGACCGACACTTCTTCCTTGAAATCGACGAAGGGGGAGAGGCCGGCGGTTTCGATGAGATTCTTGAACTGCTGCTCGCCCCAGCGGCCGCGAGTCTTGGGGGCGGCGCGCAGGGCGTTGACCAGCTTGGCCGTCTCCTCGCGGACCTGCCCCTGGCCCAGATGGACCTGCTGCACCGCTTCGCGCAGTTCGGCATAGCTGCCGACCCGTTCCTTCTCGACGCGGGCAAGGCCTTCCTCATAGCGTTTGAGCGTGGTTTCGACCGGGTTGAGCAACGTCTTGAGCTGGGCCTCGCTCTTTTCGTTCGCCTGGGCGAAGCGCTGGTCGGCGCGGGTCAGGAACTGGGCCTGGGCCTGGTCGAGCAGCTTGCCGCCGATTTCGCTGAACTGGGCGGAAAGCTGTTCCTTGGCGTCCCTGAGCGCGGCGATCTGCGCCTCGAACGCCTGGGTGCGGGCCTGGGTGTCGGACCGGAGCGCGGCGAGATCGCGCAGCGCGGCTTCGCGTTCGGCCTGGGCGGTGTCGAGCCGCTGGGCGAGGGCGGCCTGCGCCGATTCGAGGCGGGCGATGCGGGTTTCGGCCTGGGCGACCCGCTCCTTTTCCACCGCCAGTTCGGCGATGGCGCCGTTGCGCTGGGTCGTGGCAAGGTCGACCTTGCCGGCAAGGTCGGCCTTCTCCGCGGCGAGCGGGGCGGTGGACCGGGCGCTCAGCAGCCAGCCGACCGCGAGGCCGATCAGCAGCGCGGCGAGGGTGAAGATGGCGGCCAGGCTGTCCATGCATATCCTTGTCTGGAACGAAACAGGAACCTAGCCGCCGGACGCGCATGTCGCAAGACTGATACAGCGAGTGGGACAGCTAAAATATCCGCGCGCATTTCATTAGTTAGCTAAGCAATGAAATGCGCGCGGCGTTTCGACCACCGGGCGCGCCGCTTGTGCGCGCGTCAGCCCAGCGTCGTGCGGAAGGCCGCCAGCCGGGCGATCGCCTGATCCAGTGTCGCGTCCGCCTTTGCAAAGCAGAGGCGGACGAGATGCGTGACCGGCGATTGCGGGCAGAAGGCGGACATGGGGATCGCCGCCACCCCGGCTTCGTCGATGATGCGGTCGCAGAAGGTCATGTCGTCCAGCGCGATGGCCGATGCGGGCAGGTCGATCGACAGGAACCAGGTCGCGCCGCTGGGCTGGACGACATAGCCCGCCGCTGCCAGGCCCGCCGCCAGCCGGTCCCGCGATGCCTGATAGACGGCGCGCTGACGGTCGAACCAGGCATCGGGCCAGGACAGTCCCTGCGCCACCGCCCATTGCAGATTGGGCGGGGTGGTGAAGGTCAGGAACTGATGGGCGCGGGCCAGCAGGGTGGCGATCGGCGGGGCGGCGCACATCCAGCCGACTTTCCAGCCGGTGACGGAAAAGATCTTGCCCGCCGAACCGATCTTGACGGTGCGTGCGCGCATGCCCGGAAAAGCCATCAGCGGGCGGTGGGGAATGCCGTCATAGACGGTCTGTTCCCAGACCTCGTCGCACAAGGCGATCAGGTCATGGGTGACGCACAGATCGGCGAGCAGCGCCAGTTCCGATTCGCGCAGGACGATGCCGGTGGGGTTCACCGGATTGTTCATGAGGAGGATGCGGGTGCGCGGCGTGATCGCCGCTTCCAGCAGGGCACGGGTGACGCGCCAGTCGGGCGGGGCCAGGGTCACGACCTTTGCCACGCCCCCGGCCCGTTCCACCAGCGGCAGATAGGCGTCGTAGAGCGGGGCGAGCATGAGCACTTCGTCACCCGGCCGCACCAGCGCGAGCAGGCTGGCGGCGATCGCCTCGGTCGCGCCGGAGGTGACGATCACCTCCTGCGGGCTGAGGTCGAGCTGTTGATGGCGGGCATAATGGCCGGCGACCGCGCTGCGCAGTTCGGGAAGGCCGGACATCGGCGGATATTGGCTGGATCGGGTCAGCAGCGCGTCGGCGGCGGCTTGCAACATGGCGCGTGGGCCGGGGCCTTCGGGAAAACCCTGCCCCAGATTGATCGCGCCGGTTTCGCGGGCGCGGGCGGACATATGTTCGAAGATGGTGGTGGACATGTCCCGATAGACGGGATGGCCAGGCGAAGAGAGGGCCGGGATGGTCATGATCGGGAAATAGGCGGTTCGAGGCGGGCGGTATAGAGGCGGGCGGCATGGAACTGGACAGGATGGAGCATCGTCATGGCTGGCGCGTGCCTGCACGGCGAGGGGATCGTTGCGCAGTGCCGGCGCCCGCATGATCCATCGTCATTTTCGCGCGGGCGGGAAGTCGTCTCCCACGCTGTCATCTTGATCTTATGGCAGGCGATGAGTCCCCGCCTGCGCGGGGATGACGTGGAAATGCCTGAATGGTGCATTGCGCAATGCCCCCTGCCAGGAGAGATGAACTTTGCTCGACACATCATGCGGGGTGGCAAAGGACGGTATCGCCAAAGAAAAAGGGGCCGCTCCTGCGAGCAGCCCCTTGCATCCTCTCCCCTTGTAACAGGGATGATATCAGGCTGGTTCAGTCGGCTTTCGACTGGAGGTTCACCGCGGCATATTTGCCGCGACGATCGACTTCCAGTTCGAAGTCGAGGCGATCGCCTTCGTTCAGGGCGCCCAGGCCAGCGCGCTCGACGGCGCTGATGTGGACGAAGGCGTCCGGCTGGCCGTCATCGCGCTGAATGAAGCCGAAGCCCTTCATCGCGTTGAAGAACTTCACCGTGCCGCTGGAACGCTCGCCGGTCAACTGGCGCTGCGGGCCACGATCGGCGCCGCCGCCGAAGCCGCCGCGATCACCGCGATCGGCGCCGAAGCCGCCGGGCGCGCGGGGTTCGCGCGGGGCGCGTTCCGTCACGGGCAGGGGTTCGCCGTCGATCACCAGATCGGTCGCCGACACCTTGCCGCCACGATCGACCAGGGTGAAGCCCAGTTGCTGGCCTTCGGCCAGGCCGGTCAGGCCGGCCTGTTCGACCGCGCTGATATGGACGAACACGTCTTCGCCGCCATCGTCACGGACGATGAAGCCGAAGCCCTTCTGACCGTTGAAGAATTTGACGACGCCCTTGCCTTCGCCGACGACCTGGGCAGGCATGCCGCGACCACCGCCGCCGCCACCGCCGCCGAAACCACCGCCGCCGCCGCCGAAGCCGCCGCGACCACCACCGCCGCCAGCGCCGCCGCCGAAGCCGCCGCGATCACCGCCGCCGAAACCTCCACGATCGCCGCCGAAGCCGCCACCACCACCGCCGAAGCGATCACCGCCGCCAAAGCCGCCGCCGAAACCGCCACGGTTGCCCGCATCGTAGAAATTGTCGTCGCCGAAACCGTCGCGCTTATCCTTGCCGCGCCCGCCGCGGCGACCTCTATCAAAACTCATGCCCTGTTAGTCACTTTCGCTTCGCCCCAAGACCAATCGGACAAACATGTCGGGCGAATGACATGCAGAATCCACCGCAAAGGCGGGTTTGGGAATCACTATATCAACTTTTCAGGACAGCGCGAATGATTTTCACCGTTGCGATCCTGATCCGTTCTTATAGCGCAAAATCGGCGGATTTGGGACGATCCACCTTGTCCGGGCAACGGTTCGTCCCGCCATGCGCGCCATGCAAAGCGCTGATTGCGGTGCAGGCGGTTTCGCCATAGAGGGGAGCGCATGACCGTTTATTTCCATGAAGAAGATTTGCCCGCCGGCGTTCTTGGCCCCGGCCCGATCGCCATCGACACCGAAACGATGGGCCTTGTCACCCCGCGCGACCGGCTGTGCGTCGTCCAGATCAGCGATGGCCGGGGCGACGAGCATCTGGTGCGCTTCAAGCCGGGCAGCGATTATGCCGCGCCCAACCTGAAAGCGGTGCTGGCCGATCCTGACCGGCTGAAACTCTATCATTTCGGGCGGTTCGACATCGCCGCGATCAAATATTATCTGGGCGTGGTCGCCGCGCCCGCTTATTGCACCAAGATCGCGTCGCGCCTGATCCGCACCTATACCGACCGGCACGGGCTGAAGGAACTGGTGCGCGAACTGCTGGGCCAGGACATCAGCAAGCAGCAGCAGTCGAGCGACTGGGGCGGCCCGGTCCTGTCGGACGCGCAGAAGGATTATGCCGCGTCCGACGTGCGCTATCTCCATGCGATGAAGGCCGAACTGGACAAGCGCCTGATTCGCGAAGGGCGGATGGAACTGGCCCAGGCCTGTTTCGATTTCCTGCCGCACCGGGCCGAGCTGGACCTGGCGGGCTGGCCGGAAATCGACATTTTCGCACATATGTAAAGGAGCCGCCGCTTCGTGTCCGTCCAGGCCGATCAGCAACGCGACGTGCGCCGCCACTGGGCGCGGCCGGGCGGCAGCCATGACCGGATGGTCGGGCTGCTCAAAAACTGGCTGCCGGTGGCGGTCGGCGTGCTGGCCGCGCTGCTGGCGACCGCGCCCTTCACCGGCGGCGACAAGGTGAGCTTCGTGCTCGACAAGAACAAGGTCGAGGTGGCGAAGGACCGGATGCGGCTGACCGAGGCGCTCTATCGCGGGCAGGACAGCAAGGGGCAGCCCTTTTCCCTGCGCGCCGGGTCCGCCGTGCAGAAAAGCTCCCGCGAGCCGATCGTCGACCTGAGCAGCCTGTCCGCGCGCATCCTGCTGTCGGACGGGCCGGCTGTGCTGACCGCCCAGAAGGGGCGGTACGACATGGACAGCGAGCGGGTCGGGATCGACGGGCCGGTGCAGTTCGAGGCGGCGGGCGGATACCGCCTGACCACCCGCGATGTCGGGATCGACCTCAAGACGCGGCGGATGAAGAGCGCGGGGCGGGTCGACGGGCGGATCCCGATCGGCACGTTCAGCGGCGACCATCTGGAGGCGGACATGGCCGCCCGGACGGTGACACTGAATGGCCGGGCGCGCTTGCGCATCGAGCAAAATGGCCTCAAAGGGCGGAACTGATGAAACGCACCCTGATCCTGTCGTCGGCCGGCTTTGCCGGCACCGTCGCGCTGATGTTCGCCGGCGCCAGTGCGCCATCCATCGCGCAGGTGTTCAGGAATCATGACAGCAACGCGCCGGTCAATTTCAATGCCGACCGGATCGAGGTGCAGGACCGCGCCGACCGCGTCGTCGTGTCCGGCAATGTCGAGGTGACGCAGGCGGGCATGACGCTGAACGCCGCGCGCATGACCGTGGCCTACAGCAAGCAGCCAGGCGGCGGGTCGAATGGCGTGGACATCGACCGCATCGACGCTTCGGGCAATGTCGTCGTGACCAAGGCGGACCAGACCGCGCGCGGCAATGTCGCCATCTACGACCTCAACAGCAAGCTGATCACGATGCTGGGCAATGTCACGCTGACGCAGGGGGCGAACCGGCTGAGCGGCGGACGGCTGGTGATGGACCTGAACAGCGGCCGGTCCACGGTCGATGGCCGATCGTCGGCCGGGGGCGTGCCGGGCGCGGCGACCAGCCCCAGCGGGCGCGTGTCGGGCACCTTCACCGTGCCGCAGCGCAAGAACTGATCCGGCCGAACAAAGGGCGGTGGCGCCGGGGCATCGCCGGGCCGCGCGGGTTCGCTCTGCGCGCCGGTCCATGATTGTGCGCCTGTGCCGCCCATGATATAACAGGGCATGGGCGGTGATGCCGGTGGCATCAGTCCGCCTGAAGCCGCTTTGCGGTTCGCCGTTCCGGGATGGCGTTGCCCCGTCCCGTTCCCTGCCTGTGTCGTGCGGAGGTGCCCCATGTCCCTGTTCCGCCCTCCATCCCGTGCCGCCATGCTGTTGCGCGCGCCGCTGGCCGCGATCCTGGTCAGCGGGGGCGCGACGCCGGCCATCGCCGGGTCGGCCGGCCAGTCCACCGCCCAGCCCACTGCCCAGTCCACCGACGTGCCGCCCTTGCCGGCAGGCGCCCATGCGCCGCCCGGAACCGGCGGCATCATGGCCGCGCCCGGCGACGCGGAAGCCGCGATCCGGGCCGAATTCGCGGCGATGGAACAGCGCGGGACCGCCGACGCCTACAGGCTGTTCGCGGCGCGGCATCCGGGCCACCCCCTTGCACGGACGGCGGTGCTGCGCGCCGATGCCCTGGCGGATCAGTGACGTTACGGCAAGGCGGCATTCAGCAGGGCCAAGGCCGTAAAATGGCGGTTTTGCGCGATCCGGGAACCGGTCCGTGCCATTTCCCATGCAAGTAAATATAAATATTGCATATTTTTCATCATCATATCGGCCGGTTTAATGTAAGTCATTGAATTTGCTGGATTGCCTGTCTCTTGGCACGGCAGGCAAATAGTGCCATTACTCAGCCCGCAAAGAAACGGTCGCCAACCGACACAGTGAACGTGTCAGCCTCTAGTCCCTTTAGGAGGATGTATGTTCAAGGTTACAGGCAATGGGCCGATCAAATCAAAGTTAACGTCCGACTCATCTTCCGCGCCATCCGGTGCGGCCTTCGGCGCGGCAGATGCGACTGCCGGGAGCTGGACGCTTGCTGACGGATCGCCGATCCGCAACGAAGTGCTGCTGCTCTATCCGCAGGACGTGATGACCCCGCCCGCCGATGCGACGGCGGGCAGTCTGACCGGACCCCAGGAAAATGGCAGCGCATCGACCGCCGTGGCGCAGGCCGCCACCGGCAACCAGTTGATCGACGGCATATTGAGCGGCGTCAAATGGAGCGGCAGCATCAGCTACAGCGATGTGGACCAGGCTTCGGACTATCAGGCCGGCTATAACAGTGATGGTGACGGCGATTCGATCAGCGCCCAGAATGAAGGCTTTTCGGCCTTCACCGCGGCCCAGACGAAGGCGCTGCACACCGCGCTCAATGCGTCGACCTATACCCAGCTTCCGGGCGCCTACGGATTTTCGGTCGAAGGCTTCACCAACCTGTCGATCACCTATGCCGGGGCGGGCGACGGCACCGCGACCATCCGCGCCGCCAACTCCAGCGACCCCGGCACCGCTTATGCCTATTATCCCAATAGCAGCATCTATGGCGGCGATACCTTCTTCGGCAACGCTTATGACAGCACGATCTACACGCTGAAGAACCCGGTCGCGGGCAATTATGCCTGGCACACGATGATCCACGAGCTGGGCCATTCGCTGGGCCTGAAACATGGTCAGGAAACGGGCGGGTTTGGCGCGCTGCCGACGGCCTATGACTCGATCGAATATACGGTGATGACCTATCGCTCCTATGTGGGGGCACCGCTCAGCGGCTACAGCTATGAGCAATGGGGCGCGCCGCAAACCTATATGATGCTCGACATCGCCGCCCTGCAGACGATGTATGGCGCCGATTACAGCGTGCAGTCGGGCGATACCGTCTATACGTGGAGCCCGACGCTGGGCGAAACCTATATCAACGGCAGCCTGGCGATCGATCCGGGCGGCAACCGCATCTTCGCGACGATCTGGGACGGTGGCGGCACCGACACCTATGACCTGTCCAACTATACCACCAACCTGTCGCTGGACCTCAACCCCGGCGGTCATTCGGTGTTCAGCCAGGCGCAGCTCGCCTATCTGGGCAATAATGGCAGCCCCGTCTATGCGCGTGGCAACATCTTCAACGCGCTGCTCTATGAGGGCAACACCGCGTCGCTGATCGAAAATGCCATCGGCGGCACCGGCAATGACAGCATCATCGGCAACAGCGCCAACAATGTGCTGTCGGGCGGGTCGGGCAACGACTATCTGTTCGGCGGCGACGGCGACGACACGCTGAACGGCGGCGCCGGCGACGATGTGATCGACGGTTCCTATGGCGTCGACACCATCTATGGCGGGTCGGGCAACGACACCATCTATGGTAGCTGGACGACGGACACCGTCTATGGCGAATCGGGCAATGACAGCTTCGTCATCCGCCAGGACAGCATCGGCACCGAATATGGTGACAATACCGATGGCGGCACCGGCATCGATGTGCTGGACCTGAGCGACATCGCGACCACCTATGGCGTCATCGCCAACCTGACCAGCGGCACATGGCAGTATAATCCGCTCTATGGTGGTCCCTGGACCATCACCGGCGTGGAAAATGTCTATGGCACGCAACTGGACGACGACGTCACCGGCGATGCCCTGGCCAATGTGCTGAACGGCAATGGCGGCAATGACATCATTCGCGGCGAAGCCGGCAACGACACGATCAATGGTGGCGATGGCGACGATCTGTTGATCGGCGGCACGGGCAATGACGTGTTTGACGGCGGCAGCGGCCGCGACCTGGTCTATGGCGAGGACGGCAACGACACGTTCAAGCTCGTCAACGGCTGGAACGGCAGCTACGGCGAGATCTTCGTTGGCGGTGCCGGCACGGACACGTTCGACATTTCCGGCACGACCGTCACCACATCGACGATCAACCTGACCGACGGCACGTTCAATTACACGCCCGGCGGATCTGGACCTGTATCGCTGTCGAGCGTGGAGAATGCCATCGGTAATGCCGGGGCGGATGACATCACCGGATCGGGCGAGAATAACAGCCTGACCGGCAATGCCGGCAATGACAGGCTGACCGGCCTGGCTGGTGACGACGTGCTGAATGGCGGCGATGGCGATGACGTGCTGACAGGTGGCACCGGCATCGATGCGATGACCGGCGGCTTGGGCAACGATGTCTTCTATGTCGACAATGTCGGTGATACCGTGGTGGAAACATCGACGGGCGGCACCGCCGACCGTATCAACGCATCGGTATCCTACAGCCTGGCCGGCGCCTATGTCGAAACGCTCCAACTGGTTGGATCGACCAACATCAACGCCACCGGCAACAGCCAGGCCAATACGCTGATCGGCAACAGCGGCATCAACACGCTGAACGGGTCGAGCGGCAATGACATATTGGACGGCAAGGCCGGTTCCGATATCCTGATTGGCGGCACCGGGCTGGACGTGATCCGCTTCACCACGGCATTGGGCGCCACCAATGTCGATACGGTGAGCGGCTATAGCGTGGTCGATGACTCGATCGAAATCGACAATGCGGTGTTCACCGGCCTGGCGGCAGGGGCGCTCAACGCCAATGCCTTCTGGATCGGCACGGGCGCGCATGATGCGGACGACCGGATCATCTACAACAGCGCGACCGGCGCGCTGCTGTTCGACGCCGACGGCAATGGTGCGGGCGCCGCGATCCAGTTCGCGACGCTCTCCACCGGCCTGGCGCTGACATCGGGCGAGTTCCTGGTGATCTGATCCACGGTTGCTGGAAACATATGGAAGGGAGCCATCCGGCCGGATGGCTCCCTTTTTTTGTGTGCGCGATGTGCTGGGCGGTAATAGCCAAGCGCTATGATCAGAACCCATTCGTCATTGCGCTTCGCGCGCAATGACGAGCGTGCATCGGTCAGGATCATCGCCTTCTGCTATGCGTGGCTGTGCGGGGCGCGTTCAGCGGCGGTGTGGGTGCTTGCGGTCGGCGCGCTTGGTTCCGCGCGGCGATGGCCTTCCCGTCGGAAGGGGCGGCTGTAGTGGAGGGGTGTCCTGTCATCGAGAGGCGCCACCCCTCCGTTACGCGCTTCGCGCGCGCCACTTGCCCGGCCAGGGGAGGATGGCTGTTGTGCAGCGCGTCAGCACCGGATTTGCATGGCCTGTCATCGTCCATGCAAAAAAGGGGGGAGCCGTCCGACCGGATGGCTCCCCCCTTTTTGCGTTCGTTGCCGGACGTTGGCGCTTATTCGCGGAAGGCGGTTTCCTTCAGGCGGGTGAGGGGGGTGAGGATGTAGGCGAGCACGCTGCGCTTGTCGCCGAGCAGGTTCGCTTCCGCGCCCATGCCGGGGCCGATCAGCAGCTTGCGGCCGTTGCGGTCGGTGATGCCGGTGGCGCTGGTGCGGACGCGGACCAGATAATGGCTTTCGCCGGTCCGTTCATTGAGCACCGCGTCGGGCGAGATCGATATCACCCGGCCCTCCATCGACCCGTAGATCGCGCTGTCATAGGCGGTGATGTTGACCTTCGCCTTCTGGTCCAGCTTGACCGAGGCAATGTCCTTGGCGTCCACCAGCACTTCGACCAGCAGATTGTCGCGGCCCGGCACCATTTCGAGCAGCGGGTCGCCCGGCCGCACGCTGCCGCCCACGGTGGTGACGAACACGCGGTTGACCCGCCCGTCGACCGGCGCGCGCACGATGGTGCGGTCGAGCTTGTAGGCATAGGCCGGCAGCGTCGCCTGGCGCGTGGCGGCTTCGGCGCGGGCGGCGGTGAGTTCGTCGGCGGCGCGGGTGAGCCAGTCGCGCCGTTGCTGCGCGGCGGAAGCCTGCGCTTCGGCAAGGGCGGCGTGCGAGCGGCCCAGCGCGGCGGCGGCGGCGGCCGCTTCGCTGGCCGATACGCTATAGGCATTTTCCGCCTGGAGCAGCGAGCGGCGCGGCTCGATCCCTTCCTGCACCAGCGGGCGGATGAGTTGCAGGTCGGCCCGCGCGGTGTCGCGGGCGGAAATGCGCGCCGCTTCGGCCGCGCCCGCCTCCGCGATCATGCGCTGGGCCTGGGCGACGCGGGCGGTGCCGACGGCGGCCAGGCTGCTATATTCGGCCATGCGCGAATTATAGAGGCTGCGTTCGACCGCGATCTGGCTGGCCATCGCCGGGTTGCGCGGGGCGGGGAAGCGCGGCGCATGGCCGGCAATCTCTGCCTCCAGCCGCAGGATCTTGAGCGAGAGCGAGTCGGCGCTCGACTGGTTGGAGGCCAGTTCGGCGGTCGGCTGGGTCGGGTTCAGGCGCACCAGCGGCGCGCCCTGCTTCACATCCTGTCCGGTACGGACCAGGATGGCTTCGACGACGCCGCCCTCCAGATTGGAAATGACCTGCAATTGCGAGCTGGGGATCACCTTGCCCGCCGCCCGCACGGTGCGGTCGATTTCGGTCAGGGTCGCCCAGATCAGGAAGAGGATGAAGAAGGCGAGGATCGCCCAGAGGAAGATATTGGCCGGGATGGCGGGCTTGATCTCCGCCGTCGGTTCGATGGTGGTCGTGTCGTTCATGCCGCCTTGCCTCGCGTCAGGCGCTGGAGCACGGTGTCGCGCGGCCCGTCGGCGGCGACCTTTCCGGCTTCCAGCACGATGATCCGGTCGACCAGCCGCAGCAGCGAGGTACGATGGGTGATCAGCAGGAAGCTGCGCCCCTGTATCTCGTCCTGCAACCGGGTGATGAGATCGGCTTCGGTCTGCGCGTCCATCGCGCTGCTGGGTTCGTCGAAGATCAGGATCGGCGGCCGGCCGGCCAGAGCGCGCGCGATCGAGATCGACTGGCGCTGCCCGCCCGACAGGCCATCGCCGCGATCGGTGAGTTTGAGGTCATAGCCATTGGCGATCTGGCCCATGAAGCGATGCGTGCCGCTCAGTTCGGCGGCGCGGATCATCTCGTCCTGGTCGACATGCTCGCGTTCCAGGCAGATATTGTCGCGCACCGTCCCTTGCAGCAGCACATTGTCCTGCATCGCCGCGCCGATATGGCGGCGCAGTTCGATCGGATCGAACTGGCGGATGTCGGTGCCGTCGATCATGACGACGCCCTCCTGCGGCTCGTAAAGGCCCAGCACCATCCGCGCGAGGGTGGACTTGCCCGATCCGACACGACCGAGGAAGCCGATCCGCTCGCCCGGCGTGATCGTGATGTTCACGCCGTCGAGCGCCTTTTCCGGCGCGCCGGGATAGCGGAACGACACGTTGCGCAGCTCGATCCGGCCCTGGATATTGGCCGGGTGCAGCGCATCGCCATCCGGCCCTTCGCTGGGCGTTTCCATCAGTGCGTTGATCTGGCGATAGGCGACGCGGGTGGCCGACAGGCGGGAGAGCAGGGTCGCGATCTGCGCCAGCGGGGCGATCGCCCGGCCGCACAGGACCGAGCAGGCGAGCAGCGCGCCGGTGGTGATTTCATGGCTGCGCAACAGGCCGACGCCCACGATGATGATGCCGCAATAGGCGATCGTGCTGGCGCTGCTGGCGACGGTGATGGCGATCGAGGAAATCAGCCGCTGGCCCAGCGAACTGTGCGAATGTTTGTTGAGCGCCAGCCGCCAGCGCCGGCCCAGCATCGGCCCGGCGCCGATCGCCTTGACCGTTTCCAGGCTGCCGACGGTTTCGACCAGCACCGACTGCTTGATCAGGCCGTCGCCCAGGCTCCTGGCCGAGAGGCGGTCGAGCGCGGGATTGGTGACGAGGCCGGCAAGGATCACCAGCGGGATCATGGCGAGCGGGAGCAGCACCAGGACGCCGCCGAGCAGCGCGATCACCGTCAGCGTCACCAGGATGAAGGGCACGTCGATGATCGCGGTCAGCGTCGCCGAGGCGAAGAAGTCGCGCAGCGTTTCCAGTTCACGCATCAGGCCGGTCAGCGCGCCGGTCGACCCGCGCCTTTTGTCGAGGCGCAGCGCCATCAGCTTGGCGAACAGGGTGTCGCCCACTTCATAGTCGATATTGGCGCCCGCGATGTCGACGAAATAGACGCGCAGCAGCCGCAGCACGAAATCGAAGATGATGACGATGCCAAGCCCGATGCTCAAGCCCACCAGCGAGGAGGAGGCATCGTTCGGCACCACCCGGTCATAGACCGTCATGGTGAAGAGCGAGGAGACGAGCGAGAAGATGTTGATCATCGCGGCGGCCGCGCCGACCTTGATATAGGTCTTGCGGTTGCGCAGCATCGGTTCGATCAGCCAGGGGGCGAAACGGTCCCGCGTGGTGGCGAGCAAGGGCTGGTCGGTCACGGTTTTGCCATCCTGTCGAGAGGGTCGACCCTGATACCGAGTTCGGCGAGCAGCAGGCCGCTTTTCGCCAGCAGGGCGAAGCGCGACACATCCCGTTCGGCGAGCGTCTGGATGAAGATCGTAATGGAGTAGAAATAGCTGTCTTCGGCGTAGAGCAGGTCGGTGACGCTGCCCTGCGCCGCTTCGAACCGGGTGGCGACCACGTCGCGGGCGGCGCGATTGGCGAGATAGCCGGCCTGGGCGGCGGCGAACTGCGCCTCCAGCCCCTTGAGATCGGCCAGCGCCATCTGCGCGTCGCGCAGGGTTTCCTGCCGCACGCGCTCGGCATAGGCGTTCGCGGCGTCGGCGCGGGCGGTCGCCTGGTCCGCCTTGGCATTGATGCCCGCGCCAAGCTGGGCGCGCACGATGATGCGGCCGCGAATGTCATAGTCGCCGGGATTTTCGAACACGCCATAGCGCCCGGCATCGACACCCGCCGCGATGGTCGGCAGCCGTTCGGAGCGGGCGGCGCGGGCGTCCTGGCGGGCGCCGCGTGCTTCCGCCTCAGCCCGCAAGACGACCGGGGATTGCAGCACCAGCGCCTCCAGCGCGTCGGGCGTATCGATGTCGGGCCGGGGCAGGGGCGCGCGGCCCAGACCGGCGGGCGCATCATGCCCGGTCAGCGACCGATATTGCGCCTCCGCGCTCGCCCGGTCGCGGCGGAAGCCGGCGAGGCGGGTCTGGACGTTGGCGATCGAACTGTCGATGCGGGGAAATTCGCCGCGCGCCGAAAAGCCGTTGGCGATCCGCCGGCCGATGGCCGCGCGCAGCCGTTGCTGCCGGTCGACATATTCGACAGCCGCCTGCTCCATCAGGCGTTGCGCCAGGATCGAATACCAGGCGGTGATGGTCCTGATCGCGACATCCTGGCCATAGCCCTGGGTCGCGGAGCGGGCGGCCTCGACCCGCGCATTGCCCGCGTTGATGCGGCTGGATGCGGCGCCGAAGTCGAGCAGGCGCTGGCGGATCGAGGCGGTGGCGTCGGTCCGCCCCTGCGGCCGCGACCGTTCGATGATGTTGCCGATATCGTTGGCGAAGTTGCGGGCGAGCGATCGGTTGGCGTCGACCGACAGGTCCACGGTCGGGAACAGCAGCGAGCGCGCCTGCACGCGGGCAGCCTGCGCTTCCCGTTCGCCGGCGCGGGCTTCGTCGATCAGCGCATTATTCTGGACCGCCGCCTCCACCTCCGACCGGAACAGGCTGTCGGCGGTCGTGCTGTTGGCGAGGGCCAGGAGCGGATCGTCCTGCGCCGGGGCGGAAAAGGGGCGCGGATTGGGCGGCACCACCAGCCGGTCCTGCGCGGCGATGGCCAATGGATGCGCGATGCCCAGCAGGGCGACCAGCGTTGCAGCCTGGCGCACCCGGCGGCGGCCATGGCGAGTCGAAAGATCAAAAATCAACAAACGCACAGTACCCCAACCGCGCAGAAATCCCCGCATTCCGACCAAGGCGGACCCCAATAGGGCTGACCTGACCAAGAATGTCGTTGTCATGCCCGATCAGGGTGGAGAGCGCAACTTGAGCTGCGACCAAATGAAAAAGAAACGGTGAATGTCATCTATGCCGGCCATGCGGTAATTGATCGGCGGTTCTTGCAGGGTCTGGTTTGTTTTCCTTTTCATTGACCATGAAGTCCTTTGCGAACCCGGCACACACATCCTGTCCTGCAAGGCTGGACAGAGGCCCGCGCCTGCTGTCGCAAGGCGGGCCTTTCCGGTCCGGGGCGTCAATGCTTGCCGGGCTTGTTCGACGTGCCGGGCGCGGTCGGGTTGACCAGATGGGCGCCGCTGGGAAGGCCGGTGCCGCCCATGTCGAGCTTTTGCGCCTCGGTCCTGGCGACCCTGGTGGGATCGTCCCGTTCCTTGATCGCGGCTTTGGTTTCCTCGTCCATGTCCGCATCCGCATCATTGCCGCCACCGCGGGTCCAGCCCAGGATGATCGACATGCGCCGGTTGCGCGGGTCATAGGCGTCGGTCTTGATGAAAGGCTCGCGGTCGGCGACGCCTTCTATGCGGGCGAAGCGATCATTGCCGATGCCGGTTTCCGCCAGCGCCTTGCGCGTCGTTTCGGCGCGGGCGGAGGACAGCATCCAGTTGTTCATCGTCCGGCCCGACGCATAGGGCAGGCCGTCGGTATGGCCGCGCACGATCAGCGGGTTGGGCATGGTCTGCAATGCCTGCGACACTGCGGCGATCAGGGCGCGCGCTTCGGGGACAAGCTGGTCGGTGCCCGACCGGAACATCGCGAAATCGGCTTCGTCGATCAGGTCGATGCGCAACCCTTCGCGGGTTTCGGTGAAGCGCACATTCTTGCGCAGCTTCGCCAGGCCCTTTTTGGCCATGCGCTCTTCCAACTGTTTCTTGATGCCTTCGAATTTCTGCCGGTCGGCGGCGCGCAGCGCCTTGCCGCCCTGGTCCTTGGTGCCGGTGGCGTCGCGCGGGATGGTGATGGAGAGGTTCCCCTGACCGCCGGTGGTCGGGTAATTTTCCTTGCCCATGATGCTGTCGCCGCCCATCAGCCCGGTCGAGCCGGCGGACGCCATCTTCAGTTCCACCAGCGTCGGGGTGAAATAGTCGGCCAGCGCCTTGCGCTGCTTTTCGGTGGTCGCGCCCAGCAGCCACATCAGCAGGAAGAAGGCCATCATTGCCGTCACGAAATCGGCATAGGCGACCTTCCAGGCGCCGCCATGATGGCCGCCATGCCCTTCGACGATGATCTTCTTGACGATGATCGGCCTTGGTTCAGGCTCGTTCGCGCCGCGCTTTTTCTCCGCCATGGCTTATTTGTTCCGCATGCCGTCGAACACCTCGGCAAAGCCGGGCTGGTTGGCGTGGATCAGGCTGGAGCGGGCGGCTTCGATCACCAGCGGCTGGGGATGGCCGTGCAGCGAGGCGATGATGATCTGCTTGACGACATGATAGATGGCGCCGTCCTGCTCGATCACCGCGCGGCAGCGATTGGCGAAGGGGTTGACCATGCCATAGGCGAGCAGCACGCCGAGGAAGGTGCCGACCAGCGCCGAGCCGATCATCGCGCCCAGAATCGCGGGCGGCTGGTCGATCGACCCCATCGTCTTGACCACGCCCAGCACCGCCGCGACGATGCCCAGCGCGGGCAGCGCGTCGGCCAGCCCCTGAAGATTGTCGGCGGGCTTGAGCGCTTCGTGATGATGGGTCTTGAGGCTGTTGTCCATCACATCCTCGACCGCGTGCGGATCGAGCGTGCCGGACGACACCACGACCAGGCGCAGCGTATCGCTGATCAGGTGGATCAGCGTCTTGTCCTTCATCAGCCTGGGATATTCGGCGAAGATGGTGGAGGTGCCCGGATCCTCGATATGCGGTTCGAGCGCCACCGGCCCTTCGACCCGCAGCGTCTTCATCAGTTTGGAGACGAGGAAGATGCAGTCGAGAAAATCCTGCTTCTTGTATTGCGGCCCCTTGAACACCTTGGCCAGGCCGCCGCCCAGCGCTTTGAGGTCGGCCCCCGAATTGCCGATGATGAGTGCGCCGACGGCGGCGCCGCCGATGATGAGCATTTCATGGGGAAGCGCGTGCAGGACGGGGCCGATGTCGCCGCCGGTGAACACGAAGCCGCCGAACACCATGCCGAGCAGGACGACCAGGCCGATGATTGGAAACATGAAAATCCCCGAAATAATGACCCGAAGGTCCAGGCCGATGCGGCATCGCGCAGGATGCCCGTCTGATGGTTAATACGGCCTGGTTAGCGTGCGGTTTAGGACACCCCCTGTTTTTCCGTTCATCGGATGAGGTCGAACAGGGTTTGCTGGTTGATCCGGGCGAAGGCCGACTGCGCCGCTTCCAACTGGAGCAGTTGCGACTGCACCCGCGAGATGACTTCGGTAAGGTCGGTCGATTCGATGTCGGCCCGCCTTTCGGTGAGGTCGGTGTCGATGTCGGTGAGGCGATTGCCGATGGTTTCCAGCCGGTCGCTGCGCACGCCCTGCCGGGCCTGCTGGACGGTGATATGGCCCTGCGCCGCCTGCACGCCTTCGAGCGAGGCGGCGATGGCGGTGTCGTCCTTGCTCTGCACCGCGGCGATGCCCTGTGCCAGGATGGCGTCGATCGACATGTCGGTGCCGTTGACGTCGATGCCTTCGGACACTTCCTGCTTCGTGCCGACGACCGCGAGGTTGAGGCCGCGGCTGACCGGGACCAGCACGCTTTGCTGATCGTCGAACACCGATGTGCCCTGATAATCCTTCTGGTTCAGCAATTCGCCGATGGTGGTGCGGATGGTCGACATTTCCTCGACGATCGCGGCGCGGCTGGTATCGTTCAAAGACCCGTTGCGGGCCGATGTCACCAGTTCCTGCGCGCGGGTCAGGAGATTGTTGATTTCCGTCAGATTGGCTTCGGCATTGCCGGCGCGGGTCGTGCCATAGCTGACATTGGCCTTCCAGGCGGCCTGTTGCGCCTGGGCGCGGCCGATATCGGACACCTGCACCCAGGCGAGCGCATTGTCCGACGCCTTGGTCAGGGAAATGCCGGTGGAGATGGCGGTCTGGCCATCGGTGATGCTCTTGGACAGTTCGCGCTGGCGGCGGACTTCGGCGAGGAGGGTCTTGTTGGTGATGGCTACCATGGCTCAGCCCCTTCGCATTACATGATGTCGAGGATGGATTGGATCGTTTCCTTGGCGACCTGCAATATCTTGGCGCAGCCCGAATAGGCCTGCTGCACGCGCAGCAGGTCGGCCGCCTCGGTGTCGAGGTCGACGCCGCTGACCGCTTCGCGCGCGGCGATCGCCTGATCGTTGCGACTGGTCGCGGTCTTATATTCAGCGTTGGTCGAGGACAGGAGGCTGGCATGGGTCGCGACCAGCGCGGTCCAGGATTGTTCGACGCTGCCATTACCGCGCAGCACCGAATTGACCGTCAGCAGGTTGCCGTTGAGCGTGCCATCGGCCGATTTGGTCGCGAACCGGGTCGGATCGGTCAGGATCGCGCTGATCGTCGTCGCGCTGGTGCCCGCCAGCAGCGGGCCGCCGGCCGATCCGTCATCGGTCACGCCCTGCGCATGCCAGGCGTTCATGTCGGTCACGAATTGCGCGGCAAGATCATCGAGGTCGCTGCGGCGGTCCGCCACGGTGCCGGCCGCGGCGGTCAGGCCGCCCAGCGTGCCGCTGGCCGGGGCGGACAGGGCGGTGCCGTCGGCCAGGCTGAACGCCAGGGTGCCGTCGTCATTGGCGGCGACCGACAGGCTGGTGGCGGTGATGCCGCTGACCAGCGTTTGGCCGCCGAAGCTGACTTCCGCACTGTCATGCGCGCCGAAGCTGATGGTGACGTTGAGGTTGGAGGACAGGTCCGACAACGCGGCGTCGCGACTGTCGAGCAACTGGGCATAAGCGGAGGTGCCCGGCTGCGCGCGCAGCAGGCTGTTGTTGATGTCCGCCAGCGAGGCGAGTGCATGGTTGACCGTATCGACCGAGCTTTGTGCTTCGGTCGCGATCCCGCTCGCGATATTCCTGAGGTCGTTGGCGGTCTGGTTGAAGGACTGGGCGACGCGACCGATGCTGTCGAGCGTGGTGACGCGCAGCGACGTGTCGCCGGGGCTGGCGGCCAGCTTGTCGATATTCTGGTACATGTCGGTCATCAACTGGCCGATGCCGGTGCCGGTGTCGTTGAGCGCGGTTTCGGTGTCGCTCAGCCAGCGCTGCCGGGCGACGGCGCTGCCCAGCGCCATGGCGGTGGCGCGCACGCTGGCGTCCAGATAGGGATCGGTCGCGCGGTCGATGCTCGTTACATGGGTGCCGCCGAAATTGGCGCGCGCGGTGTAGGTCGCCATGGTGGCGGTGGACGAACCGGATTCGGAGGTCGTCACCGTGCGCCGGGCATAGCCGCTGGTGCCGGTGTTGGCGATATTCTCCGAAATCGCGGCCATCGCGGTGCGATAGGCCCTGGTGCCGGACGAACCGATGATGAAGAGGTCGCTCATGCGGCGCTATCCCGATACCGGGCGGCTGCATTCGGGGCGTCGGGCGCGGCCGGCGCGTCCTTCACCCGGTCGCCAAATTGCTGGATCAGCAGCGCCGCGATGCCCATCGCGCCCTTGCCGGCCATGGCGTCGGCGGTGCGGGCGTCGGCCATGTCCTGAAATTGCTGGGTGGCGCTGGAATCGCTGATGCCTTCGGCCAGGCTGGCCGATCGCATCGCGCCGATCATCTGGCGCAGGAACACGGCCTCGAACTGCTGCGCGACTTTCTGGAGCGCGGCCTTGTCCGAAAGGCCGGGCACGGGGCCGGTCGCGGAGGTTGTCGTCGTCACCTGCATCACAGCACCACCAGTTCGGCTTTCATCGCGCCCGCCTGTTTCAAGGCTTCGAGGATCGCGACCATGTCCGCCGGGGAAGCCCCGATCGCATTGACCGCCTTGACTATATCGGCCAGCGACGCCCCGCCTTTAAAATTAACCATCGGTTTCTTTTCCTGGTCGATGCTGATGCTGCTCGACTGTTCGGTCGCGGTCTGGCCCTGGCTGAAGGGCGCGGGCTGCACGACGCGGGGGCTTTCATTGACGCTGACGGTCAATTTGCCATGGGCGACGGCGGCCGGATGAATCCTGACCGCGCCATTGATGACGACGGTGCCGGTGCGGGCGTTGACGATCACCTTGGCAGGCGCTTCGGCGGGCGAAATCTCGATATTTTCGATCATGCCCATCATCATGATGCGCTCTTCCGCGCCCGGTATGGCGTCGATCGCGACCGACACGGCATCCATCGCGCGGGCGCGGCGATCGCCAAAGGTGCGGTTGATGCCGTCCGCCACCCGCAGCGCGGTGGTCAGGTCGGCTTCGGCCAGGTTGAAGGTCAGCGTCGGCGCGGTGTCGAACCCGGTCGCGACCGCGCGCTCCACCGTCGCGCCGCCGGGGATGCGCCCGGCCGAGGGGATGTTGACCGATACCTGGCTGCCGTCCGCGCCCGATACGCCGAGGCCACCGACGGCGAGATTGCCCTGCGCCATGCCGTAAATTTCGTTGTCCGCGCCGCGCAGCGGGGTCATGATCAGCGTGCCGCCGCGCAGCGACTTGGCCTTGCCCAGCGCCGACACGGTGACATCGAGCCGCTGGCCGGGCTTGGCGAAGGCGGGAAGGTCGGCCGTGACCAGCACCGCCGCCGCATTTTTGAGCGCCGGGTTGACGCCCTGCGGCAAGGTGAGGCCGAAGCGCGAGACGACGCCCTTCATGCCCTGCGTCGCATAGTCGAGGCTGTCGTCGCCGGTGCCGGCCAGGCCCACGACGATGCCGTAGCCGGTCAACTGGTTGGGGCGCACGCCCTGGAAGCTGCCCAGATCCTTGACCCGTTCGGCATGGGCGGGGGCGGTGACGGCGAAGAGGGCGATGCCGACGGCCAGCCACCTTCCCTGAAAGGGGAGGATGGAACGGAGGCGAGCGAGAAGGGTCAAGATGCGCTCCATCAAAACGGGCTGATGGCCGAGAAGAAACGCTGCAACCAGCCCTGGCGGCTGGCGTTGGCGATTTCCCCCTTGCCCTTGTAGATGATCCTGGCGTCGGCCACGCGGGTCGATGCGATGCGGTTGTCCGGGCCGATATCGGCCTGGCGGACGAGGCCGCTGACCTGGATGAATTCGTCGCCACGGTTGAGCGTCAGTGCCTTTTCGCCGCGCACCATCATGGTGCCGTTCGGGAAAACCTGCGCGATCGTGACCGTGATCTCGCCGCTGAGCGCATTGGACTGGGTGGCGCCGCCCTTGCCGCTGAACTGGTTGTTGCCGCCCATGGCGACATCGCTGGCGGAGAAGAGTTTGGACAGGATGCCGGTGCTGGGCGGGGTCAGGCCCAGCGAGCCGTCGCGGCTGGTGTCCGCGCTGCTGCTCTTGGAAGCCTGCGTCCGTTCAACCAGGACGATGGTGATGATGTCGCCCACGCTGGTGGCGCGCGCGCCGCTGGTGAGCGGGGTGTAGCCCATCGACGCCTGGAAGATCGAGCCATTGGCCTGCGCCACCGGCGGCTGGGCGACGATGGTGGGCGCATAATATTCGCGCTCGACCTCGCGCTTCTTGCGGGCGGCATCGACGGGCGAGGCGGCCAGCGCGATCAGCGAGGCGGCGACGAGGAGGGCAAGGGAAATGCGCATCAGTCCGATCACATATTCTGGTTGGCATATTGCAGCATTTCGTCGGTCGCCTTGATCATCTTGCTGTTGACCTCATAGGCGCGCTGCGTCTCGATCATGTCGACCAGTTCCTCGACGATGTTGACGTTGGACGTTTCCAGATTGCCCGACCGGATGACGCCGCGCCCGTCGAGGCCGGCGGCGCCGACCTGGGGCGTGCCGCTGGCGGCGGTTTCGACCAGCAGGTTGCCGCTGATCGACTGAAGGCCCGACGGGTTCATGAAGCTGGCCAGTTCGATCTGGCCAAGCTGGGTCGGTTCGCTTTGCCCCTGGAGCGTCGCCGACACGGTGCCGTCATTGCCGATGGCGACGGAGGTGGCGCCTTCGGGCACGGTGATCTGGGGAATGAGGGGCAGCCCGTCGCTGGTAACGACGGTGCCTTCGGCGGTAACGCTGAAATTGCCGGCGCGGGTATAGGCGATGGAGCCGTCCGGCCGCTGCACCTGGAAATAGCCCGATCCCTCGATCGCCATATCCAGCGCATTGCCGGTCTGCTGCAACGTGCCCTGCGTGTTCATCTTGCTGGTGCCCTGGAGCGAGACGCCCGATCCCAGGTTAAGGCCGGTGGCGAACTTGTTCTCGCTGTCCGAATTGGCACCCGCCTGCACGATCTGCTGATAGGCCAGCGTCTCGAAATCGGCGCGGTCCTTCTTGAAGCCGGTCGTGTTGACGTTCGCCAGATTGTTGGCGATCACGCGCATCTTCGTGTTTTGCGCGTCGAGGCCGGTGCGGGCGACATGAAGGGCGGCGTTGCTCATCGTTCATTTCTCCGTGGCGCGTCCCCGCAGGGATGCTCATATGGTCAATTAAGCAAGATGCGTGCCAATATTAACCATCCGCTTTAGCTGTCGAGGCGCATCAGCGATGCGCCGCCGTCATCCAGTTGCTTGGCGGTGTCGATCAGCTTGATCTGGGTTTCCCAGGCGCGGCTGGCCTCAATCATCTGGACCAGCGCCTGGGTCGAATTGACGTTCGACCCCTCGATCGACCCGGCCGTGACGCTGGCGAGCGGGTCGGATGGCAGCGCGCCGCCATTGACTTCGCGGAACAGGCCGTCCGTGCCCTTGGCGATGCTGGAGCCGGCGGCGGTGGTCAGTTTCAGCCGGTCGACCTGTTGCGGGTTGGCGGGGTCGCCGCCCAGCGGCACGCCCCAGATGCCGCCATCGGCCGCGATCGATATGCTGTCCATCTGCGGCAGGGTGATGGGGCCGCCTTCGCTCAGCACGGGCAGGCCGTCGCCGGTGGTGAGCAGGCCGCTGTCGGAGACTTTGAGGTCGCCCCGGCGCGTATAGGCTTCGCTGCCATCGGCGGCCTGGACGGCGAGCAGCGTGTCGCCGTTCATCGCCACGTCGAGCGGGTTGCCGGTTTCCGTCACCGCGCCCTGCGTCATGTCGGCGGCGATCACCTGTTCCGATGCCTGGGCGCGGGTGTCGAACGTGTCGCCCTTGATCCAGCGCGTTTCGGCATTGGCGATTTCGGCGCGAAAGCCGACGGTGTTGGCGTTGGCGAGGTTGTTCGCGATCGACGCCTGCCGCGCCATCGCGCCGCGCATGGCCGTAAGGGCCGTGTTGACGAGCCGGTCCATGGGCTGACCTTTCTATGCCGGGCCTGGTATCAGGTACGCATGTTGACGATGGTGGTGGTCAGCGTGTTCGCCGCCTCGATCGCCTTGCTGTTCGCCTGGAAATTCCGCTGGGCGGAGATCAGGGCCACCAGTTCTTCGGTGATGTCGACGTTGGAATGTTCCAGCGAGCCGGAGCTGATCGCGCCGTACATGCCTTCATTGGCGGTGCCCAGGATGGGGTTGCCACTGGCCACGGTCGAACTCCAATGCGCGTCGCCTTCCTGTCGCAGCCCTTCCTGGCTGTTGAAGGAGGCCATCGCGACCTGGCCCAGATAGACGGTGCTGCCATCGGCATAGACGGCCGAAACCAGGCCGTCCTTCGCCACGGCGACGCTGGTGAGCTGCGCGCCGTTGGCCTGATCCTTGTAAGTGGTCGGGACTTGCAGGTCGGTCAGGTCGGCCGGGGTGGTGGTGGCCGTGGGCGTCGTGGTCTTGACGCCGGTGTCGGGATTGACCGCGAAAACCTGAACCCGCGATCCGGTGCCGTCGACGACATAGCGGTCATCATCCACCGCCATCGCGCCGTTGCGGGTGTAGCCGACGGTGCCGTCCTCCGCCTTCACGGTGAAATAGCCTTCGCCGGTGATCGCCAGGTCCAGCGTCTTGTCGGTGGTTTCGATCGTCCCCTGGGTGAATTGCTGGTTCACGCCCTGCACGCGCACGCCCTGGCCCGCGGTCTGGTTGGTGGTCTGCATCGGCGCGGCGGCGAAGATGTCGCCAAAGGACACGGTGCTTTTCTTGAAGCCGGTCGAGCCGACGTTGGCGACGTTGTTCGAAATGGCGGACAGGTCGGTCTGGGCGGCCTTGAGGCCCGACAGCGAGGTATAGAAGGACATGGGCGTTGCTCCCTTGGGTCAGAAGGATGAAGGGTGAAAAGACATTACATCAGGCTGATCGCGTCGGACGGGCTGTAGCTGCCGAGCGCGGTGATGAGTTTGGACGAGGAACCGTCAGCGGGTGACTGGACGGCGGCGATGGTGGCCCAGGTCGCGACCTGGCTGGTGGTGCCGCCATTGACCTTCACCTGAAGGGCGGAACTGGCGACGCTGGCGCCGGTGTCGTCCTTGCCATCCCAGTAGAAGGAGGCGGTCGCGCCGGCATCCTGCGCGCCCAGGTCGATCGTCCTGACGACATTGCCGTCGCCATCGACCAGATCGATGCTGACCGCATCGCTGGCGCCCGCCAGCGTGATCTGCCCGGCATAGGAGCCGGCGGAATCGGGCACGGCGACATTGCTCTGGACCAGCATCGCCTTGCCGATCCAGCTTGCCGCATCGCCCAGCCGCGATCCGCCAAGATTGGCGGCAAGCGACTTGAGCGTGGCGTTCATCTCGGCAATGCCGGACGAGTTGGTGATGGTCGCCATCTGCGACACCATTTCACTGTTGTCGACGGGGGCGAACGGATCCTGATATTGCATCTGCGCCGTCAGCAGGGTCAGGAAATCGGCCTGGCCCATTTCCGACTTGCCGGTGCCTTTCTTGGCGTTGGCATTATAGACCGACAGGCCGGCGCTGTCGGTCACGGTCGATGTCGCGGTCATTTGCCGATCCTTATGGTTTCCAGCATCAGGGATTTGGCGGTGTTGAGCACCTGCACATTATTCTGGTACATGCGGGCGGTTTCGATCATGTCGACCATCTCCGCATTGCTATCGACCGCCGATTCCCAGACATCGCCATTGGCGTCGGCCAGCGGATGGTTGGGATCGTGGCGCCTGGTCGGCTGCGCGCTGGTGGTCACGACATTGGCGACCTTGACCGTGGACACGCCGGGGCTGTCGGTGACGGACTGGAACACCGGCTTGATCGCGCGATAGGCTTCCGCCGCGCTGCCGGTGACATTGCCGGCATTGGCCATGTTGGAGGCGGTGGCATTCAGTCGCACCAGTTGCGCGCTCATGGCGCGGCCGGCGATATCGAAAATGTTCATGGGACCGGAGCTGCTCATGCTCATTCTCCCTTCAGCGCGCGGTTGATGGTATTGATGCGCCCCTCCAGGAAGGAGAGGGTCGTGCGATATTTGACCGCATTTTCAGCGAACAGGGTCTGTTCGGTGCTCAGTTCGACGGTGTTGCCGTCCAGGCTGGGTTGCAGCGGCACGCGATAGCCCATGGCGGCGCTGGCGGCCTGGGCCACATCGGTCGGCGTCTTGCCCGCCTGGCGCGTCGCGTCGCGGAGCGCGGCCTCGAAATCGATGTCGCGGGCCTTGTAATTGGGGGTCGATGCGTTGGCGATGTTGGACGCGAGCAGCGACAGGCGCTGCGACCGGAGCGCGAGCGCCTTTCCATGTATCCCGAACAATGTGTCTTCGACCGACATTGGCAATTGACCCTAAAGCTTTCGATCCATCCGCCGTTCTGAAGCCTGATGGCGTCTTCTGCGGGTGATCCAGCCTGTAATCAGCAAGAGCCGTGCCAATTTGCGTGGGTGACGCATCGGCAGCGCGGAAAGTCGCGGGAAACGGGACGTTTGCGGTGAGGAGCGGCAAGGGCGGCAATTTTTTGCCGGTCGGCGGCAGGGCATTGCCGTGGCCGGTGGAACGATGGGGATTTGGGCTTTCATGATCGCGATTTTCGGCCATTTGTTCGATCCGCTGACACTGTTGGCGATGCTGGGCGGGATCGTGCTGGTGGCGCTGTTCCAGAATGGCGCTGGCGCGCTGGCGCGCGCGGTCGCGGCGCTGGCGCCGCTGCTGACCGCCGATCCTTCGCGTGATCGCGATGCGGCGCGCGCCGCCATGCTCAAGATCGATCAGGTGGCGCAATTGCGTGGCCTGTCCTGCACCGACCGGGTGAAAACCGCCAGCGTGTTCCTGACCGAAGCGGCGCGCAAGCTGGCCAATTGCGACCGCATCGACATGTTCGAACTGTGGGCGGCGCAGTCGCTGGCCGACCGGGCGCAGCGCCATGGCGCGGTGCACAAGGCCTGGCTGTCGATCGCCGACGCCGCGCCCGCGCTGGGCATGGCGGGCACGATCATCGGGCTGGTCGGCATGTTCGCGGCGATGGACGATCCCGCCACGCTTGGTCCCGCCATGGCGCTGGCCCTGCTCACAACCTTTTACGGCGTCGTCATCGCCAACCTGATCGCCGCACCGATCGCCGCGCGGCTGGCTGACCTGTCGGAACGCGAACTGGCCTGGCAGCGCGAGGCGGTGGACCGGATGCTGGGGATCGCGCGGCGCGAACATGCGCCGTTGCGGCGGGCGTCGATCCGCGAGGTCGCATGACCAGCGCGGCCGCAGCGCCCTCATCCGCCACCGCCCGGCGCAACCGCTGGGCGGTGAGCTTTGCCGACCTGCTGCTGCTGCTCCTCGCCTTCTTCGTGCTGCTCCAGGCCAGCGGATCGCGCCGCGACGCTATGCTGGCGCAGGTCAGCCGCCAATTTGGCGGGCGGCCGATGGCGCAGGGCGTCGACCTGCGCGCCGCCGACCTGTTCGCGCCGGGCGAGGCGCTGTTGACGCCGGCGGGCGACGCGCGGCTGGGCGATGTTGCGCGCCGGTTCGGCAAGGGTGCGGGCGGGGTGGACATTCGTAGCCATGGCACCGACCCGTCGCGCCAGCGCTTCGACGAATGGGATCTGGCCGCCGCCCGGCTGGGCGCGGTCGCGCGATCGCTCAAGGCCGACGGCATCGCGCAGGACCGGCTGCTGATCCGGGGGCTGGACCAGGCCGATGGCCAGAGCGGGCAGGGGCAGGTGATCCGCATCGCGCCGGGAGCCGCCAAGGCCCGCTGAGGAAAACTGGCACGGATATTGCTGAGCTGAGCGGCATAGACTGTCCGCCTGTTCAGGAGACATGCCCGTGTTTCGCCTATCGTCCTGCCTTTTCGCTGTCGCCGCTCTGCCGTTTGCGCAGCCTGCGGTCGCGCAGCAGAAATTCGAGAATCTCGACCGGATCGACAGTCTGGTGGCGATGACCGTGGGCGCCAATCTGGGCGAGCCGGGCGGTCCGGTCGCGCCTGTCGATCGTCGTTTGCGCCTGGCCGCCTGCCCGGCCACCCCGACCGTCGAAGGGCCGGTGTTCGGCGCGGCGATGGTGCAGTGCGCGGCGCTGGGCTGGCGCATCCGCGTGCCGCTGGTCGCGGGCGCATCCGCCGCCGCGTCGGGGCCGCTGCCGCGCAGCGCCGCCGCCGGCCGCTTCAACCGCGCCGCCGCGTCGCCCGCGCAACGGGACAATGTCGTGCGCAAGGGTGATCCGGTGCAACTGATGGCCGGCAATGCCGCCTTCAGCGTGTCGCGCATGATGGTCGCGGACGAGGATGGCGCCATCGGGCAGACGATCCGCGTGCGCGAGGACAAGAAAAGTGCGCCGATTTTTGCGCAGGTCGTGGAAATGGGGCTTGTGCAGATTCCAGGATTTAAGGATTTTTGAACTTGTCCGTTATAAGCGGTAGGGACGAGTGAAGGATTTTACCCGATGATCAACTCCGTGGGCCAGAGCATCAGCAACGCGATCGGCGTCACCAGCCTGCGGGAAGGCGGGAAGGCGCGTGCGTCGTCCGCCCCCGGCACGAGTGTGAGCACGGCCGCCGCATCGGAATCGGCCAGCCCCGCCGCACGCATGGCGGCCGAGGGCGCGCCGGTCGACATGGACCGGATCGCCGCGATCAAGGCCGCCATCGCGTCGGGCAATTATCCGGTCGACGCCAACGCCATTGCGGAACGCATGGTCGATCTCGACCTGCCTTCCGCCAGATAGGGACGAAACCCATGCCGCTCGGTCTTGCTGCGCTGGATGATCTGTTCGATGCGTTCGAGGATTTGCGCGAGGTGCTGGACGGCTATGACGCGCTGGCGATCGAGACGGCGAGCAACCGGGTGAGTCACGCGGCGGCGGCTGTCCGCGCGATCGGCGCGTGGCGATCCGACCCGGCGGTGGTCGAACGGCTGAGCGCGATGCTGCCGCTGCTGGAAAGTGCGCGGGTGCGCGTCAATCTGTTGTCCGACCATGTCGGGCAGCGCCTGTCCATCCTGGCCGCGCATGGCGCGCAACGGGCGCCGCTGACCTACGGCCGCTGACGATTTCGATATTGCCGGCTGAATTCACCTTCCTTCCCGTGCCGGGAAGGGGGGATTTTGGCGTGTCCAGCCATCTATGGACCCGGCGGCCCGATGGATGCTGAAACATGTTCAGCATGTCGTTACGGTATACAAAGCCGTGCCACCTTCCCTGCCAGGGGAGGATTTTGCCGGGATGGGCAGAAAAAATTTCTTCGGGCCTAAAACTGCGCGAAGCGCCGCCGTCATATGTTTTGCCCCATTCATTTTCTTGCGGCCGCGTTAACCAAATATTGGCACAAGCCTTGCTCTAATGTCCTCGCTAGCAAGTGAGGATTTTGGAAACAGTGTCGGCATTCGCAGACATATCGGCAACGGCGGGATCGGCCGGCAATCGCGTGACCAACGCGATTGCGATGGCGAGCCGGCGCACGGGTGTCGACTTCAGTTATCTGCTGGGGCAGGCGAAGATCGAATCCGGGCTGAACGCCGCGGCGCGCGCGTCCACTTCATCGGCCACCGGCCTCTATCAGTTCATCGACCAGAGCTGGCTTGCCGTCATCGACAAGCATGGCAGCCAATATGGCCTGGGCTGGGCGTCGGACGCGATCAGCCGGGGCAGCAACGGCCGCTATTCCGTCGCCGATCCCGAATTACGGCAGCAAATTCTGGACCTGCGCAAGCATCCTGAGACGGCATCGGTCATGGCGGCCGAACATGCCGCCGACAATAAAGCCTATCTGGAAAGCCGCCTCCATCGCGAGGCGGCGCCGGTCGATCTTTATCTTGCCCATTTCCTGGGCGTGGGTGGCGCGTCGAAATTCCTGTCGGTCCATGACCGCGCGCCCGACGCGACCGCCGCATCGCTTTTTCCCGCCGCCGCGCGCGCCAACCGGTCGATCTTCTACGATCGTGCCGGCAACGCCCGCAGCTTCGCGGAAATCCGTGATCGCTTCGCCGCCAAGCTCCAGAAAAGCTCCGACAGCCTGGGCGGCCCGGTTCAATATGCCGATGCATCCCTGCCTGCGGGCGCAAAGACGGTCCAGCCCGCCGACTATGTGCGGATCGAAACCCAGCGCCTGAGCGAGCAGCCTGACATCATGGTCAAGCCGCAGCCGCAGACCGCGCGCCTCGCCTATCTCATGCTCGCCACCCTCGGAAGGTAACGGCCCGATATGTCCCCCGCCCAAGTCAAAGCGAAGATCTGGATGAGCGCCGTCAAGGGGGCCGTGCTGCCCTTTGCGACGCTGATGGTCGTGGTGTTCATGATGGTGCCGGTGCCGGCGGTGATGCTGGACATCGGTTTCATCACCAACATCATGATCAGCCTTGCCGTGCTGATGGTGGCATTGAACGCGGCCAAGCCGCTCGACTTTTCCAGCTTTCCTACGGTGCTGCTGTTCGCGACGCTGCTGCGCCTGGCGCTCAACGTCGCCTCCACCCGCGTCGTGCTGGTGCAGGGGCATGAAGGGTCGGACGCGGCGGGACAGGTGATCGAGGCGTTCGGCCACTTCCTGATCGGCGGCGACTATGTGGTCGGCATCTTCGTCTTTGCGATCCTGATGATCATCAACCTGGTCGTCATCACCAAGGGCGCGGGCCGCGTGTCCGAAGTCAGCGCGCGCTTCACCCTGGACGCCCTGCCGGGCAAGCAGATGGCGATCGACGCCGATCTGAACGCCGGCCTGATGACACCCGAAGAAGCCAAGCTGCGCCGCGCCGAAGTCGCGACCGAAGCGGATTTCTACGGGTCCATGGACGGCGCCAGCAAGTTCGTGAAGGGTGACGCGGTTGCGGGCATCCTGATCCTGGTCATCAACATCATCGGCGGCATCATCCTGGGCGTGGTCAGCCATGGGCTGGCGATCGGCGAGGCGGCGGAAACATACATATTGCTGGCGATCGGCGACGCGCTGGTGGCGCAGATCCCGGCGCTGCTGCTGTCGATCGCGGCGGCATCCATCGTCACCCGCGTCAAGAGCGAGGGCGACCTGTCGGGCCAGATCGCGGGCCAGTTCGGCACCGGCAAGGCATGGATTCCGGTTGCCGCGATCCTGGGCTTCCTGGGCGTGCTGCCGGGTATGCCGCACATGATCATCCTGCCCGCCGCGGCGGTTGCCGGCGGCATCGCCTGGCAATTGCGGCAGGCCAAGCAGAAAAAGGCCGCCGAACCCGCGCCGCTGCCGCCCGCGCCCAACCCCGCGCTCATCGAATGGGATGACGTGTCGGACGGCGCGATCCTGGGGCTGGAAATCGGTTATGGCCTGATTGCCTTGGTCGACGAGCGCAAGGGCGCGCCGCTGATGGCGCGGATCACCGGCATCCGCCGCCAGTTGTCGAAGGAATTGGGCTTCGTCGTGCCGATGGTGCGGGTAAAGGACAATCTGGCGCTGGAACCCAACCAGTATCGCATCACCATCGCCGGCGTGGTCGTGGGCGAGGATGAAATCTGGCCCGACGACCTGCTGGCGCTCGACAGTGGCGCGCTGGAGGGCACGGTGCAGGGTCGCGCGGCGAAAGACCCGACCTTTGGCCTGGACGCGGTATGGATCAGCCAGGCCAAGCGCAGCGAGGCTGTGGTCGCAGGCTATACCGTGGTCGATCCGCCGACGGTGGTGGCGACGCACCTTAACCAGTTGATCGCGATGAACGCCGCCGAGATGTTCGGCCTGGACGAGGCGCGCAAGCTGCTCGACAACCTGAAGGACGCCGCACCGCAACTGGTCGAAGGGCTGACGCCGGGGCTGCTGAGCCTGACGCAGATCAGCGCGCTGTGCCGTGCGCTGCTGTCCGAAGGCATCGCGCTCAAGGATTTCCGCCGCATCTGCGAGGCGATGGTCGATGGCGCAAGGCCCGACATGACTCACGAGCAACTGGTCGAAGCCGTGCGCCAGCGCATCGGCGCGCTCATCATCCAGGGGCTGGTGCCGGTGAAGATGCCGCTGCCGGTGATCACGCTGGACGGCGATCTGGAAGCGATGCTGGCGCAGGCGATGCGCGTGGCCGGCGATGCCCGCCATCCGATCGAGCCGAGCCTGGCCAACCGCATCGTCGAACAGGTCGTCCATGCCGCGCGGCCGATGCTGGGGCAGGCGCGCAATTTCGCGATCGTCACGTCGCCGGTGGCGCGTCGTGCGCTCGCCCGCCTGTTCAAGCCGCACCTGCCGGAAACGCCGGTCTTGTCCTTCCTGGAAATTCCCGACGGTAAGGGAGTGGAAGTAGTTGCGGTGGTAGGGAGCGAGTCTCGCCCGGCGCCGCGGCACGATCCGTTGCCGCAGCAGCGCGAACGAGTCGGCTGAAAAGAAATTGGCTGAGGAACAGACTGGGCCATGTATATGAACAAGATCACGGCTGGCGCGCATACCTATGGCAAGCGCGGGGAGAGCAGCCCGGAACGCCTGGCGCGCCAATATATGCCGCTGGTGCGCAAGATCGCCTGGCATGTCCATGGCCGGGTGTCGACCGCGATCGAGGTGGAGGATCTGCTTCAGATCGGCATGGTCGCGCTGGTCGAGGCGGCCAACAGTTTCGAGGATCGGGGGCTGGGCTTTGCGTCCTATGCGCAGTTGCGCGTGCGGGGCGCGATGATCGACCATCTGCGGCGGCAGGCGACGATCTGCCGGTCGGCGATGGCGAAGCGCAAGGATCTGGCGAAAGTGCGCAACCGGCTGGAGCAGCGGCTTGGCCGCCTGCCGACCGAGGCGGAAATGTCCGCCGACATGGGGCTGGAGCCGGCCGCCTATCGCGAGATCGCCGACAGCGTCGAGATGGTCCAGCATAGCAGCATGGACGAGGTCTATTCCGACCAGTCGATGTGGTTCGCCGATGTGGAGGACCGCGCCGACGATGTGCTGGAGCGCGAAGCGCTCAAGCAGGCGGTCGCCGCCTGCATCGGCGAACTGCCCCAGCGCGAGGCGCTGGTGCTGCAACTCTATTTCGTCGAGGAACTCAATCTGGAGGAAATCGGCCAGACGCTGGATATCGGCGCGGCGCGGGTGTGCCAGATCAAGAAGGCGGCACTCGACAAGCTGCGCGAGAAACTGCGCGACTGGAACGATTAGAGATTCTTACTCGTCATTCGCCGCCACCGGGCCGACGCGGCGCGCGTCGGTGGTGGGCCAGCGGAAGCGCAGCGGGCGATAACCCTGGGTGCGCCACCACGGGTCTGCAACCTGGAACAGGCCATTTTCCTGCGCCCGGCGGCCCAGATCCTTGCGCGCGGTGAGCGCGGCGAGCAGCGGCGCGGCGAACAGCCCGGCAATCACTGGCAGGGTCCAGCCCAGCGCGCCGGCGCGGAGCGCCAGCAGGGTCAGGCCCGCGCCCAGCAACACATGCCATTTGAACAGCCAGATGGCGCTATGGATCGCCATGCCGTCGCGGTCGCGGGTCTGGCCGTTCCAACCGCTCTTGCGGCCCATCAATATGCCGAACAGGTTGATCGTCTGGGTCAGCATGGCGACAGGGGCCATCAGGATCGACAGGATGATGTCGACGATCACGCCGCGCGTCAT
Source organism: Sphingobium cyanobacteriorum (assembly GCF_030580935.1). Classification (GTDB taxonomy): domain Bacteria; phylum Pseudomonadota; class Alphaproteobacteria; order Sphingomonadales; family Sphingomonadaceae; genus Sphingobium; species Sphingobium cyanobacteriorum. Next base: position 696,535 of record NZ_JAUQOM010000001.1, on the reverse strand, counting down.
CCGCGCCGCGCCGCCAAAGCCGATGCGCCGCGCCGGATCGGCCATGGCCCAGAGGATGGAGAGGATTTTCGGCCCGAACAGCAGCACCGCCGTCACCGCCAGCAGCCCGCCCGACGGCAGGATCGCCGCAGCCGGCCACAGCCCGCTTGCCGCGCCGCCCAGCACCACCAGGATCAGCGCCAGCCACATGGGCGAGGTGCAATAGGCGCTTGCGCCCACCAGCAACTGGAAGCGGCTGACCGGGTGCAGGCCGACGATCTTCACCAGCAGCGGCACATGCTGGATATTCCCCTGGCACCAGCGGCGGTCGCGGGTGAAGAGGTCGGGCATGGAGGGCGGAAATTCTTCGAAACTGTCGTCGGCCGTCACCATATGCACGTCCCAGCCGCGCCGCCGCAGCAGTGCCGCCTCCAGCATGTCATGGCTCATGATATGGCCGCCAAAGGGGGCGCGGCCGGGCAGTTCGGGCAGGCCGCAACTGTCGGCGAAGGCGCGCACCCGCACGATCGCATTGTGGCCCCAGAACATCCCTTCCGATCCGGCCCACCAGATCATGCCGGCGGCGGAGATCGGGCCGAACAGGCGGCTGGCAAATTGTTGCCAGCGGGCGAACAGGGTCGCCGCGCCCATCACCGTGGGAACCGTCTGGATCAGGCCGACATGGGGATGCCTCTCCATGTCGGCGGCCAGGCGGGCCATGGTCTGGCCGCTCATCACGCTGTCGGCGTCCAGCACGACCATATAGTCGTAGGCGGCGCCGAAGCGCTGCACCCATTCGGCGATATTGCCGGGCTTGCGCCCGATATTGCGGGCGCGGCGGCGATAATGGACCGGGCGCGAGAAGGATTTGCGCATTTCCAGATAGGCGCGCTTTTCCGTCTCGCCGCTTTCGGCGCTGGAATCGGACAGGATGAAGAATTCGAACCGTTCGCCGCCCATCACCTGCGCCAGGGACCGTTCCATGATCGACAGGCGGCCGAGCACGCCCAGAAAATCCTCGTTACAGACCGGCAGCAGGATCGCGGTGCGGCCCCGGAGCGGTTCGGACGCGCGCAGCGGGCGGGGGGTGACGCTGCGCCCCTTGCCCACGGTCAGCAGCAGGAAGCCGATCGTCGCGGTGGCAAAGCCGAAGGCGATCCAGGCGAACAGCGAAATGAACAGCAGGAGATAGACGCCCTCCATCGCGCTGATGCCGTCCAGGCCGATCGAGCGGCGCATTTCATGCGCGGCCATGGCGGCGGGTATCAGCGCCAGCAGCACGACCAGCAGGCGGCGCGCGCCTATGTCGATGTTGAGCGAGCGTGTGGCGATCAGGGGGGGGCGCGTGCGGAAATCCTGTTCCGGCATGGCGAGCGGCGCTTCGGGCGGCACCTGTTCAAAGGCCCGCGTCAATGGCTTGTCCCCGGCCGCGGCATTGGCCGCCGGCACGCCTCCATTCCCCATAGTCCCGATCCGTTATGATAACCCGTGTGTGAGAACCGCCCGTTTCGCCGAGGGTTCCCTTCATGCGCCGAGCGGATAATGCACATATTCGCTGAACGCCCGATTGCCGACGCGCAATTGCAGGCGAATATCGACTGTCTGGCCCGGTTTGCGGCCTATGTCGAGCACGACCCGATAGAGTCCATCCCGGCCCAGCACCCGATAGCCCGCCTGCTTGCGCAGGTCTCCCCCGCCGGCATCGACCCACAGGTCCGGCTTCATGTCCGGCGGCACCCCGGCAAAGTCGATCACCAGACGGTCCGCATCGGGCCGGTCGCCGCGCCCGCGCCAGACATTGGCGACGATCGCCAGGTCCGATGAAGCGGGGGCGCGCGCCGCCGTCCAGTCGAGCCGGTAGCCAAGGTCGATCCGCGCGCCGGGGCGGGGCGGGGCGTCCGGGGTCCAGTAGGCGCAGACATTGTCGCTATATTCGCTGTCGGTCGGGAAGGCGTAGAGCCGGACCTGGCCGCTTCCCAGCGGCTTTGCCGGCGTCGCCCAGAGCGAGGGACGGCGATCGTAAAAGACGCCATCATCCTGATAATGGTCGAAATCGCGGTCGCGCTGGAGCAGGCCGAAGCCCCTGGGGTCGCTCTCCTTGAAGGCGCTGAATTGCGGGGTCGAGGGGTTGACGATCGGGCGGGCATGGGCGGTGCCGTCGACGCTGGCGATCGACAGCAGATCGCTGTCGTGGATTTCCGGCCGCCAGTCGGTGCCCTGGAGGCGGTTGGCCTGATCATACCAGAACATGCTGGTCATCGGCATCAGCCCCAGTTCCGGGATCGGCCGGCGCGGGAAGAGGGCGGCGGTCACATGCTGCCGCACCCCGTCCGGCCCCAGGCTGCTGACGAAGCGATAGGCGCCGCTGATCGATGCGCCGTCCAGCAGCGCGTAGATGGTGACGCTGCTGGTCCCGCTGCGTTCCAGCCAGAAATGGGTGAAGCGGGGAAATTCTTCCTTGCCGGCCAGGCTGGTGTTGATCGCGATCGCGCGGGCGGACAGGCCGAACTGTTTCTGCGGGCCGGGCGCGCGGAAATAGCTGGCGCCCAGGAAGGAGAGCCAGTCGCCGTCGCGCCGGGCGTTCATGATGCGGAAACCGGCAAAGCCCGCATCCGGCCCCAGCGCGGCGACGGCATTGCCCGCCGGCGTGTCGAACATCGCGGGATCATAGCGCAGCGGCGTGGCGCGGCCCTTGTCCAGGATCGCGATCGATACCGGCTGCGCGGCGTTGGCCGACAGCGGGAAGAAACGGATGCCGGTGTCGCCGGGCAGATCGCCCCACAGGGTGCGTTCGTCACGGAAGCGCGCGCCGTGCAGCGCGTCATAATCGACCCTGGCCGCGCCGGGATGGGCCGGGGTTTCGCGAAAGGGCGCGCGCGCCTGCCGCTGCGCCAGAGCGACCAGCCGGTCCCAGGAAAAGGCGTCGCCGATCGCCTGCGCGCGCAATGTGCCGGGGAGGAGGAGGGCGGCGCCGGTGGCGGCGATCATCGCGCGCCGGTCAATCTGGGTCATGGAGGTCATCATGGACGGCGGAAACGGCCAAGCCAAGCCTTGTATCCATCATCCTGTCCCTCTTCCCATGTCGGACGGACGCGATGAAGCCTCCGCCCGGGGGGACGGAGGCTTCGGATTTCTGGTCGTTCGATCGAAGGTGTCGCCCCCGGCGCGGTGGGGACTGTGATGCGCCGGGGGCCACTTGACCGGCTGGCGGTGACCAAGACCTCAGCCGACCAATCGGGTCACGGCTTAGCCGATCAGCTTGAGCACGCCCTGCTGGCTCTGGTTGGCCTGGGCCAGCATCGCGGTCGACGCCTGGCTCAGGATCTGCTGCTTGGCGAGCGCGGTCGTTTCGGCCGAGAAGTCGGCGTCCTCGATGCGGCTGCGGGCGTCGGTCAGGTTGGTGATGTTGTTGGTCAGGTTGTTGACCGTCGATTCGAGGCGGTTCTGCACCGCACCGAGATTGGCGCGGGTCGTGGCGACAGCCGCCAGCGCATCGTCGAAGGTCGTCAGGTCAGCGCTGGTCGCGGTGGTGGCGTCGACGGCCAGGGCGGCAGTGACATCGGCATCGCCGGCCACGTCGTCCAGGGTGATCGTCACCGCGTCGGCGGAATTGGCGCCGGCCTGGATGTTGACCGAAGCGGTCGAACCGTCGAACAGCTTGGTGCCGTTGAATTCGGTGTTGGCCAGCGTGTCGGTGATCTGGGTCTGGAGCTGCGACATTTCCGCCTGGATATTGGCCTTGGCATCGGTGTCGTTGGTGCCGTTCAGCGTCTGGACGGTCAGTTCACGCATACGCTGCAACATGTTGCTGACTTCGCCGAGCGCGCCTTCCGCCGTCTGCGCCATCGAGATGCCGTCATTGGCGTTGCGGACGCCCTGGGTCATGCCCTTGATCTGCGCGGTCATGCTGGAAGCGATCGCGAGGCCGGCGGCGTCGTCCTTGGCGCTGTTGATGCGCTTGCCGGTCGACAGGCGCTCCATGGCGGTGCTCAGCGCCTTGCTGGCCGAAGAAGAGGCGTTGGCCGAGCGCAGCGCCGCAGTGTTGGTTCCGATAACAGTCATGATGTTCCCTTTCCGTTCAATCAGGTCGCTGTCATCCGACGCTTGCGGCCTCGAAAGGGGATAACGGCGGGGCGTCGGGAGGTTTTAGCGGCTCCCGCAATTTTTCCGCAAAACAGGCAAAAACCGCCCCTTCTCGCGCGCGTGCATAATAGAAGCCGGAATTTTTGCCGGTCGGGCGGAAAATAATTGCCGGTCTGCGGCAAGCGGCAGGCGGCATTAACCATCTGATAACCACAGTGGCGTTATTCATTAACCATCGAAGGGGCAGGGGTGCACGGGGGTGCAGGCCAGCCAGAATATGGGGTTTCGTTCATGTCATCACTTGACGTGAGCCGTGGCGTCTGTGCGCTCGTTCCTGGGTTGCAGCACTGGCTCGAAAATGCGCTCTATGTCGTCCGTATCGTCGACGCGGCCAGCCCGCGTGACAAGGACGGCCTGCGGGACAGCCGCCGCGTGCTGCTGGCGACCGAGATCGGTCACGCCACCCATCGCGACATCCTGATCACCCTGACCGACGGCGCGCCGTCGCTGGTCGCGGCCGCCAACGGCCTGCCGGCGCGTGTCGCCTTCGGCATGGCCGACATGGGCTTTGCCTTTGCGCTGATCGCCGAACTGGCGCGCCCGGCTTGCGTCCCGGCGGTCGGCGACGGCGCCAGCGCCCGGTTGATGACGATGGCCAGCCGCGTCTCCCGCAGCGACGCCACCGTCCTGATCCAGGGCGACACCGGCACCGGCAAGGAGGGCATGGCGCGTTTCCTGCACGCCCAGTCCGGCCGCGCCGGTCATGACTTCATCGCCGTCAACTGCGCCGCGCTGCCCGAAACCATGATGGAAGCGATGCTGTTCGGCCACCGCAAGGGCAGCTTCACCGGCGCGGCCAATGCATCGGAAGGGCTGTTCCTGGCGGCTGATGGCGGTACGCTGCTGCTCGACGAAATCGCCGAACTGCCGCTGGCGCTTCAGGCCAAGCTGCTGCGCGCGCTTCAGGAAGGGGAAGTGTTGCCGGTGGGCGCGACCCATCCGGTGCCGGTCAATGTCCGCGTCGTCGCCGCCTGCAACCGCAACCTGGCCGAGGAAGTCGCCGCCGGCCGCTTCCGCGAAGATCTGTACTGGCGGCTCAACGTCATGGCGCTGGAACTGCGCCCGCTGGCCGAGCGCCGGGGCGACATCGCCGCGATCGCCGCCGCCATGCTGCTGCGCCAGCAGGACATGGGCAAGGCCGGCTTCGTCTGGCCGACCGCCGCCGCGCTCGACAAGCTGGCCGGTCACGCCTGGCCGGGCAATGCCCGCGAACTGGGCAATGTGTTGCAGCGCGCGCTGGTGCTGCGCGACGGCGATCGGATCGAGGCGGGCGACCTGCACATGGGTTTCGCGCCGCAGCCGCTGCGCACGGCGGCACCGATCGTGGCGCCGGCATCCATCCCGGTCGAACCGATCCGCCTGCGCGACGTTGCCCGCCATTCCAAGCTGGAGGCGATCCGCACCGCCCTGCGCGAGACGGACGGCCATCGCGCCGCCGCCGCCCGTAAGCTGGGCATTTCCGAACGCACGCTGCGCTATCGGCTCGCCGAAATGCGCGAGCTGGCGGCGGCTTGAAGGGAGGCTAGGACATGACCGGCATTTCCCCCACCGACAGCGTGATGGCGATCCGCAACGCCATCCTGCAAAAGAACGCCGCGTTGCGCGACGTTGCCCAGACCGGCAATGCCGGCGGGGCGACCGGCGCGGGCGCAACCCAGGGCACCCCGCCCGGTGGTTTTACAGAGGCGCTCAACAGCGCATTGAACCAAGTCAACGGCCTGCAAAACCAGGCCGGTGAAGCCGCCGCCGCGTTCGAGCGCGGGGAAACCACGGACATCGCCGCCGTCATGCTGGCCAAGCAGCAGGCGTCGGTCAGTTTCGAGGCGACCCTGCAAGTCCGCAACAAACTCCTGTCCGCCTACAAGGACATCATGAGCATGCCGGTCTAAACCATGAGCGAGAACGCACTCAGCACCAACATCGGCGCTTCGGCGCCTGCGCTCCCCGCCGGTTCGTCCTTCGCGGGCGGGGCCAAGGGGGTCGACGCGCTCAAGGCGCGCCTTTCCGGCTTCATCAAGCAGCCCGCCGTGGCCAAGAGCCTGCCGCTGCTCGGCCTGATCGGCACCGTCGCGGTGGCGGGCGCAGCCTGGCTCGCGCTGCGCGAACCGCCGCAGCGCGACCTGTTCCGCGGCCTGCCCGACGCCGACAAGTCGGCCGTCGCCCAGGTGCTGGACCAGAGCGGGATCCAATATGATTTCGACAGCGCCGGCGCGATGACGGTGGGCGAGGGCGACTATTTCAAGGCCAAGATGATGCTCGCCGCCCAGGGCCTGCCCAAGAGCGCGCCCGACGGCAACAGCATGATCGACAGCCTGCCGATGGGCGCATCGCGCGCGGTCGAGAACGAAAAATTGCGGTCGGCCCGCGAAACCGACCTGGCCCGCACGATCGAGGCGATCGACAGCGTGGAAACGGCCAAGGTCCATCTGGCGGTGGAAGCGCCCAGCGTATTCCTGCGCGACCGGACCAAGCCGTCCGCTTCGGTGATGCTGCGTCTGGCGCAGGGCCGGTCGCTGACCGACGCGCAGGTGAGCGCCATCGTCCATCTCGTCGCATCGTCCGTCCCGGAACTGAACCCGGAGGATATTTCGGTGGTCGACCAGAATGGCCGGCTGCTCAGCAATAATGACGGCAATGCGGGTGACGATCGCCAGATCGCGATCCAGACCCGGATGGAGGATCGCTATCGCCAGTCGGTGATCGCGCTGCTGACCCCTATTCTGGGCGCGGGCAATTTTTCGACCGAGGTGCATACCGAACTCAACTTCGCCGAACGGCAGGCGACCCGCGAAACCTATCCGCAGGATGAAGCCCGGCTGCGCGTCGAACAGGGAAGCTGGTCGTCCGACGAGCGCGGCCAGAAGGCGGGCGAAGCGACCGGCATCCCCGGCGCGCTCAGCAACCAGGCGCCGGTCAACCCGACCGTCACCCAGACCAATCCCAACGGCCAGGCGGTGGCGCAGGGTCAGACGGCGGACGGGGCGCAGCAGACGCCCGCCACGCCGGGCCTGCCGCCGATGAAAACCGAAGAAACCTTCAACCGCAGCTTTGAACTGGGTCGTGAAGTGTCCGTCACCAAGGATGCGATCGGCACCGTCAAGCGGCTGTCGGTGGCGGTCGCGCTCGACAATGGCGCCGATGGCAAGCCGCGCAGCGCGCAGGAAATCGCCGCGCTGGAGGCGCTGGTCAAGGGTGCGGTCGGTTTCGACCAGGCGCGTGGCGACGTGGTCGCCCTGTCGTCGCGCAGCTTCGCCAAGCCGACGGAGGTCGTCGTCCCCTGGTATGAAGCCGACTGGATGGCGCCGCTGGTGCGCAATGCATCGGCGCTGCTGGTCGCGCTGCTGGTCATATTCGGCATCGGCCGTCCGTTGCTCAAGCGCCGTGCCGCTGCCGCGCCCGCCGCCAACGCCATGACCGATGCCGCCAGCGCCGAAACCGGCCAGCGTATCGGTCGCGAGATTTCGAGCGAACTGACCAAGCAGGCCGCCGTCCTGACGCCGGACGGGGCCGAACCGAAAGTGACGCTCGACATGATTTCGTCCACTTACGACTATGCACAGCGCGCCGATCTGATCCGCAATTTCGTGAAGCAGGACCCGGACCGGGCCGCGCTGGTCGTCCGCGACCTGCTGCGTGACGGCAAGAAGGAAAAGGAAAATGCCTGAGATCGTCCCCGGCCGTCCCGAAGCGCTCAAGGGCAGCGCCGCCGCCGCCGTCCTGCTGATGCTGTTCAACGAGGATGAAGCCGCGCAGATCCTGTCGCGCCTGGAACCCGACGAAGTGCGCCAGCTTGGCTATGCCATGTATGACGTGCAGGATGTCGACCCGGAAGAAGTCAACGAGGCGCTCGACCATTTCGTCACCAAGGCGAAGAAGCGCACCACCATCGGCTATGGCGCGACCCGGCATATCCGCGGCGCGATGACCAAGGCGCTGGGCGAGGAACGCGCGGAAACCATATTGGCGCGGATCACCCCGCCGACCCGGTCCACCCAGCTTGAAATGCTCAAATGGATGGATGCCAAGGAAATCGCGGTTTTGATCGAGGCGGAGCATCCGCAGATCATGGCGATCGTGCTGGCCCATCTGGAAGCGCCGGTCGCTGCCGATGTGCTGCAATTGCTGCCGTCCGAATATCAGGAAGAGATCGTCTATCGCATCGCCACGCTTGGCCCGGTGTCGAACGAGGCGCTGGAGGATCTGGAGCAGTTGCTGCTGCGCGGTCCGATGAGCAAGCAGGGCGCGGCGTCGCAGCGCGGCGGCACGATCGAGGCGGCCGCGATCATGAACAATGTCCGCAAGGATAATGAACAGCGGATCATGAAGGCGGTGGCCAAGCGCGACAAGATGATCGCGCAGACGATCGAGGAGGAGATGTTCGTCTTCGACAACCTGATCGACATGGACGACAAGAATTTGGGCACGCTGATGCGGACCGTCGACAGCCAGGTGCTGGTCGTGGCGCTCAAGGGCGTCAACGACATGCTCAAGGGCAAGATTTTCAGTTGCATGTCGGCCCGCGCGGCCCAGGCGATCGCCGACGAGATCGAGGAGCGCGGTCCCATCCGTCTGGCCGAAGTGATCGACGCGCAGAAGCTGATCATCGCCACCGCGCGCCGCATGGCCGACGCCGGCACCATCATGCTCGGCGGAAAGGGCAATGACTTTGTCTAAGATATGGGGTGCCGAAGCGGTGCAGGATTTCGCGCCGGTGACGGTCGCCGGTTTCCGTCCGGCCGACACGGGTGGTTTTCGCAGCCTCTACACCGCGCCTGCGGGCCAGCAGACCGCGACGATGCGTGCGGTCGCGGACGAACCGGAAGCCGATCCGGTCGAGGAAGCCCGGATCGAGGCGTTCACGCTGGGCTTTGATGAAGGCTGCCGTGTCACCGCCGAAGCGGCCGCGGCCGATGCGCAGGCCGGTGAACGGCTGGCCCAGGCGCTGGAACTGCTGGCCCCCGCACCGAGCGGGATGCTGTCCACCATGTTGTCGGCCACGGTCGTGCGGCTGGTCGAGCAGATTGTCGGCGAGGTCGAGATCGACATGGAACGGCTGGTCCAGCGCTGCGACACCGTGGCCGCCTTCATCGAAAGCAATCAGGACAAGAGCGCGCTGCATCTGCATCCCGATGATGCCGCGCTGCTGAAGGACGAGGCGATCGGCGTCGCGATGATCGCCGACAAGACGATGCAGCGTGGCTGCGTGCGGCTGGAAACCGCCGATGGCTGGGTCGAGGATGGCCCGGACGTGCGGCTTGCCCGCCTGCGCGCGCTGATGGACGATATGGAAGGCAAGGCATGATCCGCGCCGCGCTGGCGCAGGCCGAAAGCCTGTTCGATCACCTGCAGGTGCAAAATCGTGCGCCGCGCCATGTCGGCCGCCTGGTCAGCCATGATGCGGGCATGCTGGAAGTCACCGGCTTTCGCCGCCCGATCGGGTCCGGGGCGCGGGTGCTGGCGAGCGACGGATCGGTGTGCCGCGCCGAAGTGGTCGGCTTTCGCGGCGACCGCACGCTGCTGGTGCCGCTGGACGCTGATGCGCCGCTGGAAAGCGGCATCCGGGTCGAGCCGGACAGCCAGGCGAACATGGTGCAGGTCGGCGACGGGCTGATCGGCCGGGTCATCGACGCGATGGGCCAGCCGCTCGACCGCAAGGGACCGATCATCGCCGGGGGCACCTGGCCTTTGAACGGGGTGAAGGGCAATGTGCTTGATCGCGGGCGCGTGACCGAACCGTTCGACCTCGGCGTCCGCGCCGTCAATGCGTTGCTGACCGCCGGGCGCGGCCAGCGCATTGCCATCATCGCCGGGTCCGGCGTCGGCAAATCGGTGCTGATGGGCCAGATGATCGCCGGGGCGGAAGCCGACATCGTCGTCGTCGGCCTGATCGGCGAACGGGGCCGCGAAGTCAGCGACTTCCTGGAAACCAAATTGAAGCACATGATGCACAAGAGCGTCGTCGTCGCCGTCCCCGCCGATCATCCCCCGGTACTGCGCCTGCGCGCTGCCGCCCGCGCCACCGCTATCGCCGAATATTTCCGCGCGCGGGGCAAGAAGGTGCTGCTGCTGATCGACAGCCTGACCCGCTGCGCCCATGCGCAGCGCGAAATCGGCCTGGCGCTGGGCGAACCGCCCGCGATGAAGGGCTATCCGCCCTCCGCCCTGGCGCTGATCCCGCGCCTGGTCGAGCGGGCCGGGGTGGACAGCCGCACCGGCGGATCGATCACCGCGCTCTACACCGTGCTGGCCGATGGCGACGACACCGACGATCCGATCGTGGACGCCGCCCGCGCCATCGTGGACGGCCATTTCGTGTTGTCGCGCCATCTGTCGGAACAGGCGATCTTTCCCGCCATCGACATCGGCAAGTCGCTGTCGCGCGTGATGGCCGATGTGGTGGATGACGACCATCGCGCCGCCGCCGCCGGCTATCGACGCCTCTGGGCCGCCTATGAGGAAAATCGTGACCTCATCCTGATGGGCGCCTACCGCCCCGGCAATGACCCGGTCATCGATGAAGCGGTTCGGCGTCGGCAGGACATCCTCGACTTCATCCGGCAGGACCAGAAGAGCCGCATCGACCTTGGCACCAGCGCCGCCGCGCTGGTCGCGGGCTTTGGCGCGTGAAGGGGCTGGTCGGCCGCCGGCAGCGCGTCTTGCGCGTGCGCCATGTCCAACATGCGATGGCGGTCGCCGAAACAGCGCGTGCCCGCGACGAAGCGGCGGGCATCGCCCATAATATCGAGCGGTTGAGCAAGGTGCGCCGCGAATTGTTCGAAACGCAAGGGATGGCCACCGGCGCGTCCTTCGCCGCCATGCAGGAACTGGCGACCCGGCTGGAACAGGCCAGTCGCCAGCTCGACGGCGCGCTCTATGACGCGAACCGCAAGGTGGAGGCGCAGGAGGGGCTGACGCTGGCCGCCAATCGCGAGAAGGAAATCGCCAGCCGCCTGAAGGAACGCGCCCGCGCGAACCTGGAGGAATGGCGCGAAAACAGACTGGCGGCGCTGCCGCGCTATCGCCGGATGCAACGGACGGGGGACGTGTGACCATGACCATGCTGCACGGCGTTACAGCGGTCGTTGCGCCCAATGCCCCGCCTGCCGCAGGCAAAAGCGGGCAGGCGTCGGCGGAAGAGACGGCCGGTTTTGCCGAAGCGATGCAGGCGGCCAATGCCGATCCGGCGCCGGAGGGGGCCGGACCGTCCGGCGCGGCGCCTGCCGTCCGTGCCGATGCCGTCCGTGCCGATGCGGTCCAGCGCGCCGATGGCGGTGCGCCGGTTGTTGGCAAAGCGCCTGCGCCCGAAGAAACAGGCCCGGTCCGGGCACAGGGCGGCAAGCCTGTCCAGCCGACCGCTGCAAGCGATGCCATAGCGTCAGGCAAAGCCGGCGCGACGGAGCAGACTGGTACAGAAGCGCCCGGTGACGGGGATGAGCCTGATCGCGATGATCAAACCGTGGCGGATGCGGCCGACCCGGTACAGCCGCCTGTCATGATCGTCCCGTCGCAGCCTGCGCCAACGAGTACGGCCGTGGAGACGGACAGGATCGCGACAGATGGCGTCGCCGCCACCGATCCGGCAACCGGGGCGACACATGCGCCCGCGTCGCAGCCGGTCCTGCCGGGGACTGGCGCGCCGGCCACGGCGGAGGCGGCGGCCTTGCTGCAACTGGTGCGTGATCATATGCGCGGGGTTGCGGGACAAGGTGGGGACGGATCCCCGGCCGACGACCCGGTCGCTTCGGTCCCGGATGGGACGGCGGATGCCGGCCAGGCGACCGGCTCGTCATCGACCATGATCGCGCCCGCCCCGTCACAGCAGGGCGGTGCGCAGACCAGTGTGCAGGGTGGCGCGGCGCTGCCGACCGTGGACCTGTCCGCCAGCCTGGGCGACCGGATGGTCGACATGGGCGTGTCGGGCCAGTGGCTCGACGGGCTGGCCCGCGACATTGCGGGGCTGTCGGCGCGGGGCGCGCAGGGGCGGTTCCAGATCAACACGGATCAACTGGGGCAGGTGCAGGTCGACATTCGCCAGGGGGCGGAGGGTGCGGCCGTCAGCCTGACCGTCCTGACCGAAGCTGCCGAACAGGCGCTGCGGCAGGACAGTGACCGGCTGAAGCTAGACGCGGGCCTGTCGGCGGTGCGGATCAGCGAGGTGAAGGTGGAGCGTGCGCCGCAGATTGCCGAAGCCGCCCGGCCCGACACCGCCGGCAACCAGAGCGGTGCGCAGCAACAGGGCCAGGCGGCGGGCCAAGGTCATGCTGCTGGGCAGGGCATGGGCCAGTCGTCCGCCCAGTCGCAGATGCGCGGGCGCGGGCAGGCGCGTGAAAATATCGCCCCGGTCCATAAAGGAAGCGGCGACGCGGCCGTTCTTAACCATGAACAGACCGGCGACGCAGGCGCCGACCTGCCGCGCGCGCGCTATGCGTGACCGCCGCTTTGCCTAGGGGACAAAAATTATGAGCGACGAGCCGAAGGCCAAGAAGAAGAAAGGCGGGGGCATGAAGATGATCCTGCTGCTGGTCGTCGGCGTCGTGCTGGGCGGGGCGGGGGCGGCAGGCGGGCTCTATGCCGCCGGCTTCTTCAACGCCAAGGCCGAAGGGCCTAAGGAGGACCCCAACAAGCCCGTTCTGGTGCTGGCCGGTGAGGACGCGCAGGCGGTCGCCACCGCCCATGGCTGGGCCGGCGAAGCCGGTGGCGCAGGTGGTGGCCATGCCGCCGGCGGCGATCATGTCGCGTCGGCCGGCCATGCGCCGGGCCATGGCATCGACCTGCCGGCGCCGGCCAATCCGGCTGCCTATCAGGCGACCTATTTCCAGCTTCAGGCGCCCTTCACGTCGAACATGTCGGACACCGACGCCTTCGCCCAGATCACCATCGCCGTGTCGACCTATTATGACTATCGCGTCATCGCCGCGATCAAGCAGCATGAGATGCCGGTCCGCAGCCAGGTGCTGATGATGCTGGCGCAGCAGCCGCAGGAAATGCTCGACACGCCCAAGGGCAAGCAGATTTTGCAGAAAAAGATCCGTGACATCGTCAACGACATATTGAAGCAGAAAACCGGCTATGGCGGCGTCGACAATGTCTATTTCACGAATTTCGTGATCCAGTGACGCGGCCCCGGCTGCACCTGATTTAACCGGAATTTTACCATTTTCGTTATTTATGGTCCTGCCTGAAAGGGATCGGGACGTCCCCTGATCCGATACGGGCAGGGGGCCAAGATGACCGAGGTACAGACCTACGCCTTCGGGCGCGGGGAAACACAGGCGCCGATCATGTTGTCGGGCCTGGACCGGCTGGGCGAAAAGCTGGGCCGGCGTATTCGCGCCCTGATCGAGCCGATCGCCGGCGTGCGTCCGCTTGTCACCGCGCAGGAGACGTGCGTGCTGGACTTTGGCACATGGTCGGCCGACGTTCCGGCCTTTTGCAGCCTGTCCATCTATCGCCTGCTGCCCTTGAAGGGGCAGATGCTGCTGCGCATGGACGCGGCGATGATATCTACCCTGGTCGATTGTTTTTATGGCGGCATCGGCAACCGCCCCTTGCCCGCGCGGTCCGAATTCACACCGACCGAGGACCGGCTGATCGCCCGCCTGGCCGACACCATCACGGCGCGCCTGATCGAAACCTGGACCGATATATTGCCGCTGGAGCAGGCGCTGATCCTGCGCGAGAGCGCGGTCGGCTATGCCGCCGCCGCCCAGCCTGGCGACCAGATGGTGCTGCAACGTTTCACCGTGTCGCTGACCCGCGAGCAGGAATGGCCCATCGACCTGCTGTTCCCGCTGTCTGCGCTGCGCGCGGTCGAGGCGCTGACCGGCGCCAATATCCCCACTGACGAGGAGCATCGCGATCCTGTCTGGCAGGCGCGCATCGCCCGCCGGATGCGCGACATCCGCATGCCCGCGCGCACCGTGCTGGCGCGCCCCAACCTTTCCCTGGCCGACCTGATGCAACTCAAGGTCGGCGACGTCATTCCCGTGACCATCGGCCGATCGCTGCCGTTGATCGTCGGAAACCGCATCGTCGCCCATGGCACGATCGGTGAACAGGACGGCCGCGCCGCCTTCCAGATTGAAAAGCTTGCACAGGAACCCGATCAATGAGCGACATGAGCGAAGCCCCCCGGATGGAACGGGCCGATGATCCGGTCAGCCGGATGACCAATAATCGCCAGTTCAAGCTGCTGGCCGACATTCCGGTCCGCATGTCGGTGGAGGTCGGGTCCACGTCGCTGCGCCTGGCCGAAGTGATGGACCTGGCCGAAGGCAGCATCGTCGAACTGGACCGGCAGGCGGACGACCTGCTGGACATCATGGTCAATGGCGCGCTGATCGCCAAGGGCGAGGTGGTGACGGTGAACGGCCGTTATGGCATTCGCATCATCGACATTGCCGCGACCGAAAACCGCCTGGCCGGGATCGAACGGCGCGGATGACGCGCCCGGTTTGATTTTGCGCTTGCCTTCGGTCGCGAAACTGCGGATCGCAGGCGCTGTTAACCATAGCTGCGGGCAGGCCATTTCATGTTCTGGTATTTCGTCAAACTGCTGATCCTGCTGCCGCTGGTGGGTGGCATGGCCTTTGGCGCGCTGTGGCTGTGGCGCAAATATCAGCCCGGCATGATGGCGGGGCAGGGGGAACGCTCGCTCAAGCTGCTCGAAGCGTTGCCGATGGGCGCATTCGGCAAGCTGGCCGTGGTCGAGTTCGAGGGCAGGAAGATATTGGTGGCGGTGACGCGCGGCCGGATCGAGAAGATCGCGGAAGGCGACCATGTCCGCCTGCGCTGATTCCCGAAACATCGTCATCCCCGCGAAGGCAGGGAGATGGATCTCCGCCTTCGCGGGGATGACGCTGGTTGTTGTGCTGACGTTGATCTTCACCATCCCCGCCTTTGCCCAGGCCGCGCCCGCCGCGCCGGTCGACAATGGCGGCGCGCTGAGCCGGGCGATGGGCCAGATTTCGGGTGACGGCCGCTCCATGTCGCTGTCCCTGCAAATCCTGATCCTGATGAGCCTGCTGACGGTGTTGCCGTCGCTCGTGCTCATGATGACCAGCTTCACCCGCATCATCATCGTCCTGTCGCTGCTGCGCCAGGCGCTGGGCCTGCAACAGACGCCGCCCAACCAGGTGCTGGTTGGCCTTGCCCTGTTCCTGTCGCTGTTCGTGATGCGCCCGGCGATCGACGCGATCAATGCCCAGGCGTTCGACCCCTATGGCAAAGGGCAGATCAGCATCGAGGAGGCGGTCGGCCGGTCGGGCAAGGTGCTGCACGGATTCATGACCAGGCAGACCCGCGAAAGCGACCTGAAGCTGTTCCAGAGCCTGGCCAAGGCGCCGGCCTTCCGCACGCCTGACGATATTCCCTTCTCGATCCTGTTGCCGGCGTTCGTGACCAGCGAACTCAAGACCGCGTTCCAGATCGGCTTCATGATCTTCCTGCCTTTCCTGATCATCGACCTGGTGGTCGCGTCCACGCTGATGGCGCTGGGCATGATGATGCTGTCGCCCACGATCATATCGATGCCGTTCAAGCTGCTGCTGTTCGTGCTGGTGGATGGCTGGGCGCTGACCATGGGGTCGCTGGCGGGATCGTTCGCGACATGATGCGGCCCCTGCGTCCGTTCGCCCTGGGCCTGATGCGGTAGAGCGCATGGAAAACGCCGATTTCTTCATGGGACTGGCCCAGCAGGCGCTGTGGATCACGGCGCTGGCGGCCGCGCCCATCCTGATCCCGGCGCTGATCGCGGGCCTGATCATCGGCATGGTGCAGGCGGCGACATCGATTAACGAACAGACGTTGAGCTTCATTCCCAAGATTCTGGTGGTGGGCGGGATGCTGGTGCTGTTCGGCGGATCGATCATGGTGCTGATCGCCGATTTCACCCGCGAAATCTTCGAGCGTATCCCGGACCTGCTGCAATGACGGGGCCGTTGCTGCGCCGTGACGGGACAGGGGCGGCGTCATGATCGCGCCCGGTTTCACCGGCGTCGAAACGCAGTTGTGGATCTGGCTGATCGCCATGATCCGGCCCGGCGCGGCCTTCATCGCCGCGCCCGTGTTCGGCGCGCCCGGCGTGCCGTTGCAGTTGCGCCTGATCCTGTCGCTGGCGCTGGGCGTCGCGGCGCTCAACAGCGTGACGATCCAGTTGCCCCAGGATGGCATCGCCAGTTTCGAAGGCGTGATGCTGGTGATGGGCGAAGTGCTCGCGGGCCTGGCCATGGGGTTCGCGGTCCAGATCGGCTATGCCGCCGCCTTCGTCGCGGGGGAGACGATCGGCAACGCCATGGGCCTCAATTTCGCCGCCATGGTCGATCCGGCATCGGGCCAGTCGACCCAGGTGGTCGGCACTTTCCTGTCGATCCTCGCCACCTTCCTGCTGCTGGGCATGGACGGCCATCTGCTGCTGATCAGCTTTGTCGTGCAAAGCTATGTCGCGATCCCGCCGGGCGGGGCGCTGCTGTCCAACGATGCGATCTGGCACCTGATCGCATTTGGCGGGTCGCTGCTGGGCGCGGGCGTCACCGTGGCGCTGCCGGTCGCCTTTGCGCTGGTGCTGGTCCAGATCGTGATGGGGATGCTGTCGCGCGCGGCCCCCGCGCTCAACCTGTTCGCGGTGGGGATGCCGGTCGCGATGATGGCGGGGCTGGTGCTGCTGGCGGTCGCCGTGCCGGTCATGGCCGAAGGCATCACGGCCTCGCTCAAGGCGGGGCTGGAACAATCGCGCTTCATTGCGGAGGGCCGCTGACATGGCCGGCGGGAATGAGGGCGGCGAAAAGACCGAAAAGCCGACCCAGAAGAAATTGCAGGATGCCGCCAAGAAGGGCGACATCCTCCAGTCGCGCGAACTGGGCACGGCATTGGTGGTGATGGCGGGCATCGGATGCATCGCCGTCATCGGTCCCGCGCTGATCGATGCGCTGTCGACCATGCTGATCGAAGGGCTGCGCTTCCGGCGCGACGACATTGCTGACTTCGCGCCGGTGGATCGGGGTTGGGCGTTGCTCAAGGGGATCGCCCTGCCGGTGGCGGGCGTCATGCTGGCGACCTTCCTCGCGGCGATCGCCGCGCCCGCGCTGCTCGGCTCGCTCGGCTTCCGTCCCGGCGCCTTCGCGCCCAAGCCGGAAAAGCTCAATCCGCTGTCGGGCATCAAGCGCATCTTCGGGATGCAGGGGCTGATCGAACTGATCAAGTCGATCGCCAAGGTCGGGTTGCTGGGCAGCATCGGCGTGTGGCTGATCTGGGATCGGCTGACCGAGATTGTCGGCCTGGGCAAGGCGGGGATCGCGCCGGCGATGGCGGACCTGGGCCATATCTTCATCTTCACCTGCCTTGCCATGGCGGGCGGGCTGTTCCTGATCGCGGGCATCGACGTGCCGGCGCAGATGTTCCAGCGCGCCAAGCGGCTGGGCATGAGCAAGCAGGATATCAAGGACGAGAACAAGGAAAGCGAAGGATCGCCCGAACTCAAGGGGCATATCCGCCGCCGGCAGTTCGAGGTGCTGAGCGGCTCCACCCGCAAGGCGGTGGCGGAGGCGACCGTGATCCTGACCAACCCGACCCATTTCGCGGTCGCGCTGCGTTACCGGCCGGGGCAGGACGGCGCGCCGGTGGTGGTGGCGCGCGGATGCGACGCGATCGCCGCGGCGATACGCGAACTGGCGGACAGCAATGGCGTCACCGTGCTGCAATATCCCGAACTGGCGCGCGCCATCTACTTCACCTCGCGCGCCGGGCAGGTGGTCAATGAAGGGCTGTTCATGGCGGTCGCGACCGTGCTGGCCTTTGTCTATCGGGTCGAAAACCGGATGGCGAGCGAGATCGACCGGCCCTTCGTCACGGTGCCCGACGATCTGCGCTTCGATGCGGATGGCAAGCCGCTCTGACGGCGGAGACGGATGCGCCTTGATGAAGGGCATCTTGATGAAGGGCATCCCAAAAAAAATCGCGACATGGATTAAACTTTGGCCGCGCGCGGCCGTAATGGGTTTTCGGGGACGCATGAAAGGTGTGCGTCATGGACGACTATATATCCCGCGCGGAATTGTCGCCGATCGACCGGACGGTCGTTCGCGCGCCTGTGGCCGCGCAGGCGGTGCAGCCGGTGTCGGCGAGTCGCGCGAGCGACGCGCCTGATCGTGATTCGCGCGCGGCGGCGCCGCCGCGCGATGTCGCGGCGGTCGACCAGGACCTGGCCAGCGTCGCCGAATATGTCGAGGTCCACACGCGCATCGCGGAAATCCTGGCCAAGCTGGATGCCGGCGCCACGAGCGTCGCTGACGCGGCCAGCGCCGTGCAGGCGATGATCCCCAGGCCGATCGTGCTGGTGCCATTGCCGCCAGCCAGCAAGGAGGCGGTCGAACATGCCGAGGCGGTCGCCCGGCGGATCGTCGAGAAAGCGTCATGGGGGCATGCCGCACAGGCGCACCTGACCCGTGCGACGGTGGAACAGATCGCGGCGTCAGCCAACTGATTTCCATGGCGTTTCGGGCGATGTCCCGAAATGAAAATCATTCCTAAACATCTTGTCGCTACCGCCGTTCTACCCCCTCGAAAGGACGGCGCATGACGAAGGTAGGCAGCAGCATCTTGACAGCGCTCGGCGCGGGATCGGGGATCGACACCTCGGCGCTCGTCGCCAGCCTGGTCAGTGCGACGCGCGAGCCGAAGCAGATGGCGATCACCGATCGCCAGAGCCTGAACACATCGCGCATTTCCGCCCTCGCTTCAGCGATCAGTTCGCTCAACACCTTTGCCGATGCATTGAGCAGCGTGCTGTCGGGCAGCGACTATACCGGCACCCCCAACAGCGCCGACGCCAGCATCGCGTCGGTCAGCCTGCTGAGTGGCGGCACCCCCGCCGGCCTGCCCGCGCAATTGACGGTGGAGCAGCTTGCCACCGCCCGTGTCCTGTCATCCACCACCACGGCCGGCGCGACCGGCAGCACGGCGGTCGGCACCGGCAGCCTGACGATCACCACCGCGTCGGGGACGAAAACGGTCACGATCGATTCGACCAACAACAGCTATGCGGGCCTGGCTGCGGCGGTCAATGCGTCGGGCAGCGGCGTGACCGCGCGGGTCGTGACCGATGCGCAGGGCACCCGGCTGGTGTTCAAGGGCGAAACCGGCGCAGACAATGATTTCAGCCTGAGCGCCACGGCCGACAACGGCGGCAGCGCGCTTGCGGGCCTGTCCTGGAGCACGGCGAGCGCAGGCACGATGACTAGCACGTCCGATCCCCGGAATGCGCAGATCACGCTGGATGGCGTCGCTTATGAATATGCCGGCAACTCGATCGACGATGCGATCCCCTATCTGCGGATCGACCTGAACAAGGCGTCGCCGGGCACCACCGTCAACCTGTCCATGACACAGCCGACGGCCGGCCTGTCCGACCTGCTGAAGGAATTTGTCGACGCCTACAACACGCTGATGAAGGCGCTGAACACCGCAACGGCGACGGGCAGCGATTCGTCCAGTGCGGGCGTGCTGAACGGCGTGTCGGGCGTGCGCGACATGAAACGGCAACTGGCGACGCTGACATCGACCGAACTGGGTTCGACCGGCGCTTACAGGACGCTGGCCGACATCGGCGTCACGACCAATCGCGATGGCACGTTGAGCCTGGACACCGACCGGCTGGCGTCCGCGATGGAGGCGGATCCCGAAGGCATCACCAACATGGTGAACCCCAAGACATCGACCACCACCAGCCCCGGCCTGTCCAAGCTGATGGACAGCGTGCGCGACAGCATCGAGAAGGATGACGGTCCGATCAAGACCGCGCAGAAGCTGTACGATGCGCAGGCGGAAGAATTTACCAGGCAGCTTGAGAAGCTGGACGATCAGATGACCAATTATGAGCAGCATCTGACGTCGGTATATGCGGCGATGGAAACACGCCTCAGCGCGCTCAAGGCGACGCAAAGCTATCTGGAGCAGCAGATCAAGGTCTGGAACAACAGCGACAATTAATCGGGAACGGGCAACACGATGTTTTACAATCAGGGTTATGCAGGTGGTTCGGCGGCGCGGCGCTATGCAGCGGTTCATTCCGGCAGCCGTACCGAAAGCGCCACCCCGCACGGGCTGGTCAAGATCCTGTTCGACGAGCTGCTGCTGGCGTTCGAGGCGGCGGCGCTGGCCGAACGGCAGGGCGACCGGATGAAGGTGTCCGACAAGCAGGCCCGCGCCATGTCGATCCTGTTCGCGCTGGAATCGAGCCTGGATTATGACAAGGGCGGCGATGTCGCGGTCGGCCTGGCGCAAATCTACCGCGAAGCGCGTCGGCTGCTGCTGGTAGGGGCCAAGGAACGGTCCGCCGCGCCGGTCGATCAGGCCCGCGCCATGATCGCGGAAATCGCCGACGCCTGGAACCAGATCGGACAATAAGCGCGATTGCGCCCGGTCCGTCGGGCGGGGTTGCGCGACCAAAAGCCCGTCTGTATAGGCGGTGCTCGCAAAGGGCGGCCCGGCGGGGACCGCCTTTTTGCGTTTCGCGCAAGTCCGCGCACCTGACGATGTTACATCAGTCCAGAAAGGGAAGGCCCATGTCGATTACGCCGCTCATGCCCGTTTACCCCCGGTGCGATGTGCGTCCGGTGCGAGGCGAGGGCTGTTACCTGATCGGCGAGCGCGGCGAGCGCTATCTCGACTTCGCCAGCGGCATCGCGGTCAACCTGCTGGGCCATGGTCATCCCAAGCTGGTCAAGACCATCGCCGACCAGGCCGCGACGCTGATGCATGTGTCGAACCTGTACGGGATGCCGCTGGGTGAGCAATTCGCGCAGAAGCTGGTCGACAACACGTTCGCCGACACGGTGTTCTTCACCAATTCGGGCGCCGAAGCGGTGGAATGTGCTATCAAGACCGCGCGCCGCTATCATTATGCCAATGGTGCGGCGCACCGGCACAAGATCATCAGCTTCGACAACGCCTTTCACGGGCGGACGCTGGGCACGATCTCCGCCACCAGCCAGCCCAAGATGCGCGACGGGTTCGAACCGCTGCTGCCCGGTTTTACCGTGGTGCCGTTCAACGATCTGGACGCCGCGCTGGCGCAGATCGACGACAACACCGCCGGTTTCCTGCTGGAGCCGGTGCAGGGCGAAGGCGGCGTGACGCCGGCGACGCAGGCGTTCCTCAAGGGCCTGCGCCAGGCGTGCGACGAGCATGGCCTGTTGCTGATCCTGGATGAAGTGCAGTGCGGCTATGCCCGCACCGGCACCTTCTTTGCCCATGAACAATATGGCGTGACGCCCGACATCATGGCGGTGGCCAAGGGGATCGGCGCGGGCTTCCCGCTGGGTGCCTGCCTCGCCACGGAAGAGGCGGCCAAGGGCATGGTGTTCGGCACCCATGGCACCACCTATGGCGGCAATCCGCTGGCCATGGCGGTGGGCCTGACGGTGATCGAGGAAGTGCTGGCCGACGGTTTCCTGGACCATGTGACCGCGATGGGCACCCGCCTGCGCGCGGCGCTGGAACAGCTTATCCCCAATCATGACGACATGTTCGAGGATGTGCGTGGGCTGGGCCTGATGCTGGGGGTCAAGCTGAAGGACGGTTATGACGCGCGTGGCTTTGTTGGCCATCTGCGTGATCATCATGGCCTGCTGACGGTATCGGCCGGGCAGAATGTGCTGCGAATCCTGCCGCCCCTCGTCATCGAGGAAAGCCATATCGCCGAAGCCATCGAGAAGATTTCCGCCGGCGCGCGGAGCTTCGCGGAGGCAAAGGCGGCCTGATCAATACTACCCCGTTCGTGCTGAGCCTGTCGAAGGGTCGTTCTTCTTCAAGGGAAAGAGGGGGCTTCGACAGGATCAGCCCGAACGGCTGTGGGGGGTAATGATATGACCAAGCATTTCCTGAATCTTTCCGATGCGGGCGGCGACGCGATTGCCGCGATGATCGCCGACGCCATCGATCGCAAGGCGGCACGGGCAGGCAAGCCCAAGGGCGCGGCGGATGCCGACGCGCCGCTGGCCGGCCACACGCTGGCGATGATCTTCGAAAAGAACAGCACCCGTACCCGTGTCAGTTTCGACATGGCGATCCGCCAGTTGGGCGGCACGTCGCTGATCCTGGACGGTGCGACCAGCCAGCTTGGCCGGGGCGAGACGATCGCGGACACCGCGCGCGTCCTGAGCCGCATGGCCGATGCGATCATGATCCGCACCGACGATCATGCCAAGATCGAGGAAATGGCGCATTATGCCAGCGTCCCGGTCATCAATGGCCTGACCGACCTGTCGCATCCCTGCCAGATCGTCGCCGACCTGCTGACCGTGGTGGAACATGGGCTGGCGTTGCCCGGCAGCCAATGGGCGTGGCTGGGCGATGGCAATAATGTTCTGCACTCCATCGTGGAGGCGGCGGGCCTGCTCAGGTTCGATGTCCGCATGGGCATACCGCAAGGCTATGATCCCGACCCGGCCTTTGCCGATGCGGCGCGCGCGGCAGGATCGACCATCAGCCTGACCCGCGACGCGACCGCGGCAGTCGCGGGCGCGGATGTGGTCGTCACCGACACTTGGATTTCGATGGGCCAGGCCCATGCCGAAGAGAAGCTGGCGGCGATGATGCCCTATCAGGTGACGGCCGACCTGATGGCGAAGGCGAAGCCGGGCGCCAAATTCCTCCATTGCCTGCCCGCGCATCGCGGCGAGGAAGTGGTAGCCGACGTGATCGACGGGCCGCAGTCGCTGATCTGGGATGAAGCGGAAAACCGCATCCATGCCCAGAAATCGGTGCTGCTCTGGGCATTGGGGCGGCTCGGTTGAGTTTTCGGGCAGGCTTCCTATCTAGGCGGCCTGCCCGCATCGCTGGATGCCTTTCTTGTTCCGACGCGCAGCGCGGCGGATGACCGGAGCTGTGACGTGACCACCCAAGCCGATCTCGACCAGGCCCTTGGCTTCACCATCGCATCGCGCCATGTGCGCGGGCGCATCGTGCGGCTGGGGCCGGTGCTCGACCAGGTGCTGGCCGCCCATGCCTATCCCCCTGCCATCGAACGGTTGCTGGCGTCGGCGCTGGTGCTGGCGGCGCTGCTGGGCAGCACGCTCAAGCAGGCGGACGGGCAACTGACCTTGCAGGCGCAGACCGAACATGGCGTCGTCAGCCTGCTGGTCGCCGACTACAAGGATGGCGACCTGCGCGGCTATGCCAAGTTCGATGCCGACCGGCTGGCCGAACTTGGCCCCGGCCCGACGCTGTTCGGCCTGTTCGGCAAGGGCTATCTGGCCATCACATTCGACCAGGCGGTGACGGGCGAGCGCTATCAGGGCATCGTGCCGCTGGAAGGGCAGTCGCTGGCCGACGCCGCGGAACATTATTTCTTCCAGTCCGAACAGATCCCCAGCGTCATCCGCATCGCCACCCGTCATGACATGGGCGGCGGCTGCATTGCGGCGGGCATGCTGCTCCAGCATCTGCCCGAAGGCGAAGTGGGGCGCGAGCGGTTGCATGTGCGCCACGATCATCCCGAATGGGAACATGTGCAGGCGCTGGCGGAAACATTGCAGCCCGCCGAACTGACCGACACGGCGCTGCCGCTGACCGACATTCTCTGGCGCCTGTTCCATGAGGAAGAGGAAGTGCGCGTGACCGAGGGCGGCGGACTGGCCAAGGGATGCCGCTGTGACCTGGCCCATATTCGCGACGTGATCGGCCGCTTTTCGGTCGAGGAACGGGTGGAAATGGCCGATGAGGCGGGCGTGATCGGCGTCGATTGCGCCTTTTGCTCACGCATTTTCCCGCTCAGGCTGGACAGTTTCGCCGCCGATTGACGGAAATCGTTTCGATAACGATATTTGTAATTACGGCGAAACGAGTCATTTGCGCTATCAAAATGCCGCAATTGGACGGCAGCCATGGCGCGGGACAGTCGCGCCCGGATCAACTGGCGGCGCATGGGAACGAGCGGGATCATGACGACAGGGGGATGGCGCGCACTGGGCGCCGCATCGGCATGGGTGATGGCGGCATGGGCCGGAGTCGGGGTCGGGGCTGGAGCCGCCACCGCCACCGGGTCGGCAGGTACATCTGCGCCGGTGGCGCTGCGCATGCTGGAACCGGGGCAATGGGAACTGCGCGGGCGCGGCGAGGGCGCGGAAACGCGCAGGCTGTGCGTCACCGACCTGCGCCAGTTGCTCCAGTTGCGCCACAATCAGGGCCAGCGGCAGGCGCTTTGCCGCAGCTTCACCATCAGCGACAGCCCGCATGCGGTGTCTGTCACTTATGATTGCGCGGCGGCGGGCAATGGCCGCACCGACCTGCGCGTCGAAACCGCGCGGCTGGTGCAGATCCGGTCGCAGGGCGTGGCCGATGGCGCACCCTTTGCCTTCGCGGCGGAAGGGCGGCGCATCGGCGCGTGCGGCTGATCGCGCTCCGGCTTGCGTTCGGGCGTTGCGGGCGGTAGCGCGGAGCCATGATTGCCAACAAGGGAAAATTCGCCGTCGTGCTGCTGTCCGGCGGTCTTGATTCGATGGTTGCGGGCGGGCTGGCGCGCGAGGCCGGCTATCATGTGCTGGCCCTGTCGATCGACTATAATCAGCGGCATCGCGTGGAACTGGGCGCGGCGACCCGCGTGGCCGAATCCCTTGGCGCGATCCGCCATATCGTGTTGCCGCTGGACCTGACCGCATTTGGCGGATCGGCGCTGACCGCCGACATCGCAGTGCCCAAGGGCGGTGTGGGGGCGGACATTCCCGTTACCTATGTGCCCGCGCGCAACACCATCTTCCTGTCGTTGACGTTGGGCCTGGCCGAAGTGGCGGGGGCAAGCGACATTTTCATCGGCGTCAACGCGCTCGACTATTCGGGTTATCCCGACTGCCGGCCGGAGTTCATCGACGCCTTTCAGGCCATGGCGACGCTGGCGACCAAGGCAGGGGTGGAAGGCCATCCGATCCGCATCAACACGCCGTTGCAATATATGAGCAAGGCCGACATCGTGCGCGAAGCCCATCGGCTCGGCCTCGACACCGGCATAAGCTGGTCCTGCTACGACCCGACGCCCGACGGCAAGCATTGCGGCCTGTGCGACAGTTGCCGCCTGCGGTCCAAGGGGTTCGAGGAAGCGGGCCTGCTCGATCCCACCGTCTATGCGACGCGGCCCTGAAGGGGCGGGCGATGGCATATGCGGTCAAGGAAATGTTCCTGACGCTTCAGGGCGAAGGCGTGCAGGCGGGACGGCGCGCGGTGTTCCTGCGCTTTGCCGGATGCAATTTGTGGAGCGGCCGGGAGCAGGACCGGGCGAGCGCGATCTGCCGGTTTTGCGATACGGATTTCGTCGGCATCGATGGCCTTGGCGGCGGCAAGTTCGCCGATGCCGATGCGCTGGCGGCGGCGGCGCTGGATTTCTGGGGCGATGGTGCCGAAGGGCGCTATATCGTCCTGACCGGCGGCGAGCCGATGTTGCAGGTCGACGATGCGCTGGTCGATGCGCTCCATGCGGGCGGCTTTACCATTGCGATCGAAAGCAACGGCACGCTGCCCGTGCATCCGGGGATCGACTGGGTCTGCATCAGTCCCAAGGCGGGGAGCGACGTGGTGCAGCGGTCGGGGCATGAACTCAAGCTGGTCTGGCCGCAGCCCGGCGTCGGGCACAGCCTGGCGGAGGTCGACGGGATGGCGGGCTGGGCCTTTGCCCATCACCTGATCCAGCCGCTCGACGACGCCCATGCCGTCGACAATGCCCGCGCCGCGATTGCGCTGGTCATGGATCGGCCGCAATGGCGGCTGACCGTGCAGGCGCATAAATATCTGGGTTTGCGTTAGGGCTTCACCCCGGTCTTGTCGTTCCAGGCCTGATGACAGACCGGCTGGAGCACGCCCTTCTTCCAGCATTTCGGGTCGAAGGAGGGCAGGGCAAGGGCATAGTCATAGCCCGGCGTGCCGTAAAATTGCTCGCCAGCGACGATCGTTGCCTTCTTGATCGACCCCAGCCCCTTGCGTCCCACCTCATGCAGCGTGCCGCGATCGGCGAAGATGGCGTCACGCCCGACCTGTGCCGCCGCCTGGCAGAAGCCCTTCTGCGCCTGCACCGTCGAATAGCTGGAATAGATGCGGGTATTATACATGTCCGACGCGGACTGGCCCGGTTTGCCCTTGCCCACGGTGCGCTGGAAATAGGCGAGCAGGGTCGCCTGCGCCGTGTCCAGTTCCGCATCATGATGGGCGATCATCGCATTATAATTGCTGGTGGTCAGCAATGTGCGTTCGAAATCGCATTGCAGCGCCGCCACGTTGAGCGCGGCGCGCAGATTCCAGGCAAGGCCGGCCCTGATTTCCGCAGGGGTCGCGCCGGGCAGGCCGAGCATGGTCGTGGCGGCATCGTCGGTCAGCGGCGGGGCGCCGAGGTCGGGCGGCGACCAGAAAAATTGCGCGGCGACAGGCTGGGCGAACAGCGGCGCGGCGGCCAGCGCGATGCCGGCCAGCACGCGGCGCAACGGGTAACGGAACATCATTCTTTCAGCCTCTCGCAAGGGGTTGGATATGCCCCCTTTTTCTTCTGTCTGGCCAGTGTATCAGCCCTGAACGATTGCGCCAGCCTTACTGGTCCGACAGGACTTCGGCGTCCGCGCCTTCGGCCTTTTCGGCGGCCGGCTTGTCAGCGGCGGCACTGGCGGGCGCGCTGCTGTTGGCGCTGGCGGCATTGCCCGCCGGCAGCGCGACGGCGGTGCCTTCGCTCTGCACGCCGTCCAGATCGGTCATGGCATCGGTCGCGGTGCCGTCCACCACTTCCATATCCTTCATCTGCACCTTGGTGGCGCCTTCATCCTTCTTGCCACAGGCGACGAGGGGGAGGCAGGCGATGAACAGCGCGGTGGTGAAGATGCGGCGCATCCGGGTCTCCTTGAAACGGTCAGCCCGGCAGCCCCGGCCGGCAAAAGAAACCGCGACCCTAGCGATCCGTTCCGCATTGCTCAACCCCCGCGCCGCAACGCGCCAAGCGGCTGAGAAAAGCCGGGAAATGCGCTTTTAGCGCGGCGTCGAGCGCAGCCATGGAAGCGTCTCTGCCCAGCGCTGCGATGCTGGTGACGGGATAGTCGCTGATGCCGCACGGCACGATGCCCCCGAAATGGGACAGGTCGGGATCGACATTGATCGAAAAGCCGTGGAGCGTGACCCAGCGCCGCACCCGGATGCCGAGCGCGCCGATCTTCGCCTCCCGACCGTCCCGGTCATCGGTCCAGATGCCGATCCGGCCTTCGGCCCGGCGCGCCGCGATGTCCAGATCGGCGAGCGCGGCGATCATCCAGCCTTCGAGATGATGGACGAAGTTGCGGACATCCTTGCCCCGTTCGCGCAGATCGATGTTGAGATAGCCGATCCGCTGCCCCGGCCCATGATAGGTGTAGCGGCCGCCGCGCCCGGCGTCATGGACGGGAAAGCGCGGGTCGATCAGTTCGGCCGGGTCGGCGCTGGTGCCGGCGGTGTAGAGCGGGGGATGCTCAAGCAGCCAGACCCGTTCGGTCGCCTGCCCGTCATGGATGGTGGCGGCGCGCGCCTCCATGTCGGCCAGTGCGGTCGGATAGTCCACCGGCGCATCGGCGACGCGCCATTCGACCGACGATGGAAAGGGCAGGGGCTGCGTCATGGCGCTTCCTTGACTTGAAGTGAGCGAGCGATCAAGGCTCGCCTCCTCTTTTGCGGACAGAGATCAGGTTCAACATATGGCGACAATGTCGATCGGCAAGGCGTGGCAGGACAGCCTGGCCTTCATCAAGCGGGAGGGGCATCTGCTGTTCCCGGTCGCCCTGCTGTTCCTGTCGGTGCCGCTGGCGATCGTGCAGCAGATGGTGCCTGCCAATTACATGCAGATGCAGCCGGGGCAGACGATGGCATCGCTGCCGCCGTTGCCGGCCGGGGCCAGCGTCGGCATCCTGCTGGGCGCGATCGTCATGGTGGTGGGGTCGCTGTCGGTCTATGCGCTGGCACTGCGGCCGGGCATCAGCGTGGCCGAAGCGATCCGGCTGGCGCTGTCGCGGCTGCCGATGCTGATCGGTGCGTCGATGATCGTGGGCCTTGCGCTGATGGTGGCGCTGTTCGCGGTGGCGATGGTCGGCGGGCTGCTGGCGGCGGTGATCGGCAAGGCGGGCGGGGTGCAACTGTCGGTCCTGCTGATGACCGGCGTGCTGCTCTATATCGGTGCGCGGCTGGTGCCGCTGAGCGCGGTGGTGATCGACCGGCGTTCGGGCGTGATCATGTCGGTGCGCGCGGCGCTGGCGCTGACGAAGGGGCAGGTCGGTCGCATGGCGGCGTTCCTGATGATATCGATGATCCTGATCTTCATCGTCCAACTGGCGGTGCAGTCGGCGGTCGGCGTGGTCGCGACGCTGGCGCTGGGCAAGGAAAGCGGCCGTTCGATCAGCGATCTGGCGGTCGCGCTGACTTCGGGCGTGCTCAACGTCTATCTGCTGGTGCTGACCGCGCGCATCTATCGCCAGCTTGAAGAGGCTGCGGCTTAACCCAGCAGCGGCACATGCGGCGCGGCGTCGCGCGGCAGCACGCCCGCCAGGCGCGGATCGGCGAACGTCTCTATTTCCCGGCCGACCGGCACGAAGCCCGATTTCAAATAGAAGCCGAGCGCAGCCGGGCTGTCGAGCGTGCAAGTGTGAACCCGGAAACGGGCCACCCCCTTGCGCCAGGCGAGTGATTTCGCCTGTGCCATCAGCCAGCGGCCAAAGCCCTTGCCGGTCAATTGCGGGATGAGGCCGAAGAAGCTGAGTTCGCAATCGGGCATGAATCGGAAATCCAGTTCCAGCAGGCCGACTTCGGCGCCGCGCGGATCGATGACGGCATAGACCTCCACCGCCCGGTCATGGAGGATCGCCGCCAGGGCCGCATCGTGCATGACCAGGCGGGAGAACCAGAGCCACGGCTCTCCGACACGCCGGAACAGGGTGCGATAGGCGTCGAGGTCCGGCGCTTTCCATCGCACCAGCCGCAGCGGCGCGATCGGGAGCGGCGCGGGCCTGGGTCTGTCGCGCATCTCCAGATGGGTGACGACCGCCGCCACCATGCCTGGCTCGACGGGCAGGAAGGGCATCAGTTCCAGCTTGCCATCGGCGGCAGGCTCATCAGGATGGCATCGATATTGCCGCCGGTCTTGAGCCCGAACAGCGTGCCGCGATCATGGACCAGGTTGAATTCGGCGTAGCGGCCGCGCCATTCCAGCATCGTGGCATAGTCGGCATCGGTCCAGGCTTCCCCCATGCGCCGTCGCACGATCGGCGGGAAGGCGGCGAGGAAAGCGTCGCCGACCGCGCGGGTGAAGGCGAAGTTGGCGTCGAACCCCGCATCATCGGCGCATTCGAGATGATCGTAGAAAATCCCGCCGACGCCGCGGTGGACGCCGCGATGGGGGATGAAGAAATAGTCGTCGGCCCACGCCTTGAAACGGGGATAATGGTCCAGGTCATGGGCGTCGCAGGCGGCCTTGAATATGGCGTGAAAGTGATTCGTATCCTCTTCGCGCGGCAGCGGCGGATTAAGGTCCGCGCCGCCGCCGAACCAGCTCTTGGTCGTGACCAGATAGCGGGTGTTCATATGCACCGCCGGGACATGCGGGTTGGTCATATGCGCGACCAGGCTGATGCCGGTGGCGAAAAAGGCGGGATCGTCGGCCGCGCCATGGATGGTCTGGGCGAAGCCGGGGGCGAATTCCCCCCCCACGGTGGAGACGTTGACGCCGACCTTTTCGAAGATCTTCCCCTTCATCACCCCGCGCACGCCGCCGCCACCCTCACCAGGCGCCTGGCCTTCGGCCTCCCGGTCCCAGGCGGTGAAGGCGAAGCGCGCGTCGCTGCCGGCTTCCCGCTCGATCGCTTCGAATTCAGCGCAGATGCGATCCCGCAGCGATTCGAACCATGTGCGTGCCGCCTGTTGGCGAATGTCCAGTTTCATCCGAAGTTCCATTCTGCCGAGCGTTCATGCTGCAACTGGCGCGGATGCCCCGACGCAGGGGCATTATCAAGGCTGGAAATCACATCTGTTTCATGCTCAGTGCCTTTGCTAGCCGCCGTCATGCGGATCAGGCATGGCTTTCGGTGAAGGAAACAGCGTTTGAAACGATTGCAGGGAATAAAACGTCGCTGGCAGCGTTGGATGCTGTCGTCCGATTCGACGCAGCAGTCGCGTATCCTGGGGCTGAACGACCTGATCCGCCGGTCGCGTGAGATCAACCAGACTCACATCCGTTCGATGGGGCGCACCGTGGTCCTCGATTCGCGCACCGCGATCACGCGGGTGCTGGGGCGATACAAGATGTTCGTGGATCCCTCTGATCTGGCGATTTCGGTTCATCTGATGTTCGACGGTTTCTGGGAAATGTGGCTGACCGAAGAAATGATACGGCTGGTAAAGCCCGGAATGGTCGTTGCCGATGTCGGCGCCAATCTGGGCTATTTCTCGATCCTCATGGCGGATATTGTAGGGCCGGCCGGTAAGGTACTGGCCTATGAACCCAATCCCGAAATGGCCGATCTGATGCGGCGCAGCCTGCTGGTCAACGGCCTGTTGCCGCAGGTCGACATCGTGCAATCGCCGCTGACGGGAATCAGCGGCGAAGCCGTCACGCTCTATTATAATCGCGAACAACCTGGCGGCGCCTTCGTCACCACCGGGCATCGGGACGATCATGAGGTCGGCATTTCCCTGTTTAGCCGTCGGTTCGACGACCATCCCGATGCACAGCGCGTGCAATTTGCAAAGATCGATGCAGAAGGGGCGGAAGAAGGCATATGGGCCGGCATGGCCATGATGCTGGCCGGCGACAGTCTGCGCACGGTCGTGATGGAATGGTGCGCCTGCCGCTATCGCGATCCCGCCGCCTTTCTTGCCGCGATGACGGCGCCGGGTTTCACCCTGTCGCATCTCGATCCGTCCAGCGGCGTCACGCCGGTCAGCGCGCAGGCGGTGCTGGCCGATTCGCCCTATCGCGAGTGGTTGTTCGTCTTGCAGCGCTGAGCGCCTCTATCCGGGGAATGTCCCGGTCTGGCGCAGGGCTTCGGCAACGGCGATCCCTGTGGAAACGGCGATGTTCAGGGACCGAAAGCCCGGCGCCATCGGGATGCGGACGCGAATGTCCGCCATGTCGCGCACGGCGTCGGGCACGCCGGCGCTTTCGGACCCCATCAATATTATGTCGTTTTCCCGGAACTGTACGTCGGGCAACCGTTGCGAGGCATGGGCGCTCATCAACAGCAGCCGGCGGCCTTCCGCCCGTCGAACCGCATCGAAAAGGGCGAAACTGGCGTGGCGGGTGACATCGGCGGATTGCCCGTAATCCATCGCCGCGCGTTTCAGCCGGGCGTCGGAAAAGGCGAATCCGGTGGGCATGATGATGTCGACGGGCACCTGGAAACAGGCGGCCAGGCGCAGGATCGCGCCGACATTGCCCGCAATTTCCGGTTGATACAGGGCGATACGCATGGTGCAGCGCCATAGTCGATTGGGAGCATTTGCAACAGACTATGCAATATTGCGACTGGCAAAGCGCGCGCAGTGCGGTTATCACGCCCTCGAACCACGCCGGGGGGTAGGCGGGGTCAGCCCAGGCTGACGACCCAAATCCCTCGATAATCAGCGCCGGAAACGGCATTTCGGTGTGGCAGGGAAGTCTTGCAAGGGTAGAGGTGCATGGCGAGCGTAGAGCATTCTGATGGCCCAGGTCTATCCGGCGGAGAAGGGGTGCGCCGCCGCGATTTTATCAATATCGCGGCCGTGGGCTTCGCGGGGGTCGGTGCTGTCGCCGTCGTCGTGCCGCTGATCGACCAGATGAACCCCAGTGCCGATGTGTTGGCGCTGGCGTCGACGGAAGTCGACCTGTCGGCGATTCAGCCGGGACAGGCGATAAAGACCACGTTCCGCGCGCAGCCGCTGTTCGTGCGGCATCTGACCGACAAGGAAATCGCCGAAGCCGACAAGGTGGACGCATCCACGCTGCGCGATCCGCAGACGCTGGAGGAACGCACTGTCGGTGGCAAAAAACAGTGGCTGGTGACGATGGGTGTGTGCACCCATCTGGGCTGCGTTCCGCTGGGCGCGGGCGAAGGCGAGAATCGTGGCGAATATGGCGGTTATTTCTGCCCCTGCCATGGCTCGTCCTATGACACCGCGGCCCGCATTCGTAAGGGGCCTGCACCCAAGAACCTGGAAGTTCCGAAGTTCAGCTTCACTTCCGACACCGCCATTCTCGTGGGCTGAGGGGGACCATCATGAGCTTTCCATGGGCTGAACATTATGCCCCCAAGCATCCGCTGATGCAGTGGGTCGACGAGAAGCTGCCGTTGCCGCGTCTCGTCTATAATGCGATCGGTGCGGGCTATCCGGTGCCGCGCAATCTCAATTATTTCTGGAATTTCGGCGTGCTTGCCGGTGTGGCGCTGGTGATCCAGATCGTCACCGGCGTGATCATGGCGATGCATTATGGCGCCAATGACCTGGTTGCCTTCAGCACCGTCGAGCAGACCATGCGGGACGTGAATGCCGGCTGGTTGATGCGTTACGCGCATGCCAATGGCGCCAGCTTCTTCTTCATCGTGGTCTATCTCCACATCTTCCGCGGCCTCTTCTTCGGTTCCTACAAGGCGCCGCGTGAAATGGTGTGGCTGCTGGGCCTGGTCATCTTCCTCCTCATGATGGCGACCGCCTTCATGGGCTATGTGCTGCCCTGGGGGCAGATGAGCTATTGGGGCGCGAAGGTGATCACCGGCCTGTTCGGCGCGATCCCGGTGGTGGGCGAACCGATCCAGACCTGGCTGCTGGGCGGCTTCGCGCCTGGCAACGCCTCGCTCAACCGCTTCTTCTCGCTGCACTTCCTGCTGCCCTTCGTGATTGCGGGCGTCATCATCCTGCACATCTGGGCGCTGCATATCCCAGGCTCGTCCAACCCGACTGGCGTGGAAGTACAGGGTCCGCAGGACACGGTGCCGTTCCATCCCTATTATACGGCCAAGGACGGCTTCGGGCTGGGCGTGTTCCTGATCTGCTTTGCGACCATGCTGTTCTTCGCGCCCAACTTCCTGGGCCACCCGGACAATTATATCGAGGCGAACCCGCTTTCGACGCCTGCGCATATCGTGCCCGAATGGTATTTCTGGCCCTTCTACGCGATCCTGCGCGCCTTCACCGTCGATTTCTTCTTCGTGCCGGCCAAGCTGCTGGGCGTGCTGGCGATGTTCGCATCGATCCTGCTGCTCTTCTTCCTGCCCTGGCTGGATACGTCGCCGGTGCGGTCGGGCCATTATCGCCCGGTGTTCAAGAAGTTCTTCATCATCCTGCTGATCGATGTGGCGATCCTGGGCTATTGCGGCGGCGCGCCGGCGGAAGAGCCTTATGTGATGATTTCGCAGATCGCGGCGGCCTATTATTTCGCCCACTTCCTGATCGTCCTGCCGCTGATCTCGCGCTTTGAAAAGCCGTTGCCGCTGCCGGGTTCGATCACGGAATCGGTGCTGGCCAAATATGGCAAGGCTGACGGCGAAATCGCCGCGGTCCCGGCCGAATAAGGGGGTAGACAGATATGGTTCGCATCGGCGCATTTCTCGTCGGCCTCTTCTTCGCTGGCTGGCTGTTCGTTTCCTTCCTCGTGGGCGCCTATTCCTACGTCACCGAGCCACCGGCCAAGACGGTGGAGCAGGCATTCCACCTGCCGCCCAAGCATGTGGCCTTCTCCTTCGACGGCCCCTTCGGCAAATATGACAAGCAGCAGCTCCAGCGCGGCTTCCAGGTGTTCAAGGAAGTCTGCTCGGCCTGCCACAGCCTGAAGTTCGTGGCGTTCCGCGACCTTGAAGCACTCGGCTATAACGAGGCCGAAGTGAAGGCGATCGCCAAGCAGTGGGCCATCAAGACCCCTTCGGTCGATCCTGCCACGGGTGAGGCATCGACCCGCGAGCCGGTGCCGGCGGATTATTTCCCCAAGCCCTTCGCGAACAATGTCGCGGCGGCGGCGGCGAACAACAATGCGATCCCGCCGGATCTGTCGCTGATGACCAAGGCGCGCCACCATGGCACGGCCTATGTCTATTCGCTGATCACGGGGTATCAGAATCAGCCGGCCGCGCTGCTCAAGCAGTTCCCCGACGCCAAGACGCCTGAGGGGCTGCACTACAACCCCTATTTCGCCAACCTGAACCTTGCCATGGCGCCGCCGCTGACGGCCGATGGACAAGTGACCTATGGCGACGGTACGAAGCCGACGGTCGACCAGATGGCCCAGGACGTTGCGGCTTTCCTGACCTGGACCGCCGAACCCAAGCTGGAAAATCGCCGCAAGGCGGGGCTGGCGACCTTGCTCTTCCTGCTGATCGCGACGGGGCTGGCCTATATGTCCTATCAGAATATCTGGGCGGACAAGAAAAAGGCGGCCTGATCCGCTGCAACGGACGAGACGAAAGGGCGCGGTTTCTTGAGGAGGCCGCGCCCTTTTTCTATGGAGGCGACATGAGCAGCGACCTGACCGACCGCATCCGCACCATCCCCGACTTTCCAAAGCCCGGCATCCAGTTCCGCGACATCACGACGCTGCTGGCCGATGGTGACGGGTTGCGCGACCTGACTGCGCGGCTGGCCGACATTGCCCGGCCGC
The DNA here is from genome assembly GCF_030580935.1 of Sphingobium cyanobacteriorum. Taxonomy (GTDB): domain Bacteria; phylum Pseudomonadota; class Alphaproteobacteria; order Sphingomonadales; family Sphingomonadaceae; genus Sphingobium; species Sphingobium cyanobacteriorum. The sequence continues at coordinate 661,809 of NZ_JAUQOM010000001.1, read as the reverse complement.
TCGACCCGGACCTGATCGTCGGGATCGAAGCGCGCGGCTTCATCCTGGGGGCGATATTGGCGCAGATGCTGGGCAAGGGATTTGTGCCGGTGCGCAAGAAGGGCAAGCTGCCCGGCAAGACCGTGGGCATCGACTATGTGCTGGAATATGGCACCGACCGGCTGGAGATTCATGAAGGCCAGGTGCCGCAGGGCAGCCGGGTCATCCTGATCGACGATCTGATCGCGACCGGGGGCACGGCGATCGCAGCCGCACAATTGCTGCGCGAACAGGGGGCGGTCCTGCTGATGGCGCTGTTCGCGATCGACCTGCCGGACCTGGGCGGCATGGCCGCGCTGGCGGCGGAGGGCGTCGCGGCGCGGGCGATCATGGCCTTTGACGGCCATTGAGGCCGCGCCAGACGTGACAGGCGGCTATGGCGCTGTCACGCCCGTTCAGCCCGGCTGGGCGCGCAGTGCCGCTTCCAGCCCGTCGACCGCCAGTGCCAGCCGTTCGTCCAGCAGGCCCAGCAGCGCGGTCCAACTGTCGATATGGTCGAGTTCGCCCGGTCCGTCCGACACCCCGCGCAAGCCCATCAGCGGCACGTCGAACCGGGCGCAGGCCCGCGCCACGGCGAAGGTTTCCATATCCACCATGTCCGCATCGATCGCGGCATAATCGTTCCCGCCCACGATATTCGCGCCGGTCGACAGCCGGGCGAGCGGCAGGTCCAGCGGCGTCGCCAGCGGCACATCGACCGGATGGTCGATGAACGGCGTCACGCCTTTGGTGAAGCCCAGGCGGGAGGCATCCATGTCGCGCCAGGAGACGCTGGCGATCTGGAATATGTCGCCCAGCGGGCAAGTGCGCGATCCGGCCGATCCCAGGCAGACGACCAGATCGGGCAAGCCATCCTGCCGGGCCAGGGCCTGCAACGCCATGCCGGTGGCCAGCGCGGCTTCGACCGGCCCAACGCCTGTCATCAGCGGCGTGAAGCGGGCGCGCAGATGCGGTCCATATTCCGCCTCCACCGCCATCACGAACAGCAGGCGTCGCCCGCCGATGATGTCGCATGCTGCCTTCATAGCGTACCCATTTCCGCATTGCCGCTCTGTAATGTCCGGGACATGGCGGTGACATGCGCGAGGGGTATAGTCGAGAGCACAGGATCATTTTGTGAGCTGACCATGCCCGTTCCCGTCCGTCGTCCCCCTATCGTCGCGACCATCGATGACGCGGCCATTACGCCTGCCGATATCGAAGCCTGGGCCAGGGTGGAGCGGGCGCTGGCGGGCAAGCGCCAAGCGTGCCGCAGGCTGCGCATCGGTCACGCCGCAGCGCGATGATCCAGCGTTCGACAATCGGGTAAAAGAGAAAGCCCGCCGCTTCATCTGAAGCGGCGGGCTTTGTCATGGTGGGCGTGGCAAGGATTGAACTTGCGACCCCTGCGATGTCAACACAGTGCTCTACCACTGAGCTACACGCCCGCCGTGGAGGGGGCCAATAACGGGGCTATGTGACTCGCGCAAGGACGAAATTGAAACTGGCCGATATTCTTGTGGACCATGGACGGTTCAACGCCGGGACAGGTGCGACACCCGTTCGGCCCCCGCTCGGCTCCATGCGGGCAGGGAAGAGGATCGCACCCGATCGCTGGGGGGGTCAGCTTAGCCCGGATACCGTCTGGCTGCCGAACATCCGTTCCACTTCCAGCACCAGGTCGCGCAGATGGAAAGGCTTGGACAGCACCTTGGCCTGGGGCACCGCCTTGCCCGCTTTCAGCGTCACGGCGGCAAAGCCGGTGATGAACATGATTCGCGTGTCGGGGGCGACCTGCGCCGTGTGCTGGGCCAGTTCGATACCGTCCATTTCGGGCATGACGATATCGGTCAGCAGCAGGTCGAACCGATCGCTGTTGATATGCGGCAACGCCTCGACGCCGGTGGCCACCGCCACGACCTCATATCCTGATCGTTCGAGCGCACGGGCCAGATAGACCCGCATGCTCTCGTCATCTTCGGCCAGTAAAATGCGAACCATTGCCCCCACACAGTCCCGTCCGGCCGATTCGCCGGTTGTGCGCGCCGCCAACGGGGTGGCGCGAAGCCCGCTTATATGCGACAAGGTGTAAAGATTATCCAGCCAGGCAACGATTTTTGGCGCGCCGGTGAAAGGAGCCGCATTGGATCATCCCGCGCCGTGTTCCCCGACCCTGATCGATCCCGCTTTTGATCTTTACGGCCCGGCCGTGCCGGACCGGCCGGTCATCCTGTCCGTCCCCCATGCCGGGCGGGCTTATCCCGACGATCTGTTGGCCGCCGCGCGTGTGCGGCCGGCGGTGCTGCGACGGCTGGAGGATCGGTGGGTCGATCTTCTGACGCATGGACTGATCGCACGGGGGTTTACTGTCGTCGTCGCGCGGACGCCGCGGGCTATGATCGACCTGAACCGGCATGAGCGGGAAATCGATCCGGCCATGATCGCCGGCTTGCCGCGCGAGGCCCCCTTGCAGAGCAGCACCAAGCTGCGCGGGGGGCTGGGCCTGTTTCCGCGCCGCCTGCCCGAAGCGCATGAATTATGGCGGCAGCCGATGACCTGGGCCGAGGCGTGCCGTCGGATCGAAGGCGTGCACCGGCCCTATCATGCCGTGATTGCGCGATTGATGACGGCAGCGCGGGAGGCGCATGGCCATGCGATCCTGATCGACCTCCATTCCATGCCGCCGCTCCCGCCACCAGCCGCCGGTCGCGTCGCGCCGGGACTGGTGCTGGGCGATCGCTTCGGTCGCAGCGCATCGACCCGGCTGATGACGCTGGCCGCCGACATGATCGAGGCGCGGGGCCTTTGCGTCGCGCAAAATCATCCCTATGCCGGTGATCATATGATCGAGCGGCATGGCCGGCCGGAGCAGGGGATGCACGCCATCCAGGTCGAGATCGACCGCAGCCTCTATCTCGATGTCGCGCTGGAACGACCGGGGCCGGGAGTGGCGCGGATGCAGGCGCTGGTCGCGCATATCGCAGAAGCGCTGGCGGCGGAATTGCCGCGGGCCGGCTATGCGCTGGCGGCGGAATAAGGGTCAGCCGCCCCGCGCCACGACCAGCTTCGCGCCGGTCACGCCCAAATGATGGGAATCGAAATAGAGCGGCCTGCCATCGTGCTGGATCGCGCAGCTTTGCGTGTCGCACAGTGCGGCGACGGGATCGATCAGCCGCACCCCATGCGCCTGCCAGCGGGCGAACAGCGCGCGCAGATGGACGGTGCGCCCATCCACGAAGCGGCGGGTGACGCCTTGGGCCGCATCGGTGCGGCCCGCCTGTGCCAGATGGGCGAGGCGCCGCGGCACGTCGAAGGGCTGGGGCGGGACCGGGCCGATCAGCACCACGTCGCGGCCCAGCGCCCGTAATGCGGCGATCGTGCGGTCGAGCCGGGCGACGAAAGCGGGGGAATCGAAATTTCCGTTGGCCCAGAAAGCGGCCATATAGACGCGGCGGATCGCGGGATCGGCGCGAATCGCATCGAAGGCGGCGCGATTGGCGGCGGCGCAGCGCGGATCCGTGGCGTCATAGCCCAGTACCGGCGGGCAGCTCGACGTGGTGCGTTCGATCAGCGCGCCGCCCCGTGCCTTGGCATCCAGCGAGAGCGCATAGGCCAGTTCGACGCCGTGACTGTCGCCCCACAGCATCGCATCGGGCCGGGTTGCGGCGCCAAGGGTGCAGGGCCGGGCGTTGCGCAGGAATGTGTCGTGGCATTGCTTGCGGCTGGGTGCGAAATCATGCTGGCCCGCCATCTGCGCCAGCGCCGGCGGGTCGAAGCGGGACGGCCAGCCGCCCATGGCCAGCAGCGCCAGCGACAGGATGCACAGGAGCGCCATCGCCGCGCCGGTGAAGCGGAAGATATGGCGTGCCGGCACCCGCCGCGAATCGCGGAAGGGGCACTCGACAAGCCGCCAGGACAGGGTTGCGGCGATCAGCGCCGCAGCAACCACGACGATCCGCGTCCCGCCCGCCAGCGGCATGTCGGTCGCATATTCGGTGAAAACGATCAGTGGCCAATGCCACAGATAGAGCGAGTAAGAAATGAGGCCGACGCCGACCAGCGGCGGCAATGCCAAGATCCGCGCCATGCTGGTCCCTGGCGCGGCATGGATCAGCATGGCCGCGCCCAGCACCGGGGGCAGGGCGGTGATGCCGGGAAAGACGGTGGTGCGATCATAAAAGGTGACAGCGAGTGTGACAGCTAAACAGCCGCTCCACGCCACCAGCTCGCGCGCCCAGCGCGGCCGGATCGACGGCACCGCGCCCAGCGCCAGCAGCGCGCCGGCGAACAATTCCCAGGCGCGGGTCGGCAGCAGGTAGAAGGTGAAGCCGCTGGTGTCGCGCTGCATGAGGATCGCCAGCGCCAGCGATCCCGCCGCGATCAGCGCCACGACCACGATCCGCCAGCGCGGGGCGAAGCGCGCCAGCAGCATCAGCAGGATCGGGAAGCCGATATAATATTGTTCCTCCACCGCCAGCGACCATGTGTGCAGCAGCGGTTTCACGTCCGCGCCGCCGGAAAAATAGCCGGTGTCGGTGAAGAACCAGAGGTTGGAAGCGAACAGGGTGGCGGCCAGCGCCGATCGCGGCACCCCTTCCAGGTCGCCGGGCAGATAGAGCCAGGCCGCCGCCGCCAGCACCGCCAGGATCATCAGCGCCAGCGCGGGCATGATCCGGCGGAAGCGGCGTTCGTAGAAGCGCATCAGCGAGAAACGGCCGTCATCGATTTCGCGGGCGATGATGCCGGTGATCAGAAAGCCGGAGATGACAAAGAAGATGTCGACCCCGACATAGCCGCCCGAAAAGCCGGGGACATGGGCGTGGAACAACAGCACCGGCAGGATGGCGAGCGCCCGCAGCCCGTCTATGTCGCGGCGATAACGCCCGGCTGCGGGGTGGGGGTTGGCGGTCCCGTCCCCCGGTGTCGACGCTGGCGCTGGTCCGTGCATGGCGCCGGGCTTAAAGGCCAAGCCCTGATATTTGCTTTAAGCCGGGCTGTGCGAATCGGAAAAAGAGGGTGGCGGGGTGCCGGGCCATCACGGCCGCGATGGGTAACTGTCCCTGATTGCGCATTGTGCAACTGCCTTCGCGCCCTTCGCATTTGCGAAAATCCAGCCGGTCGGACAGAAAGACTGTGCCTTTCAGGCATCCTCTCCTAAAAACTTTCAGGCCGGTCTCATGATCGGCCTTTTTTTTGTCACGCGCCTGGGCTAGGCAATTGCTGCTGATGCCGCGCCAATAAAAAGTTTCTGGAGAGGAGCCGCCGGTAAGACCGGCATGTGCGGTATGGCTGGGGGATGGAGCGCTTTTGTCGGCGCTCTCCCCCATCTTCTTCCCCCCTGTGGCCGCGCAGCCGGGACGGCATGGCCGCCCCGTTCTCGTCCTTATGCCCGGCCATAGGCGACGATCGTTTCGACCTCCGCCTTGTCGCCCAGGATCACGCCGACCCGCTGGTGCAGCCCGGTCGCCTGCACGTCCATGATCGGCATGAAACCGTCGCTCGACGCGCCGCCGGCCTGTTCGATCAGATAGCTCATCGGATTGGCTTCATACATCAGGCGCAGCTTGGCCTTGCCGGGGGTGCGGTGGTCATAGGGATACATGAAGATGCCGCCGCGCTTCAGAATGCGATGCACGTCCGCCACCATGGAAGCGGTCCAGCGCATGTTGTAATCCTTGCCGCAGGGACCGGCTTCGCCCAGCACCCGTTCCTCGACATAGCGCAGGATCGCGGGCGACCATTGGCGGCGGTTCGACATGTTGATCGCGAATTCGCACTTGCCCTGGGGCATCTGCATGTTCGCGTCGGTCAGAACCCAACTGCCGACTTCGCGGTCCAGGGTGAATTCGTGGACGCCGGTGCCCACGCTGAGCACCAGGATCGTCTGCGGGCCGTAGATGGCATAGCCGGCGGCGACCTGGCTGCGGCCGTCCTGAAGGAAATCCTCCTCCGTCACGTCGCGACCGGCGCAGGCGTCGGGGGCCTTGAGCACCGAGAAGATGGTGCCGACCGACAGGTCGACATCGATATTGCTGGAGCCGTCGATCGGGTCGAACAGCATCAGATATTCGCCCTTGGGATAGCGGTTGGGGATGGGATAGAGCGTTTCCATCTCCTCCGACGCCATCGCGGCCAGGTGCCCGCCCCATTCATTGGCGTCGAGCAGCAGTTCGTTGGCGATGACGTCCAGCTTCTTCTGCACTTCACCCTGCACATTTTCGCTGGTCAGGCTGCCCAGCACTTCGCCCAGCGCGCCCTTGCCGACGGCATGGCTGATCGTCTTGCACGCGCGGGCGACGGTTTCGATCAGAAGGCGCAGTTCGGCGGGCAGCGCATTGGCCTGGCGCTGTTGTTCGATCAGGAAACGGGTCAGGGTCGTTCGGGTCATGGGCCGCCTTTCGGATGGCACGGAAGGATGGATCGTCTTCTCGCTAGGGGAGACAATCCGCCTAGTCCAGCGCGGGAAAGCCGCCCATGGCCCTGTTAGCGCTGTCATGTGACAAAGCATGTCCGGGGCGGGGGTGGGCGGAACCCGGAGCCGCCGCTTCCGTTTCGGTGCCGTGCCGATATTCTGCCTGAGCAAGGGACCATCATGGACAGCCTGATTACCGCCTTCACCGACCCCACCGCCCTGGCCGCGCTGATCGCGCTTGTGGTGATGGAGGTGGTGCTGGGCATCGACAATCTGGTGTTCATTTCCATCCTGACCAATAAATTGCCCGAAGCGCAGCGGCCCAGGGCGCGCAAAATCGGCATCGGGCTGGCGCTGGCGATGCGGCTGGTGCTGCTGTCGATGATCGCCTGGATCGTCGGGCTGACCGCGCCGGTGTTCGATCTGGGCATCAGCGGTCCGCTGGACCAGCATGGCGCGCCCACATTCGAAACCGATTTTTCCTGGCGCGACCTGATCCTGATCGCGGGCGGGCTGTTCCTGATCTGGAAGGCAACCAAGGAAATCCATCACAGCGTCGATCCGGCGGGCGGCGACGATGTGCTGGACAAGAAGAGCGTGGCGACCATGACATTCGGCGCGGCGATCGCGCAGATCATCCTGCTGGACATGATCTTCTCGCTCGATTCGATCCTGACGGCGGTGGGCATGACCGATAATCTGGCGGTCATGTATATCGCCGTGATCGTGGCGGTGACGGTGATGCTGATCGCGGCCGATCCGCTCGCCAACTTCATCGCGCGCAACCCGACCGTGGTGATGCTGGCGCTCGGCTTCCTGCTGATGATCGGCGCGGTGCTGATCGCCGACGGCTTTGGCGTGCATGTGCCCAAGGGTTACATCTATGCGGCGATGGCCTTCTCCACGCTGGTCGAGTGCCTGAACATCTTTGCCCGGCGGGCGCAGGCGCGCAAGAATGCGGCGGCGTAAGGGCGGTCGAAGTTCACACCGTTGTCGGGGAATATCGGCCCAATGCGCTCGCGACGCGCCTGCAAAGCGTCCCCAAAGCGTCACTTCCTACACCATGACGGCATGACAGGCGCGTTAGCGGCGCGTCCATGTTCGCGAAGCAGGGAAGGGCGGGCAGGATGATCCATCGATCAGGATAGATCAGATAAAATCCTACATTGGAAGGGTGTTGGATTAAACTGCGGGGCAAGGAAGCGGACGGTCTTGAAGCGACCATTTGCGGACATTGCACGCAGTGATCCTGTGCGCTGATAGCGGACATTGCGAAACCAGAAACGCTATGTAGTTTGGATGAATGAGACCTCGAAATAATCCAGCAAAGCGTGATGCTCTTTGGAAGCGGTATTGGTCCATCAAAGATGAGCATGGGTGTGGTCTATATGAGCCAATTTTATGGCATCTTGCCTTAGGCCAAGACTTTGCTGCAATGGTCGCTTTGGCTGATACCTTCTCGGCAGAAGGACGAATTTCCGATCCGTTCAGTCGGGCGGGCCTTTACTATCGAGCGCACAAGGGCGGCTATGAGTATGCCGCTCAGCATCTAGCAATGGATGCTTTCAATCGAGGTGACCTTGCATCCTACCGATATTGGTTGCGACGTGCGGCTCCCTTCGATCCTTACCACTTAAGGGAACTCAAACGGTTTGAAACTCGACTGCCTCATCAAACCGCGCGTGAACGAGGACGGGGCCGTCCTTACCGAAAATATGATTAGGTGGCTCCCCTAACCCGACAGTCCGCAAACCACCCAAGTCAGTCATCGACTGATGTGCGGGTCAGACAAAGAAACGGGGCCAGATCTTGCGATCCGGCCCCGATCTGTTTTCCTTAAAACCTCACGCAGCGGCGCGGCGTTCTTTCAGTTCTTCGTTGAGCATTTCGGCCAGCAGGAAGGCCAGTTCCAGGCTCTGCGCGGCGTTCAGGCGCGGGTCGCAATGGGTGTGGTAGCGATCCGCCAGCCCTTCGTCGGTGATGGCGATGGCGCCGCCAGTGCATTCGGTGACGTTCTGGCCGGTCATTTCGGCATGGATGCCGCCGCCGAAGCTGCCTTCGGCGCGGTGGACCGCGAAGAAGCCGCGCACTTCGGCCAGGATGCGGTCGAACGGGCGCGTCTTGTAGCCGTTCGCCGCCTTGACGACATTGCCGTGCATCGGGTCGCAGGACCAGATGACCGGATGGCCTTCGCGCAGGACGGCACGGACGAGTTTGGGCAGGCCGGCCTCGATCTTGTCATGGCCATAGCGGGTGATGAGCGTGATGCGGCCGGCTTCGCGCGCGGGGTTCAGCGTGTCGAGCAGGCGCAGCAGCGCGTCCGGCTCCAGGCTGGGACCGCATTTGAGGCCGATCGGGTTGCCAATGCCGCGCAGATATTCGACATGGGCCGACCCTTCGAAACGGGTGCGGTCGCCGATCCACAGCATGTGGGCGGACGTGTCATACCAGTCGCCGGTCAGGCTGTCCTGCCGCGTCAGCGCCTGTTCGAACGGCAGCAGCAACGCTTCATGGCTGGTGTAGAAGCTGGTGCCGCCAAGCTGGGGCACGGTTTCCGCCGACAGGCCGCAGGCGCGCATGAAGTCGAGCGCCTGGCCGATCTGGTCGGCCATCTGTTCGAACTTCGCGGCCCAGGGGCTGCGCCCCATGAAATCGAGCATCCAGCCATGGACGCGATCGAGGCTGGCATAGCCGCCGGTCGAGAAGGCGCGCAGCAGGTTGAGCGTCGCGGCCGACTGGTTATAGGCCTGCACCATGCGCTGCGGGTCCGGCTCGCGCCCTTCCGCAGTAAAGGCGATGTCGTTGACATTGTCGCCGCGATAGCTGGGCAATTCGACGCCATCGACGGTTTCGGTATCGGCCGAGCGCGGCTTGGCGAACTGGCCCGCCATGCGGCCGACCTTCACCACCGGCAGTTTCGACGCGAAGGTCAGTACGACCGCCATCTGGAGCAGCACGCGGAAGGTGTCGCGGATGTTGTTCGGGTGGAACTCGGCGAAACTTTCGGCGCAGTCGCCACCCTGGAGCAGGAACGCCTCGCCCGCCACGACCTTGGCCAGGTCGGCCTTCAGATGGCGTGCCTCGCCCGCAAAGACGAGGGGCGGAAACTGGCCAAGCTGGGCCTCTACCGACGCCAGTGCGCCTGCATCCCGGTAAAAGGGCATCTGGATGCCCTTCTGGCTCCGCCAGCTATCCGGCGTCCACTTCGCCGCCACGTCTCGTCTCCTTCGCATTGATAAAATAGGGGGCGCACCTACGCTGTCATGGGGTGCAAGGCAAGATTGTACCAGTTGGACCATCGCTGCGCGCAATGATTTGTCCCGATCAGCCTGATCGAGCGGCTCTATTTCTGGCAGGGCCAGCGTTCGTTGAGCGCCACGCTGACCAGCACGGAGGCGGGGCCGCGCCGCTGGTCGGGCCAGCGTTCGAGATAGGCGATCACCGTCCCGCGCGCCTCGTCCGCGCTCATGCGGTCGGGCCAGCAGACGGGGCGGGCGCGGCCGATGAACATGTCCTTGCGGATGCCATCGACCACCCCGACGATATAGGCGGTGCAGGCGAGGCTGTATTCCGGCGCCCTGTTGCGGCATTTGGCGAGCAGGGTGGTGCCGGTTTCGAACATATAGGTCTGGGCCGCGACCGGGGTGGGGGTGGCGGCCAGCAGGGGAAGGGCGAGGAGGAGGGCGCGCATCTGTGGTTCCGATCATCGCCAAAAAGACCGTCTAGCATAATGCTTCTGCTTGCGCAGGCGCATGGCGGCCTTTTTTACTGCCGCTTCGCCGTGAAGGCGAAGGTCAGCGCCACTTGCGGCCCCAATCCGCCGCTGCTGTCGCCATTGCCGACGCCGAAGGATGCGCGGGCGATGGTGGCGCTGCCCGACACCTGGCGGGTGGCGTCCGTGCCGGCCCCATCCTTCCCGGAAAGCGTGAAGCGGATCGTCTGGGGCTTCGACACGCCCTTGAGCGTCAGCGTGCCGCGCGCGCGATAGGTGCTGGGGCCGGTGGCTTGCGCGCCCCTGGCGATGAAGGTCGCGGTCGGGTGCGCGGCCACGCCGAAAAACTCGTCGCCCGGCAGCATCCCGTCCTTGTACGCATCGCCCACGCTGGCCGATGCCATGTCGATGGTGACGGCGATGTCGGCGCTGTCGGGATGGTCGGGGTCCATGACGATCCGCGCGGTCCATCTGGCAAAGCTGCCACTGATCGTTTCGCCATCATTGCCGACGGAGAAGCCGATGCGGCCGCCCGGCTGGATGGTCCAGGCGGGCGGCGGGGCGAGGGGTTCTTGCGCGGCGGCCTCTGCTGCATTGGCGGCGGGGGCGGCCGCGTTGGCCGCTTCGGCGATCGTGACGGCGGCGGCGATGTCGGCGGGTTCGGCGGCGTTGGCGGCGTTGGCCGGCTCCGGCGCGAGGGGGGCAGGCGCGGCTTGCGGCCCCGGCAGGATCGCGCGGCCGGCGACGAAGCCGACCAGGATCAGCGCGGGCAGCGCGATCAGCAGCGCGGTCGAACGCCCCGGCACCATCCGCCAGATCAGGCCGTCGCGCATCAGCAGATGATGGCGCAGCGCGCCCGCGACATGCAGCGCGACCAATGCGATGCCCAGCCAGGCGAGCAGGCCATGGCCGTTTTCGGCAAGGCCGTGCGCGGCTGCGGGCAGGGGCAGATGCGGCAGGGGGATGGTGCCGAAGATCAGCGTCGGCACCTTGACCTTCGCGGTCGACACCAGCGCCCAGCCGGTCAGCGGCGCCCCCAGCATGAAGGCGTAGAGGCCGACATGGACGCCCGACGCCAGCGCGCCCTGCCAGCCGCCCTCCAGTTTCGCCGGGCGCGGTTTCCAATAGCGCACGGCGATGCGTGCCAGCGTCAGCGCCAGCACGGTCATGCCGACCGACTTGTGCAACTGGTAGAGGGCAAAGCCGCGCGCGCCCAGATCCTCCAGCGCCCAGCCGACGCTGATCTGGAAGGCGAGCAGGGCGGCGATCGCCCAGTGCAGGACGATGGCGGCACGGTTGTAGCGTTGCATGCGGAACCCCTGATCGTGGCATGGCGAAACTATGGGCAGTGCATGGTCAAGTCCATCGGGCTGGCGCGAAACACTTTGTTGCCGGGCCTTGCCCACCTGTGTCCAAAAGGCCGCAGTTGCGCCATTTTTATAGGCGCGATTGCATCACCCGCCATCCGGGTTAAGAGGTTGATCGCTTATAATCAGGGAATTACCGGACATGGCCAAACCCGAAGCCTGGCGGCTCAATCCCGAAGCCTATTGCTTCGTGACCAGCATCGATACGCGGTTCCAGGATCTCGACACCATGGGCCATATCAACAATGTCGCGATTTCCGGCATTTTTGAAACGGCACGAATCCGGTTTCATCATCATATGGGCCGCCATCCGCAGGAACAGGGGGTGCGCTGGCTGGTCGCGAATGTGAACCTGAACTTCGTCGAGGAATCGCATTTCCCCTATCCGTTCGAGGTGCATTGCGCGATCGGCCATATCGGCCGCACCAGTTGGACCATCAGTTCGGCCGGGTTCCAGAAGGGCGTGTGCGTCGCGACGTGCGACACCACCGTCGTCACCCATGGCGCCGAAGGCCGCCGCGCGATCGACGAGACGCTGCGTGAGGCGATGGAACGGAACTTCCTGCGCCAGCCAGTCTGATTTCCGAAGTTCGCGCTGTTTTAAGCGCCGTGTTCCCGCCTGCGCGGGAACGGGTTGTTTTAGCGGAAACCGGCCATGCGCCGGCTCCATTGCACCGCGATCACCGCGCCCTTGACCGGCTGGATCATCGCGACCGCCAGCCCGATGGCCAGGGTCGGCCAGATCAGCGCCTGCCAGCCGAGCGGTATGGACAGGGCGCTGTTCACCTCGATCATCAGGGGGACGAGGATATGGCCCAAAGCCAGGATCACGATATAGGCGGGAAAGTCATCCGCCTGATGATCGTCCAGCCGCAGGCCGCAGGTCGTGCAGGCGGGCACGGTTTTGAGGAAGCGCGCGAACATCGCGCCTTCGCCGCAGGCCGGGCAGCGTCCGCGCAGCCCATGGCCGATCGCCGGGCCGACCGGACGGGTGGAAGGAGGTGCGGACTGGGGCATGGCGACCGCGATACGGGCGTGCGCGCGCCCATGCAACAGGGCATTGCGCAGCAACGCCCTTTCGCCGATCGTAAAGATTGTTAAGAAGCGCCATGCGCCTGCCCGGTCCCGACGAGATATTCTGCCTGTTCGACGATGCGCGGGTGCGCGGCGCGGCGCCGGCGCGGCTCTATCGCGATCCGGTGGCAATCGTGGCGGCGCAGACGATGGCGCAAGTGCAGCCCGCGCTCGACCGGCTGGCCGAAGCGCGCGAGGAGGGGCTGCATGTCGCGGGCTATATGGCCTATGAGGCGGGGCTGGCGCTGGAGGAGCGGCTGGCGCCGATCGCGCGGCGGCGGGAAAGCGATGGCGCGCCCCTGCTCTGGTTCGGCCTGTATGAAGGGATGCGGCTGATCGCGCCGGAGGATGTGCCGGCGCTGTTGCCCGATCCGGCCGGCGCGCGGGTGGGGCCGGTGCGGCCATTGGTCGACCAGGGGGCCTATCAGGCCGCCTTCGACCGGGTGCAGGACTATATTCGCGCGGGCGACATTTATCAGGTCAACCTGACCTTTCCCTGCACGATCGATGTCGCGGGCGATCCGATGGCGCTCTATGCTGCGATCCGGCCGCGCGCGGCGGCGGGCTATGGCGGGGTCATGCGCACGGGGGCACAGACGATCCTGTCCTTTTCGCCCGAACTGTTCTTTACCCAGGTGCGCGGGCAGTTGACGGCCCGGCCGATGAAGGGGACGGCGACCCGCGCGGCGGACCCGGCCGAGGATGCGGCGCTGGCCCGATGGCTGGAGAGCGACGCCAAGCAGCGGGCCGAGAATCTGATGATCGTCGACCTGCTGCGCAACGACCTGTCGCGCGTGTCCTGCGCGGGCAGCGTCATCGTGCCCGACTTGTTCAAGGTCGAAACCTATCCGACCGTGCATCAACTGGTGTCCACCGTCCGCGCCCGCATCCTGCCCGGCCTGTCGCCGGTCGATGTGCTGCGCGTGCTGTTTCCCTGCGGCTCCATCACCGGCGCGCCCAAGGTGCGGGCGATGGAGATTGTCGATGCGGTCGAACCGCATCCGCGCGGCGTCTATACCGGCGCGATGGGCTGGATCGACCCGGAAGGCGACGCGGCCTTCAATGTTGCCATCCGCACCATTTGCGTCGAAGAAGGGGCCGGAACAGGGCGGCTGGGCCTGGGTTCGGGCATCGTCGCGGATTCCGGGGGCGAGTCCGAATGGGCCGAATGCCTGGCCAAGGGCCGCTTCCTGTCCATGGATATTGTGCCGGCTGCGGGAGTGTGAAGGTTTCGATGGCATTGGCTGACGGACGGTACGACCTGCTGGAAACCATGGCGTTCGACCCGCTCGACGGTGTCCGGTCGCTGGAACTGCATCTGGCGCGGATGAAGGCCAGCGCCGACGCGCTGGGTTTCATGTTCGACCGGCATGAGGTTCGCAACGAATTGCAGGCCGCGACCTTTCGCCTGCGCGAAAGGAGCCGGGTGCGGTTGCTGGTGTCGCGGCGCGGATCGGTGGCGATCGAGGTGCGCGATCACCGGAGCTGGCCCGACCCGATCATGAAGGTCGCGGTCGTGCCGCGCCAGGCGCCCGCGGATGACCCGCGCCTGTTGCACAAGACCACCGATCGCAGCCTCTATCGCGATGCGTTGCGGCGTGGCGGCACTTATGAAGTATTGATGCTGGACGCACAGGGCTATCTGACCGAAGGCTGTTTTTCCTCCCTGTTCGTGGAGCGGGGCGACAAGCTGGTGACGCCGCCGCTGTCGCGCGGCATCCTGCCCGGCATATTGCGGCAAAGCCTGATCGACATGGGCGAAGCGGTGGAAGGCGACCTGCGCCCCTATGACCTGGAGGGCGGATTCTTCATCGGCAATGCGTCGCGCGGCATGGTTGCGGCCACGCTGGCGCGATAACAACCCTATTCTGCCGTAAAGCCAATAAGCGCCATCTGGCCGGTTGCCCATGCGCCGGTTGCGCATTAAGGGACGCCGCGTTCGCCATTGTTGCGGACGTTGGGGATTATGTTGTGTGCTGTCGCGATTTCCGAGCCAGCGGGCGTCACCGCCCGCTGTGCAATCGCTTTGGAGAAAGAGTGTTGCCATGAGCCAGACTTCCGCCGCCCTGGGGCGCATCCAGCCGTCCGCCACGCTGGCCATGAGCGCCCGTGTGAACGCGCTCAAGGCGCAAGGCGTGGACGTGATCGGCCTGTCGGCGGGCGAGCCGGATTTCGACACGCCCGATTTCGTCAAGGAAGCGGGCATCGCCGCGATCCGCAACAACCTGACCCGCTACACCGATGTGGACGGCACCGCCGATGTCAAGGAAGCGGTCGCCTTCAAGTTCAAGCGCGACAATGGCCTGATCTACCAGCGCAGCCAGATCAGCGTCAATTCGGGCGGCAAGCATACGCTGTTCAACGCGCTGGTGGCGACGGTGGACGTGGGCGATGAAGTGATCATCCCCGCGCCCTACTGGGTCAGCTATCCCGACATCGTGAATTTCGCCGGCGGCACCCCGGTGTTCATCGACGGGCCGGCGAGCCAGGGGTACAAGATCACGCCCGCGCAACTGGACGCGGCGATCACGCCGCGCACCAAATGGGTGATGCTCAATTCGCCGTCCAACCCCAGCGGCGCGGCCTATTCGGCCGAAGAGCTGAAGGCGCTGGCCGACGTGCTGTTGCGCCACCCGCATGTGCTGGTGATGACCGACGACATGTATGAGCATGTCTGGTACGCCCCGACCCCCTTCGCCACCATCGCGCAGGTGTGCCCGGACCTGTATGACCGCACCCTGACGGTCAACGGCTGTTCCAAGGCCTTTTCCATGACCGGCTGGCGCATCGGCTTTGCCGGTGGTCCTGAATGGATCATCAAGGCGATGGGCAAACTGCAATCGCAATCGACCAGCAATCCCTGCTCGATCAGCCAGGCGGCGGCTGTCGCCGCGCTCACCGGCCCGCAGGATTTCCTGGAGGACCGCAACGCCGTGTTCAAGAAGCGCCGCGACATGGTGGTCGCGATGCTGAACGACGCGCCGGGCCTCGATTGCCCGACGCCCGAAGGCGCCTTCTACGTCTATCCCGACGCCAGCGGCGTGATCGGCAAGACGACGCCCAAGGGCAAGGTCATCGACAGCGACGAAGCGCTGATCGGCTATTTCCTGGATGAAGCCAAGGTCGCGGCTGTGCATGGCGCCGCCTTTGGCCTGTCGCCCGCTTTCCGCATCAGCTACGCGACCTCGGACGAGGTGCTCAAGAAAGCCTGCACGCGGATTCAGGAAGCCTGTGCGGCCCTGAAATAAGGACGCTGGAAATCCTCTCCTTGCAGGGGAGGATGGATGGCCATCCGCGTGGATGCGTCTGCATATTCGCAGGGCATTGCAAAAATTGGAAACGGTCTTTTTCGCGCCGCGCCGTCTTGTCATCGGCGCGGCGCGGTCTATATGCCCGTTGCGAAGAGAAACTTAAATATCCGGCGGCGTTCGTCGTCCTAAACCCCGCATTGGTCGAAACCCGCTCACGCCGGGGCGGCCGTTCAGCCAGGGGCAAGGCGCATGAACATAGCTGGACAGCCGGCACGACCGGCAGACTATGGTAGAAAGGCGTTGGCCATGATGGCGTTCCTCAAATCCGACCTGTTCCTGCGCTTCCTGGGCGGGTTTGCGATCGGTGCTGTCGGCATGTTCCTGATGCAGCCGAACGAAACGCCCGTGCTGGCTTCGCCCGCGATCGCAGCGACGGCGACCCATGATGCGGCGCTCTGATCGCCTGATCCTGACTGTTCTGGCGGCGCTTGCCGTCGCCACCCCGCTGCGCGCCGAGCGCACCGTGCTCGCGCCGGTTCCGGCCATCGACGCCAAGCCCGTGCGCAAGCTGGAAACCGCCATATTCGCCGG
This sequence comes from Sphingobium cyanobacteriorum, assembly GCF_030580935.1. Lineage (GTDB taxonomy): Bacteria > Pseudomonadota > Alphaproteobacteria > Sphingomonadales > Sphingomonadaceae > Sphingobium > Sphingobium cyanobacteriorum. Next base: position 645,384 of record NZ_JAUQOM010000001.1, on the reverse strand, counting down.
TGGCTGCTATTGGGGCGTCGATGGCGTATTGTCCCATGTGAAGGGCGTGCATCTGGTCAGTTCCGGCTTTGCCGGCGGCCCGCGCGGCATGAAGGTCGATTATGACGCCGTGAGCAGGGGCGACACCGGCTATGCCGAAGCGGTGCGTGTGACCTATGATCCCAGGGTCGTCAGCTACGGTACGTTGCTGCGCATTTTCTTCTCGGTCATCGCCGATCCCACCACGCTCAACTATCAGGGGCCGGACCATGGCACCCAATATCGCAGCGCGCTGTTCCCGCTGAACGGGGAACAGGACAAGGCGGCGCGCGCCTATCTGGCGCAACTGGGCAAGAGCGGGTTGTGGCGCGATCCGGTCGTGACCAGGGTGGAGCGCTTCACCGGATTTCAGGATGCGGATGCCTATCATCAGGATTTCCTGACGAAAAATCCGCGTCATCCCTATATCCTGCGCTGGGACATGCCCAAGCTGGTCGCCTTCCGCGCGCGCTTCCCGACGCTGTACCAGGCGCGCCCCGCGCGCTGAACGCGACATGAAGGCGGGACCGACCGGATTTGCCAGCCGGCCTTGGGCCGGTCTTGCTTTGCGTTAGGAAAGACCCGGCTTTATTGCTGGTGGAGCGTATCGGCAGCCATCATATACCAAGGATGATCGGGCATGCCCGACAACCGATCCTGCTGTCGTGGCGCGGCATTGCGCCGATGCGCGGGGGAGGGGACGGGCGTGGTTGCCCTAACCTTCTGCCCGCAGCCCCTCTACCTGGAGCACCGCGCCGTCCGCGGCCACGACCCGCACCCGCGCGCCGACCGCTGCATCCGGGCCAGTGGCGCTCCATACGCCGTCGCCGACCTTGACCCGGCCCTCCCCCCCGACAATCGGCTCCACGACCGTCACGGTCTGGCCGATCAGGCGGGCGGTGCGATCATTGAGCAGGGGGTCGGTGGAGGCGACCGGATTGTCCACATACCAGCGGCGACCGGCATAGACCGCCGCGATGCTCAAGCCCGCGAACAACAGGAACTGGAGCGGGAGGGCGATCGGCAGGGCGAGCGCGACGAGGCCGGTGATGGCGGCGGCGATGGCGATCCAGATCAGGAACACGCCGGGGATCATCACCTCCGCTATGCCCAGCAGCGCGGCGAAAACCAGCCAGCCCCAATGGTCCTGGAGGAGGGAGAGGGTCATGGGGTGGGGGCCTCTTTGCTTCCGTCATGTCCATGCGGGTGAGGCGCGACGTTCGGTGTCAGCCAATCCGTTGCGCAAGCGTGGCGTTGGGTGGAGAGGTCGGGAGACGGGGGCCCGCCTTCGCGGGGATGACGGCTTTTCATGGCCAGCGCCATCACCCCTGGCTCTGGCCGAAGGGACCGCGCCGGGGGGCGGGTGGCGGGGCGGGGGGCGTGGGGGCGCTGTCGCCCAGCGCTTCCTTCGCCAGGGCGCCGATGCCGCCCAGCGTGCCGATCAACTGGGTGGCCTCCACCGGGAAGAGGATGGTCTTGGCATTGGGGCTGGTCGCGAACTGGCTGACGGCTTCGGTATATTTTTGCGCGATGAAATAGTTGAGCGCCTGCGGGTTGCCGGCGCTGATCGCATCGGACACCATCCGGGTCGCCTTGGCTTCCGCCTCCGCCTCGCGCTCGCGCGCCTCGGCGTCGCGGAAGGCGGCTTCGCGGCGGCCTTCGGCCTGCAATATCTGGCCCTGCTTCTCACCCTCCGCGCGCAGGATTTCGGCGGCGCGCGCGCCTTCGGCATCCAGGATGTTGGCGCGCTTTTCGCGCTCCGCCTTCATCTGGCGGCCCATGGCGTTGACGATGTCGGCGGGCGGGCGGATGTCCTTTAGCTCGACGCGGGTGATCTTGATGCCCCAGGCGTTGGTGGCATGATCGACCACCGACAGCAGCCGGGCGTTGATCTCGTCGCGTTTCGACAGGGTTTCGTCCAGGTCCATCGAACCCATGACGGTGCGCAGGTTGGTGGTGGCAAGCTGCATGATGGCGACATAGAGTTCGGAGACCTCATAGGCCGCCTTGGCCGCGTCGAGCACCTGGAAGAATACCACGCCGTCGACCGACACCATGGCATTGTCCTTGGTGATGATTTCCTGTCCGGGAATATCGACCACCTGCTCCATCATGTTGATCTTGCGCCCGACGGCGTAGAAGAAGGCGGGGTAGAAGTTGAGGCCGGGCCTGGCGACTTCGGTGAAGCGGCCGAACCGCTCGATCGTATATTGATAGCCCTGCCGCACCACCTTCACACTGACGGCGAGGTAGAAGAGGACGAGCCCGGTCAGCGTCAGTGCAAAGGTCGTCAGCATCATGATCTCCGGCGAAACAGGCTTGGACTATGCGCCTTATTCGTTAACGGGGAAAGTCAAACCAAGGAGAGTTTCCATGTTGCTGCGCCACGCCCGTTCGCTGCTGTTCCTGCCCGCGTCCAACCCGCGCGCCATTGCCAAGGCGCGCGCGCTGCCGTGCGACATGGTGATACTGGACCTGGAGGATGCGGTGCCCGACGACGCCAAGGCGGCCGCGCGGGCGGCGGCGGTGGAGGCGCTGGGCGAAGGGTTCGGGGCGCGGCTGGCGGCGGTGCGGATCAATGTCGAGGGCACGGCCTGGCACGGGGCGGAGATGGTGGCGATGAAGGCGTCGGCCGCCGACTATGTCGTGCTGCCCAAGGTGGAGCGTGCGCGGCAGGTGCGCGATGTGTTCAGCGTGGCGCAAAAGCCGGTGATCGCGATGATCGAAAGCGCGCGCGGTGTGCTGGCGGCGGCGGAGATCGCGGCGGCGGAGGGCTGCGCCGGCCTGTTCATGGGCAATAACGACCTGCGCCGGGATCTGGGCATACCGGCGGGCGCGGGGCGCGAGGGGCTGGCGTTCGCGATGCAGGCGAGCGTCCTGGCGGCGCGGGCGGCCGGGATCGCGGTGTTCGATGGCGTGTATAACCGGCTGGACGACGAGGCGGGGCTGGCGGCGGAATGTGCGGCGGGTCATGCGATCGGCTTTGACGGCAAGACGCTGATCCATCCCGCGCAGGTGCCAGTGGCTAATGCGGTGTTCGGGCCGGACGCGCAGGCGCTGGCCGACGCGCGGCGGCTGATCGCGGCGGCGACCGGCGGGGCGGAACGCTTCGAGGGACGGATGATCGAAACGATGCATGTGGAGCAAGCGCGCGCGCTGGTGGCGCGGGCGGAGGCGGTCGGGCAGGCATAAGCGGGCGGTCCGTTCAACTGGCCTGTTCCTGCCGAGGGAACGGCGGGCGATCTGGCGCATTGGCGCTGCGACAGGAGCGCAGCATGACCTATAATGACAGAATGACCCTTTTCGCCCGGATCGGATTTGCCGCGCGGGGGCTGGTCTATATCCTCATCGGCTGGTTCGCGCTGGATGTCGCCATCCATGGCGGACGGCCGATGGACAATCAGGGCGTGCTGGGGACGCTGGTGGATGCGCCGCTGGGCCATGTCCTGCTGGGCATCTGTGCGCTGGGTTTTGCCGGCTATGCGGTGTGGCGCCTGACCGAAGCGATCACGGACCCGGAAAATCTCAGCCATGACCTCAAGGGCCGCTTCAAGCGGGCCGGCCATGCGGTGAGCGGCATCGTGCATGTCACGCTGGCAGTTGCGGCCGGGCGGCTCGCGCTCCGGCAGACGTCGGCGCAGGGGGCCAGCCCCGGCGACCAGAGCGCGGAAAGCTGGTCGGCATGGCTGCTGGCGCAGCCGGGCGGCACGCTGCTGCTGATGCTGGTGGGGCTGTGCTTTTTCGCCGTCGCCGCAGCGCAGGCGATCAAAGCCTATAAGGCACAGTTTGACGAGATGGACGCGCAGGTGCCCGCGCCCCATCATGTGCGGTGGATCGGGCGGTGCGGATATGCCGCGCGGGCGCTGATCTTCGCCATCATCGGCTGGTTCCTGATATCGGCGGCGGCCAATCATGACGCCGATCGCGCCGGCGGGCTGGGCGAGGCGCTGAAACAGTTGCGCGCTCAACCGGAGGGCGCGGCGATCCTGGCCGTCGTGGCATTCGGGCTGGCGCTATTTGGCATATTCAGCCTGATCGAGGCGCGTTATCGCCGGATCAGGGTGCGCAAACCCGGTTTCCTGTAAGGATTAGCGGGCTTTGTGCCGCGCGGTCAGCAGATAGTTGATCGCGCTGTTTGCCGACAGGGTGAAGCCGCTGCGTGGGTCGAAGGACAGGCCGCTGCTGTCCGTCACCTCCAGCCCGGCCTGGTCCAACAGTACGGTCAGTTCGTCGGGCGTCAGGAATTTGCGCCAGTCATGCGTCCCTTTGGGGATGCCGCCGACGCTTTCGCCGATGGTGATCATGGCGAGGCGGGAGAGGGGGGTGCGGTTGGGGGTGGACAGGATCATCAGGCCATCGGGCGCGAGTTTGCCCGCCAGCGCGCGCACGAAGGCGGCGGGATCGGCGACATGCTCGATCACTTCCATCGAGGTGACGAGATCGAAGCCACTGTCGGCCAGATCCTCCACCGGAGTGGCGCGATAGTCGATGCTGAGCTGCTGGCCGACGGCATGGGCGGCGGCGACGGCAATATTTTCCGGCGCGGCGTCCAGGCCGGTCACGGCCGCGCCGAGGCGCGCGAGCGGTTCGGCCAGCAGCCCCGCGCCGCAACCCACATCCAGCGCGCGCCTGCCCGCCAGCGGGCGGAAGCCGTGCGCGTTGCCCGGCCAATGGCGGTCGATCGCTGCGCGGATATAGCGCAGGCGCACCGGATTGAGCTTGTGCAGCATCGCGCTGGACCCGGCGGGGTTCCACCAGTCGGCGGCCATCTCGCCGAAATGGGCGGCTTCCCTGGGGTCGATCGTGGCGGTGGCGTTTTGCGTGGTCATGATGCCGTCTTAACAGGCCGGGGACCGGAGGCAAAGGCGATGATCCGGGTCGGCAGGGCAGGACACCGATGCAGGACAGGCAGGATTGCTTGCCATATCCGTCGCTGCTGCTAAGAGAAGCGCCGTTTTCGCCCCCTTTGGGATATTTTCTTTCACAATCAAGGCAGGTTCGACAAGCAAATGGCGCGCATCGTGATGAAATTCGGCGGCACCTCCATGGCGGGGATGGAGCGAATTCGCAACGTGGCCGCGCGTGTCAAACATGTTGTGGACCAGGGCCATGAAGTCGCCGTCGTCGTGTCGGCCATGGCGGGCGAGACGGACCGGCTGGTCGGATTCTGCAAGGAAGCATCACCCCTGTACGACCCGGCCGAATATGATGTCGTGGTCGCGGCGGGCGAGCAGATCACCAGCGGCCTGTTGGCGATGACATTGAAAGCCATGGGCGTGGAGGCGCGAAGCTGGCTTGGCTGGCAATTGCCGATCCGCACGGTGGAGGCCCATGCCAAGGCGCGGGTGAGCGATATCGACACGATCGACCTGCTGGCGTCGATGCGCAGCGGCAAGGTGGCGGTGATCCCCGGTTTCCAGGGCATGATGGCCGATGGCCGGGTGTCGACGCTGGGCCGGGGCGGGTCCGACACGTCGGCGGTCGCGGTGGCCGCGGCGATCAAGGCCGATCGCTGCGACATCTATACCGATGTCGATGGCGTCTATACCACCGACCCGCGCATCGTCGCCCGCGCCCGCAAGCTCGACCTCGTCACCTATGAGGAGATGCTGGAACTGGCCTCTGTCGGCGCCAAGGTGCTCCAGACCCGGTCGGTCGGCCTCGCCATGAAGGAAGGGGTGGTCGTGCAGGTGCTCTCCTCCTTCGATGATCCCACCCAGGACGACCTCCCCGGCACGCTGATCGTCAGCGAAGAGGAACTGGAAGCCAAGCTCAAGGAAGACAAGATGGAACGTCAGCTCATCACCGGCATCGCCCATGACAAGAATGAGGCGAAGATCATCGTCACCCGCGTGCCCGACAAGCCCGGCGCTGTCGCCAGCATCTTCGGCCCGCTGGCCGATGCGGCGATCAATGTCGACATGATCATCCAGAATGACAGCAAGGAGAAGGAGGAGACCGACGTCACCTTCACCGTGCCGCGCGCGGACCTGGCCCGCAGCGTCGACCTGCTGGAATCGCTCAAGGACAAGATCGGCTTCCGCCGCATCATCACCGACGCCGAAGTCGCCAAGATCAGCGTCGTTGGCGTGGGGATGCGCAGCCATGCCGGCGTCGCCGCCACCATGTTCAAGACGCTGGCCGAGCGCGGCATCAATATCGAGGCGATCTCCACCAGCGAGATCAAGGTCAGCGTGCTGATCGACGAGGACGAGACGGAACTGGCGGTCCGCGTGCTGCACACGGCCTATGGGCTGGACGCGCCGGCGGCTTGATTTTTCGCCTGTCCCCGGTCAGGGGATGAGAAGAGAAAGGGTGAGGGCGCTGTTTCGGCATGTCCCCACCCCAACCCCTCCCTCGCGGGGAGGGGCTTTTTGTATCTTGAAGGCTAGACATATGACCACCGCCAAACTCGCTTCCCTCATGGCCCGTGGCACCGACTTTCTGGGGTGCGAGAGTGCGATCCTGTGCGGGGCGATGAGCTGGGTGAGCGAGCGGCATCTGGTGTCGGCGATCTCCAACGCGGGCGGTTTTGGCGTGATCGCGTGCGGGGCGATGACGCCCGCCTTGCTCGATGCCGAGATTGCGGCGACGAAGGCGCTGACGGACAAGCCGTTCGGCGTGAACCTGATCACCATGCATCCGCAACTGTTCGACCTGATCGCGGTGTGCGCGCGCCATGATGTCAGCCATGTCGTGCTGGCCGGCGGCCTGCCGCCCAAGGGCAGCATCGAGGCGATCAAGGCGAACGGGGCGAAGCTGATCTGCTTCGCGCCTGCGCTGGCGCTGGCCAAGAAGCTGGTGCGGTCGGGCGTCGACGCGCTGGTGGTCGAGGGGATGGAGGCGGGTGGCCATATCGGTCCGGTCGCGACCAGCGTGCTGGCGCAGGAAATATTGCCGGAAATGGCGCAACAGGTGCCGGTGTTCGTCGCGGGCGGGATCGGCCGGGGCGAGGCGATCGCCGCCTATCTGGAAATGGGCGCGGCAGGCGTGCAGCTTGGCACCCGCTTTGCCTGCGCCACCGAGAGCATCGCCCATCCCGCGTTCAAGAAGGCGTTTTTCCGCGCGTCGGCGCGCGATGCGATCGCCAGCGTGCAGATCGACCCGCGCCTGCCGGTCATCCCCGTCCGCGCGCTCAAAAATGCGGGCACCGAAGCCTTCACCGCCAAGCAGCGCGAAGTCGCCAACCTGCTGGACAGCGGCGCGGTGGACATGGGCGAGGCGCAGTTGCAGATCGAACATTATTGGGCCGGGGCGCTGCGCAAGGCGGTGATCGACGGCGATGTCGATGGCGGGTCGCTGATGGCGGGGCAGTCGGTCGGCATGGTGACGAAGGAAGAGCCGGTCGCCGACATCATCGCGCAGTTGCTGGACGAGGCCGCGGGCGCGCTGGAGCGGCGAGCCGCCTGAGGGCTTGCGGTGAACGGAGTATAAGGCATATTTCCTCCGGACAGAATGACCGGCATGACCGGCGCACAGTCCCATCGGAGAATTTGATGCTCGCAACGCGCCGTTTACCTGGCCGGATCTCATTGGTGTCGCTGGCGGTGCTGGCGGCCTGTTCGACCCCGCCGCCGCCACCGCCGCCCACCCCGCCACCGCCCGTCGTGCCCACGGTGCGCCCGGTGCCGCCCGATCAGGCGGCCGAAGGGATGGGCATCCCCGAAAAGGATGCCGATGGCAAATATCTGACCGCCAATCGCGGCGTCACGTCCAACACGGCGTTGTGGCATGTGCGCATGGCGCTGAACGTCGCGGCGCTCAATTGCGACAAATATGGCAGCACCGCGCGGCTGCAATATAATCAGATATTGGCAGTGCATAAACCGATGCTGACGGCGGCCAATGCGGCGGTCGACCGCAATTACAGCGTCGCCTATGGCAATGCCGGGCTGGGCGCGCGCGAGCGGCTGAACACGGTGGTCTATAATTTCTTCGCCCTGCCGCCGGTGATCAAGCATTTCTGCCCGGTGGCGGTGGGCGTGGGGGCAAAGGTGCTGGCCACGCCGTCCGGCCAGTTGCTGGACCAGGCGCCCGTCTGGCTGGCGGAACTGGAAAAGCCGTTCCAGGATTTCTATGCCGCCTATGCCGACTATCTGCGGCGGCTGGCCGAATGGCAGTCCCGCTTTGGTGCGAGCGTGACGGTGGTGGTGTCGCCCACGCCCCTGCCGCCGCCGCCGGTGCCGCCGGGCGATGCGCCGCCCAGGGGCTGGACGCCCAGCGTGACGGCATCGACCGTGACCCGGACGGCGACGCCCCCGTCGACAGGCAGCGCCAGGCCGCCGGTCACGCCAGCCGCGCCGAACGCCGCCACGCCGCCTGTGACTTCACCCTCTGTGACACCGCCCTCCGTGGCGCGGACCGTGCCGGACAATAGCGTGCCCAAGCTGGTCGTACAGCCGCTGCCGGCCACGGGGGAATGACATGCGCCGCGCACGTCGCAGGGCGGCGTGCGCGGCAACCCGGATCGGTCAATCCGCGCCATAGGTCGAAGGCGCCTTGGGCGGCAGGGGAAAGAGGCTGGCGAAGCGGTCGGCCAGCGCCCGGTCGCCCTCTATGCTGAGCGCGTCCGCCATGTCGTCATAGCGCGCGCCGCCGTAGAGGACCGCGACCAGTGCGTTCTGGTCGCCACTGATCACCACGTCCGCGCCCGTCAGGTCGCCCCGGTCGATATGGACATCGCCATCCTGAAACGTGGCGCGAAACGTCTCCTCGCCAAAGCGCAGGCCGATCGTGGCGTTGAGGTCGCCGATCCGGCTGCGATCGATCATGGTGCGCATCGACAGGATCACCGACGCCTGGCTCATCGGCTTGCCCGGTTCCATCGTCGGCGACCGGCAGGCCCAGCGGCCCAGTATCTGGAACAGAATCTCCGATTCGCGGCCCCAGTCGGTCAATTCGTAAATCTGGCTGGCGGCGGGCGGGGGCAGGCGGCGACGGATGAGGATGCTGGCCGCCTCCAGATCCGCCAGCCTTTGCGTGAGCATATTGGCGCTGATTCCGGGCAGCCCGGCGCGCAGGTCGGTGAAGCGCCTGGGACCGAGCATCAATTCGCGCATGATCGGCATCGCCCAGCGATCGCCGATGATGTCGAGCGCATGGGCGACGGCGCATCCGTCCTGATAGGCGCGTTTCTGGCTCAATGGTTATCTTTTCTAACTTAGTAGTTGCAATAGATAAGATCGGGGCGCAGGAAGTGCAAGCGATGAGTCGCCTTTTGCAGGAAAAGGAGAGGGACGATGGCCTATATGGACGGTTTCGTGATCCCGGTGCCCAAGGGCAACAAGGAACGCTATCGGGAGATCGCCGCCTTCGCCGCGCCGATCTTCATCGAACATGGCGCGACCCGCGTGGTCGAATGCTGGGGCAATGACATCAAGCCCGGCAAGGTCAATGATTTCCGCACCGCCGTGATCGCCGAAGAGGGCGAGGAGGTCGTCTTTTCCTGGATCGAATGGCCCGACAAGGCGACGCGCGACGCGGGCGTCGACAAGGTCATGAAAGATGAACGGATGCAGCCCAAGGAGGGGGAGGACATGCCCTTTGCCGGCGCGCGGATGATTTATGGCGGGTTCGAGGTGCTGTTGGACGCACCGGCGTAAGCGGACGGTGCGACATGGATGCGCTGTCTGCGAAGGCAGTGGCGCGGCGCCTGTTCTCATTCTTTCGGGAGGACTATCATGACCGATCTGACCGGCAAATTCTTCTGGTACGAATTGATGACCAGCGATCCGCAGGCGGCGCTGGCCTTTTATGGCGATGTGGTGGGCTGGACCCATGCGCCCTTTGGCGGCGATCTGGGCGAACCCTATCATGTCGTGTCGGGCAGCGCGGGGCCGCTGGGCGGGGTCATGGCGATCCCGGCGGACGCGAAGGATTGCGGCATGACCCCCTGGTGGGGCGGCTATGTCGGTTCGGCGGATGTCGATGCCGACGCCGCACGGCTGAGCGCGGCGGGGGCGAAGGTGATGCGCGCGCCCGAAGATATTCCGGGCGTTGGCCGCTTTGCCGTGATGGCCGATCCGGGCGGGGCGATCTTCATGCTGCTCAAAGGCGCCAGTCCCGACGGGATGGACGTGCCGGCCGGGATGCCGCCGGGCCATGTCGGCTGGCATGAGCTTTATGCCGGCGACTTCGACAAGGATCTGGCCTTCTACACCGGCGCGCTGGGTTGGACCAGGGGCGAGGCCATGGATATGGGCGAGATGGGCAGCTATCAGCTCGTGTCGCAGACTGGCGGCGCGGCTTTCCCGGACATGACCGGCGGCATCATGCCGGCGCCCAAGGAAATGCCGGTGCCGGTCTGGCTCTTCTACTTCATCGTGGGCGACATCGATGCGGCGGTGGAGCGGGTGACGGCGGGCGGCGGCACGGTCTTGCAAGGCCCGATGGAAGTGCCGGGCGGCACGTGGATCATCCAGGCGACCGATCCGCAGGGCGCGATGTTCGCGCTGGTCGGCACCAGGGACGCGGGGTGATGGGCCAGATTGCACCCTGCCTCTGGTTCAACGGCCAGGCGGAAGAGGCGGCGCATTATTATGCGTCGGTCTTTGGCGGGTCGGTCGACCATGTGACCCATTATCCCCAAGACAATCCTTCACCTTCGCCGATGGCGGGGGGCAGCGTGCTGCTGGTCGAGTTCACATTGTTCGGACAGAGCTATCAGGCGCTGAACGGCGGCCCGCAATTCACGTTCGACGAAGCGATATCGCTGTCGGTGACATGCGCGGATCAGGCGGAACTGGACCGTTATTTCGATGCGCTGACCGGGGATGGCGGGACGGCGGGGCCGTGCGGCTGGGTAACGGACAAATATGGTCTGTCCTGGCAGTTGGTCACGCGCGGGATCATGGACAATTATCATAGCGACGACAAAGCGGCGATTGCCCGCATGATGGCGGTGATGATGACGATGCAGAAACTGGACAGCGTTGCGATGCAGGCAGCGTTCGAGGGGAAAAGCGCATGAGCGGCACGGAGCATGAACTGTCCGTCACCTGCCATATCGCCGCATCGCGCGCGATCTGCTGGACGGTATGGACCGACATGAAGGATGCATGGTTCTGCCCCCGCCCCTGGCGCGCCGAGGTGATCGAGCAGGATCTGCGTCCGGGCGGGCGCAGCGCGGTGCAGATGTTCGGCCCCGATGGCGAGGAAACGGGGCCGATGGAGGGCGTGTTCCTGGAGGTGGTGCCGCACGCACTGGTCGTGACGACCGACGCCTATGCCGCAGGCTGGGTGCCGCAGACGCCGTTCATGACCGCGATCTGGCGTTTCGAGGAGGAGGGCGCGGGCACCCGCTTCACCGCCACTGCGCGCCATTGGGACGCGGAGACACGGGCGCGGCATGAGGAGATGGGCTTCCATCCGGGCTGGGACCAGATGATGGCCCAGTTCAAGGCGCTGTGCGAGACATGCGCGGCGCGCGCCTGACCTTTGCGGGTGTGCCGCCATGTGAAAAGGGTGGGGGGGCAGAAAGGAAAAAAAGGCGCCCGGTCGCCCGGACGCCCTTTTTCATGCGGTGAGAGGGCCGCTTACGCCTTGTAGCATTTGTCCACGGCGGCGCAGAATTTGGCCATGTCGGCGGCGGACCCCACGGTCACGCGCGACACGGTGGGCCAGATCGCCCAGTTGCGGCCGATCTGTACCTTTTCCGGGGTGGCGAGCAGGGCGGCCTGCATATCCTTGGCCGGCTTCTTCCAGTCGACCATGAACATGTTCGCCTGGCTGCCGGGCTGGACTTCGATCCCCTTCCTGGTCAGCCATGCGATGGTTTCGTCGCGATTGGCGATCATTTCGTTGCGGCGCGCCTTGATGAGCGCGGCTTCCTTGTAGACCGCATTGCCGCAATGCATGGCGGTGATGGCGAGGCCACCGGCCGAGGGGCCGAACAGCGCGATACGCTTTTGCACTTCCGGGTCGGCAAAGGTGAGGCCAAGGCGCACGCCCGCCATGCCGAACAGCTTCGAGAAGGTCCGCATGACGATGATGTCCTTGCGGGTGCCGATCAGCGAAGCGGCGCTGGGGCTTTCCGAGAAATGGATATAGGCTTCGTCCACCAGCAGCATGGAGTCGGCGGGCTTGTTGTCGAGCAGCCATTGGATGTCGGCCAGCGGGGTGATGGTGCCGGTCGGGTTGTTGGGCGTGCAGATATAATAGAGGCCCGCGTTCGGGTTGGCGGCCAGCATCGCTTTCACGTCATGGCCCTTGCCGATCGCCTGGGGCGCCTTGGCAATGGGGGCCTTCATGTAATCGGCGGTGCGCCAGGCGGATTCGAAGGTCGGGTCGGCGGTTACAAGCCCCTTGGTGGGCGAGCAATAGGCCGCGACGATGCTGACCAGCGGGCCGCCGGAACCGGGCCAGGGCATGACCTGCGCTTCGGGAATGCCCTCGACCGCGGCGACGGTCTTGATCAGGTCGCCGCGATAATTGTCGGGATCATACCAGTTGCCGAAGGATGCCGCTTCGGCAGCGGCCTGCACGCCCGAAGGGAAGGGGCCGGTCCAGCATTCATTGGCGCCGATGCGGACCGCGCCCTTGATGCCCCGGCCGGCCTGCTGCTGGGCCAGGGCGGCGGCGGGGAGCAGCGCGCTGGCCGCGACCCCCGCGCCGACGATTGCGGTGATTTCGGCCAGTTGGCGGCGCGAATAGCCGCGTTCAAGCAGGTCGTCCCTGGCATCCTTGTTCAGCATCATGGTCATGTCGTCCGTCCCTCGTCTGCATGGGCTTGCGTTATGCAGGGGGAAACGAAAAGGCGGCGCATTTCCACAATGCGCCGCCGGGGATTTCGCTAATTTTTATGCATTCCGGGATGATGGCATCGCGGTGCTGGGATTGCATGGTCCCGCCTGGGCGGGACCATGCTGTGCCTTATGCCTTCCACACCTTGTCGATGGCGGCGTTGAAGGCCTCCATTTCCGCAATCGAGCCGACCGATACGCGCGACACATTGGGCCAGATCGGCCAGCTACGGCCGATCTGCACATTGGCGGCGAGCAGGGCGGCCTGCATGTCCTTCGCGGGCCTGCCCCAGTCGACCATGAACATGTTCGCCTGGCTGCCGGGAATGACCTTGATCCCCTTGGCCTTCAAATGGCTGACCGATTTTTCTCGGGCGGCGTTCATTTCGGCGCGACGCGCCTTGATCAGCCCGGCTTCGCCGACCGACGCGGTGCCGCAGGCCACGGCGGTCATCGGCAGCATCGCCGTCACCTGCCCGCCATCATAGCGCATCATCTTGTCCATCAGGCCGGGGCTGGCGAATGTGAGGCCAAGGCGCATCCCCGCCATGCCGAACAGTTTCGAGAAGGTGCGCAGGATCAGCACGTCGTCGCGGGTGGCGGCCATCTTCGCCGCGTTGGGACCGTCGACCCAGTGGATATAGGCTTCATCGACGACCAGGATCGAATCCCTGGGCTTGTTATTGGCCAGCCATTCGATGTCGGCGATCGGGGTGACGGTGCCGGTCGGGTTGTTGGGCGAGCAGATATAATAGACGCCCGCATTGGGGTCCGCCGCCAGCATCGCCTTCACGTCATGGGCATAATCCTTGGTCAGCGGCACCTTCGTCACCTTCGCGCCGATCCATGCGCCGGTGCGCCAGATCGCTTCATAGGTCGGGTCGGCGGTGACGATGCCGCGCGTGGGCGAGGCATAGGCGACGGCGACGCGGCTGAGCGGGTCCGACGATCCGGGCCAGGCGACGATGCGGTCGGCGGGAATGCCCTCCACCGCGGCGACGGCGTCGAACAGTTTCTGATGCTCATTGTCCGGTTCGTATCGATTGCCTTCCTGCACCAGCCTGAAAGCGGCCTGGGCGGCGACCGGGAAGGGGCCGGTCCAGCATTCATTGGCGCCGATGCGCACCGCACCCGCCACGGCCTTGGCCGCCTGCTGCGCGACGGCGCCGGTGACGCGCAGGGTGGCTGTGGCTGCGCCCAGCAAGGCGGCGGCCTTCGCCATCTGGCGACGTGAATAGCCGCGTGCGGCCAGATCCTGTTCGAATGTGGGTTCGGTTTGCGTCGCCATGATCCCTCGTCTCCCTGCGGGCCTGTCCATGGCCCATTCGATCTGCTGAACGATTGTACAGAATCTTTCCGCCATGCAAATGCGTTCCGCGCGCCAATCGACCGGCGGTGCTGCATGAAACGCCTTGGAAAACGGGGCTTCAATCTGTTAGCGCATGATCATGCCCAGCACACCCGCCGCCGCCGCCCGCCAGATCCTCGTCCGCCTTCAGGAAGTCATGGCGGCGCGCACCAGCGCGCAGGCCAAGCTGAACAAGGTGGTGGAGATTATCGGCGAATCGCTGTCGAGCGAGGTCTGTTCCATCTATCTGGTGCGCGAGGGCGTGCTGGAGCTGTTCGCGACGCGCGGCCTGAAGCAGGAGGCGGTGCATGTCACCCGCATGGCGATGGGGGAAGGGCTGGTCGGCCTGATCGCCACCAATGTCGAGACGCTGAACCTGGACGAGGCGGCGGCGCATCCTGACTATAGCTATCGCCCGGAAACCGGCGAGGAACTGTTCCACAGTTTCGCCGGCGTGCCGATCGTGCGGCGCGAACGGTCGATCGGCGTCCTGTGCGTGCAGCATGTCGAGCCGCGCAAATATGAAGAGGTCGAGATCGAAGCGTTGCAGACGGTCGCCATGGTGCTGTCCGAACTGATCGCCCATGCCGAACTGGCCGATGACGGCCCCGCCGACGCGCGGGTGGCCGACACCAGCACCACCATGCTGCACGGGTTGCAACTGGTGATGGGCATGGCGCGCGGCCATGCCGTGTTCCACCAGCCGCGCATCCATGTCGAACATACGGTGGCGGAAGATACCGAAGCGGAGCGGGCGCGGGTCATTTCCGCCTTCACCAAGATGCGCGAACAGATCGACCGGATGACCGGCGCGGCCGAGTTCGGCACGGAGGGCGAGCATCAGGAGGTGCTCGAAACCTACAAGATGTTCGCCTATGACGAAGGCTGGATCAGGCGCATCAACGAGGCGATCGACAGCGGCCTGACCGCAGAGGCGGCGATCGAGCGGGTGCAGCAGCGCACCCGGATGCGGATGCGCCAGATCGACGATGCGCTGTTGCAGGACCGGATGCACGACCTGGAGGACATGGCCAACCGGCTGCTCCGCATCGTGTCCGGGCAATTGGGTACGGCGGCGACCATGGGATTGCGGCAGGACGCGATCCTGATCGCGCGCAACCTGGGCCCGGCGGAACTGCTGGAATATGACCGCCGCCGCCTGAAGGGCGTGATCCTGGAGGAAGGGTCGCTGACCGCCCATGTCACCATCGTCGCGCGCGCCATGGGCGTGCCGGTGCTGGGCCGGGTGCGCGACATCCGGCATCAGGTGAATGAAGGCGACCTGATCCTGATGGACGTGGCCGGCAACAACCTGCTGATCCGTCCCAGCGCCGACATGGACGAGGCGTTCGAGAACAAGCTGCATGTGACGCAGAAGCGCCGCGCGGAATTCGTCGCGATGCGCGACCTGCCATCGGTCACGACCGACGGGCAGCGGGTCGAACTGATGGTCAATGCCGGCCTGCGCGAGGATGCGCAGGCGCTGGACCTGGTGGGAGCGGATGGCATCGGCCTGTTCCGCACCGAATTCCAGTTCCTGGTGTCGGCCACCCTGCCGCAGCGCGAAAAGCAGCAGCGATTGTACAAGGATGTGCTGGATGCGGCAGGCGACCGGCCGGTCATTTTCCGCACCGTCGACATCGGCGGGGACAAGGCGCTGCCCTATATGCAACGCGATGGCGATGACGAGCTGGAGGATAATCCGGCGATGGGCTGGCGCGCGCTGCGGCTGGCGCTGGACCGCGACGGCCTGATGAAGGTGCAGGCGCGCGCCCTGCTGGAGGCGAGCGCGGGCAAGGTGCTCAACATCATGTTCCCCATGGTGTCGGAGCCATGGGAATATGAAGAGGCCCGCGCCCTGGTCGAGCATCAGCGCGAATGGCTGCACGCGCAGAAGAAGAAGCTGCCGATCGCGGTCCGTTATGGCGCGATGCTGGAAGTGCCGGCGCTGGCCGAGGTGCTGGACATATTGCTGCCGCGCGTCGATTTCCTGTCGATCGGCACCAACGACCTGACCCAGTTCCTGTTCGCCGCCGACCGCGCCCATCCCAAGCTGGCGGAGCGGTACGACTGGCTGAGCATCGCGATCCTGCGCTTCCTCGACCGGGTGGTGCGGGCATGCCAGGCGCATCAGGTGCCGGTCGGCGTATGCGGCGAGATGGGCGGGCGCACGCTCGAAGCGATGGCACTCATTGGCCTTGGCATCCGTCGCCTGTCGATCACCCCCGCGTCGGTCGGGCCGGTCAAGGCGATGATCCGGGCCATCGATGCGGCGGAAGTGGGCGCCGTGATGCACGACCTGCTGCGCGACGGGCGCACCGATATTCGCGGTGCGCTGACCCAATGGGCGGTCGAACGGAACATCGAACTGAACTGAATAACAGGGACGCGGCGTTGACAAGGCCCGTCCCGCGATGAGACAAGACCCAGCCCCAAAGGTCGCGGAGCAGCATGGCAGACGATAATCACCCGGAAACCGGCGCGGGCTTCGCGCCGGATGCGCAGCCCAATACCCCCGGCGCGAAGCTGCGCGCGGCGCGTGAAGCGCAGGGCCTGTCGATCCAAGATGTCGCGACCCGCACCCGGATCGCGCAGCGCCAGCTCGAAGCGATCGAGCGTGACGATTATGCCGCCTTGCCGGGCATTCCCTATGCCGTCGGCTTTGCCCGCGCCTATGCCCGCGCCGTCGATATGGACGAGGTGACGATCGCTGCCGACGTACGCAGCGCCGTCCATAACAGTGATATGGGCGCCAATCGCTACGAAATGTTCGAGCCGGTCGACCCCGCGCGGGTGCCGCCGGGCAAGCTGGCCTGGGTGGCGGCGGGCATCGTCGTCCTGCTGATCGCGGGCTATACCGTGTGGCGCACGCAATTGCTGACCCCGCCGACCGGCGAGCAGATCGCGCAGGAGGCGGCGAAGCCCGCCGCGGCGCGGCCCGCCGGGGTCGCGCCGGTTGCGCCCGCCGCCCAGCCGGTGGTGTTCACCGCCGTCGATGACGTGTGGCTGCGCATCTATGACGAGGCAGGGGAGCGGTTGAAGGACGGGTTGATGAAGAAGGGCGAGAGCTTCACCCTTCCCGCGACCGCCAGGGGGCCGATGATCCTGACCGGCCGGCCGCAGGCGCTGGCCGTCACGGTCGGCGGGAAAGCGATCCCGCCGCTGGGCGCGCCCGACCGCACCATCGCCGACGTGCTGGTGAGCGCCGAAGCGCTGCTGGCGCGGGGAACCGCACCGGCGGCGAGCGCCACGCCCGCAGCATCGGCACCGCGTCCGGCGCCGCGACGGGCTACGCCCAGGCCCACGCCCACGCCTACACCCACGCTGGACAGTCCGGTTCCGGCCGCTGCACCCGCCGCGCCGCCACCGGCCGGGACAGGCGCTGCGGCAACCCAGCCGCCGCCTGGCTGAGCCTGCGCGCACGTCGCGCTTTACCGCGGGAAATTACGCCTTATGGTTAAGGCGACGAAGCTAGTCGGGGAACATCATGCGTAACGCCCTTTTCGCGACGACGGCCGTACTGCTGGCCGTCGCCCTGCCTGTCCTTGCAATGCCTGCCGCCGCCCAGACATCGGTTGAAGGGCGGGTCGGCCGGCTGGAGAAGGAAATGCGCGCGGTGCAGCGCAAGGTTTTTCCGGCCGGCACGCCGCTGGAGGCGGAGATCACCCGCCCGGCGACGCCGACGGTGACGCCGGGCAGCCCGTCGGGCACGCCGCTTTCCGATCTGACCGCGCGGGTGGGCGCGCTGGAATCGCAGCTTGCCTCGATCACGGGCCAAGTGGAGGAGAATGGCTTCAAGCTGCGCCAGTTGGAGGAAGCGTTCAACCGCTACAAGGCGGATACCGACGCCCGGCTGGTCCAGCCGGAAAGTCCCGCTCCCATCGCCGCCAAGCCGGGCGTGTCTACGCCTGTCGCGGCCGATCCCGCGCCGATTGCCGCAAAGCCGGCCCCGTCGACCGCCCCGTCCAAGCCGGTGGCGGCCAAGCCCGCCGCGCCGGCACCGGCCAGCGAGGAACGCAAGGCCGCTGTCGCGGCGATCGAACGGCCGAGCACCGGGGACGCTGCCAGCGACGCCTATAATTATGGTTTCCGCCTGTGGGACGCGAAATTCTATCCTGAAGCGCAGGCGCAGTTGAAGGCGACGGTCGACAAATATGGCGCCAGCCCGGTCGGCAGCAAGGCGCAGAATCTGCTGGGCCGCGCCTATCTGGACGATGGCAAGCCGGCGCTCGCATCGGTCGCCTTCTATGAAAATTACCAGAAGCGCCCGCGCGGCGAACGCGCGCCCGACAGCCTGGCCTATCTGGGCGAGGCGCTGATCCAGCTCAAGAAGCCGGCCGACGCCTGCAAGGTCTATGAGGAACTGGAACAGGTCTATGGCGGCAACCTGTCCGCCACGCTGCGCGGCCTGATGGACAAGGGGCGCGTCAAGGCGAAGTGCAGCTAGACAAGGACAGTGCGGCGCTGACGGCGCGGCTGGTCACGGCGACGCAGGCGCTGGTCGGGGACGTGTCCGCCGCGCGCTTTGGCGTGGCGGTGTCGGGCGGGCCGGACAGCATGGCGCTGCTGTTCCTGGCCGCGCGCGCCTTTCCGGGGCGGGTGGCGGCGGTGACGGTCGATCACCAGTTGCGCCGGGAGTCGGCGGACGAGGCGGCGATGGTCGCGCGCTGGTGCGCCGGTCAGGGCATCGACCATGCGACCTTGACCCCCGATGGCGCGGTCGAGGGCAATGTCCAGGCGTGGGCGCGGGCGCAGCGCTATCGGGTGATAGAGGGCTGGCGTGTGCGGGCAGGGATCGACTGGATCATGACCGCGCACCATGCCGATGACCAGTTGGAGACGCTGCTGATGCGGCTCAACCGGGGTTCGGGCGTGGCCGGGCTGACGGGCGTGCGGGGGCGATCAGGGGTCGTGATCCGGCCGCTGCTGGGCGTGCGCAAGGCTGCGCTGCAAAGGCTGGCGCAGGTCGAGGCGCTGCCCCATGTCCATGATCCCTCCAATGCCGATCCGCGTTTCGACCGGGCGGCGTTGCGCGCGGCGCTGGCGGATGCGCCATGGATCGACGTGGCGGCGGCGGCGCGCAGCGCGGCGGCGCTGGCGGAGGCGGATGCCGCGCTCGACTGGAGCGTTGCGGCGTTGGCGCAGGCGCATGTGCGGCCGGACGGGGCGGGCTGGCGGCTGGAGCGCACGGACCTGCCGCGCGAATATCTGCGCCGCCTGCTGCTGCACATGCTGGCGCTGGCGGGCGCGCCCGCGCCGCGCGGCGACAGCCTGGACCGCGCCATCGCGCAGGCGGGTGAGGGGCGGCAGGCGAGTCTGGGCGACTGGTTGATCAGGGGCGGCAAGGCGTGGACACTGCATCCCGCGCCGCCGCGCCGCCAGTCGTGCGGGATGACGCCGGATTGACCCGCTGCATCCTTGCGCGCGCAGCGGGCCGAAGCAAGGCTGCGTCATCGGCTTCTGGCGAGAGCCGGCCGGTACGGAAAAGTTCCCCCGCTCGTCGCGCAAGCCCAACGGTCCGCCGATTTTGTGCGGTGCGGCGATCTTTTCTTAAGCGCCATCGGCTCTATCCTGACGCCCTTTCGAGCGGGGATTCTGGACGATGGTGGAATTTGCGGCGCTGACCTACGGCCTGATGGCGAGCATCATTCTTTCGGCAGCGCAACGGAACCGGAAACTGGCGCGGCCGCATCCGCCGTTGCTGCTCTATCTGGGGTATCTGCTCTGCGGCCTGTCGGCGGGGCTCGCGCTGGCGCTGCTCTATGTCGCGGCCACGCTGCTGGCCGGTGGCTGATCGTTCGTCCCTGTCCCACGTCCGCTTGCGCTTTTGCGGGCGCGCCCTATCTTGGGCGGTGAAAGAGAGTGATGATGAACGACGATAAAGACCCGCAGGGCAACCCCTGGATCAAAAGTGCGATGATATGGGCGGGCGTGATCGTCGCCCTGCTGCTGTTCGTGTCGCTGTTCAACAATCCCAACGCTGTCGCCGGCAGCGGCATCGCCTATTCCGAATTCCGTTCCAAGGTGCAGGAAGGCCAGGTCAAGGACGTGGCGATTGCGCCCGACAAGATCAGCGGCACATTGGCGAGCGGACAGAAATTCACCACCGTCCCGGTCAACGATCCGGGGCTGACTGGCCTGCTGGACGATTATAACGTCAAATATTCGGGGCAGGCCGAAGAAGGGCCGAGCTTCTGGCAGATCATGCTCTACCAGTCGCTGCCCTTCCTGCTGATCCTGGGCATCGCCTTCTTCGTGCTGCGCCAGATGCAGAAGGGCGGCGGCGCGGGCGGCGCGATGGGTTTCGGCAAGTCGAAGGCCAAGCTGCTGACCGAAAAGCATGGCAAGGTGACGTTCGATGACGTTGCCGGCATCGACGAAGCGCGCGAGGAATTGCAGGAAATCGTCGAATTTCTGAAAGACCCGACGAAATTCGCGCGGCTGGGCGGCAAGATTCCCAAGGGCGCGCTGCTGGTCGGCTCGCCCGGCACCGGCAAGACGCTGCTCGCCCGCGCGATCGCGGGGGAAGCGGGCGTGCCCTTCTTCACCATTTCCGGCTCCGACTTTGTCGAGATGTTCGTGGGCGTCGGCGCGAGCCGCGTGCGCGACATGTTCGAACAGGCCAAGAAGAATGCGCCCTGCATCGTGTTCATCGACGAAATCGACGCGGTCGGCCGCCATCGCGGCGCGGGCCTGGGCAATGGCAATGACGAGCGCGAGCAGACGCTGAACCAGTTGCTGGTCGAAATGGACGGGTTCGAGGCGAATGAGGGCATCATCATCGTCGCGGCGACCAACCGCCCCGACGTGCTGGACCCCGCGCTGCTGCGGCCGGGCCGCTTCGACCGTCAGGTCGTGGTGCCCCGCCCCGATATCGAAGGGCGCGAGAAGATTTTGGCCGTCCACATGAAGAAGGTGCCGCTGGCCCCCGATGTCGAACCGCGCGTCATTGCGCGCGGGACGCCCGGCTTTTCCGGCGCGGACCTGGCCAACCTGGTCAACGAAGCTGCATTGATGGCGGCGCGGCGCGGCAAGCGGCTGGTCGCGATGGACGAGTTCGAAGCGGCCAAGGACAAGGTGATGATGGGCGCGGAACGCCGCTCTATGGTCATGACCGACGATGAAAAGAAGATGACCGCCTATCATGAGGCTGGCCATGCGATCATCGCTGTCCATGAACCCGCGTCGGACCCGATCCACAAGGCGACGATCATCCCGCGCGGCCGCGCGCTGGGCATGGTGATGCGCTTGCCGGAACGCGACAGCTACAGCTATCACCGCGACAAGATGCACGCGAACATGGCCGTCGCCATGGGCGGGCGCGTGGCCGAGGAGATCATCTTCGGATACGACAAGGTATCGAGCGGCGCGTCGGGCGATATCCAGTACGCCACCAAGCTGGCCCGCGACATGGTCACGCAATGGGGCATGTCCGACAAGCTGGGGCCGCTGCAATATGAAGAGCAGCAGGGCGAGACGTTCCTGGGCTATTCGCAGAGCCAGCGTGTCCATATGTCGGACGAGACGGCCAAGCTGATCGACGCGGAAATCCGTGGCCTGGTGGAGCAGGGCTATGCCCGCGCGCAGGAATTGCTCAAAGGGCATGAGGACCAGCTCCACCTGCTCGCCAACGCGCTGCTGGAATATGAGACGTTGAGCGGCGACGAGATCAAGGCCCTGCTGGAAAAGGGCGAGATCACCCGCGACGACGGGACGACGATCAAGCCATCGGTCATCCCGGCGGCGGGTTCCTCGATCCCGCGCATCCGCAAACGCAAGGGCCCGTTCGGCGAGGCGTCGCCTGCCGGGGCTTGAGGGATTCGGTGAGGTGCGAGAAAGGGGCGTGGCTGAGGCTGCGCCCTTTTTCGTTGGGCGTCGCTGAATGTTTTGAAACGATCAAAAATTGCCGTTTAGGAGTGCCTTGCAGGTTCCTGATTGCGGACGTTCGTTCAGCAGGGCAAACCGCTGTGATGATGATAACACCAGACGTCATTGCACAACTGCCGTTGGCAGATATCGATGCTGTCGTATTCTACAAACGGGACGAGATCACGACTGACCTGATCTGCTGCGATGTCGAGGTGGCTGGCCGTGTTTCGTCATTCCATGAGGAAGCCAAAGGTTGGGATAACCTGATCGCGCACCTGTCCGCGCTGCCGGGCTTTCGTGCCGATTGGTATGAAGCCGTCGCTAACCCGGCTTTTGCAGCAAGCGAAACGGTCGCGTTCGACAGGCGCTGAACGACCATTTTTTGCTTTCAAAACAAAATGTGCCATTGTCCTGAAGCGGCCATTCTTCTTATCGTCACCCCAGCGAACGCTGGGGTCTCAGGCGGTCAGAGGATAAGGTCCGTCATATCGCGCCAATCGGGATTACTCTCTTCTACAAGCCGGATTTTCCATTCGCGCTTCCAGGCTTTGAGGGCCTTCTCGCGGGCGATGGCGAGCATGATGTCATCATGTGGCTCCACCAGAACGAGGCGCGTCAGCCCGTATTTCCTGCAAAAGGCCGAGCCAGTGCCGTTTCGATGTTGTTCGGCACGCGCCGCGATGTCGGCTGTGACGCCGATATAGAGAACGCCCCTTGCCTTATTTGTCATGATATATGTGTAGCCGCCTCGCGCCATGCCCTACTGTAACGCGCCGCCGCCTGAGACCCCAGCCTTCGCTGGGGTGACGGTGGATTTTATGTCTGCTCTACAACAATTGCTCCTGTAAACCAATCAGTCCACTCCCCACCCTTCTTCGTCATTGCGAGCGTAGCGAAGCAATCCATTGTTGCGCCATGGATTGCTTCGCTACGCTCGCAATGACGGGTGGTTGTGGGATGGGAACCCCAGGCTTTTCCACCATCCCACGATCTTTCCCTCACGCTTCCGTCGCCCCTTAATAAAATCCCCCAAAGGGTCTGGCCGCGCGCGCATGAAGTGGTTACATGGGCCGCCACAAATCCCCCTCGGACCCGCCGCCGGTCCGGCAGCAGAAAGTGGCTTTTTCCATGGATATCCGCCTCGGCCTCACCTTTGACGACGTGCTGTTGCAGCCCGCCGAATCCGATGTGCTGCCCAGTCAGGCGGACACGTCGACCCATGTGACCAAGGCGATCAGGCTGAATATCCCGATCCTGTCGTCCGCGATGGACACGGTGACGGAGGCCGATATGGCGATCGTGATGGCGCAGCTCGGCGGGATCGGCGTGCTGCACCGCAATCTGACGGTCGAGGAGCAGGCGGACGCGGTGCGCGCGGTCAAGCGGTTTGAAAGCGGCATGGTGGTCAACCCGATCACGATCCTGCCCACCGCCACGCTGGCCGACGCGCAGATGCTGATGCAGCGGCACAAGATCAGCGGCATTCCGGTCGTGGAACAGAGCGGCAAGCTGGTCGGCATCCTGACCCATCGCGACACGCGCTTTGCCGAAAATCCCAAGCAGCCGGTCAGCGAACTGATGACCAGGGACAATCTGGCCACGGTCAAGGTCGGCGTCGGCCAGGAAGAGGCGCAGCGCCTGCTGCATGCACGCCGGATCGAAAAGCTGCTGGTGGTCGATGACGCCTATCATTGCGTCGGCCTGATCACGGTCAAGGACATCGAGAAGGCCGTCACTTATCCGCAGGCGACCAAGGACAGCACCGGCCGCCTGCGCGTCGCCGCCGCATCGACGGTGGGTGAAACCGGGCTGGAGCGCAGCCGTGCGCTGATCGACGCGGAATGCGACCTGATCGTCATCGACACCGCCCATGGCCATAGCAAGCAGGTGTCGGCGGCCGTCGAGGCGGTCAAGCGCCTGTCCAACAATGTGCAGGTGGTCGCGGGCAATGTCGCCACCGCCGAAGCGACCAAGGCGCTGATCGGCGCGGGCGCGGATTGCGTGAAGGTGGGCATCGGGCCGGGGTCGATCTGCACCACCCGCGTCGTGGCGGGCGTGGGCGTGCCGCAGTTGACGGCGGTGATGGATTCGGCCGAGGAAGCCGCCAAGCAGGGTGTGCCGGTGATCGCGGACGGCGGCCTGCGCACGTCGGGCGACGTGGCCAAGGCGCTGGCCGCGGGTGCGGGCTGTGTCATGGTCGGGTCGCTGCTGGCGGGCACGGCCGAAGCGCCGGGCGAAACCTTCCTGTATCAGGGGCGCGCGTACAAGAGCTATCGCGGCATGGGCAGCGTGGGCGCGATGGCGCGCGGCAGCGCCGACCGCTATTTCCAGGCCGACATCAAGGACCAGATGAAGCTGGTGCCCGAAGGGATCGAAGGACAGGTGCCGTTCAAGGGACCGGCCAGGGACGTGATCCACCAGTTGGTCGGCGGCGTGAAGGCGGCGATGGGCTATACCGGCAGCGCGACGATCAAGGATTTGCAGGAACGGGCGCGTTTCGTGCAGATCACCAATGCGGGGCTTTCGGAAAGCCATGTCCATGATGTCACGATCACGCGGGAAGCGCCCAATTATCCAACACGTTAACCTGTTCGTAATGCGCCCGGAACAGGGTGCGCAACCGTAATGACACCACAGGCTCGCATCCAGGCGGCGATCGAATTGCTCGACGCCATCATCGCTTCGGCGCGTGACGGCGGCCCGGCCGCCGATACGCTGATCGCCCGCTATTTCAAGGACCGCCGCTATGCCGGATCGCGGGACCGGCGGGCGGTGCGCGACCATGTCTATCGCGCCATCCGCCGCGCCGCCGAACGGCCGGAGGATGGCCGGGCGGCGATGGTCGGGCTGGCGCGCGACTTGCCCGAAATCGCGGCGCTGTTCGATGGCGGCCCCCATGCGCCCGTGCCGATCGCGCCCGGTGAACCGGGTGCGCCGCCGGGCGCGGTGCCGGGCTGGCTGATCCCGCTGCTGGCCGCGCCGGTCGAGCAGGACGCGCTGCTGGGTCGCGCGCCGGTCGACCTGCGGGTCAATGCGCTGAAAGGCGTGCCCGCCGATCTGACGGCGCTGTTGCCCGACGCCGATCCGGTGCCCGGCCTGTCGGCCGCGCGCCGCCTGCCCGAAGGCTTTCCGATCGAGCAGAACCCGGCCTGGAAACAGGGGCTGGTCGAGGTGCAGGACGCTGGCAGCCAGTTGATCGTGCAGGCCTGCGCCGCGCAGCCGGGCATGACCGTGGTGGACCTGTGTGCCGGGGCGGGGGGCAAGACGCTGGCGCTCGCCGCCGCGATGGCGGGCAAGGGGATGCTGATCGCCGCCGACACGATCCGGTCGCGCCTTGCGCGGCTGGGGCCACGCGCGCAGCGGGCGGGGGCGACCTTCATCGAAACGCTGCTGCTGGACCAGAGCCATGAGGCGCGGGGGCTGGAAAGCCTGAACGGTCAGGCCGATATCGTGCTGGTCGACGCGCCCTGTTCGGGCACTGGCACCTGGCGGCGCAACCCGGAAGCGCGCTGGCGGCTGACGCCGGCGCGGCTCGACCGGCTGGTCGCCGAACAGGCCCGCATCCTCGATTTCGCAGCGCCGCTGCTGGCGCCGGGCGGCGCGCTGGTCTATGCCATCTGTGCATTGACCGACCGGGAGGGCCGCGATCAGGTGGACGCATTTCTGACCCGCAACGCCGGCTGGGCGGTGGAGCCGCTCGACCTGCCGCTGGGCCGGCCGCATGGGCCGGGCTGGCTGTTGACGCCGGGGCATGACGGCACCGACGGTTTCTTCTTCGCGCGGCTGCGCCGGACGGCATCCTGATCGCGCTTATGGACAAGCGGGTGCAAACGCGCGAAGATCGGCAGGAATCAGCGCCTGAAACATGGCTGGAGACAATGATGCGTTTCACCCCTGCCTCGATCGCCCTTGCCATCGTCCTGACCACCGTGTCGAGCGTGGGCCTGAGCCAGAAGCCCGACAGCCAGATCAGCCCGCAATCGGTGGAATGGCAGAAGGCCGGTGAGGCCGCGCGCAAGGCCGGCAATCTGGACGGCGCGACCGACGCGCTGGAAAGCGCGCTGGCAATCGATCCGCGCAACCGCGCCGCCTATGTCGCACTGGCCGAGGTCGCGCGGGCGCAGGGGCTTCAGGGCAAGGCGATCCGCCTCTACAAGGAAGCGTTGCTGCTCGATCCCACCGATGTCGTCGCGCTGGCGGGCCAGGGTGAGGCGATGGTGGAAAAGGGCGCGATCGCCAGGGCGAAGGACGTGCTGGCCCAGGCCCAGGCCCTGTGCAAGAGCGAGTGCGCGCCGGTGGGACGATTGGCCGCCGCGATCCAGAAGGGGCCGCCGGCCGTTGCCATGACGGACAAGACTGTGGTGCCCGCGCCCAAGGCCGCGCCGACCCAGACGCCATGATGCGGGGCTGCCGCGCTTGTTAGGGCGGGATGACGTGGGATTGCCCCACGCCGTCCTTGCTTCGCTGCGCGCGCAAGGGCCGAGCGAATCAATCTGGTGTCGTCAAATTTCGATCCGCTGCTCGCGCCATTCGCCCGGTGCGATGCCGTCCACTGTCCAGTCGCCGATGCGCCAGCGGACGAGGCGCAAGGTGGGGTGGTTGATCGCGGCCGTCATGCGGCGAACCTGCCGGTTGCGCCCTTCGCGGATGGTCAGCCGGATCCAGCTATCGGGCACGCTCTTGCGCACGCGGATCGGCGGGGTGCGTGGCCAGAGGCCGGGATCGGCGATGCGGTCGGCTTCGGCCGGGCGGGTCAGGCCGTCTTTCAACGCCACGCCTTGCCGTAGCGCGGCCAGCGCATCGTCGCCGATATCGCCCTCCACCTGCACCAGATAGGTTTTCGGCAGCTTATATTTGGGGTCGGCGATGCGGGACTGGAGCCGGCCATCGTCGGTCAGCAGCAGCAGCCCTTCGCTGTCGCGGTCGAGTCGCCCGGCAGGATAGACGCCGGGCACGGCGATACAGTCGGACAGGGTCGCGCGCGGACTGTCCGTGCCCCGGTCGGTGAACTGGGACAGCATATCATAGGGTTTGTTGAACAGGATCAGGCGGGGCATGGGCCAGCGCGCTTCCATGTAAAATCTTTCCCTGAAAGGGGCGTGTGATGGAGACGCATATCTGCATCGAACAGGACATAGCCCTGAGGCAAGGCTGTTGCCCTGTCGATGATAGCGCGACACCCCTCCGCCACGTCCTTCGGGCGCGGTTCCCCTCTCCTTCCGGGGGAGGATCGGGCGTGCAGGGCCTTCACCGGCTCAAGATACGCGCGACATCGACAAATTCCGCGACGCTCACGGTTTCGGCGCGGCGTTGCGGGTCGATGCCGATCTGGTCGAGCGCTTCGAGCGCGCCGGGCAGCCCCTTGAGGCTCTGGCGCAGCATCTTGCGGCGCTGGCCGAAGGCGGCGGCGGTCAGGCGTTCGAGATATTTGAGCTGCACCCCGTCGGGCGCCGGTTTCGGGGTGATGTGGACCACCGCCGACATCACCTTGGGCGGGGGGGTGAAGGCGCTGCGATGGACCTTCATCGCGATCCGTGCGTCGCTGCGCCATTGGGACAGGATGGCGAGCCGGCCATAATGGTCGGTGCCCGGCTGGGCGACGATGCGTTCGGCGACTTCCATCTGGAACATCAGCGTCAGGCTCCGCCACCAGGGCAGGGGCGACCAGTCGGCCGACAGCCAGCCCACCAGCAGCGGGGTGCCGACATTATAGGGCAGGTTGGCGATGATATGCGCGCCCTCGCCCGCTTCTGCGCGCGCGTCTATTTCCATCGCGTCGCCGGACAGGGTGCGCAACTGGCCGGGAAATGCCTCCTCCAGTTCGGCCAGCGCCGGCAGGCAGCGCCGGTCGCGCTCGACCGCGACGAGCCGCGCCCCGGCGCGCAGGATCGCGCGGGTCAGGCCGCCGGGACCGGGGCCGACCTCGAACGCGGGCGCGTCCCTGAGCGGGCCGGGGATGGCGGCGATGCGGTCGAGCAACTGCTCGTCGAGCAGGAAATTCTGCCCCAGCGCCTTGCTGGCGGCAAGGCCGTGGCGCGCGATCACGTCGCGCAGGGGGGGCAGCGCCGGACGGCCCTCAGCCATGGGCGATGCGCGCCCGCGCGGCTTCGGCGGCCATGCGGAGCGCGGCCATCATCGCGCCGGGATTGGCGCTGTCCTTGCCGGCAATGCCAAAGGCGGTGCCATGGTCGGGCGATGTGCGGACGATCGGCAGGCCCAGCGTGATGTTGACGCCTTCATCGAAATTCAGCGTCTTGATCGGGATCAGCGCCTGGTCATGATACATGCACAGCGCCGCGTCATAGGTTTCGCGCGCACGGGCGTGGAACATGCCGTCGGCGGCGAGCGGACCGACAATGTCGAGGCCGTCCTGTCGCAGCAGATCGATGGCGGGGCGGATCACGTCGATCTCCTCCCGGCCCAGCGCGCCATTTTCGCCGGCATGGGGGTTCAGGCCAGCGACGGCCAGACGCGGGCGCGCGATGCCGAAATTGCGCTGCAACCCCTTGGCCGTGGTGATGGCGCGGGCGCGAATCAGGTCGATGGTGAGCGCGGCGGGCACCTGGGCCAGCGGAATATGGATGGTGATCGGCACGACTTTCAGCGACGGCCCGGCCAGCATCATCACGGCATTATGGGGGGCAACGCCGCATCGTTCGGCGATGAACTCGGTCTGGCCCGGATGGGTGAAGCCGACGCCGTAAAGCTGTTCCTTGCCCACGGGCGCGGTCACGACACCGGCGGCCGATCCCGATCGGGCCAGGCCGACCGCGACTTCCAGCGCCTGGAATGCGGTGCGCGCGCCGTCGATGTCGGGGGTGCCCGGCACGATTTCACCCGCCTGCGCGACCTGGAGGCAGGGGAGGGCGGTGTCGAATATTTTGGCGGCTTCCTCCGGCGCGCCGATCGGCGCAATCGGGCCGAGCCAGACCGCGCGGAGCGAGGCGATGTCGCCCACCGCAAAGAAGGGCGGCAGGCCGCGCGCATCCCGCATCACCCAGCTTTTGGCGACGATTTCCGGCCCTATGCCCGCCGGATCACCGAGCGAGACGGCGAAAGGCGCGCGCTCAGTTATATTCGATGACGGCATCGCGGCGAAGGTCGCGCAGATAGATGCGCGCGCGCTTGTTGACCCGTTCCTCTTCCAGTTGCGCCATGATCTGTTCCGCATTGGGCGCATTGGCCGACGCCGGATCGTCGCGACCGCACACCACAAGCACGCGGACGCCATCGTTGATCGAACCGAAAGGCGGGGTGGTCTGGCCCACTTGCAGGTTCATCAATATGTCCTGCAACTGCGGCGGCAGATCGCGGACCTTGACATTGTCATTGTCGACCACGTCGGCGCCGATCTTCGCGCCCACTTCATTGGCCTGGCCGCACCCCTTGATGCCCTTGATCGCTTCGGCGAACGCCGCCGCCTTGGCGCTGGCTACCTCCTTGGTCGTGCCCTGCGGGAACAGGACCGACAATTGTTTCAGGCTGAGCAGCGAATCGCGCGGGTCAGCGGTCAAGACCTTGCGCTTGTCCATCACGTAGATCAGCGACATGCCACCGGCGACATCGATCGGGCCGGCAATCTGGCCGACCTGCATTTCCGCTGCGGCCTGCGCCAGTTCGGGCGGCAACTGGGTGGGGCGGACCCAGCCCAGGTCGCCGCCGACCACGGCGGTGGAGGCTTCGGAAAACTGCCGGGCATAGGCCTGGAAGCTGCCGCCCTGCTGGATTTGCTGAATGATGTTGCGCGCATTGGCGGCGATCTGGTCGTGATTTTCCGGGGTCGCCGACAGGTAGATTTCGCCGATGCGCACCTCGTCGCTGCCCTTGGCGGCATTCAGCCGCTCGACCACTGCCTTGACCTCCTCCTCCGACACGTTGACGAAGGGCTGGATGTTGCGGCGTTGCAGCCGGCTCCAGGCCAGTTCGCCCTCGATCTGGCGCTTGATGCTGGCGGCCGAGCTGCCCTTTTCGCGCAGATAGGCGTCGAACTGGGCGGGCGACTGGCGGAAATTGGCGGCCACCCGCTCATAGCTTTGCTGCACTTCGGCCGGATCGACCTTGATGTCGTTGGCGGCGGCTTCCTGAATCTGGAGCGTTTCGTCGATCAGGTTGCGCAGCACCTGGACGCGCAGCCGCTCTTTCTCTGCCTCTTCCACCTTGCCGCCATTGGCGGTGATGATGAGCGCCAGCCGCTGATCGACATCGGTGCCGGTGATGATGCGGCCGTTGACGATCGCGGTCGCCTTGCGGACATTGGGGTCGCTCTTGCCAAAGACGGTAAGATCCTTGGGCAGGTTGAGCGGCTGCGCGCCGACGCCGCCATCGTCATCCACGCTCTGGGCAAGGGCGGGCTGGAGCCCCGCGCCCAGCAGAGCCGACGAGAGAAGCAGGGTGCGCAGGCCCGAACGGACGCCATGGAAGCGGCGGTTGGGCGGGGAAACGACAGGCAGCATCGTCGGCAAAAATCTCCAATACGAACCGGCGCGTGATGCGCCCGTCCGCCTTAACCAGCCCTGACAAGGAGACAGGAAGCGTGACCCTTATATGCCAATATTGCGGAAAGCTAGCCGTAGCTGGAAGCCATTGCCCTTCCGCGCGTCGCCATTGGTCTGATAGTCGCGCCGCCAGGTCAGGCCCAGCGTCAGGCAGTCATCCTCATAGGCGACGCCCAGACGGTGGCGGACCGGCTGATAACCGTCGGACACGCTGACCGGATCTTCCTTCGCATCGGTCAGGTCGACCACGGTGGAACCGAACACCGACCAGAATCGCGCGAACTGGACGCGGGCGCCCAGGCGCAATTCCTCCCGGTCCTGCAAATCCTCCAGCGCCGACGATGCATTGCGGTTGAGTCGCAGATAGCCGACCATGGCATAGGTCTGCTTGGTGCCGATCGTCGCGTCCACTTCGTTGCGGCGGACGGAGAGATTGTCCTTGTCCAGCCGGAAGCGGTGGGTGAAGCTGAGGAAATCCTTGTAGCGGACGGTGGTGCGCCCGACGATGTCGGATGTGCGACCGGACAGGCCGGTGCCGTCGGGCAGGATGCTTTCGCGCCGGTTGAGCCGATAGCTCTGGCCGATGATGCTCTGGAGCGAGAAACTGGGCAGATCCAGCCCATATTCCAGGCCATAGGTGACGCGCGAACTGTCCTCGAACCGATCATAGCCGGCGAAACGGTTGAGCGCGAAGAGGTTGCTGTCCTCCAGGTCGACGGCGCGCGCGTCCTCATTGGGCAGGGACAGGTTGGCCAGATGGGGCGAGGCGACGATCTGCACGCGCGGCGCGATCCGCTGCACCCCGCCGAACGCTTCGCCCACGAACGGCCAGCGCATGTCGACCGCGGCGGCGGCGATGCCGCGCGCCTGCCAGCCGGGCTTGCCGGCATAGCTGGTCACGGCCGTCAGATCATTGTCGCTGCTGTGATAGGCGTCGCCGCGCAGATAGCCGGTGAAGGTGACTTCCTGCCCCAGGCCGGTCAGCGTGCGCAGATTCCATTCGGCGGCGGCAAAGGCGCGCTGCGTATCCTGCCCGCTGGTCCGGGTGATCGCCAGCGTGTTGGCCTGCAACTGGAGGATGCCGCCCAGCAGCGGGTCTTTCAGGCGCAGCCGATAATCGATGACAGGCAGGGCGATCGGGGTATTGCCCTGCGAATCGCCCTGGCGCAGCGTCTGGACCGCCCAGCCGCGAATCGAGAAATAACTGTCCTGCCCGATCCGCTGCGCGCCGATGGTGGAGCGCAGCCGATCCTC
This sequence comes from Sphingobium cyanobacteriorum, assembly GCF_030580935.1. GTDB lineage: Bacteria > Pseudomonadota > Alphaproteobacteria > Sphingomonadales > Sphingomonadaceae > Sphingobium > Sphingobium cyanobacteriorum. The sequence continues at coordinate 613,660 of NZ_JAUQOM010000001.1, read as the reverse complement.
CCGGCTGATGTCGTAGCGGCGCAGGAAGGTGCGATCGGTGACGAGCCGGATCGATCCGTCCACGCTCCATTGCGGGCTGAGCTGCAACGCGCCGCTGGCGTCGAGATAGCCGCGAATATCCTTCTGCGCACTGGCTGGCGTCGTGCCCACGCTGCTGTCGCCGGTGGCGACGCGGCTGCCCTGGGTCAGATAGCCGGTGATCTGGTAGGCGCCGCGATCGGTCAGATGGCGGAAATTCGTCTCCAGCATCGGCAGCGCGTCGGTATAGACATGCGGCGTGACCGTCAGGTCGCGATTGGGCGCCAGCTTGAAATAATAGGGCAGCGCGACTTCGAAGCCGTTATTGCGGTCATAGCGCAGATTGGGCACCAGCAGCCCGCTGCTGCCGCCATCGCCGACCGGATGCGACAGGCCCGGCAGCGGGATCAGCGGCAGCCCGAACAGTTCGATATTCGCATTCTTGTAGGTGACGCGCTGGCGCGTGGGGTCATAGATGACGCGCACGGCGTTGATCTGCCAGGTCGGTTCCTTGGGACAGCCCTTGCTGTCCTCCACCGCGCAGCCGGTATAGGCGGCGCGGTGCAGCGTGTAGATGCCGTTGACCCGTTCCCCCTTCACCGCCGCCAGCCGCCCGCCCGACTGAAGCACCAGCAACATGTTGTCGACTGCCCCGTCCCTCAGCGTGTCGGTAACGTCGAAGCGGTCGCCATAGGCGATATTGCCTTCGGGATCGGTGACTGAGACATTGCCCAGCGCCTCCACCTTGCCGCTGTTGCGGTTCCACACGACCTTGTCCGCGCGCAGCCGGTTGCCGTCGCGCAGCAATTGCACATTGCCGCTGGCGGTGACGATATCGGCGTTGCTGTCATATTGCAGCGCGTCGGCGGCGAAGCCCAGTTGATCGTCATTTTCCGGCACCGGCGCGTCAGGCGTACTGATCGGCGCCTGCGGTTCGTTGAGTTGCTGTGCGATCGCCTGCGGGCAGGCGGCCAGCGCGACACCGCCCAGCAGGGCAGCACGGAAGGGAAGGGAGAACAGGGTGTTTCGCAAGCGGCGGGGCCTTATCGACGGGCGCATCTGGGCTACCGCCTATCCTACTGATTGGCAGTCCGCAATCGCCCGCTATGCCTGTGGGGCCGCAAAATCGGTCGAACGGCTTTGCCAGACGGAGAAAGCTGCACTATCTGGCACACAAGCGCGCGTTTTTACGGCGCATCAGGACATAAGAGGAAAAGAACCCCGATGGATATCCGTTTCAGCCCGACCCGCCCGGACGCCGACACCCTGGTCTTTGCCGTGCCCAAGGGCGGTTTCGACGCGCTGCCGCTGTCCGCCGCGCCGATTTTGGCCGCCGGCGCGGCCGCATCCCGCTTCACCGGGGAGACGGCGACGAGCTTCGAAAGCTTCGTGACCGAAGGCGGCAAGACGCTGCGCGTGCTGTTGCTGGGCATTGGCGCGGGCAGCGCGCAGGATGTGGAAAAGGCCGGTGCGGCGCTGACCGCCAGGCTGGCGACGAGCGGCGCCGTGCACGCGGCAGTCGAATTTTTCGGCGGCGCGAGCGGCGAACTGGCCGCCCGTCTGGCGTTCGGCGCGCAATTGCGCGGATGGCGGATCGACACATATCGTACCCGCCAGAACGAAAAGGCCAAGCCGACGCTCCAGACCATCACTTTGGTCGCGGCCGGCGCGGATGCGGCCTGGGAAACGCTGGCGGCGGTGGCCGATGGCGTCGCCTTCACCCGCGAACTGGTGTCGGAACCGGCGAACATCCTCTATCCCGAAAGCTTCGTCGAACGCTGCCAGCATCTGCGCGATCTGGGCGTGAAGATCACCGTGCTGGACAAGGCGGCGATGGAGGCGCTGGGCATGGGATCGCTGCTGGGCGTGGCGCAGGGTTCGGTGCGCGAGGCGCGGCTGCTGGCGATGGAATGGGACGGCACCGACGGTGCGGTCGAAAAGCCGGTGGTGTTCGTCGGCAAGGGCGTGACCTTCGACACGGGCGGCATCTCGATCAAGCCGGCGGCGGGCATGGAGGACATGAAGTGGGACATGGGCGGCGCGGGCGCGGTCGCCGGCGCGATGAAGGCGCTGGCCGGGCGCAAGGCGAAGGCGCATGTCGTGGGCATTTGCGGGCTGGTCGAAAACATGCCCGACGGCAATGCCCAGCGTCCCGGCGACATCGTCACCTCCATGTCGGGCCAGACGATCGAGGTTCTGAACACCGACGCCGAAGGGCGGCTGGTGCTGTGCGACGCGCTGACCTGGGCGCAGCGCACCTACAAGCCCGACGTGATCGTGGATCTGGCCACCCTGACCGGCGCGATGATCGTGTCGCTGGGCAACGAATATGCGGGTATCTTTTCCAATGACGATGGCCTCGCCAACGACCTGATCGCGGCGGGGCAGGCGGCGGGCGATCCGCTGTGGCGCTTCCCGCTGTCGGCCGCCTATGACAAGCTGATCGACAGTCCGATCGCCGACATGAAGAATATCGGCTCGCGCTATGCCGGGTCGATCACGGCAGCGCAGTTCCTGAAGCGCTTCATCGAGGATGGCGTCAAATGGGCGCATCTCGACATTGCCGGCATGGTGTGGGCGGACAAGCCGGGTGCGACCTGGGACAAGGGCGCGACCGGCTATGGCGTGCGGCTGATCGACCAACTGGTGGCGGACAAGTTCGAACGCTGATGCAGGTCGATTTCTACCAGCTCAGCCGCGATCCCGTGGACCAGGTGCTGCCCGTCATCGCGGCGCGCATCCTGGGCCTGGGCGCGCGGCTGCTGGTGGTGGCCCAGGAAGCGGAGCGGCTGGAACGGATTTCCGCCGGGCTGTGGGCGGGACCGGCCGACAGCTTCCTGGCGCATGGCCGGGCGGGGGAGGACGGGGAAGCGCACCAGCCGATCCTGCTCGGCGCGACCTGCGCGGCGCTGAACGGCGCGGCGCATGTCGCGCTGGCGGACGGGATCTGGCGTGATGAGGCGCTGGCGTTCGAGCGCGCCTTTTATTTCTTTGACGCGGACACGATCGAGGGCGCGCGCGCCAGTTGGCGGATGCTGAGCAAGGCGGACGGCGTCGCGCCGCGCTTCTGGCGGCAGGAAGGCCGCAAATGGGTGCAAGGTCCGTGACGGCGAAGCCTCTTGCGGCCCGGCGCGGCCACGTCTAAAGGCGCGCCCAGCATTCCCAACAATCTGGAGTTTCGAGGGCCATGGCCGTCACGCGCACCTTTTCGATCATCAAGCCCGACGCGACCCGTCGCAACCTGACCGGCGCCGTCACCAAGATGCTGGAGGAAGCCGGCCTGCGCGTCGTCGCGTCCAGGCGCATCCGCATGAGCCGCGAGCAGGCCGAGGGCTTCTATGCCGTGCACAAGGAACGCCCCTTCTTCGCCGATCTGGTCGCCTTCATGATTTCCGGCCCGGTCGTCGTGCAGGTGCTGGAAGGCGAGAACGCCGTGCAGCGCAACCGCGACATCATGGGCGCCACCAACCCCGCCAATGCCGACGCCGGCACGATCCGCAAGGAACTGGCCGAATCGATCGAAGCCAATTCGGTCCATGGTTCGGACAGCGAAGAAAATGCCGCGATCGAGATCGCCTATTTCTTCAAGCCCGAAGAAATCGTCGGCTGATAGCCGATCGGTCCTGACGGACGGAAAGAGGCCCGGCGCTCCTTGAGGAGTGGCCGGGCTTTTCATGATCTTCACGGCCGGTTAAGGCCGCGCGGCCTTCACCGGCGCCTCGACCTTCACCGGGTCGGGCGCCCGTGCCTTGACGAACAATTGCCAGGAGGACAGCGCCAGCACGGCCGCGAGCAGCGGTTGCAGCAGCCTGTCGGGCGCGCGGGAGGACAGATAGCTGCCGATCACCACGCCGGGGATCGATCCGATCAGCAAATTGGTCAGCAGCACGCCATTCACGTCCCCCATGATCCAGTGTCCGGTCCCGGCGATCAGCGCCAGCGGCACGGCATGGGCGATATCTGAACCCACGATGCGCGCCATTTGCAGGCGTGGATAGAGGAACAACAGCACCGTCACGCCGATCGCGCCCGCGCCGACCGAGGAGATCGACACGGCCACGCCGATCATCGCGCCCAGCACCACCGTCCCGCCGATCACCGTCCCGCGTGATCGCACCGCGTCGAAATCATGCGCGTGGCGGAACAGCCATTTGCGCCCGATCACCGCCACCGATGTCAGCGCCAGCAGGCTGGCGAGCGAGAGCAGGATGACATGTTCGGTCGATTTGCCGACATCGCCGATCCAGCCCAGGACGGCCAGCGTCAGCAATGCGGCGGGCACGCTGCCCATCGCCATGCGGCGCACGATCGTCCAGTCCACCGTTTCGCGCGATCCATGGATGGCGGAGCCGGCGATCTTGGTGATGGCGGCGAACAGCAGGTCGGTGCCCACCGCCGTCTTGGCGCTGACGCCGAAGATCAGCACCAGCAGCGGCGTCATCAGCGATCCGCCGCCCACCCCGGTCAGGCCGACCAGCGTGCCGACCAGAAAACCGGCGATGGCGTGAAAAAAGTCGATCGATCCGGTCACGCTTGTCCTGTCCTTATGGGCGATCCTGCGTCGGCCGTTTCAGCGGGTTGCGGCGCGCAGGACAAGGCGGTTTCGGGTTTCAGCGGGTGAAGCAGGGCTTGGCCTATTGCCCGCTGAGCCTGGCCCAGCGCGTATCGACTTTCGCCTGCGCATCGCGCGCGGTCAGCGTTCCGACCCGCGACAGGCCGCGCAGCGCCAGGCTGTGTCCGGCGATCCAGCGCCCGGATATGCCATAGCCGATGTCGTAGAGCGCCACATTGTCATGCGCGTCGCCATTCACCAGGAAGCGGGTGGTGATGGCGACCGGCAGCCGTTCGTCGCCGATGCTGTCGTCGGGCAGCTTCGCCCTGTCCCGCGCTGTCTTGAGCGCATCGGCGAACCAGCCCGCCTCGATCCGGGGCGCGCCGGTGGTGTCGACCGGCCCGATGCCGAGTGCACGGGGGAAGAGGATGGTCTGGCTCTGGACGATCTGGTCGGGATCGGCGGTCCTGATCGCGATCCGCTCGTCCGTCACCGTCTGTGCGTTCAGCACCAGCGCGGCGGCCCGGCTGGACGCCTTGCGGTTTTCGCTGGCCCTGGCGGCGCGCTCGTCCTGCTTGTCCGACCAGTTGAGATAGAGGGTGAGGGCGGAAATCGCCACCGCCAGCACGGCCACCCCTTCGCCCAGCGTGATCCAGCGCCGGCGGATCGCGGCGGCCTCCGCCGCGCGCGCTTCCTTCGTTTCCGTTGGCGTTTCGGGACCGTCGCTCATCGCTTCACACCGTCTGCGGCGGGACTTCGAAGCGGTCGATCACCCAATCCTCGGCCTGCGCGCCGCCGATCCATTCCTGCATCCAGGGATGGGCGATGATCGCGCGCATATAGGCTTCGGCAAAGCGCGCGACCGGCAACTGATAGGTGATGAAGCGGGTGACGACCGGGGCGAACATCAGGTCCGCCGCGCCAAATGTCCCGAACAGGAACTCGCCATCGCCGCCATGGCGCGCGCGCGCCTGCGCCCAGAGCTGCATGATCCGGCCGATATCCTGCGCCACCGCTTCGGATGGCGGGACGGCGGGGTAGATTTGCCGGATGTTCATGCTGTGCTCGCGGCGCAGCGCGGCGAAGCTGGAATGCATTTCGGCCGCCATCGACCGGGCCATGGCGCGGGCGGCGGGATCGGCGGGCCAGAACAGGTCGCCGCCGACCTTTTCGTTCAGATATTCGACGATGGCCAGGCTGTCCCACACGACGATGTCGTCGCCGTCCCACAATATCGGCACCTTGCCGGACGAGGGCGCGAATTCGTCGCCCTCGCGCCGTTTCTCCCATGCTTCGTCATAGAGGGGGACGACCACCTCCTCGAAGGGCAGGCCCGAAAGCTTGCACGCCAGCCAGCCGCGCAGCGACCAGCTCGAATAGGCCTTGTTGCCGATAAAGAGCTTCATCATGGCGTCAGCTTGTAAACGGCGCGGACGGGACAAGTCGAGAGCGGTCACGGAAAATTGGCCAGGCCGGGCCTTCAGCCCGGATCGATCTGAAGTCCGGCGGTGCGACGGAACAGTTCCAGCACCAGCGGTTCCTGCTCGCGGGCGCGGATCGCGGCCTCGAAATGCAGCATCCGGTCGGGGCGCGGCAATATCTCGACCAGCCGCCCGCTGGCGATTTCGCCGCGCACCATGGTTTCGGGCAGCACTGCCGCGCCGCCGCCATTGGCGACGATTTCCACCAGCGTGCGGACATTGTTACAGCTGTTGATGGATCGCGCAGCGACGCCCTGTTGCGCCAGCGCGTCGCGCATCGCGCCGTGGATGGGGGAAGGATCGGGCAGCGACCAGACCGGCAGCGGCCGGGCGAAGCCGCCAGCCTGCGCGACCGCACGGCCCGCGACCCAGGCGAGGTGCAGCGCGCCGATCGGCTGGGTGCGGATATTGGGGCTGGCGACCGGCCCGGCCAGGAAAACGAGATCACGGGCGCCGGTCAGCAACAATTGCAGCATCCGCGCCGTCAGGTCCAGTTCCACCTCCATCGACACGCCGGGCATGTCGCGTTCGACCGCCTGGATGAAGGCGGGCAGGCAACTGGCCGCCGCGATCTCGCCCGATCCGATGCGGATCATGCCGCTGGCCCCGGCGAAATCGCTGATGTCGAGCAGCGCCTGTTCCAGCCCGGTCCACAGCGGCTCGCACGAATCGATCAGCAGCCGCCCGCGCGCGGTCAGCACCATGCGCCGCCCTTCGCGCCGGAACAGGGCGATGCCCAACTGGTCCTCGACCTCGCGCACGCGCGCCGAAATGGCGGGCTGGGTGGTATGGAGCCGTTCGGCTGCGGCCTGAAACGTGCCCAGCCGGGCGATCCAGGTCAGGGTTTCAAGATGATAGAGCGCGATCCGTTTCATAATCATCTCTTATCATAAATAATAAAAAATAATCGCTATTCCTGATCCTATCCGCGCCTTATCATGCTCCGCGAAGGAGAGACGTGCATGGCGAACAAGCTCTACCCGGATGCGCAGGCGGCGCTCGACGGGGTCATCAGGGACGGGATGCTGATCGCGGCCGGCGGCTTTGGCCTGTGCGGTCTGCCCGAACGGCTGCTCGACGCGATTCGGGACAGCGGCGCGAAGGATCTGACCTTCGCCTCCAACAATGCCGGCATCGACAATGAAGGCATCGGCAAGCTGCTGCGCACGCGGCAGGTGAAGAAGATGATCTCCTCCTATGTCGGCGAGAACAAGGAATTCGAACGCCAGTATCTGGCCGGTGAACTGGAGGTGGAATTCTGCCCGCAGGGCACGCTGGCGGAACGGATGCGCGCCGGCGGCGCAGGCATTCCCGGTTTTTACACCAAGACCGGCGTGGGCACCTTGGTTGCCGAAGGCAAGGAGGTGAAGAATTTCGACGGTGAGGATTATATCCTGGAACGCGGCATCTTTGCAGACCTCAGCATCGTCAAGGCGTGGAAGGCGGACGAGACGGGCAATCTGGTGTTTCGCAAGACTGCCCGCAATTTCAATGCGCCAGCCGCCACCTGCGGCAAGATCTGCATCGTGGAAGTCGAGGAAATCGTGCCGGTGGGGTCGCTCGATCCCGACACGATCCACCTGCCGGGCGTTTATGTCCAACGCCTGATCGTGGGCAGCCCCTATGACAAGAAGATCGAATTCCGCACCGTCCGCCAGAAGGAAGCCGCATGATGACCGAGCAGAGCACAGGCTGGACGCGGGATGAAATGGCCGCGAGGGCGGCGAAGGAGTTGCAGGACGGATTCTATGTCAATCTGGGCATCGGCATCCCGACGCTGGTGGCCAACCATATTCCCGCCGGCGTGGAAGTGACGCTCCAGTCGGAAAACGGGATGCTGGGCATCGGTCCCTTCCCCTATGCAGGGGAGGAGGACGCCGACCTGATCAACGCGGGCAAGCAGACGATCAGCGAATTGCCGCAGACCGCCTATTTCTCCTCGTCCGACAGTTTCGCGATGATCCGCGGCGGGCATATCGACCTGACCGTGCTGGGCGCGATGGAGGTCGCTGAAAATGGCGACATCGCCAACTGGATGATCCCCGGCAAGATGATCAAGGGCATGGGCGGCGCGATGGACCTGGTCGCCGGCGTCAAGAAGATCATCGTGGTGATGGAACATACGTCCAAGAATGGCGATCCCAAATTCATTCCGGCCTGCACCCTGCCTCTGACCGGGCGCAATGTGGTGGACATGATCATCACCGACCTGTGCGTGCTGCAACGGCCCGACCATGACAGCCCGTTCAGGCTGGTCGAAATGGCGCCGGGCGTGAGCGCGGAAGAGATCGCCGCCAAGACGACGGGCCATTATATCGTCTGACGGGCGCGGTCCGATGGTGCGGGCCGCAGCGAACGGATAAGGGGGGTGGGGTGAACAATATGTCCCCCTTTTCCCGGATCGGCATCATCGGCGCGGGCCGGGTGGCGCGCGCCATGGCGCTGGCGCTAGGCCGCCATGCGGCCGCGCCGCCGCTGATCTGGGCGCGCGATCCCGCCCGCGCCCGCGCTGCTGCCGTGCCGGTGGGGGCGTCCGTCGCTGCGTCGCTGGCGGCGATCGCGGCCTGCGACCTGATCGTCATCGCCGTGTCGGACGACGCCATCGCGCCGGTCGTCGCCGCGCTCGCGCCCGCCATCGGCGATTCGCCGTTCATCTTCCATGTCAGCGGGCGCAGCGGCGCGGCGTTGCTGGCCCCCCTTGCCGCGTGGGGCGCCCGGACGGCAGCGATCCACCCCGCCATGACCTTTACCGGCGATCCGCGGGCCGAAATGGTCCGCATGGTGGATGCGCACTTCGCCGTCACGAGCGGGACGGCCATGGCACAGGCGCGACAGGTGGTGGCGTTGCTGGGCGGCGTCGCGGTGGAAATCGCGGAGGACCGCCGCACCCTCTATCATGCCGCGCTCTGCCATGCGGCCAACCATCTCGTCACCCTGATCGCCGGTTCCTGCGACGCGCTGGCGGCGGCGGGGGTGGCGCAGCCTCATGCGCTGGTCGCGCCCCTGGTTCGCGCCGCGCTGGACAACAGCCTGGAGGCAGGCTTCGCCGCCCTGTCCGGCCCGCTGCTGCGCGGCGACGCGGAAACGATCGCCGGTCATGTCGCCGCGATCGGAACAGGGCATGCCCCGTTGCTGCCCGCCTATCGCGCCATGGCGCAGGCAACGCTCGACATGCTGGCGGGCACGGGCCATCCCCCGTCCGATTCGATGCGACAGAATTTGGGTGAATGATGCCGGGACGCCCGGACCATTGGACTTTGCCCTGCTGTTTCCATGACGGCGTTGTTTCCATGACGAAACGCTGCCCCAGGCTGCAGGCCGGGCCATATCCGGGAAAGGGGTTGCAGGCGGGTCGCGCGGGCGGTTAGAGGCGATGGCATGACCTTCTCCCTCCCCGGTTTCGATCTTGACGCCTTCGTTGCTTCCACTCTGGCCGAAGATCTTGGTCCCGATGGTCGCGACGTTACCAGCGAGGCGGTGATACCGGCCGATGCGATCTTCGACGGGGTAATGGACAGCCGGGACGCGGTGACGCTGGCGGGACTGCCGATCGCCATCGCCTTCTTCCGCGCGCTCGACCCCGATGTGATAATCGACCTTTTGCATCAGGATGGGGACCAGGTGGCGGCCGGGACCGACATCATGCGCATCCGGGGCAGGGCGCGGGCCATGCTGACGGCGGAGCGGTCGGCGCTCAACACGGTCCAGCATCTGACAGGCATCGCGACGATGACCCGCGCCTATGTCGACGCGATCCTTGGCACCGGCGCGACCCTGCTCGATACGCGCAAGACGATTCCGGGCCTGCGCGTGCTGGAAAAATATGCCACCCGCATGGGCGGGGCGACCAATCATCGCATGGGGCTGTGGGATGCGGCGATGATCAAGGACAATCATGTCGCGGTTGCCGGATCGGTCGGGGAAGCGGTGCGCCGCGCCGTCGCGGCCGGCATCGAGCGCATCATCGTGGAGGTCGACCGGGTGGACCAGATCGAACCGGCGCTGGCCGCGGGCGCGACGCACCTGTTGCTCGACAATATGGACGCGGCGATGCTGCGCGAGGCTGTAAGATTGATCGGCGGGCGCGTGCCGACCGAATCATCGGGTGGAGTCACGCTCGACACGATCCGCGCCAAGGCGGAAACGGGCGTCACCTATATCAGCGTCGGCCGCCTGACCCAGTCTGCCCCTGCCGCCGACATCGGGCTGGATTTCGCTTATGCATAAAATGCTGCTGTCCCTGTTCGCCCTTGCCCTGATCGCGCTTGTCATGCCGGGCGTTGCCATGGCGCAGGCCGGCCAGTGCCGCCTGCCGGCGGTGATCGCCCGCCCCCATGTCGAAGGGCCAAGCGATAAAGAGCCAAAGCGTGTCCTGCCGATCGGCTATTACACGCTGGCGGTCAGTTGGACGCCGCAATATTGCAAGACATCGCGCGGCGGCGCGCGCGATGCGTTTCAGTGCCGGTCGGGCAACAGATTCGCCTTCACCCTGCATGGCCTCTGGCCCGATGGCCATGGCAAGGAATGGCCGCAATATTGCAGGCCCGCCGGACCCCTTCCGCGCAAGGTGATCCGCGATCATCTTTGCGCCACGCCTTCGGTGCAACTGATCCAGCATGAATGGGTCAAGCATGGCACCTGCATGCCGACCACCCCGGCGAAATTCTTCGCCCTGTCGCGCACACTCTATGCGGCCCTGCGCTATCCTGACATGGCGGCGCTCGCCGCACGGCCCAGCCTGTCGGCACGCGATTTTGCCGAAGCCTTCGCGGCGGAGAATGCGGGCATGGTCGCGGACGGCATCCGCCTGAACGTCACCCGCGACGGGGCATTGAGCGAAGTGTGGATCTGCATGGACCGCCAATATCGCTACATCGCCTGCCCGCCGCAGCAGGGCGGCGTCAGGGACCGGGCGCAATTGCGGATCGAACCGCTGCGCTGATCCTCAGCCGTCGATGATCACCGTCGAGGGATGGTGCCGGTCGAGATGCTTGCGGATGATGCGCAGATTCTTCGTGTTCGACTTGTAGAGAAAGTCGAAGATATCGCCGGCGAAGGGGATCGCGCCGACCAGCGTATCGACCCCGACATTGGCCGCCATGCGGGTGATCTGCCATTTCGACATGCCCAGATTGCGCGCTTCCCACACGATCCATGCGCCCATCGCGGCGGTGGCAAGGTCGCCGACCACCGGGACCAGGCCGACCAGACTGTCTAAGCCGACCCGGCGCTTCGTTCCGGGGATGACGAACAGCCCCTCCAGCATCGCCTCCATCGCCTCGATCCGGCGACGGACGGATGCGGGGTCGCGGCCGAAACCGGGCAAGTCCCGCGCGATGCGATCAAACTGGTCCTGCGAAATCGCCATCTGTCCAAACTCCTTGCCAACCCTAGTTGGTGCTGCGGAACAGATGGTTCAATGGGTGGCGTGCACGCGGGGAGGGGAGGAAGCCGGTCAGCCGTTTCGACACCAGCGACCAGCGCACCGGCGCGCCCAGCGCGATATAGCCGTTATGCGCGACCATCTGCGCTTCGGCATCGGCGATGCGGGCCATGCGTTCGTCCAGCGTCGGGGCCATGCTGGCGGCGTGGAGCTGGGCGTCGGCCTGGTCGCTGCAATGGATTTTGCGCGCGCAACCGACCCGGCCCAGATACCAGATCGCACTGTCATAGGCGGCGACCTCATCGATCAGGCGCAGGTCGGCGTCCGCGTTCATCGCCACACGCCGGGCGGACAGGCCGATCGCCGCCATGTCGCGCGCCAGCATCCCGAACAGCAGGGTGGCCCCCGGCCCGCGTGGCAGGGCGATGCGCAGCGGGGGTGGTGGGCCATGATCGGCGCGCCAGCGGGTGACGCTGGCCGCAGCCTGCGCGCGGCGATCGTCCAGCGACCATGTCGCCCATTTCGGCTGCGTCGGCGGCCGGCCCAGGTCCATCTGGTCGGGCACGATCCGGTCGCTGGTCGCCCAGCCGCCCAGTGGAAAGAGCGCGGGCAATTGACCGCGATCGATCGTCATGTTGATCGCGGCGCGGATGGCGTCATCATCCAGCAGCTTGCCCCGCCCCGTCACCGCCAGCCCCAGCAACCCCTGCACCGGGTCGATCCGCACCATGTCGCGATCGATCCCGGCGGGCACCAGCAGCGGCAGGTCGCTGAACCGCCCGCCCAGCATCAGCGCCGAATCCCGCTCGCGAAAGCGGATGATGGCCAGCGCCGCGCGTTCGGCGCGAATCACCCGGATCTGACCTGCGGCAACGGGCTGGTCCTCGCCATCCTCCTCGCCACTCACGCGATCGATCGGTGTCAGGACCAGGGTGCTGCCTTGCGTCCGGCGGCGATAGGGGCCGGTGCCGCCATCGCGTGACAGGATCGCCATCTGCGGCTGGGCCAGCATCTGCAACACATAGGGGCGCGGTGCGGCGAGCCTGATCTCGATCACCTCGCCAGTCATCGGTATCACCGCCTGCACCGCGTCCAGCGGCCCGTCAGGGTCGAGCCGGCGCAGCGATTCGATCCGCGCCATCAGCATCCGGGCGACATCGGGTGCGGTGACGCGCGACCCATTGGCCCAGAAGGCCCGGCGCAGGCGGAAAATATAGCTGCGCCCGTCATCCTCCACGATCCAGCGCTGGGCGAGCGCGGGCAATATGTCGCCGCCGGCATCAAAGGCGACCAGCCCCTGTGCGGTCGCCTCCAGGATCAGCTTGGCGCCCGGATCGGGCAGATTCTGGAGGGGTTTCGCGAAATCGTCGCGATCGCCCACTACGCTCACCACCACTGGTCCCCGTCCTTCGTCCGCACAGCCGCCGGGCAGCAGGGCAAGGCCCGCGATCAGGGCCAATCGGCGGCAGGCGCGGGGGAAGGGGGACGCGGCGAACATGCTGATCAAGGGCTTAGAGCATTTTGCGTCCGCGTGGAAACATCTGGCGGCGGGGAAGATGCGCAAAACAGCATTTGACCCGATTGCCGGTTCGCGGCCTTATGCGGCCCGCAACGACATGGGGTGACGACAGATGAAGAGGGTGATGGGGATGATGGCGGCGGCGCTGCTGCTGCTGGGCGCTGGACCGGCGATGGCGCAGGCCGATGGACAGGCCCAGGCCCAGGCGCTGGGCGAATGCATGGTGCTCAAATCCACCGGCGCCGACCGGCTGGTGGTGGCGCGCTGGTTCCTGACCTCGCTCGCCTCCGCCCCGCAGGCGACGGGCGTTGCGACGCTGACGCCGGGCAAGAAGGATGAATTCGACAAGGGCATGGCCGCCATCTTCACGCGGCTGATGGCGGTCGATTGCGCCGATCAGGCCCGCCCCCTGTTCAGGGCGAAGGACGAGGCCGGATTCCGCGTCGCGGGCGAAGCGCTCGGCCGGGTGGCGATGGAGGAGCTGCTCAACAACCCGCAGGCGAGGGCGGCGCTGAGCGCCTACACCCAATATCTGCGGCAGGAGGATTTCAAGGCCGTATTGCCCTGAGCCTGCACTGTCATAAAAATGAGAAATGATTGTCATGCAGGAGTCATGAAAATGACATAGCCGTCCGCCCCGTTCAGAGGGAGGCAGTGGGTGACGATATCGACAATCAAGCGGGCGATGGCGACGGTCAGCCTGATCGCGCTGACGCCGCAGGTCGCGCAGGCGCAGACCAGCGCCGATTTGCAGCGCCAGATCGACGCGCTCAAGGCGCAGGTTGAGGCGCTGACCGCCGCGCTCGCCGCCGGCAAGGGCGCGTCGTCCGCGCCGGTGGCGGCGAGCGGGACGCCCGCCCCATCGGTCGCGCTGGCCGCCGCGTCCGCGCCGCCGCCCGCGCCCGTCCCGGCAGCCACCACCGCGCCCAAGGGCAAGGCCTGGTATGAGAAGCTGTCGCTGCGCGGTTATACCCAGATGCGCTACAATGCCTTCCTGTCGGGGGACGACACCGCGCCCGCTGGCCAATCCCGCCTGCGGTCGGTGCATGACAGTTCGATCTCGGATCGCGGCAGCTTCTCGCTGCGCCGGGCGCGACTGGTGGTGCAGGGCGATATTTCCGATCGCGTGTCGCTCTACCTCCAGTCCGACTTCGCGACGGCGGTGAACAATCAGGCGGGCAGCGAACGGCGTGAGGGCTTTGCCCAGTTGCGCGACGCCTATGCCGATGTGTTCCTCGACAAGGCCAAGAGCCTGCGCCTGCGCTTCGGCCAGTCCAAGGTGAATTATGGCTGGGAGAATATGCAATCCTCGTCCAACCGGCTGACGCTCGACCGCAGCGACGCGATCAACAGCGCCGCGCCCAGCGAACGCGATCTGGGCATTGTGGCCTATTATACGCCGCCGTCGGTGCAGAAGATCTGGGACCGGCTGGGGCATGACGGGCAGAAGTTGTTCGGCAATTATGGCGCCTTTGGCCTGGGCGCCTTCAACGGGCAGGGCACCAACCGGACCGAGCAGAATCGCGGGCTGATGAAGGTCGCCTTCGCGACCTGGCCGTTCGCACTGGACGGGCTGGGCGATGCTTTCGAAGGGCAGGTGTTAGAAGTCGGCGGGTCGGCGATGCTGAACAAGGTGCAGCCCGAATTGCGCAGCGGTGCGGTCAGCGCGATCGCCTATGACGATAATCGCGCCGGCCTGCACGCCATCCTCTACCCTCAGCCCTTTGGCATCCAGGCCGAATGGAATTGGGGCAAGGGACCGGAATATGACCGGGACAGCCTCTCCATCCAGACCAGGAAGCTGCAAGGCGGCTATGTCCAGATGATGTATCGCCTGCCCACGGGATCGGCAGGCGCGCTGATGCCCTATGGCCGCTGGCAGCATTATCACGGGGGGTGGAAGGCCGGGACCAACGCGCCCCGTCTGGAAACCGACGAGTTCGAACTGGGCCTGGAATGGCAGCCATGGAAGGCGCTGGAAGTCACGCTCGCCTATGCCCGGATGAAGCGGGCCGAAGCCGACGAGCGTCGCACCGGCCGCGCCGAAGGCGACCTCATTCGTACCCAGGTGCAGTGGAACTATTGAGCGGGGCCATATCGTCCCCACATGAAAAGGGCGGCACCGCAAGGTGTCGCCCTTTTTCGTCCGGCCGGAACCGGATCGGTGGCCCCGCAGCTTGTGGCCGCGGGGCGTGTCCGATTACTTCAGCTCGACGGTCGCGCCAGCTTCTTCAAGCTGCTTCTTGACCTTCTCGGCCTCGTCCTTGTTCACGCCTTCCTTGACGGCCTTGGGCGCGGATTCGACCAGCGTCTTGGCTTCGGTGAGGCCCAGGCCCGTGATGGCGCGGACTTCCTTGATGACGTTGATCTTCTTGCCGCCGTCGCCGGTCAGGATGACGTCGAATTCGGTCTGCTCTTCGGCAGCCGGGGCAGCGGCGGCGGCAGCCGGGCCGGCAACGGCGACGGCGGCGGCGGCGCTGACGCCCCACTTTTCTTCCAGAGCCTTCGACAGCTCGGCGGCTTCGAGGACGGTGAGGGCCGAAAGCTGATCGACCAGAGCGTTGATGTCTGCCATTTGTCTAGTTCCTTATGTGGGGCCAAGCGCCCCGTCAGATGAGGGTCAAAAAATCGGTGAAGGGACGGCTCAAGCCGCTTCCTTCTCCGCATAGGCGTTGAAGACACGCGCGAGCTGCGCGGCCGGCGCCTGGGTGACGGTTGCGAGCTTGGTAGCGGGCGCGACGATGAGGCCGACCAGCTTTGCACGCAGTTCATCCAGCGACGGCATCGATGCGAGCGCCTTGACGCCCTCCGCATCGAGCAGCACTTCGCCCATTGCGCCGCCAACGATCTCAAGCTTGTCGTTGGTCTTGGCGAAATCGATCGCAACCTTGGCGGCGGCGACCGGGTCGACCGAGGTGGCAAGGCCAACCGGGCCGCTCAGCAGGGTGCTGAGGCCGGTGTAGCTGGTGCCATCCAGGGCGATACGGGCGAGGCGGTTCTTCGTAACCTTGTACGAGGCACCGGCTTCGCGCATCTTCTGGCGCAGGACGGTCGACTGGGCGACGGTCATGCCAAGGTTGCGGGTCACGACGACCACGCCAACTTCTGCCAGCTCTGCGTTCAGCGCGGAAACGACCTCAGCTTTCTGATTACGATCCATGCCATTACTCCACTTCATGTTCGCTTCGCTTGACAGCCAAGCGAACGGCTAAAACCCACGCCTGACGGCATGGGGCACTAGGTCCGAAGGGGAGAGATCGACTGGCCCGCATCCACAGAAGGAACAGGCAGACCCGAACCGGGCGTGATCGCCCGTCCGGCAAAGAACTTTTCCCCGTCTAGGCTGGACATTAAGAGGGGCATATTCCCCTCACCAACTGTCTCGGACGGTGAACCCCGAAGGGTCCGCTGGACGCGCCCATACAGGGATGGGGCGCGCATGTCACGCAAAATCCGCTTTGCCCGTGGCCCTTGCCGGCCCATGGTGACGCCCTGGCCTGCGCCGTGGTGACGGCGGTGGAGCCGTTCGCGCGATAGGCTGGCCGATCCCGAATGATGGAATGGCGCAAAGGAACAGGGAGATCGGCATTGGACTTATGGGGCTTTGTACTGGCCGTCCTGCTCATCGAAATAACGCCTGGTCCGAACATGGCGTGGATGGCCGGCCTGGCGGCGGCCGAGGGGCGCCGTTGCGGCATGGCGGCCGTATGGGGGGTGGCTCTGGGTCTGCTGGCCAACGCCCTGCTGGCTGCGCTGGGCTTGTCGCTGCTGTTGCAACGGGCGCCGGGCCTGCTCAACGGGTTGCGCTATGCGGGCGCGGCCATGATGATCTGGCTGGCGATCGATGCGTGGCGCGGGGCGTCGCGGGCCAGTCCGTCCATGCCGGCACATGACGGGATCGGGCGCGCATTCATCACCGGCGCGCTCATCAACCTGTTCAATCCCAAAGCCTATATCTTCTTCATGGTGGTCGCGCCGCAGTTCATGAACGGGGCGGCATTGGGGGTGAGGGCGGCGGTGATCCTGTCCCTGATCAGCGTGTCCATCGCCACGGCGATCCACATCATCATCGTCCTGGCCGGCAGCGGGCTGCACCAATGGCTGGCCAGCCCGGAACGCACCCGGATCGTCCGGCGGCTCTTCGCGATCGTCATGCTGCTGGTGGCGGCGTCCTTTGTGATGGCGGGTCAGGCATAGGGCGGCTGCACCCGCGCTGATGCCCGCGAACCAGCCTGACGCTCCCCGATCCAATATCCGTGCGCTTGCCTGCATGGGGGCGCAGGCTTCCCTCGCATTTATATGGCTATATGTGTGGATGAGTGGGTGGCGGAGCGGCAGGGATTCGAACCCTGGATACGCTTTTGACGTATACTCACTTTCCAGGCGAGCGCCTTCGACCACTCGGCCACCGCTCCGCATTGCGCTGGAGGCGGCTCCCTATCGCGCGTTGTACGGCTAGGCAAGGGGCATTGACGCAAGGCTTTACATTATCCCGTGCGCGCTGTCTGGTTGCGGCATGACCCTTCGCCACCGCGCCATGCTGCTCGCCGCCCTGATCGCAACACCCGTTTTCGCCGCCGATCCGCCGGCCGCCACGCCATCGGCCGCCACCCCATCGGCCGTCGTCGCGCAGGCGCCCGCGGCCGCCTGGCGCGCCATCCCCGCCGAAGAGCTGCTGGTGATGACGATCGAGGGTGGCAAGCGTGTCGTGATCCAGCTCGCGCCCGCCTTCGCGCCGCGCCATGTCGGCAATATCCAGGCGCTGGCCAGGGCGCAGTGGTGGGACGGCACCAGCATCAACCGGGTGCAGGACAATTATGTCGTGCAATGGGGCGATGTGACCGAGAAAAAGCCGTTGCCGCCCGGCCTTTCCCCCACCAGTCCCGCCGATTATGCCGTCCCGCTGGCCAATCGTCGCCTTGCCGTCACGCCCTTGCCCCATGCCGATGCCTATGCGCCCGCGACCGGCTTCGTCGCCGGCTGGCCGGTGGCGATGGACGGGGCGGCGGCCTGGCTGCCGCATTGCTACGGCTTTGTGGGGGTGGGACGCAGCATGTCGCCTGATGCCGGCACGGGGGCGGAACTCTATGCCGTCATCGGCCACGCCCCGCGCCAGCTAGACCGCAATATCGCGGTGGTCGGCCGGGTGATCGATGGCATGGCGCATCTGTCGAGCCTGCCGCGCGGCACCGGCGAACTGGGCTTCTACACGGCGCAAGAACATAAGGCGCCGGTCCTGTCGGTCCGCCTGGCCAGTGCTTTGCCGGAGGCGGAGCGGCCGCGTTTCGAGATGATGGACACCGCTTCGCCCAGCTTTGCCGCCTATCTGCGCCTGCGCGCCAACCGGCGGGATGATTTCTATGATCGCCCCGCCGGCGGCGTCGACCTGTGCAATGCGCCGGTTCCGGTCAGGGCGACGCCCTCAGGCCCCTGAGCCGATAGCCCTGCCAGTCGCGGATACGGCGGATGGCAAAGCTGGTGCGGATCGCCGACACGCCGGGCAGGCGGGCCAGGCAGTCGCGATGGATGGCGTCGAACCCTTTAAGGTCCGCCGCCGCCACGCGCAGCAGATAGTCGGCCTGTCCCGCCATCAGGTGACATTCCAGTATTTCGGGAAAGTCGGCGACCGCCGCCTCGAACCGATCCATCGTCTCGCGGCTCTGGCTGGTCAGCGACATTTCGACAAAGGCTTGCAGCGTCAGGCCCAGCGCTTCGGGATCGAGCCGGGCGGCATAGCCCGCAATCAGCCCCGCATCCTCCAGCGCCTTGATCCGCCGGTGACAGGCGGAGGCGGACAGGCCGATGCGATCGCCCAGTTCCGCCATGGATCGGCGCGAATCGGCCTGCAACGCCTCCAGTAACGCGATATCAAACCGATCCATGCAATGAAATCCCGATAAATGTTGAAAATTCGGGATAGCATTGCATATCCATGGCGCAAACAGGAAAAATCAGGGACCATCCACTGGCCGATCCGCGCTATCCTGCGGTCATGAGGATGCGCAGTGGGGCGCTGCCTGTTTTCCGGAGAATCATGATGATCGTCGGCACCGTCAAGGAAATCAAGAATCACGAATATCGCGTCGGCCTGACGCCTGAAAGCGTGCATGAACTGGCCGCGCACGGCCATCGCGTGCTGGTGGAAACCGGCGCGGGCGAGGGGATCGGCGCTGGCGACGACCTGTATGTGAAGGCTGGCGCGGAAATCGTCGCCACCGCCGCCGAGATTTTCGCCACCGCCGAAATGGTCGTGAAGGTGAAGGAACCGCAGCCTGTCGAGCGCGCGATGCTGCGCCCCGGCCAGATCCTCTACACCTATCTGCACCTGGCCCCCGATCCCGACCAGACCCGCGATCTGATCGCGTCGGGCGCGACCTGCATCGCCTATGAAACCGTGACCGATGCGAGCGGTGGCCTGCCGCTGCTCAAGCCGATGAGCCAGGTCGCGGGCCGCATGGCGATCCAGGCCGGCGCGACCGCGCTGGAAAAGGCGCATGGCGGCCGCGGCGTGCTGCTGGGCGGCGTGCCGGGCGTGCTGCCGGCCAAGGTCGCGGTGATCGGCGGCGGCGTCGTCGGCTTCAACGCGGCGCAGATGGCGGCGGGCCTCGGCGCGGACGTGACCATCCTCGACCGCAGCCCCGAAGTGCTGGAAAAGCTGGGCATGTATTTCGAAGCGCGGGCCAAGACCCGCTTTTCGAACAAGGCCAACCTGGCCGAATGCGTCGCTGATGCGGACCTCGTCATCGGCGCGGTGCTGATCCCCGGCGCGGCCGCGCCCAAGCTGGTGACGGCCGACATGCTCAAGACCATGAAGAAGGGCGCGGTGCTGGTCGACGTTGCGATCGACCAGGGCGGCTGCTTTGAAACCAGCCATGCCACCACCCATGCCGACCCGACCTATGTGGTGGATGGCGTCGTCCATTATTGCGTCGCCAACATGCCGGGCGCGGTTGCGCGCACCAGCACCTATGCGCTCAACAATGTGACCTTGCCCCATGCCCTGCGCATCGCCGAACTGGGCTGGAAGGAAGCGCTCCGCCGCGATCCGCACCTGCGCGCCGGCCTCAACGTCTGGGACGGCAAAGTGACCTATCAGGCGGTCGCGGAAGATCTGGGCCTGCCCTACACCCCGGCGGAAGAAGCCGTCGCCTGACGCGCTTTTCGTCTTTTTATTGAATGCCTTATATGCGGCGCCGGCTCCCCTGGGAGTCGGCGCCGCACGGCTTTCCGCGGGCTGTCGCCGCGCTTATGTCGTGCCATCGCATGACAGATTGGGCGGGGGGCTTGCGGGTTCGCCGACCTGCTTCGTCTAGGGGGGCAGGGGGACATGATCACATGCCCCTCCTGCAGCATGATTCCGCCGAAGAGAGGCATGGTCCAACGTCATGGTCGATTACCCCACATTCGCCGCCTTGATCCGCCGAGGCGATCGCACCAACATGCCCGCTTTTCATCCTGGCCAGGGAGGGGCGTGCTGATGTCCGGGGATGTCATGACCTGGCTTGTGCCGCTCGTCGCGATGCTCGGTGCGGGCCTGCTCGCCGGGTTTGCCGCCGGCATCTTCGGCATCGGCGGCGGCTTTGTCGTCGTGCCCGCCCTGCTGGTCGTCCTGCCGCTGCTGGGCGGCACGCATGACGCTATCGCGCATGTCGCGATCGGCACGTCGGCCGCGACCATCATTGTGACCTCCATCCGCTCGCTGCTGGCCCATGCCAAGCGCGGCGCGGTGGAATTTGAAGTGCTCAAGGCATGGGCGCCGTGGATCGTGCTGGGGTGCGGTGCGGGCGTGCTGCTGGCCAGCCATGTCGATGGCACCACGCTCAAGATGATCTTTGGCGGTGGCGTCATGCTCATGTCGCTCAACTTCCTGCTGCCCAAAGTCAGCGGCAAGGTGGTGAGTGAAAACATGCCATCGGGATTGCTGCGGGTCGGCATCGCCGGCGGCCTTGGCACATTTTCATCGCTGCTCGGCATTGGCGGCGGCACGATCGCGATCATGGTGATGACGCTGTGCGGTCGCACCATTCACCGCGCCATCGCGACGGCGTCGGGCATCGGCACGCTGATCGCCATCCCCACCACCATCGGCTTTGCCATCATCGGCCTCAAGGAAGGCGGCCTGCCCTGGGGGTCGCTGGGCTATATCAACATTCCCGCGACGCTGGCGATCGCGTCGATGTCGATGTTGACCGCGCCGCTGGGCGTCGCCGCCGCGCACAGCCTGCCGGCCGGCCCGCTCAAGAAGATTTTCGGCGTCTATCTCCTCATCATCGGCACCCTGATGCTGCGTGCCGGCCTGAAAGTCTGAACGCAATGCCCCGCGCCTTTCCAAAGGCCGCCGGCGACCGGCCTGGACAGTCTCGACTCTGGCAGGCCCGGCTCTAACAGCCTTTGTCACTGGCGGCCTTTCGCTTTATGGATAAAGCGGGGGAACCATGGGGCAGTCCGATCCGATTTCCATATTGCTGGTGGAGGATGACGCCGCCGCGCGCGCCAATATCGCCGCCATCCTGACCGGCGCGGGCATGGCCGTGGAACAGGCCGCCGATGGTGCGGCCGGCCTCAACCGGGCGGGCGGGGGCAATCATGATGTCATCATCCTCGACCGGATGCTGCCCCACCTGTCCGGCATCGACATAGTGACGCGGCTGCGCGTCGCGGGCGTGGGCGCGCCGGTGCTGATGCTGTCCGCGCTCGGCCGCAGCGAACATCGGGTCGAAGGGCTGGAAAGCGGCGTCGACGACTATCTGGCCAAGCCGTTCGAACCGGACGAACTGGTCGCCCGCGTGCGCGCGCTGTGGCGCCGGGCCAGCCGCCGCTCCAGCCATGATCCTGTCCTGCTGTTCGGTGATCTGGAATGCCATGTGAAGGCCCGCACCGCCTTCAGGCAGGGCAGGCACCTGCCGCTCTCCCCCAAGGAATTCGAACTTTTCCGCTACCTGATGGACCATGCGGGTGAAGTGGTGACGCGCGAAATGCTGCTGCGCCATGTCTGGAAACTCAGCTTCGATCCGCAGACCAATGTGGTCGATGTCAATGTCGGCCGCCTGCGCCGCAAGCTGGAGGAAGGCTTTGCCGGCCCGGTGCTGGAAACCGTCTGGGGCACCGGCTATCGCCTGATCGCATCGGGGGGCGATGGTGCATAGGCCCGACCTGTTCCGGTCGGTGTTCGGCCGGGTCACGCTGTCGGCGCTGCTGGTCAGCCTGCTCTCCACCCTCGCCCTGTTTCTGGTGGTGCAGAAAATCGTCCATGATGATGGCCGGGCGATGCTGGCGCGGGAAGTCGACACCGATCTGGCCGGCCTTGCCGACATTTATGTCAGCAGCGGGGAGGGCGACCTCAAGGACCGGATCGCCGATCGCCTGTCCGTCGACCGTGAGGATGGGGAACGTAGCTGGTATCTGCTCGCGGATGCCGATGGCCGCCCGATCGCCGGCAATCTGCCCCGCTGGCCCGCCATCGCGCCCGAAGTGTCCGAATCCCGCTTCGTCCGCCTGCCCGATGGCGACACCATGTTCGCCCGCGCCACCCAGTTGGGATCGGGCGCCCAACTGCTGGTGGGACGCAGCAATTATCGCGGCCAGGCGCTCATCGCCCGGCTGGTGATGGCCTTTGCCGTCGCGGGCGCGGGCATTGCCTTGTTCAGCCTGGCCGCCGGCCATTTCGCCGCCCGCCGGCTGCGCGCGCGGGTGGGGGTGGTGAACGCCACCTTCGACGCGGTGCGCGCCGGCCATATCACCGCGCGCGCGCCGGGCGCTGCGGGGCATGACGAACTGGCCGAACTGGCCGCCAACACCAATGCGATGCTGGATCAGGTCGAACGGCTGATCGAAGCGCAGCGCACCGTGTCGGATCAGACCGCGCATGAAATCCGCACCCCGCTGATGCATCTCGACACCCGCATCCTGCGCGCGATGGAAAGCACCGCCGACGCCGAATTGCTGCGCACGCTCGACCAGTCGCGCGCCGAAATCCGCAATGTCGTGCGGCTGCTCGATTCGCTGCTCGACATTGCAGGCACGCAGGCGATGCGCGGCGATTTGCGGGGACTGGCCGATGTCGACCTGACCGATATCGCGGAAAGCCTGGCCGACCTCTATGGCGCGAGCGCGGAGGAACTGGGCATCGGCTTTCATGCCCGGATCACGCCGGGCATCCGTTTCCGCGCCGACGCGATGCAGATGACGCGGCTGATGTCCAACCTGCTCGACAATGCCTTCAAATATGTGCCGAGCGGCGGTTCGGTCCTGCTCGCGCTCACGCCCGGCCCGCATGTCATTGTGCAGGATGACGGCCCCGGCATCCCCCCTGCCGACCGGGAACGCATCTTTGAACGCTACGTCCGGCTTGACGGCGCGCGGGGCGGGGGGCATGGCCTTGGCCTCTCGCTCGCCAGGGCGATTGCGGAGCGGCATGCCCTGTCGCTCCATGTGGAGGACGCCGCGCCCGGCGCGCGTTTCGTCGTCCAGCCGGAGGATCGCGATGATTAGGCTGCTAATGTCGGGATTGCTGCTTGCCGCCTCGCCGGCTGCCGGCCTGCTGCCGGACGATCCGGTCCTGCGGACATTGGTGGAGGGCGAAGCTGCCGAGGCCGGGGGCGATCATGCCATGCTGCTCGACAGCGCGCAGGTTCTGAAAGCGCTGGGCGCCAGTCCGGCCGAAGGGCAGGAGGATCTCGCCGCACGCTGGACGCATGCCGCCAACGCGGCGGGCATCACCCGATCCGCGCTTGGCTTTCGCGGCCGCGCGCTGGGTCCGGCCTATCGGCGCGGCTCCCTGGATGCGGGGGGCAGCGTGACGATGCGCCAGATTTTCTTCGCTGGCCAGCGCGCCCAGATATTGGTTGCGCCCCGCGGCAACAGCGCGAAACTCTCGATCCGGGTGCAAAATGCAGATGGCGGCACGCTTTGCGCCAAGCCGGTCGGCGGCCCGCAGGCCGATTGCGCCTGGCTGCCGCTCTTTACCGACCGCTATGACATCGTGATCGAAAATGGCGGCACGACCACGGCCGCCTTCTACCTGATCGTGCGCTGAACATGAGTTGAAACTCGGAATGTTCAGGATGCACGCATTGTGGTCCAGACTGTGCATGGATCGCTTCGTTGTGGCGGACGCCCGATGGGCGCCAGCAAAATTCCTGGCGATTACGCGCTTTCCCAAGTCTGGCCTATAAAGCGCGCGTGGGCGCGTCGCGCGCCGGAATATGACGCTGAAGAATATCCGATCGCGCAGATGGTGACGGCCATGGATGATCGGGTGAATATCGCACGGCCAGGACATGGCCTGTAAGGGTTCGGCTTATCGCCCCCGCCACAACCGCCCAAGCACCGCCCCGTCCTTCAACACTTCCCGCGCCGCATTATGCCCCGGCGCGCCGGTCACGCCGCCGCCCGGATGCGTCCCCGCGCCGCACATGTAGAGGCCCTTCACCGGCCCGCGATAGGCGCCATGGCCCAGCACCGGCCGCGCCGCCCACATCTGGTCCAGCGTCAGGTTGCCGTGCATGATGTCGCCGCCGACCAGCCCGAACTTGCGCTCCAGGTCGAGCGGCGAATGGATCTGCCGCGCGATCACACTTTGCGCAAAGCCCGGTGCGGCGGCGTCCACCGTCGCGATGATGCAGTCCGCGGCCGCCTCCCGCTCGTCGTCCCAGCTTCGCCCGCCGGGCAGGTCCGGCGCGAATTGCTGGCAGAACAGGCTCGCCACATGGCATCCCTCCGGCGCCAGGCTGTCGTCGATGGTCGACGGGATCAGCATCTCCACGATCGGCGCTTTCGACCAGCCATCGCGCTTCGCATCCATGAAGGCCCGGTCCATATAGTCCAGCGTCGGCGCCAGGATGATGCCCGACTGGTGATGCTCGCCCACGCCCGGCAGGCAGGTGAAATCGGGCAAGGCGCTCAGCGCGACATTCATGCGGAACGTGCCCGATCCCGCCTTGAACGTCTTGATCCGCTTGACGAAATCGGCGGGCAGGTCGGCCGCGTCCATCATCTGCTCATACAGCAGTTTCGGTCCGACATTGGCGATCACCGCGCCGCCCATCACCGCCTCGCCGCTCGCCAGCCGCACCCCGACCGCGCGCTTGCCATCCACCAGCACGCGATCGACCGGGGCTTCCAGGCTGATCTCCACCCCCATCGCCTGCACGACCTTCGCCATGATCTGCGTGATCGCGCCCATGCCGCCGACCGCATGGCCCCATGCGCCCTTCTTGCCGTTCACCTCGCCGAATACATGGTGCAACAGCACATAGGCGCTGCCGGGCGTGTCGGGGCTGGCATAATTGCCGACCACCGCGTCGAATCCGAACGCCGCCTTCACCGCATCGCTCTCGAACCAGCTATCCAGGAAGCTGCGCGCCGATTTGGTGAACAGGTCCAGCACGTCGCGCTGCTGCTCGATGCCGAGGGCCGCGACCCGCCGCCCCTGCCGGATCGCCTCCACGATCATGCCGATGCCATCGCCGACATTGGGCGGGCATTTGAGCACCAGGTCGCGCAGCATGTCGGCCACCACCTCCAGCGCGTCATAATAAGCGGGCAGGGCGGTCGCATCCCTGGCGCTGAACCGCGCGAACTCCGCCTGCGTCCGCGCCACCCCGCCGCCCAGCTTCAGATAGCCGCCATTGGGCTGGGGCAGGAAATTGCTGATCGGCCGCTCGATCACGCGATAGCCATGGGTCTCCAGCTTCATGTCCCGGATGACCTTGGGATTGAGCAGGCTGACGGTATAGCTGGCGGTCGAATTGCGGAAGCCGGGATGAAATTCCTCCGTCACCGCCGCGCCGCCCACGACATCGCGCCGCTCCAGGATGCGCACCTTGTAGCCCGCCCGCGCCAGGTAGAAGGCGCAGACCAGCCCATTATGCCCGCCCCCGATGATGATGGCGTCGCAGCTTTTGGTCATACCTTGCTCCACCCCGTCCCCGGCGCATGATGCAGCCGTGCCTGCGGAATCACATCGCGCACCCGCCCGCAAAAATGCCGCAGCGCCACTTCCTGTTCGCTGAGCGGCCCGACGGTGAAGCTCTGCGACGCCATCCCCGCCTGCACCCGCGCGACCAGGTCCGTATCCTCGGCATTGACCTGCCGGTTGATCCGCCAGTTCAGGTAACGCGCCGCGCGCATTTCGCGCCGCGCGTCGGGCAGGGCATAGCTGATCTCCCGGATCAGCGTCTGCGTCGGCGACACCGGCAGCCAGGCCATGAAATCCACCTGATCGGGATAGATGTCGAAGGCGAAATTGGGCCACAGCTTGTAATAGGTCCACAGCCTCTGCCGTTCGGGCGGCAGATGCGGCACAGGGGGCAGGAAATGCTGATAGGCCCGCTCGGACAGGTTGGGCGAAGGCCGCTCCACTATCGGGCCCCACATCCTGTCCGCATGGGGTGATGCCGCCACGCCATAGCCATCGCCCATCAGCCGCTTCAGCCCCGGATGGGCGACCGTGATATGCAGGCCGTCCGAATAATTGTCGCCGATGATCTTCCAGTTCACCGCGCGCGGCCGCAACGTTACCCGCCCCAGCGCGCGCAGGTCGGCAAAGCGGTAAGGGGCGATCTCCGCCGCATGGGGCGCCATCATCTCAGCCACCGAAGGCCCGCCATCATCGGCCAGCCGCACGAACAGGAAGCCTTGCCAATTTTCCACCGCGACCGGGCTCAACCCATGATCGGCCAGCGCGAAGCCATCACCATAGCTGGCCTTCATCGGCACGCCCGAAAGCCGCCCGTCCGTCTCATAGGTCCAGCCATGATAGGGGCAGACCAGCTTGTGCGCGCACCCGCTCGTGCCATCGACGATCCGCGCCCCGCGATGGCGGCAGACATTGGTGAAGGCCCGGACCGCGCCATCGTCGCCGCGCAGCACGATCACGCTCTCGCCGATATAGTCCAAAGTCTGGAAATCGCCGGGGTTGGGGATATCGCTCTCATGGGCCACGATCTGCCAGGCGGGGCGAAAGATGCGGGCGCGCTCGACGGCGAAAAATTCAGGATCGCTATAGGTCCAGGCGGGCAGGCTCCACCCCGCGTCGGGATCTGCCATCCTGTCGCTCTGCCCTGTCACTTTTCCAGCTTTCCCTAACGTAAAATTACAATTATACAATCGTATAACGAATATGTGCCGAACACCATCCCCAATCGATTTAGCTGTTCCACTCGCTGTCACTTTTACCATCCGCCCGTGCGGCATAATGGCGCGCCAGCAGGGCGCAGGCCATCAACTGGATTTGATGGAAAATCATGATCGGCAACAGGATCGGCCCGACCGCAGCGGCGGGGAACAGCACGCCCGCGATCGGCACGCCCGACGCCAGGCT
This sequence comes from Sphingobium cyanobacteriorum, assembly GCF_030580935.1. Taxonomy (GTDB): domain Bacteria; phylum Pseudomonadota; class Alphaproteobacteria; order Sphingomonadales; family Sphingomonadaceae; genus Sphingobium; species Sphingobium cyanobacteriorum. The sequence goes on along the minus strand of NZ_JAUQOM010000001.1, from coordinate 586,384 downwards.
CTTCTTCGACCCGCAAAATTGCAGCACGATCGCATCTGCGCGCGACAGGCCCAGCGCCCGCCCCAGCGCCAGCGTGAACAGCAGGATCAGCGCCAGCATCGCGACGCTGATGCCCGCCAGCGTCAACAGCGCCGCGCCCGACACGTTCGACCACAGCCCCTCCACCACGGCGGCGGAGAAGGCGGCATAGACGACCAGCAATATCGATCCCCGGTCGACCCGGCCCAGCATCGCCTTGTGCCGGGTCACGAACCCGCCGATCCACGGCCGCAGCAGATGGCCCAGGACGAAGGGCAACAGCAATTGCAGCACGATGCCCTCGATCGACGCCAGCGAGATCAGGCTGCCGCTGCCGCTCCGTTGCATCAGCAGCGCGACCAGCAGTGGCGTCAGGACGATGCCCAGCAGGTTGGAAAAGGACGCGCTCACCACCGCCGCCGCCACATTGCCGCGCGCGATCGCGGTAAAGGCGATCGAGGATTGCACCGTGGACGGCAGCAGCGTCAGGAACAGCAATCCCGTCCGCATCTCTGCCGGCACCAGCCCGAATCGCCCGATGATCAGCCCCATGACCGGAAAGGCGATAAAGGTCGTGCCCAGCGTCGCCAGGTGCAGTTTCCACGCCCTGGCCCCGCTCCAGATCGCCTCGCGCGACAATTTTGCCCCATGCAGGAAAAAAAGCAGCACGATGCCCGCATCGGCCACGGCATCCGCGATCCGCGCCCCATCCCCGCGCGCAGGCAGGATGGACGCTAGGGCGACCGTCCCGATCAGGAACAGCAGGAACGGGTCCAGGGCTTGGCGCAGGCGGTTCATCGACACTCCGGGCTGGGGGGACGGGTTGCCGGGGGGATAGACGCGGTGTTCGCGCTGCGCCAACATTTTCCCTTTGACCCATCATCCAGGAAAAGGCTGCTTCATGCGCGACAGCATCACGATCACACAGACGGCCGGTGTCATGGAAATCCGTCTCGACCGGCCGGACAAGAAGAATGCGCTGACCGGCCCCATGTACCGCGCCATGACCGCCGCGCTGGCCGACGCCTCGGCGCGGTCGGACATCGGCGTGGTCCTGTTTTCGGGGGTGGGCGATGCCTTTTGCGCGGGCAATGACCTTAAGGATTTCATGGCCGGGCCGGAGGGCGGAGCGGCGGCTTTCGCGTTCATCCGCGCCATCGCCGCCTTCGACAAGCCGGTCGTCGCGGCGGTTCAGGGGCTGGCGGTGGGCGTCGGCACGACGATGCTGTTCCATTGCGACCTGATCTATGCCGCGCCCGATGCGCGCTTCATCATGCCCTTCGTCAATCTGGGCCTGGTGCCGGAGGCCGGCTCCAGCCTGCTCGCGCCCGCGACCATGGGCCATGCCAGGGCGGCGGCGATGCTCTTGCTGGGCGAACCGATGGATGCGGACGCCGCCGACCGCGCCGGGCTGGTCACGGCCATCGTCCCGGCCGCCGCCCTGCTCGATCATGCCCGCGCTAAAGCCGCCGCGCTGATGGCCAGGCCGCCGCGGGCGCTGGCCGCCACCCGCCGCCTGATGAAGGGTGATCCCGCCGCGCTCATCGCCCGGATCGAGGAGGAAGCCCGGCTGTTCCGCGAAACCCTGGCTTCGCCCGAAGCGCAGGAAGCCTTCGCCGCCTTCTTCGAAAAGCGCCCGCCGCTGTTCCGGCGGCCATGAGCCCCGCCGCTGTTCCGGCGGCCATGAGCAAAGCGGGTTATCCTCCCTGTGCCGGTTTGCACAGCGCCGGCTGGTCGCCGTGCAAATCCTGCGTCACTACCGCCCCTGGTTGCGCCAGCGGGTGATGGTGCGGTCGAGAATATCGGCCTCGCTGCCCGCCTGACGCCACAGTTGGGTGAAGCTGGGATCGCCCGAAGCGGGACGGCGATGCTCTTCCAGATTGTCGAGCGCCACCCGGATCGGCACCGCGACGCCCTCGCCGCAGATGATCGCCTCCCGGTTCCGCAGCGCGGGGATCGAATCGAGGAAGCCGCGCGCGCCTTCGGGCATGGCGGCCTTGACGAAGGCCTGGTCGCGATCATTGTTGAGGCGCATCGAGATGATCGTGCCGCATTGCGACAGCACGCCTTCGGCCAGGTCCGACGGCCGCTGGGTGATCAGGCCCAGCGAAATGCCATATTTACGGCCTTCCTTGGCGATCCGCTCCAATATCTTGCGCACCGCCTGCCCTGATCCGGTGGTGGTGCTGGGGATGTAGCGATGCGCTTCCTCGCAGACGAGCAGGATCGGCCGCTGCGGTTCGTCGCGCGCCCAGATGGCATAGTCGAACACCAGGCGGGACAGCACCGACACCACGGTCGATGTGATGTCGGACGGCATGGCCGACACGTCGATGATGGAGATCGGCTTGCCGTTGGAGGGCAGGCGGAAGATCTTCGCCAGGAACGCCTGCATCGTGTCGGCGACCAGCATGCCCGAAAACATGAAGCTGTAGCGCGGATCGGCCTTGATCTCGTCGATCTTGGTCTTGAGCCGCATATAGGGCAGCGAATTGGTGCCCTTGTCGAGCTTGCCCATCTCGTTCTGGAGGATCGTGGTGAGGTCCGACAGCAGATAGGGGATCGGCGAGTCCACTGTCAGCCGCCCGATGCTTTCGGCCAGGCGGTTCTTCATCCGCGCCGCCAGCAGGCATTTGGCCAGAATGTCGCAATCGACCGTCCGTTCGGAACCGGACGAGGTGACGAACACCTCGCAATGTTCCTCGAAATTCATCAGCCAATAGGGGAGGGCGAGATTGTTGACGTCATAGACCGCGCCGTTGGTCGCGAAGGCCGCGCCATATTCGCCATGGGGATCGATCATGACGATATGGCCCTGGGGCGACAGGTCGCAGATGCGGTGCAGGATCAGCGCGGCGCTGGTCGACTTGCCGGTGCCGGTGGACCCCAGCAGCGCGAAATGCTTGCCCAGCATGGAATCGACATAAAGGGCTGCGCGCGTATCCGTGGTGGGATAGACGGTGCCGATCTCTACATTCGCCCGGTCGTCGGCGGCATAGATTTGCTGCATGTCGTGGCTCGACACGGGGAAGATATCGGTGCCAGGCGTGGGATAGCGGGTCACGCCGCGCCGGAAGCGGAAGATGCGCCCGGTCAGCTTTTCCTCATCGCCCTCGCCCAGGAAATCAATGTCCGCGATAATGCCCTTGCTCGCCTGGTCCAGCGTCATGGCGCGGACGCTGGCGACCAGCCAGCTCTGGCCGACGCGCATCTTCACCTGGCTCCCGACCTGGCCCGCCATGGCGATGCAGGCATCCTCGTCCTGTGCGAACAGGGACAGGATATGGGCGTCGATCAGCACTTTCGAACTGGAGCCGGCAATCTGGAACACCATGCCCATCGCCTGGGCATGGGCCAGATGCGCAGGCGCGGAGGCAGCAGAAAATGAGTGAGCGCCCGGCATATGCGTCATGAGCCTTTATGGTCCCCCTGGCCGGAACGTCTTCCGGTATGGCGGACTGCATATCGGACATAGGTAAATATTGGCTTAGCTCAGGGGCGCGCGCGGGTCGCATCACCGTCTGTCTTTTCGGTTAAGACGGGATGAGGAGAGGTCCGTTTCGGACCGGATGACCGGGCGGCGGGGAACCGGAGCCGCCGCTGGCCATTGGTTCTGCACCGTAACAAGCAGGATGCCGGTTTGTCCAATCATCTGCCGTTTCAAGCCGCGCGTCGTTCCGATGCCATCGCCATCGCGCGCGTCATCTGCATCCTGGGGGTGGTCTATGTCCACGCCTGGACGGGGCTGAATGGCGAAGCGCTGGCGGCATTGCGCGGCACGGCCCAGGATAATTTCCGCTGGTTCCTGATGGAGTTGTTCGGGCGCAGCGCGGTGCCGCTGCTGGGCCTGATTTCCGGCTGGCTGGTGGCGGGGTCGCGCCGGACGCTGGACTGGAGCGGGCATGTGCGGCGCAAGGCGCGCACGATCCTGCTGCCGATGATCCTGTGGAATATCATCGCGATCGTCCTGGTATCCGGTGCGGCGCGGGTGGCGGGGTTGCAGGCGCCCCAGCCGCAATCGCTGGGGTGGATGATCGATGAAATATTCATCGTCACCCGCAATCCCGACATCAATGTGCAGATGCCCTTCCTGCGCGACCTGTTCCTGTGCATGGTCGCCGCGCCCCTGCTGGTGCGCCTGCCGGGCCGGGCGCTGGCGCTGGTCGCGCTGGTGGCGGCTGCTTGCCACATCATGGGCTGGGGGCCGCCTGTGCTGATGCGGGCGTCGATCCTGTTCTTCTTTGCCACTGGCATCCTCGCGCGGCGCGGCGGCTGGGCGGAGCGGGCCGTGGCCTTGCCCTGGCCAGTGGCGATCCTGCCCTTTGCGATGCTGATGGCGGCGCAGCTTTACTGGGCGGTTGCAGGCGGTGGATCACCGCTGGCGTTGAGCGCGCTCGACATGGCGGTGCGCGTCGCGGCGGCGCTTGCCTTCTGGCGGCTGGCCTGGGCATTGGCGGGCAGTGGCGCGCGCCCCCTGCTGCTGCGGATCGAACCCTATGCCTTCTTCCTCTTCTGCGCCCATCTCATCCTGATCTGGCTGGGCGGGCCGGTGCTGGGCGGGGTGCTGGGCAGGATGGGGACGCCGCTCTATCCCGCCTATCTGCTGCTTCAGCCGCTGATCGTGCTGGGCGTCGTCATGCTGATCGGCACGGGTCTGCGCCATGTCGCGCCGGGCGCCGCGGGCATATTGAGCGGCGGGCGGCTGAGGGCAGAGCCTCAGGCCAGCTCGCGGGTCGCGATGGCCTGAGCCGCCGCCATGGCGATGGCGAAGCTGCGCTTGCGCGCGTCGGCATCGAAAATCTGCCCGGTCAGGATCAGTTCGTCGGCCTGTGTGCGGCGCAGGAAAGCGGCGATGCCGCGTTCGACATCTTTCTGGTCGCCGATCGCGGACACGCTCAGCACATCGGCCAGCATCGCCTGCGCCTGCACCGGCAGGCTGTCATAATAGCCCGGAACGGGCGGTAGCAGCTTGCCCGGATTGCCTGCGCGCAGCCGCACGAAAGCCTGTTGCATCGAACTGGCGAGCAGATGCGCCTGCGCCGCGTCATCGGCGGCAAAGACATTATAGCCGGCCATCACATAAGGATATTTGAGCTGCGCCGACGGGCGGAACTCCCGCCGGTAGATGGCGATCGCGTCATCCAGCGCGGCCGGTGCGAAATGGGATGCGAACGCATAGGGCAGGCCCAGTGCCGCCGCCAGTTGCGCGCCATAGAGGCTGGAACCCAGTATCCACAGCGGCACCTGCGCGTCCGCACCGGGCGTCGCCTGGATGCCCAGCTGATCGTCGCCCGCGAAATAGGCCTGCAATTCCATCACGTCGCGCGGGAACTGGTCCGGGCCACCGGCCAGCGTGCGGCGGATCGCCTGCGCGACCCGCTGGTCCGATCCGGGCGCGCGACCCAGGCCCAGATCGACCCGGCCGGGGAACAGCGCGTCGAGCGTGCCGAACTGTTCGGCGATCAGCAACGGGGCATGGTTGGGCAGCATGATGCCGCCCGCGCCGATGCGGATGGTCGATGTCGCCTGACCGACATGGGCCAGCACCACGGCGGTCGCGGCCGATGCGATGCCGGCCATGCCATGATGTTCGGCGACCCAGTAACGGTGATAGCCCAGCATTTCGGCATGGGCGGCGAGATCGGCGGCGCTGGTCAGCGCCTCGCCAACGGTGCCGCCTTCACGGACAGGCACCAGGTCGAGCAGGGAAAAGCGTGTCATGCCCTGCATATGGGGGCATGATGGGTTTTACTTCAAGACGGAATTATCCGGCCCGGCCAAAACCCTGCGTCGGCGTCTCGACCCGGCGGCCGAATGTCACGGGGCGACGCGCGACCAGCGGATTGGCGTCGCGGTCGAGCAACGCCAGCGTCTCGGTAAAACAGGGGCGCAACGCTACGATGGTTTCGATCAGTTCGTCCGGGCTTTCATGGGTTTCCACGCAGCGGCGGGCGGTCATTTCGATTTCTTCGGACATGGCGCTCAGCCGGTAGGCGCCGAACTGGGCCGATTCGCCCTTCAGCGTATGCGCAGGCACCACCAGCGCAGCCGCGTTGCGGGCGCGGAAGGCTTCTTCGACGGCAGCGATGGATTTGACCCCATCTTCCCGGAAATAGCCAAGAATGCGCAGGAACGCGGTCCCCAGTTCCCCGCGGGTCCGCGCCAATTCGCTCCAGTTGACCAGGTCGGTGTCTTGGTGGGGCACCTGTACCATTCCTCCATTCTTGCCTGTCGAAAATAGACGGCGCACGTAAACAGAGGGTTAAGGCGGCGGGGCTGGCACCAGATTGCAGGTCTGTCCAATGGGTTTGCGCAGCGAAAAATGATGATCGGCCAGGGCGGCAAAATCCCAGCCCTGCTGCCGGGCAAGCGCAGCAAGTTCGGCCGGGGCGATCGGGTCGTCCGCCACGATGACGATGGCGTCCGCAGCCCGCATCGCGCGGGCGGCGCGCAGGACGGGCCAGGGGCATTTCATGCCCCTGGCGTTCACCATGACCGGATCGACCGCCATCTCTCTATTTGGTCGCGAACGGATTTTTCTGGCTGCGCAATGTCAGGCGCACCGGCACTGCGCCGAAACCCAGTTCCCGGCGAATGCCATTGACGAGGTAACGGCGATAGCTTTCGGGCAGGTCGTCCAGCCGCGTGCCGAACAGCACGAAGGTGGGCGGCCGGGTCTTGTTCTGGGTGATATAGCGCAGCTTGATCCGCTTCCCGCCGGGGGCTGGCGGCGGATTGGCTTCCAGCGCGGTTTCGAACCAGCGGTTCAGCACGCCGGTCGAAACTCGTTGCGACCAGGCCGTGCGGGTTTCGAACGCGACATGGATCAGGTCGTCCAGCCCTTTGCCGGTCGCCCCGGAAATCGTCATGATCGGCACGCCGCGCACCTGCGCCAGCCCCTCGTCCAGCGCCTTCTTGATGCCCTGATACAGCGCCGAGCCATGCTCGACCGTATCCCATTTATTAAGCGCCACGACGAGCGCGCGCCCTTCTTCCAGCACCCGGTCGGCGATGCGCAGATCCTGCGCTTCCAGCCCGCGGGTGGAATCGATCATCAGCACGACGACTTCGGCGAAGTTGACCGCGTTGATGCCGTCCGAAACCGCCAGCTTTTCCAGCTTTTCCTGCACCTTGGCGCGCTTGCGCATGCCGGCCGTGTCGATCAGGCGGACGGGGCGCTCCACGCCTTCGCGGCTGGTCCACATCCAGTCGACGGCGATGCTGTCGCGGGTGATGCCCGCTTCCGGCCCGGTCAGCAGCCGGTTTTCGCCCAGCAGCCGGTTGATCAGGGTGGACTTGCCCGCATTGGGACGACCCACGATGGCCAGCTTGAGCGGGGCGCTCTCCTCGTCCTCGTAAAATTCCTTCTCGTGCGGCTCCTCGCCCTCCCGCTCCAGATGCGGCAGCAGCGCCTGGAACAGATCGGCCAGGCCCTGCCCATGTTCGGCGGAAAAGGGGATCGGTTCGCCAAGGCCCAGCGAAAAGGATTCCATCACGCCGTCGTCGGCGGCCTTGCCCTCCGCCTTGTTGGCGACCAGCACGACGGGGGCGTCGTTGGCGCGCAGCCAGCGGGCGATTTCCTCGTCCAGCGGGGTGATGCCCGCGCGCGCGTCGATCATGAACAGAGCGACATCGCAATTTTCGACCGCGGCTTCGGTCTGCATCCGCATCCGGCCGGGCAGGGTGTTGGCGTCCTCATCCTCATAACCGGCGGTGTCGACGATCGTGAAGTCGAGGCCCAGCAGATGCGCCTCGCCCTCCCGCCGGTCGCGCGTCACGCCGGGCTGGTCATCGACCAGCGCCAGCTTCTTGCCGACCAGGCGGTTGAAGAGGGTGGACTTGCCGACATTGGGACGTCCGACGATGGCTACTGTGGGCAGCATGGAGGCCCGCTTCCTTCTAATATCAAAGCTGTGACACAAACGCCGTGCTCCTGCGAAAGCAGGAGCCCAGGGTTGCAGGTCGCTCACCGCACCCTAGGCTCCTGCTTTCGCAGGAGCACAAGTTTTTTCTAAAATCGGCTTTTAACGCAGCGCCGTCAATTTTCCATCGTCGGCCAGCAGATAGAGCATATTATTGGCGACGATCGGCGACAGCGACATGGAATGGTCCATATCGACCTCCGACTGGACCGATCCGGTCGTGGGATCGACATAGACCATCTGGCCACGGGTCGACACGACGATCAGGCGACCACCGGCCAGCACCGGGCCGGTCCAGCGGATCGCCTTGTCCTTCTTCTTTTCCTTCTGCCAGCGGCGAAGCTGGCTGACCCAGCGGATCTTGCCGGTGGCGCGCGCGACGCAGAGCAGGCGCGCGTCGCTGGTCACGGCAAACACCCATTCGCCCGCCACCCAGGGGGTGGAGATGCCGGCGATGTTGATTTCCCACAGGCGCTGGCCGCTGGTCAGTTCATAGCTGGCCATGCGGCCGCCCTGGCCGATCGCGAACACCCGGCCACGATCGATCACCGGATCGGCGTCGATGTCGGTCAACGTCGCCACCGCCGTCGAAATGCTGGTCCGCGACAGGGCATCGCCCCACAGACTGCGGCCATTTTCATACCGATAAGCGGTGATTTCGCCCGAACTATAGCCCGCGATCACCGTGCCCTGCGCGGCGGCGGGGGCGGCGACACCGAAAATGCCCGTGACCTGCAATGTGCCGCTGTCGGTCCACTGGGTTTCGCCATCACTCTGGTTGAGCGCGAAAATCTGGTTGTCCTGGCCCATCACATAGACATGGCCGTTTTCCAGTGCCGGCGCGCCGCGCAGCGGGCCGCCCGGATGCTTCTTCCACAGGATCGCGCCGTCCGCGACATTGATCGCGAATACGTCGCCCAGGCCGGTGCTGGCATAGAGCCGGTCGCCGATCACGCTGACGCCGCCGCCAAACAGCGCGCGGCCATTGCCCTTGCCTTCGGCCGGCAGGCTGGTCTGCCAGAGTTTCGATCCGCTGACGGCGTCGAAGGCGATGACATGGGCGCCGGCGTCGCTCACGAACAGCTTGCCGCCCGCCACGACCGGCGATGCGGCAAGGCGCGCCTGCGGTGAACTGCCCTCGATCGATGTGGTCCAGACCTGGCTGGGCGATCCGCCTAGCGACACATGACCCATCGCCTTGGAAGGGTCGCCACCCGGCTGCGACCAACTTTCATTGACATAGGGGGCGGGCAGGCTGACCGGCACGTCGGCCAGCGCCGGTTCCACCTCGACACCCTGTTCGTTGTTCAGGATCGATACGCGATTGCCGATAACGGGCGTCTTTGGACCGCCCTTCTTGCCACCGACGATGCCACACCCCGCCAGCAGCGCGACGAGCGCCGCCATCGTCACCATCCGGCCCATCTTCATGCTTGCCATGCGCGCGGTCATCCTTCGGTGCTTTCGGCCTGGGTGCTTTCGGCCGGATTCTCGACCGCATCAATGCCCATGACGCCGGCCATCTGTCTGGCCCGTGAACGGATCGAATCGGGCACATTGGCGTCCTTTGCCATGGCGGCGAACATCGGTCCGGCCATCTTGGTCTTGCCCATCTTCATATAGGCGAGCGCGACCAGCTCGCCGGCGCTGCCGAACCAGGGTGTGCCCTCGATCGCCAGCGGCTTGAGCCGGTCGACCACCTGCTGCGGCGTCAGGCTGTCGAATTCCAGCGCGGTCTGACGGATCAGCGCCAGGTCGCGATAGGGCTGGTCCAGCCCCTTGTCGGCCACCATGGCGCGGTACAGCGTGATCGCCGTCCCGGCGTCGCCCTTGCGCGACGCGAGGCCCGCCTTGGTCAGCAGCGCGGACGCGCGATAGCCCGGCTGGCTGGCGTCGGCCAGCATGTCCAGTTGCTTTGCATCGGGTGTCCCGCCGCCGACGGCGGTGGTCAGAACGCTGTCCATCTTCTCGGACACGGCTTCGGACTGGGTCTTGCTGTAATGCTGCCAGTATAGCCAGCCGCCAAACCCGGCCAGGCCCAGGATGATGGCGGCCAGCAACAGGCGGCCATAACGCTGCCAGAAGGTCAGAAGCTGATCCTGACGGACCGCTTCATCGACCTCGCGCATGAATGCTTCGCTGTTTTGCGGCGTCAGGGCCACGGGCTTCTCCGAAAAATGCGGCGAAAATCTTTGCCGGAAGGCGCGATCAATAGCGGCGCTCATGCCACAGGCAAATCAATTTTTAGGGCGATAGACCTGATCTTCGGTCGGGAAGAGACGGTTGCGGACATCCTGCGCATAATGTTGCGCGGCATTGCCGATCGTTTCTGCGATATTGTCATAGCGTTTCACGAAGCGTGGCACCCGTTCGAACATGCCCAGCATGTCCTCCGTCACCAGCACCTGTCCGTCGCAATGGACCGACGCACCGATGCCGATGACAGGCACGTCGACGCTGTCGGTGATCGCCACCGCCAGTTCCTCCATCACCCCTTCCAGCACCATGGCGAAGGCGCCGGCCTGCGCCACGGCGCGGGCGTCGGCCATGATCTTGGCATGTTCCTGCTGGCTTTTGCCGCGCGCGCCATAGCCGCCCAGCGCATTCACGGCCTGCGGGGTCAGGCCGATATGCGCCATCACCGGAATGCCGCGCTGGCTGAGGAAGGATATCGTGTCGGCCATCGCCGCGCCGCCCTCCAGCTTGACGGCGGCGCAGCCGGTTTCCGCCATCACCCGGCTGGCACTGGCGAACGCCTGCTGCGGCGACGCCTCGTAGCTGCCAAAGGGCATGTCGACCAGAACGAGGCTGTGATAGCTGCCGCGCACCACCGCCGCGCCATGGGCAATCATCATGTCGAGCGTGACGGCGAGGGTGGAGGGCAGGCCGTAAATCACCTGGCCCAGCGAATCGCCGACCAGCAGCATGTCGCAATGCGGGTCGAGCAGTTGCGCCTGCCGCGCGGTATAGGCGGTCAGCATGACCAGCGGTTCGCTCGTATTCCCCTCGAACTTGCGTCGCTGGATCGCGGGCACGGTCAGGCGCTTCATCGGCGCGGGTGTGGGATTGGCGCGGCTGGTCGACGTGTCGATCGTGAAGGTCGTGGACATGGCCGCGCTCTACCGCACCGTGGCGCGGCGCGCAAATGCCGGACGGACCGGAGCGGCATGATGCGCCGTCCCGGCCCGTCCTCATCACTTCAGAACGAGACTTTGATCGTTCCGCCCCATGTCTGCGGATCGCCGACCTGCCCGGCGATCAGGCCGGTGTTGCCGGGCGCGACCTGGAGATTTTCGATATAGTTCACGTCGAAGACATTGCGGACCCAGCCGAAAATATCGAAGCCTTCGCCCCGGAATCCGGCACGCAGGTTGGTCAGCGCATAGCCCTTCACCTCCGTATAGATGGATGGCGAGGCGTTGTTGTTCCAGCGCGAACGGTAATTGCCGTCGACGCCCAGATAGGCCTGACCGTCCTTCGCCAGCAGCGTGACCGGAATATTATATTCCGCCCCGTAGGAGAAAGCCCATTTCGATACGCCCGGCAGGTTCTGGCCGGAAATGTCGCACTGGCGCGGGCTGAGCGCACCGGGGACTCCGGGCTGCGAATAATCGGCTGCCTGTCCCGATGGCTGCAACGTGCCGCCGGACAATTCGGGCGGGCAGGGGGCGTTGGTGAACTTCTTGTACTTGGCGTCGGTATAGGCGCCATTGGCATAGGCGGTGAAGCGGTCGCTGGCGACGATCTTGAAGTCCGCCTCGATGCCCTGCGACCGCACCTTTTCCGCATTGGCCAAGTAGCCGCGCACGGTGCCGAACTGGCCGCCATTCACGGTGGCCTGGAAATTCTTGATGTCGGTGCGGAAGGCAGTCAGGTTGAAGGTCGCCCGGCGATCCCAAAATTGTGTTTTCAGGCCGATTTCATAATGGTTGACCGCTTCCGGCTTCACCGTGCTGGCGTCATAGTTAACCGTATTGTCGGCGTTGAGCGGCAGGCCGTTCTGGTTGATGCCCAGCGTCTTGAAGCTCTTGGCATAGGTTGCATAGGCGAGGATGTCGCGTGCGACCTTGTAATTCACGTTGAAATCATAGGTAAAGTTCCAGGCGCTGTCGGACGGCGCGCTGATTTGCGGCTGATACACCCCGCATTGCTGCGTCGTTCCCGCGATCGTGCCGGGGGCCGGCGTCGCCGTGCAACTGATGGTCTGGCCCTGCGCGTTCGTCACGACACGCTGATAGAAGCCCGATTTCTTGTCATAGTTGATGCGCGCGCCCGGCTGGATCGTCAGGGCGTCCGTCACTTTCCAGCTCAACTGACCGAACAGCGCGGCGCTGTCGGCTTTCAGCCATTGGGTGTTGCTGGCGGTCAATCCCGCGAGGGTTGCGGGCTTGTTGGCGGCGTTGTTCGGATCGGTCGATGGCGTCAGGCTCCATTTCGCGGCGGCGCTGCCCTGTTGCTCGGTGCCTTGGGTGTCGATCCGCTGCTTGAAACCGAACAGGCCGACGACGAAATCGACATCCTGGCTTTCATAGTTATAGCGGAATTCCTGGCTGTACTGGTCCTGCTGCGAAGGGTTTTGGGATTTCGACACGATCGACAGGCCGGTGAAGTCGCGGTCATTCTCCGGCTTCCAGTCCCAGAAGCGCCACGCGGTGACGGACGTGAGGGTGCCGGGGCCGACATCCCACTTCACCTTGGCCGATACGCCGCCAATCTTGTTGCCCGCGTTGAGATTGCTGTCCAGATCGGTCAGCCGGTCATAAGGGTTGCGGCTGGGCACGACATAATTCTGCGCGGCGGCCAGCGCGTCATATTGGCGGTTGAGCGGCCGCTGGGTGCGGCCCACACGCACGAAGGTGGTGCCGCAACATTCCGGGTCCTGCTTGCTATAGTCGCCTGACAGGGTGATGCTGAAATCCTCATTGGGCCTGAACAGCAACTGGCCGCGAATGCCCAGATTATCCTGTTCGTTGATCCAGCGCTGGCTCGTCACATTGTAGAGCGTGCCGCGCCGGCTGGTCGCGGCGATCGCGATGCGGGCGGCGACCGTTTCCGACAGCGGGCCGGACACAGCGGCCTTCGCCTGCTTCAGATTGAGGTTGCCGACGGTCAGTTCGGCGCGCCCTTCGAAATCGAAGGTCGGCTGGTTGGTCGTGATGTTGATCGCGCCGGCCGTGGTGTTCTTGCCGTAAAGCGTGCCTTGCGGCCCGCGCAGCACTTCGACCTGGGAAACGTCCAGAAAGTCGAAGGTCGCGGCGGCGACGCGGCTGTTATAGACATCGTCGACATAGATGCCCACGCCCTGTTCGAACCCGTCGCTGGTCAGGCCGAACGGCACGCCCAGGCCACGGATGTTGACCGACGTGTTGCGCGGGTTGGTGGTATAGACCTGCAAGGTGGGCGCCAGTTGTTGCAGCTTGACGATGTTGAAGTTGCCGGTCGCCTCGATGCTGTCACCCTTGACGACGGAAATCGCCAGCGGCACTTCCTGCGCGGTTTCCTGGCGGCGGCGGGCGGTGACGACGATCACCTCGCCGCGCACATTCTGGGCGGTATCATCCCCCACGGGCTGGGCCGCATCCTGCGCAAAGGCGCCGGGCGTGATGAATGAAGCGCTTGCGACGCTCGCAAGCAACAGGAAACGCGCAATCATGTTATTCCCCTTTATCCGGCTGTCCGGTGCCAATTCGGTTGTCTGGTGATTGCGGCTGTTCCGGCGGTCCGGTCAGAGCCGATGGATGGGATGATCCTTGCATGTTGCGGCCATCCCTGCCGCATGGGCCGATGCCGGCCCGAACCCGTTGCGCCCGCCACGTCCTTCAACTGGTCAGGCGCGTCTTTTCCGTCACGTCGATCTGGACCACGCGCGCGTCATGAACGGTCAGCGTGATCGATCCAAAGCGCAGCCCCTCCAGCACGCCGCGTACCTTGTCGATGCTGGCGGCTATGTCGGGGCGCTGCCCGTCGGCGCGAACGTGGCGAATGTCGATTGCTTTATGTTCACTCATATGACCCTCTTCCCGCCTAATATCTCAACTTTTAAGATAGACAAAAAAGCAAAAATGAGGGGCGCGAAAGTTTGTCTTGTCGCGCCCCTCAGGGGGAGCCTCAGCTATGGATGGCCGGGCGGGGAAGCTTGTGATCCTGTTGCGTCAGCGGGATGGCGGGCCGCATCTGACGAAAGGCGGTTGCCTGTTCCTGCGCATTGTCGATCAACCGTTCCAGCATGGATTGGCCGAACGCCCAATCGCCCAACCCGGAATCGGCATTGATATGCCCGGCATAGCCTGCATCGACGAACTGGCTGCCCCAATTCTTCCCGATGCTATGGGCGCGTTCGAAGAAAATATAGGGATCGTCGCGACTGGCGACCAGAATGGATGGGAAGGGCAGTTGCGCGCGTGGTGTCGGGCCGAATCCGCCGATTGTTTCGGGCGTTTCCATCCGGTCGCAATCGGGTGGTGCGACCAGCAATGCGCCTGTCACCGGCCATCCATAGGCCTGGCTCTGCAATGCGCCCCACCAGGCGACCGCCATGCAGCCCAGGCTGTGCGCCGCCAGGATGACCGGCCCGCTGGCCTGCCGGATCGCGGCGTCCAGCCGCGTGACCCATGCGTTGCGGTTGGGGCTGGCCCAACTGCCCAGGTCCACCCGCTCGCAATCGCCGCGTGTATTTTCCCAGATGGTCTGCCAGTGACCCGGCCCGCTATTATTAAGACCGGGGATGGTCAGTATGACCGGCGGGCGCGTGTCGCCCGAAAAACCGAATCGCTCCATAGCTGGTCCTCATCCTCTGCATTGCGCCTTGGACAATAATTCTATTCATTTGATAGACAATGGGCTGGCGGCGAAATGTGGTGAAATTTGGGCAATCCGAAAATGTGATGGGAGCATGTCAGGGAAAGGCCGGGCGGCGCGATATCGTCTGGCCTTGCCGTACCCCTGCGGCCGCCCTCTCAGGCTCTCTCAGCCCATGACAAGGATCGCTGCCGCGCGGCCATTGTCATTCTCCTGCACGAATGTCTCTGTAGGCATGCAACCATGGGGGCACGCCGGGGTTCCTCCGCTGCATCACAAGGAGCTTTGGCCATGAAAATCAATCGTAGCGGTTCGGCAGTCTGGACAGGTGGCCTCAAGGACGGGAAGGGCGCGATTTCGACGCAGAGCGGCGCGCTCGACGCCTATCCCTATGGCTTTGCAACCCGGTTCGAAGGACAACCGGGCAGCAACCCGGAGGAACTGATCGCCGCCGCCCATGCCTCCTGCTTCACCATGGCGCTGTCGCTGATCCTGGGGGAGGCCGGGCTGACGGCGGAGAAGATGGAGACGAGCGCGGTCGTGACGCTGGAGAAGCAGGACGACGGGTTCGCCGTGACCGCGAGCAAGCTGACGCTCAAGGCGACCATCCCCGGAACGGACGATGCGACGTTCCAGGAACTGGCGGGCAAGGCCAAGGCGAACTGCCCGATTTCCAAGCTGCTCAAGGCGGATATCAGCCTGGACGCGGAACTGCTGGGCTGATCCGCGCCTGCCTGGCGCGGACATGTTCGCGCCAGGCGATATAGAGGCCGCTTGAAATGATCAGGACGGCCCCGATCCAGGTCGTCGCCATCGGCCAGTCCTGACCGATGGCGACCCCCAGCAATGTCGTCCAGATGATCGCGCTGTAATCCATCGGCAGCACGACGGCGATCGGTCCGTAGCGCAGGGCCGATGTCAGGCATAGCTGCGCCAGCCCCCCGGACAACCCTATCAGCAGCAACAGGCCCCATGTCGCGGGATCATGCGCCCGCGCGAAGAACGGCATGGCCAGGCCCAGGGGGATCATCGACAATATGGTGAACCAGAACACGATGACGCCTGCCCCTTCGGTGCGGCCCAATGCCCGCAGCACCAGGCTGACGCTGGCGGTCGACAATGCGCCGGCGATGGCGACGGCCACGCCCTGGACCGGGAAATGTCCGGCATCCGGCCGGATCATCACCAGCACGCCGGCAAAGCCGATCAGCACCGCGCTCCAGCGGTGGATGCCGGTCGCCTCGCGCAGGATCAGCGCCGACAACAGGGTGCCGAATATCGGCATGGTGAAGCCGATCGTCGCCGCTTCCGCAGGTGGCAGCAGGATTTAGGACAGGAAATTGAACAGCATCCCGGTCAGGCCCAGGATCATGCGGCTGGCATGAACCCCGATCCGCGTTGTGCGAACGGTCGGCAGGCCGCCCACCATCGCGACCCAGGCCAGGATGACGGGCAATGCCAGCGCCTGTCGATAGAAAAGCGATTCGACGACATGGACGCCGCGATCGCTCGCCAGCCGCACGGAAATGAACATGACCGACAGACAGATAACCGCCGTCAGGCGCAGCGCGATCGCGAACAGCGGACGATGGGGGCGGGCGGCGGCGGTCACGCCTCCTGCCTTAGCCCGGTCACGCCATGGCGCAACCGGGCTGGTGGTTATTTCACCGGCTTGCGGAATTTCAGCGTCATCCTGTCACTTTCGCCGATCGCCAGATATTTGTCCCGGTCGACCTCCTTCTGGCTGAGCGAAGGCGGCAGCGTCCATACGCCCTTGGGCCAGTCGGCCGTATCCTTGGGGTTGGCGTTCACGTCCGACGCGCCGACATATTCGAAACCGGCCGCTTCGGCGATCCGCCGGACGGTCGATACCTTCACATAGCCGCTGCTCTTTTCCAGCGCGGTGTCACGCGCTTCCGGCAGGCGATGATCGACCACGCCCAATGTGCCACCGGGCTTGAGCATGTCGAAGAACGCCTTGAAGGTCGCGGCCTCTTTCCCGGCCATGACCATGTTATGAACGTTGCGGAACGTCAGCACCGTGTCGACACTGCTGGCCGGGATGGTGGCCAGGGCGTCGGGATATTCGACTAGCTTCACCTTGTCATAGACTTCGGGTTTGGTGGCGAGGAAATTCCTGTAGCTGGCCAGATAGCCTCCGGTGGGCTGGAGCGCATAGAAAGTACCGTGATCGCGCAGCAGCGGCGCCAGTATTTCCGTGTACCAGCCGCCACTGGGGCTATATTCCACAACTGTACCACTCGCTGTCACACCAAAGAAGGCCAGTGTCTCGGCCGGGTGGCGATACTGGTCGCGGGCGATGTTGGCGGGCGTGCGGCTGGGCGCGGCGACAGCGGCAGCGATCGGGTCCGACGCCTGATGATGGGCGTGCTGGGCAATGACGGCGCTGGCGGGTATAGTGACAAGCGCGGCAAACAGGGCGAGACGGTTCATCGGGGATCCTCTCTTATAGGGGGGAGAGGGAGATGTGACGCCCACGCCGCAGGCGCGCAAGAGGCTGGCGGGAGGAAATCCCCCGCCAGCCATAATAAGTTACAGAGAGAAGGTCAGAGACAGGCTTCCAGGAAGGGCTGGTCGAAGCCGAACATGCGCGCCTTGTCGAGCGTGTAGGGGCGCAGGCCCATCGACCGATATTCGCCGATGATCTTCCCGCTGTCGTCCTCGTCATGATATTCGAACTTGAACAGTTCCTGGGTGACGATGACGTCGCCTTCCATGCCGATGACCTCGGTGACGTTGGTGACGCGGCGCGAACCGTCGCGCAGGCGCTTGACCTGTACGATCAGGTCGACCGAATCGGCGATCTGCTTGGAAATGGCTTCCTTGGGGATTTTGATGTCGCCCATCAGGATCATGTTTTCCATACGGCCCAGGCACTCGCGCGGCGAGTTGCTGTGGAGCGTGCACATGGAGCCGTCATGGCCGGTGTTCATCGCGGCGAGCAGGTCGAAACATTCCGCGCCACGAATTTCGCCCAGGATGATGCGGTCCGGGCGCATACGCAGGGCGTTCTTGACCAGATCGCCGATGGTGATGGCGCCATTGCCCTCCAGATTGGCGGGCCGGGTTTCCAGCGGCAACCAGTGCGGCTGTTGCAGCCGCAGTTCGGCCGCGTCCTCGATCGTCAGCACGCGCTCGCCCGGATCGATCATCTTGGACAGGGCGTTGAGCATCGTCGTCTTGCCCGAACCCGTGCCGCCCGAAATGACGATGTTGAACCGGCACGCGCCCGCAATCTTGAGCGCGGTCGCCATCTTGGGCGACATGGCGCCCCACTGCGCCAGCATGTCGATGGTGATCGGCTTGGCCGAAAATTTACGGATGGAAATGGCCGTCCCGCGCAGCGACAGCGGCGGCACGATCACGTTGACGCGGCTGCCGTCGGGCAGGCGGGCGTCGGCCAGCGGCGTGGTCTGGTCGACGCGGCGGCCGACCTTGCTGACGATCCGTTGCGCGATCTGAAACAGATGCTCCTCATCGCGGAACTTGATCGGCGCGATGGTCAGCTTGCCCTTCTTTTCGATATAGGTCTGGTCCGGGCCGTTGACCATGATGTCGGTCACGTCCGGGTCGGCGAGTAATTCTTCGAGCGGGCCAAGGCCCAGCAATTCGTCGACCAGCACCTTTTCCAGCGCGAACTGTTCGCGCCGGTTGAGTGTCAGCTTGAGCTCCGCCAGCACTTCCATGATGATCGGCCGGAATTCCTCCGCCAGTTCATCCTTGGTCAGTGTCGCTGCCGCTTCGGGGTCGACCCGCTCCAGCAGGCGGGGCAGCACCTGCTCCTTGATCTTGTGGACGCTGGCCTCGAAACCCTGCGGCCCGGCATCGGGGGCATGGTCGGCATTGGCGCGATCCGACAGGCGCGCCATGGCGTCGGCGTTGCGCTGCATCTGGCTGGTAGGGGCCGCGAGCGGATCGAACGGTGTCTCACCCGGCAGGGATGCGATGTCGAGCGGTGGAAACTGGTCGCCGCCCTGCGGTGTTTCCTCACGCGCCGCCACACCGCCCTGCATCGGCCGGGCCACGCCAAAGCCGGGCTTGATTCCGGCAGGTCCATTTTTCCGTCCAAAGGCGCTCATAAGTCTCCGCCAGCAATATGCGATCGGGCCGGCCAGTCCGAACGGAGCCGATCCGATATGGGTGATGAAGGTGAATAAGCCGGAAACTTTGACAAATGGCTAATGGCGCGGAAACGCCAATGTAGCATCGTCAGCAGCATCGTCGCCAGGCTGATCATCATGCCCGCCATCTCCTGCCACAGGCGGATTCGGACGATCCGGTAGGTGCCGGGACGCCGGGCGTCGAAATGCAGGATCGGGCCTGCGGACGGGATGACGCGGCCATCCAGTTCGATCCGCCAGATGGGGAATGCAGCGCGGCCGATCATGACAGGGCCGGGGCGGCTGACGAGGATGGCATCGCCGCGCGGCAAGGCGCGCCAGGGCGAAAGGTCGGTCCAGTGATCACCGGCGCGCACATGCGACAGGTCGAAGCCGCGCGGCAGATATTCGGGCGCGTCCGGCGCGATCCGTGCGATCGCCGCGTAATCGATCGGCTTGCGCAGGAAGGCCGCTGTCAAAAGCCCGCCAAAGGCGTAGGGGAACAGCAACAGGATGCCCGCTCCGGCCAGCAGGACCGGGCGTGGGCGAACGGCCATCATCGCGGTTACGGTCGCGAATTCGGCAAGGCACAAGGCGCGCCACGGAAATTGCGCCTTGTCGAGCATCGGGACATCCCAGAGAAAGGGGATCAGCCGGATCGATGCCATCGCGGTCAGGATCGCCGCCACGCCCCAAAAGCTGCGTGCGGCAGGCCAGGCCAGCAGGATCAGGCCCATCGCGAGGCAGGGGAACAGTTCGAAACTGGCGGTCCAGACCGACCAGTCGGTGGCGCGATAATCCTGTCCCCACAACATCATGGTCGACACATGGGATTGCAGCGTCAGGGCAGGCAGCAGATAGAAGGCGGCCAATGCGAAGGCCAGGGCACCGGCCAAGGCGGCCGGCGCCAGGATGCGGGCGTCGCGCCATAGGCGCAGTGCGATCATCGGTGCGATCAGGAACAGGCCGGTCAGCATCGCCAGCGGCAGGTGACTGATCAGCAGTCCGGCATAGGCGACCGCCAGCAGTCGCATGCCGCGCCGTTCCGGCAGGCGCTCGATCGCCAGCGCGATCAGCGGCAACCAGACGAAAGCCGCCGCCTCTGCCAGCGCGCCGCGCACATAGATGTCGTAGAGATGATAGGGTGCGATCATGTAGAGCGCCGCGCCCAGCAGCGGCTGCGTGCCGCGCCAGGTCAGCCAGCGATGCATTGCCAGCCCCGAACCGACCAGCAGGGTCAGGCCCGCCAGATTGATCGCCTGGAGCAGGGGCAGGCCAAGCGCGCGGAACCCGCCGCTGATCCAGTAGGCGAAAGGCGGGTAGAAATAGAAGGTCGGACTGCCCAGCCGTTCGAAACTGTCCGGCAGCCAGCGTTCATAAAGATGCCCCGCCGCCATCTGATCAGCGAAATGCCGGGTCCATAATATATTATAGTGATGCGAATGGGTCGCGCCCGGTCCCCACAGGAAGGCGGGCAGCATCAGCAGCACGCCCCACAGGATAAGCAGGCAGGCGGGACTGCGAAGAAGGGCGAGCGGACGCATCCGTTCGCTGATGTCAGATTATGGTAAATGAAGCGTGAGCATGGCGCACCCGCTTACCCGTCATTAACCATTGTGGTCGATAGCGGGTGCAGCATCATGGAAGGAAACCGCGCGCGCCATGCGGACCATATCGATCGTCATTCCGGTCTATAATGAGCAGGAGGGCCTGTCGCTCTTCCTTGATGCCGCGCGGCCGGCGGTGGCGCGCGCGCTGGCGCTGATCGGACCGGGCGCGCGGGCGGACTATCTGTTCGTGGATGATGGCAGCAGCGACCGGACTGCCGACATCCTTTCGATCCTGTCGCGGCTGAACCCGGACGTGCGCTATCTTTCGCTGTCCCGCAATTTCGGCAAGGAGGCCGCGCTGGCGGCGGGCATCGACCATGCCACCGGCGACGCGGTCATCCCGATCGATGTCGATCTGCAGGATCCGCCCGACGTGATTGTCGATATGGTGCGTGAATGGCAGGCCGGCGCGCAGGTCGTCAATGCCCGCCGCGCCGACCGTTCCAGCGACGGCTGGTTCAAACGCTGGAGCGCGCGCGGCTTCTATCGCTTGCTCAACCGTCTGTCCGACTATCCGATCCCGGAAAATGTCGGCGACTTCCGCCTGCTCGACCGGCAGGCGGTTGAGGTCATCAAGCAGTTGGGCGAGCAGGCGCGCTTTAACAAGGGGCTTTTTTCCTGGATCGGCTTCCGGGTCGCAACGGTCGACTATGTGCGTGCCCCCCGTGAGGCGGGCGTCACCAAATGGCGGCTGGGGAAGCTCTGGTCGCTGGCGATCGACGGCATAACCGCCTCGACCACCATGCCGCTGCGCATCTGGTCCTATATTGGCGGCGCGGTGGCGCTGATGGCCATGGCCTATGCCGCCTGGCTGGTGGTGCGCACAATGCTGACCGGGGTGGACGTGCCCGGCTATGCCTCGATCATGGTGGCGGTGTTGATGATGGGCGGGCTGAATCTGCTCAGCCTGGGCATCATCGGCGAATATCTGGGCCGGGTCGCGCGCGAAGTGCGGCAAAGGCCGCTCTATGTTCTGGCCAGGGCACCGGAAGAGGTCATGCCCGATACGCCTGAAGTGAAACGCCTGCGGGCCTAGATATATTTCTCGTTGGGATGATACCAGTGGCCGTCCCAGCATGTCGCCGGTTCGGCGGGGCTGACACGCACCGGATGCTGCGGACGAATGGGCGCGGGCATCTCTGACAGCGGGGCGAGATAGGAATCCTTGGGCTGAAAGCCGAAACTCTGGTCCCACGCTTTGAAGAAACTGCACCGCACCTGCGGCGCAGGGGGATGGGCCAAGGCGCGCCGAATCTCGTACAGGCCGGTGATCGATCCGATCAGCAGCGGCGGGACCAGCCACAAACGCGCGCGGCGATCCACGATCAGCGCGTCCGCCGCCATCACCGCCAAAATGGTGAGCGCGCTCACCGAACCGCGCATCATGAAGTCGATCGACGCACCAATCTGTATGAAGGGGATGACCAGCAGCCACAGCGTCAGCAATGCCAGCGTATCGCGCCCGAAGCGCGGACGGAGGAGCAGGGCGAGGGGGGCGACATAGACCAGCACTTCCAGCAGTTCGAACAGTCCCCATTGCAACGGCGCCACCGCCATCAGCCGCGCGCCCACGCCTTCTCCGGCAGCGCCCAGATAGAGCAGGCCGGGCAGGCACAGCAGTGTGGCGAGCGCGGGCAGGCCGATGTCGGACAGGCGCAGGGTGCCGGCGATCAGCGCCCGTCCGCCAGCCAGTGCGGCAAAGGGCATCGCGCCGATCAACCCCAGCGGCGACCAGAGCGCGGTCAGCGGCAATAGCGCCAGATAGGGACCGAGCGACAGCCTACCCCCGCGCCAGAGCAGGAATCCAAGCGCCCCGACCCAGCCGGCCAGCGCATGCTGCGGCACCCAGAAAGCCAGGGTGATGGTCGATGAATATTGGAGATAGGCCCAGTTTTCGAGATGATCGGACAGGCCGCCGCGAAACAGGAGGCGCCCCAGCGCGTCGAGGCCGCTGAAGCCGATGATGACCGCCAGAGCGATCAGCTTCGCGCGGCGGGTATTGAACAGCGCTGCGCCAAGTGCCAGCAGCGTGGCGATCAACAGGCTGTTCTGGAGCCATAACAGGATATCGGCGGCACGCAGGCCCAGCGTCTTGGCGGCGATCGCAGGCGCGAGGAACATGCCGATCGGCGCGCGCAGCATATCGGGCGCGCCGCGCGCGCTATAGACGAAGGGCCAGGGATTGACGCTCATGTCGCGCAACACCGCAAGGCGCACCTGCCAGTCGATATTGGCGTAGAAAAAGCGCCCTTCGCCGCCAAGCAGCATCAACAGGATGGCGACCACCAGGCAAAGCAGCAGCGCGCCGATCGTCGGGCCGCGCAAGCTGCGGGTCGCGCGGAGCAGCCAGACGCACAGGCCCAGGATGATGATCGCGCCCAGTCCACAAGCCCAGAAGGGCAGGCCAAGAAAGCGCCAAAGCAGCAACTGGTCCAGCCCCAGCCACCCGGCCAGCAGGGTCAGCAAGGGGCCGCCGGCAACGGGGCGGTCGAGCAGGGAAGGGGCAGCGACGGTTGCAGTCATGTCGCTTCCGCTCATGGCAAAGAAAAAGGGGCGCGGAAAGCGCCCCTTCAACCGATCCGGCAATCTGTGGCGATCTAGCCGGCCTTTTCGGCGAGAACCGTCAGGCCCTTTTCATTCACTTCGGCAAAGCCGCCCTGCACGGGGATGATTTCCGGCGCGGCGCCTGCGCTGCGGAAGATCTGGAGCGCACCGTCGCGCACCGTGGACATGAAGGGGGCATGGCCTTCCAGCACGCCGAAGTCGCCGTCGGCGCCGGGGACGACCACCTGATAGACGTCTTCCGAACGGAAGAGCTTTTCCGGGGTCACGAGTTCGAAATGCAGTGCCATTTTTCAATCCTCTTGCCCTCTCCCGCGCAGACGGGAGAGGGTTAGATCGGTTGTGCTTACGCCGCTTCGGCGGCCAGCTTCTTGGCCTTCTCGATGGCTTCGTCGATGCCGCCGACCATGTAGAAGGCGTTTTCGGGCAGATGGTCATATTCGCCTTCGACGACCGCCTTGAACGATTTCACCGTGTCCTCGATCTGGACGAACTTGCCGCTGATGCCGGTAAAGACTTCGGCGACGTGGAAGGGCTGCGACAGGAACTTCTGGATCTTGCGCGCGCGGGCGACGGTGATCTTGTCCTCTTCCGACAGCTCATCCATGCCCAGAATGGCGATGATGTCCTGCAGCGACTTGTACTTCTGCAGGATCGACTGGACCGCGCGAGCGGTGTCATAATGTTCCTGGCCCACGGTGCGCGGCTCCAGCACGCGGCTGGTGGAGTCGAGCGGATCGACCGCCGGATAGATGCCCAGTTCCGAAATGGCGCGGTTGAGAACGGTCGTCGCATCAAGATGCGCGAACGAGGTCGCCGGTGCCGGGTCGGTCAAGTCATCCGCGGGAACATAGACGGCCTGCACCGAGGTGATCGACCCCTTGTTGGTGGAGGTGATGCGCTCCTGCAACTGGCCCATGTCGGTCGACAGGGTCGGCTGATAGCCCACGGCCGAAGGAATACGGCCGAGCAGAGCGGACACTTCCGCGCCTGCCTGGGTGAAGCGGAAGATGTTGTCGACGAAGAACAGCACGTCCTGATTTTCGACGTCGCGGAAATATTCGGCGATGGTCAGGCCCGACAGGGCGACGCGCGCACGGGCGCCCGGCGGTTCGTTCATCTGGCCGTATACGAGCGCGACCTTGGAGCCTTCGGAGATGGCGTTGCCATCGGCATCCTTGGCGATGACGCCCGCGTCGAGGAACTCGTGATAGAGATCGTTGCCCTCGCGAGTCCGCTCACCCACGCCCGCGAACACCGACGTGCCGCCATGGCCCTTGGCGATGTTGTTGATCAGCTCCTGGATGAGCACCGTCTTGCCCACGCCCGCGCCGCCGAACAGGCCGATCTTGCCGCCCTTGGCATAGGGGGCGAGCAGGTCGATGACCTTGATGCCCGTCACCAGGATCGCGCTTTCGGTCGACTGGTCGACAAATTCGGGAGCCTTGGCATGGATCGGCGAACGCATGTCGGTCGCGATCGGGCCGCGCTCGTCAATGGGTTCGCCCACGACGTTCAGGATGCGGCCGAGCGTGGCCGGGCCAACGGGAACGCTGATCTGCGCGCCGGTATCGGTCACGTCCTGGCCGCGGGTCAGCCCTTCGGTCGAGTCCATCGCGATGGTGCGGACGGTGTTCTCGCCCAGATGCTGGGCGACTTCCAGCACCAGCCGCTGGCCGTTGTTGCTGGTTTCCAGCGCCGACAGGATCGACGGGAGCGCATCGGGGAAGGTCACGTCGACGACGGCGCCGATGACCTGCGAAATGCGGCCTACATTGTTGGTGGTTGCCATGACTGCTGTCCTTGCCTGCACTTAAAGGGCTTCGGCGCCCGAAATGATTTCAACGAGTTCGGTGGTGATCGCGGCCTGGCGGCTGCGGTTATACTGGATCGTCAGCTTGTTGATGAGGTCGCCGGCGTTGCGGGTCGCATTGTCCATCGCGGTCATCGACGCGCCCTGTTCGGATGCGTTGTTTTCCAGCAGCGCCTTGAACAACTGAATGGAGATGTTGCGCGGCAACAGGTCGTCCAGGATCGCTTCCTCGCTCGGTTCATATTCGACCGTGGCGGGGATGGCGTTGCGGTCGGCGTCGGCCGGGATCTTGACCGGGATGATCTGCTGCTCGGTCGGGATCTGCGCCAGCGCCGACTTGAAGCGCGAATAGAAGAGGTGCGCGACATCGAACTTGCCGTCGAGGAACATCTGGCTGAGTTCCTGTGCGACCGCCTGCGCCTGGGCGAAGCCCGGCTCCTTGGTGCCGGTAGTGTCGAACTGGGCGACGATCTTGCCCGGATAGGTGCGGTTGATCACCGGACGACCCTTGCGGCCGATCAGGTAGAAAAGGACCTTCTTGCCGTCCAGTTCCAGTTCGCGCGCCTTAGCCAGCGCGGCCTTCACGATGTTTGCGTTGAACGCGCCGGCAAGGCCGCGATCGGAGTTGGCGACGACCAGCAGATGGACATCGTCCTTGCCGGTGCCGGCCAGCAGCGGTGATGCGCCTTCGCCCGAACCGCCCGCGATCTTCGACGCGAGCGAGGCGACGACCGCTTCCAGGCGACTGCTATAGGGGCGCGCTGCTTCCGCTGCGGCCTGCGCCTTGCGCAGCTTCGCGGCGGCGACCATCTGCTTGGCCTTGGTGATCTTCTGGGTCGATTTGACCGACCCGATCCGGATCTTCAGTTCCTTGAGGCTTGCCATGACGAACCCTTCAGTTCGTCATCCTGACGATGGCCAGGATCTCGTGCCTTTTGGGATATCCCCAGCGGCCTGAGATCCCAGCCCTCGCTGGGATGACGAAATTTACTTTATGCAAATGTCTTGCCGAAGCTGTCGAGCGCGGCCTTGAGCTTCGCCTTGGCGTCGTCGCCCAGATCCTTGCTGTCGCGGATCGTGGTCAGCACGTCGGCATGATCATGGCGCAGATAGGCCAGCATCAGCTCTTCGTAGCGGGTCACGTCCTTGACCGGAATTGCGTCCAGATAGCCGTTGGTGCCGGCAAAGATCGACGCGGTCTGTTCTTCGAAGGGCAGGGGCGAGAATTGCGCCTGCTTGAGCAGTTCGGTCAGGCGCGCGCCACGGTTCAGCAGCTTCTGGGTCGAGGCGTCGAGGTCCGAACCGAACTGGGCGAAAGCCGCCATTTCGCGATACTGGGCCAGCTCCAGCTTGATCGAGCCGGACACCTTCTTCATCGC
This sequence comes from Sphingobium cyanobacteriorum, assembly GCF_030580935.1. Taxonomy (GTDB): domain Bacteria; phylum Pseudomonadota; class Alphaproteobacteria; order Sphingomonadales; family Sphingomonadaceae; genus Sphingobium; species Sphingobium cyanobacteriorum. The sequence goes on along the minus strand of NZ_JAUQOM010000001.1, from coordinate 560,161 downwards.
CTTGGTCTGCGCGGCGGAACCCACGCGCGACACCGACAGACCCACGTTGATGGCGGGACGGATGCCCTGATAGAAGAGGTTGGTTTCCAGGAAGATCTGGCCGTCGGTGATCGAAATCACGTTGGTCGGAATATAGGCCGACACGTCGCCCGCCTGCGTCTCGATGATCGGCAAAGCGGTCAGCGAGCCGGAGCCATTTTCCTTGTTCATCTTGGCCGCGCGCTCCAGCAGGCGGCTGTGCAGATAGAACACGTCGCCCGGATAGGCTTCACGGCCCGGAGGACGACGCAGCAGCAGCGACATCTGGCGATAGGCAACGGCCTGCTTCGAAAGATCGTCATAGACGATGACCGCGTGCATGCCATTGTCGCGGAAATATTCGCCCATGGTCACGCCGGTATAGGGGGCGAGATACTGGAGCGGGGCGGGTTCCGAAGCGGTCGCGGCGACGACGATCGAATATTCCATCGCGCCATTTTCTTCGAGCTGCTTGACGATCTGGGCCACGGTCGAGCGCTTCTGGCCGATCGCGACATAGATGCAGTAGAGCTTCTTGCTCTCGTCATCGCCCGCGTTCGCGGCCTTCTGGTTGATGAACGTGTCGATCGCCACGGCGGTCTTGCCGGTCTGGCGATCGCCGATGATCAGTTCGCGCTGGCCACGGCCGACGGGAACCAGCGTGTCGATGGCCTTGAGGCCGGTCTGCACGGGTTCGTGGACCGAGGTGCGCGGGATGATGCCGGGCGCCTTGCGCTCGACGCGCATGCGCTGGTCGGACACGATCGGACCCTTGCCGTCGATCGGGTTGCCCAGGCCGTCCACGACGCGACCCAGCAGGCCCTTGCCGACGGGCACGTCGACGATGGTGCCGGTGCGCTTGACGGTGTCGCCTTCCTTGATCTCGCTGTCGGACCCGAAGATCACGACGCCGACATTGTCCGCTTCCAGGTTCAGGGCCATGCCCTGCACGCCATTGGCGAATTCGACCATTTCGCCCGCCTGGACGTTGTCGAGGCCATGGACGCGGGCGATGCCGTCACCCACGGTCAGCACGGAACCGACTTCGCTAACCTGCGCTTCGGTGCCGAAATTGGCGATCTGGTCCTTGATGACCTTCGAAATTTCTGCGGCGTTGATATCCATGTTCAGCCTTTCATCGCCAAAGCGAGACTATTCAAACGGGTGCGGATGGAGGAATCGATCATCTGGCTGCCGATCTTGACGACGAGGCCACCCAGGATCGCGGGATCGACCTTTGCCTCGACCGCGACATCGCGGCCGGCACGGGCTTTCAGGCTCTTGGCCAGGGCGCTGATCTGGGTCTTGGTGAGGGGGTGAGCGCTCGTCACTTCGGCACGGGCTTCACCCTTGTGATTCGACAGCAGCGTTTCGTAGGCGCGGATGACCGCGGGAAGCTGGCCCAGGCGACGGTTCCCGGCAAGCACGCCGAGGAATTTCGTCGTCAGCCCGTCGATGCCCATGGCGGATGCGACGGCGGCGATCGTCTTGCCTGCTGCCTCGCGGCTCAGCACGGGGCTGTTGATAAGACCTTTGAAGTCGGCCGATTCGGCCAGCGCAGCCTTGATGGCGGCGAGGCTTTCAGCCACCGTATCGAGCGATTGTGCGTCGCGGGCCAGATCGAACAGCGCCACCGCATAGCGGCCGCTGAGGCTGGCCTGAATACCGCCGGTAGTCTCCACGCGCTTACCGTCCTCCGTTTGGCGTTCCGGCATATCATATGCCGGTCATGCAAAAAGGGGGCGCGGTCTGTTGCCGTCCCGAACCCCTGTTGCCCGGCCGGTTAGCAGCGGGCTTATGACTATGCAAGTCATGTGACACGATTCCATCAATAGTGCGAAATCATGGCCATTTGCCTGAGTAAAAAGGCTGTGCCGAATCGGTTATTCGGCAGGATCAGCCGGGGCAAGCCGGCCCTTTTGGCAATGATAGACAATCCGCTCATTGGGCTGGGCCGGAAGCAACGCTGTCATGTCGCCCTGGAGCGTCGCGATCCGGCCCAGGAGGTCGGAGTCGCTGCCGCACCCCTTGATCGGCCTGTCTTTCACCAGCGCACGCACCTTGTCCATGGTGTCGAGGTCGGGCAGCCAGCGCTGGACCCGCAGCGTGCCGGTCGCCGGGTCGAACTGGCTGGTGGCGACGAAATTATGCTCGTCGGGCACGGTCGGCCGCTGCCATCGGGTGCCGACGGACACATATTGGCTGTCGCCATCGACACAGCCGCCCTCCGCCCAGTTGAAGCCGATGTCATTGGGTTGCGATACGGTCAGGCGGCTGCGGTTGAGGTCGACCTTGCAGATATTGTCCCCGGCCCAGGCGAAGGCGCCGTTGCTGGTCACGCTCTTGTCCTCCGGCAGCTTCACCCGCTCCTCGATACTGGCGAAGCTGGGTTTCAGGAAGAACAGGGCCAGCGCCGCCAGCAGCAACACGCCGCCGCCGCCGATCAGCCAGCTCGCCGGCTTTTCCTTGCCCTGGCTATAGAACAGCCCGCCCGCGCCCAGCCCTAGCACCGCGAGCGCCAGCAGCACGGCGGCCCCCGCCATTGCGTTTTCGCGCGCGGTGATGACGTCGCGTTCCGCATCGTCGCGCGCTCTGGCCAGCGCCTGTTCGCGCGCATCGGCGCTGGCGCGGTCCTTCTGCTCGCTCGCCTGTGCCTCGCGCTGGGTCAGGCTGGCGTCGGCGGCATCGGCCTCCGCCATCGACCGGCAGCCGACGATGGTGTGCAGAGACGAGACGCCCGCCTGCCGCAGGAAGGACGCGACCTCCCGCCAGGATACGGCGAAGCCGAATTCCGCATCATTGCCGTCCGACACCGATCCGAAGCTGTTCACGCCCAGCACCCGGCCGCAATCGTCGACCAGCGGCCCGCCGCTATTGCCCGCGGCCAGCGGTGCGGTGTGGAGCAGGGTGTCGAAACTCCGGCTGGCCCGGCCGGACGAAATGTTGCCGCTGGTCTTAACTGTCGCCAACGGTTCCACCATCTGTTTGAGGCCCAGACCCTGTGCCCTGTCGACCGTGCCGGGATAGCCGATTGCGGTGACATGCTGCCCGTCCGTCACGGCACCGGCATAGAAGGTCGACACCGGCAGGCGGCCTTCCTCCAACTGGATCAGCGCCAGGTCATTGCCCGGCGAATAGGCAATGATTCGCCCGCCATAGGTTTTCGCGCCCTCCGACGGGATGATGCCGATGACGAGATTCTTCTCTTCGCGCGCCAGTTCCACGACATGGGCGTTGGTCAATATCTTGTCGGGCGCGACGGCAAAGCCGCTGCCATGACCGACGAAATAGGCGTCCGACCCGTCGGTCGCGACCAGCGCCACGCGCACCACCCCGCGCGCGGCGGCAGCGATGTCCTGCTGCTCGCCATGGGCGATGCCCGGCGCGATCAGGGCGAGGATAAGGGCGAAGCGGCGGAGGAGGGCGACCATTGACGGGCATTCATATGCGAAGCGGCGCGTGGCGCAATCGGGAAATGCCGCAGCCTTTTGAAAGCAAGGCGCGGGAAGCATGGCCAAGCGCGGACCATTATTCCATAGGCATGAACCAGATGACTCGCCTCGAACCTGCTCCTTCGCCCATGCCGGACGATGATGCCTGCTGGGCCGCCTTCCTGGCGCGTGACCGGGCGATGGACGGGCGCTTCGTCGGCTGCGTCGCCACCACCGGCATCTATTGCAAGCCCAGTTGCGCCGCGCGCCACCCGAAGCGGGAGAATATGACCTTCCTCCCTGATCCGGTGGCGGCGCGGGCGGCGGGCTATCGTGCCTGCCTGCGCTGCCACCCGGACGAGATCGGGCGCGACCGGCTGGCGGTGGCGGCCGCCATCGCTTTCATCGAGGCGACGGAGGAACCCCTCCGACTGGAGGCGCTCGCCGATCATGTCGGCTATGCCCCGCATCATTTTCACCGGCTGTTCAGACGCGAAACCGGCCTGACCCCGGCCGCCTATGCGCGCGGCCTGCGCGCCGAGCGGCTGAAGGATGCGCTGGGCCAGGCGGGCAGCGTGACGGCGGCGATCTACGAGGCCGGCTATAATGCGCCGAGCCGCGCCTATGCCGACGCGGAGAAGCATCTGGGCATGAGCCTGAGCGCCTGGAAGGATGGCGGGCGCGGCGTTACGATCCGCTGGCGCACGATCGACAGCAGCCTGGGGCCGGTTCTGGTTGCCGCGACCGGCAAGGGATTGTGCCGCATCAGCTTTGGCGAGGGCGAGGCTGACCTGCGCGTGCGCTTTCCTCATGCCGACTTCCGGCCCGCCGACACGGCGCTCGACGCCATGGCCCAGAGGGTCGCGGCGCTGGTGGAAAATCCGGCCGCCGGGGCCGACCTGCCCGTCGATGTGCAGGGCACCGCATTCCAGCAGGCCATCTGGGCCGCCCTGCGCGCCATCCCGCCGGGCGAAACGCGCAGCTATGGCGATATCGCGGCGGCGATCGGCCGCCCGCAGGCGGTGCGCGCCGCCGGGACGGCGTGCGGCGGCAATAATCTGGCCGTTCTGATCCCCTGCCATCGTGTGCTGCGCAGCGATGGGAGCGCGGGTGGCTATGCCTGGGGGCTGGACAGGAAACAGGCGCTGCTTGCCCGCGAAAAGCGTAAATAATGGATTGAATTCGTCTTTCCATCGGCGGGCCGTTCGGCCACTTTGTCTTTCGATATTGGCGACGGGAAGAAGCAGAGGCTCACTGGCAATCCCAATATCGGCGGCTTTTAGCGGCTTCTATATGACTGCGAAGCGGTCTGCTGATGTCGTGCTGGCGCGGCATGAAAAGGGCAGTAAATTCGACATGGGAGCGTAGGGGAAACTGTTCCACGGACATGCGCGACGCCGCGCTCAGGTTGAAGGCGGAATTCGACGCGGAGGCTAAGAACGCAAAAGCCGGAAGTCAGCCACCCGCTTCATGACCGCAGCGCGATCTGCATCGGTCATGCTGCGCCAATGGACGATTTCGTCGATCGTCCGGCCGCATCCGGTGCAGGTCTGTCGCGCCCGGTCGAGCGCACACAGGTTGCGGCACGGACTGACCAGTGGCGTGTCCATCACATGAAGCTGTAGGGATCGACGTCCACCGCCACCCGCGTTCCCGCCTTCCACGCCAGATTGCCCAGCCATTCGCGGATCGCCGCCTGCACATCCACCTGCCGCGTCGCATGGATCAGCAGCCGGTGGCGATGCCGCCCGCGCAGGACGGACAGCGGAGCAGGGGCGGGGCCATAGACGCGCATCCCCTCGATCACCGGCGCGGACTTGCCGATCAGCCGCGCCGTCTGCGCCGCCTCGTCGGCATTCTCGCTCGATATGATGATCGCGGCGAAGCGGCCGAAGGGCGGGGCATTGGCCCGCCGCCGGTTTTCCGTCTCCACGGCATAGAAACGCTCGGTGTCACCGTCGATCAGCGTCCTGATCACCTCGCTGCCCGGCATCCGCGTCTGGATATAGACCTTGCCCGGCTTCTCGCCGCGTCCGGCGCGCCCGGCCACCTGCACGATCTGCTGGAAGGTACGTTCGGCCGCACGCAGATCGCCCCCCTCCAGCCCCAGGTCCGCATCCACCACCCCCACCAGGGTCAGGTTGGGGAAATGATAGCCCTTGGTCACAAGCTGCGTGCCGACGATGATGTCGATGTCGCCAGCCTCGACCGATTTCACGAAATCGGCGACGCGGGCCGGGGAACTGAGTGTGTCGGACGTGGCGATGGCGATGCGTGCCTGGGGCCAGAGCGCCTTCACCTCGTCCGCGATGCGCTCGACGCCGGGGCCGCAGGCCACCAGCGAATCCTCTTCCTTGCATTCCGGGCAGCGGCGCGGCGCGGGGACGAGATGGCCGCAATGATGGCAGGCCAGCCGGTGCGTCAGCCGATGCTCGACCATCCAGGCGGTGCAATTGGGGCATTGGAAGCGATAGCCGCAATGGCGGCACAGGGTCAGCGGGGCATAGCCGCGCCGGTTGAGGAACAACAGGCTCTGCTCGCCCTTCGCCATCACCGCGTCGATCGCCTTGACCAGCGGCGGTGCGATCCATCGGCCGCGCTCAGGCGGATCGGTCAGCAGGTTGACACCCTCGATTCCGGGCATCTCCGCCCCGCCGAAGCGCGAGGGCAGCTTGATCTCCGCATAGCGGCCCAGTTCCACCTGATGGCGCGTTTCGATCGCCGGCGTGGCTGACGCCAGGATGACCGGGAATTTCTCGATCAGCCCGCGCATCACCGCCACGTCGCGGGCATGATAATGGACGCCATCCTCCTGCTTGAAGCTGGCCTCATGCGCTTCGTCCACGACGATGAGGCCGAGGTTCGGATAGGGCAGGAACAAGGCCGACCGCGCGCCCACCACCACCTGCGCCTGGCCCGAAGCGATGGCGCGCCACGCCCGCCGCCGCTCGCTCTGGCGCAGGCCGCTATGCCAGTTGACGGGCACGGTCCCGAACCGCTTCTCGAACCGCTCCAGAAACGGCTCGGTCAGCGCGATTTCCGGCAGCAGCACCAGCACCTGCCGGTCCGCCCGGATCGCCGCCGCGATCGCCTCGAAATACACCTCCGTCTTGCCCGATCCGGTCACGCCGTCGAGCAGGAACGGCGCGAAATCCTGCGCCCGCACCGCATCGGCCATGGTGGTCGCGGCGGCTCTTTGCGCGTCCGACAGGACAGGTTGCGCATGGGCGGGATCGGGCATCGGGAAGGGCGTGTCGACGCTCACCTCCACCGGCTCGAAGATGTCCTGTTTGATGAGGCCGCGAATCACTGCGTCGCTCACCCCGCCGATCATTGCAAGTTCGCGGATCAGCCCCTGCCGCTCCCCGATCCGTTCCAGTGCCTGGCGCCGCTGCTCGGTCATGCGGTCGGGCACCGCGCCGGTGGCGCGATATTCGATCACCGTGCGTGCGCCCTCCAGCGCCGCCATGGACGACAGCGCCATGCGCAGCACGGCGGCGGGGGGGCTGAGATAATAGTCCGCGGTCCATTCGATCAGCCGCCGCAGCGTTTCGGGCAAAGGTGGCGCGTCCACCACCTCGATCAGGTTGCGCAGCCGGTTGTCGCCGACTGTCTCCACATCGGGAAAGCGATCCTCCTCCCACACCACGCCGATCAACTGGCGCGGCCCCAGCGGCGCTATGACGATGCTGCCGGGCTTGACGGTCATGCCGTGCGGCACGCGATAGTCGAGCGGCCCAAGGGCAGCGTTGAGGATCAGGACACGGGCGCGGGAGGACATGCACCGTCCTTAGCGCGCCGGGCGCGACAGGCAAATCGTCAGAGCCGCCAGCTCAGCGTCAGCCAGGGGATGTGCGACACGATATCGGGTCGCCCGTCGCGGAAATTCTGCTGCCGCATATAGAGCAATTGCGCGTCCACCGCTCTGGCGATCGGATGACGCAGGCCGATCTGGTGGCGCATCATCGCAAGCCCTGTCTTGTCACTCGGCCGCGCGCGGTTGAGGTGAAAGAAGATTTCGGTCGCCGCGATCACCGTCCATCGCTTTGCCCGGTCGATCGGGATCGCGGCCTGCACCCGCTGGCGCAGCCGCCAACTGGCCTCGTCCGCCGTGCTGAAAAAACGTTGTTCGATCTGGGTGCGGCTCAGCCAGACGCCCTTGGTCAGGATCATGCGCTGAAACAGGCGCAGCTCCTTGTCCGTCTCGCTCTCCAGATAGGCGATGCCGCCGCCCAGTTGCAGGTGGGGCGCAATGGCGTGATCCAGCGCGATCCGGGCCAGAAACTGTTCGCCGCCGCTCCGCGCGTCGGACCGGAGGCGCTGGCTTGAATCGATGGTGACGCTATCGGCGGCGCTGGCGTGGAAGGTCGCCTGTTCGGTCAGCCAGAACTGGCTTTCCTCCGTCGCGGCATGCGCTGGGGTGGCAAGCGGCAGCAACAGGCAAAGCCCTGGCAGAAGGCGGGCGCGCGGCGATCGGGGCATGTCTGGTCCTTTGGAAAGGTGCGCGCGGCTTAGGCGTACCAGCCACCGGATGCAATTCATGCCGCCGCCATGGCGAATCCGTCCGCCAGCGGCTAAAGCGGCGCGATTCGTTCTATCCCCGGAGTTCCCCATGAAATTCTTCGTCGACACCGCCGACACCGCCGACATCCGCGAACTGGCCGCCACCGGCCTGCTGGATGGCGTGACCACCAACCCTTCGCTGATCCACAAGTCGGGTCGCAAATTCCTGGAAGTGGTCGAGGAAATCTGCGGCATCGTGGATGGCCCGGTGTCCGCCGAAGTCGTCGCGCTCGACCATGAGACGATGATGAAGGAAGCCGAAGTGCTGCGCAAGATCGCCGACAATGTCTGCATCAAGGTGCCGCTCACCATCGACGGGCTCAAGACCTGCAAGGCGCTGACCGACGATGGCGCGCTGGTCAATGTCACCCTCTGCTTCTCGGCCAACCAGGCGTTGCTCGCGGCCAAGGCTGGCGCGTCCTTCATCTCGCCCTTCGTCGGCCGCCATGACGATAATGGCTTCGACGGCATGGCGCTGATCGGTGATATCCGCCTGATCTACGACAATTACGGGTTCGACACCGAAATTCTGGTCGCCAGTGTCCGCCACCCGATCCATGTGCTGGAAAGCGCCCGCATCGGCGCCGACGTAATGACCGCGCCGCCGTCCGTCATCAAGATGCTGTCCAGGCATGTGCTGACCGACAAGGGGCTGGAAGGCTTCGCCGCCGACTGGGCCAAGACCGGCCAGACGATTCTCTGAAAGACCGGCACCGGCCTTCTGGTCAAAACTCTCCGGGAACCGACGCCCGGTCCCGCTCATGCTTCATGCATGAGCGGATAGAGGAGATGCGCGCCGTGCGTTGCTCGTCCCGCAGGACGTAGCCGTGGCGCGCAGCAGGATGGCGCGGCGCCATCCTTGCCCGGATTGGCATGACGGCCCCGTTTCCCGCCTGCACTGCGTCGCTAGAGCGGGATGAAATCTGGCTGACCCACTGCGTCCTTGCGCGCGCTGCGCGCGCAAGGACGCATCAAACCTGCACCATCGGCCTTTAATGGCGACTGCATCGGCCATACCGAATGGCTGAACAAGGCCAGATGGCGCGCGGCGTTCGATCGGGAACAATCCATAATGAACCTGAAAATCTTCCTGCGTTCAGGAATCTGGATGTCGAATTTTTCTGAGTTTCCAGGCCGATTCTGACATATCCGTAACGAATTATTTCTTCGTCGTCACATAAATTGCATTATTCATTACTTGACCCGCCTTGTTTCATCGCCACACTGTCGATGGCATCAAAGGAGGATTCATGTCTAATTCTCAGTTGGGCAAGGCATTGTCTGCGCATGACGAAACTTTTGGTAAAGCAGAACGCCTGAGTACCGCCCATACCAAGAGAACCCCTGAGTTTGACAAAATCCACGCTACGCTGGCGCAACTCAATGCAATCGATCTGCCCCCGTTGCTCGGCACACGCAGCCTGCATCGCGCACGGCTTAATTTCGCCATCGAGAAAGTGGACGCGGCGGCGGCGCATCTGGCTGAGGACATGGATCAGGATGATGCCGATCTGACAGCCAGCCGAGCCGAGTTTGCGCTGCACATGGCGCGTGAACTGTCGCTCGGCAAACGGCGGAGCGTGAATTACGAGGTGGCAGACGCGCCTGCGGCGTTCGATGCCCTGTTTCGCGCCGCTTCCCGCCATTCGGATGATCACGGACTGGTGGTTGAAATCCATCGTCGGCTGACGATGAAGAAGGAAATGGAAGCGCTCAAGCTGGCGGCTGGCCTGATCAAGCGTGAACCCGATTATCTCGAAGAGGCCATAGACATTGTCAGGCGAGTCTATCGCCGGCCTTACCGTCCCAAAATTGCGGCTCAGGTCGACCATATCCTTGCCTCGCTACAGGATAGTCCCGTCGGTGAAGTGCTGGCCGACCATATTTTTGCCCGCAAACTCGAAGCGCAGGTGCGCGCGGCGCGGATCCAGGCCATTGACGCCGTGGAAGATGGTCCATCCCTGACGGAGGTTTGGGACTTTCTCGATCAGCGTGGCGCGGCAGGCGCCAGGGCGCTGGTGCGCCTGAAGGATCTCTTCCTTTCGGTCTTTCCCGATGATGAAGAAATCAAACTGGCGATTGTAGAGGAATATGCGCGCTTCGCGGTGGCATCACAATTGACGGATGTTGCCAAACGGATGCTGGAATGTGCGGCGCAGACACGGAAGTTCTGGCAGGATGACGGATTCCGTGCCGACATTCTGGAAAAGATGCGCCTGTCCTGCACCGACGAATCGATCGGCGAAAATTGTTTCCTTTTAGGGATCGACCATTTTCTGTCCGGATCGGACAAATTTGTCGGATATTTTTCGAAGTCCGCAACGCTGGTCAACCAGTTGTCGCTGAGCGGCGCCAGCAGCCTGTTCGACAATCTGGACGAGACGGACGAGCATGGATTGGCCCGGATCGAAACAAGTTTCCGTGATGTGAATCGCGTGGCACTGGCCTATGTCTGTTGTGCCGATCTTGGATATTTTGGACGCTATGCGAAAGCCTATGCTGCGTCTGCGCGTGCTGCGGGTGGCAAAGTGCGACTGCATTTCCATATCGCAGCGCCGACGTGGGACGAAGCGGCCGCCGCAGTGGCAACCGAGTTGTCGGGCTTTGACGATATATCTTTTTCCTGGGAACGCCCCGCCTTCGCGCTTCCGGCCTATTATGCCAGCATGCGCTTTCTGCGCGCAGAGGATTTTTTGCGGCATGTCGCCAAGCAGATCATCCTGACCGACATCGACGTGACTTTCACCAAATCGCCTGACGAATTTCTCAATCGCTTGTCCGATACCGACTGTGACGTTGCTTTCCGCATCTATGATCGTGTTCGGACCGTCCGCCAGGCGGCCAAGCCTTGGGGCCTTATCTATCGCTATCCGCGGCTTTTGCCCTGGTCTATTGTCAACGCCGCCTGTCTCTATCTCAGTGATCGCAACCAATCGATCGTTGCCCGTCAGGTCGCGCAGGACATGCGCCGCTATCTTGGGCGTGCGATCAGGACGAAAGAATCGGCCTGGTGGGTGGATCAAAATTCTCTCTACACGACGTTGCAGACCGTGCAGGGGATTGATGACGTACGTATCGCCAATATAGAGGATCATGGCTTGCCATTTGGCTCGTTCGACTATGCGGATTCGACCGCTTTCGTCGGGACGCATCCCAATTTCATCCGACTGAAGAGTGTCAGCCAAGCATCGCCAAGCTTATATAAACGGATCAGGCGGTTTTTCAAAAATCTGAAGGTGCAGCGCCTTCCCAGGTGAATGAACAGATGGCTGTACGCGACTGTCGTGCACCAGGTGGCCGGATGAAAATGCGATCCGATTTTAACGGAACTGCGCCATGAAGGGGGAGCCGAACGTATTTTCGCCAACCAGCCGTTCGGGTGTCAATGCCGGGGTCGGCTGCACATTGGTAAAATCATGACATCCGATCATGTACCACATATGCGTTTCTGTCCGGCCGTCGACGGTCGTGCCAGTCACCTGTTGCCTGTACAGGCCCGAAGCCTTGTCATCGACTACGGGCCCCATCCGCAGATTAGGTGCAACCCTTCCTTCTATCGCGCCCGGCTTTGAACAAGTCGCTGTCGCATAGGCGCGCTTCGCCAGCCCCAACACATCGCGAGGTGCATCGTCACGCGCCCAGTTCTCCCATCGTGTGACATAGCCCAGTTCACGGGTCAGGTAGATATGTTCGGAACCGCGCGCAGCCCCCGGACCACCCTCGCTCGCACTGGTGAAGGGGATGTGCAGCAGCGTGTCTAGCGTGGCGGATGGCATGGCGGCCGATCCATATTGAAAGCGGATATGCTTCCATATCTGGAGTGTGGGGCGAAGCTGTCGGGCGTTCGTGTCTGCTTGCAGGCTCTGGGTGGGGAAGGCGGGTGTGTCGCTTTTCAAAGTTTTGCGTGTGAAATTGCTCCAGCCTGTCTGTCCCAACGCAGGGACCTGGCCAGGAAAGGCCCAGCTATCCATGAAGCGCGCGGTGCCGCGGCGGCCCTTTTGTGCCGCCTGGCCGCCCAGCGTCAGGAACCATTGGTTATGATGATGCGCGCCCACCAGGCTCGCGCCCTTTGGCCCCACGGCAACGATGGTCGCCATGTCGCGCGCATCGAACCTGCCGAAACCGCAGGGGTCTTTCAGTGGTGGATAATCGGTCCAGCCGACTATCAGCCGATATCGGGTGCCCGCTTCATCACTGCCGCCCTGTTTCAACGGATAGCCATAGCGACGCGAAATGCCCAGATTGCGGCAGCCGCCCGCCTTGCCTGCATTGGGGAAGTCGGCATGGGCGTAAGCTATCGCTTCGTCCGGGCGCAGATCGCGCTGTTGCGACAACGGACATTGAAATGGTGTCGCGCGCGTTGCATTTCCTTTTGCGTCAACACACACATTCATGACCAGCCAGTCATAAATCTCCGGTTGTGCAGGTGTCTGGGCCGATCCTGAAACCGTCAACCCGCAGAGCAGAGACGCGCATCCGGCAATTGCAACCCGTCTCATTACCACTCTCCGGTCCGATCCTGCCTTGCGACACTAGGCTCAAAATCGCGAAGGCAGGCAAGGTTCCTGAAACAGGCCGAATTGGCGACCCCGGCAGGATTCGAACCTGCGACCATTCGCTTAGAAGGCGAATGCTCTATCCAACTGAGCTACGGGGCCGTGCGCCTGCCGCGATAGCGGGCGTCGCGATGGCTTGCAATCGCCTGACCGCGCGATAAGCATGATCGCCATGAGCAAAGGGGCGGTTCACAAGGTCGATGCCGGGGCGCTGGGCGGGCGTCCGCTGCGCTACTATGATTTCTTCATGGCGGCCTTCGTCGCCATATTGCTGCTGTCGAACCTGATCGGCGCGGCCAAGCTGTCGACCGTGGGCGGCTTCACCTTCGGGGCGGGCATCCTCTTTTTTCCGTTGGGCTATGTCATCGGTGACGTGCTGACCGAAGTTTATGGCTATGCGCGCGCGCGGCGCTGCGTCTGGGCGGGGTTCGGTGCGATGCTGTTCATGGCGCTGATGAGCTGGGTGGTGGTCGCGCTGCCGCCGGCCGCCGGCTGGTCCGGCCAGGGGGCCTATGAAGCGGTGTTCGGCAGTACCTGGCGTATCGTATTCGCTTCACTCTGCGCCTTTTGGGCCGGGGAGTTCGCCAACAGTTTCGTGCTCGCCAGGATGAAATTGCTGACGCAAGGGCGGCATTTGTGGATGCGGACGATCGGCTCGACGATCGTGGGGCAGGGGGTGGACAGCCTGCTCTTCTACCCGCTCGCTTTTTATGGCGACTGGAGCAACGCACAGGTGCTGACCGTGATGGTAACGAACTGGGCGATGAAGGTCGGCTGGGAAGCGGTGCTCACCCCCGTCACCTATGCCGTGGTGAATGCCCTCAAGCGTCGCGAAGGGCTGGATGTCTATGACACGGGCACCGATTTTACGCCTTTCCGGGCCCGCCTCTGACTATTGTACGAGTGTGCGGCGCGATAAGCTTCTGTTTAGCATTTTCCGCGCAATAGGGGGTGATGAGCAGGCAGTCGCACTGGCAATTCACCGAATCGCCTTCATGCAAATCTACCCCTTCCCCGGATTCGATCCAGGCCGTGCCGCCGGACGAGATACTTGTCTCTGCCCTGGCGCAGGCCCAGCGGCGTTTCGAGGCGACCTTTCTGCACGCGCCGGTCGGTATCGCCCATGTGGCGCTCGATGGCCGGTTCCTGCTGGTCAATCCGCGCTTCTGCGAAATCAGCGGCTATGACGCCGAAACGCTGATTCGCACCGGCTTTCGACAGATCACCCATCCCGATGACCTGAGCGCTGACGAAACGCTTCTGGCGCGGCTGCATGCCGGTGAACTGCCACGGTACACGATGGAAAAGCGCTATATCCGGGCTGACGGGACAATTATCTGGATCAATCTGACCGTGGCCATGATTCGCGACGACGCGGATCGTCCCGAATTCTACGTCGCGGTGATCGAGGATCAATCCGACCTGCGCCAGGCCAGTTTCGAGGCGGGCCATGATCCGCTGACCGGATTGCTCAACCGGCGCGGCTTTGCCTGCCGGGCGAAGGATAGTCTGGCCGATGGCGCGCAACGGGGTGAAGGGGCCAGCCTGATCTTCCTCGATCTCGACGGTTTCAAGTCGCTCAATGACGATCGCGGTCATGCCGCCGGTGACGATTGCCTGACCCATGTTGCGCGGCTGCTCACGGCAATGGCGGGGGCGGGTGCGCTTGTCGCGCGCATCGGCGGCGACGAATTTCTTGTTCTCCTCGCGGGATGCGATGCGGCGGCGGCCCGTGCTGTCGCCGACAATGCGCGTCGGGCACTGGCCGATATCGGCATGGGGATCAGCGGCAGCTTCGGACTTGTCACCGCCGACACCGCCGGCGTGACCAATCTGGATCACCTGATCGCCTGCGCCGACGATGCGATGCGCGCGGCCAAGCGGGCGGGCAAGAATCGGGTTTATACCACCATATTCGCCTGACCGGCCTTCATGCGGGCGGATAATCTGCCCGCATGAAATATAGCCCGTCCGGCGGCGCATTCAGCCCCAGCGCCGCGCGATCCTTTGCCTCCAGCGCCGCGCGCAGGTCGTCCGCGGTCCAGCGGCCCATGCCGACCAGTGCCAGGCATCCGACCATCGATCGCACCTGATGGTGCAGGAAGGATCGGGCCGCCGCATGGATGGCGATGCGGTCGCCGTCGCGCGCCACGTCCAGCCGGTCGAGCGACTTGACCGGGCTTTGCGCCTGACAATGGGCCGATCGGAAGGTGGTGAAGTCATGCCGCCCGACCAATATCTGCGCCGCCTCCTGCATCGCGTCTGCATCGAGCGGCTGGATCACGCGCCAGACCAGCCCCCGCTCGAACGTCAGCGGCGCACGGCGATTGGCGATGCGATAGACATAGGCACGGCCGATGCAGGAAAAGCGCGCATGCCAGTCGCCGGCGACCGGCTCGCACGCCAGGATCGCGACCGGATCCGGCCGCAGCTTTGCATTGATTGCCTCCATCAGGCGGAAGGGCGCGATGTCCTTGGCAACATCGGCATGGGCGCGCATCGCCAGGCCATGGACGCCCGCGTCGGTGCGCCCGGCGGCATGGATGACCGCGCGCTCGCCGGTGACGGCCAGGATCGCATCCTCAAGTCGCTGCTGCACGCTCGGCCCATGCGCCTGCCGCTGCCAGCCCATGAAGGGGCGGCCGTCAAATTCGACGGTGAAGGCAAAGCGGGTCATGCGCTCAACCGTCCACCCGGCTCCCCGCCGGCATCTCGTAACCGCGCAGCAATTCGCCCGGCGTCATCGCGCCCTTGCCCGCGCGCTGGATCAGGGTCGGGCGGATCGCGTCAGGACCGCAGCCGATCAGCAGGCTGTCGTCCAGCAATGCGCCCGCAGGTCCGGCATGATGTTCGACATGGGCGGCCAGGATACGGAATCGTTCGCCACGATATTCGAAAAAGGCGCCGGGGAAGGGGTTGAAGGCGCGGACCTGCCGTTCGACCTGATGCGCGCCCCGCGCGAAGTCGATCCGCGATTCCGCCTTGTCGATCTTGGACGCATAGGTGACGCCCGCCTCCGGCTGGGCCATCGGCGGGTGCAGCGCTATGTCGTCGAGCACCTCGACCATCAGTTCCGCGCCGGCCTGGGCCAGTTCGGCGGTCAGGCTGCCGGCGGTCTTGTCCTCGATCGGGGTGACATGTTTGGCGCGCATCGGCCCGGTGTCCAGCCCCGCCTCCATGTCCATGATGGTAACGCCGGTGACATTGTCGCCCGACAGGATCGCCCGCTGGATCGGCGCCGCCCCGCGCCAGCGCGGCAGCAGCGAAGCATGGATGTTCATGCAGCCATGGCGTGGCGCGTCCAGCACCGCGCGTGGCAGGATCAGGCCATAGGCCGCGACCACCGCGACATCGGCGTCCAGTGCGGCGAAGGCGGCCTGCACGTCGGCGTCCTTCAGTGACGCGGGCGTGTATATTGCAAGCCCCAATGCCTCGGCACGGGTCTGGACCGGGGACGCGCGCAGCCCCTTGCCGCGACCGGCCGGGCGGGGCGGCTGGCTATAGACAGCGACGATGTCATGCCCCGCCTGCACCAGCGCATCGAGCGCGGGAACGGCAAAATCGGGGGTGCCCATGTAGATGATACGCATGATGGATGCTCAAACCTCTTGTCGGGACGACTTGCAAGCCTTTATCTCTGTTCCATGCTATCCCCAGAAATCGAGGCGCTGACCCAGGCGCTGTCCCGCTTGCCCGGCCTTGGCCCCCGTTCGGCGCGGCGTGCGGTGCTGCACCTGATCAAGAAGCGCGATAGCGCGATGGCGCCGCTGCTGCGCGCGCTGGAGGCGGTGAACGAACGGCTCGTCACCTGCCATGTTTGCGGCAATGTCGATACGCTCGATCCCTGCGGCATCTGCACAGACCACCGGCGCGATCCGCGCGCGCTCTGCGTGGTGGAGGATGTGGCGGACCTTTGGGCGCTCGACAAATCGCGTCTCTTTCCCGGTCGCTTCCATGTGCTGGGTGGGCGCTTGTCGGCATTGGAGGGGGTGCGACCTGAGGATCTCACCATCGATGCGCTCGTCGCCCGGCTGGAGCAGGGGGGCGTGGATGAGGTGGTGCTGGCGATGAACGCCACGCTGGAGGGGCAGACCACCGCCCATTATCTTGCCGAGCGGCTCGAACGCTTCCCGATCCGCCTTACGCAATTGGCCCATGGCGTGCCGGTCGGCGGCGAACTCGACTATCTGGATGAAGGCACGCTGGCCCAGGCGCTGCGGGCGCGACGGCCGATGGGGTAGGGCCTTCGGCTTGAAATATCGCCGCGTTCCGTCTATGTTCGGACCATGGCAATTCTTCCGATCCTTGAGGCGCCGGACCCGCGCCTTCGCAGCATTTCGACCCCGGTGGAGGCAATCGATGATGACCTCCAGCGCTTGATCGACGACATGTTCGAAACGATGTACGATGCGCCGGGCATCGGCCTGGCCGCGATCCAGGTCGGCGTTCCCAAGCGGATGCTGGTGATCGACCTTCAGGAACCTCAATCGGACGAAGAAGGCGCGCCGCCGGTCAAGAAGCCGTTGGTATTCATCAACCCGCAAATCCTCAAAGGATCGGAAGAACAGTCGGTCTATCAGGAGGGCTGCCTGTCGGTGCCCGACCAATATGCCGATGTGGAGCGCCCGGCGGCGATCCGCGCCAGTTGGATGGATCGCGAAGGCCGCATTCATGAAGAACAGCTTGAAGGGCTGCTCGCCACCTGTCTCCAGCATGAAATGGACCATCTGGAGGGGATTCTCTTCATCGATCATCTCTCGCGCCTGAAACGCGACATGCTGCTCAAGAAACTGAACAAGGCGCGCCGCGCCGCCTGACATGGCTGGTTGCTGGACGAAATGACCAGGCCCCGGCCATGCTGGCCGGGGCCTGATTTTCGCACTCAGTGCGCTTCATGGCTGGAACGGCCAATGGTGCCCGAAAGCGGTCCGTTTCCCCGGCTGGTTAAGCGGCCGTTCAACTGCCCGTAATTGGTCCGATACGGCCCTTCCATTCACCGGACGCCATGCACGATTTGACAAAATCGCATTGTCGCTCCCCCCGCGCTCGGCTTGGCATTGGTTGGTCATTTTGACCATCAGGAGAATAAAATGTCGCCGTCTATGACAAAAATTGCCGCTACGGCATTGATTTTGGCGGGTTCTGTCAGCCTGGGAGGCTGCGCTACAAAGGGTTTCGTGCGCGAACAGGTCGCTACCGTGAACCAGCGCGTCGACGCGCTGGACCAGCGTTTGCAGCAGACCGACGGCACCGCCAGGCAGGCGCTCGCCGAAGCCCAGTCCGCCTCCGCCCAGTCGCAGGCCAATGGCCAGCGGCTCGACCAGCTCAACGGGCGTGTCGATGGCGTCGAGCAGCGTCTGGCCGAAGCCCAGCGCAAGCGCGCGCGCAACTGACGCGACGCGGCATAAACCAACATATATGATGTTCCCTCATGGTCGGCGCTTCCCTCTTGGCGCCGACCCTTTTTCCGTCCGGGTGCTGTTGACGATGAAGATGAGTATGACGGTGCTGGCCCTGTGCGCGCTGGCCGCCGGGCTGCCGGCGCAGGCGGCAAGGCCGGCCAGAAAGCCCGCGCCGACCGTCGCCAAGGCTGAGCAGCCCGCCGCGCCGAAGCCTGTTCCGGCGCCCCGTGCCCGATCGGAAGGCGCCAGCCGCGTGGCTGATTGGATCGCGGCGTCGGGCGACAATCATGGCCTGCCCTATATCATCATCGACAAGCAGGGGGCAGGCGCCTTCCTGTTCGACGCAAAGGGCAAGCCGCTGGCCGACGCCCCCACGCTGGTCGGCATTGCCTTGGGCGATGACGCGACCCCCGGCATCGGCGCCAAGAGCCTTGCGGAGATCGGCCCGGCCGAAAAGACCACCCCTGCCGGGCGCTTCCTCGCCAAATTCGGTGTCGCGGCCGGCAGGCAGAAGGTGCTGTGGGTCGATTATACGACCTCGGTTGCGCTCCACACCATCCCGCCCGGCAATCCGAAGGAGAAGCGCCGCGAACGGATGCTGTCCCCCGCGATCGACGACAATCGCATCACCTTCGGCTGCATCAACGTGCCCAGGCTCTTCTATGCGAAACTCGCGCCGCTGTTCCGCCGCAAGGGCGGCTATGTCTATGTGACCCCCGACAGCAAGCCGATCGAAGAGGTTTTCCCAAGACTGCGGGTGCAGCCGTTTTTGGCGGGCGTCTCCGGTTAGGGCGTCGCGCGCCCCGGTTTAGCCAACACCCTCGGTATCCAGCGCATAGCCGGCCGATCGCACGGTGCGGATGATGTCCTGATATTGCCCGTCGCCATTGATCGCCTTGCGCAGGCGGCGGATATGCACGTCCACGGTGCGCAGTTCGATGTCGCTGTCCTGGCCCCATACGCTGTCGAGCAGCCGTTCGCGCGAAAAGACCCAGCCGGGATGCTCCAGGAAATGCTTGAGCAGGCGGAACTCGGTCGGGCCGAGCGGGATCACCTGGCCGCTGCGGCGCACCTTGTGGCCGACCGTGTCCATCTCGACATCGGCGAAGGTCAGCGTCTCGCCGGCCAGTGCCGGGCGCACGCGACGCAATACCGCGCCGACCCGCGCCACCAGTTCGCGCGGGGAGAAGGGCTTGGTCACATAATCGTCCGCGCCGGTTTCCAGCCCGCGCACGCGATCCTCTTCCTCGCCGCGCGCGGTCAGCATGATGATCGGCACATTGGCGGTGCCGTTCATGCGGCGCAGCCGGCGGCACACCTCGATGCCCGACAGGCTTTCGACCATCCAGTCGAGCAGCACGATGTCGGGCGTGCTTTCCTGCGCCATCAGCAGCGCTTCTTCGCCGTCGACCGTGTGGGCGACCTCGAAATCCTCACGCTTGAAATGCCAGATCAGCAGTTCGGCGAGGGCCGCGTCATCCTCGACCAGCAGCATTTTCGCTCGTGCCATGGTCTAGTCCTCCGGCTGCATGTCGGCGCCGCGCTCACGCTCCGGCAGGGTCTGGCCGGTCGCGGCATAATAGACCATTTCCGCGACGTTGGTCGCATGGTCGCCGATCCGCTCGATATTCTTGGCGATGAACAGAAGATGCGCGCACTCGCTGATCGTCTTAGGATTTTCGACCATGAAGGTGACGAGCGTGCGGAACACGCTATTGTAGAAATCATCGACCACCGTGTCCCGCTCGACCACGGCCAGCGCAAGGTCGGCGTCGCGCGCGGCAAAGGCATTGAGCACGTCATGCACCATCTCGCCCGCGACCTGCCCCATGGAGGGCAGCAGGGAAATGGGTTCATGGATGCGCGTGTTGGTCGCGATCAGCGGCACGCGCTTGGCGATATTCTTGGCATAGTCGCCAATGCGTTCGATCACGCTCACGATCTTGAGCGCGGCGATCACGTCGCGCAGGTCGTTGGCCATCGGCGCGCGCAGGGCGATGATTTCGATCGCCAGCTTTTCGACTTCCGCCTCGATCACGTCGATGCGCTTGTCGGCGGCGACGACTTCGGCGGCCAGCACCTTGTCCTGGCGTTGCAGCGCCAGCATCGCATTTTCGATCGCCGCTTCCGCCCGACCGCCCATTTCGGCGATCAATCCGCGCAGCGTGTCCATTTCCTGATCAAAGGCCTTGATCGTATGTTCTGCCATGTCTGTCTCTCCCCCGGATCAGCCGTAGCGCCCGGTGATATAGTCCTTGGTCCGCTCCTGGCGGGGATTGGTGAAGATGTCCGATGTCACGCCATATTCGACCAGTTCGCCCAGGTGGAAAAAGGCGGTCCGTTGCGACACGCGCGCGGCCTGCTGCATGTTGTGCGTGACGATGACGATGGCGTAGCGGCCGCGCAGTTCGTGGATCAGTTCCTCGATCTTGGCGGTCGCGATCGGGTCGAGCGCGGAGCAAGGCTCGTCCATCAATATGACTTCGGGTTCCACCGCGATCGCGCGGCCGATGCACAGTCGCTGCTGCTGCCCGCCTGAAAGGGCGGTGCCGCTGTCGTGCAGCCGGTCCTTGACCTCTTCCCACAGCCCGGCGCGGCGCAGCGACTTTTCGACGACCACGTCCAGGTCCGCCTTGGCCGCGGCCAGGCCGTGGATGCGCGGGCCATAGGCGATATTTTCGTAGATCGACTTGGGGAAGGGATTGGGTTTCTGGAACACCATGCCCACCCGCGCGCGCAGTTGCACCACGTCCATGGATGATGCGTAGATATTCTCGCCGTCCAGCGTGATTTCGCCTTCGACCCGCGCCGACGCGACCGTGTCGTTCATGCGATTGAGCGTCCGCAGGAAGGTCGACTTGCCGCAGCCCGACGGGCCGATGAAGGCGGTGACATGGTCCATGTCGACATCGATCGACACGCCCTTGATGGCCTGCTTTTCGCCGTAAAATACCTTGACGTCGCGCGCCGACATCTTCGGATTGGCGATGGCCAGGCTGTTTTGTGCTTCTGTCATGGGTGTCATTACCACCGTGTTTCAAACTTGTTGCGCAGGTAGATGGCGAGGCCGTTCATCGCGAGCAGGAAGGCCAGCAAAACGATGATCGCGGCGGAAGTCTTTTCGACGAAGCCCTTGGATACTTCGTCCGACCACAGGAATATCTGCACCGGCAGAACGGTGGCGGGATCGGTCACGCCGCCCGGCGGGGTGGCGATGAAGGCGCGCATCCCGATCATCAGCAGCGGCGCGGTTTCGCCCAGCGCGCGCGCCATGCCGATGATGGTGCCGGTCAGGATGCCGGGCAGGGCCAGCGGCAGGACATGGTGGAACACCACCTGCACCGGCGAAGCGCCGATGCCGAGCGCCGCGTCGCGAATGCTTGGCGGCACCGACTTGATTGCGTTGCGCCCGGCGATGACGATGACCGGCATCGTCATCAGCGCCAGCGTCATGCCGCCGACCAGCGCCGCCGATCGCGGCAGGCTCAGGAAATTGAGGAAGATCGACAGGCCAAGCAGGCCGAAGATGATCGAGGGAACGGCGGCCAGATTGTTGATCGACACTTCGATGATGTCGGTCAGCCAGTTCTTGCGCGCATATTCCTCCAGATAGAGCGCGGTCGCCACGCCGATCGGAAAGCTCAGGGCCAGCGTCACCAGCATCGTCAGCAACGATCCCTTGAACGCGCCCCAGATGCCAACCTGGGTCGGATCGGTGCCGTCGCTGGCCGACAGGAAGCTCCAGTTGAAGCCGGTCGACAGGACGCCCTGTTGCTTCAGGCGCGCGACCTGTGCCTCGGCCTCCGGCGATCCCTCGCTCTTGTTGGCCAGATCGATCGCGGTGGACGCTGGGACGCTGATCGTCTCGGTGCGGCTCAATATCGCGGGATCGGCCTTGATCGCGTCGCGAATGCTGACCCAGGCGGTAGGCGACAGCAGCGCGTCGGCGTCCCCGCCCAGCGCCTTTTTCGCGACCGTCCCCGTCACCATCGGCAGGTTCGCCTGGTTCAGCGCCTCGTCCGTGATCGTGCCCGGATCGAGCAGCAGGGGCGATGCCGGGAAATCGACCTTCAGGGCGATTTCGGTGCGGGTGAAACCGCGCAGGCCATTGCCCATCATGGTGATGAGCAGGAAGGCGAGGAAGGCAGCGCTCAGCAGCACGGCGAACAGGCCGGCGGCCTTGAAGCGGCGCTCGGCGGCGTAACGCCGGGCGATCCGCTTGCGCATGATATCCGATTTCCAGTCGGTAGGGTTGCGCCCAGGGGCGCTGGCGCCGGTCATTCGTAAGCCTCGCGATATTTTTTCACGACCCGCAGGGCCACGATGTTGAGCAGCAGGGTGACGATGAACAGCACCAGGCCCAGCGCAAAGGCGGCCAGCGTCTTGGCGCTGTCAAATTCCTGGTCGCCGGTCAGCAACTGGACGATCTGGGTCGTCACCGTCGTCACGCTGGCGAAGGGATTGGCGGTCAGGTTCGCGGCCAGGCCGGCGGCCATCACCACGATCATCGTTTCACCGATGGCGCGGCTGACGGCCAGCAACACGCCGCCGACCACGCCGGGCAGCGCGGCGGGGATCAGCACCTTGCGGATCGTCTCGCTGGTGGTCGCGCCCATCGCCAGGCTGCCGTCGCGCATCGATTGCGGCACGGCGGCGATGCTGTCATCGGCCATGGAGGAGACGAAGGGAATGATCATCACGCCCATGACGAGGCCGGCGGCCAGCGCGCTTTCCGACGACGCGCCATGGATGCCGATGGCGACGGCAAAGTCGCGGAGCGCCGGGGCAATGGTCAGCGCGGCGAAATAGCCATAGACGACGGTGGGAACGCCAGCCAGCATCTCCAGCGTCGGCTTCATCCATTTGCGCACCGTGGGGCTGGCATATTGGGTCAGGTAGATGGCGCTCATCAGGCCCAGCGGAATGGCCACGACCATGGCGATGATCGCGCCGATGAAGATCGTGCCCCAGAAGAGCGGCACCGCGCCGAACGCATCCTCATTGCCATAGCCCATGGCGGCCGATTGCGGCGACCATTTCAGGCCGAACAGGAAGTCGACGGGATTGACCATCGAAAAGAAGCGGAAGCTTTCCCACAACAGCGACGCGACGATGCCCAGCGTGGTGATGATCGCGATCAGCGATGCGACCAGCAGCGTGCCCATGACCAGCCGCTCGACCCGCGTGCGCGCCCGGAAATCGGGGCGGACGCGGGTGAAGGCATAGGCCCCGCCGGCAAAGGCCAGCAGCAGCGCCAGCACTGCGCCGGCCACGCCATATTTCGTCGTGGCGGTGCGATAGGGCTCGACCAGGGCCTGCGACTGCGGGTTGAACGCCCCCGCCTGGCTTCCCGTCGCGATCGCGCGCGCTTCGCCGAGCACGGACGCGCGTGAGAAAGCGTCGGCGGGCAGGCTCTGCGCCGCCGGGTCGCTCAGCACGCTCTGGGTGACGAGGCCGGGCGCGACATTGGCCCAGACCGCCAGGAAAATCGCGGCCGGGATCAGCGTCCACAACGCCACATACCAGCCATGATAGCCGGGCAGCGAGTGAACGGCGTCGCGCCGCCCGCTGGCCCGCGCGACGGTCTGCAACCGTAGCGCGCGGGTGCGGGCGCTGACCCAGGCGATGGCGCCCAGGCCTGCGAGCAGCAGGAGGATGGCAGGTCCGGTCATGGGGCCTTTCGCTTATTTGAGGTCGGAGCCGTCGAGTACGGTCAGCGACTTGACCGTTTCGGCGCTCTTCTTGCGCACATCTTCAGGGGCCGCAACCATGCCGCGCTTGGTCAGCGCGCCATCGGGGTTCCAGTTGGCGGCGAAGGTGTTGAGGAAGTTCTGGAGGCCCGGAATGGCCTGCATATGCGCTTTCTTCACATAGATGTAGAGCGGACGCGCGCCGGGATATTTGCCGGTCGACACGGTTTCATAGGTCGCCTCGACGCCGTTGATGGTGACGTCCTTCAACGTATCCTTGTTTTCTTCGAGGAAGCTGTAGCCGAACACGCCGATCGCGTTGGGGTTGGCGCCCAGCTTCTGCACGATCAGATTGTCATTTTCGCCCGAATCGACATATTTGCCGTCCTCGCGGACGCGGGTGCAGGTCGCCTTATATTCGTCCTCATTCTTTTCCTTGAGCGCCTTCATCGCCTCGTCCGACTGGCAGCCCTTTTCCAGGATCAGTTCGGACAGCGAATCGCGGGTGCCGCTGGTGGACGGCGGGCCGAAAACCGAAATCGCGATGGCGGGCAGGCTGGGGTCCACATCCTTCCAGGTCTGTGCCTTGTTCGGGCCCTTGCCATAGGGATTGGCGGCCAGCGCTTCATAGACGATCTTGGGGGTCAGCTTCAGGCCCGGTCCCTTTTTGGATTCGGCGAAGGCAAGGCCGTCGACACCGACCTGGATTTCGATGATGTCCTTGACACCATTGGCCTGGCACTGTTCGAATTCGGACTTCTTGATCCGGCGCGATGCATTTTCGATATCGGGATGCTGGGCACCGACGCCCATGCAGAACAGTTTCATGCCGCCGCCGGTGCCGGTCGATTCGATGATCGGCGACTTCATGCCGGCATTGCCCTGCACATAGAGTTCAGCAACCGCCGTGGCGAAGGGATAGACGGTGGACGAGCCGACCGCGCGGATCTGGTCGCGGGTCGCACCGGCACCGCCGGTCTGGTCGCCGCACGCGGCAAGGCTGAAAACACTCGCGGTCGTGGCGGCGAGCAGGGCGAACTTCTTCACGGAAACCTCCATCATCCAAGGCCGCGATTCGCAAGTCGCCGCCCCCCTTGGAGTAGCGCCCTAGTCGCGGACCATCGCGCCTTTGTGACAGTCAGGTTTCCTTTTTATGACACCGTGCCGGAAAGCGCGGAAGGCCGTTTTTTTTCGTCGACCCTGCCGGCGCTTTCTTCGGCCGGTGGCGGGATCAGGACGGTGATCGTCGTGCCCTTGCCCAATGTGCTGGCAATGTCGAAGCGGCCGCGATGCCGCTCGACAATATGTTTGACGATGGCCAGGCCCAGGCCGGTGCCGCCCATCGCCCGGCTGCGACCCGAATCGACGCGATAGAATCGTTCGGTCAGGCGGGGCAGGTGATCGGGACCGATGCCTTCGCCCTCGTCCGCGACGACCAGCCTGGCCATGCCGCCCGGTCCTTCGTTCAAAGTCACCTGAATCGGCGTGCCCGGACGGCCATATTTGACCGAATTGCCGATGAGATTGTGGAGCAACTGCGACAATTGCGCGCGGTCGCCCTGCACCACCGGCAGATGCGGCGCGATTTCCATCTCCACTTCACGGCCCCGGTCGCCATGGCTGGACCGGAACACGCCGACCACTTCGGCCGTCAGTTCGGACAGGTCGACGCGCGCGTCGGGCAGGCGGTATTTTTCCGACTCGATCCGGCTCAGCGAAATGAGGTCGTCGATCAGCCGCTGCATCCGCCGTGCTTCGCGATCCATGATCGTCAGGAACCGCTTGCGGGTATCGTCATCCTTGCCCAGTTCCGGGTCGGCCAGCGTTTCGATGAAGCCCAATATCCCGGCCAGCGGCGTGCGCAGTTCGTGGCTGGCATTGGCGACGAAATCGACCCGCATCCGTTCGGCCGCATGGGTGCCGCTATGGTCGACCAGATGGACCAGCCGGCGCATGTCCGCCACCGCGCCGACCGGCGCGACCCGCATCTGCCAGCGCTGGTCGCGCGCGCCCAGCCCCACCAGTTCGATCATGATCGGTTCGGCCAGCGGGGCGGAACTGGCGAGGCGCTCTGCGGCGGCGGGATGGCGGATGGCGATGCGCGCATCCTCCCCCTCGATATGGCTGCCCAGCAGGCGTTGCGCCGCCCGGTTGGCGCGCATGATCCGTCCTTTTTCCACCAGCATCAGCGGGTCGGAAATCCCTTCCAGCAGGCTGGCGAAATCGGGGTGGGCCAGCAGGTCGGTCGCTTCGGCCGCCGCCGGTCGCTCCGGCCTGATGATGACGCCATCGGCGCAGATCAGCAAAACGATCAGCCCCGCCAGGATCGGCAGGGCGATGGCGATGGGCGATGCGCCCAGCATCAGGGCGCCGCCGGTGCCGAGCAACAGCATGGCGAGCGAGGCGGTGATTTGCGAAGCTGTCAGTCGATTCATGGTTACCGCGCTGGATTTGTCGCGCATTTGCTGCGATTGTTCTGATCCAATAGCGTGCAATCTTTACGTTTTGGCAAGCGCGATAGGCGGAAAAGGACAAGATGAGCGAGCTGACGCCCGAACACACAGGCCCGCAAGCCGGTCAGGATGCGACATCGCAGGCAGCGATGCCGCACAGCCCGTCGCGCCGTCAGTTGCTGATGGGCGGGGCGGCTGCGGCGTCGGCGATCGTGTCGATTCGCCCGGCGCTCGCCAATACCGCCGCTTCCGTGCTCAACTGCACCATTCCCGTGCCCGATCAGGGTCATGCCGGCAATTATATCGCGCCCAGCGGCCAACTGGTCCCGGCGGGCACCCAGGGCGCCTTCCCCGGCACCGGACGCAGTTTCACGGGCGAACAGGTGAAACAGGCTATGCGTGGACGGCCTTTGCCCGGCACCAGCTATGAACAGAACCAGGCCTATCTGAACTATATCCGTCGGCTCCAGCGGGGGACGAGCGGCTTCACCTGCTACGCCTCGCTTCAAATGCCGCGCTGATGGCATTCCAGGCCGCATCCGTAACGATTTGAACGGATACGGGTCTGTCGCGTTGACGCCGTCGAGCCTGCAAGGGTTCGGATCGCAGGCGAGGTCAACGCATGTTCCAGTATCGCCGCCCGGCGGGGCGTGCATTTTCGGTGGCTGTCTATCTGTATGAGCCGGGCGACGGTGGACTGGATCGCGTCGCCATCCTCCTGGCCAACCATCTGCGGCGGCGGGGGGTGCCGGTCGAACTGTGGATGGCGCGCACCGATGGCCCTGCCGCCCATCTGATCGATCCGGGATTGACGGTGCGCCGCGTGGCGGCGCCGTCGGCCAATCGGCGCCTGTCGATGATCACGCACTTTCCCGTGCTGGCGGCGATGGTGCGGCGGCACCGGCCCGACATTCTCTATTCCGCCGGCAACCAGAGCAACATGCTGGTCGCGCTGGCCGCGCTGGGCAGCGACACCAGAGCGGTCGGCCGCATTTCCAACCCGATCGTGCGCCCCGGCCGGCAGGGGCCGGGCGCGTGGGCGCGGCTTGCCAGATTCCGCACGATCGCGCGGCTGTGCGACCTCACCATCGTCATGGGCGAACATGACCGCGCGCTGCTGGCGTCGTCCGGCGATGTGCGCCTGCTGCCCCGGCCGACCGTGACCGCCGCGATGGAGCAGGCGCGGGCGGCGCGGCGGCCTGCTGCGCCCGGCGCGCCGCATCGCCTGCTGATGGTGGGGCGATTGGCCGCCCAGAAGGATCAGGCGACGGCGCTCGCGGCGCTGGCGCGATTGCCGCATCTCGACTGGCGGCTGACCATTGCCGGGCAGGGACCGTTGCAGGCCGATCTGGAGCGGCAGTGCGCGGTGCTGGGCATTGCCGACCGGGTCGACTTTGCCGGTTATGTCGGCGATCCCGAAAGGCTCGCCGCGCTGATGGGGCAGGCCGCCCTGTTGCTCCAGCCGTCACGCTGGGAAGGGCTGTGCGCCACCCTGATCGAGGCGCTGGCATGCGGCGCGCAGGTGGTGGCGACCGACAGCACGCCCAATATGCACCCGATCCTGGCCGAGGCGGGACAGCATCCGGTGACGCCGGTGGGCGACATTGCCGCCTTTGCCGGCGCGATCGAGCGGACCCTTGCCCGGCCCGCGGAGGCCGCGCAGTTGGCGGCGGCGGTACGCGACCATGGCGTCGACCGCGCGCTCGATCGCTATCTGCGCGCCTTCGAATCGCTCGTGGATGCACCCGTCCATCACAACCACCCGTCGCCAGCCCTGTCCTGATGCGTTAGGCACTTGGCTACGTCTTAAGCGATACAGCGAGTGGGACAGCTAAAACGGGGTGCCGCAATTGAACGCGATCAAGGCCTATCGCCGGGATATGGAGGATGTGGTGACATCCTGGGCGCTCGACGATCTGCTGCTGCTCTATCATCATCGGTCGGGCCAGACCCATATGGTGATCAGCCCGGTGCCGGAGATATTGGCGCAGATGGCCGATGGGGCGGTGCTGGGCGCGGCCGACCTGCATGATCGGCTGGCGCGCGATTTCGACCTTGGCCCGCGTGCCGATGCGCTGGCGGAGATCGGCGCCCATCTCGACGCGTTGGTGGCGCTGGGGCTGGTGCGCCCGGCATGAGGCACGCGACCACCTTGCGCATCGGCCCGGCGACATTCCGCATCGGGTCCGCCTGGCCGCAGCCGATCGCTGACCTCAGCCGGCTCTATGCCGCCTATCCCGCCATGACGGGCGCGATCGCCGACTTCACCGTCCGGCTCCAGCCGACCAGCCTGATGCGCCGCTTCGTCCGCCCTTCCATCTTCATCACCGGCGACCATGGGCTGGCCGATGCCGCGCCGATGAGCCTGTCCCACGGCCTGCTGGCGGCGGAGATGGGCATGAACCTCCAGATGGCGCTCGGCTGGCGGCGGCACCTGCTGCTTCATGCGTCGAGCGTGGAGAAGGATGGGCGGGCGCTGGTGATGACCGGCGAATCGGGGTCGGGCAAATCGACCCTGGCCGCCCTGCTGAGCGAGCGCGGCTGGCGGTTGATGGGGGACGAGTTCGCGCTGCTCGATCTGGAAACAGGCGCGATCCTGCCCTTTCCGCGCCTCGTCAGCCTGAAGAATCGCGCGATCGACGTGGTTGCAGGCCAGGTCGGTGACGCCCGCATGGGTCCGTTGCTGCGCGCCACGGCCAAGGGCGACATTCGCCACATGGTCCCGCGCGCCGATGCGGTCGCGCGCATGGATCAGGGCGCGATGCCCGCCCTGCTGCTGTTCCCGCGCTTTGGCCATGACGACGATGTGCGATTGGTGGGGCAGGGCGAAATCTTCATGCGCCTCACACAGGCATCGACCAATTATGTCGCGCTGGGCGAGCCGGCCTTTGCCGGGCTGACCCGTTTCGTGACCGGCGTGCCGGCCCGCGCGATCGACTTTCCTTCGGGCGAGGCGGCGATCGCGATGGTCGAGCGATTATGGGAGGAACTGGCATGAGCGCGGCGCTGCTGGTCCGGGTGCTGCGCGATCCGGCGGTTGCGGCCGGGCTGGATGCGGCGGGCTGGAACGGCCTGCTCGCGGCGGCCAGGGCGGAGCGGCTGATCGGGACGCTGGCCTACAGGCTGGACGACGCACCCGCGCAGGCCCGGCCGATCCTGGACGACGCCCGGCGCGACACCGCGCGCGAAGCGCAGCAGGCGCTGTGGGAGGCGGACCGCGCCGCGCTGGCGCTGGCGCCGCTGGGCGTGCCGGTCGTCCTGCTCAAGGGCACGGCCTATGCGGCGGCGGGCCTCAAGGCAGGGCAGGGGCGCTTCATCGGCGATCTCGACATTCTGGTGCCGCGTGAGGCCATGCCGGCGGTGGAGCAGGCGCTGATCGCGGCGGACTGGGAATGGGTGAAGGAGGACGCCTATGACGACGCCTATTATCGGCAATGGATGCACGAACTGCCGCCGATGATCCATGTCGAGCGCGACCGGCTGATCGACGTGCATCACACCATCCTGCCGCTGACCGCGCGCCAGACCCCGGATGCGGCGGCGCTGATCGCCGCCGCCATTCCCATAAGCGATGGGTTATATATTCTGTCGGGGGAGGACCGCATCGTCCACGCCGCCGCGCACATGCTGGCGGATGGCGACCTGCAGGGCGGGCTGCGCAACCTGTGGGACATATATTGCCTGTTGCCCGATGCCGATCCCGTGGCGTTGCAGGCGCGCGCCGCGCATCATGGCCTCGGCGCGCATGTCGCGCAGGCGCGGCGTCTTGCCGCCGCGCTCTATGGCGATGGTGCGCGGCTGACTGTGTGGGATCGCATCGTGCGCGCGCGCCTGCTCGCCCGCGACGGCTGGGGGCGGGAAACGCGCAAGCTGCTGGTCTTTGCCTTCTATCTCCGCTCGCACTGGCTGCGGATGCCGCCGCTGATGCTGGCGCGGCACCTGTGGACCAAATGGCGCAAGGGGCATCGGCCGCAATAGGCGGTCAGCCCTGGCCTTGCGGGCGGTCCTCTTCGCTATATGTGTATGATTGCGGTAAAGGATACACATCATGCGGACCAATATCGTCATCGACGACGATCTGAGGCCGCCCGTCGCCCGTCAATCCTTCTTCAAGATATCGAGCGCCAGCACGGTCATGGCCTCGCTCGCGGTCGCGATCACCCTGTCGGCCTGGGGTGCCCAGAAGGGGCTGTGGAGCGAGGGCAGGGTCGCCTGGCCGGCGGCGGCCGCCGCCATCCTGTCCGCCGGGACGCCGCCGACCCAGAAGATGAAGCTGTTGATCGATTTGTCCGCACGGTAGAAGCGGCCGAAATCCTCGCCGCCCATCACGGCGGGCGTCTGGACCACCCGGCTTTCGGGGAAATGGCTTTTGAGCAGGCCGGCCATCTGTTCGGCGAATGCGGGCGGGTTGTAGGTGGAGGGGGTGAATTCATCCTTCACGCTCACCACCGGCATCCTGTCCTCCGGCACCCCCGCCGCCATCGCCTCGCCGCGCGCGACGCGCCGGATGCCCTCGATCAGCCTGGCGCGGGTTTCGTCCGAATAGCTGCGCACGGTCAGCAGCAGTTTCGCTTCGTCCGGGATGATGTTGTGCTTGGCCCCAGCCTGGAAGCTGCCGACGGTGACGACGGCGGGGTCTTGCGGTTCCTGCTCGCGGCTGATCAGGGTTTGCAGCGTGGTGACGATCCGCGCGCCCAGCACGATCGGGTCTTTCGTCGTCTGCGGATAGGCACCGTGGCCGCCGACGCCCTTGACGAGAATGTCCACGCTGTCGACATTGGCCAGCGCATAGCCCGGCGTGTAGCCGATGACGCCCGCCGTCAGATTGGCCGCGTCGTGGAAGGCGATGGCGTGGGTCGGGCGCGGGAAGCGGGTGTAAAGCCCGTCCTCCAGCATGTCGCGCGCGCCCTTGCCCACTTCCTCGGCCGGCTGGAGGATCATGACCAGCGTGCCCTTCCACTGATCCTTGCGCGCGGCCAGCAGCTTGGCCGTTGCGATGAAGGCGGTCATATGGGTGTCATGGCCGCAGGCGTGCATCACGCCCGTCTCCACCCCTTCGGGCGTCCTGGTGCGGACCTTTGACGCGAAATCGAGGCCGGTCTGTTCGACCACGGGCAGGCCGTCCATGTCGGCGCGGATCAGCAGCGTGGGGCCGGAGCCGTTTTTCATGACGGCCACGACGCCGGTGCCGCCGACCTTCTCGGTCACGTCGAACTTCAGCGCCTTCAGCCGCTTGGCGAGCTTGGCGGCGGTGTTCACTTCCTGAAGCGACAGTTCGGGGCTGGCGTGCAGGTCGCGATAGAGCGTCATCAGCCCGTCCATATCCCTGGCGATCGCCGCCCCGATCGCGCTCTGCCCGGAGGGCTGCGGAACGGGGGTTGCCGGCGCCGTCTGGGCGCTGGCGATGGATGACAGGCTGACGGCGGCCAGAACGGCCGTGAGCGCGTGGCGCATGTGCATATATCTCCCTTGCTGCGCTGGAGCATAGGGCGATTTTACAACTGTTAAAGGGGGGATATCGTCGCGACGGACCCGGTGCTGCGCCGATCGCGCTGACCGTGGGCATGGC
Source organism: Sphingobium cyanobacteriorum (assembly GCF_030580935.1). Taxonomy (GTDB): domain Bacteria; phylum Pseudomonadota; class Alphaproteobacteria; order Sphingomonadales; family Sphingomonadaceae; genus Sphingobium; species Sphingobium cyanobacteriorum. The sequence goes on along the minus strand of NZ_JAUQOM010000001.1, from coordinate 528,479 downwards.
CCTTGTAAATCCTTGCGTTCCACACCATTTCACAAGTGAAAGGAACGATCGGTCGCGTCATGCGTCCCCTGATCGTCCAACTTGATGCGGCGCGGCCGCGCCGGGCGATGACGCTCTCGCCCCTTTTTCCGTCGCGTTGTTCCGACATCCCCCGTTTACAAGGAGCCTGCCCCATGGCCCAGACATCCACATTCTGCCTTGCGCAGCAGTCTCTGCATCAAGCGCGCGCCGTGTCCGAAATCCTCCCCAATGCGCGCCAGATCGCGCAGCGGGCCGCCAATGCCTGGGGGCGGGAGGCCGAACTGGCCGCTGGCGCCGAACGCCGTCGCGCCACCCGGACGCTGCTGGCGGAAGATGAGGCGATCGCGGCCGAATTCCGCGCCGAGGATGAAGCCCTGGCGGAAAAGCCACCAACCGCGCGCTGACGACGCGCTGCCCTATTGTCGATTTTCAGGAAGGACTGACCATGGCCAAGAGCCAGAAGAAATCAAATCGTGAAGCCCGCAAGCCCAAGGCGGAAAAACCGCCCAAGGCCAATGCGTCCAACCCGTCGACCAAGCCTGCGGTGGTCGGCATCGTGACGTTGAAGAGCTGATCATGGCGGCCGATACGCCGGAAAGCCCGGTCGACACGCCACCCGGTCGCAGCCCCGGCGGCCGTCGCTTCATCCCGCGCAATGCGGTGCGCCTGGCCCCGGATGCGGCCGAGCGGCAGGGGCGGATCACCCGCATGGCGATCGAGATGCTGGGCGCGTCTGACGCGATCCTGTTCCTCAACAGCCAGCATGATGGCCTGGCCGACCGTCCGCTGGCGCTGGCGACCACCAGCGAGGACGGGTTGCAATCGGTCCTGCGCCTGCTGACGCCGACGACCGCCTGACCAGATACCCGCCGGTCATGATGGCCGGCGGGGATTTCCTGTCCGTTACTGCGCCGTCCAGCCGCCGTCGATGGACAGGTTCGCACCCGTCACCTGCGCGGCGGCATCGCTGACCAGATAGAGGGCGGTCGCCGCCACCTGTTCGGCGGTGACGAACTGCTTGGTCGGCTGCCCGGCCAGCAGCACGTCGTTCATCACCTGCTCGCGCGTCATCCCGCGCGCCTTCATCGTGTCGGGAATCTGGTTTTCCACCAGCGGCGTCCAGACATAGCCGGGCGAGATGCAGTTGGCGGTGATGCCGAAGGTCGCGACTTCCAGCGCCACCGTCTTGGTGAAGCCGGCAAGGCCATGCTTGGCGGTGACATAGGCGGCCTTGAAGGGCGAGGCCACCAGCGAGTGGGCCGATGCGGTCTGGATGATCCGCCCCCACTTCTTGTCCTTCATGTAGGGGATGGCGAGCCGCGTGGTGTGGAACGCCGCGTTCAGGTTCAGCGCGATGATCAGATCCCATTTGTCGAGGGGAAATGCCTCGACCGGGGCGACATGCTGCATCCCGGCATTGTTGATGAGGATGTCGACGCCGCCGAACGCATCGGCGGCCTCCTGCATCATCGCCTCGATCTGGTCGACCTTGGTAAGGTCGTGGCCGCTGTAGAGCGCCTTGCCACCCGACAGGGCCTCCAGTCCGACCCGTTCCTTCTCGATCGCGTCCGCGTCGCCGAAGCCGTTGATGACGACATGAGCGCCTTCCCCGGCCAGCGCCTTGGCATAGGCCAGGCCGATGCCCGATGTGGACCCGGTGATAAGCGCGGTCTTGCCGCTCAGGCTCTTGCTCATGCCTTTTTCTCCTTGAGATGGTCGGGTTCGTCGAGGTCGAAGGTCGCGCTCTTGCCGTTGACGATGTTGCGGGCGATCAGGTCGCCCTTGTGCATCACATCCTCCACCGCGTCGCGCCCCTGGCTCCAATGATCGAGCATGGTGGATCGGGAAAATTCGAAATCCTTCGCGCCGCTTTCCCAGGCGCGGCTGCGATAGATCAGATGGACGATGTTGACCGATCCGCAATCGAGCATGTCGCGCAGCCGCTGCGCGTCGGCATCGCCCTGCAACTGCGGTGGCAGCTTGTCGAGCAGCGCCTTGATCGCGCCATGCTCGCGGCGCAGGCGCAGATACTGGTCCGTCACCTGCCGGGTGCGGCTGCTGTACTGAATGTCCTTCATGCGCGAATAAACATCGGTCATCTGGCGCGGCATCGGCCCTTCGGCGGGGAACAGGTCGACCTGAAAGATCAGCATGTCCTCGCTCTGATGGTCGAGCACATGGGCGAGCGGCGTGTTCGACACGATGCCGCCATCCCAATACCAGCGCCCGTCGATCTCGACCGGGGGCAGGCCGGGGGGCAGGGCGCCCGACGCCATGATGTGGCGCGCGTCGATCCGCGTGTTGCCGCCGGGACCGCGCGTGTCCCAATAGGCGAAATTGCCGGTTTCGACATCGACCGCGCCGACCGACAGGCGCACCGGCCCGTCATTGAGCAGATCCCAGTCGACGCAGGCATCCAGCGTGTCCTTGAGCGGCGCGCTGTCATAGAAGCTGATCGCGCCGGCCGTGCCTTCGGGCATCAGCATCGCGGGCCAGAGGCGCGGGCGGAACATGCCCGGCACGCCGAAGGTCGCGACCGTGCCCGCCGCGGCCAGATGCGCGGCCTCGCGGATATGATGGATTTCGGGCAGGATCATGTTGGGGATGCCGCCCGACACGGTGTACCAGAATTTCTTGAGCCGGCTGGCGCGCCGGTGGGGCGGGTTGCCGGCGATGATCGCGGCATTGACCGCGCCGATGGATATGCCCGCGACCCAACTGACATCGACGCCCAGTTCGTCCAGCCGTTCATAGACGCCCGACTGGAAGGAACCGAGCGCGCCACCCCCCTGTAGCAGCAGCACGACTTCGCGGGGCAGGGGGAGCGGGGTCCGTGCGCGGCGCGGGGGGCGGGTGCTCTGGGGTTCGATATCAGCCATGTCGCAGTGCAATATAGGCTTTGGCCGTGTCATTCCAACTTAATGTCTCGTAACAATTCATCGCCTTGCGCAACCTTCGCGCATGCCGGCGGTTCCGCGTCCAACGTGAATCGCGTAAGCAACGACTTGAAAGGGAGGGCGCGATGCGGCTCGACGACGAACAGGAAAGCAGCCATTACGAGGTGCAGGACGGGCGCGGTGGCGGTTTTGGCGGGGGACTGGGCGGCGGCCTGGGCATGTTGCTGCCGCTGATCGGCAGCCGCTTCGGTTGCGGGGGCATCGTCGTCGTGCTGGTCATCATGGTGGTGATGGGCATGAACCCGCTCAGCCTGGTCGGCGGTGGTGGCGGGCAGCCGGTGCAGACCGAACGCCCGGCCAGCACCGAACTGACCGCCGTGCAGCGCACGTCCCTTAAAGTGCTGGGGTCGACCGAGCGGCGCTGGACCGACATCTTCAAGGCGCAAGGGCAGGAATATCCGCCGCCCACCCTGGTATTCTACAGCCAGAACGGCCAGTCGGGCTGCGGCGCGGCGCAATCGGCGATGGGGCCATTCTATTGCCCGGCCGACCAGCGCATCTATCTCGACACCGATTTCTTCAATGAAATGGAAAGCCGGTTCAACGCGCCGGGCGATTTCCCGATCGGCTATATCATCGCGCATGAAGTCGGCCACCATATCCAGACCATTACCGGCGAAGCCGACCGGATTCGCAAGGCGCAGCAGCGCGTGCCGGAGGCCGAGGGCAACGCCCTTCAGGTGAAGATGGAATTGCAGGCCGATTGTTATGCCGGCGTCTGGGCGGCGCGGGACACCAATTTGATGGAAGCGGGCGACCTGGAGGAAGGGATGCGCGCGGCGCAGGCGATCGGCGACGATACGCTGCAAAAGGCGGCGGGGCGCCGTCCGGTGCCCGAAAGCTTCACCCATGGCAGCAGCGCGCAGCGGATGGAATGGCTGCGCAAGGGGCTGTCGACCGGCGATCCGGCCCAATGCGACACGTTCAACGGCGCAATCTGACGCCTATTTTTCCGAGTTGGGCGATCCGGTCGGCGCGCCGTTGGCGGCAAAGGACGGCGTGGGTTCCACCATCGGCGCGACCGGGCTTTGATCGGCCGCAAGCATCGGTTGCCCCGCGCCGGGCGCTGGCTGGCCAAAGCCGGTGCTGTCGGTCGAAACGGGCGCGCCCGGCTGCCCCACAGGGGGCGCGACCGGCACCGGCACGGGCGGCGGCGGGGCCGCAGCAACGGCCGCCTGTTGCGTATCCTGCTGCGGCTTGGGCGCGATGCTCTGCACCGCCATCACGATGATCGGCGCGGCGAGCAGGACGCCAATGGCAAAATTGCGGTACATCATAGGGCGCGTTTTCTTTTTTTAGGACGATGATTGCGCCCAACCCTATCCAAAATGGGTAAATAAAGCCTTCCGGCCGGCGGCGTCAGCGATCCAGCTTCGCCAGCAGGCGCATCATGTCGTCGGGCAATGTCTCCCGCCCCGGCGCATAGGTGGATCGCAGCGCATTGCCGACCCCTTCATAGGGGGACGGCAGCCCGACGGTGACGATGCGGCCAGTGCCGCTGTCCCGCCCTGTGGCCGGTCGCCCGGAATTTTTGCGCTGCATGTCCATGTCCGCTGAACGGCTGTCGGGCACAAAAGTTTCTGGCATTCGCCGCAACGCCGCGCGATAGCGCCCCGGCACAAGCGGAGAGCGCCAAGGAGACGGCATGTGACGGACTGGTCGGAAACCGAGGCGCGAATCCGCGCGCATTCGCCCTTTCTGGCGCGGGCGCTGGACCGCTTTCCTGCCGTGACGGAGCGGCTGGCGGCGGGCGATTTCGATGCTGCGCTGCTGTCGGCGCAGGCGGCCGGCTGCCCGGAAGACGGGGTCGCCCGATCGCTGCGGCGGCGGCGCGGGGCCATCGCGCTGGCCGTCGGGGCGGCCGACCTGGCGGGGGCATGGGACATGGACCGGGTGACGCGCACCCTGTCCGACTTTGCCGACCAGGCGCTGGAAGAGGCGCTCGCCGCCGCGATGCAGGAACGTTATCCCGACGCGGACCATCGCGGCTTTGTCGTGCTGGCGCTGGGCAAGCATGGCAGCCGCGAACTCAATTATTCGTCCGACATCGATCCGATCCTGCTTTACGATCCGCAGACCCTGCCGCACCGCGATCGGGAGGACGTGGCCGACGCCGCCGTCCGTATCGGCCGGCGGATGAGCGAATTGCTGGCCCAGCGCGATGGCGACGGCTATGTATTCCGGGTCGACCTGCGCCTGCGCCCCTCGCCGGAGGCCACGCCGATTGCGCTGCCGGTGGAGGCGGCGATCGGCTATTATGAATCGACCGCGATGGGATGGGAACAGGCGGCCTTCATCCGGGCGCGCCCCGCCGCCGGGGATATCGCGCTCGGCGACTATTTCATGCGCCAGATCCGCCCCTTCGTCTGGCGGCGCAGCCTCGATTTCGGCGCGATCGACGCGATCGTCGACATATCGCGTCGCATCCGCGACCATTATGCGCAGGGGCAGGCCTTCGGACCGGGCTATGACCTCAAGCGCGGGCGCGGCGGCATCCGCGAGGTCGAGTTTTTCGCCCAGGTCCACCAGCTCATCCATGGCGGCCGCGATTCATCCTTGCGATCGGGCAACACGCGGCAGGCGCTGCGCGCGCTCGCCGCCGCCAACGTGATCGACGCCGATGTCGCGGCGCGGCTGGACGACGCCTATATCCTCTTCCGCACGATCGAGCACCGGCTCCAGATGGTGGAGGACCAGCAGACCCACCAACTGCCCAAGTCGCCGGCCAGCCTCGACAATGTCGCGCGGCTGCATGGCCTGGCCGACACGGCGGCGCTGCTCGACCTGCTGCGCCCCCATGTCGAATGGGTCGGGCGCAATTATGACCGGCTCAGCCCGGAAAAGGCGGACGCCTCGCTCTCGCAGGATGAGGATCGGCTGAAGGCGCAACTGGTCGACCTGGGCTTTGCCGATGCCGACACCCCGCTTGCCCGCATCACCCGCTGGCGCGCCGGCACGATCCGCGCGCTGCGCAGCAGCGCCTCCCGCGAAGCGCTGGAGGCGCTGCTGCCCGGCCTGATGCGCGCGCTGGCCAAGGCGCCCGATCCCAGCCGCGCGCTCAACCGGCTGGACGACATGATCGCCCGGTTGCCCAGCGCGATCAATTTCTTCAAGCTGCTGGCCGCGCGCCCGGCGCTGGTCGAACTGCTGGCCGAGATATTGAGCCATGCCCCCACGCTCGCCGATGCGCTCGGCCGCCGGGCCGAACTGCTCGACGGGCTGATCGACGCGACCGCCTTCGATCCGCCGCCCTCGGTCGCGCAACTGGCGCGGCAGCTTGGCGCGCTGGAGCCGGGCGAGGATTATCAGGCGCTGCTCGACCGGGTGCGTCAGCGGGTTGGCGACCGCCGTTTCGCGCTGGGGGTGCAGATCATTCGCGGCGGCGATCCGCTGGAGGCGGGCCGGGGCTATGGCCGTGTCGCCGAAGCCGCGATCGAGGCGCTGGCGGCGGGCACCATCACGGAATTCGAAGCCGTCCATGGCAGGGTGCCGGGCGGCGAATTGCTGATCCTGGCGCTGGGCCGCATGGGTGGCGGGGTGCTGACCCACGCCTCCGACCTCGATCTCGTCTATCTGTTCACCGGCGCCTTCTCGACCGAATCTGACGGCGCAAAGCCGCTGGGCGCCACCCAATATTTCAATCGCCTGGCCCAGCGCATCACCAACGCGCTCTCGGTCGCCACCGCCTTTGGCCCGCTCTATGAGGTCGACACCCGCCTGCGCCCGTCGGGCGCGCAGGGGCTGCTGGCGGTCAGCCTCGACAGTTTCGCCAGATATCAGCGGGAGGACGCCTGGACCTGGGAGCATCTGGCCCTGACCCGCGCCCGGCCGGTGTTCGGATCGGCACAGGCGCGCGCCGCGCTCGACGCGGTGCTGACCGAAACGCTCCGGCGCCCGCGCGATTTCGACGAGCTGGCGCGGCAGGCGGTCAAGATGCGCGGCGACATCGCCAGGCACAAGCCGCCCGCCAGCGACCTCGATGTGAAGCTGGTGCCCGGCGGCCTGGTCGATCTGGAATTTCTGATCCACGTCAACCAGTTCCATTATCGCATGGCGTTCGATCCCGACCTGGCGACCGCGCTTGGCGCGCTGGTCGCCGCCGGCCATCTGCCCGCCGAGCTGATCCCGGCGCATGACCTCATCACCCGCTATCTGGTCGTCTCGCGGCTCGTTTCGCCCGGATCGACCGAGCCGCCGGAAGCGACGCGGCCGCTGGTCGCGCGCGCCTGCGGCGTGGCGGACTGGGATGCCCTCCTTGCCAGCTATGCGCAGGCCCGGATATGCGTCAGTCAAGCCTGGGCCGCGCTCGCCGCGCCCTATCAGGAGGAACATTGATGCTCGAACAGGGTAACGTCATCCCCGCCGTGACGCTCAAGGATGCCGATGGCGTCGACTTCACGCTCGAATCCTATCGCGGCAAGCCGCTGGTCGTCTATTTCTATCCCAAGGCGGACACGCCCGGCTGCACCAGCGAGGCGAAGGATTTCACCGCACTGGCCGATGCCTATGCCGCCGCCGGCGTGCCGGTGATCGGCATATCGAAGGACAAGCCGGCCAAGCTCAAGAAGTTCGCGGAAAAATATGGCCTGACCGTCATCCTGGCGTCGGACGAGCCGGGCGATGTCTGCGAAGCCTTTGGCACATGGGTCGAAAAATCGCTCTATGGCCGCAAATATATGGGGATCGAACGCGCGACCTTCCTGATCGGCGCGGACGGCACGATCCTGCGCGTCTGGCCCAAGGTGAAGGTCAAGGGCCATGCGCAGGAGGTGCTGGCGGCGGTGCAGGCGCTTTGATCCTGCCAGTGGCGATCGACAGCGTCGGCGCGGCCTGCGCCCATGTGCTGCATACGCCCGATCCCCATGCCAAGCTGATGGCGGCGCGCGCGGTCGCGCGGGGCTGGCGGCTGGGCCGGCTGGCGCATCGCTTCGATACGGCGATGCCCGACCGGCCGGCGCGCCCGGATGCGCCCGAACTTTTGCCGCCCGACCAGATGCCCCGGCGCGGCAAGATCGGGTCGGAACGGGCGCGCATCGCCATGCTTCACGCGCTCGCCCATATCGAATGTGTCGCGATCGATCTGGCCTTTGACCTGATCGGCCGGTTCGGCGGTGCATTCCCCCGCGCCTTCACCGACCAGTGGATGCAGGTCGGCGCGGAAGAGGCGATGCATTTCGCCCTGCTCGACCGGCGGCTGCGGCAGATGGGCAGCCATTATGGCGCATTGCCCGCGCATGACGGCCTGTGGCAGGCGGCGAGCGAGACGGCGGGCGACGCGCTCGCCCGGCTGGCCATCGTTCCCATGGTGCTGGAAGCGCGCGCGCTCGACATCACCCCCGCCACCGTGGCGCGGTTCGAAGGGGTGGGGGACATGGTGACGGCACGGATGCTGCGGCGCATAATGGATGACGAAATCCGGCATGTCGCCGCCGGGACGACATGGTTCGGCTGGGCGACGAACCGATTGGGCGTCGAATCCGCTAACCACTATCAAATGCTGGTGAAACGCCATTTCCGGGGCAGCGTTAAGCCGCCGTTCAACGACTCGGCGCGTCGACAGGCCGGTCTGACGGAAGAATTCTACGCCGCGCTTGCAACATGACCGGCAATTTGCAGTCTGCGCTCTGCGGGGGCGATCCAGGTCGCCAAACATATAACACGGGAAGCACCGAGAGATATAAGTCTCCGGTGACATAGTCGGGGTCTGCATGTCGGTACTTCATTCGGTTAATGCTCGTCGGTCGCGTTGGTTCCAGTCTGCTCTCAAGGCAGCAAAAAGTGTCGGAAGCGTCGCCATCATCGGCGGCCTGTGCGCGGCGGCTCCGGCTGGCGCCGCCGAAACCGACGATCCTTATGGCGATGCGTCGGAAATTAACACCAGCGCGCTCGGCCCGGCCGATGTCGGCTTCTCCAATCTTTTCTCCAGCCTCCAGCGCCTTGACGGCAATGCCAAGACGGCGGCCTATATCCCGTCGGGCCGCCCGGTCGAAAAGCTGGTCCTGACCTCCAATTTCGGCGTGCGGTCCGACCCGTTCAACCGCAGCGCGCGGATGCACAAGGGGATCGACATTCCCGGCCCCGTGGGCACCCCGATCCACGCCACCGCCGATGGCATCATCAGCCGCGCCGGATGGGCCAGCGGCTATGGCAATCTGGTCCAGATCTCGCATGGCAGCGGCATGGAAACGCGCTACGGCCATATGTCGAAGCTGCTGGTCGCCGAAAACAGCTATGTGAAGCGCGGCCAGATCATCGGCCTGATGGGATCGACCGGCCGCTCCACCGGCAGCCACCTCCATTATGAAGTCCGCGTCGATGGCGCCGCCATCAACCCGCTGCCTTTCGTCGCCGGCCCCGATTATCTGGTCGCTGTGAACACGAAGCCGCCGCTGGCCATGGGCGGCCCGACCAAGGCGCAGGAAAAGGCGGTCGATTGATCCTTTCTCCGCTGAATTTCCCTGAATTTTGCAAAGGCCCGGCAGCTCCGCTTGCCGGGCCTTTTGCTTGACCCTATCTAGGCAGCATGGCCGACATTGATCTTACCCCCTCCGCCGCCGCGCGTGTCGCCGCGATCGCCGCCAAGCAGGGCAAGCCTGCGATCCTGCGGCTGGCCGTGGAGGGCGGCGGCTGCTCCGGCTTCCAATATCGCTTCGGCCTGGCCGATACGGTCGAGGCGGATGACCTGTCGGTCGAGCGCGACGGCGTGACGCTGGTGGTCGATGATGTCAGCCTGGACCTGGTGCGCGGATCGGCGGTCGATTTCGTGTCCGATCTGGGCGGGCAGGCGTTCAAGGTAACAAACCCCAACGCCACCGCCGGTTGCGGCTGCGGAACCAGCTTCTCGGTCTGAATGCGTCCATGGCGTGCTCCCGCCTTCGCGGGCGCGCATTTCATGCTATGGGCGGGCTTCAAGATCGGAATCGAAGCAGGATTGGGCCGCTCCATGCGCATCGCCACCTTCAACATCAATGGCATCAAGGCGCGGCTGCCGCGCCTGATCGAATGGCTGGACGAAACGCGCCCTGACATTGCCTGCCTGCAAGAGATCAAGACCAGCGACGAGACGTTCCCGGTCAAGGATATCGAAGCGGCGGGCTATGGCGTCATCTGGCACGGGCAGAAGGGCTTCAACGGCGTCGCCATCCTGGCGCGCGGCGAAACCCCGGTGGAGGTGCGGCGCGGTCTGGAGGGCGAGGCAGAGGACGAGCATAGCCGCTATCTGGAGGCCGATGTGAAGGGCGTGCGCGTCGCATCCATCTACCTGCCCAACGGCAATCCGCAGCCTGGCCCCAAATTCGACTATAAACTCCGCTGGATGAAGCGCTTGCGCGCGCGCGCCGCGCAAATCTGGGCGGAGGAAGTGCCCGCGATCCTGGCGGGCGACTATAATGTCATCCCGCGCGACGTGGACACTTTCTCCGTCAAGGCGATGCAGGACGACGCGCTGATGCAACCCGAAAGCCGCGCCGCCTATCGCCGCCTGCTGGGCGATGGCTGGACCGACGCGATCCTCAGCCGCCATCCCGATGGCGGGGTATGGACCTTCTGGGATTATCAGGCCAATTGCTGGCCACGCGATGCGGGCTTTCGCATCGACCATCTGCTGCTCAGCCCCGCTGCCGCCGACCGGCTGATCGACGCGCAGGTGGACCGGGACTTTCGCGGCCGGGAAAAGGCCAGCGACCATGCGCCGACCTGGGTGGAACTGCGTCCGGCATAATTTGACCCGGATAATATTGACTCAATAACATCCGGGTAATAATGTCCATTGCCGAAGGAGATTCGGCATGGAACGGACATTGACGGCCTTTGCGGGCGACCTGTGGATCGCGACCGGGGACGAGGGCGAGGTGCGCGCCGCGCTGAACGCCATGGGGGATGAGGCGCAGAATATCTGGCTGTTCGACGATGCGACCGGGCGGCAGGTGGATATCGACCTGCGCGGCCCTGTGATCGATGAAGCGCGCGGCAGGGGGCGGCCGAAACTGGGCGTCCAGTCGCGCGAAGTGACGCTGCTGCCGCGCCATTGGGACTGGCTGGCGACCCAGCCGGGCGGCGCCTCCGCCACGCTGCGCCGTCTGGTGGAGGATGCGCGGAAAGCCGCCGCCACGCCCGGCCCACGCGCGGCGATGGACGCGGCCTATCATTTCCTGACCGTGATGGCGGGCGACCGCCCCCATTATGAAGCGGCGATCCGTGCGCTCTATGCAAAGGACGAACAGTTGTTCATGTCGTTGTCACAGAATTGGCCTTCGGGCATCCGCGATCATGGCCGGGCGCTGGCCGCGCCGGCCTTCGCCGCCTGACGCCAGGCCGGCTCAGGCGAACAGATCGCCCAGGAAATCGGCCATCGACCGGAAGCTGCGCCGGTCGGCGGCGGCACTATAGGCCAGCCCCTTTTCCGGCATGTGCACGCTGGCGTCAGTGAAGGCGTGGCCGGTATGGCCATAGGCATGGACCTGCCAGTCGCAGCCTGCTTCCGTCAGTTCCTGCGCCAGGCCCGTCATGGCGTCGGGCGGGGCGATGGGATCATCCCAGCCATGGCAGATCAGCAGCCTGGCGGTGATCTGTGCACGGGGGAAAGGCGGCGGATCATAGACGCCATGGAAGCTGACGCCGCCGGCCATGTCGGCGCCTGAACGGGCCAGGTCGAGCACGCATTTGCCGCCGAAGCAGAATCCGATCGCGGCGGTGCGGCGGGCATCCACTTCGGGCAATCCCTTGATCACGGCATGCGCTGCATTGACCCGGTCGCGCAGCAGTGCGCGGTCGGCGTTGAGGGCGTTCATGTAGAGCGCAGGATTGGCGTCGGCGCGGGTCGTGCGCTTGCCCTGGCCATAAATGTCGACGACCAGCACGACATAGCCCAGCGCCGCGACCTTTTCCGCATAAGCGAAATCGGCGTCCTTGGTCCCCAGCACATTGGGGAAGAGCAGCACGCCGGGACGCGATCGGTTCATGCTGTCGTCCACCACCGCAAGGCTTTCGAACGGCCCTCCTGGACCATCATGCAGGATGATGCGGCGCGTGATCGCCATGGGATGCTCCTATGCTGCTCAGATACTGCCGAAGCCGGGCGCTTCGCCCCGCGCGCGCCGGTTGATCCGCCGGGGGCGCTTCCAGCCGATGCTGGGCCGCTTGCGCAGGCGCAGCGTGGGCCAGTCGCCCCGGTCGCTGCGTTCGGCCAGCCGCATCCCCTGCGCGCGATAGGCGGCCAGCACGGCGTCGGCCTGTTCGTTCAGCAGCCCCGCCAGCACGATCGTCCCGCCATCCTCGACCAGCGCGCAGAGCGATGGCGCCAGTTCGATCAGCGGCCCGGCCAAGATGTTGGCGATCAAAAGGTCATAGGGTGCGCGGCCGACGATCGCGGCATGGTCCGCGCCCGCCGCCGTCACCAGCGCCAGCCGGCCCGGCCCGTCGCCCAGCGCGATGCCGTTGGCGCGGGCGTTGTCGGCGCTGATCTCGACCGCCACCGGGTCTATGTCGGACGCGATGGCATGGGCGCGGCGCCACAAATGCAGCGCGGCAAAGGCGAGCAGCCCGGTGCCGGTGCCGATATCGGCCACATTGCGGAAACGCATCCCGACCCGCCGCATCCGGTCCAGCATGGCAAGGCAGCCGGCGGTGGTTTCATGCTGGCCGGTGCCAAAGGCGCGGCCCGCCTCGATCAGCAGGTTCACATGACCGGGCAGTGCGGGGTCGGTGGCGATGTTGCGGACATGGAAACACCCGGCGGTCACGGCGTCCAGCCCCTGCTGGCTCATCGTCACCCAATCCTCGTCGGGCAACGCCTCGACCAGCGGTTTGGCGCCTGCCGCGCTGGGGACGAGCGACCTGAGCAATTTGATGGCGGCGGCGCCGGGCTTGCCCTCGAAATAGGCGTCGAGGCGCCAGACAGCCTCATCCTCCGCCGTCTCGCTGGTCATCAGCACGGGGGGGCGCTCCATCAGCGCGAAGGCGGCAATGTCCCCGTCCAGCGCTTCGGCCTCGGCGCGGGTGCAGGGCAGGGTGACTTTCCAGCTTTGCGCTGCATTTGCGACATCATTCATCCCGCTGCCTTTAGCCCAGGCAGCGGGAGAGGGGAAGCGTCAGGCGACCTGCCGGCCGAAGTCGGACGAGGCGTGGCGCAGGCTGGCGAGCTTGCCCTCGACGCTGACGAAGCCCCGTTCGAGCTGGTCGATTTCCGATGCCACGATTTCGGTGTCCTGCCGGATCGCCGAAATGGTGGTCGACATCGAATCGGCGGCCAGTGCGGTTTCGTCGACCGCGGCGGTGATCATGGTGACGGTCTGCGCCTGCGCGTCCATGGCGTGGCGGATGCGTTCGGCGCTGGCCCGTACTTCGCCCACGGTATCGCGGATGCGTTCATTGGTTTCCACCGACTGGCGGGTGGACGCCTGAATGTCCGCGATCTTGCCGGCGATCTCGTCCGTGGCGCGGGCGGTCTGGTTGGCCAGGCTCTTCACTTCCTGCGCGACGACAGCAAAGCCGCGCCCGGCGTCGCCGGCCCGCGCCGCCTCGATCGTGGCGTTGAGGGCCAGCAGATTGGTCTGCCCGGCAATGTCGCGGATCAGGCCCAGGATCGATTCGATCGACTTGGCATGGTCGGACAGGGTGGCGGACATCGATACCGCGTCGCCCGACTGGGCGGAGGCGCGCTGCGCGACTTCGGCGGCGCTTTCCACTTCGGTGCGGGCGTCCTCGATCGCGCGGATGAGGCCGGCGGAGGTGCGGGCGGCTTCACGCATCGCCAGGGCGGATTGTTCGGCGGCGGCGGCGACTTCGGACGCCTTGCCCAGCATCCCGCGCGTCGCGGCCGACGCATCCTTGGCCTGCTCGCGCAGTGATTCGCCCAGTTTCGATGCACCGTCGATTTCGCCGACGATCCGCTGTTCGAACAGGGTGCCATAACGCTGCCGTTCGGCGCGCTGGCTTTCGGCCTGGTCGCTGGCCAGGACATTGCTCATGAATCCCGAATCGATCATCGCGATTTGCAGCATGGTGCGTATCAACCGCTTGCAGCGGGCGTCATCGTCCCGGCAACGGTCCCAGATCACATCACAGATATGTTCATTGGCGGCAGCGACGGCGGTGAGCACGGCGCCGACCGATACGCCATGCTTGCGCGCATGGCGGACGCAATCGGCAGCGGACGTGGCCCAGCGGCCTTCCCCAAAGTGCAGCAGCTTTTCCTGCGCATATTTCCCGGATTCGGATTCGATCCGGCTGATGATCGTCGCGGCCAGCCTTTGTTGCAGCCCGGTTTCACGCATGTAGGTGGTGAAGAAGATCGCGCCGATAGCCGCAATTTCGTCGCCGGCCATGTCACCGATTTCGCGCGCGGCCCGCGCAATTGCGCCGGTGGGGTCGATTTCCGCCAGATAGTCCGATGTCGCAATGGCAGAGGAGGTGGTGGACGGCATGAAGGAAAGGCCCTTGCTGATGACGTGTTCGGGTTCACCGTCCTCTTTAGCGCGGGTTGGTTAATCACTTCTTATGCGCACATGGCCGCAGGCAGGAAAGCGACCATGGCTTTGCTGTTGCTTTCCGCTGCTTGCCCTGTCGCCTGTTCGCTCTTAAGGGGACGGGACTCAGGGACACGTATCAGGGACAGGGTTAGACATGGCGCGATCCACCAGCCGGCCACTCTCGCCGCATTTGACGATCTGGAAATGGGGACCGGCGATGGCCGTGTCCATCATGCACCGCGTGACGGGCAATGGCCTGGCGACCGCCGGCGCGCTCGGCCTCATCTGGTGGCTGATGGCGGCCGCGACCGGGCCGGAAGCCTATGCGACCTTCGTAAAGTGCGCGACATCGCCGGTCGGCTATCTGGTGATGATCGGCCTGACCTGGTTCTTTTTCCAGCATCTCTTTTCGGGCCTGCGGCACTTCGTGCTCGATATGGGCGCGGGCTATGAGCTGCGGAGCAACAAAAGCTGGTCGATCGCGACCTTCGTGGCTTCGCTGCTCGTGACCGGCTTTGTCTGGCTCATCATCTTCGGAAAGGCGCTCTGATGGGTACAGGTACTGGTATCGGCCGCGTCCGCGGCCTTGGCTCCGCCAGGCATGGCGCGCATCACTGGCTGACGCAGCGCTATACCGCCGTTGGCAATCTGCTGCTGGTTCTCTGGCTGATTTTCAGCCTGCTGAGCCTGCCGGGGCTGGATTATGAAAGTGTCGTCAACTGGATCGCCAACCCGCTGGTCGCGGTGCCGATGATGCTGATGATCGTCAGCATCTTCTGGCACCTGCGCCTGGGCATGCAGGTGATGCTGGAGGATTATGTCCATGACAAGGGCCTGGCCTTCTTCTCCATGCTGCTGCTCAACTTCTATGCCTTTGGCGGCGCGGCCGCAGGCGTTTTCGCGATCGCCAAGATCGCCTTCATCGGGGTCGTCAAGCCATGACCGAAGCCTATAAGATCATCGACCACAGCTATGACACGGTCGTCGTGGGCGCGGGCGGCTCCGGCCTGCGCGCGACCATGGGCAGCGCCGAAGCGGGCCTGAAAACCGCCTGCATCACCAAGCTGTTCCCCACCCGGTCGCATACCGTCGCGGCGCAGGGCGGCATCGCCGCAAGCCTTGGCAATAATTCGCCCGATCACTGGACCTGGCACATGTATGACACCGTCAAGGGGTCCGACTGGCTGGGCGATCAGGACGCGATCGAATATATGGTGCGCGAAGCGCCCGCCGCCGTCATCGAGCTGGAACATGCCGGCGTGCCGTTCAGCCGGAACGAGGACGGGACCATCTATCAGCGTCCCTTTGGCGGCCACATGCAGAATATGGGCGCCGGCCCGCCAGTGCAGCGCACCTGCGCCGCGGCCGACCGCACCGGCCACGCCATGCTCCACGCGCTCTATCAGCAGTCGCTGAAATATGACGCGGACTTCTACATCGAATATTTCGCCATCGACCTGATCATGGAAAATGGCGAATGCCGGGGTGTCATCGCCATCTGTATGGAAGATGGCAGCATCCACCGCTTCCGTGCCCATGCGGTCGTGCTGGCGACGGGCGGCTATGGCCGCGCCTATTTCTCGGCCACATCGGCGCATAGCTGCACCGGCGACGGCGGCGGCATGGTGCTGCGTGCGGGGCTGCCGCTCCAGGATCTGGAGTTCGTGCAGTTCCACCCGACCGGCATCTATGGCGCGGGCGTGCTGATCACCGAAGGCGCGCGCGGGGAGGGCGGCTACCTCACCAATTCCGAAGGCGAGCGTTTCATGGAACGCTATGCCCCCTCGGCCAAGGATCTGGCGTCGCGCGATGTCGTGTCCCGCTCCATGGCGATGGAAATGCGCGAAGGGCGCGGCGTGGGCGAGCATAAGGATCATATCTTCCTGCACCTCGACCATATCGATCCCAAGGTGCTGGCCGAGCGCCTGCCCGGCATCACCGAGAGCGGCAAGATTTTCGCGGGCGTGGACCTCACTCGCCAGCCGCTGCCCGTGACGCCGACCGTTCACTATAATATGGGCGGCATCCCGTGCAATTATCATGGCCAGGTCGTGACCAAGAAGGGCGATGATCCCGAAGTGATCGTGCCGGGCCTGTTCGCGGTCGGCGAAGCGGCCTGCGTGTCGGTCCATGGCGCCAATCGCCTTGGCTCCAACTCGCTGATCGACCTTGTCGTGTTCGGCCGCGCCACGGGCCTGTTCCTCAAGGACAATCTCAAGCCCAACGCGCCGCACAAGGCGCTGCCGGCCGACGCGGCGGACCTGGCGCTGTCGCGCCTCGACCATTATCGCAATGCCAAGGGCGGCACGCCGACGGCGGACATCCGCCTCGACATGCAGCGCACCATGCAGAAGCACGCCGCCGTGTTCCGCGACAGCGCGCTGCTGGCCGAAGGCGTCACCCGGATGCAGGCGGTCAACAAGCGGCTTCAGGACGTGAAGGTCAGCGACCGTTCGCTGATCTGGAACACCGACCTTATCGAGACGCTGGAACTCGACAACCTGATGAGCCAGGCCATCTGCACGATGGAAGGCGCCGACGCCCGCAAGGAATCGCGCGGCGCCCACGCGCATGAGGATTTCCCGAACCGCGACGACGAAAACTGGATGAAGCACACCATCAGTTGGTTCGAAGGCTGGGGTGGTTCGGGCGGCAAGGTGACGCTCGATTACCGGCCGGTCCACGACTATACGATGACCGACGAAGCGGAATATGTGAAGCCCAAGGCGCGCGTTTACTAAAGCCGCGTCGAGCGCTGACATAAGAAAAGGGCGGGCCGCAAGGTCCGCCCTTTTGCGTCGCCTGCGCCGGCCCCTTCGCCCTCAGCCCCCGCCCGGCGCATTATGCCCGCCGGCCGGCACCGGCCCGCCGCTGGGCGCATGGCCGTGGTCGGGATTGCTGTCCCATTCGATATGATACAGGTCGAACCGCCGGTCGCGCAGGTTGCGCACCGTGCCTTCGGCCCGCGCCCAGCTCAGGTCGGCCAGGTTCACGTCCGCCATCGTCAGCGTCTCGACATTCTCTGTCGATTCCGCGGCGATGCCATCGCGCGCGAAAGGCAGGTCGCAGGGCGTCAGGATCGCGCTCTGGGCATATTGAATGTCCATATTGTCGACATTGGGCAGGTTGCCGACATTGCCGGACATGACGACATAGCATTGATTTTCGATCGCGCGGGCCTGCGCGCAATAGCGCACGCGCATGTATCCGAGCCGCGAATCGGTGCAGAAGGGCACGAAGATGATCCGCGCGCCCTGGTCCACCAGACGGCGCGCCAGTTCGGGAAATTCGCTGTCATAACAGATCAGCACGCCGATCGGCCCGCAGTCGGTCTGGATCACGTCGAGCGAATCGCCGCCCTTGATGTTCCACCAGAAGGCTTCGTTGGGGGTGGGGTGGATCTTTTCCTGCGTGTGGATCGACCCGTCGCGCAGCGCGACATAGGCGATATTCTGCACGTCGCCATCGTCGGCGCGGGTCGGGTGCGATCCGCCGATGATGTTGATATTATATTCCAGCGCCATCCGGCCCAGTTCTCTGGTCAGGCGCGGGGTGTAGGCGGTCAGCTTGTCGATCGCCTCCACCGGGGTCAGCTTCTTGGTTTCGAAGGACAGGAGGGGCAGGGTGAAGAGTTCGGGGAAGATGATGAAGTCCGAACGGTAATCCGCCGCGACATCGACGAAATATTCGACGTTGCGGATGAATTCGTCGAAATCCTGCACCGCGCGCGCCTGGAGCTGGCAGGTCGCGATGCGGACGCTCTCCACCCCGCGCGGCACGCGCATTTCAGGCGCCTCGTCCGGGTCGACATAGGGATTGCGCCAGACAAGGTGGGCGGCATGGCCGTCCGACTGCCGATCTTCGGGCAGATAATTTTCCAGCACGCCCAGCGGTTCGAACTGGTTCTTGAGCTGGAAGCTGATCACCTGGTCGCGGATCTTGCCCTGCACGACCTTGTCCAGATAGTCCTTCGGCCCGCTGACCCGGCGCTTGGCGCGCAGATAGCCCGGCATCCGCCCGGCGATGACGATGCCGTGCAGGTCCAGCTCCTCGGCCAGTTCCTTGCGCTCGTCATAGAGGCGCTGGCCGATGCGCAGGCCGCGCAGCTTGGGATCGACCGCCATTTCATAGCCGTAAAGCCATTCGCCCGCCGCGCTGTGGCGGGTGCCAAAGCCGTTGGCCGTGATCTCCTCCCAGTCATGCTTGGCAAAGGCCATGCCCTTGCTGACGCGCATGGTGGCGCAATAGCCGACCACCTTGTCGTCATAGAGGGCGACGAAGCAGCCGCCGGGGAAATTGTTGGTCTGGCCGCGAATGGTGGCCAGCGAATAATTGGGCAGGCCCGGATAGGCCCGCGCGATCAGGCGCTGGATGCCGCGCGCGTCCGATGCCGTCGCGGCGCGAACCTCCAGACGCTTTCTGGTTCCTGTGGTCATGACTGCCTCCCGTCCGGCGTTGCGCACAAGGAAAAGGCGGCGCCGGTTGCACGGCGCCGCCTCGTTCCGTTTGCGTATTGAAAGCCTGAAACCGCAATCAGTTCCAGTCTTTTACGCCCACTTTGCCATTTCCGCTTCCAGATTGACGCGGATTTGTTCGAAGAACTGCTCCGTGGTCATCCACGCCTGTTCCGGGCCGATCAGCAGCGCCAGATCCTTGGTCATCGCGCCGTCCTCGACGGTCTGGATGCACACGCGCTCCAGCGTTTCGGCGAACTTGGTGACGTCGGGCGTGTCGTCGAACTTGCCGCGATAGGCCAGCCCCTGAGTCCAGGCAAAGATCGAGGCGATCGGGTTGGTCGAGGTCGCCTTGCCCTGCTGGTGCTGGCGATAGTGGCGGGTGACGGTGCCGTGCGCGGCTTCGGCTTCCACCGTCTTGCCATCGGGCGACAGCAGAACCGAGGTCATGAGGCCGAGCGAGCCGAAGCCCTGCGCCACGGTGTCCGACTGAACATCGCCGTCATAATTTTTGCACGCCCACACGAACTTGCCGCTCCATTTGAGCGCGGAGGCAACCATGTCGTCGATCAGGCGATGCTCATAGACGATGCCGGCGGCCTTGAACTGGTCGGCGAATTCGGTGTCGAACACCTGCTGGAACAGATCCTTGAAACGGCCGTCATAGGCTTTGAGGATGGTGTTCTTGGTCGACAGATAGAGCGGCCAGCCGCGGCCAAGGGCGTAGTTCATGCTGGCGCGCGCGAAATCGCGGATCGAATCGTCCAGATTGTACATGCCCATGGCGACACCGGCGCTGGGGAAGTCGAAAACCTCCTTCTCGATCTTCTCGCCATTCTCGCCGTCCCACACCATCCGCAGCTTGCCGGGACCGGGGACCAGGAAGTCGGTCGCGCGATACTGGTCGCCAAAGGCATGGCGGCCGATGACGATCGGGTCGGTCCAGCCGGGAACCAGGCGCGGCACGTTGCGGATGACGATGGGTTCACGGAACACCACGCCACCCAGGATGTTGCGGATCGTGCCGTTGGGCGATTTCCACATCGACTTGAGGTTGAATTCCTCGACCCGCTGTTCGTCCGGGGTGATGGTGGCGCATTTCACGCCGACGCCATATTGCTTGATCGCATTGGCGGAATCGATCGTGATCTGGTCGTTCGTCTCGTCGCGCTTCTGGACGGACAGGTCGTAATATTTCAGGTCGATGTCGAGATAGGGGAGGATCAGGCGCTCACGGATCCATTCCCAGATGATCCGGGTCATTTCGTCGCCGTCGATCTCCACGACGGGGTTTTTCACCTTGATCTTGGCCATAGCGCCTGTTTGCCTTCTTCTTGCTGGGTGGAATATGGGCACGCCCTAGGCAAAGCGACGCCAATGTTCAACCATCCACGGCCAGTTATCTGCCCTGTGGTGGAGCCTTGGCCGGGATCGGTCGTTGTCACGGCATCAGTCTCTCCCTAAAGACGATGGCCATGGACAATGACGAAATCACGATTGCCGCAGGCGGCAATGTCAAATGGCGCTTTCCTTCGGTGCACCCGGAGGGGATGAAGTTCGGTCTGATTGCGGTTGCGATCACCGGCATCCTGTTCCTGCTGGGGTGGGAGATCATCGGCTGGCTGATGCTGATCGTGACGATCTGGGTCTTTGCTTTCTTCCGTGATCCCGTGCGCGCCGTCCCGCAGGATGATGGCGCGATCATCGCGCCCGCCGACGGGCTGGTGACGCTGATCCAGCGCGTGCCGCCGCCGCGCGAGATGGCCGGGCCCAACGGCCTGGGCGACCAGCCGCTGATCCGCGTATCGATTTTCATGAGCGTGTTCGATGTCCATATCAACCGTACCCCCATCGGCGGCACGATCCGGTCGGTCGTCTATATTTCGGGCAAGTTCCTGAACGCGGACCTGGACAAGGCGAGCGAGGATAATGAGCGCCAGCATATCCTGGTCGAACGGCATGACGGCGTGCGCATCGGCTTCACCCAGATCGCGGGTCTGGTCGCGCGGCGCATCGTGCCCTTCGTCAAGCCGGGCGACATGGTTGCGGCAGGGCAGCGCATCGGCCTGATCCGTTTCGGCAGCCGTGTCGATGTCTATCTGCCCGCCGGTACCGCGCCGCGCGTGATCCTGGGCCAGCGGACGGTCGCGGGCGAAACGATTCTGGGCCAGATCGGCGATCGCCGGGTGGTGGCGGGCATCGCGCAGTGATTGTTGCGCTGCTCCATGATGCCCGGCTGGGCGATGTCCCCGCGAAGGCCGCAACCGCGTCCGCCATAATCGGACGCAGCCTGTGAGCCGCCAGCGGCGCGCCATCCCGCGCGGGCTGCGCCGGGGGATTACGCTGCGGATGCTGGCGCCCAATGCGGTGACGGCGATGGCGCTCTGTTTCGGCCTGACCGGGGTGCGCTACGGCATTTCGGGCGAGTGGGAGCGGGCGGTGCTGTCCATCCTGTTCGCGGGCGTTCTGGATGGGCTGGATGGCCGCATCGCCCGGCTGCTCCGGGGGGAGAGCCGGTTCGGCGCGGAACTGGATTCGCTGTCCGATTCGATCGCGTTCGGCGTGGCGCCCGCGCTGATCCTCTATCTCTGGTCGTTGCACGCCATGCCGAAATTCGGCTGGATTTTCGCGCTCGCCCATGCGCTGTCCTGCGCGCTGCGCCTCGCGCGCTTCAACGCCAATATCGATGTCGACGTTCAGCCGCACAAATCCGCCGGCTTCCTGACCGGGGTGCCGGCCCCGGCGGGCGCGGGCCTCGCCTTCGTGCCGCTCTATCTCTGGCTCGTGTCGGGGCAGGAGATTTTCCGCGCATGGTATGTCGTGGCCCCCTGGACCGCTTTCTGCGCCTTCCTGATGATCTCCAATATCGCCACCTATAGCTGGTCCGCGCTGCGCCTGCGCAAGCGTATCCGGCTGGAGGCGATTGCGGTGGCGGGCCTGATGGCGGCGCTGCTGGTGACGGACCCCTGGCTGACCCTGCTGATCCTGTGCGCGGGCTATATCGCGCTCATTCCGTTCGGGATGCTGTCCTACGCCAAGGTGCGGCGGCAGCGCGACGCGGCCGCGGCGGTGATTGACCCCGCCTGAGCTTTCCTCAGGCGGAAAGAGCGTCAGGCGGCGAGCGCGCCGGTCGGAAGGGGCAGGGCGGCCTTGTGCGCGCGCTGCGCCACGCGGGGGCGGCGGACGCGCAGATGATAGACCGGGGCATCCTGCGGGATAGGCTGGAACTGGAGGGCGGCCACCATCTTGTCATGATAATGGGCGAACATCCAGACGATGGTGCCGATCGCCAGCAGGAAAGCGGCGGAAAACAGGGCTGCGGCAACAAGAGCGAACATAGCGGTCACTTTCCATCTTGCCATTTGCACGGCATGGCGCATTATGACGGTTGAAACTGGCGTTAACCCTATTTGTTCCGCCTGTTCCCCTTATGTTCTCTTTGTGGAACGCCGTCAACCCTTGCAATTGCTTTTTTCCGCGTCTAAACGCGCGGCCATTCCACATGGGAATCGACATATCCGGTGCCACGCGCCGCCTTTCAGGCAGTTTCGCGGTTCCTGATTCCCAGAGGGCCAACCGGAAGGAGAATGATTATGGCGGCACCTGTCGTCACCATGCACCAATTGATCGAGGCTGGCGCCCATTTCGGCCACCAGACCCATCGCTGGAACCCGCGCATGAAGCCGTACATCTTCGGCGAGCGCAACGGCATCCACATCCTTGACCTGTCGCAGACCGTGCCCCTGTTCGGCCGCGCGCTCGACTTCGTTTCGGCGACCGTCGCCGCCGGCGGCAAGGTGCTGTTCGTGGGCACCAAGCGCCAGGCGCAGGACCCCATCGCCGAAGCCGCCCGCAAGTCGGGCCAGCATTTCGTCAACCATCGCTGGCTGGGCGGCATGCTCACCAACTGGAAGACCATTTCGGGTTCGATCAAGCGTCTGAAGACCCTTGAGGAAAAGCTGTCGGGCGATACCCATGGCTTTACCAAGAAGGAAGTGCTCCAGATGACGCGCGAGCGCGAGAAGCTGGAACTGTCGCTGGGCGGCATCCGCGACATGAACGGCATCCCCGATGTCATGTTCGTGATCGACGCCAACAAGGAAGAACTGGCGATCAAGGAAGCCAACACGCTGGGTATCCCGGTCGTCGCGATCCTCGATTCCAACGTCTCGCCCGACGGCATCGCCTTCCCGGTTCCGGCGAATGACGACGCCAGCCGCGCGATCCGCCTCTATTGCGACGCGATCGCCGCCGCCGCCACCAAGGGCAACCGTGGTGCGCAGCAGGCTTCGGGCGTCGATCTCGGCGCGCTGGCCGAGCCGGAAGTCGAAGAGGTCGTTGCCGAAGCCTAAGAGCGTCGCACGACTGTAGGAATGACAGGCTAGGGCGCGCTCTTCGGGGACGCGCCCTAACGCCTGTCTGAGCATTCATATTTGAAACACTGAAATTAGGAGCCGAAACATGGCCGAGATTACCGCTGCCGCCGTCAAGGAACTGCGCGACCGTTCGGGCGCGGGCATGATGGATTGCAAGAAGGCGCTCACCGAAGCCAATGGCGACATCGAAGCGGCAACCGACTGGCTGCGTGCCAAGGGTCTGGCCGCCGCGCAGAAGAAGTCGAGCCGCACCGCCGCTGAAGGTCTGGTCGGCGTGGCTGTCGCCGGCACCAAGGGCGTCGCCGTCGAAGTGAACAGCGAAACCGACTTCGTCGCCAAGAACGACCAGTTCCAGGACTTCGTCCGCACCGTGTCGGCCGTCGCGCTCGAAACCGGCGCGGCCGACGCCGAAGCGTTGTCGGCGCAGGCCCATCCGGCCGGCGGCACGATCGCTGAAAAGCTGGTCGCCAACATCGCCACCATCGGCGAGAACCAGAATGTCCGCCGCGTCGCCCATGTGTCCGTGACCCAGGGCGTCGTCGTCCCCTATGTCCACAACGCGGCTGCGCCGGGCCTGGGCAAGATCGGCGTGCTGGTCGCGCTGGAAGGCGATGCACCGGCCGACGTGCTGGAGCCGCTGGGCAAGCAACTGGCCATGCACATCGCCGCGGCCTTCCCGCTGGCGCTGTCGGCGGCTGACATCGACCCCGCGCTGCTGGAGCGTGAACGCGCCATCGCCGCTGAAAAGGCTGCCGAAAGCGGCAAGCCCGCCGAAATCGTCGCCAAGATGGTCGACGGCGCGGTCGCCAAGTTCGCCAAGGAACAGGCGTTGCTCAGCCAATTGTTCGTGATGGATAACAAGACCCCGGTTGCCGATGTCGTCGCCAAGGCGGCCAAGGATGCCGGCAAGTCGATCACGCTCAAAAGCTATGTCCGCTTCCAGCTCGGCGAAGGCATCGAAAAGGAAGTCAGCGACTTCGCCGCCGAAGTGGCTGCTGCTGCCGGCGTCTGATCTTTCGCGTCACGCGATATGGAAAAGGAAAGGGGCGTCCTGCGGGGCGCCCTTTTTATTACTGACAAATCTCCTGCCACAATGCCATCCCGACCGTTTCAGGAACCAGAGGTTCAAACGAAGCATAAGGGCTAAGACTGCTTGATCTTATCACCGATCCTGACGAGTCATAGTCAATAGAAATTTTGCTTCGCGACGTTTGGTTTGGGCAATCATATTCGTAGAGATCCTTGCTGCTCCGGTGAGCAACCTTCGCGTTCTTGGAATAATCTGCAAGGATCCATACGCTAATTCGTCCGCTTGTTCGCTTTACGGAACTCAGATCGTAGTAAAATACTGTCCCGGCGCTAGTGCTCGCATATTCAATCCATTGGACGTCGCTGGACGCTTTGGGTGGCGCAGGGTTAAACACTGGCGGTGGCGTCCGAACCGTCTGGATAGGCGGAGGAGCAGAATCCTTTGGGGCGGGCAGATCGAAATCTTCGAACGAAATATCAGCGACTGACTGATTGGCTCGGTTCAGCCAGAAAATTTTATCAGGTGACGCAGTCGTAGCAAAGATGATCGCCTTCTGAGAAAAGTTCAGTAAAGTTAGATAGTTGCCTACCAGCGCGTTGCCTAGGCCAGATTCCTCTACTCTTCCATTGTGGTCGCGATAACTGGCATGAAAGCCCACCATTCCGGTCTTTGAGAGAAACCGCTTGTCTCCGGCTACCCATATCAAAGCGCATGAAGATGTGCATTTCGCTTGTGGCGGTACGAGTGTATAGAAACCTGAGATGCGTATTATTTTCCCGATTTCAATTGCGGGAATTAGCGACCCGCCATTGCTGTTCAATATAACAACTGATTCAGGATATTTGACCGCAATTTCGCGGAAATTTTTAACGTCACTATTGTCGATTTCGCCTGATATAATAATCGCTTCCATCTTGTCGGATATTTTTCTGTGATTAATATTGGCGGTAAATGCTGTTCCTGCCTGCGCCAGAGCTATGGATGTAGCGATGACTCTGATTATAGGTTTCCAATTAATGAAGTGTTGCCGGGGGCAGTGGCGCAGGAACATGACTGACTTCCCAGTTAAAGTGATGCTTTTTCCCTGACTACATTGATCTGTTTTAATAATCGTAAAACGATGCGCGACAAGGCAGGTTGGGTCGCACGTCAAAGATGTGCTGCACGTCAAAGAGAGGTGTTGGCGAAAGGCGGGCTTGATTGCTTTGGCCAACAATCGCCCTTCCCATCGGGCGCTTGCGCCCCTAATGTCCGGCCGCTTTCCCTGCCACGTATCAAGGATTCTTGCCCCGCATGACCCGGCCCGCCTACAAGCGTATCCTGTTGAAATTGTCCGGCGAAGTGCTGATGGGGCAGGGGCAGTTCGGCATCGAACCCGAAACGGTCAACCGCGTCGCGGGCGAAATCGCCGCGGCCAAGGATGCGGGCTTTGAAATCTGCGTCGTCGTGGGCGGCGGCAACATCTTTCGCGGGCTGGCCGGCGCGGCCAAGGGGTTCGACCGGGCGAGCGCGGACTATATGGGGATGCTGGCGACCGTCATGAACGCGCTGGCGGTGCAGAACGGGCTGGAAAAGCTGGGCTATGACACCCGCGTCCAGTCGGCGATCCCGATGGCGTCGGTGTGCGAACCCTATATCCGGCGCAAGGCGGAGCGGCACATGGAAAAGGGCCGGATCGTCATTTTCGCCGCCGGCACCGGCAGCCCCTTCTTCACCACCGATACCACCGCGGCGCTGCGCGCGGCCGAAATGAACTGCGACGCGCTGTTCAAGGGCACCAGCGTCGATGGCGTCTATAATGCCGATCCCAAGCAGGTGGCCGATGCGGTGCGTTACGACACGATCAGCTTCGACCAGGTGCTGAACGACAATCTCAAGGTGATGGACGCCAGCGCCATCGCCCTGTGCCGTGAAAATAACATCCCCATCGTCGTGTTCAACATCCGCGAAACCGGCAACCTTGCCACGGTGCTCGCCGGGCAGGGTGTCGCGACGATCGTGCAAAATCAGGAGCGCTGAAAACCATGCCGCAATATGACAAATCCGACCTCGAACGCCGCATGGCCGGCGCGCTCGAATCGCTCAAGGGCGACCTGTCGGGCCTGCGCACCGGCCGCGCCAATGTGATGCTGCTCGATCCGGTGACGGTGACGGTCTATGGCGCGTCGATGCCGCTCAATCAGGTGGCCACCGTGTCCGCGCCCGAACCGCGCATGTTGTCGGTCCAGGTGTGGGACAAGACCAATGTGGGTCCGGTGGACAAGGCGATCCGCTCGGCGGGCCTGGGCCTCAACCCGATCGTCGACGGGCAGACGCTGCGCCTGCCGATCCCCGACCTGACCGAGGAACGGCGCAAGGAACTGGCGAAGCTCGCCAGCAAATATGCCGAAGGCGCGCGCATCGCGGTGCGCAACGTCCGCCGCGACGGCATGGACAGCCTGAAAACCGACGAGAAGAAGGGCGAGATCAGCGAAGACGAGCGCAAGCGGCTGGAAACCGAAGTCCAGAAGCTGACCGATGGCGCGATTGCGGACATCGATGCGGCGGCAAGCGCGAAGGAAAAGGAAATCCTCGGCCAGTAAGCCGGGGCTTTCCTTTCGCGGCCAAGTCACGCATGTCCTTCTGATGGCCACACAAGCCAAGCCCGATCTGCCCAGCACCGCGCCATCCCATGGTGCGCGCCACGTCGCCATCATCATGGACGGCAATGGACGCTGGGCGAAAAAGCGCCTGCTGCCGCGCATTGCCGGTCATCGCGCGGGCGTGGAAGCGGTGCGCCGGGTCGCGCGCGCGGCGCGGGAGATGGGGCTGGAATGCCTGACGCTCTATGCCTTTTCCTCGGAAAACTGGAAGCGGCCGGCGAGCGAAGTGTCCGACCTGATGGGGCTGCTGCGCCATTTCATCCAGTCGGACCTGGACGAATTTCATGCCAATGGCGTGCGGTTGCGGGTCATCGGCAATTATCGCGCGCTCGAACCCGCGCTGGTCGAGATGATCGACGGCGCGATGGCGCGCACCGCTGGCAATAGCGGGCCGGTGGTCGCGATCGCGCTCAACTATGGCGCGCAGGACGAGATGGTGCGCGCGGCGCAGCGGATCGCCGCGCGCGTGGCAGGTGGCGAGATCAGCGCGCAGGACATTGGCGTGGGCGATATTGACGCGGCGCTCGATACCGCCGACCTGCCACCGCTCGACCTGCTGATCCGCACGTCGGGGGAACAGCGGCTCAGCAATTTCATGCTGTGGCAGGCGGCCTATGCCGAACTCTATTTCACCGACATGCTATGGCCCGATTTCGACGGGCGCGCGCTGCGCCAGGCGCTCGACGCCTTCCGATCGAGGGACCGCCGGTTCGGCGGATTGTGATGCGATGACGAGCGAATTGCGCACCCGCACGGTCGTCGGCGTCGCACTGATCGCGGTGGCGCTGGGCGCGCTGCTGGCCGGCGGGCTGTTCTTCTGGACGCTGCTGGTGGTGGCGGGCGTCCTGATGCAGGGCGAATGGGGCGACCTGACCGGCGCGAACCGTGACCAGCGCAAGGCGGCGATGTTCGCCGTATCGATCCCGCTGGCGCTGCTCTGCCCGCTGGCGGCCGGGATCGACTGGCCGGTGCTGATCGCGGCGGCGGCAGCGTTCTTCTTCGTGCTGTTCACCAGCCGCAACGCGAAGCTGGCGCTGGGCATCCCCTATATCTGCGTGCCGATCACGGCCCTGCTCTATCTGCGCGGAGTGGCGCCTTATGCCTATGGGCTGTTGCTTGCTTTCTGGGCGCTGGGCCTGGTCTGGGCGACCGACATCGGCGCCTATTTCGCCGGCCGCTCGATCGGCGGGCCGAAGCTGGCCCCGCGGATCAGCCCGTCCAAGACCTGGTCGGGGCTGGCGGGCGGGGTGCTGGCGGCGCTGGTGCTGGGCTTCCTGCTGCACCGCTTTGCCGGATTGCCGATCCAGTTGGCGGCGGCCAGCGGCCTGCTGGCGGTGGCGGCGCAACTGGGCGACCTGCTGGAAAGTCACATGAAGCGCAAGGCCGGGGTCAAGGACAGCGGCACGTTGCTGCCCGGTCATGGCGGGGTGATGGACCGGCTGGACGGCGTGGTCGCCGCCGCACCGATCGCGGCCCTGCTTTATCTTTTGCTGGCATTGGGTGAATGAAGAGCGTTTCGATCTTTGGCGCCACGGGTTCCGTAGGCCTTTCGACCCTGGACCTGGTGCGGCGCGATCCAGACGCCTACCGGGTCGTTGCGCTGACCGCGAACAGCGATGTTGACAGCTTGGCGACGATCGCGCGCGAGACGGGCGCACAGGTCGCGGTGATCGGGCAGGCGCGGCTCTACGGCGCGCTCCGGGACGCGCTCGCCGGGTCGGGGGTCGAGGTCGCGGCGGGCGAGGACGCGCTGGTCGCGGCGGCGGCACTGGGCGCGGACTGGACCATGGCGGCGATCGTCGGCTGCGCTGGCCTGCGGCCCACCATGGCGGCGCTCAGGGCCGGCGGCACGGTCGCGCTGGCCAACAAGGAATCGCTGGTGTCGGCCGGCGGGCTGATGATGGACGCGGCGCGGGCGTCGGGGGCGACCCTGTTGCCGGTAGATAGTGAACATAATGCGATCTTCCAATGCCTTGCCGGCAGTTCCCTGGATGATGTGGCAAGAATCATCCTGACCGCCAGCGGCGGCCCGTTCCGCACCCGCAGCCGGGCCGAGATGGTCGGCATCACCCCGGCCCAGGCCGTCGCCCATCCCAACTGGTCGATGGGCGCGAAGATCAGCGTCGACAGTGCGACGATGATGAACAAGGGGCTGGAATTCATCGAGGCGGCGCACCTCTTCCCGGTCGGGCTGGACCGGATCGAGATCCTCGTCCATCCCCAGTCGGTGATTCATTCGATGGTCGAATATCGCGACCGATCGACACTGGCGCAGTTGGGATCGCCCGACATGCGGATACCGATTGCCCATGCGCTGGCCTGGCCACAGCGGATCGCGACACCGTGCCAGCCGCTGGACCTGGCACGCATTGGCAGGCTCGATTTCGAAGCACCTGATACGGAACGTTTTCCGGCGCTTCGGCTGGCGCGGCAGGCGGCCGAGGCGGGCGGAGCGACGCCCGCGATACTGAACGCGGTCAATGAAGTGGCGGTTGCCGCTTTCCTGGACGGGCGCATCGGCTTCCTTGATATTGCCATGATTGTGGAAGATGTGTTGGATCGCTATAGCGCGCCAAGGCCCGGCACGATCGATGATGTGCTGGCGGCGGATGCGCAAGCCCGCGCGGAAGCGGGCCAAGTGATGGAAAGATTGACCGCTTGATCCAGTCCCCCGGTTTCCTGATGACCGTGCTCGCCTTCGTGGCGGTCATAGGGCCGCTCGTGTTCGTGCATGAGCTGGGCCATTATCTGGTCGGGCGCTGGTGCGGCGTGAAGGCGGAGGCGTTTTCGATCGGCTTCGGGCCGGAACTGTTCGCCTGGGTCGACAGGCGCGGCACCCGCTGGCGCGTCGCGGCGCTGCCGCTGGGCGGCTATGTCCGCTTCAAGGGCGACATGAACGCGGCCAGCCAGACCGATCCGGCGTGGCTGGAAATGCCCGCGTCCGAACGGGCGCAGAGCTTCCCGGCCAAGCCGCTGTGGCAACGCGCGGCGATCGTGGCGGCCGGGCCGGCGATCAATTTCCTGTTCGCGATCCTGATATTGGCGACCTTCGCCTTCGTCCATGGCGAAAGCCGCACGCCGGCCGTCGCCGGTCAGGTGCAGCCCGGCAGTGCGGCGGCGGCGGCGGGGATTGTCGCGGGCGACCGCATCGTGTCGCTGGGTGGCCGGGCGATGGACACGTTCGACGATATCCGCCTCTATGCCCAGATCCGTCCCGGCGATCCGGTCGAGATCGTCATCGATCGCGCGGGCAAGCGCATCGTCCGGCAGGGTCGGATCGGCAGCGTGACCGAAGATGACGGCATGGGCAACACATTCCAGATCGGTCGTCTGGGGCTGGCCCCCGGCAAGCCGGTGATCGAGCCGGTCAGCCTGCTGCGCGCGCCGGTCGTGGCGATCGAGCGCACCGGCCAGATCATCCGCACCATGGTCGAAACGCTGGGCCAGATCGTCAGCGGCGGCCGATCGGTCAAGGAACTGGGTGGGCCATTGAAGATCGCCCAGGTGTCCGGGCAGGCGGCGACTCTGGGGATCGAAAGTTTCATCTTCTTCGCCGCGCTCATCTCGATTAACTTGGGGTTCATCAACCTGTTGCCAATTCCCATGCTGGATGGCGGGCATCTGCTTTTTTACGGGATAGAGGCGGTGCAGCGGCGGCCGGTCAGCGCGGCGGCGCAGGAATGGGCCTATCGGTCGGGTCTGGCCGTGCTGATGGCGATGATGCTGCTGGTGACTTTCAACGATTTGTCGTCTTTCGGGCTGTGGAAAAGCCTGTCCGGCTTGATCGGTTGACGCGCATCGGGCAGGGATGCCGCGTTCGGCGGCGTCTGTTGCGGCAGAAACATTGAATCGGAATTTTTTGAGGTGATGCGGGTGACAGCGATGAACAGCAGCTTGAGGCAGCGCCCGGTCGTGGCCGCCCTGTTGGCGACGACCATGATCGCGGGCCTCCCGGCCGTCCCCGCCATGGCGCAGGACGCCGCCGCGCCGGCCGCGTCTGTCGCTGCCCCGGTGATCGCGCCGCAGGGCACGGTCCGCGCCATCACCGTCACCGGCACCCAGCGGCTGGAGCCGGATACGGTCCTGTCCTACACCAAGCTGCGCATCGGCCAGCCCTACAGCCAGGAATCGCTCGATCAGGCGCTGCGCGACCTGTACGAAACCGAATTGTTCGCCGATGTGCAAATCCGCAACGACAATGGCGCGCTGACGGTTGAGGTGAAGGAAAATCCGGTCATCAACCGCATCGTGCTGGAAGGCAACAAGCGGCTGAAAGAGGACAAGATCCGGCCGGAAATCAAGCTGGCCCCGCGGCAGATCTACACCCGGTCCAAGGTGCGCGCCGATGTTGCCCGCATCGTCGAGCTTTATCGCCGGCAAGGCCGCTTCGCCGCGACGATCGAACCCAAGCTGGTGCAACTGGACCAGAACCGCGTCGATATCGTGTTCGAAATCAGCGAGGGCCCCAAGTCCAAGGTCCGCCAGATCAACATCATCGGCAATGACAAGTTCAAGGACGGCGAACTGCGCAGCCAGATGGTGACGAAACAGTCGCGCTGGTTCCGCGTCTTTTCGTCGGGCACCAGCTATGATCCCGATCGCCTGGCCTATGACCAGCAGAAGCTGCGCCAGTTCTACCTGACCGAAGGCTATGCCGATTTCCGCGTGATTTCCGCCGTGGCGGAACTGACGCCCGACAAGCAGGACTTCATCATCACCTATGTGGTGGAGGAAGGCGACCGCTACAAGTTCGGCGACGTGAAGGTCGAATCGGACATTCGCGACCTGTCGGGCGACAGCCTGACCCGGCGCCTGCCGATGAAGAAGGGCGACTGGTACAACGCCAAGCAGGTCGAGGACACGGTCGACACGCTGAGCGAGACGGCCGGCCTGTTCGGCTATGCCTTTGCCGACGTGTCGCCCGATTTCAACCGCGACAAGGAATCGCTGACGATGGGGATCAATTTCCGCATCGCCAACGCGCCGCGCGTCTATGTCGAGCGGGTCGACATCAACGGCAACACGCTGACCCAGGACAAGGTCGTGCGTCGCGAATTCCGCCTGGCCGAAGGCGACGCCTTCAACAGCTTCCTGGTCAAGCGGTCGAAGGACCGGATCAATTCGCTCGGCTATTTCCAGGAGAAGCTGGACATCGAGCAGAAGCCCGGTTCCGCGCCCGACCGCATCGTGCTGGAAACCAACGTCCAGGAAAAATCGA
This sequence comes from Sphingobium cyanobacteriorum, assembly GCF_030580935.1. Taxonomy (GTDB): domain Bacteria; phylum Pseudomonadota; class Alphaproteobacteria; order Sphingomonadales; family Sphingomonadaceae; genus Sphingobium; species Sphingobium cyanobacteriorum. Next base: position 496,313 of record NZ_JAUQOM010000001.1, on the reverse strand, counting down.
CCGGCGAACTGTCGCTGTCGGCGGGCTTCTCGTCGCTTGAACGCTTCATCGTGTCGGCGTCGATCACCCAGCGCAATTTCCGCGGCAAGGGCCAGGAATTGCGGGCCTCGGTCAATTATTCGGCCTATTCCAAGTCGGTCGAGCTGGGCTTTACCGAACCCTATTTCCTGGACAAGAATATCGCGATCGGCGGCGACATCTATCGCCGCGACCTGAACAGCTTCCGGTATCTCAACAATAACGACCGCGACACGACATATGAACAGACCACGACCGGCTTCCAGATCCGGGCGGGCGTGCCGATCACCGAATATATGTCGCTGGCGCTGCGCTACAGCCTGAACTTCGACGATGTGACGCTCGACAAGGGCACTTATTATTCCGATCCCGATGGCGCCGGGCCGCTGGGGCCGCAATGCGACCCGTTGCTGGCCGGCCGTTATCTGTGCGACGCGATCGGCAAGCGGACCACATCGTCGGTCGGCTATTCGCTGATCTATGACACCCGCGACAACCGCATCCGCGCGACGCGGGGCCAGAATGTCACGCTCAGCCAGGATTTCGCCGGCCTGGGTGGCGATGTCAAATATATCCGAACCCGCCTGTCCGCCGCCAAGTTCGTGCCGCTGGGCGGGGGCTTCATCTTCTCGCTGACCGGCGAAGGCGGCTATATCCACAGCCTGGAAGGCGACCGTCGCGACGCGACCGAGCAACTGGTCGATCCCATCCGCCTGACCGATCGTTTCTTCCTGGGCAATCCGCAGATGCGCGGCTTCGACATTCGCGGCGTCGGCCCGCGCGTGGTGCGGCGCTATTACACGACAAGCACCGATGCGACCACCGGGGTCATTACGGGCGTGGAATCGACCGAGCGCAACAACCGGACGGACGATGCGCTGGGCGGGCGGATCTATTATCTGGCGCGTGGCGAGATCGAAATTCCGCTGGGTTCGGGCGCGCGCGAAATGGGGCTGCGTCCTTCGGTATTCGTGGATGTCGGGGCAGTGGCGGGGCTGAAAGATCCGGGAACGATCGATTTTCCGGGGACATGCCTGGTCACGACCGGCACCGGCTCTACCCAGACCAGCACAGTTGTCCGTGCGGAAGGTACGTCTGCCGCCCCCATCTGTTCCAGCGGCAAGCATAATAGTGGCACCGGATTTGCGGAAAAATATCTTGGCGACACGCTCAAGCCGCGTTTGTCGGTGGGCTTTGGCGTCAACTGGAACTCGCCCTTCGGGCCGTTCCGCATCGACGTGGCCAAGGCCCTGCTGAAGGAACCAGGGGACGACACCAAACTCATCAACTTCAATGTAGGGACTCAGTTCTAATGAAGACCTTGTTCAAAGCCGCCGCGCTGGTTCTGGCGCCGGTCACTGCCGTCGCCCTGACGGCCGTTCCGGCCACGGCCCAGACCAAATCGGGCATTGCTGTCCTTGATCGGGGGGAAGCCGTGCAGAACAGCACCGCCTTCACCACCGCGATGACGCAGATGCAGACCACCTACAAGCCGCAGATCGACCAGATCACGACTCGTCGCGCCGCGATCGAAACCGATCTCAAGTCCAAGAATGACGCCTTGCAGGCTGCCTACAAGGCGGCCGGCAACAAAGCGACGCCGGCGATCGAGACGCAGTTCCAGCAGTTTCAGCAGGCGCAGCAGACCGCGCAGGAGGAACTGGATCGCCTCAGCCGTCCGATCGCACTTGCGCGCAATTATGTGGAATATCAGATCGTCGCCAAGCTTGACGACGCCGTGAAGGCCGCGACCGCCAAGACCAAGTCGGAAATCGTGTTCAAGAAGGCCGCGACCGAGAGCTTTGCCGCCAGCGCGGACATCACCGACGAAGTGACAGCGGAACTGAACGCGTTGGTGCCCAGCGTCAGCATCATGCCGCCGGCTGGCTGGCAACCGGGCCAGCCTGCCGCGACTGCGGCGCCTGCGCCCGCGACCCCGGCGCAGGCACCCAAGTCGCGCTGATCCATAATGAGCGGAGAAGGTGAATCGACCGCGCGTGGCCCGATGGATATCCGTCGGGTCATGGCCGCGCTGCCGCATCGTTACCCGATGCTGCTGATTGACCGCGTGGTGTCGCTGGTGCCCAGCCAGTCGATCCACGCGATCAAGGCGGTGTCGGTGAACGAGCCGTTTTTTCAGGGGCATTTCCCGACCCGGCCGATCATGCCCGGCGTGCTGATCGTCGAAGCGATGGCGCAGGCGGCAGGCGTGCTGGCGGTCGAATCGATGAACCTGGCCGATTCGGGCAAGCTCGTCTATTTCATGAGCATCGACGGCGCGAAGTTCCGCACGCCGGTGGAGCCGGGCTGCCTGCTCGACCTGCATGTCGAGGTGACGCAGAATCGCGGCGCGATCTGCAAGTTCAGCGGCAAGGCGATGATCGAGGGCAAGCTGGCGTCGGAAGCCAATTTCGTCGCGATGATCACCGACCCGCCCAAGGATTGAGGTCACGATCAGGTCGATCGCACCGTTCGTCCTGAGTGGCCACTGAGCTGGTTGCAGTGGCGTATCGAAGGATCATGCACAGCGCTTGATGCTTCGATACGGATTTCGGCTTCGCTCGGCCCCTGCTCAGCACGAACGGGTTTTGGCTGTTAGAGCCTTGCCAAGGCGCGCCGAACCCGCTACCGGCGCGCCTTCGCTATTTTCTACGCATCCACAGCCGGTCGGAACCGGCACTTTACGGAGCATTACGCCATGAAGGCCAATACCCACCCCGATTACCACCTGATCACCGTCCAGATGACCGACGGCACCACCTTCCAGACCCGCTCCACCTGGGGCAAGGAAGGCGACACGCTGGCGCTCGACATCGATCCCAAGTCGCATCCGGCCTGGACGGGCGGCAACCGCCAGCTCGACACCGGCGGCCAGGTGGCGCGCTTCAACAAGCGTTTCGGTGGCCTGACGCTGAAGAAGTAATCGGCCTTCGATGGTTGAAACGGAAAGGGCGCCTGCGGGCGCCCTTTTTTGTGGTGTCGCGCGCGATCGCGCGGCGGGACTGGGTACATGCCGGGCGTGCCGTTGCGCGCCTCCGCCTGAGATGCCAGCCTCCGCTCGCATGACGGATGATTTCCGGTTCGGCAGGCCCGTCAGGCCGCGCGCTCTGCATCCAGAAACGCCGCCACATCGTCCAGCACGACATCCTTCGACAGGAAGGTCGCGCCGATGCCGCGTGCCAGCAGGAAGGGCAGGGTGCCCGCCGCCATCTTCTTGTCGTGCAGCATGTGGCCGACCAGTCCGGCGCCATCGGCGGTGACATGGGCGGTGGCCAGGTCGTGGGGCAGGCCGACGGCCTGGAGATGGGCGGTGACGCGATCGGCGTCGGCCTGCGGGCAGAGGCCAAGCCGCGCCGAATAGCGGAAGGCGAGCGCCATGCCCGCCGCGACGCCTTCGCCATGGAGCAGCCTGTCGGAAAAGCCGGTGTCGGCCTCCAGCGCATGGCCGAATGTATGGCCGAGATTCAGCAGCGCGCGGCGGCCGGTTGTCTCGCGCTCGTCGTCGGCGACGATCGCGGCCTTCGCCTGCACGCTGCGCCCGATCGCATGGGTGCGCGCGTCCGCATCGCCCGCCAGCAGGCGATGCCCGTCGCTTTCGCACCAGGCGAAGAAGGCCGGGTCGTCGATCAGGCCATATTTGACGACTTCGGCATAGCCGGCGCGGGTTTCGCGCGGCGGCAGGCTGTCGAGCGTGGAGGGATCAATGAGGACGAGCGCCGGCTGGTAGAAGCTGCCAATGAGGTTCTTGCCCGCCCGCGCATTGATGGCGGTTTTGCCGCCGACCGACGAATCGACCTGCGCCAGCAAGGTGGTCGGCACCTGGATGAAGCGGCAGCCGCGCTTCAGGATCGAGGCGGCAAAGCCCACCAGATCGCCGATCACGCCGCCGCCCAGCGCCACGATATGGTCGCCCCGCTCGATCTCCAGTGCCAGCAGCGCGTCGAGCAACTGTTCCAGGTGCCGCCAGCTCTTGGTCTGTTCACCGGGCGGCAGGATGATCGGTTCCACCATGATGCCCGCCGCGCGCAGGCTGGTGTCGAGCCGGGGCAACTGGGTGGCGGCGACGTTGGTATCGGTCACGACCACCAGCCGGCCGTTGCGCGCATAGGGTTTGAGCGTGTCGCCAGCGCGATCCAGCGCGCCCTGTTCGATCAGGATATCATAACTGCGCGCGTCCAGCGCGACCCGGACTAATGCCATGCCGTCAATTGCTCCATGATGCTTTCGACCGCGACTTCATGCGGGGCGGCGATGCTCTTCACATGAATGGGGGCGAGCGCGTAGATCGGGTTGCGCACCGCCGCCAGTTCGGTCAGCACCGTGCGCGGATCGCGATTTTTAAGCAGCGGCCGGCTTTCGCGGCGACCGACGCGATCAACCAATATGTCGATGTCGGCGTCCAGCCAGATGGCGGTGGCCGCGTCCAGAATCAGCCTGCGCGTCTCATCCTGCATGAACGCGCCGCCGCCGGTCGCGATCACCTTGGGCGCGCCGTCCATCAGCCGGGCGATCACCCGCCGTTCGCCGTCGCGGAAATAGGATTCGCCATAGCGTTCGAAAATCTCGGTCACGCTCATGCCGGCGGCCTTTTCGATCTCTTCATCGGCATCGACGAAGCTGAGGCCCAGCCGCGCGGCGAGCCGGCGGCCGACGGTCGATTTGCCCACGCCCATCATGCCCACCAGCACGATGGGACCGCGTCGGGCCTGGCTCTCCGGGATTTTGCTGTTTCGCTGCATGGCTTGCGGGGCTATACAGCCAGCCGACGCAGAGGCAAATCGCATCTTTTCCCTGACGCATGGCCTTTGCCGGCCGATCAGATTAAGCCAAGGATCTATGAAGAATAATCGCAACTTCGGCAGTTTCGAAAGCGGCGCCCGCCGTCGTGGCGGTCGCCTGCCGATCATCCCCGTCGCCCTGGTCGTGCTGCTGGCGCTGATGCTCGCCTTTTTCTGGTCGCGTGGTGGCGAAAAGCCGCAGCAGCGCGTCGAAAAGACCATCCCCGCCGAGAAGCTGGGCCAGTAAGGCGGATGCGCTGGTCACGGGGGAACGCCAGATGGGCGCTGGGCAGCTTTGCGCTCGCTTTGGCCCTGCCCGTGGTCGCGCAGCAGGCGCCCGAATCGCTGTTGCCTCCCGGTTTCGGCGACGCGCCCGAAACGCCCGTCGCGCCGCAGCCGTCGCGCCCGACCCAGGGGGCGTCGTCCGCCCCGGCCGCGTCGTCCGGCGTGCCGATGGTGCAGCCGCTCAATCCCGCGACGCCGCCTGACCTGGCGCTGGCCGACAATGCCGCCGAAGAGGAACTGACGCCGGAGGAAATCGCGGCGCAGAAGGCGAAATATGACCTGCCCGACACGGCCCGCCGTTCGCTCGACCGTATCGGCCCGCTGACGCCGCAGACGCGCGGGTTCGATCCCGGCGCATTCGGCACCCAGTCGGGCAAGTTCCTGGCCACGCTGATGCGCGAAACCCATGCGCCGATCGTGTCGCGCTGGGCCTCCATCCTGCTGCGCCGCGTGCTGCTCAGCGCGACCGACACGCCGCGCGACATTGACGGCGCGGACTGGGCGGCCGAGCGCGCCTGGCTGCTGCTGCGCATGGGGGAGGCGGACAGCGCCCGCATGATGGTGCAGAGCGTCGATCCCGATCGTTATTCCCCGCGCCTCTACGCCATTGCGATGCAGACCTATCTGGCGACCGCCGACCCGGCGGGCCTGTGCCCGCTGTCGGCCGGCGCGCTGCGTTTCAGCAAGGAACCGGGTTGGGACATGACCCGCGCCATGTGCGCGGCGCTGTCGGGCGATCAGGGCACGGCCAGCGGCGCGCTCAACCAGGCGCAGCGCAGGGGCGTGGTGCGGGGCATCGACTATCGGCTGGCGGAAAAGATCGTCGGCACCGGCTTCAACGCGCGCCGTTCGGTCAAGATCGAATGGGACGGGGTCGACCGGCTGACGGCCTGGCGCTTCGGCCTGGCGACCGCGCTCAATGTTGAAATCCCGCAGGATCTTTATGCGACGGCGGGCCAGCATGTCCGCGCCTGGGAAGCGCGCGCGCCCGCGCTGACGGCGCTGCGGCGGCGGCCGGGGGTCGAGATCGCGGCGCGGCTGGGCGTGCTGTCCAATGCCGCGCTGGTCGGCTATTACGGTCAGGTCCGCACCGATGGCGACATGCCCAATGACATGGCCGACAAGGTGGATGCGTTGCGCGCCGCCTATGCCGGGGCGACCGTGGGCGACCGGATCGGCGGGATGCGGACATGGTGGGGGGAGGAGGGCAAGCCCGACTATGTCGGCCTGATCGCGACCGCGCGCGCCGCCGCCGCCCTGCCGGTGGCGCAGGCACAGGCGCAGGACGCGGCCAATCTGGTCGCGGCCATGCTGACCGCCGGCTATGACCGCAATGCCGCGCGCTGGGCGCGGGCGATCGGGCAGATGGATGGCGCGGGCGGGTCGCAATTATGGGCGCTGCTGGCTGTCGGCGCGCCCAGCCCGGTGGTGGACATCAGCAGCAGCCGCGTGTCCGATTATGTCGGCGACGCCGGGACGGAAAAGGGCCGGATGCTGATCGCCGCCCTGGCCGGCCTGTCGCGCCTGTCGGCGCAGGATGCCATGGCGCTGGCGCAGGACAATGGCGTGGCGCTGGCCGCCAACAGCCGCTGGGCGCGCGCGATCGGCGCGGCGGCGCAGCGGGGCGAGAAGGCGACCGTGGCGCTGCTGGCGGCGGTCGGGATGCAGGGCAGCGACTGGAGCCGACTGCCGGCGGGGCATCTCTATCATGTCGTGGCCGCGCTGCATCGCGTCGGCCTCGATCCCGAAGCGCGGATGATCGCGGCAGAGGCGATCAGCCGTAGCTGAGCATGGGGCAGGATGACGCCGCCCTGATCGACCGCTTCCTGGAAATGATGGCGGCGGAGCGTGGCGCGTCGCGCAATACCCTGATCGCTTATCGCACCGACCTGATGGGGGCGGGCGCGATACTGGGCGGGCTGGCGCAGGCGACAAAGGACGCGATCGGCACATTGGCGGCGCAATGGGCGAACCTGGCGGCGTCGTCGGTCGCGCGCAAGGCGTCGGCCCTGCGCGCCTTCTACGCCTTTCTGGAGGAAGAAGGGCTGCGTGGCGACAATCCCTCCATCGCGCTGCCGCGTCCCACGCGCGGGCGATCCCTGCCTAAAATCCTCTCCACCGCCGAAGTCGATCGCTTTTTCGCGCTGATCGCGGAACGGCTGGCGGTTGCGCATCCCGCGCGTCAGGATCTGCGCCTCGCCGCGCTGATCGAACTGCTTTATGGGTCCGGCCTGCGCGCGACCGAACTGGTGTCGCTGCCGCGCCGGGCGCTGGCGGCCGACCGCCCCTTCCTGATCCTGAAGGGCAAGGGCGCGCGCGAACGGCTGGTGCCGATTTCCGATCGCGCGCGGGCGGCGGTGTCCGCCTGGCTGGCGCATGTCCCGGCCGACAGCCCCTGGCTGTTCCCGTCGGGCAAGAGCCATCTCAGCCGCATCCGCCTCTATCAACTGGTCAAGGCGCTGGCCGCCGCCGCGGGAATCGCGCCCGAACGGGTCAGCCCCCATGTGCTGCGCCACGCCTTTGCCACCCATTTGCTGGAGGGCGGGGCGGACCTGCGCGCGCTCCAGATGATGCTGGGCCATGCCGACATCGGCACGACGCAAATCTACACCCATGTCGACAGCCGCCGACTGGTCGAGCTGGTCAATCAGCGCCATCCGCTCGCTGCGATGCCGCATCATCGCGTTGACGGCGACGCGCCAGCGTCTTAACGCACGGGCCATGGTAAGCTTTCTGGAATTTGAAAAGCCGATCGCGGAGCTGGAAGCGCGCATCGTCGAACTGCGCGCTACCGCCAGCGTGGGGGACATCAACATCGATGGCGAAATCGCCACGCTGGAGCAGCGCGCCGCCAAACAGCTCAAGGACACCTATGCCAGGCTGACCCCCTGGCAAAAGACCCAGGTGGCGCGCCACGCCGAACGGCCGCATTTCAAGGATTATGTCGCGGGCCTGTTCGACAATTTCATGCCGCTGGCGGGCGACCGCGCCTTCGCCGACGATCAGGCGATCATCGGCGGTTTCGCGACGCTGGGCGAACGCCGGCTGATGGTGATCGGCCATGAAAAGGGCGACGACACCGCCAGCCGCGTGCGCCACAATTTCGGCATGGCCAAGCCTGAGGGCTATCGCAAGGCGATCCGCCTGATGGAACTGGCCGACCGTTTCGGCCTGCCGGTCGTCACGCTGGTCGACACGTCGGGCGCTTTTCCGGGCGTCCAGGCCGAAGAACGCGGCCAGGCCGAAGCCATTGCCCGCTCGACCGAAGCCTGCCTGAAGCTGGGCGTGCCGATGGTGGCGGCCGTGGTGGGGGAGGGCGGTTCGGGCGGCGCGATCGCGCTGGCGGCGGCGAATCGCGTGCTGATGTTCGAACATGCCGTCTATTCGGTGATCTCGCCTGAAGGTTGCGCGTCGATCCTGTGGCGCACCGCCGACAAGGCGAGCGACGCGGCCACCGCGATGCAGGTGACGGCGCAGCATCTGCACAAGCTGGGTGTGATCGACCGGATCGTGCCGGAGCCTGTGGGCGGCGCGCACCGTGATCCGGTGCAGGCGATCGCCAGCCTGGGCGCGGCGATCGAGGCGGAGCTGGATTCGCTCGACAGCATGGCCGCCGACGCGCTGCGCACCGACCGCGCCGACAAATTCCTCGCCATCGGGGTCTGACACCCTCGCTTTTCAGGGAACGGCTCGCCATGATCGTCGTTACGTAGAGGTAACGTCGAGGGTGGAGAGGTTGATGAACTGGAAAATTTCGCTCGGCTGCACCGCTGCTGCGATGGCGGTGGCGGTGAGCGCGCCGGCGGTGATCGGGCAGCAGAAGGCGATTCGCACCGTTTCGTCGATCAGCAGCCAGGACAAGGCGAGCGGGGCGAAGCAGCATCCCGAACTGCTCAAGGAATTTGGCGGCGCCTATGCCGGCCCGCAGGCGCGCTATGTCGAAGGGGTGGGGCGGCGCATCGCGGTCCAGTCCGGCCTGTCCAACGCGCAGGGCGATTTCACCGTCACCCTGCTCAATTCGCCGGTCAACAACGCCTTCGCCATCCCCGGCGGCTATGTCTATGTCACCCGCCAGTTGATGGCGCTGATGAATGACGAAGCGGAACTGGCCGGCGTGCTGGGCCATGAAGTCGGCCATGTCGCGGCCCAGCATGGCCAGCGGCGGCAGCAGGCCGCCACGCGCAACGCGATCGGCGGGGCGTTGCTGGGGGCGCTGGCGGGCGCGTTGCTGGGCGATTCGGGCTTTGCCGGGCTGGTCCAGAAGGGGATCGGCACCGGCAGCCAGTTACTGACCCTCAAATTTTCGCGCAGTCAGGAATATGAAGCGGATGATCTGGGCATCCGCTATCTCGCGTCGGGCGGCTATGACCCGCGCGCCCTGTCCGGGATGCTCGCCTCGCTCGCGGCGCAGAGCAACCTCGATGCGCGAGTCGCGGGCAGTGCGCGGTCGATGCCCGAATGGGCCAGCACCCATCCCGATCCCGGCGCGCGCGTCACCCGCGCCGCCAATGCCGCCGCCGCGATCCGCGCCAGCAGCATGGTGCGCAATCGTGACGCTTTCCTCAATGCGCTGGACGGCGTGCAATATGGCGATGATCCCCGGCAGGGGGTGATTGACGGCAACCGTTTCCGCCATCCCGACCTGCGCCTGACCTTCGCCGCGCCCAGCGGATTTGGCATGGAAAATGGCGCGGACGCGGTATCCGTCACCGGATCGGGCGGGCAGGCGCAGTTCGGCGCTGCGCCCTATGCGGGCAATCTGGCCGCCTATATCGACGGCGTGCTCGTCAGGCTGGGTGGCGGCAATGGCGGCGTGCCGCAGGGCGATGTCAGCCGCACCACGATCAACGGCATCCCGGCGGCCTGGCGCACCGTGCGCGCCACCAGCCAGTCCAGCCCGGTCGATGCGACCGTGTTCGCTTATGATTTTGGCGGCGGGAAAGCCTATCATTTCCTGTTGCTGACCCCGGCGGGGCAGGGAATAGGCCCATTTTCATCGATGGTGCAGTCGGTCCAGAAACTGTCCGCGCAGGAAGCGGCGGCGATCAGGCCGCGCCGCATCGACGTGGTGACTGTAAAGGCTGGCGACACTGTCCAGTCGATGGCCAGGCGCATGGCCTATGCCGATTATCCGCTGGAACGCTTCCTGACGCTCAACGCGCTGCAATCGGGTGCCACGTTGCGTCCGGGACAGCGGGTGAAGATCATCACCTGGTAACTGCATGAACGAAAAGAGGCGGCGAACCTGGGTCCGCCGCCTCCTGTTCCGACAATCGTTTCAGGGCTTACTGCAGGTTGCCCGAAACATTGTTGAAGGTGCTGCCCAGCTTGGAGCCCAGGCTGGTCATCGCGCCGATGGCGGCGACGGCGATCAGAGCGGCGATCAGGCCGTATTCGATCGCGGTGGCACCCTTTTCATTCTTCAGCATCTTACGGACGAACTTCATGTGACGTCTCCTTGAAAATAAGTTCTGCGTTAAACTACCCGGCCGCCCCGCTTGGTAATTCGTGGTCGACAAGGATGGAACTAGAGCAGGTCGGTTGAAAAATTCTTAATGGGCGGAAACACTGTCAAATATTGATGGTTAATGCGCCACTACATTGCTTGCGACGTTGTTCCACATGCCGGTGGTCTTGTCGGCGACGTTGCTGAGCGCGGCGATCATGGCCAGGACGACCATCGCGAGAATCAGGGCATATTCGACCGCCGTGGCGCCGCGTTCGCAACGCATCAGCCCCCATCGGGTGATGATCTCGATAAGTCCGCGCATCATTTCCCCCATTTCACTACAGACAGTCCCGGCAGGACGTGTAAAGCAGCCAGGGTTAACAAAGCCCTCTTGACCGGACGATTATGACGCCTTTTTCTCCCTTGCTGGTTGTCGCCGTGGCGTTGGTCGACGCTGATGGCCGGGTGTTGTTGCAACAGCGCCCGCCGGGCAAGGCGATGGCCGACCTGTGGGAGTTCCCCGGCGGCAAGGTGGAGCCTGGCGAAACGCCCGAAGCGGCGCTGGTACGTGAACTGGAGGAGGAACTGGGGATACAGGCCCAGGCCAGTTGCCTGGCCCCCGCCGCCTTTGCCAGCGAAGCATTGGGCGATCGGCACCTGCTGCTGCTGCTCTATGTCTGCCGCAAGTGGACGGGCGTGCCCGAAGCGCGCCACGCCACGGCCCTCACATGGGTGCGCCCGGCCCAGATGTACGCGCTGGACATGCCGCCTGCGGACCTGCCGCTGATCGGACTGCTGGAAGCGCTGCTGTAAAAGCGGGGCGATGCCGCCCGTTGCAAAGCGGATGCCGGCATTGCTCGACACGCCAGACCGGGTTTGCAAGGCCCATATGCGCCAAAAGAAAAGGGGCGCCGTTCAGGACGCCCCCTTCTGCAACGGCATGCGCGTCGGGGGAGGTTCAGTCCTCCTTCGCCTTGCTTTGCAACTGGATATAATTCTGGATGCCCATGCGCTCGATCATTTCGAACTGGGTTTCCAGCGTGTCGACATGCTCTTCCTCGCTTTCGAGGATATATTGGAACAGGTCGCGGCTCACATAGTCGCGGATCGTCTCGCAATAGGCGATCGCATCCTTGAGGACCGGGAGCGCCTCATATTCCAGCTCCAGGTCGGCCTTGAGGATTTCCTCGACCGTTTCGCCGATCTTCAGGCGGCCGAGCAACTGGAAATTGGGCAGGCCGTCAAGGAAGAGGATACGCTCCGCCACCTTGTCGGCATGTTTCATCTCGTCGATCGATTCGGAATATTCGAATTTCGCCAGCTTCTCGATGCCCCAATGATTGAGCATCCGGTAGTGGAGGAAATATTGGTTGATCGCGGTCAGCTCATTCTTGAGCACCTCGTTCAGAAATTCGATGACCTTCGGGTCGCCCTTCATGGCGTTATACTCCGGCAGACTAGGGGGAAGGTCGCGACTATATCGGCTCGGCAGGCCCGTGTTAAGCGGAAAAGCCTTGAAAATAATGGATTTTCTACCACGCTATTGCGTGATGCTCGCACCGTGCAGATGCGGATGCTTCGCACTCTTGTCAGGCGGATGCACGTTCCGCGGCGATGATCGTGCGAGCGAAGGAGACGCACTGGCCGCATTTGGGCCGGCGACCATATTGGGCATAGGCGCTGCATGGCGTGTCCGCCCCGTTGCGCGCGGCTTCCCGCACATCCTTTTCCCGAATTGCATTGCACACGCAGACGACCATCGCAGCCATTCTCCTGATGGCAGGGAGATAGCGTGCCTGATAATGGGTCGCAATAGTAAATTAAACGCTTCTGCGAATCTTTTGCGGTTTCCCGGCGACAAGGCTGCGCCACAGCCATTCCGCCGGTCCCATCGCGAAGCGATTCGCATAAGGTTGCGACCACAGCAGCATGATCGCCCAGGTCGCCAGGATGAACAAGGGCAGCACCGCCGGGCGGACATGGGCGAAAAGACCCAGGCCCCAGCCATAGAAGATCGCCGTCATGAGGATGCTCGTGCCCAGATAATTGCTGAGCGTCATCCGCCCGGCCGCGGCGATCCGGCCGACCCACGGGCTGGTGCGATGGCGCGCCAGCAGCCACAGGATCAGCGCGGCCCAGCCCACGCTCAGCGGGATGCGGAAAGGCAGCGACCAGGCCAGCGCCACGCCATAGGTGGGGAGCGGGGCAAATCCGCCATACCCCACCCACAGCGCCATCGCGGCCATGGCGGGCAGTCCGATCGCGAAGCAATGGCGCGCCGTGCGCCGATAATGTTCCATGTCCCAGTTGCCGGTCAGGAAACCGCCCTTGAGCATCGCCATGCCCAGCAGCATGAAGCCCAGCGTTTCGAAGGCGGTGAACAGGAAGCCCCACAGCCATTCGCCGGGGAAGGCGGCCAGCTTCATCTGGAGGATCGCGCCAAAGCCGCTGCGATAGGTGGCGATCTCCGTCTGGGTCGTGGGGCTTGCGGGGTCGGACAGCGCCGCCATGAAATGGGTAAAGCCCGCCCGCATCCCGGCGTCCGCGTCCGGCGCCGTGGCGGCATGACCCCAGATATAGAGGCTGGCGATGAAGGCGGCGAGCAGCAGGAATTGCAGCAGGAAACACAGAAAGGCGCGCTTGACCAGATCGAGCGGCTCTTGCCCGGCAAACAGGATCGCGAACAGGCTGACGATCGCATAGATGCGCAATATGTCACCCCACCACAGCGCGAAGAAATGGACGCAACCCAGCACGAACAGCCAGCCGGACCGGACCATCTGCGTCCGTCGCCCGTCACGGCCCGCCATTTCTTCCCTGTCGATCAGCAACAGCATGGATGCCCCGAACAGCATGGCGAACAGTCCGCGCATCTTGCCGTCGACCAGGATCAGGCTGACGGCCCAGAAGGCGATGTCGCCCGCGCCCGGCGATCCCGCCACCGCCGGATTGAAATAGGCGCTTTGCGGCATGGCAAAGGCGGTGATGTTCATCCACAATATGCCCATGACCGCGCAACCGCGCAAAACGTCCATGGCGGGAATGCGGGGGGATGTCATTTCGTGCTGCGTTTCCATTGAAAGGGGCTGGTCAGGTCTGCAAGGCTCTGCCATCCGCCTAGAGCCTTTTGACGCAGGGTGGAAAGGCTCTAACTTCCTGGCGGTCGCATTTTAGGCTTTGCCGGCCTGCGGCTCCAGAGCGTGGACTGTGAATCGTCGACTGAAAATGCGCCAGCCATGAACGACAGTCGCAAGCACCGCATCAGCGCCGCCTTCGGTGCGGCGGCCGGACAATATGAACGCCATGCCGGGCCGCAGCGGCTGGCGGCGACGCTGGTGGCGGACCTTGCCCAGCGGCAGAGGCCCGACGGCGTTGCCCGGATATTGGAAATCGGCTGTGGCACCGGCTTCCTGACGCGCGACATTCAGGCGCGCTGGCCGGGGGCGGAACTGATCGCGACCGACATTGCGCCGGCCATGCTGGCGCAGGCGGCCTCGCACGGGCTGATCGCGGGCACCTTCCTGCCCATGGACGGCGAAGCGCCGGCATTTGACGGGCCATGGTTCGACCTCATCCTGTCCAGCCTGGCCTTTCAATGGTTCGATGACCTGGATGGCGCGATCGCGCGGCTGGCCGGGCTGTTGCGGCCGGGGGGCAGCCTGATCTTCTCGACCATGGGACAGGGCAGCTTCGCCCGCTGGCGCGCCGCGCATGCGGCGTGCGGGCTGGTGACGGGCGTGCCCGACTATCCCTCGCTCGACGCGCTACGGGCGATGCTGGCGGCGCATGGCGACGCTTTTGCCTTTGATGAGGATTATCCGCTGGATTGCGGCGATGCGCGTGGGCTGATCGCGCATTTGAAGGGCATCGGCGCGGTGGTGCCGACCGAAGGCCGCCCGCCGCTGGGGCCGCGTGCGCTGCGCCGGGTGATGGCCGTCTTTGACGCGGCGGGGGGCGGGGACAGCTATCAGGTGCTGTTCGGGCGGGTGACGCGGGCTGCTTGAGATTGTGCGATAATGGCGGATATGTCATCCGGTCGCCATGGCCGTTTCGTCTTTCTCCCTCCGCCGCGCGCAGCCAGATGACGCCGCTGCCCTCTCGCAGCTCAAGCTGGCGGCCTTTCGTGAAACCTTCCTCGACGGCTTTGCCATTCCCTATCCGCCGGCCGACCTGGCGCTGTTCGAGCGGGATACATATGGATTGGCCAGCGTCAGGGCGGAATTGGCCGATCCGTCCCATGCGACCTGGGTGGCGCAAGCGGATGACGGACGATTGATCGCCTATGCGCATGTCGGCCCATGCAAATTGCCGCATCCCGATGCGTCGCCGGAACAAGGTGAACTCTATCAGCTCTATGCCCTGAACATGGCGCAGGGCATGGGAGTCGGGCGCGCGCTGATGGACGCGGCCTTTGCCTGGCTGGACGACAGCATGCCGGGGCCGTTGTGGCTGGGCGTATGGTCGGGCAACCACCGCGCGCAGGCGGTCTATGCCGGGCGCGGCTTCGTCAAGGTCGGCGATTATGGCTTTCGCGTGGGCGACTGGACGGACGCGGAATATATATTGCGGCGCGGCTAGCGCGGGATGCGGTCAGATCGGCCCGCTGCGCGCGCAAGGCCGGATCACGGTTGCGCGCCCGCGCCGTGGCGCGCGGACTTGCGGATCATCAGCTTGAGGCCCGACCAGACCGGATCGACGGCGCAAACCTTGACATCGACCAGGTCGGTTGTCGGCAGGATGACCGCGCGGATCACGTCCTCGGTTATGTCGGTCGGCACCTTCGACGCCTTTTTGGGCCAACTGATCCACAGGAAGCCGGTTGGCGCCAGCAAGGGGCGCAGCGCCGCGATCTTCGCGGTCATGTCGGCCCGGTCGGTGACGAAGACATGCGCCGCATCGATCGGCGCTTGCGGCGCGGCCAGGCGGACAACGCCGCTGTCGGCCAGTTCGGCCTCGACCGATGCGGGCATGGCGTCCCACCAGGCGCGCAGGCCGGGTTTCAGGCTGAGTTTTCTGGAGAGGGGCGTGGAGGAGTAGCCGGCGGTCATATCCGCTCCCGAACAGAGGCGACGATCGCGTCGGCCGTGGTTGCGGGGTCTTTTAGCACATCGACGGCAGGGATACGCAGCAGGGTGATGCCTTTTTCGTGCAGCCAGGCATCGCGGGTCGCGTCGCGGGCGGGGCGATCACCCTTGTCATGGGCTGCGCCGTCTATTTCCATGCCCTGTCGTCAGAGTTCGCTGTCCATCAGCGCGGGGAAGAAGCCTTCATGCGCGCTGCGCAGCGCGTCCAGCGCCACGCCGACGACGCTGTCGCCGCCCACGGTGCCGATCTTCACCGCGCCGGCAATATCGACGCCCGCTGCGGCGGTGACGACATAGCGACCCTGATCTTCTCCGAATGCCGACGCCGTGGTCAGCGCGCTGTCCAGCGTCGCGCCGATCCTGCCGGCCAGCGCCATTTCCGCGATCGTGACGATCAGGCCGCCGTCCGAAATATCATGCACGGCGTTGACCGTCCCGCTGGCGACCAGCGCGCGCACGCTGTCGGCGTTGGCGCGTTCGGCGGCCAGATCGACCTTCGGCGCGTCGCCCGCTTCGCGACCGGCGATTTCGCGCAGCCAGATGGTCTGGCCGAGGTGGGTGCCCAAAGCCCCTTCTGGCCCACCGATCAGCCAGATCGCGTCGCCTTCATTCTTGAACGCGACCGTCGCCATCACATCCACGTCCGCCAGCAGGCCGATGCCGCCGATCGCCGGGGTCGGCAGGATCGCGCTGCCGCCGCCGGTCGCCTTGCTTTCGTTATAGAGCGACACATTGCCCGACACGATCGGGAAGTCGAGCGCGCGGCAGGCGTCGCCCATGCCGTTCAGGCAGCCGGTCAGTTGCGCCATGATTTCGGGGCGCTGGGGGTTGGCGAAGTTGAGGCAGTTGGTCACGGCCAGCGGCGTCGCGCCGACCGCGCTCAGGTTGCGATAACATTCGGCGATCGCCTGCTTGCCGCCTTCATAGGGGTCGGCATAGCAATAGCGCGGGGTGCAATCGGTGCTGATCGCGATCCCCTTGTTACTGCCATGGACGCGCACGACGGCCGCGTCGCCGCCGGGGCGCTGGACGGTGTCGGCACCGACCATATGGTCATATTGTTCCCAGATCCAGCGGCGGCTGGCGATGTCCGGGCTGCCCATGAGTTTGAGCAGGTCCGCGCCGATGTCTGTGCTTTCGGGAATGTCGCCCAGCGGCTTGACGCCCGACCAGACCTTATATTCGTCCATCGGCATGGATGGGCGATCATAGAGCGGCGCGTCGTCGGCCAGCGGGGCGAGCGGAATGTCGCACACCGTCTCGCCCTTGTGGATCAGGACCATGCGGCCGGTGTCGGTCACATGGCCGATCACGGCGAAGTCCAGTTCCCACTTGCGGAAGATCGCTTCGGCAAAGGCTTCGCGGCCGGGCTTCAGGACCATCAACATGCGCTCCTGGGATTCGGAGAGCATCATTTCATAGGTGGTCATGCCGGTTTCGCGCTGCGGCACGTCGTCCATGTTGAGCTGGATGCCCACGCCGCCCTTCGACGCCATTTCGACGCTGGAGGAGGTAAGGCCCGCCGCGCCCATATCCTGAATCGCGACGATCGCGTCGGACGCCATGAGTTCCAGGCACGCCTCGATCAGCAGCTTCTCGGTGAAGGGGTCGCCGACCTGCACGGTCGGGCGCTTGGCGTCGGCGTCGTCGCCGAAATCGGCGCTGGCCATGGTCGCGCCATGGATGCCGTCGCGGCCGGTCTTTGACCCGACATAGACGATCGGGTTGCCGATGCCGGACGCGGCGCTGTAGAAAATCTTGTCGGTGTCGGCGATACCCACGGTCATCGCGTTGACCAGGATATTGCCGTCATAGGCGGGGTGGAAATTGACTTCGCCGCCAACGGTGGGGACGCCCACGCAATTGCCATAGCCGCCGATGCCGCGCACCACGCCGCTGATGAGGTGGCGCATCTTGGGATGATCCGGGCGGCCAAAGCGCAGCGCGTTCATGTTGGCGATGGGGCGCGCGCCCATGGTGAACACGTCGCGTAAAATGCCGCCCACCCCGGTCGCCGCGCCCTGATAGGGTTCGATATAGGACGGGTGGTTGTGGCTCTCCATCTTGAAGATCGCGGCCTGTCCGTCGCCGATGTCGACCACGCCGGCATTTTCGCCGGGGCCGCAAATCACCTGCGGGCCTTTGGTCGGCAGCTTCATCAGGTGGATTTTGGAGGATTTATAGGAGCAATGCTCCGACCACATGACCGAGAATATGCCCAGTTCGGTGAGGTTCGGCGCGCGGCCGATCGCCTTTACGACGCGGTCATATTCTTCCGGGCTGAGGCCATGTTCGGCGACGATTTCCGGGGTGATGTGGGGAGCGGTGCTGGACATGCCCGCGCCTTTAGCGGGGGCGGGCGCGAATCACAATGGCGGGCTTTATGTCCGCGCGCGGGATCAGAAATCGGGTCGCCGCTTCTCCCGGAACGCGGCCACCCCTTCGGCGAAATCGGGGCGGGTGAAGGCGTCGCGGAACATCGCCAGCGTGGTCGCGTCGTCATCGGCCTGTCCGTCAAGGATGCGGCGGACGATCGCCTTGGACGAGCGGACGCTGTGCTGGGCATTGGCGGCGATGGTGCGCGCGAGTGTATCGGCGGTAGCCAGCGGATCGGCGGCGATCTCGTCAATGAGGCCGATGGCGCGCGCGGTGTCGGCATCGTGCAGCGCGGCGGTGAAGAGGATGCGCTTGGCGCGCGCCGGGCCGACCAGATCGACCAGCAATTTGGTGTCGAACAGCGAATAGACGATGCCAAGCTTCGCCGGCGTGATGCCCAGCCGCGCGGCGGGCGCAGCGATCCGCAGGTCGCAGGCGATGGCAAGGCCGCATCCGCCGCCCACGCAATCGCCGTCGATCGCGGCGATCACCGGCTTTTGCGCATGGGCCAGCGCATATTGGCTGGCGCGGATCGCATCCTGATTGGCGACGCGCCAGTCCTGCGCGCCGGAGCAGGCGGCAAATTCGTCAATGTCCGCACCCGCGCAGAACAGGCCCGGCGTGGCGGAGGTCAGGATCAGCACGCGCACGCTGTTGTCGGCCATCGCCGCGCCGACAAGGCTGGGCAGGTGCGTCCACATCGCCTGGGTCATGGCGTTGCGCCGGTGTGGCCGGTCGATCAGCAGCCGGGCGACCGGGCCGTCCCGCTCCAGGCGCAGGGTCATGCCGGCCAGCGTTCCAGCAGCGGCACCAGTTCATCGAAATGATGGATCACCGCGTCCGCCGCCAGATTTTCGACCGGACCGTCGAGGAAACCGAAGCTGGCCGCGACATTGGCGATGCCCGCGTTGCGCGCGCCGGCAATGTCGTTGATCGTGTCGCCGATGAAGATGGTGCGGCCGCCGCCCGCCCGCTCGATCATGGCATGGATCGGCGCAGGATCGGGCTTGGCGACGCCCACGGTGTCGCCACCGACAATGGCCGCGAACCGATCCGACAGGCCGATCTGGTGCATCAGCGGGATGGTGAATCGCTCCGCCTTGTTGGTGCAGATGGCCAGCTTCACCCCGCGCGCCGCCAGCGCATCCATCGCCGCGATCAGGCCGGGATAGGGGACGCTGTGGATCGCCAGATTCTGCGCATAATAATCCAGCAGGATCGGGAGCAGGGCTTCCAGCGTCGCTTCATCATGGCCGCCCGACGCCTCCAGCGCGCGTTCCAGCATCACTTTCGCGCCCTTGCCCACGAAGGGATGGATCGCCGCCACCGGGAAGGGCGGGCGACCGATCGTGCCGATGGCGTAATTGACCGCCGCGGCCAGATCGCCGCTGGTGTCGATCAAGGTGCCGTCCAGGTCGAAGCCGACGATATCGAAAGGGATTGGATCGAAAGGGATTGGATCAGGGGGGATGCTGCTCATGGTCCCGCCATGCCGCGTGCGCGGTGGCAATGGCAAGTCAAACATGGCACAGAGCAGCCCGGATTCCTCCTCCTGCCAGGGACTTTGCCATCGTGACCGCCCATCGCCCCCTCGCCGTCATCATCCTTGCCGCAGGGCAGGGGACGCGGATGAAATCCGCGCTGCACAAGGTGCTGCACCCCATTGCCGGGCGGCCGATGCTGCTGCACCTGCTGGCCAGCGTGTCCGAACTGGCGCCCGAACGGCAGGTCGTGGTCGTGGGCGCGGGGCGCGATCAGGTGGAAAAGGCGGTGGCCGGCACCGGCGCGGTCATCGCGGTGCAGGACCGGCAGCTTGGCACCGGCCATGCCGTCGCCCAGGCGCATGACGCGCTGGCGGGCTTCGCGGGCGACGTGCTGATCCTCTATGGCGACGTGCCGCTGGTCGGCGCGGGCACGATGCGGGCGATGCTGGATCGGCTGAACCGGGGGGACGAGCCGCGCGCGGTGGTGCTGGGCTTCCGCCCGGATGACGCCGCCGCCTATGGCCGGATCATCGCCGACGGGCAGGGCATCATCGCCAAGATGGTGGAATATAAGGACGCCAGCGAGGCCGAACGCGCGGTCACGCTCTGCAACAGCGGGCTGATGGCGGTGCGGTCGACCGACCTGTTCGTGCTGCTCGACCAGATCGGCAACAATAATGCGGCGGGCGAATATTATCTGCCCGACATCGTCATGCTGCCGGGCGGGACGAGCGCGGTGATCGAAACGGAAGCGTGGGAAGTCGCCGGCGTCAACAGCCGGATCGAACTGGCCAGCGTCGAAGCGCAATGGCAGGCGCGCCGCCGCACGGAGGCGATGCGTGAGGGCGTGACCCTGATCGCGCCGGAAACCGTGTTTTTCAGCCATGATACGGTGCTGGGCCGCGACGTGGTGGTGGAGCCGAACGTGGTGTTCGGCCCCGGCGTGCGGATCGCCGACGACGTGACGATCCACGCTTTTTCCCATCTGGAAGGCGCGACCATCGCCAGCGGCGCGGCGATCGGTCCCTATGCGCGGCTGCGGCCCGGCGCGGACATCGGCCCCAGGGCCAAGGTCGGCAATTTTGTCGAGATCAAGAAGGCGACCCTGGGCGAAGGGGCGAAGGCCAATCACCTTTCCTATATCGGCGACGCCAGCGTGGGCGCGGGCGCCAATATCGGCGCGGGCACCATCACCTGCAATTATGACGGATATTTCAAATATCGGACGGAGATCGGCGCGGGCGCCTTCATCGGCTCCAACAGCGCGCTCGTCGCCCCGGCCAGCATCGGCGCGGGCGCGATCGTCGCGGCGGGCAGCGTGGTGACGAAGCCGGTCGAGGCGGATGCGCTGTGCCTGGTGCGGCCGGAGCAGGTCGGAAAGCCGGGCTGGGCGGCCGCGTTCCGCGCGCGGATGATGGCGCGCAAGGCAAAGGGGAATGATAAGTGAATGTGCTTGAATTTGCAGCAGCGATCGCTTGGCCTGCCGTCGCATTGATTGCGCTGCTGATCTTGGGATTGAGCGACACGTTGCCCAAGTCAGTAGATAGATTGGCTGGCAGTCTTCTGAGCATCAAAAGTTCGGTAGAGGAATTCAAGCAGGTATCCGAAAAATTTAACGATCGTCAGCGTGCGGTTAATGAATCGCTGGAATGGCTGTCAAAGGCGGACAGCGAGTTGTCCCGCATTTCTGACGTTCTAAAATCCATCCAGACAAATACGGACGACATCGCACTATCGCAGGGCGACAAGGAAATATCTGAGGTCGTTGGCGATGAGGAAGAAGTCGCAGACGCGGATAGCTCGTCTAAACTTAACGCGCAGCAGCGTTATAACGACATCCATCGCAAATGGGCGGAACTGAAAGATAGGATGGAGTTGCGCATTGGTGCGGACGACTATGATGGACGCGCTATTGGCGCAATGGCTAGGACGTTGGCTCATCAAAACCGGATCATGAAAAAGGACGCGGAATTAATCGAAACCCTGCACAGTCAGTTTAAAAGATTCGCCAGAATGAGCCGAACCAAGGAAGAATGGTTGACACGTGAGATATATGAAAATTTCATTCGCGGCGTCGATCGGGCCTTGAAAGGATTGATCTGATATTCGTACAGACATTCGCGCTTTGGTCTATCGCGCAGAAAGTTTTAGCGCTGATCTTGATATTTATTGTCTGCGCTGCACTCTTTGCCCTCTGGCTCCTCCACAATGCCAGCGCGATGCCGGTGGTGCGGCGGGCGGAGGTCGTGCTGCCCTTTCCCGCCGACGCGCCGCGCAGGCCCGTCACGCTCGCGCTGCTGACCGACACCCACCTTTCCGGCCCGGACAACAGCCCGGAGCGGATGGCGCGCATCGTGGCGCAGGTCAACGCGCTGAAACCCGACCTCATCCTGCTGGGCGGCGATTATATCGGCGATGACAAGGGGGGCGCGACCTATGACGCGCGGGCCAGCATCGCGGCCTTTGCGGGCCTGCGCGCGCCGCTGGGCGTGGTGGCGGTGCTGGGCAATCATGACAGCCGCAGCAAGATCAACCGCCGGGCGCTGGGCGAAGCGGACTGGCGCGCGGCCTTCGCGCGGGTCGGCGTCACCCTGTTGCAGGATGGCGCGGCGCGGCGCGGACCGCTGGCGATCGGCGGGCTGAAGGACATCTATACCCGCAGGATCGACCTGCCCGGCACGCTGGCGGCGCTGGACCGGATCGGCGGCGCGCCGGTCATCCTCTCGCACGGGCCGGACATTTTCCCCGGACTGCCCGATGCGCCGTCGCTCACGCTGGTCGGGCACACCCATTGCGGCCAGGTCGCCTTGCCCTTCCTCGGCATCATCTATGTCCCGTCGCGTTACGGCACGCGCTATGCCTGCGGCCTCTATCGCGACGGCGCGCGGACGATGATCGTGTCCGCCGGGGTGGGCACCAGCGGCGCGCCGGTGCGGATGCGCGCCCCGCCCGATATCTGGCTGGTGACGATCCGCCCGGCATGACAAGTTTTTCATATGTCGCCCATGGCGCCGATGCGGCGCGGTCATTAAGGGCATAGCGATGATTGCGTCCTAAGGCGGGCGTGGAACGGATTCACTCGACGGCGAGGCTTTCTGGCATGTGCGGCATCATTGGCATCATCAGCAATAGCGACGTGGCGGAGCGGCTGGTCGATGGTTTGAAACGGCTGGAATATCGCGGCTATGACAGCGCCGGCGTCGCCACCATCCATGATGGCGCGATCGAGCGGCGGCGGGCGGAGGGCAAGCTGTCGAACCTGGTGCGCGAATTGCGTGACGAGCCGCTGCCCGGCACCACCGGCATCGCCCATACCCGCTGGGCCACCCATGGCGCGCCCACGACCAGCAACGCGCATCCCCACGCCACCCGCGAAGTGGCGCTGGTCCACAACGGCATTATCGAGAATTTCAAACCCCTGCGCACCGAACTGATGGCGCGGGGGCGGCATTTCGACAGCCAGACCGACACCGAAGTCGTCGCGCATCTGGTCAGCGAACTGGTGGAGCAGGGCGTGTCGCCGCGTGAGGCGGTCGCGCAGGTGTTGCCGCGCCTGCATGGCGCCTTCGCGCTGGCCATCGCCTTCCGCAGCCATCCCGACATGCTGATCGGCGCGCGGCTGGGGTCGCCGCTGGTGGTGGGCTATGGCGACGGCGAAACCTATCTGGGGTCGGACGCGCTGGCCCTTGCCCCGCTGACCCAGCGCATCGCCTATCTGGAGGAGGGCGACTGGGTCGTCATCACCGCCCAGGGCGCGGAGATTTTCGACCGGGATAACAACCCCGTCGAACGCCCCGTCACCATTTCGGGCGTATCGGGCGCGATGATCGACAAGGGCAATCATCGCCATTTCATGCAGAAGGAAATTTACGAGCAGCCGGTCGTCGTCGCCCAGACGCTGCGCTCCTATCTGCGCCGCATGGACAATCAGGTCGCCATGCCCGACATGGATTTCGACCTTGGCCAGGTAAAGCGCATCACCATCGTCGCCTGCGGCACCAGCTATTATGCCGGGCTGGTGGCGAAATACTGGTTCGAAAAATTCGCCCGCGTGCCCGTGGACATCGATGTGGCGAGCGAGTTCCGCTATCGCGATCCGGTGCTGGAGGCCGGCGGCCTGGCGCTCTTCATCAGCCAGTCGGGCGAAACGGCCGACACGCTGGCGGCGCTGCGCCATGCCAAGGCGCAGGGGCAGATCATCGCCGTGGTGGTGAATGTGCCGACCAGCTCCATGGCGCGCGAGGCGGACCTGCTGCTGCCTACCCATGCCGGGCCGGAAATTGGCGTGGCATCGACCAAGGCATTCACCTGCCAGTTGGCCGTGCTGGCAGCGCTGGCGGCCAATCTGGCGCGGGCGAAGGGGCGTTTGACGCCGGAGGAAGAGGCCGAAATCGTCTGGCACCTGTCCGAAGCGCCCGCCGCGCTCAATGAAGCGCTGGGCCAGGACAGCCAGATCGAGGCGATGGCGCACCTGATCGCCCCGGCGCGCGACGTGCTGTATCTGGGGCGCGGGCCGGATTATCCGATGGCGCTGGAAGGGGCGCTGAAACTCAAGGAAATCAGCTATATCCATGCCGAAGGTTATGCGGCGGGCGAAATGAAGCATGGTCCGATCGCCCTGATCGACGATGCCGTGCCGGTGATCGTGATCGCGCCGAGCGGCCCCTTGTTCGAAAAGACCGTGAGCAACATGCAGGAAGTGCAGGCGCGCGGTGGCAAGGTGGTGCTGATTTCCGATGCGGAAGGGATCGCGGCGGCGGGCGATGGCTGCATGGCGACGATCGAGATGCCCAGGGTCCATCCGCTGATCGCGCCGCTGGTCTATGCCGTCCCGGTGCAGTTGCTGGCCTATCATGTCGCGGTCGCCAAGGGGACGGATGTGGATCAGCCGCGCAACCTGGCAAAGAGCGTGACGGTGGAATAGTCAGGCAAAGGGCAGCAACGCCTCATAGGTCGCCCGGTCCGGCTTGCCCGCCACCGCGATGCCCCGCCGCAGCAGGAAGGCGTGCCGCACGATCTCCGCCTGCTGCTCGATGCCGTAACGGGCGAAGGGCTTGCCGGGCGCGACCTGATAATCATAGCGGCAAAAGGGGTGGCGCATCAGCGGCAGCCACCATTTGCCCGATCGCTGCGCCTGCCACACATGGGTCATTTCATGGATGAAATGCCCCTGGATATGCAGCGGGCTGTCGCAGAAATCGGCGCAGAACAGGCCGCTTCGGGGATGGAACCACAGGTCGCCATCGGGCGCCATGGTCACGGTGCGCGGCTGGAGCGGCCACCATGCGCGGTTATGCACCCGCACCTTGCCATAATCGATCGCCCGCCCGAACATCGACCGGGCCAGCGCGATTTCGGCGGGCGTGAGCGCGCGACTCGTCAATGACCGTCATGCCCCGGCGCGGGCGCAGGCGCGGGTGCCGTCGCCGCCGCCCCTTCGGGCTTGCGGATCACCGCATCGACCAGCAGCCGATCGCCATTGGCCAGCAGGAAGGTGAACTGCATCTTGCCCCGGCTGATCGCCGTGTCGTTGACGCCCAGGATCATCAGATGCTTGCCGCCCGGCGCGAAGGCGACCTCGCCCTTGGCCGGAATGTCGACGCTGTCGATCGCCTGCATCGTGGTCATGCCGTCCTTGCTGACCGTTTCATGCATGTCGACTTTCAGTGCATAGTCGGTGATGACGCCGCGCAATTGCGTGCCCGTGTCGCCGCCATGGGCCACGAAGTAACCGGCCGATGGCCTGTCCTTGCTGGGCGACAGCCGCACCCAGGCCTGGTCGATATAGGTCGGCGCCGGGTCGCCGCAGGCGGTCAGCGCCAGCGGCGCGAGCAGCGCCGCAACAGGGGCGATCAGGGCAAAAGGGGCGCGCATGTCAGGCTCCGTGACTGTCTCGTTCTGGTTCCAGTGCATAGCTAATCGCGCCCGCTTCTTGTGCCAAGCGAAAGCGCGCCTATATCCCAACTGCAAACGGCCTTGCCTTGGCGCTTTAGTGAGGTATGGGGCCGTCAACCGCTGAATATTTGGGGTTACAAGAGGAAGAGATGGCAAAAGTTATCGGGATCGACCTGGGCACCACCAACAGCTGCATCGCCGTCATGGACGGCGGCAAGCCCAAGGTTATCGAAAATGCGGAAGGGGCGCGCACGACCCCTTCGATCGTCGCCTTCGCCAAGGATGGCGAGCGTCTGATCGGCCAGCCCGCCAAGCGGCAGGCCGTCACCAACCCGGACAACACGATTTTCGCGGTGAAGCGCCTGATCGGCCGCCGCTTCGACGATCCCATGACCAAGAAGGACATGGAACTCGTCCCCTATTCGATCGCGAAGGGATCGAACGGTGACGCCTGGGTCACGGCCGGTGGCGAGGATTACAGCCCGTCGCAGATCAGCGCCTTCATCCTGCAAAAGATGAAGGAAACCGCCGAGAGCTATCTGGGCGAGACGGTCACGCAGGCGGTCATCACCGTGCCCGCCTACTTCAACGACGCCCAGCGCCAGGCGACCAAGGACGCCGGCCAGATCGCGGGCCTGGAAGTGCTGCGCATCATCAACGAGCCGACGGCGGCGGCGCTGGCCTATGGCCTCGACAAGCAGGACGGCAAGACGATCGCGGTCTATGACCTTGGCGGCGGCACGTTCGACATCTCCATCCTCGAAATCGGCGACGGCGTGTTCGAAGTGAAGTCGACCAACGGCGACACCTTCCTGGGCGGCGAGGATTTCGACGCCAAGCTGGTGGAATATCTGGCCGCCGACTTCAAGAAGGCCGAAAGCATCGACCTCACCAAGGACAAGCTGGCGCTCCAGCGCCTGAAGGAAGCCGCTGAAAAGGCGAAGATCGAGCTGTCCTCGGCGCAGACCACCGAAGTCAACCTGCCCTTCATCACCGCGGACCAGAATGGTCCCAAGCATCTGGTCAAGACGATCACCCGCGCCGATCTGGAGCGTCTGGTCGCTGACCTCATCAAGCGGACGATGGAACCCTGCAAGAAGGCGATGGCCGACGCGGGCGTTTCGGCGAGCGAGATCAGCGAAGTGGTGCTGGTCGGCGGCATGACCCGTATGCCCAAGGTGCGCGAGGCCGTGAAGGAATTTTTCGGCAAGGAACCGCATACCGGCGTGAACCCCGACGAAGTCGTCGCCATGGGCGCGGCGATCCAGGCGGGCGTGCTCCAGGGCGATGTCAAGGACGTGCTGCTGCTCGACGTGACCCCGCTCAGCCTCGGCATCGAAACGCTGGGCGGCGTGTTCACCCGCATGATCGACCGCAACACCACCATCCCTGCCAAAAAGTCTCAGGTCTATTCGACCGCCGACGACAATCAGCAGGCGGTGACGATCCGCGTGTTCCAGGGCGAACGGGAAATGGCGGCGGACAACAAGCTGCTCGGCCAGTTCGACCTGCTCGGCATTCCGCCCGCACCGCGCGGCGTGCCGCAGATCGAGGTCACGTTCGACATCGACGCCAACGGGCTTGTCAATGTCAGTGCCAAGGACAAGGGCACCGGCAAGGAACAGCAGATCCGCATCCAGGCGTCCGGCGGCCTCAGCGACGCCGACATTGACCAGATGGTCAAGGATGCCGAACGCTTCGCCGAAGAGGACAAGAAGCGCCGTGAGGCGGCCGAGGCGAAGAACAACGCCGAAAGCCTGGTCCACACGACCGAAGCGCAGTTGGCCGAACATGGCGACAAGGTGGATGCGAGCCTGAAGGGCGAGATCGAAACCGCGATCGCCGCCACCAGGTCCGCGATCGAAGGCGGCGACGCTGAAGCGATGAAGAGCAAGGCGCAGGAACTCGCCACCGTCGCGATGAAGCTGGGCCAGGCGATCTACGAGAAGGAACAGGCGGCAGCGGCGGCTCCGGGCGCCGATGCGCCCAAGGCCGACGATGATGTCGTCGATGCCGAATTCTCCGAAGTGGACGACAACAAGGCGTAAGCCGATGCCCCATATCCCTCATCCCGGCACAGGCCGGGGTGAGGGGACAGGCGGGCGGGGGTCCGAATGACGACCGAAATCGATTATTATTCGCTGCTCGAAGTCGATCGCACGGCCGATGGTGCGACGATCAAGAGCGCCTATCGCAAGATGGCCATGAAATATCACCCCGATAAAACGGGGGGCTGCGCCGACAGCGAGGCCAGGTTCAAGGCTGTGTCGGAAGCCTATGATTGCCTGAAAGACCCGCAAAAGCGCGCGGCCTATGACCGTTTCGGCCATGCGGCCTATACCCAGCAGCAGCAGGGCGGCGGTGGTGGATTCCGTGGCGGCGGCGCGGGCGGCTTTTCCGATCTGGGCGATATTTTCGAGACGATCTTCGGCCAGGCCGGTTTTGGCGGGCAGGGCGGCGGGCGCCAGCAGCAGCGGCGCGGCGCGGACCTGCGCTACGACATGGAAATCACCCTCGACGACGCTTATCATGGCAAGCAGACCGAGATTCAGATCGAGGTATCGGCTGCCTGCGACAGTTGCGAAGGATCGGGCGCGCAGCCGGGCACCGGGGTCAAGACCTGCGGCACCTGCCACGGCCATGGCCAGGTCCGTGCCCAGCAGGGCTTCTTCGTGGTCGAACGCACCTGCCCGTCCTGCCAGGGCGCGGGCCAGGTGATCGAAAGCCCGTGCCGCTCCTGTCGCGGCGAAGGGCGCATCGACAAGCCCAAGACGCTGTCGGTCAACATTCCCGCCGGCGTCGATGAAGGCACCCGCATCCGCCTGTCGGGCGAGGGTGAGGCCGGCGCGCGCGGCGCCCCGGCGGGCGACCTCTATATCTTCCTGCATGTGAAGCGGCACAGCCTGTTCGAACGCGATGGCACGACGCTCTTCTGCCGTGCGCCGGTCAGCTTCACCACGGCGGCGCTGGGCGGCACGATCGAAGTGCCCGGCCTCGACGGCCAGCGGCATGAGATCAAGATTCCCAGCGGCATCCAGTCGGGCAAGCAGATTCGTCAGCGTGGCGGCGGCATGCCGGTGCTGAACGGCCGGGGGCAGGGCGACCTCGTCGTCCAGGTCGATGTCGAAACACCGACCCGCCTGACCGCCCGGCAAAAGGAATTACTCGAAGCCTTCCGCGAAACGGAAACGGGCGAGGAATGCCCGCAGGTCAGCGGTTTCTTCTCCAAGCTCAAGGATTTGTGGGCGGATTGAGCCGCATCGTCATTGCGCGCGACATTGGATCGTTTCGCTGCGCGCGCAATGACGATTTACGCCCGCCCCCGCCGCGCCCACCAGTAAAAGGGCAATCCCGCCGCCATCAGCAGGATGCTCGATCCGCTCGCCACCAGCCCCGCGCCCCACAGCGTCCAGAGCGCATAGCCAAGGCCGATGACCGCCGCCGGCACCACCAGCCGGAACCGCAAACTCGCCAGCGCGCAGCCGACATAGAGCCACAGGGTCGCCGATGTCGCCAGCAGCGCCATCGTCGTGAACAGCGCGACCAGCCCCTGCAAGCTATTGGCCACCAGCATCAGGCTGGCCAACAGCGTCGACAGGATCAGCCCGCGCACGGGCGTCCCCTTCGCGTCCGTCGCCGCCAGCCAGTGCGGCAATTCGCCCGCCCGCGCCATCGCCAGCGGCACTTCCCCCTGCAACAGCGTCCAGCCGTTGAGCGCGCCCAGGCAACTCACCACCACGAACAGCGCGATGAACCGCGCCGGCCCGGCCGACCAATAATGGCTGACGAATGCGCCGAAGGGCGATCCGGTCTGCGTCTCCGCCGCCGGCAGCGTCAGCGCGATGCCCGAACAGACCAGCAGGTAGATCAGCCCCGTCGCCGCCGTGCCGATCAGGGTGGCGCGGGGGATGGTGCGCGCGGGATCGCGCACCTTGTCGGCAGCGACGCTGGCGGATTCGAAGCCCAGCAGCGCCCATAATGTCAGCGCCGCCGACGCGGTGATGCCCGCGCCGGTCAGGCCGTGCGCAGGGAAGGGGACGACCTCCGCCTCGCCGGTGGACAGGATCAGCGCCAGCAGCACCAGCACCACCGCGATCGGCACCAGCTTGATGATCGTCGTGCCGATCTGCGTCAGGCCCGCCGCGCGCGCGCCGATCAGGTTGATGCCGGTCATCGCCCACAGGAAGGCGATCGAACAGGTCGCCCCCATGCCCGGCGCGGCAAGGGCGGGCAGCACGCTGCTTAAATTCGCCGTCGCCGCCACCGCGATGGTGACGTTGGTGATGATGATGGACAGCCAGTAAATCCAGCCGATCGCAAAACCGGCCAGCGGGCCATAGGCGCGCGCGATCATCTGCGACGCATTGGCGTCCGGCATGGCGACGGTCAGCCGCGCGATGACGAAGGCCAGCACCATCGACCCGGCGATGGTGAACATCCACCCCGCCACCGCATCCCAGCCGAAGGGGGCAAGGGCTGCGGGCAGCAGGAATACGCCCGACCCGATCATGTTGCCCATGACCAGCGCGATGGACGCGGCAAGGCCCAGGGTGCGGGACGCGCCGGTGGCGGTTCGGGGGGCTTGCATCGCCGGATGCTAACGGGCCCGTGCCGGGATTGCCAGGGTTTAGAGCATTGTGCGGAAAACCGGCTCCATGGCTGCATCCGACGATTGCATAGGGCGCGCCCCGCCCCCGTGCTGCGATGGATCGGAACCCAAACAGTATCTGTCTGTTATGTGTCTATATTTATAAAAGGATGGTCTGATGGTTGATGTGCGCAATGACAGCTATGATGATCGCACGGTGATTGTCGAAAAACGTGGCCCCGGCCGGACGATCGCGATCGTCCTGATCGCCATTCTCGCGGTTGTCGGCGTTCTGTTCGCAACGGGTTTCTGGAAAGCCGATGTAAGCGGCGGCGACATGCCTGAAGTCAGCGTGAAGGGTGGCGACCTGCCCAAGGTCGATGTCGATTCCAAGGAAGTCGTCGTTGGCACCAAGAAGGCGACCGTGGAGGTGCCGACCGTCGGCGTGAAGGATAATGGCGAAGAATGATGCTTCGCCGGTTCGATCGTTGAACATGCGATCGTTGCAAAAGAAAAAGGCTCCCATGGCGACATGGGAGCCTTTTTTCACATCATGCGCCCTGCCGATCAGGCGGCCAGGAACATGTCCGGGTCCAGCGCCATCAGCGCGTCGGCACCGCCCTCGATCTTGCGGCGCAGTGATCCCGCATCGGGCATGATCCGCTCGGCAAAGAAGCGCGCCGTCACCAGCTTGGCCTCCAGGAACTGCGCGTCCCCTTCGCCCGCTTCCAGCAGCGTGACCGCCGCCTTGCTCATGCGCAGCCACATCAGGCCGGTCGCGACGATCCCCAATATGTGCATGTAATGATGCGCGCCGGCCCCGGCATTGTCCGGGTTCTTCATGGCGTTCTGCATCAGCCACATGGTCGCCGCGCCCAGTTGCCCGCTGGCCTTTTCCAGCGCCTCGGCAAAGCCGCCCAGCTTCTCATGCCCCTTGGCGTCGGCCACTTCATCGGCCACGATCTTCAGGAAAGCCTGCAACGCCCGCCCGCCGTTCATGGGCAGCTTGCGGCCGACCAGGTCCATCGCCTGCACGCCGTTGGTGCCTTCGTAAATCTGGGCGATGCGCGCGTCGCGCACATACTGGTCCATGCCATTTTCCCAGATATAGCCATGGCCGCCGAACACCTGCTGGCACGCCACCGCCACGTCGAATCCCTTGTCGGTGCCATATCCCTTGATGACCGGGGTGAGCAGGCTGATCAGGTCGTCGGCGGTCTGGCGTTCTTCCTCGGTCGCGGCATGATGCGACAGGTCGACCTGCAACGCGCCCCACAGGATCAGCGCGCGCAGCCCTTCGGTGATCGCCTTGGCCTCCATCAGCATCCGGCGCACGTCGGGATGGACGAACAGCGTGTCGGCCTTCTCGTTCGGCTCCTTGGGCCCTGTCAGCGCGCGGCCCTGCCGCCGGTCGCGGGCATAATGGACCGCATTCTGGAACGCGACCTCGGCCTGGCCCAGCCCCTGAAGGCCCACGCCCAGCCGCGCCGCGTTCATCATGATGAACATGGCGGCCAGCCCCTTATTCTCCTCGCCCACAATCCATCCGGTCGCGCCGTCATAATTCATGACGCAGGTGGCGTTGCCGTGAATGCCCATCTTGTGCTCGATCGACCCGCAGGACACGGCGTTGCGCGCGCCCAGCGATCCATCCTCGCCCACCATGAACTTGGGCACGACGAACAGAGAAATCCCCTTGCTGCCTTCTGGCGCGTCGGGCGTCTTGGCCAGGACCAGGTGGATGATATTGGCCGACAGGTCATGCTCGCCCGCCGAAATGAAAATCTTGGTGCCGGTGATGCTGAAGCTGCCGTCGGCCTGCGGCACCGCCTTGGTCTTGATCAGGCCCAGGTCCGTGCCGCAATGCGGTTCGGTCAGGTTCATCGTGCCGGTCCATTCGCCCGACACCATCTTGGGGATGTAGCGCTGCTGCAGTTCGGCGCTGCCCTTGGCGATGAGCGCCGCGACCGCACCGGCGGTCAGGCCATGATACATTTCGAACGCCTGGTTGGCCGACAGCACATATTCGTCCACTGCCGTCGCCAGCACGCTGGGCAGGCCCTGGCCGCCAAATTCGGCGGGGCCATGGATGGTGGTCCATCCGCCCGCGACGAACTGGTCGAACGCGGCCTTGAAGCCGGTCGGCGTGGTCACGCTGCCATCGGAGTGACGGGTGCAGCCTTCCTTGTCGCCTACCGCGTTCAGCGGGAACAGGACTTCCGCCGCCATCTTGCCGCCTTCGGTCAGGATCGCCTCGACCAGGTCGGGGGTGGCATTTTCGAAACCGGGCAGATTGGCGTAGCGGTCCAGCCCGACCACATGGTCCAGCACGAACCGGGTGTCGCGAACGGGGGCGGCATAGCTGGGCATGATCTTCTCCTGCGGTATTTTTTTCAGGGGTATGGCGGTATTCAGCGCTGTTCGATGGTCGCTACGAAGCTGGACAGTTCGGCGATGGCGGCGTCGATATCCTCCTTTTGCCGTGTCAGCAGGTCTATGCGCGCCCGGCACTTGTCCACGGTGACGCGGCGCTGCGCCTCATGTTCCTCGTCGGCGTCATACAGGTCGATCATCTCGCGAATCTCGGTCAGGCTGAAACCCACGCGCTTGCCGCGCAGGATCCAGGCCAGCCGGGCGCGGTCGCGCCGCGAATAGATGCGGGCCAGCCCCTGCCGTTCCGGCGAGATCAGCCCTTCATCCTCGTAAAAGCGCAGCGCGCGCGCGGTCACGCCGAACTCGTCGGACAGGTCGGTGATGCTGTAACTCTGCCGGTCGCTATGGTCGGGCAGTTCGATGCCGGCGATGCTGCTGCGTTTGTCCATGGACAGCCATGTAATGGCAGTTGACGTTTACGTCAAGGTGAGTGGATGCATGCATGGGTCTTTTGTCCGGGTGACAGACCGGCTTGTCGCCGCTAGGGAAGCGGCATGATGGGGGCGATCAGGCAATCGGATGGTGCACGCGGGCTGTTGGCCGCACTGGCGCTGCTCGTCCTGGCGGTCCAGTTGGTCGCGCCGACCGGCTTCATGCCGATACGCACCGAAAGCGGCGTCATGGTCACGCTCTGCACGGGGCAGGGGGCGGTCAATGTCGTCGTGCCGCGCGGTGAAGCGCCCGGCAAACATGGTCAGCCCGACGATGGCATGACCGGCCAGCAACATTGCCCCTTCGCCGCTTCGGTTCAGCCGCTGGTGCCGCCGCTGGTGGCCGCCGACCTGCCATTGCCCGCCTGGCAACTGGCGTTCGGCCCGATCGCCTTCGCGCTCAAGACCGGGGTGATCGCGCGCCTGGCCGCGCCCCCGCCGCCCTCATCCGGGCCGCCCGCGACTTTCTGATCCCGAAATCCGCTCTCCGGCAGGGATGGCCTGTTCCCGCATAGGCGGGAATCCGGCGCCTGCCGCCTGAACCCTGTTCCCGTCTTTGCAGGACCAGGCCGGTTCGATGAGCGTGCGCACATATATCCTGTTTTCAGAAAGTTACCGACTCATGCGTCCCATTCATGCCGCGCGCAGCCTGCCGCTGTGCGCCCTTGTTCTCGCGCTTTCCACCACCCCTGCTGTTGCCGACGATGCCGAACACAGCGCCATCATCGTCACCGCAAGTCCCGTCATCGAAGCGGCCGCCGCGCGCGTTCAGAAAACCCCCGGCGGGGTCGATCTCGTCTCGGCCGATGATTTCGATGACAGGCTCGCCGTCTCGCTGCGCGATGCGCTGGCCTTTTCGCCCGGCGTCTATACCCAGCCGCGCTTCGGGCAGGAGGTGCGCCTATCGATTCGCGGATCGGGCCTGTCGCGCGGCTATCATATGCGCGGCCTCACCCTGTTGCAGGACGGCATCCCGATCAACGCGGCAGACGATAATGGCGATTTCCAGGAACTGGACCCGCAGGTCTTTCAGCATATCGAGGTCTATCGTGGCGGTAACGCCCTGCGCTATGGCGGTTCGACGCTGGGCGGCGCGATCAATGCGGTGACGCCGACCGGACGCAGCGCGCCCGGCACCGAAGTCCGCATCGACGGCGGCAGTTTCGATACGCTGCGCGGCAAGATCGCCTATGGCTATGCCGATGATCATGGTGACGCCTGGGCCGCGTTGACCGCCGACCGATCCGACAGCGACCGTGTGCATGGTGATCGCAAGGCATTGCGGTTCAACGGCAATGTCGGCCTGAAACTCAATGACCGCATGGAAACCCGTTTCTATGCCAGCGTCCAGACGATTCGCCAGAAGCTGGCGGGGGCGCTCAACCAGGCCGACGTGCTCGGCAATCCGCGCAAGGGCAATGTCGTCGGCGATCAGGCGCGCGATATCGATTCGATCCGTCTCCAGAATCGTACCACCATCGATCTGGGGCAGGGCAGCGTCGCTTTCGGCCTGTTCTACAACGCCAAGCAACTTTTCCATCCGATCTTTCAGGTCATCGATCAGAAGTCGGAGGACCGGGGTGTTTTCGCCAGCCTCGACCTGTCGGGCGACCTTGGCGGGATGCCGGTCGAACTGACGCTGGGCAGCCAGGCCCGGTTCGGGGACGTGCAGGCCCGCCAGTTCGTCAATATCGGCGGGCGCAGCGGTGCGATCACCGCCAATGTCCGGCAAAAGGCGCAAACTATCAACAGCTATGGCGAAGTGCGCATCGCGCCGTTGCCCGGTGTCTGGCTGATCGGCGGCGGCCTCTACAGCCATGGCGAACGCCGCATCACCAACCATTTCGCGCCCCTGCGCAGCGGCGACGCGGATTTCGACGCCTTCGCGCCCAAGGTCGGCCTGCTGTACCAGCCGTCGCAGAATGTCCAGTTCTACGCCAATTACAGCCGGTCGGTCGAAATGCCCGGTTTCGGCGAACTGAGCCAGACGCCGACGGGCGGTGCACCCGGCTTCACCCCGGTCGGCCTGCAAAAGGCGTGGACCGCCGAAATCGGCACGCGCGGCCGCCTGGGCATCGCCGCCTGGGACATCAGCCTCTATCGCGCCGACATCAGCGGCGAAATGCTGCAATATAATGTCCTGCCCGGCATCATCCCCGCCGCCACCTTCAATGCCGACCGCACCCGGCATCAGGGGCTGGAGGCCGGATTGGATCTGACCCTGACGCCCTGGGCCAGCCTGCGTCAGGTCTATCAATATAGCGACTTCCGCTTCCGCAACGATATCCAGTTCATCGACAACCGCCTCCCGGTCATTCCGCGCCATTTCTATCGCGCCGAACTGAAGCTGGGTACGGAACGCCTGTCCGTCTCGCCCGTGGTCGAATGGCTGCCGCAGGGGGCCTGGGTCGACTATGCCAATAGCAAGCGGGTGGGCGGCTATGCGCTGCTGAACCTGGGCGCGCAGGCGCAGGTGCGGGACGGCGTGATGCTGTTCCTCGACGCCCGCAACCTGACCGGGAAACGCGCGATCGGCGATATCAGCGCACTGGTCCGCTACGCGCCCGACAATCCCGCCACGACCCCCAATGACAGCAGCGTCGCCTTCTATCCTGTCGAGCGTCGCGCCATCTATGCCGGCGTGCGCGCGCGTTTCTGAACAAGGGGACGGGCGATGACGCGAGACAGTTTGTATCGGGCGATCTGGCGCTGGCATTTCTATGCCGGGCTGATCGTCCTGCCCGTGCTGGCGCTGATGGCGGTGACGGGCGCGCTCTATCTCTACAAGCCGGAAGTGGAGGCGATGCTCTATCCGGTGAACGCGCCGGCGCATGCCGGGCAGGCGCAATTGCCGCCTTCGCATATCGTTTCGATAGTGGAACGAAACACGGGCGCAAAGGCCATCCAGTTGCTCCGTCCGGCCGCCGATACGGAAAACTGGCGCGTCACCGTCCGTACCGCGCAAGGCGATTCAGATGTAAACTTCGTTGACACGTTTAACGGCCGGATCCTGGGCCGGATGCGCAATGGCGGCGCGATGCAGGTCATCCGCGACCTGCACAGCCTGGCGCTGACCGGCCCGGTCGGCAATCGTCTGGTGGAGGTGGTGGCCGGCTGGGCGATCCTGCTCTGCATCACCGGCCTCTATCTGCGCTGGCCCCGGCGTGGCCAGCCCGCGCTGGCGATCCGGGGCAGGCCCGGCGGGCGGCTGTTCTGGCGTGACCTGCATGGCAGCCTGGGCTTCGCCTCGGCGGCGGTCCTCCTGTTCCTGGCGGTGACGGGAATGCCCTGGACCGATATGTGGGGTGGCGGGCTGCGCGCGATCATCGCCGCCAACGGGGCAGGGCGCCCGGCGATGAAGGTCAATCCCTGGGCGCCGCAGGTGAAGGCCGCCCTGCCCTGGACCCTGCGCGAAGGGGGCGCGGCCGCCGGCATGCCGGGGGACATTGGCGTCGACGCGGTGGCCGGCATCGCCGCGCGCCGCGGGCTGGCATCGGGCTATATGCTGTTCCTGCCCGCCAGCCCCGGCGCGCCCTATCTGGTCAGCGCGATCACCACCCGCGCTAACGACGCCCGCGCCATCACCATCGACGCGGCCAGCGGCGCCGTGGTGCAGGATATCGACTGGCGCATGTTCGGCCCTGGCGCGAAGGCGGTGGAATGGGGCGTCGCCACCCATATGGGCCAGCAATATGGGGAGGCCAACCGCCTGCTGATGCTGGCGGGTTGCCTGTGCCTGCTGCTGCTCTGCCTGACCGCGCCGCTGCTCTGGTGGAAGCGCGGCCTGTCCACGCCGCCGCCCGCCAGCCCCGGCGCGCTGCGGGTGGTGGCGGGGCTGATGCTGGCGCTCGGCCTGCTCTTTCCGCTCACCGGCCTCAGCATGATCGCGGCCCTGTGCGGCGAATGGCTGGCGGGGCGGATGCGGCGGGCCTGGTTTCCTTTCAGGCCGGGAAGGACTATGGGCGGCGGATGATCCGTCTGTCCGGCCTGAAACTGCCCCTCGACCACCCAGCCGAAGCGATGCCCGCCGCCATCTGCGCGCGGCTCGGCCTCGAACCGCATCAGTTGCGCGGCCACAGCCTGGTCCGGCGCGGCAACGACGCCCGGCGCAAGAGCGCGATCCAGCTCGTCTATACGCTCGACCTCGACGTGACCGACGAAGCCGCCGTGCTGGCACGCTTCGCGGCCGACCATGATGTACGCCCGACGCCGGACACGGCCTATCGGTTCGTCGCCCATGTCCCCGAAGGCTGGCAGGGCCAGCGCCCGGTCGTCATTGGCGCGGGGCCGTGCGGCCTGTTCGCCGGCCTCATCCTGGCGCAGATGGGCTTCCGCCCGATCATCCTCGATCGCGGCAAGGTGGTGCGCGAACGCACCAAAGATACCTGGGGCCTGTGGCGGCGCGGCGTGCTCGACCCCGACAGCAATGTCCAGTTCGGGGAGGGCGGGGCGGGCACCTTCTCCGACGGCAAACTCTATTGCCGGGTGAAAGACCCGCGCTTCCTGGGCCGCAAGGTGCTGGAGGAGTTCGTCTCCGCCGGCGCCCCCGACGACATATTGTGGGAAGCGCATCCCCATATCGGCACCTTCCGCCTCGTCACCATGGTCGAATCGATGCGGCGGCAGATCGAATCGCTGGGCGGCGAATATCGCTGGCAGCACCGTGTCGACGATCTGGTGCTGGAAAGCCGGGGCGACGGCACGCAGCAACTGCGCGGCCTCGTCCTTCACGATGGCAGCGTGATCGACACCGATCATGTCGTGCTGGCGGTCGGTCACAGCGCCCGCCCCACCTTCGCGATGCTCCACGCCCGCGGCGTGCATATGGAGGCCAAGCCCTTCTCGATCGGCGTCCGCATCGAACATCCGCAAAGCTGGGTCGATCGTGCCCGCTACGGCAAGTGCGCCGGCCATCCCGATCTGGGCGCGGCGGCCTATAGTCTGGCCCATCATTGCGCCAATGGCCGCACCGTTTACAGCTTCTGCATGTGCCCCGGCGGCCGGGTGGTCGCCGCCACTTCCGAAGCGGGCCGGGTCGTCACCAACGGCATGAGCCAGTATAGCCGCGCCGAATTTAACGCCAATTCCGGCCTCGTCGTGGGCATCGACCCGGACCGCGATTATCCCGGCGGGCCGCTCGCCGGGATCGACTTCCAGCGCCACTGGGAGGAACGGGCCTATGTCGCAGGCGGTGCATCCTATTGGGCACCGGGGCAGACCGTCGGCGATTTTCTGGCCGGTCGCCCGTCGACTGGGCTCGGATCTGTCACGCCGTCCTATCAGCCCGGCGTGACCCCGACCGACCTCGCCCAGTGCCTGCCCGGCTTCGTGATCGACGCATTTCGGGAAGCGCTGCCCGTGTTCGGGCGGCAACTGGCCCAGTATGACCATCCCGATGCCGTGATGACCGGCGTGGAAACCCGCACCTCCTCGCCGTTGCGGATCACGCGCGGCAAGGATTTCCAGAGCCTCAATGTCACCGGCCTCTACCCGGCGGGGGAGGGGGCGGGCTATGCCGGCGGCATCCTGTCGGCCGCGATCGACGGCATCAAGGTGGCGGAGGCCGTGGCGATGGCCGCGCTGGGCTGAACCGCCCACCCATGTTTATGCGACCTTAAGGATGCACTGCCACAGTCATGCCCGACATGACTGGCCCTTACCGCACGCAATTGCATCGATTTTATCGCGCCGCCCGGCGGCAGGACGTGCATCGGCCCTCGACCCTGCGCGCCGATGACGGCGTGCCGGTCGATGTCCTGCTGGAAGATGTCTCGATCACCGGCTGCCGCATTGCCGGGGTGCCCGACATGGCGCGGGGCGAAGCGATCCTGATCGGCCTGGCCGGTGTCGGCGCGCGCCTTGCACGGGTCATCTGGATAGAAGAAAGCCGGGCGGGCTGCCATTTCGACGCGCCCCTCTCGGCCGAGGAGTTCGCCCGGACGCAACAGGCCGGCACCGTTGTCAGCGGCGCATTTCCGGCCAGGACCATCCAGCCTGCCGTGGCTAAGGCACCGCCCGCGCCGGCAACCGAACCGCGCATGTCCGCCCATATCCGCATGAAGGCGATCCTGCTTGCCACATTGCTGCTCGCCATGCTCATCCTGATCGGCGCCTGAGGCATGGTCGCGGCTATGCTGGCTCTGTCGGTTGCGATTTCCCGATTGCTCGGCTGATTTCCGGCCATCACCTCGTTGGCCGACGATCGGTGGAGCTTGCCCCCCTTGTCCTGGTCAGAGGTGGCATCGATCGCCCGACCCGACCGTCCAGGGCCTGCGCGCGACATGGCATTCTGGATGCGTTCTTTCGCCATGCGCCCGGCATCATGACTGGCCGCAACTGGCGCTCAAGCGCGCGGGAATGGAGGGATGACGGCCCGGTGACGGTCGATTTGAACATGGCAAGCGCTCCGCAGAACCGCAGCGCCATGACCCAAATCTGGGGCGGCTTCGACGCGCGGAAGCCAAGGGCTTCTGCTAATCGGATGACGAATGGCATGTCGCGCGACCTTGGCGATCAGTGCCCTCATGGGCAGCCATCGGCTTATTGGCCAATATGAGGTTTGCGCTTGAGCTATTAAGATAGCTTCTGTCGCACGCTTTTGCATCGCTACTCTTTGATATCACCCCCGGCCAATTTCCATGCCCGGTTTTAAAGGTCTGCCTTTTTCCGTTTAACTGTCATGGTGGATCAAGAGTGCATGTCAGGCTGTTCATATGCTTGATCGGAATAATCGGGTGCCGTTCGTATTCGGACAGCACCCGACAGGAATTACGGCCGGGTCTTGCCACATACCACGCGGAAGCCAACCAGACGGCACTGGATGCCCTTGCCGATGGACCAATGGCCTTCGCCGGCATTGGCGACCGACACGACGGACAGATTTGCCGTGAGCGCAATGGCGGCCATCACGGCGGCGGTGCAGATTTTCTTCATGGTGCTTGAACCCTTGCTGATGCCAGATGCGGGATCATCCCGCCCTGTGCCTGAGGACAACGGGTTACGCCCAGGCCTATTCCGCAGCCGGAATATTTTTCTCGATCCAATCTATTTCACATAGCCAAAACCATAGACCCTGTCGAAACCCGGCTGTCCCAGATCGCGCGCGCTTTCGCGCAGACGACTGATGCAGGTCGCGCCATCATGCCCCTGAAGGCAGCGCGCCATCCATGCCGTGACATGGGGCGTGGCAAAGCTGGTGCCCGAAAATCGGCCGATCCCGCCCTTCGCCTGTGCCGCCGGTTCATCGACGCCGTTGGACGCCACCATGATGTAGCGGCCCTGATTGGCGTAGCGATAGACGCGCATTCGTCCATCCACTGCCGTCACGGCGACGACGGGGCGAACGGCCGCGGGATAGGCTGGCGGCGCGGATGGTCCGCCATTCCCCGCCGCCGCCACAATCAGCGTACCCTTCGCGATCGTCCGTTCGACCAGCCGGTCAAGGATCGCATTTGGCGGCCCGGCAAGGCTGATATTGACCACCGGCACATGGTTGGCGACCATCCATTCCAGCGCCCGAACGAGTGACTCGGCGGAGGTGTAAGGACGGTCGGCGCCGCCGCGGAATATATTGGCCACGTAAAGCTGGCTGGCCCCGTCATTTACCAGCAGGGATGCGATCGCCGTCCCATGCTCGACAGGCGCCGTATCCGGCGAACCGCCGAAATCGTGAACGGTCAGCGTGGCGCCGCGCAAGGCCGCATGGTCCATGACGGCCGTATCGATCATGCCGATGGTCAGCTTGCCCGCATGGCGGGTCAGACTGCCCGTGGCGCGCCGTCCGCCAGAGCCTGACGGGGTGATCTGCAGTCCGTAATAATGGCTGTAATCGAACGTGCCGTCAGGGTCGATCTCCCGAACCCGGCGCAAGGCATTGCCGACACTGACGCCTTCCGGCACGGCCAGCCGTGTGACATCGCCACCGATGGCGGACAGATGCTCGCCCCCCAATATCGTGAAGCCGGCCTGTTCGAGGGGCTGGCGGCTCCCCACTTTCAGGTCGAGCGCGACGATCTCACCCCGCCGGACGGGAAAGCCACGTTCATCGAACTCAGGACTTTCCGCCTCGCCAAGGTCGCGCATGTCGCGGCTGTCGCCCAGCAGTTGATCGTCGTCGGCTGCATCCTGCGCACTGTCAAGGGCCGCCCTTGCCGCATCCTCCTGCGCCTTGGCGAGGTCTTTGGCGAGATCGGCACTGTCCTTGGCGGCATCTTCGGCCGCCTTCGCCTGGTCCTTCGACCTGTCAGCGTCCAGTTTTGCGAGGTCTTCCTGCGCCTTGACCGGCTCTCGCACTGCGCGATCCATGATCCTGGCACGCTCATCCATATAGCGCGACTGCTCTCGCGCGGCGCGCTCTTCCGCGCGCGATGCATCACGGGCTGCCTTTTCCAAAGCCTTGTCCGCCCGATCCGCAGCGGCTTCGCCGTCCCGCCCATCCTTGGCGAAACTGCCGCCGACCGGCGCGATGCCGATCAGGATCGCCCCGGCCAGGGCTGCCTTGAGAGGCCATCCTTGTCTATGGGAATGCATCGCCCTCTTCTTTCATCCGCCTGTCATCCCGACGACAACGCAGATGTGCGAAGCTTATTCCCGGTCACGCATTCTGTCGATAAACAAGCCATCGGGGCTTGTGCGGATTCTTCACGCTACGGGAATAAAGATCGGCCTGAACCGTTGAGGGGGAGTGGATAGATGATGGCACGCAGGGACGATGCGCCGCCTGATCTGAACGATCAGATCGTGGCGCTGCTCCCGCGACTGCGGAGATTTTGTGTGGTGATGGCAAGGTCCAGGGATGGCGGCGACGATCTGTGCCAAGCGACAGTGGAACGCGCGCTGTCGCGCCGGCATCTGTTCGATCCTGGCACACGGCTGGACAGTTGGATGTACCGCATCGCCCAGAATCTGCATGTCGATCGCGCGCGACGCGTGAAAACGCGCGGGCAGGAAATCGATGTGGATGAAATGGCGTCGGTCAAGGGTGATGACGGTGTTCGCATCGTCGAACAGCGGTCCGCGCTTGAGCGGGCGCGCGCGGCGATCGCCCGGCTGCCCGACGACCAGCGTGCGCTGATGGCGCTCGTCGTGTTCGATGGCAAAAGCTATGGCGAGGCCGCAGGCCTATTGGACATTCCGATCGGGACGGTGATGAGCCGCCTTGCGCGCGCGCGGCGCGCTATCGATGCCTATGTGAACGGAACCGATGGAAATGGGTGATTGGACGACAGACGATGATCGGTTGATGGCCTATCTGGATGGCGCGATGGACGAGGTGCAGATGGCCGCGTTCGAACAGGAACTGGAAACGCGACCGGAACTGGCGCAGCGCGCCGAACGCTTCACGGCCAATGACGCCTTGCTGCGGCAGGCGTTCGACGAGCCTGTTCCCACGTCCCTGACCGCATCGGTTCAGGCCGCGATCGCCACGGCATCTGCAACGGCGACGCCAGGCATCGTCGCCAGCAACGACAATAGGCCGGGCTGGCGGCGCTGGCAGTGGCCGGCATTGGGCGCGGCCGCCGCCGCCGCGGCGGCCTTCCTGCTGGTTGTCCTGCCAGGCATGACGGGCAATGACATGGAACCAGCCGTCGTCGCGATGCTGGATGATCTTCCTTCCGGTCAGCCCGGCGATCTGGGCAAGGGACAAACCATCACGCCACAACTGACCGCGATAGCTGCAGATGGCCGCTACTGCCGGGAATTTGTCCGCAACGGCGGGCAATCGGCGGGAACAGGGATCGCCTGCCGCGACGCGCGGCACTGGACGCTCGAAGCCTTCATCAACGCGCCTGCGGCGCAGGACGCGCCCGACCAGATCCGCACGGCCGGCGGAAAGGACAGTTCGGCCCTCGACGCGGCCTACACCCGGCTGGGCATGTCCGATCCGCTCGGCAAAGAGGAAGAAGACATGCTGCTTTCGACTGAATGGAAAAAAATCGGAAAATAATTTCGATGCTGGGGAATAAGTCTCCAGCCGTCCCGTTGTCCATTTGTCCTGATGACAGGATGTAGTCGATGCGGGAGAGTTTGAAATGACGCAGTTTTACAAGACCTTGATCGTTGCCGGTTCTGCTGTGGCGATGTTGGCGACTTCCGGCGTGGCGATGGCGCGTCGTGGTGCCGATGATCCGGTCGGCCATGTGCGTGGCGGGCGCGGCGCTGACGATCCGGTCGGCCATATCCGTGGCGGACGCGGCGCAGACGATGTCGTGGCCAAAGCTGGCCGCGGGGCCGATGACACCACCGCTTCCGGCCGCCGTGGCCGCGGCGCTGACGACACCCTGGGCGGTCGCCGTGGTCGTGGCGCGGATGATCCCAAAATCTGACAGGATAGAGGGATCAGGCGGCAGCCTCGACAGGGATCGCAACCCGGTCGGGGCTGTTTGTCCTGTAAATCAACATTGCCAACTGTGTATCGGCGTTACAAAGTCCAGTCCGGGGGGGAATATCATGGCATATTTTCGTTATTGGGGAGCGACGGCGGCTTTCATATGTGTCGGCGCATTACCGGCACAGGTGGCAGCGCGGGACGCTGCCCCGTCCGATCCCGGCAGCCTGCCGGTCACGCAACAGAAAGCCGGCACCATAAGTTCAAGCTTGCGTCTTTCGACGGGACTGAACTTCTCGACCGGCGACTATGGCGATACGCAGGATACGAAAGTCTATTCAGCGCCTGTCGCAGTGACCTACAAGCGGGGCGGCCTCAAGCTGCGCGTTTCGGTGCCCTGGGTCCGGGTCGAGGGGCCGGCATCCTTGCTTCAGACACCGGAAGGGCGCGACAAGACCAATAATGGCGCGCAGTCTGGAGGATCAGGCGGGGCAAGCGGTTCCAATGGCGGCGGTTCGTCCGGCAGCGACATCGAGGTCGAGGATGAGGATGACGGTGCGGTCATCGACGACAAGGGCGGCCTGGGCAATAGCGGCAGCGGTGGCGGCGGCTCCGATGACAATGGCTCCGATGACGATGATGATGGCGATGGCGCTGGAACCGGCGGTACGGGGGGCGGGACGACGCCTGTTGGAACGATCGCGTCCGCAATGCAGCGCAGGAGCGGCTTTGGCGATGTCAACGTGGCCGCGACCTATAGTTTCGATCTCGGCGGCGATTTCTATTTCGAACCGACAGCCCGCGTGAAGCTTCCCACAGCGTCCCGCCGGAAGCGCCTGGGCACGAAGAAGGTCGATGTCACGATCGCGGCGGACCTGGTGAAGGATATCGGGAAGTTCAGCTTTTACCTGCACGGACGCCGCAAATTTGCTGGCAAGCCGGATGGCTCGACGATCCGGTCGACCTGGGGCGCTGGCGGCGGTTTCAGCCTGAGTGCGGCAAAGGGGATCAGCCTGGGCGCGGATTATGACTGGCAGCAATCGACATTTGCCGGCCGTACGCCATCGAGTGAAGTCACTGGCTGGACAAGCATCCGTTTGTCGCCGCGATGGAACATGACCGCTTACGGCCTGGTCGGCACGAACCAGAACAGCGCGCGTTATGGCGCTGGCCTGTCGATCAGCTACAGGTTGTTCTGACGGTATTTGGCAGGGGCCACGCATTCTGCATTACCCTCTCTGCATTGCGAATATGTGCCGCCGTGCGCCGGGTTCAGATGGGTTAATAGCGGCGACATATCCTTTCCAAGAGGAGCGTCCATCCGCAGGTGAAGGGCCAGAGGCCGCATCGACGCCCCATGGGCCTGCGCAACTCCTTCGGCGAGGAATCGCGACTTCTCCCTGGCCGGTTTTAGGGGGGCAAGCGGTGGCTTTTCATGTCGCATCCATGTTGCATGGAGTGACCGGGAACGCGCAGAAATGCTCGAAAAACGGCGGAAAAACGCGAAATTCAAATACAGCATGAAACTGGCCACGAGTGACCGTGTCGCTCAACAGAAGTCGCTGATTTCTATAGGGTTGAGTGGATGCCCGACAAGGACTCGAACCTTGATTGACGGAGTCAGAGTCCGCTCTCTTACCATTAGAGGAT
Organism: Sphingobium cyanobacteriorum; assembly: GCF_030580935.1. Classification (GTDB taxonomy): domain Bacteria; phylum Pseudomonadota; class Alphaproteobacteria; order Sphingomonadales; family Sphingomonadaceae; genus Sphingobium; species Sphingobium cyanobacteriorum. Next base: position 451,515 of record NZ_JAUQOM010000001.1, on the reverse strand, counting down.
CGGGCATCAATCCTTGGCGCAGCGCGCCTGGGAGGCCGCAGATAGGCGGGGAATCATCCCTCGTCAAGCGCCTTGTGCCACTGTTTGTCGCACTTTTCCGGCATCATGAAAAAGAAAGCCCGCCGGGCGCTTTGCGCATCCGGCGGGCATATCGTCAGCACCTTTGCGGGCGCGACGGGCATGGGAGCCGCTGCCTATATAGGCGGCGGCGCCCATGCTTGTAAGGGGTCAGTCCATGTCCTGCGTGGTGAAATCCTCACCCTGCACGGCGCCCAGCGGATCGTCGCCGATCGCCGCTTCCGGTCCCTGCGCCAGTTCGGCGGCATGTTCGGCCGCCGCGCTCTTCGGCGCGATCAGGTCGACCTGGGCAGAGGCGCGCAGCGCCGCCCGCAGTGCCGCGTCACGCGACGAAGCCGCCACACGCAGCCGGTTCATGCCAGCGCCCGTACCCGCCGGGATCAGGCGGCCGACGATGACATTTTCCTTCAGGCCAACGAGCGTGTCCTTCTTGCCCTGAACCGCCGCTTCGGTGAGGACGCGGGTGGTTTCCTGGAAAGACGCCGCCGAGATGAACGAACGGGTCTGGAGCGATGCCTTGGTGATGCCCAGCAGCACCGGCTTGCCCGCGGCAGGCAGGAAGCCTGGCGCCAGCTTGCTGTTGATCTCGTCCATTTCCTCGCGGTCGACCTGCTCGCCCACCAGAAGCGTGGTGTCGCCGGACTCGATGATCTCGACCTTCTGCAACATCTGACGAACGATCGTCTCGATATGCTTGTCGTTGATCTTCACGCCCTGCAAGCGATAGACTTCCTGGATTTCGGCGACCAGATATTCGGCCAGCGGCTCGATGCCGAGCACTTCCAGAATGTCGTGCGGATCGGGCGAACCGCCGATCAGATTGTCGCCGCGCTTCACGAAGTCGCCTTCCTGAACGTCGATGACCTTGCTCTTGGGGATCAGATATTCGACCGGCTCGCTACCATCCTCAGGATTGATGGCGATCTTGCGCTTCGCCTTGTAATCCTTGAGGAACTGGACGCGGCCCGACACCTTGGCAATGATCGCATTGTCCTTGGGCTTGCGGGCTTCGAACAGTTCGGCGACGCGCGGCAGACCGCCGGTGATGTCGCGGGTCTTGGCCGCTTCGCGGCTGACACGCGCCAGCACGTCACCGGCCTGCACCTGGGCGCCGTCATCGACCGACAGGGTCGCGCCGACGGCCAGCATGTAGCGGCCGGCTTCACCCGAACCATCGTCCAGCAGGGTCAGGCGCGGACGCAGATCCTCCTTGGTGCGGGCGGCGCCGCGATGTTCGGTGACGACGCGCTGGGCGATGCCGGTGGCTTCGTCGGTCTGTTCGGCCAGCGTCTTGCCGTCGATCAGGTCGACATATTTGACGATACCCGGCTTTTCCGTGATCACCGGCATGGTGAAGGGATCCCACTCGGCAAAGCGCTCGCCCTTCGCCACGGGGTCGCCATCCGCAATCAGGATGGTGGCGCCGTAGGGCAGGCGGTGCGTTTCGCGTTCGCGGCCTTCGCTGTCGATGATCGCGATCTCGCCATTGCGGGCGAGCGACAGGCGGCGGCCATTCTTGTCGGTGATGGTCGGCATGTCGCGCAGCTCGATCGTGCCGTCCGACATGGCTTCCAGGTTCGACGTTTCGTTGAAGTTCGCCGCGCCGCCGATGTGGAAGGTCCGCATCGTCAACTGCGTGCCCGGTTCGCCGATGGACTGCGCCGCGATGACGCCGACCGCTTCGCCGATATTGACCGGGGTGCCGCGGGCCAGGTCACGGCCATAGCATTTGCCACACACGCCCATCTTGCTTTCGCAGATCAGGGGTGAGCGGATCTTCACCGCCTGGGTGCCGATCGCCTCGATCTGGGTGATCATGGCTTCGTCCAGCAGCGTGCCGATCGGGATGACGATGCTGCCATCCTTGCTGTCGACGATGTCCTGCGCCGTGGTGCGGCCCAGGATGCGCTCGCCCAGCGAAGCGATGACGCTGCCGCCCTGGACGATCGCCTTCATCTCCAGCGCCTTTTCGGTGCCGCAATCTTCCTCGACGACGGTGCAATCCTGCGACACGTCCACCAGGCGGCGGGTCAGGTAGCCCGAATTCGCCGTCTTGAGCGCGGTGTCGGCCAAGCCTTTGCGTGCGCCATGGGTCGAGTTGAAATATTCAAGGACGGTCAGGCCCTCCTTGAAGTTCGAGATGATCGGCGTCTCGATGATCTCGCCCGACGGCTTGGCCATCAGGCCGCGCATGCCCGCAAGCTGCTTCATCTGCGCCTGGCTGCCACGCGCACCGGAATGCGCCATCATGTAGATCGAGTTGATCGGCGCCAGCCGGCCGGTCTTGGGGTCCTTGGGCTGGGCGCGGATTTCGTCCATCATGGCGTTCGCCACCACGTCGCCGCACCGGCTCCAGGCGTCGATCACCTTGTTGTACTTTTCCTGCTGGGTGATCAGGCCGTCCTGATATTGCTGCTCATAGTCAGCCACCAGCGCCTTGGTTTCGGCGACGGTGCCTTCCTTCGAGTCAGGAATGACCATGTCGTCCTTGCCGAAGCTGATGCCGGCCTGGAACGCATGCTTGAAGCCCAGCGACATGATCGCGTCGGCGAACAGCACCGTGTCCTTCTGGCCGGTGTGACGATAGACCTGGTCGATAACGTCGCCGATTTCCTTCTTGGTCAGAAGGCGGTTGACCACGTCGAAGGGGACGCGGTGCGACTTGGGCAGGGTTTCGCCCAGCAGCATGCGGCCCGGCGTCGTTTCGAACCGCTTCATATAGGGGTTGCCGGCCTCGTCGGTCTGCGGCACGCGGCTGATGATCTTGCTGTGCAGGGTCACGGCCTTGGCGAACAGCGCCTGATGCACTTCCTGCATGTCGGACAGCAGCATGCCTTCGCCCGGCTCGCCTTCGCGTTCCATCGACAGATAATAGATGCCCAGCACCATGTCCTGCGACGGCACGATGATCGGCTTGCCGTTCGCAGGGCTGAGGATGTTGTTGGTCGACATCATCAGCACGCGCGCTTCCAACTGGGCTTCCAGGCTCAGCGGAACGTGCACGGCCATCTGGTCGCCGTCGAAGTCGGCGTTGAAGGCCGAGCAGACGAGCGGGTGAAGCTGGATCGCCTTGCCCTCGATCAGCACGGGTTCAAATGCCTGAATGCCGAGGCGATGGAGCGTGGGCGCGCGGTTCAGCATCACGGGATGCTCGCGGATCACCTCGTCCAGAATGTCCCAGACTTCCTTGCGCTCCTTCTCGACCCACTTCTTTGCCTGCTTCAGGGTCATGGACAAACCCTTGGCGTCGAGGCGGGCGTAGATGAACGGCTTGAACAGTTCGAGCGCCATCTTCTTGGGCAGGCCGCACTGGTGCAGCTTGAGTTCAGGGCCGGTCACGATGACCGAACGGCCCGAATAGTCGACGCGCTTGCCGAGCAGGTTCTGGCGGAAGCGGCCCTGCTTGCCCTTGAGCATGTCGGACAGCGATTTCAGCGGACGCTTGTTCGCGCCGGTGATCACGCGACCACGACGGCCATTGTCGAACAGGGCGTCGACGGCTTCCTGCAACATGCGCTTTTCGTTGCGGACGATGATGTCCGGCGCGCGCAGTTCCATCAGCCGCTTCAGGCGGTTGTTACGGTTGATGACGCGGCGGTAGAGGTCATTGAGGTCCGAGGTCGCGAAGCGGCCACCGTCGAGCGGCACCAGCGGACGCAGTTCGGGCGGGATCACAGGCACAACGTCCAGGATCATCCATTCAGGCCGGTTGCCCGATTCCAGGAAGCTCTCGACGACCTTCAGCCGCTTGATGATCTTCTTGGGCTTGAGTTCCGACTTGGTGACGGCCAGCTCGTCCAGCAGCGCCTGCTTCTCGCCTTCCAGGTCGAGGTCCATCAGCATCTGCTTGACCGCTTCCGCGCCGATCCCGGCGGAGAAGGCGTCCTCGCCATATTCGTCCTGCGCGTCGAGCAGTTCGTCCTCGGTCAGCAACTGGAACTTCTCCAGCGGCGTCAGGCCCGGCTCGGTGACGATATAGGATTCGAAATAGAGGACGCGCTCAAGCTGCTTCAACTGCATGTCGAGCAGCAGGCCGATGCGGCTGGGCAGCGATTTCAGGAACCAGATATGCGCGACCGGCGCGGCCAGTTCGATATGGCCCATGCGCTCGCGGCGCACCTTGCTCACCGTGACTTCGACACCGCATTTTTCGCAGACGATGCCCTTGTACTTCATGCGCTTATACTTGCCGCACAGGCATTCATAATCCTTGATCGGACCGAAGATGCGCGCGCAGAACAGGCCGTCACGTTCCGGCTTGAACGTGCGATAGTTGATCGTTTCCGGCTTCTTGATCTCGCCGAAGGACCAGGACCGGATGCGCTCCGGCGAGGCAAGGCCGATCTGGATCTGGTCGAAGGTTTCCGGCTTGGCGACCGGATTGGCGAAGTTGGTCAGTTCGTTCATCGATTTAACCTCATTTTTGTCGCGCTGGCGTGCTTAGTCGATCAATCTTTTGACGGGACCGTCAGCCCACCAGCCAACAACTTGAAGAGACGGTTCTCTAATCCAGGGCAAAACTGCAAGTATAAGAAACGGAAGAGAAGGTATAAGAAGGAGCGGTTCGACGATGAGCTTTCGAAGTCTCCACGCGGAAAGTTCACGCAGAGCTATTTCTGGCATTGCTGAAATTACTTGGAAAGCTTCGAAAGGGTCATCAGTATGATGCCCCATGCGCTTGGCCAAATTGCAAGGATCTGCAAGTCGACCGAAACCACCACCTTTGCTACCCGCAGTTCTCACAAAAGAAGTCCAATCCGTATCCTTTGCAATGGAATGGTGGAATTGCATCGCATGATTGGCGATGACGTAATCCCGGTACATTCCCTGCTCGAATTCGCGAATGACTACCCAGCGGTCTTTCTCAACAAGGTATTGAAAGAGGCTGGGCAGGGCCATCCGATCCTACTCCGCCGCCGCCGCGAAGCCGTCGTCGTCCTCGATCGCATCCATCGCGGCGAGTTCGACGTTGAGGCCGAGGCTGCGCATTTCCTTGACGAGCACGTTGAAGCTTTCAGGAATGCCGGCCTCGAACGTGTCGTCGCCCTTGACGATCGCCTCATAGACCTTGGTGCGGCCGACCACGTCGTCGGACTTCACCGTCAGCATTTCCTGCAACGTGTAGGCGGCGCCATAAGCCTGCAAGGCCCAGACCTCCATCTCACCGAAGCGCTGGCCACCGAACTGCGCCTTGCCGCCCAGCGGCTGCTGGGTAACGAGCGAGTAGGGGCCGATCGAACGGGCGTGGATCTTGTCGTCGACCAGGTGATGCAGTTTCAGGACATATTTGTAGCCGACAGTGACCTTGCGGTCGAAGCTGTCGCCGGTACGGCCGTCATACAAAGTCACCTGGCCCGATTCATCCAGGCCCGCCAGCTTCAGCATCGCCGACACGTCGGCTTCGACCGCACCGTCGAACACCGGCGTCGCCATCGGCACGCCGCCGCGGACATTATGCGCCAGTTCGACAATCTCTTCGGTGCTGCGCTGGTCGATCTGCTCGACATAGTTGGCGCCGTAGATCGTCTTGAGCAGATCCCGCACCGCTTCGGGCGGTTGGCCCGCTTCGGGATTGGGATTGGCTTCGCGCCAGCTATCCAGCGCCGCGCCGATCTGGGCGCCCAGGCCGCGTGCGGCCCAGCCCAGATGCGTCTCGAAAATCTGGCCGACATTCATGCGCGATGGCACGCCCAGCGGGTTCAGCACGAAATCGACCGGGGTGCCATCCTCCAGGAACGGCATGTCCTCGGCCGGCAGGATGCGGCTGATGATGCCCTTGTTGCCGTGACGGCCAGCCATCTTGTCGCCCGGTTGCAGCTTGCGCTTCACCGCGACGAACACCTTGACCATCTTGAGCACGCCCGGCGGCAGTTCGTCGCCACGCTGGAGCTTGTCGACGCGATCCTCGAACTTCTCGACGATCAGCTTCACCGCTTCGTCATATTGCGCCTTGACGGCTTCGATCCCGGTCTGGCGGACATCGTCCTCGACCGCGAACTTCCACCATTCATGCCGCTCGACTTCGGCCAGCAGAGCCTCGTCGATGACCACGCCCTTCTTGATGCCCTTGGGCGCGGCCGAAGCGGTCTGGCCGATCAGCATTTCCGACAGGCGGTTATAGGTCGCCCGGTTGAGGATGCCGCGTTCGTCCTCGCGATCCTTGGCGAGACGGTCGATTTCCTCCCGCTCGATCGCCATGGCGCGCTCGTCCTTGTCGATGCCATGGCGGTTGAACACGCGCACTTCCACGACCGTCCCGGCAACGCCCGGCGGCAGGCGCAGCGACGTGTCGCGCACGTCTGACGCCTTTTCGCCGAAGATCGCGCGGAGCAGCTTTTCTTCCGGGGTCATCGGCGATTCACCCTTGGGGGTGATTTTGCCGACCAGAATGTCGCCCGGCTCCACTTCGGCGCCGATATAGACGATGCCCGCCTCGTCGAGGTTGCGCAGCGCTTCTTCACCGACATTGGGAATGTCGCGGGTGATATCCTCCGGCCCCAGCTTGGTGTCGCGGGCCATGACTTCGAACTCCTCGATATGGATCGAGGTGAAAACGTCATCCTTCACGATCCGCTCGGAGATCAGGATGGAGTCTTCATAGTTGTAGCCGTTCCAGGGCATGAACGCGACCAGCACGTTGCGGCCCAGCGCCAGCTCGCCGAACTCGGTCGACGGGCCATCGGCGATGACTTCGCCGGCCTGGATCAGTTCGCCCACCTTCACCAGCGGACGCTGGTTGATGCAGGTGTCCTGGTTGGAGCGCTGGAACTTCTGGAGCGTATAGATATCGACGCCCGACTGGCCGGGTTCGACATCGCCGGTGGCGCGGATGACGATACGGGTCGCATCGACCTGATCGACGATGCCCGCGCGGCGGGCCGCGATGGCCGCGCCGGAATCGCGCGCAACCGTGCCTTCCATGCCGGTGCCCACGAACGGGGCTTCGGCGCGGACCAGCGGCACCGCCTGGCGCTGCATGTTCGATCCCATCAGCGCGCGGTTGGCGTCGTCATTTTCCAGGAAGGGAATGAGCGAGGCCGCGACCGACACCAACTGCTTGGGGCTGACGTCCATCAGCGTGATATTGTCCTTGGGCGCCATCAGGAATTCGCCCGCTTCACGCGCGGAGATCAAATCCTCGGTGAAGCTGTGGTCGGCGTTCAGCTCCGCGTTCGCCTGCGCGATCGTGTGCTTGGCCTCTTCCATCGCCGACAGATAGACGACATCGTTCGTCACCTTGCCGTCGATCACCTTGCGGTAGGGCGTTTCGATGAAGCCGTACTTGTTCACGCGGCTGAAGGTAGCCAGCGAGTTGATCAGGCCGATGTTCGGACCTTCGGGCGTTTCGATCGGGCAGATACGGCCATAATGGGTCGGGTGAACGTCGCGGACTTCGAAGCCTGCCCGCTCGCGGGTCAGGCCGCCCGGCCCAAGCGCCGACACGCGGCGCTTGTGGGTGACTTCCGACAGCGGGTTGGTCTGGTCCATGAACTGCGAAAGCTGCGACGAGCCGAAGAACTCACGCACGGCAGCAACCGCCGGCTTCGCGTTGATCAGGTCGTTCGGCATCACGGTCGACACGTCGACGCTCGACATGCGTTCCTTGACCGCGCGCTCCATGCGCAGCAGGCCGACGCGATACTGGTTTTCCAGCAGTTCGCCGACCGAACGGACGCGACGGTTGCCCAGGTTATCGATATCGTCGATTTCGCCCTTGCCGTCTTTCAGGTTCACCAGTTCCTTGACCACGGCCAGGATATCCTCGGTCCGCAGCGTGGTGACGGTATCCTCTGCGTCCAGTTCAAGGCGCATGTTCATCTTGACGCGGCCGACCGCCGACAGGTCATAACGTTCCGGGTCGAAGAACAGGCCGGCGAACAGCGCTTCGGCGGTCTCCTTCGTCGGCGGTTCGCCAGGGCGCATGACGCGATAAATGTCGCTCAGCGCCTGGTCGCGTTCCTCGGCCTTGTCGGCTTTGAGCGTATTGCGGATCCAGGGACCAGTGCCGACATGGTCGATGTCCAGCAATTCCAGGCGGTCGATGCCCGCCTTGTCCAGCTTTTCGAGATTCTCCGGCGTCACTTCGTCGCCGGCCTCGATGTAGATTTCGCCGGTCGTCTCGTTGATCAGGTCATAGGCGCTGTAACGGCCATAGACTTCTTCGGTTGGGATCAGCAGCGTCTTGAGGCCATCCTTTTCCGCCTTGTTGGCGGCGCGGGGGCTGATCTTGTGGCCGGCGGCGAACACGACTTCGCCCGAATTGCCATCGACAATGTCGAAGGCGGGCTTCAGGCCGCGCCAGGCTTCCGCCAGATAGGGGATCTGCCAGCCGCCTTCGCCGCGGACGAACACCACCTTGTTGTAGAACTGGCCCAGAATTTCTTCCGCGGTCAGGCCCAGCGCATAGAGCAGCGCCGTGACCGGCAGCTTGCGCTTGCGGTCGATGCGGACGTTGACGATGTCCTTGGCGTCGAATTCGAAGTCCAGCCACGAACCGCGATAGGGGATGACGCGCGCGGCGAACAGATATTTGCCCGACGAATGGGTCTTGCCGCGGTCATGGTCGAACAGGACGCCCGGCGAACGATGCATCTGCGACACGATCACGCGCTCGGTGCCGTTGACGATGAAGGTGCCGTTCTGCGTCATGAGCGGCATGTCGCCCATATACACGTCCTGCTCCTTGATATCGAGCACGGAGCGGGTTTCGGTGTCCTGGTCCACTTCGAACACGATCAGGCGCAGCGTAACGCGCATCGGCGCGGCGTAGGTGATGCCGCGCTGACGGCATTCCTCGACGTCATATTTGGGGTCTTCCAGCTCGTAATGGACGAAGTCCATTTCGGCGGTGCCGGCGAAGTCGCGGATCGGGAAAACGCTGCGCAGGGTCTTTTCCAGGCCCGACACATAGCCGATCGACGGATCGGAGCGCAGGAACTGTTCGTAGCTCTCCCTTTGCACTTCGATCAGGTTCGGCATCTGCACCACTTCGTGGATGTCGCCGAACACCTTGCGGATGCGCTTCTTAGCGCCGGTGTTGATCGTTGGGAGAGCCTTGGTCGCCATGCGTTGTCCTTGCCTTCATTCGTCGTGTTTTTTCGCATCCCGGCGAAAACTCAGTCGAAACGCGATGGCAAAAGGGGTGATTCGCACCCATCATGCCACGCAAAAAAGTGCGGGTCGGGACTGTCCGATCCACACTGTCAGCGTCTTGTGACCCGCCAGATCCGCCCTATTCCGCCGGGATCGTGCGCAATGCGATCCTGGTCCCCGAGCGTTCCGGGAGACGGCCCACCTCGCCCGTCAGGGCGTGATGCAAACCGATTTCCAACACGCCATATAGGCCCGTGATCAGGCTTTGTGAAGGGGGCGAATGGCTGTGCCGGCAGGATCGGCCGGATGGGTCCGCTATGGTGCGGGTGGCGCGTCTGGCGGCCTGATCGTCACCGTCTCGAACCGCTGCTTGCGCCGCACCCCGCTCAGCCCGGCCTGTGACATACCAGTCTGTGATAGGCCAGTCTGTGATATGCCGGGCGGTATCGTGCCCGTCTGGGCCGATGCGGCGGGCGCGATCGTGGGAATGCGCTGGCGCATGCAGTCGCCCCTGGCCGTGCGCGGGGTCTGGGCACAATTCCACAGCGCCCGCTGCAACCCGCTTTCGACATTGTGGATATAGGCGAAGCTCATGGCCGCCAATTGCGCATCGCCCAGCGGCAGGCCCGCCGGCGCGCTGCCCACCTTCCACGCCATGATCCGGCATTCGGCGCGGCCCGCGCAAAATGTCCGGGCCAGCGCCGGCCAGCTATCGGGCGCACCGGCGCGGGGCAGTTCGACCAGAAAGCTCCTGGCCCCCGGCGCGATCGCGATCAGCCGCACACCGGCCACCATCTTGCCCAGGGACTCCGCTCCGATCGCCTGTTGCGGCCGGGCGGCGATCATCGCGGGCGCATCGGCCGACAGCATCGGCGGGGCGTCGATCGGCGTTGGCATGGCATCCTGATGCGCGGTCGAAAAACGGGCGATGCGCGCGATCAGCGGTTCGCCCGGTTCGACGCGGGTGCGGAAGGCGGGCGGCGTCCCCCACCAGCCGCGCCAGCGGAAGAACAGGTGCGTGCCGACCGCCGTGATCTTGTCCAGGCTGCCGCTCCAATAGGGGACGACCCAGTCGGTATGATAATGGGTGGCGTGGCCGACCGGCGGATAGACCTTCCCCGCCAGCGCCGCGCGCGCGACCGCGCGCGCGCGATCCCACGCCGCCGGCGCCGGCACGCGGGCCAGGGCGCCGTCGCAGGTGAACGTGAACTGGCATCCGGTCCTGCGCTCCTGCCCCTGGAACACCACGCCGCACACGCTCTTGGGGAAGGCGGGATGGCGCACCCGGTTCAGCACCACCTGCGCCACCGCCTGCTGTCCGACCGCATCGTCGCCCGCTTCGAAGATTTCCGCCGCCGCAAGGCAGTCGGTCGCGCGGGCGAGGTCGATTTCGGTGCCTGAAAAGAGGAAGGGGCGGGCAGCCGGGTTGGGATCGCGCGAAAAGGGGATGTGGGCGTTGAACGCCACCGCCCGGTCACGCGGCAACGCATAGATCTGCATCGGCTCGACCGGCGGGGGCGGGGCGGCGGGCCGTGCGCCCCGCGCCGCCGCAGCCGCGAAGCGCGCGGGCGCATCGACCGGGCGCGACCGGCTTTCCCAGCCGGCAACGCCCATGGGCAGACCGATGAACAGCAGCGCCCAGACTGCCCAGGACAGAGTGTTGAGGAGACGGGTCCGGTTCACGACGATCTTGCTTCTCCACCGCCGTTCGCGCGCTTTGGCAGGTTCCACGCGAACGGCCGTTGGACTGGCCCTATTATTCCGGCAGGAAATCGGGCACCGACAGATAGCGTTCGCCGGTGTCATAGTTGAAGCCCAGAACCCGGCTGCCTGCCGGGAGTTCCTTCAGCTTCTGGGCAATCCCCGCCAGCGTCGCGCCGGACGAGATGCCGACCAGCATGCCTTCCTCGCGCGCGGCCTTGCGCGCATAATCCTTGGCGTCGGCCGGATCGACCTGGATCACGCCGTCGAGCAACTGGGTATGCAGGTTGGCCGGGATGAAGCCCGCGCCGATTCCCTGGATCGGGTGCGGGCCGGGCTGGCCGCCGCTGATGACCGGCGACAGGGTCGGCTCGACCGCATAGACCTTCAGGCCCGGCCACGCCTTTTTCAGCACTTCGGCAACGCCCGTGATATGGCCGCCGGTGCCCACGCCCGTGATCAGCGCGTCGATCGGCGTGTCGGCGAAGTCGGCCAGGATTTCCTGCGCCGTGGTGCGGACATGCACGTCGATATTGGCCGGGTTCTCGAACTGTTGCGGCATCCAGCTACCCGGCGTCTGGCCGACTAGTTCCAGCGCGCGCTCGATCGCGCCCTTCATCCCCTTTTCGCGCGGGGTCAGGTCGAAGCTGGCGCCATAGGCCAGCATCAGCCGTCGCCGCTCGATCGACATGCTTTCAGGCATGACCAGCACCAGCTTGTAACCCTTGACCGCCGCGACCATGGCCAGGCCCACGCCGGTATTGCCCGATGTCGGTTCGATGATGGTGCCGCCGGGCTGCAATTCGCCGCTCGCCTCGGCCGCTTCGATCATGGCCAGCGCGATGCGGTCCTTGATCGATCCGCCGGGGTTGGACCGCTCGGACTTGATCCATATTTCGGTGCCGGCGGGTGTATCGCCGAACAGGCGGCTGACGCGGATATGCGGCGTATGGCCGATGGTTTCGAGAATCGTGGCAGCTTTCATGGGTTTTTCTCCTGGCTGTTCTCTTCTCGCCCGATGTCGGGTGGATCGAAGCTGCGTGCAAGGCGCAATTCGGGAAAGAGTCGCGCCCAGTAAAGGGTGATGAGGATAGCACCGACGCCGCCGCCGATCACCGCGGCCACCGGACCGACCAGCGCGGCCAGAAAGCCGGACTCGGCCTCGCCCAGTTCATTCGACGCGGAAATGGTGAGTTGCGACAGGCTGGACACGCGCCCGCGCATCGCGTCGGGGGTATGGATCTGCACCAGTGACTGGCGCACGAACACGGATACCATGTCCGCGCTGCCCAGCACCACCAGCGCCACGATGCCCGCCTCCATGGCGATGCTGCGCGGCAGGAAAGCGGTGCAGCCAAAGGCGATGGTGGCCAGGCCGAACAGCATCACCGACGCCAGCATCTTGACCCCGACATTGCTCTTCATCGGGCGGAAGGAGAACCAGAGCGCAGTGGCGCCTGCCCCGATGCCGGGCGCGGCGGCCAGATGGCCCAGCCCCGCCGACCCCACATGCAATATGTCGCGGGCATAGACCGGCAACAGTGCCGTCGCGCCGGCCAGCAGCACCGCGAACAGGTCCAGCGTGATGGTCGCCAGCACCAGCCGGTTGCCGCGCACATAGGTGAAACCGTCGATCATCTGGCGCAGCGGATGGCGCGTGGCGTCACGCGGGGGCTGCGGCACCGGGCCGATCATCATCATCGCCAACAGCGCAATGCCAAACAGCCCGGCGGCCAGCGCATAGGCGCCCCAGGGCGTCGCTGCATAGGCATAGCCGCCCAGCGCGGGCCCCGCGATCATCCCGGCCTGCCACACGACAGCGGAAATGGCGATGGCATTGGGCAGCACCTCGACCGGCACCAGATTGGGCGCGAGCGCACCATAGGCGGGGCCGTTGAAAACGCGCGCCGTGCCCACGATGACCGCGATGCCGAAGATCAGCGGCAGGCTCACCCGATTTTCATAGGTGGCAAAGGCCAGCAACCCGGCCGCCCCCATCAGCAGCGCCAGCGTGATGCGGGCAACCCAGCGCCGGTCATAATGGTCGGCGACCCAGCCGGCGAGCGGGGTCAGGAAGAACAGCGGCAGGAACTGCGCCAGCCCGATCAGCCCCAGTTGTGCCGAAGCGCCCGCCGTCGTCATCGTTTCGCGCGCGATATTATAGGCTTGCCACGCCAGCACGATCATCATGCCATATTGCGCCAGCACGGCGCACAGCCGTCCCACCAGATAGGCCCGGAAATTGGCGAAATGCAGCGGATGTCGGGGCAGAAGGAGGGCTGTCATGCCGACGGCTTTAGCGGCGCGCACGCCATGGTGGCAACCGCAGTGGAGAAGCCGGTGCCACAAGATTTGCTTTGCCGCTCAGGGGCGCGGGGCTGAGGGGGTGTTCGGCTGGCCGCCTATGCCATGATCCCCATCCTCTTCAGGGCGGGACCAGAATGATCATGATCAGGCACGTTTCATGCCGGAAGGCGATGATCCTGACCCATGCGTACGCGCCCTTGCGGACGAAGCGCGGCAATCCACGGATGCGCCATCGGATTGCCGCGCTTCGTCCGCAAGGGCGAATGGGTTCTGATCAAGGCGATGTGATCTCAGGCTATTGCGCCAGCAACCCCTGTCGTCCCCGGATGGCACGGAATATTCCGTGTCAGTTATCGCACAGACCGCTGATCATTCAACTGAGCTTGACTTGCAGCCGTCTTGCGGTTTGCTTGCCGACCTGGCCGTCGACAATGATGCCTTTTACGGTTTGAAACGCGGCGACCGCCGCTGCCGTATTATGGCCGTATATGCCATCGACAGGGCCTGGATCGAAACCGGCCGCAATCAGGGCCTTCTGGATTGCCTTGACGATGTCAGGCTTCATGTCAGGCCGGCCGATGGCATATAGTATATGCGGGGCGGTGAAACTGACCGGCGCATTCCGGCTGTAGGTGAAGCCGGGAATGAGCACGCCTGTATCCCACACGCGACCCGTTACCTTGCCTTCGCAGACACCATGGGCCTTGCCCATCGCTTCCACTGTGCCGCCGGCGCCGTCGCTTACGACGATATGCCCCATCGTGCCGGGCGCTGGCGGATAGCGCAGCAGGATGGCGCCGACTGTCTCGATGGCTTCGGCAATGGATACACGATGTCCGATTTTTTCGGAATCGCGCTGCCATGCCCCGGTATAGGCCTCGGTCGTCGCCGGATTGCCATCATTGTCGATGCAGCCATACAGGAAACCGCCAGTCTGATAGACCAGCCAGGACATGAATTCAGCACAGTCCCAGGGGCCTTGCCAGTTGGGATTATTCTTTGGGACCAGGATATTGACATATTTCTGACCGATGCGGCTTCGTGCCAGCATCAGCATCTCATGTCCGGTAGGCATTGGCGTGCGCTCCATATGAAATTGGAAAAGCGCGACCGTTTATTATGAAGTGATATGATCACGGAAAAATGATCGATGCAATGTAAATATGGTTCAATATGAAACCGATCGGGACAGTAACAGGAAATATATGATTTTTCCTGTACTTATTATTTTGGTTGCGCTTCTCTTCTTCTCTTGTGGAGGGGGTATCCTCCGGTTTCGGTTCATGATCCTGATCCTGACGCTACTGGTCATTCGGCCATTCTGTGTCGCGCCCCGACTATGGCGCATCCATAGGCGATTCTCTTTTCCCGCCGCATTAAGGATTCCGGTCCCGAACCATTGTCTCGACACGCCCATCCGCCTATCGCCCGGCGCATGAAGATATTGGTCGATGCCGATGCCTGCCCCGTCAAGGATGAGGTGTACAAGGTCGCCTGGCGGCACGAAATCCCCGTCACCATCGTCAGCAACAGCCCGATCCGAATCCCCGTCCATCCCTTGCTCGACCGGGTGGTGGTGAGCGACGGGTTCGACGCCGCCGATGACTGGATCGCCGAGCGGGCCGATGCCGGGACGGTCTGCATCACCGCCGACATCCTGCTTGCCGACCGCTGCCTGAAGGCCGGGGCGGTGGTGATCGCGCCCAATGGCAAGCCCTTCACGCCCAGTTCGATCGGCGCGGCGGTCGCGACCCGCGCGATCATGGCGGATCTGCGCGCGGGCGCGGTGGGCGATCCGATCGGCGGCCCGCTACCTTTCTCGAAAGTCGATCGCTCGCGCTTCCTGCAATCGCTGGACGAGGCACTGGTGCGCCTCAGGCGCGGTCGCTGATGGCGGACCATGACGTCATCATCCTGGGCGCCGGCGCGGCTGGCATGATGTGCGCCGCCGTCGCGGGCCAGCGGGGGCGACAGGTGCTGCTCGCCGACCATGCCGACGCACCGGGCAAGAAGATCCTGATTTCGGGCGGCGGTCGCTGCAACTTCACCAACCTCCACACCGCGCCCGACCGCTATCTGTCCGCCAATCCCCATTTCGCCAAGTCCGCGCTTGGCCGCTACGGCGCGCAGGACTTCATTGCGTTGGTGGAACGCTATGGCATCGCCTGGCATGAAAAGACGCTGGGACAGCTTTTCTGCGACGGATCGGCCAGGCAGATCGTCGCCATGCTGGTGGAGGAATGCGCCAGGGGCGGCGTGACGATGGCGCTTGGCCGGCCGGTGTCGGATATCGCCCATGGCGATGGCCTGTATCGCGTGCGGCTGGGCGACACCGAACATCGCGCGCCTGCGCTGGTGCTGGCGACTGGCGGGCCGTCCATCCCGAAAATGGGCGCCACCGGCTTCGCCTATGATGTCGCGCGGCAATTCGGCCTGGCGGTGGTCCAGCCGCGCCCGGCTTTGGTGCCCTTCACTCTGGGACCGGATGAGTTGCTGTTCCAGTCGTTGTCCGGTGTGTCGGCCGATGTTGCGGTACGCTGGAACAAGACCCGTTTCCGTGAAGCCGCGCTCTTCACTCATCGCGGCCTGTCCGGCCCGGCGATGCTCCAGATCAGCAGCTATTGGCAGCATCGCACCGCGATCCAGGTCGATTTCCTGCCCGATCGCCCGGCCGACTGGCTGCTCGCGCAAAAGCGCGACCGTCCGCGCACCAGCCTGCGCCGGGTGCTGGGCCAGGCGTTGACCGAACGGCTGGCCGACACGCTGCTCGAACGGATCGGGGTGCAGGGCGAAGTGGGCAACCTGTCCGACAGGACCCTGCGGCAGGTTGCGGCGCGCCTGTCCGACTGGCCGTTCACGCCATCGGGCACCGAAGGCTATGCCAAGGCCGAAGTCACCGTCGGCGGCATCGCCACCGCCGGCCTCTCCTCCCGCACCATGGAGGCGACGAAAGCGCCGGGCCTCTACGCCATTGGCGAAGCGGTGGACGTTACCGGCTGGCTGGGCGGCTATAATTTCCAATGGGCCTGGGCCAGTGGCTGGGCAGCGGGGCAGGCGGTTTAGCACGGGATGACGGCCGACTGACCCACGCCGCTTGCAAGGACGAAGCAAAGTTGCGTCATCGGGCTTCAGGCAGGCAGGCGGTCATTCCCGTCCCCACGGGGATGACCGCCCGTTTCGCAAGGCATGCCCAATATCGGAAGGCGACGATCCTGACCCATGCGCATGGGTGCTGGTCGGAACGTTTGCGCTTACGCCGCCTGGGCCAGCGCCGCGGCTATGCTGGCTTGCAGATGGGTCCGCCGGAATGGTTTCGACAGGCGCACGATGTCGGGCGCGATCAGGTCGATGCCCTGATAGCCCGATATGATCATGACCGCGATTTGCGGATGGTCCACCCGCAACCGCAGCGCCAGTTCCGCGCCGGTCATGCCGGGCATGATATGATCGGTAATGACAATGGCGGGCTTGTATCCCGCCTCGATCATGCTCAGCGCCAGTTCGGCATGATCGATGTCGACCACGTCATAGCCCATGTCGGTCAGCATCTCGCGCGTGCTGTTGCGCACCAGGGCATTGTCATCGACCAGCAGCACCTTGCCCTGGAACGGGCCTTGCGTCGCCGCGCCGGGTTCGCCCTGCGCGGGCGCAGGCCCCGGCTTCTCGACCGGCAGCCAGAATTGCACTTCGGTGCCCTTGCCGATTTCGCTGTCGATCTCCAGCACGCCGCCCAACTGCCCCGCCAGTCCGTGCGCCATCGACAGGCCCAGCCCCGTGCCATGGCCCGTCGGCTTGGTCGTGAAAAACGGTTCGGTCGCCGCCTCCCTGACCGCAGGCGTCATGCCCACGCCTGTATCGGCTATGGTCAGGCAAATATAGGGACGGGGGGCAAGCGGGGCGGGCAGGTTGCGCTCGCGCCGCTCGGCCTCGATATGGAGCGTGCCGCCTTCGGGCATGGCGTCGCGGGCGTTGACCACCAGGTTGAGGATCGCCAGCTCCAGTTGATGGCTGTCGGCATGGACCGGCGGCAGCGACGGCGGCACGTCGATCAACAGGTTGATGCGCGGCCCCAGGGTGCTGGCCAGCAGGGCCTGCATCCCGTCGATCAGGTCGGGCAAATGAACGGCCGTCGGCATCAGCGACTGGCGGCGCGAAAAGGCGAGCAACCGCTGCACCAGCGTCTGTGCGGTTTCAGCGGCCTGCATCGCCAGCGCTCCCGCCTTCGCGGTGGCTTCCGGGCTGATATTGCCGGTCAGGATCCGGTCCAGCCCGCCGATGATCGGGGTCAGCAGATTGTTGAAATCATGCGCGACATGGCCGGTCAACTGGCCCAATATCTCCATCTTCTGGATTTGGCGCAGCGTGTCCTGCGACTTTTCCAGATCCCTGGTGCGTTCATGCACCCGGTCATTGAGTTGCAGGTTGAGCGCTTCGAGTGATGCGAACAGCCGCCCATTTTCCAGCGCGGTGGAGGCGGCGCGCGCCAGCGCCTCCAGCAACGCGATCTGGTTGTCGGTCGGCGCCCCGGCTTCCGACCAATAGGCGCCTACCGCCGCGATCGGCTCCACGCGCCCGATCGGCACCATGATCATCGAACGCACGAAGGTGGTGCGATAGCCGTCGACCGGAACACGCGGGTCCATGAACACATCGGGGATCACCGCGGTTTGCTGGTTCAGCATGGTCCAGCCGGACACGCAGCGCTGCATCGGGAAGCGCTGGCCCGCCCAGAGCGGCTCCATCGCATCTTCGGCGACATAATGGCATTTATCCTCGTCGCGCAGCACCACGGCGATGCCGTCCGCGCCCACCGCGCGCCGGGCAAAGGCGCGCAGCACCGCGACGATCGCATCGATTGATCGGGCGCCGGCCAGCGCCTCTATGGCTTCGGCGGCAAGGGTCCAGCGCGCGGCCAGAGCCTTCTGCTCTGAATGCAATTGATCATCTGCCTGCCTACGCATCGCGCGACCTTTTGAATCGGACCATCCGCCCCTGTCGGCAGATGAGTGTCGTAGTGAAAGCTGCTTTCGTCAATGGTTTACGCGACGAAGCGATCAATCCACATCGGATGATGCCGTTAACTATACTCTATCAATATTTACCCGTCTCACGCATGGGCGCACACAGACTTGGCCGCCATAATGGAGGATTATGGTCCGCTGTCCTCGCCTTCCGGCTGGGTCGGGGCGATGCGCGGCGGCGGCGCGTCCTGCTGCGGGGGCAGGGGCAGCGGCTGGTCGGTCGGGATGCGGATCTGGTTCGGGCCGATATTCACCGTCATCCCGCCTTCATCGACGCCCAGCCCGATATTGCCGATGCCCGTTTCCACCGCGACATTGGCGATGGCGTTGACCAGGTCGGGGTCCTGTTCGGCGTCCGACATGTCTTCGACCGGCTCGTTGATCGCGCCGCTCATGAAATTGCGCCATATGCGCGCGGGCACGCCGCCGCCGGCCGCGCCGCCGGGCAGGGGGGCGTTGTCGTCATTGCCGATCCATACCGCCGTCACCAGCCCTCCGGCATAGCCCACGAAGATGGCGTCGCGGCTGTCCTGCGTCGTGCCGGTCTTGCCAAAGGTGCTGGTGCGCAGCGCCGCCGCGCTGCCGGTGCCGCGATTGGCGGCGGAGGACAGCAGATCGCGGATCATTTCCAGTTGATCGTCGCTGAAATGGCGCTGGCGCTGGATCAGTTTCTCGAACCAGCCCTGTTCCTCCGGCGGCAGGCCATGGGCGACCACCGGATAGCTTCCGGCCGCAACCGCCGCATAGGCTTCGACCAGTTCGATCAGCGGGATTTCCGACGTGCCCAGCGCCAGGCTCAGATCCTGCGTCAGCGGCGCGGTGACGCCCAGGTCGCGCGCCACCTTGATGACCTTGTCGACGCCGACCTTCTGGGTCAGGCGCACCGCCGCCACGTTGCTCGACGCGGCGAAAGCCTGGCGCAGGGTGATGCGCCCGCGATATTTGCCGCCATGATTGGCCGGGCGATAGGTGCCGGTGGTGATCGGTATGTCGTCGATCATGTCGTCGGGCATCATGCCGGCGCGAAAGGCGGCGAGATAGACGAACAGCTTGAACGTCGATCCGGGCTGGCGCCGGGCCTGCACCGCGCGGTTGAAGCTGCTTCTGGCGTAATTCTTGCCACCGACCATGGCGACGACGCTGCCGTCGGGCTTCATCGCCACCAGCGCGGCCTGCGCCCCGCCCAGTGGCGCGCGCCGTATGGCGGCCTCGGCCAGCCGCTGGATGCGCCAGTCCAGCGTGGTCGCGATCTCCTGCTCGCCATAGACCGCGCCGGCGCGGTCGCGCGCCTGCGGCAGCACCCAGTCGGCGAAATAGGTGCCGCTGGTCGCGTCCGGTTCATCATGCACGTCCAGCCGGGCGGGGGGCAGGGCATTGCGCTCGGCCTGCGTGATATAGCCTGCGTCGACCATCGCCTGCGTCACCAGCGCGGCGCGGGCCCGCGCGCCTTTCAGGTTGCTGGTGGGCGCCAGCCGCGACGGCGCCTTAAGCAGTCCCGCCAGCATCGCCGCCTGCGGGATGGTCAGCCGTTCGGGCGATCGGTTGAAATAATGGCGCGCGGCCGCGCGCAGGCCATAGATATTGTCGCCGAAATAGACGTTGGAAAGATATCTCTCCATGATCTGGTTCTTGGTCAGCCAGACCTCCAGCCAGACCGCGATCAGCGCCTCGCGCGCCTTGCGGCCGAAGGTACGGTCGCTGGAGAGGAATACTCCCTTGGCCAGTTGCTGGGTGATGGTGCTGCCGCCCTGCGATGCCCCGTCGGACCAGAGGTTGTGCCACATGGCCCGCGCGATACCGCGCGGATCGACGCCCCAATGGCTCTGGAAACGGCGGTCCTCGATCGCCATGAAGGCCTGGGGCACATGATCGGGCAGCTCCGCCATCGTCACCGGCCTGTCGATCACCGATCCGCGGCGCGCGATCAGGTGGCCGTCCGCCGACATCAGGCTGATCGCGGGCGGCGCGATCGGCTTCAGGGATCGGGACAGCGGGGCCGTCACCGCCAGCCAGGCGATCAGGATCATCAGCACGGCAAGGCCCGCCGCCACGATCCAGCCGAATATCTGCAACCGTCGTCGCCAGGGTGTGGGCGGCGCAAAGGCGCTGGGCGGACCGGCGCCGAATGTGCGCGGCGGCAGGTCCGCAGGATCGATGGGGGCGGAATCGGGCATCGGTTCGGTCATGCTGTATTATTCATATCATACAGTCAAGTCTGTCCCGCGCCGGGACAGGGCCGCATTAACCATGAAAAGCACTGGTCGATATGGTAAATTTTGCGTTAACCAAACATCATGCGAAACCGAGCCCTTGTCCTCACCACCGAATCGGCCCGCCATCCCTTCCGCCAGCGGCTGCCCGCCCATGTGCTGCGGGTGGCGGAGGATATGCCGGCGCGCAGGAAGCGGATTCATGATGACGACAGCGACTGGAAGCTGTTCGGCCTCAGCTTCGCGGCGTTCTTCACCGCCTTCTACAGCTTCATTTTCTAACCCGCTTCCGCGCTTCAATGGCATAGGGGGCCGTCACAGGCCTTGTGCAGCTTCCACGCCATCGCGGCGCAGGGCAGTGTCAGGATCGCGACCAGCAGCAACTGCATCACCACCGATACGCCCGCGATGCTCAGGCCAATGGCGCAGAGCGATCCGATCACCATCGCGCCCGAATTGACGATATTATTGGCCGCCACGGTGCGCGCCGCCTCGCATTTTTCGACCGTGGTGGTGAGGAAGGCGTAAAGCGGCACCACGAACATGCCGCCGAATGTCGCGACCCCCAGCAGGCAGAGCGACAGCGGGATCGCCAGCGGATGGGCCAGGAAACCGGCGAAGGACAGCATCTGTCCGGGCGGCGCCGGCGTCCACAGGTCGCACACGATATGGAATGCGACGATGCACACGCCCATGCCGATCACCGATACGGGCGCATATTTGGCCGACACATGGCCCTGGAGCAGCCGGTTGATCGCGATCGATCCGATCGCGATACCGATCGAGAAGATGGCCAGGAACAGGCTGGCGACCGGCTTGTCGGCGGTCAGCACATTCTTCACCAGCGGCGGGAACTGGATGAACAGGATCGATCCGACCGCCCAGAACAGGCTGATCGCCATGATCGCCAGGAACAGCCGACGGATGTGCATCGTGCCCCGGACCAGCGCGACCGACGAGCGGATGATGTGGAAATCGATCGGCTGCGTTTCCAGCAGCGACGGCGCGGATGGAACCTTGCGCCCGGCGGCATAGCCGATCAGCGCGGTGACGATGATGCCCACGGCCGCCACCTCGATCGGGATCAGCCCGGCCAGGATCGTGCCGGCCAGGATCGCGATATAGGTGCCTGCTTCCACCAGCCCGGTGCCGCCCAATACCTCATCATCATGCAGATGCTGGGGCAGGATCGCATATTTGATCGGCCCGAAGAAGGTCGAATGGATGCCCATGGCGAACAGGGCGGCCAGCAGCAGCGGGATCGCCAGCGTATGGACCGCAATGCCGCTCCAGATCAGCGCCAGCCCGACCGCGCCGACGATCATGATGCCGATTTCAGCCGCTTTCACCCAGCGGATGATGACCGCCTTGTCACGCTGGTCGGCCAGTTGGCCCGACAGCGCCGACATCAGGAAGAAAGGCAATATGAATATTCCTGTCGCCAGCGCGCTGAACCAGGTTTCCGATCTTTCGTCATTATAGACCTGATAGACCACGAACAGGACCATCGCGTTCTTGAACAGATTGTCGTTGAACGCACCAAGGAGCTGGGTGATGAAAAGCGGCAAAAAACGGCGCTTGTTCAAGAGCCTGAGAGAGGCTTGCATGGATGAGGGCGTCTTCTTTCCCGTTAGCGACCGGGGCGGGGTCTAGCGGCTGCCGCCGCCCCTGTCCAATGGGTTGCGCATGGACCACCACCGCCTGCTTGTGCATGGGGCCGGACTGTGGCAGTTCGCCGCAATGCTGACGCTGCCCAATTTGCTGACGCTTTCGCGTATCCTGACGGTGCCGTTGCTGGTTGCCCTGCTCTGGCCCGAAGAGGTGGCGGGCGTGGGCCAGGGCGCGCGCTGGACCACCGGCTATGCGCTGGCGTTCGGCCTTTACTGCCTGATGGGCATCACCGACTATTTCGACGGCTATCTGGCCCGCGCGCAGGGGACGGTGTCGAAACTGGGCGTGTTTCTGGATCCGATCGCGGACAAGATCATGGTCGGCGCGGTGATCCTGATGCTGGCGGCGACCCGCGACATTGCCGGGCCGCACATCATCGCGGCGATGATCATCCTGTTGCGGGAGATCGCGGTGTCGGGCCTGCGCGAATTTCTGGCCGGGCTTCAGGTGTCGGTGCCCGTCTCCCGACTCGCCAAATGGAAGACGACCTTCCAGATCATTGCGCTGGGCGCCTTGATCCTGGCCGGCGCGGTGCCGCAATTTCCCTTCGTGCAGTCGGTCGGCGTCCTGACGCTCTGGGCCGCGGCGATCCTTACGCTCATTACCGGCTGGGATTATCTGCGCGTCGGCATCCGGCATATGGACTGATCCGATGCTGAACATTGTCTATTTCGCATGGGTGCGTGAAGGCGTGGGACGTGACGGGGAGCAGGTCGAAAGACCCGCGCCCGACGCCACGGTCGCCGATCTGGTCGCGATGCTGGCCGCGCGTGGCGGTGGGTATGCGCAGGTTCTGGGCGATCCAGTCAAATTGCGCGCGGCGATCGACCAGCGGTTCGTGCCCCTCGACACGGTAATCGGCGCGGCGGGGGAAGTCGCGCTTTTCCCCCCGGTCACGGGCGGATGAAGCGGGTTTCGATCCAGCCGCAGGATTTCGACGTGGCGGCCGAACTGGCGGCGCTGGAGGCGCTGGGCGGCGGCGGCGTCGCGAGCTTCACCGGCATCGTGCGCGGGGAGGGCGGCCTCATCGCGCTGGAACTGGAACATTATCCGGCGATGACGCAGGCGCAGGTCGACCGCATCGTCGATGATGCGCTGGCCCGCTGGCCCCTGCTGGGCGTCAGCGTCATCCACCGTTTCGGCCGGCTGGAACCGGGGGCGCGCATCGTATTCGTCGGCACGGCCTCGCGCCACCGCACCGCCGCGCTCGAAAGCTGCGCCTTCCTGATCGACTGGCTGAAATCCCACGCGCCCTTCTGGAAGAAGGAACATTTCGACGCCGGTGCGCCCCGGTGGGTCGACGCCCGCGCCGAAGATGCGGCAAAGGCGCAGGGGTGGGGCCTTTAGGCCGCTTCCGGCAAGCGGCAACTGACTGCCGCGGCATCCCGCAATATCTCCGCCAGCAGGCGAAATTCCTTCTCGCGCGGGCTGTTCCTGCGCCACACCAGCGCGATGTCGCGCCAGGCGCGATCGGACTGCAACGGCCGCGCCGCGATCCGCGTATGCTCCAATATCCCGCTGGCGATGGCCATTTCCGGGATCATCGTCACGCCCAGCCCATTGTCCACCATCTGGATCAGCGTATGCAGCGACGTGCCCATCATCGTCGCGCTCGCCCGCAATTCGGGCCGGTTGCACGCCGCCAGCGCGTGGTCCTTCAGGCAATGCCCGTCCTCCAGCAGCAGCAGCTTGCTCTCGTCGATCATCCCCGGCTTGATCCAGTCGGGCGGGTTGCTCGGCTCGTCATGGGGGAAGGCGACATAGAGCCGGTCCTGGAACAATATCTCGCTGTCCATCTCCCCCATCGGGAAGGGCAGCGCCAGCAGCACGCAATCGACATTGCCATGGCGCAGCGATTCGATCGCCGCCTGGCTCGTTTCCTCGCGCAGATAGAGTTTGAGTTCGGGCCGTTCGGCGCGCAGCCGGGGCAGCAGGCGCGGCAGCATGAACGGCGCGATGGTCGGGATCACGCTCATCCGCAACTCGCCGGTCAGCGGCTTACCCGAAGCCTCGGCGATCGCCGCCAGCTCCTCCGCCTCGCGCAGCACCCGATGCGCCTTTTCCACGATCCGGTCGCCCAGCGCGGTGAATCGCACCACCCGCCGCGTCCGCTCGACCAGCGTGACGCCGATCAGCGATTCCAGTTCGCGGATGCCCGCCGACAGGGTCGACTGGGTGACATAGCAACTGTCCGCCGCCTTGCCGAAATGGCCCTGTTCCTTCAGCGCCACCAGATATTGCAACTGTTTGAGCGTCGGCAGGTAACTGGACATTTATCGCCTTCCTCGATCAGAAAGGCGAATATAAGCGCCTCAGCCGATATATCCAAGATATTTGGCGACCCCGAACAGCGACGTGATCGTCAGGATCACCCCGACCGCGGAAAACAGGATGCGCGGTGCGACACGGCGCGCCAGCATCGCGCCGAACGGCGCCGCCACCACCCCGCCGATCACCAGGCCCAGCGTGTAGGTGGTGAATGCCTGCCAGCCCAGATGGATCAGGAAGGTCAGGCTGATCGAACTGGTCAGGATGAACTCGACCGTATTGACCGTGCCGATCGTGTGGCGCGGGCTGGACCCCTGCAACAGCAGGTTCGATGTCACGATCGGTCCCCAGCCGCCGCCCCCGGTCGCGTCCATGAAGCCGCCGACCAGGCCCAGCGGCCCGACCCATTTGGGGTCGCGCGGCTTGGGCGGCAGGTGAAAGCCGCGCCAGATCAGATACAGGCCGATCGACGCCAGATAGACCTGGATGAACGGCTTGACGACCGATCCGTCGATGTTCGACAGCATATAGGCGCCGGTCACGCCGCCGATCACGCCGGGAATGATCAGCTTTGCAAACAGTTTCCAGTCGACATTGCGGTGCAGGATATGGCTGATCGCGGATACGCCGGTGGTGAAGGTTTCGGCGACATGGACGCTGGCCGATGCGCGGCTGGGCGGCACGCCCAGCGTCAGCAGCAACGTGCTGGAAATCACGCCATAGGCCATGCCCAGCGCGCCATCGATGATCTGCGCGCCGAATCCCACCAGGATGAAGGGCCAGATGTCGCCGAAATTGGCGAGGAACATGTCGATCATCCGCTACCCTTCGCTTCTATTGTCTATCGCCATGATAGGAATATCATGGCCCGCCAAGCAAGTTTCTGTTTGTAACGCAAAAGCGCACTTAGCGCTGCATCTGGAAAAGTGCGGGCCTTTCCCTTATATGCGTTGCTCATAACAACGTTTGGAACGGTCAGGGACGGCTGGATGCTGCGCAACCTCATTTCCTATCTGGATTCGGTCAAGAGCCGCGATCCGGCACCGCGGTCCCGCGCGGAAATCCTGCTCTATCCCGGCGTCTGGTCGCTGGCCTTTCACCGGGTCGCCCATCGCCTCTATCGCGCGCGGCTCTATTTCCTGGCCCGCGCCGTCAATCATTTCTCCCGTTTCCTGACCGGCAATGACATTCATCCGGGCGCGAAGATCGGCAAGCGCTTCTTCATCGACCATGGCTTCACTGTGATCGGCGAGACGGCGGAGATCGGCGATGATGTGACCCTTTACCAGAATGTGACGCTGGGCGGCACCGATCCGGCCAATGGCATTGCGGGCAAACGGCACCCCACATTGGGCAATGGCGTGATCGTCGGGTCCGGCGCGCAGGTGCTGGGGCCGATCCGCGTCGGCGCCCGCGCCCGTGTCGGCGCCAATGCGGTCGTGACCAAGGATGTGACCGAAGGCGCGACCATGGTTGGCATCCCGGCGCGGCCGATGCTGGTCGATGTCACCGCCTATCAGCGCGACTTCATGCCCTATGGCACGCCCTGCACCGATTGCTTCGACCCGGAAAAGCAGAAGCTGGAACTGCTCCAGTGCGAAGTCGAACAGCTTCAGAAGCGGCTGGCCGAACTAATGGCGGAGCGGCAGGGCGATGACGGCGACCTGCGCCTGTTCAAGGAGCATGGCCGGGCCTGATGTCGAATGTGACGCCGTTTCCGGGACAGGGGGCCGGTTCGGCGGGCGGGCCGGGTGCCGGAGCGGCCGGCGCGCAGATCGGCTTCGACCGGCTGGAATTGCAGCGGATCATGGACCTTTATGGCCGCATGGTGTCGGCTGGCCACTGGCGCGACTATGCGATGGACATGGGCCGCGAAGCCGCGATCTTCAGCGCCTTCCGCCGCGCCGCCGAACGCCCCGAATATCGCATCGAAAAACGCCCCGCGCTCCGCCACCGCCAGGGCATGTGGGCGCTCGTCGGCGAAAGCGGCCAGATCTTGAAGCGCGGCCAGGACTTGCAGGGCGTGCTCGCCCCGGTCGAACGGAAATTGCTGCGGATCGTGGAGGATTGATGGACGGTGCGCGGCATTTCATCCAGAAGGCGTCGTGGAAATTCCTTTGCTCCGGCTGTCGCAGGTGACTGAAAAGGGCGACTTTCGGGAATATCATGGGAAGGTCGTGACCGACAGAAAATGGTCGCTTCCGCCACCTCCACATCGTCATGCCGGGCTTGATCCGGCATCCCGCTACCCGGTCCGGCGCTCCATCCAACACACTTCCAATGTAGGATAATTTCTGATCTATCCTGCCGGATGACGCTGCATCGCCGCCACCAGCCCCGCACCATCGCCTGTCCTGATCCTGCCGCGCGCCCGCGCGGCAGGATGACCTGGGTGGCGCGTCGTCATGACCTGACAGGCGCGTCGGTGGTGCGTCGCTGGCGCGTCGCGGTGGCGCGACCGTGGCTTTTCCGGTCGCACGCCCGCTGCGCGATCCACGCATTTCCGCCGGATTCGCGGGCGAAAAATATCCCTGCAACGGTGTGAACTTTGCAGGGATTTGATGGTGTGACCTTGCAGTTACCCTGCGCGCGCTTATGCTGGCGCGCGATCCAGATAGGGCAGCCGCTCCGTCACCACCGGCGGCAGGCCCCGCACCACCAGGGCGCGGGCATGGTGCCAGAAGGCGGAGAGCAGCAGCAATGCCGATCCGATCACCAGCGCCGTCAGCGCCCAGGACAGTTCGACCGCGCCGGCCTTCTGGAACAGCGCGTAGAGCGCGAACAGCACATAGGCCAGGCTCGATACCAGCAGCGCCCGCCGGTCGATCGCCAGCGCGACCAGGCCGAAGGCGACATAGAGGGCGATCACCAGCAGGGCCTGGCCGCCGTCCATCTGGTCGCCGCGCATCACGCCGAGCAGATTGAACAAAGCATGGGCGATCATCGGCGCGGCGGCCAGATGTAGCCAGAAGGCGACATCGGACCGGCGCGTGGTGCGGGCACGGTCGCGCATGTCCCACCACATGGCGAGCGCGAAGATCGCCAGCCCGGCAACCAGCAAGACAAGGAAGGCCAATGTGATGCTGCCCGGAAATGCAGCCATGACCAATCCGGCGATCACGCCTGCCCCGGCGGCCGATCCCGCCGCAACGGTGATCGGCACCATGAAGCGGCGCCAGTGCATCCATGCTGCCAGGGCGCTGATGGCCGCCACGCCCGACAGGATCAGCGACGCGGTGCTGTCGCCGGCATCGGGGAAGAGGCGGATGGCCAGCGCGAACAGGGCAAAGCCCACGCCGCCCACGAAGCCCGCCAGCAGCAGGATCGACGGCAACGCCATGCGCCGCGCCCGCGTGAAATATTCGGCCAGCCCCCAGCTTGCCGCCGCGACCAGCACGCCCGCCATGAACGCCGGCTCATGCGGCGCGGCCCCGAATCGCAGGCTGTTGCCCAGCCATCCGATCGCGACCAGCAGGATGACGCTGGCGATCGATACGAAGATATCGTTGAAGCCGGTCAGCAACCGGAAATGTTCTTCGTCGACCACCGGGCTGGCGCGCAGCCGCGCCACATGGTCGCGCAACGCCTGCGCCTGGCTCGCCGGGATGATCCCGGCCGCTACGGCATCTTGTAGATCGCTCTCGCTATACATCGATCCTGCTCCCGATCCTGTTTGAAGAATGGATGATAGCATTGCCGTATTAATACATCAACACAGTTGATTTTGGCCTTTTTCCTTGGCTTGAGCGATGTTAGCCCCGATCAATACAGAGAGAGGATGTTCACGCATGAGTTTGCCGGCACTGCTTCGGAACCGTCTGGCCCTGCCGCTGATCGGGTCGCCGATGTTCATCATCTCGCAGCCCGAACTGGTCATCGCCCAGTGCCGGGCGGGCATCGTCGGCGCCTTCCCCTCGCTCAATGCCCGGCCATCGGGCCTGTTCGAAACCTGGCTCCAGCGCTTGCAGGCCGAATTGACCGATGCCGACGCGCCCTTCGCCGTCAACCTGATCGTCCACAGGACGAACAGCCGGCTGGAGGAGGATCTGGCGCTCTGCGTCCGGTATCAGGTGCCTATCGTCATCACTTCGCTCGGCGCGCGGGAGGATGTGAACCAGGCGATCCACAGCTATGGCGGCATCGTCCTGCACGATGTCATCAACGACCGTTTCGCCCACAAGGCGATCGAAAAGGGCGCCGATGGCCTGATCGCGGTCGCGGCGGGGGCGGGCGGCCATGCCGGCACACTGTCGCCTTTTGCCCTGGTGCAGGAAATCCGGGCCTGGTTCGACGGGCCGCTCGCCCTGTCCGGCGCGATCGCCACTGGCCGCGCCATTGCGGCCGCGCGGATGATGGGCGCGGACCTTGGCTATATGGGTTCGCCCTTCATCGCCACGACAGAAGCCAATGCCGACGCCGCCTACAAGCAGATGATCGTGGACGCCCGCGCCGACGACATTCTCTATTCCGACGTATTCACCGGCGTATCGGGCAATTATCTGCGCCCCAGCATCATCGCGGCGGGCCTTGACCCGGACGCGCTGCCCAAGGCGAAGGACATGGATTTCGCCAGCCTGACCGGCGGCGAGAAAAAGGCGTGGCGCGACGTGTGGGGCTGCGGTCAGGGCATCGGCGCGATCGACAAGGTTCAGCCCGCCGCCGACTTCATCGCCGGGCTACAGGCCGACTATCGTGCGGCTGTCGCTGGCTTCACCGCTTAGGAAGGGACGCAGTTCGCCGATAAAACGGTCGAACTGGTCATGGTGCAGCCAGTGGCCGGCATCCGCGAACTCGACCAGGCGGGCGTTCGGGAAATGCCGGATGCGCCCGTCCCTGACCGGGTTGGACGCCCAACTGTCCGCGCCCAGGCACAACAATGCCGGGCAGGCGATCCGCCGCCAGAATTCCGGCAGGTCTGCATCGCTCCCGGCCTGTGGCGCCATGATCTTCAAATAGGGGTCGAATTTCCAGCTATAGCTGCCATCCTCGTTGCGGTTGACGCCATGGCTGGTCAGGTGCAGCGCCTGCTCCACCGACAGATGCTCGTTGCGTTCGCGCATCCGCCCGATCGCCGCCTCGATCGTGGGATAGCGGCGCTGTGTCCGCCGGGCGCTGGCACGGCGCGATTCGATCCATTCGCGCCAGACATCGGTATCGGACTGCTCGGCCTTCTGCTTCAACCGTTCCGGCGACAGGCCCAGCCCTTCGATCGCGACGATCCGGCGCAGCTTTTCGGGGAACAGCCCGGCATAGCGCAGGCATATCGCCCCGCCCAGCGAATGGCCCAGCAGCGTCACCGGCGGCCGGTCGAGCAGGTCGATCAGCAATGCCAGATCATAAACGAAATTGGCCATCATATAGGAGCCGTCCTGCGCCCAGCCGCTGTCGCCATGCCCGCGCAAATCAGGGACGATGACATGATAGTCCCGCGCCAGCGCGCGCGCGGTCCAGTCCCAACTGCGCGCATGGTCGAACCCGCCATGCACCAAGATCAGCGTGGGCGCCGACGGATTGCCCCAATCCAGATAATGCAGCCGGGTTCGCAGCGACGTATAGAAATGCGAGGTAGGGGTGGGCGCGATCGGCGTATCCATACAGTCCTGCGGGCTGGGAAGGGGAATGATCATCCCCATTGGCGAACCGCGCCGATGTTGCAAGCGCGAAGCGATGTACATCGGGCCTTTCCCACTATTTCGATCGCTTTGTTCGATCCTGTTCCATTCAGGCCCGTCTTATTCGGGTGGGTGCGTCGGTGCGCCCTCGGCCGTGACAGATTGCATCACCGCGGCTTCACGGCTCACGGTCGCGACCACCTGCGCCAGGTCGGCCTGCCGGAATGGCTTGTCCAGTCGGGGACGGCGCGTGGCATGCGGGGGCAATTCGGCAAAGCCGGTTATGATGATCACCGGCAGCCCAGGGCGCATGGCGTCAATCGCATCGGCCAGTTGCGCCCCGGTCATGCCCGGCATGGCGTGGTCGGTTACCACCAGGTCGACCGCGCCGCGCTCCAATATCCGCAACGCATCTTTCGCGGAAGCCGCCTGAAATACGGTATGGCCCATATCCTCCAGCATGCCGGCAGTATTGGTGAGCACCAGATCATCATCGTCGACCGCCAAGATAACAAGCGGCGTGATGTCCTCCAGCCGCACGGCGGTCATCATGACCGGCGGCTGTTCGTCGTCAGCCTGCGCCATCGGCAACCAGAGCGATACCGTAGTGCCCTGACCCGGTTCGCTCGCGATGGTCAGCGATCCGCCGCATTGTTGGGCAAAGCCATGAACCATGGAGAGGCCCAGTCCCGTCCCCTTGCCCACGCCCTTGGTGGTAAAGAAAGGTTCGCGCGCCCGTTCCAGCGTGGCGGTGTCCATGCCCTCGCCTTCGTCGATCACGGACAACCGTACATAGGTGCCCGCTTGCAGCTCGGGACGCCGGCCTTCCTCTACCGCGACCTCGGCTGCGTCGATGATGATGCGCCCGCCATCGGGCATCGCATCACGCGCATTGACCGCCAGGTTGAGCAGTGCCAATTCCAACTGGGTCGGGTCGGCATAAGCGGCGCGCAGGGCCAGCGCAAAGCGCGTTTCGATCGACACGGCCGCGCCCAAAGTGGTGCGCAGCAGTTCGGCCATGCCCCGGACCAGTGCAACGCAGTCGACCCCCTGCAATTTCAGTTCCTGCTTGCGCGCGAAGGCCAGCATCCGCTGGGTCAGGGTTGCGCCACGCTCTGCGGCGGTCATCGCATTGTCGAGATAGCGGCTTATGTCGCCGCCGCTCGCCAGTCGCTGCCGCGCCAGGTCCAGGCTGCCGACGATCACCGCCAGCAGGTTGTTGAAATCATGGGCCACTCCGCCGGTCAGCTTGCCGATGGCGTCCATCTTCTGGGTCTGGACGATGGCGTCGCGCGCCTCATCCAGTGCTTTCTGGGCGTCGCGCCGTTCGGTCAGGTCGCGCGTGATCTTGGCAAATCCCAGCAGCGTGCCGTTGTCGCTGCGGATCGGATCGATGACGACATTGGCCCAGAAGCGCGATCCATCCTTGCGAATGCGCCACCCTTCCGCTTCGAACCGTCCTTCGGTTTCCGCCGTGTGCAAGGCGCGCGATGGCAGGCCGGCCAGCCGGTCCTCATCGCTGTAGAAGCGAGCGAAATTCTGGCCCAATATCTCCTCGGTCTTATAGCCTTTGAAACGCTCCGCGCCCATGTTCCAACTGGTGATGGTGCCTACCGGATCGAGCATGTAGATGGCATAGTCGGTGACGCTCTGAACCAGCATGCGAAACCGCTCTTCACTGGCGCGCAGCGCTTCCTGCGCGCTGCGCTGCTGGGTCAGGTCGCGCGTGACTTTGGCGAAACCCAGCAAATGTCCTGCCGGATCGCGGATGGGATCGATGACGACATTGGCCCAGAAGCGCGATTCGTCCTTGCGCACCCGCCATCCTTCCGCCTCGAAGCGGCCATCATGTTCCGCGGCGTAGAGCGCAAGTGCCGGAAGGCCCGCCGCCTGATCCTCTGGCGTATAGAAGAGCGAGACATGCTGCCCGACAATCTCCTGCGCTTCATAGCCCTTGAAACGGCGCGCGCCGGCGTTCCAACTGATAACGATCCCGTCGGGATCGAGCATGTAGATGGCATAATCGCTGATGCTCTGAACCAGCAGTTCAAAACGGTTGCCGGCCTGCCCGATCGAATCCCTGTTCATCATGTCCCCGCATCGCACGCCAGTGGAAGCGCTCTGAGCCACCAAGGAAAACGCTTTTGAAGCGCGAACGTTCCGCTTGCGGCATGGATCGGCCGTCCGCCGGTTTTCGGCCTGTG
The DNA here is from genome assembly GCF_030580935.1 of Sphingobium cyanobacteriorum. Lineage (GTDB taxonomy): Bacteria > Pseudomonadota > Alphaproteobacteria > Sphingomonadales > Sphingomonadaceae > Sphingobium > Sphingobium cyanobacteriorum. Next base: position 419,350 of record NZ_JAUQOM010000001.1, on the reverse strand, counting down.
CTGCACTCCGCGCCATGGCGGCCATATTTATGTGCGGAGTGCCGGAATAATGGCAGCCGGGGTGCTGTCCCGGTAACGGACGACGACGAGCGCGCTCATGCATCGTTGACAGTGCCCCATGGCTTGGGCCATGGACGCAAAACAACGCGGGTGTAGCTCAATGGTAGAGCAGCAGCTTCCCAAGCTGACGACGGGGGTTCGATTCCCCTCACCCGCTCCAATCCTTGGGTTCAGCGCTCGATCTGGCTCACATCGCGCACAGCGCCCTTGGCCGCGTTGGTCGTCATCGCCGCATAGGCGCGCAGGGCGGGGGAGACTTCGCGCTTGCGCCCGAACGGCTTCCACGCCTTTGCGCCGCGCGCTTCCATCTCCGCCCGCCGCTGCGCCAGCAGCGCGTCGTCCAGGTCGACCTTGATGACGCGCGCGGGAATGTCGATGACGATGGGGTCGCCGGTCTGGACGAGGGCGATCAGGCCGCCTTCGGCCGCTTCGGGCGAGACATGGCCGATCGACAGGCCCGACGTGCCGCCCGAAAAGCGCCCGTCGGTGATGAGCGCGCAGGCCTTGCCCAGTCCCTTGGACTTGAGATAGCTGGTCGGATAGAGCATTTCCTGCATACCGGGACCACCTTTCGGCCCTTCATAGCGGATGATGACGACGTCCTTTTCCTTGACCTCATTGCCCAAAATCCCCGCGACCGCCGCGTCCTGACTTTCATAGACCCGCGCGGTGCCGTGAAAGACGAGGATGCTTTCGTCCACGCCCGCCGTCTTGACGATGCAGCCTTCGGGCGCAAGATTGCCGAACAGCACGGCGAGGCCCCCATCCTTGGAAAAGGCATGTTCGGCCGAGCGGATAACCCCCTGTTCGCGGTCGGTGTCCAGTTCTTCCCACCGTTCCGACTGGCTGAACGCCACCTGTGTCGGCACCCCGCCGGGCGCCGCGCGATAGAAGTTGCGGACTTCCTCGCTATTGGTGCGACCAATGTCCCAGCGCGCCAGCGCCGCCGCCATGGTCGGCGCATGGACGGTCGGGAGCGATGCGTCGATCAGGCCCGCGCGCTCCAGTTCGCCAAGGATGGCCATGATCCCCCCGGCGCGGTGGACATCCTCCATATGCACGTCATTCTTGGCGGGCGCGACCTTGCACAGGCATGGCACGCGGCGCGACAGGCGATCAATGTCCGCCATGGTGAAGTCGATGCCGCCTTCATAAGCCGCCGCCAGCAGATGCAGCACCGTGTTGGACGATCCGCCCATGGCAATGTCGAGGCTCATCGCATTTTCGAACGCCGCGAAGTTGGCGATGCTGCGCGGCAGGACGCTTTCGTCATCCTGCTCATAATAGCGCTTCGTAATGTCGACGATGACATGGCCCGCTTCGCGGAACAGGCGTTCGCGGTCCGAATGGGTGGCGAGCGTGGAGCCGTTGCCCGGCAGCGACAGGCCCAGTGCCTCGGTCAGGCAGTTCATCGAATTGGCGGTGAACATGCCCGAACATGACCCGCAGGTGGGGCAGGCAGAGCGCTCGATCGTCTGCACTTCCTCGTCCGTGTAATTGTCGTCGGCGGCGACGACCATCGCGTCGACCAGATCAAGCGCGACCTTCTTGCCGCGCACAGTCGCCTTGCCCGCTTCCATCGGCCCGCCCGACACGAACACGACGGGGATGTTGAGGCGCATGGCGGCCATCAACATGCCCGGCGTGATCTTGTCGCAATTGGAGATGCACACGATCGCGTCGGCGCAATGGGCGTTGACCATATATTCGACGCTGTCGGCGATCAGATCGCGGCTGGGCAGCGAATAGAGCATGCCGCCATGGCCCATGGCGATGCCGTCATCGACCGCGATGGTGTTGAATTCCTTGGCGACGCCGCCCGCCGCCTCAATCTCGCGCGCGACGAGTTGGCCCAGATCCTTGAGGTGGACATGGCCGGGCACGAACTGGGTGAAGCTGTTGGCGATGGCGATGATCGGCTTGCCGAAATCCTCATCCTTCATGCCCGTCGCGCGCCACAGGCCGCGCGCGCCCGCCATGTTGCGGCCGTGGGTGGTGGTGCGGGAGCGGTAGGCGGGCATTGCAACGGTCCTTCGACTAGGGGTGCCGCCGCTCTACAGCGATGGGACGAAGCTGTGAAACATATTCTTCCGCTTTCGCCGGCGCTTTTACCGAGAAGCATCAGGTGCATGGCGGTGCCCAATATTGAGACAGCGTATTGATGCAGCAAGTGAGACAGCGAGTGGTACACCTGAACGGGTTTTTCGCATTGATGCCTGCGCAGAATATATATTGGCGATCAGGGCATCATCATCAATCGGAGGGTTCGACGCAGCACAGCCTGTCCCGCGATGGGACCGGCGATGGTCCGCCTGCAATGTCGGGCTGGCGCTGGCGGATATCATGGTTAAGAAATGCTTCATGTCTGTGTTCCGGCTCTCTTTTCCCCGGCTCTCTTTTTCATTGTGCGCCCGTGCCCTTGCCGGGGTGCTGGCGTGCGCGCCGATCGCCGTGCCGATCGTTGCGCAGGCGCAGGACGGGACGGAACAACTGGCGCCCGGCGGCTATCGCTGGCTGGGGCGGGGGCCGTGGGATGGCCCGATCTACATGGTCATCAGCATCGAAAGGCAGATGATTCATGTCTATAGCGGCGACCTGCTGATCGGCATGGCCAGCGTGTCGACCGGCATGAAGGGGCATCGCACCCCGACCGGCGACTATCCGATATTGCAGAAGCGGCAATGGCACCGCTCCAACCTCTACAGCAATGCGCCGATGCCCTATATGCAGCGGCTGACGTGGGACGGGATCGCGCTCCATGCCGGGCATAATCCGGGCTACCCCGCCAGCCATGGCTGCATCCGCCTGCCCTATGCCTTCGCCCGCGACCTGTTCGCGCTGACGAGGATCGGGACGTTCGTGGAGGTGACGCAGGCCCGGCTGACGGCGGCGCTGAAGCTCGACCCGCTGGTGCTGGGCGATCCGGGCAGCGCGGTGGTGAGTTTCGGGACGGGGCGGGGCGCGCCGCTCCGTTTGCCGCCGCCGGGGGCGGAGGACGGGGCGGCCGGGGTGCCGATGCTGGCGATCGATCCGGCGATTTTCGGGTTTTGAGGGCGGTAGGGGTGGTCTGTTTTGGGTGGGTAGCGGAACGGCCGCTTGCGATAGGGAACTGCGACAAGCTGACGCTTGGCACAACCCGGTAGGCGTTTTATGCCCTACCGATGGCGCAGACCCAGCATAGCTTCGTAAACCGTAAGGAAAGCCCGATCTACGTGTCGGTCGAACCATGGCCAGAGTGCTTTGAGTTGGACCCGGGCGACAGACTAACGCTCATATGGGATGCCTCCGAAAGCGGGGATGCCATCACGATTAATTTTATCAACGATCACGAACTTGTTGCATGGCCGAACGGTGAGACCCATCTGATGCAATATCTCATCAACGGTGAGGAAGCTGAAGATCGAAGCTGGACCTTCAAGCATCGGTGATTTGTCATGTAAGAAGATGATGGGATGGATTTTAGACTTTCCGCTATCGGATGGGAAACTGCTATATCAGCCATCCGAATTTCTTGACGAGGCGAACGTGAAGAAAATAATCGCAGCAGCGGTGATGCTCTTAGTGTTAGTCGCCAATCCGGCGGAAGCTGGCGACATTGTAGGGCCGGGACGCTTCTGTGGCTATTCGCCGATTATCGACCTGCGAGATGGTGAGAAGGTCACGACTTTGGAAGGTGGGATGCACGGGGGCAGCTTCCGCTGGGAAGGTGCTTTCGGGACCCTTGAAGTGCATGGAACAGGTTGGGCCAGTCGTCCAAAGGGACGGATTGTTAAAGCTCGTTCGTCCAACGGTCCTGTACGATTTGCACAAAGGCGAGCGGAAGGCCTCTACCAAATAGCAATCTGGAATGGCGAACACGGCGCGGCCTATTTCACGTCACCGAATCCATTCATCCCATCTCAATTGGATGCGATCGATCGAGTGGAGCTATTTGAGGAGGGGCAGTCTCCATCTAACTGCAAATTACGGACCATCTTTTCTTGGGAATAGCCACAATTGAGGCCGGTTTTGATTGTGATTTTAATCGACGCGAACGGCAAAAAATGGTCGATGGGCGACTATATCAGCATCCGTCCGCCCCATGCAAAAGTGATGGCATAGAAGAACAGGGCGACGAGAAAAAAAGCTGCTTTCGATAGATGGCTCATCCGGGTTCCTGCCTTGGTGGCACTCCATGTGTAAAATGCCCCAAAAGCCAGCGGAAACCATGCAGCGACCAGTGCAGCTGCGGCAATCTGGGTCTGCCAACCTCGCTCTGAATCAGTGAACCACAGGATGCCGATATAGGCGAGGAACGAGGCCGGAAAGAGCAAGGCAACATATATCGACCAGCTTCCCATCAGCCAATGCCGCGACGACGGCTCAGAGGTTGGACCCATCATATCCCGACTATCGGTGATTCCACCAATGTCTGCAATCGTGATCGCATCGATGCGCGTAGAGCGGCAACAAATGGTCGCAACCGGAAATTCCTCCCCTGCCAGGGAAGGATGGAGCGTAATTTCCATCCCGCGTCAGACGCCGTTCAACCCCGCGTCCGCCAGGCCGCGCCAGAGGTGGAGCGCCTGCACGCTTTCCTTGACGTCATGCACTCGCACCATCTGCGCGCCGAGCTGCGCCGCGCGGAAGGCGAGGGCGATGGAGCCGCCCAGCCGGTCGGCGGCCGGCGCCTCGTTCGACAGCGCGCCGATGAGGCGCTTGCGGCTGCCCGCGAACAACAAGGGCACGCCCAGCCCCTGGAAGGTCGCAAGGCCGTTCACCAGCGCCAGATTGTCAGCGAGGCTCTTGCCAAAGCCCAGGCCCGGATCGACCATGATCCTGTCGCGGGCAATGCCCGCCGCCTCGCAAGCGGCGATACGTGCGTCCAGATGGTCGAACACATCGGCGACGACATCGCCATAGCCGGCGGGATTGTCGTGCGGATCGTCGCCGGCGGACGGGGCGTGCATCAGGATGACCGGGCAGGCGGCGCGCGCCACCACCTCTAGGCTGCGCGGGTCGTGCGCCAGCGCGCTGACATCGTTCACGATGGCCGCTCCGGCGGCAAGCGCCGCCTCCATCACCGCCGCCTTGCGGGTGTCGACCGATACCGGGATGCCGGACGCGGCCAGCCGTTCGATGACGGGGGCGATGCGCGCGATCTCGTCCCCCTCCCAGACCTTGGCCGCTTTGGGCCGGGTCGATTCGCCGCCCACGTCGATCAGCGCCGCGCCGGCCGCCGCCATGGCAAAGCCGGCGTCGGCCGCCGCCTGCGGATCGCCGACATGCCGGCCGCCGTCGGAGAAGCTGTCGGGGGTGACGTTCAGGATCGCCATCACCTGCGGCGCGTCGAAGCGGATGGTGCGATCGCCCAGCACCAGCGGCGCGCGGGGGGCGGAGATGTTGGCGGCGAGCTGCCGGGCGCGCCGGGCCAGCGGATCGGGCAGGGTGGCGATGGTGGCATCGAAATCCGCCACCGGCACGGTCGTCCGGGCGATCCGCCGCGCGCCGTCGAACGCGCTCAGTGCATAGCCCTGGAACCAGATCAGCCCATTGCCCATCCGCGCCGCCGATCCATCGGGCAGGCCGATGGGGGTCGGCACGAACCAGACGGGTTTCAGGTACAGGCGGGCATGGGGGGGAAGGGTGGGCAATGGCGTCATAACTAACCCCGTTCGCCCCCCGCGAAGGCGAAGGGCCGTGCTGAACGGAGCGAAGCGGCTTCCTCTTCGCTCAGAGATGGGCTTCGACTTCGCTCAGCCCGAACGGAATTGCAAGGCGGGCGCTTACGGTTCGTTCGCCAGCAGATAGGTCTGGCGCAGCGTGTCGATCGGCAGCAGCTTCCCTTCCGCCTCATGGTGCCAGAAGGTCCAGCCGTTGCAGCTTGGTGCGCCCTGCAAGGTCGCGCCCATCTTGTGGATCGAGCCGCTGTCCGTTCCCACCGCCAGCGACCCGTCCGCGCGAACCTCCGCCCGCCAGCGGCGCCTGGCGTCGGTCAGGATCGTGCCGGGGGCGAGATAGCCGGTTTCGACCAGCGTGCCGAAGGCGACCTTGGGCTGCTGGCGCGCGGTCTGCATGATGGTGAGCGCGCTTTCGTCCAGCGGCAGCGCCGCCTCGATCCGTTCCAGCGCGACCTCGATATAGCTGTCTTCGCGCTCGATGCCGATCCATTTGCGGCCCAGCCGCTTGGCCACCGCGCCGGTGGTGCCGGTGCCGAAAAAGGGATCGAGCACGACATCGCCGGGCTTGGTGCAGGCCAGCATCACACGATAGAGCAGGGCTTCGGGCTTTTGCGTGGGATGTGCCTTGGTCCCGTTGCGCTTCAGCCGCTCCTGCCCGCCGCAGATCGGCAGCACCCAGTCGGAGCGCATCTGCAATTCATCGTTCAGCGTCTTCATCGCCTTGTAATTGAACGTATATTTTGCGTCCTCACCCTGGCTGGCCCAGATCAGCGTTTCATGCGCGTTGGTGAAGCGGGTGCCCTTGAAATTGGGCATGGGGTTGGACTTGCGCCAGATGATGTCGTTGAGAATCCAGAAGCCTTCGTCCTGGAGCGCGGTGCCGACGCGGAAGATGTTGTGATAGCTGCCGATCACCCAGATCGAGCCGTTGGGTTTCAATATGCGGCGCGCCTCGCGCAGCCACGCCTTGGTGAAGCGGTCATAGCTGCCCAGCGTGTCGAACTTGTCCCAGTCATTGTCGACCGCATCGACGCGGCCGCCTTCGGGCCGGTACAGGTCGCCGCCCAGTTGCAGATTATAGGGCGGATCGGCAAAGATCATGTCGATGCAATTGTCGGGCAGGCTGGCCATGTGGGCGATGCAATCGCCGCGCAGCAGGGTGTCGGTGGCGATTTTGGCCGCTTCGACCTCGACCGGCCGTGCCGCCTTTTTCCGCCGCGGCACCGCGACGCGCTCCATCAAACCCATGTACAAGCCCCCGAATTCGTTCCGAGGCCCAGCGATGAGTCCTTGGGAGTCTGTCGTCAAGATCAGCGCTTTGGCACCGACCGTTCAGACCATGGTTAACATGGGGGTGAACGAAGGGTGGACCCACAAGATATAGAGTCGGGCGAGTCGCGACAGACTCCATATGGGGCGGTGTGACTCAAAAGACTCAGTGGCCGCGCCCGGCGACTTTTTTTGGTTAACGCGGCCAAGGGGCGGATCATCGCTGCGGAACTTGACCAAATCATAACCATATGGTTATGCGTTAACCTTATGAATCCGTCCCTTATTCCCGCCGACCGCGACGCGGCGACCGATGCCCTGTTCAAGGCCCTGTCAGACGGCACCCGCCGCGCCCTGCTCGAAGCGCTGGTGCGCGATGGCGAACAGAATGTGCAGGCGCTGACCGAAGGGGCGGGCGTATCGCAGCCGATGGTGTCGCGCCACATGGCCAAGCTGAAACGCGCGGGCCTCGTCACCGCGCGCCGGTCCGGCCGCGAAACCTGGTATGCCGCGCGGGTCAAGGGACTGGGGCCGGTGATCCAGTGGATGGCGGTGCATGGCGCGCTGTGGTCGCAACGCTTCACGGCGCTGGAGGGGCTGGAGGGATAGGGTGGCTGCTCATCAGATGGACTCATCCGATGCCTGGTAAAGCGCGGCAAATCAAAAAGATGAATCGATCGCCTTACAAGCCCAGCAAGGGCCAGAGGGTGATGAGGATGCCGACCAGGCTGGCCAGAAAGAAGAGGGTGCGCACGACCGGAATCCCTGCCGCATAGAGTGGCAGATAGACGATCCGCGCGCCGAGCCAGATCCAGCCGCCCATCGCCGTCCATTCACTGGCCTTGCCCGCCAGCACCACGCCGATCAGCGCGACGATCGCGATGGGGAGCGTTTCCTTGAAATTGGCCTCCGCGCGGGAAAGCCGGCCCGCAAGGGGCGCGAGCGGCGGCAGGCGTTCATCGCGGGCGCCCATGTTCCACTTTGCACCATATTGCTTCGTCTTTACATGCGCGGCGGCGAAGATATGGACCAGCAGCAGGACCATGGACCAGGCCAGGATCGTAAGTTCTACGGGCATGACGATGTTCCCCTTTGCCACTGCTTTAGCAAATCCGCACCCGGCAGGACAGTCGCCCTTTTGGCGCGGGCATGAAGGGCAATGCCGGTACAGCCCCAGAGGCTTCCCGCCGCTGCCCGACGCGGACGCGAAGCGGCCATTACAGGGTCAGGCCGACCCGCCCGATCAGGCGCGCGCCCGCATGGCGACGGCCGGGGCCGTCGATGCTGCTGTTGGCGTAGTGCAGTCCTGCCGACCAGCGGCCCTTGATATAGTCCATGCCCGCGCCATGATCCCAATAGGCTCCATCTGGTCGCAACCGGGCGGCGCGAGCGGGATCGCGGACATGGCCCGACGATCGCCCGATCCGCGCCGATAGCGTGAGCGGCGTGCCGGGGATGGCAGCGGTGGCGGCGGTGGCCAGATAGAGATTGTCGCCGCCGATCGCCGATTGACGCGGCGCATAGCTGGCGGACAGGTCGAAGCTGGCCGGGCCGATCAGAAATTCCGCGCCTGCACCGATTTCACCATAGTCCTGTGTGGAATAGCCCTGTGCGCAAGCGCCGGGAAAGAGATGGTAACGGGTGTCGGCGGTCAGGCGCACGCCGCCGATCTGCTTCACATAGCTGATCCCCAGGTCCAGCACCGCGTCCGCCCCGCCATGGCGACCGCTGCCCCGCAGGGTGGCGACTGCGCCGTCGAGACTGAAGCCGTCCGCCACTGGGAGCGAGACGGCCGCGCGCAACACGGGATCGCCGTCGCTCCAACTGAGGCCCCGGCGGCGTTCGTCGCTGGCGGCCTCGATCAGGATGGAAGGGCCGGACGCATATTGAGCGGCGGCAGGCAGGACATGGCCGGCGAGCAGCGTGGCCCCCAGCCATGCCAGACGGCAGCCGATATCAGTTGGACGCAAGATTGCGCACCGAGTCCAGTTCAGCCAGCAAAGGCGCGCGATCAGCCTGCGCCACTGCGACGAGATGGGCTTCTATTCTATCCTGATGCCGGGCGAGGGTGCGTTCGCCCGACTGGCGGCCGGGGGTGCAGGCGCCTGATTCGCTGCCTGAAAAGCGGGTGTCGGTGGCGATGGTGCGGGCCAGGGCGGGACCATGATCCAGCTTGCGATCGACCATGATCGTGGCGGTCCAGTGGCAGCGCTGGGCGTCCATGCGGTTGGGCGTCCTGGCGCCGACCGTCCAGCGCCGCATTTCGGCGCGGGCGGTGTAGGTCGCGCCGAGTTGCTGGCCGTGATGTTCGATGGAAACGCTATGGCTCGCGGCGGCGGCCGCGAGGGCGATGAGCATAGTCATGTCATTCTCCTGCTGTGACGCCGGACTTTGCTGTCTGGTCGTCAAAAGCGGATTTAGATTTCCCCTGTTGCTGCTTGTTTGCCGGATGATGAGGAATGGATGCATGCCGGTCGGGTCATGGCGAGGCGCCATCGGCCCGCCATGCAGGCCATGGTGATGCCTCTCTTTGTGGTGCGGGCAGGGTCAGGAATGAGGCTGTTCCATCCGGCGGGACAGGTCAGAGGGACGTCCGCACTGGAATATTTTCATTCGCCATGCGCAGCATGTAAACATGATATCATATTGTAAAATATCATTAATTTACGATTTTGCGATCGAATAAAAGTGCAAGGCCGGCTTATATTCGGTTACGGAAACCGAATTGAATCCGGCATATCTGAAAAGAGCGATAAGTTCGGCACTATTCAGGGCATTGACCCATCCTATCGCAAGCCTGTCCTTAGCCGGGCTTTTTTCCAAGGGATGGTAGCTGAACAGCCCATCATCAAAATGAGCCGCGACTTCCCGGAAAAATTTGGGCAGGTCGAATATATATTCGAGAACACCCATCCCCAGCGCAAAATCCGCGTCAGTTTGCGGCAACGCATCCTTGTTGAGATCGACGACGATCGTGCGGGAATCGCGCGCCACGACATCCAGCGGGATATAGGCGGCGGGGCCGGTCAACATCGCTTCGATGGCCATGTCGTTGCAGCCGATGTCCAGTATTTTCCGGCCCGCAGGCACCAGGGCCGCAGCAGCCCTGGCCCTTTCCGTCCAGAGTGGGTCCGTTTGCATGGCGCTTAACGATCGCCATCGATCGATGGCGGTTGCGCCGCGCTTGATCGCCCTGATCGTGGATAATCTGGTTTTGGCCCGACGCTCTTCAATCTCGGAAGGAACTTCGGCCATGCTCAGAATTCCTGTATTTCCATGATAGGATCAGGCGCTATTGCAGTTTGTATCTGCGATCAACCGCATTTGTCATTGTGGCTCGCCTCATCCTGTTCCGTACCATAGTGTCCGCCAGGGAATCGCTTCAACGGGAGATGGCACCATGGCGAAAAGCGAAATGATGGTTGTGGATCTCGATGGCGTCGAGAAGAAGGTCAGCGGGTCGTTCTGGCGCGGCGCCGACACCCGCTTTCTGCCTTTGGAGGCGGGCATGCAATTGCCCACGGCGCTGGCGCAGCATGTCCTGTCAGGCTGGATGCCCAAGGCCCCGTTCATCAACGAGGATACGACGATCGTGGCGTTCGGCAGTTGTTTCGCCCACCATATCAGCGGATATCTCAACAACCTTGGCTATGATGTCGCGACCCAGAAGAAGGGCAAGGCCTATATTACCGAAATGGGAGACGGAATCGTCAACAGCTATGCCATTCGTCAGCAATTCGAGTGGGGGTGGGAAGGCCGGGTGCCGGAAATTCCCCTGTGGCATGGCTATAAGGCGGAAGATTTCGGTTATGAAGAAGATGTGCGGATCGCAACCAGGGAATTGTTCGACAAGGCGGATGTATTCATCATCACGCTGGGCCTGTCGGAAATCTGGTATGACGAGCCGACGGGCGAGGTTTTCTGGCGCGCGGTTCCCAGGGCTCAGTTCGATCCCGGCCGGCACAAATTTCGTGTCGCAACGGTCGAGGAAAACAAGGATAATTTGCGATCGGTCTATAAGCTGATCCGCAAGCACAGGCCGGATGCATCCATCATATTCACCGTATCCCCTGTCACCTTGTCAGCGACATTCAGGCCGATCGGTCCTTTCACGGCCAATGCCGTGTCGAAGGCCAGTCTGCGATGCGCGGTGGACGAGGTGATCCTGGAGTATAAGGATGATGACAATTTTTATTATTATCCAGCCTATGAAGTCGTCCTGAACTGCTTCCATTATCCGTTCGTCGATGATCTTCGCCACCCGCAAAAGCATGTTCTGGACGTGAACATGATCGCATTTGAGCGCTATTTTTGCTGCACCGGCCTGACGGATGACGATGTGGGCCTTGCCTATCTGAATGCGTTGGCCGCTGACCGGGCAACGGCAACATTGACGCTGGACGAACAGGAGCAGATCAACGTCCAGTTGCGGGCATTGCAGGAGACGAACCGGCCGGCCTCTGTGCGTCGGGAGAAGGCGCAGGAAGCCAGGCAGGCGCTGGCCGAAGCCAGGTTGCAGGAAAAAGCGGCACGCGAAGCGGATCGTGACCGCAGGATTGCAGAGCGGAACGAGAGAATCGCGGCGCGCGAACGGGAACTCGCCGCGCGTAAAGACAAAATGCAAAGCCGGGAGGGATGATTCCGCCCCGGCTGCCATTCGTCACCCCGCCGCCTTGGCCAGTCCCTTCGACAGTTGCAGCGCGCCGTTGAGGCGGGCCTGCGGGTCGGGCCAGGCGCGGTTGACGACGATCTTGCTGTCAGGCCGCAGGCGGGCGACGCCGTCCAGCCGCTGCACATAGGCGACCAGACCCGCCGGATTGGGGAAGCGGTCCTCGAAGAAGCTGACCAGCGCGCCCTTTGCCCCCATGTCGATCTTGGCGATGTTCGCGGTCACGCAATTCTGCTTGATCTCGATGATCTTGAGCAGATTTTGCGTGGGCAGCGGCAGCTTGCCGAAACGGTCGATCAGTTCGGCGGCGAAGGATTCCAGGCCCTGGCGATCCTCGATCTCGTTGATCCGGCGATACAGGCCCATGCGCAGGTCGAGGTCGGGCACATAATCGTCGGGGATGAGGATCGGCGCATCGACGCTGATCTGGGGCGAGAAGCTGTCGCTGCGCCGCTCGATGCCGACGCCGCCGGCCTTGGCGTCCATGATCGCTTCCTCCAGCATCGACTGGTAGAGTTCGAAGCCGACTTCCTTGATATGGCCCGATTGTTCGTCGCCGACGAGGTTGCCCGCACCGCGAATGTCGAGGTCGTGACTGGCAAGCTGGAAGCCCGCGCCCAGCGTGTCGAGGTCGGAGAGAACCTTCAGTCGCTTTTCCGCCGTTTCGGTGATGATGCGGTTGGCCGGCGTGGTCATATAGGCATAGGCGCGGGTTTTCGACCGGCCCACACGCCCGCGTAGCTGGTAAAGCTGGGCAAGGCCGAAACGGTCGGCGCGGTGGATGATGAGTGTGTTGGCGCTGGGAATGTCGAGGCCGGATTCGACGATGGTAGTCGACAGCAGCACGTCGTAGCGCTTGTCGTAGAAGGCGGACATGCGTTCTTCCACCTCCGTCGCGCTCATCTGGCCATGGGCGACGATCGCCTTGATCTCCGGCACCTCGTTGCGCAGATACTCCTCGATCTCGGTCAGGTCCGCGATGCGGGGCACGACGAAGAAGCTCTGTCCGCCGCGATAATGTTCACGCAGCAGCGCCTCGCGGATCACCACGCCGTCCCACGGCATGACATAGGTGCGGACCGCCAGCCGATCGACCGGCGGGGTCTGGATGACGGACAGTTCGCGCAGGCCCGACATTGCCATCTGGAGCGTGCGGGGGATCGGCGTGGCGGTCAGCGTCAGGACATGCACGTCCGTCTTGAGCGATTTGAGGCGTTCCTTGTGCGTGACGCCGAACCGCTGTTCTTCATCCACGATGACAAGGCCAAGGCGCTTGAACTCCAGCCCCTTGGCGAGCAGCGCATGGGTGCCGACGACGATATCGATGGTGCCGTCGGCCAGGCCCGCCTTGACCGCCTTCGCCTCCTTGTCGGGGACGAGGCGGGAGAGGCGGCCGATATTGACGGGAAAGCCGCGGAACCGTTCCTCGAAATGCATGTGGTGCTGGCGCGCGAGAAGGGTGGTGGGGCAGATCACCACCACCTGCATCCCGGCCATCGCCGCGACGAAGGCGGCGCGCAGCGCCACCTCGGTCTTGCCGAAGCCGACATCGCCGCAGACGAGGCGGTCCATCGGCTTGCCCGACCCCAGATCCTCCACCACGTCGCTGATCGCGCGGTCCTGATCGTCCGTCTCCTGATAGGGGAAGCGATCGACGAAGGCGGGATAGCCGGCCGCGTCGGGTTCGGCCACGGTGGCGGCGCGCAGGGCGCGTTCGGCGGCGGTTTTCAGCAGTTCACCCGCGATTTCGCGGATGCGCTCCTTCATCTTCGCCTTGCGCCGCTGCCAGGCTTCACCGCCCAGCCGGTCGAGGCTGACGCCTTCATTCTCGCTGCCGTAGCGGGAGAGGACTTCGAGATTTTCGACCGGCACATAGAGTTTGTCGCCGCCCGCATAGGTCAGCGCGACGCAATCATGCGGGGCCTTGGCCACCGGGATCTGGGTCAGCCCTTCATAGCGGCCGATGCCGTGATCCATATGGACGACGAGGTCGCCGGGCGAGAGAGTGGCGAGTTCCTGGAGGAAGGCGTCGGCGCTCTTCTTGCGCTTGGCGCGGCGGACGAGCCGGTCGCCCAGCATATCCTGTTCGGTGAGGACGGCGACATCGGGCGCGGTAAAGCCATGGTCGAGCGGCAGGACGGTGAGCGTGACGCTGCCATTGGCGGCGACGCCCAGCGCCTCCTGCCAATTGTCGGCGGTCGCCAGGCGGGACACGTCATGGTCGGCGAGCAGGCCGGACAGGCGTTCGCGCGCGCCGGCCGAATAGCTGGCGATCACGACCTTTTTCTTCGACCGGCGCAGGCTGGCGATATGCTGGCCGACGGCTTCGTAGATATTGCTGTTCTGTGCGCGTTCGGGCGCGAAATCGCGCGGGCCGTCCACCGCGAAATCCAGCACGCTCGCGCTTTCGGGCTCGTGGAATGGGGTGGTGGCGTGCATCGGCAGCGTGGCGACGGCCGCGTCCCATTCGGCGGCACCCAGATACAGCGAATCGGGCTTCAACGGGCGGTAGGAGCCGGGATCGGCGGACTTCGCCTGGACGCGGTTGGCGTGATAGTCGCGGATCGCCTCGAACCGGCTTTCCGCCGCGCCGGCGACGCCGGGGTCGCGGATCAGGACCGCATTCTCGCCGAGATGGTCGGCGAGCGGGACCAGCTTGTCCTCGAACAGGGGCAGCCAATGTTCCATGCCGGCAAGGCGGCGGCCGTCGCTGACCGCCTGGTAGAGCGGGTCGCCGGTGGCGGTTGCGCCGAACGTCTCGCGATAGCGGCCCCGGAACCGCTTGATCGTATCCTCGTCCAGCAAGGCTTCGGAAGCGGGGAGCAGGGTGAAGCCGTCGACATTCTCGATCGTGCGCTGGTCGGCGGGATCGAAGCGGCGGACCGTTTCGATCTCGTCGCCGAAGAAGTCGAGGCGCAGGGGATAGTCCTCGCCACCGGGGAAGAGGTCGACGATGCCGCCACGAATGGCGAATTCGCCACGATCATGCACCGTGTCGGTGCGGACATAGCCATTGGCCTGGAGCAGCGTGGCCAGCGTCTGGATCGCGATCCGTTCCTTGGGCGCGAGCCGGGCGACGAGCTGGCGGACGCGGAAGGGGGTGAGGGTGCGCTGGGTCATGGCGGCCAGCGTGGTGAGGACGAGTTGCGGGCCTTTCGGCCTGGTTTGCAGCGCGTGGAGACCCGCGAGGCGCGCGGACGCCGCGCGCAGCGACGGGCTGGCGCGGTCATAGGGCAGGCAGTCCCAGGCGGGAATTTCGATGATCGCGATTTCCGGCGCGAAATAATGCGCCGTGTCCGCCACCGCGCGCATCAATTGCTCGTCGGACGCGATGAAAACGGCGCGCCCGCCCGCAGCCCCGGCTGCGCGGGCGATGTCGGCCAGCAGCCAGGGCTGGAAACCGGCGGGCACGCCCGACAGGGTGAGCGGCGCCTTGGCCTTCAGGATTGTCTGGAGATCGGTCATTTTGCTACTCGTCCCCCTCCCGCTTGCGGGAGGGGTTAGGGGTGGGCCAGTGAAACAGAGGTAGCGCAGGCCCACCCCCGGCCCCTCCCGCAAGCGGGAGGGGAGGATTTAGTTTTCGATCTTCACGAAATCGAGTTTCAGGAACCTGTCCATCATCGGGCCTTTCCATTCGTCGGGCACGGGGATGGTGCCGAGCGCCCAGCCGATGATGTCGGCATCCTGTTCCTCCATGAAGCGTTCGAACCAGGCGATCTCGTCTGCATTCCACTCGCCATGATAGCGTTCGAAAAAGCCGCCCACGGTATAGTCGGCCTCCCGCGTGCCGCGATGCCAGGCCCGGAATTTGATGCGGCGCATCTGGGGATCGTCGTTCACAATTTGTTCCTTTGGCGGGCATGGTCCAGTCCGCCGATCGGGTGTTTGAAGGACCGTCCCGGCTGGCTTGATCTGTTGTCGCATTTTCCGAGCCAGCGGCCGTTCCGACCGCTTCGAAAATGCTCTAGGGGGAGCAGATAGACATGCGACCCGATATTCTCAATCCGCTCTTTGCCGAAATATCCCTGTTCAAGGGCATCGGCCCTGCGCTGGCCCGGCCGCTGGAGCGGCTGGGCCTTCGGCGCGCGGTCGATGTCGCCTTTCACCTGCCGGTCAGTTGGGTCGATCGGCATCTGACCGGCGAACTGGACATGGCCGATGCTGGCCGGGTGATCGGCATCGAACTGACCCCTGTGGATTACAAGGCCAGCGGCAGCGCGCGCGCGCCGTTCCGTGTCCATGCTGTCGACCGTTATGGCAACCATGTGGCGCTGGTCTATTTCGGGAAGAATAGCGGCTGGCCGCGCAAATTGCTGCCGCTGAACGAACCGAAATTCATTTCCGGCAAGCTGGAAGCCTATGGCGACACGCTCCAGATCGTGCATCCCGACGTGCTGCCGCCCGAAGAGGCGCATACGCTCCCCGCGCGCGAATCGGTCTATGGACTGTCGGAAGGGCTGACCAACAACCGGATGCGCGATCTGGTGGGGCAGGCGTTGGGCCGCGCGCCCGACCTGCCCGAATGGATCGAGCCGAGCCTGCTGGCGCGCAAGGACTGGCCGACATGGCGCGAGGCGCTGGGCCGGGTCCATGCCGATCCGGCCGACGCGGTGGCGCGCGCGCGGCTGGCCTATGACGAGATATTCGCTGGCCAACTGGCGCTGATGCTGGTGCGGCAATCGTCGCGGCGGCGGCGGGGCGTGAGAATCGAGGGCGACGGGCGGCTGCGCGCGATGCTGAAACTGCCCTTCGCCCCGACCGGCGCACAGCGGCGCGCGATCGGGGAGATCGAGGGCGACATGGCGCAAGCGACGCCGATGCTGCGGCTGCTTCAGGGCGATGTGGGATCGGGCAAGACTCTGGTGGCGCTGATGGCGCTGCTCAACGCGGTCGAGGCGGGCAAGCAGGGGGCGATGCTGGCGCCGACCGAAATCCTGGCGCGGCAACATTACGAGACTTTGCGCAAAATGGCCTCTGGCCTGGCCGTAGAAATCGCGATCCTGACCGGGCGCGACAAGGGCAAGGCGCGGGAGGCGACGCTGATGGGGCTGGCGGACGGCAGCATCGACATATTGGTCGGCACCCACGCCATCTTTCAGGAGGCGGTGCAATATAAGGCGCTGGGGCTGGCGGTGATCGACGAACAGCATCGCTTCGGCGTGGCGCAGCGGATGATGCTGGCGAACAAGGCCAGCCAAGCACCGCACCTGCTGGTGATGACCGCGACACCGATCCCGCGCACGCTGACGCTGACTTATTATGGCGAGATGGACGTGTCCCGCCTGGACGAGATGCCGCCGGGGCGCCAGCCGATCCAGACGCTGGTGATGGCGGCGAGCCGGCTGGACGAGGTGGTCGATGCGCTCGCCCGCCATGTCGAGGGCGGCGGGCAGGCCTATTGGGTGTGCCCGCTGGTCGAGGAAAGCGAAACCAGCGACCAGGCGGCGGCCGAAATGCGGGCGGAGTCGCTGCGCGCGCGGTTCGGCGCGCGGGTGGGCCTTGTCCATGGGCGCATGAAGGGGCCGGACAAGGATGCGGCGATGGAAGCCTTCGCCGCCAATCGCACCCAGATACTGGTCGCGACCACGGTGATCGAGGTCGGCGTCGATGTGCCCAACAGCAGCCTCATCATCATCGAGGGCGCGGATCGCTTTGGCCTGGCGCAGTTGCACCAGTTGCGCGGACGGGTGGGACGCGGCGACAAGCCATCGACCTGCCTGCTGCTGCGCGGCAATGCGCTGGGTGAGACATCGCGCGCGCGGCTGGCACTGATGCGGGAAACAAATGACGGGTTTCGCATCGCCGAGGCGGACCTGGAGTTGCGCGGCGCGGGCGAAGTGCTGGGTACGCGCCAGTCGGGCGAAGCCGCGCTGAAGCTCGCGACGCCGGAGCATGTCGCGGCGCTGGTGGACAGTGCGCGGGATGATGCGCATCTGTTGATCGAGCGCGACGGCGGGCTGGACAGTGTGCGCGGGCAGGCGGCGCGGACGTGCCTCTATCTGTTCGAGAAGGATGCGGCCGTGGGGTTGCTCCGGGGCGGGTAGGGCGGATTACCAGGCCGTCCGGCGCGGCGGAATGAGCGTCAGCATCGCATCATAGATTTTGGGCGCGATCGGTTCAAAAAATTCCAGGCCGACGCGATTATCCTCGACCCAGCGAACCTCGGCGGCATGGTCCTTGAGGAGCGGCAGCCAGATGCAGATCCGTTCGCCCGGCAGCAAGCTGCTGTCGCTGCGACACATCAGACCATGGGGCGAAATGTTGATGATCCGCACGCCATGTGTCCGGCCGTGCGCGGTGACATGGCTGAGCATGTCCACCAGATCGCGGCTGGCGCGACGCTGATCGACCGCCGGATCGCGTGAACGCAGGACATGTCCGAGATTGGCGAAAACCGAGTTGGGCATGGGACGCAGCCTAGGCGACCGAAAATGGACGAGTTGCTAGGAGAGAGCGTTAATTGGTTGCTAATAGCAAATCGCTTTGATCAGAACCCGTTCGTCCTGGCGCGCACGGGTCAGGATCATCGCTCTGATATAAGGCCGTTTCCGCGTCGCCCCGGACCCGGTCAGGCGACGACCAGGCCGTGTTTCTTCCCGCCGAAGCTCAGCTTGTCGCCGGGCTGGAGCGTGACCGCAGGGTCGGTGACGACCTGCCCGTTCACCCGGATGGCGCCTTCGCCCAGCTTGCGCCGCACTTCCTTGTTGGAGGTGGCGAAGCCAAGGGCGGTGGTGGCTTGCACGACGGTGAGGCCCTCGCCCAGGGGGACGGTTGGCAGGTTGGCGTCCGATGCGCCTTCCTCGAAGGTGCGCCGCGCGGTTTCGGCCGAGGCCGTCGCTGCCTCCAGCCCACGGCAGAGCGCGGTCGCCTCATTGGCAAGGATTTTCTTCGCCTCGTTGATCTCCGCGCCTTCCAATGCGGCAAGACGGTTCACTTCGTCCATCGGCAGGTCGGTGAACAGGCGCAGGCGGTTGGCGACGTCGGCGTCGGCGGTGTTCCGCCAGAATTGCCAATAGTCGTAATGCGACAACTGATCCTCGTTCAGCCACACAGCGCCGCCCACGGTCTTGCCCATCTTCGTGCCATCCGCGTTGGTCAGCAGCGGCGTGGTCAGGCCGAAGACCTGCGTGCCGTCGACCCGGCGCGCGAGTTCGACGCCGTTGACGATATTGCCCCACTGGTCGGAACCGCCCATTTGCAGGCGGCAGGCGCTGCGGCGCGACAGCTCCAGAAAATCATAGGCCTGGAGGATCATGTAATTGAATTCGAGGAAGCTCAATGACTGCTCACGGTCGAGGCGCAGCTTCACCGAATCGAAGCTCAGCATCCGGTTGACCGAGAAATGCTGGCCGATGTCGCGCAGGAAGGGGATATATTCCAACTTGTCGAGCCATTCGGCATTGTCGAGCATGATCGCGTCGCTGGGGCCATCGCCGAAGGTCAGGAAGCGTTCGAACACGCGCTTGATGCTGGCGACATTCTCCGCAATCAGTTCGTTCGTCAGCAGCTTGCGCGCTTCGTCCTTGAAACTGGGGTCGCCGATCTTGCCGGTGCCGCCGCCCATCAGCACGATGGGCTTGTGCCCCGCCTTCTGCAACTGGCGCAGCATCATGATCGACACGAGATGTCCGACATGGAGCGACGGCGCGGTCGGATCAAAGCCGATATAGCCCGGCACCACCTGGCGCGCGGCGAGGGCGTCGAGGCCCTGCGCGTCGGTCAATTGGTGGATATAACCGCGCGTGTCGAGCAGGCGGAGAAGATCGGACTGATAGTTGCTCATGGCGCGCGCCTGTAGCATTGCGGTGGCGACTGTAAAAGAGGCGGAGTTTTCGATCATGTTGGCAATCGGCCTGATGTCCGGCACGTCGCGCGACGGGATCGACGCGGCGCTGATCGAAACGGATGGCGAGGGGCATAGCCAGGCGGTCGAATTTCACGCCATGGCCTATGATGACGGCTTTCGCCTGCGGCTGGCCGAAGCATGTTTGCGGGCGATGGCGATGGAGAAGCCGGGCTTCGAGCCGCTGGTCGCGTCGGTCGAGGCGGAGTTGACACAGCGCCATGTGCAGGCGGTCGCCGACCTGCTGGGGCGCAGCGGGTATATCGCGCAGGATATCGGCGTGATCGGCTTTCACGGGCATACCGTCGCGCATCGGCCGGAACGGGGCTGGACCTGGCAGATTGGCGATGGGGCGGCGCTGGCCGGGGCGTTCGGGGTTCCCGTCGTCGGCGACCTGCGCAGCGCGGACGTTGCGGCCGGCGGGCAGGGCGCGCCGCTATTGCCCGTCTATCACCGGGCGCTGGCCGCAGGTCTGGGAAAACCGGCGGTGGTCCTCAATCTGGGGGGCGTGGCCAATATCACTTTCATCGGGTCAGACGGGACTTTGATCGCGTTCGACACCGGGATGGCGAGCGGGCTGATCGACAACTGGATGCAGACGCAGGGCGATGCCGCCTATGACGCCGGCGGGGCTTGCGCCGCAAGCGGGACGATCGATGCGGACCGGCTGGCGGTGATGATGGCCGATCCCTGGTTCGACACGCCGCCGCCCAAGAGCATCGATCGCGAGCAGTTCGGCATCGACGCGGTGCGGGGGCTGGCATTGGAGGATGGTGCGGCGACGCTGACCGCCTTCACCGCGGCGGCGGTGGCGCGGGGTGTCGATCATCTGCCGGAGCGGCCGGCGACCATCCATGTCGCGGGAGGGGGACGGCATAATGCCACGCTGATGGCGATGCTGGCCGCGCGCACCGGGGCGGCGGTGCTGAGTGTCGATGCACTGGGATGGAATGGCGACGCGCTGGAGGCGCAGGGTTTCGCCTATATGGCCGTGCGTCATCTGGCCGGCCTGCCGATCAGCTTTCCGGGGACGACCGGCGTGCCGCAAGCGATGACGGGCGGAGTGCTGTTTCAGGCGTAAGAGGGGGCACGCCTTGCGGACTTGCCCGTGACGGTAAGGCGGTCCGGCATCGTCCGGCCTGCCTCCTGCGTCAGCGGCAGGGGAAAGGCGGCCTGTCTGTCCAATCATCCCGGATTGCGCGCGGCATGGCGATCCTGAAAGAAGGACTTACCGCTTGCGCGTCAATTCGCGCATCGCCGCGTCGATGCCCTCGATCGTCAGCGGATACATGCGATCGGTCATCAGTTCGCGGATCATCTGCGTGGAATGGCTGTAGTTCCAATGGGTCTGCGCCGCCGGATTGAGCCAGACGCAGGCAGGATAGGTATGGGTGACGCGCTGGAGCCAGACCGCGCCGGCTTCGTCATTCATATGTTCGACCGAACCGCCCGGATGGCTGATTTCATACGGACTCATCGCCGCATCGCCGACGAAGATCACCTTATAGTCATGGCCATATTTGTGGAGGATGTCCCAGGTCGGAATACGCTCGGCAAAGCGGCGGCGATTGTCCTTCCACACGCCTTCATACAGGCAATTGTGGAAATAGTAGAATTCCATGTTCTTGAATTCGCCGGTCGCGGCGGAGAAAAGCTCTTCGCAAAGCGTGATGAACGGGTCCATCGATCCGCCAACATCGAGGAACAGCAGCAGTTTGACCGCATTATGCCGTTCAGGCCGCATCCTGATGTCGAGCCAGCCCTGCCGCGCGGTGCCGCGGATGGTTTCAGCAAGGTCGAGTTCGTCCGCCGCGCCTTCCCGTGCGAACCGGCGCAGGCGGCGCAACGCGACCTTGATATTGCGGGTGCCCAGTTGTTTCGTGCTGTCGAGATTGGCAAATTCGCGCTTTTCCCAGACCTTGATAGCGCGCTTGTGCCGGGACTGGCCGCCGATCCGCACGCCTTCCGGGTTATAGCCGCCATTGCCGAAGGGGGAGGTGCCGCCGGTGCCGATCCATTTATTGCCGCCCTGATGCCGTTCCTTCTGCTCCTCCAGCCGCTCTTTCAGCGTTTTCATGATCTCGTCCCAGTCACCAAGGGACCGGATCTTTTCCATCTCCTCGGCGCTGAGATATTTTTCGGCGACGAGGCGCAGCCATTCTTCGGGAATGTCCGCTTCCAGCCCTTCCTGATCGATCAGCCCCTTGAAAACCCTGGCGAACACCTGGTCGAAACGATCGATCAGCCCTTCATCCTTCACATAGGTGGCGCGGGCAAGATAATAGAAATCCTCCGGCCGCCGGGCGATGACATCGCGGTCGAGCGCTTCGAGCAGCAGCAGATGTTCCTTGATGCTGGCGTTGATGCCGGCGGCGCGGAGCGCATCGAGAAAGTTGAGCAGCATGGTTCCGCTTGTCGGGCAGCCTGCGCGCGGATGCAAGTGGCGCGGCAGCTTCCCATTGTCCGAATATTAAGTGTTGCACCGCATGGTTAATCCGTCACTATCCTGTCATCTTGGATTTTGCGGGGTACGCTTGGAAAACAGGGACTTGTTGGCCGATCTGGGGGAACGATCCGGCGACATCGCATTGCAGTGCAGCGAAACGGCGGGGTTTCTGAGCGAGCTGAACGGCCGCATTCAGAACGATTCGGCGCGCCTGGGCGGGCTTCAGGCGAATATGGAAACTGTGGCCGCGCGACAGGGCGAAAGCGTCGCCGCGGCACAGGAACTGAGCCTGACCGCGCGCCGCGCCGGGCGCATCATCGCCGATGGTCATGATGTGATTGGCCTGTCGCTGGGTGAAGTGGCCGGGCTGGTCGAACATGTCACCGGGCTGGAAGGCCATTTGCGCCAGTTCCTGGCCGTGATTGAAGCGGTGGGCGACATCAGCGAGGAATTGGGCGCGATCGCACGCCAGACACGCCTGCTGGGGGTCAATGCCGCGATCGAGGCGGCGCGCGGGGGCGCGGCGACGCAGGGCTTTGCGGTGGTGGCCGATGAAATCCGCCGGCTGGCGGCGCAGGCGGGCGAGTCCTCTGCTTCGGTTGGCGACAAGCTGGGCCAGTTGGATCGCGACGCACGACGGCTGATCGGCGGGGTTGAGGCCAATATCGTGCGGGGGCGGGAAGTCGGCACCCATATCGACCGACTGCGCCTGACCATGGCGGAGATCGCGTCGCTGGTCAGCCAGTTTGGCGAGCGATCCGACGCGATCGTTGCCTGCACCGATGCGGCCGATGGCGATGTCGTGGCGCTCCGTCAGGGGCTGGCCTGCTTCAGCCGATCGGCGAGCGAGAGCGCGGCACGGGTCGATGTCGCACGCGAGCAACTGGAATCGCTGGAGGCTATGGCCAACGCCATGCTCAACACCGCTGCCCATGGTCCGCAGAAAACGCGCAACAGCCGCTATATCGCGCTGGCGGAGGACGGGGCGGAGGAAGTGAGCACACTCATCGAACGGGCGGTCAGGGCGGGGGAGATCAGCCTGGGCGAGGTGTTCGACACCGATTATCGATTGATCGAAGGATCGGAGCCGGCCCAATATCTCAACGGCTTCACCCGTTTCGCCGATGCGCTGCTCCGCCCCCTGCTGGACCGGCATACGGCGCAGGACAGCGCGATCGTGGGCTGTTGCCTGGTCGACATGAATGGATATCTGCCCACCCATATCAGCAACCGCAGCCAGCCGCAGCGGCCGGGGATGCGCGCCTGGAACATGGAGCATGCCCGTAACCGGCAAATCTTCATGGACAGCCAGACCCGGCGGGCGCTGGATGGGGAAGGCGATTTCTTCCTGTTCACCTATCGCCAGGATCTGGGCGAAGGGCGCTATCGCGCGCTGCGCAGCGTGTTCGTGCCACTGATGTTCGGTGGCCGGAAATGGGGCCTGTATGAGGTGGGTTATCTGATTTGAGCCGGGCGGCCTGACCCCCACCGGATCACGCGCCCATCTTTTCAGGGGCACGGTGGGCCTGGTCGACAGGATTTGCTTTCAACGCTCCGCAGACGACAGCCGGCTGACCGTCACATCGCCATTGGCGGCATAGGTGGCCACGGCCTTGGCCTTGATGGTCTGGCTGTCCTTGCCATCCAGGATCGCGGCGATCTGGCCAGGACTGGGCACCTTGTCATAGACGCCGTACAGGTCGGTCTGGCCGACCATGTGGATCGACAGCTTGTAGCCTGCGCCGCCCGTCGCCGGATCGAAGGCCAGCACGGTGCCGCTGTCGTCGACCGGCACGATGATCGCACCATCGTTGCGCCCGGCCTGTTGCAGCATGTCATAGCGGCCATCGGCGGTGGTCACGGCGCCACGGATGCAGAGCGCGTCCTTGCCGTCGCGCGGGATGCGAACCTCCTGCGGCATCGCCTCTTCGCTATCGCTGACGGGGGCAAGGCGGGCATCGCTTGCATCCTGTGCCGGGCAGGCGGCGAAGCGGGCCGGGGCGGTGGCGTGGAGGCTGGTGGGGTCGTCCACGGTCAGGCCGTCGAGCATCCCGTCCAGGCCGGCGAGCACCGCGGCGCGCCGTTCGGCCGGGCCGGTAATGCGGATCTTGACGATCCAGCGTCCGGCATGGACGAAGCCCGCGGCTGTCGTCAGTGCGCCATCGGCGGCGTGATCATAGACGGCACGGATCGCGCGGCCGGGCCGGCCGGCAACCGGCGCGCTGGCATAGGCGGTGCGGCGGGTTTGCGCGCCGAACCGTTCCATCACCGCCTTGTCGGTCATATAGGCGGCCAGCGCGGCATCGGCATAGGTTGGCATATAGACGTAGAGCGTCGCCTGAATGGTGCCATCCTGAGAGAGATATTGGGCATAATTATCAACCGCCCGGCCACCATGGGAAGCTTCGCCGCTCTTGCTGAGCGACAGGCCGGCGATCGTCTGGGGCAGGGCGATACCGGCCGCATCGGCGCGGATGGCGCTTTGGGTCGGTGTCCAGGCTTCGGCGGCTGCCTGGGCCAATGCAGGCGCAGTCAGGGACATAATCGCGGAAACCAGGAATAGCGCGCACTTGTGCATGGCATTCCTCTCCAGATCAGACCGTCTTGACGCGGCCCTGAACCATGGAGGGAAGGCTACAGGTTAAACCACCCTGCGCAAGCCATTAATCGCGCTTTATTGCGGGTTTTGCGCGGGATGATGGGGCACGGACGGGTCGAGATGCGCCCAGTCCGGCGCTTCCTGCGTCCATATCTGCATTTGCGGGCCGATCAGCGATGGATCGTCCAGAGTGCCGGCGCGCACGATCATCAGATGGGGGCGTATGTCCGCCTTGCTGAGCAGCGGTGTGCCACAGGTCGGGCAAAAGCCTCTTTGCATCGCATTGCCGCTGTCGGCCACGCTGCCGTGCCAGCGAATTTCGCCCGATATATGGACGGCATTGCTGGGGAACAGGATATTGACGGTGCCTGCTCCGCCGCTCAGATACTGGCACAGGCGGCACCAGCATTGGCGTGCGCCCATCGGTTCGGCATCGATGACGATGCGGACCTGACGGCAAAGGCAACCGGCCTGATGCGCCATGGATCAGCGGCCCTGCCGTCGCGCCATGAAGGCGAGGCGTTCGAACATCATGATATCCTGCTCATTCTTGAGCAAGGCGCCGTGCAGAGGCGGGATCGCCTTGGTCGGGTCACTGTTCTGGAGTATGTCGAGCGGCATATCCTCGTTCAGCAGCAGTTTCAGCCAGTCCAGCAGTTCGCTGGTGCTGGGCTTTTTCTTGAGGCCGGGCACGTCGCGGATTTCGTAGAAAATATCCATCGCCCGCGCGACGAGGATTTTCTGGATGCCGGGGAAATGCACATCGACGATCGCCTGCATCGTGTCGCGGTCGGGGAATTTGATATAGTGGAAGAAGCAGCGGCGCAGGAATGCGTCGGGCAATTCCTTTTCATTATTCGACGTGATGATCACCACCGGACGTTCGGCCGCCGCGATCGTTTCCCCCGTTTCATAGACGTGGAAGGCCATGCGATCGAGTTCCTGCAACAGGTCGTTGGGAAATTCGATGTCGGCCTTGTCGATTTCGTCGATCAGCAGGACGGGCAGGCGGGGCGAGGTGAACGCCTCCCACAGCTTGCCCTTGCGAATATAGTTGGAAATGTCGTGGACGCGCGCGTCGCCCAACTGGCCGTCGCGCAGGCGGGCAACGGCGTCATATTCATACAGGCCCTGATGTGCCTTGGTCGTCGACTTGACGTTCCATTCGATCAATGGCGCGTTGAGGGCCTTGGCGATTTCCTGCGCCAGCACGGTCTTGCCGGTGCCCGGTTCGCCCTTTACCAGCAGCGGGCGGCGCAGCAGCACTGCGGCGTTGACCGCGACCTTCAGATCATCGGTGGCGACATAATCCTGCGTGCCTTCAAAGCGCATCCTGCTGTTCCATCCCGTTGCCGATGACAACCGGACTAGGCAATGTCATGCAGGGACGCAATCGGGAAAGGGGCGATCAGCCCTGGCGCGCGCGCAGGTCGGCGCGTGCGGCCAGCAGATCCCACAGGCCACGATGCTGGTTCAGCAACTGGCGCGCGCCGAACTGGATGGCGCGGTCGATGCCGTCGTCGCCGCCGATGGCGCGGGCGACATCCAGCGTCGTGGCACGGTCCGGCAGGGCGCAGCCATGCGGTTCGATCCCGGCGCGCAGTGCCGCCATGTCGAGGACATGGCGCACGGCGCGCCAGTCCAGCACCAGCGCCATCGCCGCGCCCATGGCGCAACCACGCCGGTCGGACTGGGCAAGCATGTCGAGCGCATGGCGTTGCTGGCTGACGACGGTTTCGCAATCGGCCTGGCCCGCCGTGCTGGGGGCCGGGCCGGCGGCGACGGTCACTTGCGTCAGATAGGCGCGTTCGCGGGCAAAGCCATCGGCCGCCTCGATCAGCCATTGGCGCGCGGCATTATCGGCGGAACGGGTGGCGGCATGATCGATCACGCCGGGATGGCGACCATGCAACATGCACAGATAATAGGCCGCGTCCGCCAGGTCGGCGAGCGAGAGCAGGGCGTCGCGTGATACGCCGGTGCTGGCGCGATTGGCATAGGCATGGGCCGCCGTGCCATCGGCGGCGACCAGCGCTTCAAGAATGCGGGCGATGTCGCCAAATTGATATCGCGGTGCCGCTTCGCTCATTCCAGACCCCTGTGCTGCCCCGCGGGCGGGGTCGAAGCGGCACAATAAGGGAGGCCGAGTAAACGTCGGGTTTACAGAATCAGAAAGGGCAGCCGTGGAAGCCGCCCTTTTCTGTCAAGGATGGTTAACAGATCTTTACCAATCCATTTTAATTTTACTGGTCGAGGAAGGACCGCATCTTGCGCGAACGCGACGGGTGCTTGAGCTTGCGCAGCGCCTTCGCCTCGATCTGGCGGATACGCTCGCGCGTCACGCTGAACTGCTGGCCCACTTCCTCCAGCGTATGATCGGTGTTCATGCCGATGCCAAAGCGCATCCGCAGCACCCGCTCCTCGCGCGGGGTGAGGCTGGCAAGGACACGGGTGACGGTTTCCTTGAGGTTCGCCTGAATCGCCGCATCCACCGGGATGACCGCGTTCTTGTCCTCGATGAAATCGCCCAGATGGCTGTCCTCCTCGTCGCCGATCGGCGTTTCGAGGGAGATCGGCTCCTTGGCGATCTTCATCACCTTGCGCACCTTCTCCAGCGGCATCGACAGGCGCTCGGCCATCTCCTCCGGGGTCGGTTCGCGGCCCTGCTCGTGCAGGAACTGGCGGCTGGTGCGCACCAGCTTGTTGATCGTTTCGATCATATGGACCGGAATACGGATGGTCCGCGCCTGATCCGCGATCGAGCGGGTGATCGCCTGCCTGATCCACCAGGTCGCGTAGGTGGAGAATTTATAGCCGCGGCGATATTCGAACTTATCCACCGCCTTCATCAGGCCGATATTGCCTTCCTGAATAAGATCAAGGAATTGCAGGCCGCGGTTGGTATATTTCTTGGCGATGGAGATGACCAGGCGCAGGTTCGCCTCGACCATTTCCTTCTTGGCGATGCGCGCCTCGCGCTCGCCCTTCTGCACCATGTTCACGATGCGCCGGAATTCGCTCAAGGACATGCCTGTCGCCTGGGCGATTTCGCCAACCTCGTTGCGGATGCGATCGACGGCACGCCCTTCGGCCGCGACGAAGGCGGTCCATTTCTTGTCCAGGCCGCCGACCTTTTCGAGCCAGCCATCGTCCAGTTCATGGTTGACGTAACGGTCGAGGAAATCCTTGCGCGGCACCTTGTGCCGTTCGGCCAGGCGCAGCATCTGCCCGCCCAGCGCAGTGAGGCGCCGGTTATAGGCATAAAGCTGGTCAACCAGATATTCGATCTTCTGCTGATGGAACTGGACGCTTTCGACCTGCGCCGTCAGGCTTTCGCGCAATTCCTGATAATCATCCTCGGCCTTCTGGCTCAGCGTCTCGCCGATCGCCATGGCGACCATGCGCTCTTCCTGCGCCTTGGAGAAGGCACGGAAAATCTCCGTGATGGTGGCGAATTTCTCAAGCGCCATCGGCTTGAGGGTTTCTTCCATCTGGGCGAGGGAGAGGGTGTTGTCCTCCTCCTCTTCCTCTTCGACCCGGCGGGCGCGGGGGGCGCCATCCTCATCCTCGTCGCTGTCGGCGGATTCCTCCTCCGGCTCTTCTTCTTCCTTGAAGCTCGGACCGGCCGTTTTTTCGCTTATCTCGCCATCATCATCCTGCGCGCCTTCCTCCAGATTTTCCGGGGCAGGATCCTTGGAGAGCATGGCGTCAAGATCGAGAATCTCGCGCAGTTGCATTTCGCCATTGTTCAGCGCGGTCGACCATTCGATGATCGCGTTGAAAGTGGTCGGGCTTTCGCACAGGCCCAGGATCATGGTGTCGCGACCGGCCTCGATCCGCTTGGCGATGGCGATTTCGCCTTCGCGCGACAGCAGTTCCACCGCGCCCATTTCGCGCAGATACATGCGAACGGGATCGTCGGTGCGATCGACCGTTTCCTTCTTCTTTTCCGTGACCAGCTTGGGACCGTCATCGTCCGAACCTTCGTCGGCCGAATCGTCGTCGCTGTCGTCGCGCTGTTCGTCGCCGTCCTCGCTGGCTTCCTCATTCTCGACGATGTTGACGCCCATCTCGTTGAGCGCCGACATGATATCCTCGATCTGGTCGGTGGACATCTGATCTTCGGGCAGGGCGGCGTTCAGTTCGTCGACGGTGATGTAGCCGCGCTTCTTGGCGCGGGAGATCAGTTTCTTGACCGAGGCTTCGTTCAGGTCGAGCAGGGGGGCGTCGCCGCTATCCTCACCATCGCCCGCACCGCCATTTTTGCTGTTCGCCTTGGTCGCCATTTATTCGCCTTAACCTCATGGCCCCTGTAACAGGGCTGATCTTTATCAAACAATGTCTTCGGACTGCGCCAGTTCCGCCAGGCGGCGATCATGATCGGCTTTCAGCGCGCGAACCCGCTGCTGCTCAGCAAGATTTTCCTCGCTGACGTCGTCTTTGAACCGCCTCGTGGCCTCTTCCAGCGCCGCTTCCAACTCCGGCCCCTGCGCCATCACCCGAACGGCCTCCTCCAGATCGCGCGCCAGGCGATCAGGGTCGGTGGTCATCCTGTCGGGAGTGAGTGTAAACGCATCGGCCCGGAGCATCCCCTTGGCCATATTATACAACTCACCTTGCCCCAATATGGTAAGGAGGGCCTGTGTTTCAACTGTTTCTTTGCGGAAAGACGCAGAGATCATCGCAGCAAGCAATTGCGCGAGCAGGGGGTCGCCGATTTGCAGGGCCGACAGCATCTCGCGATGGGAGGCGATCTGTTCGGGATGGCGCAATAATGCGGCCAGGATCGCGCGCAGCAAGCGTTGCTCCATGCCGCTGACGCCGATCGCCCGCGCTTCGGTGCCGACGGGGGGGATTGGCGGTTTCCAGTTGCCGCGCTTGTCGCGTTGCCAGCGCGACCCGCTGCCCGATGGGGTGCGCGGCTGGAACGGCGCAGCCTCGCGCCGGGCAAAGAAGAGCGCGTCGTAGCGTTCGCGAAAGGCGTGGGCATAATGGGCGCGCACGTCGGGATGCTGGATCGCGTCGGTGACGGCGCGCAGCCGTTGCTTGAGCGCGGCCTTCTGCTCCGGCGTGTCGAGCGGGGCGGCGGCCATCTCATGGCGCCAGAGCCGTTCGATCAGCGGCTCGGCAGAGCCAAGCACCGCGTCCATCGCCTGCGCCCCGCTGGCGCGAATCAGATCGTCGGGGTCTTGCCCGGTCGGCAGGGTCGCGAAGGCCAGGCTGTGGCCTGGGCGCAGCAGGGGAAGGGCGCGGGTGGCGGCGCGAATCGCCGCTTTCTGTCCGGCGGTGTCGCCATCGAAGCAGAGGATCGGCACCTCTACCATTTTCCACAGCCGTTCGATCTGATGTTCGGTGAGCGCAGTGCCCAGCGGTGCGACGGCATCACTGAACCCTGCCTGGGCGAGCGCGATCACGTCCATATAGCCTTCGACCACGACCACCCGGCCCGTGCTCCGGCTGGCGGGGGAGGCGCGGTCGATATTGTAGAGAGTCCGCCCCTTGTCGAAGAGAGGGGTGTCGGGCGAGTTCAGATATTTGGGTTCGCCCGCACCGATGATGCGGCCGCCAAAAGCGATCACCCGCCCGCGAATGTCGCGGATGGGGAGCATCAGGCGGCCCCGGAAACGGTCATAGCTGTCGCGTTTCCTGGCATTGCCGCCATCCGGCTCTGCGCCGTCAGGGTCTATGAGCAGGCCGGCCTCGACCAGCATCGGTTCACCGAAATCCTTGAGCGCAGTCTTGAGGCGGCCGCGCGAATCGGGGGAAAAGCCGAAGCCGAAGGCACGGCGGGTGGCGTCGCTGATGCCGCGCTTTTGCAGATAGGCGCGGGCGTCGCCGCCATCGATGCCGCCCAGTTGCTCCTCGAAGAAACTCTGCGCGGCGGCCATGGCATCGTGCAGGCCCTTGGCCGCTTCGGCGCGCCTGGCGGCGCGCGGATCGGCGGCGGGCACGTCCATGCCGGCGGCTTGGGCAAGCTCCTTGACCGCTTCCATGAAGGGCAGGCCGCGCTGGTCGGTCATCCAGCGGATCGCATCGCCATGCGCGCCGCAGCCGAAGCAGTGGTAGAAACCCTTTTCATCATTGATCGTGAAGCTGGGCGTCTTTTCATTATGGAACGGGCAGCAGGCTTTATATTCGCGCCCAGCCTTCGTCACCTTGATCGTGCGGCCGATCAGTGTGGACAGCGAGGTGCGGGCGCGCAGTTCGTCCAGCCATTGCGGGGTGAGGGTCATGGTGCTTAAAGCCCCTCCCTACTTAGGGAGGGGTTGGGGTGGGTGATTTTCTGCCTCTCGGGCAGCGCGCTTGCTCGATCCAAGATGGCAGTCAGCACGCCGTCCAGATTGTCACAAATGTCGGCATTGGAGAAACGCAAAACCAAATAGCCCTGATTGGCGAGATCGAAGTCGCGATCCCGGTCCTTGATCGGATCATGGCGATCGTCATCGACTTCCACGATAAGGCCTATCGAAGGACAAAGAAAATCGCAGATATAAGGGGCGATTACGGCCTGGCGGCGGAATTTGAAACCACCAAGCTGAGAGGCCCGCAACGCGCCCCATAAACGGCGTTCATAGTCTGTGGGTTCGCGGCGATGGTCGCGTGCATATTGGCCGAGTTTCTCATTGATGCGTAGCGCCATCACCCACCCCAACCCCTCCCTTGGAAGGGAGGGGCTTCATATGTCAGCCTTGAACTATTCTGTCACCCCAGCGCCGCCTTCACCAGCCCGCTCGCCTTGCTCATGTCGATCACGCTGCCATGGCGTTCCTTCAGCACCGCCATCACGCGCCCCATGTCCTTCACGCTCTGCGCGCCGATCTCCGCCTTGATGCCTTCGATCGCGGCCTTCGTCTCGTCCTCGCTCAGTTGCGCGGGGAGGAAGCTTTCGATCACGGCCAGTTCGGCCTGCTCCCTGGCGGCCAGTTCGTCGCGGCCGCCGCTGGTGAACATGTCGATCGATTCGCGACGCTGCTTGACCATCTTCTGGAGCACTTCGACCACCACGGCATCGTCGTCCGGCACGGTCTTGGCGGTGCGCAGTTCGATGTCGCGATCCTTCAGCTTGGCCAGGATCAGGCGCACGGCGGCCAGCCTTTCCTTGTCGCCCGCCTTCATGGCTGTGACCTGGGCGCTCTTGATGGTATCGCGAATCATCGACGCATTAATCCTGTTTCTTGCGGAAAGGAGCAGATATAGCGGCAAAAGAGATTTTTAACAGACGTTGACCTTGGAGGACTGCGCGCCTACCTGACCGGCCGTTTAACCCGCACCAGACGGGTTCCCGCAAAAGCATAAAGGACCGCAGACCATGGCTGACGCCAAAACCCTTACCGTGCCTAAAGGAGCGACAGGGGTCGTGGTTTTCGCCGATGGGTCCGCCGTGTTCGGCCGCGGCTTCGGCTGGCAAGGCGAAGCGGTGGGCGAACTGTGCTTCAACACCTCCATCACCGGCTATCAGGAGATCATGACCGATCCGTCCTACGCCGGTCAGATCATCAATTTCACCTTTCCCCATATCGGCAATGTCGGCACCAACCTGGACGATGTGGAGGCATTGCACCCCCACGCGCTGGGCTGCATCGTGCGGCAGGATGTGACGGCACCCAGCAATTTCCGCAATGTCGAACCGTTCGATCAGTGGATGCGCGAACAGGGACGGATCGGCATTGCGGGCGTGGATACCCGCGCGCTGACCCGCCTGATCCGTATCAAGGGCGCGCCCAATGTCGTGATCGCCCATGATCCCGAAGGGAATTTCGACATCGAAGCGCTGGCGGCGAAGGCTGCGTCCTGGCCGGGGCTGGAGGGCATGGACCTTGCCATCGAAGTGACGGGCAAGGAAAGCCGCCTGTGGAAGGACGGGGTGTGGAAGCTGGGCTTTGGCTATGGCCTGAACGAAGCGGGCGAAGAACGCCCCCATGTGGTCGCTATCGATTATGGCGCGAAGAACAATATCTTCCGCAATCTGGTGCAGGCCGGCGCGCGCGTCACCGTGCTGCCCGCCACCGCGACCTATGACGATGTGATGGCGCAGAGGCCCGATGGCGTTTTCCTTTCCAACGGTCCGGGCGATCCGGCGGCGACTGGCGCCTATGCCGTGCCGGTGATCGCCGCGCTGCTGACGGAGAATGTGCCGATCTTCGGCATTTGCCTGGGCCACCAGTTGCTGGGCCTCGCGGTCGGCGCAAAAACGATCAAGATGCATCAGGGCCATCGCGGCGCGAACCATCCGGTCAAGCGGCTGTCGGACGGGCTGGTCGAGATCACGTCGATGAACCATGGCTTTGCGGTCGATGTGGACACGCTGCCCGCCAATGTCCGGGCGACCCATGTGTCGCTGTTCGACGGCAGCAATTGCGGCATCGAACTGACCGACAAAAATGCCTTTTCGGTACAGTACCACCCCGAAGCCTCGCCGGGGCCGCAGGACAGCTTCTACCTGTTCACGCGCTTCGTGGATGGCCTGAAAAAGCCGGTCGCGGCGTGAGCCAGAACCTGCCCCCCGTCGATGAAGCCCGCCTCGCCGCCGAGTGGGAGGCGGATCGCGAGGTTCTCGCCAACCTCGCCGCCAATGGCGATGTGGCGCGCATCGCGCGGCCGGTGGACGTGTCCTTTCGCGGCTCGGAAAAGGATTTCGAGCGTGTCCTGACCATCGCCAGCCAGTTCGGCATGGTCGAACTGGACCGGGAGGAAGATGAGGAGGGCGACCTGTTCCTGTTCCTGGAATGCGTGCAGCCGGTGGATGAAGCCTCGATCCGCGCGCTGACCCGCAAATGCCTCCAGATCGAAATCCTCTGCGGCGTCGAATATGACGGCTGGGGGTGCGAGGCGCAGACGGGGGCGGTGCATTGAAATACGCACCGCTAATCTATTCCGTTGTTCTCTTTAGCGGCTGTGCTGCAAAGGGTGAGTTAGCCCAATCCCAGTTCGATGCGATTGCCGACAAATGCGGGCTTCCTCGATCTGCGCTCAAATTGCACGGCAAGGATGAACTTCAGTTTCAGCCGCCGCAAGACGCCAAATATGAAGCGGTGGATTGCACGCTTACCGAACTTAAAGCCATTAAGCTTCCCATGAAAATGGGCTTTGTTGGCAACGAACTTTATCGAGAAGAGGCCAAATAATGCCCAAACGCACCGACATCTCCTCCATCCTCATCATTGGCGCGGGGCCGATCATCATCGGTCAGGCGTGCGAGTTCGATTATTCGGGCACGCAGGCGGTCAAGGCGCTGAAGGAAGAGGGCTATCGCATCATCCTCGTTAATTCCAACCCGGCCACGATCATGACCGACCCGGAATTTGCCGACGCGACCTATATCGAGCCGATCACGCCGGACATCGTGGCGAAGATCATCGAGAAGGAGCGGCCGGACGCGGTGCTGCCGACGATGGGCGGACAGACCGCGCTCAACACCGCGCTGGCGCTGTTCAACGACGGCACGCTGGAGAAGTACGGCGTGCAGATGATCGGCGCCGACGCCGAAGCCATCGACAAGGCGGAGGACCGGATCAAGTTCCGCGACGCGATGGACAAGATCGGCCTGGAATCGGCGCGCTCGCGCATTGCCCATACGATGGAAGAGGCGATGGAGGCGCTGGAGTTCACCGGCCTGCCCGCGATCATCCGCCCCAGCTTCACCATGGGCGGCACCGGCGGCGGCATCGCCTATAATCGCGACGAGTTCATGACCATCGTGCGCGGCGGGCTGGATGCGTCGCCCACGACCGAGGTGCTGATCGAGGAATCGCTCCTCGGCTGGAAAGAATATGAGATGGAGGTCGTGCGCGACCGCAACGACAACTGCATCATCATCTGTTCGATCGAGAATGTGGACCCGATGGGCGTCCATACCGGCGATAGCATCACGGTAGCCCCGGCGCTGACGCTGACCGACAAGGAATATCAGATCATGCGCAACGCATCCATTGCGGTGCTGCGCGAAATCGGCGTCGAAACAGGCGGTTCCAACGTACAGTTCGCGGTCAATCCCAAGGATGGCCGCCTGATCGTGATCGAAATGAACCCGCGCGTGTCGCGCTCGTCGGCGCTGGCTTCGAAGGCGACGGGCTTTCCGATCGCCAAGGTCGCGGCCAAGCTGGCGGTGGGCTATACGCTGGACGAAATCACCAACGACATCACCGGCGCGACCCCGGCGAGCTTCGAACCGACCATCGACTATGTCGTGACGAAAATCCCGCGCTTTGCGTTCGAGAAGTTCAAGGGGGCCGAACCGCTGCTGGGCACGGCGATGAAGTCGGTCGGCGAAGTCATGGCGATTGGCCGCAATATCCATGAATCGATGCAGAAGGCGCTGCGCGGGCTGGAGACCGGCCTCTCCGGCTTCAACCAGGTCGATCATCTGGTCGGCGCGCCCAAGGACGACATCATCGCCGCGCTGGCGCAGGCGACGCCCGACCGGCTGCTGGTCGCCGCGCAGGCGCTGCGCGAAGGCCTCACCGTTCAGGAGATCCACGCTATCGCCAAGTTCGATCCCTGGTTCCTGGAGCGGATCAAGGAAATCGTCGATGCGGAAGGCGAAGTGCTGGACAATGGCCTGCCGCAGGATGCGGACGGGATGCGGCGCCTCAAATCCATGGGCTTTTCCGACAAGCGGCTTGCCTTTCTCGCGCTCAAGTCCGCCAATCTGCGCGGCATGGAGCGCGGCATCGCGCGCGGTTCCGGCCTGATCCACGAGGCGGTCAAGGCGATGACCGGCGGCGTGACCGAGGATGAAGTGCGCAAGCTGCGCCACAGGCTGGGCGTGCGCCCGGTGTTCAAGCGCATCGACACCTGCGCCGCCGAGTTCGAGGCGAAAACGCCCTATATGTACTCCACCTATGAAGCGCCGCTTTTTGGCGAAGCGGAGAATGAGGCGCAGCCGTCGGATCGCAAGAAGGTCGTGATCCTGGGCGGCGGCCCCAACCGGATCGGGCAGGGGATCGAGTTCGACTATTGCTGCGTCCATGCCTGCTTCGCGCTCAGCGAGGCGGGCTATGAAACGATCATGGTCAACTGCAACCCGGAAACCGTGTCGACCGACTATGACACGTCCGACCGTCTCTATTTCGAGCCGCTGACGGCCGAGGACGTGCTGGAAATCCTGGCCGTGGAAATGTCGCGCGGGACGCTGGCCGGGGTGCTGGTGCAGTTTGGCGGGCAGACGCCGCTCAAACTGGCGCAGGCGCTGGAGGATGCGGGCGTGCCGATCCTGGGCACCTCGCCCGACGCCATCGACCTGGCCGAGGATCGCGAGCGGTTCGCCGCGCTGATCGACAAGCTGAAACTGCGCCAGCCCGCCAACGGCATCGCCCGCAGCCGGGAGGAGGCGATCGCGGTCGCCAACCGCATCGGCTATCCGGTGCTGATGCGGCCATCCTATGTGCTGGGCGGCCGGGCGATGGAGATTGTCGACGGCCAGGCGCAGCTTGAGGAATATATCACCACCGCCGTCCAGGTGTCGGGCGATTCCCCGGTGCTGATCGACCAGTATCTGCGCGACGCGATCGAGGTGGATGTCGATGCGCTGTGCGATGGCGAGGATGTGGTGGTGGCCGGCGTGCTCCAGCATATCGAGGAAGCGGGCGTCCATTCCGGCGACAGCGCCTGCTCGCTGCCGCCCTACAGCCTGTCGGACGCGATCATCGCGGAGATCGAGCGGCAGACGCAGGTGCTGGCCCATGCCCTGTCGGTGCGCGGCCTGATGAACATCCAGTTCGCGGTCAAGGACGACACCGTCTATCTGATCGAGGTCAATCCGCGCGCCAGCCGCACCGTGCCCTTCGTCGCCAAGGCGATCGGCACCCCCATCGCCAAGATCGCCGCGCGGGTGATGGCGGGGGAGAAGATCCGCGACCTGCCCCGGATCGATCGCCACGCGATCAACCATGTCGCGGTCAAGGAAGCGGTATTCCCGTTCAACCGCTTCCCCGGTGTCGATCCGGTCCTCTCGCCCGAAATGAAGAGCACCGGCGAAGTCATGGGGATCGACAGCAATTTCGCGACCGCCTTTGCCAAGGCGCAGATCGGAGCGGGCACCATATTGCCGACCGGCGGCACCGTGTTCGTGTCCGTCAAGGACAGCGACAAGGTCGTGATCCTGCCCGCGGTGCAGAAGCTCTCGACCATGGGCTTCACCATCATCGCGACCGGCGGCACGGCCAAATATCTGGAAGCGCAGGGCATCCCCGTCAGCCATGTGAACAAGGTGGCCGAAGGGCGTCCGCACATCGTCGACAAGATCACCGATGGCGACGTGCAGTTGATCTTCAACACGACGGAGGGCTGGCAGTCGCTCAAGGACAGCAAGGCGATCCGCACGTCGGCGCTGCGCGCCAAGATCGCCAGCTTCACCACGGCCGCCGCCAGCGTCGCCGCCGCGGACGCGATCGAGGCGCTTCGTGGCCATGCCCTTGAAGTACGCTCGCTCCAGTCCTATTATCCCCTGTCGCACGCCTGATCCCCTGCACAAGGAAGCACGCTGCGGGCGGCCCCATGGTCGGGGCCGCCAAAGGGAAGTTTTGACGAAGGATTTGCAATAATGGCGACCGTCGAGAAGATGCCGATGCTGCAGATGGGCTATGACAAGCTCAACGCGCAGCTCCGCGAACTGAAGGCTGAGCGCCCTCTGATCGTGGACGCCATCGAAGAAGCGCGCGCGCACGGCGATTTGTCGGAAAATGCCGAATATCATGCCGCCAAGGAGCGGCAGGGCCAGGTCGAGGCGACGATCAACGATCTGGAGGATAAGCTGTCGCGCGCCCAGATCATCGACCCGACCACATTGTCGGGCAACAAGATCGTATTCGGTGCGACCGTGACGCTGCTGGATGAGGATGAAAAGCCGGTCCAGTATCAGATTGTGGGTCAGGCGGAGGCGGATGCCAAGGCGGGCATGATCAGCTATAACAGCCCGCTGGGCCGGGCGCTGATCGGTCGTGAGGTCGGTGACGAGATCGAGGTGTCGGTTCCATCCGGCGACAAATTCTACCTGGTCGACAAGATCGCGTTCATCTGACACTGGCTGTAATGGCGTGAAGCTCCCTGCTGGACGACTGACCAACGGGATCGCGGCGATCAGTGTCGCCATTTTTCTGGTCCTGTACCTTGCCGGCCGGGTGGACGATGCCGCGATCATCGGCGGCTTCATTCCGGCCAGACTGGATGATCCCGCCCTGCTGGACGGTATGGCTGCGGTGCCAGCCTGGCTGACGCCGCTCAGTTGCACATTGATCCATGCCGGCTGGCTGCATATCGGCTTCAACATGCTGATGCTGCTCTTTTGCGGGCGGCAGGTGGAGCATGTGCTGGGCTGGGGCGGCACGATGACGCTTTATGGCGTGGGCGCCTATGCCGCCTGCCTGGCGCAATGGGCGGTCGATCCGGCATCGACCAATCCGATGGTGGGGGCGAGCGGGGCGATCTCCGCGCTGCTCGCGACCTATTCGCTGCTCTACAGCCAGCAACAGGTGCGCAGGGTCGGGCCACTTTCGGCCAATCTGGTGCGGGTGCTGTGGCTGGCGGCGGGCTGGATCGGGGTCCAGTTGATGATCGGGATTGCGGTGGGCGCTGGCGCAGGCGGTCTGGGACAGATTGCGATCGCCGCGCATATCGGCGGTTTTCTGGCGGGACTGGCGCTCACCCGGCCGCTGCTGCGCTGGCGTTTCAGGAAGAAACCGCGCGCGGTGCATTGATCTGAAAGCCTGGTGACATTCCATGGACTTGCCCCGCCGTTGCGGGTGGAGCGAGGCAAGCCACTGGAACGCCGGTGGATTGCGTCGCTCCACCCGCCATGTCGGTTCAAGCAACAGTCGTTCGACGATGGAAAGCCATGCCCCTTGAGCCGGAACGCATCGAGCAGGGCTGATTAGCTCAGGCGCCGGGCAGTTCCGGTTCCAGCAGACGGTGCAGATGCACGATGACATAGCGCATTTCTGCGTCGTCGACCGTGCGCTGGGCCGCGCCGCGCCAAGCCTTTTCCGCCGAGGCATAATCGGGGAACACGCCGACCAGGTCGACCTTGTTCAAATCCTGGAATTCCAGGCTTTGCGGATCGGTGACGCGACCACCCATCACCAGATGCATCTTGCTCATGGACTTATTTTTTCTCCTTTGGCTGATGGTGGGGGTTTAGCATCGCCACCACGATCAGCCAAGGAGCGCAAGGCCCGGCCGCGATTGCGTTTCAGGCCGTCACGATTAGTTTTTCGGCAACCGCGTCTTGATCGCCTCGCTCAGTGCGTCGACCTTGGCAGCGACCAGCGCCGCGACTTCATCCGCCAGCTTGGAAGCCTTTGCCGGCAATTCGGCGGCGACGACGCTGTCCTTCGCGCTGGATGCAGCGTCCCCCGCCGCATGCAGCGCGGAACTGGCGCCCGCCTTCACCGTTTCCGCCCCGTCGGTGGCGACCGCGCGGGCGGCCAGCGCGGCTTCGACCAGCTTGCCACCGGCGGTAACGGCCAGTCCCGGCAGCGCCTTCATGACGCGGCGGCTTTTGGGGAACATCCACGCGACCAGCGCACCGGCGGCGACAGCCCCCGCCACCGCCATGACAGGATGCTCCTGCACGATTTCATTGGCGCGCGCGGCGGCCCGCTGGGTCTTGTCCCTGGCGTCGCCATAGGCGGTGCTGGCCTTGTCCCGGCCGGTCTGGATCAGGTCGCCGGCGCTGTCGCGCGCTTTTTCGGTGGTATCCTTGATGCGGTCTGTCGCGCTGGCCGCCGCATCATTGGCGGCTTCCCGAACGCGGGTCAGTTGGGCGCGAATGTCAGCCATCGTCACTCTCCGAATAATCTGGATTGGGGTTCCTGAAGCGAACGAACAGCCGGCGGAAAAGTGCCGTCAGCGGTCGCCGCGCGAGGAAAAGAACAAAGGCGCCGGCGGCCGCGCCAATGGCGACCGGGCGCTGTTGCGCCTGCGCCGCCGCCCTGGCCACGCCATCGAGCGCCGCGCCGCTGATCCTGTCCTTCAGATCCTGCTTGAGGCGGGCCGGCGCAACGCGCTGTTTCGCCTCTTCTGCGGTCGTCAAAAACTGCGCGCGGGCCAGGTCGGCGCGGGCGACGGCTTCGCGATAGGCCAGTTCGCCGCGCATCATGTGATCGCTTTCGTCATGCGGCCGATACATCCCTTCGCCAGCAGCAGCAGCAAGGCCGCCAGCAACAACGCGCCACCGAACACGATCAGGGTTGCCCAGATCGGCGCGACATACTGGGCGAGGGTGAATATCAGTCCCACCAACAGGGCAACGATGCCGGCGAACAGCAATATCAGTGCAATGACGCCAAATATGGCGGCATTGCGCACGCCGGTCGCGACAAGGCCGGCGCGCAGCTTCTGCTTCTCTGCCTCGGCCGCGGCATAGGCACGGCCATCCGCATAGAGGCGGTTCAGTACGTCACGCACGCTTTCGTCGGGCGCGCCATCTTCCGGCGTCACCGCCGTTACCGCTGGCTCGTCAGTCAAAATGTCCTCCGCCCCGCCTTGGAGCCTGTGCATCTAGGATAGGAACGGGCTACCGTGTCAGTCCTTGTCGTCGGATCCTTTGGCCAGGCGCATCAGCACATAGCCGACCACCGCCGCCGCACCGATCGCGACCGCCGGACTCTTGCGCACGAAATCGCGCGCTTCGCCCAGCAACTGGTCGACATCCTTGCTGTCCAGCGTGTCCGCAGCGCCGGCCACCGATTCCGCTGCCTGGCGGGCATAGTCGCCATATTGCGGGCCCAGTTTCGCATCGACCGTGCCGGCGGTGTCGGCAATCAGCTTGGCCAGGCTCTGCATGGCGGTGCCCGTCTTGTCCTTTGCGACGCCGGCGGCGGATTTGGCGGTCTTGCCTGCCTGTTCCTTGATCGGGTCGATATGCGCCTTCCAGTCGACCGCGTTCAGCTTTTCAGCAGCGGCCTTCGCGGCTTTTTCGGCCTGCTCCTTGATCGGGGCGATCTGGGCGGTCCAGCCCTGGGCAGCCGCGCCGTTGCCGGTTTTCCGGGACGGTGCAACGGTGCGTGTGGCGGCCTTTTTCACGGGTGCAGCCTTTACGGCAGTGGGGGCAAGGGCGGCAGGCTTGGCCGGCTTCGCCTTGGCGGGCTTGACTGCGACCGCCTTCTTCACGCGCTTGACGGGCGGGGTTTCCGGTGTGTCGGCCATGGTCCTTCAGTCTCCCTTTCATGTCAGCATGGCGGCCGCATGCAGCGGCTGGACCATGACCCTAATGCATTGCGCCGGCCTACAGTTCCGTTGCCGTTACATTTAGACCATCGGCATTTTTTCGCCTCGTGCAAGCCCCTGCATTGCCAAGGCGGGGGGCGCTGGCTAAGCGGAGCGCGAATTCCCGGCTGCAAGCCGCCCGTTACGACGCTAAGTGCAGGAGCGATCATGACCGCCATTCTCGACATTCACGCCCGCCAGATTCTTGACAGCCGGGGCAACCCCACCGTCGAAGTCGACGTCATGCTGGAGGATGGCAGCTTCGGCCGCGCCGCCGTGCCATCGGGGGCGTCCACCGGCGCCTATGAAGCGGTCGAAAAGCGCGACGGCGACAAGAGCAAATATCTGGGCAAGGGCGTGCTTCAGGCCGTCGCCGCCGTCAACGATAGCATCGCGGGCGAACTGATCGGTCTGGAGGCCGAGGACCAGGGCGAGGTCGACGCCGCGATGATCGCGCTCGACGGCACCGACAATAAATCGAACCTGGGCGCCAACGCGATCCTGGGCGTGAGCCTCGCCGTGGCCAAGGCCGCCGCCGATGCGCGCGGCCTGCCGCTCTATCGCTATGTCGGCGGGATTCAGTCGCATGTCCTGCCGGTGCCGATGATGAACATCATCAATGGCGGCGAACATGCCGACAATCCCATCGATTTCCAGGAATTCATGATCATGCCGGTGGGGGCGGACAGCATCGCCGACGCGGTGCGGATCGGGTCGGAAATCTTCCATACGCTCAAGAAGGGGTTGCACGACAAGGGGCTGGCCACGTCGGTCGGTGATGAAGGCGGTTTCGCGCCCAATATCGCGTCCACCCGTGACGCGCTGGACTTCATCCTGGCGAGCATCGAAAAGGCGGGCTACACGCCGGGCGACGATGTCGTGCTGGCGCTGGACTGCGCCGCGACCGAATTTTTCAAGAACGGCAAGTACGAGATTTCGGGCGAGGGCCTGTCCCTGTCGCCGGTCGAGATGGCCGACTATCTTGCCGCCTTGTGTGCCGACTATCCGATCAAGTCGATCGAGGACGGCATGAGCGAGGATGATTTCGAAGGCTGGAAGGCGCTGACCGACAAGATCGGCGGCAAGGTCCAGTTGGTCGGCGACGACCTGTTCGTCACCAACCCGGCGCGCCTGGCCATGGGCATCGGCAAGGGGCTGGCCAATTCGCTGCTGGTGAAGGTCAACCAGATCGGCACGCTGACCGAAACGCTGGCCGCCGTCGACCTGGCGCATCGGTCGCGCTACACCGCCGTCATGTCGCACCGTTCGGGCGAGACGGAGGACGCGACCATCGCCGACCTTGCCGTCGCGACCAATTGCGGTCAGATCAAGACCGGATCGTTGGCGCGTTCGGATCGGTTGGCCAAATATAACCAGCTTATCCGCATCGAGGAAGAACTGGGCGATGTCGCCGTCTATGCGGGGCGTTCGATCTTTCGTTGATCGGTAAAGGACTCGGCCGGTCGCACGCCTGATATTTTTCGCTTGCGGCCGGTCATTTCCTGTGATTCATCTGGTGCATGGCGCATATCGCGAAACTCCGTCTCCTGCTTTTTTCTGCGTTTGGCCCTGCGATCGCGCTGCTGCTGCTGCTCTTCTTCGCCGGCTATGTCGTGCTGGGTTCGAACGGGGTGCTGGCCTGGGGGGATTACAGCCGCCAGTTGCAGGAGGCGAAGGCTGATCTGAAGCGCACGCAGGCGGCCCAGGCGGAACTGCGCAATCGTGTCGAGCTGCTCAATCCGCGCCGGGTCGATCCTGACCTGAGCGACGAACTGATCCGCCGACAGCTTGGCGTGATCCATCATGACGAAGTGATCGTCCCGCTCAATTGAGCATTTGTCCAAGATGACGTAAGGTTTTTGCGCGGGAAATGCCGTCTCGGTAATTTTACTGCGATGGGATCGGGGCTGACTTTCCGCCTGTCCCACAGCTTGTCACTTTTCCCGAATTGCCATTGGTTTTGCGTGGATTTCGGGGCTGCGGCGTTGCAATTTCTGCAACTCTGCCGCTATATCGGGCCTCCTTCCATCCTACTCCACGCAAAAGGATAAGAGCCTTGGCGAAACCAACGACGCCGCGTGCTGCGAGTGCAAAGGCAAAAGCGGCTGCACCCGCTGCCGGCGCGGACCACAACCGGCCTCGCCCGCAAACTCCCGCCGATTACAAGGCCAGCAAGGAAGAACTGCTGGAATTCTACCGGCAGATGGTCCTCATCCGCCGTTTCGAGGAAAAGGCCGGCCAGCTTTACGGCTTGGGCCTCATCGGCGGCTTCTGCCACCTCTATATCGGCCAGGAAGCGGTCGCGGTCGGCATCCAGTCGGCGCTCAAGCCGGGCAAGGACAGCGTGATCACCGGCTATCGCGACCATGGCCATATGCTGGCTTATGGCATCGATCCCAATGTCATCATGGCCGAACTGACCGGCCGCGGCGCCGGCATTTCGCGCGGCAAGGGCGGTTCGATGCACATGTTCAGCGTCGAACATAAATTCTACGGCGGCCATGGCATCGTCGGCGCGCAGGTGTCGCTGGGCGCGGGCC
Source organism: Sphingobium cyanobacteriorum (assembly GCF_030580935.1). GTDB lineage: Bacteria > Pseudomonadota > Alphaproteobacteria > Sphingomonadales > Sphingomonadaceae > Sphingobium > Sphingobium cyanobacteriorum. Next base: position 376,061 of record NZ_JAUQOM010000001.1, on the reverse strand, counting down.
TGGGCTTCGCGCACAAATATAACAATGATGGCGGAGTGTGCGTCGCCTATTTCGGCGATGGCGCGGCCAATCAGGGCCAGGTCTATGAATCGTTCAACATGGCCGAACTGTGGAAGCTGCCGATCATCTTCGTGATCGAGAACAACCAATATGCCATGGGCACGAGCGTCAACCGCGCCTCGTCGGAGGATCAGCTCTATCGCCGGGGCGAAAGTTTCCGCATTCCCGGCCTTCAGGTCGACGGCATGGACGTGCTGGCCGTGCGCGGCGCGACCGAGGAAGCGCTCAAATGGGTGCAGGGCGGCAATGGTCCGATCCTGCTGGAAATGAAAACCTATCGCTATCGCGGCCATTCCATGTCCGACCCGGCGAAATATCGTTCGCGTGAGGAAGTGCAGGCGATGCGCGACAAGTCCGACCCGATCGAGGGCGTGAAGAAATATCTGATCGAAGCCGGCGTCAGCGAGGACGATATCAAGGCGATCGACCAGAATATCCGCAAGATCGTGGCCGAAGCGGCTGATTTCGCGGAAAGCTCGCCCGAACCGGAACTGCATGAACTCTATACCGACGTGCTGGTGGAGCAATATTGATGGGTATCGTGATCAAGATGCCGGCGCTCTCGCCGACCATGGAAGAGGGCACGCTGGCCAAGTGGCTGGTGAAGGAAGGCGACGAGGTGAAGTCCGGCGACATCCTGGCCGAAATCGAAACGGACAAGGCGACGATGGAATTCGAAGCCGTGGACGAAGGCAAGATCGGCAAGATCATGATTGCCGAAGGCACCGAAGGGGTGAAGGTCGGCACGGTCATCGCCGAAATGGCGGGTGAAGGTGGCGAAGCGGCTGCGCCCGCGCCCAAGGCGGAAGCGCCGGCAAAGACCGAAGCCGCGCCTGAAGCGCCCAGAAAGGCCGAAAGCGGCACGTCCAAGCTGGCGTCGGAGGCGAAGGCCGTCATGGCCGACCCGGACCTGCCCGCCGGCACCGAATTCGTCAAGACGACCGTGCGCGAAGCGCTGCGTGACGCGATGGCGGAAGAAATGCGCCGCGATGCGCGCGTATTCGTGATGGGCGAGGAAGTCGCCGAATATCAGGGTGCGTACAAGGTTACGCAGGGCCTCCTGGACGAGTTCGGCGACAAGCGCGTCATCGACACGCCGATCACCGAATATGGCTTTGCCGGCATCGGCACGGGTGCGGCCATGGGCGGCCTGCGTCCGGTGATCGAGTTCATGACGTTCAACTTCGCCATGCAGGCGATCGACCACATCATCAACTCGGCGGCCAAGACCAACTACATGTCCGGCGGCCAGATGCGCTGCCCGATCGTGTTCCGCGGTCCCAATGGCGCGGCCAGCCGTGTCGGTGCACAGCACAGCCAGAATTACGGCCCCTGGTATGCCAGCGTCCCCGGCCTGATCGTGATCGCACCCTATGATGCGGCCGATGCCAAGGGCTTGCTCAAGGCCGCGATCCGCTCGACCGACCCGGTCGTGTTCCTGGAGAATGAACTGCTCTACGGCCGCAGCTTCGACGTGCCCAGGGTCGACGATTATGTCCTGCCCATCGGCAAGGCGCGGATCATGCGGCCGGGCAAGGACGTAACGCTGGTCAGCTATTCGATCGGGGTTGGCCTGGCGCTCGACGCGGCGGAGACACTGGCAGGCGAGGGGATCGACGCGGAAGTCATCGACCTGCGCACGCTGCGCCCGCTCGACACCGCGACGGTGCTGGAAAGCCTGAAGAAAACCAACCGCCTCGTGGTGGTGGAGGAAGGCTGGCCGACCTGCTCGATCGCGTCGGAAATCGCCGCTGTCGTCATGGAACAGGGCTTTGACGATCTCGACGCCCCGGTGTTGCGCGTCACCAATGAGGATGTGCCGCTGCCCTATGCCGCCAACCTTGAAAAGGCGGCGCTGATCGATGCCGCCCGTGTCGTCGCGGCGGCCAGGAAGGTCTGCTACAAGTAAGAAGAAACGGGGCGGTTCCGGTGGAGCCGCCCTTTTTCATCAGGTGCAGGATGCCGTGGCCGATGCCGCCAGATTACCGGCATTCTTGATCGCCTGATCGGTCCGTTCGCGCACGTTGAAGGCGCTGGTGTAGCGGATGACCTTTGCACCGAATAGCGCATTGGTGACGAGCGGCTGGTAATTATAGGCCACTTCCACGAACATGACGGCGGTGCCGCTGGCCGGCTTCACCTTGGTTGCCGCCGTGTTGCCGGGCCCCATGCCGTCCTTCATGCTGGCGTCATTCTTGCCATCATCGGTCACGCCATATTGGGAGGTGAAGGCGCCGCTGCCCCAGCAGCGCTGCCAGCGGATATAATAGCCGGTGTTCGGCGCTGCCTTGCCATTGGGTTCCAGGTCCGACAGGAAGATGCGGCCATTGGCCTTGAGGTTGAGCGCCTTGGTCGACAGGTCGGCCCCGGTCATGATCTCGTTCACATCGGCTTCGTCGATCGAGGATCGGACGCGCGCGGCATTGTCGGCCACCAGCATCGCGATCTGGCTGACGCGCAGATGGGCGAGCGAGAGGTTGGCGCATTCCAGCCCCGCCATGCACAGCACCACCAGCACCGGCAATGAAAAGGCGAACTCGATCAGCGCCATGCCGCTGTCATCGCGGCGCAGGCGGCGCAGGAAGCGGGAAGGGCGGGCGGTCGTCATGTGCATTTGGTCGTCGGTTTGTTCTGGTTCGCCCAGGGCTGGTTGCGGACCATGGTGGTGGCGGTGGCGGACTGGGTGGCGTTCCAACCCAGCAGCTTGGCCATCGGGAACATGCGGGGCATCGACACGGTCACTTCATAATAGACGATGTCGTCCGCATTGCCGAGGCCGGTGGTGCCGCCGGCCGCGTCATAGCTGCCATTGCCGTTGGCGTCCTCATAGCAGTCGCCCACATTATAGCTGCCCAGCGGCGCGGTGTCGGTGGTGATCTTCTCCGGCTTTCCCACCCGCGAAAAGTTGTAATAGCTTTTCTTCGTTACCGACGTGGTGCCATTCTTGGCATTGATCGCCGACATTTGCGCCGCGATATAGGTATCGAGATCGGTGCTGTTGAGCGTGCCGACGGAGGCGGATCGTGCCGCCTTTTCCAGCACGCCGCGCGTCACCGAGCGGAGATAGGATTGGTAGGCCAGGTCGCCGATCCCCATGATGGTCAGGATCAGGGCAGGCGACACCAGCGCGAATTCCAGCAGTGTCACCCCCCGCTGGTCGTCGCGCAACCGGCGCAGGCGGGATGCGATCGCCCCGATCATTGCGACAGCCTCAGGCCGCCGATATTCTTGGCGATGTCCTTGAACTTCTGGCGCAGCGACGAGGGATTATAGGCGACGAACCAGTGGTTGCTGCTGTTGGCGCAGGTCTGAAGCTCAGTGTCGATCATGGTCGAATCGGCGGTGCCGGCGGGCGGCTGGTTCTTGAAACCGACCACCCAGATGGTGATGTTCTTGGCCTTGATGGCGTTGCACAGCATTTCCAGGCGCCGCTTGTGGATGGGCGTCAGATCACTGTCGGTGGCGCTGGTCGCGGCGACACGGCCGTCCAGTTCCTGGAAGCCATAGGCGCCATAGACCCTGCTATAGGCGCTCATGTCGCCATCGGTCATGAAGACGATGTGGCGCGATATGTTGAAGCCATTGGGCGCGGTGCTGTTTTCGCTGGCGAAGATGCCGGTGGGCGACAGGAAGCGCGCACCCCAGATCATGCCGATGTCATGATAGGTGCCGCCGACCGCGACCAGCCCGTCGACATAGCCGTCGAAGCTGCTGGCCATGCCGGCCGGGGTGGTCGATCGGCTGGCATAGCTGGCCAGCTTGCGCGCCTTGCTGGGGCAGGCGTTCCAGCCGCCAGTGCCGGCGCGATAGTCACCGGATCGATTGTCGTTGAGCCAGCGGCCATTGCGTTCGAACATCACATCGGGCCAGTGCGGCCGCCATTTGGTCGCGGTGGTCGTCGGCAACTCGTCAATCTGCAAGTCATGGGCGTTGGTCGGGATGGACGCGGTCGATGTCGTGCTGGTGATGCTGTTGTCGGTGTCGCGTTCCTCGATACAGCCGGACCAGGTGCTGGTAGACGACACCGTCGTGCCGTTTGCATCGGTGGTCTGCCCCGTGATGACCGTGGGATTGGCGGTGGCGTTGCCGGTGATATAGCCTGACGTATCGAGCGCTAGCTGGTTATATTCCCACTGATAGAAAGTGGTGTTGGCGCCGGCCGTATAGGTTTGCGTATAGGTTTTCGTCACTATATTTTCGCGACGCACGCATTTGCGGGAATTGCTGCTGGTCGATGCGGTGGTCGATCCGTTATAGCTGTCGAAACTGTAGGTTGTCGTTTTCGTGGTCGCCGGCGCCGTGCCGCTGGTGGACGGATTGGTTCCGCTATTATTGCCATAGGCGGTACACTGGGCGCCGGTTCGCGTGGACGATGTGCTGGCGGCATTGGCCGCAGCCGACGTTGCGTAGCAGGTGTTCAATCCATATCGGCGATAGCAGGTCGACGGCGTGGACGACGCTTCGAAATAATAAATGGCGCGCCGGGTCTGATAATTGGCGGTTTCACCCGCCGTGCCGCCGAGCATCGCGCTGGCGGGCAGCGAATAGCCGACATTGACGGTCGAGCTATAGGGTACGAAGCCATAACGGATGCGGCCGCTCGTGTCCGATCCCGCGCCCAGCGTGTCGTAGAAATCCTTCACCGCCAGCTTGAGCGCCGCCATGCGCGTCATGGTGGTGCCGTTGGTGTCGGTCATGTTGGCGGTCATGGACCCGGTGGTGTCGAGCACCAGCATGACGTCGGTATTGCCGATGTCGAACCGGCTTTCGCACGTCACCTCCAGCGGCAACGTGTCATATTTGAAGATTTTCATCACCGTGGTCGGCATGGTCGTGGCGGCCGACACCTGCACGGTGGTGGTTTCGTTCGGCTTGCTGCGGATCGTGGGCGTGAAACTCTTTGCCTGGAACGTGCCCTGGGGGAAGTTGAAGTCGAAGAATTTCTTCGCCTCGTCCTTGTCCGACTGCTGCATCGTCGTTCCGGTCATTGCCCGGCGACCGGCCAGCGCGGCGGCGTCGCACGCCTGCTGCATCCGGGCGCGCGCCATATAGGCGCGGCTCATGTCCAGCCCGCCGCCGATCAGTGCCGCCAGCGGAATGATCGCCGCGGCGACGATCGCCATGGTGTTCCCCGCCTGGTTTTTTAGCAGCCGCCCCAGAAAGCCCAATTGCCGATCCTTTGCCTTGCCCATATGCCCGCAATCACCCATGTCGCGTCCAACGCCCCCCACATCCGGGCCGGACAGCCTGCCTGTCTATGCGGGCGCACTCGTTAGAATGTGTATGAGGAAGATGGTTAAAGGATCGATAACCCGTCGGACGCCCGTATTCGGGGATATGGGGGGATGACAGGTGAGGATGCGCTGCCGCCGCTTGCGCTGTTGCTGGGCGCCCATGCGGGGGCGCAGGCGGCGCGGCATCATGCGCTCTGGGCGTTCGACGCCCGGTTGGCGCAGGTTGCGCGCACCACCAGCGAAGCGACGATCGGGCAGATGCGCCTTGCCTGGTGGAATGACGTCATCGATGACATGCAAGGCGTAAAGGGGCAGGGCGAGCCGGTGGTCGATGCGCTGCGGGCGACGGGCGCGATCGCCGCGCCGGGGCTGGTGGCGATGATCGACGGCTGGGAAGTGCTGGTGGTCGAACCGGAGATCGATGCGGCGGGCCTGCGTGACTATGCGGCCGGGCGCGGGGGCGGGCTGTTCCGGGCGCTGGCCGATGCGAGTGACGCGCCGGACTGGCTGGCGGTGGCGGGGCAGGTGTGGGCGCTGTGGGATCTGGCGGGGCATGTCGGGGACCGGGCACTGGCGGATGCGGCCCTGGCGCAGGCGCATGACCTGTTGCCGCAGGCAGAGGGCGCGTGCTGGCCGCGCCGGTGGAAGCCGCTGCGGATCGCCTTCACCCTGGCGCGGCAGGATGTGATGGCCGGGCGTGGCGCGCCGCGCGGGATGCCGCGGGCGCTTGCCTGGCGATTGCTGCGGATCGCGCTTGTCGGGCGCTAGACTGTCGGGATAGGCTGGCCATCCAGGAACGGAGGATGGCGAATGGGGCGATTGCTGGCGGGGGGCATGGCGGCGTTGCTGCTGGTCGCGGGCGGCCTGTTCTGGTGGCAGGGCAGGGCGGACAATGCGCCGGTGCCGCAGCTTGCCTCCGCGCCGCCGCCCCCGCCGGAGATGGCGGCGCTGCCGGAGGGGGATCCCGATGCGGTCGGCGCCGCGCCGCCCATGCCCGGCGAAGCCAGCCCGCAAAGCCGGGAGCAGAAGCGTTTCGCCCGCTATGACCGCAACCGCGACGGCATCATCACGCGGGTCGAGATGATGGGCAGCCGGACCAGGGCGTTCAAGGCGCTGGACAAGGATGGCGACAACCTCCTGTCCTTCGAGGAATGGGCGGTGGCGACGGCGGACCGTTTCGGCGCGGCCGATGCCGACAGGGACGGCAGGCTGACCCCGGCGGAGTTCGCCACCACTGCGCCGAAACGGGCGGCGAAGCAGCGTTGTCGGTGCTGACCCCGGCAGACTAGGCCAGTTCCATCGCCCCCATCCATGCGCCGAAGGATGCGCGGGCGCGGGCGGTGTAGGCTTCCTTGCGCTGCTTCTTCTTCACATCGTCCAGCGTCGGGAAGAGGCCGAAATTGACGTTCATGGGCTGATAGTCCGCGCTCACCACATTGCCGGTCACATGGCCCAGCAGCGCGCCCAGCGCGGTGTCGGCGGGCGGCGGAGCCAGATCGCGGCCCAGCAGTTCGGCCACGGCAAAGCGCCCCGCGATCAGGCCGATCGCCGCGCTTTCGACATAGCCTTCGCACCCCGTCATCTGCCCGGCGAAGCGGATGTGCGGGGCGCTCTTCAGGCGCAGCGTCGGGTCCAGCAATTTGGGCGACTGGATGAAGGTGTTCCGATGCAACCCGCCCAGCCGCGCAAACTCCGCATTTTGCAGGCCGGGAATGGTGCGGAACAATTCGACCTGCGCGCCATGTTTCAGCTTGGTCTGGAACCCGACCATGTTCCATAGCGTCCCGCTGGCATTGTCCTGCCGCAACTGCACCACGGCATAGGGCCAGCGGCCGGTGCGCGGATTGTCGAGCCCCATCGGTTTCATGGGGCCATGGCGCAGCGTTTCCGGCCCGCGGGACGCCATCACCTCGATCGGCATGCAGCCCTCGAAATAGGGGGTGTTGGCCTCCCACTCCTTGAACTCGGTCTTTTCGCCGTCGAGCAGCCCCTGGACGAAGGCCTGATACTGGTCCTTGTCCATCGGGCAGTTGATATAATCCTTCCCCTCGCCGCCGCCGGGGCCGATCTTGTCCCAGCGATTGGCCATCCAGCACTGGTCCATGTCGATGCTGTCATGATGGATCACCGGCGCGATCGCGTCGAAAAAGGCCAAATGCTCCATCCCCGCCGCCTGGCCGATGCTGGTCGCCAGCGCAGGCGCGGTCAGCGGGCCGGTCGCCACGATGGTCATGCCCGACGTGGGCAGCATGTCGATCCGTTCGCGGACAATCTCCACATTGGGATGGTCGGCCAGCGCGCGGGTGACGGCAGCAGAAAAGACATGGCGGTCGACCGCCAGCGCGGAGCCGGCGGGCACCTTGGCCGGTTCGGCGCTCGCCATGATGAGCGAGCCGAGCCGGCGCATTTCCTGATGCAGCAGGCCCACGGCATTCTTGTCCGCATCGTCCGAACGGAAGCTGTTCGAACAGACGAGTTCGGCCAGCCCCTCGGTCTGGTGCGCGGGGGTCATGTCGCCCCCCCCTGGTAAATTGGCGCCCCGCATTTCCGACAGGCGCACATGGATGCCCGCCTGGGCGAGCTGCCACGCCGCTTCCGTTCCGGCAAGGCCGCCGCCGATGATATGGACCTGATGATGGGGCATGGTGGGTCTGACTTCGCGTTTGTCCAGGGGCTGATGATGCGGGCGTCCGTGGGGCATATCCGGGCTTCGGGCAAGGGCTATAGCCGATGGGGCGGAAGTAGGACAGCATCACCAGCCTGCGAAAACTGCAAAATACACACTGTCGCAGAGTTTGATTTTGCGTCGGTGCGGTTATGCAGAACGGACTTTGCAATAGGAGAATTTTTGCGAAGTGGCGGTCATGCGCCTGGGACCGGCCGGGACCGGCGACGATCCGCTCGCGTGCATCCTGTACGCTATCGTGCGCAGTGGCCGGGCACGCCTGCTGACAGGCATGACCCTCTTTCCCCGCGTGCAGGGCATTTTGAGGATCATGCAAGAATTGGATGGTGCGGGCGGTCGGAATCGAACCGACACTCCTTGCGGAACTGGATTTTGAGTCCAGCGCGTCTACCAGTTTCACCACGCCCGCGATGCAAGCAGCCTATAGCGGCTGCTTCGCCGGGTGCAACAAGAATGACGCTGGCTGGCCGTGAAAATGGGAAGCAATCCCTTCGCCTTACGCCGGATGGCCGGTTGTCGCGGTAAATATGGCGGATCGCGCGTTGGGCCGCCACATCACGGGCCGGCGCTAAACCCGTGCCCATTCCCCTTCGCCATAATAGGCTGTTTCGTCCAATATCCCTTCGCGCCTGGCGACGATCACGCCGACCAGTATCTGGCCCGCCACGTTCACGGCGGTGCGGCCCATGTCCAGGATCGGGTCGATCGCCAGCAATAGTCCCGCGCCCTCCAGCGGCAGGCCCAGCGTCGACAGGGTCAGCGTCAGCATCACGATCGCGCCGGTCAGCCCGGCGGTCGCCGCCGATCCGATGACCGAGACGATGACGATCAGCACATAATCCACGAAATGCAGCGGGATGCCGTAGAAGCCCGCGACGAAGATCGCGGCGAGCGCAGGGTAGATCGAGGCGCAGCCATCCATCTTGGTCGTGGAGGCCAGCGGAATGGCGAAGGCGGCATAGCCCTTGTCCACGCCCAGCCGCTCGGTCACGGCTTCGGTGACGGGCAGGGTGCCGACCGAGGAACGCGACACGAAGCCCAGTTGGATCGCCGGCCATGCCTTGGCGAAGAAGGGGCCGGGTTTCAGGCCATTGGCGATCAGCAGAAGCGGGTAAACGACCAGCAGCACCAGCGCGAGGCCAAGATAGATGGCCGCAGAGAAGGCGCCCAGTTGCGCCAGCGCATGCCAGCCATAGGTGGCGATGGCGGTGCCGATGAGCGCGGCCGACCCGATCGGCGTCAGGCGGATGACCCAGCCCAGGATCGCGCGCACGATTGCGAGCAGCGAGCGGACGAAGGCGAGGAAAGGGTCGGCCCTGTCCCCGACCTTGAGCGTCGCCAGGCCGACCGCAATCGAAATGACCAGCAATTGCAGGATGTTGAAGGACAGGGTGGTGGTTGCCGCGCCATCCGCCGCAACCTTGGTGCTGCCCGACAGGGCAAGGCTGTTGCCCGGCACCAGCCCCTTGAGGAAATCGAGCCAGCCGCCGACCGACTCCGCCGGCTTCATCGCCAGTTGCGCGCCACGCAGGCCCGCGCCCGGCTCCACGATCAGGCCGATGGCCAGGCCGATGCTGACCGCGATCAGCGCGGTGATCGCGAACCACAGGAGCGTCTGCCCCGCCAGCCGCGCCGCATTGTCGAGCGCGCGCAGATTGGCGATCGACGCGACGATGGCGGCAAAGACGAGCGGGGGGACGATGGCTTTGAGCAGCGACACGAAGATCGTGCCGACCGTCTTGAGCGTGGTCGCCAGCCAGTTGAGGTCGCCGTCCGGCCCTGTACCGATCTGGCGCGCGACCAGGCCCAGCGCCAGCCCCGCGACCATGCCGGCCAACACCTGAAATCCGAAACTGCGATAGGGAAGGGCCATGTCTTTTTCCTCCGGGCGACCGGCCGCCTATATCGGGCGGCGGCCCGCCGATTGCGCGCAAGCAATTCTTGACGTGTGTATAACAGGGATAAGGTGGCCCTCTTTCCGCTGTGGTGGATCAACGCATTGGCGTGACCGATCCGCTATGCCAGATATGCGCGTTCGGTCCATCGGGGAGTTTCAACAGATGATGATGCGCGGCGCATATGGGGCTTTGGCGCTGCTGGCACTGCCGCACGGCGCGATGGCGGCGGCGGATGCCGGGGTGGCCAAGGCGATATTGATGCGTTCCATCGCGTTTCGCACGGTCGAGGGGGCGGGGCAGGTGCCGGCGCTGGCGGCCTATTATGCCGGGGTGCTGAAAGCGGCGGGCTTTGCCGAGGCGGACATTGTCATCACGCCGATGGGCGAGACGGCGACGCTGGCGGCGACGATCAGGGGGAGCGACCCGACGCTGAAACCCGTCGCGCTGATCGGTCATATGGACGTGGTGGCGGCGAACCGGGCGGACTGGACCCGCGATCCGTTCGTCCCGGTGGAGGAAAATGGCTATATCTTCGGGCGCGGGGCGGAGGATAATAAATATGATGTCGCGATGATGGTCGCGACCATGGCGCAGTTGAAGAAGGACGGCTGGACACCGCGCCGCACCGTCATCCTGCTTTTGTCGGGCGATGAAGAAACCGACATGGTCACGACCAGGGCGCTGGCGGCGCGCTATCAGGGGCTGGAACTGCTGCTGAATGGCGATGGCGGCGGCGGGTTGCTGAATGATGATGGCAAGCCTGTGCTGTACCAGTTGCAGGCGGGCGAAAAAACCTATGCCGATTTCGAGATCGGCTTTGCCGATGCGGGCGGCCATTCGAGCGCGCCGACGCCGGGCAATCCCATCTACCGGCTGGCAAGGGCGATCGACCGGATCGCCGCCCATCAATTCCCGCCGATGCGCAATGCACTGACGCGGGCGTCGCTGGCGCTGTCGGCCGACCGGATCGGCGGGGACGTGGGCGCGGCGATGAAAGCCTATGCCGAAACGGGCGATGCTGCCGCCGCCGAGTTGCTGTCGACCCGGCCGGAATTTGTCGGGCAGGTGCGCACGACCTGCGTGGCCACGATGCTGGGCGGGGGCCATGCGCTCAACGCCCTGCCGCAAAGCGCCAGGGTCAGCGTCAATTGTCGCATCTTTCCCGGCGTGGCGATCGACGCGGTGAAGGCGGAACTGGTGAAGGTGATCGCGGACGATGACGCGAGCGTCAAAACGCTGGGCGATCCGCTGGCCAGCGATGCGTCACCCTTGCGCGCTGACGTCATGACGGCGGTGAAGGATGCGGTGACGGCGCGTGCGCCCGGCGTGACCGTGATGCCGGGCATGTCGGCCGGGGCGACCGACAGCCTCTATTTCCGGGCGCTGGGGGTGCCCAGCTATGGCGTGTCCAGCCTGTTCATGAAGGCGCAGGACGGCTTTGCCCACGGGCTGAACGAACGGGTGCCGGTGGCGGGCATCGGCGCGTCGCTGGCGCAATGGGACGCGGTGGTCCGGGCGCTGGCGCAGTAGGGGAAAACTGCTCCTGCGAAGGCTGGCGCAGTTTCCCGGCATCAAATCATATTGCTGGCACCGACCTGGGTTCCCGCCTTCGCGGGAACACCGTAATTCTGGCTAACAGCCTTACCCCCGCACCGCGATTCCGTTCGCGGCGGACAGGACCGCCTTGACCGATGCGGTGGCCACGTCGCTGTCGGTGCCGATGCCAAAGACGGTGCGGCCGTCGGGCGTGCGGCATTCGACATAGGCGGCGGCGTTCACGTCGCTGCCCGCGCCGATGGCATGTTCATTATAGTCGGAGATTTCCAGTTCGACGCCGAATTCATCGCGCATCGCGGCGAGCACGCTGGAGAGCAGGCCGTTGCCGCGCCCGGAAATGGAGCGTTCGACGCCGCCCTTGCCGGTGTCGTGGATGATCTTGCCGGTGAAGATGCGGTCGCCGGCCGCGCCGCCCTCCTGATAATCGACCAGCACATAGGGCTGGTCGCCCGACAGGCAGTAATGATCCTGGAACGCGCCCCAGATGTCGGCGGCGTTGAGTTCGCGGCTGGACCCGTCGGCCAGCGCCTGCACGACCTTGGAAAATTCGGCCTGCATCCGCTTGGGCAGCTTATACCCCTTGTCCTGTTGCAGCACCCAGGCGACGCCGCCCTTGCCAGACTGGGAATTGACGCGGATCACCGCTTCATAATCGCGGCCCAGATCCTTGGGGTCGATCGGCAGGTAGGGGACGTTCCAGATCAGGTCGTTGCGCGCTTCCTGCGCGGCGAAGCCCTTCTTGATCGCGTCCTGATGGCTGCCCGAAAAGGCGGTGAATACCAGTTCGCCGGCATAGGGATGGCGCGGGTGGACCGGCAACTGGTTGCAATATTCGACCGTCTGGATGACTTCGTCGATATCGCTGAAGTCGAGGCCCGGATTGATCCCCTGCGTGTACATGTTGAGCGCGACTGTCACCAGGTCGCAATTGCCGGTGCGCTCGCCATTGCCGAACAGGCAGCCTTCGACCCGGTCCGCGCCGGCCATGATGCCCAGTTCCGCCGCCGCGACGCCGGTGCCGCGGTCATTATGGGTGTGCAGCGAGATCACCACGCTGTCGCGCTTGCTGATATTGCGGCAGATCCATTCGATCTGGTCGGCATAGATGTTGGGCGTCGCGCATTCGACGGTGGCGGGCAGGTTCAGGATCAGCGGGCGTTCCGGCGTCGGCTGCAAAATCTCCATCACCGCCTCGCAACATTCCAGGCTGAAATCCAGTTCGGCGGTGGAGAAGGTTTCGGGCGAATATTCGAAATGCCAGTCGGTGTCGGGCTGGGCGGCGGCATGGTCGCGCAACAGCTTGGCCGCATGGATCGCGATGTCGCGCACCTGGGGCCGTTCCATCTGGAACACGATGTCGCGCCAGGCGGGCGACACGGCGTTATAGACATGGACGATCGCCTGGCGTGCGCCGCGCAGCGATTCGAAGGTGGTGGCAATGAGGTCCGCGCGCGCCTGCGTCAGCACCTGCGGGATCACATCGTCGGGGATCGCGCCGTCGCGCACCAGCCCGGAAATGAAGTCGAACTCGGTCGCGCCCGCGCTGGGGAAGCCGACCTCGATCTCCTTGACCCCGACCTTGACCAGCAGGTCGAAGAAGCGGCGCTTCTTTTCCGCGTTCATCGGGTCGATCAGCGACTGGTTGCCGTCGCGCATGTCGGTCGACAGCCAGCGCGGCGGCGCGGTGATGACCCTGGACGGCCATTGCCGGTCGGGCAGATCCACCTGCGGGAAGGGGCGATATTTCAGCGAAGGATCGGTCAGCATCATGGGATCACACTATTTCTTTGCCTGGCGGTGCGCGCATGGCGCTTGCCGTAACGACTTGACTGCGATGAATGCCCTTAGGCGGATCGGTGCTGCCCATAGCCGGGAGGCAGCGCAAAAGCCACGCCTAAGGGCGTGTAAGTCGTAGCAGGGTAAGAAGCGCGACGCTCTGCATGATGGAAAGCGCCTTAACGCAAGTCGGGGCCGACATGCAAGCCGGCCCCGTTTCTTTCATCGCCTGGGGGGGCGTTTATTGCTTCTGGAAGCCGGCGATGATCTTCAGCTCGATCGCGTCGCTGACCATCGGCACGCCATAGCCCATGCCGAATTCGCTGCGCTTGATCGTGCCGGTGGCGACGAAGCCGACATTTTCCTTGCCGCCCATCATGGCGGGGGCCGTGCCCGCGCCATAGAATGCGGCGTCCAGCGTCACGGGCCTGGTCACGCCCTTGATGGTCAGATTGCCGGTGATTTCAGCGCTGGTCGGGCCTTCCGGCTTGACGCTGGTGGAGGTGAAGGTCGCGGTCGGGAATTTGGCGGCATCGAAAAAGTCCGATTTCATCAGATGCGCGTCCAGCGCCGACACGCCGGTGCGCAGATTGGCGACGGCAAATTCGACCGACACTTTCGACGCGGCCGGGTTCGCCTTGTCCAGCGTCAGCGTGCCGGTCGGCTCGGCAATGGTGCCGGCATTGTTGGTGAAGCCCATATGGTCCCAGGCGAACACGACCTGCGTATGGCCACCATCGACCTTGTAGCTGCCACCTGTGACCTTGGTAACATCCTTGCTGCCGGGAGGGGCGCTGGGCATCTGCGCGATGAGGGCGGTGCCACCGGCCAGCGCGATCAGGGCGGCGGCGGGGATCAGGAATTTTTGCATGGGACAGTTTCTCCGAAACGCTCAAGGGGCGCAGCCTGAATAAGCTACGCCCCTCGATTGCGCCAGAGCCGTAAGCGGAAACGGATCGTTCCGGTTGGGCTGTCTGCTCCCCTCCCTTAAAAGGGAGGGGCTATTTTGTGGCCGTCAGTTCTTGTCCTGGTCCACCAGCTTGTTGGCGCTGATCCAGGGCATCATGGCGCGCAGCTTGGCGCCGGTTTCCTCGATCGGGTGGCGCTGGGCGGCGATGCGGCTGGCTTTCAGTTCCGGCTGGCCGGCGCGGTTGTCGAGGACGAAGTCCTTGACGAAGCGGCCCGACTGGATATCGGCCAGCACGCGCTTCATTTCCTTCTTGGTTTCTTCGGTGATGATGCGCGGCCCGGTCTTGATATCGCCATATTCGGCGGTGTTCGAGATGGAGTAGCGCATGTTGGCGATGCCGCCTTCATACATCAGGTCGACGATCAGCTTGAGTTCGTGCAGGCATTCGAAATAGGCCATTTCCGGCGCATAACCGGCCTCGACCAGCGTTTCGAAACCGGCCTGAACCAGCGCGGTGGCGCCGCCGCACAGCACGGCCTGCTCACCGAACAGGTCGGTTTCGCATTCCTCGCGGAAGTTGGTTTCGATGATGCCGCTGCGACCGCCGCCCACGCCGCTGGCATAGGAGAGGGCGATGTCATGCGCGTTGCCGGTCGCGTCCTGATGGATCGCGATCAGGCAGGGCACGCCGCCGCCCTTCACATATTCGCCGCGCACGGTGTGGCCCGGCCCCTTGGGCGCGATCATGATCACGTCCACGTCCTTGCGCGGTTCGATCAGGCCGAAATGGACGTTGAGGCCATGGGCGAAGGCCAGCGCCGCGCCGGGGCGCAGGTTGGCGTGAATGTCGTCGGCATAGATCGCCGCCTGATGCTCGTCGGGGGCCAGGATCATGAACACGTCGGCCCATGCGGCGGCTTCGGCGTTCGGCAGCACCTTGAAGCCTGCGCCTTCCGCCTTCTTGGCGCTCGGCGAACCGGCGCGCAGCGCGATGGCGACTTCGGCGACGCCGCTGTCGCGCAGATTCTGCGCATGGGCATGGCCCTGCGAGCCATAGCCCAATATGGCGACCTTCTTGCCCTTGATCAGGCCGATGTCCGCGTCACGATCGTAATAAACCTTCATGTCCCAATTTCCCTTTTCATATCCTGACCCTCTCCCTGGAGGGAGAGGATACGAAGACTTGGGCCATCAGGCCCTAGTCGAAGTTGGTGAGGGTGAACCACCGGGCGTTTGGACACTTCGCAGGCCCTCACCCTCCCACCGCTGCGCGGCGGGCCCCTCCCTCTCCCCGCCGGGGAGAGGGGTGTAAATCAGTTCGCCTCCTTGCCCCGGATCAGCCCGACGACGCCGGTGCGACCGACTTCGACCAGGCCGATCTGGCGCATCAGCCCCACGAAATTGTCGATCTTCTCGGTCGTGCCGGTAATTTCGAAGATGAAGCTTTCGATCGTCGTGTCGACCACCTTGGCGCGGAACACATCAGCCAGGCGCAATGCCTCGATCCGGTCCTCGCCTGTGCCCGCGACCTTCACCAGCGCCAGTTCGCGCTCCACGAACGGACCGGATTCGGTCAGGTCCGTGACCTTGTGCACCGGCACCAGCCGGTCGAGCTGGGCGATGATCTGGTCGATCACCTTGGGCGGGCCGTTGGTGACGATGGTGATGCGGCTGACGCCATGGTCCTGCGTGATGTCCGCCACGGTCAGGCTGTCGATATTATAGCCGCGCGCCGTGAACAGGCCCGCGATCCGCGCCAAAATGCCCGCTTCGTTGGAAACGGTCAGCGACAGGACATGCCGCTGGCTCAATTCTTCCTGAATATGCATCAGATGCTTGTCCCGTTATCCGTAGCTGCATCGCCATCCTGTGTGCCATGGCGCTGCGAAATCATCGCGGTGAAGGCATAGTGCCAACTGCCATCCTGCCGGTGGGCAAGGCGGACCGGAAAGCCCGTCACCACATCGAACATGCGCGACAGATGTTCGCCCACATAGCGGGGACCGGCCAGCAGCGTGCCGATATGCCGCTCGTGAAATTCGAACCCCTCGTCCAGATGGACTTCCCATTCCTCATTGTCCGGGTTGGCATGATCGATCGTCCAGCCGTGGAGTTCGGCCGTGCCCGCGCTCCGTTCGAAATCCCATGGCTCCGTCACATGGATGCGCAGCTTCAGATGTTGCGTCACGCCCGCACCTTTACACCAGCGCCTTCGCTTCGTCCGACATGACCCCTGCGATCTGATTCGGATCGAGCAGCATGTCGGTATGGGCCGCGCCCGACGGGATCATCGGGAAGCAGTTGCTGAGTTTCGCCACGCGGCAATCGACGATCACCGGACCGTCGGTGTCCAGCATCTGGCGGATGCCGGCCTCCAGTTCCTGAGGCCCTTCGATGCGGATGCCGGTCCAGCCATAGGCTTCGCCCAACTTCACGAAGTCGGGCAGGCTGTCGGAATAGCTGTTGGAATAGCGGCTTTCATAGGTCAGTTCCTGCCACTGGCGAACCATGCCCATATATTCATTGTTCAGGATGAAGATCTTGACCGGCAGGCGATACTGGCTGGCGGTTCCCATTTCCTGAATGTTCATCTGGATCGATGCGTCGCCCGCGATGCAGATGGTGACGCTGTCGGGATTGCCCATCTGCGCGCCGATCGCGGCCGGAAAGCCATAGCCCATCGTGCCCAGCCCGCCGGAGGTCAGCCATTTATTGGGGGCTTCGAACCCGAAATGCTGGGCCGCCCACATCTGGTGCTGGCCCACTTCGGTGGTGATGATGACATCCTTGCCGGTCGCGTTGCATGCCTTGTACAGGTCCGCGATCGCGCGCTGGGGCATGATCTCGACACCGTTTTCGGCATAGTCGAGCGACTTTTTCGCGCGCCAGCCGGCGATCCGCGCCCACCATTCGGCCAGGTCGGCGTGGCGATGATCGCGCTGTTTCCAGAGCGCGATGATATCGTCCAGCGCGCTCGCGACATCGGCGACGATGGCAACGTCGACATCGACGATCTTGTTGATCGAGCTGCGGTCGATATCGATATGGATCTTCTTGCTGTTCGGCGCGAAGGCATCCAGCCGCCCGGTGACGCGGTCGTCGAAACGGGCGCCCACGCACAGGATCAGGTCCGCCTGGTTCATCGCCCAGTTGGCTTCATAGGTGCCGTGCATCCCCAGCATGCCCAGCCACTGGTCGGACGACGCGGGGAAGGCGCCCAGGCCCATCAGGGTCGAGGTGACGGGCGCGCCGGTCAGCGCGGCGAGTTCGCGCAGCAATGCGCTGGCCTGCGGGCCAGAGTTGATGACGCCGCCGCCGGTGTAAAAGACCGGGCGTTCCGCCGCCGCCAGCATCTCGACCGCGGCGTCGATCGTCGCGGCGTCCGCCCTGGTCTGGGGATGATAGCTGGCGTGGACCTTGAATTCCGGCCGGGCATAGGGCGCGGTCGCGATCTGGACATTTTTGGGAATGTCGATGACGACCGGGCCGGGGCGGCCGGTGGTGGCGATATGGAACGCTTCATGAATGATGCCGGCCAGCTTGCCGGGATCCTTCACCAGATAATTATGCTTGGTGCAGTGGCGCGTGATGCCGATCGTGTCGGCTTCCTGAAAGGCGTCGGTGCCGATCAGTTGCGTGGGCACCTGCCCGGTGATGACGATCATGGGGATCGAATCCATCAGCGCGTCGGTTATGCCGGTGACGGCGTTGGTCGCGCCGGGGCCGGAGGTGACGAGCACGACGCCGGGCTTGCCGGTCGAACGGGCATAGCCTTCCGCCATATGGGTCGCGCCCTGTTCATGGCGGACGAGCACATGACGGATCGTGGGGTGGTTATAGAGCGCGTCATAGATGGGCAGCACGGCGCCGCCCGGATAGCCGAACACGACTTCGACGCCCAGATCGACCAGGCATTGAACCAATATGTCCGCGCCGCTCTTTTCGGCCACGATATGCTCCTTCGTTGATGCGGGCCGGCTCCTTTGCGCCGAAGCGGTCGGGATGGCAAGGTGCCCGCCTCTAGTGGACATAAAATGGCAGGTCAACCCCTATTGTTGTAATTTAATTACCAATTCGGCGATAATTTTATCATCTAATGCACGCTCTTCACGCGGCCAGGTGGGCGGTGGCTGGTTGGTGAACCAGGTATATTGTCTTTTGGCATATTGGCGGGTGGCCAGGCTGCCCTTTTCGATACAGGTGTTCCAGTCGCTGTCACCTTCAAGCAGGGCGGCGATGTCCGGCACGCCGATCGCCCGCATCACCGGCAGGTCGGGATGAAGATTGCGGGCCAGCAGGGCGGCCACTTCCGCGACCGCGCCGCCGTCCATCATCTGGATAAAGCGCCGGTCGCACCGTTCGATCAGCCAGTCGCGCGGCGGGCGCAGGATCATCGGGGACAGGGTGATGGCGTCGGCGATGCCCCCGGCCTTATGCTGCTGCCATGCCTTGAGCGACCGGCCGGTCGATCGCACCACCTCCAGCGCGCGGGCGACGCGAGTGGTGTCGGCGGGCGCGAGCCGGGCGGCGGCTTCGGGGTCTTCCCGTCGCAGCGCCTCATGCGCCTGCGCCACCGGCAGCGCCCGCACCGTGGCGCGAATGTCCGGGTCGATCTCCGGCACCGGGGCGATGCCGTCCAGCAGGGTGCGGATATAAAGGCCGGTGCCGCCGACCAGCACCGGCAGGCGGCCGGCCGCATGGGCGGCGGCGATCTCCGCCTTCGCTTGCCCCGCCCAGCGCGGGGCGGTGCAGGCCTGCGCCCCGTCGATATGGCCGAACAGGCGATGGGGAACATCGCCCATTTCCGCCGGTGATGGTCTTGCGGACAGGATGGCGAGGTCGGCATAGACTTGGCTGGCGTCGGCATTGATGACGATGCCGCCGGTCGCCCTGGCCAGCGCAATGGCGAGCGCGCTCTTGCCGCTGGCGGTCGGCCCGGCAATAAGCGCGACGCGCGGGCGGGATTCGCCCTCTATCGTTTCAGGAGTGTGCATGTTCGTCGCGACCTTAGTGGCAAGTGATCGAATCGGGCAGGGGGATATTGCGCAAGCTGCCGATCGGCTGCGCGACGCCGGTTGCCAGCCGGGCGATGTCGCGTGGCTGGACATGGGCAAGGCCGCCGACCTGTTCTTCGCCGTCGATCCGGCCGCCGCCCGTGCGGCGCTGACCGGACTGGGCGAGCGCGTGGACGTGATCGTCCAGCCCAGCCTGCGCCGGGAAAAGAAGCTGCTGATCGCCGACATGGATTCGACCATGATCACGGTCGAATGTATCGACGAACTGGCCGACTATGCCGGGATCAAGCCGCAGATCGCCGAGATCACCGAACGGGCGATGCGCGGCGAACTGGATTTCGAAGGGGCGTTGCATGGCCGCGTCGCGCTGCTGAAAGGGCTGCCTGACAGTGCCATCGACCAGTGCCGGGAGGAGCGGGTCGTCATCATGGGCGGGGCCAAGGCGCTGGTCCGCACGATGAAGGCGCGGGGCGCACGGACCCTGCTGGTGTCGGGCGGCTTCACCCGCTTCACCGGGCCAGTGGCGGCGGAGATCGGTTTCGACGCGAACGTCGCCAATGTGCTGGAAATTGCCGACGGCGCGCTGCTGGGCACCGTGACCAGGCCGATCGTCGATGCGTCGCGCAAGCGGACCGAACTGGAAGCCGCGATCGCGGGCGGCATCGACCGCGCGCTGACGCTGGCGGTCGGCGATGGCGCCAACGACATTCCGATGATCCAGGGGGCGGGGCTGGGCGTCGCCTATCACGCCAAGCCGGTGACGCGCGCCGCCGCCGCCGCCGAAATCGTCCATGGCGACCTGTCGGTGCTGCTCTACGCCCAGGGCATCCCGTCGGCGCAATGGGTGGGCGCATGACGGCGGGGCGCTGACCGGCACGGTCGCGGCGCGCCGTCTTACCGCTTTTTTCGGCCGGCCTTCTTCGTCGCCGGCTTGCCCGCCGGGCATGGCCACGCCTTGCGGGTCGCGGCAAAGACCTGGGACGAGGCTGACTTGGCGCGGTCTTTGGGGTTTTTGCCCAGATAGTCGACCGTGGCCTTGCGCAACTGGCTGATCGTCACGTCGGCAGGGATGCAGCTTTTCAGCTTGTTCGCTTCCCGCGTCGTGTTGAACGCATCGACCGCGCCGCTGATATAGCCGACACATTCATAGCTTTTCTCGAAGAAGGTCTTGTCGTCCTTGTCGGTGGTGCAGACCGCATATAATTCGTCGCCGCTGTAGAAACCGGCATGAGCGACGGCCGGCGCAAGGGCAGCGGCAAGCGTTGCAGCGAAAATCAGGTGGCGGGTCTGCTTGGTCATGTCACTCCATTCCCGCCACCAGCCCGTCGATTGCGCCTTGCAGGATATAACTCGCGGCCAGCTTGTCCACCAGTTCGTCGCGGCGGGCGCGGCTGGCGTCGGCTTCCAGCAGGGTGCGGGTCACGGCCTGGGTCGACCAGCGTTCGTCCCACAGCAGCACGGGACAGCCCAGATCCGCGACATTATGGGCAAAGGCGCGGCTGGACTGGCTGCGCGGCGATCCGGTGCCGTCGAGGTTGAGCGGCAGGCCGATGACGATGCCCTTGACCTGCTGCTGTTCGATGAAGGCGGCCAGGCCGATCTTGTCCTTGGCGAATTTGCCGCGCGTCACCGTGTAGGCGGGGCTGGCGATCGTCCAGGCGGCGTCGCACAGCGCCAGGCCGATCGTCTTGGTCCCGACATCCATGCCGATCAGCCGCCCGCCCTGCGGCAGCGCCTGACGAAAGGCGACGCGATCCGTTGTTACCAGTTTCATGGCCATGCGCCCTGCCACGTCTTGCGCGCAGAGTCACTTCTGCGTGAAGGCGGCCAGCCGTTTCTGCGCATCGGCCCGGACATTGCCCCAGAACAGGCTATAGTCATAGACGTGGTAATTGTTGCCGGGCAGGGTGAAGGGCCCCATGTCCACCGGCTCCCCGATCATCAGCACGCCGCTGGTGTCGCAGCGGGCGGGGACGATGCCGGTGAGCAGCCTGGGCGGCTGGCCCGCGTCGCGCGTGTCGAGCGTGCCCTTGTTCGCGCTGGCCGGGGCGGCGCCGTTGAACGCGCCGGTGATCGGGTTGGTGCAGAGCATGTGCGTGCCCTTGCGGGGCTTGCCGGTATAGCCGTTCTTGCGCTCGAAACTGTCGATCACGGCGGACGGGTCGGCCGGTTCGGCATAGCTTTGCCAACTGACGATGCAATGCGCCTGGCCCTGCCCCGCGCAGGCGGGCAGGCCGAGCGCGGGCAGGTCCGCCTCCACCGACACCGGCCAGCCCACGACATAGGCGGCGACGATGCGGTCGGCGACCGGCTTGCCCGCCACCTGTTCGCGCAGCAGTTGCAGCAGGTGGCGCGACCCCTGGCTGTGCGCGGCCAGGATCAGCGGCCCTTGCGGATTGGCCTTCAGGAAGGCGGCGAACGCCTGCGCCACGTCGCGATAGGCGGCGGCAAGCGCCTTGTCGCCCTCCGGCCCTTCGGTCAGGAAGGCGCCATAATTGGCCTGACGATAGCGCGGCGCCCAGATCGTGCCGACACCGTTAAAGGCGCTGGCCTGCGTCATCACGAAGCGCTGGGCGGTGGCATTGGCGTCCTTGTTCGCCAGCGGCGCGTTCCAGGATGCATCGCCGAAGGTGGTGATATAGCTGGTCGGGTGGATGAAGAATATTGCCGCCTTCTTCGCCGTCGCGGCCGGGGCGGCGACGCCCTGCGGCGTCCAGAGCGCGGGATTGTCCTTCACGATGTCGGGGCGGGCGATCCACATCGCCGCATCGACATAGGCATCGTCGGGCAGCGGTTGCAGGTCCTCGAACGCGGCCTTTGGCACCATCACGCTGCGGATCAACTGGGTGCCCCACACGCGATAGGCCAGCAGCGCGGCGATCACCAGCACCACCAGCGCGGCAATGACATAGAGGAATTTGCGCGCCACCGTGAAGCTCTCCGACCAGCAAGGGCATGTCGCCCCCTTCGCGCCTATGTCTGGCGCAAGGAACGGGCGCGCGCAAGCGGTGCTAAAGCCGCTTGAAGCGGACGGGCGCGGGTGGTAGCGGCGGCCCCATGTCGATAGACCTTCAGACCGTGAAAAAGATCGCCAGCCTCTCGCGCATTTCGGTGACGGATGCAGAAGCCGAGGCCATGGTGCCCGAACTCAACAACATCCTTGGCTGGGTGGAGCAACTGGGCGAGGTGGACGTGACCGGCGTGCAGCCGATGACCGCCGTGATCCCCAATCATCAGCGCCTGCGCGACGATGTCGTCACCGACGGCAATGTCCGCGACAAGGTGCTGGCCAATGCGCCGCAGGCCGAACATGGCTTTTTTGCCGTGCCCAAGGTGATCGAATAATGACCGATATTACTGATCTGACGGTCGCGGAAATCCGCGACGGCTTCCGCGCGGGCGATTTTTCGGCGCGCGAAGTGGCGAGCGCGTTCAACGCCAATGTCGCGACGGCCAAGGCGCTCAACGCCTTCATCGTGGAAACGCCGGACAGCGCGCTGGCAGCGGCCGACGCGGCCGACGCCGCGCGCGCCGCGGGCGATCTCAAGCCCTTGTCGGGCGTGCCGATCGGCATGAAAGACCTGTTCTGCACACAGGGCGTTCAGACCACGGCCGCAAGCCATATGCTGGAAGGCTTCGTGCCGACCTATGAATCGACCGTGTCGGGCAAGCTGTGGGCGGCGGGCGCGGGGATGCTGGGCAAGCTGAACCTGGACCAGTTCGCCATGGGATCGTCCAACGAGACGAGCTATTATGGCAATGTGATCTCGCCCTGGCGGCGTAACGATGGCGGAAATGCCGCGCTGGCCCCCGGTGGATCGTCGGGCGGGTCGTCCTCCGCCATCGCTGCGCGGCTCTGCCCGGCGGCGACCGGCACTGATACGGGCGGGTCGATCCGCCAGCCCGCCGCCTTCACCGGCATCAGCGGCATCAAGCCGACCTATGGCCGCTGTTCGCGCTGGGGCATAGTCGCCTTCGCCTCCTCGCTCGATCAGGCCGGGCCGATGGCGCGCACCGTGCGCGACAATGCGTTGCTGCTGGAGGTGATGGCGGGGTTCGATCCGAAGGATTCGACCAGCCTCGATCTGGCGGTTCCCCAGTGGGAAGCAAACTTGTCCAGCGACCTGCGCGGCAAGACGGTCGGTATTCCCAGGGAATATCGCCCCGATGGCCTGAACGCGGAAATCGCGGCCTTGTGGGACCAGGGTATCGCCTGGCTCAAGGACGCAGGCGCAACGGTGGTGGACGTGTCGCTGCCGCATACCAAATATGCGCTGCCGACCTATTATATCATCGCCCCGGCCGAAGCCTCGTCCAACCTCGCCCGCTATGACGGCGTGCGCTATGGCCAGCGCGACCTGCCCGATGGGGCGGGGTTGCAGGACATGTATGCCGCGACCCGCGCCGCCGGTTTCGGGCCGGAGGTCAAGCGCCGCATCATGATCGGCACCTATGTGCTGTCGGCGGGCTTCTACGACGCCTATTATACGCAGGCGCAGAAGGTCCGGGCGCTGATCGCGCGCGATTTCGAACAGGCGTTCGAGCAATGCGACCTGCTGCTGACCCCGACTGCGCCGAGCGCGGCCTTCACGCTGGGCGAAAAGCAGGCCGATCCGCTGGCCATGTATCTCAATGACGTGTTCACCGTGCCCGCCTCGCTGGCCGGACTGCCGGCGATGAGCGTGCCGGGCGGGCTGGACGCTGCGGGCCTGCCGCTGGGCCTCCAGATCATCGGCAAGGCGCTCGACGAACAGACGGTGCTGAACGCGGGACTGGCGATCGAGGAACGGGCAGGCTTTGTGGCGCGGCCGGATAAGTGGTGGTGAGTTGGATCGGTGAAATCTTTGTCCAATTACTTGGAGAGGGATTCATCGAGGGTTTAATGCGGCGAAAATTTGGGCAAGAAAAGTCTCAGCCTTTGACCCGCGAAAGACATAAAATTCTGGAACGGCGCGCTCAGCAGCGTGCGAACAGACGGAAAAAGCGATGACTGAATCAACCTATCGCATCCAGGGCGCAACCGGCGAGTGGGAGGTCGTGGTCGGCCTTGAAGTCCATGCCCAGATCACTACCAACGCCAAGCTGTTTTCGGGCGCGGCCACCGCGTTCGGGGCGGAGCCGAACACGCAGGTCAGCCTGGTCGACGCGGCGATGCCCGGCATGTTGCCCGTCCCCAACCGCGAATGCATCCGCCAGGCGGTGCGCACCGGCATGGCGATCGACGCGCAGATCAACAAATGGTCGCGCTTCGACCGCAAAAATTATTTTTACGCCGATTTGCCGCAGGGATACCAGATCAGCCAGCTTTATCACCCGATCGTGGGCGAGGGGCAGATCGCGATCGTGCTGGACGAAAAGAACCCCGATACCAGCACCAAGGTGATCGGCGTCGAGCGCATCCATGTCGAGCAGGACGCGGGCAAGCTGATGCATGACCAGCATCCCACCAGTAGCTATGTCGACCTCAATCGTTCCGGCGTGGCGCTGATGGAGATCGTGTCGAAGCCCGACATGCGTTCGCCCGCCGAAGCCGGGGCTTATCTCTCGAAGCTGCGCACGATCCTGCGCTATGTCGGGTCGTGCGACGGCAATATGGACCAGGGTTCTATGCGCGCGGACGTGAACGTGTCAGTCCGCAAGCCCGGCGAGGCATTTGGCACCCGGACCGAGACGAAGAATGTGAACTCGGTCCGCTTCGTCATGGCGGTGGTCGAGCATGAAGCCAGCCGTCAGGTCGATGTGCTGGAGGCGGGCGGCAAGATCGTGCAGGAAACGCGCCTCTACGATCCCGACCGCAACGAAACGCGCTCGATGCGGTCGAAGGAGGACGCGCACGACTATCGCTACTTCCCCGATCCCGACCTGTTGCCGCTGGAACTGGACGACGCGTTTCTGGAGGAATGCCGCGCGTCGCTGCCCGAATTGCCGGACGTGAAGCGCAAGCGTTACGAACAGGCGCTGGGCCTGTCCGCCTATAATGCGACCACGCTGACAGCCGACGCCGATACCGCGCGCTGGTTCGAAACGCTGGTGGCGGAGGCTGCGCGCATCCAGGGCAAGAGCGAGAGCGATGTCGCCAAGGCTTCGGCCAACTGGCTGCTTTCGGAACTCTATGGCGCGCTCAATCGCCTGGGCAAGACGCTGGACACCAGCCCGGTCGGCCCGACCGACGGCGCGGAACTGCTGGCGCTGGTGGCCGATGGCACGATCAGCGGCACCATCGCCAAGCAGGTGTTCGAGATCATGCTGGAAACCGGCGACAAGCCGGCGAAGATCGTCGAGGAAAAGGGCCTGAAGCAGACCAGCGACACCGGCGCGATCGAGGCGGCGGTGGCCAAGGTGCTGGCCGACAATGGCGACAAGGTGGAGCAATATCGCGGTGGCAAGGAAGCGTTGTTCGGCTTCTTCGTGGGCCAGACGATGAAGGCGATGCAGGGCAAGGCCAACCCGCAAGTGGTGAATGAACTGGTGAAGAAGGGGCTGGCGGGCTGATCGTCCAGGGCGGGATGGCGTCAGATCGACCCATGCCCGCCTTCGGTCCGCTGCGCGCGATGACGATTCAGTCTATCGTCATCGCGTCCTGGCGCGCCGGAACGACCATCAATCCCCAATCCCCATCACCTTTCGGTTCAACGCGCGGTCGGCGCTGCCGGCGGCAAAATCATCAAAGGCATGTTCCGTGACCTGGATGATATGCCGCGCGATAAATGGCGCGCCCTCGGCCGCCCCGACCGCCGGATGTTTGAGCGCGCACTCCCATTCCAGCACGGCCCAGCCGGGGAAGTCATAATGCGCCATCTTGGAGAAGATCGCCGGGAAATCCACCTGCCCGTCGCCCAGCGAACGGAAACGGCCCGGCCGGTCGACCCATGACTGATAACCGCCATAGACCCCGGATCGGCCCGATGGACGGAATTCGGCATCCTTCACATGGAAGCATTTGATGCGTTCGTGATAAATGTCGATGAACGCGAGATAATCCAGTTGTTGCAGCACATAATGGCTGGGATCGTAGAGGATGTTGGCGCGCGCATGGCCGCCCACGCGATCCAGGAACATTTCGAACGTTACGCCATCATGCAAATCTTCGCCGGGGTGAATTTCGAAGGCTGCGTCGACGCCATTGTCATCGAACATGTCGAGGATCGGCTTCCAGCGCCGCGCCAGTTCGTCGAAGGCATCGTAGACAAGCCCGGCAGGCCGTTGCGGCCATGGATAGACATAGGGCCAGGCGAGCGCGCCCGAAAATGTCGCATGGGCCGTCAGGCCAAGACGCTGGCTGGCGCGCGCGGCCAGTTTCATCTGATCGACCGCCCATGCCTGGCGCGCCGCCGGATTTCCGCGCACTTCCGGCACAGCGAAAGCATCAAACTGTGCGTCATACGCGGGATGGACCGCCACCAACTGCCCCTGCAAATGGGTCGACAATTCCGTGATCGACAGGCCATGTTCGGCCAGCGTGCCCTGCACCTCGTCACAATAATCCTGACTGTCCGCCGCCCTGGCGAGATCGAACAGCCGCCCATCCCAACTGGGGATCTGGACGCCCTTGTACCCCAGGCCCGCCGCCCATCGGGCGATTGCGTCCAGGCTGTTGAAGGGCGCGGCGTCACCAGCAAATTGCGCCAGGAAAATGGCGGGGCCTTTGATCGTCTTCATGTCATTCTCCGGGGATGAGGAGGGGCACCCAACTGGCCTGGCGCGCGCTGGCATCGACCGCCGTAGCGATGAAGGCCATGCTGCGAACGCCATCGTCTATGCCAGGGAGCAGGGGGGCGGGTTCGCCGCGCAGCAGACGGGCGAAGTCGGCATAGAGATTGGCGAAGGCTTCGATATAGCCTTCGGGATGACCGCCCGGCGTGCGCGTTGCGGCGGCGGCGTCCGGTCCCAGGGCGGCGTCGCCGGCCTGAATGATTTCGGTGCGCCCGTCCGCATGGTGCTGGATCAGGGCATTGGGGCTTTCCTGTCGCCAGTCGAATCCGCCGCTTTCGCCATAGATGCGGATATGCAGGCCGTTGCGTTCGCCGACCGAAATCTGCGATGCCATCAGCACGCCGCGCGCGCCATTGTCGAACCGCAGCAGGACGGTGCAGTCATCGTCCAGTTCCCGGCCCGGCACCACCGCCGCCAGATCGGCCAGCAATTCGGTGACGGACAGCCCGCTGACGAACTCCGCCAGATGGAATGCATGAACGCCAATGTCGCCGATGCACCCGCCCAGGCCCGATCGCGCGGGATCGACGCGCCATTCCGCCTGCTTGCCGCTGGCGTCCCCTGCCAGCCAGCCTTGCGGATATTCGACCACGATCTTGCGGACCTTGCCGATCGCCCCCGCCGCAATGCGCGCGCGCGCCTCCCGGACGAGCGGATAGCCCGAATAGGTGTAGGTCAGCGCGTAGGGCAGGCCGGATGCGCGCACCAGCCGGCGCAGTTCCAGCGCCTCGTCCAGCGTCGCCGTGGCAGGCTTGTCGCTCATGACGGGAATGCCCGCCGCGATGGCGGCGCGTGCGGCGGGGAGGTGAAGATGGTTGGGCGTCACGACCGACAGGAAATCGATCCCGTCGGCACGCCGCGCTTCCTGCGCCAGCATCGTGTCGAGATCGGCATAGGCGCGAGACGGTTCGATGCGGTAGCGTTCGCCGGCTTGGAAAGAGCGGGTCGCATCGCTGCTGAAAGCGCCAGCGGTCAGTATCATGTCGCCGTCGAGTTCAGCCGCCATGCGGTGGACCGGCCCGATGAAGGCCCCCGGCCCGCCGCCGACCATCCCCATCCTTAGCTTTGCCATGCCTGTTCTCCTGGCTTCCTCGTCATTCTTTCAAGCCTGTCCGGCGCGGATCACGCGCAGGTCGATCGTCCCGAACAGGGCGCGATCGGGCGACTCTGTTGCGATCTGTACTCGATCGCCAAAGTGCATGAAGGGTGTTTTTGGTGCGCCGCGCCGGATGGTTTCGATGGCTCTTTGTTCGGAGATGCAGGCGGAACCAACGGTGGCGTAGTCGGCGTTGGAGACGATGCCGGACCCGATGCCGGACCCGATGATGGTGCCTGCGGCCAGGGCGCGGGTGCGGGTCCAGCCTGCCGACGCGCCCTTGATCCTGGCCGGGAAACCACTGACCGTGAAGCCGGTGCCGGGCACGCCCCGTGTGTCAGGGACATGGCCGCTTCATGGCCCATGCCGCAGCGTCGCCAGTTCCCTGGGCGCACAGATGATCCGCATGCAATGCACGCTCGGTATCAAGGTCAGGGACGGCATGACCACCATAATATATCTCCGTCACTCGGCTCATAGCATATGTTCCGGGACAGGAAGGGAAAGGTCAAAGGCGATGTCGCTGGCCGACCGGCCCGCAAAGAGGCGCGGATTTTCAATGTCGCGCCAGCCGTCGCGCCAATATTGCAGCGAACGACGGGGGATGACGATGGCCAGGTCGCGTCGCTCATGCGGGCCAAGATGCACTTTGCCAAAGCCCGCGAGCGCAAGTTCAGGCTCGCGCCGATAGACCTGGATCACGTCGCTGCCCGCACGATCGGAACGATTCTTCACCGTCGCGGTAACGACGACGCCATCGTCGTCCTGGCCGATGGATGCAGCGACAAGCGCGATGTCGGCATAGCCAAAGCCCGCGCCCAGCGTATGGCGCGCATCGGCCATGCCGCGATAACCAAGCCTTGTGCCTTCCCGATAGGGAAGGTCGCCGTCATCATCGGGGGTCAGGGCGAAAGCAGGATAGTCCGCTTCCGATCGCGCGATCGAAACGGGCATCCGGCCGCCCGGCTCACGGTCGCCCGCCAGCACGTCCGCGATCGCCGCGCCAAAGCCTTCACCCGGATACCAGGCGACCAGCAGGGCGGCCGCCTTGTCTTCCCAACCGGAATCGAAGGCATGGCCGACATTGGCGATGATCGCCGTGCGCGGGTTGGCCGCCGTGATCGCGTCGATCAGGGCAAGCTGCTCATCGGCGAGCCGGCTATGACCGCGATCCTTGCTTTCCACGCTGGCGTCGGATGTCTCGCCGACGATCAGGATCACCGCGTCTGCCTCGCCTGCCAATGCCACGGCCCGTGCCAGCATCGCTTCGGGCGTGTCCGGGCGGCGGATGCCATACCAAAGGCCATGCACGCGGGCGGGGTCATAGATGAATTCGACTTCGACGGCGATGTGCCTGCCCGCCTCCAGCATCAGGTCGACGCTGCGCGCCTCGCCGCTCTTGAGCTTGCCCATCACGTCTGATGACGGGATCGGTTCCTGCTGCGCCAGAATGTCCCGCCCATCGACCCGCATCGTCACGGGGCCGGTTGCGCCGAGGTAGAAAGTATGGATGCCATCCCGTTCGGCCAGAAACACGCCGCTTGCCACGATCCGCGCGGGGCGCCCCAAAGTCGCCACATCGTCATGCACGCCCGCGAACCAGACCAGCGAATTGGTGTCGCGCGTTTCGCTGGCGACGAGGCGCGCGTCGGAACCCTGGCCGTCATAATAGTCGACCGTCATGCCTGTCGCTTGGCCATCGCCGATTGCCCGCGCGGGCCGGACCGGCATGGATGGCAGGCGCGGTTGCGGATCGACGCCCGGTTCATAATCGACGCGGGCATGATCCGCATAGCGCGCCATGATCGCTTCGAGCGGACGGATCGTGTCCGGCGCGACGGCGAGCTTGGCGAATGTCCCGCCCTGATAGCAGGGCGCCGCCGCATTGGGACCGATGATCGCGATATGCCGATCCCTGCCGGGAAGGATGGGGAGAAAGCCGTCCTGGTTGCGGAGCAGGACAAAGCCTGCCGCGGCAGCCTCCACCAGCAGGGCGTCGGCATCCGGCCCGGTGATTGTGGCTTGCCTGGGCTGCTTGAAGCGGCATGCGGCCCGTGCGACCCGGTTGGCCGCGTCGCGCACCCGATCCGCGCGTATATGGCCCTGCGCCACCGCTTGTGCGGCCTTTGGACCCAAGAAGCGAGCGGGGCCGGGCATTTCCAGGTCCAGGCCGGCATTCAGCGTCGCGACGGTCGAATGCGTGCCGAACCAGTCGCTCATGATGACACCGTCAAAACCCCACTCGCCCTTGACGATGGTTGTCAGGACATGGTGATGCTCAGCGCACCATTGCCCATTGAGGCGGTTATAGGCGGCCAGCATGCCACCGACCCCCGCCCGCGCGCATAGTTCAAACGGCAGAAGATAGATTTCACGCAACGTGCGTTCGTCCACCACCGCATTCATGCGATCGCGGTCGGTTTCACTGTCGTTGCAGACCAGATGCTTGACCACCGAAGCCGTGCCCGTCGATTGCAGGCCGGTCGCCCAGGCGGCACCCAGCATGCCCGCCAGCAAGGGTTCTTCGGAATAATATTCAAATGCCCTTCCTGCGAGCGGGCTGCGCGCCAGGTTCACATTGGGCGCCAGCACCATGTCCACGCCCATGCGTATCGCTTCGCCGCCGACCAGCGCGCCGACACGCCGGTTGAGGTCGATATCCCAGCTCGCGCCGAGCGCGGTGGGGCAGGGGGTCAGGAGCGCTATGTCCCGCTCATCCACCCGGCCGCTGGCGATACCCATCGGCCCATCGGCCATTGCGAGCGAAGGAATGCCGGCGTCTTCATAGCCTATGGTGGTCCACATCGTCGCGCCGGCGCTCATCGCCAGTTGCTGATCGAGCGTCAGTTCATTCGTCATGCGGGGCGCTCCATCGAAAAACCCATAATCTGTTCGGCCTGCGATCGCACGGCGCGGGCGACACCTTCGTCGACCAGCGCGCCGGTCGCATCGAACGGCCGCTGCTCCACCGAATTGACCGCGACGCCGACAGGGGTGGGCCAGCCGCGCATCGCATGGACGACATCGCGCATCGCCGATAATGTGGTGCCGCACGCTTGCCAGCCTGCGGCCGTCACGACCAGACCGACCGGCCGCCCGTCGAAATAGACGCGCGCGTCGCCGCGCAGGTCTTCGAGCAGGTCGACCGCATTCTTGACCAGACCGGAATAGCCGCCATGATAGCCCGGACTGCCGATGACGATCCCGTCGGCGCCGCGAACCGCCTCTACCAGGGCCGATTCTTCGTCACTGCGCACCGGGTTTTCGGGATTGAAATGGGGCAGCCGGGCCAGGGCTGGACCATCGAACATGATCACCTCCGCCCCCATGCCCGCGCATTCGGCCAGCACGGCGCGCACCAGCCGTTCGCTGGACGACGCCTGACGAAATGTGCCGCCCAGGCCAACGATCTTGCGCGCGCGGGGGGGGAATGTGCCAGCCATGCCAAACTCCTTGTTCAACGCGGCCTTCTGCCGGGCCGCGCTCATCCCATCTCTTCAGGCTGGTTCGGCAACCTTGAACGCCGGCATGACCTTTTCCGACAGCAGCCGCAGCGTCTGATTGCCCAGGCGCAGGCGTTCCTCGGTCAGCGGGCCGGTCGTGGTGCCGCACAGGATGTTGCCGATCCCCAACGCCTGGTAGGGCTTGAGATGTTCGACCACCGTTTCAGGAGAGCCGTACAGGCACCATGTGCCGATCCAGTCTTCCGTCAGCGCATTGGGTGTCTGATCGGTCTTTTTATTGGAATCGTCGGCTTCGGCGCGGGCGTTGAATTCGGCCTCGCGCTCGATCGCGTTCTGGTAGGCCCGCAGGATGATTTCCAGTTCCTCGCGCGCTTGTTCGTCCGTTTCGGCAACATGGACAAGCTGATAGGTGTGGGTTGTCCAGTCGAGCGCGCGCGCGATCGTTTCGGGCGAATGGCCCGCTTCGTCCAGCAGGGCGCGATAAATACCGAAATATTTGGACACATGCTTCATCGGCTCGGTGCCGCCGATCTGCGGCGGGGTGAAGGCGGGGATGAAGGCCGGCCAGGCATTTTCGGCGGCGCGACGGGCGCTGGCTTCCTTCATCGCCACCGGCATCAGGCGAGCGTGGCCCGGCGAATAGGCGGCAGGCGCGATGCGTTGAAGCACGCGACCCTGATGGGGGCCATTGTTGATCGTAACGGCGGGATCGTCCATCTGCTTGGCCCAAAGCTGCTCTGCAATGGCCAGGTTGTTTTCGGAGATATCCTTCGAATCCTTATAATCGACGCCGAAGCCGATCATTTCTTCAGGGGTCGTGCCGCTCCCGACGCCAACCAACAGCTTGCCATCGGTCAACTGGTCGAGGATATTGATGCGCTCAACGAAACGGACGGGATGATGAAGCGGAACGGACGTTACCGAGAAGCCGAAATGCATCTGTGGCAGTTTCGCGGCCAGATAGGCGGCATACATATAGCTGTCCGACGCAATCGGCATATAGCCGTTGAAATGATGGTCGGGGAGGAAAATGGCATCAAAGCCAAGCTCGGCGGCGATCGTTGCATGGCTCGTCAAATCCTGAATCAGCTTGCGATCCTCGTTGGCCGCCATCGAACGAGCATTCAGAAAAACAGAAAAGCGCATTATCCCCTCCACAGGTGCCTCATGGGCGGCGATCCCGACAACTGGTTTACTTTGAGCGCCCAAGCCGTCAGAATATAATTCAATTAGAACCAATGTTCTCATTATTGATAGGGTCAATATGTCGCGAGTGTCAACACCGAAGTCGAAGAATGATTCTATTTTGACAACGGCCGAAGCCAGCCGCGAACCGCAGCAGGGGCGCAGCCGGGCCTCCTATGAACGGATGTTGACCGCCGCCGAAAAGCTGATGGTGAAGGGCGGCAATGACGATTTCACGCTGACCGAAGTGGCCAAGGTCGGCAAGGTGTCGATCGGGTCCATCTATCTGCGCTTCGACAGCAAGGACGACCTGATCCGCGCGGTGCATGCTCGTGTGCTCGCCCGCATCGACGCGGACCAGGACCGCATGATGCAAAAGATCGACGAACAGGCGGCAACGCTGGAGGATTTCGCGCGCGCCTTTGTCGACGCCTATGCCGAATTGCTCAAATCCTACAGCCCGGTGCTGCGACCAATCATGTTTCGTGCCATTTATGACGAATCGATTTCGGCGCTTGGCCGGGATTCGGCCGAAAAGCTCACGCGGCAAGCCGAGACGCAAATGCTGCGCTATGCCAGCGAATTTGGTCGTCCCGATCATGCGCGACTGGTCAGCAACGCCTTCAGGATGATCTATTATACGCTCGCCCGCTTCCTGGGCCTTGGATCGTCGCCGGAAGCGGCGCATCAGGGCAATTGGGAGGAAATCAAGGAGGATCTGGCGATCATGTGCGCCGCGTTCCTGCGCGCGCCGGGGCCATCCTGACGCCGCGATCGCACCGCGCCATGGAAGTGGAAGCGCATGATCCCAAGGAAGCACACTTCCCTGGTCAGGTCTGATGCGCAAACGCCATGAAAAATCGTGATGATGGCCGTGAGCCGGCACTGTGCGGCGTCCGTATCAGTGCTTGCCCGTCAATCCATTATTGGCCAGCCACGCCATGAACGTCTCGATCCAGCCATTGCTGGTCGTGCCGGCGCGACCCAGCCCGAACCCATGGCCGCCATTCTGGTAGAAATGAAATTCGACCGGACGTTTGGCGCGCACCCACCCGTTGATCAGCCCGAACCCCTGGTTGGCAAAGGCATGGTCGTCAGCCGCCAGTACCGCGAACATGGGTGGTGCATCGGCGGGTACGTCATGTGCGGTCAACCGGCCATAGATTGGCGCGATAAAGGCGGGCCGTTCGCCGGGTCTGGCAGCCAGTGTTGCTGTGATGGTGGTAAATGCGCCAGCAGAAAAGCCCATCATGCCGATCCGCGCAGAATCGACCCGCCATTCCTTCGCCCGCGCGCGCACCAGCGCCAACGCGGCCAGCCCGTCGTCGCGCGAAAAGGTCGGCGTATCCTGCGGTGGGCGCATGCCGGATGGCTTGCCGCCCATGGCGTCCTTCATCTCCTGCGTATAGACGTTGAAGTCGTCGGGCGTCGGGACAAGGCGATATTTAAGGACAAAAGCCGCTATGCCGTGATCGGCCAGCCAGCGCGCCACGGCATAGCCCTCTGTTTCCATGGCAAGGCCCAGGAAGCCGCCACCCGGCGCAACGATGATGGCGGTGCCGGTGGCCTTGTCGGGGTCTGGCAGGAAGGGGGTCAGCGTAGCGACCGACACGTTGCGGACATTCAGGTCGCCATTCATGCGGAACCAGTTCTCCGCCGGCATCTCCGGTGCCTGCGGGCCGGTTTGTAACGGAATCTCGCCAGCCTTTGGAGGGGTGGGCACCTGCGCAAAGCTGAAAGCCGGTGAGGCAGTCCCGGTCGCCTGCGCCACCGCGACCTGTGGTATGCCCACAAGCAAGCCAAATACTGACGCAGCCACGCGGTAATGGTGCCGTCGGATCATCTTGCCCTCCTGCTTGTCTATATTGCGTAGCCTGCCCGCAGCGGGGAAGGAGAGGGGCATGGCGGGACCCCGTGCCGTCTCCGCCCTGCGGCCAGTTGCCGTTCGCGGGTCGCCTTGGTCGTCGGCACGAGGGGCAGGCAGGACACGCGCATCCTCTCATCGATGATGTCGCCGGCCATGCTTTATTCCGCAACGGCGATAGGGGAGGCCGGGGGGCGTGAAAAACGCGCCAGGCCAATGATGATGGCGGTGAAAATGCCTGCCAGACCCGCTGCAAGGAAAGCGCCCTGCATGGTTCCAACCAGATTTTCGGTCTGGTGCACCAGCCAGGGGCTGGAAAACTGGCCGAAGAAAAAGCAGGCGGTCCAAACGCCCATGCCACGTCCGCGATGTTCGAACGGCAGCTTCGACAGCGCCCAGGCGATCACCGTGGGCACGGCCATGCCGGCGCCCGTTTGCTGCACGATCAGCGCGGCCGTCAGCCAGCGCCAGTCAGGCGCGAGGCCAATGCCGGTCAGGCCAAGGCCGAGCAGGCCGAAAAAGGTGGCAAGCTGCACCTTTTGCGGCTTGTCCCCCATCAGGCGGAAGATCAGCGCGCCGAGCATGACGAAAAGGCTGGGAATGGCGGTCAGTTGGCCGATGCGCGCGGGGTCCATCACCCCGACCTCCCGCCAGGCGAGCGATCCGCTGATGATGAACACATAATAGAGCGCGGACGCCAGCAGCGTGACGCCGCCGATCGTAGCGACCGATGCCAGCGGGAAAGGGGTTCGGGCCACCGTGGCGCGCTGGGCGATCTGCGCCGCCGTCGCGCCGTCATCCCGGCGCGGTTCGAACAGCCAGACGAGCATGGCGACGAAGATCGGGAACGCCACGGCATAGACCATGAAAATGCCGTTCCAGCGGATGGACGATGCGACGCCGGACAAAAGAATGACGCCGGTGGCCAGGAAGGGACCGCATATGCCCTGAAGGAACAGCCAGTCCTTGCGCCCGCGATCGTCCCAATAGTCGGCGATCAGCGTGTTGACGATCGTGAGGATCGCGGCTTCCGCCACGCCCAGCAAAAGCCGGCAGGCGATCAGCAGATTGAGGCTGTCGAGGAAGAAGGGCGCGGTGCCGACGATGCCGTAGAGCAATGTCGCGCCGATGAGCAATGGCCGTCGCCCGAAGCGATCCACGAAAAAGCCGGCAAATGGCGCAAACAGGGCGATGGTCAGTCCAGGTGCGGACACCATCATGGGCACTTTCCACCGCGCGTCGGGATCGCTCGCGAAATGATCGATGATGGCCGGAATGGCCGGAAACATCGACACGATCGCGAAGATCGGCAGAAAGCCGGCAGCGACGATGATGATGCCCTGAGGGCGCAGCGTCAGGCGCGTAAAGAAATTCATCAAAAGGCGCACCGGCCATCGCTCCTCTGCCATGAACGACTCTGGGTCGCTTCTAATTAGAACCATTATTCATATATTTTTTGATTGCCGGTCTGTCAATTCGGCAGCGGCATGTCCGGGGACGGAAAGCCAGGCCCCGGCCACGCCTGTCGTTCGGCCGTCACGCCGCGGCGACATCGGTTTCGCGCCGGACCTTGTCGTGAAAACCGTCCATCGGCCAAAACATGATGACGAGGATCTGGGCGATCATGATCATGATCGGCCCGCCATAATAGGACCATCGGATCGCCGTCCGCGCGCCGTCCGTGACCGCTTTGGGATCATAGCCGGTCATGCCCAATATATAGGCGATGACGGCCGTGCCGACCGCCATGCCGACCTTGGTGGACAGGCTGATGCCGGACGACAAAAGCCCTTCGTTGCGCGTGCCGAAAAGCCATTGGTGATAATCGACCGCATCGGCGGCCATCGTGAAAATGGCGGTCATGGTCAGGCTGATGAGAATCGCGGCGATCAGGAACAGGGTCAGGAACAGGCCATGCTGCGCTTCGACCAGGGGCAGGGCCAGATGCAGGCCGATGGCCATGACCAGCGCGCCGATACAGCCCCTGCGGATGCCCGTGCGCTTGAAAATGGCAGGCGCGAAAAAGGCGCTGAGGAACAGGGTGCCCGACACGGCCGGCAGCAAGATGCCGATCATCCAGGGCGCGCGCATCACTTCGATGGCGAAAAAGGCGGTGACGGACAGCACGCAGCCAAAGCGCACGAAGTTGAGCAGGCAGAAGAGGAATGTCACCAGCCATGCGCGGTTGCGCAGCATCGCGCCGACATGGGGCAGGACCGCGCTGCCCGCCGGCGCGTCGTCATAATAGCGCTCCTTGCAACTGGCGAACAGGTTGAACAGCGCCGCCAGCGTCAGGATGGCGAAGATGCCCGCGACCAGGGCGAAGCCCAGGCGTTCATTGCCCTGACCCAGCAGCCCCACCAGCGGCATCGTCGCGGCGGTGGCCAGGATGACGGAAGCAGACGTGCCAATGGCGCGGGCACTGCCCAGTTGCATCCGCGTGCCATGGTCGCGCGTCATCATCGGCATCAGGGCGGAAAAGGGCACCGCGAGAAAGGAATAGAGAATGCCCAGGAGCGCGAAGGTGACATAGGCATAGGCGAGCTTTGCGCCCGTCGATCCGTCAATGGTGGTGAAGGTCAGCACCAGCAGGATGGCAAAGGGCACCGCCGTCCACAGGAAATAGGGGCGGGTACGTCCCCAGCGTGTCCGGGTGCGATCGACCAACAGGCCCACGCCCAGGTCGACGCCAGCGTCGAACAGGCGCGACAGCAGGAACAAGGTGCCGACGGCCGCCGCCGGCAACAGCGCGACATTGGTATAGAAATAGAGGAGGAAGGCCCCCACCGCGTTCCAACTGAGGCCACAGGCGAAGTCGCCCAGCCCGTAGCTGATTTTTTCCCACGGGCGCACGACCGGGGCGGTTGCCGCAGGTGTATAGCCGGAGGGTGGGTTTATAGCGTGACTGGCAACGACGGACGGCATTGCACATTCCTCTCCATCATGTCGAACATGTCAGTGCTTTGACCGGCGTGCCCCGTATCGAACCAGCGGGACGCGCCGGTCGCGAACCTTCATACGGCTGTGACCGCCGTTTTCAGAGGCCGGTTGCCTCACGCGACTTGGCGATCGATTCCACGGACGGCATGGTCGGCAGATATTCCAGTCCGATCCCGCCATCATAGCCAAGCGCCCGCAGCTTTGCGACGGTCGCAGTCCAGTCGATCGTGCCCGTGCCCGGCTCGTTCCGACCGGGATTGTCGGCAAACTGCACATGATGGACCAGATGGATGCGCCCCTTGAGCACGTCTTCCATATCCTCGCCCATGACGTTGGAATGGAACGCATCATAGAGCAGGCGCAGGTTCGGGCTGGCGACTTCCTCGATAATATCCAGCGCCAATGTCGTGCTCGACAGATACATGCCCGGATGCGACACGATCGTATTGAGCGGCTCCAATATCAGGATGATGCCGGCTGCCGCCGCAAGGGCCGCCGCCTGCCTGAGCGCCTTGACGGCCTCGGCGCGCTGTTCGTCGAGGCTTACGCCTTCACGGGTGAAGCCGGACGCGATGACCAGCGGCGGTCGTCCAAGCGACTTGGCGGTTTCGATCGTTGCCGCGACTGCGGCCAGAAATTCGTCATGTTGCGCCGGATCGACCAGACTGCGGCGCGGTTCGACGCAGAAACTGCTGAGTTGCACGCCCGTCTCGTCCAAGGCCGTCCTGATCTCGCCGATCGGCTTGTCGTTCCACAGATGGAATTCCACGGATTCAAGTCCGGCCGCCTTCGCCGCCCGGATGCGATCGGGGAAATGCGGATTTTCGTCCTTGAACAGCCATTCGATGCAGGCGGAAAGATACATGTTCAGTCTCCGGTCGCCTTTGGCATCAAGGCTGGGCTCGGCATTTTGGAAAGAGGAAGAGATTTTGTCGGCCTGGCCAAAATCGTCCCTGATATTGGATGCAAACAGCAATCGCCGCATCCCGGTTACGGGGATGCGACGATTGCAATAGCGTCAGAAGTCGAACGACACCCGGACGCCATAGGTGCGCGGTGCGCCGAACTGGAAGTTGAAGATATCGTCCGGTCCCGCCGCAGTATAGCCGGCATAGGTCAGCGGCCGCGTGTCTTCCAGGTTGCGGACATAGGCCTGAACGCCGAACCTGCCACTTTCGGGACGATATTCCAGACTCAGGTCGCTTTGCGTGAAGGCTTCCTGACGGGAGTCGCGATAGTTGAAGAAGGTCAGGAAATAGTCGCTCTTGAACCGGGTGAAGGCGTTTGCGGTCAGCGTGCCGGCCGAACCGAGCTGGAACACATGCTGATACCCCGCGCCGATCACGAATTTCGGTGTCTGGGCCAGGCGATTGCCCGCCAGGTCGGGATTGTCCACGGCCAGCAAGGAGGTCTGGTTCGGGTTGGCCGGATTGAAAATCGCATAAGAGGCGAGGAATTCGCCATATTTCGCATGCAGATAGTTGAACGTGGCATTGAAACGGTCATTGTCGGACAAATTGATGACCGCTTCGACTTCAACGCCATAGATGGTGGCTTTACCCGAATTGAAGGTCTGCGCCCCCAGCGCCGCGTCCAGCAGCACGTCGTTCTGCAGATCCTTATAATCATAATAGAAGCCCGCGACATTGAACTGGTTGCGTGAACCGGGGCCGAAGTTCAGCTTCATGCCGCCTTCATAAGCGGTGTTTTTTTCGGGCGCGAAGGTGCCGACCGCGTCGAAGCCGCCAGCCTTGTAGCCCGACGATACCTTGCCATAGATCAGCGTGTCGGAATCAGGCTTGTAGTTCAATCCCACCAGATAGTTGAACTGATCACCGCTATAACGCAATTTCAGCGGTCTGGCTGCCGGAGTGGTGATTTCGATCAGGCCGGAATTGAACTGGAAGCCGTAATTATTATAGGTCGCCTTGCGCTTGTCCTTGGTATAGCGCAGGCCGCCCACCGCGGTCAGCGTTTCAGCCAGCGGGACTTCGACCTGCCCGAAAGCGGACCAGCTTTTGCTGGTCGTGGGGCGACGGAAATAGTTGATGTAGCTGCCTTTCGGCCCGACAAACGGATTGTAAAGCCCGGTGTTGGTGCCCAATTCCTCCTGAAAATAGAAAACGCCGGTCTGCCATTGGATGCCGCTCGCTTCGCCATTCAGGCGCAGCTCATGGCTGTGAGTCTTGATGTCCGTACCCCAGTTACGGTTGAAATAGGCCGGGCCAAGACCAAGCGCCCCTTCATTATGCGTGTTGCGATAGCCGCCTGTGTAGGTCAGCGTCGCCGGGCCAAAATCATAAGCAAGGCGGCCGCGTATTGCGTCCGACTGGAGATTGAAAATGCCGATGCCGGAGATGGGTGCGTCATAGGTATGGCGATCGATCCGGCGCAGGAAATTGGTATTCTGCGGAATGCACTGGACGCCCGGCGTCGTCGGACCGACTTCGACAAATCCGTTCAACTGGCAATTGGCGCCGGGACCGTTGGCCGGCAGGTTGAGATTGGCATAGGCCTGGGACGACGGGATGATCTTCTGCTCGACATGCTCATAGGTCGCATCGATCGTCAGGCCATCGGCCGGCGTCAGGCGCAGTGTCGCACGACCACCCCATGTATGGTCGTCACCGCTGCGCCTGCCCTGGCGCGCCGTGAACTGCGGCAATGTCAGATAGCTGTTATTATGCTTGTTATAGCCCTTGTGATCCGAATAAATGCCTGACAGGCGAATGGCGCCGATGGAACCGAGAGGCAGGTCGACCCCGCCTTCCGCGATCACCTGATTGTAATTGCCATATGTCGCCGAGCCGTTGACGGCAAATTCCTTGCCAGGCTTGCGGGTGATGAAGTTGACCGCGCCGCCGGTCGAGTTGCGCCCATAGAGGGTGCCCTGAGGGCCGCGCAGGACTTCAACCCGCTCCAGGTCGAAAACGGCGGCATTCAATACAGTCGGGCGATTGATATATTCGCCATCGATATTGACGGCGATCGACTGATCCTGCGTCTCGCCATTGCTGAGCGTGCCGACGCCGCGCACCGTGACGCGCGTGGCTGTCGTGTCCTTCGTCATTTGCAGGGAAGGCGAAACCTTTTCGATGGAGGCGACATCCGTGACGCCGGCCGACACCAGTTGGTCGCGCGACAAAACCGAAATCGCGATCGGCACGTCCTGAACCGACTGCTGGCGATTCTGAGCGGTGACGATGATGTCGGCCGAATCGGATGATGCATCGGACGCCGTCGCGACCGAAGGCGCGCCAGCGGTGCCATCCTGCGGCGCGTTTTCAGCACCATGGGCTGTCGTAACGCTGCCGATTGCTGCGATCATTGCGACCGCCGAAACGCTGACGAATAGCTTCATACTGTCCTCCCCAAAGAACCGACTGGTTGGCCCAGTGCAGTGAATAACAATCATCGTTCTAGTTTAGGGGAATCGGAGTCGTCAAGCGGTTGTTGGAAAATTTGTCAGGGTATTGGCCATCGATCTGTCCTGGAAATACGCAAATCCCCCTAAAGGATCGGCCGGGGCAGGGGCAGGGGCAGGGCGGTGGTGCCGGCCCAGGCGGGTGGAAAGCCCATGGCACGCCAGCTTGACCCCCATGCTCAATAATATAAGAATAGTAATAATAATATTGTTATGGAGCGGGATATGCGGCTTTTTGCGATGGCTGTGTCATGGATGGTGCAAAGCCTGCTGGCGGCCTTTTTCGCTTTTGTCGGCTTCATGAAGGCAACCGCCCCGATGGCGGATCTGGCGCGCTATCACGCATGGGTTGCCGGTCTGCCTGAGCCGGTCGCGCGCATCGTGGGCGTCAGCGAAATCGCCTGTGCCATCGCTCTGGTCATGCCCATCATGCTGCGTTCGCGCGGTTCGTGGGCCGGTTGGGCTGCGATCCTGTTGATCGTCAATCAGGGTATCGCGATTATATTCCATGCCTATCGCGGTGATTTGGCCGGGGCGCTTGCGCAAAATCTGATCCTCATAGCCTTGTTGCTCCTGGTCGTGGGCATTCGCAGCATTTTGCGACGGAAGGCCGTATCGGGGCTGTGACGATGGGCCCTTCAGGATGATCTGCGACCTTGACGGATCAGGCCCGATAGGACATTTTCCATATTAGAATTTTTATTCTTTTATGATGCGGGCACGCATAGGCGGGCCTGTTTCGGGATGGGGTGGATGCGTCAGGCAGAGAGGGGAACGAGGCCGCTGGAAGGCGGCCGCATCAGCGACAATGCGCAGCAGGCCGCAGCGGGCCTGACCGGCCGGCAGCGCACCATGGCGCTGGCCATCGTCGCCACGGCCATGGTGCTCGATCTGGTCGACATGACCATCATCAACGTCGCCGTACCCACGCTGCAAGGCAGATTCGGGGCCAGCGATGCCCAGGTGCAGTGGATGGTGGCGGGGTACTCGACCATCTTTGCGCTGCTGCTGATCACAGGTGGGCGTATCGGCGATATTTTCGGCTATAAACGTGCTTTCCTGATCGGCGTCATCGGTTTCACCCTGACATCGCTGCTCTGCGGCATCGCCGCCAACCCCGATCAGCTTATTGTCGCCCGTCTGTTGCAGGGCGGCGC
Organism: Sphingobium cyanobacteriorum; assembly: GCF_030580935.1. Lineage (GTDB taxonomy): Bacteria > Pseudomonadota > Alphaproteobacteria > Sphingomonadales > Sphingomonadaceae > Sphingobium > Sphingobium cyanobacteriorum. The sequence continues at coordinate 334,082 of NZ_JAUQOM010000001.1, read as the reverse complement.
AGCGGCGATCATGCTGCCCCAGGTCATGTCGCTGACCCAGGTGATGTACGCGCCACAGGAACGTGTCGCGGCGCTGGGCCTGTTTGGCATATTGGGCGGGCTGGCGGCCGTGCTCGGCCCCGTCATCGGCGGGGCGTTGATCAGCGCCAATCTGTTCGGTCTGGAATGGCGACCGATTTTCCTGATCAATCTGCCGATCGGCGTCGTCGCCATCTATTTCGCGATAAAAATACTGCCCAACGGGCGCTCCGATCGCCGACCCCGGCTCGACATGGTCGGTACGCTGCTTGTCATGCTGCTGCTGTTCATGCTGATTTTTCCGCTGATCCAGGGGCGGCAATATGGCTGGCCGCTCTGGGGCTTTGCGATGATGGCCATGGGCGTGCCGATCGCCCTGACGCTGGCCTGGTACAGCCTCGCGCGGATGAAGCGCGACGGATCGGCGCTGATCGTGCCGGACCTGTTCCATGCGCGCGCCTTCACCCTGGGCCTGACCACCACCCTGATGTTCCAGACGGCCACGGGCGGCCTGCTCTTTACCCTGGCGCTGGCCTTGCAGCGCGGGTTGGGGTTCAGCGCGGCGCAGGTCGGCCTGACCCATGTGCCCTTCGCATTCGGCGCATCCTTTGCGATCGGCATGTTGTCGCGCAAGGCGCTGCCCCGTTTCGGTCCGGTGATCATCAGTTGGGGCGCGCTGCTCATGGCAGTGTCACTGATGTCGCTCCTGGCTGTCCTGCACTGGCAGGTTGCACCCACCCCGCTTATGCTGGCGCTTCCATTATTGTTCATGGGATTGGGCATGGGTCTGACGGGCGGCCCGCTGGGGCCTTGTACGCTGTCGGAGGTCGATGTCGGCTATGCCGGATCGGCATCGGGACTGTTGAAGGCGACCCAGCAACTGGGCAGCGCGGTCGGCGCCGCGGCGATCGGGACATTATTCTTTTCGATCCAGCCGGAAAATGATGGCGGCAGGGCAGATGCGATCAGCGCCTTCACCTGGTCCAGCTACTGTATTGCCGCAGGGTTGCTGGCTGTCGCGCTGGTTGCGCTGATGATCCCCAGGTCGCTCAAAATCCGGGAGGACAGGGCGAAAGCCTGAGCCATAAAAGCCCATTGGCAAGGGGCGATCCATACTGTAAGAAATAGAATTATAGTTCGTTATTGTGCAAGGCGACAGTCCTCAAGGAGAGGCTATGGATAGTGACAGCGGCGCCGGGCCGCATCCGGTCGACACTGGATGGCATCCGGGCTTGGCGGATCGGCGACAGATATTGGGCGGCATGTTCGCCCTTGGTCTGCTGGTCGGCACGCCCCTTGCGATATGGAGCCAGACGCGCGAACAGCCCGGTGCCGGCGCCAGCGCGTCGCAAAGGCATCTGCTCGAAAGACTCGCCGATCTCGTGATCCCCGCGACCGATACGCCCGGCGCGCTGGCGGTCGGTGTGCCCGCCTTCGTCGAACTGGCCCTGCTCCACGGCCTTGACGGCACCGCGCCCGAAACGATGGCGCGCGTGCAGATGCAGCCGGACAGGGGCGGCCTGCCCATATTGGACCTGGTCGCCGGCGAACTGGATCGCCGGTCGCAGGGCACCTTTACCAGCTTGTCGCCGGCGCGCCAAACCGCCGTTCTGACGGCCTATGATGCGGCCGCCTATGCGCAGGATCAGGGCGACCACCCATGGCGCAAGATCAAGGCGCTGATCCTGACCGGCTATTACACGTCGGAAGTCGGTGCGAGCCGCGAGCTGCAATATGAACTTGTGCCGGGTCGCTTCGACCCAGACCTGCCTTTGCCGGCCAACAACCGATCCTGGTCGAGTGATTGGACAGCGGTGGATTTTGGATGACCATGGATTTTGATGCGATCGTCGTCGGCTCCGGCATCACCGGAGGCTGGGCGGCCAAGGAACTGACCGAAAAGGGTCTGAAGGTGCTGATGATCGAGCGGGGACGCATGATCGAGCATGGTACCGGCTATGAAACGGAAACCAAAGCGCCCTGGGAGATGGAGTTTCGCGGGGAGGGGGACGCGCGCCTCTACGCGGCGGAATATCCTGTCCAGCGGCTCAATCGCCATTTCACCGAATTCACCCAGAATCATTTCGTCAACGACAAGGACAATCCTTATTCGGTGGCGGAGGGCACCCAGTTCAACTGGTGGCGCAGCTATCAGCTTGGCGGGCGATCGCTGACCTGGGGGCGGCAAAGCTATCGCTGGTCCGACTATGATTTCGGTGCCAACAAGCTCGATGGCTATGGCACGGACTGGCCCATCCGCTACGCCGATGTCGCCCCCTGGTATGACCATGTCGAAGAATTTATCGGCGTGTCGGGCGCGGCGGAGGGCCTGGCGTCGCTGCCGGACGGCCGGTTCCAGCCACCCATGCCATTGAACGCGGTCGAAAAACATGTGCGCGCCAGGATAGCGGAGCGATGGCCCGACCGATGCCTGACGGTGGGCCGGACGGCGAACCTGACAGTGGCCAAGGAGGGCCGTTCGCCGTGCCAGTATCGCTCGATCTGTGCGCGGGGCTGTTCCTACGGCGCCTATTTCAGCACGCAGAGTTCAACCCTGCCTGCCGCGCAAAAGACCGGCAATCTGACGCTGCTGACCGACTCGCTGGTGGAAGCCGTCGATCATGACCCGGCAACCGGCAAAGCGACCGGCGTGCGCGTGCTGAACAGCAAGACAGGCGAACGCAGCCGGTTCGGGGCCAGGATCATCTTCCTCAACGCCGGATCGTTCAACAGCGTGCATCTGCTGCTGCGATCGCAGTCGGAGGCTTTTCCCGACGGGCTGGCCAATGGCAGTGGCGTCCTTGGCACCCACATCATGGACCATGCATCGACCCTGTCCACCATGGCGATAATGCCGGGCTTCGAGGATCGCACCAGCTTTGGCAACCGGCCAACCGGCGTCATCATCCCGCGCTATCGCAACCTCGACAAGAAGGATGGCGATTTCACGCGCGGATATAGTTTTCAGGGCGGCGCGCTGCAAAGCGGCTGGACCGCGGCCAAGCGATCGGCGGGTATTGGCAAGGCGTACAAGGAACAGAATCAGAAGGTTGGCCCTTGGCGGATGGTGTTCGTCGGCTTTGCCGAAAGCCTGCCGCGCGCGACCAACCGGCTGACGCTGGACACGAAGAAGCGCGATCCGCACGGATTGCCGCAGCTCAACATCCATTTCGCGCATGGCGACAATGAGATGAAGGCCCTGGCCGACGCGAAGGTCGAAGCCGCGGCGATGATGGAGCAGGCGGGCGGCCATGTCATCATGGGGTTCGACAAGCCGGGCATAGGCGGATCGGCCATCCATGAAATGGGCGGCGCGCGCATGGGGCATGATCCGGCCACCTCCGTCCTCAACAAATGGAGCCAGGCCCATGATGTCCCCAACCTGTTCGTGACCGACGGCGCGCAGATGAGTTCGTCCGCCTGCCAGAACCCCTCGCTCACTTACATGGCATTGACCGCGCGGGCATGTGACCATGCCGTCACCCTGCTGAAGGCCGGCCAGCTATGAATCGCCTCCTTTCCCTGTGCGCAGTCGTCGCCGTCCTCTGCGCACCGCTGGCGGTTGCGCGGACAGCCGATAACCGCGCGATCATGTCGCAATTCATCGAACGCTTTTATGGACAGCGGGACGTGGCCGGCGCCTTTGCCGATCATGTGTCGGCCGATTATATCCAGCATAATCCCGGACTGCCCGATGGCCCGCAGGCCGCCGTTGCGGCGCTGGCCCCGATGTTCGCTGCGCCGGGATCGCGCTTCGATGTAAGGCATGTGCTGGTTGATGGCGATCTGGCCCTCGTCCACCTCCATGGCCAAGGGACGCCGGGCACGTCGGGCGCCGCCGTTGCGGATATCTATCGCCTCAAGGACGGGAAAATCGCGGAGCATTGGGACGTCATTCAGCCAGTGGAAGCCGGGACCGATCCGCTGGCCGCCGCCGAACCCGCGCCCCCCCGGCAAGAGGATGCCATGGCCAATCGCCGCCGCTTTTTGCGGTTTGTCGATTTGCTGTTCCGCCAGAACCGGGTGGAGGCGGCTTATGCCGCTTATGTCGCAGCAGACCTGATCCAGCATAATGCGCGCATGGGGCAGGGGCGTGCTGCCGCCATTGCAGCCATCAAGGGGTTGCGCGCCGCACCGGGGGCCACTTTCGAAGTCCAGCGCGTGCTGATCGACGGCAATCTGGCAGCGGTTCATTATCGGGGCAAATTGTCGACCGACGATCAGGGCGCCGCCATTGTCGAGATATTCCGGTTCGATCGCGGGAAGATCGTGGAACATTGGGATATGTTCCAACCCATTCCCAGGAATGCAAGCAATGCCCATCCCATGTTCTGACCGATCGCCCCGGTTCAGGGGGGGGCGAACGGGGGCGCCATAATGGTGGCGATGCGGCGGCTGACATGATTGGCTAATCGCCCGCAGCGATCGCCTGTCATGCCTGCCGTGCAGCATGCGACATTGACACTGCTTGCATATTATTAGTATAATAGTTTTAGTTTTTATATCTTTGAGTTGTCCGCTGCCTGTCGTCCGATCTGAATGAGGACCGCCAGCGCACATCCCGCAATGAATCAAGCCGCGTCATGTGTAGCGCCGCTGTCCGAGGAGCCTGAATCCGACCATGAACACAGACGCGATCGCGATAAGCCTCGATCTGATCAATCGCCATTATCAGGAACCCAACCGCAATCGGTATGAAAGCCGGTATTTCTGGGAGGAGCTTTACACGCTGATCGCCGCATCCGGCTTTTCGGCGATAGAGATGCCCTATGAGCCGGTCTGGCAGTTTGGCGGGCGCAGCGGCGTGCCGTTCAACCGCTATTGCGTGAATACCAAATATGAAAGCGCGGCCAAATATCGCGCAGTGCTGAGCGCAAGCGGCATCGGGCGCGTGACCGGCATCAGCTTCGATCCCAATCTGTTCATGCGCAATGACAATCTGAATTTCTATTTCGGCGCGACTGGTCATTTCGCGAACGAGGCGCTTGCCCACGCCGCGGACATGGGGGCCGACTATCTCGCCATCAGCCCATCGCCCTATTATGGGCGTATCGCCCAATATCATCCCGATCTGGAGGCACAGAAAGAGGCCTTCACGCAGCGCACGATCGAACTGCTGGAAGGGCTTGCCGCCAAGGCAGAAGCGCTGGGGGTCACGCTCGTCCTGCGGAATGAATATTGGAGCCTGTTTGGTGGCGACCGGCTATTCCCGCTGCTGGACGCCCTGCCCGATAGTGTGAAGCTGGACGTGGACACGGCGAACCTGTTCGTCGCCGGCGTGTCGGCCACGCACTTTATAGAGGCGCAGATTGGCCGCATCGGTTGCGTGCATCTGACCGATACCAACTTCGTCGATACGCAGCATGTCTGGAAAACGCCCAATCCTGAATTTCCCGACCATCACGCCACGCAGATATTCCGCGATCCTGGGACCGGATCGGTCGATCTGCCGCACATCGCGGCTTTGCTCGACAGGCTGAACTATCAAGGGCCGGTCATCTGTAGCGCCCGCCAGACGAGAGATCCCTTTCGCGCGCTGCTCAGAACCCGTGCCTTGCTCAACCAATTGCAGAAATAAGACGGACGGAGACGCCGCGATGCCGAATATTCGCTATGCCAATATGGCCCACTGGAAAACAATTCCGTACCGGAAAATCGATAATTTTCGCGAATTCTATTATGAAGACAACAGCAACAGCGCCTATTATTCCGATTGGGATAATATCCTGAAATATCAGTCCGCTCTCGGCTTCGACGGAATCGAGCTGGCGCCGTGGGACTTGGCCGATCTCCTCCCGCTGTTTGGCTCGCCGGAGAATTTCACCCAGTTTGCAAAAGAACGCGGCGTGACTGTCATCGGCATGTTCCATGGGGCCCATGCGTCCCATGACCAGGGGCATTTCGACGAGGCTGTTCGTTCAGGGCGCGAGGCGGTCGACACGATCGTGAAGTTCGGCGGCACCTACATGAACACCTGCCCGACCCAGAATTATTTCGGGACGGGGCCTCTCAGCCGGGACGAAGTGCAACAATGTGCGAAGGTGATGAACGAGATTGGCCGCTATGCGACCGATCATGGGGTCAAGCTGGGCTTGCACAACGAGTTTTTCTGCGCGATCAATCTGCAAAATCACCGCGAACTGATAGAGTCGACAGATCCAAATTTGGTGCATTACTGCATAGATACAGCCCAGATAGCGATCATGGGCGAGGATTTGCTGACATTCTACAACGACTATCACGAACGTATCAGCACATTTCACCTAAAAGACACGGCATCTGCAAAGCAGCCCGACAGCGTGCGCTACGCACAGGATCCTGAAATTACCGACGATGGCAGGCGCTGGTTCTGGGAACCGGGCCAGGGCGAACTTGACCTGAAGGGTCTCTACCACGCGCTCAGGCAGCATGGGTTCAAGGGCTGGATGTCCATCGAATATGACGGTTCGCCGGACCTGCTCGCCTCGATGGCGATGACGCGCTATTATCTCGATAACGAACTGCGGCCGATCTACGACTGAGGGCGGTTGTCGGGTGCTGGAGACTCTGTTCAACCCCGGCTGTGATGGCGGATCATGCAGCCCGTAATGGAGGGGGGTGCCCGGTGCGGGCAATCCCCAGCACCGCCTTTCATGACAAGCCGATTATTTCCCCGCAACGTCCGGGATCGCGCCGCTTGCCCAGGCAATCCGGCGCGATCTTCGCCGGCGGGGCGTCCGTCGAAACGTTTCTGTCCGAATCCCGGCAGACGCTAAAGTCAATCGACGTGGCCCGTTCACATCGCTAAGGGAGTCGCGATGATAAGCCGGTCCTATCCCGCACATGCAGCATAAGCCCAAGCGCAGTCGGGCCATAGCCCTGCCCAATGGCGAGTTTCGCGCGCGCGCGACCGAATATCTCGACTTCCTGGCCGCCTGGGTGAAGAAGCCGCGCCAGACCGCATCGGTCGTGCCGTCCAGTCGCTATCTGGCCCGCATCATGGTGGCGCAGATCGATCCGCAGGAAGGGCGCGTGCTGGAACTGGGCGGTGGCACCGGGGTGTTCACCCGCGCGATCCTGGAAACCGGCCTGCCGCCGGAAAAGCTGGAAGTGGTGGAGATCAACCCCGCCTTCGCGCGCGGGCTGCGCCGGCACTTCCCCCATGTCTCCGTGCTGGAAACCCCGGCCCAGATCGTGTCGACCGCGACCGCCGGCGCGCCCGGCGATTATCAGACGGTGGTGAGCGGTCTGCCGCTGCTGGCGATGGACCGGCATATGCATGCGGACATCCTGACCGAATCCTTCCGCATGTTGAAACCGGGCGGCAGTTTCGTGCAGTTCACCTATTCGATGCGCCCGCCGGTCAGCCGCGAAATTCTCGACGCGCTCGACCTCGATGTGGTGCGTGCCGGGCAGACGGTACGCAACTTTCCGCCCGCAACCGTCTTTCGATTCTCCCGTCGCGGCGAATAGGTTGCGCTTCACAATCTGTCCCCTATCTTCGCTGCAACGCGACAAGGGGCAGAGGGCCATCCATGGCATCCATCATTGAAATTGACGGCCTGACGAAAATCTATCCGTCGGGCTTCACGGCGCTCAAGGGCGTCGACCTGCATATCGAGGAAGGCGAAATTTTCGCGCTGCTGGGGCCGAATGGCGCGGGCAAGACGACGATGATCTCGATCATCTGCGGCATCGCGCGGGCGAGCGGGGGGCGCGTCACGGTGGCGGGCCATGATATCGTGCGCGATTATCGTGGCGCGCGCAGTGCGATCGGCCTGGTTCCGCAGGAACTGAGCACCGACCAGTTTGAACGGGTCATCGACACGGTCAGCCTGAGCCGGGGGCTGTTCGGCAAGCCGCGCAACGACGCGCATATCGAAAAGGTGCTGCGCGACCTGTCGCTCTGGGACAAGCGACACGCCAAGATCCTGGAATTGTCGGGCGGGATGAAGCGGCGCGTGATGATCGCCAAGGCGCTGAGCCATGAACCGCGCGTGCTGTTCCTGGACGAGCCGACCGCGGGCGTTGACGTGGAACTGCGCCGCGACATGTGGAAACTGATCGGCGAACTGCGCCAGACGGGCGTTACCATCATCCTGACGACCCATTATATCGAGGAGGCCGAGGAAATGGCCGACCGGGTGGGCGTGATCAACAAGGGCGAACTGATGCTGGTCGAGGACAAGACCGCCCTGATGAAGAAGCTGGGCAAGAAGACGCTGACCGTGGTGCTGGCCGATCCGATCGGCGCGGTGCCGCCGGACCTGGCCGAATGGAACGTGACGCTGGGCGCCGACGGGCATGAGATCGAATATATTTTCGATACCCAGGCGGATCGGACCGGCGTGTCGTCGCTGCTGCGCAAGCTGGGCGACCTGGGCATCGGCTACAAGGATCTCAATACCCGCCAGAGCAGCCTGGAGGATATCTTCGTCAGCCTCGTCCATCAGGAGAAGGCCGCATGAGCCTCCAGAATTTTCGCGCCATCGCGTCCATCTACAAATTCGAACTGCATCGCTTTCGCCGCACCTGGCTGACCGGACTGCTGGTGCCCGTCATCACCACATCGCTCTATTTCGTCGTGTTCGGCGGGGCGATCGGGTCGCGGATGACGGAAGTGGAAGGCATTCCCTATGCTGCCTTCATCGTGCCGGGCCTCATCATGATGGCGATGTTCACCGAAAGCATCTTCAACGCCAGTTTCGGCATCTACATGCCCAAATTCACCGGCACCATCTATGAACTCTTATCCGCCCCCATTTCCGCGACCGAAACGGTCATCGCCTATGTCGGTGCGGCGGCGACCAAGTCGCTGATCGTGGGCATCATCATCTTCCTGACCGCCCATCTGTTCGTCGACGTGCCGGTCGCGCATCCGTTGGCCATGGCCGGTTTCATGCTGCTGATCGCGGTCAGTTTCTGTCTGTTCGGCTTCATTCTGGGGGTCTGGGCGCAGAGTTTCGAGCAGTTGCAGGTGATCCCCTTGCTGCTGATCATGCCCATGACCTTCCTGGGCGGCGCCTTCTATTCCGTGCACATGCTCGCGGAGCCGTGGCGCACGATCACGCTGTTCAACCCGATCGTCTATCTGATCTCCGGCTTTCGCTGGACCTTCTTCGGCAAGGGCGATGTGGGGATCGAATTCAGCCTGATCTTCGTCGCGGGGATGCTGGCGGTGTGCATCGGCGTGATCGGCTGGATGTTCAGGACCGGCTATCGGCTGAAGAAATGAAAAGGGCGGCCGGTGGCCGCCCATCGTGTTGCGTGCATCAGGCGGTGCCCGTCAGGCCGCCTGGCTCTCCGGCGTCACGGCGAACAGGGTCACGCCCTTATATTTGTCGTCGCCGTCATTATAGAGGCCGTACATCGCCTCGAACGGTTCATCCAGCACCCGAATGTCGGACAGCCCCACCAGCTTGAACGTGCCCAGCTTCAATTCGCGCGGCGGGCGGCCGTCGCGGTCGGTGGTCACGGCGTCGATGAACAATTCGTCATGACGGGTGTACAGGATGTGCGGGGCGAGGGTGACGACCATCTTGTTATAGGTCACCTTCAGGCACTTCTGGAGCGCGATGGCTTCAAAAATCTCGGTCGGGGCTTGCATGATGTCGTTTCCCTGACCGATTTTCGCGATTCTTTCAATTGTTTTGTGCGCCGCACCATGGCTGTGCCGTGCAACCGATGCGACATGATGGGCAGGATCAGGGGTCAGCCTGGCAGCAGCCCCAGCCGTTCGCGCAGGCTCCAGCGGATGATGAGCAGCAGCGCGACCGCGCCCAGGCCGCTGGCCAGCCCCAGCCAGATGCCGACGCCCTCCAGCCCCAGCGGGAAGGCGAGCAGCGTGCCGACGCCGATCCCCACGACCCAATAGCCGATCAGGGCGAAGATCATCGGCATCTTCGTATCCTGCACCCCGCGCAGCACGCCCGCGCCCACGGCCTGCGCCGCATCGACAAGCTGGAACAGCGCCGCGACCGCAAGGAAGCTGGTGGCCAGGCGGATGGTGCGGGCATTGGCCGGATCGGAAAGGTCAAGGAAGGCCGACACCAGCATATGCGGCATCAGGATCAGCAACGCGCCCGAACAGAGGGCAAATCCGGTGCCGATCAACAGTGCCAGCCAGCCGGCACGGCCGACACCGGCCCGGTCCCCGCGTCCATAGGCGATGCCGACGCGCACCGTCGCGGCCTGACCGATGCCCATCGGCACCATGAATACAAGCGCGGAAATCTGGAGCGCGACGGCATGGGCGGCCAGCGAATCGCGGTTGATCAGGCCCATCAGAAAAGCCGAGGCATTGAATACGGTCGTTTCGAACCCCAGCGTAATGGCGATCGGCAGGCCAAGTGCCCAGACCTGCCGGTGCCGTTCGCGATCACGGGTCCAGAAACGGCCCATCAGGCTGTAGCGGCGGAAACGCCGGTCGATCAGGATGACCCCCAGCAGGCCCAGGAACAGGAAGCTGGAGGAAAGGCTGCTGGCCAGGCCCGCACCGAACAGGCCAAGCGCCGGCAGGCCAAGATGGCCGAAGATCAGCGCCCAGCCCGCAACTATATTGAGCGGGATCGCCACCAGCATGACCAGCAGGCCCCAGATCGGCCGTTCCAGCGCGGCGATGAAGTTGCGCAGCGTGGTGAAGCAGAGAAAGGGCAGCAGCGCCCATTGCAGCCCGCGCATCAACTGACCGGCCCCATGCGCCAGATCGGGTTGTTGCCCCATGGCGAGCAGGATCGCCTCGCATTGCCAAAGGATTGCCCAGGCGGGCAATACAAAGAACAGAGCGGCACGCAGCGTCTGCTGCACCGTGCGGCGCACGTCGCGCACGCTGTGGCGGCGACGGCCGCGTTCGCTGGCGATCAGCGGCGAGGCGGCGGTGACAAGGCCCATGCCGAAGATCAGCAGCGCGTGGAACAGGTTGATAGCGAGCGCGCCGGCCGCCACGCTTTCGGCGCCCCGGCGGCCGAGCAGCAGCAGATCGGTCGCGGCGATCGCCGACCAGGCGATATTGCCCGCGATCATCGGCAGCGCCAGCGCGATCAGCGCGCTGGCCTCGATGCGCCAGGGGGAGGGGTGGGCCATCACGATATTCCTGAAACCACATGCTCCCGCACAGGCGGGAACCCAGTTCGAACGTCTCAACTGGGCTCCCGCCTGTGCGGGAGCACGCTATGCTAAATGGCTCAATGTTTCTTCCAGGGCAACAGATGCAGCGCGCCGACGATCACCCCGCCAACCACCAGCCCGACGATCGCGCCGCCCACCGCCGTCACCAGCCAGTGCAGGAAGCCGCCAAGGGCGGGAACGGCCTGCGCCGCGCCCTGCGCCAGATGGTCGATCGCGCCGGGGATCGGCTCGACATGAAATTCATGCAGGCCGTGGACGATCAGCCCGCCGCCGACCCACAGCATCGCGGCGGTGCCGACCACCGACAGGATCGCCATCAGCACCGGCATCGCCTTCACCAGGGCCCGGCCCATAACCCGCGTGCCCGCACCATCCTTTTTCGCGAGATGCAGGCCGATATCGTCCATCTTCACGATCAGGCCGACAACGCCATAGACGCCCGCCGTGATCAGGATGGCGACGACGACCAGGATGATTGCCTGTTCCCACACCGGCTCGCCCGCCACCGTGCCCAGCGATATGGCCATGATCTCACCCGACAGGATGAAGTCGGTGCGGATCGCGCTCGCCACTTTCCGGTTTTCCAGTTCGGCCGAACTATGCGTCTCGATGGCTTCTTCGGCCAGGTCATGGCCGCCGGCGAAGGCCTCCAGCAGCTTTTCGACCGCCTCGAAACACAGAAAGGCCCCGCCCAGCATCAGCAGCGGCGGCAGCAGCCAGGGCGCAAAGGCGCTCATCAGCAAGGCGGCCGGTAGCAGGAAGAGCAGCTTGTTGCGCAGCGATCCCTTGGCGATCTTCCAGATGATCGGCAATTCGCGGTCCGGGGTCAGGCCCATGACATATTTGGGCGTCACGGCGGCGTCATCGATCACCACGCCGGCGGCCTTGGTCCCGGCCTTGCCGGCGGCGGCGGCGACATCGTCCAGCGAAGTCGCCGTCAGCTTGGCGATGCCCGCCACGTCATCGAGCAGCGCGATCAGACCCGAAGGCATAGATTTTCATTCCCCTGTTGCAGGCGATAACGCCCTCGGCTGCGCCTCATAGAGGGGCGGCACGGACGGGGCAAGGAACCGCGATTGTCAGTAATTGGCCTTTAGTAGCCTTTAGTAATTGCCCGGCGGATCGCTGGCCGGGAAGCTTTCATCGGATTGTTCGTCGACCTTGTCCCAGTCCTGCGGCGCGATGCCCTGTTGCGGGCCGGCGTCGCGGATGAAGCTGTCGGCCGGGTGGGCCGGCTGCATGTCGTCACCCATCCATTCGCGCCAGCCCTTGATCGCGCCCTTGACCGCGATCGCGCCAAGGCCGGTGACGATCGCGAGTTTCAACAATCCCTTCATGCCGGTTTCTCCTGCCCATGATGCAGATGCACCCAATCGGCGCGGTCATGGCCCACGGCCTCGCGCGGCAGGCGGATCTCGCCTTCCTCGTCCGCGCCATCGGCCGCCGCCTCCGTGCCCGACGGCCGGGGCAAGGACCAGCGTTCGCGCAGCGCCGCGTCGATCATCGCGCCCCATGTCGCCGTGTCGCCCGCCGCGCGCATCGCGCCATCGGGTTCCTTCATCAGCGCAAGGATGCTGGCGGCATCCTCGACCCGTTCGGGCCAGGCGTCCGGCGCCCCCCTTGCCAGGTGGCGGGCCAGTTTTTCGATCAGGGCGCGGTCTTTCATCACGGTCGAACGCGCAGCCATGATCACCGTTCCGCGCGATCGTGACGAAATCGTTCCGATATCAGGCGCTGGCTTTCGGGCGCGGGGGCTTGCCCCGGCGCGCCAGGAAGAAGCGCAGCATTGCGCGCGACGCATCCGGCCCGGCGGGATCGGTATAGGAGGCCGAGCGCAGGCCGCCCGACCAGGCATGGCCGCTGCCATGGATGGTCCAGCTTTCCAGCATCACCTCGCCCTGGGCGGTGCGATGTTCGGTGCGGGTATAATGTCGCCCGCCCGCGCTCTGCCCCTGCCGCGTCTGGCTGACGATCGGCCCGGCGGTCGACCGTTCCAGCAGCGCGCGAAACCCGTCCGCATTGGATGGATGCACGACCTTGTCGGCATCGCCATGGAACAGGATGGTCGGCCGGGGGCGGGTGACGCGGGCCGTCGACGGGAGCGCTTGCGGGCGGCCGCGCATCGCGGCCAGCGCGTCGCCCAGGCTGTCGATCGCTCCGCAACTGAGGCCCGAATGGACGCCCACGGCCACGAACAGCGAGGGATAGGCCGCAGCGATGATCGCGGCGGCGACCCCGCCGGCGGACATGCCGGCAATATAGACCCGCGCCGGATCGGCCCGGCCCAGCAGGATCGCATGGCGCGTCAGGTCCGCGATCATCGCCGGTTCGCCGCGTCCGCGCACCTGATTATGGGGCTGGTGCCAGTTCCAGCAGCGCGCGACATTGGCCGATCCCGACTGTTCGGGATACAGGATGATGACGCCCAATTCATCGGCGAGGCGGTTCATGCCGGTTCCTGCCGCGAAATCCCCGGCCGTCTGGGAACAGCCATGCAACATCACGACGAGGGGCAGGCGGCGGCGCGCCGATCCGGTAGGGGTGTAGAGTTTATAGCGCAGTGCGCCATGCTTGCTGTCGAACATGCCGTCGATGAAACTGCCGGGCAGGGGGCGGGGCGGCAGCGCGGGCGCGGCAGGCCTGGCCGGCTTGGCAGTGGCGCTCTTGCGTGCGGCCGCCTTCTTGGCGGGCTTGGCTGGCGTCATGAGGGCGCGTTGCATGACCAGCGCCGCCGACAGTGCACGGCCCTTGCGCATCAGGCGCGCGGCCTTCATCGTCGATGCGAACGGATTTTTCATCTCATGCCCCTTGCTGGCGAACGGTCGTCGGCGAACCTGTACGCCAGACCATCATAACGGGTCGCCTGATGCAACGATCCCGCAGTGCAGCATTTCTTCTGGGGTGAGAGGACGGAGGGGGCGTCCCCCACCGATAGAGGGCAACACCCCTCCGTCCGGCCTCCGGCCAGCCACCTCTCCTGCCATGGGAGGATGTCCGTATCCGCTTTGCCCAATCTGCCATCGCCAACAAAAAAGCCGCCCGTTGCGGGGCGGCTTTCTCGTTCGATCCATTCGGAAGAAATCAGGCCTGTTCGGCTTCTTCTTCGTCGCTGGCGGCCGAAGCGATTTCGCCCGGCTCGGCATTGGGATCATAGTCTTCGGTGAAGCCGCTCTCGTCCTTTTCGAACAGGTCGGCCATCACGTCCACGCCCTGCGACTGAAGCTCGGCTTCTTCCGGCGAACGGGCGACGTTGACGGTGATCGTCACGGCGACTTCGGGGTGCAGCGCGACCTTGACGTCGAACACGCCCAGGGTCTTGATCGGGCGTTCCAGCACGACCATTGCCTTGGTGACATTGGTGACGCCATCGGCGTGCAGCGCATCGACGATGTCGCGCACGGCAACCGAACCATAAAGCTGGCCGGCGTTGGACGACTGGCGGATCAGGACGATCTGCTTGCCGTTGACGCCTTCGGCAGCCTGTTCGGCGTCCGTGCGACGGGCGGCGTTGTCGGCCTCGATCTTGGCGCGGTTGGCTTCGAAAACCTTCTTGTTCGCATTGTTCGAACGAAGGGCCTTCTTGTTGGGCAGCAGGAAGTTACGGGCATAGCCGTCCTTCACGGTGACGATGTCGCCGATGGCGCCCAGCTTCTCGATACGTTCGAGCAGGATGATTTCCATGGGGTTACTCCCTTACTTTACGATGTAGGGCAGCAGGCCCAGGTGACGGGCGCGCTTGATGGCCTGGGCCAGTTCGCGCTGCTTCTTGGCCGAAACGGCCGTGATACGGCTGGGGACGATCTTGCCGCGCTCGGACACGAAGCCCTGGAGCAGACGGACGTCCTTATAATCAATCTTCGGCGCATCCTTGGCGGCGAAGGGGCAGCTTTTGCGGCGGCGGAAAAACGGGCGTGCCATGTTTCAGATCTCCTTATTCAGCAGCCGGGGCGTCTTCGCGGTCGCGGCGCGGGCCACGATCTTCGCGATCACCGCGCGGGCCACGGTCGCCGCGGTCGCCACGGGGGCCGCGGTCGCCACGCTCGGAACGTTCCTGCTTGCGCATCATCACCGAAGGGCCGGTTTCCAGCTCATCGACCTTGACGGTCATGTAGCGGATGATGTCTTCGTTGATCTGGGTCTGGCGCTCCAGTTCCGCGACGACGCCGGCGGGGGCGTCGATGTTCAGCATCACATAATGTGCCTTGCGGTTCTTGGCGATCTTGTAGGCGAGGCTGCGCAGGCCCCAGGTCTCGACCTTCGTGACCTTGCCTTCATTGTCCTCGACGATCTTGGTGGCGATTTCCGCCAGTGCGTCCACCTGCGCCTGTGCCAGATCCTGGCGCGCAAGGAAGACGTGCTCATAAAGAGCCATGTCATGCCTCATCTGTTGGCCGATCGCTGACGCCCACCCCATGTGGAACGCCCCTCCGGCTGTCGTCTCAAATGCATCGCGGGATGCGTGAGTCACCCCGGCATCAAGCGAAGGCGGGCCTATGGCGGAAAGGGGGGAGGAAAGCAAGGGCAGCTTTGCCCCCTCTCCATTCGTCGCGCGAGCCACTGCGCTTGTCGAAGTCGGGTATCGAGGGATAGGCTTTGTCACGCCCCTTCGATACGAGGCTTCGACACGCTCAGCCTCTACGCAGGGCGAACGGATGTTGGAAGGGAATGGATGCATGGCCGTCGCGATTGCCGCCCTGGCGCTGATATTGCTGATGATCGCGGCCTATCGGGGCATGAGCGTCATCCTGATGGCGCCGCTGCTGGCCATGCTGGCGGTGTTCCTGACCGATCCCGCCGCCGTGCCCGCCGCCTTTTCCGGCCTGTTCATGGAAAAGGTCGCGACCTTCCTCAAACTCTATTTCCCGGTATTCCTGCTGGGCGCGCTGTTCGGCAAGCTGGTGGAGATT
This sequence comes from Sphingobium cyanobacteriorum, assembly GCF_030580935.1. Classification (GTDB taxonomy): domain Bacteria; phylum Pseudomonadota; class Alphaproteobacteria; order Sphingomonadales; family Sphingomonadaceae; genus Sphingobium; species Sphingobium cyanobacteriorum. Next base: position 318,051 of record NZ_JAUQOM010000001.1, on the reverse strand, counting down.
TCCGGCTTTTCCCGGTCGATCGTGACCGCAGTGATCGGGGTGGTGGGCGCGGGAAGGGCGATCCCGGCGATCATGATCGTCACCGCCCTGCTCACCTATGGCGGCGTGTCGGTGTTCGTCGCGGTGTTCGCCGTCTATCCCTTCGCGGCAGAGATGTTCCGCCGCGCCGACATTCCCAAGCGGCTGGTGCCCGCCACCATCGGCCTGGGCGCCATCACCTTCACCATGGACGCGCTGCCCGGCACGCCGCAGATCCAGAACATCATCCCGACCAGTTTCTTTGGCACCACCGCATGGGCCGCGCCCGTGCTGGGGGTGATCGGCTCCGCCTGTATCGCGGCGATGGGGCTGGCCTATCTGGGCTGGCGGCGGGCAAAGCTGATGGCGGCGGGGGAGAGCTATGGCGCGCCCGGCACGCTGGTCAACGAACCTGAGATGGTCGATGACGATGCAAAGGTGCATCCGCTGGTCGCGCTGCTGCCGCTGCTGGTGGTGGGGGTGGGCAATCTGCTGCTCACCCTGGCGATCCCGCGCTGGATGGCGGCGGATCAGGTCATGCTGTCGCTGCCCGGCATGGCCGAACCTGTGTCGGTCAAGGTAGCGCAGATGGCGGCGCTCTGGGCGGTGGAGGGCGCGCTGCTGCTGGGGATCGGCACGATCCTGCTCTTTGCCTTCGGCACCGTGGCCAGGCGCTTTGCGGAGGGATCGAAGGCGGCGGTCGGCGGCGCGCTGCTGGCGGGGATGAACACGGCGGTCGAATATGGCTTTGGCGCGGTCATCGCGGCGCTGCCAGGCTTCCTGATCGTCAAGGACGCGCTGCGTGCCATCCCCAACCCGCTGGTCAACGAAGCCATCACCGTCACCTCGCTCGCGGGCATCACCGGGTCGGCGTCGGGTGGTCTGTCGATCGCGCTGGCGGCGATGGCGGACCAGTTCGTGGCGGCGGGCGATGCGGCGGGCATCCCGCGCGAAGTGCTGCACCGGGTCGCGTCCATGGCGTCGGGCGGGATGGACAGCCTGCCGCATAATGGCGCGGTCATCACCCTGCTGGCGGTGACGGGCCTGACCCATCGGCAGGCCTATAAGGATATTTTCGCGCTGACGCTGATCAAGACGCTGACCGTATTCATCGTGATCGCGGTCTATTATCTGACCGGACTGGTATAGGCGCCGTTCACGCTGCCGGGCGATGCAGGTCGGCCGACCCGGTGAAATGCGCGCGGGTCGAAGGCCCGGCCTGCTCCAGCAAGGCGGCAACCGTGTTTTTCAGACTGTCGGACGGGCGTGCAGGATCGTCATAGGCCATCGCCCATTGCCCAAATTCCCGCGTGGCGATAGGCCCCTCGCGCAGCTTGACGACGGCGCGATGGCGCGGATCGGCGTGGATGCGGGCAAAGATGCGGTCGACGGCCGCCTTCGGCCCCTCCAGCACCTGCAAAAAGCGGCGCGAATTGAACAGCAACAGCCCGGTTACGTCGTCCCGCTGATTGTTGATGGCGGACAATTGGGCGATGGCCGCGCATTGCTGCGGCGTGACCGTGCCGACCACGGTGCTGATATACATGATCTGATACAAGGACATGGACATTCCCGACATGGCCGCCCCCCGGCCGTGCCTCCTATATGACAAAATCCCTTAATCTCGCGTTTTTAACCTCGATCATGATCGCGCGCGCAGGAAGATGCCCCAGGGGAAGAAATCCCCTGGGGCATCGTGCGGCCTCCATTGCTTTAGCGGATTGCGCTGCCCACGACCGCGCCGATGATGCCGCTGGTGATGGCGATCAGCACCGCGTCATTGCCCGAACGCACCCATTGATAGCCACGCGGCGGCGCCGACAGGCGATAGTCGCGATAATTGTTCACGACGCGGTAGTTGGTGGCATAGCGGCGGTCGAACCGCTGGCCCTTGTTCCAGCGGCGATGATTGTCGCGGCGGACATCATTGGCCCGATGCACGATCGTCTGCTGCTTGACCACGGTGCGGCCATTGGGCTTCTGCTTGACGATGGTGCGGCTGACTTCCTGGCGCTGCTGCCCGCCATGATAGGGGGCGGCCTGCGCCTGCGCGCTGACGATGGGGCTGGCGACCAAGGTGGTGGTGGCCAGGAATGTCAGGATGTTCTTGAACATGTCGTGCTCCTTGCTGCTATCCATGCGCCATTGGGTGGCGTCAGGGACAGAGATAGGGCGCACTTGTCGCAGGTCTGTGCCGGCAAGGGCGGCGGTTTGTCGGAAATTGTATCAGCCTATTCATGCCGCAGTGCGTCGATCGGGTTGAGCGCCGCCGCGCGCCGGGCGGGGAAATAGCCGAACACCACGCCGATCGCGGCGGAGAAGAGGAAGGCGATCAGGTTCACCTTGATGTCGAACAGGAAGGGCACCTGCATCAGCGGCGCGATGGCCAGCGATGCGGCCAGCGCCAGCGCCAGGCCGATGACCCCGCCCAGGCAGGACAGCACGATCGCCTCCACCAGAAACTGCATCAGCACTTCGCGCGCGACCGCGCCGATGGCGAGGCGAATGCCGATTTCCCGCGTCCGCTCCGTCACCGAAACCAGCATGATGTTCATGATGCCGATCCCGCCGACCAGCAGGGAGATCGCCGCGACCGCGCCGACGATCTGGGTCAGGATCGTGGTGGTGCCGGTCAGCGTGTCGCTGATCTGCTTGGTGTCGAATATGTTGAAATTATCCTGGTCGCCCGCCTTGATCTTGCGCCGTTCACGCATCAGTTCCTCCAGGCTGGTCTGGACGGTGCTGGTGTCATAGGCGTCATCGACCGCGACCATGATCTGGCTGATATCGCGATCGCCGGTAAAGCGGCGCTGCACGAACTTGATCGGCATGACGACGACATCGTCCTGGTCGCCGAACCCACCCTGGCCGCGAGTCGCCAGCACGCCCACGACCTGGCAGGACACGCCCTTGATCCGCATCCGCTTGCCGACTGGCTCTGCGCCCTGGAACAGGTTGGTGCGAACCGTATTGCCGATGATGCAGACGGGTTTGCCCGCGGCTTCCTCATCGGGCAGGAACAGGCGGCCGTCGGCGATCTTCCACTGCTGCACCTCCGAATAGGTCGATGTCGTGCCATAGACGGTGGTGGACCAGTTATTGCCTTCATAGATGGCCGTGCCGCTCGATTGCACGACGGGCGCGACCGCGCGCACGCCGGTTAGCTGGTTTTCGATTGCGGTGAGGTCGCGTTCCTTGAAGTCGGGCGGGCGCGGTCCGCCGCCGCCACGGCCAAAGCCCTGACCGGGGCGCAGTTGCAGCACGTTCGCGCCCAGCGAACTGATCTGTTCGCGCACGGCCGCCGTGGCGCCATTGCCCAGCGTCACCATGGTCACGACCGCCGCCACGCCGATGATGATGCCCAGCGTGGTCAGGAACGACCGCAACTTGTGCCGGTTGATCGCCCGGAAGGCGAGGATGACGGTGGTGCCTAGCATCCCGATGCTCCTTGGCCCATGGGGGAGAGGATAGCGGAGCGTACCCTATCGAGAGTGCGCATCCCTCTCTTCCAACTCCGCCCAAGTCGCTTCGCGCCTAAGGCTGCGTATCCTTCTCCTCCATGGGGAGAAGGTTTTGCGGACATCATCCTCACGCCGCCATCCCTTCTTCGATCCGTTCGACCAGCCCGTCCTTGAAATGGACGATGGTGCGGGCGAAGGCGGCCATGTCGGGTTCGTGCGTCACCATCAGCACGGTGATGCCGCTGTTCCTGTTGAGGTCGGTCAGCAATTGCATGATCTCCACCGACCGTTCCGAATCGAGGTTACCGGTCGGCTCGTCCGCCAGCAGCACGTCGGGGCTGGTCACGATGGCGCGGGCGATGGCGACGCGCTGCTGCTGCCCGCCCGACAGTTCGGCCGGGGTGTGGTCCCACCAGTCCTTCAGCCCCACCTTGTCGAGCGCGGCCATGCCCAGGTCATAGCGCGTCTTCTTGTCTTCGCCGCGATAGAGCAGGGGCAGTTCGACATTCTCCAGCGCGGTGGTGCGCGACAGCAGGTTGAAGCCCTGAAACACGAACCCCAGATAACGACGGCGCAGCAGGGCGCGCTGGTCGCGGTCCAGCGTTTCGACATGGCGGCCCTTGAACAGAAATTCGCCACCCGATGGCACGTCCAGGCATCCCAGGATGTTCATCGTCGTCGACTTGCCGGAGCCGGACGGCCCCATCACGGCCACGAAATCCCCTTGCGCGATGTCGAGGTCGATGCCCTTCAACGCCTGGAACGCGGTCGGGCCTTCGCCATAGACTTTGGTGACACCCCGCATCGATATGATCGGGTCGATCATGTGCCGCTCTTTCGCCCGTCCCCGCGCGGCTGGGCCGGCGCGACCGGGGCGGTATCCGGTGTGGCGTCGCCCGAATTGCCGAGCTTGCCGACGCTCGCCGGGCTGCCATCGGTCGATGGGGTGCGCTGGCGGTCGCGGGCCTTGTCGCCGGATGGTGCGGTCCTGGGACCAGCATCCTTCTGGTCCTCGGCCGGCGGCTGCTGGCCCGCCGCGAGCTGGCCGGTGATGACCCGCGCGCCTGCTTTCAGGTCCCCGCCGGTGACGACGGTGCGCGATCCGTCGCTGGCGCCGACCGTCACCTGCACCGCCTTGGGATTGCCGTCCTCGCCCACCACATAGACGGTCTGGCTGCTGCCCGCGCCGAAGCTGACCTGGCGACTGCCGCCGCCGCGCCGCATCCGGCCGGGGCCGGGCAGGACGCTGGTGATGCCGCCGCCCTGCTTTGTCGCGCTGGGCTTGAAGCGCAGCGCGCTGTTGGGCACCAGCAGCACGTCATGCAGTTCCTGCGTCACGATGTCGGCCGTGGCGGTCATGCCGGGGCGCAGCGTTTCGTCCTTGTTGTCGACCGCCAGCACGGCGGTATAGGCGACCACTGTGCCGGTGGTGCTGGTCGTCGTCGTGCTGGTGGAGGATGAGGAACTGCTGGCGTTGGACCCGACATTGACCCGCGTGACGCGCGCCGGGAAGGTGCGGCCGGGGAAGGCATCGACCGCGAAACTGGCGCTCTGTCCTTCCTTGACCTGGCCGACATCGGCCTCGTCCACCGACACTTCGACTTCCATCTGGGTCAGGTCTTCGGCCAGCGTGAACAGCACCGGCGCGTTGAGCGAGGCGGCGACCGTCTGGCCCGGTTCTATGTCGCGCGACAGCACCACGCCGTTCACCGGCGACACGATCTGCGCGATCGACAGGTTGGTCTGCGCGCTCGACAATTGCGACCGCGCCACATCGACCTGCGCCTGCGCCGACCGCAAAGTCGCCACCGCGCCCTGATAATCGGCCCGCGCCGCGTCGATCTCCGTCCTGGCCGGCACCTTGCCGCCCGACAGGTTGAACACGCTCAATTGCCGGTCGAGCGTCGCCTTGGCCAGCGCGACCTGCGCCTGCGCCTGCGCGACGCTGGCCTGGGCAGAGGCGACCTGCGCCTGATTCTGGTTGACGGTATCGACCAGCCGGCGGGTATCGAGTTCGGCCAGCTTCTGCCCCCTGGTCACGCGATCATTCACGTCGACATAGACGGCCGTGATCTTGCCCGACTGTTCGGAACCGACATCGACCTGGTTGATGGGCTTGAGGTTCCCGGTGGCCGATACGCTGACGGTCAGGTCGCCGGTGCGCACCTCCCGCGTCGCATAATTGGGCTTGTCCTCCCCGGAAAAGCAGCGCGCCAGCAGCAGGAGCACGACCAGCAGGATGAGACCGATCCCGCCCCGGACCACCCATTTGCGCCATGGCTTTTGCGGCTTGGCGCCCAGAAAATCGTCGAGATCCTGGTCCTTGGTCACATCATTGCTCATCAGGGCGGCTTTCCATGCTCTGCCAGCCGCCACCCAGCGCATTATAGAGCTGGGCGATGGCCAATATCTCGTCGGATTGCGCGGCAGCCAGGCTGTTGCGCGCGGTCAGAAGGCTGTTTTCGGTGGTGGAGAGCGTCTGGAAGTCGGTCAGCCCGGCCTGATACTGGCTGCGCGCCAGGATCGCGGCGTTGTTCGACGCTTCATAGGCGGTCGCGAACTCCGCCTTGCGCAGCCGGGCGCTGGTAAGGGACGCCATGGCGTTCTCCACATCCTCCAGCGCACCCAGCACGCTCTGCTTGTAGGCCGCGAAGGCGGCGTCGGTCGCCGCCTTTTGCGCACGCACCTGCGATTGCAGCCGGCCGCCGTCGAAGATCGTCTGCGCCACATTGGCGAACACGCCGCCGGTGATCAGGCTGAACAGGTCGCGCAAGGCGTTGGACGTGGTGCCGATATTGCCGCTGATGCTGAGCGAGGGATAAAGCTGCGCCTGGGCGACGCCGATCCGGGCGGTGGCGGCGGCCAGCGCCCGCTCGGCGCTGCGCACGTCCGGCCGCTGGCGCAGCGTGTCGGCGGGAATGCCGGTTGCGATCGCGGTCGATGCCGTGGGGATCGGCGCTGGCGTTTCGAGCGCGCGGGTCGCGGCGCCTGGCGCCTGCCCGGTCAGCACGGCGATGCGATTGAGGCTGCCGCGCAGGCTCGCCTCCAACTGGGGCAGGCTGGCATTGGTCTGGGCCAGTTGCGCCTTTGCCTGCTGTTCGTCCAGCGACGACACCAGACCGGCCTGCAAACGCCAGTTGGCGATATTGTAATTGTCCTGCTGGATCGCCTGCGTCTGCCGCGCGATGGCGATTTGTTCCTGCGCCAGCCGCGCCTGCACATAATTGCTGACCAGTTCGGAAATGATCGTCATCCGCACGGTGGCAAGGTCATAGCCCGATGCGCTCAGGTCCGCGCGCGCCGCCTCCGCCGTGCGGGACAATTCGCCGAACAGGTCGACCTGCCAGCTCGCCGATGCGCTGGCCGAATAGCTGCTCGACCAGTTGCTGGCGCCGGTGCTGATGACATTGCCATTGCTGTCGACGCGCGTGCCGCCGGCCTGGCTGCGATAATTTTTGCCGCCGCTGCCCGATCCGCTCACCTGCGGCAGGAAGCTGGCATTGGCCTGGCGCAGGCTTTCGCGCGCCTGCCGCAGGCGCGCCTGCGCCTGCACGATGTCGAGATTGTTGGCGACCGCCGCATCGATCAGCCCACTCAGCGCAGGATCGTTGAGGCGGGTCCACCATAGCGCCAGATCGGCGTCGTTCAACGCCGCGCCGTCCCCGACGCCGGCCTGGCTGTAGGCTGCCGGCACCCCCAGCGATGCCGCCTGCGGCGCACGATAATCGGGACCGGCGGCGCAGGCGGAAAGCAGTAGCGCCGTCCCGCTGATCCAGGCAATGCGATATCGCACCTTTTCCTTGCACTCCGTCATCGTTAAAGGGGCCGCCACGCGCCGGCCCATGACAGGTCGGCGGGCGTGCCGTTCCTGACTGCCGCAGGGATATGTACGTCTCAATGACATTTATGTCTCAAAGTGTAACGGTTTTGGATTTCAGCGCTTTTCGGCACGCGCGCGGGTTTGGAGTTGGATGATGCGGGCATTTCTTTTTCCGGGGCAGGGCAGCCAGTCGGTCGGCATGGGCAAGGCGCTGGCCGACGCCAGCCCCGCGGCGCGGGAACTGTTTCAGGAGGTGGATGACGCGCTGAAACAAAATTTGTTCCGCATCATGGTGGAAGGACCGGACAGCGACCTGACCCTGACCGAAAATGCCCAGCCTGCAATCATGGCGAACGCCATCGCGACGTTGCGGGTGATGCAGAAGGAAGGGAGCTTCTCGCTCGCCGACAAGGGCGATTATGTCGCCGGCCACAGCCTGGGCGAATATAGCGCGCTCTGCGCGGTGGAGGCGTTCGACATCACGACCACTGCGCACCTGCTCAAACTGCGCGGGCAGGCGATGCAGGCGGCGGTGCCGGTGGGCGAGGGCGCGATGGCGGCGCTGCTGGGCGCGGATATCGACAAGGCGCAGGCGCTGGCCGACGCGGCGGCGCAGGGCGAAGTCTGCGCCGTCGCCAACGACAATGATCCCTCGCAGGTGGTGATTTCCGGCCATCGCGGCGCGATCGAGCGGGCGGTGGCGATGGTCAAGGACCATGGCATCAAGCGTGGCGTGCTGCTGCCCGTCTCTGCGCCCTTCCATTGCGAACTGATGCAGCCCGCCGCCGATGCGATGGCGCAGGCGCTGGCGGACGCGGCACTGAGCGCGCCGCTGCTGCCGGTCTATGCCAATGTGCTTGCCGCGCCGATCGCCGATGCGGAGGAGATCAAGGCACGGCTGGTCGAGCAGGTGACGGGCCGCGTGCGCTGGCGCGAATCCGTCGCCGCCATGTGGGACGCGGGCGTCACCGAATTCGTCGAACTGGGCGGCAAGGTGCTCGGCCCCATGGTCAAGCGCATCGCCCCTGACGCCACCGTGCGCAGCATCGTGACGATGGACGATATCGAAGCTGCGCTGGCGGCTTTTTGAACTTCTTCTGTCATCCCGCCTTTGCGCGGATGACGAACAGATTGGATGAAAGGACTATCCATGTTCGACCTAACAGGCATGACCGCGCTGGTGACGGGCGCTTCGGGGGGGATCGGGTCGTCGATCGCCCGGTCGCTCGCGGCGCAAGGGGCGACGCTCGCGCTTTCGGGCAGCAATGCGGAGAAGTTGGCGGCCTTCGGGGCCGAACTGGGCGGCGATCACAAGACGGTCGTCTGCAACCTGTCCGATCCGGCCTCCGTCGACGCGCTGGTGCCGCAGGCGGTGGAGGCGCTGGGCGGGCGGCTGGACATCCTGGTCAACAATGCCGGCATCACCCGCGACAATTTGATCCTGCGCATGAAGGACGAGGAATGGAGCCAGGTGATCCAGGTCAATCTGGAGGCCGCCTTCCGCCTGGTCCGCGCCGCGGCCAAGCCGATGATGAAGGCGCGCTTCGGCCGCATCATCTCGATCACGTCGGTCGTGGGCGTCACCGGCAACCCCGGCCAGGCCAATTATTGCGCGTCGAAGGCGGGCATCATCGGCATGTCCAAGAGCCTTGGCCAGGAACTCGCCAGCCGGGGCATCACCGTCAACTGCGTTGCACCGGGCTTCATCCGTTCGGCCATGACCGATGCGCTGAACGACACGCAGAAGGGCGCGATCCTGACGAAGATTCCGGCCGGCGACCTGGGCAGCGGCGATGATATCGGCGCGGCGGTCGTCTATCTGGCGAGCAGGGAGGCGGGCTATGTCACCGGCCAGACGCTGCATGTGAATGGCGGCATGGCGATGATCTGAAGCCGCTGAGCGCGCCGTCCAGCAGGATGGCGCGCCGGATCGCCAGCGCCAGCACGGCGATGGCCGCGATCAGGTTGACCGGCACATGGGTCAGTTCCGACAGGGCCCGGCCGAACAGCGGCGCGATCCAGGCATAAGCGAGCCATGTCGGTTCCCATGCCAGCGCGCCGCGCTGGCGCATGTCGGCCGCCATGAAGGCGATGGCGACGCCCAGCAGGACGAAATCATAATCCAGCACATAGGGGGTGCAGAGCAGCGCGGCGCTCAGGGCGGCCGCGCCGCGCACCGCCATCGCTCCGCGCCGGGCCGCAACCGCCGCCGCCGCGATGGCCATCGCCGCGACGAAGCCCTGCACGCCATAGGCCAGCGGGATAGACCCGCCCCATTGGCGGATCGCGGCAAAGGGGCTTTGTATCTTTTCCCAGCCGGTCGCGCCGGCTTCGATGATGATGTGCCGGGTCAGCGGCAGGGAATCGATGAACGCCTGCCACACCGGCCAGCCCCAGATCGCCAGCGTCAGCAGGCAGAGCGCGCTGACCGTGCCCCCCGCCGCCACGAACGCCCGCCAATTGCCCCGCGCCAGGATCAGCACCGGGATCAGCACCGCAAATTGCGGCTTATAGACCAGCGCGCCCAGCAGCATCCCCGCGATCCACGGCCGCCGGTCGAGCAGCAGCATCCCGGCGCCCAGCAGGCTGGCCGTCAGGAAGGCGTTCTGGCCATGGCCCAGGCACACCAGCACCACCGGCGCACCCAGCGCCACGATCAGCGCGTCACGATCGTCCGGCAGGATGCGCCGCACTAGGCACAGTGTCAGCGCCAGCGTCATCCCCTGCCAGATCAGCAGCGCGGCGACATAGGGAAATTGCGCCAGCAGCGTCGCGATGATCAGGAAGGGCGGGGGATAGTGCCAGCCATAGAAGGGAATGGCCGGGTCGTGATGGATCTGCTTCTGCACCGCATGCTGGGTCGGCCAGTCCCACGCCTCTGGCGCGCGGCCATGATCGGCCATCCATCCTGCCGTCCACACGTTGGAAAAGTCGGTGCCCAGCGGCCGTCCCAGCGAATCCACCGTGCCATGGGCGGTCGCGACCAGATAGGTCAGGCCGATGATGGTCGCTGCCAGCACCAGCATCGCGGTCAAGCGAACGCGCGCACGGGTGACGAAAGAATCTGGGGAGGGGAGGGACGCCATGCTGCTTCCCTGGCACAAAGCCGCTGAAATTTTGGTAAATAGACGGTTATCGGACCATTGGGGCGCGATTTTGTTGCCGGATCGTGGCTACGGGTGAATGTGGGGGCTTGGCGGCCTTCCCTCTTGCCTCTATCGGGGCTTGGCTCTAGGGCATTGCCTTAACGGTTATTCACAACCACCAACGATACCAGTCAAGAAGGACCACTCATGAGTGAGACCGCGGATCGCGTAAAGAAAATCGTCGTCGAGCATCTGGGCGTTGAAGCCGAGAAGGTGACCGAGGACGCCAGCTTCATCGACGATCTGGGCGCTGACAGCCTGGACATCGTTGAACTGGTGATGGCGTTCGAAGAAGAATTCGGCGTCGAAATCCCCGACGATGCTGCCGAGAAGATCGCCACCGTCAAGGACGCGATCGACTATATCGACAGCAAGCAGTAAGGCGTTTTTTGGCCTTGGTCCCATCCGGGCCGGGCCGCCCTTGCGTTCAAGAAACGGCTCCTCCTGTCCGGTGAACCCGGAGTGCGGGGAGCCTTTTCGTATCTGGCGCGCCGTTCACAAGCGCGTTTGCAATGGCTATATGGGCGGCCGAAGCCCATAGGTAATTCGGAGCCAGGATATGCGTCGTGTTGTCGTCACCGGCCTTGGGATGGTCAGCCCGTTGGGCGGGAATGTCGAAACAAGCTGGAAAAACATCATCGCTTCCAAATCGGGCGCGGCGACGATCCAGCGTTTCGATGCCAGCGAATATAAGTGCCGTATCGCTTGCGAAGTGAAGCCCAAAGACCATGAATATGGCTATGACGCCAGCCTCGACGTCGATCACAAGATCCAGCGTCAGGTCGATCCCTTCATCGTTTACGGCATTTCCGCCGCCAGCGAAGCGCTGCGCGACGCAGGGCTGGACAATATGACCGAGGAGGAGCGGCTGCGCGCCGGCTGCTCGATCGGGTCGGGCATCGGCGGCCTGCCGGGCATCGAGAGCGAATCGCTGGTGCTGGCGACCAAGGGGCCAAGCCGCGTGTCGCCGCACTTCGTCCATGGTCGCCTGATCAACCTGATCTCCGGCCAGGTGTCGATCAAATATGGTCTGATGGGGCCGAACCATGCGGTCGTCACCGCCTGTTCGACCGGCGCCCATTCGATTGGCGACGCCGCGCGCATGATCGCGATGGACGACGCTGACGTGATGCTGGCGGGCGGCGCGGAAAGCGCGATCTGCCCGATCGGCATTGCCGGCTTTGCCCAGGCGCGGGCGCTGTCGACCGGCTTCAACGACACGCCGGAAAAGGCGAGCCGCCCCTATGACGTGAACCGCGACGGCTTCGTCATGGGCGAAGGCGCGGGCGTGGTCGTGCTGGAAGAATATGAGCACGCCAAGAAGCGTGGCGCGAAAATCTATGCCGAAGTGATCGGCTATGGCTTGTCGGGTGACGCCTATCATGTCACCGCGCCCCATCCCGAAGGATCGGGTGGCTTCCGGTCGATGCAGATGGCGCTCAAAAAGTCGGGCCTCAGCCTTGAGGATATCGACTATGTGAACGCCCATGGCACATCGACCCCGCTGGGCGACGAGCTGGAACTGGGCGCGGTCAAGCGGCTGTTCGGCGACAATCTGAGCACCATGTCGATGAGTTCGACGAAGTCGGCGATCGGCCATCTGCTGGGCGGCGCGGGCGCGGTGGAAAGCATCTTCTGCATTCTCGCCATGCGCGACCAGATCGTCCCGCCGACGCTTAACCTCGATGAACCGAGCGAAAGCTGCAAGGGCGTGGACCTGGTCCCGCACGTCGCCAAGGAGCGCAAGGTGCGCGCGGTGCTGAACAATTCGTTCGGCTTCGGCGGCACCAACGCCTCGCTCATCATGAAGGCGGTCTGAAGACGATCCTCCCCTGCAAGGGGAGGGGGTTGAATGGAGGCATGTGACTCCATTCAACCAGCGAAGCTGGTGGTGGAGGGGTGTCCCGCTATCGTGAGGGCGACACCCCAGCGTCTGGCCTGCGGCCAGCCATCTCTCCTTCCAGGGGAGGATGATTTATGAACGGTGCCACGCAAGACGGGATGGATTGACACGCATGGCTCGCCGGACCCGCTCCACCCCCGCACGCCGCATCGCCGGCATCATCCTGCTCGTCGGCCTGGCGGTCGCGGCGTTCGTCGCCTTTCGCTTCGTCCATGGCTGGAGCGAGCAGGGACCGGCGACCAAGGACATCAGCATCACCGTGCCGGAAGGGTCGACCCTGTCCGACGCGGCCGTGCTGCTCAAACAAGCCGGCGCGGTCCGGTCGGCCGACGCCTTTCTAACCCGCGCCAAGGTCTTTGGCGGGGGCAAGTCAATCAAGGCGGGCGAATTCGTCATCCCTGCCGGCGCCAGCAACAGCGACATCCTCTCCATCCTTCAGGGCGGCAAGACGCTCACCCGCCTCATCACCATCCCCGAAGGCATGCCCTCGATCCTGGTCTATGAGCGGCTGATGGCGAACGACCAGTTGACCGGCGCCATCCCGGTGCCCGAAGAAGGCAGCGTGCTGCCCGACAGCTACGCCTTCGACAAGGGCGAGCCGCGCGCCGCCGTGCTCAAGCGGATGCAGGCGGCGATGGACAAGGTGCTGGCTGAACTCTGGGCCGATCGCGCGCCCGATACGGTGGTCAAATCCCCGCGAGAGGCGATCATCCTCGCCAGTATCGTGGAGAAGGAAACCGGCGTCCCGGCCGAACGGCCGATGGTCGCGGGCGTCTATGGCAATCGCCTGCGCACCAACATGATGTTGCAGGCGGACCCGACGATCATCTACCCGATCACCAAGGGCAAGCCGCTGGGCCGCCGCATCCGCAAGTCCGAAATCGCGGCAGTCAACGACTATAACACCTATGCCATGGTCGGCCTGCCCAAGGGGCCGATCGCCAATCCGGGCCGCCTCTCGATCCTGGCCGTGCTGCACCCGGCGCGGACCAGGGCGCTGTATTTCGTCGCCGATGGGAAGGGCGGCCACATCTTTGCCGACACCTATCAGCAGCATAATGAAAATGTGCGCAAATGGTTTGAAATCCGCCGCGCACGCGGGGAGCTTTGACGCCATCCGTCATTGCGAGCAATCCACTGATGCGCGGTATAGGTTTACCGCAAAATCCCCTTGGCCGCCTGCGCCGCCGCATAACGCCATTGCAGGATCGCCATCACGAAGATGAAAATCGGAAAGGCCGTCGCGACCGGCACGCCCTTGACCGCGATCAGGTCAGTGCCAAGGAAGCTGTAGCCGAACTGCACCACGACGGCGATCAGCGACAGCAGGAACAAGGATAGGGCCACCCGCTTGCGCAGCAGCAGCGCGATGGCGCCAGTCGTGCCGGCCAGCACCGCGACGGCAAAGACCAGCCAGAGCCAGGCCGGCATGGCGGCAAAGATCCTGGCGGTATAGGGATCGGTTTTTGCCAGTTCGGTCAGGTCCATCATATATTGCATGACGAAGGATGCCAGCCCGATCAGGTTCCAGACCAGAAACAGGATGGCGATGAGGATGAAGGAACGTGGTGCCGGCATGGTGACTCCCTCCCGTTGGACCGGCGCGCCGTTGCGCGGCCGTCATGACCGCATCCTATGCCTGATCGCGCGTTCGCGAAAGCCCGTCGGTTGAGTGCGCCGATCATCGTCAGCGCGTTGATGGGCGCGGCCGATTTCGCCTGGGCGGACGGCCTGCGCCGTGCGCATTTTCCGCCGGAACGCAACGTCATTCCGGCGCACCTGACGCTGTTCCATCACCTGCCGCCGTCATCACTGGACGACATTGCGACCCGGCTGAAGCGGCTGTGCGCCGGCCCGCCGCCAGCGGCGCGGCTGAGCGAGGTGATGCTGCTGGGGCGGGGGGTGGCGTTCCGGGTGGATAGCCCGGACCTGATGGCGATGCGGGACGACCTTGCCGACGCCTTTGCCGGCCTGCTGATTCCGCAGGACCAGGCGCGGCCGCGCCTGCACATCACCGTCCAGAACAAGGTCGCCCCGGAGGATGCCAGGGCGCTGGCGGCGCAGCTTCGCGCCGATTTCCGCCCCCGCCCGCTGGCGATCGCGGGCCTCGCTGCCTGGCATTATCGTGGCGGGCCGTGGGAACTGGCGATGAAGGCGATGTTCAGGGGGTAGGGGCGGAGGGCGGACATGTGGATGGTCGGGAAGCGACCGGAGGCAGGCGTTATTCCCCCTCCCGTTCACGGGAGGGGGCTGTCTTATCCCTGCTCATCTGCCACGTTGGGCAATGGCCGCGCGCCGTTCGCCCCCGGCAGGCAAGCGAACGGACGCCGCGCCCGTCAGGCGAGTCCCACTTCCTTGAGCGGCACGCTGGCATCGGCCAGTTGCGCAACGTCCAGCGCCGCGCCGGACAGGACATGCGCGCGGCCCTGGACATAATCCTTGACCATGTTGACGCAATCGAGCGCGATCACCTTGCCGCCCTTCAGGTAAACGACCGAGAAACTGCGCGTGGCCGGATCGCCGCGCAGCACTGTCTGGTCGAAGCCGGTCGAAAGCCCCACCGTCTGGAGCTTCAGGTCATATTGGTTCGACCAGAACCAGGGCACGGCGTCATAGGCTTCTTCCTTGCCCAGGATATGGGCCACCGCGACTTTTGCCTGGTCATTGGCGTTCTGCACCGATTCCAGGCGCATCTGCGCGCCCCCGGCAAATCGGTTGGCGTGCGACGCGCAATCGCCCACGGCATAGATGTCGGGCAGGGACGTGCGGCAGAAGGCGTCCACGTCCACGCCATTGCCGCCGGCCGCGCCCGCCGCGATCAGCGGGCCGGTTTCGGGGATGATGCCGATGCCCACGATCACCATGTCGGTCGCGATCCGTTCGCCATCCTGCATCAGTACGGCGGTTGCCTTCCCATCGGTGACTTCGATGCAGTCCATCCGCGCCCCGGTCCGCAGGTCGACGCCATGGGCGCGGTGCTCCGCCTCGTAGAAGCGCGACAGATCCTCGCCCGCCACCCGCGCCAGCACCCGGTCCAGCGCTTCCAGCAGCACGACGCGCTTGCCGAACTTCGACAGCACCGCCGCTGCCTCCAGCCCGATATAGCCGCCGCCGATGATGGTGACATGACTGACCGAATCAAGCGTCGCCATCATCGCGTCGACATCGTCGCGACGGCGCACGGCATGAACGTTGGGCGCATCCGCACCGTTGCATGTCAATGTGCGCGGGGTGCCGCCTGTGCACCAGATCAACTTGCCATAGCCGATCTCCTCGTCGCCTGCGGTCACGAACTTGCCGACCGGATCGATGCTCCTGACCCGCCGGCCCAGCAGCATGTCGATCTTGCGCTCTTCCCAGAAGGATGCGGGGCGGATCAGGATGCGGTCGAAGCTCTTGTCCCCGGCGAAATATTCCTTGGACAATGGCGGACGTTCATAGGGCGGATATTGTTCATCGCCGATCATCGCGACGCTGCCCTCAAACCCTGCCTGCCGCAGCGCGATCCCCGCCTGCGCGCCTGCATGACCGGCCCCTACGATCAGAACGTCATAATAGCTCATCCGCCCATTATCCTCTTTTGCCCTGTTTGGCTGGCTGATTGGCGCGCTTTTGGATCGGACGCAAGGGTGCGCGCAGCCGATCGCACGTTCAACCGATCAAATATGCGGCAATATCGCGGATTGGGTTTCTGCATTGGCTTCCAGCGTGGCGTCCAGCAGCGCGATATGCGACAGGCATTTCTCGCGGTCGCTACCCTGGCCCTGGAAAGTTGCCTGCACCCGGTCGAGTGGCAATCCTGATCCGGCCATGGTCTTTTCCACGATCGGACCGGGCACGCTGAACGTCCCCCCCGATGGCGGGGGCGCCGGATTGGCAGGCATGGCCAGGATCAGCTTGGCAATGCTGGCGCGCGCCTTTGCGCGCTTGTCGGCGGGAATATGCACAATGTCGGGTAATCGCCCGCTATTGCTGCTCTCGGCACAGTGTTTCCAATGCTCATCCTTGAGCAGCCGCTCTTCGCGCAGTCGTTGCCGCTGATATGCCACCAGTGCCGCGCCGCCGGCCTGCCGCGCCAACAACCCGTACCGCTCGCGCATCAGGCCTTCCATCGTCGCGATATATTGGGCGCGGGTGCGATCCATATCCAGGCTGATGCGCCAGTTGCTCTCGAACATCTGATAGACCAGTTGTGCGTCGTTCTTAAGCGTTTTGACTGTCATGTCCGGGCCGAAGGCGGCGAGCAGGGCGGCCTTCACATCGGCATCGAAATCGCCAAGGCCGCCGGGTCTGCGCGGGGGCACGGAAACGGGCAAAGGCTGGGTTGCCGGCGTGACGCTCTGGGTCGTCAGCGGCGCATAGCTGTCCTGATCCGGTGCCTTGTCTCCCACGCAACGCGCCACGACGGCGATAAGCTGGATGGCCACGACGACCATGAAGATCGCCCCCTTGGTCGATCGCGGAGTGTCGCGCCGGCTATCCCACATCGCCACCCTATGCCAGTCCAGCCGCTGCTCCAATTCAGGATAATCGCGGCGGATGGTTGCCAGAAGGTCGTCGATCTTGTGCCCTTCCCACCAGATCGCCCGGCTCTGCCCGGCGCGGGTCGGCTTGGACAATTGCTTCCACGCGCCATGCAGTGGATGGCCCTTCTCCTGCACCGCGTCCGCGAACCGCTCGGACGCCAGACGGCGGTTGATATAGTCGATCGCGGGCGGGGCATCGATCTGCCCTTCGCGCGCGGCCCAGCCGAACCGGCCGGCGGCATGGGCGAGCAGCGGGTGCGATCGCGGCCACGCACCGGCCAGCACATTGGCCAGCCAGTTTTCGGTGCGGTCATGCAGGTCGATCGCGCCCTGCTGCGCATCGGCATGGAGGCGGTCGATCAGCGCCGCGCCGGCATCCATATCGGCCTGGGTCATCGCCGCCTGCTGGGTATCCGCATCAGGATCGGGATAGAGCAGGGCGTGGAGCGCATGGTCGGGCCGGTCGGCGTCGAACGCCTCCACCTCATGCGGCGGCGCGCTGGTCCAGTCGGGAATGGCAAGGTCGATGGCATCGTCCGCGTCGCCCGGCGCGCGATAATCCTGCGTCAGCAGCGGCGCCTGCCATTCGTCCTGCGACACGGGCGCGGGGAGGGAAAATTCCGCCGCTTCGCCTTGCCCGATGGCAACGACCGGCGCCGTCAGCGGCAGGGCGGGGGCGGGGAGTGTGACGGTCACACCATCAACCCCGTCTGGCCGGGATGCGTCCTCTTCCGCAACGGTCACGTCCGTCTGCGCCACCAGCGCCAGCGCCAGGTCGCGCGCTGTGCGCAGCGCGGCGAAGCCGTCACGATCCGCGTCCGGGTCGATCGCGCGCAACCGCGCGGCATAGGCGCTGCGGATCGCCTTGCGGTCCTGCGTCGCGGCAATCCCCAGCAGCCGCCACGCGGCCTGCGGGGTCACAGGCCGTAATCCTGCTCGATCCGGTCCAGATTCTGGATCAGCAGCCTTCGTTCCTCGATGATCAGCCTGCCGTCCTGCGTTTCCAGCGCGGACTGGAAGCGCGTGATCCAGTGGCCTATCGCTTCGCGCCGCTCGCCGATAAAGGCTTCATAGCCCTTGCGCGCACGCGCCAGCGCCGCGACATTTTCCTGCCCGTCGCGCGGATGGAATTTGAGCGCGCTCAGCCGCGCACGACGCTCCGCCAGTTCCTTTTCGGATCGGCGGTCGCTTTCGTCCACGATCACCAGATTGCGGGTCTGGCCCGTTTCCGGCACCACCACATCGACCTCCAGCAGGCCGCTGCTGTCATAGCTGAAGCGGCAATCGACCACGACTTCGCCGGCGGCGCGGGGCGGCACCGGGATGCTGATCGACCCCAGCTTGACGTTGGAGGACACTTCGCGCGCCTCGCCCTGATAGATGCCGAATTCGATATGCCGCTGATTGTCGGCCATCGTCTGATAGCGTTCGACCCGGCTTACCGGGATCGCTGTGTTGCGCTCGATGATCGGTGAAAACAGGCCATGATGCATATGACCGCGCGCGTCGCGCTCCGAATGATTGACCCCCAAAGTGAAGGGGCACACATCGGTCAGCCGGATTTCGTCCAGCGCGGCGTCCTTTTCCAGCAGCCCGGCCTGCACCGCCGCGCCCAGCGCGACGGCATGGTCGGGATGGACGCTGCTGTTGGGGAAGCGGCCGAACATGCGGGTGATCGCCTTGCGCACGATCGGCATCCGCGTCGCGCCGCCGACCAGCACCACCTCGCTCAGCGCCTTTACGTCGATGTCGGAATCGCGCAGCGACCGCAGCACCGGATCGCGCAGCCGCGTCAGCAGCCCCTGCGCCTGTTCCTCCAGCGCCTGGGCGGTGATGCGGCTGGTGCGGCGCTCCTGGCCCACGACCAGGACGAACTCGGCCTCGTCCGCGACCGACAGCGCGCGCTTCACATCCTCGGCCGCCGCGCTCAGCCGTGCCTCGACCAGTTGCGGGTCTGCTGCCGCCAGCGCCCCGTCCGGGTCGATCGCCGGGCGGGCGAGGGCGACGATGCAGTCGTTGAAATCGTCACCGCCCAGATGATTGTCGCCCGACGATGCGCGCACCTCGACAATGCCGTCGAACATTTCCACGATCGACACGTCGAACGTGCCGCCGCCCAGGTCGAACACCAGGAAAGGTTCATGCTCGTCGCGGCTATGCACGCCGAAGGCGAGCGCGGCGGCGGTTGGCTCGTTGATCAGCCGGCGCACGGTCAGCCCCGCCAGTTCGCCCGCCTGCCGTGTCGCCTTGCGCTGGCGATCGTTGAAATAGGCGGGAACGGTGATGACCGCGTCGCTGACCGGCGCGCCGCAAAAGGCTTCCGCATCGGCCTTGAGCGATCGCAGGACAAAAGCCGACAGTTCCTCCGGCGCATAGTCCTGCCGGCCGAGCGTCGCGCGGCGCTGCGTCCCCATATAGCGTTTGAAGCTCGCGACCGTGCGGTCGGGGTCGGTCGTCATCCGGTCGCGCGCGGTCGCGCCGACATGGACGGTGCCGTCCGCATCCAGACTGACGACCGACGGCGTCAGCCAGTCGCCCAGCGCATTGGGGATGAGCGTCGGCACCCCATCCTTCCAGATCGCAACCGCGCTGTTCGTCGTCCCAAGATCGATACCGAGAATCATGTCGTCCCCCCGCGCGCAGACTGGCGCGGCGTCGCGGCAAAATCCACAGGCCTTTGATCCGCAGTCACAATTTGATGGAAGGATGTTGCTGGCGAAGGAGGCGCTGTCAATTTCGCCTCAGGCAATGCCAGTGCATTGCCCGTCCCATTGGAAAATCAGCGATTTATCTGGCAAGATGGCCACGGCCGGTCGCCCTGCTTCTGTCCCCTCGCAGGGACTCGAATCTGCAACCCGGACCTGTCATGAAATCTTGGATGATGGATGGAAACATGGCCATCGTGCCGCCGCCGGGATCGCCCCGGCCCTAGTTCGCGCTTTCCGATCCATGGGCGAGCGATGACGAACGGATCACGGAATCATCCCATTCCTGAAGCGATTGCCTGACCAGTTCGCGCCGGAACGGGATCACCGCATCGAACGCCCGCTGCTGGATTTTGCTCACCCAGTCGGGGTCCGCCATCATGCTGCGGCCGACCGCGACCAGATCGAACTGGCCTTCCTCGAACATCGATTCCAGCGTCAGGATCGCGCGTTCGGTATCGCTGTCGACCGGCTTTTCGGAATAGATGGTGTCCATGATGTCGATGGTCACGCCGACCGATCCGACGGTGATGACCGGCGCATCCGTCAGCGTCCTGGCCCAGCCGGCGAGGTTCAGCGTGCTGCCAGGCCATTCGGGTTTGTAGAAGCGGCGGGTCGATGCGTGGAACAGGTCGGCGCCTGCGTCCCGCAGCACCTTGATCATGGCGCCCAGTTCTTCGGGCGAATCGACGATTTTGGCGTCGTAATCGACCTCCTTCCACTGCGAAAAGCGCACGCTGATGACGAAATCATCATCGGTCGCGGCGCGGATCGCGCGGATCACCTCGGCCGGGAAGCGCGCGCGCTCGGCGATCGTGGCGCCGCCATAGTCGTCGGTCCGCAGGTTGGTTTCGTGCCACAGAAACTGGTCGAGCAGATAGCCATGGGCACAGTGCACCTCCACCCCGTCGGCGCCGAAGCGGCGCGCGGCCAACGCACTGGACACATAACCGTCGCGGATTTCGGCCAGTTCCGCGCGCGTGGCGGCGCGGCCATTGGCCTGACCTGCCCGCATCAGGCCGCTGGGGCTGAGCGAGGGCAGGTCGGGACGCGGGCCGCCGCTATTTTCCACCCGGCACGCGCCGTTATGGTTGAGTTGGACCAGAATATGCGCGCCTTCCGCCTTCACCCCCTGGATCAGCGTGGTCCATGGCTGGGCGCGGCTGTCGTCGATCATCATCACAAAGCCGTCATGGCCGGTCGAGGTGGGGTGATCAATCGCGATCGATTCGGTGATGACAAGGGCGGCGCCGCCCCTGGCGATGCGATGATAATAGTCGATCAGTTGCGGCGTAGGGGTATAACGCACCGCCATGCCGCGCTGCATTGCGGGCAACACGAAACGGTTGCGCAGAACCATCTTGCTGATCGCCAGTTCGGAAAACAGTCCGCTCATCTACCTCACTCCTGCTGCACATGGTCGGGCCGCGCGGCCCGGTCGGCGGCGGCGCGGGGCGATGACGGTTGCATCGCCGCCCCGGCGTGCATCGCCTGTGTCCATGCGTGTCACCGGCCGTCGAACATCAGTATCTGATTGGTCGAATATTTCTGCCGCAGTTCCAGATAGGGGCGATATTCTTCGCTTTCGAGGAAAGCGTGGATCGCCTGCCGCGATGGGAAAGTGAACGTCCCTACGCCAGACGGGACGGGCAGGTCGCCTTCGGCCACCTCGACCTTGCCGCGCGAAACGAATGTGTAGCTGCCGCCATGCTTGGCGATGATCGCCGGGACGTTGGCGGAATATTCCGCAATCCAGCTATTGTCGCGGGAATAAATCATCGAAACCATATGCGCAGTCATGGCGCCTGTCCTTGTCCTTGATAGTTTCGTTCCATCGTATCGATCCATCGACGCCATGGTCGATGTCCGCCCGAACAGTGCTCACGCAATCTTTGTCACACATCAATTGAACGTGTCCGACAGGATATTTCATCTTCGCCATCTCTCAAGTCGACAGTGATCTGTCTTTGCCTCTTGCTATATCACGAATGTACTATGTTCACGGGGCAAGGATTGCGAGATCAGGCGGTCGCTGGTGACTTGGCCCAAAGCGCCTAGAATGCGGCGCATGCCAAAGGCGCACCGGAGGAGAGTATGATGGCCAGCAAGCAGATAAAGACCTATTGCCGGATCTGCAATTCGGCCTGCGGGCTGATCGCGGACGTTGACGGTGACACCGTGCTGAGCGTCCGGGGCGAGCGCGACCATCCGCTGAGCGGCGGCTATTCCTGCCACAAGGGCCGCCTGCTGCCCGAATTCCACCGCAGCCCCGACCGCCTGCTGGCGCCGCTGGTCCGCCGCGCGGGGCGACAGGTCGAAACGGGCTGGGACGACATGCTCGACGACCTTGCCGGAAAGCTCAAGGCTATCATCGCCGAGTCGGGGCCGCAGGCGATCGGCTTTTTCATCGGCGCAGGCGCCTTCTTCGACGGCCTGCTCTATCTGACGGCGCGTGGCGCGGCGGCGACCATGGGCACGCCGCAGGCCTATTCGGACCAGACGATCGATTCAATTCCCAAAAGCATCGCGGGCGAACTGGTCGCCGGTTCACCCATGGCGCTGACCCAGCCGGATTTCGATCGGTGCCGGATGCTGATCTATTTCGGCGCCAATCCGCTGGTGTCGCACGGGCAGGCGACGGTCCATTCCAATCCGACCAAATTGCTGCGCGACGTGGCCAGCCGCGCGGACCTGTGGGTGGTCGATCCGCGCCGGACGGAAACCGCGACCAAGGCAACCCGTCACCTGACGGCGCGCCCCGGATCGGACCATGCGATCCTGGCCTTTCTGGTACGCGAAATCCTGGTCGAGGGCGCGGACCATGATTATATCGCGCGCCATACGCAGGATGTCGACCGGCTGGCCCGCGCGGCCGCACCGTTCGATCTGGCGCAGGCGGCACGGCTGACCGGCCTCGATCCGGCGGAACTGACCGCGCTGCTGGCCGCCGTCCGGCGCAACGGGCGCCTGGCAATCGAATGCGGGACGGGCGTGTCGATGTCATCCACCGGCGGGGTCGTCCACTGGCTCTCGCTCGCGCTGATGGCGATCACCGGCTCGCTCGACCGCGAAGGCGGCGTGTGGTTCAATCCGGGCTTCCATACGCAGGCGCACCGGCGCGACATTCCCAGCGCCCCGGCGGAAGGGCATGTGCGTCCCGGTCCCGCCAGCCGCCCCGAATTGTCGAGCTGGATCGGCGAATATCCCGTTGCGGCGATGCCGGATGAAATCGACGCGGGGCATCTGCGCGCGCTCATCAACCTCAGCGGCGGGCTGGTCCAGTGCATGCCCGAAACGGCGCGATCCAAAGCGGCGCTCGCCCGGCTCGACGTGCTCGCGACGCTCGACGTGGTGGAAACCGAAACCACGCGCATCTCCACCCATGTTCTGCCGCTCAAGGCCCAGTTCGAGCGGCTGGACGTGTCCATGTGCCTCGACATGATATCGCCGGCGGTGGCGACCAGCTTTACCCAGGCGCTCGTCCCGCCGCCGCCGGGCGTGCGATCGGGATGGTGGGTGCTGGCGCAGATCGGCAAGCGGCTGGGCTATGACCTCGCCTTGGGGATCGACCCCGATGCCGCGAATGACGAGGATTTCATGGCCCATGTCACCGCCGGCAGCCCGGCCAGCTTCGCGCAGGTCAAGGACAGCGGCTATGTGCAGGAAAGCGGGGCGACGTTCGGCTGGTTCCTCGACCGGATCGATGCGGTGGGCGGTTGGCGGCTGGCGCCCGCGCCGCTGGTCGAACAGCTTGGCGCGCTGACCGTGCGGGACGATCCGCTGCTCATGATATCGCGGCGGCTGCACCATCATTTCAATTCGCGGGTGAACCCCGACCGGGCGGAAGGGGGCATCATGATGAACCCGGACGATGCGGCCGGGGCCGGGCTGGCAGACGGGGCGATGGCGATCGTGCGCAGCGCCCATGGCGAAACGCGGGGCATCGTGCGGATCGACGCCACGCTGTCGCGCGGGGTGATGAACGTGCCGCACGGTTTTGCCGATATGAACGCCAACGACCTGACCAGCAGCAGGGCGGTCAACACGCTGACGGGCATGCCGACCTTTTCCGCCTTGCCCGTCACGGTCGAAGCGGTGTGACCGCCATCGGGCGAACGCATCGCAGGAAGCTCTCGATCCAGGGCCATTGCCCCCATGCATCCGCGCGCGCATGATTGAGCGGTGCGTCGTTCCGCAGGTGCCCGGCCTGCATGTGCACTGGACCGGATGCGACCGGATATCGAGAGACACGCCAAATATAGAGCGACAGGAAAAGATGATGCGACTGACGGACTATCAACATCGGTATGACAGCCTGCATGTCGAGCGCAGCGACAGCGGCGGCCTGACCGTGCGAATGCATACGCGCGGGGGCGAGGCGCTATGGGGCATCGCCCTCAACGGGCTACATCGCGAACTGGGGGAATTGTTCGCCGACATCGCCCGCGACGACGAAAATCGGGTCGTCATCCTGACCGCGACCGGCGACACCTTCTGCGCGCATATGGACATGCAGGCCGGCCCGCCCGAAACCGACATGGCCCTGATGTGGGAGCGGGTTCATCGCGAGGGCGTGGCCCTGCTTGACAATCTGCTGCGTGTGCCTGTGCCGATGATCGCGGCCATTAACGGGCCCGCGCATATCCATGCAGAATTGCCGCTGCTGTGCGATATCGTGCTCGCGGCGGATACGGCCGAATTTGCCGACATCGCGCATGTGGCGGGCGGCGTCGTGCCAGGCGACGGAGTGCAGGCGATCTGGCCGATGCTGCTCGGCCCCAATCGCGGGCGCTATTTCCTGCTGACCGGGCAAAAGATCGGTGCGGCCGAAGCGCTGGCGCTGGGCATCGTGGGTGAAGTGCTGGCCCCCGATGCGCTGATGGACCGTGCGCGCAGCCATGCCGATCGGCTGGCCGCGCTGCCACTGCCCATGCTGCGGCGCACTCGTACAGTGCTGACCACGCATCTTCGTGCCCGCATGGAGGCGGAACTGTCGCATGGCCTGATGCTGGAGGCATTCGCGACGCTGATACCGCGCGCCTGAGTTACCCCGCCTGCTCCAGCAGGCGGGGCACCCGGCAATCGTTCGGTCGCACCCGTCGCAACGGCCGGCAAGGTCGCAGCGCCGGGCAGTGCCTGCGTCTGAAAAACGCGGCCTCCGCCTCAGGCAAACCCCTTGCCCCCGACAAACATATTGTGCCCGGATTCATGGGAATCCCGGTGCTTCCCCTCAGTTGACGGACCGGCACATTCCGCCATCGACGCGATAGTTGCTGCCGTTCATGTAGCTGGCCTGCGGACTTGCAAGGAACGCCACCATACGGGCGATATCTTCCGGTCGTCCGAAATGGCTGGTCGGTTGCGGGAACATTTCGGTCGCGAAGCGACGCTCCATTGCGTCCCAATCATCGGCCTGTTCCCAGCCCAGTTGCGCGGCCCATTCCATGAACCCCTTCCGCACGCCCTCGGTCGCGATCGTGCCGGGCGACGCCGCGTTCACGGTGATGCCGGTTCCTGCAAGAGATTTCGCCAAGCCTGAGGTCATGTTCGTTATCGCCGCCTTGGCTGGCTGATAGTCGGCAAGATCCGGCTCGGTCTGTGTCGCGGATGCACTCGACAAATTGATGATCCGGCCCCAGCCACGCTCGATCATGGCAGGCGCAAAGGCCTGGATCAGCCGTACAGAGGAGCCGACATTCTGTTCATAGGTCCACAGCCAGTCATTCCAGGGCGTTTCCAGCCAGGGCCGGTTGAAGGAATCGGCGGTCGTGTCAGGGCGGCTGGAGGCGGCCATGCCGCCAGCATTGTTGACCAGAATGTCGATGCCCCCGAAAAAGGCCGCAGCCTCCTTTGCTACTTCTGCACACACATCTTCGCGGCTCAGGTCGCCGGTGACGAAGCCGGCTTCCGCGCCCGCGTCGATCAGGCTCTGCGCGACCGCCTTCGTCCTGGCTTCGTCACGGCCATGCACGACGACCCTGGCGCCCTCGGCTGACAATGTCCGCGCGATTGCAGCACCGATACCCGAACTGCTTCCCGTGACCAGCGCACGCTTGTCTTTCAGTTCCAGATCCATTCCATAGTCTCCCGCTCTTTTCCCACTGCATCCATTCTCCGCAGGTTGCGGCCAGGAATCGTCCACGCGCGTTGAGCAGGCACCGCCGATGCGCGCATGAAAATCCACGACAACGGGTTTGCATCAACAAGCGAGAGGATTTATCCGGGCCACACCAACGGCAGTTTGATCACCCCGTTTACCGCGCCTGTCGCTGTTATCACCTGCTGGTCAGGATCCAGGCCAAATTGCGGGATATGTTTGATCCATTCTTCCAGCATGATGGTGATCTCGCTGCGTGCCAGTCCGGCACCGGGGCAGTTGTGAACGCCATTGCCGAACGTGCAATGGGTGCTGCGCCGGCGATCAAAGTCCACCACGAGCGGGTTCTCCCACCGCGTCTCGTCCAGTCCGTGCATGCATGTGGCCAGAACCAGCATATCGCCCGCCTGCATTGTATAGCCCTGACGCACGACATCGCGAACGACGCGGCGACCGGGATTGGCCACGCCGTAGCGGCGGAACATTTCCTCCACAGCGAGCGTGATCTTGGCCGGATTATCCACAAGCTGCTGGTAATGACCAGGGTTCGTCGCCAGGAACCGCATGACGAAGCCCATCATGCTGGCGACCGTGTCCAGTCCTCCGAACATCACGTCCATGCACTGGCCCCGCACTTCGATCTCGTTCATCGGACGGTCGCCGACCTTGCCGTGGATGATGGCGCTGAGCAGATCGTCGCCTGGCTCGGCGCGCCGCTTCTCGATCCATTTTTCCAGATAGCCGGACATTTTGGCCGTATTTTCGTTGCGTACCGCGTCGGAAGCGGGGCGTATGACATTATCGACAATGTCGACCAGCCATGCGCGATCGTCCGCAGGCAAATTCACCAGCGACAGGAAGATGCGCATCGGCACATGACGCGCGAATTCGGTCATGAACTCGCATTCGCCACGTGCCAGGAAACCCTTGATGAGTTCTGCGCTCAGCGACCGCACATCGCCCATCAGTCCGCGGACAGCCTTGGGGCTTACGAAAGGAAGGACGATCTTGCGATAATGATGATGTTCCGGCTCATCGGACTCGTTCGGAATCAGCTTGAATGAACCATCGCCCGGCGGAATTTGAATGTCCCTGGCGGAAACCCGTTCCAGATCGGGGAAAATTTCCCACAACAGGTCGGCTGACGTGATAATCCAGTGCCCGCCATTGTGGGGTGTCCAGACAAAGCCGGGGTTGCCCGGAATATCCAGCGCTTTCCAGGCCATCTGCGGATCCGTTTCGCCGCCTGGCAAGGCATAGATATTGGCATCGACGACCAGTTCCGGTGGAACATGGGCCGGCCTTTCCGCAAGCATGGTCGCCATTTCAGCCTCCCTTTTTTTCGAGCCGTGCACGATGCGCGGCGATGATCGGCCGAAATTCGTCAAACACGATATGTGGCATCTCAAAGGTCGAGACATCATCGATTTCGGCCATGTGCCGCTCGATATCTTCCGGCATCGGCGGGGTGTCGAAATCGCTGAGCCAGCCCTGGGTCGCGCCAATGAAAATCTTGGCGAAGCGGCCGGCGGTGGCGCTGTAGAAACTATGGCTCGTCTTGCACCGTTCGCTTACAAGCCACAGCACCATCGGGGTGACATATGCGTTGCGCATACAGGGCGCGATCATTTCCATGCCATCAGGAACGGCTGCCATCAGCCCCTCAGGCCAGTCCATCTCGCCATCCCCCCGGCCAAGTCGCCCCGAACCTGCGGGCAGCAAGCCATTTGCCTGGATGCCGTGACTCTTGCCCTCCAGCGCGATGGCGTTAACGAGCCCGGCCAGCCCCAGCTTGGCGGCGGCATAGTTGGCCTGCCATGGCATGCCGAAAAAGGCCGACGCGGAACTGGTCATCAGGATGCGGCCATATCCGTTGCGCTTCATGGCCGCGAAGGCGGGCTGGCCAACGTAGAAACCGGCCAGCAGGTGCACGTCCATGATCGCCTTGATCTGCGCGTCTGTCTGCGTCTCGAACGGGCCGTTGCGCAGAAAGCCCGCGTTATGAATGAAGATGTCGACCTTGCCGAAGGCGTCGAGCGCCGCCTGCACGATGGCCGAACCCCCTTCGCGTGTCGCACAGCTTTCATGGCAGGCGACCGCCTTGCCGCCGGTGCTTTCGATTTCCCGGACAACCTTCTGGGCGGCGCTTTCGCCATTTTCTCCCAGCGGCTGACCGCGCGTGTCGACGCCAAGGTCGTTGACAACCACGCTGGCCCCGCGCCGGGCCAGGTTCAGTGCATAGTCGCGCCCAAGACCGTTGCCGGCCCCGGTCACTATTGCGACACGACCATCGAAACATATCTCATTCTGTCGCATTTCAGGCTGTCTCCATATCCACACGGAGACGCTCAAGCCGCCATGCGGTGATTTTCCAGGCATCCCCAATCTTGGCGTAGCGTTCGTGATAATGGCCCATGCCGTGCAGCCGGGCGATCTGGCCGGCCGCCGGATCGGGCCATTGCAGCATGTCCTCCATCGCCCAGATGCCGCTTGCGGTCGTTGCGGACGTCAGTTCGATTTCCGGGCAATGGCAGTGATGAACACTGATGCACCCCGTCAGCCCCTGCCGCGCCTGGGCCACGAAGGCGTCGCGATCGGTGATTTCGCCCATGCCGCTGGCGGCTCCGTCAAATATACAGTCGTCAGTGAACAAATCCCGGTAGGAATCCCACTGCTTCGTGTCGACAAAGCGACAATAGCGGGCCTTGACCTTCTTGATTTCCTCGATCGCGTTCAGCTTTTCGGACAGGCTTGTTTCTGTCATCGCCTTACCTGTGTTTCCTTATGCCGCGAAACGATGGGCAATGCCTTCACCAGATACAGGGTCATTCACCCTGATCCTGTGTCGGCACCCATTCCGGTTCGTGACAATTTCTCCATGCACTTTTTATCTATCGCCCGACTCACCTTGCGGCTGGGTCAGGCGCGTATAGAGCATAGAGATAAAGTGAACTGCAAGTATGATTATTTGACCCGCAGGCGCGCGGTTCAGATTGCGGGCTGGCGAGGCATGACGCCTTGCATGAACAAATCCAGTGCGAATTCCAGATCCGTCGCGCGTTCTGCTGCCGCGACGGGCGAGTGCATGAATGCATTCAGGCCGCCAGATACCAGTTCAGCGAATGCGAGCGCTGCCCGGTCAGGGTCGGAAACATGCAATATCCCGGCCTTGCCGGCGCGATCGAAATAGGTGATGAGCGGTGCAAGCGTCCGCTTCAGGCCCTCTGCAATGGCAGGTTCGATACGGTCGCTATCCGCTCGCGCCTGGATGACGGCACTCCACAGGGCGCGAACCGACTGGTCGTTTGCATTGCCTTGCAACAGGGTGCCGAAATCGTGCAATACTGACCGCGGCAGCCGTTTCAGATCGGAATTGACTGCACTCAACTGCCCAAGTGACATGGGCACCGCGCGCTCCATCGCCGCGAGCACCAATCCCGCCTTGCTGCCATAATGGGCGTATAATGTGGACTTGCTGGCGCCAAAGCCGCGCGCCAGATCGTCCATGGTGGTGCTGCGATATCCCTTGACGAGAAACTGGCTGAGGCAATGATCCAGGAATGCATCCTGCAATTGCGCCTCTTCATCCTTGCGGGGGCGCCCCCGACGTGCGGTCCTGATCGTAGGACTGGGCATGGTCAATTGGACGACTCCTCGATTCCTGACTGCGTTCGGCCCGAATTTCTAGGGCCTAAGCCAGCGTTGCGGAAGGCCGGATATCGGCGATGATTGCGCGTGCCGCTGCACAGCTAGCTCAGCGGATGGGATTGCGCCGGGATGCCGGGCGTGGCCCCTCGCATTTCCCGGATGCGGGCCGCGGCGGAACGGAAGGCGCAACCATCCCGGCAAGGGTAGGCACATGCCACTGCGACCCACTGAAAATGTGTGATAAAATCTGGTTCCGATTTTCCGGAAAGTCATTTTATCCTTTTAAAACAAAGCAATAAATGAATTTTATGGTGGGGAGGAGGGACTTGAACCCCCGACACGCGGATTATGATTGCGTTAGGAGTCACGTAATTGTGCGGCTTTCAGGTGTCCATGTCCGATTGGCGTCCGATCTTGCTTTTTCCCGATGATGGCGCGCCGTGCGGTCCCGCTTGCATGACAGCACGGGTTTCTTCCGGTGTCACGCCACTATCGTTAGGTCGATCGACGGGGAGGAAATGCGATGATCGACGCTGCGGAGCCATTGAATTGCACCGGCATCACCATCTGGACGGAAGGTGAAATTCTGATCGTGAAATATTCCGTATGGTATTACGGCTTCTTGGGCACGAAGCGCGTTCCTGTGTCGAAAATCACCTCCGTCAATTGGAAGGAGCCGGGAGAATGGTTGGCCGGCTTTCTCGAGATCAGCATTCTCGGCGAACAGCCGCCTTCTCCCCACGCCAGCCCCAATGTGCAGCACCAAAACCGTTTTCAATTTGGTTCAGCGGACCGAGCAGAGTTTGCGGCCTTACGCGACTGGATTGAAGAACGGCGCGCTGCAGGTGAGTCTACAGAATCTCGCCCCTCGTCGGTCGCGGACGAAATCGCGAAGCTAGGGAAGCTGGTCGAACAGGGTCTGCTCACTCCCGACGAATTTCAGGCGCATAAGTCAAAGCTGCTCAACTGAAAATCAGCCCAGCAGCTCTGCCGATGCCTTCGCCACAAGGCGCGCATCCGCCTTCTCGTCCTTCACAAGTGTCCGTATATGTCTAGCGTCATCTGGGCGCTGGAATGGCCAAGTCAGGTAGTGAGCCGCTTCAGGCCCGCATGCTGCTTGATCAAGGCGCTCGCCGCAAAATGGCGCAGCGCATGCAAGTCGTATCGCGCCCGATCAATGGGCTTTCCACGCTCGTCCTTGCCCTTGCCGGGGCGCGTCAGGCCCGCCTTGATCTGAAGTGGCCAATATTCGCGGTTCAGCAAATTCGAATGGCGACGAACGCCGCCCCTGCTGTCCGGGAAAAGCAGACCGATTTCCGAATGCGGAGTGCACATCATCCACTTCCGCAACTCAGAGACAAGGGCAGGGGGAATGGGTATCGAGCGGGTGCCGGCGGCCGACTTCGGCGGGCCAATGGCGCCCCCCCCTGGTCGGCGCGCTGGGCGACATGTATGTGCCCGCTTTTGAGATCGACATCCTGGTGCCGAAGTTCGCGCAATTCGGATGACCGCAGGTGGGGCGGAAAAAAAGACTCTCCGGTCCGCTACCCCAGCCGAGTCTCCCGGCCGTCCGTCACGCCATCCTTGATCGCCTGTTACGTCCGCCGTCGCGCTGCTGTCCGAATTGCGGAACGGCGCTATCACCACCGCATTCCACACTTCTGCCAAAGTAGTGATGGAGCGGGATGACGTCAGACTGACCCACGCCGTCATTGCGAGCGCAGCGCGGCGATCCACTGGAGCGCACATGGATTGCTTCGCTGCGCTTGCAATGACGAATCGACGCTGTGTGATCGGATACTAGCGCCCCAGCAGCCCGCGCGCCTGGCCGGCGATTTCGGCGAGCATGGCGACATTGGGGGTCGCCGCCGCCTTGGCGCGGTGGACCAGCGAGCGGAATTGCTGGATGCGCGCGCCCTTGGCCTTGAGCCATTGTTCGACATGCACCGCGATATCCTTGCCCTTGCCCTGCGCCAGGAAGTCGAGCCGCACCTGCTGCATGTCGCGCGCCACGCCGGAAATGAGCAGCCGTTCCCATGGGTCGGACGGCTCCATCCGCGCGGCGGTGGACTGGACCCAGTCGATGCCGACCGTTTCGCCCAGATGGGTGAAGGCACGGGTCAGTGCGATTTCATCCACATCCATGCGCGCGGCGAGCGCGGCGATGCCGACCGCGCCGTCCAGCTTGAACAGGCCGGCGGTGCGCAGCGCCAGTGCTTCCGGCGCGCCAAGGCCCAGCAGGCGGTCGGTGACGGCATTGGTGCGGCGCAGCGCTTCGCTGGTGAGCAGGTCGTCCACCTGCGCGGCGAGCGTGCCGACGCCGCTGGCCAGCCGGTCATGCCCCTGCGCCGGCAGCGTACCTGCGGGCAGGGCGCGCAATATGTCCGCGATCTGCGCGCGCATCCCGCTGGCGATGTCGCTGAACAGTGCAAGGCGCGCGGCTTCGCTCATGTCGGCAGCGTCGATATCCTCCCATAAGGTGCGGATGTCGTAGAGCCGCTCGGCGATGAGGAAGGCGCTGGCGAGGTCCGCGAGCGAGCAGCCTTCTTCTTCCGCCAGTTCGAACGGATGGATCAGGCCCAGCCGGTTGACGATCCGGTTGGCGACCTTGGTGGCGATGATTTCCTTCCGCAGCGCATGGGCGGCGATCGCGTCGGCCTCCTTCTTCTGCATCGCAGACGGGAAGGCGGCCATCAGTTCGGTGGTCATGCTGGCGTCATGGCCCAGTTCGCCATGCTCGATCGCATCCTGCAACGCCAGCTTGGCGGTGGAAAGCAGGACGGCGAGTTCGGGACGGGTCAGGCCAAGCCCGTCCTGTCCGCGGCGCAGCAACTGGTCGTTGGCCGCAAGCCCTTCGACCTGCCGGTCGAGCCGGCCGCTTTCCTCGAACGTCTCGATCAGGCGGACATAGGAGGCAAGATCGGCGGCACCGCCGGCTTCGGCGATGGAGAGGCCCAGCGCCTGGAGCCGGTTATCCTCCAGCACGATGTCGCCGACCGCATCGGTCATGCTTTCGAGCAGCGCGTTGCGCTTGTCGAAGGGCAGGCGGCCTTCGGCCATTTCCTTGTTCAGCGCGATCTTGATGTTCACTTCGTTGTCCGAACAATCGACGCCCGCGCTATTGTCGATGAAGTCGGTGTTGATCCGCCCGCCGCGCAGCGAGAAGGCGATGCGGCCCGCCTGGGTCGTGCCCAGATTGGCGCCTTCGCCGATCACCTTGACGCGCAACTGTTCGGCATTGACGCGCAGCCGGTCGTTGGCCGGATCGCCCACATCGCCATGGCTTTGCGCCGCTGCCTTCACATAGGTGCCGATGCCGCCGAACCAGAGCAGGTCGGCCGGGGCCTTCAGGATCGCGGAGATGAGCGCGGCCGGTTCCATTTCGGTGTCGGTGACATCCAGGATCGCCTGCATTTCCGGGCTGAGCGGGATGCGCTTGAGACTGCGGGAGAAAACGCCGCCGCCCTTGGAAATGAGCTTCTTGTCATAATCCTCCCAGCTCGACCGGGGCAGGGCGAACAGGCGGTTGCGCTCTTCCCAGCTTTTGGCCGGGTCGGGCGCGGGGTCGAAGAAGATGTGGCGATGGTCGAAGGCGGCGACCAGCCTGATCGCCTTGCTGAGCAGCATGCCGTTGCCGAACACGTCGCCCGACATGTCGCCGCAGCCCACGACGCTGACCGGATCAGTCTGCACATCGACGCCCATTTCGGCGAAGTGACGCTGCACGCTGATCCACGCCCCGCGCGCGGTGATGCCCATCGCCTTATGGTCGTACCCGTTGGAGCCGCCGCTGGCGAAGGCGTCCCCCAGCCAGAAGCCGCGTTCCAGCGCGATCGCATTGGCAACGTCGCTGAAGGTCGCGGTGCCCTTGTCCGCCGCGACGACGAAATAGGGATCGTCGCCATCATGGATGACGACATCGGCCGGATGCTTGACCTTGTTCTTCACGATATTATCGGTGACGGACAAGAGCGAGCGGATGAAGATGCGATAGCTTTCGGTGCCTTCGGCCAGCCAGGCGTCGCGATCGACCTGGGGGCTGGGCAATTGCTTGGGATAGAAGCCGCCCTTCGCGCCGGTCGGCACGATGACGGCGTTCTTGACCCGCTGCGCCTTCATCAGGCCCAGAATCTCGGTGCGGAAATCGTCGCGCCGGTCGGACCAGCGCAACCCGCCGCGCGCGACCGGGCCGGCGCGCAGGTGAATGCCCTCCACGCGGGGGGAATAAACCCAGATTTCGCGCCAGGGCAGCGGGGCGGGCAGGCCGGGCACAGCCGCGCTGTCGAGCTTGAAGGCGAGCGCCTCCTGTGCGGCGGGGGCGTAGAAATTGGTGCGCAGCGTGGCGGTGATGACTGCGCGCAGCAGGCGTAGGACGCGATCCTCGTCGATCGCTGTCACCTGCTCCAGCCCGGCGTCGATCTGTGCCTGCGCCTGCGCGATACGGTCGGCCGCGCCGTCCTGTGCGGCCGGATCATGCAAGGCTTCGAACAGGGTGACGAGGTTGGCGGCGATACCCTGCGCCTTGCGCAGCGTTTCGGCAAAAGTCGCCATGCCATAGGCGACGCCCGCCTGGCGCAGATAGCGGTAGAGCGCGCGGAACAGCACCACCGATCGCGGTGCAAGCCCGGCGGTGACGATCAGTTCGTTGAAGCGGTCATTTTCCGCCCGGCCTTCCAGCACTTGGGCGATCGCTTCGGTCACGACCGCCGCCCGGTCGATCACGGCCTGCGCATCGCCGGCAGGCAGTTCCAGCACGAAGCGCTGGACATGGCCGAGCGCGCCGCCATCGATGGCGGTGGTCATTTCCTCGATCGCGCGGAACCCGAAATTCTCGAACACCGGCACGACTTCGGACAGGGCGACCGGGTTCTGGCTGTAGAGTTTCAGCCGCAGCCGTTCGGCGCTGTCCTCCGGGTTGCGATAGATGCGGATCGACTTGTCGCCGTCCCCGGACAGGCCGTGGATCAGGCGGATGTCGATCGCCGCTTCGGCCGGACCCGCGCCGTTGCGATAAACGAGCGGGAAGCCCGGTGCGAAACGCTGCGCCAGTGCGGCGGCGCGGCCCGCTTCCTCGGTCTGCGCCAGCGCTTCCTCGACGGCGGGCACCCAGCCGCGCACCATCTGCTGCAACTGCCGGTCGAGCGCGTCGCTGTCAGGCACGACGCCGCCTTCACGCAGGTCGAGCGTGATGCGCAGCAGCGCCAGGCCGCCTTCTTCCAGCGCGATCGACCAGCTTAGCACCGGGCCGTTGGCCGCCTGCGCCAGCATGTCCTGCACCGCGACGCGGCGGGCGGTCGACAGTTCATCGCGCGGCAGCCATACAAAGGCGTAGAGATGGCGGGCCAGCGCGCTGGTGGCCAGCGCCAGCTTGGGGCGCGGCCGGTCGGAAAGCGACATGAAGGTCAGCGCCAGCCGCTCCAGCGTGTCACGGTCAAAGCCGATGGTGATGTCATGCGGCAGCGCGGTCAGCGCATGGGCCAGCGTCTTGCCGGCATGGCCCGACGGGTCGAAGCCGAACTTGTCCATCAGGGTGGACAGCGCGGAGCGGAGCAGCGGCACCTTTTCCGGCGTCGCCGACAGGCCTGAACTGGTCCACATGCCGGCATGGATCGACAGCGCCTTGACCAGCTTGCCCTCCCGGATCGGGATGAGGATGAGGTCGAGCAGCACATGGCGATGGACGCGCGAAATGCGGCTGGACTTGATGATCAGCGGGGTGCGCTTGCCTTCCTCGAACCAGGTGAAGGCGGCCTCCAGCGAAGCGGGCGCGATCAGCGGCTTGTCGAGCCGGGTGCAGATGCCCAGCGGCGCGCTGCTGCTGCCGTCGCGCTGGACGATTTCATGCCCGGTCTGGGTGAAATGGCGGGCCAGGAACCAGCGCAGCAGGGCGGCGCCTTCCTCGTCCGGCACGGCGTCGGCATCGGCGGCCATGGCGGACTGCATCGCGTTCCAGTCGGCCACCGCCGCGCGCACGTCGGCCAGCGTTTCGGCGAGCGCCTTTTCCAGCGCGCGCCGGCCTTTCGCGTCGGCGCGGTCGGTTTCGACATAGATCATCGATTCCCGGCGCGCGCCGGGCGTGTCGTCGTCCAGGATCGCGGACAGGGCGCCGCCATCGCGCGCGACCGACAGCACCGGATGCAGCAGGCGGTGAATGGTGATGTCCGCCGCGGCCAGCGCATTGGCGATCGAATCCACCAGGAAGGGCATGTCGTCATTGACGATGGCAAGGCGCATGAAGCGGCCATTGGCGCCTTCACCCAGCGTTTCGATGCTGATCGCGGCCTGGCCCGGCTTGCGCCCATTGGCGGTGCGGCCAAGGAAGGCGGCGGCGGCGGTCAGCGCGGCCTCGTCCAGTCCCTCGCTCTCGCCCGGCAAGGCGCCCCGGCTGAGCGCCTGCGCCAGCGCCTGCCCGATGATCGTGTCGACTTCCTTGTTCTTCGCTTCCGCCAGCGCCGTCATTCGCTTCCACCTCTCACCGCGGTTTGTTCCGCTTCGATCGCAAAATGGAGGAGAGGCTGGATCATGGCCATGCTCTCCTCGGCATGGAGCGCCTATATGCGCGCGCCAGAAGAACGGCTCAACCCTGCGGGCGAAATAAAATTTCTGAATATTGTAATTAAATGATGTAGCGCAACACGGCCCGCGCGAACGGCGCGGGGCGTGTGGGATGCGTGCTTATCGGCCAGTCGCTGCCGCATGTCGAGCATGGATTGGCCGTCCGGCAAAGCATTTTGCGGCAAAGACAGGGGCGCGTGCGGCGGGTCATGCCGCCGTGCCGGGATTATCGGGCGGCGGCGACGATAACCCGCTGGCCCAGGTCCGATCCTTCGGGCAGGGCAGCGACGATCGACAGGGTGCCGTCCTGTTCGCGACGGGCGATGACGATGGCCAGGCCATCGGCATCCGTGGTCACGGCAACGGGATCGAGCGGCGTGGCCGTCTTTATCGCGGTACGGGCGATCTGGCCACGATCGGGCCGGGCCGGGCCGTCGGCGCGGCGGCGTGCGCGCTCGTCGCGCACCAGCGCCTTCAGCCCGCCCTTATAGGCGCTCAGATAGTCGGCCAGCGCCCCCACGCCCAGCCCCTGCGCCATCGCATGGTCCAGCGCGGTCGCATATTCGGTGATCCGCGTCTTGTCATAGGTGGAACCGAAAACCAGCTTGATAATCGCGGTCATCGGGCTGCGCGCCTGCGCCTTGATCCCGTAATCATGCAGCAGTTCGGCATAGTCGTCGGCACGGACCTTCGCCACGCGGGCGAAGTCGTAGGAGAGGCTGACGGCGCGATAGAGCGCGGCGTGGCTGCGCGCTTCGCTGATGCGGACGCGGGCGGCGCCGTCGCGCGCCAGCGCCAGCCAGTCGGCGAGCGCGGCGTCCTCCGCCGGCATTTCCATGCCAGTCAGGTCGAGCGTGTCGTCATCCTCATCCTCATCCCCGCAATGATTGGGGATCGCCTGCGCGGCAGGACCGTCGGCCCAGATCGGCGCGCTGACATGCGGCGTTGGCGCGGTGCGCAGCGCTTCGCCGACTTCCTGCTCCAGCGCTTCGGTGACGCTGCGGGCGGCGATTTCCTTCCAGTTGATGACGCCAAAAACGAAATCGATCGTCTCGTCATCGGAGGAAAAGGGCATCAATATGCCGCGATACATGATTTCCGCGCCACGCTGGTTGACGAATTCGGCCTCGAATCCGATCGGCGCGGCATTGGCGATGATCTGAAGATAATGGTCGGTCAGGCGCGACAGCAGCGATCGGGCCGGGACATCGTTGATATAGTCGATCGTCCCTTCAATCTGGCATTCCTGCCGTAGCGCCGAGCCGAGATAGACGATCGCGGGATTGTTCAGGCCGACGCTGAAGTCAAGCAGCACCGCATGGGGGCCGAAATCCTCCAACTGGTCGGGCGACAGATCCTCGATCGAGGGCAGCACCCGGTCGCCCAGCAACGACGCCCAATAATTATAGGCACGCACCTGCATCCGCCGTTCGTCGGAGACGAGCGATGGCGGATTTTCGACCTCCATGGCGTCGGCATAGTCGAAATCGTCCTGGTCGTTGGCGGCGTCATGCCCCCGCAGAGTGTCCATCCGGTCGTCCTATCTCATGCCAGAAAGCGGCTTCACAGGATTCGACAGTGGCACCGGATGGTAAATTTGGCGTAAAAATGCGCGACAAAGGCAGAGCGGCGGCGCGATAGCATGTCAGGCGCGAAAAAGCGTGGCCGGATCAAAAGCCGGCTTGTCCTTCACGCCAACCGCTGTTATCTGCCCGCCCCAACGCCGCTTTAGCTCAGTTGGTAGAGCATCGCATTCGTAATGCGGGGGTCACGTGTTCGAGTCACGTAAGCGGCACCAGCCCTTCACAAGGGAACTTCCAGAAATCAAAGGGAAAATGCCTTTCGGCTTAGAGCCGGGGATTGCCTTGTCTGTGCGCCTTTGGGGTTGAAACCGGGGTGTCCCGGTGGGGTGGGCGTGGGTCGGGTGTGGGATGCGATCATATCCAATTCCCCTCTTAGTTCATGCCGAAGCTTCAGCACTCGCTTCATGTGCGGTTCGAGTTTCCAACCATAACGCGCGAGCTTTTTCGAGAGCCGTCTCAACGAACCGTGAGGCATATCCGAAGGCTGACGTCGGCTCTGGCTCGAATAATCGGCCAGGAGCTGACAAGCGTGTTTTTGTCATAATGAGAAGAGGAACGTTGATCGGTGCACCTTCGTAAAACGCGTACTCATCCTCAGTGTCAAAATGGTCGGGAGGAATTTCAGCATGGGTTTGCTGAGTAGCCCCTGGAAGGGTCCAAGCGAGAGCATTGGTACCCCCTGTGGTGCGTATCAGTTCCCAATGCTTTCCGCTCAAGGAAACTTCTTTGACGACATCGATATGGACCAAGCCCCCAACATGTTGGGCAAATGTCTCTCGGATCACGTCAAGCCAAGGCGCGGGAACGCCAATTTTGTCTAGCTCCCTCATTTTCTTGTCTATGCTAAGGGTAACGGGGCGAGGCGCATTCGGGTCTGGCACGTCCGCTAATCCCCAAGGCCAAGAGATCGCCCTACTATCTTCGCGGGCAATGCCTACGTCTCGTGCTGCAACGGAAACGATATTGTCGAGAGCTTGAAAAAGGGCGCTTGCTGCTTCGCAAGCTACCGGCTTGAGGCGGACGAGAAGATCGCGATTGAACCTAAGTTTGTACGATACTTTCCCGTCCGGGAGGTTCCGAGAATGTATGGTCCAAATGCGGTCATCTTCGCTATACGCCATAGAGCGATAGTCGGCGATATGGCTCTGCGCACGATCATACCATGCCTGAGCATCGGCAAACGAATCTACCGTCATAGCGTAATTCAGTTACCAGTCCGGCTTCCGACCGTCCGGCGCTGGACGCATCGTTCGCGTATCCAATCCACGGCTCCAATTGCGATCAGCGGCCAATCCTCCACCTGGCGCGATGGAACGTCCGCCACCCGGTGCAATAGATTGCCCGCCACCCGGCGCAATCGAAAGGCCGCCACCCGGAGCAATGGACATGCCGCCACCGGGAGCAATCGATCGACCACCGCCGGGCGCAATGCTGTCACAACCACCCGGAGCAATCGAACCGGGAGTGCAGTCGCGCCAAGTCTGAGCGGTTGCAGAGGTTCCAATCATCGCAAGAGTAGCGACCGTTGCGGAAACTATGACTTTGAAACGCATATGCCCTCCCAATTCGATCTCTACGTTCTACGGGCGAACCATTTTACTATCGTTGTGAAGCATGATTAACCGATTCATCGATCGGGCGTGCAGCTATTTGCCCCAATGCGCACGGGTGGAGGGGCACCTTATAATGAATAGGCCGCAGCAAACGCCTATTGCGAAGTCGTCCTAACCCAGCCAAAAACGCTCTGCCTTCCGTGAAAGCCGGAAGGTGGGGCGTAGGAACCCCTGAACCGTAGGAACTCGGTCGCCAGATTTTGGAGGCCGGGTGGCATGCGCGCATGTCCAGCCGGTTCGCCGGTAAAGGCGCATGCGCCTGTGCCTACGGTCAGGTTCCTAACATCCGGCTTCGGCCGTCGCTCCGAGAGGTACATAGGGCGACGCGAGGTTGAAGCCGAAGGTCGCTCTCCAGGCGTGAGGGGGCGAGCAGTGATTCACATTCCGCAATAGCGATGCTGGCTGTTCAGCCGTGCCCAACCGGGTTGCGGTTCATCACCTCATGCAAATGGAATATCTCATGAACAAGATCATACCCTTACTATGCCTGGCGCTCCTTGCCGCCTGCACCAGACCTGCCGACGTGTCCCGGCCCTTGACGGCTGGCGGCGATAAGAACGCCAAGTTCACGGTCAAGGAAACCGCCAATGGTTTCACAGTCGATCTTCGCTATTCCCGTTACCAGTTCGTGCCGGAAGCCGACGCCCTGTTGGTGGCCTGCCGATCCATCGCCACGACGCGCGCCTATGAAGAGGCCAAGGGCCGGGGCCGCGAAATCCAGCCCATCAACGAGCAGACCCTGCGCGTGTCGGTCGGCCGCAACATCATCAACGCCAGAACAGCCTGCCGCGCCTTTGTCGAAGCGGTCTGGAAATGAACAGGAGAATGACAA
Organism: Sphingobium cyanobacteriorum; assembly: GCF_030580935.1. Lineage (GTDB taxonomy): Bacteria > Pseudomonadota > Alphaproteobacteria > Sphingomonadales > Sphingomonadaceae > Sphingobium > Sphingobium cyanobacteriorum. Next base: position 278,144 of record NZ_JAUQOM010000001.1, on the reverse strand, counting down.
TGTACAAACCATCCATCTTCGCGACCCTTTTGCTGCTGTCCGCTTGCGGCGAAGCGCCAATATCTCAAACGACTGGCGGTGAAGCGACGGTCCAGCCGGAAGCCAAGCCCATTGCCTTGGGCGAAACCGGCAAAGCGGCTGGCGTCGAAATCACGATCGACACCATAAAGACCATGGGTCAGATCGGACCTGCTGGTATTGGTCCCAAGGCTGAACCGACCGAAACTTTTGTGGTCGTCAAATATCGGCTCAAGAACACGGCGGACAAAGCATTGGGGATCGCGGAAAGGCCAGCCCTGTCCTTGGCTGACGCAAGCGGGCAGAGCTATGCCGTTGATGACATGGTGGGAGCCATGGCAATGGATTCAACAGATGCGGCAAGCTTCTCCGTCGATCTTAATCCGGGCGTAGCGACCAAAGCCGTATCGGTCTGGAAAATCGCGAAAGCCGGTTTCGATAAGGCAACGTGGAAAGTGACGGCCAACACCGATCCCGCGATGACCTTCGCCCTCCAGTGACGGGGACGCAAGTTCCGATCCCCGGCCTGCTGCTGGCCTGCGCCGTCACCTTCGGAGTGGGCTACTGGACGGCACCGTGCGAGATGTTGGACGAGGAAGTCCATTATGACGGCATCTTCCGCACCGACACCAGCAAGGTTCTTTCCACCACGGTCGAAAGCCTGCGGCAGGAGAACAAACTGATGGTGTTCACCTACAAAGGCGGGGCGCGGGTCTGGGCTGAGCGGACGCGCTGGGTCATTCTGCAGGGTCGACAGGAACTCTACGTCCCGGCCGTGATCAGCTACCATGTCGATCTGTCCAGGCTGACGATGGCGAACGTCAGTTACGACGAACAGGCTAAGCTGGTGCGGGTAAAGCTGCCGCCGCTGGAGGTGGGAGAGATTGCCTTCCAACCGGAGAACGCCACCACGCTCAACGGCGGGCTGCTCACCTTCGATCAGGCGGAAATCGATGACCTCAACCGCATGAACTGTTCCCCGTCAGCACCAATGGCACAGATTTGAGGTTGTGATTTAAGGAGGATTTGGGCTTCGTCGTAGTGATGAAGGAACGAAGATGAAGCCCAAATCCTCCAATGCAAAATCGCCGACCAAGGCCCCTGCGGAGCGGGTGGTGAAGGACATCCGGCGTGCAACCCGCCGGCACTTCTCGGCCGAAGACAAGATCCGCATCGTGCTGGATGGCCTGCGCGGCGAGGACAGCATCGCCGAGCTGTGCCGCAAGGAAGGCATTGCCCAGAGCCTGTATTACACCTGGTCGAAGGAGTTCATGGAAGCCGGCAAGCGCCGCCTGGCCGGCGACACCGCCCGTGCCGCGACCACTGGCGAGGTGCAGGATCTGCGCCGCGAAGCCCGCGCCCTGAAGGAATGCGTTGCCGACCTGACCCTGGAGAACCGCCTGCTGAAAAAAAGCATGATCGCGGATGGGGGCGACGACGAATGAGGTATCCCGCCTCGGAGAAGCTCGAGATCATCCGGATCGTCGAGCAGTCGCACCTGCCCGCCAAACGCACGCTGGACCAGCTCGGCATCGCCCGTCGGACCTTCTACCGCTGGTATGACCGGTTCCTCGAAGGCGGCCCGGAGGCCTTGGAGGATCGGCCGTCGGCGCCGACCAGGGTGTGGAACCGCATCGGCGATGATATCCAGGACCAGATCGTCGAGATGGCCCTGGACTACAGCGAACTGTCACCGCGCGAGCTGGCGGTGCGGTTCACCGACGAGAAGCGCTACTTCGTGTCGGAAGCCACGGTTTACCGCCTGTTGAAGGCCCATGATCTGATCACCAGCCCGGCCTATGTCGTGATCAAGGCCGCCGATCAGTTCCACACCAAGACCACCCGACCGAACGAGATGTGGCAGACCGACTTCACCTACTTCAAGATCATCGGGTGGGGCTGGATGTATCTGTCGACCATGCTCGACGACTTCTCGCGCTACATCATCGCCTGGAAACTGTGCACCAACATGCGGGCCGAGGACGTCACCGACACGCTGGACATGGCGCTGGCTGCCTCGGGCTGCGACAGCGCCACCGTGCTGCACAAACCCAGGCTGCTCAGCGATAACGGTCCCAGCTACATCGCTGGCGAACTGGCTGAATACATCGAAGCTCAGCAGATGAGTCATGTGCGCGGTGCACCGTGCCATCCCCAAACCCAGGGCAAGATCGAGCGCTGGCACCAGACTCTGAAGAACCGCATCCTGCTGGAGAACTACTTCCTGCCCGGCGACCTCGAGGCCCAGATCGAAGCCTTCGTCGAGCACTACAACAATCAACGTTACCACGAGAGCCTGAACAACGTGACGCCCGCCGACGCCTACTTCGGCAGGGCACCAGCCATCATCAAACAGCGTGAAAGGATCAAACGACAGACCATCGAATATCGGCGCTTGCAACACCGCAAGCTCGCCGCTTAACATCCATCCCCTGACGAGGCCCGCACTCCGCTAATTTACGCCGCGAGTTGTGCCAAATGTTCTGACGACGGACAGCTGACGGCCTTGACGATCTCACGCACATCGTCGTGCTGTGTCCGGGCGACACAGAAGCCATGTTGAAGGCCGAAGTCCTGTTCTCGCCACTGGAGCGGGAGGGAAGGCGCTGGGGTGATCCCGGCTTCCAGACATGGTGGGACTGGCTGCACGACCATGGCGGCTGGTTTGAACTCATCTATTGCGTGGGGAATAGCGGCTTCGCCTTTGTACTGTTTCTTGAGGACGCGGACGGCGACGGGCTGGCCGACCTTCTGACAATGTGCCGCGCGGCAGGTCGGGGCAAGGTCAGCTTTTAGGTCTGCGCGCCGGGCGCGGCGGCGCGAGACTGCAAAACTAGGATCTGCGCGGCGCGGGACACCAGAAAATCTCGTCGCCCCTTGGAACCAATCATCGATCACCTATGTTATGCCGATCCGTGACAGTTTCGATCGGGGCTGTCACTTCTATCTGGGTCTAACGACTTCTTCCAACCGCTTCGCGGAATCTCGGTCCTTAATCAGTAATTTGCTGACGGAAGAAGTGCGTGTGTGATCCAGTGATCCGTCCCCTGACGGCTAAATCTCCATCGCTATGTGGTGCGCGTCCTTTGGGATGTGCGCCTATCTTTGCAGTCGGCATATCTATCAAAGGATATGTTATGATTCTCAATTACGATAAAGTCATGTTCCATGCCAACAACATGACGAGGGACGACGACGGGGAGTTGAATTACCCGCATGTCGAGAATTTCATCAATGCCGATGTCTACACCATTGCGGCCTACATATATGTTTTGATCGGAGTTCTATCTCTGACTGAATATGGTGTCCGCCAACATATGACTGAAATTGGCTTCGGGAACACTGCGATCGTATCGCTCCTGATTAACGCCAACTGCCGAGGAGCATGTGATTTTCCTCTGTGGCGGCGAGATGATTATGGTGAACTCTTCCAGCAATGATGCGCCTTGGGGTCGGCGGGCATCAGTCCGCCAACCCTTCCACCTGAACTTATTTACCGATGTGGACGGCCTCTCGAAGGCCAAGGTGAGGCGTTATGCTATGGATAATATTCGTTTTTGGATGGGGCTGGGATTTTCGGCCATCCCACTGAAGCTGGTGGGCGAAGCGCCAGCGGTTGACGCGGCGGAATGGCTCGTCGCCTATTCGCCAGAGGCGGCGGAGGTTCATTTTTCCCGCAATAGTTTCCAGCGTCACGGTATCGTCGTGCCGGATGGCGTAGTTGGTTTTCGCGCTCGCAGCGCGGAACATCAAGACGCGTTGCGGACCTTCCTTCAATCTCTGGAAGCTATGCCGATGCTGTGGCCGGAAAATGGTCCGTCCTTCTATCGCTGCCGCAGCGGCGATGGATGGAATAGCCTTGTGCCGGACGGTGTCGAGGCGGTCATGGCTGGTGACATCATCCTTGCTCCGGCCATCAAGCCTGACAGAGTCCAGGCCAGTAGCATCGATGACCTTGAACTGCTGATGTTGCCTGCGCCTGCTGTGGAACCTCAACCGCTGGAGGGCATGGAGTTGGTAAAGACGCCGCTCGCGGGCATGAGCGTTCGGGGACAGGCCGCGCTGTTCGAGGAGCGTGCCATCAACATCAGGCCGCTGCTTGGCAATGTCGCCATGATGGGACAGGGGACCGTCTGGTACGCCCCTCCCAACTCGGGCAAGACGCTGTTCATGCTGGCCCTTCTGATGCAGGCTATCGAGGGCGGCACCGTGCTGGCGGGCAACTGCTATTTCATCAATGCCGACGACAATGAAGCCGGTATCGCCCAAAAGCTTCGGCTGCTGGATGATGCTGGCGCGCATACGCTGGTGCCGGGCGAAGGCGGATTTGAACCATCGCTATTCACAGACCAGTTGGAAGCCATGGCGGAGAGCGATAGCTGTCGAGGGGTTGTGGTGATGCTCGACACGATCAAAAAATGTGCCGACCTCATGGACAAGAAAGAGACGTCGCGCTTTGCAAGCTCCGTGCGCCGTTTCACACAGAAGGGCGGCACCTTCATCGGTCTGGCGCATACGCGCAAGAATCCGAGCGCCACAGGCAAGTTGGTGTACGGCGGTACGACCGACCTGACCGAAGACTGCGATGCGGTCTTCATGCTCAACAGCCCCTATGATTCTGCGTCCACGGGCGAGAAGATCGTAAAATTCGAGAGCCTTAAGAAACGCGGCGGTGGCGTGGAGGAGGCCTATGCCTTTGCCGCCGATGCGGAAAGCTATGATGATCTTCTGACATCGGTGCGGCTGGTCGATCCGGCCGATCTGGAAGGGCTTGGTGTTCGCGTCGAGCATGTGAACGACCAGGGCATATTCGATGCGGTCATTGCCTGCCTGCAGGATGGCCCTCAAATGAAAATGCCACTGGTGTCTGCGGTGGCGGCCCGCGCCAATGTCTCGAAGCGGGCGGCGCTGCGGATCATCGAGCAGTTTGGCGATAGCGGCGATGGTCAGGGCCACTGGTCCTATACCGTCCAGGCGCGCGGGGCGAAGGTCTACAGCCTTCCTCCAGCCGACTGACGGGCGCGGACCGGCAGCGTTTAGTTTCTCAGATCCTCACAGTCTCGTTCGGCGCGTGCGGCCGTGAAACTGAACTCTGCCGGTCCGGCTGGTCCCGTGGCTCTCCCCGCCCGGCGCTCGCCCACCGCTGCCTGCAGGACGCCAATTCTCCGAACGCAGCAGGCGCGCCACAGCCGTCCGGCTCGACCACCCCTCAACTGGCCCGGCCGCGCCCCAGCGGCCTCAATCCATCGAAAGGAATCCCAATGCCCAAAGTGAAACTCGACGGAACCTTCTGCCTGACCGCCCAATGCGAGCCGGGGAAGAAAAAGACCGATTATTATGACACGTCCATTACCGGCTTTGTTCTGGAGGTCCGGTCCAGCGGCGGCCGCAGCTATTATTTGCGCTATCAGGATGCGCACGGCGCGCAGAAGCAGCATCGCATCGCCGCTTATGGCGACATCACCTTCGACAAGGCCCGCAAGGAAGCGCAGCGGCTCCGTTCGCAGGTGACTTTGGGCGGCGACCCGGCTGCATCGAAGGAACAGAAGAAGGCCATACCGTTGTATTCAACTTTGGCCGAACAGCATCTGGCCCATGCCAAGACATACCAGCGATCCTACGACACCACCGCCATGTATGTGAACCGCCACATCGTGCCGAAATGGGGAAAGGTCCGGCTGACCGACATTACGCAGCAGGGTGTAGCCCAGTGGCTTGCGGAGAAGGCAGGGGAGGGGCTGGCACCCGCAACGGTCGAAAAGATCAGGGTCATCCTGGGGCGATCGTTCGAACTGGCTAAACAGTGGGGCATGGCGGGGAGCGACAAAAACCCGACAAGGGGTGTGCCACGCAAGCCCATCGCAAACGCTCGCAATCGGTTCCTCAGCGCGGCGGAAGTGAAGTGACTGATGACCGCCTGCGAGGCGTCCGCGAACAAACAGCTTCGGCATATCATCCCGCTGCTGTTGTTGACGGGCGCGCGCGTATCGGAACTGCTGCACGCCCAATGGGAGCATGTCGATATCGTCCGGCGGGTATGGCTGATCCCTATGTCGAAAACCGGCAAGGCGCGGCATGTGCCTTTATCTCAACCGGCGATCGACGTTCTCAAGGCCGTCCCCCGGTTCGACCACTGCCCCTATGTTTTGCCGAACCCGGAAACCAAGCTGCCATATGTCACGGTGAAGCATAGCTGGCAGACGGCGCGGAAAGAAGCGGTGCTGCCGGACCTGAGAATCCATGACCTCAGACACAGCGCCGCTTCATTCATGATTAACGCGGGCATCGACCTGTTCGCCGTGGGGCGGGTGCTGGGTCACGCGGATCACAAAAGCACGATGCGGTATAGCCATCTGGCTAATGATACCCTGCTGGTCGCTGTCGAGGCTGGGGCGAAGAAGATGAGGGGCAGTCCGTCCCTTTGCTGACGCTCCGATCCCCGCTCATGCGCTGGCCTCGCGGCTGATGCACGGGTGGGGAGCAGGGCAGCATGCAATTTTTCAAATAATTAACAGGTAATTTGTCTTGCAATGTAGGATTTTTCTCGTCACTGTCTCACCGTTAAGGGGATAAACGATAGTCAATACAAATTATTACACCCAATCATTTGTGTGGGCTTGATGCCATTCGTCCTCGGGATTTATTCAGTTCAGGGGAATGAGATGCTTAAATCTGCCATCCGCGTTGCTGTTGTTTGCGCTCTGGCCCTAACGCCGGGGCTGGCTCAGGCTTCCAACTCCAGCGTTGGCTGTATCACAAACATCACCATGGAAGCGGCAGGTGTTGCCAACTTCACGCAGGATGGCACTCGAACGACACGCCCTGCTTGCGCCACAGACGCAAGGTGGACACTCGATGGAACAACGGCGAGTGGGCAGGCAAGGCTTGCTGCTTTGCTGACAGCTTACGCCACAGGGAAGCGGATTGTCATCATCGGCACCGGAGCCTGTGTAGCGCCTTTCTCGACCATCGAGACGATCAACTATTTCACCATTCAGGACTGACCGGCATGCGCAGACTTCTCTTCCGCATGGGTGCGGGCTGTGCCCTGATGCACTCCTTGCCGGTCTATGCCGCCAGCACCACGACCTACAGCTATGACGCGCTGGGGCGACTGGTGCAGTCCAGCACAACTGGTGCCGTCAACAATGGCGTGCAGATGAGTACGACCTATGACGCTGCCGACAATCGTGTGACCTACAAGGTGGTGGGGTCAAAGGACAAAGTCGTGATCGTGCCGATAAACGGAATGACGGTTATCCCGATCCAAAGGGATTAATTTATATCTCCCCTCTTACTCGTTTAATTGGCAGGATCTACAGTTTTTCCTCTCTCGGGAAAGTCATTCTAGGAAGATGATGGCTCAGATCAACCGGTTAAACCAATCGCTCCGAACGCACTCTGTTGACTTGATTTATTTGGAGATTGTCGATGTCGAAGCGCTGCGCAAAAATTTTGTTTCTCTGCGCGTCCGCACTTGCGGCAGGAGCGATTGGCGATGTAGCGAAGGCTGACGTGCCAGCCTTGAAAGTGGGCACCGCGCCACTCGTTTCCCCATCTGCTGCACTGACTTACTACGGCTCTCCAAGCAGCCCGACACCGCCAGTAATCCGCGACACCACGATCCAGGAGCGTGCTCGTGCGCTAAACTACGACATCGATCAGATTTACATTTCGCTTCGGGATAACGTCGATGTGATTCCGATCTTCGCCCTTCAAAAGGGCGCGAAAGGCGTGATCCTCGACAATAGCGGCACTGCATTCGACATTGCGCACGCAATGGTAGAAATGCTGCGCGAAGCGGACGCGGTATCCGCCAAAGGCTATAATCCGACCTATAGGATGGGCGTGATCACGCTGACTGGAGCACAATTTGCGAGTTGGTTCGGTATTTCCAACGCGGATGCGGCTCGTGCTATCCTGGCCGATGGCGGTATACCAGCTTCAGTTGTGAGCTCCGGCGCAACCATTACATCCGTGCAGATGCTTCATGTATGGGTCGATGCAGTTATTGGCGGCACACATTATTTGTTCGATCCCGCTTTCAAATCATACACCTCGACAAGCCCGATCGACGTCGCTTCCGCGATGAGTTTTAGCGGACCGGATTTGCGAGCCGCTGGAGATGCTGGCGCGACATCTACTGCAACATCCATTCTTGCGTTCAATCAATCGTCTTTCCGCACGAAGCTTACACAGTTCCGAACGACGCTTGAGCAATACCTTCGAACCAATCATCCTGGGCAGCGCATCGAAGCGGTTGTTGGTGAAAGGCTCATCACCCCGTCCGGCCTGCCGCCGAGAAGCACATCGCTTGCTTATGTGACCTCTACGGATCGCACGTGGACTGGCGACATCCCAAATTCTCTAAGAACGGCTATTACGGTTTCTTTGAACGGATCAGCTTATGGCACCTATTACGCGGATCAGATTTATGGTCGTTTCCTAGCTTTTGGCTTTACAAACGGGGCGTCTGGCACTGCACGGGGGGCAGTGGTTGACAGAATCTATGGCATTGCGGAGCATTGTGATTTTTTTGTGTCGGGTACACCTGCCCAGCAGGTCACTGCGACCATTGAAATAAATCATGCTTATGCAGCGATCAGCGGTTCCTATATGGATCGGACATTATCAAAGAAGATTGTGCCTAATCGATGTAATGGCTCAGCATTCTACCTCACAAATGACTGGAGCGACACTGGGAGCGAAATTTCCAGGCAGTTGAGTAAGGCTGCGGTCGCGCTGTTGGAACGGCCCTATGGCGTGCCGGGCAGCCCGATCCAGAACTCTTCGTCCTATGCCAAGATTACCTCGCAGTACGCTCGCTATGTCAAGCTTGCTCAGTCCCTTCTCGGCGTCAAATATCAGATCCACGATTTAATCGGTCTTCACCACATCGATCGCATCGGCTTGATTACAAGATCGGTGGCTTCTGGAGGAGCGGTGTTCGAGCAAGGGAGTGAGCAACAAATGCTCACTACGGATTTCGAAGGTGCAATCAGCGTTAACCCGCTCGATTTAGTCGATGGATCCCGACGTGGCGCGGCCTCGCATGTGGCGATCGCGGGTCTGGATTTTGCAGAGAATGGAGCCCTCCGAGAAGAAAATGATACAGTTAGAGATATGACTCCATTGACGCTGTTTACAGGGCAGAACACCCTGTCTTCATCTCCAGGAAACTATTATTATTATCTCGCAAATCCGGCGAATTGGTCATCTATTCGCTCATCGTTGAGCGCATATCCGGCCGCTGCGTTATCCGTCCTTGATGGTTATATAGCCGAAGGTTATCATCTCACGCTTCCGCAGCGCGGCGATCTGCGTCAACAGCCGTTTTTTGTCAACCTTGGCTCCGGCGCAACGCGCTCTACGCGGCTTGTAGAAGTCTATGGTGGAAGCACAGAACTGACCCGAGCAGTCTTTCACGCGTTTAAGCCCGGAGCCGCCGGGATTGATGGCGGCGCCTATCTAATCTTCGATCCAAAAAGAGGGCGCCCGTTAAAAGGAGGCGTGGGTGTGAGCCTCATTGATAGCGCAGGAACGCTGCTGAAAACACCTGACAGGCCGGAGAAAGAGAGTCGACAGCCGCTGTTTTCGCAAGTCTCGGTCAACGGGCAGAACGGGACACTTGCCTATGCGTCGCAGGCTGATCTTTCGGACGGCACGGGCGAGTTTCCTTATCGCTTGGAGTTTCGGCGACGCTACACGTCGGGAGATACTAATGATGTTGGGCTGGGCGTGGGCTGGCAGCACAATTGGATGCAGACAATATCAAGCGGGAACGATGGCGCCGCGATCATAGGCGACAAGGGTGCGCAAGGGGCCGCTGCCGCTATTGTAGCGATTTGGGCCTCGAACGATCTTATGTTGAGTGCGCCGACGCCGTCTCGCCTAATAGCACTAGCGAATGCAGAGAAATGGCTGGCAGATCAAACGATAGATAACGTCGTGACCGTGAACAGGGCATTTGATGGCGACGAAAATTTCTTTCGGCAAGGAGATGGCACCTTCATCTCGGCTGAACCTTCTGGGAGCACGCTAATGCAATCCGGGCAGCCCGCAGACAGTATCGTCAACCGCCTGACATATCGGGATGTAAGCTATAGCTACTCGTCCTCCGATGGTTCGATAAGAAATTACGATTTTGTTGGCATGTCGTCAGTGGACCCAGCAGAAGCTGCCAGTGTGTCGTCTGATGCCCGAAAGACTTTGTATCTTTCGAATTGGGTCATGCCGGATGGATTTCGCATAGACACAAGATACTTGTATCGTTTTGATAATAACCTTGTTTATTTTCAAGAAGCAGAAAATAGCTTGGGCAGATTCATATCGACACACGGCGTTGATCTTGGAGATTGGGGCGACCATCCCACCTGCCCCAATGGACCTAATTCGTTGATTGTCTGGGTCGGGCCAAGGCCGGGCGAGACTAAGTATCAGAATTCGGCGGGAGACGAGGTGCGGTTTTTGAAAACAGCATCAAATCAGTGGATTGCCGTTCCTAACAGCGAAGGCGATCCCCCAATTCGATGCGACGACAAAGGGCGTGTTGCTACTATCTTTACGACGCACCCTTCGACGACGACTTCGACAGTCGACGTCCTTGGAAGCAATTGGGCGTATGGATCAGCAACCGCGACAAATCCCTATATGAATTTTCCAACCATAGGGACGGTTTATCAGCCATCATCATCTACCAATGCTGCGATTGAGTTTTTCTATGGTTTGAGAGGAAATATCCGCTCGGTCAAAGATGCGCGTGGCAACAGCTTTCTGTATCGCAGCTCACCAAACCGTGCTGAGATTGACGATCCTTTGGGCAATGGCTCTGTCGAGTATTTCGATGGCTTTGGCCGGACGATCGCAGCTATTGATTCACTCGGCAATCGAACCTCCCGGATTTACAATTTCCGGAATCAGGTAACGCGGATCACGCAACCTGAGCTGAATTTCACGACCTACACGTATGATGTGCGCGGGAACCGGCTGAGCGAAACGATCACTCCCAAGCCAGGATCTGCGCTCACGCCGACCAGTACGGTGACGAGCTACGTCGAGGGTGCGACACTCCAGACTTGCGTTAACCTCAAGCGCTGCAATCGTCCGCTGACTTCCACCGACGCTCGTGCCCGCGTTACTGACTATGATTGGGATGCCGCATCCGGGAATCTGTTGAGCGTCACGCTCCCGGCGGACGCTGTCGGCGCGCGGCCTAAGACGACATATGTCTATTCCAGCTTCCCTGGAGATAGCTCAGGCGGAGGAACATTCACGCTGCCGACGCAACGGCAAGAACGTATATCCTCATCGGTATCGACCACCACCACCTTCAGCTATGGAGACGCCGCTAACCATTTCGGCTTGACCGGATCGACCGTGGATAGTGGCGGTCTAGCCTTACGTACGTGTGTAACGCTGGATGCTATCGGAAACCCTATCTCATTGACCACGCCCAACGCTGGCTTGGGGAGCTGTCCATGATCTTGAGCATGAAACCCTCGACCGGATGCGGTTCCACGCGCAAGTGGCTGATGCTCATGGCGGGGCTGATCCTCACTATCATGAGCTACACCCATACAGCCCAAGCCCAGTCGCCATGGACGAGCTATTCCCGGTGGGATGCGCTACGCCGACTGACGGGGCGGATACAACCTGATGCAGATGGTGTTTCGCCACTCCAATATGACGCCGAACGCTATACGTATGACGTTGATGGCAACCTAACGAAGATCGAGCGAGGCTACCTATCCGCTTGGAAAAATGAAGCCGTCGCCCCGAAGGACTGGGGGACGGATTTCCACGCTTTTGAAGCAATGACGATTGCCTACGACGCGGCAGGCAACAAGCTCGACGAAAGGCTGACCACAATTGAGGGCGGGGCCGCCGTCCAGTCCGCGACGCAATATAGCTACGATGCTGCTGGCCGTCTTGTCTGCACGGCAGTCCGCATGAACCTCGCGTCGCTTCCGGCTCCTGGCAGCGACGCCTGCGTCGGAAGCAGCCATCCCACCTTTGGCGCCGATCGCATTACCCGCAATGTCTATGACTCAGCGGGCCAGATCGTCCAAATCCGGCGCGGGGCAGGCACACCGTTGGAACAAGCTTATGTCACTTATGCGTTCACGCCAAATGGGAAGAAGGCGGATGTAATCGACGCGAACGGAAACAGAGCCACCCTGATTTGGGATGGTTTCGATCGACAATCGGAATGGCGTTTCCCTTGCGCTATCGCGACAGGCGCAGCACCCTGCAATGTTCCCGCCGCACTTCCCACAGCCTATAACCCTACAACTCAGGCCACCGCTATCGCGACCGCAGGACGGGCAAACACCGGCGACCGAGAACTTTATGAATATGACGCTAACGGTAATCGTACGGGACTCACTAAGCGATCAGGGCATGTAATTGCCTACGCATTCGATGCGCACAACCGGATGTCGTCGAAAGCGGTACCCGCCGTGGGTACCGGTGCGGCATACACGGTGAACTATACTTATGATTTGCTCGGCCGCCAACTGACGGCAAAATTCCAAGCAGGCGGATACGGGATCACCAATCTGTTCGACGCAGCGGGCCGCCTGCTGAGCAGCAGCAACAATGTCAGCGGAACGGCGCGGACTCTTGCCCATCAATATGACGCGAATGGCAACCGCACCCAATTGACCTGGCCTGACGGCAATGCATTCACCTTCGACTATGACGGTCTGGATCGCATGTCCCTCATCAAGCGATCCGGCTCCACCGTTGCGACTATCACCTACGATATTCAAGGCCGACGAGCGAGCCTGATGAGCGGGGGCACGACGACTTATGGCTATGATCCTGTGTCGCGTCTGGCGTCGCTCACGCACAATCTTGCTGGAACCGATCGTGATGTGACCTACTGCATGGGTCAGATGAACCCCACTTGTGCTGCAAGCTACAATGCAGCCGGGCAGGTGATGGCTCGCACGATCAGTAATGATGCCTATGCGGTGAGGGGGCAGTTCAATACGGACCGCAGCTACACCAGCAACGGCCTCAACCAATATACCAAGGCCGGTTCGACTAGCCCAACCTATGATCTGAACGGCAACCTGACCTTCGCCGATGGCACAACCTACGCCTATGATGTCGAAAATCGCCTCATCAGCGCGACGGGCGCGACCAGCGCGACGCTGACATACGACCCGATGGGACGGCTGAGCAGCACGACAGCGGCAGGGGCAACCACATGGTTCCTCTATGATGGCGACGAACTGATCGCGGAATATGACAGCGCGGGAACCATGCTCGACCGCTATGTCCATGGACCCAACACCGATGAGCCGCTGCTGTGGTATGAGGGGGCGGGGCTAACCGCCCGGCGCGTGCTGCGCGCCGATCAGCAGGGCAGCATCGTGGCCATCAGCGATCTGGGCAGCAACAGCCTGTTCGTCAACAGCTATGACGAGTGGGGCAATCCGGCTGCCGGGAATGTGGGGCGGTTCGCCTATACCGGGCAGATCATCCTTCCAGAACTCAAGCTCTACCATTATAAGGCACGAGTCTATTCACCACGGCTAGGGAGATTCCTGCAAACTGATCCGGTCGGCTATGATGACCAGTTCAACCTCTATGCCTATGTCGCAAACGATCCACTGAATGGAAGTGATCCCAGCGGCGAATGTGGGGTTTTCCTAGGAGCTTGCATCGGTGCCGGTGTCGAAGTGGTCGTGCAGCTATCAACAGGCGAGTTGCAACACTCGGTTTCATCTGCTTTCCGAGGGGATTTCGGGCCTTTGGCCACCTCGACAGCCAAGATCGGCATCTCAGCGGTGACGGGGCAGTTGGGCGGCCCTGCAACGAAAGGTCTTATGGCTGTGGCTGGCAAGGCAGCCACCACCGTGTCGGCGAGTAAAGCCATTGTTGCGACAGCCAGAATTGCCGCCGTACCTACTGCGCAAGCGGGTCTTGGAGCCGCGTCAAAGAGTGCTACTAATGTTGTGCAAGGGAAGCCCATTACGGAAAACGTGGGTACTGCCGCCGTTGTAAGTGCGGGCGTAGGTTCCGTTGGGCACGCTGTAAACGCGAAGATTGGAGACGCAGCTGGTGCCGCTTTCGCTAAGCCTGTCGTGAGCGCTGTCTCAAGCTTATCGAAAAAGGAAGGCGGATGCATAGCCGCAGACGGAAAGGCTTGTCATTGATGAAAATCAACAAAACACGTGCGAGACGCGCGGTAATTCGAGGCCTTTTGCTGATGGCATTGCCATTAGCAGGAGATATCATTTTCAGTCTTTATGCTGGTGAAATGAGGATCGCATATCCGTGGCTTTATCCATTGGCATTCATTTTTGGAGTCGTTTTCGCCTAGGCTTATGTCGCAAACGATCCGGTGAACCGAAGCGACCCGACAGGCAAGTTGGGTATAGTTGATGATGCTGTTGCCTGGGGCCAAATGGTTGCTCATGATCTTGGTCAACTGGCAGAAGGGCTGGCGCAGGGCGAGTTCGGTTGGGCATTGGGAGGGCTTCCACCAACATTGGGTGTGGGGCCTGCAAGCGGCTTAGGGACAGCATCTCTGAGGCTAGGCGCTACGGAGGCTCGTGCCGAAGTGCAGGCGACTGCCGGAGCATCGGCAAGAGCCAATCAGGTTCATTCGGTGCTAGACCCTGTAGCGCAAAGCAGGCGCACAACGGCAGTGCTTGAAACCAATACTGGCAGGGTTGTAGCGGGCGGAGGCCGAGATTTGACACCAGCGCAGCGTGCAGCTCTGGCCCCCGGAGAAACCGCAGCGAGAGCGCCAGGCGCTCATGCAGAAGTCACCGCCCTTCGGCAAGCTGCTACATCTGGTGCCACCCCTCAAGGTTTGGCTGCTAGTCGGCCCATCTGCCCTTCTTGTGCGGCCGAGATTAGGAGTAGCGGAGGTAAGTTGACATCTCCTACAACAGCGACTTGGCCTGCGGCTAAACCTTGGTGGAAGTTTTGGTGAATGGACCTGAGATTTGACGAAGCGGACTTAGTCGAAAAGCTGGCCTCCCTCGATGAGAGGAAGGTTGCGGCTTTTGCCGTAGTCTGTGCTGAGCGATTGGTGCGCAGTGGTATGGAGTTTGCAGATCGCTCCAGCACAGCGGGCATATTGGCGAACGCCAGTGAGGCTATATGGCAAGCGATAGAGGTTGGTGATTTAAGAGTTGTTGTCTCGTTGGAAGGGCAGTTGCTGGATGTCATGCCAAGTGAAGATGACGATGGCAGCTTTGGCGCGGCAGTCATTGAGGATGCGTGTGCCGCGCTGATATACACCGCCCGTAGTTTGCATGAGCAAGCTGCGCAGAACGCTGCTTGGTCTGCTCGACGGGCCTATGAAACGGCTGACAGATATGCCTCGCAGCTTATCAATGCGACCGAATATACTGATGCGGCGGAGTTGCAGATACTTAGTCATCCGGTTGTGCAGCAGGAACTGAGGCGGCAAGCCCGTGATCTTGGTGCGACTATTGCCGTGATGAGGGAGGCGAACAAGGGTGAAGCAGTGTTGACTGTATTGTAAGGCAAGTGTTGACCCACACGATCTTGCCTGCATGAGACATGGACGGCACGCGGGCGATGTGTCTCGCAAGAAAGGTGCGGGGATCAGTGATACGGATTATCGCCGCCTCCAGAGCCTCGTGAGAAAAGATCAATAATATCAATGTGATGTTCCGAACATGCTGGACCACACCTGGCACTCGGCTAGGCTCGATCTTTCAGGGATCGAGGTGCGGATATGTTGATCGGCTATGCCAGAACGTCGACGGTTGAGCAGGTTGCGGGGCTGGAGGCGCAGGAGACGTCGCTCCTTGCAACGGGTTGCCAAAAGCTGTTCAGCGAACAGGCGTTGTCGGTTGCGCAGCGCGAGCAGCTCGCCGCCGCGCTGGACTTCGTGCGCGAAGGCGACACGCTTGTCTCGGTTGCAGGTGCGATGCGTGACGTTGCCAATGAGATTGGAACTTCTTCGGATAATCTGACGGAGAACAGTTCGAGTTTCGAAAGAGGGGCGGCAGGAGCTTTGGATTTCATTGATCCAGCTTCAAATGTTGCTGATATTCTTCGTGTAGGTGCGGATTTGATTGATCCCAAGAAGGACTTTTGAAAGATGGCCCTGAATATTCTCGGCAAGAAAGTCGGAACGCTCAGGTTGGAAGATGGCGGCGACTTGATATTCTATGGGGACAATGAGTTACCAAGCCATGAGACGATCCTCTCTTTTTTGGAGAGTGTTGGATCGTCCCATGTAAAATGGAAGCTTCCTTCAAACTATGTCATTCGAGAGCTTCGTCATCTTGAAGGTTGGATGGAAGCCTTTCTCAGAGTTGAAAGGCTTGATCTCAGTCAAAGATTTCGAAATGCTGAGAAGAGCTATGAGGCTTGGGTGATTGGTGATCGGCAAAGCTCTGAGGTGGATATTGTTGTCCGCTTAAAAACAAGGGGCCTTGCCGGTCATACCGAGTATCGTATCTCTGTCGTGAAGCTTGATGATGATGAGTATCTTTGCGTAGAATGATCTGTGTTCTCACGGCTATCACATAGTCCTGCTGCCGTGAGACATGAACGGCGCGCGGGCGGAGTGTCTCGCAAGGAGGGTGCGGGGATCATTGAGGTGGTTTATCGCCGCCTCTTGGGCTTCGTGAGAAAATATCAATAATATCAATGTGATGTTCCGATCATGCTGGACCACACCTGGCACTCGGCTAGGCTCGATCTTTCAGGGATCGAGGTGCGGATATGTTGATCGGCTATGCGAGAACGTCGACGGTTGACCAGGTTGCGGGGCTGGAGGCGCAGGAGGTGGCGCTTGCTGCAACTGGTTGCCAAAAACTGTTCAGCGAACAGGCGTCGTCGGTTGCGCAGCGCGACCAGCTTGTGGCGGCGCTGGACTTCGTGCGCGAGGGTGACACGCTGATCGTGACCCGGCTTGACCGCCTTGCCCGGTCCACCGCCGACCTGCTGGGTATCGTGGCGGCCTTGGAGGCAAGCAGGTGGCGCTGCGCATCCTCGACTTCGCAGAAACGGAGGTAAACATGCGCTCGTCCACGGGGCGGTCGCCGAGTTCGAGCGAGCGATCATGCTGGAGGGGAATCAACATTTTTACGCTGTCTTGAGCAGGCTCTATCCGGGTATAGCGCAGGTCGAATTTCCACTTTGCTTCCTACCAAAGCGCTTTCAGTAGGAAACCGGCCAAACCGGACTTCCGCTGCATTTGGGTCTGGTGTGGGGAAAGGCGAAATCGCCCTCGCTTCTATCCAAAATTCTGGAGAAAATCTCACCTTTCCAGCAAGGCGTCAGTAGCCTTCGTAATGCGGGGGTCACAGGTTCGAGTCCTGTAAGCGCACCAGCGCCTTCTGTAGGCAATTTTCGGAAATCAAAGGGAAAATAGCTTCCGGCTTCTAGCTAGGGGATACCCTTGTTTACGTGCCTTTGGGCTTGAAACCGGGGCGTCCCAGTGGGTGGAGCGTGGGGCAAGAATGGGTGGCAAGCAGTCTTATCCGGATTTTGGATTGCGAGTGAGTGCTGCCGTCGCGAGCGCAGATGTCGATGTGAGTGGCATGGCGTCGTCATTAACAAGGCCGTCAGTGACCGGGCGAAACAGAGCGCCTAGCACGATTGCTCTGTCGGTGGCTTCCAAAGCGTTTTCGGTGCGAAGGCCGAGATACGTTTCCACCATTGCGGATCTTGCCGCAGCGTCTAACGCTAGATGCTGCTGATCATGTAAAAGCGCACGCAAAGTCGAGTGGCCCAGAGCAGGATGGTCAGGACGAGCAGCGTCACCGATGATTTAAAAACGACCTGTACTGTTGCATCGACGGTAATGCCATTAGGCAAGGCCATATTCTATTCGAATAAGCATGTGCCAAGCCATGCAGGGACCGCGATTGTTACCAAACCCAGAAAAATTGCGACGCCCAAGTATCTCCACCGATTTTTCTCGTGAAGAGACATGCGGATTTTCCAAAGCTTGACCGGTTCGTTGATCACCATCTGTTCGCGATAGGCCTTCTGTATCTCAGAAAAATCAATTTCAAGATTCGATTTCCATCGATCTACGGAAGCCATTGCTTCATCTACTTTTTGCTGCGCAGTATTACTCAAGTCTTCAATCTCGCGGCGGAGCGCGGTCACCCGATTGTAAAGCTCGCCAACTTCAGCGGGTGTGCGCTGAGTCCCGTCATCTAGGCGCAATGCTACTTTGGGCGGTGCAGACACATAACGTTGGCGGAACGACGTGACGGCTTTTTCAAGCACATGCACATCTTGTTCTGTGATTCGATGGCCTCCGTTTTGAAATGTATGAAAATCCACCAAAGGAATGACGGAGCATAGCTGATCCAAATCATTTACTTCGGTAGTTTCAATACTATCGCCAAATTTTTTGTCGATTGCTTCGTTGAGTAAGTTCCAAGCCAACCCCATTTGCTCGAAATATCGCTTTGCATTACCCTGTAAGCGACGAGCAGGAGAAGGTGAATGTTCAAGGTGGTACTGCCATAGGCGAGCTTGCTCGTTTGCGTAAGCCACAATGTCGACAGCACTGTTAAACGCGTAACGGGCATCGCCGATATTTATCTCAGACACTTTCATCACCTCTGTTAAGCGTCACATGCATATCTCACATGCTCGCGAGAAATCAGCCAGAGGGAAAGGGATGGGTCAGATTGTCATGCCGGGCAGGAAGGCGGCAGCGCTTTGCCAGAGCATGTAGAGCGCGACGATGAAGATCAGCCCGGCAAAAACCGTGGTCAGCCGCCCGGTCTTGCCGCCCAGTGTTTCGGCCAGCCGCGTACCGCCGATGCTGCCTGCGACGCCACCGGCAACGAACACAGCAGCGAGCGGCCAGTCGACAAGGCCGGAAAAGGCGTAATTAGCTGCCGTAGTCAGCCCGAATGCCGTAACCGCGACGAGCGACGTGCCGACCGCCATCAGCATCGGCATGCCCGTCGACGCGACCAGGCCCGGCACGATCAGGAAGCCGCCACCAATGCCAAAAAAACCGGAGAATAATCCCGATCCCAGCCCATAGGCGACGACCTTGGGCGCTTTTTCCCGGTTGCATTCGGCCCCCGGATTGCCGGGGTTGCCCCGGCCTTTGAGCATCAACGCGCCGACCAACAGCATCACCAAAGCAAATAGCGCCAGTAACTTTTCGCCGTCGACCATCTTGCCGAATGTCGATCCGGCCAGCGCGCCGACGATCCCCGCCGCCGCATAGATGCCGCCGCACCGCCATTTGACATGATGGGCGCGGGCATGGCTGGCCAGGCCTGCCGCCGCATTGGCCGCGACGGCCAGCGCGCTGGTGCCGATGGCGACATGGGCGTTGGGTACGCCGACCAGATAGACCATCAACGGCACGGCAAGGATCGAGCCGCCCCCGCCGACCAGCCCCAGCACGAAACCGACCAGCCCGCCGGACATGCCACCCAGCAGATATTGCGCGGTGGTCATCATGGCCGCGTGCCGATCATCTGCGGCTTGACCATCCACTCGCGCCCCTTGAGCATCCCGTGCCAGTAAACAGGCGGCAAGATCGTATCTTTGAGCAGCCAGGACAGGCGCGATGGCCGGGTGCCGTCGATCAGCCAGTCGGGAAAGCTGGGCATCAGCTTGCCGCCATAGCCAAATTCGGCCAGCACGATCTTGCCCGCCTCCACCGTCAGCGGGCAACTGCCATAACCGTCATAGGTCGCAACCGGCGGCTGGCCATCGAGCGCGGCCAGCGCATTGACCGCTACCACCGGTGCCTGTTTGCGCGCGGCCGCCATCGTCTTGGCATTGGAGGTTGAGCAGGCGTCGCCCAGCGCGAAAATGTCGGAATAGCGCAGGTGGCGCAGCGTGGCTTCGTCCACCTCGACAAAGCCCGACGCGCTGGCCAGCGGACTGGTGCGGATGAAGTCTGGCGCAACCTGCGGCGGCACGACATGGATCATGTCGAACCGCTCCGCCACGCGCTTTACTCCGTCGCCATCGGCCTGCTCGAAGATCGCGGTTTTGGCCGGGCCGTCAATCTCGACCAGCTTCGAACCGAAATTGAGATGGATGCCATAACGGTCAACATAGTCCATCAGCGCCGGGACATAGGCCGGGACGCCGAACAGCACGGCTCCTGCCGTATGGAACTGCACGTCGCTCCGCGCCAGCACGCCGGATTTTTCCCAGCGGTAGCAGGACAGATACATCGCCTTTTGCGGCGCGCCCGCGCATTTGATCGGCATGGGCGGCTGGGTGAACAACGCCCGCCCGCCCTTGAACTGCTTGACCAGCCGGTTGGTATAGGGAGCCAGATCATAGCGATAGTTGGACGTCACGCCATCATGCCCCAGAGCGTCCGGCAGGCCGGGGATGGCGTCCCAGTCCAGGACGATGCCGGGACAGACGATCAGCACGCCATAGGTGATCCGTCGGTCGTCATCGAGCATCACCATCTTCTCGTCGGGCAGGAAGGCGCTTGCCGACGCCTTGATCCATTCCGCGCCGCGCGGGATCAGTCCGGCCTCGCCCCGCCGGGTAAAGCTGCTGTCGAACACGCCTGCGCCAACCATGGTCCAGCCGGGCTGGTAATAATGCGCATCACTGGGTTCGATAATCGCGAGGCGGATATTACGCCGCCGCTTGAGGATGCTGGCTGCGGTGGCGATACCGGCGCTGCCACCGCCAACGATCAGAATATCATAATGGGCGGCATCCTTGCTGTTCAATGCCCCTGCCATCTCCGCCAGTTTTTCCGCGCGCGCACCCGACCGGCAATAGGCGAGTACTGGACCGGGCAGGCTGTCGAGCGCCACACGCATGGCAGCAGCATCGGCATCGGTTAGCGACCCCGCCACCGCCGGGACATAGGCAAAGCCAAGTCCTGCGGCACGCGCCACTGCGCCAATCTCGGCAGCCGTCGGCTGCTCCGCGCCTTCGCCATCGGGCCGATTGCAGAGGATCGCACGAAAACCTGCCGCCCCGGCTTGCGCGACGTCGGCTGGCATAAGCTGCGCGGTGACACTCAGCGTCGGGGTCAGTTGCTTGATGTCCATGGGGAACCTCCTGGGTCCGGCGCGAGGCCGGTTATGATCTTATGGTAAAGCGATGAAGCGCCATGCCGCCCAGCATGGCGAGCACGAACGGGGCTACAGCCGCCGGGGCGAGCGACAGGCTGGCAATGGCGGGACCAGGGCACAGCCCGCCAATGCCCCAGCCGATACCGAACAGGATTGCGCCCAGCGCCAGCTTGCCGTCGACCCCGTGCGTGTTAGGGAGGGTAAAAGCCTTGTCGACGAATGGGCGCTCGATCCGCCTCTGAACCATCCAGGCCAGCGACATCGGTATCATCGCTCCGCCTATGACGAAGGCGAGCGTGGGGTCCCATGCCCCGAACAGATCGAGGAATGCGCGCACCCGCATCGGATCCGCCATGCCGGAAATCGCCAGTCCCGCGCCGAACAGCACGCCCGACAACAGCGCCAATATGATCCGCATCAGATTGCGCCTGCCAGACGCATCAGCGCCACGGTCGCAAAACCGCTACCCATGAACAGGGCCGTCGCGACGATCGAGCGGCGTGACAGGCGCGACAGGCCGCACACGCCATGGCCGCTGGTGCAACCCGACCCCAGCCGCGTGCCGAAGCCGACGACCAGCCCCGCGACAATCAGCAGGCCCGGCGCAGGGAAGCTCGCAGGCACTCCGCCCCACAGCCAGGCGACCAAGAGAGCACCAAGCGGCAAGCCGATGATGAAAGCCGCCGCCACGCTGCGCGGCGGACCACTGTCCGCCAGCCCGGTAGCGCGCGCCGTCAGCCCGCTGACCCCGGCGATCCGCCCCAGTCCTAGCAACATGATCGCAGCGGCCAGACCAATCATCAGCCCGCCAATTAGCCCCGCAATCGGCTGCGCGTCTGGAAAGCCGGGGATCATAGCTGGTTCACCGGGATTTTGAGGTAGGTGACGCCATTGTCGTCGGGCGGCGGCATATGGCCCGCGCGCATATTCACCTGCACCGATGGCAGGATCAGGCGCGGCATGGCCAGCGTGGCGTCGCGCGCCTCGCGCATGGCGACGAAATCATCCTCGCTCACCCCGTCATGAGCATGGATGTTCGCGCGACGCTGCTCGGCAACGGTGGTTTCCCAGACATAATGATCGCGTCCTTCGGGCAGATAATCATGGCACAGGAACAGCCGGGTTTCGGGTGGCAATTCCAGCAGGCGACGCAGGGACCGGAACAGGGTGCGCGCGTCGCCGCCGGGAAAGTCGGCGCGGGCGGTGCCATAATCGGGCATGAACATGGTGTCCCCCACGAACGCTGCGTCACCGATGACATAAGCAACACAGGCCGGGGTGTGGCCCGGCACATGCAGTACCGTGACGGCCAGATTACCGATCATGAACTGGTCGCCATCGGCCCAGAGATGATCGAAGTCCGACCCGTCGCGCTGAAAATCAGCACCTGCATTGAACAGCGAACCGAATGTCTGCTGCACTTCGCAGATATGCGCGCCAATCGCGATCTTTCCGCCCAGCTTCTGCTGGAGGTAGGGCGCAGCGGAGAGATGATCGGCATGGGCGTGGGTTTCCAGATGCCAGTCGACGGTCAGCCCCTGCTCTTCCACATAGGCGATGACCGGATCGGCCGCCTGATGCCCGGTTCGTCCGGCCGCGGGATCATAGGTCAGCACGCTGTCGATCACGGCGGCGCGGCGGGTTTCGCCGTCATGGACCACATAGGTCACGGTGAAGGTCGGCGCGTCGAAGAACGCCTTGACCACCGGCACGCCGCTTTGGGCGACACTGACCTGGGCACAGGCATTGGCAAGTGCAGGGTCGGGCATGCGACTCTCTTTTGATTTCATATTTACATGAACTATGTATTTATATAAAATGCAATCGTCAAGGGCTTGCCACCTTCCTCTGACGATTGCAGGAAAGCGCCATGAACGACGTCACGACCGCCCGCCCGAATCTGCTTCGTATTGGCTCGCTCGCGCCTGATTTTCGCGCGCGTTCGACCATGGGTGATTTTCATCTGTCGGCGCTGCGGGGCCAGTGGGTGATCTTCTTTTCCCATCCGGCCGACTTCACGCCGGTGTGCAGCACTGAATTTGCAGCCCTTGCGCGGCGGCAGGCGGATTTTGACGCGCTCGACTGCCGGTTGGTCGGCCTGTCCGTGGACAGCCTCTATTCCCATATCGCCTGGGTTAGGGCGCTGCGCGATCTGTTCGACGTCCAGATCGGCTTCCCGATTATCGAAGATCCCAGCATGGCCGTGGGCCGTGCCTATGGCATGATCGACGTGGATGCGGCGGACAGCATGACGATGCGCTCGACCTTCTTCATCGATCCGCAGGGCGTGATCCGCGCAACCACAGCATATCCCCACAATGTCGGTCGATCAGTGGACGAGATGCTACGCCTGTTGCACGCGTTGCAGCACGTCGATGGCGGGAGCAGCCTGACGCCAGAAGGATGGGTGCCGGGTCAACCCACATTGTTGCCTGCCGCCGAAAACGCCGACGCAGCACCCGACTGGTTCTGTCGGCTGGAGGCCCGGCCATGAGCGCTCTTTACGAGGATCGCGACGCGGCGGCGGCGGCAGCCGAAAAGATCAAGATCTTCGCCCAGTCCCAGCGCCTGATGATCCTGTCCTGCCTGTTGCGAGGCGAACGCAATGTGGGCGAAATCGCCGATGTCACTGGCATCGGCCAGCCCGCACTGAGCCAGCAATTGGCCGAATTGCGCCGCGCGGATCTCGTCCAGACGCGCAAGGAAGCCAAACAGGTCCGGTACAGGCTGGCCGACGAAAATGTGGCACTGTGCGTGCGCAATATAGAGGCGATCTTTGGCAGCGAGGGCAACCCTGAATTGCCACCAGCAGCAAGGCCGACTTTACAGTCGCCGCTAGCCGGCGGCGTGGCAGGTTTTGCCCGCGTCCTTTGACTGCAGAATTTCAGCCTTTCAACGCTGAGATCATAAAACGGACTGAGCCGGACCATGGCCACAATGGCCAAAGACAGAACGCGCGAAACTTAAATCGAACCAGCCGAGCTCAAATTCGCCATCGGGTTGAAGTAGCAATGCGCTGCTCAACAGGCTCAATCCGTGCGAGCGCGCTGGCCGAGTCTATCGTGCCGAGCGTTCCGACAACATATGAACGGACGTTGACGAAAAGGCCTTCTACGCCAAGGCTCCGGTCCATTTGCACCTGGCGCTTACCTTGGCGCTTTGGACCGGACAGCGCGTTATGATTCCCGTTGGCAAGCCGCTGAAGGCCGCCCTAGAGGCGAAGAAGGCGCACCTGGCCGCTGTGCCGAAGGGCAAGCCGCGTGCCCTCACCATATTGGCGACAGAGAACGACACAAGTTGGACCGAGTCTGGCTTCCGCGCCTCATGGCGAAAGGCCTGCGCAAAGTCGGGCGTATCGGGCGTCACGTTCCACGATCTACGCGGAACGGCCGTGACGCGCCTGGCGCTTATGGGATGTACTGTTCCGGAGATTGCTGGCGTCACTGGACACAGCCTGAAGGATGTGACGGCGATCCTGGATTCACATTATTTGAGCAAGGATATTGGCTTGGCCGAAAGCGCTATCGCCAAGCTCGAAAGGAGAACAGTGACTCCCAACTGCTCTATGAGCGTCCAATTTTAGAATCACTCAAAATCAGAAAAAGCGCAGTATTATCAAACGCTTAGGCAATGGTAGCGGAGGAGGGACTTGAACCCCCGACACGCGGATTATGATTCCGCTGCTCTAACCAGCTGAGCTACTCCGCCCCAATGGGCCTCGCCGGGCGGTGCCCTGCGGTGAGGCGGCGCTATACGCATGGGCAGGGGGGCGGTCAACCGGGACGAAGGCAAAAATTTGGTTCCGGCTTCCCGGCCCGGATGCGGCGCACACGCCCGTACGATCGGGCGCGCATTGTCCGCCATCATGGCGCGTCACACGCCGCCTTTTTCCTTCGTGCAATTTTTATCTTGCAATCACTGCGGCGCGGCGCACTAATATTGCAATGCACAACCGGCCATGTGGCCGAGGGAGGATCGTCCACTTGCCCTTCCATGAGATGTTTGAGCCCGATGGTTCGATACGCCCCTGTTACGATGAAGTGCAGAAATGGGTGGAGCGAACAGGCATTGCCGGGCTTAACCGCCGCATGGATGAGGCCGAAGCGATTTTCCGTCGCATCGGCATCACCTTCGCCGTCTATGGCGAGGGCGGCGATCCTGAACGGTTGATCCCCTTCGACTTGCTGCCGCGCATCTTCACCGCGAACGAATGGCGCATTCTCGACAGGGGCATCCGCCAGCGCGCGCGCGCATTGAACGCCTTCCTGCACGACGTCTATCATCGCGGCGAAATCGTGAAGGCCGGCATCATGCCCGCCGACATCATCTACAAGAATAGCGCCTATCTCGCTGAAATGGCTGATTTTTCTCCACCGGGGAAAGTCTATAGCCACATTGTCGGCATCGATATCGTCCGCACCGGGCCGGGCAGTTTCGAGGTTCTGGAGGATAATTGCCGCACCCCGTCCGGCGTGTCCTACATGCTCGAAAATCGCGAGATCATGACGCGCATGTTCCCCGAACTGTTCGCGCAGGGCGTGGTCGCGCCGGTCGATGACTATCCCGCCGAACTGCTCAAAAGCCTCAAGGAAGTCGCGCCGCCCGCGTGCAAGGGCGATCCGGTCGTCGTCGTCCTGACCCCCGGTTCGCTCAACAGCGCTTATTATGAGCACAGCTTCCTGGCCGACCTGATGGGCGTGGAACTGGTGGAGCCGGCCGACCTGTTCGTCGACAATGACCGGGTGTGGATGAAAACCACGCTGGGACCAAAGGCGGTCGACGTCATCTATCGCCGCATCGACGATGAATATATCGACCCGCTGGTCTTCCGCCCCGACAGCCTGCTGGGGGTGCCCGGCATCTTCAACGTCTATCGCAACGGCGGGGTGACGCTGGCGTCGGCGCCGGGATCGGGCATCGCCGACGACAAGGCGGTCTATATCTATGTGCCGGAGATGATCCGCTTCTATCTGGGTGAAAAGCCGATCCTCGACAATATCCAGACCTGGCAATGCGGCAAGCCCGACGAACTGGCCTATGTGCTCGAAAATCTTCACCAACTGGTGGCCAAGGAAGTGCATGGATCGGGCGGTTACGGCATGTTGATCGGTCC
The DNA here is from genome assembly GCF_030580935.1 of Sphingobium cyanobacteriorum. Taxonomy (GTDB): domain Bacteria; phylum Pseudomonadota; class Alphaproteobacteria; order Sphingomonadales; family Sphingomonadaceae; genus Sphingobium; species Sphingobium cyanobacteriorum. Next base: position 251,972 of record NZ_JAUQOM010000001.1, on the reverse strand, counting down.
CAAGTCGACCCGCGACGAAGTGGCCGCCTACGCCGAACGCATCAAGGCCAACCCCGGCGAGTTCATCGCCCAGCCCACGCTCGACCTGTCCACCGTGCCGACGCTTGGCCCGGCGGCGGTGGTCGGCCGCCATGCCGATTTCCGCCCCTATTGCCTGGTCGGCAAGCAGATCCGCCTGGTGCCCGGCGGCCTGACCCGCGTGGCCCTGACCGAAGGATCGCTGGTGGTCAATTCCAGCCAGGGCGGCGGGGTCAAGGATACCTGGGTGTTGCAGGACTGATGCGCACGCCCGCTCACCCCTTTCATCGTCATTCCCGCGCAGGCGGGAATCCATCTCCTGCCATTGCATCAAGCGGAAGGGGTGGGAGATGGCTTCCCGCTTCCGCGGGGATGACGGATATCGAGGCAATCTCATGCTGAGCCGGACCGCTGAAAATCTCTACTGGATGGCCCGCTACATGGAGCGGGCCGAAGCCACCGCGCGGCTGCTGACCATGGGGCAGCGGATGGCGATCCTGCCGGGCGCGCATCATCGCGACGAATGGCGCTCCGTCGTCCGCGCGACGGGATCGGGCCATCAATTTCCCGAAGGCACGATCGTCACCGAAAGCGATGCCGTCGCCTTCCTGATGCTGGACGCCGACAATCCCAGTTCGATCCGCTCCTGCCTGCTGAAGGCCCGCGCCAACGCCAAGTCGGCGCGCACCATGCTGACGCAGGACATGTGGGAAGCGCTGAACGAAGGCTGGCGCAAGCTCGACAGCTATGATGTGGGTGAGGCGCGGCAGCAACTGCCCACGCTGATCGACTGGGTCAAGACTCGCGTGATGACCTTTCGCGGGGCCGCCCATTCGGGCCAGTTGCGCAACGAAGGGCATGATTTCCTGCGCGCCGGCTCCGCGCTGGAACGGGCGCAGATGACGCTGCGCCTGCTCGACGTCAAATATTATGTCCTGCTGCCCGAAACCGAAGTGATCGGCGGCAATCGCGACCATTATCAATGGACTTCGGTGCTCTATGCCCTGTCGGGCGCGCGCGCCTATCATCATGTCTATGGCGGCACCTATACGCCCTGGCAGATCACCGATTTCCTGATGCTCAACCGGCTGTTCCCGCGCAGCGTCGCTTATTGTTACGATCAGCTCGCCTATCGCCTCAATCGCCTCGCGGGCTGGCACAATGCGCGCGGCCCCTGCCATGATACGGTCAGGGACATGGTTGCCGCGATGGAACAGCAGGACAGCGGCGAAATCTTTCGGCGCGGCCTGCATGAAACCGTGCAGAACGGCCTGACCATGACCAACCGGCTGGGCGCTGCAATCGCTCAGACCTATCATTTCGGCTGAGGGGGCAGGGGGGAAGCCGCCGATGAAACTGCTCGTCCGTCACCAGACCATCTATCGTTACGCCGCTTCGGCCGGGCGGGTGGCGATGCGGCTGAAGCTGATGCCGGTCGATACGCCCGCGCAAACGGTGCTGGAATGGCAGGTGAGCATCAACGAGGTGCCACTGACCGCGTTCCGCCCCAACAGCTATGGCGAAAGGGAGGCGATCTGGATTCGCCACGACCGGCTCGACAATGCCACCATCGTGGCCGAAGGGCTGGTCGAAACGCGCGAATGTCATGGCGTCGTCGGTCATCTCAACAGCCGGGTCGATCCGCGCTATTTCCTGCGCGATACGCGCCTCACCTGCGCGTCGGACGGGATTGCCGCCATGGCGCGCGACCTGCCCGCGCAGGACGGCCCGCTCGCCACGCTCCACGCCCTGTCGGCGGCGGTCAGCGATGCGGTCCATTATCGCGCCGGCGTCACCACATCGGAAACCACCGCGGCGGAGGCGTTCGCGCTGGGCGCGGGCGTGTGTCAGGACCATGCGCAAATCTTCATCGCCGCCGCCCGATCGATCGGCATCCCGGCGCGCTACGTCTCCGGCTATCTGCTCGCGGGCGACGGGAATGCGCTGCACGAAACCCATGGCTGGGCCGAAGCCTGGCTGCCTTCGCTCGGCTGGATCGGCTTCGACCCGTCCAACCGGGTCTGCGTCACCGAACGCTATCTGCGCCTTGCCAGCGGGCTGGACGCCGATGACGCCGCGCCGATCCGTGGATCGGTCACGGTGGCGGGCGATATATGGATTGACGCCGATGTTCGGATCGCGCAGGCGGAGGAGGGAGTCGAACAACGGCAGTTGCAGAAGCAACAGCAGCAAAGTACTTCGCCGTCCGACCCGCAGGGATAGACTATTCAGGAGGCCGGGGGGCCAATGACCTATTGTGTGGCGGTGCGGGTGGACCAGGGGCTGGTCATGCTGTCCGACACCCGCACCAATGCGGGCATGGATAATATCGCCCGATTCCGTAAGAGTTTCACCTATCATGTGCCCGGTGAACGGGCGATCACGCTCATGTGTTCGGGCAACCTGTCCATCACCCAGGGGGTGAAGGCGACGCTCAGCAAGGCGATCAAGGAAGCCAGGCTCGACCCCGGCGTCGAAACCATTCTCAATTGCGAAACGATGCACCGCGTCGCCCAGATCGTGGGAGAGGCGATGCGGGCGATGCAGTTGCGCTATCGCGAAAGCATCGAGATGGGCGGCTCCGGTTCCAGCGCCTCGATCATGATCGCGGGCCAGCGCCGGGGCGGCAAGCCGCGCCTCTATCTCATCTATTCGGCCGGCAATTTTATCGAGGCGACCGAGGACACGCCTTTCTTCCAGATTGGCGAGCATAAATATGGCAAGCCGATCCTGGATCGTATCATCAAGCGCGAAACCACGCTGGAGGACGCGACCAAGGCGGTGCTGGTGTCGATGGATTCGACCCTGCGCTCCAACCTGTCGGTCGGCATGCCGCTTGACCTGACCGTGATCCCGACCGACGCCTATGACTTTCGCGTCCGCACCCGGATAGAGGCGGACAATGAAGAATTCGCGATGATCTCCCAAAGCTGGAGTGCGGCGCTGCGCAAGGGTTTCGAGGATCTGCCCAACGTCCTGGACTGAAGGGCCGTGCGTTGGCGCAACCTGGCCGGCGCGTCGCGGACGGGATGGCTGCAACAATCGGCCCATTGGCATGGGCAGCGATGATGTGAACTGCCTCGCCAGCCCCTGAAGAAACGAATCATGGCCCACCTGTCCACCACCGCGATCATCTGTGCCGTGCGCCATCATGGCGAACATGGCGCGATCGCGCGGCTGTTGACCCCGGACCATGGCCTGACGCCGGGCTATGTGCGCGGCGGGCGATCGCGGGCGATGCGGCCGGTGCTGTTGCCGGGCAATGTGGTGAAGGCGGAATTTCGCGCCCGCACCGAAGATCATCTGGCCGGCCTGACAGTCGAACTGGCCCACAGCCGCGCGCCGCTCCATGCCGAACCGCTCCCTGCCGCCGCGATCGACTGGAGCTGCGCGCTGACCGCTGCGGCGCTGCCCGAAGCCACGCCCTGTCCCGCACTGCATCAGGCGCTGTCCGGCCTGCTCGATGCGGTGGAGGCGGCCCCGGCGGCGCGGGGTTGGGCCGTGGCGCTGGTGCGCTACGAACTGCTGCTGCTCGCCGAACTGGGTTTTGGCCTCGACCTCACCCGCTGTGCCGCGACCGGGGACGCGACCGACCTTGCCTATGTCAGCCCGCGCAGCGCAGCGGCGGTCAACCGGGCGGCGGCGGTCGGCTATGAAAGCCGGCTGCTGCCCTTGCCGCCTTTTCTGGTCGAAGGCGGGACCGGCGACTGGACCCAGATACTGGACGGGCTGCGTCTCACCGGCTTCTTCCTGGAGCGGTCCGTCCTGATCGATCGCCGCGTCCATGTGCTTGCGGCGCGCGAAAGGCTGGTCGAGCGGTTGAAAAGGGCGGTTGCGTGAAACCGCCTGTCTCCATAAGGGGCAGCCACGCAATATAAGGAGTCTCGCCATGTTGATCGCCCTGTTTCCCGGAGATGGCATCGGTCCCGAAATCGTGGCGCAGGCAAAGCGCGTGCTCGATGCGCTGGCGATCGATGGCTTGACCTATGCGGACGGACTGGTCGGCGGCGCGGCCTATAAGGCGGTCGGCCATCCGTTGCCGCCGGAGACGCTGGAGATCGCCCGGCGGGCTGACGCCATCCTGTTCGGTGCGGTCGGCGATCCCGACTGCGACTCGCTGGAGCGGCATCTGCGTCCCGAACAGGCGATCCTGGGCCTGCGCAAGGAACTGGGCCTCTTCTCCAACCTGCGCCCGGCCAAGGTCTTTCCCGAACTGGCCGATGAATCCGCGCTGCGTCCCGAAGTCGCCAGCGCCATCGACCTGCTGATCGTGCGCGAAACCAATGGCGATGTTTATTTCGGTGAAAAGGGATTCCGCACCACCGCCGATGGCCTGCGTGAAGGCTATGATGTCATGTCCTACAACGAAGCCGAAGTGCGCCGCATCGCCCATGCCGGTTTCCAGGCCGCGCGCGCCCGTCGCGGCAAGCTCTGTTCGGTGGACAAGGCCAATGTGCTGGAAACCAGCCAGTTGTGGCGCGATGTGGTGATCGCGGTTTCGGCGGATTATCCCGATGTCGCTCTGACCCATATGTATGTCGACAATGCCGCGATGCAGTTGGTGCGCAATCCCGGCCAGTTCGACGTGATCGTCACCGGCAACCTGTTCGGCGATATCCTGTCCGATCAGGCGAGCATGTGCGTCGGCTCCATCGGCATGCTGGCGTCGGCGACGCTGAACGGCAGCGGCCAGGGGCTGTACGAACCGATCCACGGCTCCGCCCCCGACATCGCCGGCACCGGCAAGGCCAATCCGCTGGCGACCATCCTGTCCGCCGCGATGATGCTGCGCTATTCGCTCGGCCTGCCCGAACAGGCCGACCGGATCGAGACGGCGGTGGCAAAGGCGCTGCGTGACGGCGCGCGTTCGCCGGACCTGGGCGGTACGATGAATACGGTGGAGATGGGCGACGCGGTTCTGGCCGTGCTCTGATCGCCGCATGGGGCGTTTATATCGCGCGGGGATTTAACTTTTGCGTCCCCCATCCGATTTAATCGGCAAAGGGGATGCGCAATGCCAACGAAGTTGAAGCAGGACCATGATGCCTTGCGGGGCATGATGCGGGAATTTGCCTATGTCATGCATGCGCATGGGCCCGAAGCGCTGCCGGACATCGCCCGCAGGCGGATCGCCTTTTCCCAATTGTTCCGCGATCATCTGGGCCGTGAGGATGCCGGGGTCGTCGCGTTGCGTGACGGTCCCGTGGCCGCCCGCGCCGCCCCGGTTGCGCGGGACCATGGCCGGGCCATGGTCGCGCTGTTCCTGCGCTACAGCGACCATATCAAGGTCTGGACACCCGCGCGGATCGAACAGGATTGGCAGGGCTATCGTGATGCCGTGCTGGCCTTGCAGCAATCCCTGTGCGACCGCATGGACTGGGAAGAACGGCACCTCCATCCGCTGATGATGGAGACGCCACGCCGGGCCGCCTGACCGGAGTGGTCGTCCTGCATCGCAACAGGGCCAATGGCACGCCATCGGTCCTGTTGCGACGCCTGCGCGTCCGATAGGCATCATCATTGCCAGGCGGTCGAACAGAAAGGCATTGCAAGAAAAGGCGCCGATGCCCGGCAAGACGGTTGCGGTTATTCCCTCGCGCGGTATGGGCGACAGGGGCCGGATCGCCGCGATAGCGGGTGGCGACCCGTGCCAAATGAATCAGGACATGCGGAAAGCGATATGAAGCGGAAAAGCGGACAGGATCGGGCGATCACGAAGAACTGGAAGCCGGCGACGCTGGCGGTCCGGGGCGGCACGGCGCGCAGCGAATATGGCGAAACGTCCGAAGCGCTGTTCCTGACCAGCGGCTATTGCTACGACCGGGCCGAGGATGCTGCGGCGCGCTTCGCAGGCGATCAGGTCGGCATGACCTATTCGCGTTTGCAGAACCCGACCGTGGAGATGCTGGAACAGCGTATCGCCCTGCTGGAAGGGGCCGAGGCTTGTCGCGCCACCGCCACCGGCATGGCGGCGATGACCGCGGCCCTGCTGTGCCAGTTGTCGGCGGGCGACCATGTCGTTGCGGCCAAGGCGGCGTTCGGGTCATGCCGCTGGCTGACCGACACGCTGCTGCCCAAATTCGGTATTGCGACGACCACGATCGACGCGCGCGACACCGATGCCTGGGAAGCGGCGGTGCAGTCCAATACCAAGGTCTTCTTCTTCGAAACGCCGGCCAATCCGACGATGGACGTGGTCGACATCGCCGCCGTCTGCGCCATCGCGAAAGCCCATGGCATCACCACCGTGGTCGACAACGCCTTCGCCTCGCCTGCGCTCCAGCGGCCGATGGAGTTCGGCGCGGATGTTGTCGCTTATAGCGCGACCAAGATGATGGACGGGCAGGGCCGGGTGCTGGCCGGTGCGATCTGCGGCACGCGCGACTGGATCGACACTGTGCTGCTGCCCTTCCACCGCAACACCGGGCCGACGCTGAGCGCGTTCAATGCCTGGGTGGTGCTGAAAGGTCTGGAGACGCTGGACCTGCGCATTCGCCGCCAGAGCGAAAATGCATTGAAGGTCGCCGCCTTCCTGGAAGCGCGCCTGCCCAAGGTGCTTTATCCGGGGCTGGAAAGCCATCCGCAGCACGCGCTGGCCATGCGGCAGATGGAGATGGCCGGGCCGATCTTCTCGCTTTATGTCGGTGGCGGCCGGCAGGAAGCGCATGGCCTGCTCAATGCGCTGCAACTGGTCGATATCAGCAACAATATCGGTGATTCGCGGTCGTTGATGACGCATCCCGCTTCCACCACCCATTTCGGCATGGCCGAAGCGGCGCGGCTGGAGGTCGGCATTACCGAGGATATGCTGCGCCTCAATGTCGGTCTGGAGGACGCAGACGACGTGATCGCCGATTTCGACCAGGCGCTGCGCGCGATAGGGCGTTGACGGCAGAGGGGGCAGGGCGCATTTCTCCATCATGATCACGACATTCGCGCTCTTCCCCTTTCATGCCATCACGCGCGACATAGGTGTCCATGTCGCTGTCACCTTTTTGCCCGAACAGTCGGAGCCGGATCGGGGCCGCTGGTTCTGGGCCTATCATATCCGCATCGAAAATCAGGGGGATCAGCCGGTGCAGTTGCTGACCCGTCACTGGATCATCACCGATGGCCGGGGTGTGCAGCACCGGGTCGATGGCGACGGCGTGGTGGGCGAACAGCCGGTGGTGCAACCGGGAAAAAGCTATGATTATGTGTCGGGTTGCCCGCTCAATACGCCGACCGGGTCGATGCAGGGCAGCTATCGTATGATCGGCGTGGGCGGTGAGACGTTCGAGGTCGCGATCCCCCATTTCGCCCTGATCGCGCCGGCGGTGGCCGGATGAAGCGGACCCATTTGCCGCTCAATGGCCTGCGCGTGCTGGATGCCGCAGCGCGGCACCTGTCCTTCACCCGCGCTGCCGACGAACTGGCGGTGACGCCGGCGGCCGTGGGGCAGCAGATTCGCGCGCTGGAGGATATGCTGGGCGTGGTCCTGTTCCGCCGCACGCCCAAGGGGCTGGAATTGACGCCGGAGACGCAAGCCGGGCTGGACGCGCTGCGCGCCGGCTTCCTGGAGTTCGAGGAAGCGGTGCGGGCGATGCAGGCGGGCCAGTCCAGCCATGCGCTGACCATCGCCGCGCCGCGCGACATCACCGCAAAATGGCTCCAGTCGCGTCTGGCCGCCTATGCGGCCGGCCAGACCGACCTGACGTTCCAGTTGATCGCGGCGGACGATGCGTTGGACTTTACCGAAGCCAATCTGGACATCGCGCTGCGCCTGACCGACGGCGCGGGCGAGCATGAGGGCGTGAAGATCGGCGAGGCCGCCTATGTCACGGTGGAGGCGGCGGCGGGCGGCCCCGACCAGCGTATCGACTGGCCGGGTTGCCCTGTTGGTGACAAGCCCGCGATGATCCGCGTTGCCGATGGCGGCCTGGCGATCGAGGCGGCAGTCAGCGGCTTTGGCCGCGCCTGCGTGCCGCTGTTGCTGGCGCAGGCGGACCTGGCGGCGGGCCGGGTGCGGCAGGTAGGCGACACCAGCCCGACGCCACTGTCCTACTGGCTGATCGCGCCGCTGCCGCAATGGCGGCAGAAGAAGGTCAAGGCGCTGGTGGAGGCGTTGACGGCATGAAGGCCCGACTGGTCATTTTGGCATGTTTTGCCCTTGGGGTGACTCCTGCGCGCGCCAGCACCTATTTCGACGCCAAAATAATCTGCCCCGTCGGCGGCGAGAAATTTACTCATGCCGAGCTGGGTAGCATTAGTCAGTGGGGCAGTTTACCAGACGGGATGCCATTGGGATCGGGATATTTCCCTATACAGCCTGCGCAATGCCCGAAAAACGGCCTGGTTATCTATCGCGATTTTGATGCCCAAACGGTGCAGCGCCTGAAAACTATCGTCGAGAGTGACGCCTATCAGGCTCTCTATGCGGCCAAGGAAACGCGATATTTTCTGGCCTATTATCTGGCGCGGGAATTGGGTGATGCGGACGCCCCCTGGCTTTTGCTCCGTGCTACCTGGGAAGCCAAGAACCAAGCACCCGACGGGGAACTCGCCCGCCGTTATGGCGAAGCGTTCATTACGCTCGTACAGTCCCTGCCGGTTGATGCGACCATATTAGATTCAATTGCATTGCGCGCACGAGCGTCCAACGCGTTGCGCGAGCTTGGTCGGTTCGAAGAGGCGGAGGCCATGCGTGCCGCCATACAGATCGCGCCGGATGCAGGCGGGCAGGACGCTGAGGCCAAAGAGAACAGGGCAGGATGGGGCGACTTTATCACGCGCCTTGCTGCGGTCATCGAACGGAGAGACAGTAATCGCTCGCCGATTGACATGATCGGAGTCAGAGAGGCGGCGGCGCGCTGTCTGGCAAAGGAATTTGCTGAAAAGGCGAATCAAGAGACACCACCAGCGTTGACTCTGTTTGAGACGGAATATTGTAAAAAGCCCGATCTAGCCGAACATATTGTACAGGCGCGCCAATTCCTGGGCGATTAGATGGCTTCTATGCGGTTGGACCACCAAGTTCGTGGCCATCCGCCGGGTCTGTGCCGCAATGGCGGCAGAAGAAGGTCAAGGCGCTGGTGGAGGCGTTGACGGCTTAACGATTGTGATGCGCGGGCATTGGGAGGGGATGGATGAAGGCAGTGATTGTTGCAGTGGCGGCGGCTGGCCTGCTGCTGGGCGGCTGTTCGGGCAAGGGCGGCGACAATGGTGCCACGCCGGCGAATGAGGCCATGGCCAATGGCGCGATCGACAATGCCGCCGATGCGCCCGCGAATGCCGCCGCCGCGACCGGCGCGGACAATGCTGTGGCCGGCAATGCGGTGGACGGGGCGGCGCTGGAAAGCGGCGACCCCGAAAGCGCCATCTATGGCGACTGCTATCTCAGGGTCGATGGCAAGGTCGTTCTGGACATCAGGAAGGACTGCCCGATGGTGTCGCTGCATGACGGGCAGGGCAGCCTCATCCTCAATTCGGACGGGGAAAGCGAGATAAAGGGCATTTTCGCCTATCTGACACCCAATGGCGACGGCACGGCGAGCGCGAGCTGGAACGAGGAGCCGGGCGTCACCCACGCGCAGGCGCCCCTGTCGGAAAAGCTGAAGCGCGACGGGGCCTGCTGGGCCGATGAACGGGTGAAAATCTGCGCGACCAAGCGCTGAGAGAGCTGCGTGGGTTCGGGGGGCAGATCAAGCGTCCTATCCGTCAAGGTGGAGGGAGTGACACGGCAGCCTGCTGCCTTCATCGCCCATCCGTGACCACCAGATTCATCGCCCGCGTCATCAGTGCGACGAGCCGGCTTTCCTCCACGCGCGCGGCGGGGTTGTTCCAGCTTCCGCTGACGGCGTACCAGGTGCCGTTCTGCGCCTGGGCCAGCAGGTTCATGGCGATCACGCCGGGCTCGCTGCCGCCCTTATAGCCCAGATAGCGCCAGCGTCTGGCGTCGGCGGGAGGGATGCCGGGGTTGACCGCCAGGATCGGCAACGCATCGCCGCCATGCCGGCGCAGCCAGTCGAGCAGCGCGATCATGTCCCTTGGCGATGCGAACCATTCGATGCTGTCGATCGCGGTCGGGACTTCGGCGACACTGCCGACATCGACCCGGTCGGCGGTGAGGCGCGCGACGGCATCGCGCAGCAGGGCGCGGCGATCCGACAGCGTGGCGGCCGCGTAACGCTGGCGCAGGTCGGTATTGGCGGGCATTTTGAGCGCAAAGGCTTCGGCGGTGCCGAGCAACGGCAGCGCCCTGTCCGCATCGGCATGGCCGGTCGCGGCGAGCATAGCATCGATCCTGTCCCGCCCCAGCGCGGCGAGCAGCGTGTCGCTGGCGCTGTTGTCGCTTTCGGCGATCATCGCGGTGGCGAGGCTGTGGAGCGTCATCGGCGCGCGGTCGGGCCAGTGCATCAGCCGGCCGGAAAAGCTTTTGGGGCCAAGCGGGACGACGTCGCCCCAGCGCCGTTCCTGCGCCCCGGCGGCGCGGGCGAGTTCGGCGAGGATATAGAGTTTGAAGCTGGAGCCGGTCGCCATCGGTGCATCGGCATGGTGGGCGCGCAGCCATTGCGGGCCGGCGTCGGTCAGCTTCGCGATGGCGAAGGCGCTGCGGCCGGGCAGGGCAGCCATGTCGGCCATTACCTTGTCGAAACTGTCCTGCGCCGTCTTTGCGCCGACGATATGCAGGCCCACGACCCGATTGGGCGCTTGCGGCGCGACCACCAGCGAGAAGCCGACGGTTGCGCGTTCGTAGCGGATTTCGACCTGTCCGGCGGTGTCGCTGGTCTGGCTCACCGCGCCAAGCGCGACCGGCGCGCCATGTTGCGCGCGCAGGTCGGCGGCGATGGCGCGCCAGCGATCGACCGGCACCGCGTCGAGGAAAAGGGATGAGAAGAAGCCCTCCTCGCCACCGGGAGCGGAGAGGAGGCGCAGCAACTCGGTCGCGCGGGACTGGTAGGCGGGGGAGGGGGCTGCGCGGGAAGGGGTAGGGAAGAAAGCCATGGCCAGCAAGGATAGCAGAAGACCATGCCAGACCCGCTTCGGGTGGAGCGCTCCCATCCTCATGCGTCGATGGCGTCCTCGTCCACGGCCGCCGCATTTTCCTGGATGAAGGCGAAGCGGTGGGCGGGATTGGTGCCCATCAGCCGATCGACCAGATCGCGCACCTGCGCCCGGTCCTCGACATCGTCGGGCAGGGTGATGCGGATCAGCATCCGCGTCTTGGGGTCCATGGTGGTTTCGCGCAACTGCATCGGGTTCATTTCGCCCAACCCCTTGAAGCGGCTGACCTCGACCTTCTTGCCCTTGAATTCCCTGGCCATCAATTCTTCGCGATGGGCGTCATCCTTGGCATAGAGGCTCTTGCCGCCCGCGACGAGGCGGTAGAGCGGCGGCTGCGCCAGGTAGAGATGCCCGCGCCGCACCAGTTCGGGCATTTCCTGGAAGAAGAAGGTCATCAGCAGCGTCGCGATATGCGCGCCGTCGACGTCGGCGTCGGTCATGATGACGATGCGTTCGTAGCGCAGATTGTCGGGGTTGCAATCCTTGCGCGTGCCGCAGCCCAGCGCCAGGATCATGTCGGCAATCTCCTGATTGGCCAGGATCTTGGCATTGTTGGCGGACGCGACGTTCAATATCTTGCCGCGCAGGGGCAGGATCGCCTGTGTCTTGCGGTCGCGCGCCTGTTTGGCGGAGCCGCCGGCGCTGTCACCTTCGACCAGAAAGATTTCAGCGCCTTCCGGGTCGTCGTTCGAACAGTCGGTCAGCTTGCCGGGCAGGCGCAATTTGCGGCTGTTGGTCGCGGTCTTGCGCTTGACTTCCTTCTCCTGCTTGCGCTTCAGGCGCTCGTCCATCCGGTCGAGCACATAGGCAAGCAGCGCCTTGCCCCGGTCCATATGGTCGGTCAGATAGTGATCGAAATGGTCGCGCACGGCGTTTTCGACCAGCCGCGCGGCGTCGGGGCTGGTCAGGCGATCCTTGGTCTGGCTCTGGAACTGGGGTTCGCGGATAAATACCGACAGCATGATTTCCGATGAGGTCATGATGTCGTCGGCGGTGATATCCTTCGCCTTCTTCTGCCCCACCAGTTCGCCAAAGGCGCGGATGCCCTTCACCAGAGCGGCGCGCAGCCCCGCTTCATGGGTGCCGCCATCGGGGGTCGGGATGGTGTTGCAATACCAGCTATAGCTGCCGTCGGACCAGAGCGGCCAGGCGACCGCCCATTCGACCCGGCCGGCGGTGCCGGGAAAATCCTGATTGCCCGCAAAGAAGATGCTGGTGGCGCATTCGCGCGTCCCCACCTGTTCCTTCAGATGATCGGCCAGGCCGCCGGGGAACTGGAACACCGCTTCGGCCGGGGTGTCGTCACTGATCAGTGCGGGGTCGCATTTCCAGCGGATTTCGACGCCGGCGAACAGATAGGCCTTCGACCGGGCGAGGCGGTGGAGGCGCGCGGGCTTGAACTTCTGCTCCCCGAAAATCTCCGTATCGGGCACGAAGCTGACCAGCGTGCCGCGCCGGTTGGGGGCGGCGCCAACCTTTTCCAGGGACGTAACAGGCAACCCTTGCGAAAATTTCTGGCGGAACAATTCCTTGTTGCGCGCGACCTCCACCACCGTATCGGTGGACAGGGCATTGACCACACTGATGCCTACGCCATGCAGGCCGCCGGATGTGGCATAGGCCTTGCCCTCGAACTTGCCGCCCGAATGAAGTGTGGTCAAAATCACTTCCAACGCCGACTTGCCGGGAAATTTGGGGTGAGGATCGACCGGGATACCCCGGCCATTGTCGGTGATGGTCAGCTTGTTGCCCGCTTCCAGCGTCACCTCGATCCGGGTGGCGTGCCCGGCCACCGCCTCGTCCATGCTGTTGTCCAACACTTCGGATGCCAGATGATGCAATGCGCGCTCGTCGGTGCCGCCGATATACATGCCGGGCCGACGACGCACCGGCTCCAGTCCTTCCAGCACCTCGATGGTGGAGGCGTCATATTGGGCCGTTTCGGGGGTGTTGGCGGCGAACAGGTCTTGGGACATGGGACAAGCTATAAGCGGGCGCGCAGCAGGTGCAAGCGTCGTGCCGCAGCAGCCGGAAACGATATGTCACATAAGGACAGGAAACAAAGTCGCCGGGACAGACGTTAGCGGGCTGACCACAGAGATGGCACTTCTGTACCAGGCAAGGAGACACTGCATGAAATTAATCGCGATCGCGCCGCTTGGCGCCACCCTGGCGTTCGTCCTGGCGGCGCCGGCCATCGCCCAGGATAATGGCCCTGTTGACTGGACCGGCCCCTATATTGGGGGTTCCTTCGGCTATAACTGGCAGAAGAAAGATGGGGCGGAGCATCTGCGTTTCGATACGGACGGGGATGGCGAATATAAGGATGTCGTGCGTTTGCCGTCCGGCGATGATGCGTTCTCGCGGGGGACATGTGGGGGCGCCGCTCGCGGCCGCAACCGCACCGATGGCTGCAATGGCGACAAGGATGCGATCGGCTGGATGGGGCATATCGGCTATGACCAGCAGTTCGGCAACATCGTCGCGGGTGTCGTGGCCGAAGCGGGCAAGGCCTATATCAGCGACAGCGTCAGCGAATTTTCAACGACGCCAGCCTTCTACACCATGACGCGGCGGATCAATTACAACGCCAATCTGCGCGCGCGGCTTGGTGTCACCACGGATAGCGGCATCATGCCCTATATCACCGGCGGTCTGGCCTATGCCAAGGTGAAGAACAGCTTCGCCACCAGCAACGGGGCCAACAGCTTCACCGCCTTTGATCGCAAGGAAGATGGCTGGGGCTGGACCATGGGCGGCGGCCTGGAGGCCAAGGTGTCGAAGAATTTCTCGATCGGCGCACGCTATCTGTGGACCCGCTATAATGTCGGCGACTATCGCGTCGATGTGGGCGCGGGCACTGCACCGGCGAACAATCCCTTCCGCATCACCCCGTCGGGTGGCGCCAGCATCAATCGGGGCGACAAGTTCGACACGCAGAGCGTGATGGTGACGACCAGCTTCCGCTTCTGATCATGCAATAAAAGGAAAGGGCCGGTTCCTGTTGGGGAACCGGCCCTTTTTTCATACCCGTTGCCGGCTGATCGGTACAGGCGTCTTACCGGACCCTGGGGCCGCCGAAGGGCAGCGGCGGGGGCGGGCGGCGGGTGCCGCGCGGCAGTTGCGCCTGATAGGCGCGGCCGCAATGTTCGACGCAATAGGGGAAGCCGGGGTTCACCTGCTCGCCGCAGAAATGGAAGTCCGGTTCGCCCGGATGGCCCATCGGCCATTTGCAGATCCGCTCGGTCAGGTCGAGCAGGCTGGTCTTGCCCGCGATTTCGGCGCTGGGCTTGGCGGGGACGAGCCGGCGGGGCGGGGCGGGCGGAATCGGCGCCTGCTGATCACCCGGACCCTGGCGCAGGAAACCGCCGGGACCGACCGAGATGATGCGCGGCTGGGGCGTGGGCGTCGGCGCGTCGTCGCTGGCCGGGGCGGCCGCCGGCGCGGCGGGTGCGGTCGGCGCAGGCGCGGGTGCGCGCGACGGGGCCGGCGCGGGCGCAACCGGGGCGGCGACTGTGCGGGGCGCTTCCACCTCTGGCGCGGGCTTGCGGACCGGCGGCGGCGGCGCGGCGGCAGCGGTCTTGCGCGGCGCTTCGTTCGCCTTCACCGGCGAGGGGCGGGATTGCAGGCCCAGGCGATGGGCCTTGCCGATCACCGCATTGCGGCTGACGCCACCCAGTTCATCGGCGATCTGGCTGGCGGTCAGGCCGCGCTCCCACATCCCCTTGAGCTGGTCGATACGCTCGTCGGTCCAGGACAATGAAAAACTCCTCACAAATCTCGTCTGGCTTCCTATATGGGAAGCATGCTGCACAGGTTCAAATCCCTGGACCTGACCCCTTGCAGCACAGCATAGCAGCCGATAGTCGATCCACCCATGAACGACCAGTCCAAAATTCATGCCGCCACGGCGTCGCCTTTCCCCGAACCGGGGGTGCCCCAAATCCGCAATGTGAACTGGGCCGGCACCCGCGCGCTCTATGCCAAGGAAGTGCGCCGGTTCATGAAGGTGCAGCTTCAGACTGTGTGGGGACCGGCGATCACCACTCTGCTGTTCCTGGTCATCTTCATCGTCGCGCTGGGCGGCAGCGGGCGGACCGTCATGCTGCGCGGGCAGGCGGTTCCGTTTGCCGATTTCGTTGCGCCGGGCCTCATCATCATGGGCATGATCAACGCCTGTTTCGCCAATGCCAGCTTCCCGCTGATGGTGGGCAAGGTGCAGGGCACGCTGGTCGATTATCTGATGCCGCCGATTTCGGTGGGCGAATTGCTGGGTGCGCTGGTCGCCTCATCCGTGACGCGCGCCCTGTTCGTGGGGGCGGCTCTGTGGATCGCCATGGCGCTGTGGCCGGGCGTGCATGTGACGCCGGCGCATCTGTGGGCGGTGCTGTGGTTCGGCCTGATCGGCACCAGCTTCATCGCCTTCCTGGGCGTGCTGACATCGATCTGGGCGGACAAGTTCGACCATAACGCGGCCGTGACCAATTTCGTGATCGGGCCGCTGGCGCTGTTGTCGGGCACCTTCTATTCGATCGAGCGGCTGCCGCCCTTCTTCCAGGGGATCAGCCATGCCAACCCCTTCTTCTACATCATTTCCGGCTTTCGCTACGGCTTCGTCGCGGCGGCGGACACCAATGTCGTGGTGGGCAGTTGCGTGCTGCTGGGGCTGAACCTGCTGCTGGGTGGCCTCTGCTACACGCTGCTCAAGCGCGGCTGGAAGATCAAGGCCTGACTCCTCATACGAAGGCGGCGAAGAGGGGAACGGCGATCCCCATGACGAACAGCGTGGCTGCTGCGATCAGCCAATGATGCCAGCGCGGAAGGGCGTCATCATCGGACCGCCCTTCCACCCAGGGCCAGTTCAATTGCCGGTGCCGCCCACGCGGCTGACGGTGAAGCCCGCTTCGGTGGCTTCGGCAACGGGATAGATGTTGCGCAGGTCGACCAGCACCGGCTGGACCATCGACGCGGCCAGACGCTTGAGGTCGAGCGCACGGAAGGCGTCCCATTCGGTGACGAGCACCAGCGCGTCGGCGCCGGCGGCCGCTTCATAGGCGTCCCTCACCATCGTCACGCCCGGCATCATCGGCGCGGCCACGTCCATGCCTTCGGGATCATAGGCGACGACCTTCGCGCCCGCATCCTCCAGCGCCAGCACGATCGCCAGGCTGGGTGCGTCGCGCATGTCGTCGGTGTTGGGCTTGAAGGTCAGGCCCAGCAGCGCGACCGTTTTCCCGCGCGCGTCGCCGCCCAGCGCCTTGACGATCTTGCGGCCCATCGCCCGCTTGCGCAGGTCGTTGACCTGCACCACCGTTTCGACGATGCGGATCGGCGTGTCATAATCCTGGCCGGTCTTGACCAGCGCCAGCGTATCCTTGGGGAAGCAGGAGCCGCCATAGCCGGGGCCGGCGTGCAGGAATTTGCTGCCGATGCGGTTGTCGAGGCCGATGCCGCGCGACACGTCCTGCACTTCCGCGCCGACCGCTTCGCACAGGTCCGCCATTTCGTTGATGAAGGTGATCTTGGTCGCGAGGAAAGCGTTGGCGGCATATTTGATGAGTTCGGCCGTACGGCGGCCGGTGAACATCAACGGCGCCTGGTTCAGGCTGAGCGGGCGATAGATTTGCCGCATCACCGCAATCGCGCGGTCGGAGCCGGTGGTGCCGACGACGACGCGGTCGGGCCGCTTGAAATCGCCGATGGCCGCGCCTTCGCGCAGAAATTCGGGATTGGACACCACCTGGATGTCGAGATCGGGCTTCAGGTCGCGGGCGATCCGCTCCACCTCGTCGCCGGTGCCGACCGGGACGGTGGATTTGGTGACGATGACTGCCGGCGCGTCCAGCGCTTCCACGATTTCGGTGGCGGCGGCATAGACATAGGAGAGGTCCGCATGGCCATCGCCCCGGCGCGATGGTGTGCCTACGGCGATGAAGATGGCGTCCGCGCCCTTGACCCCGGCGGCGAGATCGGTGGTGAAGGTCAGGCGTCCGGCGGCGGCGTTGCTGCCGACCAATTGGTCCAGCCCCGGTTCGAAGATCGGCATCTTGCCGGATTCGATCGCCGCGATCTTGTCCGCATCCTTGTCCACGCAAACCACGTCATGGCCAAAATCGGCGAAACAGGCGCCCGACACCAGGCCGACATAACCAGTGCCGATCATCGTGATCTTCATAAAAACTGCATCGCCTTACGACAGGATGGTGGGAATGGCCGGCCTCTAGCATAGCGGCACGTTATTGCAAAACATCGCACGGTGGGGACTGTCGTTCAGCCGATGGTTACGTTTTTCTGCCATGCGCGGCGGGACGCAAGCGAGCGAAGGATGAATATGAAGGTTGCCCTGGTGTTCGGGACGCGCCCCGAAGCGATCAAGATGTTTCCGGTGGTCCACGCCCTGCGCGCGCGACCCGGCATCGATACGCGCGTGATCGTGACGGCGCAGCATCGCGGCCTGCTGGACCAGGTGCTGGAGATTGCGGGGATCGTGCCGGACATCGATCTGGACGTGATGGTCCCCAACCAGACGCTGGACGGGCTGACGGCCAAGCTGATCGTGGAGTTGGGTAAGGCCTTCGACGCGGAAAAGCCCGACCGTATCGTCGTGCATGGCGACACGCTGACCACCATGGTCGCCAGCCTGGCGGCCTATTATCGCAAGATCCCGGTCGCCCATGTCGAGGCGGGATTGCGCAGCGGCGACATCCACCATCCCTGGCCGGAGGAGGTGAACCGGCGCGTCGTCGCCTGCATCGCCGACATGAATTTCGCCCCGACCCAGGCGGCGGCCGACGCGCTGACGCAGGAAAATCGCGATCCGGCCAGCATCCACATCACCGGCAACACCGTGATCGACGCCCTGCTGGCGACGCGCGAGCGTGTGCTCGCCGATCCGGCACTGGCGCGCGGGCTGGACGATCTGGCCGCGCGTTTCGCGGGCAGGCGGATCGTTGCCGTCACCAGCCACAGGCGCGAGAATTTCGGCGGCGGCATGGAGGCGATCGCGCGCTCCATCGCGGACATCGCCGCGCGGCCGGACGTGGCGGTGATCTTCCCCGTGCATCCCAATCCCAATGTCCGCCCGGTCATGGATGCGGTGCTGGGGGATCTGCCCAATGTCGCGATGATCGAACCGCTCGACTATCCCCATTTCGTGCGGTTGCTCGATATGTGCCATCTCGTCCTGACCGACAGCGGCGGGGTGCAGGAGGAAGCGCCATCGTTGGGCAAGCCGGTGCTGGTGATGCGCGAAACGACCGAACGGCCCGAAGGCGTGGATGCCGGTACGGCGCGGCTGGTCGGTGCCGACCGAACGCGGATCGTGCGCGAAGTGCTGGCGCTGCTGGACGATAGGGCGGCCTATGACGCGATGGCGCGGGCGCATAATCCCTTTGGCGATGGCCATGCGGCCGAGCGGATCGCGGCGGTGATCGCGGGCGACTGAGCGATTGCACAAGAAAGCGGGCGACGAAAGCGTGCGTGCCTGCTATCAGGCCGCATCGCCGCGACCCTGCATGCAAGCATCCGCCCCGACCGAGAGACGATCGCGCTCCCGCTTGCCCAGCACGGAGCCGTTTCCCATGCATCATTCCCTTTGCCTGTGCCTGCCCGCCATCCGGGCCGTCCGCGCATGAGCCGCGCGATCAATGTCACCGCGTCGGTGGCCGATGTCACGGCGCTGTGCGCCCGTCACACCATCGCTATCTCCACGATCGAGGCGTTGCCGGCGGGCGGCACGCGGGTTGTGCTGCTCAACCCGATCGGCGCCGAACGCATGCGCGAATTGATGAAGACAAAGATCATCACGAAGCCCGTTGCGCGTTCATCCGCCTATATCGCCCGTCAGCCACAGCCGCGTTACCGCTGAGGCATAAGGACGGCAGAAATCGGTCGATCAAAGGCCTTAAGGCGGGCGTCGTTACCGAAATCTTCAGCATTGTCGGGCAGAAAAGCGGCGAAAATCACCGTTGAAGGATCATTGCGCCCCATGCCCGTCGATGCCAAGCAGAAGGTTTCCGTCATCGGCCTCGGCTATATCGGCCTGCCGACCGCTGCCCTTATCGCCCGCGGCGGCGCGCAGGTGGTGGGCGTGGACGTGTCCGCCCATGTGGTCGAAACCGTCAATTCCGGCCGCGTCCATATCGAGGAAGTCGATCTTGACGGCCTTGTCCAGGGCGTCGTCGCGCGGGGCAATCTGCGCGCCAGCCTGACGGTCGAGGACAGCGATGTGTTCATCATCGCCGTGCCGACCCCGGTGGCGGAGGATCGCGCGCCCGACATCAGCTATGTCCTCAAGGCCGCGCGCACCGTCGCCCCGGTGTTGAAAAATGGCGACACGGTCATCCTCGAATCCACCTCGCCCGTCGGTACGACCGAAGCGATGCGCGACCTCTTCGCGCAGTTGCGTCCCGACCTTAAAATGCCGGGCAAGGGCGTCGCCGGCGACATCGCCATCGCCTATTGCCCGGAGCGGGTGTTGCCCGGCCGCATCCTCGTCGAACTGATCGACAATGATCGCTGCATTGGCGGCATCACGCCCCGTTGCGCGCGCAAGGCGCTCGGTTTCTATCGCCAGTTCGTGCGCGGCGCGTGCATCACCACCACCGCCCGCGCGGCCGAAATGGTGAAGCTCGTCGAAAACAGTTTCCGTGACGTGAACATCGCCTTCGCCAATGAACTGTCGGTGATCGCGGAAAATATGGACATCGACGTGTGGGAGGTGATCCGCCTCGCCAACCGCCATCCGCGCGTCAACATCCTGTCGCCCGGTCCGGGCGTGGGCGGCCATTGCATCGCTGTCGACCCGTGGTTCATCGTCCATGGCGACCCGGACAATGCCCGCATCATCCGCACCGCGCGCGAAGTGAATGACGGCAAGACCGACTATGTCGTGGCGAAGGCATCCGACATGATCGACGCCTTCGCCGGCGAAGACGTCGCCTGTCTGGGCCTCGCCTTCAAGGCAAATATCGATGATTTCCGGGAAAGCCCGGCGGTGAAGGTCGCCGCGCGCCTCGCCCGTCGCTATGGTCGGCGGATCAAGCTGGTCGAACCTTATGCCCATGACCTTCCGATGGAATTTGCCGGCACCGGGGCTGAACTGATCGATCTCGATACGGCTCTGGAACAATGTGGCGTGTTCGTCATTCTTGTCGATCATGACATGTTCAAATCCGTCCCCGTCGATGAACGCGCCGGCAAGG
Source organism: Sphingobium cyanobacteriorum (assembly GCF_030580935.1). Classification (GTDB taxonomy): domain Bacteria; phylum Pseudomonadota; class Alphaproteobacteria; order Sphingomonadales; family Sphingomonadaceae; genus Sphingobium; species Sphingobium cyanobacteriorum. The sequence continues at coordinate 231,708 of NZ_JAUQOM010000001.1, read as the reverse complement.
CGGTCTATGACACGCGCGGCATCTGGCCCGACCAGCCGCGCCGCCTGGTGCAGCCAACGTCCGACCGCCTCGCGGTCTGATCGGGCACAGGGCCATGCGGCCTGTCCCGTGCGCGGTTGCCATCGGGGTGTCGCGCCGTTAACCCCCCGCCTCGAACGGACCATGACGAGGCGGGAGCGCGGATGAGGCGGCGGAAGAACAATATTCGACCGATGCTGGCGCTTGCGGCCTGCGCGTTGCTGGGGGCCTGTGCGACTGTCGAGGACGTGCCGCGTGGCGATGCGGCCTATGCCGCGATCCCGGTCGCGCCTGCCATCGGCATGGATTATCGCATCGCCGCCGATGATGTGTTGCGCATCCAGGTCTATCACGAACCCGGCCTGTCGCTGGAGGATGCGCAGGTCAGCGCCGCCGGCATGGTCAGGATGCCGCTGATCGGCGACGTGTCGGTTGCGGGCCTGACGGCGGGCGAGGCTGCCGATGCCATCGCGGGGCGGCTGGGTGAACGCTATCTGGTCTCGCCACAGGTCACATTGTTCGTCAAGAAAGCGGTCGGCCGCCGCGTCACGCTGGATGGCGAAGTGCGGGAACCCGGCCTCTATCCGGTCGAGGGGCGATTGAGCCTGCTCCAGGCGGTGGCCCTGGCCAAAGGGCCGACCCGGCTGGCCGGCCTTGACCAGGTGCTGGTCGTGCGTCAGTTGGACGGGCAGCGACAGGCGGCCTTGTTCGATCTCGCCGCGATCCGCCGGGGTGCTGCGCCCGATCCTGAAATATTGCCGGGCGATCGGGTGATCGTCGGCCTGTCGCGCGCCAAGGCGATCATGGGCGGCGCATTGCTGGCCATTCCGGCGCTGGCGACCGGCTTTATCGCGCTGGACGGGGACAAGTGATGGACGTGCCGTTCCTTGTGCCGGACGAGGCGGATGGCTGGAGCGCGCGCATCGCCAATCGCGCGCGCCATGGCTGGCTGGTGCTGCGGCGTCATCGCATCATCCTGTTCGTCACCATGGCGCTCTGCCTGCTGGCCGGCACGCTATCCATCCTGATGTCCACGCCGGATTATCGCGCCACCGCCTCGGTCGAAGTGGAGGATGTGCCGGCCGGAGCAGCCGGTGCAGGTGCCGCCGCGCAGCGGTCCAGCGCGCCGGGCGACACCGAATCCATGATGCAAACCGAACTGGAGGTGCTGCGCAGCCATGCCTTGGCGGAGGATGTCGCGCGCGACCTGGCCCTGGTCGGCACGCCGACCTTCTTCGACGGCATGGGCGTGCCGCGCCCGAAGGAAGGCGTGGGCAGCCTGTCGCAGCGGCAGGTGGAACAGGATCTGGTCGTGCGCCTGCTGCGCGACAATCTGGAAGTCGAACTGCCCGGCAAGTCGCGTGTGCTGCGCATCAGCTTCGTCAGCGCCGATCCGGTCCTGTCGGCGCGGGTCGCCAACAGCTACGCCGACAGCCTGATCCGCGCTGACCTCAGGCGTGGATTTGAATCGGGGGTGCAGGCGCGCCGTTTCCTGCTGGGTGAACTGGATAGCGCGCGCAAGGATCTGGGCCGGGCCGAGCGTGACATGGCGGTCTATGCCGCGCGTGTGGGCGGCCAGTCGCCCGATGGCGAACGGCAGGGCGGCTCCACCGCGCCAGACGGATCGGTCGCGGCGCGCCTGGCCCAGCTCAACGCCTTCCGCGCGCAGGCGGTGTCTGACCGGATCGCCGCGCAGAAGCGTTGGGAAAGCGCGCGTCGCGCCAGTGTCGACACGCTGCCCGAAGTGCTGGGCAATGGCGCCATGCAGCAGATTATGGCCGACCGGGCGCAGGCGCGGGCCGCAATCGCGGAGGAACGGCAATTCCGCAAGGACGCCCATCCCGAAATGCGGGAGGCACGGGCGAAGCTGGCGGCGCTGGACGATCAGGCCGACGGCATGGCGAACGCCATCCGTGCGTCGATGCGCGAACAATATGATGTCGCGGTGCGCGGCGAACAGCAAATCGCGCGCGAGATCGCCGATCTGGAGCAGCAGGCGCGGGTGGAGCAGGGGCGCGATGTCCAACTGGGCATCATGGAACGTTCGGTCGATACCTATCGCATGCTGCATGACAGCCTGCTCCAGCGTTATCGCGACATGGCCTCGCAGGCCGGTTTCCAGGCCGGACGGATACAGCCGCTCGACCGCGCGGCGGTGCCGACCCGGCCCTTCTCGCCCCGAATCGGCGAAACGTTGTTGCTGGCGGCACTGGGCGGTCTGGCGCTGGGGCTGTTGCTGGTCACGGCGCGACATATATTCGACGACGCAGTGACTTCGGCCGATACGCTGGCGGAGCGTATCGGCCTGCCGTTGCTGGGCGCGGTGCCGGTGACGGGCGACAACCCGCAGCCGGCCGAAATCTTCACCCCGATCGCGCGTTCCCTGCTTCTCGCCTCGGCGGGCGGCCTGCCGCGCTCCATCCTTGTCACCAGCGCGCAGGAAGGAGAGGGCAAGTCGCTGACCCTTCATGCGCTGGCGCTGGCGTTGGGGCGGCTGGGCAAAAGCGTGCTGGTGATCGACGCCGACATGCGCCGCCCGGTGCAGCACCGGCTGTTCCGCCTGTCGCCCGACCGGGGCATCAGCGAAGTGCTGACCGGCCAGGCGAAGGCGCCCGAAGTGATACTCGACAGCGGCGTGCCGGGCATATCGTTGCTGCCCTGCGGCGCGGTGCCGCCCAATCCGTCCGAATTGCTGGCGACTTCCGCGCTCGATGCGCTGCTGGCGGCGGTCGGCGACAGCTATGACACGCTGCTGATCGACGCGCCGCCAATCCTGGGCATGGGCGACGCACCCTTGCTGGCGGCCAAGGTGCAGGCGAGCCTGCTGGTGGTCGAATGGGGCCGTAACCATCATGGCGGCCTGCGCGCCGCCGTGGACCGTCTGCGGCGCGCAGGCGGCGGCCTCATCGGCGCCATCCTGACCAAGCAGCAGGGCCGGGCCGTCGAATATGATTATCACCGTGGCGGGTGAAATTCGGCGCTTTCTGCCCGGCGAGCGGTGGAAAGATGCCCGAAAGGCCACATCTTTGCACGAAAGAGGAAGCATTTCCTGATCTGGCCGTTCCAATTGCACCCCCGCGCATATTGCTCTATGGGCGTCCCCAAGCATCCCCGGCACCCGCTGATCCTTTCCGATTCGCGTTTGCCGGGGCGCATTGTTTTTGAAGAAAAAAGACAGGAACGCGCATGGCCCGTCGCCGCCAGATCTACGAAGGCAAGGCAAAGATCCTCTATGAAGGCCCGGAACCCGGCACGATCATCCAATATTTCAAGGATGACGCCACTGCCTTCAACGCGCAGAAGAAGGGCACGATTTCCGGCAAGGGCGTGCTGAACAACCGGATTTCCGAGCATATCTTCACCCTGCTTGGGCAGATCGGCGTGCCGACCCATTTCATCCGCCGCCTCAACATGCGCGAACAGCTCGTCCGCCAGGTGGAGATCGTGCCGATCGAGGTCGTGGTGCGCAACGTCGCCGCCGGATCGCTCAGCAAGAAGCTGGGGATCGAGGAAGGCACGCAACTGCCCCGCACGCTGATCGAATATTGCTACAAGGACGATGCGCTGGGCGACCCGCTGATTTCCGAAGAGCATATCGCCTGCTTCGGCTGGGCGACGCAGGAAGAGATGCACGACATCGCCGACATGGCGATCCGCATCAACGATTTCATGTGTGGCCTGTTCGCGGGTATCGGTATCCGCCTCATCGACTTCAAGCTGGAATTCGGCCGGCTGTATGACGGCGAATATAGCCGCATCATCCTGGCCGACGAAATCAGCCCCGATGGTTGCCGCCTGTGGGACATGGCGACCAACGAAAAGCTGGACAAGGATCGTTTCCGCCGTGACCTTGGTGGCGAAGTCGAAGCCTATCAGGAGGTTGCGCGCCGTCTTGGCCTGCTGCCCGAAGGACTGGACACCACCGTCCTCGACCTCGACACCCATCGCAAGAAGCGTGAGAAGGACTGAAGGCAAAGGGCCGGCCACAAGCGCCGGCCTTTTTTATGCCATCGACGCATCGGCGATCAGCTTGAGACCGAGCAGGATCATCAGCGCGTAGATCAGCGTGTAGAAGCGCGCAGGATCGACCCGGCGCACCAGCGACACCCCGGCGAAGGTCGCGGCAATCGCCACCGGCGCCAGCAGCGCCGTCGCCCTCAGATTGTCTGTCGTGAACTGGCCGAGCGCGGCATAGGCCGGCACCTTGATCCAGTTGATCGCGGCAAAGGTCAGCGCGGTCGTTCCCACCAATATGTCGCGCGGCAGTTTCCTGGGCAGCACCCACATCTGGAACGGGGGTGATCCGGCATGGGCGATATGGCTGGTAAAGCCGGTGGCGATGCCGAACAGGAATCCGACCCAGCCGGGCGAATCGGACGGCAGCACCACCGCTCTGCCCCGCTCGACCCACAGCCGTTGCCGGCCGAACAGCACCGAAATCGCGCCCAGCACGCCCAGCACAGCGACCTCCGACACCTGGGTCGCGAACAGCCAGCCAAGGCCGATGCCGACCGCCGCGCCGGGGATCATGACTTTCAGCACATGTCCGTCCCAGCTATGACGGAAGGCCCAGACGCTGACGGCATCCTGCAGGATCAGGATGGGTAGCAGGATCGCCGCGCCGCGCACCGGATCGACCCCCAGTGCCATCACCGGCATGGCGAGCGCGCCGACGCCCGCAAAGCCGCCCTTGGCCAGGCCAGACAGGATGACGGCGATGACCGCGCAGGCGAGATAGAGGGGATCGAGGTGCATTGGAACCGCTTAGGGGATAGGCGGACGAGTGGAAATGGAGGATTTTGAGCGCGTGGCGAACGAATGCTTTCTCTATCCGTCATGCCAGTAAAGGCTGGCATCTCTCTTTTCTTTCAAGTGCTTCGTCAGAAGAACTGAGATCCCGGCCTATGCCGGGATGATGATAGTTGGGAGCAATGAATGCTTGCCAGCCGCCCTTCACCGATGCGCGCGATAGCCGATCATCAGGCCGAAGCTGAAGGTCGCGAGCAGGGCGAGCTGCACCTTGCCATGGGGGTCGTCATAGCCCACGATCTGTTGCCCCCAGGCAAACAGCCCGACAAACATTGCCAGCGCCAGTCCGGACATCGTCCACTTCCCCCAAATTCGTTTAGTAACGATAGCGCAATGGTCGCTAACAAAATCATAATGGCTTGCCTCTGCGCGTTGCCGCGCCTAGGGGGTGCGGCAACCCCGTTTCCCGCGCACACGGCGCGGCACTTTGTCGATTCCAAGGAGTCCGCGCCCCATGAAAGCCCGCATCTTCGTCACCCTCAAGGGCGGTGTCCTCGATCCGCAGGGCCGGGCGATCCAGCACGCGCTTGAAGGTCTGGGTTTTGCCGGCGTCAACGACGTGCGCGCCGGCAAACTCATCGAACTGGACCTGGCCGATGGCACCAGCGATGACGATATCGATGCCATGTGCCGCAAGCTGCTGGCCAATACGGTGATCGAAAACTACCGCATCGAAAAGGTGGCCTAAAAGGATATGCTTGCCATGAAGAGCGCCGTCATCGTCTTTCCGGGCAGCAATTGCGACCGCGACCTGGCGGTGGCGTTCGAGGCTGCGACCGGCGCGAAGCCGACCATGGTGTGGCATCGCGACACCGATCTGCCGGACGACATCGACCTGATCGGCGTGCCGGGCGGCTTTTCCTATGGCGATTATCTGCGGTCCGGCGCGATGGCTGCGCGGTCGCCGGTGATGCAGGCGGTGGCCAGGGCCGCCGACCGTGGTGCCTTCGTCTTGGGCATCTGCAACGGTTTTCAGGTTTTGACCGAAAGCGGGCTGCTGCCCGGCGCGTTGCTGCGCAATGCCGGCGGCCATTTCGTCTGCCGGGACGTGGCGCTGACGGTCGAGAATGCGCAGAGCGCCTTTACCAGTCGTTATGTGGCGGGCGAAGCGATCCGCTTCCCGGTCGCCCATCATGACGGCAATTATTTCGCTGACGAAGCCACGCTCGACCGGCTGGAAGGCGAAGGCCGGGTCGCGCTGCGCTATGCGGAGAGCGTCAACGGATCGGCCCGTAACATCGCCGGCATTCTCAATGATGCGGGCAATGTGCTGGGCATGATGCCCCACCCGGAGCGTGTGATTGAGCCCGCCCATGGCGCGACCGACGGCCAGCGCTTGTTCCAGGGGATCGTCGCCGGGCTGATGGCGCGGGCATAGGGTTGCCGCGCCAGCCGGTTTCACTTCCCCCTGCTTGGCGGTCGCGCCGTTCTAGGCCCCCTTCATCTTCCGGAACTGGTCGAACAGGTCCAGGAAGCGATCAATGTCGGCCCTGCTCAGAAAATAGGGGGTCGCCAGCCGCAATTTGCTGGGCGCGCCGCCGCGGATGCGGACCTTGTGATTGGTCCACAGCCAGTCCTGCAATTCCATCCGCTGCACCGGCGGCACATTGACCGTGGCGATTGCGCCGCGCAGCGCCGGATCGGGCGAGGTCCAGCTTTCCGCGCCACGCTTCATCATCTCGCCATGGATATAATCCGCCAACATGCGGTTGCGCCTTTCGATCCGGTCCATGCCGATGCTGTTGGCAAAGCCGATCGCGACGTTGAGGCCCATCAGCGTGGGGATGCAGGACGATCCGATCTGCATGTAGCGATCCGCCATCCGTGCCGGATCATCATAGCCGCCGGTCACGGTCGTATGCCATAGCCGGTCCATCACGCCCTTGTCGCGCAGGTAAAGAAATCCCGTTCCCTTGGGCGCGAATAGCCATTTATGCATCGATCCGGTGTAAAGATCGCATCCTAACTCATTCAAATTTATATTTATCATTCCTGGTGCATGGGCGCCGTCAAATGCGGAAACGATCCCTTTCGACCGGGCCAGCGCGGTGATCTCCTTCGCTGGCAGGACTACGCCGGTCGCGGTGCTGATATGGCTGACGAAGATGATCCGCGTCCGGGGCGTGATCGCGTCGTTGATCCGGTTCAATATCTCGGCCGCATCCTTGGGCGGCCTGGGCATGGCGAATGTCTTGACCACCACGCCATAGCGGCGCGATCGCAGCAGCCAGGGCATTTGGCCCGATCCATGTTCCTCGTCACTCATCAACACTTCGTCGCCGGCCTTCATGTCGAAGCCGTTGGCCACGTAGCTGTTCGCTTCGGTGCAATTGCGCAGGATCGCCATCTGCTCGACTCGCGCGCCTGCAAAGTCTGCGAAGGGCTGGCGATATTGGTCCCACGATCCATAGCCCCAGATCGGATATTCTTCCGATCCCGGCTGCGTCATCTGCTCGGTCTGTTCGAACCCGTCGAAGATCGCCTTGAGCACCGGACGGGGTGAGGAGCCGACCGTGCCGACATTCAGGTTCACGACATCGGCGGGGATCAGGAATTGCGCCCGCAAGGCCTTCCAATAGCCATCCTCATCTGTGTCGTAGAGATCGTCGGCGGGCAGCGGGACGCCCCTGAGCGCCTGCGCACCCAGGGGCTGGGCGATCGAAGCGGCAGCCGCGCTGCCAAGGAAGGAACGGCGGTCGAGCATCGGAACTCCTCGGCACTGGCGCAGGCATGGGAAACGGCCCGGCAACAACTCTGCCCAAGGTTGAACGAGGCTCAGGCGGAAATCCGCGCCCCGTGCCGCGCGAAAAGCAGCTTTCCATCCCGTCATGCGTTTCCGAGGAATGAAATGGGAGAAGAAAGCCTTGAAATATCCGATGCTGTTTGCCGCCCTGCTGTGCAGCGCCTGCAACGTGTCCGTGACCGACGCCAATGACAGCGCGCCGCAGGAGACTGCCCCGACGAACGCTGCGCAGGCCCAGGGGCAAGACCCCCATGCTTTTCAAATAGTAGAAGAAAGTGCCAGTAACCCAATATCGCAAAACAAGATTTTGCAGGCGCAGGTGGCGCTCGATCGTCGCGGCTTCTCGCCGGCTGTGCTCGATGGCAAGGACGGGATGAGCTTCAAGGCGGCACTGCGCGGTTTTCAGGCTGCACGGGATTTGCCCGTCACCGGCGCATTGGACGCCAAGACCGGCGCGGCGCTTCTGGAAGGGGATGCCCGTCCGGCCACCTGGCTGGTGAGAATCCCGGATGGCTTCGCGCGCGGCCCTTTCTTCGATATTCCCAGGGGATTGAACGAACAGGCCAGCCTGCCCGCGCTGACCTATCGCAATCTTCTGGAAAAGTTGGCGGAACGGTTCCACACGACTCCCGAAGCGCTGATGGCGCTTAACCCGCCCGGTACGAAAGTCGCCGCTGGCGCCACCGTCCGTGTGCCCGCGATCGATAATCAGCCGGTCGCGCAGATCGAAGGCGACGATCGCGGCTGGGGCGAAACGCTCGCCAGTCTCGCCGTGGCAAAGACGCAACCGCAGGCCGACCATATCGTCGTCGACAAATCCGAAGGCCTGCTCAAGGCATATGACGCCGACAATCGCCTGATCGCGCAATTTCCCGTTACCACAGGTTCGCAGCATGATCCGCTGCCGCTGGGCGAATGGACGATCAAGGGCGTCAGCCGCAATCCCGATTTCCACTATAACCCGGACCTTTTCTGGGATGCGTCCAGCACCGACAAGAAAGCGATGTTGCGACCTGGCCCCAATGGCCCGGTGGGCGTGGTGTGGATCGACCTGTCGAAGGATCATTATGGTATCCATGGCACCCCGGAACCGCAGATGATCGGTCGCACACAAAGCCATGGCTGCATCCGCCTGACCAACTGGGATGCTGCCCGCCTTGCCCAGATGGTGAAAAGCGGGGTCAAGGCGAAGTTCCAGGCATGAGTGCGCGGGCGTGGTGCGGGGGTGTGGGGGCATTGCTGCTCTGCATCGCCTTCGTCCATTTTTGCGTGCGGATCGTGCCCGCAGACGCGCCCTCGGTTCAGAGAGAGGCATCGGATGCTGGCGCCCAAGCCGGGCCGCTGCTGATCCCGGTGGAGGGCGTGCCCGCTTCCGCCCTCAGCGACACGTTCACCCAGGCGCGTTCGGGCGGGGCGCGGCCGCATGACGCGATCGACATCATGGCGGCACGGGGCAGGGCGGTGCTTGCCGCCGCCAATGGCCGGGTCGAGAAAATCTTCTGGAGCGAAACGGGCGGCCGCACCCTGTATGAACGCTCGGCCGACGGACGGCTGCTCTATTATTACGCGCATCTCGACGCTTATGTGCCGGGCCTGCGCGAAGGCCAGCCGATCCGGCGCGGCCAGCCTATCGCCAGCGTCGGCAGCACCGGCAATGCCGACCCCGCAGCGCCGCATTTGCATTTTGCGGTGCATGTGATGCAGCCGGGCGACCCTTGGTATGGTGGACGGCCGATCAATCCCTATCCGCTGCTGACGCGGCGTGACTGACGCCCGCCTTGTCCGTGCACGCCCCTCTTGCCCTCGCACCCTTCCAGATGTAAAGGCGCGGCCAGCCTCCAAGAGGCCGGCTCTTTTCCACATTCAGACATATAGGCAGGCTCTTCCCATGAAGATCAGCGGCGTGGACATCCGTCCCGGCAACAATATCGAATATGAGGGCGGCCTGTGGCGCGCTGTCAAGATTCAGCACACCCAGCCCGGCAAGGGTGGCGCCTATATGCAGGTGGAACTGAAAAACCTGATCGACGGTCGCAAGAACAACGTCCGCTTCCGATCCGCCGAAAGCGTCGAGCGCATCCGCCTCGACACCAAGGATTTCCAGTATCTCTATGCCGAAGGCGACATGCTCGTTTTCATGGATCAGGAAACCTATGAGCAGATCAACCTGCCCGCCGAACTGCTGGGTGACGCCGCGGCCTTCCTTCAGGACGGCATGATGGTCGTACTCGAAATGTATGAAGAGCGCCCGATCAGCGTTCAGTTGCCCGAAACCATCGAAGCGACGGTCGTGGAGGCCGACGCCGTGGTAAAGGGCCAGACCGCCTCGGCCAGCTACAAGCCCGCGATCCTCGACAATGGCGTGCGCGTCATGGTGCCGCCGCATATCGTCAGCGGCACGCGCATCGTCGTTGACGTCTATGCCCGCGAATATGTGAAGCGGGCCGACTGATGGGCCGGGCGCGCAGCATGGCGCTGGCCGCGGTCCTGCCGGTCGCGCTGCTGCCGGCTGCGCTCCATGCCCAGGCCGCGCGCCCGGCGCGGCCGACCAGGGCGCAGATCGAAAATGCCGCGCAGGTCCTGCGCGTCATCACCAGTGCGCTCCAGTCGAACGCCGTCGACCAGCCGGTCAAGAACGCATTGTTCGACTGCCTCTATTCCAACGCGGTGGCCAAGGTCAGCGAAGCGACAGACGAGGTGATCGCCGCCAATGCCGGCAAGGTCGATCGCAAGGATGCGTCGCAGATGCTGGTCGTGATCGCGGGCGTGTGCGGCTATCGTCCGTCCGCTCCTGCCACCGCGCCCGTCCCGAAGAAATAACCAGACAGGCCGCCCCATGCGGGCGGCGGAGACATGATATGGCATCGCATTCCGGCCTTCTTACCGTCATGGAGCGCGCCGCGCGCAAGGCGGGCAGCAAGCTTCGCCGCGACTTTGGCGAGGTCGAGCATCTCCAGGTCAGCCGCAAGGGGCCGGCGGATTTCGTGTCCAAGGCCGACCATCAGGCCGAAAAGACACTGGTTGAAGAGTTGCAGAAGGCGCGCCCGGACTGGGGTTTCCTGCTGGAGGAAGGGGGCGAGATCGCTGGCGATCCTGCCAAGCCGCGCTGGATCATCGATCCGCTCGACGGCACCACCAACTTTCTGCATGGCATCCCGCATTTTGCTATCTCGATCGCGGTCGAGGAGCCGCTGTTCGGTGGTACGAAGCGCGAAGTGACCACCGGCCTCATCTACCAGCCCGTCACCGACGAAAGCTATTGGGCGGAAAAGAGCCGGGGCGCCTGGCGGCATGACCAGCGGCTTCGCGTCTCGGCCCGCCGCGACCTGGGCGACTGCATCATCGCGACCGGCATCCCGTTCATGGGGCATGGCGACATGGCGCAATGGACCCGAATCTTCGGCGCGGTCGCGCCGTCTGTCGCGGGCATCCGCCGCTTTGGCGCGGCCTCGCTCGATCTCGCCCATGTCGCATCGGGCCGCTATGACGGCTATTGGGAAAGCGGCCTTCAGCCCTGGGACGTTGCCGCCGGCCTGTTGCTGGTGCGCGAAGCCGGCGGTTTCACCAGCGATTTCCGGGGCGGCGACCAGCCAATCGAGCGCAAGGAAGTGATTGCGGGCAATGACGCGATCCACAGCAAATTGCACAAGCTGGTCGCCAACGCCCTGCGCTAAGGTCCATCTAGGCCAAGCGGTTCAGCCACTTGGCCATTTTGCGATTCATTCTCAGCCTTTAGGCCCCTTGCTTCGCATATGCAGCGCGCCTAAAGCGCCCCCACAACCTTTTCGCCCAGGGGATAACGTTGGTCGATCTTGCCCAATATCTGCCGATCCTGATCTTTCTTGGGGTCGCGCTGCTGCTCTCCAGCGCGTTCGTCTTTCTGCCGATGCTGGTGGGTCGCCTGACCGGCGCGCACAAGCCCGACCCCGCCAAGCTCAGCGAATATGAATGCGGCTTCCCCGCGTTCGAAGAGCCGCGCAGCCAGTTCGACGTGCGCTTCTATCTGGTCGCCATCCTCTTCATCATCTTCGATCTTGAAGCGGCGTTCCTGTTTCCCTGGGCCGTAAGCCTCGACCAGATCGGCTGGGCCGGCTGGGCGACGATGATGATCTTTATAGCGGAGCTGGTGCTCGGCCTCGTCTATGCGTGGAAGAAGGGAGCACTCGATTGGGAGTAGAACTCTATAGCCCTGCGCCCGGCACCTTGCCCGCGCAAGGGACGCAGCCCGATCAGGATTTCTTCAATTCGCTCAACAGCGAAGTGAATGACAAGGGCTTCCTGATCACCTCGACCGAGGAACTGTTTCAGTGGGCGCGCACCGGGTCGCTCTGGTGGATGACCTTTGGCCTGGCCTGCTGCGCTGTGGAGATGATCCACGTCAACATGCCCCGCTACGACATGGAACGCTTCGGCGTCGCGCCGCGCGCCTCCCCGCGTCAATCCGACGTGATGATCGTCGCGGGCACGCTGTGCAACAAGATGGCTCCTGCGTTGCGCAAGGTTTACGATCAGATGTCCAATCCGAAATATGTGATTTCGATGGGCAGTTGCGCCAATGGCGGCGGCTATTATCACTATAGCTATTCGGTAGTACGCGGCTGCGACCGGATCGTGCCGGTCGACATCTATGTGCCGGGGTGTCCGCCGACCGCTGAAGCCCTGCTCTATGGCGTGATGCAGTTGCAGCGGAAAATCCGCCGGATCGGGACGATTGAGCGTTAATATGGGCCATTCTGCACCCAGGATCATGAACCCTCAGGGCATTGCCGATGAAATCGGCGCGCTGCTGGGTGCCATGCTGATCGAAACCGTCGACCATGCCGATGAGCTGACCCTGATCGTCGCGCGCGCGGAACTGGCCAATGCCATGGCCCTGCTGCGCGACATGGGCCATTATCAGCAATTGATGGAAATTGCCGGCGTCGATTATCCCGACCGCCCGGAGCGGTTCGAGGTCGTCTATCATCTGCTCAGCGTCACGCGGAATCATCGCGTGCGGGTGAAGGTGAGCACTGACGAGGACATGCCGGTTCCCACCGTCACGCATCTCTGGCCGGTCGCCGGCTGGCTGGAGCGCGAAGTGTTCGACATGTATGGCGTCGTGTTCGACGGCAATACCGACCTGCGCCGCATCCTGACCGACTATGGGTTCAAGGGGCATCCGCAGCGCAAGGACTTCCCGCTGACCGGCTATGTCGAGCTGCGCTATTCCGAGGAGGACAAGCGCGTCGTCTATGAGCCGGTGAAGCTGGCCCAGGATTTCCGCAGCTTCGATTTCATGAGCCCGTGGGAAGGCGCGGACTATATTCTGCCGGGCGATGAGAAGGCGAAGGGCGAAGCGCCGGGCGCGCCGACGCCTGCTGCGTCCCCCGCAGCCTCCACGCCCAAGACGACCGGGAAGAAGGCCGATACCGGCGCTGGCGAAGCGGCGAACAAGGCGGCTGAGGTCAAGTCGGCGGACGCGCCCGCAAAGCCTGTGTCCGCGACGGATGAAGGCAAGGGCGCCGCCAAGCCGGAGGACAAGGCATAATGTCCGATTATCTCGAAAAGCTGGATCATCATACCGACGCCGCCGACCCCACCTATGGCGACACGGAAATCCAGAACTACACGATCAACTTCGGCCCGCAGCATCCCGCCGCGCACGGTGTGCTGCGTCTGGTGATGGAACTGGACGGCGAAATCGTCGAACGCTGCGACCCGCATGTCGGGCTGCTGCATCGCGGCACCGAAAAGCTGATCGAATATAAGACCTATTTGCAGGCGCTGCCCTATTTCGACCGGCTGGATTACTGTTCGCCGCTCGGCATGGAGCATAGCTATGTGCTGGCGATCGAAAAGCTGCTGAACCTGGAAGTGCCGCTGCGCGCGCAATATCTGCGCGTGTTCTTTGCGGAACTGACGCGCATCTGCAATCATATGCTCAACCTGGGTTCGCACGTCATGGACGTGGGCGCGATGACGCCCAACCTGTGGCTGTTCGAGATTCGCGAGGATTGCCTCAACTTCTTCGAGCGCGCGTCGGGCGCGCGGATGCACTCGGCTTATTTCCGGCCGGGCGGTGTCCATCAGGACGTGCCGCTCAAGCTTTTGACCGACATTGCCGACTGGCTCGACACGAGATTACCGAGGCTCTTCGAGGATGCGATGAGCCTGGTGGTCGACAACCGCATCTTCAAGCAGCGCAACGTCGACATCGCCATCGTGTCGAAGGAAGATGCGCTGAAATGGGGCTTTTCCGGCCCGATGATCCGCGGCTCCGGCATCCCGTGGGACATCCGCAAGGCGCAGCCTTACGACGTCTATGACCGGATGGAGTTCGACGTGCCGGTCGGCACCAACTATGACTGCTATGACCGCTTCATGGTGCGCGTCGAGGAAGTCCGCCAGTCCGCGCGGATCATGAAACAGTGTTTGAACGAGATGCCGGAAGGGCCGATCGCCAGCTTCGACCGCAAGGTGTCGCCGCCCAAGCGCGGCGAGATGAAGCGCTCGATGGAAGCGCTGATCCACCACTTCAAACTCTATACCGAGGGCTTCCATGTGCCCGCAGGTGAAGTCTATGTCGCGACCGAAAGCCCCAAGGGCGAATTCGGCGTCTATCTGGTCGCGGACGGCAGCAACAAACCCTATCGCTGCAAGATCCGCCCGACCGCCTTCTCGCACCTCCAGGCGATGGACTTCATGATGAAGGGCCACATGCTCGCCGACACCACCGCCGTGCTGGGCGCGATGGACATCGTGTTCGGGGAGTGTGACCGGTGAAGGTCACAAAAAACCTTCTCTTAACGTTAGCGGGAATGGTGATAGTCATCCCACTTGCGAAGTATGTTGGTCGCGTCTCTGGCGAAGTTGCAAATGGGTCTGAATTGCCTCGCAAGGAGCTAGCATCCGTTTCTGACATCCAGACCTTAGTTTCGCGCCAAGATGCTGAAGGTGTAACTGATGCAGATATGTCTCCAGAGTTCTTGAAGAACCTTGAGGCTTGGACGTTGGAGCGAGTGAAGTTAAAGGCCAAGCCGCATTGGGATGCCGCTGGCGTTCCTCAGGAGCAGAGAGCCGTTACCGCTGAGAGTGTGTATGTCTCAACAGCATCGCATAAATTGGCGGTTACTCGCTTGCGTATGGGGCAAACTACCCCTCAAGCGATGATATTTGGGATCGTTGGCACTGAGGCGGTTCGGGTTCTTTGTATGAATTCTAATGGCGATGACGTTCCTGTTGCATCTGGACCGTGTGACGAAAAACTTCGTGAAGTTTTTGGGGAATCAATCAATCCTTTGGTGACTACATAATGGCTGACGCACCCCATATTCCCGATGAAGCCGAAACCCGCGCGCGCTGGGGCAATTTCGCGTGGACGGCGGAGAATGCCGAGCAGGTAAAAACCATCATCGCCCGCTATCCCGCCGGTCGTCAGCAGTCCGCTGTCATGCCGCTGCTCGATCTCGCCCAGCGGCAGGTCGGCGCGGAGACGCAGACGCAAGGGTGGCTGCCCGTGCCGGTGATGGAATATATCGGCCGTCAGCTCGATATGCCCTATATGCGCGTCTATGAAGTCGCGACCTTCTACACCATGTACAATCTCGCGCCCGTCGGCCGCTATCATGTGCAGGTGTGCGGCACGACGCCCTGCATGTTGCGCGGCTCCGACGATGTGTTTGCGGCCTGCAAGAATAAGGGGCTGGTCAAGGGCGCGACGACGCCTGACGGCCTGTTCACGCTGACCGAAGTCGAGTGCCTGGGCGCCTGCGCCAATGCGCCGATGGTGCAGATCAACGACGATAATTATGAAGACCTGACCTATGACAGCATGAGCGCGGTGCTGGAAACGCTCGCCGCCGGTGGCCAGCCCAGGATCGGTCCGCAGATCGACCGCCAGACGAGCTGCCCCGAAGGCGGCCCGACGACGCTGAAAGAGATGGTCACGGAAAATCACGATTATCGGGGGGATTGGGCATGACCGACGCACCCGCAGCATCGGCTCCGTTCGTCGGCCCGCTCGCCGACAAGGACCGCATCTTCACCAACGTCCACGGCTTTCAGGACTGGGGCATCGACGCCGCCATGAAGCGCGGTGACTGGGACAATACCAAGGCGCTGATGGCGTTGGGGCAGGACGCCATCATCGACATCATCAAGGCGTCGAACCTGCGCGGCCGTGGCGGCGCGGGCTTCCCGACCGGCATGAAGTGGAGCTTCATGCCCAAGGAAAGCAAGGATGGCCGTCCCAGCTTCCTGGTCATCAACGCCGACGAATCCGAACCCGGTTCATGCAAGGACCGCGAGATCATCCGCCACGATCCGCACAAGCTGATCGAAGGCGCGCTGATCGCCGGTTTCGCGATGCGCGCGCGCGCGGCGTACATCTATATTCGCGGCGAGTTCATCTACGAAGCCAAGGTGCTATTCGCCGCCGTCGAGCAGGCCTACGCCAAGGGGTTTCTAGGCAAGAATGCCTGCGGGTCGGGCTATGATTTCGACGTGTTCGTCCATCGCGGCGCAGGCGCATACATCTGCGGGGAGGAAACCGCGCAGATCGAAAGCCTGGAGGGCAAGAAGGGCCAGCCCCGCCTGAAGCCGCCTTTCCCGGCGGGCGCGGGCCTCTATGGTTGCCCCACCACGGTCAACAATGTCGAGAGCATCGCGGTCAGCCCGACGATCCTGCGGCGCGGCGCGGCCTGGTTCAACGGCTTCGGACGCGAGAATAATCGCGGCACCAAGCTGTTCCAGATCAGCGGCCATGTGAACAAGCCCTGCGTGGTCGAGGAAAGCATGTCGATCCCGTTCCGCGAACTGATCGACCGCCATTGCGGCGGTATTCGCGGCGGCTGGGACAATTTGCTGGCGGTCATCCCCGGCGGATCGTCGGTGCCCTTGGTCCCCGCGCGGGAAATCATGGACGCGCCGATGGATTTCGACGGGTTGAAGGCGCTGGGTTCGGGCCTTGGCACCGCCGCCGTCATCGTCATGGACAAGTCCACCGACATCGTCCGCGCCATTTCCCGGCTGTCCTATTTCTACAAGCATGAGAGCTGCGGCCAGTGCACGCCTTGCCGCGAAGGCACAGGCTGGATGTGGAGGGTGATGGAACGGCTGCGCACCGGCGACGCCGACCTGTCCGAAATCGACATGCTGCATCAGGTGACCAAGCAGGTCGAAGGCCACACCATCTGCGCGCTCGGCGACGCAGCGGCCTGGCCGATCCAGGGGCTGATCCGGCACTTCCGCCCGGAAATCGAGCGGCGGATCAACGAGCGCGGCGCGCCTGTGATGGAGGCGGCGGAGTGATCAAAGGCCCTGCCTTTATGATTGCTTGTTTCACCCTGGTATGTGGCACGGTCGCCACCGCGCAGAGTGGGATGGAGGCACCGCTTGGCTCACGCATCATGCGTCCCAAACCGGCGGACGTGCCAGATCGAGGACGTTTGGCCGATGCGGATCGTGCACGGTTGACAATGCACGAATTTGCGGACTGCATCGTGGCAACGTCGTCGTCTGAGGCGCTGCGTTATCGCGAACTGGGCTATATGGTGCCGGAGACGAAGAAAGTTCTGACCAAGTTGGCCCAATCAGAATGTCTACGCGCCGGACAATTGGCAATGCCTTCGGATTTGCTGCGTGGTGCTATTTTCAGGAGCTATTTTCTGCGTGAATTTGGCAACGTATCTCCGCCCGTAGACAGCAAGGAAGTGGATTTTTCCCGGTTTGTCACCGATCCAGCATCGGCATCAGGCGGGCAGTATCTTTTGCTGATGTCCTTGGGCTCATGCACGGTTCGCGCTGATACTGCCAAAGCGGCTGCATATGTTCGGTCAACGCCGGGCAGCGATGGGGAAACCAAAGCCCTGGGTGCGTTGAAGCCTGTTCTTGGCCCCTGCTATCCGGCGGGTGCGCAGCTCAAAATGAATAAATCTGTTCTCTCGGCTTTGCTCGCGGAAGCGTTGTACCGCGAAGCGGAGGCCGGCCGGCAGTCATCCGCGGAGGTCGCGCGCTAAATGCCTAAAGTCAAAGTAGACGGCGTAGAACTCGAAGTCCCGGCGGGCGCGACAGTCCTTCAGGCGTGCGAATTGGCGGGGAAGGAAATTCCGCGCTTCTGCTATCATGAGCGGCTGTCCATCGCGGGCAATTGCCGCATGTGCCTGGTCGAGGTGAAGCCCGGACCGCCCAAGCCGCAGGCGTCCTGCGCGCTGCCCGCCGCCGAGGGTCAGGAGATCCGCACCGACAGCGAAATGGTCAAGAAGGCGCGCGAAGGGGTGATGGAGTTTCTCCTCATCAACCATCCGCTCGATTGCCCGATTTGCGACCAGGGCGGCGAATGCGATTTGCAGGACCAGTCGGTCGCCTATGGCCGGGGCGCGTCGCGCTATGACGAAAATAAGCGCGCAGTGACCGAGAAGAATATGGGGCCGATTGTCAAGACGGTCATGACCCGCTGCATCCAGTGCACCCGCTGCGTGCGCTTTGCCGAGGAAGTCGCGGGCGTGCCGGAAATCGGCGCCATCTATCGCGGCGAAAATATGCAGATCACCACCTATCTCGAACATGCGGCCAAGAGCGAGCTGTCGGGCAATGTGGTCGATTTGTGCCCGGTCGGTGCGCTGACCGCCAAGCCCTACGCGTTCGAGGCGCGTCCGTGGGAGCTGAAAAAGACCCATGCGATCGACGTGATGGATGCCGTCGGCACCAACATCCGCCTCGACAGCCGGGGCCGTCAGGTGCTGCGCGCGGTGCCGCGCATCAATGATGACGTGAATGAGGAATGGGCGTCGGACAAGACCCGGCACAATGTCGATGGTCTGGTGCGCAAGCGGCTCGACAAGCCCTATGTCCGCAAGGACGGCAAGCTCGTCCCGGCGACCTGGGCGGAGGCTTTTGCGGCGATCGCGGCGGTTCAGCATGGCGGGAGCGTCGCAGCGATCGCCGGCGATCTGCTCGATTGCGAGACGATGTTCGCAGGGCGTGCGCTGGTCGAGAAGCTCGGCGGGACGATGCTCGAAGGGCGTCAGACCGGCTTGGCCTATGACGTGTCGAGCCTGTCGTCGGTGGTGTTCAACACGTCGCTGGCCGATCTGGAGACCGCTGACGTCATCCTGCTGGTCGGCACCAATCTGCGCTGGGAAGCGCCGCTGGTGAACACGCGGCTGCGCAAGGCGATCAAGAAGGGCGCGAAGGTTTTCGGCATCGGGCCTGAGTTTGACCTGACCTACAAGGTCGAATGGCTGGGCAATGATGCGGCGCTGCTGGGCAAGTTGCCTGACGCCGTTGTCGAGGCGTTCGGCAAGGCGGCGCGGCCCGCGATGATCGTGGGCGGCGGCGTGCTGGCCAAGGATGGCGCGCATGGCGACACGCTGGCGCTGGTCGAGACGCTGGGCCTGATCAAGGATGGCTGGAACGGCTATAACGTCCTGCACTTCGCGGCGGCGCGCATGGGCGGGCTGATGCTGGGCTATGCAACGCAAGGCGGTATCAAGGCGATCGCGGCGGCCAAGCCGAAACTGCTGTTCGCGCTGGGCGCGGACGAGGTTGATTATGCCGCTTTCCCCGACAGCTTCAAAGTCTATGTCGGCCATCATGGCGACAAGGGCGCGCATGCGGCGGACGTGATCCTGCCGGGCGCGAGCTATGCCGAAAAGGCCGGCACCTATGTCAATTTGGAGGGCCGGGTGCAGCGCGGCGAAAAGGCAGTGTTCGCGCCGGGCGATGCTCGCGAGGACTGGTCGATCCTGCGCGCCTTGTCCGACGTGATGGGCGCGACACTGCCGTTCGACAGCTTCGAGCAACTGCGCGCCGAAATGATCAGGGCGGTGCCTGCGTTGGGCGTTGAAGGGCTGGCCGATTATGGCTGGTCTGTCCCCAAGCTGCCGACCGGCGCGACTGGCGAACTGGCCTCGCCGATCAAGGATTTCTACCTGACCAACGCCATCTGCCGCGCCAGCCCGACGATGCAGCAATGCTCGGCGGAACTGGTCCATGGCGAGAGCTACGCGGAGGCCGCAGAGTGACTGCTTTCTTCCAAAATCTTGGCCTGCCGTTCGAAGGCGCCTGGTTCCTCTCGACCATCATCGGCATCCTGCTGATCGCGCTGCCGGTCATGCTGGCGGTGGCGATGCTTATCTATGCCGATCGCAAGATCTGGGCAGCGATGGCGCTGCGGCGCGGGCCGAACGTGGTTGGTCCCTTCGGCCTGCTCCAGTCCTTTGCGGACGGCGCCAAGGTTTTCCTCCAGGAAACCATCGTCCCTTCAGCGTCGAACAAGGCGCTGTTCCTGATCGCGCCGATCATCACCTTCACGGTCGCGTTGTTGGCTTGGGCGGTGGTGCCGTTCCAGGTCGGCGTGGTGCTGGCGGACATCAATGTCGGCCTGCTCTACATTCTCGCCATCTCGTCGCTGGGTGTCTATGGCATCGTCCTGGCGGGCTGGGCGTCCAACTCCAAATATCCCTTCTATTCGGCGATCCGCGCCAGTGCGCAGATGATCAGCTATGAAGTCTCGATCGGCTTCATCCTGATCTGCGTTGTGCTGTGGGCGGGCAGTTTCAACCTGACCGCGATTGTGGAAAGCCAGAAGGGCTATTATGGCTTCCTCAACGGCAACGGCTTTAACCCGCTGCTGTTCCCGATGGCGATCATGTTCCTGATCAGCGCCATGGCCGAAACCGCGCGCGCGCCCTTCGATCTGACCGAAGCGGAAAGCGAGCTGGTTGCGGGCTATCAGACCGAATATTCGTCCATGGCCTTCGCGCTCTACTGGCTGGGCGAATATGCCAACGTCATCCTGATGTGCGCGCTGAACGCGATCCTGTTCTGGGGCGGCTATCTGCCGCCGGTCGACTGGGCGCCGCTCTATTATGTGCCCGGCATCCTCTGGCTGTTTGCCAAGATACTCTTCTTCTTCTTCGTCTTCTCCTGGGTAAAGGCGACGGTGCCCCGCTACCGTTATGACCAATTGATGCGGCTTGGCTGGAAAATATTTCTGCCGACCTCGCTGTTCTTCGTGTTCCTGGTGTCGGGCTTCCTCATGCTGACGAGGTATGGGGGATGAGGATAGTTCAAACTCTCGTTGCTGGTGGCTGGATTGCGTTTGCTACAGCTAGCATTGCTCAAACGCCGGATGACCCAACAAGGCGATCCGCCTATCTATGCCAGATTTGGCCTCGTGGAGGACCAATGCCGGGTAACGATTCACCAAGGTTTAACTTTGGTTTTCTTCTGCCGCCGGGACCGGAAGTCGGCGTGATGCAAGTCGATGAGACGATCGACAATGTTGGCGCGCTTGAAGGTTCAACGCTCATCAATGTGCGATCAACGGCACCGGGCACGCTTGCTGCTCTAACCGGGCCGGTCAGAGACAAGAATACAGTTCTCGTAAGCTTGACCGGAAGTAAGCGTGGTCCTTGGTTGGATGCTGGAATTGGCCGAACAGATGGAACGAATAACGTGAAGTTTGTAGGAGCCTGTTTCGGCTTGCGTACTGCAACTACGGCTGACGATTTTCATTCAGCGTTTGCTGACGGGCGGAAAGCACAATGAGCCTCGGATACTACATCAAAAGCTTCACCCTCTGGGAGTTCGTGAAGGCGCACTGGCTGACCTTGAAATATTTTTTCAAGCCCAAGGCGACGATCAACTATCCCTATGAGAAGAACCCGATTTCGCCGCGGTTCCGGGGCGAACATGCGCTGCGTCGCTATCCCAATGGCGAAGAACGCTGCATCGCGTGCAAGCTGTGCGAAGCGGTGTGTCCGGCGCAGGCGATCACCATCGAGGCGCAGCCGCGCGAGGATGGCAGCCGCCGCACCACGCGCTACGACATCGACATGACCAAGTGCATCTATTGCGGTTTCTGTCAGGAAGCCTGCCCGGTGGACGCGGTCGTGGAAGGCCCGAATTTCGAGTTCGCGACCGAAACCCGCGAGGAGCTGATCTACGACAAGGCCAAGCTTCTTGAAAATGGCGACAAGTGGGAACGCGCGATCGCCGCGAACCTTGCCGCCGATGCCCCCTATCGTTAAGCCGCGCGCGTCAAAGGGAATATGAACCTGTGATTCACGTCCTCGCCTTTTACCTGTTCGCCATTTTGGTGGTGAGCAGCGGCGCGCTCACCATCCTGTCGCGCAACCCCGTGCATTCGGTGCTGTGGCTGATCCTGGCCTTCTTCAACGCGGCGGGCCTGATGGTGCTGCTCGGTGCCGAATTCATCGCGATGCTGCTCGTCATCGTCTATGTCGGCGCGGTCGCGGTGCTGTTCCTGTTCGTGGTCATGATGCTCGACATCGACTTTGCCGAATTGCGCGCCGGTTTCGTCAGCTATCTGCCGTTCGGCCTGCTGATCGCGCTGGTGCTGCTGGCGGAAATCGTGCTGGGCATCGGCCTGTGGAGCGCGGGGCCGATCGAACTGGCGCAGCGCGCCGCACCGGCGAACCCGGAACTCAGCAATATCCAGGCGATCGGCGGCATTCTCTACACCCGCTACATCTTCCTGTTCGAAGCGGCGGGCATCGTTCTGCTGGTCGCGATGATCGGTGCGATCGTCCTGACCCACCGGACCCGTGGCGGCACGAAGGGCCAGAATATCGCCCGGCAGAACCGCCGTCGTCCGCAGGATGCCGTGCGCAATGTCAATCAGCCCGTGGGGCAGGGGGTGGAGCTGTGATCGCGACCGTTTCCGTCATGCCAGCGCAGGTCGTTGAGAGGCACGTGACTCTCAACGACATCTCATGCCTTGGCGCGCTACCGCCTGAGACCCCAGCCTCCGCTGGGGTGACGGCCTCCTTTGAAGGGATGCCGTCATGATCGGCCTTCAACATTATATGGTGGTCAGCGCCATCCTGTTCGTGATGGGGGTGCTGGGCATCTTCATCAACCGCAAGAATGTCATCATCATCCTGATGGCGATCGAGCTGATTTTGCTCAGCGTGAACATCAACCTCGTCGCATTCAGCGCCTTTCTGGGCGATCTGGTGGGGCAGGTGTTCAGCATGTTCGTGCTGACCGTCGCGGCGGGTGAGGCGGCCATCGGCCTTGCCATCCTCGTCATTTACTTCCGTGGTCGCGGCACCATCGCCGTCGACGATGTCAACCGGATGAAGGGCTGAGCCTGAACTCATGATCCAGCTTATCGTTCTTCTTCCGCTGCTGGCGGCTGCCATCGCCGGCCTTGGCAACAAGGCCCTTGGCAAGCTGCCGGCCAAGATCGTCACCACCGGCGCGCTGTTCGCGGCCTGCGCCATGAGCTGGGCGATCTTCATTCCCTTCCTGACCGGCCATGCGCAGGCGTATGTGACGCCGCTCTTCACCTGGATCGAAAGCGGCAGCTTCGATGCCCAGTGGGCGTTGCGGGTCGACACGATGACCGCCGTGATGCTGGTGGTCATCACCAGTGTCTCCAGCCTCGTCCACCTCTATAGCTGGGGCTATATGGACGAGGAGCCGGATCAGCCGCGCTTCTTCGCCTATCTGTCCCTCTTCACCTTCGCGATGCTGATGCTCGTGACGGCGAACAACCTGCTCCAGATGTTCTTCGGCTGGGAAGGCGTGGGCTTGGCCTCCTACCTCCTCATCGGCTTCTGGTTCCGCAAGCCCAGCGCCAACGCCGCCGCGATCAAGGCGTTCGTCGTCAACCGCGTCGGCGACCTTGGCTTCATGATGGGCATTTTCGGCACCTATCTGGTGTTCAACACCATTTCGATCCCGGAAATTCTGGCCGCCGCACCTTCCATGGCCGGTTCGACCATCGGTTTCCTGGGCCATCGTTTCGATACGATGACCGTGCTCTGCCTGCTGCTGTTCGTCGGCGCGATGGGCAAGTCGGCGCAGCTTGGCCTCCACACCTGGCTGCCCGATGCGATGGAAGGCCCGACCCCCGTGTCGGCGCTGATCCACGCGGCGACCATGGTGACGGCGGGCGTGTTCATGGTGTGCCGCCTGTCGCCGATGTTCGAAACGTCGGAAACCGCGCTGCATGTCGTCACCTATGTCGGGGCCGCGACCTGCCTGTTCGCCGCGACCGTGGGCACGGTGCAGACTGACATCAAGCGCGTCATCGCCTATTCGACCTGTTCGCAGCTTGGCTATATGTTCTTCGCGGCAGGCGTCGGTGCCTATGGCGCGGCGATGTTCCACCTCTTCACGCACGCCTTTTTCAAGGCGCTGCTGTTCCTGGGCGCCGGCTCGGTGATCCATGCGATGCACCATGAGCAGGACATGCGCTATTATGGCGGCCTGCGCAAAAGCATCCCCATCACCTTCTGGACGATGACGCTCGGCACGCTCGCCATCACCGGCGTCGGCCTGCCGCTCGTCGGCGTGGGCTTTGCCGGCTTCTATTCCAAGGACGGCATCCTCGAAGCGGCCTTCGCGTCGGGTGGTGCGGGCGTGGGCGCCTATTATGTCGGCATCTTCGCTGCGCTGCTCACTAGTTTCTATAGCTGGCGCCTGGTATTCCTGACCTTCTTCGGCAAGCCGCGCTGGACCCGGTCGGAGCATATCCAGCACGCGCTGCACGACGCCCACGGACACGACGCGCACGGCCATGACGACCATCACGCCCATGACAGCGGCGACGGCACCGGCGGCTATCATCCCCATGAAAGCCCCTGGGTCATGCTGCTTCCCCTGGTGGTGCTCAGCCTCGGTGCAGTCTTTGCCGGCTTCATCTTCCACGATCAGTTCATCGGCCCGGAAGGCGGCATCGCATTCTGGAAGGGCGCGCTCGCGTTCGACAGCCATCTGATGCACGCGGCCCATGAAGTGCCGACCTGGGTGAAATTCGGTCCGTTTACCGTGATGCTGACCGGCCTGATCATCGCCTGGCTCGCCTATATCAGGAACACCGACTGGCCACAGCGCTTCGTTGCCACCTTCGGCGCGCTCTACCAGTTCCTGCTCAACAAATGGTATTTTGACGAGCTGTACCACGTCCTGTTCGTCAAGCCTGCTTTCGCCATCGGCCGCTTCTTCTGGAAGTTCGGTGACGTCGGCTTCATCGATCGCTTCGGCCCCAACGGGCTGGCTGCGCTGGTCGTGCAGGGCAACAAGATCACCCGCCGGCTTCAGTCCGGCTACCTCTACACCTACGCGCTGGTGATGCTCATCGGGCTCGCCGCGGTCGCAACCTGGGCGATGACACGATAATGGACGGCTTCCCCATCCTTTCCCTGATGATGGCAGTGCCGATGGCGGGGGCCATCGCCTGTCTCTTCGCGGGCGCCAACAGCGCGCGCTGGATCGCCCTGATCGCCACCTTGGTCGATCTGGCTTTGGGCATCGCGCTCTGGGCGAATTTCGACCAGGGCGGCCTGCAGTGGCAGTTCCAGGAATATGCGCCGATCTTCGGCAAATTTGCCTGGGCGCTGGGCATCGACGGCATCGCCCTGATGCTGATCGCGCTGACCGTGTTCCTGATGCCGATCTGCATCGGCGCAAGCTGGAACGCGATCCAGAAGCGCGTCGGGGAATATATGGCGGCCTTCCTGCTCATGGAGGTGCTGATGATCGGCGTCTTTGCGGCGCAGGATCTCTATCTTTTCTACATCATGTTCGAAGCCGGCCTGATCCCGATGTACCTGATCATCGGCATCTGGGGCGGCGCGGACCGCATCTATGCCAGCTACAAATTCTTTCTCTACACGCTGTTCGGCTCGGTCCTGATGCTGATCGCGATGATGTGGATGGTGCATGAAGCGGGCACGACCGAAATTCCGGCGCTGATGGCCTATAATTTCGAGTCCGGTGCCCAGACCTGGCTGTTCCTCGCCTTCTTCGCCAGCTTTGCGGTGAAAATGCCGATGTGGCCGGTCCACACCTGGCTGCCCGACGCGCATGTGCAGGCGCCAACGGCCGGTTCGGTCATCCTGGCGGGCGTGCTGCTGAAAATGGGTGGCTACGGCTTCATCCGCTTTTCGCTACCGATGTTCCCCGAAGCCTCGGCGCAGCTTGCGCCGCTGGTCTGGGGCCTGTCGATGGTCGCGGTCGTCTATACCTCGCTGGTTGCGCTGGTGCAGTCGGATATGAAGAAGCTGATCGCCTATAGCTCGGTCGCGCACATGGCGATCGTCACGGTCGGCCTGTTCGCCTTCAACCAGGCGGGTATCGAAGGCGCGATGATGGTCATGCTGGGCCATGGCCTGGTTGCGGGCGCCCTGTTCCTGTGTGTTGGCGTCATCTACGACCGTCTGCATACCCGCGAAATCGCCCGCTATGGCGGTCTGTCGATCAACATGCCGCGTTATGCGGTACTGTTCCTGTTCTTCACCATGGCATCGGTCGGTCTGCCCGGCACGTCCAACTTCGTGGGTGAATTCCTGTCGCTGATGGGCATCTATCAGGCGTCGAGCTGGGTGGCGCTGGTCTGCACCACGGGTATCATCCTGGGCGCGGCCTATATGCTCTATCTCTATCGCCGGATATGCTATGGCGATCAGGTCAATGCCGACGCTGCCGCCATGCCGGACCTGTCGGGCCGGGAAATCTGGCTGCTTGCGCCGATCGCCGCCGTCGTCCTGTGGATGGGCGTCTATCCCGAAAGCTTCCTCGCCCCGATGCGCGCGGACATCCATGCGCTTGAAGCGCGCCTCGCCCCTGCGGCTCCCGCAGGAGATTCCAAGATCAAGATGGGTGCGCCCAAGCCTGCGGGTGAAGCGCATCACGAAGAAGTTGCCGCGCACGGGGAGGCGCACTGATGATCGACTCCGCTTCCCTTCTGGCGGTCCTGCCGGAACTCATCCTGACGGCAGGCGGCCTCGCGCTGATGCTGGTCGCGGCCTTCGGCGGCGACGGCTCGGCCCGGATCGTCAACTGGCTGTCGGTGCTGGTGCTGATCGGCGCGGGCCTGGCGTTGCCTTGCTCGCTCGCGCATGGCCCGGACGCCTTTGACGGCCTGATGCGCGCCGACGCCTTCTCGGCCTTTGCCAAGGCGCTGATCTATGTCGCCGCCGCTGCCGCGATCCTGCTCGCGCCGCGCTTCTTCTCGGTCGACGGGCATCCGCGTCCCGAATATCCGGTGCTGATCCTGTTTGCGGCGATCGGCATGGGCATGATGGTGTCGGCGGGCGACCTGCTGACTCTCTATATCGGGCTGGAGATGAACAGCCTGGCCTCCTATGTGCTGGCCAGCTTCATGCGTCAGGACGAACGCTCTTCGGAAGCGGGCCTCAAATATTTCGTGCTGGGCTCGCTCGCAAGCGGCATCCTGCTCTACGGTTCGGCGCTGCTTTACGGCTTCACCGGCACCACGGCGTTCGACGGCATCGCGGTCGCGCTGGGCGATGGTGTGTCGAAGGGCGAACTGTTCGGCTTGGTATTCCTGCTGTCGGGCCTCGCGTTCAAGATCAGCGCCGTGCCGTTCCACATGTGGACGCCCGATGTGTATGAAGGTGCGCCCACCCCTGTCACGGCCTTCTTCGGCAGCGCGCCCAAGGTTGCGGCCATCGCTCTCACCGTCCGCGTCGCGATCGAAGCGCTCGGCCCGGCCGGCCTGGACTGGCAGCAGATCGTGATCTTCGTCGCGCTCGCCTCCATCCTGTTCGGCGCGGTCGCGGCCATCGGCCAGACCAACATCAAGCGGCTGATGGCCTATTCGTCGATCAACAATGTCGGCTTCGCGCTGATCGGCCTTGCTGCCGGAACCCCCGCCGGTGTCGCCGGCACGATGAGTTACATGGCCATCTATGTCGTCATGACGATCGGTGCCTTCGCCTGCATCCTGCAAATGCGCGACGCCGATGGCAAGCCGGTCGAGACGATCGCCAGCCTCGCGGGTCTGTCGCAGTCGCGCAAGGGGCTGGCGGCCGCGCTCGCCATCTTCATGTTCTCGATGGCCGGCATTCCGCCGCTGTTCGGCTTCTGGGCGAAGTTCCTGGTGTTCGATGCCGCCGTCGCCGCTGGCCTGACCGCGCTCGCTGCCTTCGGCATCGCGGCCTCGGTAATCGGCGCCTTCTATTATCTCAAGATCATCAAGACGATGTATTTCGATGAGCCGGCCATCGCCTATGAGGCGAAGGGCGGGGCCGTCGAGAATATCGTCCTCACTGCCTGCGCCGTGGTGATCGTGCTGGGCTATCTGCTCAATCCCGTACTGGACAAGGCGAGCGCCGCGGCTGCGGCGTCGCTCTTCTGACGCTCCTCCGCTTCGTCGCCGAAACCGGCTCCACCAACGCCGATATGCTGGTGTTGGCGGAGCAGGGCGCACCGGAAGGCAGTTGGCTCCGCGCCGGTCGCCAGACCGGGGGCAGGGGGCGCATGGGCCGTGCCTGGGAAAGCCCGGCTGGCAATCTCCATGCCTCCACATTGGTGCGGATCGGCCCGAATGATCCGCTGCCCCACACGCTGGCGCTGGTCGCCGCCAACGCGGTTCACGCGCTGGTCGCGCCGCTCTGCGCAGGGCAGGCACGGATCAAATGGCCCAATGACGTGCTGGTCGACGGGGCCAAGATCGCCGGCATCCTGCTGGAACGGGTCGGCGACGCCATCGTCATCGGCATCGGCATCAATGTCACCGACCATCCGACCGACCTTGATCGTCCTGTCACCAGCCTTTCCGCGCAGGGGGCTGCCGACGCCGATGCCGGCGCACTGCTCGAAAGGCTGGCGCACTTATTCGCGCACTGGCTCGCCATCTGGCGCGCGCAGGGGCTGGAGCCGGTCCGCGCCCATTGGCTGCTCAATGCCCATCCCGGCGGCACGCCGATGTGCATCGTCCAGCCCGATGGCGACGTGATCGAAGGTGCGTTCGATACGCTCGATCGGCAGGGCATGCTGATCCTGCGCTTGGCGAATGGCGATAGCCGTGCCATTCACGCCGGCGATATCATTCTCATCTGAGGGACCGGCCATGCTTCTCGCGATCGACGCGGGCAACACCAATGTGGTTTTCGCGCTGCTCGACGGGCGGGAAATTCGCGCGCGCTGGCGCATCGCCACCGATCCGCGCCGCACCGCTGATGAATATGCGGTCTGGCTGAACCAGTTGCTGATGCTGGAAGGCCATACGATCGCGGATGTCGATGCGGTCATCATCGCCACCGTGGTCCCGCGCGCGCTCCACAATCTTCAGGTGCTGGCCGAAAAATATTTCAGGACACCGCCACTGGTCGCGGGTCAGGCGCCGGTCGAATGGGGCATCGAACTGGACGTGTCCGAACCGGCTTCGGTCGGGGCGGACCGGGTTGTAAATGCCATCGGCGCGCACCATCTTTATGCAGGCGACCTGATCGTCATCGATTTCGGCACGGCGACCACCTTCGACGTGGTCGATTATACCGGCGCCTATAAGGGCGGAATCATCGCGCCGGGCATCAACCTGTCGCTTGACGCGCTGGTCGCGGCGGCGGCCAAACTGCCCAAGATCGCGATCGCCCCGCCGGAAAGCCGGTCCGTGATCGGCCGCACCACCGAAGCGCAGATGCAGATCGGCGTATTCTGGGGCTATGTGGCGATGATGGAAGGGCTGGTCGCGCGGATGCGCGCGGAAATCGGCCGCCCGACCAGAGTGATTTCGACGGGGGGCCTGGCGGTCCTCTTCAATGACAATAGTGATATTTTCGATGCGATCGCGCCGGACCTGACCATTCAGGGATTGGCGTTGCTGCACGAACGGAGTGTAAGAATATAATGATACCCAAGGATGAGCTGCTCTTCCTGGCCCTTGGCGGGTCGGGCGAGATCGGCATGAACGTCAATCTCTACGGTTGCCAGGGCAAATGGGTGATGGTCGATCTCGGCCTCACCTTCGCCGATTCCAATTATCCCGGCGTGGAACTGATTCTGCCCGACCTGTCTTTCATCGAGGATCGCCGGGACGACCTGCTCGGCATCGTGCTGACCCACGGGCATGAGGATCATATCGGTGCCATCCCCTATCTGGCAGCCGATCTGGGCGTGCCGCTCTACGCCACCCCCTTCACCGCCGGGCTGATCCGGCAGAAGCTGGAGGAAGAGGGCCTGACCAAGGAGGTCAAGCTCCACGTCATCGACAATGAAGGCAGCTTCGCGCTTGGCCCGTTCGGTTTCCGCTATGTGCCGCTGGCGCATTCGATCCCGGAGGGCAATGCCGTCCTGATCGACACGCCCTATGGCCGCATCTTCCACACTGGCGACTGGAAACTGGACGAGCAGCCCTTGCTGGGCCAGCCATCGACCCCGGCGGAACTGACTGCGATTGGCGATGAAGGCGTGCTGGCGCTGGTGTGCGACAGTACCAATGTGTTCAATTCCGAAGCCAGCGGCTCCGAAAGCGATGTCCGTGAAGGGCTGATGCAGACCATCGCCGGGGCCAAGGGCCGGGTACTGGTGACGACCTTCGCGTCCAACGCTGCGCGCGTGCAGACGCTGGGCGAAGTCGCCAATGCGACCGGGCGCAAGCTCTGCGTCGCCGGCCGCTCGCTCGACCGGATCATCAGCACGGCCAAGGCGGCGGGCTATCTGAAGGATTTCCCGCCGATGATCGACTGGGATGACGCCATGGCGTTGCCCCGCAGCGATGTCATGATCGTCGCGACCGGCGGCCAGGGGGAGGCGCGCGCGGCCCTTTCGCGCATCGCCTTCGACAGCCATCCGATCAAGCTGGCCGAGGGCGACATGGTCGTATTCTCCTCCAAGCAGATCCCTGGCAATGAAATCGCCATCGGCCGCATCCAGAATGCGCTGGCGACCAAGAACATCCTGATGGTCACGGATCGCCAGGCCGAAGTCCATGTGTCGGGCCATCCCGGCCGCCCGGAACTCGAAGCGATGTATCGCTGGATTCGTCCCGAAATCCTGCTGCCCGTCCATGGCGAACGTCGCCATATGGCGGAACAGGCGCGCCTCGGCATCGCCAGCGGCCTGCGTCATGCCGTGGTCCAGTCCAATGGCGACCTGCTGCGCCTCGCCCCCGGCGCGCCGCAGATCATCGGACATGAGGAGACTGGCCGGCTGGTGCTGGACGGCGATGTCATCCTGCCCGCCGACGGATCGACCATGAACGAACGGCGCAAGGTCGCGCTGCATGGCCAGATCAGTGTCGCCGTGGCGCTCGACCGCAAGGGCAAGCTGATCGGCGACCCCGCGCTGCGCACCCAGGGCGTGCCGGTGGAGGAGGACAAGGCCGCGTTCCTGGCCGAAGCCGCCGAGGAAGCCGCCGCCGTGATCGTCAAGGGATCGCCGGAGGAGGATGCGCTGCGCGAACGCATTCGCCTGGCTGTCCGCCGCACGGCAACCCGCTGGACCGGCAAGAAGCCGGTGGTGGACGTGCTGCTCATCCGGGCATGATCCCTGGCCGCTGTTCCCGCGCAGGCCGGAACAGCGGCGCCGCCTTTCGACGGGCCTGCTGCTTTTCGTCCAGCAGCGCGCTTTGCAATCGGGCCAAGGCGCGCTAGTCCAAGGCCATGAACCTTTACGCCATCTTCGCCATCTATTTCCTGATGTGGGTGATCAGCGCCTTCATCATGCTGCCCTTCGGCATCCGCACCCCGGATGAAACCGGCGAAGCGATGCTGAAGGGGCAGGCGGACAGCGCCCCCAACAACTTCCGGCCCGGCGTCGTGGCGCTGCGCGCGACCCTGCTGTCGGCCCTGGCCTTTGGCCTCTATTACGCCAATTATGTGCAGGGCTGGCTGACGCTCGACATGCTGCCGGGCTATCGTCAGGGATCATGACCGGCCCGGCGCGCATCCTCCGCGCCACTACCGCCCATGTCGCATATTGGGCGACGATGCGCGCCGCACTCTGGCCGGACGCCTCGGTCGAGGATCATCGCGAAGAGATCGTCGCGCAATTGCGGGATCAGGGTCAGGACAGTGTGGCCTTCCTCGCCTTCGACGCGCAGGAGCAGGCCGTGGGTTTCGTCGAGGCGGCGCTGCGCCATGACTATGTCAATGGCTGCGACACCAGCCCGGTCGCCTTTCTGGAAGGTCTTTATGTCGAACCCGCCGCCCGGCGCACCGGGGCTGCTCGCGCTCTGGTCGACGCGGCGGTGGCGTGGGGCAGGGCGCTGGGCTGCACCGAAATGGCGTCCGATGCCGACATCGCCAATCATGTCAGCCATCTGCTGCACGCCGCGCTGGGCTTCACCGAAACCGAGCGTGTCGTCTATTTCCGCAAGCTGATCTGACGCGCGGTTACTGGCGCAGCCGCTCGATCGCCTGCGCCAGCGCGACATAGAGCTTGCCCATGTCGGACGACAGCAGGGCGACGCCCAGCGCATTGCCGTCGCGCGCCGACAGGATGATGCGCAGCATCGCCTCGAAATCATGGATATAGCGGTTCACATGATCGCGGAAGTCCGCATCATTGTCATAATGCAGCGCAATTTCGCGCGATTCCCCGGCATCCAGCAATTTCACCGCGCGCCGGGTAAACACGCCCCGGTCGCCTTTGAGATAGGCGGACCAGGCCGAATCGGTAACATCGTTCGACAATATCTTGGCCACGTCGATCGCGGTGCTGTTGAGCGATTCGATCAGCAATGCGGAACGGCGAGCGAAATGGTCGCGATCGCGGCTTTCCGTCACCTGTTCCGCCTCGACGATCCGCTGTTCGACACTGGCGCTGGTGTCGGCGATGGTCAGCAACTGGCGCGTCAATCGTTCGGACGCCTGATGGGCGGCCTTGACGGCGGCCTCGGCGACACGGCCGACCTGCTCGATCTGCGCCGTCACCCTTTCACCGATCACGCTTTCCAGTGCTGCGTCGCTCGCTTCGGCAAGCTGTTGCGCGGCATCGGGGATGGCGCGGCCCAGCGCCTGGCGCGCACGTTCGGCGGCCTGGTCGGCGGTATCCTTGACCCGCAGAAGTGCCGTGACCAGCAGCGGCCCGGCGCCCTCGGTGATGCGCCGCGCATCCTGATCCGCCGCGTCGATCGCGGTGCGCAGCCGCTCGACCAGATCGCGATTGGCGTGCAATCCTGCCTGCGTGCTTTCCAGCCATTCGGTCAGACGGCTGCCCTGACCGCGCAACAGCGACTCGGCTTCTTCCGCGCGACCGACCAGCGCCTCTGAAATCGCCTCCAGCCGTTCCATCTCCGGTGTCGCGCTGCCCAGCAGCGCGCGGCTCGTCTCCAGCCGGGCGTCGAACCGCTCCAGTGCGCCGGGATAGGTTTCGTCCAGTTCGCGCACGCTCGAATCAAGTGCCACCAGCAGCGTCTCGGCCGATCCGATCAGCTTCTCGGCGGTCATCCCGCCCGACGCCAGGGCCTGATCGATGCGGGTCGTTTCCTGTGTCATCCGCGTCAGTGCAGCGGTCAGCCGTTCGGCCCGCGCCAACGCGCTGTCCTCCAGCGCCGCAAAGCGCGTTTCGGTGGCGGCGATCGTGTCGTGCAACCCGGCATGAAGCCCTGACATCAGGCTGCGCTGTCCATCGATCATGCTGTCGAGCTGATGCAGGCGGCTTTCGACATCGGCGATCATGTCGCTGAGGCCCATGACCGTCTCGCCGCCGATCGCGTCCAGGCTTTCGCGCGACCGGGCGATCAGCGCATCGAGCGCCGCCGCCTGGCCAGTCAGTCCGGCATCGGTAACGGCCAGGCTTTCCTGCGCACGATCCAATGCCGCGTCCAAGCGGCCGCGCAGATCGGCATCGATCGCCGCCATGTCGCGTTCCAGGGTCGCCAATGCGTTTTCACTGGTGGTGCCGATGCCCTTCTGCGCGGCGGCGACCAGCGTTTCCAGCGCCTGGGCGCGGCGCGCCAGGCTTTCGTCGGTGGTGGTGAAGGCGCCACGGACATTGTGCAGCACGCTGTCGATCCGCGCCCGCATGGAAAGCGTGATGGCTTCCAGATCGTCGGCCAGCATCGCGCGTACCTGCTCGCTGCTGCTGGTGACGCCGGCCTGCGTGGCTTCGACCAGGCTCGTCAACGCCGTTGCCTGCGCCTCCATATCCTGCCGGCTGCGCTCCATCGCCTGGCGTGCGCCCTGTGCGGTGGCTTCGATCCGGCCTGATGCGACCTCGGCCATGCCGGTGACTTCATCGGTGGCGGCGCGGGTCGATTCCTGAAGCTGGGCCAGTTGGCTCGACAGGCTTTTGGTCGCGGCCAGCGTGCGCGCGCGCGCCTCGTCCGACAATTCGGTCAGCGCATGAAGCCGCGCCTCCAGCATGTCGATCCGCTCGCCCAGTGCATGGCCATCGTCCATGATCCGCGCGGCCATGCGGCCGGCACGGTCCTCCAGTTCCGGGATCGATCCGATCAATGTTTCCATCTGCTTCACCAGCGCCGCGCCAGCACGATCGGCCGCTTCCGCGCTGGCGGCGGTGGTCTGGGCACGGCTGGCGATCAGTTCGGCCGACGCCTCCATGTTGCTGCTGGCCGCCGCGCCATAGCTGTCGAGCAGTTCGGCCTGATCCTGCATCGTCTGGCGGGCCGATTCAAGCTGGGCGCTGATCCGGCCAAGCCGCAATTCCAGCAGGTCCGCTTCGGTCCGCAGGGCGCGCGCGGTGTCGAGATAACGGCGCGATTCGGTGCGGCTGTTGCGGACCAGCAGCAGATAGACGAGGCCCAGCAGGATGAGCGGCGCGGTCAAAGTCACCACCGCATTGGCCCAGGCGGACGGACCGGCGCGCAGGTCGCCCGACACGATCATGGCCCAGCCGGCGAAACCGACCCAGCCGACCGCCAGCGCACAAAGCGCGATACGCACCCGCCTGACCAGCTTTTCGCCGGCGCCATCGGCCGGATCATCCTGTTCGTCGATGTCGAGAACCGCCTGTTTCAAAAGCAAGATGTCGTCCATCTGCGACTCGTTGCCGATCGCGGTTGGTTCGTCGCGCCAGAACTCGACGATTGTGCTGCCCCCTGTCATGGGCGCATCCTAGCATCTTTTCCGGGGACGGAAATGCCCTGTTACCAAAACTTAACGCAATCCCGATAGCGTTGGTCGCCATGTCCTATGATCCTGGCGCCCTTCATGCCGCTCTGGCGGCCGCCGTTGGCGAAGACAGCGCGCTGATCGCCGATCTGCGCGTCGCCTTCATGGAAAGCGCCGCGCGTCAGATCGACCTGCTTGGCCGTGCCCGCTGTGACGCCAACTGGGAACTGGCGGCCTGGCGGCTCAAGGGGCTGGCGGCCAGTTTCGGCCTGACCGGCCTCATGACGCTGGCGGACGAAGCCGCGCAGGCCGCGCCCGGCGATCCTACCGTGCTGCGCCGGCTGCGCGCCGCTCTGGCGGGGCTGGAACAAAGCTGACCATCATGGCAAAGCGCTGCTTGCGCTGGCCCTTCCGCCTTGCGACAAGGCGGATTACATCATAATCGGGTCCACAAGCGTAACGCCATGAGTTTCGCCGCCATCTTGAGCGCCAGCCGCATGACGGCCGATTCGCCGCCCGGCCTGCGCGCCAGCCTGCATTTCGCGGGCCAGACGCTGATCGAATATCAGGCACGGCAGGCGGCGCAGGCCGGGGCCAGCCGTATCATGATCCTCGTCAGCGTCATCACCCCCGCCATTTCGCAGGCGGTCGACCGGCTGAGTGCGGACGGTATCGCGGTCGCGCTGGTCCGCGACATGGTATCGATGGTGCGCGATGCCCCGCGTGACAGTGACATAGTGCTGGTGGCCGATGGCGCGATCGTGGCCCAGGCCCATTATGAACATATGGGTGCGGGGGATGGCGACATCCTGCTCGTCACCGACGACAGCCGGGCCAGCGCGCCGTTCGAACGGATCGACGCGGGCCAGCGCTGGGCGGGGCTGGCGCGAATCAGTCCGGCGCTGCTGTTCGGCACGCTCGACATGATCGGCGACTGGGATCTGGCCCTGACCCTGATCCGCGCGGCCGTGCAAAAGGGCGCGCGCCGTATCACCGTGCCGCAGGACGATCTGCTGGAAGGGCGCGTCGCGCTTGTGGAAAATCAGCAACAGGCCGATCTCGTGGCGCAGGCGATCACGTCCGCCGTCGCGGCCCAGGCCCATGCGCGCGGCGGCATGGATCATTATGTGCTCAGCCCGCTCGCCCGGATGATCAGCCCCGCACTCATGCGGATGCAGGTGCCCGCGTTGCAGGTGCGAATCGCCGGGATCGCCATGGGCGCCATCGCGCTCGTCCCGATCGAACTGCTCTGGCCGGTGACGGGCCTGTGCCTGCTGCTGATCGCGCTGCTGCTCGCGGAAATCAGCGATCGGCTCGATGCACTGGCGCTGCGCGCGCCGCCGATGGGCTGGTTTGCCTTCGGCGCGCCGGTTGCGGCGCTGATCGGCATCGTCCTGGCTGGTGCGACGACGCTGGCGGCCGATCTCGCCTTGTTGCTGGCGATCCTGATGGTTGCCGACCGCTGGCGACGTACGGGACAGGCGCGTCCCTGGATGATCGTCACCCCCGCAACGGCCCTGCTGATCCTGATCCCGGCGGGCATCGCCGGTATGCTGGCGGGTGGCCTGCGTGTGGCGATGCTGCTGGCGATTGCCTCGGTCGGGGCGATCATTCTGCGCCGGCCCAATTAAATTTTTTCCGCCGCACGGTTTAGTGCATTTTAAGGACGTGCGTTTATTCTCGTCGGCATGAGCGCCCATTCGTCCTTCACCGGCACGGTCATGGCGGGCAGTTGGCCGATGGCGCGGGTCATGGCTGGCGCCTCCGCCGTGCCTGTCGGTCACGCCATCGATCTGGCGTTTTTCTTTCCCGACCATGGCCCGAATCATGACGATATGCGGGCCGATGCGCTGATTTCGGAAACCCGCCGCCATCTGGGCGGATGCGTCGCGGCGATCGAAATGCGGCTGCGCCTGTCGCTGGCGCATGCGCCTGCCGTCTCGGTCGCGCTGGACCGCTGCCCGGCGCCGCTCGCCTGGCCCAGCCTTCGCGCCCAGCCGACCCTGCTTGGCCCGGCCTTGCTGAGCCATATGCAGATGCGCGCGGGCCTGGCGCTGATGCTGCGCCAATATGGCCAGGCCGATCTGGAACAGGCGAACGTGACGCAGCCAGGCGTGCTGCCCGCCGCCGACGATCCTGATCTGGGCGACGCGGTGATCGCGCTGATGCTGGCCGAAGGACGCTGGCTGGCGGTCGGGGGCGAAGATCATCCGATGCGGCCCGATCTGCCGGCTGAACATTATGCCGAACTGGTCTGGACCGTCGCCGCCTGCCTGGCGCTGGCGGTGCAGCGGACGGCGGACGAAAGCGCAGACAGGCTGTTCGCGGCCTTCGAGCGATCGGGCTGGGCCTTGCTTGCCGATCATGATGAAGGCGCCAGTCCGGTCCTGCTCGCCGAGCAACTGGTACGGCGCATGGGGGATGCTGCCGACACGCCCGCATTGCTGGGTGCGGCGCTGGACCAGCGCCGTTTCCTCCTGTTCGCGGCGCTGGCTGCCCGCCGGTTGCGGATCGACAGCGCCCAACTGATCGACATGCTGTTGCTGGGGCCAGTGGCGCAGGTCGCAACCCTGTGTCGCGCGCTGGGCGGGTCCGACGCCGATTATCGCCAGCTTCTCCTGGCGTTGCGGCCGGTGCGGCCGTCGCTGTCGGACACCCTGATTCTGGCCGAGGCCGATCGCTATCAGGGGCTGACCCAGGCACAGGCCGATGCCCAGGTCGGCGCATGGCGCACGCCCGCCGCGTTCCGCGCGAAGTTTGAACATCTGCGCGCGGTTGCGGGTATATGAACATGCCATCGCATCCCGCCGTCATCCGCGCCATGCTGTCGTCCGACGGCCGGTTGCTGAGCGCGGATGCGCCCTTGCTCGCGCTTCAGCAGGAAGCGGGAGCCGATCTTGGCGGGCCGCTCGCCGTGCCGCAACTCGCGTCGATCGCGCGGCTGGCCGGGCGACTGGGCGTGATCGTGTCCCGTCCCGTGGTCGCGGCGGCCGAGCGCGGCGATATCGACATGTGGGTGCGCGCCCGGCCCGAAGCGGACGGGGTTGCCCTGTCGATCATCGACTGGCGGGAGCGGCCTGCCATCGTCTTTCCCGCCGACAGTGGCCGCCGCGATGCGGACATCGCGGCGCTCGCCCCAGGCTGGACGTGGCAGATCGACACGCAGCTTCGTTTCGACATGGTCCTGGCCGGACTGGGCGAGGACGGTGTGCTGCCGCCCGATCCGCCAGTGCCCGGCAGCCGTTTCTCCAGCTATTTCCAGCTTCAGGGCGATGCGGATGGCGACATGGCGATGCTGCGCGGCTTCGCCCAGCGCCGTGCCTTTCGTGATCAGCGCGCGGCGCTGGCCGCCGATCCGGCCCGCACCTTCACCCTGTCCGCCTTTCCGATGTTCGACCTGTCCGGGCAGTTGACCGGCTATCGTGGCACCGCCTTTCCGCTGGAACGCGCCATCGTCGCGCCAATGGCGCCGGAACCCCACCTCACGCTCTATCCCGCCGAATTCGGTCGCCGCCTCGATCGTTCGCTGCGCCAGCCACTGGGGCGGATCATCGCCAATGCCGATACGATCAGCGCCCAGTTGGAGGGGCCGTTGCGGCCCGACTATGCCGGCTATGCCGATGATATCGCGGCGGCCGGGCGGCATCTGCTGGCGCTGGTCGATGATCTGGCCGATCTCCAGGCGATCGACCGCCCGGATTTCAGCGTCATTGCAGAGGAGGTGGACCTGGCCGATCTGGGCCGCCGCGCCGCCGGCCTGCTGTCGGTCAAGGCGCTGGACAAGGGCATAACCATCCTCCCCCCGCCGCCCGACGCCAGCCTGCTGGCGATCGGCGAATTCCGGCGCGTGCTGCAAATATTGGTCAACCTGATCGGCAACGCGGTGCGCTACGCGCCTGACGCTACGCAGGTTCGTGTCGCCACCGAATGGGAAAGCGGTCAGGCGCGGATCGCCGTCATCGATCAGGGACCGGGCGTTGCCCTGGCCGATCGCGAGCGGATTTTCGAGAAATTCGAGCGGCTGGGCCGCGACGATCCGGGTGGCAGCGGCCTTGGCCTCTATATTTCGCGCCGTCTGGCCCGCGCGATGGGCGGCGACATCGTCATCGGCGGCGCGCCGGGCGAAGGCGCACGCTTCATTCTCTCCCTGCCTGTGGCCGGGCAATAAAAAGGGCCGCCTTGCGGCAGCCCCTTCCTGTTCCAATTCTACGCGATCCTCAGCGGATCGGCGAATCCGGCGACAAACGCATGTCGAGATAATTGTCGACCGACTTCATCAACTGATCCAGTTCATGCTCGAAGAAATGGTTCGCGCCGCGAATTTCGTCATGATGGATGGTGATGCCCTTCTGGGTGCGCAGCTTGTCGACCAGCTTCTGCACCGCGCTTGCCGTCACCACTTCGTCCGACGTGCCCTGCACGATGATGCCCGACGACGGGCAGGGGGCGAGGAAGGAGAAGTCGTACATGTTGGCGGGCGGCGCGACCGAGATGAAACCGCGGATTTCGGGCCGGCGCATCAGGAGTTGCATCCCGATCCACGCACCGAAGGAAAAGCCCGCGATCCAGGTGGTCTGGGCTTCGGGGTGGAAGCTCTGCACCCAGTCGAGCGCGGCCGCCGCATCGCTCAGTTCGCCGATGCCATTGTCGAACGTCCCCTGGCTGCGGCCGACGCCCCGGAAATTGAAGCGCAACACGGCAAAGCCGCGCTTCACGAAGGTCTTGTAGAGCGCCTGGGTGATGCGGTCGTTCATCGTGCCGCCGCCCTGCGGGTGCGGATGCAGGATCATGGCGACCGGCGCGCGCGGGCGGGGCGGGGGGCTGAAACGGCCTTCGAGGCGGCCTTCGGGTCCGGGGAAAATGACGTCGGGCATGGCACCTGTTATCGTTCTGGGCCGCTAGGGCGCGGCGGGGATAGGGTCGGTGCGCGCAGGTGAGGCTTCACGCTGGCGCAGCGCGGCAGACCGCCTATATAGGAGCCACCGCCATTTCCGCAATCAATGAGTACCATCCGCTTGGTCGTCGACCGCCTTTATCTTGATCATGCCGCGACCACGCCGATGCTGCCGGAAGCGCAGGCGGCGATGGCGGCGGCGATGGCCGGCTGGGCCAACCCGTCCAGCCCCCATGCCGATGGCCGCGCCGCCCGCGCCGCGCTGGAGGATGCACGCCGCCGGATCGCGGTGGCGCTGGAGTGGGACGGGCATGTCATCTTCACCTCCGGCGCGAGCGAGGCGATCGCCATCGGCCTGACCCGCGCCAGGGGCAGGCGGATCATCACCTCGCCGGTCGAGCATGACGCGGTGCTGCGCGTGACGAAGGATGCCGAACGGTTGGGAGTCGATGCCGACGGCATGATCCTTTCCCTCCGTCATCCCGGTGAAAGCCGGGATGGCAGAGCAAAGGCAAATCCACCACTCCTGGCCATCCAGCATGTCAACAACGAAACCGGCGTGATCCAGCCGCTCGACAGGCTCGACCGTGCCGGCGTGATCCTGTTCGCCGATTGCGCCCAGAGCGCGGGCAAGCTCCCGTTGCCGGATGCCGACATGATCGCGATCAGCGCGCACAAGTTCGGCGGTCCACCCGGTATCGGCGCGTTGCTGTTGCGCGACCTCGCCCTGATCGAGCCGAGTGGCGGGCAGGAGCAGGGTTATCGCGCCGGCACCGAAAATCTCCCGGCGATCCTGTCCATGGCCGCCGCGCTGGAGGCGCGCACCGACTGGCTGCCCCGCGCGGCCGCACTGCGCGCGCGCCTCGACGCCGGGATCGAGGCAGCGGGCGGGCAGATCGTCGCCCGCGATGCCCCGCGCAGCCCCGCTATCGCCAGCTACCGGATGCCGGGCCTGTCCGCCCGCGCGCAATTGATCCAGTTCGACCTCAAGGGCATTTCCGTGTCGGCGGGCAGCGCCTGTTCGTCCGGTTCGCTCAAGGCCAGCCATGTGCTGGGCGCGATGGGCTGGGACGAGCAGGCCGCCGCGCAAGTCGTCCGCGTCAGCTTCGGGCCGCAGACGCGGGACAACGAAGTTGACAGCTTCCTCGCTGTCTGGTGTGCCATGTCTGAAAAGGCAAGGATTTGATATATCTAGATTATCAGGCGACGACGCCGCTCGCGCCCGAAGCGTTCGACGCCATGGTGCCGTTGTTGCGCGACCAGTTCGCCAATCCCCACAGCGCCCACCGCCCCGGCCGCGCCGCCGCCGCACAGGTGGAAGTGGCGCGTGAAGCGATCGGCAGCCTGCTGCCCTCTGGCGGGCGGACCCTCTTCACCTCCGGCGCGACCGAGGCGCTCAACATCGCGATCCAGGGCGCGCCTGCGGGCCGGGTCGTCACCATCGCCACCGAACATGCCGCCGTGCTCGATACGGTGGAGGCGATGCGCCGGGCGGGGCGTGCCGTGACCATCCTGCCCGTAGGCCCGGACGGCATCGTGGACATGCAGGCCGCGCGTGACGCGATCGATTCAACTGTCACACTCGTTGTCGCAATGCTGGTGAATAATGAGATCGGCGTGATCCAGCCGGTCGCCCGACTGGCCGATCTGGCGCATCGGGTCGGCGCCTTGTTCCTGTGCGACGCGGTGCAGGGCTATGGGCGCGTGGCCATCCCGGACAATTGCGACATGGTGGCGATCAGCGCGCACAAGATTCACGGCCCCAAGGGCGTGGGCGCGCTCTGGCTGCGGGACGGGGTGACGCCTGCCCCCTTGATCCATGGCGGCGGGCAGGAGGGCGGGCTGCGTTCCGGCACCCTGTCCCCCGCGCTGTGCGCCGGCTTCGGCGTCGCGGCCCGGCTGATGCGCGAACGGGCGGATGCGGATCGCGCCCATGTCGAAAGCCTCGCCATGCTGGCGCGCGACCTGTTTGCCGACTGGACCCTGAACGGCAGCGCAAGCCACCGTTATCCGGGCAATCTCAACCTGCGGCGGGACGGAATCGATGGCGCGCGCTTGTTGTCGCATTGTCGCACTCTGGCTTTTTCGTTGGGAAGTGCTTGCGCAAGCGGGTCCGGGCGGCCTAGCCATGTGTTGCGGGCGCTGGGGCTGAGCGATGCCCAGGCGCGCGGATCGGTGCGGATCGGCTTTGGCCGCTACACGCGCCGGGAGGAATTGGAGAGGGCAGCAGAGTTATTGCATGAGGCGGCAGCCGTACAAGCGGCGCCGTGACCAGGGAGCGCGTCGCATTTATGACCAAAGTCACCTTCATCAGCGCTGACGGCGAGCGGCGGCAAGAGGTTGACGCGCCGCCGGGATCGGTCCTGCTCGACATCGCGCAGGCCGCCGGCCAGCCGCTGGAGGGCACATGCGAGGGGCAGATGGCCTGCTCCACCTGCCATGTCATCGTCGACGCCGGCGATTTCGCCAATCTCCCCGACGCCAGCGAGGATGAGGAGGACATGCTCGATCTCGCCGCCGCCGCGACCCGGACCAGCCGCCTTGCCTGCCAGATCCTGCTGGACGCCAGGCTGGATCGGCTGACCGTCCGCATTCCCAGCGAATCCTATAATATGCAGGGCATGTGATCCGCCGATGAAGAGCGTCACCGTTCTGGCCGCGCTGGCGCTGCTGGCTGCCCCGTCGATCGCCGCCGACAGGAA
The DNA here is from genome assembly GCF_030580935.1 of Sphingobium cyanobacteriorum. Lineage (GTDB taxonomy): Bacteria > Pseudomonadota > Alphaproteobacteria > Sphingomonadales > Sphingomonadaceae > Sphingobium > Sphingobium cyanobacteriorum. Next base: position 189,762 of record NZ_JAUQOM010000001.1, on the reverse strand, counting down.
GAAGGCGCCCGCGAAGGAGCCCGCCCCGACCGGCCGGCTCGATTCGCTGATGCCCGCCGCCCCCCGCTATCTGGTGCCGCAATCGGCGCTGGCGCAGGTGCGCAATCCCAGGGAGATCGAGCAGGAAACCGGCGGGCGGCTGGGCGTTGCGCTGGTCGACAGCACGGGCGCGCTGTTGCTGGGCTTCAACCGGGACGAGCGTTTCGCCATGTGCTCGACCTTCAAGGCGCCGCTGGCGGCCGCCGTGCTGGTCGGGGCGGAAGCGGGCAAGTTCGGGCTGGACGGCCAGTTGTCCTTTGGCAGCGACGATATTCTCGATCACGCGCCGGTGGTGAAGAAGAATAAAAAGCGCGGCCGCATGAGCATGGGCGAACTGGCGCAGGCGGCGGTGGAGGTGAGCGACAACAGCGCCGCCAACCTGTTGCTGCCGATGCTGGGCGGGCCGGACGGGCTGACCGCCTTCATGCGCGCCCATGGCGACAGCGTCTCGCGGCTCGACCGCAAGGAACCGGACCTCAACGAAAATGCGCCGGGCGACCCGCGCGACACGACTTCGCCCGCGGCGATGGCGGGGCTGATGGGGCGCCTCTTCTTCCGCGACATGAAACCGGACAGCGCCCAGACGCTGCGCGCCTGGTTCAACGCCAGCAGCACCGGCGACCATCGGATCAAGGCGGGCCTGCCCGAAGGCTGGACATCGGGCAGCAAGACCGGGACATGCGGCACCGCCTATAATGACGTAGCGCTGGTCAAGTCGCCGACCGGCGACGAATATATATTGGCGATCTATCTCGACCGCCCCACGATCGACGCGAAAAAGGCCGAAGCGGCCATCGCGGAAACCGCCCAGGCCGCGCTCGCCTTCGTCGCGAAGGCGCAGAAGAGCGGGCTGGAATAGAATGCGGGGCGTTCCCGCCTGCGCGGGAGCACATATAGCCCAGGCCCCCTTGCCATCCCGCCCCCACTTCGCCATATGCCGCGCCGGGAGTCGGGCGGGCGTGACCGTCGCGAACCTGGTCAGGTCCTGACGGAAGCAGCCACAGTGATTTCGTCACGGGTCGTTCCGGCTCCCACCCTCCAGCCATCATCCATCTTCGACAAGGGCCGCATGAGCGGCTAGGACAGGGCCATGTCCGATTCCCCGCAGCCCTACCGCGTCCTCGCGCGCAAATATCGATCGCGCAGCTTCCGCGAACTGATCGGCCAGGACGCGATGGTCCAGACGCTGGCCAATGCGATCAGGCGGGGGCGGCTGGCCCATGCCTTCCTGATGACCGGCGTGCGCGGCGTCGGCAAGACATCGACCGCGCGGCTGATCGCCAAGGCATTGAACTGCATCGGCCCGGACGGGCAGGGCGGCCCGACCATCGATCCGTGCGGGCTGTGCGAACCCTGTGTCGCCATCGCCGAAGGGCGGCATATCGACGTGGTGGAAATGGACGCCGCCAGCCATACCGGCGTGGACGATGTGCGCGAAATCATCGAAGCGGTGCGCTATGCCGCCGTGTCGGCGCGCTACAAAATCTATATCATCGACGAAGTGCATATGCTCTCCAAGAACGCCTTCAACGCGCTGTTGAAGACGCTGGAGGAGCCGCCTGCCCATGTGAAATTCCTGTTCGCCACGACCGAGGTGAACAAGGTGCCGGTGACGGTGCTGTCGCGCTGCCAGCGCTTCGACCTGCGCCGCATCCCGGCGGACCTGCTGGCGACGCATTTCGCCAATATCTGCGACAAGGAAGGCGTCACCGCCGAACCCGACGCGCTGGCGCTGATCGCGCAGGCGGCCGAAGGGTCGGCGCGCGACGGCCTCTCCATCCTCGACCAGGCGATCGCCCATGCGGAGATGGGGGAGGAGAGGCTGCTGGTCACGGCGGTCCAGGTGCGCGACATGCTGGGCCTGTCCGACCGCGGCTCCACCCGCCGGTTGTTCGGCCTGCTGCTGGAGGGCGATACCGCCGCCTTGCTGGAGGCGGTGCGCGATCACTATGCGCTGGGCGTCGAGCCGCTGGCGCTGATGCGCGGGCTGCTGGAACTGACCCATGCCGTGACCCTGGTGAAGGCCGGACGCGACATCGCCAGCCCCGGCCAGTCGGCCGAGGAACGCGAAGCGCTCAGCCAATGGGCGTCGCAACTGGGCTTCGCGCCGCTCCATCGCCTGTGGCAGTTGCTGCTCAAGGGGCATGACGAGGTGGCGGGCGCGATCCTGCCGATCGAAAGCTGCGAAATGGCGCTGCTGCGCGTCATGCACGCGGCGGCCATGCCCGATCCGGGCGAACTGGCGCGGCTGTTGCGCGAAGGCGGCCCGGTGGCGCTGCCAGCGCCCGGCGTGGCCCCGGCGGCATCCTCGTCCGCCCCGGCCGCGCGCCTGCCCGCGACCTTCCCCGACCTCATCGAAGCCTTCTGGCAGAAGGGCAAGGGGCAGTTGGCGCAGGAACTGCATGATTGCGTGGGCGTGGTGCGCTATGCGCCGCCGCAGTTCGACTATCACCCCACGCCGCAATTGCCGTCCGACTTTACCGCCCGCCTGCTGCCGGCGCTGCGCGATGTCACCGGCCTTTCCTGGCAGGTGGCGCAGAGCGACACGCCGGGCGAACCGACCCTGTTGCAGCAGGAACAGGGCAAGGCGGCGGACGCGCGCGCGCGCATATTGGAAACCCCGGTGGTCAAGGCGGCGATGGCCGCCTTCCCCGACGCCGATCTGGATGACCGGCTCGAACAATGGAGTGCTTGAAACATGAAGGACTTGAACGAAATATTGGGCATGGCGACCCGCGTGCAGGAAGAATTGCAGCGGGCGCAGGACAATCTGGACAAGCTGGAGGTCGAAGGTGCGGCCGGTGGCGGGCTGGTCAAGGTGAAGGCATCGGCCAAGGGGCGCATCCTGGGCGTTTCCATCGACGAAAGCCTGCTCGCCCCATCGGAAAAGCAGATGCTGGAAGATCTGGTGACGGCGGCCTTCAACGACGCGCGCAAGAAAGCCGATGAGGTCAGCAATGCCGAAATGGGCAAGATGACCGCCGGACTGCCGCTGCCCCCCGGTTTCAAGCTGCCTTTCTGATCACGGCCTGTTCATCATTGCCATCTTATGACAAGGCGCGATTGATTGCTGCGGCGGTCATCCCCATAAAGGCGATGAACCGCATGACGGGCCGCAACCGGCCCCGGAGAGTGAATGACTACGCAATATCCCCTTCTGCCGCTGCGCGACATCGTCGTTTTCCCGCAGATGATCGTTCCGTTGTTCGTCGGTCGCGACAAGAGCGTGGCCGCGCTCGAAGCGGCGATGGAAGGCTCCAAGGAAATCTTCCTCGTTTCGCAGCTTGATCCGGCAGAGGATGATCCGGGCCGGGATTCGCTCTACGACACCGGCGTCGTCGCGATCGTGCTGCAATTGCTGAAACTGCCCGATGGCACCGTCCGCGTGCTGGTGGAGGGCAAGCATCGCGCCCAGCTCGAAACGATGGAGGCGCAACAGACCTATCTGGTCGCCCATGTCGCCCCGGTCGATGATATCGTTGCGGAAGGGCCGGAAGCCGCCGCGCTGATGCGGTCGGTTGCCGAGCAGTTCGAAAATTACGCCAAGCTCAACAAGAAGCTGCCCGCCGAAACGCCGGTGCAATTGCGCGAGATCGAGGATGCGGGTCGGCTGGCCGATGCCGTGTCCGCCAACATCAACGTCAAGGTGTCGGACAAGCAATCGCTGTTGGTCGAGGCCGATCCGGTCAAGCGGCTGGAGATGGTGTTCGCCTTCATGGAGGGCGAACTGGGCGTGCTCCAGGTCGAAAAGAAGATCCGTGGCCGCGTGAAGCGCCAGATGGAAAAGACCCAGCGCGAATATTATCTCAACGAACAGTTGAAGGCGATTCAGCGCGAACTGGGCAATGGCGAGGGTGAGGAAGGCGACGAGCTTGCCGAACTGACCGAGAAGATCGCCAAGACCAGGCTCAGCAAGGAAGCGCGGTCCAAGGCCACGGCGGAGCTGAAGAAGCTCAAGGGCATGCAGCCCATGTCGGCCGAAGCAACGGTCGTGCGCAATTATCTCGACGTGCTGCTGGGGCTGCCCTGGGGCAAGAAGGGCAAGGTCAAGACCGACCTCAAAAAGGCGCAGGACATCCTGGACGAGGATCATTTCGCGCTGGAGAAGGTCAAGGACCGGATCATCGAATATCTGGCGGTCCAGGCGCGCACCAACAAGCTGAAAGGCCCGATCCTGTGCCTCGTCGGCCCACCGGGCGTGGGCAAGACCTCGCTTGGCCGCTCGATCGCGAAGGCGACGGGGCGCGAATTCGTACGCCAGTCGCTGGGCGGTGTCCGCGACGAGGCAGAAATTCGCGGCCACAGGCGGACCTATATCGGCTCGCTGCCGGGCAAGATCGTGTCGAACCTGAAAAAGGCCGGCACCATGAACCCGCTGTTCCTGCTCGACGAGATCGACAAGCTGGGCCAGGATTTCCGGGGCGATCCCGCCTCGGCGCTGCTCGAAGTGCTGGACCCGGAACAGAACAGCAAGTTTCAGGACCATTATCTGGAGATCGACGTCGACCTGTCCGACATCATGTTCGTGACGACGGCCAACTCGCTGAACCTGCCCCAGCCGTTGCTGGACCGCATGGAGATCATCCGGCTGGAGGGCTATACCGAGGACGAAAAGGTCGAGATCGCCCAGCGCCACCTGATCGCCAAGCAGATCGAGGCGCATGGGCTGAAGGATGGCGAGTTTGAAGTGACCGAGCAGGCCGTGCGCGACCTGATCCGTTACTATACCCGCGAAGCCGGTGTCCGCACGCTGGAGCGCGAAGTCGCGCGCCTCGCCCGCAAGGCGCTGCGCAAGATTCTCGAAGGCGCCTACGAAAAGATCGTCATCACGCCGGACAATCTGGCGGACTATGCCGGGGTGCGCAAATTCCGCCATGGCGTGGGCGAGGACGAGCATCAGATCGGCGCCGTCACGGGGCTGGCGTGGACCGAAGTGGGCGGCGAGTTGCTGACGATCGAGGCCGTCACGGTGCCGGGCAAGGGCATGATCAAGACGACCGGCAAGCTGGGCGACGTCATGACCGAATCGATCCAGGCGGCCTTTTCCTATGTGAAGGCGCGCTCGCCCGGTTACGGGATCAAGCCGAGCATCTTCAATCGCAAGGACATCCACATCCATCTGCCTGAAGGCGCGGTGCCCAAGGATGGACCGTCGGCCGGCATCGGCATGGTCACGACGATCGTGTCGACGCTGACCGGCATCCCGGTCCACAAGGATGTGGCGATGACCGGAGAGGTCACGCTGCGTGGCCGGGTGCTGCCGATCGGTGGCCTCAAGGAAAAGCTGCTGGCTGCGTTGCGCGGTGGCATCAAGACGGTGCTGATCCCGCAGGAAAATGAGAAAGACCTTGCGGAAATTCCCGCGAACATCCGCGAGGGGCTGGAAATCATTCCGGTGTCGCATGTGGATGAAGTGCTGGCCCGCGCGCTGATATCCCCTCTCGAAGCCATTGCCTGGACCGAAGAGGATGATCTGGCGGCCAAGCCACCTGCGGCATCCGGGCGCGACGGCGATCCTGCCCTGCGTCACTAAGTCAAGCTGAAACCGGCGGATAGCCGCTGGTTTCAGCTTATTTCTTGCAGGTGGACGCAAATTTCGCCCGAAGCCTGGGTCTTTGTCGCTTTCTCTTTGACAGGCGCAGAAAACCGCGCCTTATTGCGCCGCCTACGCCGCGATTCCTAAACCAACCAACAGCACAAGGGGGTTCCCAAGGCATGAACAAGCAGGATCTGATCAGCGCAGTTGCTGAAAGCAGCGGCCTTAGCAAGAATGACGCGACCAAGGCCGTGGAAGGCGTGTTCGACGCCATCACCGGCGCGCTGAAGAAGGGCGACGAAGTGCGCCTCGTCGGTTTCGGCACTTTCTCGGTTTCGCAGCGCAAGGCTTCGACCGGCCGCAACCCGCGTACCGGCGAAACCATGACGATCAAGGCTTCGGCCCAGCCCAAGTTCAAGGCCGGCAAGGGCCTGAAGGATTCGGTCAACTGACGGCGATGGCGCCTGCCTGACGGCGGGCGCCCACCGTTCTGACCAATGACCGGCATCGCGGCCGGAAAGTTTTTACGGAGAGTAGGGCGGTGGCAAGGGGAAATCCCTGTGACCGCACGAGTATGCCAAAGGTGAAAAGGGACGATGGCCGATTGGCTTTCGTCCCTTTCTCGTTGCGCCCTGCCAATCGGCGCTCGACCCGTGCGGCCGGTGGCGGTAGGACGGCGTGATGAGGATCATTACGGGCAGGGCGGCGTGGTGCGGGATCATGGCGGGCGCGCTGGCCCTGTCTGGCTGTGGCGGCGGTGCGTATCGCCCGGTGCGCGACACTCCGGTCAGGATCGGTCCCCCCTATATTGTACGTGGCGTTACCTATGTCCCGGCCGCCGATCCCGGCTATGACATGCTGGGCTATGCCAGTTGGTATGGCTCTGAATCGGGCAATCGCACCGCCAATGGCGAACGGTTTCGCGCCAGATGGATCACCGCCGCGCATACCAGCCTGCCCTTGCCAAGCTATGTCGAGGTGACGGCGCTTGATACCGGACGGACCATATTGGTGCGGGTGAATGATCGTGGTCCCTTTTCGGGGCGGGGGCGGGTGATCGACCTGTCGCGCGGCGCGGCGGAGGAACTGGGCGTCCGTGCGCAGGGCCATGCGGCCGTCCGGGTCCGCGTCGTCGATCCGCCCGAAAAGGATCGCGCCCGCCTGCGCAAGGGCAGGCCCGCCAGCGCGCGCCCCCGCATATCGGACCGTGAACTGGCCGCCCTGCGCGCCCAATTGCGCGCTGCCGGGCTTTGATCCGGGAAATTACGGGATGGTGACGTTGTTCGCTTGACGGGCGGGGATGGGCCGCATATGTGGCCCTTCTCGCGGGGCCGCTGGCCCCCATGGCGATCGTAGCTCAGTTGGTTAGAGCGCCGGTTTGTGGTACCGGAGGTCGCGGGTTCGGATCCCGTCGATCGCCCCATTTCTGCTGTTTTCCCCTGATCCAAGGGGTCTTGTCTCGTGCAGGGACACGCTCCAGCCCCGACATCGAATGCGCAAAAGCGGTTCCCACTTTCCCGCGCGATGCTCTATAGCGCCCGCATGGACGATATGCGCGACAGGGGGCTGACCCTCAATCCGAAATATGACCGGGACGGGCTGATCACGGCCGTCGTCACCGACGATGCCAGCGGCGATGTGCTGATGGTCGCGCATATGAATGCGCAGGCGCTGCAATTGACCATCGACACCGGCCTTGCCCATTTCTGGTCGCGCAGCCGCCAGGCGTTGTGGAAGAAGGGCGAAACCTCCGGTCACATGCTGCAAGTCCGTGACCTGCGCATCGATTGCGATCAGGACGCCGTCTGGGTGAAGGCGGTGCCGGCCGGCCCCACCTGCCACACCGGCGCGCGCTCCTGCTTCTTCCGCCGGGTCGGGGCGGAGGGGCTCAGCAGCGTCGATGCGGCGGGCTAGCCTCACGCTCCTGCTCTTCCTGGCCGCGTGCCAGCGCGCGCCTGCCAATGATGGCGGAGCGGACGCCGGCGTGCCCATGAGCGGGCTGGAGCGCGCCGCGATCGACAGTGGCGCCATCGCCGACGCCAGCAGGATTTCGCCGGTCGGCCTGTACCAGCACAGCCATGAGGCGGGGCGCGACGCGCTCTGCGTCATTCCGGGCAAGGACGGGCAATATCGTTTCGGCCTGGAGGCGGTGTTCGGCGAGGAGCCGAGTTGCCGGGGGCATGGCGTCGCGCGGCGGGCGGGCGACAAGCTGATCCTCAGCTTCAAGGGCGGCGACCGCTGCATCATCGTCGCCCAATATGATGGCGATCAGGTGGCGTTGCCCGGCGTGGTCGACATGGCCTGCGCGGACCTGTGCGAAGGGCGCGGCACGCTGGAGGGGGTCAGCTTCCCCCGCATCGCCAATGATGCCGCCACGGCGCTGCGGGCGCGTGACCGGGGCGGCGATCCGCTATGTGGCGTTCAGTAACCGATATAGCGGCCCGGCCGGTGGTTGACGACCAGCACCGCATTGATCGCGGCGGCGGAAAGGATCGAGAGGCCGAAGCGCTCGATACTCAATAGCGGCAAGGATGCGAGCAGGATCAGCAGATCGCATCCCATCTGCGTCCGCCCCGCATTCCAGCCGCGCGTCTTTTGCAGGATCAGCGCCGCCACGCCGACGCCGCCCACGCCCGCGCCATGGCGGGCGATGGCCAGGATGCCGAAGCCGATGATCGACCCGCCGAACAGCGATGCGAACAGCGGGCTGACCCGCGCGATCTGCAACGCGGCGGGCATGGCGAGGCCCACGCCCATGATCGCGACATTGGCGAACAGGGTTTTCAGGCCAAAGGCCGGACCCATCGCCCGCCCGGCGAACAGGAAGAAGGGCAGGTTGATCAGCAGGAACAGGGCGGCGGGCGGCCAATGGATGACGTAGGAGAGCAGCAGCGCGATTCCCGCCATGCCGCCCGTCACCAGATTGGCCTGTTTCAGCAGCGCCAGCCCCATGGCGATGAAGGCGCAGCCGATGGCGATGGCATAACCATCCTCGGCCAGGCTGTGGGGGCGGGGGGAAGGGGCGCTGATCGTCATGCGGGCAAGGTCCTGGGGTCATGCCCGGCCATCCTCCCGCCCCTGTCCTGTCATTATGGGATGCTGATAGCGGGATGGTTCACCGCCTTCAACCGCTTGCCGGCGCGCGGCTCATTCCGCTGGCGCCGGGACCGCGGCCAGCATTTGCCGTTCCAGTGTGATCGCGATCAGAAAGATGACCAGCCCGCCCAGCGCCAGCGCACTGCCGATCCAGCCGGTCGACACCAGGCCATAGCCCGCCGCGATCGACAGGCCGCCCAGCCACGGACCCAGCGCATTGGCCATGTTGAACGCGCTGTGATGCAGCGCCGCCGCCAGTGTCTGCGCATCGCCCGCCACGTCCATCAACCGTGCCTGCAACGGCGTGCCCAGCCCCCCGCCGATACCGATCAGGAAGATGTTGAGGCCCAGGGTCCAGATATTCCCCGCCATCAGCGGGAACAGCGCCAGCGCGGCTGCGCTCCAGAGCAGCACGCCGATCACCGTGCGGCTCTGGTTCCGGTCGGCCAGCCAGGCCACCGCCAGATTGCCCAGCGTCATGCCGATGCCAAAGATGATCAGGATCAGCGGCACATGGGTTTCCGATACATGGGTCACGTCGATCATCGTGGACGCGACATAGGTATAGACCGCAAACAGCCCGCCAAAGCCGATCGCGCCCGTCAGCAGCGTCAGCCAGACCTGGCTTTTGCCCAACGCGCCCAGTTCGCGCATCGGGCTGGCCCTGGCGTCGCCGCCATCGCGCGGGGCGAAGAGGGCAACCAGTGTCATCGTCGCCACCGCCAGCGCCGCGACGACGAAGAAGCCCGACCGCCAGCCCAGCACCTGTCCCATGACATTGGCCGCCGGCACGCCGATCACGGTGGCGACCGTCAGCCCGGACATGACCTGTGCCATGGCCAGCGTGCGCTTTTCTGGTCGCACCAGATTGGCGGCGACCAGCGCGGCGACGCCGAAATAGGCGCCATGCGGCACGCCGGACAGGAAGCGGAACAGCAGCAGCCAATGATAGCCCGGCGACAGCGCGGACAGGCCGTTGCCGATGGCGAACATCGCCATCAGCCCGATCAGCAGGGTCCGGCGCGGCAGCCGCGCGCCAAAGGCGGCGATCACCGGCGCGCCCACCACCACGCCCAGCGCATAGGCGCTGATCGCATGGCCGGCGGTCGGCAGATCGATGCCCAGGTCGCGGGCAAAGAAGGGCAGCAGGCTCATCGACGCGAATTCGGTCGTGCCGATCGCGAAGGCGCCGACCGCCAGGGCGAACAGGACGAGCGCCGGTGGCGTCTTGCGGGTATGCGCGGTCGGGACGGGGACGCCCATGGGCAAGCTCCATGCTGCAATGCAAAATAATGTCAGGCCCGCAGATGGGCCTCATGACAACGCTGGTCAACCAGATCCCGCGTGCGTTTGTTGCAAAAGCGATGGCAATATGGACAATCATGTCATCAATGTCTCGCCAGTGACGCCGGATCGGCTATAGCGCCCGCCATGACGAGGGACGATCACAGCGCCGCACGCCGGCTGGCCTTGACGGGGGCGGCCGCCACGCTGGCCGCGCTGCTTTCCACCACCATCGGTGCGTCTTTTGCCAAGACGCTTTTCCCCCTGGTCGGCGCCTTTGGCATTGCAGCCTTGCGCATCAACCTGGCGGCGATATTGCTGCTGGCCTATCGCCGTCCCTGGCGTCGGCCGATCCCGCATGGGGTGCGCTGGGGACTGGTCGGTTACGGCCTGACGCTGGGATTGATGAACCTGCTCATCTACCAGGCGTTCGCGCGTATTCCGATTGGCATCGCCATCGCGATCGAGGTGACAGGGCCGCTGGCGGTGGCGCTGTTCGGGTCACGCCGGCCACGGGACTTTGTGTGGCTGGCGGCGGCGGCGCTGGGGCTGTTGCTGCTGGTGCCCCGCACCGGGGCGGTTGCGCTCGATCCGGTCGGTATCGCGTTCGCTCTTGCGTCAGGATTATGCTGGGCGCTGTATATCCTGACGGGCAAGCATGTTTCGGAAAGGCTGGGCGGCGATGCGGTCGCCTGGGGCATGCTGGTCGCCGCGCTGCTGGTCGTGCCGCTCGGCCTTGGCCATGCGGGGACCAGCCTGTTGACCCCCGCGATATTGGGGATCGGCCTTGTGATCGCGCTTCTGTCCAGCGCGTTGCCCTATTCGCTGGAGATGGCGGCGATGCGACGTTTGCCCGCATCCGTGTTCAGCCTGCTGACGAGCGCGGCCCCGGCCGTTGGCGCGCTGTCGGGCTATGTGATATTGGGCGAAAGGCTGACCATGATCCAGTGGTTCGCCATAGCATGCATCATGGCGGCATCGGCCGGCGCGGCCTTGACCGCCGGGCGCACCGTCACGATCGAGGAAGCGCCGCAATAGCGCCGGCTATCCCACCTTCGCCTTGCTGACATCCAGCATCTTGCCATCGGTGATGACGACCATGTCGCCGGTCCTGGTGACGCCGAACAGCTTCTTTGCAAAGGCCGTCGGCACGCCGATGCAGCCATGGGTGCCGCGCCCCCATTGCACGTCGCTGCCATGGATGAACACACCGTCGCTGGTCAGCCGCTGGGCGAATGGCATCGGCGCATTGTCGTAGGTGCGCGAATAATAGTCGGCATGTTTCGCCATGATGGGGAAGGCGCCCAGCGGACTGGGCTTGTCGGTCGCGCCATAGAGGATCACTGCCGCGCCGATTTCATAACCGTCGCGAAACACCGACAATGTCTGGGCGCGCAGGTCGACCGTGATGATGACCGGCCCGGTCGCGGGCGCGCCGGTTTCGTCCCAGGCATAATCGCCATGGCGGAAGGGGCCGTCGATCTGGAGCACCCGCTTCACCCGCAGCGCGTTGGGGTCGACCGTCATGCCCTGGTCGCTGCGCCGCTCGACGGGTTTTGCCGGGGTTGCCGGCGCGGGCTTGACCGCAGCCGCCTGCGCTGGCGGTGCATCCTTGCCCGCCGGCCGGTCGATCCACTGCATCGCCGCCAGCGCGCCGCCGCCCAGCGCCAGCACAGCGATCAGCTTGGGTGCGATGCTTCTGAACATACCCGCCATTATCGTCCTCATGCCTCCATTGCCGCGACAGCCTAGGGGCAAAAGGTTAAGTTCAGCCTTCCCGCGCCACTTCCGCCGCCGCGATCGCGGTCAGGTTCAGGATGCCGCGCGACGTGACGCCGGGCGTCAGCACATGGATCGGCTTGGTCAGGCCCATCAGCATCGGGCCGACCGTCGGCGAGCTGGAGGCCGCCGACAGGGCCGTCAATGTGATGTTGGCCGCATCCAGATTGGGCATGACCAGCAGGTTCGCCGGGCCTTCAAAGCGGGAATCGGGGATCAGCCGTTCGCGCAGCGCCTGGCTGAGTGCCGCGTCCGCGTGCATTTCGCCGTCCACCGCCAGGTCGGGCGCGGCGTCGCGCACCAGCTTGAACGCCTTGCGCATCTTGCGCGCGCTGTCGGTGTGCGACGCGCCGAAATTGGAGTGGGACAGCAACGCCGCGCGCGGGGTCAGGCCGAAATGCCGCAATTCGGCCGAAGCGGCCAGCGTCATTTCCGCAATCTGTTCCGGCGTCGGATCGGGCACCATATGGGTGTCGGTGATGAACAGCGCGCCTGCGTCCAGGATCAGGCCCGACAGCGCATAGACGCGGCTATGTTCCTGGGTCCGGTCGATGATGCGCAGCACATGTTCGACCTGGCCCCAATATTCGGACCGGCCGCCGACCAGCGCGGCATCGACCCGGCCCGTGCGCAGCAGCATGGCGGCGGTGATGGTCGGGCGACGATAGACATGGCGCAGGATTTCGTCGGCCGGAACACCCCGGCGTGCGGCGATGGCGCGATAGGCTTCGACCAGTTCGCCCATCACCAGATGGTCGGTTTCCGGGTCGATCACTTCGACATCGCGGTCCAGATCCAGGTTCAGCCCCATGTCCGGCAGCTTCTGTGCCAGGATGCGGCGACGCGCCACGATGGTCGGGCGCACGATGCCTTCGTCCAGCGCGTCGCGGATCGCGCGCAGCACACGTTCATCCTCGCCTTCGCCATAGGCGATGCGACAGCCGGTGCCGCGGGCGGCGTCGAACACCGGCAGCATCAACTGACCCGACCGGGCGCTGTGACGCGACAGCGCGCGTCTGTAATCGTCCAGGTCCAGCGTCTTTTTCGCGACACCGCTGTCCATCGCCGCCTTCGCCACCGCGACCGCGATCTCTCCGATCAGGCGCGGGTCGAAGGGCGTCGGGATGATATAGTCCGGCCCGAACACCAGCTTGCGCCCGCCATAGGCCTGCGCCACGCTGTCATGCGCGGGCTTGCGGGCCAGGCTGGCGATGGCGTCTGCGGCGGCGACCTTCATCGCCTCGTTGATCTGGGTCGCGCCCACGTCCAGCGCACCGCGGAAGATATAGGGGAAGCACAGGACGTTGTTGACCTGGTTGGGATAGTCCGACCGGCCGGTGGCGATGATCGCGTCCGGGCGCACCTCACGCGCGGCCTCCGGGCGGATTTCCGGTTCCGGGTTGGCGAGCGCGAAGATCAGCGGATTGGGCGCCATCAGCGGCAGCCATTCCGGTTTCAGCACGCCCGGCGCGGAAAGCCCCAGGAACAGGTTAGCGCCCGGCAGCACGTCGGGCAGGGTGCGGGCATTGGTGGTGCGGGCATAGCGCGCCATGTTGGGCAACATGCCCTCGCGGCCCGAATGAATGACGCCGTCCTTGTCGGTCATCGTCACATTCTCGACCGGCAGGCCCATCGACACCAGCAGGTCGACGCAGGCGAGCGCCGCCGCGCCCGCGCCCGATGTCACCAGCTTTGCGTCGGCCAGCGTCTTGCCCTGCAACACCAGCGCGTTGCGCACGGCGGCGGCCACGACGATGGCGGTGCCATGCTGGTCGTCATGGAATACCGGAATGTTCATCCGGGCCTTCAGCCGCGCCTCGATCGCGAAACATTCGGGCGCCTTGATATCTTCCAGGTTGATGCCGCCGAAGGTCGGCTCCATCAACGCCACGGCCTCCACGAAGGCGTCCGGGTCGGTGGTGTCCAGTTCGATGTCGAACACGTCGATGTCGGCGAATTTCTTGAACAGGACCGCCTTGCCCTCCATCACCGGCTTGGACGCCAGCGCGCCGATCGCGCCCAGGCCCAGGACGGCGGTGCCGTTGGAAATGACGGCGACCAGATTGCCGCGCGCGGTATAGTCCATCGCCTTGTCGGGATCGGCGGCGATCTCCTCGCACGGCGCGGCGACGCCGGGCGAATAGGCCAGCGCCAGGTCGCGCTGGTTCACCATGCGCTTGGTCGGCTCTATGCGCAGCTTGCCGGGCTGGGGATAGCGGTGATAGTCGAGGGCGGCGCGGCGTGTATTATCGTCCATGTGATGGGCCTTACTGACTGCGTTTCATCAGGGCAACCCAATGCGACGTATCACGGCCAGGGTTCCCGCGTGAAATGCGGCCGGCCCGCGGCGCAATCTGCCGCGCGGGACAGCAGGGGCAGGCGGAGGGCGTCTCCCCGTTGTGCACCGCCCCATGCCGGGTTACGCCTTCACCGACCCAGGCCAGGGGAGCCGTCATGACCATCATCGTCCATCATCTCAACAACAGCCGTTCGCAACGCATCCTCTGGCTGCTGGAGGAACTGGGCGAACCCTATGAAGTCCGCCGCTATGAGCGCGACGCCAGGACGATGCGCGCACCGGCGTCGCTGCGCGCCGTGCATCCGCTGGGGCGTTCGCCCGTCGTGGAGGTGGACGGCCACGCCCTGATCGAAACCGGCGCGATCATGGAGCATCTGGTCGCCCGCGCCGGAGGGCGCTTTGGCCCGCCCGTCGATGCCGAAGGCGCGATCCGCTATCGCCAATATATGCATTATGCCGAAGGATCGATGATGCCGCCGCTGCTCGCGCTGCTCATCATCGGCAAATTGGGGCTGCTCGGCCGCCCCGCGCGCGCGCCGGTGCAGAAGATGCTGGACGATCATCTCGACTGGCTCGAAAGCGAACTGGCGACCCGCCCCTGTTTTGCGGGAGACAGCTTCACCGCCGCCGACATGATGATGAGTTTTCCGCTGGAAGCATCCCGCGCGCGGGGCGGCCTGAACGAGTCGCGCCCGCACCTCCTGCGCTGGCTGAACGACATGCACGCCCGACCTGCCTATCAGGCGGCGCTCAGGACAGGCGGCGCCTATGCCTATGCCTGACCGGCGTGATTTTCGGATCCGCCGGTATCGAAGTGAGGAAGCGATCCATCCATCCTGCCTTTTAAGGGAAGGATGAGGCTGCTGCGGCAAGGAAGATCATTTCGCGATGTATCGCTGGCGCACAAGGCGTGGTGATCGGGTCAGCCCCATTGGGTCACGGGGATCGTCCATGGGCGTTGTTGGCGATCCAGGCGAGGCTGGACAACGACCATCCTTTGGAGTGAGCAGTTTGCCTCTGCTCCAATGCAAGTGGTGCACGACCAAATCCCCCGCTTGTGCGGCGGGCCGCTTCCCACTAAATCGCCCCCATGACCTCGACCAACGACATTCGCCGCTCCTTCCTCGACTATTTCGGGGCCAACGGCCATACCATCGTCCCGTCCGCGCCGCTGGTGCCGCACAACGACCCGACGCTGATGTTCGTCAATGCGGGCATGGTGCCGTTCAAGAATGTCTTTACGGGCCTTGAAACGCGCCCCTACAAGACCGCCACGTCCAGCCAGAAGTCGGTCCGCGCGGGCGGCAAGCATAATGATCTCGACAATGTGGGCTATACCGCGCGCCACCATACTTTCTTTGAAATGCTGGGCAATTTCAGCTTTGGCGACTATTTCAAGGAACAGGCGATCACCCATGCCTGGACGCTGCTGACCAGGGAATGGGGGCTTCCGCCCGAAAAGCTGACCGCGACCGTCTATCATACCGATGATGAGGCGTTCGACCTGTGGAAGAAGATCGCCGGCCTGCCCGATCACAAGATCATTCGCATTCCGACCAAGGATAATTTCTGGGCGATGGGCGACAGCGGCCCCTGCGGTCCCTGCTCGGAAATCTTCTATGACCATGGCGACCATATCTGGGGCGGCCCTCCGGGATCGCCGGAAGAAGATGGCGACCGCTTCGTCGAAATCTGGAACCTCGTTTTCATGCAATATGAGCAGGAAGCGAACGAGATCGTCAGCGAACTGCCCAAGCCCAGCATCGACACCGGCATGGGGCTGGAGCGCATCGCCGCCGTCATGCAGGGCGTGCACAACAATTATGACACGGACACGTTCAAGGCGCTGATCGCGGAATCCGGTGCGATCACCCGCACCGCGACCGACGGCGACTTGCAGGCCAGCCACCGCGTCATCGCCGATCATCTGCGCTCCACCAGTTTCCTGATCGCGGACGGCGTGCTGCCGGCGAACGAAGGGCGCGGCTATGTCCTGCGCCGCATCATGCGCCGCGCCATGCGCCACGCGCACATCATCGGCGCGAAAGACCCGCTGATGTATCGTCTCGTCTCCAGCCTCGTCTCCGAAATGGGCGGCGCCTATCCCGAACTGGTCCGTGCCCAGCCGCTGATCGAGGAAACGCTGCTGCGGGAGGAAACCCGTTTCCGCAAGACGCTGGAAAACGGCCTGCGCCTGCTGGACGAAGCCACCGCCGGTCTGGGCGAAGGCGCGACCCTGCCGGGCGAAACCGCGTTCAAGCTCTACGACACCTATGGCTTTCCCTACGACCTGACCGAGGATGCGCTGCGCACCCAGGGCCTGTCGGTCGACCGTGCCGGTTTCGACGCCGCCATGGCGGAACAGAAAGCCGCCGCCCGCGCCGCGTGGAAGGGATCGGGCGACAAGGCATCGGACGAAATCTGGTACGACATCGCCGAAACCCTCGGCAGCACCGAATTTGTCGGCTACGCATCGACCAGGGGGGAAGGGCAGGTTCTTGCGCTCATCCGGGATGGCGTGCGCGTGGATCGGGCCGTGGAAGGGGAGGATGTTGTCATCGTCACCAACCAGACGCCTTTCTATGGTGAAAGCGGCGGCCAGATGGGCGATGCGGGGATTATTTCCAATGGCGCGCTGACCGCCACGGTTGTGGATACGGCCAAGCCATTGGGCCGCATTCATGCCCATCGCGCCCATATTGATCGCGGCGGCATTGCCGTACAGGATATGGTGCAACTGAGCGTCGATACCGATCGCCGCGACCGCATCCGCGCCAACCACAGCGCCACCCATCTGCTGCACGCCGCCCTGCGCAAGGAACTGGGCGCCCATGTGACGCAGAAGGGCAGCATGGTCGCGGCCGAACGCCTCCGTTTCGACTTCTCGCACCCCGAAGCCCTGACCCATGTGCAGATCGCGCGGGTCGAGGCGGACGTGAATGCCCAGATCCGCCATAATGAGGAGGTCACGACCCGCCTCATGACCCCGGA
Source organism: Sphingobium cyanobacteriorum (assembly GCF_030580935.1). Taxonomy (GTDB): domain Bacteria; phylum Pseudomonadota; class Alphaproteobacteria; order Sphingomonadales; family Sphingomonadaceae; genus Sphingobium; species Sphingobium cyanobacteriorum. The sequence continues at coordinate 172,738 of NZ_JAUQOM010000001.1, read as the reverse complement.
CGACGCCATTGCGGCGGGCGCGATGGCGTTGTTCGGCGAAAAATATGGCGATGAAGTCCGCGTCCTTTCCATGGGCGCAAAAGGTCTTGGGCCAGACGACCATCATTATTCGGTCGAACTGTGCGGCGGCACCCATGTCCGCGCCACCGGCGACATCGCGCTGTTCAAGATCGTGTCGGAAAGCGCCGTGTCATCGGGCGTCCGCCGGATCGAGGCGCTGACCGGCGAAGCCGCGCGCCTGTGGCTGGTCGACCGCGACGACAAGCTGCGCCAGACCGCCAATGCGCTCAAGACCTCGCCGGAAGATGTGCTGCCCCGCATCACTGCGCTGGTCGAACAGGGTCGCAAGCTGGAGCGTGAACTGGCCGAAGCGAAGAAGGCGCTGGCGCTGAGCGGGTCTGCGGGCGGTGGCGCATCAGGCGCGGCGCCGGCTGGTCCCGAAAGGATCGGCGCTGTCGATTTCCTGGGGCAGGTCATCGATGGCCTCGATCCCAAGGAATTGCGCGGCATCGTTGACAGCCATAAAAAGACTTTGGGCAGCGGCGTGTCCGCCGTGCTGGCCGTGGTCGACGGCCGTGCCACGATCGCTGTGGGCGTCACCGACGACCTGACCGCCAGCATCAGCGCGGTCGACCTCGTCCGCGTCGGCGTGGAAGCGCTCGGCGGCAAGGGCGGTGGCGGCCGTCCCGACATGGCGCAGGGTGGCGGCCCCGAAGGTGACAAGGCGCAGGCCGCGATCGACGCGGTGAAGGCCGCGCTGGCGCAGGTGCCGGCGTAAAATCTGGAAACGGACGATCTATCGCGCCCTGTTTCGTCCTGTCGCGCTTTATTGCGTCATTGCGAGCGCGGCGAGGCAATCCATCGTCCCGCCATGGATTGCTTCGCCGCGCTCGCAATGACGGCGCCTACAGCCCATCTTGCTTCATGAAGCCCCGCTGACGCATTCAGCCCTTCGCTGCCTTCGCCCGCGCGGCGACGCGCTGCTCCAGCATTGACAGCGGCATCGCGCCTTCCTCAAGAATGGCGTGGAACTGCTTGAGATCGAAGGCTTTGCCCAGCTCGGCCTGTGCCGCCGCGCGCGCCTTGCTCCATACGCCATGGCCGACCTTGTAGCTGGTCGCCTGACCCGGCTGGGTGCAATAGCGCTCGACCTCGCGCTGGCAGCGGGGACGGGCGAAGCCGGTCTTTTCGACCATATAGTCGGTCGCCTGCGCGCGGGTCCAGCGCTTGGCGTGGAGGCCAGTGTCCACCACCAGCCGCGCGGCGCGGAACAGGAAGGATTGCAGATAGCCCGCCCGGTCGATCGGCGTCGCATAGCCGCCCAGTTCGTCGGCCAGTTGCTCGGCATAGAGCGCCCATCCTTCGGTATAGGCGCTCATGAAGGCGGTCTTGCGCAGCATCGGCACGTCGCCGGCGGTCTGCGCCGTCGAAATCTGGAGATGATGCCCCGGCACGCCTTCATGATAGGTGAGGGCGGGCAGGCCATATTTCGGCCAGTCGCCGACATCCTTCAGGTTGATGAAATAGATCGCCGGGCGCGACCCGTCGAGCGCGGCGCGGTTATAATAGCCGTTGGACGCGCCATCCTGAATCTCCACCGGCACCGCACGGATTTCCAATGGCGTATCGGGAATGGTCGCAAAGGCACTGGGAAGTCTGGATTTCATTGCATCGACATCGCGATTGAGCTGGGCCAGCAGCGCGGCCCGGCCCTCCGCGCTGTCGGCATAGAGCTGGGCCGGGTCGACATTGAGCGCGGCCAGCCGCTCGCCGATCGTGCCATGGGTGCGGCCCGCCCCTTTGAGGATGGTGTCGAGCTGGGCGCTGATGTCCGCGACCTGTTCCAGCCCCATGGCGTGAATCTGGTCGGCGGACAGGTCGGTCGTGGTCGCCTGCTTGAGTGCCGCTGCATAGATTTCATCGCCGCGCGGGGTGCGCCACACGCCGTCCCCGGCCGCCGTCCCGCCCTTGAGCGCGGCGATCGCGGCGATCTGCTCGTCCAGTGCCGGGTAGATGGCTTTCTCCACGATCGCGCTCGCCTGCGCCTGCCAGTCGCCGGCAATGCCCTTGGCCGCCGCGCGCCGGACCAGCGACTGCACCATCGAACTGTCCGCCGCCGGCTGGCCGCGCAGCTTCTGCATCTGGCCCAGCGTCAGGTCGAGCGACCAGCTCGGCGCCAGATAGCCGCGCGCCGCCTCGTCCCGCTGGAGCGCGGTGTCGGTGCGCAGATTGCGCGCAAACGCATCGAGCCGCGCGACATAGGCGTCGCAATCCGCCGCCGCGCTGATCGTGTGCGACGTGTTGAGGAAATCGGGCGTCGAAAAATAGCTGCCGCCCTGCTGGAAGATGCGATAGGGGCGCTGCACGCTGTTGAGGCCGAACCTGGCCGGGGCAACGGTCTGCTGGTCGAGCGCGTAGAGGATGACGTCGAGGTTCAGCCTCTGCGCGTCGGACAGGCTGGCCGCTGTGAAGCCCTCCAGTTCCCTGATCGCCGTCTGGGTCGCGGCCAGTTTCTTCATCATCCCCGACCGGCTGTTGTCGTCGATCTGGCTCTTGGCCATCGCCCGCCCGCCCTTGTCGAGGCCAAGGCTCGTGACCAGGGTTGGCGACAGGTCGAGCTGGCGTTCGAAGATCGCGGCGAAGGCGGCGGACAGGCGCGCGTCGTCGCTCCCGGCCTGGGCCATTGCGCGCGGCGCGGCGGCGGCCAGCGCGGCGGCACCGGTGGTGGTCAGAAACTGTCGGCGATCCATGGGGCGACTCCTTATCTTTGGATAGGGAGACGTTTTACGCCGGGGATATGATCCGTCCAGACGCTTGTAACATTGTTGCGTGCACACTGCCGGGGGCGGGCAGGGTCTGGGCGGCGGGCGTCAGCAGATGGGCTTCCAGCAGGTCGAGAATATGGCTGTCCTCTTCCGCGTCGAATTTGCGGGCGAACAGGTCCGGGCTGAGCGTCAGCCGCAATGCGTCGCGCGTGACGAAGGTGCGTGGCCGCAACTTGATATCCCCATCGGGAATCCAGTCGATCGTGCGCAAATCGTCGTTCACGATCCGGGTGTCGGCAAAGGCGTTCATCATCAATGTCTGGAAAAAGCCTTCGTCGGCGATCAGGGTGCGACGATAAAATTGCTTGAACCGGCGCGCGGCGGGATTGTGGCAGGCAAAAGCGCAGAAATCGCGCGTGACCGCTTTCCATTGGGTGCCGATATAGGGGGTGACGGCGGCCATCGGGCGACGCGCGATGCCGGTCCGCACGATCCGGTTGAAAATTTCCAGAAAATAATGGCTCAGGCGATTCATCGTGTCGGGACGGACGGCCTGTTGCGGGACCGCGCGGATGAATTGCGCGCCGTCGTGGCTGGCCAGAAAATCGGCGATATAGGCCTGCGACTTGAGCGGAAAATCCTGCCCGCTCAGGTTGATGAAATAGCGCCAGTCCGCATTCATTTTCAGCAGCATGGCCATGCCCCGCAATTCGGCGTCGACCAGGCTGTAACCGCCCCACAGCATCTTGCGCGACGGCAGCATGGCGACGTTCACATAGGGTTTCAGAAAGGCGGCAATGTCCGCTTTCATCGCCGGCCCCGATCGCTGATCGACATGGATCAGATAATGGTTGCCCGGCACATGGATGGCGCGGAACATCCGCTTGAACTGGTCGGGAAAGCGGTGAACGAGGATCAGATAGGCGATCATGCGGGGCGTACTCCATCGGGCCGCATCGGGTCGATCGACCGATGCGGTGCAGGTGTTTCCAGCCTTTTGGAAAAGGATCGAACCATGGCTCGACCGGCACAGGGGGGCAGGTCGAAGCGAGGCCGCCCCGGCCCTGTGCCGAACAGGGCATATAGGGATCATGCAGGGCGATTGTTAGGGCTGCCGCCTCAATCGCGCCCTCGGACGCGCCGGAACGCGCCGCCACCCGCAGGAAGCGGCGCTTGCCCCTGATGCAGCGATGTCGCATCGGATGGACTCATCCGATGACTGGGAAATCGCGTAACATCAGAAAGCTGGAGCGGTCATATGATGGAAATGCGCTTGGGATGCTCCGTGTCGCGGGTGGCGATCCATGCGTCACGCTGCCATCCATCGCCGTCTGACCGATCGACTGAACCGGAGGGCGCCCATGGCTGCGCCGACAAGGGTGCACAGTATGGCGAAACACGATCAGAGGTGATTTCCCCTTTTGTGCTTTTGCATGGCAAAGCACCGGAATTACAGGAAAATCTGCTCTGAAAAATGTGGCTCCCCGAGTAGGATTCGAACCTACGGCCATTCGATTAACAGTCGAATGCTCTACCGCTGAGCTATCGGGGAGCAACCCGCTTTCGCTGGGCAGGCCGCGCCTATGCCTTGGCGCGGCGGAAATGGCAAGCGCTTCCGCGCATCGGAAATGTCAAATATTCGAACGGTTGACAGATCCCTGTGTCACGGAACGGATCATCACGATGTCAGGATGGCATCAGCCATTCGGGCTGAAAAATGTGGCTCCCCGAGTAGGATTCGAACCTACGGCCATTCGATTAACAGTCGAATGCTCTACCGCTGAGCTATCGGGGAGCAACCCGCTTTCGCTGGGCAGGCCGCGCCTATAGCAGCGGCTTTCCGAACATGGCAAGCCGCAATGTCATAAAAATTCACGCGATAAACTGCTCTGCGGCGATGCGATCGTCCAGCGTATGTTCGGGGTCGAACAACAGTGTCAGCGGCGTCGCGCGATCGATGCCGACATCGACCTGCGCCACGTCGCGGACTTCGCGCTGGTCGGCCACGGCACTGACCGGCCGCTTGACGGGGTCGAGCACGGTGAAGCGGATCGCGGTGTTTTCCGGCAGGATGGCGCCGCGCCAGCGCCGGGGGCGGAACGGGCTGATCGGGGTGAGCGCGACCAGCGCCGATCCGAGCGGCAGGATCGGGCCATGGGCCGACAGATTATATGCCGTCGATCCGGCCGGGGTCGCCACCAGCACGCCGTCGCATACCAGTTCGGGCAGCACGGCGCGACCGTTCACCTGCACTTCCAGCTTGGCGGTCTGGCGGGTTTCGCGCAGCAACGACACTTCGTTGATCGCGGGGATCGAAAAGCGCTCGCCATCGACGGTGTCCACCGTCATGCGCAGCGGGTTGACCTTGAAGCTCTTGGCCTTCGCCAGCCTCTGTTCCAGCCGTTCCAGCCGCCATTCGTTCATCAGGAAGCCGACCGTGCCCAGGTTCATGCCAAATACCGGCACGGTGCGCCGTCCTTCCAGCATCGCATGCAGCGTCTGGAGCATGAAACCGTCGCCGCCCAGGGCGATGATCATGTCGGCCTGGTCGACCGGTACGAAATCATAGGTGGCGCGCAACCGTTCCTCCGCCGCCCGTGCGGCCTGGGTGGGGGACGCGACCAGCGCGCGCCGGATGTCATCGCTCATCCGCCGGTGACGCTCATATGCCGACGGGTGGCGGGGCGCGCGCCTGCGCCGATGCGGAAATCATGGGCGGCAGGTTTCAGCCGCAGCGCCCGGTCGATCAGCGGTTCGACGGCGGGCAGGCCGCCTTCACGCAGCGCAGCCTTGAAATCCACATGATCCTCATGGCCCAGGCACATGAAAATCTTGCCTTCGCACGTCATGCGGATGCGATTGCAGTCGGCGCAGAAATTGCGGGTGAGGGGGGTGATGAGGCCAAGCTTGACGCCCATATCCTCGACCGCATGATAGCGCGACGGGCCGCCGGTGCGATAATCGATCGGGGTCAGCGCATGATGCGTTGCGATCATCGCGGCAACGTCCGTCAGCGGCAGATAATGATCGGTGCGGTCCTCGCCGGTGTCGCCCAGCGGCATGGTTTCGATCAGGGTGAGGTCGAAACCCTGATCGTCGCACCAATGCAGCATGGGCAGGATTTCATCCTCGTTCACGCCATTCAGCGCGACCATGTTGATCTTGACGGCAAGGCCGGCGTCTTTCGCGGCATGAAGGCCGTCGAGCACCTGACCGATCCGGCCGCCGCGCGTGATATGGGCGAAGCGATCGGGATCGCGGCTGTCCAGGCTGACATTGATCCGCTGCACGCCGGCATCGGCCAGCATCCCGGCATGCTCCGCCAGCCTTGTGCCGTTGGTGGTGAGGGTCAGTTCGTCCAGCCCTTCGCCCAGATGGCGAGCGATCCGGCGGACCAGATCGCCGATATCGCGCCGCACCAGCGGCTCTCCCCCGGTCAGGCGGATCTTGCGGATGCCGCGCGCCACGAACAGGTCGGCGAGCAGCGCGATCTCCTCCAGCGTCAGCACCTGATTTTTCGGCAGGAACTGCATCTTTTCCGCCATGCAATAACGGCAGCGCAGATCGCAGCGGTCCGTGACCGAAATGCGCAGATAGCTGATCCGGCGGCCAAGGCCGTCGGTCAGTGCGCGCGAAGGATCGACCATGACCATGGAGCCTTAGCTAGGCGATGGACCTGTTCTGCGCAAGCGCCGTGCAAGCAGCGCGGTTGCAGCGATGGCAAGAGGTCGGTAACGGCTTGATGTTAAGCCGTTGCGATGCGCGGTGCCGGGGAATGAATGTGGGAAGCGGGGATCAGAGCGGTGAAGGCCAGCGCAGCCTGTTCATCCTGTCGCCGGGCGACCGGGACGGGCTGAGCTACGCCGCACAGCGCATTGGATGGCGTACGATCGGCGCGCGCCGGTCCAGGGATGCGCCGCAGCGCTATCTGCGCAGCGAGGCGCAGGTCGCGCTGGTCGATTTGCGCGGGGGCGGCGCGAACCAGTTGCTGGCGCCGCTGGTTCCGGCGATGGAGGCGGGCGGCGGGGCGTTGCTGGTGCTGGTCGAGCCGGAGCATCAGGACCAGATTCCCGCGCTGCTAGCGGCGGGCGCGACTCATTATCTGGTCGCGCCGGTGACAGATGCCGGGTTGCACGCGGCGCTGGCGTCGGCCCATCGGCTGGTGGAGCGGCTGGGCGGCGGGGGACAGCATAGCCAGCGGGCGCAGCGCATTCGACGCGGGGACGCGCTATATTGGGATTTGCCGCGCGGTAGCGGGGTGCTGCGGCTGAGCGACAGTCTGGCGCGGCATCTGGGGCTGGCGGAACCCTATATCGCGCCATCGGCCCTGCTGCGCCGTTTGCCGCGGGTCGAACGGCGCGGGATATTGGCGGCGCTGAACGCCATGCGCCGCGCCGGGCGTCCCGCCGCGCTGGCGCATGCCCTGCCCGACCGGCCGGGCCAGCGGCTGGTGCATCATCTGCGCATGGCCGACGGGGCGATCGCGGCGGATGTGGAATGGCTGTCCGACGGGCATGAACGCGATAGCGGGAGCCGCGACTATCTGACCGGATTGCGCTCGCGCCCGGCGGCGCTCGACTGGCTCGATGGCCGGGCGGGACTGCCGACGACGATCCTGCTGCTGTCGATCAGCCAGTTCGACCGGATGAACGCCGCCTATGGGCAGATGGTGGGGGACGCGCTGCTGGGGCGCATCGCCCGGCGGATCGAGCGCATGGTCGATGATGTCGCCCCCGGCGCGATGGTGGCGCGGATCGCCGGCACCGAATTTCTGGTCGGCCTGATCGGCGAAGCGGCGGGCAGCGACCGGGCGACCTTTCTGGCGCGGCAATTGATCGGCGCGGTGGGGCAGCCGTTCAGCGCGGGCGACCACCTCATCCGCCTGATCGCCCGTTGCGGCATCGCGCAGGCGCGGGCGGAGGATGACGCGACCCAGTTGCTGCGCCGTGCGGGCACCGCCTTGTCGGACGCCCGGCAGGGCGGGGGCGAGGGCATCCGCATCCTGTCGACCGACCGGCAGAGCCGGCAGGTCGATGCCGACCGGCTGGAGACGGATCTGCGCCTGGCGCTCGACCGGGGGGAAATCGGCATCGTGTTCCAGCCGCAATATCCGGTCGACAGCGACCGGATCAGCGGGGTGGAGGCGCTCGCCCGCTGGAACCACGCCCATTATGGCCCGCTGGGGGCGGGCATCTTGTTCGCCACGGCCGAACGATCCGACTATATGCTGCCCCTGTCGGCGCATATTCAGGCGGAAGCGTTGCGTCAGGCGGCGGCATGGCCGCGCGCGCTGTCTGACCTGCGCCTGTCGATCAATGTGACGGCGGCGGATATCGCCCAGCCACAGTTCATGCCGGGATTGCTGGCGCTGGTCGATGGCAGCGGTTTCCCGCGTTCGCGCCTGACGGTGGAGATTACCGAGAGCGGACTGATCGAGGATGTCACCGCGGCCGGCGCCTTGCTGACGGCGCTGCGGGCCGAAGGGCTGAGCGTGGCGATCGACGATTTCGGCACCGGCTATTCCAGCCTCTCCTACCTCAAGAACCTGCCGCTCGACTATCTCAAGATCGACAGCGGCCTGGCGCAGGATATCGCCGGCACGGCGCGGGACCGGATCATCGTGCGCGGGGTCATCCACATGGCCAAGTCACTGGGGCTGAAGGTGATCGCCGAAGGGGTGGAGACGCAGGAGCAGCTCGACCTGCTCGCGCGGGAAGGGTGCGATTATTATCAGGGTTTCCTGCGGTCGGCGGGTGTGTCCTCCGCCGACCTCATCAATCTGGTGCTGAAGGGGTAGAGCGCTTTTGCATCAGACGCCGGGACGGGGGCGGGATGATGCCAGATTGCCCCACTTCGCCTTTGGCCCGCTGCGCGCGCAATGACCAGTCAACCCTGTGTCACCGGCTCTGAACCGTCAGAATACTGGCTGGTTTGCCGGGTCGTCAGGGTCCGCAACCGGGATCGGCGACACCGGCGAATGGATGCCGCATTCCACCTTGTCCCAGCCGCGCCAGCGGCCCGCGCGCGGGTCTTCGCCCGGCATCACCTTCGACGTGCAGGGTTCGCAGCCGATCGACAGATAGCCCTGGGCTTCCAGCGGATGGCGGGGCAGGTCATGCTCGGCGAAATAGGCTTCCAGGTCCGCCTTGTTCCAGTCACCCAGCGGATTGATCTTCAATCGGCCATCCTCGACCTCGAACCGGGGCAGGTTCTGGCGCGTCACCGACTGGAACGCCTTGCGACCCGAAATCCAGGCGTCCAGGCCATCCTTGGCGCGCTTCATCGGCTCGACCTTGCGAATGTCGCAGCAGCCGTCCGGGTCGTAGGACCAGCGCAGGCCGGTTGCGTCCTTCTTCGCGATCACCTCCGCGACCGGCGTGACCGTGCGGCTGTCGGTAAAGCCGAACCGCTGGATCAGCGTGTCGCGATAATGCAGCGTTTCCGCGAACATCTTCAACGTATCGACGAAGATCACCGGCACGGTCGGATCGGCTTTCGCCACCAGATCGAGCAGCACCGCGCTTTCCGTGCCGAAGGAGGAGACGACGGCGACATGGCCGGCGAGGCCCTCTGCAAAGACGGTCTTGAGCATTGTGAGCGTGTCGATGCCCTCGAACCGCGCGTTAAGGGCGTCGGCGTCGGCCTGGATAAAGGCGGGGCGGGCGTCGATCACATCGATCTGGCGGGCAGGTTCAGCCATATATTTTCTCCGGATGCCGTTTCGCCCAGACAGGCTGGCGGCCGTCGATCGCCTTTTGGTAGATGTCGGCATAACGATGGAGCGCGCGGTCGACAGCGGCGTCATCCAGCGGCTTTGCGGGGTGGAAACTGTCAAAACCACAGCGACGCATGGCCATGATCTGATCGACCAGCACGTCACCGACCGCGCGCAGTTCCCCCTGATAGCCCGATTCCCGCAGGATGCGCGCAGCCGAATAGCCGCGCCCGTCGCCAAAAGCGGGGAAATGCACTTCGACCAGCGAGAGCCGGTCGAGATGGGGCAGCAATGCCCGCGCGTCCTCACCCGCTTCGATGCGGACGGCGGTGGCGTTGGACTGGCCGGTGAAGGCCTCGACCGTGACGGCGGGTTCCTGCGTGGCTTCACCGTCGCGGAAGGACAGGAACTCAACCATAGATCGCCTCCTTGAAGGGCTTCATGCCAAGACGGCGATAGGTGTCGAGGAAGCGTTCGCCGCTTTCCCGCTGCGCCAGATACAGGTCCGTGACCTTCTCGATCGCATCGACCACGCCATCCTCCGAAAAGCCCGGCCCGGTGATCTGGCCCAGCGACGTATCCTCCGCGCCCGATCCGCCCAGCGATAGCTGGAAATTCTCCACGCCCTTCCGGTCGACACCCAATATGCCGATATGCCCGGCATGGTGGTGGCCGCAGGCGTTGATGCAGCCCGAAATCTTGAGCTTCAGCTCGCCCAGTTCCGCCTGTCGCTCGGCCGCGGCGAAGCGCTGCGCGATCTTTTGCGCCAGCGGGATCGACCGGGCATTGGCCAGCGCGCAATAGTCGAGGCCAGGGCAGGCGATGATGTCGGTGATAAGGTCCAGATTGGCCTCGGCCAGGCCCGCCGCCTCCAGCTTCTGCCAGATGGCGTGGAGGTCGGCCTTTTTGACATGCGGCAGCACCAGATTCTGCGCATGGGTCACGCGCAGTTCGTCGAGCGAATATTGCTCGGCAAGACCCGCGACCAGCTCGATCTGTTCGGCCGACGCATCGCCGGGGATGCCGGTCAGCGGCTTCAGGCTGATATTGACGATCGCATAGCCGGGCGCCTTGTGCGCGGCGACCTGACGATCGACCCACAGCGCGAAGGCGGGATCGGCGCGGTCGATCTCTTCGCTCAGGCCCGTTTCATAGGCGGGCGGCGCGAAGAAGGCGCGGATGCGGTCCAGTTCTTCCGTGGGCGGGTTGAGGCCCAGCGTCCGCATGTGCGCGAACTCTTCCTCGACCTGGCGCTTATACGCCTCGACGCCGATCTCATGGACCAGGATCTTGATCCGCGCCTTGTACTTGTTGTCGCGGCGGCCATAGCGGTTGTACACGCGCAGGCAGGCTTCGAGATAGGAGATGATCTCCTCTTCGGGCACGAAGTCGCGGATCAGCGGCGCGACCATCGGGGTGCGCCCCATGCCGCCGCCGGCATAGACTTCCGCGCCGATCACGCCATCCCTGGACACCAGCTTCAGGCCGATATCGTGCAGCTTCATCGCCGCGCGGTCATCGTCGCTGGCGATCACGCAAATCTTGAACTTGCGCGGCAGATAGGTGAATTCGGGGTGAAAGCTCGACCATTGGCGCAGCAGTTCGGCCCAGGGGCGGGGGTCCGCCACCTCGTCGGCGCTGACGCCGGCATATTGGTCCGAACTGATGTTGCGGATGCAATTGCCTGATGTCTGGATGGCGTGCATTTCGACCGTCGCCAGTTCCGCCAGAATGTCGGGCGCGTCGGCCAGCTTGATCCAGTTATATTGCAGATTCTGGCGCGTGGTGAAGTGGCCATAGCCCCGGTCATATTTCGCCGCGATCTCGCCCAGCTTGCGCATCTGCCTGCCCGACAGCGTGCCATAGGGGATGGCGACGCGCAGCATATAGGCGTGAAGTTGCAGATAGAGGCCGTTCATCAGCCTGAGCGGCTTGAACTGGTCCTCGGTGAGCGCGCCGGTCAGGCGGCGCTGCACCTGGTCGCGAAATTCCTCGACACGGGCGTCGACGATGGACTGGTCATAGCTGTCGTAGCGATACATGGTTCAGATCACCCAGTTGCCGGCGTCGGCATCATTCGGTTTCAGGGTCAGGTCGGGGCGCACGGTCGGCCCCAGCGCGCGGATGCGGTCCTTGATATGAGCCGGGCGCACGCCGTCGTCGGTGATGGTCGCGTCGATCACATAGGCGCCCACCACGCGCAGCGCGGCTTCTTCGGTGCGGGCGAGGTCATCGCCATGGGTGCCCACATCGACGCTGTCGCCCACCTGGCGCGACCAGCCATCGCCCGCCCACCAGATCACGTCGCCGCTCACCAGGTCATTGCCCGTCAGTATCTTCATTCTGCCCTTTTCCCATTCGGCCCGATCGAGGTCAGGTCTTTTTCCATGGCGTCGTGCCAGGCGGCCAGCGCGTCGCGCGCCAGTGCATGGGCCGCCACGTCGCCGACGACGATCAGCGCCGGGCTGACCACCTGTTCCCGCACCACCATGTCGCCCAGATCGGCGAGCAGGGTGCGCAGGCTGCGCATGTCGGCGCGCGTGCCATTTTCCAGCACCGCCACCGGGATCGCCGGCGACACGCCATCGGCGATCAGCTTGTCGGCAATGTCCGCCGCCGTCGCGACACCCATGTAGATGACGAGGGTGCGGCCCTTGCCCGCCAGTCCCGACCAGTCCTGATCGCTCAGCCCCTTGCACTGGCCCGCGACGAAGCTGACCGCGCTCGACGCATCGCGATGGGTGAGGGGGAGCTGCGCCATCGCCGCGCTGCCGATCGCGGCGCTGATGCCCGGCACCACCTCCACCGGAACGCCGGCGGCGCGGCAGGCTTCGACTTCCTCGCCGCCGCGACCGAAGATGAACGGATCGCCGCCCTTCAGCCGCACGACCCGGCGGCCTTCGCAGGCCAGGTCGACCAGCAGCGCGTTGATCGCGTCCTGCGGCATGGAATGGCGGCTGCGCTGCTTGGCGACGGAAATCAATTCCGCGTCGGGCGAAGCCAGCGCCAATATGGCGCCGGATACCAGCCCGTCATGGACGATCACATCCGCTTGCGCGATCAGGCGTGCGGCCCTGATGGTCAGCAGGTCGGGATCGCCCGGTCCCGCGCCGACGAGGTGGACTGTCGAAGATGCTGTATCAGCCATGCTGGCCAGATGGCGAAACTGCCGCCGAAGTTCAATTCAGAATGGGTATGGCGGGGGCTAGGAAATGTTTTGTGCTTCCGGTCGCTCAGTCGCCCATCACGCTGACATCAATGTCCTTGAGGCCCACGCCGATCGACGCGCGCGGCGTTTCGATTTCGGCCGACACCACCGGATAGGCGCAATAATCGGCGGCATAATAGGCGCTGGGCCGGTGATTGCCCGACACGCCCACCCCGCCGAAGGGCGCATTGGACGACGCGCCGTTGGTCGGCCGGTTCCAGTTGACGATGCCCGCCCGGATGTTCGACCAGAACTGATTATATTGATCCGGCGATCCCCCGATCAGCGACGCGGACAGGCCGTAGCGCGTATTGTTCGCCTCCGCGATCGCGTCGCCGAACTCGGCGACCCGGATCACCTGGAGCAGCGGGCCGAACAATTCGACATCGGGCCGCTCCTTCATCGCGGTCACGTCGATGATCGCGGGGCTGAGGAAGGGCAGGCCCTTGTGCGGCCGCACCATATGCTTGATCGGCCGGCCGCCATGGCTCATCAGCCAGAGGAAGCTTTCGGTCAGCCCGTCGGCGGTCTGGTTGTCGATCACCGGCCCCATATAGGGGGTCGGGTCGGCATGGGGATGATCGACGATCAGCCGGTCGGCCAGTTTCTTGACCTCGGCGATGAAGCGGTCGGCCAGGCTGTCCTTCACGATCAGCCGGCTGGCGGCGGTGCAGCGCTGGCCGCTCGACAGGAAAGCGGATTGCACCACCAGCGTCGCGGCCGCGCTGATTTCCGGCGTGTCCCAGACGACGACAGGATTGTTGCCCCCCATTTCCAGCGCCAGGATCTTGGACGGCTGGGCGGCGAACTGGCGATTGATGGCGATGCCGGTCTGGGCCGATCCGGTAAAAAGGATGCCGCCGACATCGGGATGGGCGGCCAGCGCCTTGCCCGCGTCCGCCCCGCCGATCAGCAACCGCACGGCATCGATCGGCACGCCCGCCTCATGATAGAGCTTGACCAGCATCTCGCCCACCGCGGGCGTTTTTTCCGATGGCTTGAACACCACCGCATTGCCCGCCAGCAGCGCGGGGATGATATGGCCGTTGGGCAGGTGCGCGGGGAAATTATAGGGGCCAAGCACCGCCATCACGCCATGCGGCTTGTGCCGCACCGACTGGCGCGCACCCAGCGCCGCCTCCAGCCGTTTCTGCCCGGTGCGTTCGGAATAGGCGGCAACGCTGACATCGACCTTGCCCATCACGGTGGCGACCTCGGCGCGCGCGTCCCACAGCGGCTTGCCGGTTTCGCGCGCGATTAGGTCGGCCAGCGCATCCTCGTTGCGGCGCACGACATTGACGAAGCGGCGCAGTGTTTCGATGCGATAGGCGATGGGCTGCGCCGCCCAGCGCGGCCATGCGGCGCGCGCGCGCGCGACCTCCGCATCGACATCGCCCGGCGCGCCCTGCCAGAGCAGGACGCCGGTTGCAGGTTCATGGGATGTAAGCGACGCGACCATTTGGGCAACAGATATGCCGCAAATTGGTTAAGGAAAGAAGAGAGATAGGCACGGTTTGTCGCACTCAGGCCAGAGGGCCTGGCGCCGCCCCATGCGCGTCCCCCATCCGGCGGATCGCCGCGACCTTGGCGTGGAGCGGCGCCCAGTCGTCATCCCGGTCGATGGCGCTCCAGATCGACTCGACCGTCTCGATCGGCATGGAGCAGGGCGCGTCGTCCGACCAATAGGGATGCGCGCTCGCGCCGGGGACAGGCGCGCAATCGGTGATCGCATCGCGGAACGCTGACCAGGCCGCGTCGCCATAGGCCGCGCCATCGCGCGCCGCGCCGCCGCGCCAGTCGTGAAAGAAGCGGTCGATCGGCGTGCCGGTCGTCACCATGGCGCGCACCGCTGCCTCGATCATCGGGCCGGGGTTCGCGCCCGGTTCGACGCCCAGCCGCCAGCAGAAGCGCCGTTGCATCGCCTCGCCATAAAGCGCGGGGAACCGCTCCAGTTGCGCGATCAATGGCGCCGCCTCCACCAGCGGGCGCAGCGATACCGCCAGTTGCGCCACGTCCCAGTGAATCGCCTCGGCCTGCCGCCCGAACGCATACAGTCCCTGATGGTCGAAATAGGCGGCGGTGAAGCCCGCGTCCCACAGCGGCGTGAAGCGCCACGGGCCATAATCGAAGCTCTCGCCCGTCACATTGATATTGTCACTGTTCAGCACGCCATGCACGAAGCCCGCGACCATGTAGCTCGCCGCCAGGTCGGCGGTGCGCTCGACCACCCGGCCCAGCAGTTGCGCGGGCGGATTGTCGCCCGGCGTCTCGCCATAAAGGCGGGTCAGCGCATAGTCGGTCAGCTTTTCCAGCAGCGCCATGTCCTCGTGAAAGGCCGCCCGCTGGAAGCTGCCGATGCGGATATGCGAATGGCTCAGCCGCACCATCGCCGCGCCGCGCGTGGGCGAAGGCTCGTCATTGCGCTCCAGCGCCTCGCCCGTCTCGATGATCGAAAAGGTTTTCGACGTGTTGACGCCCAGCGCCTCCAGCATCTCGGTCGCCAATATCTCGCGCACCCCGCCTTTCAGCGTCAGGCGGCCGTCGCCGAACCGGCTATAGGGCGTCTGCCCCGATCCCTTGGTGCCCAGGTCCAGCAGGCGCCCGGCCGCATCGCGCACCTGCGCGAACAGGAATCCGCGCCCGTCGCCGATATCGGGATTATAATGGCGGAACTGGTGGCCATGGTAACGCAGCGCCAGCGGTCGGGGCAGGCTGCCCTCCAGTGGCGCGAAACGGCCGAAATGCGCGATCCATTGTGCGTCGCTCACCCCGTCCAGCCCGACCGATGCCGCCGCCCGGTCGTTGCGATAGCGCAGGATCGCCTGTGGAAAGTCCGCCGCCGTCACCGCATCGCCGATGTCGGGCATCAATGTGTCGATTTCGGTCGAGGGGCGATATTTGGCGGCTTGCGGGGGCTGGGTCATTAAGGTGATATGGGGGAAGGTCACCTGAAGGATCAAGCTTGAGCGGTTATAGTGACGGATATTGGTGGTCCCCCGACGGGCTGCGGCTCCATTATCGGGACTATCCCGGTGGAGAGGATGGGCGACCGCCCTTGCTCTGCCTGCCGGGGCTGACCCGCAACGCCCGCGATTTCGAACCGCTCGCGCGGCGACTGGCGGGCGAATGGCGGCTGATCTGCCCGGACATGCGCGGTCGCGCCGAAAGCGCCTATGCCAAGGACGCGATGACCTATGCGCCGCTGACCTATCTCCAGGATGTCGGGCGCCTGCTCGCGGACCTTGCCATCACCCGTTTCGTTGCGGTGGGCACGTCGCTGGGCGGGGTCATCACCATGTTGATGGCCGCGACGCACAGGGAATGGCTGGCAGGGGTGGTGCTCAACGATGTCGGCCCGGTGCTGGACGAAGCGGGCATGGCGCGCATCCGTTCCTATGTCGGCGTGGGGCAGTCGCATCCGACCTGGGTTCATGCCGCCCGCGCGCTGGCGGAAGCCAATGCCCATGTCTATCCCGGCTATGGTCTGGAACAATGGCTGGCCATGGCCAAGCGGCTTTATCGCCTGAACAATGGCGGGCGCGTGGTGCTGGACTATGACATGAAGATCGCCGAGCCGATCCGCGCCATGGGCAGCGAGGCGGGGGTCGACATGTGGCCGGTTATGCAGGCGTTCAAAAGCATCCCGACCCTGTTGTTGCGTGGCGAACGATCCGATCTGCTGGGCGAAGCCACCGCCCTGCGCATGGCGCGCGAGATCGGGGACAGCGCGGAACTGGTCATCGTGCCGGGCGTGGGGCATGCCCCGGTCATGGATGAACCGGAAAGCATGGCGGCGATCGAGCGGCTGCTGGCCCGTGTGCTCCATGGCTGATCTTTCGGACAAGGGCCGGCCGCATATCCTCCACGTCCATGGCAGCTTCACCCTGGGCGGCAAGGAAGCCCGCGCCATCCGGCTGATGAACATCTGGGGTGACAAGGCGCGGCACAGCATCGTCAGCGCCGATCCCGCCGCCATGGGCGCGCGGGACGCGATCGATCCCGCGATCGATGTCGATTTCCCCGACGGGCCATCCTTCGCCGGCAAGCCGGGGCTGGCCCGCTATCGCGTCATCACCGCCTTTCTCAAGCGGTTCGACCTCATCCTGACCTATAATTGGGGATCGATGGATGCGGTCATGGCGCATCGCCTGGCCGGGGCATCCGCCGGCCTGCCGCCACTGGTCCATCATGAGGACGGCTTCAACGCCGATGAGGCCGACCGGCTCAAGACCAGGCGCAACCTGTTCCGCCGGGTCGCGCTGCGACGCGCGCATGGCCTGGTCGTGCCGTCGGTGCGGCTGGAGGGCATTGCCCGCACGGTGTGGAAACAGCCGCCGGGCCAAGTGCATCTGATCCGCAACGGCATCGACGTGGCCCGCTATGCGCCGCCGCCCGCCTGCGATGCCCTTCCCGGCCTTGTCCGCACCCCCGACAAGCTGCTGGTCGGCACGCTGGCCGGGCTGCGGCCGGTCAAGAATATCCGGCGCCTGGTCCGCGCCGTCGCCGCGCACAGGGACCGGCTGCAACTGGTGGTGGTGGGCGAAGGGCCGGAGCGCGACGCGATCCTGGCCGAAGCGGCGGCACATGGCCTGGACGACATGCATATGGCGGGCTTCATGGACCGGCCCTGGCGCTTCGTCGGCCTGTTCGACATATTCGCCTTGTCCTCCGACAGCGAACAGTTCCCGATCTCGCTGGTGGAGGCGATGGCGGCGGGCGTTCCGGCCGCGTCGATGGACGTGGGGGATGTCGCCAACATGGTCGCGCCCGAAAACCGCCCCTTCGTCGTCCCGGACGAGGCGGCGCTGGCGCAGGCGCTGGGCCACCTGGCCGGCGACGCCGATCTGCGCGTCCGGCTGGGCGTCGCCAATCGCCAGCGGGCGGCGCGCGACTTTGCCGAGGACGCCATGGTAAACGCCTATGCGCACCTGTACGGGCAGGCACTGGCCAGCCCCATGATTTTGCGCTAGGGCGCGCCAAATTCGTCATAGACAGCCAAAGCTGCTATAGGGTCGCTTTTTACCCGGTCGAGGAGACCGGGCCGTTTGTGCAGGAGATGTCGTTGTTCAAGGGGTTGAAGCCTGTCGTCTATGGTGGCCGTGAAGTGTGGCCGCTGGTCGAGGGTGGCAAGGGCGTTGCCGTGTCCAACCATGCCAGTTCAGGCGCCTGGGCGGCGGCCGGCGGCATCGGCACGGTGTCCGCGGTCAACGCCGACAGCTATGACAGTTTCGGCAATCTGATCCCCCAGATCTATCATGGCCGCACCCGTCGCGACCGGCATGAAGAACTGGTCGCCTACGCCATCGACGGCGCGGTCGAGCAGGTGAAGCGCGCGTTCGAGATCGCCGGCGGCAAGGGCGCGATCAACATCAACGTCCTGTGGGAAATGGGCGGCGCGCAGCGGGTGCTGCATGGCGTGCTGGAAAAGACGCGCGGCATGGTGGCGGGCGTCACCTGCGGTGCGGGCATGCCCTACAAGCTGTCGGAAATCGCCGCTTCCTACAATGTCCGCTACCTGCCGATCGTGTCCTCCGGCCGCGCCTTCCGCGCGCTGTGGAAGCGCGCTTATTCCAAGGCGTCGGAATGGCTGGGCGCGGTGGTCTATGAAGATCCCTGGCTGGCGGGCGGCCATAACGGCCTGTCCAACGCGGAAGACCCGCGCGCACCGCAAGACCCCTATCCCCGCGTCCGCGACCTGCGCGCCACCATGCGCGAAGGCGGCATTTCCGACGACGTGCCGATCGTCATGGCCGGCGGCGTCTGGGCGCTCAAGGACTGGAACGACTGGATCGACAATCCCGAACTGGGCGCGATCATGTTCCAGTTCGGCACCCGCCCGTTGCTGACGCAGGAAAGCCCGATCCCGCAGGGGTGGAAGGACCGGCTGATGCAGATCGAGCCGGGCGACGTGCTGCTGCACAGATTCTCGCCCACCGGCTTCTACAGCTCGGCGATCCGCAATCCCTTCCTGCGTTCGCTCGAAGCGCGTTCCGATCGCCAGATTCCGTTCAGCACCGAACAGGCGGGCGATCATACCCACCAGCTCGACGTTGGCGTGAAGGGCAAGAATTTCTGGGTGACGCTGGGGGATCTCAATCGTGCCCGCGAATGGTTCGGCGCAGGCTTCACCTCCGCGCTCAAGACGCCGGACAACACGCTTGTATTCGTGACCGAGGATGAAAAGGCGGAAATCCGCAAGGATCAGACGGACTGCATGGGCTGCCTCAGCCAGTGCGCTTTCTCCAGTTGGATGGACAGCGAAACGAACTCGACCGGCCGCCTCGCCGATCCGCGCAGCTTCTGCATCCAGAAGGCGCTCCAGGAATCGGTCCATGGCGGCGATCTCGACAAAAATCTGCTGTTCGCCGGCCACGCCGCCTATCGGTTCAAGCAGGATCCCTTCTATTCGAACGGATTTGTGCCGACCGTGAAGCAACTGGTCGACCGCATCCTGACCGGCGACTGACGGAAACCGGGATGATGGCGGATATTCAGGGGCTGGCGGTGCTGCACTATGACACGCCGCATTTCGATGTCGTGCGGGCGGGGCAATTCGTGCTGTGCGCCATCTCCGGCGCGCGAATCGACCTGGAGGACCTGAAATATTGGAGCGCCGAATTTCAGGAAGCCTATCGCGGCCCGGAAGAGGCGACACGCGCCTTTCTGGCGCATCGGGGACCGGATTTTCGATAAATGGCCGATCAGGCGGCGCTGCATGCCCACTCATCACATGGGTGGAGGATTTGGCGCCACTTTACTATTCCATGACGGTAAAAACTGCTGTAATCTTTTCTGACGAAGCGACGATAGAGCGCTGAAGGCTGGAAGGATGTTTTTTGATGTCTCGTATCGACGTCTTTGGTGATCGGATTTGCATTGTCTCCAGCCTCCTGATCGTGGGCTGGTTCCTCTACAGCATAGTGGCCTGATCGCTCTTTCGAGCGCGCATTCGCATGATGCCGCCTGCGTTCCGCGCGGGCCTTTTCGTGCATTCGGGCATTGGCGCGGCAAGCGCATCTGGGGTCGTCCCCAAGCAAAGCTATTTCGACATTCTCAATTTAATCACTAGATAAAGCGGCGAGCGTTTCGCTCCGCGGCTTTTGAAGGATGTCAGCTTGCTCCGCGTCACCAACGGCTAAAGCGCACGGTTCCCAGGCGACCACGCCAGGTTTCGTGTTCCCTTGCTGAGGAGAAGACGATGACCCGCAAAATTTCCCGTGCCCGCGATCAACGCCGTGCCCGACCGGCGCAGCACATATATATTCCCCACAGTAGCTGGACGAAGCGCGATGCCACGCCGGCGGCCGGCGCCACGATCGCGCCGGATGATTTCTGGGCACGGCTGGGGCTGTGACCGCTCCAGGCCGTCTGGCGTCCGATCCCGTCAGCGCCATTCGCCCTTGCGCGCGCAGCGCGGCAATCCATGGCGCGCCCATGCATTGCCGTGCTGCCCTCGCAAGGACGCGGTGGGTCAGCCAGACCTCATCCCGCTCTATCGGTCCAGGCCGTTAACCGGCACGGCCGCCACCGCATCCGATTCGAAACTGGCGATGGGATAGGCGCAATAATCGGCGGCATAATAGGCGCTGGGCCGGTGATTGCCCGATGCGCCAAGCCCGCCGAACGGCATGTTGCCCGCAGCGCCCGTGGTCGGCCGGTTGCGGTTGACCACGCCCGCGCGGCTTTCCTCCACGATGCGCCGCCACAGCGCATCATCCTGGGAAACGAGTCCGGCGGACAGGCCGAAACGGGTCGCATTGGCCGCCGCGATCGCGGCGTCGAAATCGGGCACGCGGATGATCGAGAGGACGGGCGCGAATATTTCCGCATCCGGTGCGTCGATGCCGGTCATGTCGATCAGCGCCGGCGTGACGAACGCGGCGCTGTGGCCCTCTATCCCGTCGAAGGAGCGGACGACGCGCCCGCCGCGGGCGATCAGGTCGCTGACGGCGCGATGCGCGGCGGCGGCGGCCTGGTCCGACACCAAAGGCCCCATGAAGGCTTCGCCCGGCGCGTTCCAGGCAGCGATCGGCAATTGCGCGGCCAGCGCGGCGGTCGCTTCCACGATCGCATCGCCAGCCGCGCCTTCCGGCACGATCAGCCGGCGCGCGCAGGAACAGCGCTGGCCGGTGGTGATGAAGGCGGAATTGACGATGATCGATGCGGCGGCTTCGGGGGAATCCCATGCGATCAGCGGATTGTTGCCGCCCAGTTCCAGCGCCATGACGACATGGGGCCGGTCGATCAGCGCCCGGCGCAATGCCGCGCCGGCGCCGGCTGATCCGGTGAACAGCAATCCGTCTATGTCGCCCGCGACCAGCGCTTCGCCGGTCGCGCGACCACCCTGCACCACGGTCATCAGCCCGTCGGGCAGGCCCGCCGCCGCCCAGGCTTCGGCCATCGCCGCGCCGGTGGCCGGGGTGATTTCGGACGGCTTGAATATCACCGCATTGCCCGCGATCAGGGCGGGGACGATATGGCCGTTGGGCAGATGGCCGGGGAAATTATAGGGGCCAAGCACCGCCATCACGCCATGGCCGCGATGACGCAGCACCGCGCGGCCGAACGGCATGTCGGCGGCGCGTTCGCCGGTGCGTTCGGCATGGGCCTTGATCGACACATCGACCTTGGCGATCATCGATCCGATTTCGGCGTCGCTTTCCCAGAGCAGCTTGCCCGTCTCGCGGGAGATAAGTTCGGCCAGTGCGGCGCGCCGCTCGCCCAGCACAGCGGCATAGCGGCGGGCGATGGCGATGCGGTCATCCACGGGCAGCGCGCGCCAGCCGGGCAGGGCGGCGCGGGCGGCGGCGATGGCGCGGTGGCAATCCTCCACGCTTGCGACCGGGCCTTCCCAGACCAGTTCGCGCGACGCCGGATCGAAGGACTGGAGCATCATGTTCACCGTGCCGCGCCGGGGTGTGCATGGGTCATGGCGAAGATGCCGGTGGCGTTGCCGGTATCGAAGGCCAGGTCTGGCCTGCCGGTGTCAGGATCGATGTCACGGCTGATGAATTCGTAGAAGGAACCGGGCACCATGCGCCACTGGCCATCGGCAAACAGGCGCTCGACGCTGTCGGCGCGAAAGGCGGTCTGGCGCACCCGGCCGCTGGCGGAAATTTCCAGCCGTTCCTTCATCGGCCGGCCTTCCGCCTTCAACCGTTCGGCCAGCGCGGCGACATCGGCCACCCGGTCGGTCGCATGGTTGAAGCCATTGCCCTCGGTCGCGATCCAGGCGGCTTCGTTGGATCGGGACAGGAGCAACTGATAATCCTCGAAACCGGGTGGTTCATGCTGGCGATCGAAGGCGGCCAGGATCGACGGCAGGGCGGCCACCGCATCCGCGATCGGGACTGTTTCGCCCGCTGCGTAGCGTGCCAGCACCGCCTGCGCCGCCGCCGTCAGCGGATCGCGCGAAGTGCCGAAAACCCGCGCCGCCGCTTCGCCGAATTCCGGGTCGAACCGATCGACATGCAGTTCGGACAGGAAGAATTGCGGGATCGATTCGGGGAAGTCGGCATGGCGATAGGCGCGGCCGGTCATGTGCAGCCGGTCGAGCGGATAGACCGCCGCCATCGCATATCCCAGCGGCAGGAATATGCGGGTGAAGGCGTCCTCGCCGCCGGGCAGGCCGCCGGTCGGTCCGTCAGGAAAACGGATGGAACGCAGCGCGCCATGGTCGAACATCACCTTGCCCCCGCGCGCCAGCCGGTCCGCGACATAGGCGGCGCCGCTCGGCACCCGGCGCAGCAGGTCGTCGAACAGGCAGATGTTGAGCGCCATGGCGAAGGCGGCGCGCGACACGGTATCGCCGCGCTCGGCCAGCAGGGCGGGGTCGATCTCCAGCCTGTCGAACGTCTGGCGTGCGCTCTGCGCGCCCAGCGTCGCAACCACCAGTGTCTCGATCGTACCTATATTCTCGTTCGACATGATATGCTCCGGGATGACAGCGCCCTTATCGCAGGATATTGAACATTTTCAAAATGGCGACCTGTCATCAGTTGATGCGAGAATGGAATGAATTCTATCCGCAAATGGCTGCCCCCGATGAGCAGCCTGGTCGCGTTCGAAGCGGCCGTCCGCCATGGCGGCTTTTCCCGCGCCGGGGATCAGATCGGCCTGACCCAGAGTGCGGTCAGCCGTCAGATCGCCGGGCTGGAGGACTGGTTGCAGACGCCCCTGTTCGACCGGATCGGACGCCGGGTACGCCTCAATGATGCGGGGCGGGCCTATGCCGACGACCTGTTGCCGGCGCTCGACCGCATCCGTCGCGCCAGTGCGCGTGCGTCTGCCCGACCGTCGCAGAGCGCGCTGCGGGTGGCGACCCTGCCCAGCTTCGGGATGCGCTGGCTGGCCCCGCGCCTGCCGCAACTGACGGCGCGCCATCCCGACCTGGTGATCGACTTTGCCGCCCGGTCCCAGCCCTTCGATTTCGGGCATGAGGATTTCGATTCAGCTGTCCACTTCGGTGTTCCACAAGACTGGCCGGGCGTGGCGATGGACTTTCTGTTCCGTGAGGAAGCGGTGCCCGTTTGCGCCCCTGCCTGGCTGGCGGCGCATCCATTGCGTGCGCCGCAGGATCTGTTGCA
The DNA here is from genome assembly GCF_030580935.1 of Sphingobium cyanobacteriorum. Taxonomy (GTDB): domain Bacteria; phylum Pseudomonadota; class Alphaproteobacteria; order Sphingomonadales; family Sphingomonadaceae; genus Sphingobium; species Sphingobium cyanobacteriorum. The sequence goes on along the minus strand of NZ_JAUQOM010000001.1, from coordinate 149,464 downwards.
TGTGCCATTGCTCAGCCAGAGTTCGCGCCGCGACGCCTGGCCGCGCTGGCTGCGTGCGGCCGGGGTGGATGCCTCGGCATTGCCGCCGGGGCCGGCCCATGAACATTTCCTGATGCTGGCGCAGGCCGTCGCCGCCGGGGCAGGGGTGGCGCTGATCCCCAGCTTCCTGATCCGGCCGGAGCTGGAGGCGGGGACGCTGGTGATCCCCTTCGCCCGGCCGCTGTCGACCGATCAGGCTTATTATCTCGTCTATCCGCCCGATACGCTGGCAGGACCGCTGGCCCAGTTCCGCGACTGGATGGTGGAGCAGGCGCGCGGCGCCTGACCCCCTTCACATCTTCCTGGGCATGCAGTCCGATCCCGCCGCCTTGATCGCGCCGCACAGGCGGGCGGCGTCGGCGCTGCTGGCGATCGGCCCGGCCTGGAGCCGGGTGACGGCGCCAGCCTTGACCAGATAGGGCTGGTAGGCGGACAGGCCGCCGACCTTCTTGGCCAGTTGGCTCCACAAAGCGCGGGCGCGGCCTTCCTCGCCAAAGGCGCCAAGCTGGACCCGCCAGCCGCCCGATGCGGACGGGGCGGCGACCGTCGGGGCCGGGCGCGCGGGGGCCGGCTTTGCGACGGCCACCTGCGGCGCAGGTCTGGGCGCGACAGGGGCAGGTTTCACCACCGGCCGGGGCGGCAACGTCACCGGCTGGCTGGGCGTGGAGGGCGGCAATTCGGTCGTGCGCACGGCCGAAGGCGCGCTGCGCGCCGGCGGGGGACTGGCCGACGCCAGGGTCGTGCCCTTGTCCCCCTTTTCCAGGCTGGCGGCGAGGGCAAGGCCCTGCCTGCGCTGGTCTTCGGGAATATATTTGTCCATCTGCTCCAGGCTGGTCGCCGCCTGTGGCAGGCCGGATGCCGATGCCCTGGTCATCAGCGCATAGGCGCGCACCCAATCCTTGCCGATCAGGTCGCCGTTGAACAGCGCGGTGCCGACAATATATTGCGCGCGCGGCTCCCCCCGCGCCGATGCACGCTGGAGATAGGGGATGGCCGCCGCCCGGTCGCCCTGCTGGAACATCAGCAGGGCCAGATTGTCCTCAGCCCGCAAATGTCCCTGCTGTGCGGCCTTGCGATACCAGTCGAGCGCGACATTCAGGTCGGACGGGACGCCGCGGCCCAGCTTGTACGCCTGACCCAGGTTGAATTGCGCGTCGGGATCGCCCCCCTGCGCCAGCGGCCGCCATTCGGCGATCGCCTTGGCATAATCGCCCTGTTGCCAGGCATCGACGCCGGTTTTGACATCGGCCAGTGCTGGCGCGGTCACGCCCATCATCGCGGCGATCGCCGCCAGTCCCAGGATATGCTTCATGCGCTCAAGCTCCCGCGCGAAAAGGTTCACGCCGCGTCTATCGGCAATCAAGGTTAATCTCCTGTTAGCGTCAAGCACCCAAATCTGAATGCCTGTCGTTCCGCTTGCCAAACTTCCCCCAGGATTAACCAAATCTTAGGCGCGGCCGTGGCAATTCCAGCCGGAACTGGATTTTTGTCGGGGGTGGGCGTGCGGATTTTGGCGTTGGCATCGCAGAAGGGCGGATCGGGCAAGACCACCCTGTCGGGTCATCTGGCCGTTCAGGCGCAGATCGCCGGCGCCGGTCCGGTGGTGCTGATCGACATCGATCCGCAAGGATCGCTGGCCGACTGGTGGAACGAGCGGGAAGCGGAATTTCCGGCCTTTGCCCAGACCACGGTGGCGCGCCTTGCCGCCGATCTCGAAATCCTTCGCCAGCAGGGCTTCAAGCTGGCCGTCATCGACACCCCGCCCGCCATCACCATGGCGATCCAGAGCGTCATTTCGGTCGCCGAACTCATCGTCGTGCCGACCCGTCCCAGCCCGCACGACCTGCGCGCCGTGGGCGCCACCGTCGACCTGTGCGAACGCGCGGGCAAGCCGCTGATCTTCGTCGTCAACGCCGCCACGCCCAAGGCGCGCATCACCTCCGAAGCCGCCGTCGCCCTGTCGCAACATGGCACGGTCGCGCCGGTCACGCTGCACCATCGCACCGATTTCGCCGCATCGATGATCGACGGCCGCACGGTGATGGAGGTCGATCCCAAGGGGCGCTCCTGCGCCGAAGTGCAGGCGCTCTGGTCCTATGTTTCGGACCGGCTGGAAAAGAATTTCCGCCGCACGGTCTTTTCCGTGCCCCAGGGCAGCGTCGGCACGATCGGCGCGGCGCGGCCGTCCGGCGGGGGCTTTGGCCGCCGCGTGATCGGCCAGTAAGGGGGGGAATGGACCATGGCTGAACCCAAACCGCTCGCATCCCTGACCTCCGGCCTGCTCGCCCGAAAAGGCGCGGCCCAGCCGGCAATGCGCCGTCCGATGCTCGGCTTCGGCCGTGCGCCCGGCGCTGCGGCCTTGCAGGATGATCTGGGCTGGAACGACATGGGCTTCGATGTAGAGCCCGCACCGCAGCCGGTGGAAGAACCGGCCGCGCCGATCGGCCTGACGCCGATGGCGCCGGTCGTGCCGGTGCCGCCTGTCGTCAAGGAACGCAAGGCGCTGGCCAAGCGGATCGCGGGCAAGGCGCCGCTTGCCAAGGCGGCGGCCCAGGGGCGCAAGTCCGCCTTCACGTTGCGGCTGGATAGCGAACGGCATCTCAGCCTGCGCCTGGCCTGCGCCATCAGCGGGCGGTCCGCGCAGCAGATCGTGACGCAAGCACTGGATGATTTTCTCAATGACCTGCCGGAAATCGACCGGCTGACACAGCAGCTGCCGCATATGCGCGACAGCCAGTGAATGAAGGGTGGGTAAAGATATGAACCGCAAGACATTTGGAAAGGCGGCGCTGTCCTCGCTGATCGTCGCCACCACCATGGTCGGCTGCACGGGTGCGGCTTTCCATCCCCGCACGTCAGCCGTGCAGCCAAAGGCTGATCCGGCCAAGCTGGCCGCCGCCGCCGACAAGGCGCTGGCCAGCCGCAATGCGACCAAGGCGGTGGAGGCCGCCGAAGCCGCAGTGCAGCTTGATCCGCAGAACGGGGCCTATCGGCAAATTCTGGGCCGCGCCTATGTGCTGGCGGGCCGTTTCGCTTCCGCTGAAACCGCGCTGGCCGATTCGCTGGCGCTGGGCAATGCCGATGCGCGCACGATCGTCAGCCTGGCGCTGGTGCAGGTGGCGCAGGGCCGTCCCGATGCCGCGCGCAGCCTGCTGGTTGCCCATGCCGACACCGTGCCCGCCGGCGACTATGGCCTGGCGATGGCGATGGCGGGCGATCCGGCCGAAGGCGTGCGCATCCTGTCCGAAGCGATTCATGATCCGTCGGCAACCGCGCGCACGCGCCAGAATCTGGCCTATGCCTATGCGCTGGCCGGCCGCTGGAAAGATGCGCGCACGCTGGTCGGCATGGACATGGAGCCGCTGGCCGCGAACAAGCGCATTTCCGACTGGGCGCAGATCGCCGAACCTTCTCTCGCGCCGCTGCGTGTCGCCGCGCTGATGGGCGTGACGCTCAGCCAGGGCGATCCGGGCCAGCCGGTCGCGCTGGCGCTCACCGCCCCGGCGCAGGAACAAGCGCCGGTGCAGATGGCGGAGGCCGCGCCTGAATCCGCCCCCTTGCCGGAAGCCCAGCCAGAAGCCCCGGTCCAGGTCGCGGAAGCCTCGCCCGCGCCGCAGCCGGCGGTCGAGCCTGCACCCGCCCCCAAGGCGTCACCGGCACCCGTCCGTGTCGCCGCCCGTGGCTTCATTGTAGAAGATCATAACGCCAGGCCGGTGGCCGCCAAGGCGCGCGCCAAGGCGACGCTTCCCGTCGCGCCGGTCGCGCGGATGCAGCAGGCCGCCTTCATCAAGCCGGTCGGCGCGGGCGCCAGCCATTGGGTCGTCCAGCTTGGCGCCTATGACAATGCGGCAATCGCCAAGGAAAAATATATGAGCATGGCGGGCCGCAACAGCACGCTGGCCGCCTTCCCGGTGCTGACCAGCCAGGCGACGGTCAAAGGCAAAATCTATCATCGTCTCGCCATCAGCGGCTTTGCCAGCCGGACCGACGCGATGAGCGCCTGTCGCACGATCCGGTCGCAGCGGGGCCAGTGCTTCGTGCGCGAAACCGCGCCGAACGCGACACCGCAGCGCTGGGCTGTCGCCAGCCGTGGCCGCCAGTTCGCCTCGCGCTGACCCTATTCTCCCAAGCAAGCCTGAAGCGCGCGTGGCCAAAAGCTGCGCGCGCTTTTTTGCGTCAGAAGCGGCCGGCCAGCGGGGTTTCGTTGTCCTGTTCTACAGCGTCGCCTCGATCGCGCGCGCGGCCATGTCGGGATTGTCCGCCAGGCTGATCGGCCGGCCCACGACCAGGATGGAGGCACCCCGGTCCAACGCCTGCCTTGGCGTTACCGCGCGCTTCTGGTCGCCCAGTGCGCCGCCCGCCGGGCGGACGCCGGGCACGACGAAGAAGCCGTCATGCCAGCCCTGCTTGACCAGCGCCACTTCCTCGCCCGAACAGACGATGCCGTCGAGGCCCGCGCTCTGCGCCAGGTCGGCGAGGCGGCGGACCTGATCCTCGGCCTTTCCGCCCACGCCGATATCCAGCAGGTCGCCATTGTCGAGGCTGGTCAGCACGGTCACGGCGACCACCTTGGTATGCATGCCCGCCGCCGCCTTCGCATCCTCCAGCATGGCGCGGCCGCCGGCGGCATGGACGGTCAGGATCGCCGGTTCCAGCGGGTGCAGCGCCTGCACCGCTTTCGCCACGGTATTGGGAATGTCGTGCAATTTCAGGTCCAGGAAGATCGGCAGGCCGAACTTCATCATCTCATGCACGCCATGATGGCCATGGGCGCAGAAAAATTCCAGGCCCAGTTTCAGCCCGCCGACATGATGCTTCACCTGGCCGGCGAGCGTCTGCGCTCTGGCCAGGTCCGGCGTGTCGATGGCGACATAGATGGGGCTGCTCATGCTGGTCCTGTGGTGCTGGTGTTGGGGGCGAGGGGATCGGGCAGGCCGCCCAGGGCGGGCGCGTCCGGCAGGGGGGAAGCCGGGGGCGGCGGCGCGGCGGCGGCGGTGGCGACCACCAGCGCCTTTTGCGTGCTGTCGAGCCGCCGCTTCAAGCGCCAGCGCGTCGCCCGCGCCATGATCCAGAAGGGCAGGGCGCCCAGCAGGAACGCGCCGATCAGCAGCACGGGCAGCTTGGTTTCCATCACGATGTCGCCCCACAGGCGCACGGTTACAGGGACGTAGTTCGCCATGCAGAAGAAGGCGAGACCCACGGCGATGACGACCCAGAAGGCTGTCCGCAAAAATTGCATAGGCTAGACCCTTTGCTGCTATCTGGCGGCAGCTTAGGCGATCCCGTCCGATTTCGAAAGCGTCTGGTTGATTTTGTCGATCGCGATGGTCATGGACAGGCGCGCCGTGTCGCCGGGGGGCAGCACCGGCATTGCATTCCGGTTGATCGCGTCGGGCATATGACTGACCGGCTCCAGACAGAAATCATTGCTGGCTGGCGGGCGATAGACGTGCAGGAAATCGGCCCCGGTGGCGCTGACCGTCAGGCGCAGCCCGTCGCCGCGCTGGACAATGGCCGGGCCGGTCCAGCCCGCATAGGCATTGTCGACCAGCGTGTCGCCGCGCACAATGGCGGGGCGGGACCAGTCGCCCAGCATATCGGCGGCCGCTTCCCGGTCGGGCAGCATGTCGGGGGTGGACAGCCACAGGCTGCGTGCATCGAACCGGATCGTGGTTGCCGCGTCGGCCAGGAAATAGGGGTGGAAGCCAAGACCGGCGGGCATAGGCGTGTCGCCGGCGTTGAAAAGGGACAGCGACATGAACATCTGCGACGGGGTGAGCATGACATGCTGTTCGGCACGGTAGGACCATGGCCAGCCCGCGTCGCCGGCATGCATGTGGGTCAGCCGCGTGGACGATGGAGCTGTACCACTCGCTGTCCACTTTGCCTGCCAGCCAAAGCCATGGATGCTGTGCGGATGGTCGCCGAAATTGCGGGGGAGCTGATGGCTTCGCCCGGCAAAGGCGAACCGTCCGTCCGCGATGCGATTGGCATAGGGGACCAGCGGAAAGCTGGCCATCGCCAGCGGGTCGGTGGCCTCGTCCGGCGCCCGGCGCAGCAGGTCCACGCCGTCCAGCGCCAGCCACAGCAGCGAACCGCCAGCAGCGGGGGAGAGCGCCGCTTCCAGCGCTCCCGCCCGCAAGAGGATGCGATCGGTGCTCAGCCTTCCATGTCCTCAAGCTCGCGCCCCTTCGTCTCATGCACCATGGCGCGGACGAAGAAGAAGCTGATCGCCGCGAACAGCGCATAGCCGCTATAGGTCACAACCAGCCCCGGCGACACGGCGAGCGCCGGGAAGCTGACCGAGATGGCGGCATTGGCGATCCACTGCGCGAAACCCGCGACCGCCAGGCCCGATCCGCGGATCTGGTTGGGGAACATCTCGCCCAGCATGACCCACATGATCGGACCCCAGCTCAGGTTGAAGAAGATCACATAGAGGTTCGCCGCGATCAGCGCCATCAGGCCATTATGGCCGGGCAGGGTAACGCCGCCATCCGCGCCGGTGACGGCGGTGGAAAAGGCGTAGGCAACGATCGCCAGCGTCACCGCCATGCCGGCCGATCCGATCAGCAGCAGCGGCTTGCGGCCGATCCGGTCCACCAGCATGATCGTGCCCAGGCATGCGCCGATCGACAGTACGCCGGACAATATGTTGATCTGAAGGGCGTTATCCTCCGAAAAGCCGACCGCTTCCCACAGCGTCGCGCCATAATAGAAAACGACATTGATGCCGACCAGTTGCTGAAAGACGGCCAGGCCGATGCCGGTCCACACGATCGGGCGGATCTTGCCGGTTGTCTTGCTGATCAGGTCGGACAGTTTCGGCCGATGATGGTCGGCGGCCAGGCTGGCGCGGATGTCGGCGACCTTGCGCGCGGCTTCCTGCGCCCCGAACAGGCGGGTCAGAACGCTGAGCGCGCGATCGTCATGGCCGCGCGCCACCAGATAGCGGGGGCTTTCGGGGATCACGAGCAGCGCCAGGAAATAGATGGCGGCCGGGATCGCCTGCAACCAGAACATCCAGCGCCACGCCGGATAGTCGAGCCACAGCGGCGCGGTGGAACCGCCAGCATGACGGGCCAGCACGAAATTGGCGACGAACGCGCCGGTCAGGCCGGAAATGATCATGACCTGCTGTACCGACGACAGGCGGCCGCGCACATTGGCGGGGGTGACTTCGGAGATATAGACCGGCGAAATGACGCTCGCCGCGCCGACGCCCAGGCCGCCGATGATGCGGGCGAAGATGAAGAGGGCGGAGGAGCCGGCGGCGCCCGCCAGCAATGCGCTGACCAGGAACAGGATGGCCGCCAGCATCATGACACCGCGCCGGCCGATGATATCGGCCATGCGCCCCGCGCCGAACGCGCCGATCGAGGAGCCGACCAGAATCGCGCCGACATTGATGCCGATGCCCAGCTTGCCCAGGTCGAAGGCCGCTTCCAGCCCCTTTTGCGTGCCGTTGATGACGCCCGAATCATAACCGAACATGAAGCCGCCGATCGTCGCCACGGCGACAATCGCGGCGATGAAGGCCATATTGACCTTCCCGGCGCTCCCCTCAGTCATTGTCGTTCCTTCCAGCTCTCTCTTTTATATCGTTGCGATAGGACCCGGCAGTCCCGCGACACCGGGATCGAAAGCGAACAGATCGCCCGCCAGGGGCTGTTCTGTCAACGTTGTCACGTCCAGCCCCTTGCGCGCGGTCGTGACATAGGCCGTGCGCAGGTCCGGGCCGCCAAAGGCGATCTTGGTGACGTTGGCCACGGGCAGGCGGATTTCGCGCATCAGCCTGCCCGCCGGATCATAGCGGCGCACTGCCCAGCCGCCGAACAATCCGGTCCACAGGCAGCCTTCGGCATCGACAGTGGGGCCATCGGGATAGCCTGCATCCGCCTCGATCCGGGTGAAGAGGGTCGTGTTGCCGACTGTCCCGTCCGGCGCCAGATCGGTGCGCCAGATGCGCTTGCCCACCGTGTCGGTGTGGTAGAGGATGCGGCCATCGGGTGACAGAGCCGGGCCGTTGGTGATCGATACGGCGGGCAGGCCGGTTTCGATGCATCGCCCTTTGTGGAGGCGGTAGAAATGGCCGCTTTCGGCCTGCTCCGCATCATCCATCGACCCGAACCAGATCGCGCCGTCGGGCGCGACGCAGGCGTCATTCTGGCGGTTGCCGGGCAGATGCGCTTCGGGGGCGTGGAGCAGGGTGAAGCTGCCCGTCGCGGGATCGGTGCCCGGATCGAATCTGTGCACGCCCGATTGCAGCCCGACCGCGAACAGGCCGTCGTCGGTCGGGACGATCCAGCCAACCTGACCGGGCGCGGCCCAACTGCGCCCGACGCCCAGCGCCGGGTCATAGCGGTGGATGCGATGCTGCTTGATATCGACGAACCACAAAGCGGCGTCGCGCGCGACCCACACCGGACCTTCGCCCAGTGTCGCGCCGACTGACAGGATGCTGTGCGGATCGGCGCTGCGCATCTCAGCGCCAGCCGGCATCGATGAAATAGTCATGGCCGGTGCAGTAACGCGCATCGTCCGATGCCAGGAACATCGCCAGCGCGGCGACATCGCGCGGCTGGATACGTCCGTTCAGGCACTGGGCCGCGACAATTTCCGCTTCGCTTTCGGGGGTGTACCATTTTTCCTGACGTGGCGTTTTGATGTTGCCGGGGATGATGGTGTTGACGCGGATATTGTCACGGCCCAGGTCGCGCGCCAGTCCGCGGGTCAACCCTTCGATCCCGGCCTTGGCGGTTTCGTAGAGTATCAGGTCGGGCAGCGCCAGATGCCAACTGATCGATCCCAGATTCAGGATCACGCCGCCCCCCGCGCGCCGCATCGCCGGGACGACCGCCTGTGCCGTAAAGAACAGGTGGCGCAGGTTCACCGCCATCCGTTCATCCCAATAGGCCGGGCTTACCTCGTCAATGGCGTGGCGATCGTCACTGGCGGCATTGTTGATCAATATGTCTATCCCGCCAAGCTGCGCATCCAGCTTTGCCATCATCGCCTGCACCGCATCGATATCCCGCAGGTCGATGGCATGGAATATCGGCGCAAGGTCGGCGCCGGACAGGCGCGCGACCAGCGCTTCGCTTTCCGCCACGGCAATGTCGCAGAAGGCGACATGCGCGCCCTGAGCGACAAAGGCTTCGACCAGCCCTTCGCCGATGCCGCTGCCGCCGCCGCTGATAAAGACCCTTTTGCCCTTCAGGCTGGGATAGATGGCGCTCATGCGGCGGTGTCTTTCAGCAGGCCCCGCGCGGCGAGGTTGGTCATCAGTGCGGTCAGCCCCCAGGTCCAGGGCGCGGCATCCTTCGACGTGACGACAGGGTTGACCAGCTTGCCCAGGCGCGGGGTGGAGATGGCGACGACATCGCCAACCTTGTGGGTGAAACCGCGGCCCGGATCATCGCGGTCCTGCACCGGGGCGAAGAGTGTGCCCAGAAACAGGGCGAAGCCATCGGGATATTGATGTTCAGACAGGGTTTGACGCACCAGTTCCAGCGGGTCGCGACTGATCTGGTCCATGCGGCTCGCGCCTTCCAGCCGATACCCTTCGGGACCATCGATGGTCAGGGCCACTTCGGCGTTGCGCACATCGTCGATGGTGAAGTCGGCATCGAACAGGCGGACCAGCGGGCCAAGCGCGCAGGATGCGTTATTGTCCTTCGCCTTGCCCAGCAGCAGCGCTGATCGCCCTTCGAAATCGCGCAGATTGACATCGTTGCCAAGGGTCGCGCCGATAGCGCTCCCAGCCGCGTTGACCAGCAGCACGATTTCCGGTTCGGGATTGTTCCAGGTGGAATCGGAACGGATGCCGATTTCGGCCCCCGCGCCGACGGTCGACAGGACCGGGGCCTTGGTGAACACTTCGGCATCGGGGCCGATCGCGACCTCCAGATATTGGGACCAGAGGCCATCCTCGATCAGTGCGGCCTTGAGCGCGGCGGCTTCCTGCGAGCCGGGAATGACGGCGCGGATCGATCCACCGACGCGCTCTTCCAGCCGTCCGCGAATGTCGGCGGCGGCGGCGGCATCGCCACGGGCGCGCTCCTCGATCACGCGCTCGATGGCGGAAAGGGCGAAGGTGACGCCGCATGCCTTGACGCATTGCAGGTCGACAGGGCTGAGCAGCGGCAGGTCGAGCGCGTCGAGCGGACCCAATATTGCGCCCGCATCGCCAGCGACCGGCAGCATTTCGACCAGTTGCGCCACGGTGGGCGCGATCCGGCTCATGTCACGGGCGATTCCGTCCCGGACCAGGATGGGGCTTGGCCCCGCGGCGGTCAGCACCCGACCGATGAAAAGGCCCTTGCGCCAGTCGACGGGCAGGCAGTCGGGCAAGGTCATGGCGGACAAGGAGGAAACCCCCGGCATCATCAACTCCTAAATTCCATGTTCGTTAAATTGATAGCGCTAACAAGTTGCCCTTAACAACACCGTGGCGGGCGCGAAGTCAAGAGGATGTTGCGCAAAAGGCATGACAGATGGCAGGGGTGGGGGGGCGGCATCTTTCATCTTTTCCGCGCCGCCGCTTTGGGGCATAGCTGTGCGGACCATGAGCAAGCCCGAAGACAGCGCGCCGCCCGTCGGCGCAAACCCCGCCGCTCCCGCAAATCCTGACATGGATGGTGCCAGTGGCTCCCGAACCCCGAAAACCGATCTTGCCGCCGCTGCGCGCAAATCCGCCGGCAAGGGCGTATGGATGGGCACCGCCGTCGGTATCGGATCGGCCGCGATCGTCGCGGCGCTGCTTTATACACGCAAAAAGGGCTAGAGCGCGCTGCACCTGACCGGATGCAGCTTGCGCGGTTCAGTTTTCTGGTTTCGCATCATTTCTGGCGGTGCTGTCGGCCAGCGCAGCCGGAAGCGGTGCCCTGTTCCGCGCGCTGCTCCAAACGGGCCTATCTCCAATGCCCGCCATGCACGCATGGCCAGGCAATCCATGTGGCTGGCCAACGGCCAGACGGAGAGGGCCCTCTCGACAGCGTCACGTCCCTCCATCATCGCTTCGCGGCGGTCCCATCCCTTGGAAGGGGAGGATGCTGCTGTCGGGTTTGAAAAGGGCATCATGGCCAAAAAAAGGGGCGGCATGGCCTTCGCTCCATGCCGCCCTCCGGTGCGACCCGGCAGGCTCTTTATACCCTGTCCTTAGTGACGGGGGATGGGCCTTCGTGACGGGGGATGGGCCTTCGTGACGGGGGATGGGGGAGTGGCTGTTGTCAGCCTGCGCCACCGCTCAGATAGGTTATCAGTTCCGGCTTGCTGACCATGCTGCTCTTGTCCTTGTCCGCCGAGGTGAAGGCGCCGCTGGCCCAGGTCGTTACCTGTTCGGCCGGCAGTTGCGATCCGGTCGCCTTCATTTCCTGGGTCTTGAGCGCGACCATCCAGCGGGAAAATTCCGACTGGTCAAGCTGGCCGTCCTTGTTCGCGTCATAGGCGGGAAACTCGCTGTCGACGATCGACGCCACGCTGCTGGCCGGATTGGCGGGGGCTGCGGGCGTTGCCGGAGTCGCCGCCGGAGCCGCCGATTGCGGCGCTGCGCCTTGATCGGGCACAGCCTGCGCCAGCACCGGCGCGCTCGTGGCAAGTGCGGTGGTGAGTAAAATCATACGGAACATGGCAATCTCCTGTGCCTCATAATCGATCTGGAAGTCATTCGTTCCAGTCCTGTGTAGCAGTTGGTGGGATAATGAACGAAAATGAGGCAATGTTCCTGAACATCCGTTCATCCTTTTGCATTCGTCTTGCCGATTGGTTCGGTTCGTCCTTCGATGCTGTGCCTTTTGCGATGAGTTGCCTGATCAGGGCAGGGATGATTGCATGATCGGATCGCGATTTGCCCCGGTCCGCCGACGCTGCTACGCGGCGCGGCAACTATTGCCCCTCCAGCCGCAGGATTCGCCTTATGGTCCCCCGCTATGCCCGCCCCGCCATGACCGCCCTCTGGGAACCCGAAGCCCGTTTCAAAATCTGGTTCGAGATCGAGGCCCATGCGACCGAGAAGCTGGGCGAACTGGGCGTCGTGCCGCCATCCGCCGCCAAGGCGCTGTGGGACTGGTGGGCGACCAACCCCGTGATCGACGTGGCCGCGATCGACGCGATCGAAGCCGTCACCAAGCATGACGTCATCGCTTTCCTGACCTGGGTGGCGGAGCAGGTGGGCGACGAAGCCCGCTTCATGCATCAGGGCATGACCAGTTCCGACGTGCTCGATACCTGCCTGGCCGTGCAACTGGCCCGCGCCGCCGACATATTGATCGAGGATATCGACGCGCTGCTGGCGGTCATCAAGCGCCGCGCCTTCGAACATAAGCTGACCCCGACCATCGGCCGCAGCCATGGCATCCATGCCGAGCCGGTGACGTTCGGCCTGAAGATGGCGGAAGCCTATGCCGAGTTCAGCCGCTGCAAGACCCGGCTGGTCGCCGCCCGCGCCGAAATCGCCACCTGCGCCATTTCCGGCGCGGTCGGCACCTTCGCCAATATCGACCCGGCGGTGGAGGAGCATGTCGCGGACAAGCTGGGCCTCGCCATCGAACCCGTTTCGACCCAGGTGATCCCGCGTGATCGCCATGCCATGTTCTTCGCGACGCTGGGCGTCATCGCCTCGTCCATCGAGCGCCTGGCCGTCGAGGTTCGCCATTTGCAGCGGACCGAAGTGCTGGAAGCGGAGGAATATTTCTCGCCCGGCCAGAAGGGCAGCAGCGCCATGCCGCACAAGCGCAACCCGGTACTGACCGAAAATCTGACCGGCCTGGCCCGCGTCGTCCGCGCGGCCGTCGTCCCGGCGCTGGAAAATGTCGCGCTCTGGCATGAACGCGACATCAGCCATTCGTCGGTCGAGCGCTTCTTCGGTCCCGACGCCACCATCACGCTGGACTTCGCGCTGGCCCGCCTGACCGGCGTGATCGACAAGCTGCTCATCTATCCTGAGCGGATGATGAAGAATCTCGACAAGATGGGCGGCCTCGTCCATTCGCAGCGCGTGCTGCTGGCCCTGACCCAGGCGGGCGTCAGCCGCGAGGACAGCTATCGCTACGTCCAGCGCAACGCGATGAAGGTATGGGAATCGGACGGGCAATTGTCGCTGCTCGAACTGCTCAAGGCCGACCCGGACGTGGCCGCCGCCCTGCCGGCGCAGGAGATCGAGGAAAAGTTCAACCTCGACTATCATTTCAAGCAGGTCGACACGATCTTCCGCCGGGTATTCGGGGAAGCGTAACTTCATTCAGTCCGAAAATCACATGTTCCCGCCTGTGCGGGAACATGTCGGCGCTGATCCTGATTCAAGTCCTTACCGCCCGCCCAGTCGTGGCCGCATCCGTGGCGCGGCGTCCGACTGGCGGCGGATCAGGGCGTAGTCCAGCACCAGATGTTCGGCCGCGTCGCCTTTACGGCGGCCCTTTAGCTGGCGGACAAGCACTTCCACCGCCGCGCGCGCCATGGCGTTGATCGGCTGGCGGATCGTCGTCAGTTCGGGCCAGATGGTGGTGGCAAGCGATGTATCGTCGAACCCGCAGACGGTCAGGTCGCCCGGCACGTCCAGCCCGGAGCGATGGGCGATCGCAACGGTAGCGGCCGCCATGTCGTCATTGCTGGCGAAGATCGCCGTGGGCGGGTCGGCCAGGGCCAGGATATGCTCGGCTGCGTCAAGCCCCGACCGATAGGTGAAATAGCCCTGCGCGACAAGTTCGTCCCGCATCGGCAGGCCGGCTTCGGTCAGTGCCGCGACATAGCCTTCAAACCGTTTGGCGCTGGCGCTCTGGTTGGGATTGCCCTTGATGAAGCCGATCCGGTCATGGCCCAGCGCGATCAGGTGGCGGGTCATTTCATAGGCGGCGTGGCGGTCATCGATGCTGACGGCGGCCAGATCGGACGGGGCGCGCCCGGTCGCGACCGCAACGGCGGGGATGCCGGCCCGATCGAGCGCATCCACCAGTGCGGCCAGGTCGCAGAGCGGCGGCGGCAGGATCACCCCGTCGATCCGCCCGCGTTGCAGATGGGCGACGACGGCCTCTATCGAGGTTTCCTCATCATCCCATTTTTCCACCACCAGGTCGACGCCGCTGCGGCTGGCCTGGTCCAGGCTGCCGACCAGAAATTCGCTGAGATAGGAGGAAGAGGGGTTGGAATAGAGCAAGCCGATCCGGGTTTCTTCCCCGCCGGCCAAAGTGCGCGCGGCGGCGCTGGGCGCATAGTTGAGCGCGGTGATCGCCGCCTGCACCTTTTCCCGCGTCGCCGCCCGCACCACCTGCTCGCCATTGATGACGCGCGACACGGTCATCGGCGACACGCCGGCTTCGCGGGCGACATCGTTGATGGTCGGCGCATTGCGCTGGCGGCGGGACGATCGGCTGTCACTCAAGGTGGAAACTTTCAAGATTTTGGTCACAAACGGGGTGGTAGCGACAACATCGATACTTATTAAAGCAAAAAATCAACTATGGCCGGGTGCGTAGGGGAATCTTTGCGTCTTGTACCAGTTGAGATCATGCGCGGGCGCAGGCGATCCGGCGGGCAGGGGGCGGTGCGCCAGCGACTGGAAATAGGCGATGCTGGCGTCGCGCCACCACAGGGCTTCACGATGCTGGATGGTCAGAAAAGCCTCGGTTTGCGCGAAGCGCCTGGCATCGATATGGGGCTTGAGCGACGCCCAGAGGGTCTGCATGCCCGCAACATAAGCGGGCCCCCTGTCATAGCGACGGACCAGTCCGTCCCATAGCGTCTCCCCCGACGCCAGGCGATAATCCCAGGGGAGGTGGTGGAACCAGAGCAGATGGCGTTCCGGCGTGGTGTGCGGGTTGGCCAGCCGCGTCGCGATGGCGGGCGCATATTGGCCGATGGCGCCGCTGCCGCTGTCCGTGCGGTCAAAGCCGATGCCGTCCGCGTCCGCCCTGTGATAATAGACCGGGTTCCATTCGGGGCGGGCGAGGTCGGAAACCCATGGGCCGGGGCCATAATGATGGCCGGTGTCCATCATATGGGCCAGGCCCAGCGGGGTCATGTAATCGACGGCGGCCTCCCGCGATCCCATCATCATCCCGACGATCGGTTCTACGACTTTCGGATCGGGCGAAAAGGTCATCGCCGCCCATTCGCGCGCGATGGCCTCCGCCGACAGGCTGGTGTCCCAGGCCAGGCGACCAAAGGCATACCAGTCCGCCTGGTTGAAGATCGACCCGCTCCAGTCGCGATCCGCGCCGATATTGGCCACGCCCGCAATGCCGGTCAGCCTGTGTCCGTCCAGCGATCCGTCGATCACCTTCGCCACCGTCGATCCTGCGCCTTTCGCGAATGTGTCGCTGTCCAGCGCTTCCTTGAACAAGGGGCCAAGATAGGTGAGGTGCGTCGACTGGCCCAGATATTCCTTGGTGATCTGGAACTCCATCATCAGCGGCGTTTTCGGCATCGCGCCGAACAATGGATGGAACGGCTCGCGCGGCTGGAAGTCGATCGCGCCATTCTTCACCTGCACGATGACATTGTCGGCGAACTGGCCGTCCAGCGGCCTGAAGTCGGCATAGGCCTGCTTCGCGCGATCATCGGGATTGTCATGGGCATAGACGAAGGCGCGCCACATCACGATCCCGCCATGCGGTTTCAGCGCGGCGGCCAGCATGTTCGCGCCGTCGGCATGGGTGCGCTTGTAATCCTGCGGACCCGGCTGGCCCTCGCTGTTCGCCTTGACCAGAAAGCCGCCAAAGTCGGGGATGGCCCGGTAGATTTCGTCCGCCTTCGCCCTCCACCAGCCAGCCACCGCCGGATCGCGCGGATCGGCCGTCCGGAGGCCATCCAGTTCCATCGGCGCGGTCCATCTGACCGACAGATAGACTTTGATCCCATAGGGGCGGAACAGGTCGGCCAGCGCCGCTGCCTTGGCGATATAGGGCGCGGTCAGGCTGTCGGCCTTGGCGTTTACATTGTTGAGGACGGTGCCGTTGATGCCGATCGCGGCGTTGGCGCGGGCATAGTCGGTATAGCGCGGCGCTTTCCAGTCGGGCAGCCGCCACCAGTCCCAGATCGACTGGCCGGCATAGCCGCGTTCGACCGTGCCATTCAGATTGTCCCAATGGTTGAGCAGGCGCAGCCTGATCTTCGGTGCGCTGCGTATGTCCAGCCTGTCGAGGCTTGCGCCGCTCTGGGCCAGCCGCAACCAGTGGCAGGCGCCATGGAGCAGGCCAAGATCGCTGTTGGCGGCAATCAGGGTCACGGCCTTGCCGTCCACCTCGATGGAGCGGATCGCATAGCCCTCGCCGCCCAGTCCGGCCGTCTCACCCGGCAGAGCGGGAGCGGATGCAGGCGTCGCCAGCCATAGCGCGCCTTGACGCATCGTGCCTGACAGGGCGGGCGCAACGCCGGTCATGCCGGCCAGGCCGCGCTGCAATTCGGCGATGGCGACGTTGAGGGTCGGGCTGGCGCCAGGCGCGACGATGATGGTTGCATGGGCGGCCAGATCGGCGCTGCGCGCCTCATCCGTGCGTGCATAGCGCAGCCACAGGTCATAGCCGTCCTCGGCCAGCGCCCCCGGCGCCCAACTGGCCGCTGTCAGGGCAATCATCCAGCACAACAGGCGCGCTATCACTCAATCCTCTCCTGCTAGCAGCTCTGGTTCAAAGGATTGGTAGCGGTATCAAAAACATGATGGCAAGCAAAAGATGCATCCGGTTCGGCGCGCTGGCGCAGTGCATCCTGCCTCAGCTTTTGCGGCTGACCCGCTTGTGCCCCGCTTCCAGCACCGTTTCCATCGCGACGAAGGTGGAGGTGCTGGCGACATGGGGCAGGGCGCTGATCTTTTCGCCCAGCACGATGCGATAGCGGCGAATATCGGCGGTGCGCACCTTGAGCAGATAGTCGAAATTGCTCGCCAGCATATGGCATTCCTCGACCTCCGGGATGCGCCGCACCGCCGCGTTGAATTCGCCCAGCGCCGCTTCCCGCGTGTCGGACAGCTTCACCTCGGTAAAGGCGATATGGTCCATGCCCAGTTTCGCCGGATCGACGATGGCGCGAAAGCCGCGAATGACGCCGGTTTCCTGCAAGCGCTTGAGCCGCACCTGGCAGGGGGTCTTGGACAGGCCGACCTGGGCCGCAAGATCGGTGACGGTCATGCGGCCATCGTCGACCAGCGCAGCGATGATCCGCCGGTCGAAATCGTCCAGTTCGACGGCTTTGGGCATATTTTCCATATCATCTGCCTAGCAAAGGCCAATTAATAAGTCACTTCGTCTGCTCCATGGGTCTGGATAAGGCGGAACGCCACAAAGAGTTGGATTATTCTGACCGGCATGACCGACCAGCCCCCCTTTGCCGCCTTCGCCCCCGCCATCCGCCAGCCCACCCCGCTGCGCGAGGCGATCACCGCCGCCTGTCGCCGTGATGAGGCAGCGGCGCTGGCGCCCCTGATCGCCGCGGCGACCCTGCCGGACGCGACGAAGGCCGCCATCGCGGACACCGCCCGCACCCTCGTCACCGCACTGCGCGCCAATCACAAGGGGACGGGCGTGGAAGGGCTGGTACAGGAATATGCGCTTTCCAGTCAGGAAGGGGTGGCGCTGATGTGCCTGGCCGAAGCGCTGTTGCGCATCCCCGACAGCGCGACGCGCGACGCGCTGATCCGCGACAAGATCTCGACAGGCGACTGGGGTTCGCATCTGGGCGGCGACAAGTCGCTGTTCGTCAACGCCGCCACCTGGGGGCTGGTCGTCACCGGCAAGCTGGTCGGCAGCGTCGATGATCGTGGCCTGGGCGCGGCACTCACCCGCCTCGTCGCCCGCGCCGGGGAGGCGGTCATCCGCCGCGGCGTGGATCTGGCCATGCGGATGATGGGCGAACAGTTCGTCACGGGCGAGACGATCAGGGAAGCGTTGAAGCGCGCGAAGGCGATGGAGGCGAAGGGCTTCGCCTACAGCTACGACATGCTCGGCGAAGCAGCCACCACCGCCGCCGACGCGAAGCGCTATTATGCCGACTATGAACAGGCGATCCATGCCATCGGCAAGGCATCGGCCGGACGCGGCATCCATGCCGGCCCCGGCATCTCGATCAAGCTGTCGGCCCTTCACCCGCGCTATGTCCGTGCGCAGGCCGACCGCGTGATGGGCGAATTGCTGCCTGCGGTGCAGCAACTGGCGCTGCTCGCCAAAAGCTACGACATCGGCCTCAACATCGATGCGGAGGAGGCCGACCGGCTCGAACTCTCGCTCGACCTGCTGGAAAGCCTCGCGATCGATCCCGACCTTGCCGGCTGGAATGGCCTGGGCTTCGTGGTGCAGGGCTATGGCAAGCGCTGCCCGTTCGTCATCGACTGGATCATCGACCTTGCCCGTCGCGCAAATCGCCGGATCATGGTGCGTCTGGTGAAGGGCGCTTACTGGGATGCGGAGATCAAGCGGGCGCAGGTCGATGGGCTGACGGACTTCCCGGTCTATACGCGCAAGGTGCATACCGACGTGGCCTATGTCGCCTGCGCGCGCAGGCTGCTGGCCGCGCCGGACGCCGTGTTTCCCCAATTCGCCACGCACAATGCGCAGACGCTGGCGACCATCTACCATCTCGCCGGCCCCGACTTCCAGATCGGTCAATATGAGTTTCAGTGCCTGCACGGCATGGGCGAACCGCTCTACGAACAGGTCGTGGGCGCGGAAAAGCTGAACCGCCCCTGCCGCATCTATGCGCCGGTCGGCACGCATGAAACGCTGCTCGCCTATCTGGTCCGCCGCCTGCTGGAAAATGGTGCGAACAGCAGCTTCGTCAACCGCATCGCAGACCCGCATGTCTCGGTGGAGGAGATGATCGCCGATCCGGCCGATGTCGTGCGCGCCATGGCGCATCCGGGCCATCGCCATGACCAGATCGCGCTGCCAGCCGATCTTTATCCCGATCGTCGCAATGCGGACGGCCTCGACCTCAGCGACGAAAGGACGCTCGCCAGCCTGGGCGAGGCATTGCGCCACAGCGCCACGATCGCCTGGACCGCCGCGCCCGACGGCCGGACCACCCCTTCCTACACCGTGTTCAACCCTGCCGATCATCGCGATGTGGTGGGCCGCGTCACGCAAGCCACGCCGGAGGAAGCGCGCGCCGCCGCCATCTGCGCCGCCGCGTCGCGCTGGCCCGATATGCCCGTCGCCGACCGCGCCGCCGCGCTGGACCGCGCTGCTGACGCCATGCAGGCGCGCATGCCGATCCTCCTTGGCCTCGTCGTCCGCGAAGCCGGCAAGTCGCTGCCCAACGCCATCGCCGAAGTGCGCGAGGCGATCGACTTCCTGCGCTATTATGCGGCGCAGGCCCGCAGTACCTTCGGGCCTGCGCAGGTCGCGCTTGGCCCCGTGACCTGCATCAGCCCCTGGAACTTCCCGCTCGCCATCTTTACCGGGCAGGTCGCCGCCGCGCTGGTGGCGGGCAATCCGGTGCTGGCCAAGCCGGCGGAGGAAACCCCGCTGATCGCGGCGGAGGCCGTGCGGCTGCTGCACGCAGCGGGCGTCCCCGCCGACGCGCTGCAATTGATCCCCGGCGACGGGCGGATCGGCGCGGCGCTGGTGGCCGCGCCGCAGACCGCCGCCGTCATGTTCACCGGATCGACCGAAGTTGCGCGCCTGATCCAGCGCCAGCTTTCCACCCGCCTGTCGCCCGTCGGCAAGCCGATCCCGCTGATCGCCGAAACCGGCGGCCAGAATGCGATGATCGTGGATTCGTCGGCGCTGGCCGAGCAGGTGGTGGCCGATGTGATCGCTTCCGCCTTCGACAGCGCGGGCCAGCGCTGTTCGGCGCTGCGCATCCTCTGCCTGCAGGAGGATATCGCCGACCGCACGCTCGCCATGCTCAAGGGCGCGCTGGCAGAGTTGCGCATCGGTCGCACCGACGCGCTCAGGGTCGATATCGGCCCGGTCATCAGCGCCGAGGCGCGCGATAGCATCAACGCCCATATCGACGCCATGGCGGCACTGGGGCGCAAGGTCGAACAAAGCCTGCTGCCGCCGCAAGCCAGGCACGGCACCTTCGTCCCGCCCACGATCATCGAGATCGACGGCATCACGGACCTCAGCCGCGAGGTGTTCGGCCCCGTCCTCCATGTCCTGCGCTTCCGGCGTGACCGGATGGACGCGCTGGTGGATCAGATCAACGCCACCGGCTATGGCCTGACCTTCGGCCTCCACACCCGGCTGGACGAGACGGTCGCGCGCGTCACCAGCCGCGTCAGGGCCGGCAATATCTATGTGAACCGCAACGTCATCGGCGCGATCGTGGGGGTGCAGCCCTTTGGCGGCTGCGGCCTGTCGGGCACCGGGCCGAAGGCGGGCGGGCCGCTCTATCTGGGGCGGCTGGTCACGGCGCCGCCGGTCTTTGCCGCGCGGGTCAGCCATTTGCGGTCGCCGCTGCACGCCTTTGCCGACTGGCTCGACCAGCAGGGCGAAGCAGAGGCCGCCGCCCATGCCCGGCGCACCGGCGATGCATCGGCGCTGGGGGTGGAACTGGCACTGCCGGGGCCGGTGGGGGAACGCAACCTCTATGCATTGCATCCGCGCGGCCGCATCCTGCTGCGCCCCGCGACGCGGCAGGGGCTGTTCCGCCAGATGGCGGCGATCCTTGCCACCGGCAATCATGGCGTGGTGCAGGGGATGACGATACCCGCCGACCTGCCCGCCGATGTCGCCGCCTGCTTCAGCACCGGCGCCACCGGCCATTATGCCGCCGCACTGGTGGAAGGGGACGCGGCCAAGGTTGCCGCGACCGTCCAGTGTGTCGCCGATCTGCCCGGCCCGATCCTGTCGGTTCATGCCGATGATCATGGCCATGGCTATTGTCTCGACTGGCTGCTGGAAGAACAGTCCATGTCGATCAACACCACGGCGGCGGGCGGCAATGCCAGCCTGATGATGATCGGCTGACATGGATCCTGATCCCGATAATGTGCAGCGCTGTGGCTTTGTTGACTTGAGCCAGATTAAACCTTCGCCTAACCCTATGTGACAGTTTTGTATCGCAGGGGTGAGGAACAGTGAAAGTCGCTTATGTCGGGAGCTGTTATAGCGAAGAGTTCCTGAAATATGTGCTGGGCGACATCATTCCCAGCCTGCGCTATTATCGGGTCAACAGCGTCAGCCTGATGGACGAAAAGCCGCTCGACCTGGGCGACATGTCCGGTCTGACCCCGGAAACCCAGCGGCATCTTTCCTACGAAAACCGCAAGGATTTTCGAGAACGGATGCTGACGGTGAAGCCCGATATCGTGATCATCGATTTCATCCGCGACGTGCGCTGCGCCTTGCTGACGGACGGGGAGGGCTATCTGTCCTTCCCCTATGAATTGATCGCCGAGGAATTTGGCAACAAGGCGTCATTCATCGAACGATTCGACATGATTCCCTTTGGTTCGCCCGAATATGTCCGCCTGCATCGCCAGGCGCTGGACCGGATGTGCGCGTTCCTGAACGAGGAATTGCCCCATAGCCAGGTGCTGATTCTCAATTTCCCACCCACATGGGACTATCGCGGCAAGATGCGGACCAAGCGCGATTTCAGGACAGATTTCATGGCCTGGTCTGCCCGTGCACCGATGCTGGAACTGATGGCGGACTATTGCGCCGCGCACATTCATGGGGCGAAGCTGTTGCGCTATGAAGGGGCATTATGGAGTGACGATCTGGCGAAATATGGTCCGGCCTCGGTTCATTATGCGGCCGCCTGCTGGCGTTTGATGGCGAGCCGGTTCAATGTCCATTCGCTGTCTTTTGCATCGGCTCAACCTGTTACTGTGGCGGAAGTGGGGGCACGGTTGCGCGCCGCTTTCGATGCCTGTGGTGAAGAGGCCGATGCGGCGGGGCTGCATTGGCGCGCGCTGGAGCGATCGGGCGCCGATATATTGACGGACCTGATGCCGGCGCTGTTGCATGAAATGGAATATCGGCACGGGATGAACCGTCGGCCCAATGTGATCGATGCCTATAACGGGTTTTTCTGGCTGCTCGGCCGGGCGCCGGAAAATATGGAAACCCTGATGGCCCATGCGACCGAGCCGACGCTCAATCAGTTGCGTCATCGCCTGCTGCAATCCGAAGAGTTCAAGATGAAGCTGGCCGCGATGATGCCCCCGGAGGAGGCGCTGCAATAGCCAGCCCGACCATAGCCAAGGATGTGTGAACGCTTTTGATCATCGGCATGATGGCTTTTCTTGGACAAAGGTGGCGCAACCCGGTTATTCCCTGCCCATGCTGAAATCGACCCTGTTGCCCCGGCCGCCATCGGCGCTTCGCGATTTTCTCCGTATGGAAGCGTCCGGTGGCCTGTGCCTGATCGGTGCGGCGGTCCTGGCGATGATCGTCGCCAACAGCCCTGTGGCACCGCTCTATTTCGCCGTGCTGCATATGCGGATCGGTCCGCTTTCCGCCCTGCACTGGATCGATGACGGGCTGATGAGCCTGTTCTTCCTGCTGGTCGGGCTGGAGATCAAGAGGGAGTTTGTCGAAGGCCGGCTGGCGCGGTGGAGCGATCGATCGCTGCCGGTGATCGCGGCGGTCGCGGGCATGGTGGTGCCCGCTGCCGCCTATCTTGCCATTGCCGGCGGACAGCCGGGACTGGCAAAGGGCTGGGCGATTCCGGCCGCCACCGACATTGCCTTTGCCATCGGCGTCCTGGCCCTGCTGGGCAAGCGGGCGCCGACCTCGCTCAAGCTGCTGCTGACCACCGTGGCGATCGTGGATGACATGGGCGCCGTGCTCATCATCGCGCTGGCCTATACGGCGGGCGTCGGCCTGTGGGCGTTGGTCGCGGCGGCGCTGATATGGGGCGTGATGCTGTTCGCCAATCGTCGGGGGATTACCAGCCTTGGCATCTATCTGGTGCTGGCGGCGGGGCTGTGGCTGGCCGTGCTGCTGTCGGGGGTCCATGCGACGATCGCCGGCGTTCTGGCCGCGCTGGCCATACCGATCCGCAGCGCAACCGGGGGAGGGGATGAGGCGCAATCGCCATTGCACCGGCTGGAACATGGCCTGCATCCCTGGGTGGCGTTCGGCATAGTCCCGCTGTTCGGTTTCGCCAATGCGGGTGTCTCACTGGCTGGCGTGGGCCTGGCCGATGTGCTGGAGCCATTGCCTCTGGGGATTGCCGCGGGCCTGTTCCTGGGCAAGCAGATCGGGATATTTTGCAGCATCAGGGGGGCGGTCGCGCTGGGCATGGCCGAACGGCCGGCCGGGGCGAACTGGCTGCAAATATACGGGCTGGCGCTGCTCTGTGGCATCGGCTTTACCATGAGCCTGTTCATCGGCGGGCTGGCCTTTGCCGATCCCCATCATGCCGATGCGGTCAAGATCGGGGTGCTGGGCGGGTCGCTGCTGTCGGCGCTTGCCGGCTATGGCGTGCTGCGCCTCGCCCCAGATCGTCGCCGACCATAACCGCCGGCCCGTCCGATCGGGCAGGTGGGCGGATGCCCGGCGCGACCATGGCGACGTTAATCCTTTGTTAGCAAAACTGGTCAAGAGCTGGATGTCATCCAGATCGAACGCGCCGGCGTTGCGGCAGCATCCCCAGGCGCTCGCTCAATCTGCCCATGTCCGCGCTTTGCAAGCCGCCGGCCGGTCCGGCGGCCTCCGGGCGCTTTTGAAGGTATGCTGTCATGACTACCGACCCACTGGTCGCCTATTTCGAACGGAGACGGCACCCGCGTTTCGTTACCGCATTCGAGGCGGAACTGATCGAGGGCGCCGCCGGCCACCGCACGGTGATTGTCGGCGATATTTCGTCCGGCGGCTGCCTGCTGGAGCATCCGTCGGGTTTCAGTACGGGCAGCCGGGTGCGGTTGCGCGCCAGGGGCCTGGATATGGAAGCGCGGGTGATGTGGGTGCGGCGCGACCTGTGCGGCCTTCGCTTCGCGAAGATCGTTGATCCGTTGATGGTCATGCATGACAATGCGCCCGTCCGTCCGCGCCTGCACGACCTGGTTTCAGGTCTTGGCGACCGGACGACCGGCAAGGACAATGATGTGCGCTGAAGCTATGCCGGCAGCGTCGCGCCAGCGGCGGCGAGCGCTTCCTTCACCCGCGCCGTCGCCATGTCCAGCGGGGCCGTCTCCCCCATCAGCGCAAAGCTGCCGTTGAGCGCGAAGGCGCAATGGCCATGCACCGTCGCCACCAGCGACCGGGCGAGGCGCGGCGCGCGATCCTTCCCCGCATCGGGCAGCACGGTCGCGACTTCCCGCACGACGATGTCGGTCAGCACGCCGCGCCGCGCGGCCAGCGCGTCGGGCATGGCCATGTCGGTGGGCAGGCGATGGTCGTAGATCGCGCTCCACAGGTTCGGATGGTCGGCGGCAAAGCTGAAATAGCCCTCCACCAGTGCGGCGATCCGGTCATCGCTGGCGCGCGCCAGCCTGGCTTCCAGATGCTTGGCCCAATCTTCGAAGGTGACGGTGTTGATCGTCGCCAGCAGCAGGTCATAGCTGCCGAACACATTATAGAGCGTGCCCACGGCATAGCCGATACGCTTGGCGACCTCCCGCGCGGAGAAGCGGGCGAAGCCGCCCTCGGCCATCAGCCGCTGGCCTTCTGCCAGGATCAGCGCTTCCAGTTCGGCGCGGCTATGGTCGGATCGTCTGCCCATGAACAGGCTTTAGAAACTTAATTGAACACTGTCTAATTTTTTAATTGATCACTGTTCAATTTACAACTATCAACATCTCCACCGGATATGGGGTGATAGAGTGGCGCCAGGGCGACCGCATCAATCCCATTAACGGCCTATTTCTGTTTCCTGCTTATCGCTCTGCGCCACGGGGGTATCTGTCCATGTCCGCACCTGATCTGTCGCTGCTGGGAAAACGGCGCTTCGCGCCTCTGTTCGTCGTCCAGTTCCTGGGCGCGTTCAACGATAATCTGTTGAAGTTCGCCTTGCTGTTCCTGGCCAATTTCGCGCTGTTCCGGGCGGAACCGGGCAAGGCGGAACTACTGGCGACGATCGCGACGGGCCTGTTCATCCTGCCCTACTTCCTCTTTTCCGCGCTGGCCGGCCAGATTGCCGACGCCTGGGACAAGGCGAAGCTGGTGCGCGCGGTCAAGGCGGCGGAGGTCGGCATCATGACGCTGGCGCTGATCGGTTTCTGGCTGGAATCGGTGCCGCTTCTGCTGACCTGCCTGTTCCTGATGGGCCTGCATTCCACCATCTTCGGTCCGGTCAAATTCTCGATCCTGCCGCAACATCTCCACCCGCATGAAATGATGGGCGGCACCGGCCTGATCGAGGCGGGCACCTTTATCGCGATCCTGAGCGGCCAGTTGCTCGCCGGGGTGATCCCCGCGCAGACGGCGGGCCTGACGGCAATCGGCGTCGCGCTGCTCGGCTTGGTCGCCAGTCTGGCCGTCCCGTCCGCGCCGCCGGTGGCGCAGGGGCTGCATGTCGACCGCAACATCTTCCGCAGCACCTGGCGCATCCTCAAGGCGGCCCGTCATGGCCGGGGCGTGTGGCTTTCGATCCTGGGGATAAGCTGGTTCTTCGCGATCGGCGCGGTGCTCCTGTCGGAATTCGGTCCGCTGGTCAGCGGCGTCCTGCATGCAAAGCAGGAAGTCGCGACCCTGTTTCTGCTGGTATTCTCGCTGAGCGTCGCGCTCGGCTCGCTTCTCGTTAACCGCCTGCTCGCCGGCGAAGTGTCGGCGCGCTACGTACCGGCGTCCGCGCTGGTGCTGGCCGGTTGCATGATCGACCTGTGGCTCTCCACCAGCGCCTATCGCCCGATGGTCGCGGAAGCCGGCATCGCCAGCTTCGTGGCGTCGGCGGGTAGCTGGCGCATCCTGTTCGACCTGTTCGGCATCGCCTTTGCCGGCGGCATGTTCATCGTGCCGCTCTACGCCATCCTCCAGACCCACGCCCCGCGCGAGGAGCGGTCGCGCACCATCGCCGCCAACAATATCGTCAATGCGGCGGTCAGTGTCGCTGTCGTGCTGGTCGTGACGCTGATGCTGGCGCGGGGTGAGAGCGTGCCGGGCATCATCGGCGCGCTGGGCTTCGCCACGCTGACGATCGCGCTCATTTCCTGCTGGTTGCTGCCCGAAACCGTGATCAAGGCAATCTTCCGGGGGCTTCTGCGCCTGCTCTACCGCGTCGAGGTCAGCGGCGCGGAGCATATGCCCCAGGCCGGTACCCCGGCCGTGGTCGTGGTCAACCATGTCTCCTTCCTCGACGGGCTGCTGCTTGCCGCCTTCCTGCCGGGCAAGCCGACCTTCGCCGTTCATACCCGCATCGCCAGGGCCTGGTGGGTCCAGCCCTTCCTGCCGCTGTTCGACGCCTTCCCGGTCGATCCGACCAACCCGATGGCGGCCAAGGCGATGGTGAAGGCAGTGCGCGAAGGCCGCACGCTCGTCATCTTCCCCGAAGGCCGCATCACCGTCACCGGCGCGCTGATGAAGATATTCGACGGCCCCGGCATGGTCGCTGACAAGGCCGATGCACCGATCATCCCGGTTCGCATCGACGGCGCGCAATTCACGCCCTTTTCGCGCCTGCGCGGCAAGGTACGGCTGCGCAGCTTCCCCAGGATCCGTCTGACCGTCCTGCCGCCGCGCCGGTTCAGCATAGAGGGCGAAATGACCGCGCGCACGCGCCGCGCCATCGCCGGCCGCCGCCTCTATGACGAAATGAGCACGATGATCTTCGCCACCTCACGGACCGAGGAAACGCTGTTCGAAGCGCTGCTCGACGCGCGGCACATCCATGGCGGCAAGGCGGCGGTGGTGGAGGATATCAAGCGCGAGCCGATGAGCTACGACCGGCTGGTGGTCGGCAGCCTGGCGCTTGGGCGACCGCTCGCCAAGGTGACGGCCCAGGGGGAGGCGGTCGGCGTGCTGCTGCCCAATGTGTCCGCCGTGGTCGCGACCTTCTTCGCCTTGCAGGCGCATGGCCGGGTGCCGGCGATGCTCAACTATACCGCCGGCCTCACCAATTTGAAGGCGGCCTGCACGGCGGCGGCGATCCGCACCATCGTCACCGCGCGCGCCTTCGTCGATCAGGCCAAGCTGGGCGATGTCGTCGCGGCGCTGGCAGGGGAGGGGATCACCATCCTCTGGCTGGAGGAGGTCGGCGCCGGCATCGGCACCGGGGCAAAGCTGCGCGCGCTCGTCGCCAGCCGCTTCGCCGCCCGCAGCCACAGGCGCTTGCGCATCGCGCCCGACGCGCCGGCGGTGATCCTGTTCACCAGCGGATCGGAAGGCTTGCCCAAGGGGGTGGTGCTGACCCACCGCAACCTCCTGTCCAACTGCCGCCAGCTCGCCGCGCGGATCGATTTCAACGCGGCCGACACGGTGCTGAATGCCTTGCCCGTGTTCCACAGCTTCGGCCTGACCGGCGGCACCTTGCTGCCGATCCTGCACGGGGTAAAAACCCTGCTCTATCCCAGCCCGCTCCACTACCGGATCGTGCCCGCGCTCGCCTATGACAGCAATGCGACCATCCTGTTCGGCACCGACACCTTCCTGTCGGGCTATGCCCGGATGGCGCATGGCTACGACTTCTATTCGCTGCGCTACATTTTCGCGGGGGCGGAGCGGGTGCGCGACGAAACGCGCAAGGCCTATGCCGACAAGTTCGGCCTGCGCATCCTGGAAGGCTATGGCGCGACCGAGGCCGGGCCGGTGATCGCGGTCAACACGCCGATGCACTTCCGCGCCGGCACCGTGGGCCGGCTGCTGCCGGGGATCGAGGCGCGGCTGGATGATGTGCCGGGCATCTCGGAGGGCGGTCGCCTGTCGATCCGTGGCCCCAACATCATGGCCGGCTATATGAAGGCCGACGCCCCCGGCCTGCTGCAACCGCCCGAAGGCGGCTGGCATGACACCGGGGACATCGTGACGATCGATGCGGACGGCTTCGTCGCCATAAGGGGCCGGGCCAAGCGCTTCGCCAAGATCGGCGGCGAGATGATCTCGCTGCCGGCGGTGGAGGGCTATGCCGCCGCGCTGTGGCCCGACGCCGAACATGCGGTCGTCACCCGCCCCGATCCGCGCAAGGGCGAGCAACTGGTGCTGCTGACCACGCGCAAGGGGGCGAAGGCCAGCGACCTCCAGGCCTGGGGCCGCGCCAATGGCGTCACCGAACTGGCGATCCCCCGCGACATTCGCGAAGTGGACGCGCTGCCGGTGCTGGGCACGGGCAAGCTCGATTATGTGGCGATGGGCGCGATGGTGAACCCCTGACGCCGTGAAGGGGGCGGCGCGGGCAAGCGCCCGCGCCGCCCCGCAGTCCAACGATCATACGCAAATACTATGTAGCCCGCCCTTCCTGTCTCTCGAATTCAAACGCGCCCCTCCCCTAATTGAGGCGCGGCAGACGAATCGGCGCCGCATCTGTCGCGGTCCCGACGTCGTGCGGGAGACATATCATGCAGGACATCCTCTGGATCGGCCTCATCCTCGGCTTGCTGGCGACGACGCTCGGCTATGCCGCCCTGTGCGAACAGGCGTGAAGGGGTAGGCCATGACCATCGACCTCTGGCTGGCCGCGCTGACCGCGGCCGCGCTTCTTCTCTATCTGGTGGCCGTGCTCGCACGCCCCGAACGCTTCTGAGCGGGAGGCGGCCATGACATATCAGGGATGGATATTGATCCTCGCCTTCGTCGCGATCCTGCTGGCGCTGACCAAGCCCATGGGCCTGTGGCTCCATGCCCTCTATGAAGGGCGGCGCACGCCGCTGCACCGCCTGCTGGGGCCGGTGGAGCGCGGCTTCTACCGGCTGTCGGGCATCGACCCGGACCAGGAACAGGGCTGGCGCCGCTATGCGGTGCATATGCTGATCTTCAACGCGGTGCTGCTGCTGTTCACCTATGCCGTCCTGCGGCTTCAGGGCGTGCTGCCGCTCAATCCGCTCGGCTATCCGGGCCTGAGCGAGCATCTGGCGTTCAATACCGCGATCAGCTTCACCACCAACACCAACTGGCAAAGCTATGGCGGGGAATCGACCATGTCGAACCTCAGCCAGATGCTGGGCCTGACCATTCATAATTTCCTGTCGGCATCGACCGGCATCGCGCTCGCTTTCGCGCTGTTCCGTGGCTTCGCGCGGCGCGGGACGGCGAGCATCGGCAATTTCTGGGCCGACATGACACGGGTGACGCTTTACCTGCTGCTGCCGCTCTGCGTCCTGCTCGCGATCTTCTACATCGCCAGCGGCGTGCCGCAGACGCTGGCCGGATCGGTCGATGTCACCACGCTGGAAGGCGCGCGCCAGACACTGGCGCTGGGTCCGGTGGCCAGCCAGGAAGCGATCAAGATGCTGGGCACCAATGGTGGCGGCTTCTTCAACGCCAACAGCGCCCATCCGTTCGAAAATCCGACCGCGCTCACCAATCTGGTGCAGATGCTGTCCATCTTCGCGATCGGCGTGGGGCTGACCTACACGTTCGGCAAGGCGGTCGGCAATGTGCGGCAAGGCCGCGCGATCCTGGCCGCGATGATGATCCTGTTCCTGGCCGGCACGGCCGTCACCTACTGGCAGGAAGCGGCGGGCAACCCCATTCTCCACAGCCTGGGCGCAGCGGGCGGCAATATGGAGGGCAAGGAAGTCCGCTTCGGCATCGCCGCATCGGCCCTCTTCTCGGTCATCACCACGGCGGCAAGCTGCGGCGCGGTCAACGCCATGCATGACAGTTTCACCGCGCTCGGCGGCCTTGTTCCCATGTTCAACATGCAACTGGGCGAAGTCGTCATCGGCGGCGTCGGCGCGGGCATATACGGCTTTCTGCTGTTTGCCATCCTGGCGGTGTTCGTCGCCGGCCTGATGGTCGGTCGCACCCCGGAATATGTCGGCAAGAAGATCGAGAGCCGGGAGGTAAAGCTCGCCGTCCTCGCCATCGCGGTGCTGCCGCTCGTCATCCTGGGCTTCGCCGCCATCGCGTCGGTCCTGCCGGCCGGGCTTGCCGGGCCGCTCAACAAGGGGCCGCACGGGTTCAGCGAAATCCTCTATGCCTTCACCAGCGCCGTGGCGAACAATGGTTCGGCCTTTGCGGGCCTGACTGCCAACACGCCTTTCTATAACGGCCTGCTGGGCGTGGCGATGTGGATCGGCCGCTTCTTCATCATCGTGCCGATGCTGGCCATCGCCGGCGGGCTGGCGGCGAAGAAATACACGCCCGAAACGGCGGGCAGCTTCCCGACGACCGGACCGCTGTGGACCGGCCTGCTGGTCGGTATCGTCCTGATCGTCGGCGGGCTGACCTTCCTGCCCGGCATCGCCCTTGGCCCGATCGCCGATCATCTCGCGATGATCCACGGCAGACCTTCTAAGACATCGGAGCATCATCATGGCACGCACAGCGTCCAAATCGCTCTTTACCGCCGACCTGATCCTGCCTGCGATCGGCGACGCCTTCCGCAAGCTCAACCCCAGGGAACTGATCCGCAACCCGGTGATGTTCACCACCGCCGTCGTGGCGATGCTGCTGACGGTCCTGCTGGCCGTCGGGCAGGACGGCCTTGCCATCGGCTTCAAGCTGCAACTGGTGATCTGGCTGTGGCTGACCGTGCTGTTCGGCACCTTTGCCGAAGCCCTGGCCGAAGGGCGGGGCAAGGCGCAGGCGGCATCGCTGCGCGCGGCCAAGGCGGAACTGACCGCCAAGCGGCTGAAGGGCGACGGGCGGGAGGCGGAATCCGTGCCCGCCAGCGCCCTGCGCGTCGGCGACATCGTGCTGGTCGAAACCGGCGACCTGATCCCGTCCGATGGCGAAGTCGTGGCCGGCGTCGCGTCGGTCAACGAAGCGGCGATCACCGGCGAATCCGCGCCGGTCATCCGCGAGGCGGGCGGCGATCGTTCGGCGGTGACGGCGGGCACCCGCGTCATCTCCGACGAAATCCGCGTCCGTGTGACCGTCAATCCGGGGCAGGGCTTCCTTGATCGGATGATCGCGCTGGTCGAAGGGGCCGAGCGGCAGAAAACCCCCAATGAGATCGCGCTGACCCTGCTGCTGGTGGGCCTGACCATCATCTTCCTGATCGCGGTCGGCACCATCCCCAGCTTCGCCAGCTATGCCGGCGGCGCGATCCCCGTGTCGGTGCTGGCGGCGCTGCTCATCACCCTCATCCCCACCACTATCGCCGCGCTGCTGTCAGCGATCGGCATTGCCGGGATGGACCGGTTGGTGCGCTTCAACGTGCTCGCCAAGTCGGGCCGCGCGGTCGAGGCGGCGGGCGACATCGACGTGCTGCTGCTGGACAAGACCGGCACCATCACCGTGGGCGACCGGCAGGCGACCGAATTCCGGCCGGTGGGCGGCGCATCCGCCGCGCAACTGGCGCAGGCGGCGCTGCTCGCCAGCCTGGCCGACGAGACGCCGGAAGGCCGGTCGATCGTCGTGCTGGCGCGCGAGAAGTTCGGCCAGACGACCACGGCCTTGCCCGCAACTGCCGACATCATCCCCTTCACCGCGCAGACCCGCATTTCGGGGGTGAAGATCGACGGCAGCACCATCCAGAAGGGGGCGGTGGATTCGGTCCTGCACGCCAATCCCGGCCTTGGCTCTACCCCGGTCGCCGACGAACTGCGCCGCATCACCGACGAGATCGGCCGCGCCGGCGGCACTCCGCTGGCGGTGGCGCAGGATGGAAAGCTGCTGGGCGCGATCTTCCTCAAGGATATCGTCAAGGCCGGCATCCGCGAACGGTTCGGCGAATTGCGCGCCATGGGCATCCGCACGGTGATGATCACCGGCGACAATCCGCTGACGGCTTCGGCCATCGCGGCGGAGGCGGGCGTGGACGATTTCCTGGCGCAGGCCACGCCGGAGGACAAGCTGGCCCTGATCCGCAAGGAACAGCAGGGCGGGCGGCTGGTCGCGATGTGCGGCGACGGCACCAACGATGCGCCCGCGCTGGCGCAGGCGGATGTCGGGGTCGCCATGAACACCGGCACGCAGGCGGCGCGCGAAGCGGGCAACATGGTCGATCTGGACAGCGATCCGACCAAGCTGATCGAGGTCGTCGGGCTGGGCAAGCAATTGCTGATGACCCGCGGCGCGCTCACCACCTTCTCCGTCGCCAATGACGTGGCCAAATATTTCGCGATCATCCCGGCGATGTTCGTCGTCCTCTATCCGGGGCTGGGCGTGCTCAACCTGATGGGGCTGGCCAGCCCGCAAAGCGCGATCCTTTCGGCGATCATCTTCAACGCGCTCATCATTCCGCTGCTGGTGCCGCTGGCACTGAAGGGCGTGGCCTACCGGCCGATCGGGGCGGGGCCGCTGCTGGCCCGCAACCTCGCCATCTACGGGCTGGGCGGCCTGATCGCGCCCTTTGCCGGCATCAAGATCATCGACCTGGCCGTCAACGGCCTGGGTCTGGCGTAAGGAACGGACATATG
The DNA here is from genome assembly GCF_030580935.1 of Sphingobium cyanobacteriorum. GTDB lineage: Bacteria > Pseudomonadota > Alphaproteobacteria > Sphingomonadales > Sphingomonadaceae > Sphingobium > Sphingobium cyanobacteriorum. The sequence continues at coordinate 117,084 of NZ_JAUQOM010000001.1, read as the reverse complement.
AACAAGGATCTCATCACCGCCTTTCGCCCGGCGATCGTCATGACATTGCTGTTCGCGCTGCTGCTGGGCATCGCCTATCCGCTGGCGCTGACCGGCATCGGACAGGCGATCTTCCCGGCCCAGGCCAATGGCAGCCTGATCAGGGCGGACGGCAGGGTCGTCGGATCGGCCCTGATCGGCCAGACCTTTGCCAGCGACCGCTATTTCCATTCCCGTCCGTCGGCGGCGGGCAAGGGCTATGACGGCCTTGCCTCCTCCGGCTCGAACCTTGGCCCGACCAGCAAGGCGCTGGTGGAGCGGGTCGAACAGGACATTGCCCAAAACAGGACTGCCTCGCCCGATCGCCCCGTTCCGTCCGATCTGGTGACAGCCTCCGCATCGGGGCTTGACCCCCATATCAGCCCCGATGCGGCTTTTTATCAGGTCGACCGGATCGCGCAGGCGCGGGGCATCGCCCCGGCGCGGGTTCGCGCGCTGGTCGCCGACATGATCGAACGGCCGGTCCTGGGCATATTGGGGGAGCCGCGCGTGAATGTCCTTAAAATCAATCGACGGCTCGACGGCATCGGCGCTAATCAGGCGGAATGAACGACCCGGACCGCCGCGACCCCGAAGCCTTCCTGCGCCAGGCCGCGCAGGAAGGCCGCGGCCGCCTGAAAATCTTCCTCGGCGCAGCGCCGGGCGTGGGCAAGACCTATGAGATGCTGACCGACGGGATGCAGCGGCGCAGGGCGGGCATCGACGTGGTCGTCGGCGTGGTGGAAACCCATGGCCGCAAGGAAACCGAAGCGCTGGTGCAGGGGCATGAGGTCATTCCCCGCCAGCATGTCGACCATCAGGGCCATCGGCTGGGCGAGATGGATATCGACGCCATCCTCGCCCGCCGCCCGCAACTGGCGCTGGTGGACGAACTGGCCCACAGCAATGCGCCGGGCAGCCGCCATCCCAAACGCTATCAGGATGTGGAGGAACTGCTCGACGCCGGGATCGACGTCTATTCAACCGTCAATATCCAGCATATCGAAAGCCTGAACGATGTCGTCGCCTCCTTCACGCGGGTACGGGTGCGCGAAACCGTGCCGGACTCGATCCTGGAGATGGCCGAGATCGAGATGGTGGACATTCCGCCCGACGAACTGATCGAGCGGCTGAAGGAGGGGAAGGTCTATATCCCGCAGGAGGCGACCCGCGCGCTCGGCCATTTCTTCTCCAAATCCAACCTGACCGCCTTGCGCGAAATGGCGCTGCGCCGCGCCGCGCAGGCGGTCGACGCGCAGATGCTGGACTATGTCCGCGCCCATGCGCTGGCCGGCAGCTTCGCGGCGGGCGAGCGCATCCTGGTGGCGATCAGCGAATTGCCGAGCGCGCCGGGGCTGGTGCGCGCGGCCAAGCGGCTGGCCGATGCGCTGAAAGCCCCCTGGTCCGCCGTCCATATCGAAACCCAGCGCAGCCTGACCCTGAGCGAGGCGGAGCGGGCGCAACTGGCCGACACGATGGCGCTGGCGTCGCGGCTGGGCGCGACCACCGCCACCATCGCCGCCCCTTCCGTGATCGACGGGCTGCGCCATTATGTGGCGGATGCCCGCGCGACCCAGATCGTCATCGGCAAGTCGGCGCGGTCCTGGTGGTTCGAACTGCGCCATGGGTCGGTGGTCGATGCGCTGGTGCGCGGGATCGGCGATGTCGCGGTGCATGTCCTGCCCGGCGACGATACGGCGCGCGCCCGGCCGGCAACCAGCGGCCGCAACGCCCGGCAATGGGGCAAGCCGGCCGACTATCTCTGGTCGACGCTGATGATCGCGGCGATGACGGCGTTGGGCCGGTTGCTGGTGGAAACGATCGACCTGGGCAATATCGCGCTGCTCTACCTGGTCCCGGTCATGTTCGCGGCGGCCTCCTTCGGCCTGCGCGCGGGGCTGTTTGCCGGGTTGCTGTCCAGCCTGGCCTATAATTTCTTCTTCCTGCCGCCCACCGGCACGCTGACGGTCAACAACCCGGAAAATGTCGTCAGCATCCTTGTGCTGCTGGGGGTCGCCATCGTCACCAGCCAGTTTGCCGCGCGGGTGCGGGCGCAGGCGGACCTGGCGCAATCGAGCGCGCGCCAGAATGCGGCGCTGGCGGGCTTTTCACGCCAGATCACCGCATCGGCCAGCCGCGAGGAGCTGATGCACGCCATCTGCGCCGAAGTGTCGCGCTTGCTGTCCGTCCGCACCGTGCTGCTGCTGCCGTCGCCGGACGGGCCGCAACTGCGCGCCGCCGTGCCGCCGGAGGACCGGCTGGAGCAGATCGAAAAGGCCGCCGCCCAATGGGCGATGGATAATGAACAGCCCGCCGGGCGCGGATCGTCCACGCTCACAGCGTCCGACTGGCTGTTCCACCCGCTGCGCACCACACGCGGGGTGCTGGGCGTGCTGGGGCTGGCGCGCGAGGACGCCGGGCAACCGCTGCGGTCGGATCAGATCCCGCTGCTGATGAGCCTGCTCGATCAGGCATCCATCGCCTTCGATCGCATGGCGCTGGAGGAGGAGATGCTGGACGCGCGGCAGATATTCGAACGCGACCGGCTGCGATCGGCCTTGCTGTCATCGGTGGGGCATGACCTGCGCACGCCGCTGACCACCATCCTGTCAGCGACGCATGAACTGAAACGGCAATGTCCCTCCGACCTGCTCGACACGGTGGACGCCGAAGCGCGACGGCTCAACCGCTTCGTCGCCAACCTGCTCGACATGGCGCGGGTGGAGGCAGGCGCGCTGCCGCTCAAGGTCGAGCCGACCGACCTGTTCGACGCTGTCGCCGGCGCAGTGCAGGACACGCGCCAGTCGCTGCTGGGGCACAAGGTCGACGTGGATATCTCGCCCGACATTCCGCTGGTCCGGGTCGATCCGACGCTGCTGCACCATTGCCTCATCAACCTGCTCGACAATGCCGGGCGCTATGCCGATCCGGGGACGCCGGTGCTGATCCGCGGCCGCCGCCTGCCCGATGCGATCGCGCTGTCGGTGCTGGACGAAGGGCCGGGCATCCCGCCCGGCGCGGAAGCCCGGATTTTCGACACCTTCACCCGGCTGGAGGGGTCCGACCGGGTCAAGCATGGCACGGGCCTTGGCCTGGCTATCGTCAAGGGCTTTGCCGAAGCGATGGGGCTGCGCGTGGCCGCCGCCAGCAGGACCGATCCGGTCGGCGCCTGCTTCACCATCACCATCCCCCAATCGTGCATCCTGTCAGACCTGCCCCGTGAGGACTTGTTATGAAAACCCGCCACAAGGTGCTGATCGTCGATGACGAACCGCATATCCGCAAGCTGATCCACGCCGCCCTGACCCGCGCCGACTATGCCACGGTGGAAGCGGGCACCGCGCGTGAGGCGCTGGCGCTGCTGAAATCGGAACGGCCCGACATCAGCCTGCTCGACCTTGGCCTGCCGGACCGCGACGGGCTGGAACTGGTGCCCTTGTTCAAGCGGGATTCGGACACGACGCTCATCATCGTGTCGGCGCGCGACGCCACCGATCAGAAAGTGGCGGCGCTGGACCTGGGGGCCGACGATTATCTGACCAAGCCGTTCGACACCGACGAATTGCTGGCGCGGGTGCGCGTGGCGCTGCGCAACCGCATGGCCAAGGATGGCGGCGCGGCCACGGTGCGCGCGGGAGATGTGGAGATCGACCTGCTGGCCCGCACCGTGACGAAGGTCGGGCACGAAGTCCATCTGACGCCCAAGGAATATGCCGTGCTCGCCCAACTGGCGAAATTCCCCGGCCGGGTCATCACCCATGCCCAGATCATGGCCCATGTCTGGCCCAATGAGCATGAACATCATGTCGAATATCTGCGGGTATTGGTGCGGACCTTGCGCCAGAAGCTGGAGGATGATCCGCAGCGGCCGCAGATTATCGGCAATGAACTGGGCATCGGCTATCGATTGCGCTGCATCACCGACGCAGACGGGGAAGGGCGCGCCTGATATCGATTGCCTGGCATCGCCTCCCGGAAAAGGACTGCCGGGATTATACTGCCGGAAAGGGGTGGTGCGGGCGGGGGGACTCGAACCCCCACGGGCAGGGCCCGACGGATTTTCTTACCAGCTACGGCTTTCGCCGCCGCCCGCAAGGGCGTTTGTGGTCTGGACTATCCCTTCACCATGTCCCGGCTGGCCGGGGTTTAGGTGCTGCCCGTCTAGTCTCTACACCTTCCCGAAAGCATGCTTTCGGGCTTGGCTCGGGATTGCCAGATGAAGGTTTCCCCGAATTTGAGCAGTTCTACGTCACAGGTTTCCCCGCGCGCACTCAATGGCCTAAGTCCGTTGCGTCTACCGATTTCGCCACGCCCGCATTACCATGGGCCGCTATAGTCAGCCAAAGCGGAGGAGCCAAGCAGGATATGCGCATCCTCCCCAAAATCATGGCGTCCGTTCGTTTGGCGCACCTGTCCCGGCCGGGTGGGGATTGGGCGCAGGCTTCCCGTTCGCATCCATTGCTGGATAGCGATGGACAGGGTTCAGGCGCCACCCTTCATGTTCAGCCGCTCACGCATTTCCTTGCCCGGCTTGAAATAGGGCACGCGCTTGGCATCGACCGGCACCTGCTCCCCCGTGCGCGGATTGCGACCGGTGCGCGCGTCGCGCGCACGGGTGGTGAAGGCGCCGAATCCGCGCAGTTCGACTCGCCCCCCCGATGACAGTCGATCGACAATCTCCTTGAAGAAAAGATCGACGATCTTCTCCACTTCCTGGAGATTCAGGCCAGGATTTTCCTCGGCCAGTTTCTGGATTAGTTCCGAACGGATCATTGGTTCTCCAGCGCCCCTCTGCTGTGCCCCGCCGCCATGATAGAGAGTCGGCAAGCCGTTGACAATCGGGCAACAAGAAGATCGTTTCACTTTCAGAAGGATATATGTCCGAAAACAGGAAAAAGCCCGCCGGACACTGGTCCGGCGGGCTTTTCTGTCATCTGGAAAGCGGAAGGGTTTAGCCTTCGCTCTTGGCCTTGAGCGCTTCGCCCAGGATGTCGCCCAGCGACGCGCCGCTGTCGGACGATCCATATTGCGCCACGGCCTGCTTCTCTTCGGCGATCTGCATCGCCTTGACCGAGAAGGTCGGCTTCTTGGCGCGGTCGAAGCCCGTCACCATCGCGTCGAACTTCTGGCCGAGCTGGAAGCGTTCCGGGCGCTGTTCGTCGCGGTCGCGGCCCAGGTCGCTGCGCTTGATGAAGCCGGTGGCGCCATCTTCGCCAGCCTGGACTTCCAGGCCGCCGTCGCGGACTTCCAGAACGGTCACGGTGACGATCGCGTTCTTGTTGAGGCCAGCGGCTGCGGCGGTGGTGCCGCCAGCGGCGGGGCCGCCACGCTCAAGCTGCTTCATGCCCAGGCTGATGCGTTCCTTCTCGACATCGATGTCGAGCACGACGGCCTGAACCGTCTCGCCCTTGCGATGCAGCGCCAGCGCGTCCTCGCCCGAAATGCCCCAGGCAATGTCGGACATGTGGACCATGCCGTCCACATCGCCGTCCAGGCCGATGAACAGGCCGAATTCGGTCGCATTCTTGACTTCGCCCTCGACGGTCGAACCGATCGGGTGACGTTCGGCGAAGCTGTCCCACGGGTTCGACTGGGCCTGCTTGAGGCCGAGCGAGATGCGGCGCTTTTCGGGATCGACTTCCAGAACCAGGACTTCGACTTCCTGGCTGGTCGACACGATCTTGCCGGGGTGGACGTTCTTCTTGGTCCAGGACATTTCCGACACATGGACCAGACCTTCGATGCCCGCTTCCAGCTCGACGAACGCACCATATTCGGTGATGTTCGTGACGCGGCCGGACAGCTTGGCGCCGATCGGGTACTTGGCGGATGCGCCTTCCCACGGATCGCTTTCCAACTGCTTCATGCCAAGCGAAATGCGCTGGGTGTCGCGGTTGATGCGGATGATCTGCACGCGCACGGTGTCGCCGATGTTGATCATCTCATTGGGGTGGTTGATGCGCTTGTAGCTCAGGTCGGTGACGTGCAGCAGGCCATCGATACCGCCCAGGTCAACGAACGCACCATAATCGGTGATGTTCTTGACCACGCCTTCGATGATCTGGCCTTCGGCCAGCGTCTGGATGAGGCCGCTGCGCTGTTCGGCGCGGGTTTCTTCCAGAATGGCGCGACGCGACACAACGATGTTGCCGCGGCGGCGATCCATCTTCAGGATCTGGAAGGGCTGCGGAATGTCCATCAGCGGGGTGACATCGCGCACGGGGCGGATATCGACCTGGCTGCCGGGCAGGAAGGCCACGGCGCCGTCCAGGTCGACGGTGAAGCCGCCCTTGACGCGACCGAAGATGACGCCTTCGACGCGCGCGCTCTCGGTGAATTCGGCTTCCAGCTTGTCCCAGGCGGCTTCGCGGCGGGCGCGGTCGCGCGACAGCATGGCTTCGCCATGGGCGTTTTCGACGCGGTCGACATAGACTTCGACTTCGTCGCCGACCTTCAGGTCAGCCTTCTGGCCTGGCGCTGCGAATTCGCGCAGCGGCACGCGGCCTTCGGACTTCAGGCCTACGTCGATGACGGCCAGGTCGTTTTCGATGGCGGTAACGGTGCCCTTGACGACGCGGCCTTCGAAACCGCCGTCCTCACCACCGAGAGAATCATTGAGAAGCGCGGCGAAATCGTCGCGCGAGGGGAATGCCGTAGAGGCCATGGTTGGTCCTTCACTCATCATTGCTGGCCAATCGGTTGTATCCGATGGTCTTTGGCCAAAGCACGCACAGGGCCGAATACCCTGAACGTATCCAAGGGGTTACGGACTGGAACGCGCAGGCTGGATAAGCGAAAAGGGCGCCCGGAATATCCGCGCGCCTTGACGGGTCACGTTTTGCGGCGACCTTCAAGCTGGGCGTCCACAAGCGCGATCGCCCGCTGGACGGCCGCGTCTATAGTCAAATCGCTGGTATCTAGCAAGTCCGCACCTTCGGCGACTTTGAGCGGCGCATGATCGCGGCTCATGTCGCGCGTGTCGCGCGCCTGGATGTCGGCGATCAGGCTGTCCATGTCGGGGTGCAGGCCGTGGCCCAGCGCGTCCTTGTACCGCCGCTCGGCGCGGATATGGACGCTGGCGGTGACGAATATCTTGGCGTCGGCGTCGGGCGCGATCACCGTGCCGATGTCGCGCCCGTCCAGGATCGCGCCGCCCGGTTGCGTCGCGAATGCCCGCTGCCGCTGGACCAGCGCGTCGCGCACGCTCTGATGCACCGACACGCGCGACGCCAGGCTGCCCACCGCTTCGCTGCGCAGCGCCGGATCGGCGAGGATCGCGTCGTCAAAACCGGATGCCGCCAGCGCATCGGCTTCCAGGTCGGGGTCGCCACCGGCCTTCAGCACCGACAGGCCGACCGCGCGATAGAGCAGGCCGGTGTCCAGCACCGGCAGGCCATAATGGCGGCCCAGCGCCTTGGCGATGGTGCCCTTGCCCGATGCAGCGGGGCCGTCGACGGCGATGATCATGGCTTTTTCCTTCTCAGCCCGTTGCCCAGCCCCAGCAGGGCGATCGCGGCCCAGACCACTTCCAGCGCCATCGACGCCAGGTTGAAATGCACCGTCAGCGACCAGATCAGCAGCAGCGATCCCACCAGGTTCAGCAGGTTGAAAATGGTGAAGTTCATCACCTTGGCCATATTGCTGTAGGCATAGGCGACGACCATGATCGCGCTGCCCAGCAGGCCGACGATATTGGCCCAGTCCCAATCGAAGCTCATGCCCATGCCCCCAGCGACTGGAGCAGCGGCAGGAAGGTGGGGAAGCTGGTCGCCACCGGCCGCATGTCGTCGATCGTCACGCCGCCTTGCGACACCAGGCCCGCGACCGCGAAGCTCATGGCGATGCGATGGTCCAGCTTCGTCGCGATCGGCCCGCCACCGGGTAACGGCGCGCCGCCGCTGCCCTCGATGATGATGCCGTCCTCCAGTTCCTCCACCGGCACGCCGATCGCGCGCAGCCCTTCCGCCATGGTGGCGATGCGGTCCGATTCCTTGACGCGCAGTTCCTCCAGCCCGCGAAACACGCTGCGCCCTTGCGCCAGCGCGGCGGCGATGAAGGCGACCGGATATTCGTCGATCATGCTGGGCGCGCGGGCGGGATCAGGCTCGACGCCGCGGAGCGCCGACGCGGTGACGATCAGGTCGCCGACCGGCTCGCCGCCAACTTCACGCGCATTCACGATTTCGATTGATCCGCCCATTTCGCGCAGCAGGTCGATCAGGCCCGCGCGCGTGCCATTCAGGCCGACATTGGCGATCGTCACCTGCGATCCGGGCACCAGCAGGGCTGCGATCATCGGGAAGGCGGCGGACGAAGGATCGCCCGGCACGACGATCTGCTGTGGCCGCAATTCCGCCTCGCCGGCCAGCGTGATGATCCGGGTGCCGTCCGCCTCCACCTCGACATTCAGGTCGGCGCCGAACCCCTTGAGCATCCGCTCGCTATGGTCGCGGGTCGGGATCGGCTCGACGATGCGGGTGATGCCCGGCGCGTTGAGGCCGGCCAGCAGGATCGCGGACTTCACCTGCGCCGACGCGACCGGCAGCCGATAGTCGAGCGGCACGGCCGGGCAGGCGCCCTTCATCGTCAGCGGCAGGCGATTGCCGGGGCTGGCGGTAAAGCTCGCCCCCATGCGCGACAGCGGTTCGGTCACGCGCGCCATCGGCCGCTTGCTCAGGGATGCGTCGCCCACAAAGGTTGCGGTCAGGTCATGGCTGGCGAGCAGGCCCATCAAAAGGCGCGTCGACGTGCCGCTATTGCCCATGTCCAGCGCCGTCTCCGGTTGCAACAGCCCGCCGACGCCCACGCCATGGATATGCCAGACCCCGTCCGCGTCCCGCTCAATCCGCGCGCCCATGGCGCGAAGGGCGGCGGCGGTGGCCAGCACATCCTCGCCCTCCAGCAGTCCTTCGACCCGGCTATGCCCGACCGCGAGCGCCGACAGCATCAGCGCCCTGTGGGAAATGCTCTTGTCGCCCGGCACGGTGACGCTCCCGCTGAGCGCGGGCGCGGCCGAGAAGGTGCGGGGGGCAGGCTGATCGGAATGCTGGGTCACGGGATGTCCGTTGTCATGAAAGCGAAAAAATGCGAGCGGCTTTTGACAGCGCGGTCCCGCTATGGCAAGGCGCGCGTCGCTTCGCGGGCGACCTGGTCGCGCCGCGTGATTTTACGTTCATGGTATCGAAGAAGGAACAGGCCGGACATGGTGAAGGCTGAATGGGGCACGAAGCGGACTTGCCCGAAATGCGCGACTCGCTTCTACGACCTGGGCAAGGATGATCCCGTAACCTGCATCAATTGTGGTGCGGCCTGGGAACCGGAGCCGGTGCTGAAGTCGAAGCAGCCGCTGCCATATGAGGAAGCCGCGCCCAAGAAGGTGATCGAAACCGCCGATGGCGAACTGGAGACGGCCGACGACGATCTGGACATTGATCTGGACGTGGATGACGATGGCGATTCGCCCGACAATGACGTGGATCTGGGCGGTGACGACGACCTGGGTGTCGATGCCGGCAGCAATGACGACAGCGACGATATTTAAGTGAAATTTCCGCTTGCCAACGGGGTCGCCTGACCCTAGAGGCAGCGACCTCCGAAGCGCCGGACCCAAACGGCGCTTCACTGGTTACGGGGCCTTAGCTCAGCTGGGAGAGCGCCTGCATGGCATGCAGGAGGTCAGCGGTTCGATCCCGCTAGGCTCCACCAGTTTTTCTGCCGACGGCGATTTGCCGGACATGGCATGACCTTTTGGTCGCGGTTTTCACCGCGCCGGATGGGGCCTTAGCTCAGCTGGGAGAGCGCCTGCATGGCATGCAGGAGGTCAGCGGTTCGATCCCGCTAGGCTCCACCAGTTTTTCGACAAAAAGAAAATGTCGGGGGCATTTCCCTGAAAAACTCGCCGAGCAAAGCGAGGGTGACACGACCTCGCTTGTTTCCCCTAACCATCGCTCTTTCGCCGTACGTCCGCATCGTCGATAGATGCAAGCGCCTCCTGCTTCAGAATGAGGCTCAATGCGGCCTTCAGTTCGTCAGTCGTCATGGGGCATCACCCCACGCTCACGAAACTATCCATCACCCGCTTGCGCCCGGCCGTCTCGAAATCGATCTCCAGCTTGTTGCCCTCGATCTCCGCGACCGTGCCATAGCCGAATTTCTGATGGAACACGCGCAGGCCCACGCTCATGTCGCTGCGCCCTTTGTTGCCGATCGACACTGCCGACGCGCGCGCCTCCACGATCCGCACCGGCTCGCGGCTGAACTGCCCCTCGGCCTGCGCCCGCTGCCATCCCGGCCCGCGCCCGGTGCCGCGCCCGACATGGGCGAAGGGGTCGTCACGTTCCGACCAGTTGGCCCGCCACAGCGACGCGCCGCCGGTCATGCTGCTTTCCTCCTCGACATGTTCGGGCGGCAATTCACCCACGAAGCGTGACGGGATGCTGCTGGTCCACTGGCCATAGATGCGCCGGTTGGCCGCATGCAGGATGGTGCAGCGCTGCCGCGCTCGCGTGATCGCGACATAGGCCAGCCGCCGTTCCTCCTCCAGGCTGTTCTGCCCGCCTTCGTCCAGCGCGCGCTGCGACGGGAAAATCCCTTCCTCCCACCCGACCAGAAATGTCGTGTCGAATTCCAGCCCCTTGGCCGCATGGATGGTCATGATCGTGACCTTGGCCGTCTCCGCCTGCGCCTCATTGTCCATGACCAGGGAGACATGCTCCAGAAACGCGCCCAGCGTCTCATATTCCTCCATCGCCCGCGCCAGTTCGGATAGGTTTTCCAGCCGCCCCGCACTCTCGGTGCTGCGTTCGGCCTGCAACATCGCGGTATAGCCGCTTTCGTCCAGTATCTGCCGCGCCAGTTCGGCATGGGGCAGGGTGGCCGCTCGGTCGCGCCAGCGCGCCACATCGCCCACGAACGCGCCCAGCGCCCGCCGCGCCTGCGGTGTCAGTTCGTCGGTGTCGATGATCCGCGCCGCCGCCATCGCCAGCGGTATCCCCTCCGCCCGCGCCAGCCGGTGCAGCTTCTCCACCGCCTTGTCGCCAAGGCCGCGCTTGGGCATGTTGACGATCCGCTCGAACGCCAGATCGTCGGCAGGCTGGTTCACCAGCCGCAGATAGGCCAGCGCGTCGCGGATTTCCGCCCGCTCGTAAAATCGAAATCCGCCCACGATGCGGTAGGCCAGGCCGATCTGGATGAAGCGATCCTCGAACTCGCGCGTCTGGTGCTGCGCCCGCACCAGTATCGCGACCTGATCCAGCGATCCGCCGGCCCGCTCGATCCGCTCGATTTCCTCGCCCACGCGCCGCGCTTCCTCCGGCCCGTCCCACACGCCGATGACGCGCACCTTCTCGCCCACGTCGATGTCGGTCCACAATGTCTTGCCCAGCCGGTTGCCATTTTCGGCGATCACCCCTGACGCCGCGCCCAATATATGGGGTGTCGACCGATAATTCTGTTCCAGCCGGATGATCGCCGCGCCCGGAAAATCCTTTTCGAACCGCAGGATATTGGCAACCTCTGCGCCGCGCCATGAATAGATGGACTGGTCATCATCGCCCACGCAGCAGATATTCTTGCGCACCTGCGCCAGCAGCCGCAGCCACAGATACTGGCTGCTATTGGTGTCCTGATATTCGTCCACCATGATGTAGCGGAATTTCCGCTGATATTGTTCCAGCACATCGCGATGCTTTTTCAATATTGTCAGAACATGTAGCAACAAGTCCCCGAAATCGCAGGCATTTACCGCGCGAAGCCGTGCCTGATATGCGGCATAGAGCGTCTGCCCCCTGCCATTGGCATAGCCCTCGCTTTCCCCCGCGCTCACATCGTCGGGGGTCCAGCCCTTGTTCTTCCACTGGTCGATCAACCCGCCCAGTTGCCGTGCCGGCCAGCGTTTTTCGTCAATCCCCTCCGCCTGGATCAACTGCTTCATCAGCCGCAACTGATCGTCGGTATCCAGGATCGTGAAATTGGATTGCAGCCCGACCAGTTCGGCATGGCGACGCAGCATCCTGGCCGCGATCGCATGAAATGTGCCGAGCCAGGGCATTCCCTCCACCGCCGGGCCGATCATCCTGCCCACCCGCTCGCGCATTTCCCGCGCCGCCTTGTTGGTGAAGGTGACGGCCAGGATTTCCGATGGCCAGGCACGCCGCGTCCCGATCAGATGGGCGAGCCGTGCGGTCAGCGCCGCCGTCTTGCCCGTTCCTGCGCCGGCCAGCACCAATACTGGTCCCTCGGTCGTCAGCACGGCCTCCCGCTGGGGGGCGTTCAGCCCTTTCAGATAGGGCGGGTCGTTGGGAGAGGGGGCTGGGGGGGAAGGGGCTGGCAGCGTCATCTACGATCAACTAGGGGCAGGGGGCAGGATGGGCAAGGGCGCGCCCTTGCGGCGAAGGTCTTTCTATGAGAACAAAAGGCGAATCATGCAAGGGAGTTGAAAGATGGTGACAGGGAAATGCCAGTGCGGCGCGATCCGTTATGAAGTGGACGGCCAGCCGGCGCACAGCGCCATCTGCCACTGTGCCGATTGCCGGGCCAGTTCCGGCGCGCCGATGGTCGGATGGGCACTTTTTGAAGAAGGCCAGGTACGGATCGAAGGGGAAGCCGTGCGTTACCAGTCCTCCGAACTGGCGACCCGTCATTTCTGTGGCACCTGCGGCACCGGACTCTTCTACACCAACCCCACCATCTTTCCGGGCGGGATCGATATCCAGACGAGCACGCTCGATGACCCTGACAGCTTTCCTCCGCAGGCGCACATCCAACTGGCCGAGGCGCAGGGCTGGGTTCGGCATATGCACGACCTGCCGAAGTTTGATCGTTTCCCTGGCGAGGAATGATCGGCTTCGGCTGGTCGCATGACGGGAACCTTTGGTCGCCGGTGACAGGAACGGCAGGCGCTGTCCTTCCGTTCTGTCTGCTGCCCGATCTGCTGGCCCAATCTGCTGACTGAATGGGCATGACGGGGGGCTAAGACAGAAAGGATCATCCCGATGAAAATGATCATGCTGGCCGGTGCGGCCTTGCTGGGCGTCACGTCCATGGGCGCGCTCGCCATCGCGCAGGATATGCCGGCGCCCGCCAGCCAGCCTGCGGCCGATGCACCGCCGCCGCCGCCGCCGGCTGATCCCAATGCGGGCGTGCCAACCGGCGCGGTTCCGGCCGGTGATGCCGGCATGGTCCCCGCCCCGGCCGGCGTGCCCCACGATCCTGCCGCTCCGGTCGGATCGTCGGCCAATCCGGTCGCGGTCGGCGGCAACATGACCCCGCCACCCACCGGGGCTAAGGATTATCCGCTCTGTTCGCGCACGGTGCAGGACAGTTGCGTCAATCCCGGTGAAGCGGCCCGTCCGCGCAAGCGTCGCTGACCCTGTTTCCCGGCGCGGGCAGGGCGGCGATCAACGCCGCCAGTCCGCGCCGGTCGCGCGCGGCATCCGCCAGGCTGTAGCGGTCGAGCACGTCCAGAAAGGCGTTTGCAGCCTCCGCCAATATCCCGGACAGGCCGCAGGCAGGCCGGATGGCACAGGCCGCGCAGTCCGCCATGCGCATGTCCGGCTCACTGTGCCGGACCACGGCGCCGATGCCGATCTGTGCCGCCGGGCGCGCCAGCACGAATCCGCCGCCGCGCCCCCGCCGGGTGGCGATGAAGCCGCCCTGTCCCAGATGATGCACCACCTTCATCAGATGATTGCGTGACAGGCCATAGCTGTCCGCAATCTCCGTGATCGTCGCGCGCCCGTCCGGTGCGGCGGCCAGATGGATCAGCACGCGCAGCGCATAGTCGGTATGGCGGGTCAATTGCATGGATGTGTCCGCATGGTTCGTTCGATAGAGCGATGGCGTCGCGCTTGAAACATATATCCTGTTTACATCTTAAAAGATGCAAATTAAATGCATCTTACAGACTCAGGAAATAAGGTGATTCAGGTGTCCCACTCGCTGTCACAACAAACCGTCGCCATCGTGAAATCCACCGGCCCCGCACTGCGCCAGCATGGGGTGGCGATCACCACCGCCATGTACGCCCGGCTGTTCCAGGATGAGGATGTGAAGGCGATGTTCGATCACGCGGCGCAGGATAGTGGCGAACAACCCCGGCGGCTGGCCGCGGCCATCCTTGGCTATGCCGAACATATCGACAGGCTGGAATTGCTGGATGGCGCGGTCGCCCGCATGGTCGCGCGCCATGTCGAAACCGGGGTGAAGGCGGAACATTATCCCAAGGTCGCGGCCGCCCTGCTGCCCGCGATCCGCGATGTGCTGGGGCCGGATGTCGCGACCGACGCGGTGCTGGCCGCCTGGGCGGAAGCCTATCGGTTCCTCGCCGACATGCTGATCGCCAGGGAAGCGCAGGCCTATGCGGCGGCGGCCTGAGGGTCGTCCCGCGCTTCCTTCCCGTCAGTCCTCTGTCCGCAGCAGCGTGATCCGCGCCTTGCCGACATCGCGCACGGTATCGATGGCAAAGCCCTTGACCGCCACATCCTCGCGCCGGTCGGTTTCGATGCTGACCCAGGTTGCGCCGTTGGTCCAGCCCAGCCGGGCCAGCTTGTCGAGCGCCACCTGGCCCGCCCCGCTCTCATAAGGCGGGTCCATGAAGATCAGGTCGAGCGGCCTGGTCGCCGGACCAAGCGCCAGCACGCTGCCGGTGCGTATGTCCGGGCGGATGCCCAGCCGGTCGCCATTGGCGCGGATGGCGTCGATCGCCGCCTTGTCCTGCTCGACAAACAGGCAGGAGGCCGCACCGCGCGACAGCGCCTCAAAGCCCAGCGCGCCCGATCCCGCAAAGAAATCGCCCACCGCCAGCCCTTCAAAGGATCCGATGCGGCTGGTCAACATGGAAAACAGCGTTTCGCGGGTACGGTCGGCGGTCGGCCGGGTCGCGTCCCCCTTGGGCGCTGTCAGCGGCCGTCCGCGCCATTGGCCGGAAATGATCCTCATTTCGGGGTCGCTTTCAGGGTAGCGCGGAATTGGGCCAGGTCATGCTGGCGCACCTCCTCGACCGCGCCGACCGCCAGGTCGGCCAGGTGGAACGGGCCATAGCTGGTGCGGATCAGGCGATTGACCTTGAGGTCGAGATGTTCGAGCACGCGGCGCACTTCGCGGTTCTTGCCCTCCGTCAGGGTCATTTCGATCCACTGGTTGCGGCCGGTGCGCCGTTCCAGATTGGCTTCGATCTGGCCATAGCGGATGCCGTCAATCTCCAGCCCGTCGAACAGGTCCTCCAGTTGCTGCTGGCTCACTTCGCCGAATGCGCGGGCGCGATAGGTGCGCGGCACCCCGGTCGATGGCAACTCCATCTGTCGCTTGAACCCGCCATCGGTGGTCAGCAGCAACAGCCCTTCGGTATTCATGTCCAGCCGCCCGATCGGCATCAGGCGCGGCAGGTCCGCGGGCAGGCGATCATAGATGGTCGGTCGCCCCGCCGGATCGCGTTCGGTGGTCAGATAGCCGGTCGGCTTGTGGAACAGGAACAGGCGCGCAGGTTCGGGCGCGGCGATGGCGACACCGTCGACGGTGACGCCATGCAGCGATGTCAGCAGCGTGGCGGGCGTATCCAGTAGCACGCCGTCCTTCGCGACCCGCCCTTCCTCGATCATCCTCTCGATTTCGCGGCGGGATGCGACCCCGGCGCGGGCCAGCAGCTTGGCGATGCGCTGCGGTTCGCCTGAACCGACCGATGCGGCGGCGGCGTGGGCGGGATGCGGGTTGGCCGGACCGGCGGGCACGGGCTTCTTGCCGCCCGGCCTGCGGGGCGGGTAGCTTTTGGGGGCATCGGCGCGGGGGCGATCGAAACGCGGGCGTTCCGCGCGCGCGCCTTCGCGTGCCTTGGGCGCCGCGTCCCTCGGCGCGGCGGCGCGGGGCGCATCGCCACGCACCCGGTCGGCGCGCGGCCGTTCCGTCCGTTCGCTGTTTCCGCGATGGCCGCGTACATCCTTCGACGCGCCAGGGCGCGCTCCATCTGCCCGCGTCCTGTCAGTGCGCGTCCTGTCGGTGCGGGCGCGATCGGTGCGGGGGCGCTCTGCCCATTCACTGTCTCCGCGCGCGCCACGTCCATCCTTCGATGCGGTCAGGCGCGCGCCTTCGGCCTTCTCCCGGTTCGGGCGGCCACGCTCTGCGCGTTCGCCTTCGCTGCGCCCGCCACGCGGCTTAACGTCGCCGTCCCGTGGCGCGCCGGGGCGCTTGCCACCGGGGCCGGTCGGACGTTTCGGGCCGCCGGGGCCGGCCCTGCGGGGCGGTCCGGACTTTTTCGGCGGTTGCACGGGCGGTTCCTTTTCTTGACGACTGGCCATTCCCATATCGGGGAAAAGCCAGCAACAGGCTGAAATGTGCCGCTTGGGCGCCTGGGCGATGGGGATCGGCATGATCCTCTGGCAACCCGGTGCGGGGGCGCGGCGTTTCTTGTGTGCATGGCGGACTCAGGGCGGACTTGGCAAATGTTTTTCGGTTTGGTGAAAGAGGGAGGCGTCAGCAAATCCCGCCGAAAGGCTGTCCATAGCGTGCTGGTGGTGGAGGATGAGCCGCTCGTCGCCTTCGACAATGAACATGCGCTCGAACATGCGGGCTATCGCGTCGCCGCCACGGTCGACGACCATGATCATGCCGTGCGGGTGATCGATGAAGGCGGGATCGATCTGGTGATCGCCGATGTCGCGCTGCATGGCGACAAGAGCGGCATCGATGTCGCCCGCCATGCCGCCGCGCTGGGGCTGCCCGTCCTCTTCGTCACCGGCCGCTGCCCGATCGACGCACGCGCGCTGGCGATCGGCTGCCTTGCCAAGCCTTATGACCCGCGCGATCTGGTCGCGGCGATCGGCGTGGTGGACGCCGTGCTGCGCGGTGTGCGCCGGCCGAAACTGCCGCCGGGCCTCAGCCTGTTCGCACCGGCCGACTGATCGCCGCAAAGGGCGCTTGCTTGGCGGCGATCAAACCATATGGTGGCGCATGATTGGACGCCACCGGGGGAAACACGCAAACATGACCGATGCCATGCAGGGCAGCCGCAACTGGCTCGACGCCGTGAAGCCCTATGTGGAAAAAGCGCCGCTGGCGGCCTTCTTCCTCGGCGTTTCGTCCGGTTTCCCTTATGCGATGATCGGCGCGACGCTGACCACGCGCCTGGCGCAGGATGGTATCGACAAGAAAGCGGTGACGGCCTTCACGCTGGCGTTCCTCGTCTATAATCTCAAATGGCTCTGGGCCTGGGTGGTCGATGGCGTGCACCTGCCGGTCATCGGCCGATTGGGGCAGCGCGTGTCCTGGCTGCTGGTCGCAGGCGTGCTCGTCATGGCGGCGGTCGCCAATCTGGCGCTGGTCGACCCGACCACCAGCCTGCTCCAGACCGCCTATGCGGCCATATTGGTCGGCGCGGCGGGCGCGACCTTCGACATCGTGATCGACGCCTACCGCATCGAGATGCTGAAGCCCGAACAATTGGGCGTAGGCTCTGGCATGTCGCAATATGGCTGGCGGATCGGATCGGTCGCGGCCGGCGCGCTGGCGCTGGTGCTGGCGTCGCGGATCGGCTGGCACGGCGCTTACCTGGCCTGCGCGGCCTTTGCTTTGCCGGCGATGCTGACTGGCCTGCTGCTGGGTGAGCCGGAACGGCACCGTGATCCGCTTGCCCGGCGGGGCATGGGGGAAGTGTGGCAATCGATCGCCGGCCCGCTGGTCGAATTTTTCCGGCGCAGGGGCGCCCTGCTGGTGCTGCTGTTCATCCTGCTGCACAAGATCGGCGACACGCTGGCGAACCTCACCTTCCGCCTGTTGTTCGACGATATGGGCTACACCAATGACGAGATTGCTATTTACGACATCGGCATCGGTTTCTGGGCCTATCTGGTCGGCATTTTCATCGGCGGCATCCTTTATGCCCGCATGGGCATGAAGCGATCGGTGCTGTTCAGCCTGATCCTGATGGGTGTCTCCAATTTTAGCTTCGCCGCGCTCGCCGCGCTGGGCAAGAGCAATTGGGGCATGGCCGGCGCGATCGGGTTCGAGAATTTTGCCAGTGGCATCGGCGGCGTCACCGTGGTCGCCTATTTCTCCGCCCTGTGCGACCTGCGCTTCACCGCCGCCCAATATGCGCTGATTTCGGCGGCTGCCAGCATCGTCGGCCGCTTCCTGACCGGCACCACTGCCGGGGCGCTGATCGAACGGTTCGGCTATGTCGATTTCTACCTGCTCACCACCGCGCTGGCCGTGCCGGGCATCCTGCTCTTCTGGCTGATGATGCGTGCCGGCCTGATCGACGCGAGCGTCGGCAGCGCGGCGACGGACAAGGGCGATCTGCCATGATATTCATCGTTGCATCGCTGTGCCTCCAGATCGTCTGCGCTGTTCATGTCATCCGGTCGGGCCGCAATCAGATATGGCTGCTGTTCATCTTCCTCTTCTCGCTGCTCGGCTGCTTCGCCTATCTGGTGCTGGAAGTGTTGCCGCAGCATTGGAACAACCGTCATCTTCGCACCGCACGGGCGCAAGTGGCGGTGAAGGTCGATCCGGAGCGCGCGGTGCGCGACGCCGAACGCAGTCTCGATCTCGCCGAAACCGCCGCCAACTATATCGCGCTGGGCGACGCGCAGGCGGGGCGCCATCGTTATGCGGAAGCCGAGGCTGCCTATCGCAAGGCGCTCTCGCTGGGGCCTGGGAATGACTGGGGCACGCAGGTCAAGCTGGCGGCGGTTTTGTTCGAGCGCGGCGAAAGCGCTGAAGCGCTGCGGCTGCTCGACGCAGCTCCCGAACTGCCGCGTGGCAGCGAATGGGACCGACGCGCCTTGCTGCGCGCGCGCATTCTGGCCGACCTGGGGCGCAGCGCAGAGGCACGCGCCTTATTCGAAGACCTGGTCGAGCGCATCGCCGGCGAGGAAGCCCGGTGCCATTATGCCGCCTTCCTGCTCCAGCAGAGCGACACGTACCGGGCGCAGGCGGTGCTGGAAGAGGTAGAGCGGCGCGCCCGTCGCATGGACCGCACCCAGCGCGCCGCGCAGGCAGAGATGTATCGCTGGGCCGACGAGCGACTGGCCGAGTTGCGAAAGGCCTAACCGTCCCCATAAAGGTCCAGCGGCCGCCCCAGATCGCTATGCGCCTGCGCCACCGCCTGTAAACAGGTGAGCGCGCCCAATGCATGGTCATTGCCCAGCAGCGCGCTCACCTGGCCATAGGAAATATCGGGATCGCGCAGCGCCTCGCCGGCCGCCGCCATCATCCTCGCCTCGTCGGCGGTCATGCGCGCGCAGCAGCAGGGCGCGACCAGAATCTTGCGGCTCGACACCCGCGCCAGTTCCAGCATCATCGCCCGCATCAGCACCAGCGGCCGGCGATAGCTGCGTCCGAACGCACCCAGCATCGCATTGGCGGCATGGGCGTCATTGACCCCTGCGGCCGCCATGCGGCGCATCACGAACAGGAACAGGCGATTGCCATAGCCGCCCGGAATGGGACGGGGCAGGTCAAGGGGGGAAGTCTCTCCATAAGCCATAGAATCGCGCCTTCTGCTGCATCCGAATGAAGGCAGATTACGCTATTGCGAGTCATTCGCAAGTTATTTCAGTCCGGCAATTGTCCGTTCAATCGCAAAACCTCGCCCGCCAGATAGAGCGATCCGCCGATCAGCAGCTTGGGCGGGGCATCACCGGCGGCCACCGCCACGGCGCGGATCGCCTCTTCCGGTCCGGCATGGGCGGTGCAGCCTGTGCCCCACTGCGCGGCGATGGCGGCGAAGCGTTCGGGCGGGTGGTGGTCATGGCCCGGCACTGGCAGCGCATGGATATGCGCGATCTTGCCCGCGAACGGCGCCAGGAAGGCATCCACTTCCTTGTTCGCCAGCATGCCGATGACAAGATGCAGTTTCTGCCCTTCCAGCCGGTCGACGGTGAAATAGGCGCCGATCGCCTCACCGGCCCCGGCATTATGCCCGCCATCGAGCCAGGCGGTCGCGCCATCGGGCAGGGAGGCCAGCAGCGGCCCCTGCTCCAGCCGCTGGAGCCGGGCGGGCCAATGCGCCCAGAGCGGCGCGGCCTTGAGCGCCGCCTCTGACAGCGGCACCGCGCCTTGATGGCGCAGCATGGCGAAGGCGAGCGCGGCATTCTGCACCTGATGCGCCCCGGCCAGCCGCGGCAGCGGCGTGTCGAGCCGGCCGTGAGCGTCGCGATAATGGAGCCGGTCGCGATAGGCGGCCGCGTCCCATCCCTCGCCCTGGCCGATCCATATGGTGCCCGCCCGGTCGGCGGCTTCCTGCATGATCGGGTGCAGCGCATCGGGATAGCGCTGCGTCACCAGGGCCGCGCCGGGCTTGGCGATGCCGGCCTTTTCGGCGGCGATCCTGTCCAGCGTGTCGCCCAGGAACGCCTGATGATCGATGCCGAGCTGGGCGATGCCGCACACCGCCGGGTCGACCAGCACATTGGTCGCGTCGAGCCGCCCGCCAAGCCCGACTTCGATGATGCAGGCATCCGCCTGATGCTCCGCAAAGGCCAGGAAGGCCGCGGCGGTCGTGACCTCGAAGAAACTGGCGTTCACGCCTTCGGCAATATCGAGCACGCGCTCCAGATAGCGCGCCAACGGCGCGTCCTCGATCAACTGGCCCGACACGCGGATACGCTCGTTGAAACGGACCAGATGGGGGGAGGTAAAGACATGCACGGTCTTGCCGTCCGCCTCCAGTCCGGCGCGCAGGAAGGCGCAGGTCGATCCCTTGCCATTGGTGCCGGCGACATGGAATATCGGCGGAAGGGCACGGTGCGGATCGCCCAGCCGTTCCAGCAGCCGGCTGATCCGCTCCAGCCCCAGCACGTCCGCGCCCGGCGACAGCGACCAGAGCCGGTCCAGTTGCGCCTGCACCTGGCGGTCGTCCGAAACGGCGTGGTCGGCCATGCGCGCTTATTCCCCCTGCCGCGCTGCTATATTGCGATCAGGCCGCAGCGCGCGGTGTCAGATAGCCGATCACCCGCGCCAGCGTGTCGCGCAATGCACTGCGATGCACCACCATGTCGAGCATGCCGTGATCCAGCAGATATTCGGCCCGCTGGAATCCTTCGGGCAGCTTTTCGCGGATCGTGCTTTCGATCACCCGCTGGCCGGCAAAGCCGATCAGCGCATTGGGTTCCGCAATCTGGATGTCGCCCAGCATCGCATAGCTGGCGGTGACGCCGCCGGTGGTCGGATCGGTCAGCACGACGATATAGGGCAGGCCCGCCGCGTGCAGCTTCTGGATCGCCACGGTGGAGCGCGGCATCTGCATCAGCGACAATATGCCTTCCTGCATCCGCGCGCCGCCCGCCGCCGTGAAGATGACATAGGGGCATTTATGCGCGATCGCGTCATTGACGCCCTGGATGAAGGCCGCGCCCACGCCCATGCCCATCGATCCGCCCATGAAGGCGAAATTCTGCACGCCCATCACCAGCGGCACATCGTCGATCGCGCCGCGCGCGTTGATCAGCGCGTCCTGATCGCCGGTCGCGGCGCGGGCGGCCTTGATCCGGTCGGGATAGCGTTTGGAGTCGCGGAATTTCAGCGGATCTTCGGCCACATGCGGCGTCGGCAGCAGGATGAAGCCAGCGTCCAGTATCTGCTCGAACCGATCCATCGGTCCGATCCGGCCATGATGGTCGCAGCGCGGGCAGACGGACAGATTCTCTTCCCATTCCTTGATAAAGACCATTTCCTTGCAGGACGGGCATTTATGCCAGAGCGTCTCTGCTGTGGTTTCCTTCTTGGTGAAGGGCAGGGCGTTGCGAACGCGGTTGATCCAGCTCATGCGGCCGTCTCCTGGGTCCGGGGAAGAAGGGCGCCGCTGAGCGACGCGACGAAGTGCTGGACGAAGGGCGCGGCGGCGTCTCCATGCGATCCAACGATATCGACGATGGCCGAACCCACGACCACGCCGTCCGCGATGCGACCGATGGCGGCGGCCTGTTCGGGGGTGCGGACGCCGAATCCAACCGCGATCGGCAGGTCGGTGGCGGCCTTGAGTTTTTCGACCGCCAGTTCGATCGACGCCTGCGCCGCCTGCTGCTTGCCGGTGATGCCCGCGACCGAGACATGATAGAGAAAGCCGCTCGCGCCATTCAGCACGGCGGGCAGGCGCGCCGCATCGGTGGTCGGTGTGGCGAGGCGGACGAGGTGGACGCCGGCCGCGCGCAGCGTGGGGCCGAGTTCGCCATCTTCCTCCGGCGGAATGTCGACGCAGATCACGCCATCGACGCCCGCCGCCTTGCACTGGTCCGCGAACCAGCCGGACCCGCGCACCAGCATGGGATTGGCATAGCCCATCAGGATCAGCGGCGTGTCGGGATGGCGCGCGCGGAAATCGGTGGCGATGGCAAAGATATGCGTCGTCTTGGTGCCGGACCCCAGGCTGCGCAGGTTCGCCAGTTCGATCGCCGGGCCATCGGCCATCGGATCGGTGAAGGGCATCCCCAGTTCGATAATGTCCGCTCCGCCCGCCACCAGCGCGTCGAGGATGGCGGGCGTCGCGGCCACGTCGGGATCGCCGCCGGTCACGAAGGTGATGAGCGCGGCACGCCCCTGCGCCTTGCAGGCGGCGAAGCGGGAGGCCAGACGATCCATGCTCACATCTCCGCTCCCAGCGCGTCGGCGACCGTGAAGATGTCCTTGTCCCCCCGGCCCGACAGATTGATGACGATGATCTTGTCCGCGTCCAGCGTCGGCGCGATCTGTTCGGCCGCCGCCACCGCATGGGCGGATTCCAGCGCGGGGATGATGCCTTCCAGCTTGCTGAGTGTCTGGAAACTCTCCAGCGCCTCTTCATCCTTGATCGGCATATATTTCACGCGGCCGATCTCATGCAGCCAGCTATGCTCCGGGCCGATGCCGGGATAATCGAGGCCCGCCGAAATGCTGTGCGCCTCGGTGATCTGGCCGTCCTCGTCCTGGAGCAGGTAGGTGCGGTTGCCGTGCAATATGCCCGATGCGCCACCGGCCAGCGACGCGGCATGTTTCTTGTCCAGCCCTTCGCCCGCCGCTTCCACGCCGATCATCGCGACTTCCGGGTCGTCCAGGAAGGGATGGAACAGGCCGATGGCATTGGAGCCGCCACCCACCGGCGCGATCAGCATGTCGGGCAGGCGGCCTTCGGCCTCCAGCATCTGGGCGCGGGTTTCCTTGCCGATGATCGACTGGAAATCGCGCACCAGTTCGGG
The DNA here is from genome assembly GCF_030580935.1 of Sphingobium cyanobacteriorum. Lineage (GTDB taxonomy): Bacteria > Pseudomonadota > Alphaproteobacteria > Sphingomonadales > Sphingomonadaceae > Sphingobium > Sphingobium cyanobacteriorum. The sequence goes on along the minus strand of NZ_JAUQOM010000001.1, from coordinate 93,904 downwards.
ATAGGGGTGCGGGCCGGCCGCCGTGCCGATGATGTAGAATGTGTCATGCACGTTCGACACCCAGTAGCGCAGCGCGTCGTTCATCGAATCCTTGAGCGTCGCGGACCCGGAATGGACGGGGATCACTTCCGCCCCCAACAGCTTCATGCGGAATACGTTGGGCTTCTGCCGCTCCACATCCTTGGCGCCCATGAAGATCTTGCATTCCATGCCGAACAGGGCGGCGACGGTCGCGGTGGCGACGCCATGCTGGCCCGCGCCGGTTTCGGCGATGACCTTCTTCTTGCCCATGCGCCGGGCGAGCAGCGCCTGGCCGATGCAATTGTTGATCTTGTGCGCGCCGGTATGGTTCAGCTCTTCGCGCTTCAGGTAAATCTTGGCTCCCTTGCCCGGCGCGGCCTTGGCGCGCAGCGCTTCGGTCAGCCGTCCGGCATAATAAAGCGGGTTGGGCCGGCCCACATAGCTGCGCAGCAGTTCGGCAAATTCCGCGTCGAATGCGGGATCGGCCTTGGCTTCCTTATAGACCCGCTCCAGTTCGATGATGAGCGGCATCAGCGTTTCGGCGACATAACGGCCGCCGAACGCGCCGAAATGGCCGTTGGCGTCGGGCTGCGATCGCAGGCTGTTGGGCAAGGATATGGTGTCGGTCATGATGTCGGTCTTTCCGGGACAGATAGGGCGTTCGCTTGGCGTAGGGAAGCGATCAGCGCCATCGTCCTTCGATGCGCACGGCGGGGGCGTTCAGCGTCAACATGGCTGCACCGCTTTGCAGAAGGCCATGATCTTGTCCACACTCTTGATGCCCGGCGCGCTTTCGACACCGGAAGAAATGTCGATCAGGCGCGCGCCGCTGATGCGGATCGCCTCCGCCACATTGTCGATCGAAAGGCCGCCGGACAGGCCCCATGGCGTCGCGATGGCCAGGCCGCGCAGCAGCGTCCAGTCGAAGCGCAGGCCCATGCCACCCGGCAGCGCCGCACCGTCGGGCGTCTTGGCGTCGAACAGCAGCCGGTCGACCGCGCCGGCATAGGCGTCAGCGGCGTCGATGTCGGCGCGGGTCTTGACCGCAATCGCCTTCCACACCGGCAGGCCGAAACGCTGGCGAATGGCGGCGGCGCGGGCCGGGCTTTCCTTGCCATGCAATTGTATCGCGGTCAGTGCGCCGGTCTCGACGAGCCGCGCCAGTTGCGCATCATCGGCATCGACCACCACGGCGACCCGCTTGACATGGGCAGGGATTGCGGCGGCGAGCGCCCTGATCTGGTCCGGCTCGACATGGCGCGGGCTTTTGGGGAAATGGACGAAGCCGACATGGCTGACGCCCGCGCGCACGGCGGCCCCCAGCGTTTCGGGCGTCGACAGGCCGCAAATCTTGATCGCGAGTCGGGACATGGGCGGGCTTTAGCCGGGATGATCCTTCAAGTCACATGGCTGAGGGGGCAGTCAGGTCCATGTCGTGCAGCCCCAGCCACTGGTCGGCATGGGCGATGCAGGCGTCGCCCAGAAAATGGTCGAGCGCGGCGACGATTTCGGCATCGCTCATCGTCCTGGGATCGAGCGGCGCGTGCCAGTGCAATTCGAAACAGGGGCCGCTGGTGCGGACGAGGTAGAAGGGCAGGAATTTCGCGCCCACCTTGCGCGCCAGCCGCAGCGCGATGGACAGGTTGCCGGACGGTTCGATCGGCCGCCCGAAAGTCGGGAACCAGACCTGCCGGTCACGCCGTTCGTCCGCCAGGATATACAGGGTGGCGCGATCCTTCTGGGTCAGATGCTTGAGCACGCCCCGCGCCGCGCCCTCGCCGCCGATCGCCTCGCCCATATAGCTGGAGCGCGCTTTCTTGAGCTGGGCGGCGATCCTGGGATCATGCGGGTCCTCATAGACGCCCAGGCCCGGCCGGTCGGTCGACCATTTGATATGGGCCGCCAGCAAGTCCCAGTTGCCCAGATGGCATGTGAAGGCGATCATCGGTCCGGGGCCGTCCAGCACCGCCTGATATCCGGCCCGGTCGATCACGCGCACATGGGCGTCGTTCACCAGCCGGTCGATATTGGCGAGTTCGCCCATGGTCCGGCCGATATTGACCCATCGCCGGGTCAGCATCGCCTCGCGCTCCGCCTCCGCCATGTCGGGACGGAGCAGGGCGAGGTTGGCGCGGGCGCGGGCATCGCGCAGCTTCATGCGCGGCCGGGCGACATGCGCCGACAGCCAGCCACCCAGCCAGGAGGCGATTCGTGCGGGGAGCAGGCGCATGAGGAAGAAGAGAAAGGGGTTGGAGAGCATCGCCCAAGCGTCATACAGCAGCAATCGGGACGGTAAAGGGGCGCGGTGACACGATGATATGGCTTTGGGTCGTTCTTCAGGCGCTGACGCTGATTGGCGTCACGAACTATTGGCACCATTTGCCACGCGACCGAAAGACAGAGATGCCGGACGGCGTGGTCGTGATCCTGAGCGTGCGCGACGATTGGGACGGCGGATCGGACTTGATCGCCCGGTTGAAGGCGCAAGGCGCGCCCTTCCGCCTGTTGATCGCGACATCGGGCCAGTGTCCGGCGGCCGATGCGCTGGCGGCGCAGGATCGCGACTGGGTGCAGGTCGTCGCGGCTGGCATATCGGTGAATGAAGGGCAGAAAGTCCACAAGCTGCGCGCGGCGCTGCGCACCTTGCGGCCGGAGGATCGCTTCCTGATCTTCATCGACGCCGATATCGAACCGCCCGTGCGGCTCGTCGGACGGCTGCTCTTTCCGCTGGTGCGGGGCAAGGCTGACATTGTTACCGGCTATCGGCTGCTCTTGCCGGAACGTGGCGTCATGGCTGCGCTGGTCGGGGCGGTCGAGATGCAACTGGCGACCCTGCCGCGCTTCGCCAGCGCGACCATGCCCTGGGGCGGCGCCATGGCGCTGACCCGCGACGTGGCGGACCGGCTCGATCTGGACGCGGTGCTGGCGGGCCGCCTGTCCGACGACATGGCGATCGGGCTGGCGGGATGGCGCGCAAAGCTGCGGCTGCGGCCGGTCCGCGACCTGCTGGTGGCCAGTCCGCTGAAGGGCAAGGCAACCGGCCTGCTCGGCTTTGGCGTGCGCCAATATCGCCATATCGTCACCAACAGCGCCGGCATGTGGGCGCTCGCGACCGGCGTGGTCGCGATCCAGTCGCTTGCCTGGGGGTGGGCGTTGTTCTGCGGCGGCTGGCTGGCGGTCGCGATCGGCTATGGCGCGGCCTGGGGAAGGGGGCTGGTCCGGCGGGCGATCATCGGCGCGGTGCTGGAACCGGATCAGGCGAGGAAGGCGCGGCGATCACTGGTCTGCGACATGGTGGCGCCCTTCGCCGTGACATGGGCGCATCTGGTGGTGCAGGTCGCGGCCGCCATGTCCAGCCGTATCAACTGGGGCGGCTGGGTCTATCATGTCCGGCGCGGCCGGGTCGTGGGGATGCGGCGCACAGACGGATGATGTGACATCAGAAGCCGGCAGGGAAGAGATGTTGCCCGTCATCGCCGATGCGCAGCACCACCTTGCCCGCCACCGCGCTGATCGGCAGGTCGCCATAGAGATGCGGGAAGAGTGCCCCGCCGCGCGACTCCTCCCATTTGATCGCGTCCCCGAACGGCGCGAGGTCGATCATCAGCATCACCAGCCGATCCTGTCCCGCGAAATGCTTCGCCACCGTCTCGGCCGCCTGCTGCCGGGTGGACATGTGGATATAGCCGTCGGTCAGGTCGACAGGCGCGCCCTTGAACACCCCATCGGCCCTGAACTGGTCATATTGCGCCGCCGTCAGCACCTTGTAGGCGAACAGGTCGCTCACGCTTCGTTGGTGTCCGTGTCGTTGTCCGCATCGCTTTCCTCGATCTTCGCGGCGCTGACCACATGCTCGTCATCCGCGACGTTGAACAGGCGCACGCCCGCCGAATTGCGGCCGATGACGCGCAGGCTGTCGAGGCCCATGCGGATCAGTTTCGCCTGATCGGTGACAAGCATCAACTGATCGGCCTGCGTGGCGGAAAAGCTGGCCACGACCTCTCCGTTGCGGGCGATATTGTCGATATTGGTGATGCCCTGGCCACCGCGCCCCGTCCGGCGATAATCATAGGCCGACGACAGCTTGCCATAGCCATTGGCGCAGACGGTCAGGATGAACTGCTCATGATTCTTCATGTGGGTGAACATCGCCTGGTCGCCCATCTCGCCATCCTTTTCCGGCTTCCACGGGGCAAAGCGCAGATATTCCTCGCGCTGCTCCTGATTGGCGCCGGACCTGTGCAGGATGGAGAGAGAGATGACCTCGTCATCCTCTTTCAGCGTCATCCCGCGCACGCCGGTCGCGGTGCGGCTCTGGAATTCGCGCACATCGGTCGCGGCAAAGCGGATCGCCTTGCCCTGCCGGGTGGCGAGCAGCACGTCGTCATCCTCGGTCAGCAACGCCACGCCGATCAGCCGGTCCTCGCTGCCTTCATCGAACCGCATCGCCAGCTTGCCGTTGCTCGGCACATTGGCGAAGGCGTCCATGCTGTTGCGCCGCACCGTGCCGGTCGCGGTCGCGAACATGACGTGCAGGTCTTTCCAGCTTTCCTCATCCTCCGGCAGCGGCAGCACGGTCTGGATCGTTTCGCCCGGCCCCAGCGGCAGCAGGTTGACCATCGGCCGCCCGCGCGTCGCCGGCCCGCCTTCGGGCAGGCGCCAGACTTTCATGCGATAGACCTTGCCAGCGGTCGAGAAGAACAGCACCGGCGTATGGGTCGACGTCACGAACAATTCGGTGACGGCATCCTCATCCTTGGTCGCCATGCCCGACCGGCCCTTGCCCCCGCGCGCCTGCGCCCGGAAACTTTCGAGCGGGGTGCGCTTGATATAGCCCTGCACCGTGACGGTGACGACCATCTCCTCGCGCTCGATCAGATCCTCGTCCTCGATCCCGTCTGCGGCGGCGGTGATTTCGGACAGGCGCGGGGTCGCAAATTCCTTTTCGATCGCCTCGAACTCTTCGCGCATCACCGCATAGAGCTTCACCCGGTCGCCCAATATGGCCAGATATTCGGCGATCGCTTCGGCCAGTTCGGCCAGTTCCTTGCCGATCTCGTCCCGGCCCAGCGCCGTCAGGCGATGCAGCCGCAGGTCCAGGATCGCGCGGACCTGAATATCGCTCAGCTTGTAAACGTCGCCATGAATGTCGGTTTCGATCGCCTCGACCAGGCGCAGATAGGGCGCGATCTCGCCGATCGGCCATTCGCGGGTCAGCAGCTTTTCGCGCGCCTCGGCCGGGCTGGACGATCCGCGAATGATCCTGACCATCTCATCCAGATTGCTGACCGCGACGACCAGACCCAGCAAGATATGCGCCCGGTCGCGCGCCTTGTTCAGCTCGAACTTCGTGCGGCGGGTGATCACTTCTTCGCGGAACTTGACGAACGCCTCGATAATGTCGCGCAGGCCCAGCAATTCCGGGCGGCCGCCACGGATCGCCAGCATATTGGCCGGGAAGCTCGATTGCGCCGGGGTATTGCGCCACAACTGGTTCAGCACGACTTCGGGTGTCGCATCGCGCTTCAGGTCCATGACGATCCGCACGCCTTCGCGGCTCGATTCGTCGCGAATGTCGCTGATGCCTTCGATCCGCTTGTCCTTGGCGGCTTCGGCGATCTTTTCCACCAGGCCGTTCTTGCCGACCTGATAGGGGATGGCGGTCAGGACAATCGACTGGCGATCCCCGCGCCCTTCCTCGACCACATGGCGCGAGCGCATCATGATGGAACCGCGCCCGGTATGATAGGCGCTGCGCGCGCCCGACTGGCCCAGGATCAGTGGCGCAGTCGGGAAATCTGGACCGGGGACGATCTGGATCAGCTCGTCGGTCGTGATGCCGGGATTGTCGATATAGGCAAGGCAGGCGCGCAGCACTTCGCCCAGATTGTGCGGCGGGATGTTGGTCGCCATGCCGACCGCGATGCCGCCCGCGCCATTGACCAGCAGGTTCGGGAAGCGGGCGGGCAAGACCTGCGGCTCGCTTTCCGACGCATCATAGTTGGGCGTGAAATCGACCGTATCCTTGTCGAGATCGTCCAGCAGCGCGGTCGCCACCTTCGCCAGACGCGCTTCGGTATAGCGCATCGCGGCTGGCGGATCGGGGTCCATCGACCCGAAATTGCCCTGCCCGTCGATCAGCGGCACGCGCATCGACCAGTCCTGCGTCATCCGCGCCAAGGCGTCGTAGATCGAACTGTCGCCATGGGGGTGATATTTACCCATCACCTCACCGACGAGGCGTGCCGACTTGCGATAGGGGCGGTTATAGACGAAGCCCGATTCCTGGGCGGAAAAGAGAATGCGGCGATGCACCGGCTTCAAACCGTCACGCACGTCCGGCAGGGCGCGGGCGACGATAACCGACATGGCATAATCGAGATAGCTGGTCTTCATCTCCTCGACGATGGAGATGGGGCTGATATCCGAAGGGTCGGCGAGGGCAGTCTCGTCGGTCAAAGCGATTCTCTTATTGGAATGGGTGTCACTGTCGCTGTTGCACTAGCCTAGCGAAACAAATCTGTCACCCCTCGCGCGCTCGCGCGCGCCTGACGGCGACGGCTGGACGGCGGGCCGGGGCAGGCGGAACCAGGGTGACGCTTAACTGTTGCAAAAGCAGCCGGAATAGGCTTGTTCAATGGCCGTTCACGCGCCGCCCCCTATTCGGCGTGCAAACCCTGAAAGGTCGCCTGATCGCAGGCGTAGAGGAGATGAGGATCATGCGTTTTGTTACCCCGGTGGCGCTTGCGCTGGCTTTGGCGATGACTGGCGGCGCGATCTCCGCGCCGGCATTTGCCGCGAAGAAGGAAGAGAAGAAGGCCGGTCCCAAGCTCAATGTCTCGCCCGACGTGATCAAGGCGCTGCAAGCAGCGCAGGCCGCCTCCGACAAGCAGGATTTTGCCGCAGCCAAGGCCGCGCTCGCCGATGCCGACAGCAAGGCCAAGTCGAATGACGACAAATATCAGATCGGCGCGATCAAGCTGAACGCTTCCATCGCCAGCAAGGACAGCGCGCTTCAGACCGAAGCGTTGAACCAGATGCTCGACAGCGGCCTGACGCCGCCCGAACAGGCCGGCCAGTTCAACGCCGTCGCCGCCGAACAGGCGGTGCAGGCGAAGAATTACGACCTGGCGATCCAGCGGGGCGAAGCCGCGCTGGCGGCTGGTTACAAGTCCGAAGCGGTGAACCCCACGATCGCCCAGGCCTATTTCGGCAAGGCCGGAACCACCAACACTTCGGCCGAGCCTGCGCGTGGCTATACCCAGAAAGGTCTGGCCGCGCTCAAGGCGGGGATGGACGGCATGAAAGCGGCCGGACAGCAGGTGCCGGCCCAATGGTATCAGATCGGCGTCAGTCGCGCCGAACAGGCCAAGCTGCCCGACGTGACCGAATGGTCGAAATGGGCCTATCAGGCCGATCCCAGCGGCCAGAATCTGCGCACGCTCGTCCGCCTGTTCCAGCGCTCGAACCCCAATATCTCTAACCGGGAAAATCTTGACGTACTGCGCCTTCTCTCGGTTTCGGGCGGTCTGGTCATTGCGGCCGACTATACCGAATATGCCGAAATGGCGTCCAAGACCGGCATCTATGGCGAAGTCAAATCGGCCATCGACGCCGGCCGGGCCAAGGGCGTGCTGAACGCGACCCAGGGCGCTGAGCTGTATCAGACCGCCGTGCCCAAGATCGCGGGGGACAAGAGCACGCTCGGCGCGGCGGAAGCCGATGCGCGCAAGGGCGCCAATGGCAAGATCGCGGCGGCAACCGCCGACGCCTATCTGGGCTATGGTGACTATGCCAAGGCTGCGGCGATGTTCGATCTCGCCAAGCAGAAGGGCGGCGTTGACGCGGACGAAATCAACACCCGCCTCGGCATCGCCAAGCTGCTCGGCGGTGACATGGCGGGAGCCAAGTCCGCGTTCCAGTCGGTGCAGGCAGGGTCGCGCAAGCAGATCGCCGACCTCTGGCTGGCCTATCTGGGCACCAAGGCCGCCTGACGCCATTGCAGCGCGCCGTCGCGATGATCGTGACGGCGCGCTTTCGACATATGATAAGTGATTGTCCGGGGGAGACTAGCGTGGCCAAGGTCCAGCGCGTCGATTATATCTGGGTCCGCGGATTGTCGCTGGCCGCATGGATGGCGCTGATGACGGCGTCGCCCGTCGCGGCGAAAAAAAAGCCGGTCGTCGCCGGCCCGCCCATCGTCATGGCGGATGCTTTCCGCGCCAATGCGCAGGCGGCGGAAGCGGCACTCAGGATGCGGGACAGCGCGGGCGCCAGCGCGCGGATCGGCGCGCTCAGCCCGACGAACGATTTTGAAGCCTATGTCACGGCCGGCCTGCGGTTCCAGTTGGCGGTCCAGCGCCGCGACGTGCAGGCGCAGCGGGTCGCGTTGACCGACCTGTTCAAGACCAGTGCGATTCCCCGCGCCGATGCCCCGCGACTGCGCTACGTCGCGGCCTATCTCTCCTACATGGTCGGCAATTATGACGACGCCATCGCCCAGCTCGATTATGCGAGGACGCTGGGCTATGACGGTGTCGATGCGACCATGTTGCGCGCCGACATAGCCTTGCGCCGCAACAAGCCCAAGGAGGCGCGTCCATTCGTCCAGGCCGCGATCGCCGCGCAGAAGGCCGCTGGCAAGGTGGTGCCGCTGCCCTGGATCGACCGCGCCATTGCCATGGCCTATCAGGCGGGGGACTGGACCGAGGTGGGACAGCTCTACCGCGAACGGCTGGACCGGCAAGAAAGCAGGGAGGACTGGCGTTCGGCGCTGGTCAATTATCAGGCCGCCGCCGATGTCGAACCGCAATTGCAGCTCGATCTGTATCGCCTTCAGGCCGCCAATGGCGCGATGGCGAGCGAGCGCGACTATCAGGCTTATGCCCAGGCCGCCGAAAAGTCGGGCTATTATGCCGAGACCAAGGCCATCATCGAAGCGGGGCGCGCTGCTGGCAAGCTGACGCCGACCCAGAGCGTGACCAGCCAATTGCTCAAGTCGGTGACGCCCAAGGCGACCAGGGAAATCGCGTCGCTGCCAGCGCAGGTCAAGAAGGCGGCGGCAGCCAGCAGCGGAAAGGACGCACTGGCTTTGGCCGACAGCTATTTTTCGCTGGGGCAGTTCCCGCAGGCGGCCGATCAATATCGGGCAGCGCTGACCAAGGGCGGGATCGATGCCAATCGCGCCAATGCCCGTCTGGGCGTGGCGCTGGCGCGATCTGGCGATCTGGCCAATGCGCAGGCGGCACTGGCCCAGGCTGACGGTCGTTGGGCGGCGATTGCCGGTTTCTGGTCGGTGTGGGTCGAACATAAGAGCCGAAAGGCGGCCTGAACCACCCCGGCACGGCGTCGGCGCGGATCAGACCGGCAGTGGAACGCCTGGCAAATTCTTCGATGTGCGAATGGTGAGCGACGTCTTGACGCTCACCACATTGGGCGCTGGCGTCAGTTTTGACGTAAGGAATTGCTGAAAACTTTGCAGGTCCTTGGCCACGACCTTCAGGATGAAGTCGATTTCGCCATTCAGCATGTGGCATTCACGCACTTCGGGCAGCCCGGCAACATGGTCCTGAAACGCCTTGAGATCGGCTTCGGCCTGGCTTTTGAGGCTGACCATGGCGAATACCGTGATGGTATAGCCCAGCATTCCCGGATCGACGACCGCATGATAAGAGGTAATCGCGCCGGCTTCCTCCAGCGCACGGACGCGGCGCAGGCATGGCGGCGCTGTCAGACCCACTTTGCGCGCCAGTTCCACATTGGTCATCCTGCCGTCCTGCTGCAATTCACCCAGAATTTGCAGGTCGATGTCATCGATATTGGGGCCGGCCATTATTCCGATTATTTCCTGTCCTGTTTGCAGGTCGCATCATAATAATATTTCAGGGCATTGCAATTGTCCCACTATGCGACGATCGCTTTAGTTCGCCCGAACGGGGTCTTTCCCTTTTTTCGCCAAACGCCTATCGATGCAACAAGCAGCGTTCATGGGCGGTGGCACAGCCATGGGCCGAAGCGCGATATGGGGATTTTTCGTGCGTTTTGACGATCTCTTGCAAACGGTGCTGGCGGCGGACGACCGCGTTGGCCTGGGCGCGGTGACGTTGTGGCGGCAGTGCGTCGATCTTCTGGCGCAGCGTGATCGACCGGACCGGGCGGTGATGGACCAAAGCGAGCGACAGGCCCTGCTGGGCAAGCTGGCGACGCTTGCCCCCCGACTGACGGAAACCCAGCGAATCGCTACGGTGGTTGAACTGGGCAATCGCCTGCGCTCGCCCAGCCTGGTGCGCTTTTTCGCCAATGATCGTCCGTCAATCGCGGCGGCGGCCATTGCCCGCGCGCAGTTGCCTGACGCGACATGGAAGGATTTGCTCCCGCATCTGAACCCCACGGCGCGCGGCGTGTTGCGGGGGCGACGGGATATAGGCCCCGCGACCCGGAAAGGGCTGGAGGCGTTCGGCGCGCATGATCTGGTGCTCACCACGGTCAGGCAAGACAGGGTCGGTGATAGCGACATGCTGCTGACCGCGGACATGGAAGTCCTGCCAGAGGAAGTCCTGCCAGGGCAGGCGGACGAGGCGACGGCATCGCAGCCGGTGACGCCGCTGCGCGCCTCGGTCGGGGACGAAGGCCAGATTCGCAATCTTGTCGACCGGATTGCGCGTTTCACCAGCACCCGCAAGCCGATCGACCCGGAACGCCCCGCGCCGCTGTCCGACGACGACGGCATCGCCGCGCCGCGCGAATTCGCATTTGAAACCGACGCGGCGGGCGTGATCCTGTGGATCGATCAAGGCCCGCGTGCGGCGCTGATCGGCCTGACGCTGGCCGATGTCGCGTTGCCGGGGGGCAGCGGGCCGGACGGTCATGTCGCCGGCGCCTTCGCACGCCGCAGCGCCTTCCAGAACGGGCGTTTCACTATCGTCGGCGGGGCCATGACGGGGGAATGGCGCTTGTCGGCGACTCCCTTTTTCGATCCGCGTTCCGGGCGTTTCCAGGGCTATCGTGGCCAGGCGCGCCGGCCCTATCTGCATGAAGTCGCCAGCCAGCCGCAGCCTGCGGCGCTGGCGATCGCCGGCCTGTCAGCCGATTCCCTGCGGCAACTGGTGCATGAACTGCGCACGCCGTTGAACGCCATTTTGGGCTTTGCCGAGATTATCGAGCAGGAATTGTTCGGCCCTGCGAGCATGGCCTATCGTGATATGGCGGGCAAGATCGCGATCGACGCGCGCCATTTGCTGGCCGCTTTCGATGATCTGGACCTGGCCGCGCGGGTGTCGCGCGGCGACGGGGCGAGCGCACCGCAACTGATCGATCCGGCATTGCTGGTAACGCAGGTCGCCACCCGCTTTCGTGATCAGGGCCAGGCCGATATCAACATCGTCATCGCGCCCGGATTGCCACAGGTCAGGGTCGACCCGGTACAGGGCGAACGCATGGTCCAGCATCTGTTGCGCACCGTGATTTCGGTTGCCCCGGCGGGCGAAGCGATCACTGGCGCCTGCTGGTTACAGCCTGATAGCGGCGCGGGCCGGGTCGTTCTGGCGGTGGATCGCCCTTCCAGCCTGACCGGCATGGAGGAAAATCAATTGCTCGATCCAGGCTATAACGGAGATAGCGACTGGACGGACGGGCCGTTGCTGGGCCTGGGCTTTTCGCTGCGTCTGATCCGCGGCCTTGCCGCCACCTGCGGCGGTGGGCTCGACATTGAACCGGGCCGATTGCTGCTGGCGGTGCCGGCGGTCAATGTCCTGGCGGATGTCGCGGGGCAGGCTTGATGGGGCGGGCCTGACGTTTCGGGAAACCCTATCGCAACTATTGCGAGATAGGGATGCGGCATGACCGCGCCCTACCATGATGGCAATTTGCTAAGTCCACCGCTGACCGAGGACAGGATCACGCTCGACCCTGCCTTTGGCGCACGTTTCATGCTGTTCGTCGATACCGAGGAAGAGTTTGACTGGGATGCGCCATTCAGCCGCACCGGCCATGGCGTGACCGCGCTGGCGGGCATGGCGCGGGGGCATGGCTATTTTGCTGCGGCCGGCATGAAGCCGGTCTATGTGACCGATTATCCGGTGATCGATGATGAGCATGCGGCTGCGATGATGCGTCAATGGGTCGAAGACGGGACGGCGGACATCGGCGCGCATCTTCATCCCTGGGTCAATCCGCCCCATGTCGAAACGGTGAGCGCCGCCAACAGCTATGTCGGATTTTTGCCGGAGGAAGTGGAGCGCGCCAAGCTGGAGGCGCTATGCCAGCGGATCGACACGCGATTCGGCCGGCGCCCGATCGCCTATCGCGCCGGCCGTTACGGTGTCGGCCCCAACAGCGCGCGTTTGCTGGAGATGACGGGCTTCAGGCTCGACAGTTCGGTGCGCAGCCGCTTCGATTATAGTCATCAGCATGGACCGGACTTTCAGGGCATGCCTCTCAATCCCTATTGGGCTGGACCGGGCCGGTCTTTGATCGAACTCCCTTTGTCCACCGCCTTTGCCGGCTTGTTGCGGGGAGCGGGCGAACGCCTGTATCGCGCGGCCCAGGCCATGGGGCCGCTGGCCGGAGCGCTCGCGCGCGCGCGTATGTTGAGCCGCGTGCCGCTGACCCCCGAAGGCGTGCCGGCGCATGAAGCGGTCGCCGCGATCGACGCCTTGCTGGAGGAAGGGGTGCGGGTACTGAATTTCAGCTTCCATTCGCCGACCCTGGAGCCGGGGCACACACCCTATGTGCGCGATGAACGCGACAGGACGGCCTTTTACGGATGGTGGGACAAGGTGCTGGACCATTTGGCGCGACGCGGCGTGCAGGCCGCTACGCTCGATCAGTTCCTGGCCGCCGTGCCAGTGCGAAGTCAGGCTTGCAAAGCGGCGTGACGCCGCCTAATCGAAGCCCATCTTCGGGGTGGGGCCTGTAGCTCAATGGTTAGAGCTGGCCGCTCATAACGGCTAGGTTGCGGGTTCGAGTCCTGCCGGGCCCACCAACGTTCCTAATCGCCCCGGATCGCCCCCCGTGCCACCCTTGCCTTGAAATCCGCGCTGTAGCGCTGCTTTCTGCTGTTCGTTCCCGTACCAGTCCATCAGGCCGGGACCAGCCTCAATATCCCATCCGTAAAATCGTCACCAGATCAAGGCGTCCGGCACGAAACCACTGCACGTCGTTATCGCTATGCAGTAGTCACTTTCCATGGGCTGTGTTTCAGCGCAGCGAACGGCTGGTCCAGATCCCGGATTGGTGCATGCCATCATCAGGTGATCAGTGCCGGAAAAGAGGCGGAGATGGCGCAGTTGACGATTGTAAATCATGCTGACGCGGAAGGATTGATCGCGGCCGGCCCCGGCTTGGGCTGCCGCACTGGCCGGTTTCGCCGTTCATGTTGGATATTGTGCAATGAGGCACCTGCCGGGTTGAGAGGCGTGATCGCAGCAAAAATCTGAAATGTCTTGTCATCCCCTGCCTCCATGCATGGGATGGTGTCGACCGCTACGGTCAGCGATAGGGCGCGCTGCCAGCTATTCGAACATGGCGATGCGATGATTGTCCCCAACAGAGGGGGCGCCCTTGCAATTTGTAACAGCACATATTCGCAATTCAGGAGAAGGAGTTGATTATGGGTAGTCTGGCAGGAAAAATCGCGATCGTCATGGGGGCGACGCGCGAAGCCAATATGGGGCAGGCGATCGCAAACCGCTTCATCAAGGAAGGCGCCACTGTTGTCGTGTCCGGCCGGTCGGCGGCTGGACTGGATGCATTTGCGGCACAATCGGGCGCTACGTCCATTCCCGCCGACGTTTCCAGCCGGGATGCGGTATTCTCTCTGTTCCAGCAGACACAGGAAAAGTTCGGTCGCGTGGATATTGCGGTCAATGCCGCCGCGACACCGCAATATGGTCCGTTCGAGGACATGACCGAAACGGAAATTGACGAGATGCTCGCCATCATCTTCAAAGGCGGCATCTGGTTCATGCAGGCGGCGATCGGAGCGCTCAAAGCCGCGGGTGGCGGTGCAATCGTCAATATATCGTCCACGGTCGCCGACATCATGTTCGAAAATCACGCCGCCTATATGGGTGCCAAGGCGGGACTGAACCACATGACCCGCGCCGTGGCGAACGAGTTCGGCCAATATGGCATTCGCGCCAATATCATTGCGCCCGGCTTGACGGACACGCCGATTTTGAACGGCACCTTCCCGCAGGCCGTGATCGATGCGTTCGCGCGCGAATATCCGCTGGGGCGTATCACTAGCGTCGAGGATGTGGCCAACGCCACCCTGTTCGCGGCCGGTGACGAATGCTTCATGACGGGGCAAACCTTCCATGTCAGCGGTGGGCTTACCCTGCGCCGCAATCCGACGACGGCGGAAATTCACCGCGCCGCCGCCGGGCAGGGCTGAACAGAAACGGCTGGCAAAAGTGGTCGGTTGCTGGATTCCGGCACCGGCCAGCTTTTCTGACACGTATCGCGACCGGCGCAACGCAAATCACAGCGCTGATTTCGGCGGTGCCGGCGCCGATCCGCATGGGCCGCCTGTGCTAATGGCTTTAGGGTCTGCAAGTCTCAAGAAACATCGACAAGTCCTGTCGCACATCCGGTGCGGATGGTCGGAAGAGAGGGGTGGACGTGAATTTACATAGCAATATCGCTACACAACCGGACCATGTTTCCGACGCGCTTGTCAGGGATTTCAATCCCTATAATCTTCCCGGCCTGGTCAATGGTTTTTCCGACGACATCCACGCCCTGTGGAAAACGATCCAGGACGACTATCCTGATATTTTCTGGACCCCGCAGAACGGGGGGCACTGGGTCGTCACGCGCTATCAGGAAATGGCGCAACTGACCACGGATCCGGCACGCTTTTCCAATCTTGAACCCTTCGTGCCGAAAGGGGTTATTCCACATACCGGCCCCAGCCAAATGGACGCGCCCGAACATGGTCCCTTTCGCAAGCTCGTCTCGCAGGCATTCACGCCGGCCTTGTTGAGCAAGGCCGGTGTTCGCGCCCGCGCGGCGGCGGTCGATATCATCGACACTTTGCGTCCGCAGGGGCGGTGCGATTTCGTGCAGGATTTTGCCGGGATCATGCCGGTCGTGACATTCCTCAACCTGCTGGGCATGTCGGAAGAGGATGCCCCATATCTGCTCGACCTGGCCAAGAGGAACGTGCCCGGCCAGGATACGATGGAGGCCGCGGCAGCGGAAACCCATGCCTATATCGCCGATCTGATCCGTGACCGGCAAGCGCGTCCCGGAGACGATTTCGTCAGCATGCTGGTGAGCGCGCAGGTGATGGGGCGCGATCTCACCCCGACCGAGCGGCACAATGTGGTGCAACTCGTCGTGACCGGCGGGCTTGAAACAGTGATGAACACGACCAGCTTCGCCATGGTGCATTTCGCCCGCAATCCCAAAATCCAGCGGGAATTGCGCGAAAATCCTGACCTACATGAAGGTGCGGTCGATGAGATTACGCGGCGGTTCGGCACCAGCAACATCGCCCGTCTGGCAAAATGCGATACACAATTGTGCGGCGCGACCATTCGTGAAGGCGATCAGGTGCTGGGGATATATCCCCTCAGCGGCCTTGATGAGAGGGTCAATCCCGATCCGATGCGCTTCGATCCCCGCCGCAGCCACCGGCGACACCTCAATTTCGGCAGCGGTCCCCACACCTGCCTTGGTGCGCGGCTTGCCCGGCGCGAGATTCGCATTTTTCTGGAGGAATGGATCGGCAAGATGCCCGATTGCCGCATTGCAGAGGGCACCTCGCCGAAAATGGCGGCTGGCCTCATCAATACGGTTCGTGGCTTCTACCTGGAATGGGACCCCGCCTGAAACGGGATAAAAGGAGATGTGCAATGAAAAGCTGGGCTGAATATCTGGAGTTGCTGAAGCCGGCCGGCGATATACTGGGCGAAGCGACGGCGCCGGTGGACGAGCAACTGCGCGCCGATCTTTATCGCCAGCTTGCGATGAACCTGTCGCAGGCCTATTTCCTGCTGATGATGACCGACCCCCGCTACCCGGAGTTCATCCCCTATCTCAATTCAGGCTTCCAACTCCAGCCCAACCCGGACTCGATCTACTATGTTACCGCCGTCGACGGGACGGCAACCTATCGCGTAACTGGCGAGCGCGGCAATGCGCCGGTCGTCGGCTTTGCCACCGGATGCAAGATGTTCGGCACCGACGGACTGAAATTGGGCAAGGGCTTCGGCAACTATGATGCCAATGATCTGACGATCGATGATGAAGGCCGGTTTTCGGTCATTTTCAGTGCAGAACGGCCTGACGGATATGAGGGGGACTGGCTGCACCTCGATCCCCAGTCAGACTTCATCATGTTGCGTCAATTCTCCTATGACTGGGGGAATGAACAGGATGTGCGCGTCGCGATCGAGCGGCTCGACAGGATGACGGAGCCCAAGGCCCGCCTGACCCCGGAAGAAGTCGACGTGAAACTGCGTCGTGTATTCGCCTATGCCTGTGATGTCAGCCGCGTGGCGCTGGCGCAGATCAAGCGTACGCATGATGGCGGTTTCATCAACAGGATGCACATCCATACATTCCAGGATATGGGCAATGGCCAGGATTGGCCGCAGGCCTATTTTGAGATGGTGTTCGATATCGGCCCGGACGAAGCGCTTGTCATCGAAAGCGAATTGCCGGAAACGCGCACATATTGGAATGTTCAGGCAATCGACGGCCTTTGGAACCAGGTGGATATTCCCTATCGCCACAGCAGCCTGAATGGCCACACGGCCAAAGTGGATTCGGACGGGAAGTTCCGCGCCATATTGGCGCACAAGGATCCCGGCTTCCACAACTGGCTCGATACTGGAGGCAGTGGCTATGGGATGCTGATCGGTCGGTGGTATCGTTGTTCGTCCACGCCCACGCCGCAGGTCACGAAAATGAAACTGGCCGATGTGGCCGCCCATCTTGATGCCATTTCGCCCCGGATCACCGCGGAAGCACGCGAAAGCCAGATGCGGGCGCGCTTGATCGGCAACCAGATGCGTCGCAAGTGGTAGAAAACAGGGCGAAGCCGTTCACGCTCGCAACAGCGTGAACGGCCTATGCGCCATGGTTGAGACATGCGGCCAGATGGTCGATGAAGGCCGATATTTTGGCGGGTGGATCGGATGCGTGGCCATGGACGGCGAATATGCCCACGGCCTGCGACCCCCGATATTGCGGCAGGACACGCGCCAGCGTTCCGCGCTCCAGCTCCTCGGCAACATCCCAGAGCGACCTCAAGGAAATGCCGCACCCGCCGATCGTGAGTTCGCGGACCACTTCGCTGGAATTGGTGCGGATATGGCTTGTGCCGGTATAGCTGACAGTGCCTTCGGGGCCATCCAGTTCCCACGGCAGTTGCCCTTCGGCGGCGAGCAGATGGTGTCCGGCCAGGTCGTGCAGCGAGGAGGGCGCCCCCGCCCGCGCCAGATACTGGGGGGCGGCGCACAGGACCCGGCTGCTGGTCGCCAGGCGATGGCCGACCAGCCCGTGGCCGATGCGTGCGCCGATCCGCACCGCAATGTCATATGTGCCGTCGAGCATGTCGACATATTGATCCGAAAGATCGACGGTCAGGTCCAGTTCCGGATAGTCCGCAAGAAAGCCCGGCAGGCAGGGAAGCACGCGGGTCCGGCCAAAGGATGTCGGTGCCGAAAGCCGCAATGGCCCCGAAATCCCCGATTTGCGGCCAGCCATACGATCTTCGACCGCGCTCAGGCTGGCGCGGATTGCCAGCAGCGTATCGGCCAGATCCTTGCCGGCATCCGTCAGCGACAGCCTGCGGGTGGTGCGATGTGCCAGCCTGACGCCGATCCGCTGTTCCAGCCGCGCCAGACGCTTGGATATGCCGGGCACCGATGCGCCCCGCTTGCGGGCTGCGGCCGAAATGCTGCCGCCGGACGCGATATCGAGGAAGATGTCATAATCGGGATCGAACATGATCGTTATTCCTATCCGGCCCGCATGGCTTCTCCGCATGACGCAGGCCCGTTCAGCCGATCGCGTAGCATTCTTAATCTCCAGGATAAAGTGTGTTGCATTCTTTCCTGCTACCGCAGGTGACGTGAAGGCGATATGACCGCTGCAACGAAACAAGGAGCGCATGGAATGACGGGCTATACCGACAGGGCAGGATTGAAGGTTGCAACCGAACTCGCGACCTTTCTGGAGGATCGTGCGCTGCCTGGCACGGGCATTGCCGCCGATGCGTTCTGGAAGGGCGCAGCGGATATCTTCGCCCGTTTCGCCCCGCGCAATCGGGCATTGCTCGACCGGCGCGATGCGTTGCAGGCGCAGATCGATGACTGGCACAAGGAGCGGGCCGGGCAGCCGTTTGATATGGCGGCCTATCAGTCCTTCCTCACCGGCATAGGCTATCTGGTGCCGGAACCGGCGCCATTTCATGTCGCGCCCGATAATGTCGATCGTGAACTGGCGGTCACGGCGGGTCCGCAGCTTGTCGTGCCGGTGCTCAACGCGCGCTTCCTGCTCAATGCCGCCAATGCACGCTGGGGCAGCCTGTACGATGCGCTTTATGGCACGGACGCCATTCCCGGCGCACCGCTGGGCAAGGGGTATGACAGCGCACGCGGCGGCGAAGTGATCGCCTGGGCCAAGGGTTTTCTCGACGATGCCGTGCCGCTCGCCAATGGCAAATGGGCCGACTGGACCGGCGGTGAACTGGCGTTACGGAATCCGGCGCAACTGGTCGGTCGCGCGGGCGACAATCTGCTGTTCGCGCATAACGGCCTGCATGTCGAAGTCGTCATCGATCGCGCGCATCCGATCGGTCAGGGCGATCCGGCCGGCATCGCCGATGTGCTGATGGAAGCGGCGATCACCACGATATGCGATTTCGAGGATTCGGTCGCCGCCGTCGATGCAGAGGACAAGGTGACGGCCTATGCCAACTGGCTCGGCCTGATGCAGGGCAATCTGGAGGATAGTTTCGAGAAGGGCGGGGCGATGATGACCCGTCGCCTGAACCCCGATCGCCGCTATACCGCGCCCGATGGCGACACGTTCAGCCTGCCCGGTCGGTCGCTGCTGCTGGTGCGCAATGTCGGTCATCTGATGACCAGTCCGGCGGTGCTGCTGCCGGGTGGCGGCGAAGCGCCGGAAGGCATTCTGGACGGGATCGTCACCAGCCTGATCGCGCTGCACGACCTGAATGGCAAGGGCGCACTGCGCAACAGCCGTTCCGGCTCTGTCTATATCGTCAAGCCCAAGATGCACGGGCCGGAAGAATGCGCCTTTGCCAACGACTTGTTCGATGCGGTTGAAGATATGCTGGGCCTCGCGCGGCATACGCTCAAAATCGGGGTGATGGATGAGGAGCGCCGCACCAGCGCCAATCTCGCCGCCTGCATCCATGCGGTGAAGGACCGCATCATGTTCATCAACACCGGCTTCCTGGACCGCACGGGTGACGAGATGCATACATCGATGCAGGCGGGGCCGATGCTGCGCAAGGGCGACATGAAGGCGAGTGCCTGGATCGCGGCCTATGAGGATCGCAACGTCCAGATCGGGCTGGCCTGCGGCCTTTCGGGCAAGTCTCAGATCGGCAAGGGCATGTGGGCCATGCCTGATCGCATGGGCGACATGCTGGCGCAGAAGATCGGTCATCCCAGGACCGGCGCCAACACCGCCTGGGTGCCATCGCCCACGGCCGCCACGCTGCACGCGACGCATTACCACCGGGTCGATGTGTTCGCCCGACAGGAGGAACGCCGCGCCGAAGGCATCGCTTCGCTCGACGCATTGCTGACGATACCCGTCGCGACCGGCCACAACTGGTCTGAAGAGGACGTGCGCGAGGAGATCGACAATAATGCGCAGGGCATCCTGGGCTATGTCGTGCGCTGGGTCGATCAGGGCGTGGGCTGTTCCAAGGTGCCCGACATTAACGATGTCGGCCTGATGGAAGACCGGGCGACGCTGCGCATTTCCAGCCAGCACATCGCCAACTGGCTGTTGCACGGCATCGTCACCCCGCAGCAGGTGGACGCTGCACTGCTGCGCATGGCGGCCAAGGTCGACGCGCAAAATGCGGCCGATCCGCTCTATCGGCCGATGGCGCCCAACCCCGAGGCCAGCCTTGCGTTTCAGGCGGCGCGGGCGCTGATATTCGAAGGGGTACAGCAGCCCAACGGCTATACCGAACCGTTGCTGCACGCCTTCCGCCAGAAGGTGAAGGCCGCCGCCTGATCCTTTGTTGTCCCGACCCCAGGAGCCGATCCATGTCCATCGCCATGCCCGCGCCCGATGCGCAGACGCTTGCCAAGCGTGACCGCATCATCGCGGCCATGCGCGCCATCGTGCCGGGCGAAGGGGTCATTGATGATCCCGACGCGCTGCGGCCATGGGAGTCGGACGGCCTGACCGCCTACCGGCAGCCGCCGATGCTGGTTGTCCTGCCAGAAACGGTGGAGCAGGTCTGCGCCGTGCTCCGCTGGTGCCATGCCGAAGGGGTGAAGGTGGTGCCGCGCGGGTCCGGCACATCGCTGTCGGGCGGGGCGTTGCCGCTGGCCGACGCGGTGCTGCTGGGAATGGGCAAGTTCAAGCGGATAATCGATATCGATTATGAGGATCGTGTCGCGGTGGTGCAGCCGGGCGTCACCAATCTGGCGATCACGCAGGCGGTGGAGGGGCGTGGCTTCTACTACGCGCCCGACCCCTCCAGCCAGATCGCCTGTTCGATCGGCGGCAATGTGGCGGAAAATTCCGGTGGGGTGCATTGCCTGAAATATGGCCTGACCACCAACAATGTGCTGGGCGTCGAACTTGTGCTGATGGACGGCCAGGTGGTTCGCCTGGGCGGGCGGCATCTCGATCCGGGGGGCCTTGATCTGCTGGGCGTGATCGTCGGGTCCGAAGGGCTGCTGGGCGTCGTCACCGAAGTCACCGTGCGCATCCTGCCCAAGCCCGAAACGGCCCGCGCCGTCCTGGTCGGCTTCCCCGACCCGGAGAGCGCAGGCGCGTGCGTGGCGCAGGTGATCGCGGAAGGGATCATTCCGGCCGGCATGGAAATGATGGACCGCACGGCGATCCACGCTGCCGAAGCCTTCGTGAAGGTCGGCTATCCGCTCGATGTCGGCGCGCTGCTGATCGTGGAGGTCGATGGCCCTGCGGCGGAGTGCGATCATTTGATCGATGCGATTGCGCGCATCGCTGGTCAGAATGCTGCGGTCACGACCCGCGTGTCGCGCGATGAGGCTGAACGCATGGCGTTCTGGGCCGGTCGCAAGGCCGCGTTCCCGGCGGTGGGCCGCATTTCGCCCGATTATTATTGCATGGATGGCACCATTCCGCGCCGACGGCTGCCCGAAGTGCTGCGGCGGATGGAGGCGCTGTCACAGGAATATGGCCTTGGCGTCGCCAATGTATTCCACGCGGGCGACGGCAATCTGCACCCGCTGATCCTCTACGATGCCAATGTGCCGGGCGAACTCGACCGTGCCGAGGAATTTGGCAACGACATATTGCGTTTGTGCGTCGAGGTCGGCGGCGTGTTGACCGGCGAGCATGGCGTGGGGATCGAGAAGCGCGACCTGATGCCTGTCATGTTCGCGGACGAGGATCTGAAACAACAGCAGCGGGTGAAATGCGCCTTTGATCCTGACCTGCTGCTCAATCCCGGCAAGGTTTTCCCGACGCTGCATCGCTGTGCGGAGCTTGGCCGGATGCATGTGCATCATGGCGCGCTGCCCTTCCCCGAACTGGAACGATTCTGATGCTGATGCCCAGGGATGCGCAGGACTTGCGCCAGATCGTGGCCGATGCGGCAGCGAACGGCACCCGACTGGAATTGCGGGGCGGCGGGACGAAAGCCGGCTTTGGCGCACCGCGGGACGCCGGGATCATGTCGCTTGGCGCCTTGTCCGGGGTGATCGACTATGACCCGGCCGAACTGGTGCTGACGGTCCGTGCGGGCACGCCTCTCGCCGATGTGCAGGCCCTGGTCGCGGCGGAAGGGCAGATGCTGGCCTTCGAACCATGGGGCGAACCGGGCGCCACGATCGGCGGCACGGTGGCTGCGGGTGTCGCCGGATCACGCCGTGTCACAGCGGGCAGCGCGCGCGATCACCTGCTCGGCCTCACGGCCATTTCCGGTCGCGGCGAAATGTTCGTGGCGGGGGCGAAGGTCGTCAAGAATGTCACCGGCTATGATCTGCCCAAGCTGATGGCAGGGTCCTGGGGGCGGCTTGGCGCGATGACCGAGTTGACACTGAAGGTTTTGCCGCGCCCCCGACAGACGGTGACGATGGTGGCGGAGGGCTTGTCACTCCCCGCTGCCTATGCGGCCATGGCCTGTGCGCTGGGCAGCAATGCGGATGTATCGGCTGCGGCCTATGTGCCGGGCGGAGAGATGCTGTTGCGGGTTGCAGGCTTCGCGCCGTCGGTCGAGGCGCGCTGCGCCGTCCTGCCGGGCTTGCTCGCCGGCCATTGCGCCTTGCGGCTGCTGCCCGATGCAGTCGCCGCACCGCTTTGGCGGCGGGCCATGACCGGGGCGGACCTGCGCGGATCTGTCCGTTGGGACGTGCATCTGCCGCCACGGCACGCGGCTGGTCTGATCGATGCGTTGCGACCGCTGGGGATCGACTGGGCCATGGACTGGGGCGGGGGGCGCATCTGGATCGCTCTTGATCGACTGGACGAAACGGTGCGGGACGAAGCTGCACGGCTTGGCGGGGACGCCAGGCTGGTAGAGGCGCCAGCGGACATGCGGGCCAGCGTTCCGGCATTCCACCCGCGTCAGCCCGGCGTCGCCGCCCTCGAACAACGGGTGCGCCGGGCGTTCGACCCGGCTGACATCTTCGTGACCGGCCGTTTCAGGGAGGATGCCGATGCAGACCAGCTTTTCGCCTGAGGCGCTCGCGGATCCGGCCATGCGTGCCTCCGAAGAGGTGATCCGGAAATGCGTGCATTGCGGTTTCTGCACTGCGACCTGCCCGACCTATGTGCTGCTGGGCGACGAACTCGACTCCCCGCGCGGTCGCATCTACCTGATGAAGGACATGCTCGAAAATCAGCGGGCACCCACGGCCGAAATGGTCAAGCATGTCGATCGGTGCCTGTCCTGCCTGTCCTGCATGACGACCTGCCCGTCCGGCGTGAACTACATGCATCTGGTCGATCACGCCCGCGCCTATATTCACGACCATTATGAGCGCCCGCGCAGCGAGCGGTTCTTCCGGCGCCTGCTGGCGGCGATCCTGCCTTATCCGCAACGCTTTCGCCGGGCGTTGATCCTGGCGCCGCTGGGCAAGCCTTTCCTGCCCCTGCTGCGGCGGATCAATGGTTTGCGGCCGCTGGCGGCCATGCTGGAACTGGCGCCGGACGATGTCCGCTCGCCAGCCGCAGCGCAATCCACGCGGATCGCCCAGGCCAGGGGCCGTGTGGCGCTGCTGCAAGGGTGCGCTGAGCCAGTGCTGCGCCCTGCGTTTCGCGAAGCGGCCGTGCGGCTGCTCAACCGCTGTGGGCATGATGTCATCTTCGCCCCGGATGAGGGCTGCTGTGGCGCGTTGGTCCATCATATGGGGCGCGAGAATGACGCGCATGACGCGGCGCGGCGTAATGTCGATGCCTGGACTGCGGAGATCGAAGGGCAGGGTCTGGACGGCATCATCGTGACGGCTTCCGGTTGCGGTACGACGATCAAGGACTATGGCTTCCTGCTCCGCAACGATCCTGCCTATGCGCAAAAGGCCGCACGGGTCAGTGCGCTGGCCATGGACATATCGGAATATCTTGCCCGCATCGACATGCCGCCCGTTCAATCCAGGGGGCTGACCGTCGCCTATCATCCGGCCTGCTCGCTTCAGCATGGGCAGAAGGTGGTCGACGCCCCCAAACGCCTCCTGACGCAGGCCGGCTATGTCGTGCGGACCCCTGCCGAAGCCCATTTATGCTGCGGATCGGCAGGCACATATAATATCTTGCAGGCACAGATCGCCGATACCCTTGGCCAGCGCAAGGCCGCCAATATCGACAGGCTGGACGCCGACGTGATCGCCACCGGCAACATTGGCTGCGCTACCCAGATCGCGCGATTTACCGGCACGCCGCTGGTGCACACCGTCGAATTGCTCGATTGGGCGACAGGTGGGCCAAAGCCTGCGGCGCTCAAGCATCTTCCACAGGAGTAAAAGACATGACCCGCATCTCTCTCGACCAGGCGCAGACGATCGTAGCTGCCGCGCTCAAGGAAGGCCGCGCCCTGGCCCTCAAGCCGCTCAGCGTGGTCGTGCTTGATGCCGGCGGCCATATGGTGGCTTTCGCGCGTGAGGATAATTCCTCGAACCTGCGCCCGCAGATCGCGACAGCCAAGGCGTCCGGTGCGCTGGCGCTGGGCATGTCGTCGCGCGCGATCGGAGAGATTGCGATCGAGCGCCCGACATTCATCACTGCGGCGGCCGGCCTTAACCCGGCCGGAATCGTGCCGGCGGCAGGCGCCGTGCTGATCCGCGATGCCAATGGCAACCTCATCGGCGCGGTCGGCGTCACGGGCGATACCAGCGACAATGACGAAAAGGCCGCATTGGCCGGCGTCGCTGCGGCTGGGCTGTCTGTCTGATCGCTTGCTTTCCGCCCCGCTGGCCCGGTTTCATTCTTCATTGGCTGGCGGTGGCGTGAAACGCGCGACCAGGCTCAAAATCGTGGCTATCAGCAAAAACAGCAGCAGAGCAACGAAGGTAGGACGCCAACTGCCCCATCTGTCGAACAGGAACCCGACGACCAGCGGCGCGCCGAGCATCATGGGGGCCATGGCCGTCCGCGACGCGCCGATCAACATCGCATAGTCGTTCAGCCCGAACCGCCGCGCCAGGATGACGCCAAACATGGGCAGCGTCCCGCCCAGGCAAAGGCCGAAAGTCACGGCTGCGGCGGCAAGGACAAAGATATTCCCGCCGACAAGCCACAGGACCATCGACAGCGCGCCGCATGCCCCCGCAGCGGCCAGACCATGGTTCAGCCTTGCCCGGTCTGCGATCATGCCGAATCCGATCTTGGCCAGCAGCGCCACGCCCCCCTGCAACGACAACAGCGAAGCCGCGGCATAAGGCGACAATCCCTGCGATCGTGCATAGGGGATGACCGCCGAAATGATCGCCAGATTGGCGCTGAACATTGCCCCCACCACAAAAGTGACGATCCAGAAATCAGCGGTGCGATAGACGGACGGTTGACGCGGCTGGGGGGCGTGATGCCCGGTCGCCGGCACGGTGCGGGGCAGCCGTTCGACCGGCGGTATCTGGGCCGGCAACCCCGCTTTCCAGGCGATGATGGGCATCAGCATGGCCAGCATGGCCGCCACGACCAGAAATGTCGCGCGCCATCCCAGGGCATCGATCAGCCCGGTCAGCAAGGGCGGATAGATGACGCTGGCAAAGGATGTGCTTGTAACCGCAATGCCCATGGCCAGCCCGCGTCGCTTTTCGAACCAGTGGACGACCAGCATGTTGGTGAGCTGCACGCTGAGCAGCGCGTCCGCCATGCCAGCCACGACGCCATAGCCGACCAGCACCTGGCTGAATGACGATGCCTGCGCCACCATCACCAGTCCGGTGATCTGGCCGGCGGCACCGACCAGAAGCACCGACCTTACGGAAAAGCGGCGTAGCAGCCATCCGATCGGGACACCCGCAAATCCACTGAACAGCGTAACAAGCGTCAATATCACGTTGATGGACGTGCGGGTCGCCTGGAACTCCTGTTCAAAGACCTGGCCAAACACGCCGAAGCCATAATAGATCGGCCCGCTCGCAATCAACTGGATCAGGAAAGCAAGCGCTACGGCATACCAGCCGGGATAGATAAGATATGTCGACGCCCCGCTTCTGTCCTGCATGTTCAACTCGTCACGCCTCTCTGCCCGCAAAGGATAAGCACGAGGGTCATGCCGGCAGGCCCGGCATGTCGTGATCGCTGTCGGCAGGGCGCGAGCGCACCGATCGAACCGGATGCATTGGCTGGATGAAGATGCCCTTTCTCACGGTCCAATGGCGTATCCAGATTAGGATTGCAGGTCCGGTGGCGCAACATCCCTGTGCATGTCCGCTTGCAGGCGGGCGGCGTGTCTGTACCCGCCGCCCGCCTGCCTGGCTCAGCCATTCAGAATGACACGCCCACGCGCACGCCATAGGTCCGCGGCGGTGCGAAGCGGGCGCCAGTCAATGTTCCCCGGTTGATCAGCGGGCTGGGCGGTGACGAATAGTTTGAAAGGACATCCATCCATGTCCGCACCAGCCGATCGGTCAGGTTCTGCCCGAACAGGGCGATCGACCATCCGCTATCGTCCTTGTAACGGATCTGGCCGTTCAGGTTGACATAGGCTGGTTGCGACAATTGCGCGCCATTGGGTAGTTCGGCCTGACCGAAATAGTTGAACAGCGCCCTGCTGCGATAGGATAGATCGCTGTGCAGATTGATCGTGCCGCTCGCCAGCGGAATGTCATAATCGACATTGCCGATCAGCGACCATTTGGGCGCATTGGGCAGGACATTGCCCTTGGGATTGAGAACCCCCGCATTATAGGGGGCCGTCGCGCCGGTGCATGGCAGGGTCGGCGCGCATAGCAGGGCGTCCCCGATCTTGGTTTTCAGATATTCGCCGCCGAAGGTGAGCGTCAATTGATCCACCGGCTTGATGCTGGCTTCGAAATCCACGCCATATATGGTCGCCTTGTCGGCATTGACGATGCGCCGGACGAAGCTGAGGCCGCCACCGACAAGTTGCTGGATTTGAAGATCCTTATAGTCGGCATAGAAGAAGGCGATGTTAAACCGCCCCCTTCTGTCGAGGAAGCTGCTCTTCAGGCCTGCTTCATAGGACCAGATTTTTTCGGGCTTGAACGTGTTGAGAGGGTTGTTTTCCGCGAAACCGCCGGACTTGAAGCCGCTGGTCGCGGACGCATAGATCATCAGATCGCCCGAAGGCCGATATTCGATACCCGCACGGGGGGACCAGCTCTTGTCGGTCCGCCGGCCAATCTGAAGGCCCAGGGGAATATTTGTCGTGAAATAGTTGAACTGGCTATAGTCCTTCTTTTCCTCCGAATAGCGGACGCCGGCCGTTATGGTGAGATCGGAGGACAGGTTGGCGCCAGCATCGACGAAGGCGCTATAGGCTTCATTGTCGAGCGCGCGGTCGAAGGTCTGATCCCCGGTTCCGGCTCCCACGACCGTCGCCGTGAAGGCCAGCGGCCGATACACAAATTGCTTGGCTTTTTCGCGATGATAATTGGCGCCGACAGTCATGAAGAAGGATTTGCTGCGGTCCGTCGCGACATAGGTTTCGTGATAGAATTGCCGTGACCGCAACAGATCGCCCAGTATAACCGAGCCCAGGTTGAGCGCGGGCCAATAGGGGCCGTCATTGCTGTCCAGATCGCTGATGGTCGGGCCGGAATTGAACTGACGATAGCTTGTCACCGATGTCAGGTCGCCGATACCCAGGTCGCTTTTCACCGTGAAGGATACGCCGCGGTCGCGGGCGGTGGCGCGGTTTACGACATTGTTTCGGATCTTCCATGGATCGGCGATGAAATCCGATCCGTCATTGAAGAAGGAGAAGATCGAGTCAGGATTCAATTCCTTGTAATAGTCGCTGAATTTGCGATAGGAATAATCCCCCCGCAATGTCAGCGAAATGTTGGGCGACGGCTTGAACTGAAGTGTCGCCCGAATACCTATAGTGTGATCGGCATTGGGCCGATTGCCGAGCGTGATATTCTTGGCATAGCCATCATGATCGTCATAAAGTACCGAAAAGAGCGCGCCCAGATTGTCCGTCACTGGTCCTGAAGCAGTCGCGCGCAGGGTTACAGCGTCGTAATTGCCATAGGATGCGTCGGCGTCCAGGCGCATCGTGTCGCCCGGTTCCCTGGTGATGATGTTGATGGCCCCGCCGGTGGCGTTGCGACCGAACAAGGTGGCTTGCGGTCCTTTGAGAACCTCTACGCGCTCGATATTGCCGAACTTCTGAAGCGCCTGCTGCTGATTGGAAAGATAGATGCCATCGACATAGGTGGCGACGCTCGCCCCGGCGCCCAGGCCCAGAATGCTCGTGCCGATGCCGCGCATGTAGATCAGCGTCTGGCCCACATTGCCGCTGGTGAACGTCAGTCCGGGCACGCTGTTCTGCAAGGCCGCGCTGTCACTCACGCCGGATTTGAGGAGGGATTCCGATGACAGGACCTGGATCGTCAGTGCTGTGCGCTGGACACTGGTGCTCGCGCGCGTGGCGGTGACGACGATGTCGCTCAGGCCCGCATCCTGCACTGTGTCCGCTTGTGTATCCACTTGAGCCGTTGCAGGCGATATCTGCGCAGTCGCAGGTGCAGCCATCAGTGAAAGGACTGCGGTTCCGCAGTAAATCCATGATTTCATGATCATCCCTCTTGATAAATATTTTTATTATCGAAAAAATATCATTAATTTCATAAATTTCTTTATGAAAATTCATTTCAATTATTAATGGATTTGGATTTTTATCATAATTTCCATGCCGACATGGCATTGCCGTAGGGCGGCGTCACATCACGCCGAATATTTATCGTATCTTCGAAGCGTTTGCGAGCAGGGCTTGGTCCCTCATCCATCGATCAGGTATATGCTATCGTTTTGATGTTTCGATGAAACAGCTTTGTGATATTCGCAACAATATCGAACAGGATACATGCCCGGTTTCGCTATGACGCACTGCCTGTCGGGCTGAAACAATGAATTCATGCAAAGCGGGTTTGCGTAAAAGGTCATGATCGATGACGGGTTGCGCAGTCGTCGATGCATGTGAAATCATGCGACAATTGAAAATTCGTCATCACTCACCTGATTGTGTCAGGGGTGGATTGAACATGGTTCATTTCCAACGCAGTCTCTGGCCTGCTTGCCAGGATTTGGCTTTGCGGGTCGCTTTAAAGGGGCATGTGCCCGGCAGGCCTGGCCCGGTCACGCGAATATATGGATATGTGGACATGAAATCTCTGGAAGGCATGGTGGCCGTGGTCGTGGGCGCGGCCAACGGGATTGGTCGCGTCACGGCGCTCATGCTGGCGGAACGCGGGGCAAAGCTGGTGCTGGGCGACCTGTCGGTCGACGGCGGACTCCAGGAGTGTGCCGCCGACATCGCGCAGGCCGGCGGGCAGGCGATCATGGTCGCGGTCGATCACACCATCGAGGCCCAGGTCGAGGCGCTGGCCGCGAAGGCGGTGGCCGAATTTGGCAAGATCAACATCCTCGTCAACAATGCAGCCGGGACCAGCCCTGCCTTTCAGGCGCATGACCGCGATGTCGTCACCATGTCGGTCGATCTGTGGGACAGGGCGATGGCCGTCAATCTGCGTGGACCGATGCTGACATGTAAACATGTCATCCCGCACATGATAGCGGCGGGTTATGGTTCGATCGTCAACACCAGTTCGGGCGTCACCTTCCGCGGGGATTCGGTGCGGACGGCTTATGCGGCGTCGAAGATCGGAATTCACAGCCTGACGATGGATATCGCAACCGCCTATGGAAAGCATAATGTGCGCTGCAACGCCGTATCGCCTGGGCTGATCCTGACCGACGGGCTGCGTCAGGTGCTGACCCCCGAACAGATTGACGGGTTCGCCGAACAGAATCTGACGCCTTTCGTGGGCGGGCCAGAGGATATAGCGGAAGTAACCTGCTTCCTTGCCTCTCCTGCCGCACGCTATGTCACGGGCCAGATCATTCCGGTCGATGGCGGAATGCATGTCCACCAGCATGTCATAGGGCAGGGATAGGCGGCTTAGTGTCCGATCACACAGGGTTGATTCGTCATTGCGCGCGCAGCGAGGCAATCCATGCGCGCTCCAGTGGATTGCCGCGCTGCGCTTGCAATGACGGCGTGGGTCAATCTGACATCATCCCGCTCTAAAGCGGTTTTGCCAACGCAGGGCGAGTTCCATGTCCCGGACGCTTTTGGCGCGGGATATGGAACCTGCTCAGGCTGCCTGGGCGTTGCCCGAACGGCGATCCTCGTGGATCAGTTGCGCGGCACGCATGGCCAGGCCCATCGTCGGCGCGTTGGTGTTGCCTGCAATCATTTCAGGGAAAACCGAGCAGTCGACCACGCGCAGGCCGTCAATGCCCCGCATCCTCAGGCGTCCGTCCAGCGGCGCGCTATTATCCTTGCCCATGCGCACGGTCGCCGTGGCATGATAGCCGGCCCCGCCATAGCGACGGAACAGGTCCAGGATTTCCTCGTCACTCTGCGCCTTGGCGGTGAAGTCCGTCTCCCCCACGATGAAGGGCTGTATCGGCGCCTGCGCCATGAGTTTGCGGACATAACGGAACTGGCCGATCGCCGCGCGCCGGTCATAGTCGTCGGTGAAGAAGTTGGGGTCGATATGCAGCATCGCTGCCGGGTCGCTGCTGGTGACAAGGACATGCCCTTCGCTGCGCGGGCGCAATGTCATGGAAAATATCTGCATCCCCGGCTCGGTTTCCATCGCCATGCCCCGGCCTGCATCGATGGAATAGGGGGCAAACATCACCTGGGTGTCGGGCCGCTCGCTTTCGGGCAGAACCCTGACGAAGGCGGCAGCTTCGGACGATCCGTAGCTCATGGTGTTGTTGCGACCGACCATGTGCCTGGCGACATTGGCGATCAGGCGCGCACCGGAAAACTGGTTATTGACGCTGTCGCGCATCCGTTTCAGCCGCCAGTTCATCATGATCAGCATATGTTCGCGCATGTGGTGGCCGACATCCGGGCTGTCGAGCGCCACGTCGATCCCCGCACGCCGCAGCGCATCCGCAGCGCCGATCCCCGACAGTTGAAGAATGCGCGGCGATCCGATTGCCCCGGCCGACAGGATGACTTCGCCACGACAGCGAAACGCGACCGCGGCACCGTCGCTGCGGACGCCGGCAATGCCAACCGCGCGGTGGTTTTCGATGACGACGCGGTCCGTGCGGACGCCGGTTTCCACCTTCAGATTGGGGCGCTGGCGCGCGCGCTTCAAAAAGCCCCTGGCGGCGGAAACGCGGCGACCCTTCGCGTCGATATTCCACTGCAATGGCCCGATGCCTTCCTGCTTCGGGTCCGCATGATCGGCCTTGATCGCAAGCCCCATGGCATGTCCGGCTTCCAGCCAGGCTTTCAGCAGCGGTGAAGGGGCCGGATGGGTCTTGACCTCGATCGGGCCGCCGGCGCCGCGATCCGGGCTGGCGCCGCTGGCATGATTTTCGATGGACAGGAACAGGGGCAGCATATGCTGCCATGACCATTGATCACCGGCAAGTTCGGCCAGCCGGTCGTAATCCGCCGCGACGCCGCGGTTCCAGACCATGCCGTTGACGGCGCTCGACCCGCCGAGCATCTTGCCGCGCAACCACACTTCCCGTCCCGCGCCGGTTTCGCGGGCATTGGCCGTGGGGTAGAAATGCGCCGTCGCAGGATCGGTCAGGGTCTTGCCAAAGCCTTTGGGCATGTTGACGACGAAGCTGTCGCCCGATCCTCCCTCCTCGACCAGAAGGATATTGCAGGCCGGATCGGCCGAAAGCTGATCGGCCAGGACGCACCCGGCAGACCCTGCGCCGACGATGATATAATCAAACTCTTCCATGCCCAAATTCTGAGAGGCGTTGAAGGGATTTGGCAAGAGCATTTGTCCGGCCCCGGACTGCCGATGGCTGTGATCTCCTACATAATATCTGCCCGGTCAGGCTTGATCTGTCCGCTGCTCCCGATATTTCTGGCTCTCAGGACGCCTGTCGTTCCATCCGTGCGGGCGGATGCATCATGGATGTAATCCTTTGCCGCTTCGCCTGTGCGGCCATGCAATGCCTGCTTACTCTCCCCGCTCGCAACAGCGCGGTCATGAAGGCGCGAACAATTTGGAGAGATGGAAAAATGCCAGGCGCGGCCACCCTCGATTCACCACCCATGCCGTCCGATGACTGGGCGAACCTTGCTATCCCGGCGAAGGGCGCATTGGCGCTGGCGGGCACGTTCATCGCGGTCGGCCTGTTCACGCTGGGCGCCGCGCTGCCGCCGCTACAGGCTGACTTTGCCACAGCGCCCAATGTCGGGCTGCTGATCCAGTTGATCGGGACGATCGCTGCGCCCGTCTTTGCCTTGTCCTCTCCGGTTGCCGGCCGGCTGGTCGCGCGCCATGGCGTCAGAAGCGCCTATCTTGCTTCACTGGCGCTTTTCCTGGCTGCGGGCCTTGCGCCGATCCTGTGCAATTCACTGGTCGCGATCCTGGCTTTGCGCGTGGTGCTGGGCTTCGCGGTCGCCGGAGCGTTCACCGCTGGCATGGTGGGCATCGCCCGCCTGCCTGAGCGGCAACGGCATATGATGTACGGGCTGTCGGCGTTTCTGGGGGGCGGGATCGCCATCTTCGCCTATCAGATTGTCGGCAGCTTCGCGGCGGAAAGCTGGCGTCTGGCATTTCTGGTGCATCTGCTGCTCCTGCCTGCGGCCGGCCTTGCCCTGTTCCTGCCGCGCAACCGGGTGAAGGCCGACGCGCCTGTCGCGCAGGCGCGCGGTGCGGGGCTGCTGGCCGGCGTGCCGCCGCAGCTTTTCCTCGCCGCGATTTTCGTCGGCTGGGCGATGGTGTCCAGCAGCATCTATTCGCCCTTCTACCTCGCCGCGATGGGCGTGGCCGATCCGGGCAAGATAGGCTTCGTCCTTGCCATCATGGCCATGGGTTCGCTGGTCGGGTCCGGTTCCTACGGCTTTGTCCAGAAATTCCTGGGGACATCCGCGATGATGCTGCTGGGCATGGCCGTCACCGCGACAGGGTGCGCCATTCTCGCGGTTGGCGGAACGTTGCCGGTCGCGATGATCGGCCTGGGCATGATGGGCGCCGGACTGGGCGCGTGTGGTACAGCCGTCTATGCGCTGGCCATGGAGGCGATCGGGGCCAGCGGCAACAGCGGCGCGGCGACTGGCGCGGTCAGTCTCGCACTCTACCTGCCGCAGGCGTTGTTCCCCATGGCATCGGGGCCTCTGGGCGCGGCTTTCGGTCCGCCTGCGGTGTACGCCATGGTGGGCGGGCTGCTGGCGACCGGCCTCTGCCTTCTGGTTCTGCGCCCGGTCAGGCGATGATGGCGCCATCTTCATCAACATGGCGATGCCCACCTGGTGGCGCATCGCACCTCCCCATGATCGGAGCAGCGGACTGACATGCAGAAAACCATCGTAATCACGGGCGCGGCATCCGGCATTGGCCGTGCCACGGCGGAAACCTTGAAAGCGGCCGGCCATCAGGTGATCGGCGTCGACCTTCGGGACGTGGATGTCATCGCCGACCTGTCAACGCCCGCCGGTCGTACCGCCATGGTCGACGCCGTTACCGCACTTGCACCGGGCGGGATTGACGGGGTCGTGGCGGTGGCGGGGATTCCCGCGCCGGCCCATCCGCCGTTGCTGCTGGCGGTCAATTTTTTCGGCGCCGTGGCGACGTTGGAAGGGCTGCGGCCACTGCTTCTCCGGTCGGTGGCGCCCAGGGCGGTCGTCATCACTTCCACGGCCTCCCTGACGGACTACGCCCCCGAACTGGTCGATGCCTGCCTGCTGGGGGACGAGGCGGCGGCGATGCGGCACGCCGAACATGTCAATCCCAACACAGCCACCGGCTATGCCACCAGCAAGCATGCCCTGGCGCGCTGGATGCGGCGCGCGGCGATATCGGATGACTGGGCCGGGTCGGGCATATTGCTCAACGGCGTTGCGCCCGGTCGCACCTTCACGCCCATGACCCAACCCTTCTTCGATACGGAGGAAGGCCGTGCGATGCTGGACAAGGCAACACCGATTGCCTTGTCGGACTGCCCCTATGGCAAGCCGGAGGAACTGGCGGAAGTGATCGCCTTCCTGGCAACGTTGCAGGGGCGCTATCTGCTGGGCCAGATCCTCTATGTGGATGGCGGAACGGAAGCGATTGTCCGGCCCACGATGATCTGAAGCGTGGATCATAGCTTGCGGATGCCGGAACCATCCCATCACGCAACGCTGCATCCCGGCCTTGTGCCGTCTGTTCAAGCGAAGGACTATCCATGAAACTCTATGCCGTAACGCATTCGCCTTTTGCCGCGCGGGTCCGGCTGGCGCTGCGCATCAAGGGGCTGGACTATGTGCAGGAAGCGCCGCCGGGCGGCGGCACCCGTTCACCTGAATATCTGGCGATCAACCCCATCGGCAAAATCCCCGCGCTGGTGACAGAGAGCGGGCTGGTCATCGCCGAGTCCGAGACGATCATCGATTATCTGGAAGATATCCGTCCCGAACCATCCTTGATCCCGGCGGACGAAGCCCAGCGCATACAGATGCGCAACGCCATCCGCACCACGGAACTCTATGTCGTGCCGGCCACGTTGCGCCTGTTCGGGCAGATGGACCCGGCCAAGCGGAACGCCGATATGGTCGAGGCGGAACTGGCGCAATTGCGCAAGGGTCTTGGGCTGGTGCAGGCCTTCGTCGATGACGCGCCCTTCGTCGCGGGCGGGGCCATCAGCAAGGCGGATTGCATAGTCCTGCCGACCCTGCTGCTCTGCGACCTGATCGAGCATATCTTCAAGGTGCCACAGATTGTCGCGGGCTTCCCCGTCCTCGACAGCTATGGTGCCAAGGCGCGACAGCAAGCGGATATGGGCGCGATCTGGGCTGAAACGGAGGCGGCGCTCAGCACAATGCTGGGTTGATCCGTCCGGCCGGCATATATGGAGCGCCGGCTTGATTGTGTTGGCAAGGCACGGCACAAGCCGGTGATCGCGGTTCCGGCGGGATTGTCGCGGCAAAGGGCCGGTCCCGGCCTGATGTCGGATATCGCGTCGTTGCAAAATGAAAGGGTGGATTTGAGCACGGCTACAACCGACGGCAGGGCGTCCGAAACAGGATCGGCCGATGGCGGTCGCCGCCGCCGCCGGACGCGCGAGGATGTCACCGGGCGCATATGCGACGCGGCCTGCCAACTTTTTGCGGAGCGTGGCTATCATGGCGCGACAACGCGTGAGATCGCGCGGGTGGCGGATGTGTCGGAAACGCTGCTGTTTCGGTATTATGGCAATAAATCCATCCTTTTCGATGAAGTCGTGGCCCAGCCTTTCAATCGGCTGATGCAGGGTTTCCTGAAACAATATCCCAATGGTCAGGACAGGAAGATCGGGGAGCATTATAACTTCCTGGCCGTATATGATCTGTTCGACAAGAACAGGTCACTTTTCCTGGCGCTGCTTTCAGCCAAGGGGACTTCATCGGAAGAGGATGGGGCGCCATCCCTCGACGGGCTGCTGGCCTTCTTTCGGGCTGCCACGGCCGAACAGGAACGGAAATATACTGACCGCGGCATCCAACCGCCCTTCGACATCGGCATGGGCCTGCGGCTGGCGTTCGGCATGCTGGCCTCGACGGTTCTGTTGCGCGACTGGCTGTTTCCCGAAGGCGCGCCGCCGCAGGAGGAACTTATCGCATTGCTTGAATGCCTGGTCCGGCGTGCGCTCGATCCGGCGCCAGACCGGGACGCTCTTGGTTGACCATGGGCGCTTCCTCTTCTATGTAGCAATTACTACATGGAAGAGGATCCCCGACTCATGGCAACGGCAATCAAGATTCAGGAATTTGACGACCTCAGTTACAACCCGTTCCTGTCTCATGAGGATAATTTCGGAAACGATCTCGATCCCTACCCCCAAATCCATGCATTGCGCGCCCAGGGCACCGTCCTGCCCGGCTCCTATCGCGAGCTTATGGGATATTATTGCTATTATGGCGATATGCCCAAATTCACGGTGCTGGGCAGCAAGGAGTCGGAAGAGGTTCTGATCGACACCAGCCGTTTTTCCAATTCGGGATATCATCCGACGCTCGGCGCCACCTTCGGCATGGGCAGCATCAGCACGATGGATAACCCGGAACATGGTCGCTGGCGCAAGATCTTCCAGAAGATTTTCCTGCCGCAATATGTCAGGACATGGGGCGACACGATTGTCGATCCGGTCGTCAACGGGCTGATGGCGAACTTCCTGCCGCGTGGCGAAGCCGACCTGGTGGACGAATTCACCCATCGTTATCCGTTCGAGGTGATCTATCACCAGCTCAACCTGCCGGAATCGGACGTCAACACTTTCCAGCGCCTCGCCATCGGTCAGACGGACTTCAATCACATGCCGCAGGCGCTTGAAGCCGGCGTCAAGCTGGGCGAATATTTCCGTGGCCTGATCGACGAGCGCCGGGCCAATCCGGGTGATGACCTTGTCAGCCTGCTGGCCAATACGGAGGCGGATGGCGAATATTTGCCCGAACTGGTCCTGATATCCTTTCTTCGCCAGTTGATGAATGCGGCCGGTGACACGACCTATCGCGGCACCAGCATCCTGCTGGCGGCTCTGCTCCAGAATCCCGACCAGCTCGAAGCGATCCGCAAGGACCGGAGCCTGATTCCCGCCGCGATCGAAGAAGCGCTGCGCTGGGACGGCCCTGTCCTGACGCAGCTTCGCGTCGCTATTCACGATACGACGCTGGGCGGCGTGCATATTCCGGCCGGTGCCTATGTCGACGTGGCGGCAGGCGCGGCGAACCGTGATCCGGCTTTTTACCCCGATCCCGACGCATTCAACATCTTCCGTGACCGTCGGGCTCATTTCTCGTTCGCGCGCGGGCCGCACATCTGTGTCGGGCAGCATCTGGCCCGTGTCGAAATGACCCGCGCCCTTGATGCGGTGCTGGACAATCTCCACAATCTGCGGCTCGACCCCGACAAGCCGGCACCGGAAATTCGCGGCATCATGATGCGCGTCCCCGCCCATATCCATGTGCGGTTCGACCAGTAAGCGTTTTTAGGGCCACCAGGCGGCGGATATCCAATGCCCGTCGTGCTTCATTCCGGGTGAAGCACGACGGGCAGGGCGATCGACTGTATCTACAGATCGGCTATGGCGATCCGGCGTCCGGTGTCACTGGACATTTCCAGTGCGGTGACGACCTTGTGCGCATGCAAGGCCTCCTCGAAGCTGGGGGAGGCAGGCGCCTTGCCCTTGATCGCTTCCAGCATGTTGTGGAACATCCAGCTCATAGCGACCATATAGGGCGGGGCGTTTTCCTTGCTCCATGGCAATCCGGGAATGGCGTAATGATGCGGGGCAATGTCAACCATGCCTCCGGTCAGTTCGCCATAGTCCTTCTGCCTGGCCAAGCCTGCATATAGCTTGGCGCTGGCGCCGTCGCCAAAGGTGGGATCGGTATAGAGCAGCCGGCCCCGGTCCCCCCAGATTTCGATCCGCATCACTTCTGAATCCGGCACGCACCAGCCGGTCTGGAGATTGCCGATCGCGCCATTTTCCATCTGGAGCGTCGCGCAACCAAGATCTGCGGTGTCGGGCTTGAGCACCGTCCCGTCGGGCAGCGGCCATTCCCGCACACCTGTGGTCTGCAAGCCCGATACGCTCGCGACAGGACCGATCAGGTGCGAAAGGAACAGGGTGCTGTGCGTCCCGAAATTGCGCCACCCGCTACCGCCGCTCGCCTTGTCGGCCAGCCAGAGATAGGGGGACATGCCCCCTTCAGGATAAGCGCAGGCCGGGTAATAGTTGCCGTCCCGTTCCCACAACGGCATCAGCAATTGCATGTTGAAGCCGAGGATGTTGCCGAGAAACCCCTCGTCGATCATTTGCTTCATCTGGAGCGCGGCCGGTCCCCATCGGAACTGGGCGTCGACCACGCCGGTCAGGCCCTTGTCCTTCGCCAGGGCGGTCTGGGCTTTGGCCTGATCCAGCGTGACGGCGAAGGGCAGCGCATTATAGACATGCTTGCCCGCATTGAGGGCCGCCATCACCATGTCCGGGCGATAGGCCGGGCGACTCCCGACATCGATGATGTCGATGTCGGGGTCGGCCACCAGGTCGGCGACGTTCCAGTACGCCTTGGGGATGTTGAACGCCGCTGCTGCTGCTTCGGCGGTGTCCTGATGGGCGGTGCATACCGCTGCGACTTCCACATCCGGCAGTTGCTGCCAGATCATCCCGTGAACCTTCAGGCTCCAGTTGGCGCCGATAATGCCGATTTTCGTGGCCATGGCCTTATTCTCCTGTGTCGCTACGCAGTCGTATCAGGGATAGACACCCTGCTTGCGGGCGGCATTTGCGGAAGCGGTGAATTCGTCATAGCCCGTCATCGGTTCGCTATAGTTGCCAAGTTCGCTGATCTTGTCGAAATGCGCCCCGATATCGCCAATGCTCGGCGGGACATTCCCCTTCGGCGCGACCCAGCCTTCCGCTACGCATATGCGAACCCTGGCATATCGACCGCTGTTCGATGAATAAACGCCATGGGTGGCGGTCGATTCTTCGCTGACGAGATAGAGCGCAAGCGGCGTGTTGAATTCCGGCCCCATGCGTCCTTCGGTGATCGAAAAATCGGCCGATTCAAACGATTTCGCGAACTGGGGAATTTCCATATAGCCGGACGTCATTTCGCCTTCCAGCCGCGAAGAGGCTGTCGGCATCATCACATTGGACTGAATGCCATAGGCTGAACCTTCCAGCGCGATGACGTTCGACAACCCCAGCATGGCGGCCTTGCCGGCCGCGTAATTGGCCTGCCATGCGTGGCCGAACATGGCCGAAGCCGATCCGGTGAAGAGCATCCGTCCATAGCCGGCCGCACGCATCGCGCGATAGGCGGGCTGGCCGACATAGAAGGCAGCTTTCAGGTGCACGTCGATGATCGGATCGATCTGTTCGTCGGTCAGGTCCTCGAAGCGGTTATTGCGCAGGAAGCCGGCGTTGCTGATCAGGATGTCCAGCTTGCCCCAGGTGTCGAGCGCGGCCTGAACGATCGCCGCGCCACCGGCGCGGGTCGCGACGGTATCGGCATTGGCGATGGCTTCGCCGCCATTGTCGCGAATTTCCTGAACCACACGTTCGGCGGCGCTGGTGGAAGCGCCGACACCGGCGCCGCTGCCGCCCAGATCGTTGACCACGACTTTGGCGCCGGCCTTTGCCAGTTCCAGTGCATAAGAGCGTCCAAGGCCGTTGCCCGCCCCGGTCACAACCGCGACGCGACCGTCAAAACGGATATCCGTCATTTCAATACCTCTCCAAGAAAATCCGCGCCAGACTATAGCTGGCCACTGCGCCGTAAAGGGCGGGCGGAAGAATGATCACAATTGAAATTTCACGCTGTCAGGACATCGTGAAAATGCTGCCCTCCACATTGGCGAACATCGCCCGTCCGCCTTCGTCCAGGCGGACATATTCAAGGTAATGGCCAAGCTGGGTGGAGGTGTCCACATAGAGAAAGTCGAGCGCGCCGGGCAGCGACCCTTCGGTGGCGACGGCGGTGCCCGCGCTGACATGCGCCGCTCGAATCGCTGCCAGTTCTTCCTTGCTGTCCACCAGCAGGCCAAGATGATGATGCCGTACCGCAAAGTCCGTGCCCGCCGGGATCCAATGTGCATAAAGGCCGGCGGGGTCGGTGAAAGGCTGGATCAGTTCGATCATGGTCCGTCCTGCAAAGGCCAGGCCGATCCGCATCACGCCTTCAAAATCAATGATCGTGAACGCTCCGGTGGCGAAGCGGTCCTTGAACAGCGCCGCAGCCTGTTCGACATCATTGGTCACATAGGCGTTCTGGAAAATAGTGTTGAGTTGCGGAACCATCATCGTCTCCGGTTGCGCCTGACTTCAATATCTGCCGGTCGGGCTTTGACGTCGGGCTTTGACGGAGCATAGTCGGCCTTGTGCCGGTTCGTCGTGCGAGAAGGTCCGGCGTCCCTTCACTTATCTATATAGTGATAGCTTCGACTGATGCCCCCGCCAGCACTGTCATACAGGTTGTGAGACAGCGCATCGCGGCCCATGGCGGATGCTGTATGAGATTTCGCACAGGGAATGCGAAAAAGGAGCACAGATGGACGACTTACTGGCTGAGGTGCGGGAAAGCATCACGACGGTCCTCGACGAACAGTGTTCGAGCCTTGCTGTACACAGCTTCATCGATGGCCGGGATGCGCTGGATACTCGCCTGCTGCAACTGGCGACCGAGTTGGGCTGGCTGGCGGTGGCGTTGCCGGAAGAGCAGGGCGGGATCGGCCTGGGTGCCGCTGGCCTTGCTATCCTGCATTTTGAACTGGGTCGCGCCGCTGCCCCTGGACCATTTCTCGCCACGAGCGTCGTGCTGGAAGTCCTGGCGCGCAGCGGCATGGCGGGCGAGGCGGCGGTTGCCGCCCTGATCGCGGACGTGCTGGGTGGCGCGGCGACATTGGCCGTCGCGGCAAAGGTCGAGCCGCCCCGCGGCGACGCGCCAGCCTGGCTGCTGGGTGAGGTGAATGCGCGCGCGGCCCTGGTCGCTGGCGAAGGGGACGATCTGGTGCTGATCGACCTGGCCGATGCCGCGCCAGAGCCTGTCACTATCTGGGATGAAACCCGCGCGATGGTGTCACTTTCGTTGTCACAATATAAGCCGCTGGTCACGCTGCCCGGTGCAAGGCCGATGTTCGAGGCGCTGTTCGCGATCGCGATCGCGGCCGACAGTGCCGGGGCCGCGCGCGGCACGCTCGACCGCACGATCAGCTATATGAAGGAACGTGAGCAGTTCGGCCGCCCGATCGGTTCCTTTCAGGCGCTCAAGCATCGTGCGGCCGATCATCAGGTGAATGCGATCGGCGCCGACCAGCTTGTCCGGCAGGCTGTCGATCATATCGATGCGGGCGGACCGGGGGCGGTCCTCTGGTCGGCGATGGCAAAGGCGAATGCGACGGAAGCGGCCGCGAAGATCGCCGGCGACTGCGTGCAACTCCATGGTGGGGTTGGCTACACCCGCGAATATGACCCCCATCTCTATCTCAAACGTGTGCGCCTGAATGAAATGTTGCTCGCGCCCAATGCGGTGTTGCGCGATCAGGCCGAACGCGCCTTTGGTGCAGCGCTGCGCGCCGGCCATGATGTCCTGGAGATCGCATGATGATTATTGATCTGAGGAATGATGTCCCCGCTTTCCGGTCCGCCATTCGCGACTGGATCGCCCAGACGCTGCCTCGCGATTGGGCGCTCGTCGCCGATCGCGGCACGGAGGATGAGAATGTCGCCTATCAGCGCTGGTGGTTCGGCGAACTGGCCAAGCAGGGCCTGTCCGTGCCGCACTGGCCAAGCGCCTATGGCGGCGTGGACCTTGACATCAGCGGGCAGATGATCGTCGCAGACGAAATGGCGCGGGCCGGATCGCCGATGCTGAACGTCTATATCGTCACGCTCAATCATCTGCCCGGCACGCTCATCCCGTGCGGGACCGATGAACAGCGCGCGCGCTATCTGCCCCCTGCTTCGCGCGGGGCGGTCTGGTGCCAGGGCTTTTCCGAACCTGGCGCGGGGTCCGATCTTGCGTCGCTGCGCTGCCGCGCGGTGCGGGACGGGGATCATTATGTCATCAACGGCCAGAAGATATGGTCGTCCATGTCGCGCTTTGCGGAACATTGCATCCTGCTGGTCCGCACGGATCCCGACTCCGTCAAACATGCAGGCATTTCCTTCCTGATCATGGACATGGATACACCCGGCCTGGAGGTGCGGCCGATTGAACAGATTGACGGCCAGGCCGACTTTTCCGAGCTGTTCCTGACCGATGTGCGCGTGCCCGTGGCCAATCTCGTCGGCGCTGAAAATGACGGCTGGAGAGTGGCGCAGGCGACGCTGGCGTCCGAACGCGGTGTTCTCGCTTTCGAGGCGGGCGAACGCCGGCGGCACCTGATGGAGGACTATTATCGCGAGGCATCCGCCAGCAAGGCGGCCTGGCTGGAGGATGACGAGTTGCGGCGTCAGTTCATGACGGTGCTGGCCGATATGCAGGCCAGCCGCCGTTTGATCCGCGATCTGTTGCATGATCACGAAAATGGCGAGCCGCACGCGACGACGGCGATGGCGTCCGCACGGATCAAGCTTTTCCAGACCACGCTGATCCAGAAACTGGGCGATCTTGTCGCCCGGATCGAAGGGCTGGAGGGGCATATTCGTCAGCCCTTCCATTCCCAGCGCCGCCTGGTCGGCATGTTCGATTACATCAACTCATTCTCCTGGACGATATCGGGCGGGACGAACGAGATCATGCGCAATCTGATTGCCGAGCGGGGCCTGGGTTTGCCCCGC
This sequence comes from Sphingobium cyanobacteriorum, assembly GCF_030580935.1. Classification (GTDB taxonomy): domain Bacteria; phylum Pseudomonadota; class Alphaproteobacteria; order Sphingomonadales; family Sphingomonadaceae; genus Sphingobium; species Sphingobium cyanobacteriorum. Next base: position 51,745 of record NZ_JAUQOM010000001.1, on the reverse strand, counting down.
GGCTGACGGCGGCGATAGGGGACATTGGCCTTGCATGACCAATGCTCCATGACCGGCTTCTGCATGATCGGCGGTCCCATGCAGATGACCGCTGGCATCATGGATAAGCCATGCTGCCGGTTGCAAAGCCATGCGGCCAGTGTCAGCATCGACTGGCGGGAAAGGATATTGTATGACAGCGTCAACCGGGAAACAGGGCCGATCGATCGATTTTTCCAAATATCCCGATACTCTGAAGCTGGATCTGCATGACAATGTCCTGACGATCACGCTGAACAATCCGACCATGGCCAACGCCTTTCTTCCAGAGATGGATGAAGCGATGACGCGCATCTTCTGGGATGCCGATGCCGACCCGGACGTGCGCGTGATCATATTGACCGGCGCAGGCAAAGCCTTTTGCGCGGGCGGCGATATCGACGCGATGCACGCGGGCATCGACGACATCAACCTGTTCATGCATGGTGTGAAGAACGGCAAGCGCTTCATGCAGGCGATGATCGATTGCGACAAGCCGATCGTCGCGCGTGTCCAGGGCGATGCGGTGGGCCTGGGCGCCACGCTCGCTTTATATGCGGACATCGTCGTCGCATCCGAAAATGCCCGTTTTGCTGATCCCCATGTCCGGGTCGGCCTGGTCGCGGGCGATGGCGGCGCGATTATCTGGCCCAAAAATGTGGGCTATGCCCATGCCAAATATTTCCTGATGACAGGCGACATGGTATCCGCCCGCGAAGCGCAGGCCATGGGCCTGATCGCCAAGGTCACGACCGAAGCGGACCTCGACGCGGAAGTCGCGCGCATCGTCGGCAAGCTCAACAACGGCGCGTTGCAGGCGATCACCTATACCAAACATGTGCTGAACATCGGTATCCGCCAGCTTTTTGCGTCGTCGGTCGATGCAGGCTTCGCCTTGGAAACGGTGACGGGCAGGCTGCCCGATCATCGCGAAGCGGTCGAGGCGTTCGCACAGAAGCGCAAGCCCGACTTCCGCAAGAAGAGGGAATGACGCCGGGCCGCCCGTTCGGACGGCCCGGCATATCTTCGTCCAATGGGCCCCCGCGCCTCAGGCCGTTCCTGTGGCCATCCTTGCAAGGCGGGCCGGATCGATTTCCAGTGGACGCATATAGGCCGGGTCGTTCCGGTCGCGGGTCGATGGCACAAAATAGCCGTCGCCCGCCTGCCCGTCGGGATCGAACGCGCCAAAGCCATTGATAACGCAAATGCGCCGGACAATCCCCCAGCGTCCATCGCGACGTTCCAGCCTGTCGATATAGCGCCCTGACGTGGTGGACTGGAAAGGCGCTTCCCTGTTGACGGAATGGAAGGTGAAATAGGTTTCGGCATGGGCGACATCGCCATCAATGTCGCACAGGTGATTGGCGATGCTGTGCAAGGTGCGGACCTGATGACGGGCATGATAATCGAACGCCCAGTCGATGAATCCTTCGACATCGCCCACATATTCGCCGTGATCGTCCAGGGCATCTGCATGATAGGCGGACCGGACGGCGTCGCGATCAAACCGATCCACGCCGCGGCAATATCGATGCAGGCAATCCAGAATGTCCTGACGGTCTTTCAGTTCCCCGATGATCGCTTCGACGTTTCTGTCCATCTCTCTCTCCTCGCTCGACAGGATATTGTCCGGTAGCGGGGCCTTATGGCGCAGAAACATCGGCTTGAGCGTTGCCCGTCCCACCCTTGCCAGCAATATCCCGCATGTGATCATATGGCCTTCATCTGCGGGGGCCGGGGGACATGCTTGGCTGGCACCGGCGGTTGTGCCAGACCTTGCGCCAACCTTGCAAGATGCGCCGCCATCTTCACGTCCGACAATGCCAGGAGTTGATGCGATGACTACCCAAACGCCCATTCGTTCGCAGAATGTGGACGACACAATCGCGCGGCTGATCGCCGACGGGCGGGAGATCGGGGTTCAGGTGACAGCCTATCTGGATGGGAAAAAGGTGGTCGACAGTTGGGGCGGTCTGGCCGATCCGGCGACCGGCCGCATGGTGGATGGCGACACCCTGTTCAACATGTTCTCCGTCACCAAGCCAATGGCTGCGACGGCGCTCCATATCCAGGTCGCGCGTGGTCTTGTCGATTATGATGCCAGGGTGGCGGACTATTGGCCCGAATATGCGGTCAATGGCAAGGAGGCGACGACCGTTCGCGACGTTCTGACCCACCGGGCCGGGATCCCGCAGATGCCGGAGGGCGTCACGCCTGAACTGATGTGCGACTGGGACTGGATGACCAGCGGGATAGCGAACCTCACCCCGCTCGCGCCTCCGGGCGAAAAGGCGCTGTATCTGTCGATGACATTCGGTTGGCTGGTCGGCGAAATCGTCCGGCGCACGGACCCTGCGCATCGCGACATCGGCACGTTCATCCGCGAAGAGATTGCCCTGCCGCTCGATGCGCCGGACATATGGGTGGGCTTGCCCGACGATCAGTTTCCGCGTGTGGCCAGGCTGACAAATGCGATGCCCCCGGTCCCCCCTGAATTTCTTCCGCCGCTCTATACCGCGTCGATGCCGCCGCAGGTGGATCTGGTTCCCGAAGTGTTCGAGCGGCCCGATGTGCGCCGTGCGCCGATCGCCGGAGTGGGGGGCATCTTCACGACCCGCAGTTGCGCGCGCTTCTGGTCCATGATCGCACAGGGCGGGGAACTGGACGGCGTCCGCATATTGCCGGCTGATCTGGTCGCCACCTTCAATACGCCACGGCCGTTCAGCGATGAGCCGGACCCTGTCATGTTCGGTATGCCGGTTCCGCTTGGAATAGCGGGCTTCTGGCTGGGCGGCGAAAATCCGCCCGTAGCCGCTGCGAAATATCCGCGGGCGCTGTGCCATCCGGGTGCTGGCAACTCGATCGGCTTTGCTGATCCTGAAACCAGGCTGGCTGTCGCCATCACGCATAATCGCATGCAGGCGCCGCGCGCGCGCGAGGACGACACGGCTCTGATCATCGCGGATGCGATCCGCGCCGATCTGGGCATGGACTGAGGGTAAAAGCGTTGCCGAGGCTGGTTTTCGTCGAACATGACGGCACGGTGCTGGAGGTGGACGCGCGCGAAGGGGAATCGGTGATGCGCGCGGCCCAGGCAGCGGGCGTGGCCGGCATTCTGGGCGAATGTGGCGGGTGCATGAGTTGCCTGACATGCCATTGCTATGTCGCCCCCGCTGACATGGACAAAATGCCCCCGCCCCAAGCGATGGAGCGTGAATTATTGAGCGCCATAGTGGACGTGCGGGAAAATAGTCGCCTCTCATGCCAGATTGTCGCGACAGCCGATCTGGAAGGGGCAAGGTTCGATCTGCCGGAGTGGCAAGGCTGAATCGATCCCGTTTCGAACGGATCAGGGCGACGCTTTCGCGATTGTGAAGTGAACGCTATATATCTATATTGACGGCAACGCATTTTTGCTGATGTTTGAATCGAGTGTTAGGAGCAGGAAGTTATGGCCACTCAGGCAAAGCGGGCACCCTATGCACCGCAGCTTCGGGCAGAAAATTATACGTCCCGTGAATTTGCGCGGGCCGAGAACGAGCATCTGTGGGGCAAGGTGTGGCTGGTCGCCGGGCGCGTGGAAGAGCTTAAGAATGTAGGCGATTTCCTGACCTTCAACGTTGCCACCGAATCCATCGTCGTGGCCCTGGGCAAGGATGGCCTGGTCGCCTATCATAATGTGTGTCCGCATCGTGGACGGCGGCTTGCGGACGGTTGCGGCCGCGCCAGCCAGTTCCGGTGCAAATATCATGGCTGGACCTTCAACCTCGACGGCAAGAATGTCCTGGTCCAGGATCGTGACGATTGGGAAGGCGCGCTTGACGACGAACGGATCGACCTGTGGCCGGTGCGTGTCGATACATGGGGTGGCTTCATCTGGATCAGCATGGACATGGAGGGCGAAAGCCTCACCGAATATCTGGAAACGATTCCTGAATATCTCGACCCGTTCGAACTGGAAGAGATGCGATTCCGCTGGAAGGTCGAACTGCATCTTCCCGTCAACTGGAAGGTCGCGCTTGAAGCCTTTATGGAAGGCTATCATGTCGCGGCGACGCATCCGCAACTGATCAAGGTGGCGGGCAATGACTACACGCAGAGCTTCGCACAGGGCAAGCACGCCAATTTCGGCTATTGGAAAGATGTGCAGCCGCTCGGAACAAGTTCGCCGCGCCTTGCCGGCAACGTCTATGCCGATGCGCGCGAGGGCGTGATCGAATTTTTCCGGCAGATCGAGGAAGATCTCAACGCGATCCAGACCGACCGGGATTTCGAAGCCGCCAAGAAGATCATGGACGTGCTGCCGCCCGATGCCGATGCGATGACGGCGATGGTCACAGCGATCGAGCTGGGTCGTCAGGCCGCGGCCGACGATGGCACCAGCTACCCGGAGAAGCTGACATTCGAGGCGATGGCGAAGGCTGGCAGCGACTGGCACATCTTCCCCAATTGCGTGACGCTGCCCTATTTCGACGGTGCGCTCTGGTATCGCGCGCGGCCGGACAGCCGTGACCCGGAAAATCCCGATAAATGCGTTTTCGAAATCTGGTCGCTCAAGCGCTATGGCCCCGGCAAGGAACCGCAGGTCGAAACGCGGGTGATTACCGATCCGGTCAATGAAAGCGTCGGCCTGATCCTGGACCAGGACATTGCGAACATGGCGCAGGTGCAGGCGGGCATGAAATCGAGCCGGTTCCAATATGCGCGGCCCAACCCCGTGCAGGAAGTGGAAGTGATCAATTTCCATCGGACGCTGGAACGCTATGTGCTGGGACAGGCGCGCGGCTGAGGCGCCTTCGGCATTGCCAGAATGTGGGGGAGGGGCCGGCAACGGCTGCCTCCCCTTCATTTTTGGGGCCGCCTTTAGGATCGGATTCTCCCTTGACCTTGGCATGGCTGCGTTCGGCAGGCAGCTATCCGTCATGTGATTATATGCCCCAGGCTGGAACCATCAGGGCAGCATGGCGAATGGCCTTGTCGTCTGGTTGCCATGATGGGCTTGCTGGCGATCGCCAGGACATTGCCATTCATGTGTCGACCAACGGAAGGGCGCGGATTTTCTTGTTTTTCTGTCTTTGCCAAACATGTCCCGGCGCGCGGATAGGGGCTGCATGTGTGTGGCTGAAGCTCCGTCAAAGTCGGGCAGGCCACGGATAAGGCGCCGATGGGAGCGCTTTGCTTTGCCCTAGCGATTGTTCGGTTTTGTTTGCCGGAAACAGCCGAATGGGGTATAGCAAATGTGTAAGCCGGTTTTCGTGCGATGCTGGAACCGGCAGGCAATCTCTAGACAGGATAAGGAACTGACCGTGGCCGGCACTCAATCAGCGTTGAAGTCCGTCGACACCCTGGCGCCGCACTATGATGGCCCGATTTTCGATGGCGACACCCATATTCAGGAGAAGGACTATTCCTTCTTCGAAAAATATCTGCCCGAAAAATATCATGCGGAATGGCTGCCGGCCCGCAAATATGGCCCGGACGGGTCGTTCGGCCTGTATATTGGCGATACCAAGGCGGAAAACGCCGAACTTCAGCCGGGCGGCCTGATCCCGCCTCCGGGCAAGCTCAAGGAATGGCTGCGCGCCATTTCCACTGGCGAAACCGTGGATTCGGGCTTTACCCCCACGCCGGACATGAGCGAAGTCGGCCCGCGCCTTGCCAAGCTGGAAGAGTTTGAAGTCGAAGGCTCGATCATGTTCGTCGGCGAATTTGTCGCGACGTTCGGCGTGCTGGGCCAACTGGTTGAGGAAAAGGGACCGGAAGGCGCAAATGCGCTGTTCCATGCCTGGAACGAATATCTGGTCAAGGAATGGACCCTCAACGTCCAGGACCGCATCTATCCGACCGCCATCCTCGCCCTTTTCGACCTCGACTGGGCTGTTCAGGAAGCCAAGTGGCTGGTCGAGAATGGCGTGCGCGTGGTCGTGATGCCGATGGGCCCCGTCGATGGGAAGTCGCCCGCGGACCCCTATTTCGACCCGCTGTGGCAGGTTCTGAATGATGCGGGCGTCGCCGTGACGTTCCACGTATCGGAAGCCAATTTCATGCACGGGCTGATCTACGAATGGGGTGAAAAGCCGTTGCAGTCGCGCAAGTCGGGTCAGTCGGCCTGGCAGTGGATGTTCGCCTACAGCGAAATCCCGGTCATGATGACCATGGCGAACTTCATCTACTGGAACTTCTTCGAACGCTTCCCCAACATCAAGATGGCAAGCGTGGAAAATGGCGCCGAATGGCTGCCGCGCTTCCTTTACAAGATGGACAAGATGCGCGGCATGGCGCGTAGCGGCTGGTGGCCGATGGGGCAGCTCAAGGAACGCCCGTCGACGATCTTCAAACGCAATTGCTTCGTGGTCGCCTACCCCGAAGACGACATCAAGGGGATCGTCGATCAGCTTGGCGGGGACGCGAGCTGCATCCTGATGGGGTCGGATTATCCCCATGCGGAGGGCGTGCCCACGCCGCGTGACTTTGTGGAAGAGGGCTGCAAGGGGCTGACCCCGGAACAGATCGAGCAGATCATGTATTCCAACGGTCGTCGCATGATGCCCAAGGGACGCACCGGCCTGAGCGGCTGATCGTTGGAGCATCGTGCGGAAAAGCGGGGCTCGCTTTTCCGCCAGAAACGATGTGAAAACAGAAAAGCGGAGCGCGCTGCGTCCGATTGAACGCAGCGCGCTCTATGTCGGGATGACGTCAGATTGCCCCGCTCCGTCATTGGGCGCGCAGCGGGCCGAACGCGGGCGACGCCCAGCCAATCCACCTCGTGCCATGGATTGCTTCGCTGCGGTCGCAATGACGGTGTCATCGGGCACTATGAGCGGACCTTTGAAAAAGGGCGCGTACCAGCCGGTATGCGCTCTTCTTGCTTGAAGTGTCGCGGTGCGTGGATGCGCCGGATTGCAGCACAAAGGCTGCATCGCGATGGGGGGAAGCATGGATCGCTCCCCCCATCGACGTGCCATGACGCGCAAGGCTATTGCGGCACGACGCCGCCGGCCATCAGTTCGGCAATCTCTACCGAGGTGGACAGATGGGCGGCAATGCCGCCATCGACCTGAAGGACTTGGCCTGTAACGAAACTGGCACGGTCGGAGGCGAGGAACGATACCACCTCCCCAATTTCCGAAGGCTTGGCATAGTCTCCGGTCAGCGTGTGCCTGCGGAAAATTTCGCGCAGGTCATCAGGCAATCCCTGTTTGAGCGACGATGTCAGCACGGGGCCGGGCGAAACCGCGTTGCAGCGGATTTTCTGAGGACCATATTGCGTGGCGATATAGCGGGTGAGGGTTTCGACGGCGCCTTTCGAACTGGCATAGGCGGTCGAGAAAAAATTGCCGCCGACGACCGTGCCTGAACTGATGTTGATGATCGACCCGCCACCGCCATGGATCATGACCGGAATGGCGTGCTTGCACATCAGCATCGTGCCGCGGGTATTGACCGCGAAGGTTTTGTCCCACCAGTCGACATCCATGTCGCAGACCAGCAGGTCCTGGTCGGCCGAGGTGCGCGCGGCATTATTGTCGATCACGTCGAGCCTGCCGAACGTTTCGACGGTGAACGCAATCAGCGCCTTTACCGCATCCTCGCTCGAAATGTCGGTTACGCAGGATGCGACGCGATAGCCCTTGTCGGCAAGGGCACGGGTGGTTTCGACCAGAGCATCCCCGGCAACGTCGGTCAGAACGACGCTGGCGCCTTCGCGCGCCAGAACCTCGGCCGTTTCCGAGCCGATATTGCCGGGCAGCCCGGCCCCGGTCACGATCGCAACCTTGCCTGCCAGCTCTCCGTGCTGAGCGCTCATTCGCTTTCTCCTTTCATGCGGGCATCGGCCCTGTTGTCCTGGGGGATTTCGATCATGCTGCTGGCGCGCGGAATGACCGAAGGCGCAGAAAATGCAGGCCGATATACTAGGCGGATGATGGTGCGTCGTGCGCTCCATCATGCACGGGCGCGTATATTACATCTGTAACGGATCGAGCCGGGGCAAGAAGGATCGCGCTTTGGCACTTGGTTCGTCAGGCGAATATCGGCCAACCTGTTCACCACACGCATCATGAGTGCGCGTCGCCCGGATAGCCTATGCGCCGTCCGGGCGAAGATGCGGTCAATAGAGGAGGACAGGATGGAACTGGAACTTAAAGGCAAGCGGGCGCTGGTGACTGGCAGCAGTTCCGGCATCGGTGCGGCGATTGCGCGGTTGCTGTCGGCGGAAGGCGCCAAAGTGATCATTCATGGTCGCGACGCGGCAAAGACCAGGGCGGTCGCGCAAAAGTTGATCGATGCAGGCGCGGAAGCGGGATTCGTCACCGGCGAACTCAGCCGCGAAGAGGACTGCGCGGAAGTCGCGAAACGGGCCGTAGAGTTTTTCGGCGGCGTCGACATCCTTGTCAACAATGCGGGCGGGATGGCGGCCGCCAACCGGCCCGATACTACGGCGGAAAGTTTCAACCGGCCCTGGCTGCAAACCCCCTGGGATGACTGGCGCTGGACCTATGAGCAGAATGTCGGTTCCTCCGTCCGCCTGATCCAGGCGCTCGCGCCAGCGATGATCGAGCGTGGCTGGGGACGGATCATCAACATCTCCAGCGCTTCGGCGACGCAGACAGAAGCGGATCTGGCCGATTATCAGCCGGCCAAGGCCGCGATCACGAACATGACGACGGGCCTTGCGAAATCGCTGGCGGGAACTGGCGTGACCGTGAACACGGTGACACCGGGCACGATCGCCACCGAAGGCGTCCGCAACGGTTTCGTCGAATGGGCCAGGCAGCTTGGCTGGGAAACGCAGGACTGGTCGGAGATTGAGCGCCGCTTCACCAGCGAAGTCATCCCGCAGCCGACCAAGCATTTCGGACGGCCAGAAGATATCGCGCGCATGGTGGCATTCATTGCCAGCCCGCAGGCCAGCTACATGACCGGCAGCAATTATCGCGTAGACGGGGGGCAGTGCCGGTCGATCAACTAGGCACGCCGGCTGAACGATGGCTGACGACAGGGGCGTCATTGCCGATGCGGGCAGGGATCGCAATCGGGCCGTGACGCGCCGCTAAAAGTGACAACGAAGTGTACAGCTATTGCAGATGGCGTGTTTGCCATGCGCTCCACTGCGTTTCGCTTTTGCAGGGCGTTCCGTGACCCGGCCGGATCAAATGTGGAATATAACTATCTGATTTAAAAAGATTTTTATTTTCATGCGCGATTCCGTCCGGGGCGGGAACGCCCTGTCGTGCCCTGGCTGGCGATGGGCATGGTGCGTGCCGTTCTGCATGGTTTTGGCAGAGCAGGCGCACGCGGCCATGATGTGCCGTCATCGCCTTTCCAATCCCGCATCAGGGCGCGGTCGCTGTTCCCGGCGGACAGGCATGATGGCCTGTCGCGCCGGGAACAGGTTTCAGGCCGTCTTGTTATGGGCCTTGGCGACCGCATCCTTCGCGGCGATGTAACCGAATGCGAAGGCCGGCGAGATGCTGGCGCCGGGGCCGGGATAGGACCGACCCATGACCGACGATGTGCAGTTGCCGGTGGCGTACAGACCCTCGATGATCGATCCGTCCGCCCGCAAGACCCGCGCGCGCTCGTCCGTCACGACACCGCCGAACGTGCCGACATCGCCTGGGAAAATGCGGGTGGCGTAGAAGGGCGCCCTGGCGATCGCGCCGACGCACGGGTTGGGTTTGTTCGTCGGGTCGCCACGGAAGCGATCATATTGACGTTCGCCCTTGTGGAATTCTTCATCCACGCCGGTTTCCGCAAAGCGATTGTACCGCGCGACCTGCGCCGCCAGGCCGGCCGGATCGATACCCGCCTTCTGCGCCAGTTCCTCGATCGTATCCGCCTTGACAAGAAAGCCCGATTCAAGCCACTTTTTCACCGGCTTGGTCCCCGGCATCAACGATCCATAGGCATAGTTGCGCATGGCATCATCATCGAACACGGCGAAGGCGGGAACGGCATCATTGCGATACATGGCTTCGCCCAGTTCCATATAGGAACTGGCTTCATTGACGAAGCGATTGCCCCGTTTGTCGACCCACATATAATGGGGCACGGCGATTTCGCCGACATGCATGAAGGGATAGGGGGTGCCGTCCTTGCCCGTCGCACCGGCAGGCAACGACCCGTCCGGGTTCAGGGATGTCGGCACCCAGACCGCCATGTCGAGATTTTCGGTATCGGCCCCGTGACGGATCATTTCCTCGATCATCTCGCCCGTGTCGCCGGGATTGGCGTTGGTCCATGATGCGCTGATGGGATGGCGCTGATATTTTTGCCGCATGGCATCGTTGCGGGAAAAGCCGCCCACATTCAGCAGCAGGCCGAAACGGCTGCGCACCGTCACGCGATCACCACCGAACATGCCACTGACGCCCACGACCCGGCCATCTTCCTCGATCAGTTGATCAGCCGCGAAACCGGCGAAGATGGGGATGCCGCGTTTCAGCGTCATTTCCAGCATTCGCCCCTGGATCGCGCCGCCATGGGCGACGATCCTGCGCCCCAGCAGCTTGTTCTTCGCCATGGCGAAGGCAAGGCGGGCCATGATTTTCTTGGCATAGAAGGTCCGCTTGAACATCAGCATCCTGATGAGCGGCAGGGAAGGGAAGGGGATTCCATTGAATGGCGCATAGCGCGACAGCCGATCCTGCCACGGGCCAAGATTGCGGATGTCATAGGGGAGCGCGGTCAGCGAGCGACCGCGAGGCTGGCCACCGTCGCGATCGTCATAATAATCGGACCAGCCATCGGGATATTCGAACTTCATCCCCTGTTCTTCGAGGAAGCGGATCATTTCCGGCGCTTCGTCCAGAAAGGCGTCGCGGCGTGCGGGCGTGGTCCCTTTGCCGACGAAATCGACGGTCGCGGCGAGGTAGCGCTCGGCCAGTTCCCGCGAATCCTCGACACCGTGCCGTTTGATGACATGATTGTTCGGCACCCACCAGACGCCGCCCGAAAAGCCCGTCGATCCACCGATCGTGTCGCGCTTTTCAAGGATGACCGGATTGAGCCCGGCCAGCCTGGCAAAGAGCGCGGCGACCATCGATCCACCGCCGCTTCCGACGATCACGAAATCATATTCTGCCTGTAATTCAAAGGATTCTGGGGTCGGGAGAGCCACGGGCCAACTTTCCTTGTGGACGGGCGTGCAGGTTAAGCATCCTTATCAAGCAGGTGCAACATGTGCTGCGCCGGTTCCGCCCTTCCATCATCGGCGTGATTGCGCCTGCCTGGCCATTGGGAACGCGCCGCAAGACGCGGCGGCGTGGGTCATGCCCCTTGTTCGCGTTCCTCCACGACACGCAAGACATTGTTGCGCGTGACCTTGCCCACGGCGTTCACCGGCATGGCGGACAGGATATGAATCGCCTTGGGCGCCCGGACCGAACCCAATTCAGCCTTTGCGAAATTGACCAGATCGCTGGCCGAAGCCGTGGCATCCCCCGACAGCACGACGGCCGCCTCGACCCGCTGGCCCCAATAATCATCCGGGCGCGCGATCACGGTCACGTCGACGACATCGGGATGGGCGCCAAGAACAGCCTCCACATCCGCAGGATAGACGTTGAAGCCGCCTGAAATGATGACATCGCGCAGCCGGTCCTTGAGGAAGAGATAGCCACGATCATCGAATGCGCCAAGGTCGCCGGTATGCAGCCAGCCGTCGACGATCGTTTCTTTGGTCAGGTCGGGCCGGTTGAGATAGCCGCGCATGACGAGATCGCCACGGACGACGACTTCGCCCGTCTCGCCGGGTGGCAGGATGCTGCCGTCAGGGGCCATGATCTGCACGTCGTTGAAGGGGCAGGGGCGGCCGACGGACTCCAGATTGGCTTCATCGGCCAGTTCGCGCGCGGTGATGGCCGTGATCATGGTCGGCGCTTCGGTCTGGCCGTAGATCGCCGCGAGATGCGGTCCGAATATCTCATGGGCCTGGCGCACGCGCGCGCGCGCCATCGGCGCCGCGCCATAGATAAGATGCCTGATGCCCGAATAGCGGGTGTTGGTCGCCTGGGCATGATCGATCAGGGAATAGATCAGCGTGGGCGGCATGAAGCTCGCCGTGATCCGTTCCTGGACGATGGTTTCCGATATGGCCGGCGCCTTGGCGCCATCCATCAGGATATTGCATCCGCCAGCAGCCATGACCGGCAGCAGGAAGGTGCCGGCGCCATGGGTCAGCGGCGCGACGAGCAGCATGCGTTCCTCTTCGTCGAAACCGAAGGTGGTCAGCATGCTGGCAATGCAGCTCATGAACGCACGATAGGGTTGCAGGACGCCCTTGGGACTGCCGGTGGTCCCGCCGGTAAATTTGATGGCGGAAATTTCGCCGGCCAGATGGGCTATGTCGGTGGGGCGCCTGCCGCCGTGGCTCTGGCCGATCTTCTCGATCGACATATGCGCGTCCGACGTGCCCGACATCATCACCAGCGGCCGGCCCGTTTCGCTGAACAGGGGGATGAAATCCTCGTCCGCGATGATGAGTGACAGATCGGCCGCTTCGGCGATGCCCGCAAGTTCGGCGCTCGAATTGCGCGGGTTGAGCGGAACCCAGATATGGCCAGAGGCAAAAATGCCGAGCATCGCGATCACATGCTGCCAATTATTATGGCCACATGCGCCGACGCGGGATTGCGGTTCCGGCAGGCGTTCCTGGAGATAGCTCGCCACGGCTTCGACATGGTGAGCCATCTCGCGATAGCTCATCCTGACCGGGCCATCCACCAGAGCCTCGCCATGCGGATTAAGCCGCAACCCCCGGTACAACATATGAATTGGCAACATCAGTTCAGCAAACCCCAATGGCTATCCCGGCGAAGCGGTCACATGACCGGCTTCGACCAACCACAGCCCCCAGCCCCTATAGATCGCCTCCGGGTTGTGACCCCGGAATGCATGTCAGCCGGCAGCCGCCAGGCCGCGCGGCGTCCATTTCATGCCTTCCGCCATGCCCAGCAGATCGCGTCCGCAATCCCGCAGGGACTTGTCCGAAACCACCAGATGCTGGGTCGCCGCCAGGGTGTCGCGCAGCGACCGCTGAAGCGCGCCTGCGCGCAGCCCGACGCCGCCGCTGACGCGATGCGCGAACAATGAATTTTCCATCATGACCGTCGTTGCGTGACAGAGGGCCAAGCGCGCCAGCGTGAACTGCCGCGTCGCAACCGGCTCGCTGCGGCTGGTCGTTTCGGTGATGTCGTTCCAGGCTTCATAGGCCAGGGCGCGCGCCGCCCGCAGCTTGGCTTCGGCGACCGCGAATTCCTGCTTGAATGCGTCCGAACCCGCCAGTTCCGACAGGGTGGACGGCCGCCCGTCCGATGGCGCCGTGACAAGGCTGGCCAGTTGATCAAGGACGCGCCGGCCATGACCCAGCGCAAAGCCGGTATGGCCGATCGCGCTGAACCCGACGACGCCGATCCGGTAGCTGTCGCCGCCACGCTTGCCAACGATTTCAGACGCAGAGTGGGTGAAGTCGGCAGGCACATAGAGATCGGTTGCGGCATAATCGACGCTGCCGGTTGCGCGCAGGCCGATCACGTCCCAGTTGCCCAGCATCTGTGCATCTTTGGTGGGGAAGATGAAGATCCGCGATTCCGGTATGCTGGTCCCCGGAATCAGGCGAGGCGCGCCATTTTCATAGATCATGGCGCCTGCATGGATATAGTCGCTGTTCAGGCAACCGCTGCCATAGGCCCAGCGCCCCGTCAGCCTGAACCCGCCCCCTTCGACTTCGGCCTTGCCCGTCGGGGCACCGGCTCCGGCGATGATCGGCCGCGCGCCTTTGAACAGGGCTTCATAGGTGGTATCGGGCAGGAAGGCGGCCGCCGATGTGGTGGCGACGTTCGCCGCCATCATCACCCAGCCGGTTGCCGCGTCGATGTTGCACACGGCTTCGACCACGGACAGCAGTTCCACCGGATTGGCTTCCATGCCGCCGGCCGACTTTTGCACCATCAGGCTGAAGAAGCCGGCATCGCGCATCGCGGCGATGGATTCATCGCTCACCTTGCCAGCCGCTTCATTGCTTTCCGCCTTGCTCGCCAGCAGGGGCGCCAGGCGCCTGGCTTCGGACAGCAAGGGGAATTCCCCGCGACTGCCATGCAAATCCTTATTGTGGATCATCTCTCAATATCCTCGAAAAAGGGATCGGTTTGAGCAGAAAGGAAAGGGGCAGGCTTTTCCATCAACATGCGGTCCATCCGCCGTCCTGGGTGATGACCTGTCCGGTAAGATAGGCGGACGCAGGCGAAGCAAGATAAAGGGCGAGGCCCAGTATCTCGCTTGCATCGCCACGACGCTTCATCGGAATGCGCCTGTTCATTTCGGTATAGAAACGTTCTTCCTCTTCCGGCGTCCGTTTCTTGCGACGGCCATCGCCAAGCCGGGTGCCGCCGTGCCAGCCCGGCGCGATGACGTTGGCGCGCACCTTTTCCGCCGCATATTCAACCGCGACCTGGCGCGTGAAACCGATGACGCCCGCCTTGCCGGCGGCATAATCCGCGCTGGACGCTGGAAAATCGGGGAAATAGCCGCCAAGGCCAAGGATGGACGCCACGTTGATGATCGATCCGCCGGCGCCGCGCATCCTGGGCAGCATGGCCCGCGTCATGAAGAAGGTGCCGGTCAGGCTGATGCCGACGCCGCGCATCCAGTCATCGGTCGAAAGATCATGGGTCAGGATCGGCGGTGTAGCGACGCCCGCGAAGTTGACCAGAATATCCAGGCTGGAATCGCCCAGTCCAGCAGCCGCGGCGGCAACGGATTCTTCATTCCAGACATCGAGCTGGCAGGCGTCGGCCTTTCCGCCGGCCGCCACGATCGCCTCGGCAACCTCTTCGGCGCGGCTACGTTCAATGTCGGCGCAGATCACGCGCGCGCCAGCGGCGGCGTAGCCTTCCGCAATGACCCGGCCAAGGCCGCTGCCACCACCTGTAACAAAGGCGACCATGTCGTTCAGGCCAAAAAGTCTGTCGAGCAACTCCATGCTGTAATTCCGTCCCTATATTGCTTTGCAGGTCGCCACGCCTGGAGGGTTTACGTCGCAGGCTGACATTTGAAGATATGTTAGAAATCCTGCCACCATGGTTGTCAACGCGACCCTTCGACCATTACATGGAGGATAGTTTGGCGCCGCGCCGATGCTGTTCAGGCCGGTCCAGGGCAAGTTGGCGGATGATTTCGACGCCGTTGTCGCGCAGTTTCCAGCTCATGGTCCGGGCCGTTCCGGGCGTGGCGACGGCATGGTAATTGCGCACGGCGAGCCACCCGACAGCATGGCGTCGGATCATGCAGTGC
Organism: Sphingobium cyanobacteriorum; assembly: GCF_030580935.1. GTDB lineage: Bacteria > Pseudomonadota > Alphaproteobacteria > Sphingomonadales > Sphingomonadaceae > Sphingobium > Sphingobium cyanobacteriorum. The sequence goes on along the minus strand of NZ_JAUQOM010000001.1, from coordinate 36,433 downwards.
GATCCCGCCAGCCTGATCGTCTTGGCTGGCGGGGAGGTGCGAAAATCCGGCCGATTTTACGGTTGCTGCCGGATATGTCCCGCAAAGCCGGGTGGGGCGGTCGCCGCAATATCCTCTTTCAGTTCGAACTTGCGCTCGGTGTAATCTTCGGCCTGGGGGCGATACGGGATCGGGGCGGTTGTAAAGAGGGTGCGCATCCTGTCGCGCACATCCTGGGCCGCGGCCTTGAAACCCTCTTCATCCAGGCGGTCGGTCTTGTGCAGGACATAGGATGGCAGAACATCATATCCCGGATAGTAAAGGCAGCCATGGTTGATCGGGAAAAGCAGGTCATCGATCGGCCCGTTGACGCCCCTGTCGCTGAAATAGGATTCTCCGCCACCGACCATGACCATCAGCATGGCGCGCTTGCCTGCCATCCGTCCCGCGCCATAGCGATTGCCGCTGATCTGATAGCCGACCCCTGCGGTCCAGACCCGGTCGATCCAGCCTTTGAGGATGGCGGGCATGGAAAACCACCAGAGCGGGAATGCCAGGATGAGCGCGTCGGCCCACAGGGCCTTGTCCTGCTCCGCGATAATGTCGTCGGAAAAGGCGCGCGTGTCGGCTGCGCGCATGGACGCGAATGGAAAGCTCAGCGGTTCATCGGGGGAAAGGGCGGTGAAGTCGTCGCAGTCATGCGCGGCCTTCCAGTTCATCGCGTAGAGATCGCTGATGCGGACTTCATGCCCGTCGGCGCGCAATTGTTCCACTGCCACATCGCGTAATGCGTTCGTCAATGAAGCCGGGCCAGGATGGGCCGACACGATCAAAACGTTCATGGAGGAGGCTTTCACATCTGAATGGAAAAATGTGGGCGATAAATGTTCGTCCGCTTGCGAAAGGATTGGGAGCGCAGGGGGAAATTGTCAACCAGCCGCCCATGCGCCGCAAGGGGTTTTCCGGGATAGTCATGGGCGGTTTTCCTGTGATGAGACAGGCGGCCAGCCGGTTGCGATCCATCCGTAATGATTTGGAATATCAATGAAATTCAGGCGCAATGATGCCTGTGGCCATCGCCGGCATGCAAGCGCGTCGCGTTGCGCGCAGGGGGATGGCGATGCCCGGCTTCCAGCCGATATCAACAATGTAATGGTTCAGCATGGATCGCGCATATTGGCGTAGCGTTCGCGCGCGGCATCAAAGCGGCATCAAAGATGTGATGGAAAAGCGGCAGGGCGCCCTGGCTATGGCCGCGCAATCATCCTTTGGCTAGGCATCGGCCCGTTGCGGTTCGGTCAAGGGCGGGCCGGACATCAGAGGGCAAGCGGTGCGAGACTTTGGAGCAGGGATTGATAGGAGGCGCGACGTCGCCATCATGACGGCGTCGTGCCTGGTTGTGACGCGCCATCGCGATGCCGCCCATATGGGCATGGCGTCCGGTGGCCCGGCCAGCATGATCGCCTGACCCATGGACGATAGCATGTCCGCGCCTGCCCTGGCGACGTATCTGGATGCGCAGGGGCGACCGCGTGATGGCGCGCCGCTGGGCATGTTGCTGTCGGCTTATGCGCAGCGATGCGGTTCCGCGCCGGCTTTGGTCATCGGCGACCGGACGCTCAGCTTCGCTGAACTGGATGCGGGGGCCAACCGGCTGGCGCGCCACCTGAAGGCGTGCGGGGTGGGGCAGGGCGACCGGGGCGTCATCTGCATGCCGAACCGCGCCGAATTTATCCAGGCCATGTACGCCTTGTGGAAACTGGGCGCGGCGCCGTGCCCGATTTCCTACCGGCTTGTGGAGGGCGAGTTCGCCACGATCGTGGCGCTGGTGGACCCGCGCTGTGTCATTGGCGACGGGGCGACCCATGCGACGACACGCCTGTTCATCAACGTGGATCAGCCCCTGCCCGATGGTCTGTCGGACGCGCCGCTGCCCCCCGCAGTCGCGCAGCCCGGCAAGATATTGGCAAGCGGTGGCAGCACCGGGCGGCCCAAGCTGATCATTGATCCGGTGCCGGCGACATGGGGGGCGGACAAGGCATCGGTCTTTCGCCCGGCCGGGATCACGACGCTCAATGCCGGGCCATTATATCACACCATGCCCTATAATTACTGCATCCTGCCCTTGGCGGAGGGCAGCAAGACCGTGTGCATGACGCAGTTCGATCCGGTCAGATGGTTGCAGCTTGTCGAGGTGCACCGGCCGCATTCGGTCAACCTGGTCCCGACCATGATGAGCCGCATCGCCAAATTGCCCGCCCATGTCACGCAGGCAGCCGATCTGTCGTCCATCCAGATCCTCTTCCACGCGGCCGCGCCCTGTCCGCCCGACATCAAGCGATGGTGGATCGAGCGGATCGGGGCCGAAAAGGTGCTGGAGGTATATGGCGGCACGGAGCGGATCGGTTCCACGCTGATCTATGGCCATGAATGGCTGGCGCATCCCGGTTCCGTCGGCAGGCCTGCGCGCGGCGACGAAATCGTCATACTGGACGAGGACGGACAGGCGCTGCCGTCCGGGCAGGTCGGCGAAATCCATTTCCGACGCCCGGCGACCGGGCCGGGGACGAAATATGGCTATATCGGTGCTGACACCCGGATCAGGGGCGACCTGGACAGTTTTGGCGATATCGGCTGGGTGGATGCCGACGGCTTTCTCTACATCGCCGACCGGCGCGACGACATGGTCGTGGTCGGCGGGATGAACGTCTATCCCGCCGAGATCGAGGCGGCGATCGAAACGCATCGCGACGTGCTGTGCTGCGCCGTGATCGGCCTGCCCGACGATGATCTGGGCAGTCGTCTCCATGCGATCGTCGAACTGGCCGGGACTGTGCCGCCGCCGGGCGACGGGCTTGCGTTCCTGGCATCGCAATTGCGCCTACTTTCCCCCTACAAGCGTCCACGTTCGATCGAGTTCACGCATGGCCGCATACGCGATGACGCTGGCAAGGTGCGGCGCACATCGTTGCGGGCGGATCGTGTGCGCGAACATGGCGGCGCGCGCCCCGACTGAACGGTCCGCAAGGCCGGGCAGGCAGTCATGGCGTTAAACCATGCATGTAATTTCGCCGAATGCGCGCCGATTCCGGTGTTCGATCGCGCGGCGATAGGATTAATCATATCCAACCAGTTCAGGAGGATGGAATGCAGGATTATTCGGGCAAATGGTTGAAGCAGCCGCAATGTTTGCTGTTCGAGGTCGTAGGTGCGGTAGCGCAGATCACGCTGAACCGTCCTGAAAAGCGCAACGCGCTGTCGCACCAGCTCATATTCGAGCTGAGGGACGCGCTGCTGGAGGCGGACGACAGGCAGGATGTGAATGCGGTGCTGTTGCAGGGCGCTGGCAAGGATTTCTGCGCAGGTTACGACCTGACATCTTCCTATGAACAGACATTGGGCGAGGATAGCGGCGCCAGCAATTTCGACTATCGCCCAAGCTATGGCACGTTCGACAATGATTGCTGGGGGATGGAGCGTTTTCAGGCGATTCCCGACATCATCCTTTCCATGCACAAGCCCGTGATCGCCAAGGTCCATGGCAATTGCCTGGCAGGGGGCACCGACCTGGCGCTGCGCTGCGACATGATCGTCGCGGCCGAGGATGCCAAGTTCGGTTTCCCGGCGATCCGCGCCAATGGTTCGCCGCCCTCCCACATGTGGACCTATCATGTCGGGCCGCAATGGGCCAAGCGCCTGCTCCTGACCGGCGACGTGATCCTGGGCCGGGACGCCGCCAAGATCGGCCTGGTGCTCGACGCCGTTCCCGCCGAGGAAATCGACGTATTTGCGATGGATCTGGCCAAGCGCGTCGCGTTGGTCGACCCGGAATTGGCGGCCGCCCAGAAGCGGATCGTGAACATCGCTATGGACCAGATGGGCATGTCCGACGTGCAGCGTTTCGCACGGGAAATGGACGCTCGCGCGCATCTTGGCACTGGTCCGGCGCGCATGCGGTTCAAGTCCGACATGCGGGAAGGCGGTCTCAAGCAGGCGCTGACCAATCGCGACGGGCCGTTCGGCGACAGCGTGATCAAGCTGCGCGTCGATCGTTAGGGCCTGAAGCTCGCAGCGTTGGCGGCGGAACGCCAACGCTGCACTTGAGCCGGGGGGCAATTCCCCTTGTCTGCTATGCTGTGTCGATCGCGATTCCGCGGATCAGTGCGTCGACCCATTTGTCCATGATGTCGTTGGTGGTGACGTTCATCCCGCTGAGATGCATTTCGCTGATGCCGCGCAATGTTCCGATCATGATGAAGCGGCAGTGGCGGGGCGTCAGTTCCGGGTTGAGTTCGCCGCGTTCGGCGGCTCCCTTGAACATGCGGTCCATATCGGCGCGGAACTGGGCGGTCAGATCCCGAATCCGGTTTTGGGCCGGTTCGCTCAGATGATCCCGTTCGCGGATGGAAACGGTGACATATTCCGCATGCTGGATGAGATCTTCGCGCTGACAGACGAAGAAATGGCGTATCTGTTCGGAAACTGTCGCTTTGCGCGCCGCTTCGTGGAGATAGCCCAGCGAGCGTTCCATACCCAGCAGGCAGATTTCGGCGAGCGCATCCTCTTTCGATCCGATGTGGAAATACAGGCTGGCCACCTTGATGCCCAGCGCATCGGCGATTGCGCGCGTGCTCGCGCCATGATAGCCGACCCGCGCGAAGATGGCGGCGGCCGCATCGATGGCCTGTTGCCGGCGGGCGCTGTGCTTTCCCGTCTTTTCCCGGCGTGACTGATAGCTTTCGGACTCCTCGCTCGCGATGGTTGCAGTGTCCCCATCCATGGTGCTGAGCGATCGGGGCGTCACGAGATATCCTTCTGTTAGGCGGCGCCACGGATCGGCGGGCAATCGATCCGGGAAGCGCGCTTCATTCTAGCCGGATTCTTCCGCCGGGCCAATGTCGTTCGCGATATCGTTGCTGACGCGCGGGCGACACATGACGGCATGGTCGGCCTTCGCCCCCCTGTCCAGGACAGGGAATAGCTGTTTTCCGCCGTTTCGTGACAGGAATGCGGGCGGCACGGGTTGCGTAACCCGGCCCGGTGGCGGTGTCGGGGCAAGAGGCAGCATGGATGTGATCTTTGCCGGCTTTGATCCGGGCAAGATGACAAGCTTCTTCACGCTGGCATACCAGTGCCCTGACCGCGCCGGGCGGGGGCAACCTCGCCGGTGGCGCAGGCAGGCGTTGGGAGAGTGAGATAATGCGAAAGCTTGGCCTTGAATTTCTGGGTGTGTTCGGACTGCCGCCGGTGGACCTTGTGCACCTGGCCGCCGATCTTGATTGCCAATTCATCGGCACGGTTCTGGCCCCGATCGACTATAACCCGGAAAATTTTCCCAAATGGTCGTTGAGTGAGGACGCAGCCTTGCGCCGTGATCTCAAGGCGGCCTTGGCGGATCGCGGGATAGAATTGACGCTGGGCGACGGACATGCGCTGCTGGCGGACATAGATGTTCGCGAAACCTATTCGGCGGGCCTCGACATCTATCAGGAACTTGGCGTCCGGCGTGTCAATTGCATCAGCTTCGATCCCAGCCTGGAACGGACATATGACCAGTTTGCGGTGTTCGTCGAAATGGCGGTCGCGCGCGGCCTGGAGCCGACGATCGAATTTTGCCCGATTTCGGTCGTCAAGGATCTGGATGCGGCGATCGGCGCCGTGCGCCATGCTGGCCCTTCGGCAAAGCTGCTGATCGACACGATGCACTTTTTCCGGTCCGGATCGAGCATCGAGACGCTGGCGGCCGTTTCCGGCATGGTCGGCCATATTCAGATGTGCGACGCGCCGCAGGTGCCGTCGATCCCCGACTATATGGAAGAGGCGATGTATGAGCGCATGATCCCCGGCGATGGCGATGCGCCGCTGTCCCGGATCGTCGCCACCCTGCCCGATGTCCAGTCGATCGGCATGGAAATTCCCCTGCGGTCCCTGGCCGAGCAAGGGGTCGGCGCACGCGAGCGCATGGCCCGGTGCATTGCCGGCGCGCGCAAGGTCGTTGCCGAAGCGGACGGCGTATAGGCGGCTTTTTCCGGTGCCGGGCAGAGAAGCATGACAGGATTCTCTGCCCGGCACAGGGCCGGAGCGCCGATGATCGTCAGTTGTTCGGGAACAGCAGCTTCAGCGCTTCGCCCAGGGGGGCGGGGCAATAGCCGCCACCGGGCCAGTTGATGAAGCCCATGGCCGCAGACGTGCCGCCATCGACATGGATGTTCACGCCGGTGATGGCGCGCGAGAGATCCGACGCCAGGAACACGACGGTATCGGCCAGATCGTCCGGTGTGGCCGATACGCCACGCGGGATATACATCGCCATCGCCGCTTCCAGGACATGCGGCGGCGTGTCCACCATGGTCGCGGCCAGTTCAGGCAACAGCGCGTTCGCATTGCCCTGGCTTGGGGTCGTGTCCGGCGTCACTTCGTTGATGCGGATCCTGCGCCTGCCAAATTCGACGGCCAGCGCCCGCCGCAGATTGGCGTTCGCGGCCTTCGCGCCGGCATAGACCGAGAAGCTGGCCGCGCCGCGATAAGCCTCGATCGTGGTGAAATTGATGATGCTGCCGCCGCGACCATGGCCGCCACGTTCGATCAAGGGCACCGCAAGGCGGATCGACTGGATCACATAGCCGAAGTTCCGGCGGATATCTTCGGCATCCTGTTCATCGGTGCCGGTCAGGAAGTCGCGCTGGTTCACGCCCCCCGCCACGTTGACGACGATGTCCAGGCGGTCGAATTCGGTGCCGATGGCCGCATAGAAATCACGCACATCGTCGGTCGACAGCACATCGCCTTCGAACGCGAAGCAGCGCCGGCCCATGGCTTCCACTTCGGCCTTCGTGGCCTGGAGCGCCGCCCCGTCCTTGTCGAGGACCGCGATATCCACGCCCATGCGTGCAAGGCCGAGCGTCGCCGCCGCCCCGATGCCGCCGCCGCCGCCCAGCAGCGCGGCGACCTTGCCGCCCAGATTTGCCTTTTCGTCCAACATCATCAGCTCCCAATGTAAAGCAGTGCGCATAGTCATCATTCATGCCGTGCCGCGGAAGGCGCATACTGTAATTATTGTGATTTTCAGTCAGTTGCAGCGGGGTTCCGCAGCATGAGACGCCGGTTTGCCGCTCTGCCAGTCGCTGGTCAATGAAGGGGCGATCGATGGCCGTGCGACTATTTCATCTGTAATTTCTGGCCCTGTCATGACAGGGTAAAAAGCTGGCGCATCCACGATATTCAGGCAATTTTTCGGGCATCCTGTCCTTTGGCTAAGGCAGGCGTGGCGTTGACTGTCCAAATGCTGCCTGACTATGCCCGCCGCATCCTTTTCCCCTTGTCCCGAATTTCCCCTTATCCCGAAAGTGTGCAGGATCATCCCCCCATGCAGAAAAGTCCCGGCGTTCCGTTCAGACTGGTTTCCGACGCCGCCATGATCGCTGACGTGCGGGCAAGGGTGCAGGCGGCCCGCTTTCCCGCGCAACAGGCCGGTCCCGACTGGGAAACCGGCACCCCGGTCGGCTATATGCGGCGACTGCGGGACTATTGGCTGGAATCGTTCGACTGGAACCAATGGGTGGAGCGCATCAATGCGTTCGAACAACGGATGGTCGAGGTGAAGGGAGAGCGCATTCACGTCATCGTCGAGGTCGGGTCCGGCACCGATCCGCTGCCGCTGGTCATGACGCATGGCTGGCCGGGCAGTTTCCTGGAATTTCTGGACATTATCGATCGCCTGGCGCACCCAGAACGGCATGGCGGCGCAATCGAGGACGCCTTTACCGTCATCGTGCCCAGCCTGCCGGGCTATGGCCTGTCGCCCGCGCCGAGCAGGCCGCTGGCCGCATCGGACATCGGGGCATTATGGTCCTCGCTGATGACCGATTGTTTCCAGGTGGATCATTATGTCGCCTATGGCAGCGACTGGGGCAGCATCGTCACCGCCGCCATGGCGTTCGATCACCCCGAACGGCTGGACGGGGTGATGATGACAATGTCGGGCGCCACGCCCGATTTCGCAGCCGGTCCGCCCATGCAGCCCGACGAGCAGCAATGGGCGGGCGCGTTGCAAGCGGTGTTGAAGCGGGAAGGGGCCTATCAGGCCATCCAGGCGACCAAGCCGCAGACGCTGTCCTATGCCCAGACCGATTCACCCATCGGCCTGGCGGCCTGGATCATCGAGAAATTTCAGGGCTGGTCGGTGCCGGGTACGCGCGAAGATCCGCCATTCCCGATGGACCTGCTGCTGGCCAATATCATGCTCTACTGGATCGGCGGATCACTGGCGCCGTCCTGGATCTACATGTTCATGGGCGAGATCATGGTGCCCCGGACCGAAAAGGCGAAGGTGCCCGCGACCTTCATGGTTCCGACCCAGGATTTGTTTCCGGCGGCGCCCCGGTCCTTGCTGGAGCGGTTGTATAATGTGATCGATTACAAGGCGATGGGCGGCGGGCATTTTCCCGGACTGGACAGCCCCGATACGCTGGTCGCGGAAATCCAGCGCATGTTGCTGCCCCTCGGCCGCCGGGCGCGCTGAGAGGCGCGCTGCCGCTTGATCATGGCGCGAGGCATTGCGTCAAAATGTAGAACATATGATTGTCGATTGTCAGGGAGATTGCGATGACTGCTCACATGATTGCCCTCATCTATGCGGATGATTTCAGTTGGATTCCCGAATATTCCGCCCATGTCCCCCAAATCGTGAGGAAATATGGCGGAGATTATAATTTCACGTCGGGCGGCCCGGTCGAGGTGGTGGAAGGCGACCTGCCTGTTCCATCGGGCGTGGGGACATTCGATTTCCCGTCGCGCGAAGCCATCATGAATTTCCTCAATGCGGAGGAATATCAGCCCTTTATCGAGCTTCGTAACCGGCATTCAAAGACGCAGATCCTCATCTTTGACGGCAAATCCGCGTGACAAGACGGCCGGGCGTCGCGCCAACATGACAGGCTGACGGCGCCATCCCCTCGATGGGCATCCAGCGCCTGCATCATCCATGAGATGGAATGCGCGGGCGGTTGATGTTGCTTGCGGCAGTGTCATTCCTGTCTGATGAATGAGGACGGCCGGAGTGAGAAGCGTCGATCATGAAGCTAGGCATTGAGGGTAAGCGCGCCCTGGTAACAGGCAGCGACAGTGGCGTGGGCAAGGCCATCGCCCGCACTTTGGCGGCGGAGGGCGTCCGCCTGATCGTGCAGGGGGCGGACAGGGCAGGTGTCCAGCGGACCGCAGCCGCGATTATCGGCGACGGGGGCTGTGCGGAAACCGTCGTGGGCGACCTGTCGACGGCCGAGGGGGCGGCCGGGGTGATCGCGGCGGTCTTTGCCAAGGGCGGCACGGACATATTGGTGAACAACGCGCGGGGATCGCCGTCCGAACTGTCGGAATGGCTTTCCATTCCTGACGAGGATTGGGAGAATAAGTTCGCATTCCATGTGATGAGCGCGGTGCGGACAACCCGTGCCTTCGTTCCCGCCATGCGCCGGAAGGGATGGGGACGGATCATCAATATCAGCAGCGCGAGCGTCACGGCGCCAATGGCGGCGATCGCCGATTATCAGGCCAGTGCCGCGGCGCTGGTCAATCTGACCTTCAGCCTCGCCCGTTCGCTGGCCGGAACCGGCGTTACCGCCAATGTCGTGAGTTATGGGCCGGGACGCGCGCCGGGGGCGGCGATCTGTGCGGGCCGCATGAACGACCATGGGCCAGCCGGCCTGGCGCGGGGGCGCCATCAACGCGGCACGATGATCGATCGATGCTGCGGAACCGAGGAAATCAGCGCGGCAGCGGCTCTGCTGGTCAGCACATTGTCGGATTCGACGACTGGCACGAATTTGCATGTCGGCGGTGGCGAGGCGTCGATTTTTCATACGGAAACCGTGCGATAGCCGGACGTGCAATCCTGTTGAGGAGAAAGTAATGGAAACGCAAATGGTTGATATTCCTTCACATGTTCCTCCAGAACTTGTGGCAGATGTCGATATCTATGACATTCAATCCATTGATCCGGATATTCATGTCGCCTGGAAAAAGCTTCAGGACAACAGCGCCTCGCTCATCTATTCGCCCCGGAACGGCGGGCATTGGATTCCGATGCGGGCGCATGTCATTGAGCGCGTATTGAGCGACAACAAGGCGTTCATCAGCGGCGGGGCATGGGTTCCCCCCAATCCGCCGGGTGCGTTGCCGTTGATCCCGATCCAGTCGGACGGAGATCTGCATCGCGCCTATCGATCCCTGATCATGCCTTATGTGATCGGCAAGCCGTTGAAGAGCGCGATCGACAGCGCGCGCAAATTGGCGGTCGAACTGATCGAAGGCTTTCAAGGCAGGGGCCATTGCGATTTCGCGACCGATTTCGCGCAGCATCTGCCGATCCAGATATTCCTGGATATTGTCGAACTGCCCGCCGGAGACAGGATTTTCCTGTCCGAACTGGCGGAAGTCGTGCGTATGCCTGATCCAGAGGTGCGGATGGAAGCCTATGGCAAAATGAACGCCTATATCGCAGAGCATGTCGACCGGCGCATCGCCAATCCCGGCGATGACATGATCAGCCGCATCGCCAATGGCCAGGTGCTGGGCCGTCCCATGACCCGCGACGAAATCATCGGCGAATGCGCCCAGGTTCTGGTTGGTGGCCTTGATACGGTGGCGTCCATGATGGGGTTCATCGCCGCGCATCTGGCGGTCAACGTCCCCTTGCGTCAGCGCCTGTGCGCGGAGCCGGAACTGATCGAGAAGCGCGTTGATGAAATCATTCGCCGTTTCGGCGTGGCCGGTCCGGCCCGGCAGGCGGCGATGGACGTGGAACTGGACGGCATTCAGGTGAAGGCGGGCGATCCTGTATTCGTGGCGACCGCCTTGCACGGGCTGGATGACCAGCGCTGGACCAATTCCATGGTGGTCGATCTCGATCGGTCCGCGACCGGCACCGATTTTCAGACGTTCGGCAGCGGTCCCCATCGCTGTCCCGGCGCTGCGCTGGCCCGGAGCGAGATCATCCTGTTCCTGGAAGAATGGCTGAAACGGATTCCCGACTTTTCCCTTGTCCCCGAAAAGCCGATGGTCGCGGCGTCAGGCAGCGTTACCGGCGTCCTTTCACTGCCCTTGCAATGGACAGTCTGATTTTGCCCTGACGATCCTGCCGAATGGGATGGTCGCCGGCGGCGACGTGCGCGCCGCCAGCGACCATCAGGCTGGAACTGTCCAATGGAAGCCTGTCTGGACGCAGGGACGCCGTTTCACGCCGGGCGGTTCACGAAACGATGTCCGCGATCGGATGGCCGATGATGCTGGTCAGTCGCCAGCCCGCGCCGTCATTATGCGCGATATAGGTGCCGCCGGTCACTTCCGCCGCGCGATCGCCGGCGAAATGGCGGACCACTTCGACACCGGCCAGGGCGGCATCGGGACCGAGCATCCTGACGGTACAGGAGACAAGCTCGCTGCGTTCAAAGCCCTGTTCCGCCAGCCCCGACCGCATGGCCGTCATCCTGGTGATGAAATCATCGGGCGTGAAGGCCGTGGCGACGATGGGGCCGACCAGCCATGAAAATGGCAGATGATAGGACGCCAGAGCCGTTTCGAAATCAGCCGCATTGAACAGGTCTATATAGTGGTGCAGCAGCGAAGATATTTCCGTGACGGATTGATTTTCAGCCATTGCCGATCTCCTGTTTTCCATGTTCCTGCGTCTCTGACGCCATTTGCATCGTGTCCATATGCAAATGTCGGCGGCGGGGAACAAATCACGCTTGAGATTCCGTCCCGCCAGGGCCGTGCAAGGCGCGTGGGCAATTTGCGTGGACCGTCTTTTTCTTGCAAGCGATCCTGAGATTGTGGACGAAAGCGGTGATCTCATGGACGACCCTTCACTTTATCATCGGTTCCAGCAGGCGGTTGCGCTCCATGGCGCGCGCATCGCGATTACGCAGGGCGATGCGAACATCAGCTTCAGCGCGCTTGAGGCGGCAAGCCGGGATGTCGCCGCGGCCCTGATGGGTCTTGGCATCCAGCGCGGCGATCGTATCGCGATCTGGGGCGTCAACAGCATGAACTGGGTGATCGCGGCGCTTGGCATCCAGGCGGTGGGCGGCGTCCTGATCCCCATCGGCACCCGTCTTCGCGGTCGCGAGGCGGCAGGGATTTTGAGCGATGCCCAGGTGCGGCTGGTATTTTGCGATCGTGGCTTTGGTGGTTTCAGCTATGTCGATGCGCTGCGCGAGCAGGACCTGCCCGCGATGGAACGCATTGTCGTGTTCGGTGAAACCGGCGGTTCGGTGTCCGGCCCCGTCATGACGCTGGGAGCGCTGCGCGCTTCGCCCGACCGGGTGGATGACGGGGCGCTCGATGCGCGGATTGCTGCCGGTTCGGGCGATGACCTTTCCGACATCATCTTCACGTCGGGCACCACGGGCCGTCCCAAGGGGGTTCTGACCACCCATCGCAAAAGCCTGTTGGCGTGCGATATCCAGGCGGCTGAAATCAATCGCTTCACCCCGGACGACGTGTTTGCCGTGACATTCCCGTTCGCGCATAATGCCGGTTATCGCGCAGGCTGGCTGGTGTCGCTGTTTTACGGTGTGCGCGTCATCCCCATCAGCACGTTCGATGCCGGAGAATTGCTGCGGCTGATCGAGCGCGAAGGCGTGACGATGCTGCCCACCGCGCCGCCGGTGGCACAGGGGTTGATCGATCACCCCGACCGGGAACGCACCGATCTGTCCAGCCTCAAGCTGATGGGCGTTGGCGGGACGACGATCCCGGTGAAGCTGATCCGGGACATGCAGACACATCTGGGGTCGGGCACCGTGGTGCAGACGGGATATGGCCTGACCGAAGCCGCCGGTTCGCTGACCATCACCTATGATGACGATCCGCCGGAGGTGATCGCCACGACGGTCGGCCATCCGCTCAGCAACATCGAGATGAAGATACTGGGGCCGGACGGCGCGGCGCTTGCGCATGGAGAAACCGGGGAAGTGGCCGTCCGCGGACCGCAGATCACGCCTGGCTATCTCGACAATCCCGAAGCGACCGCTGCGGCATTCACCGCCGATGGCTTCCTGTTGACCGGGGATGCCGGCTGGCTTGACGAGGCGGGCAACCTGCACCTGACCGATCGGATCAAGGACATGTATCTGGTCGGCGGGTTCAATTGCTATCCTGCGGAGATCGAACGCATGATGGCGATGATGCCCGGAATTGCCACGGTTGCGGTGATCGGGATGGATGATGAGCGGCTCGGCCAGGTCGGCCTGGCATTTGTCGTGAAGGAAAAAGGCGCTGAACTGACCGAGGCCGATGTCATCGCCTGGTGCCGCGCCGAAATGGCCAATTACAAGGTGCCCCGCGCGGTGCGTTTCCTCGATGCGCTGCCGCTCAACGCGACGGGCAAGGTTGCCAAGATGGAACTGCGCGCGATGGCGTGAATGCCGGGATGGCACAAGGCCGCAAGGCCCGGTGCGGTTGATCCTGGCGCTGCATTGAAAGAAGGACACCGGCTATGAACGCGGAACCGTGCCGGCACGCCGCATCTGACATACTGGGCACCGATGCCACCAGGATCATGGAGCTTGAGCAAAGCGGTCCTGATATTTTCCGCACCTGCTTTGTCGAGCAGCGCGCCGGCGACCACCTGTTCGGCGGGCAGATCGTCGCGCAGGCGCTGGCCGCGGCGAACAGGACGGTGGAAGGGCGCGTGTGCCATTCCATGCACGCCTATTTTCTCCGGGCGGGCGTGGCATCGCGCCCGGTGACACTGACTGTCGAACGCATTCGTGACGGGGCACGTTTCTCCACGCGCCGCATCGTGGCGACACAGAATGATCGCGCGATTTTCGACATGGAATGTTCCTTCCATGCCGGGGGGGCAGGTCCGCAGCATCAGGTCGCCCAATTGCCCGATGTGCCGCCTCCTGAAGCATTGCCCAATCTCGTCAGCCTTGAAACGCTGGGCGAGGGGATGGCAGGCGAGGTCGCAATCGCCCGGCGCTTCCCGCTGCTGGAATTGCGGCTGGTCGATCATGAACGATTCGAGCAGCCCGATCCTTCCGGCCGGCGACAGATATGGATACGGATGCCAACGGCCGCCAATAGCGATGACCCGGCGGTGCACCAGCAGTTGCTTGCCTATCTGTCCGATTTCATGTTTTCCGGGGTGGTGAAACTGCCGCATCCGATTGCGTTCCGGTTGCCGCGTTTCGCCGCGACAAGCCTGGACCATGCGATCTGGTTTCACCGGGCCCATCGGTGCGAGGAGTGGCTGCTCTATGATTGCGACAGCCACCATGCTGCCGATGGCCGGGCCATGGCGCGGGGCCTGTTGCTGGATCGTGCCGGCCGACTGGTCGCAACCGTCATGCAGGAAGCATTGTTCCGTGCACTCCAGGATCGCTGAGCCGCGCCACGGACGATCTTGCAACATCGGCGCGCTGACGTCCGGGAAACGGCCGTGATCCATGCATGTCGCGGTCATTCCAGCATCCATGCGATGATTGTTCCCGGCGGGGGTGTCGGGACTTGTTTCAACGCCTGCCCGTTATAAAGCAGAAGCGATTATTCCATCCGAAAGACAAGAGGACGAAGCGCCCATGACCGTTGCAGACGATGAAGGCCTGAAGATCGAAATCGACAATGGCGTGGCGACGCTCACACTCCACATGCCATCGATGCGCAATGCATTCGGCGCCGATGTCGCAGGCGATTTCACGCAATTCTTCCGTGACGCGAATGTGCGGCAGGATGTGCGGTCCATCCTGATCAGGAGCACGGGCGACCGGGACTTCTGCCTGGGCGGCGGGCAATCAAAGATACCCACCCCGATGCCGCGCAACCCCATCGACTATCGTTTCGTATCGACCCCGCATATCGAGATGTTCAAGGCGATGTGGGAACTGGAACGCCCTGTCGTCAGCGCGGTGCAGGGCACCGTCGCGGGGGTCGGCTGGCTGCTGGCGCTGCTGGCCGACATGGTGGTTGCGGCAAAGGGGAGCCGCTGGACCCATGTGTTCGTGAAGCGGGGCATGATCCCCCATGCGGGCGATTCCTTTTACCTGCCCCGGATCATTCCCTTTCACCGGCTCAATGAAATCGCGCTGCTGGGGGACATGGTGACGGCCGACACGCTGAGCGAATGGGGCCTGATCAATCGTCTGGTGGACAAGGAACTGGTGCAGGACACGGCGCTGGACCTGGCCCGCAGGCTGGCTGATCAGCCGACACGCGGCATCGGCCTGGCCAAGCGCCATTATCGCCGGTCGCTGGAAACCGACTGGAACACGATGCTGCGCGAGGAAATGGCCGGTCAGGCGCTTTACACGACCACGGCCGACCGCAACGAAATCCTGGCGGCGGGGCGCGAAGGGCGCAAGCCTGAACTGACCGGGGATTGATGGCGCAGGCCATGCCGTGCGCTGTCGGGAATGGATTGTCGCCCCCGGCAGCGCCCGGCCCGCCGGGTATCAGAGCATGACCATGCCGCCATCCACATTGATGGTCTGGCCGGTCACATAGCGGCTGTCCTGCGACGCCAGGAACAGCGCGACCGGGCCGATGTCCGTTTCCGCGTCGCCCCAGCGTTGCAGCGACACTTCCGACAGGTTCCTTGCGGCCTCTTCGGGAAAATCGGCCAGCCATTTCTGGGCAACAGGCGTGATGGCGGAGGGGTTGATGACGTTCACCCGGATATTGTCCGGTCCCCATTCCCGCGCGGCTGTGCGGCTCAGCCCGCGAATAGCCTCCTTGGTGGCGCCGTAAATGGCATAGCCCGGCGGTGCGACGATCCCCTGCCGCGAACCGAAATTGATGATGGACCCGCCACCGCGTGCCGCCATATGGGGCCTGACCGCCTGCATGTGGTAGATCGAGCCATAAAGCCCCGATTCCACGGTTTCGGCAATCAGATCATCATCAGAATCGCTGAGCATCACGCCGGCAGTCGAGGACTGGGCGTTGTTGACCAGTATGTCCACGCCGCCGAACGTGCTGACTGCAAAAGCCACCACTTTGTCCGCATCGGCGCGGGATCGGGCATCGGCCGCAATGACCGCAACCTGAGCGCCGCGCGCTTCAAGGTCGGGAATGACATTTTCCAGCTTCCCGATCGTCCGTCCGCTCAGCACCAGTGAAGCGCCTTCAGCGGCAAATGCCTGCGCAATGCCCAGACCGACACCCTGGCCGCCGCCCGTGATGATGGCGACCTTTCCGTGCAACCTTCCCATGTCCTTCTCCCCATTTTCCCGGCCTGTCATGGCGGCAATGATCTGTGTCAGCAAATGGCGTTCATGCCGCCGTCGACCGGCACCACCAGCCCGCTGATCATCGCGGTGTCCGGTGAGCAGAGGAACATCACGGTGGCGGCGATCTCCTCCGGCGCGATCAGGCGTTTGAAGACATGATCGCCCGCCATCGCCGTCTGCTGCGCGCCCTCATCCGGTCGCGCCACGCAGGGCTTGGGTCGCCCGATGCCGATCAGGTCAGGACGGAAACGGAGGCTGGATCGAATGCAGGCAGTGGTTCGCCATTGCGGGCCTTGCGTACCCATTGCGGGTCCTGAAGGATCGCGCGGCCAACGGACGCCACATCGAATTCGCCCGCTTCGAACCGGCGAAGCAGCAGGCCCAGATTGTTCGATGCTTCCGAAATGGCGTTATCGGTGTCATATTTGCCCTTGATCAGGCCGATGCCGCCGACCGCCCCGGTCAGTTTGCCGGTCAGTTTCTTTGCCCATCCCGCGAGCGAAAGATCGCCATGCTCAGGAAAGGCGGGGGTGTTGAAATAGCGCACACTGGCATCGAACAGGTCAACGCCGGCGTCGGCAATGGGGCCGAGTATGGCCTCCAGCTCAGCCGGCGTCTCGGCCAGCTTCGCGCGGAAATCCTGTTGTTTCCATTGGGAAAACCGGAAAATCAGCGGCCGGTCCTCGCCAATGGCCGCACGGCAGGCCTTGACCACTTCGACGGCGAAGCGCGTGCGGGCGACCGCGTCACCGCCCCAGGGGGCCGGGCGGCGATTGGTTTCACCCCACAGGAAGGCGTCGATCAGATAGCCGTGCGCGCCATGCAGGGCGAGGCCGTCAAAGCCCGCCGCCACCGCGTCCCGCGCGGCCCGGCCGAAGCCGGCGACGACATCGGCAATCTCCTCGTCCGTCGGGACAGGCATGGGCGCGGACGATATGATCTGCGCCTTGTCGATATAATATTCGGCCGCTTTGGACGGGTCGCCATACAGCCCGGATGGGGAGAAGGCAGGCGCCTTGCCATCGGGCATCCGCATCGGACCCTGATGCCAGAGCTGGGGGACGATATGCCCGCCGCGCGCATGAACGGCATCGACGACCTTCGCCCATGCATCGATGGTGCGTTGACCGTCGAACAGCGGCAGATTTTCCTCTCCAAGGCCCGTATCGCCCACCGATGCCGGATGATCGGTGCCGATCGCCTCGGTTATCAGCAGGCCGGTCCCGCCTTCCACCCTTCGCTCATAATAGCCGACCACGTCCGGTCCCGGCACATTGTCGGGGCAGAAACTGCGCGTCATCGGCGCCATGATCAGCCGATTGGGGATGGTGAGGCCGCGAATGGAGAGCGGCTCGAACAGCGGCGCCAGGTCTGACGGCGTTGGATGGGAAAGGGAAATGCTCAAGCCTGTCTCTCCTTGGCATGGCCGTTGGGACAGGAGTGAGCATATTCACACGCCCGTCGCACATGCCTTTATGCGTGGCGCGCCCATGGGCGCGCCACATGTCACAACATCGCGTCTGGCGACGCATCATCCTGGATGCCGATCGGTATCGGCATGCGTATTTGACCCCAGGATCGACCCGGAATCAATATTGGGATTCGGGAATATGCACTTGCGCCCCTGCGAAATCGCTTCCCAGCTTGATCTGGCAGCTCAGCCGGCTGGTCGCGTGCCGATCGCTGGAAACGATGTCCAGCATATCCATTTCGCTTTCCGATGGCGCGTCGATACGGGCGAAGGAGGCTTCGTCGAGAAAGACGTGGCAGGTGCCGCACGACATGGACCCACCGCATTCGGCGGCGACCCCTTCGATGCCATTGTCATAGGCGACCTGCATGACGGTTTCGCCGGTCAGCCCTTCGACTTCCTGGCTTTCACCGTTGGCGGATATGAACTGAAATGTGATCTTTTGCTTGTCCATGACGATTCCACATTGTTTCAAGACGGGTTCAAATTCTTGCCTGTCGCCCGCGGCCATGCCGACGACCCGTGAATCAGGGGATCAACCGCACCGGCAGCCGGGTCGGCCCCCTGAAGGTGAGCACACCCGCGATCTCGATGGCTTCATCGGTGATGAGCGCCATGTCAGGGAAGGCCGATGTCAGTTCCTCGATCATCATGCGGATCTGCATCCGCGCGATGGGGGCGCCCATGCAGAAATGGATGCCATTGCCAAAAGCGACATGCGAACGGGCGTTCTTGCGCCTGATGTCGAATATATCGCCATTTTCATAAGTGCTTTCATCGCGGCTCGCCGACGCCAGTGACAGCAGAAGTTTGGTGCCCTTGGGGAAATGTTCGCCGCCCAGTTCGAAATCTTCCTTCGCCACCCGTCGCCAGGCCACGACCGAGGACACATAGCGCAGCCCTTCCTCGACGGCATTGGGTATCAGCGAAGGATCGTTGACCAGCGCGTTCCAGTCATCGGGCCGCCGCATCAGTTCCAGCAGGACGTTTGCCGAAGCGTTCGACGTGGTTTCATGCGCCGCCAGCAGCAAGGCGAAGGTCAGGCTCTTGATTTCATTTTCCGTCAGCCTGCTGTCGTCGCCAGCGCGCGATGCCAGCAGCCAGCTTGGATAATCGTCGCCCGGATTGACCTTGCGCTGTTCGACGAGGTCGCAGGAGAAACGCCAGAAATCCAGCAGGTCATCCGCAGCGGCCATCTGTTCTTCGCGGGTCGGGTGGCCATGCATCAACTTGACGCGCAACTCGGTCCATTTTTTGATCCTGCGGGGATCGATGTCCTTGACGCCCAGGAGAAGGAAAGCGGTCCGTGCCGGCAATTCGTAGGTCAGCGCGTCGACCAGGTCGATGCTTTCCTGGCCCTTCATGGCGGCGATATAGCCCTGCACCAGCGCCCGGACCTCCGCTTCGAACGACTGAAGCTTCTTGGGGTTGAGGAAGCCCTGCACATGGCTTCTGATGCGCGTGTGCCGCGGCGGATCGCAGGCGACCTGCACGCTTTCATTGGTGAAGCCCTGATCGACCATATATTGCAGCATTTCAGGCGGCCATGGCACCACCGCCTGCGTCGCGACGGCGGCGGAGAAGCGTTCATGATCCCGCAGCACGGCGATCACATCCTCGCGCCGCGTCACGACCCAGTAATCGATCTCCGGCGCATAGAATACCGGCACGGTCTGCCGGATTTCCGCGAACAGCGCATACATGCCTTCATGCTCGAACGGGCGAAACCGTTCTCCGGCATCGTGCATGGGGCATCCCGCCGGAATGGTGCTCGGTTGAAGCTGAGGCTGCATCATGATCTCCACATTTCACGCATTCGGCGATCAGTTGACCCTGACCACCCCTATATTCCGTCGCTATCCCGCCCAAATGCGCTGAACGCAATAAGGGCAGGCTGCAATGGCGCGCCAGGGGCATCGCAATGACCGGGCCTGCGTGTCGAAGCTGGATCGCACCGGATATTGGGAGGCATTATTTCCCGATATTTATCAATGGATTGCCATGAATGGAGCAAGAGGCGGGGCGGGGGTATCAGCGATATGATAATCAAGGGGCTGGCGTCCATGGCGGGAACTGCCGCGCTTCCTTTCCTTCAGGGCCTGTCGCGCCCCATAAGCCTGCGGGGCGGGTTTGTCCCGCGCAGGCATGACGGGAAATGCCTGTTCCGGCCCGTCGTCATCACAGTCTTGATTGCGGGTCGTCTCCGGGGTGGCAATTCTTGCTCTTGGCAAGCGCGATATGTAGGCCGTTGGGGGTCTGAGACATAGGCGATGTTCCAGAAGGGTGGCGACTTCTGCTTCGATGTGCGCCCGACCATGGCGCCTGAGGCAAGTTTAAGGCATTTGATGTGCGGTCGAACATAGACGTATATATTGTTGGTTCGGGAATGACGTCGCTTGGCAAATTTCCCGACCGTCCGCTGCGCGCGATGACGGCGATGGCCGTTGAAAAGGCGCTGGCGGATTCGGGGCTGGACAATCCTTCCTCGATCGAGGCTGCCTGGTTCAGCAATACGCGCCAGGCGCTGCTGGAAGGGCAGAACGGCATTCGGGGGGAAGTCGCGCTGCGGTCGAGCGGCATATCGGGCATACCGATCACGAATGTCGAAAATGCATGCGCCAGCGGCAGCACCGGCTTTGCCAACGCGCTGGCCTATCTCAAGGCCGGTTTCGGCGAAGTCGCGCTGGTGGTCGGCGCGGAAAAGATGTTCTTCCCGGATAATCGGGATGGCATGTTCCGGGCCTTCAAGGGCAGCACCGACGTATTGGAGTTCGACAGCCAGATCGACGCGCTTTTGTCCCTGGCAAAGGGCATGCCGATCCCCGACGGGGTGGAGCCGGCGGCGGAACGCAGCGTGTTCATGGATATCTATGCGGCCTTTGCGCGCTATCACATGGCGCGGTACGGCACGACCCAGCGGCAGATTGCGGCGGTGGCTTCAAAGAACCATCATCATTCGACGATGAACCCGGACGCCCAATATCAATTCGACCTGACGATCGAGGAAGTGCTGGCGGACAAGCCTGTTTCCTGGCCTTTCACCCGCGCCATGTGCGCGCCGATCAGCGATGGCGCGGCGGCGATGCTGTTGTGCACGGGATCGGCGCTCAAGCGCTTCAACGCCGATCGTGCGGTCCGGGTGGCGTCTTGCGCGCTTGTTTCGTCAACCGATCGCGACCCGGACGATCTTGACAATCATGTCGGTCGCCGGGCTGCGCTCCGGGCCTATGAGCAGGCTGGTGTCGGGCCTGAGGCGATGTCGGTCGCGGAAGTGCATGACGCCACGGCTTTCGCGGAAATCATCCAGATCGAAAATCTCGGCTTCTGCCCGCGGGGCGAGGGCGGGGCGATGACGGACTCCGGCGCCACCGCGCTTGGTGGCCGGATACCCGTCAACCCGTCTGGCGGCCTGCTGTCCAAGGGGCATCCGGTGGGGGCGACAGGCATTATCCAGTTGCATGAACTCACCACGCAGTTGCGGGGAGAGGCCGGCGCGCGACAGGTGGACAATGCGCGCTGGGCGATAGCGGAAAATGGCGGGGGCTTCCTTGGCTATGAGGAAGCGGCAACCACCGTCACCATTCTGGGCGGCGAATAGACATTATCAACATCCAACGGAACAAGAAGGTCGGACCAATGAAATTGACCAGTTATGTCGGCCCTGATGGACGCGAAAGCTTTGGGATCGTAACGGGCAGCATCGACAAGCCGGAAGGGATTATCGATCTGGGCGCGCGCTATGCGTCGCTGCGCGATTTGCTTGCCGACGCGGAGGGCATGGCCTTCGCGCGATCGCAGCAGGATGCGACCCCGACCTCTTCCTTTGCGGATGCAAAGCTTCTGCCGGTCGTGACCAAGCCCGACAAGATCCTCTGCGTGGGCGTCAACTTCGCCAGCCATGTCAAGGAAACCGGCCGCGAAACGCCGACCAAGCCGATGATCTTCATGCGTTATGCGGAGAGCCAGGTCGGCGCCAACCAGGATTTGCTGTGCCCCAAGGTGTCCGAAAAGTTCGACTATGAAGGCGAACTGGCGGTCATCATCGGCAAGCGGTGCCGCTATGTGCCCGAAGACAAGGCGCTGGATTATGTGGCGGGCTATGCCTGCTATAATGACGGCAGCGTGCGCGACTGGCAGAAGCATTCGCAGCAGTTCGGCCCCGGCAAGAATTTCCCGCAGACCGGCGCCCTGGGACCATGGATGGTCACCAGCGACGAATTGACCGACATTAGCGCACAGTCGCTCAAGACGCGCCTCAATGGCCAGGAAGTGCAGACCGCGACGCTCGACGACCTGATCTTCGACGTGCCTGCACTGGTCGCCTATTGTTCGTCGTTCATCACGCTCGAACCGGGCGACGTGATCATTTGCGGCACGACGGGTGGCGTCGGCGCCTTCCATCAGCCGCCTTTGTGGATGAAGGCAGGCGATACGGTCGAGGTGGAAATTTCCGGCATCGGCATCCTGCGCAATGGCGTCGTCAAGGAAGCGGACGATTTCGCCATTTTGTGACGGTGCGGGCAGCACCCGCCCCCTATGATCGACGAGATGTTTCAGGAGAATTCCATGGAAAAACGCCATGCAGGCAAGGTTGCGGTCATCACCGGCGCCGCAGCGGGCATCGGTCGCGCCTTTGCGGTGCGCCTTGCATCGGAAGGTGCCGAGATCGCGGTCGTTGACCTCAATGCCGCCGACCAGACGCTGGAAGAAGTCAAGGCGGCCGGCGGTCGCGCCGTCGCGTTTCAGTGCGACGTTGCCGATCCCGCCGCGATCGCCAGGCTTGGCGACGATGTCGAGAAGGCATTTGGCCGTTGCGACATTCTCGTCAACAATGCGGGCATCTTTCCGAGCCGCAAGTTCGAGGATATCGAACTGGAGCATTGGCGGCACATGATTGCGGTCAATCTGGATTCGGTATTCCTGATGTCGAAGCGTTTCGTGCCGGGTATGCGGGACCGCAAATGGGGCCGGGTCGTCAACATGGCGTCCAACAGCTTTGGCCAGGTCGCGCCGGGGCTGACCCACTATATCGCCAGCAAGGGCGGCGTGATCGGCTTCACGCGCGCGCTCGCCAGCGAACTGGGCGCCGAAGGGATCACCGTCAACGCCATCGCGCCCGGCTTCACCCGTACGGAGGGGACGCTTGCGCGCGAACCCAATTTCCGCGGCCACACGTCCGAGCAGCTTTACGGCATCCTGGCGGAGCGTCAGGCCATTCCGCGCGCGCCGACGCCGGAGGATATGGCCGGGACATTGTCCTATCTGGTCAGTGGAGATGCCGACCTTATCACGGCGCAGACTTTCTACGTCGACGGCGGGCTGGTCCGCGCGTCGTGATGCCGGATGGCCGTCCTTCGCGACGATCGGGTGTGCCGATGTCGCAGGGGCGGCCCCGATACCTGAAGAAGGGATAATGAACGCATGACACTGGCGCCGCCAAACGCCCAATTCCGCCATGTCGGCCTCTATGTGCGTGACATTGACGCCATGGCGGGCTTTTACCAGCGCGTCCTGGGCATGGTCGTGACGGACAGCGGGCCGACCGAACGCGGCGGCCGGATCATGTTCCTGAGCCGCAGCCCGCTCGAACATCATCAACTCGTGCTGGTCGAGGGGCGGAATGACGCCATGGGCGTGGGGCTGATCAACCAGCTCTCGTTCCGGCTGGATTCGCTCAAGGATCTTCAGCGCTTCAACGCGATCATCAAGGCCGAAGGCGTCCGCGTCGATCGCACCATGAACCACGGCAATGCCTGGAGCATCTACTGCTTCGACCCGGAAGATAACCGTATCGAACTTTATGCCGGATCGCCCTGGTATATCGCCCAGCCATGCGCCGAACCGCTGGACCTGGAAGAAGCGGAAGAGACGATCCTGGCAAAGACGGACGCGCTGGTCCGTGCTGATCCCACCTTCATGCCGAAGGAAGAATGGGCGCGGCGCCAGGCGGAGGCTGTCGGGATCACTCCAGCCGAATGAATGGCCGACAGCGGCGCGGGTGAAAGGGATGGCCCGGTGGTCGCGGCGGGCCGGCGATCGTCAGGGGCGTGCTTTACTGGCCGCCATGTTGGGAAAGTGATGGGCGTGATGACGGTGGACCGGGATTTTCAGGCGATCCTTGATGTGATCAACGCGATGCCGCCCACCGACTTTTCGCGCCCGCCCGCCGATCTGGCGCAGGAAATGCGGTCCGCGCCGGTCATGATCCCGCCATTGCGCAATCCGGTATCGGTCGAGGTGCGCAAGGTTCCGGCCGGGGACGGCCATGCTGTTCCCGTGCGCATCTATCGTCCGTCCTCGCCGCGTCCCCATGCGGTGCTGATCAGCATGCACGGGGGCGGCTGGGTGCGGGGATCGCTCGACGCCGATGAGTTCAGATGTCATCTGATCGCCCATGACAGCGGGTGCGCCGTGGTGTCGGTCGATTATCGGCTCGCGCCGGAATATCCATTTCCGGTGCCGCTGGAAGATTGTCTGGCGGTGACGGAATGGGTGGCCGCGCAGGCAGCGGCCCTGGGCTTCGATCCCGACCGGATCGGCATTGCCGGCGACAGCGCGGGCGGCAATCTGGCCACGGCCGTCGCGATGATCGCGCGCGATCGCGGTGGACCGGACCTTCAATGCCAGATCCTGCTATATCCGGTGTGCGATCATGATTTTGATCGCCCTTCCTATCTTGAAAATGCCCAGGGCAAGCTGCTGACGCGCGCGCATATGATGTGGTTCTGGGATCAATATGCGGGGCAGGCGGACCGCAACCAGGCGCATCTCAGCCCCTTGCGTGCGGACGATCTGCGCGGCTTGCCGCCGACCCTGCTGATCACGGTGGAGCATGACCCGTTGCGGGACGAGGGCGAATTATATGCCAGCAGGCTGCGCGAGGCTGGCAATCAGGTCGAATCCCTGAGGATGGATGGCCTTATCCATGCATTCCAGTCCGTTGCCGTCCAGCATCCCAGGAGCATCGAGTCCTTGAAAATCGTGACGGACTTCGCGAAGCGGCATCTTGGCCATCCTGCCTGATATCGCCTTTTGCCCCTGTTGCGGCTGACCATCGGCAAGGGGCGCGATGGCCCCGCCGGCAAGCCGATCGAACCAGGCGGCTATGCTGGATTTATATAAATATATGGAATAACAGGAAAATATCTGGAATCGGGCAGCGTCCCGGTCCGCACGGACCTGCGCGCCTGCCCTCCGGCATGCCCGTTGGAAACCGGCCTGCCGGCCCCGGATCGGTGGTCCGTTGATTCCGGCTGCAAAGACATGCAGTGCATATTGCCCGATAACCGAACATATGTTAGGTTTCTTCAAAAGCCGATTGGAGAGGACATATGGAACTTTCAAGACTTGGTCGGGCATTGGGTGAATGCTGGGTTGCCGGGCATGAGCAGGACGAAACCGATCATATCGTGAAGTCCGCAGGCCGCGTGCTTCGCATTCTCGAACTGTTCGATGTTCTCAAGCGTGAGGCGCTTGTTTCCGAAGTGTCGGAACTGCTTGACCTGCCGCAGTCGAGCACCTCGGTCCTGCTGCGCAGCCTCGTCGTGATGGGCTATCTGTCCTATAATGCGCCGACACGCGCCTTTGCGCCGACAACGCGCGTCGCCCTGCTGGGAAGCTGGGTCAATGGTCCGCTCCTGAGCGATGGTCCGCTGATCCGGCTGATGCATCGCCTGAATGTACGGACCGGCCAGGCTGTGGTGCTGGCGGTGCGCAATCATGTCTGGTCCCAATATATCCATGTCGTCCAGGCGACCAGCCCGGTCAGGCTGTATGTCGTCAAGGGGTCGCGGCGCCCGCTTGCCTGTTCCGCGACGGGACTGACCCTGATTTCGGACCTGCCGGACAGCGAGATCAAGCGTATCGGCATCCGGTACAATGCCGAGCCGCAAGAGGTGGATCTGAAGGTTCCCGTCTCGCAACTGATTGAAAGGGTGCAGGCGGTGCGCAGTAATGGATATGCATTCCAGCATGACACCGTGACCCCCGGCGCCGGTGTGGTCGCGATGCGGCTGCCCCAGTTTGAAATGACCGAGGAGCAGCTTTCCATCGGCCTTGCCGCGCCTACCGACATATTGCGCGAGAACAAGGATGCGTTCGTTCTCGCACTGCATGAAGAAATTGCCGCGCACCTGACAGGTCCGGTTGTCGAACCATCCCTGCGTCTGGATACGGCAATGGCGTCGTCCTTTACAGACTCCACCCGCCGGGATTGCGCGCTGGCAGCCCTGTAAACTTGGCGTTCTTTTGTCCGGGCGCTTTTCAGGCGTGCATGGATGATCATGACGGTGTCGGCCGGGAGTGATCCTGGCCGGCCTCGCTTTATTGCCGAAAATGAGGCGAAGCTATTTCATTCCTGATTGCTAGGCGCTCACAGTAAAATACAGTCGAGGAATCCTTCCGGCTTTTGTAGATTGCTCCCAACTGGCGGTTCAAAGCCAGGGAGCCGTTTACTCCGGGGAGGAAACCACATGAAATTCAAAGTCAATCGCGCTGCCGCAGTCTCGTGGGCAGCGATTTCCGCAGCATTTCTCGCTATGCCAGCCGCTGCGCAGGATCAGGCTCCGGCGAGCGACAGCGCTGCGGCGACGGGCGCCGGCAACGAGCTGGGCGATATCGTCGTGACCGCGCGGAAAGTGGGTGAAAATGCCCAGTCGCTTCCCATTACCGTGGCGGCGTTCAGCGGACAGCAGATTCAGGAGCGGGTTGTCCTGACGGCCCAGGATTTGCAGACCGTGACCCCCGGCCTGACGGTTTCCAACAACTCCACAGGCGGCGTGCCGATCTTCGCGATCCGCGGTACGGCGACCGAACTGGGCGTCGACGGTGGCGTGGCGCTTTACCTGAACGACGTTCCGCTGATGTCCACCGTGGGTATCATGAACGCCTTCTATGATGTTTCCACGGTGGAAGTGCTCAAGGGGCCGCAGGGGACGCAGTTCGGCACCAATACCACGGGCGGCACGATTACCGTGCGCACGAACCTGCCGACCGACAAGTTCGAAGGCTATGTCAAGGCCGGTTATGGCAATTACAACCGCCACGAATTTGAAGGCATGATCAATATTCCGGTCAATGACGTGCTGGGTTTCCGTTTCGCGGGCAATTATGTGAAGCGCGACGGATATGTGAAGAACCTGATTGCCGCAGGTGGCGCGCCTAAGGATTTCTCGGACGAAAATCATTACTCCCTGCGCGGCACGATGTCTTTGAACAGTGGCCCGATCGACAGTGTTCTGATTCTCGATTATTATGATCGCGATGAATCGCCGACGGGCGGCATTCCGCTCGCATTCCGTCCCGATGCCGGTTTCGGGATTGATCTGGCGACGCTGGGCGCGCGCCTGGGGACGCGCAAGACCATCTATGTGGGCGCCGATCCGTCCGGCATGACCAAGGATCTGTATGGCCGGGCAAAGCTGTTCGGGCTGGAGCACAGGGTCAACATCGAACTGGCCGACAATCTGACCCTGCGCAACGTCGTTGGTTTCCGGCGTGATCATACCACCACGTCGGAAGATACGGCCGGCGTTTCCCTCGCGCTGGTGAATGTCCTCAAGGATACCAAGACCAATCAGTGGACCGACGATATCACGCTGCGTCACACCGCGCTTGACGGGCGGCTGCGGACCAGCCTGGGCGGCTACTTCCTGCTGAATGACAAGACCGAAGGCATCAACGCGAATGTCGGGCAGAGCCTCTTCCTTTCGGGAGCGTTCGGCTTCAGCTTGCCGCTGGTCATCGACATTTATAATTTCGAGAAGAAGAAGTTCAATTCGAAGTCAGTCTATCTGAACTCTGAATTCGATATCACCGATAGCCTTGGTATTTCCGGTGGTGTCCGTTACAACTGGGACCGGGTTTCATCGCGTGTTTCGGTTTCTCAGGCCACGGGTGTTCTGCCGAACTACGGCTTCAATTTCCTGCCGGATGCCCAGACGCCCTGCAACGCTGCGGCACTGCTGTTCTACACCGACAAGGATCTGACTTCCTGTATCGGCCAGCGCGGCAAGAGCTTCCGGGCGCCAAGCTGGAACTTCGTTGTGACCAACAAGTTCAGTTCAAAGGTTCTGGCCTATGCGAAGATCAGCCATGGCTATCTTGCCGGGGGCACGAATTTCACGATCCGCGAAGTGCCTTTCTTCGACCCGGAAAAGACGACGATGATCGAGGCCGGCCTGAAGGCGGACTGGTCGATCGGCGATCGGCCGGTACGGACCAATATCGCGCTCTATCGCGGCCGGACCACCAACAAGCAGGTCAATGTCAACGTCAATTATGACGATGGCTTCTCCGGTTACGGCGTCTTGAATGCGGCGAAGCAGAATGTGTATGGCCTCGACTTCGAAATGCGTGTTTCGCCGGTCGAGAACCTGACGCTGGATGCGAGCTACAATTACATCAAGTCGAAGTTCAAGGAGTTCGTCCTGCCTGGTCTGGGTGGAAATGCGGATGGTCTGACTGGCGCCACGCTCGTACCTCCTACGGACCTGAGCGGCGCCACGCCCGCACAGACCCCCAAGCATCAGCTCAACCTGGCGGCGACCTATGAATGGCCGATCGATCCTGCGTCCGGCAAGGTGACGACGACGATTTCGGGTTACTATACGAGCAAGATCACGCAGACGAACATCTTCCCGGACTATAATGCCTCGTTCGGGCAGCAGTTCAATCAACTGGACAGCTACTTCATCGCCAGTGCGTCGATGAACTGGGAAAATGTCATGGGTTCGCCGATCAGCGCCCAGTTCTGGATCAGGAATATGTTCGACAAGGAATATATCACTGCTCGCAACACCCAGTTCCAGGCCTTTGGCTATGCAACGGCCGTATTCGGTGCGCCCAGGACCTTCGGGGCAAGTGCCACCGTCCGGTTCTGATCCATCAGGCCTTCGTGCAGGGGCGTGATTGTTGACGAGGATAAGGCCGGGGCTTGGGTTCTACCTGGGTTCCGGCCTTGTCATTTTGCGCAATGGTGCGGTTGCGTGTGGCAATGGTTTGATATGGCGCCCGCAATCTGGGAGAATCCATGACGGAACTGGCAGACCTCATCCGCCGGATCGAACGCACGGAAGCGCGGCAGGCGATCGGCGAACTGCCCGCCCGCTATGCCCTGGCGGTGGATGCGCGGGATATCGATGCCTGGGTCAGGCTGTTCGTCGAAGATGTGAATTGCGGCCGGCGCGGCAAGGGGCGGGAGGCTTTGCGCAGCTTTATCGAACCCAATCTGCGCAGCTTTTATCGCTCCATCCACCAGATTTGTGGCCATATCGTCGATTTTGTCGATGACGACAGGGCGACCGGCACGGTCTATTGCCGGGCCGAGCATGAGGATGGCGACCAATGGATCGTCATGGCTATCATCTATTTCGATCACTATGTGCGCCGGGATGGCCGCTGGTATTTCGAACGGCGGCGTGAAAAGCACTGGTACGCGGTCGATGCGCTGGACCGTCCTCGCCCGCCATTTCAGCTTTGGGCGCGATCTCTGGATCACCACCCGACCTTGCCGGGCGACTTTGCGACCTGGCGCCCTTTCTGGGACGACCTTGATGAAGGCGACCTGTCGGCGCTGACGGGGCAGCCCTGATATGATCGTGCCCGAAAACCGATCCAACCGGATGGAAAGTCAGTCATGAACGACATAACGGAACGTGGCCTGACGCTTTTTGCCGAAATCATGGGCGATCAACCCGCCGGCCAGTTGCGCGCCAGCCTGGATGGCGACGATTTCGGTGCGGCGATCGGCAAGCTGGCGACCGACTTCGCATTTGGCAGCGTCTGGGCGCGGGAAGGGCTGGAACGCAAGCAGCGCAGCCTGGTCGTGATCGGCGTCCTGATCGCCCTTCGCCAGATGCAGGAATTGAAGAATCATATCAGGATCGGCCTGACCAACGGATTGACCGTGGGCGAGATTGAGGAAGCGTTGATCCAGACGATCCCTTATGTCGGGTTTCCAGCCGCAGCGAGCGCAACGAGCGCGATCATCGAAGTGCTGCGTGAACGGAATCTCGCCACCGGATCCCGTACGGCCGAAGAACGGGGGCTGCTGTAATGCGCCCGCTGGCATGGAAGCGGCCTGCTGCATTTTTCGGATGGGGAAGGGCATGAAGATTTCAACGGGTCAGGTCGCCGTCGTGACCGGCGCGGCAAGCGGGATCGGGCGTGGTCTGGCGACCCGCTTTGCCGAACTGGGGTTGCGACTGGTGCTGGCCGACCTTGACGAGGATCGTCTGGCCGATGCCGCCGCCGATTGCGCACGGGACGGCGTGGATGTCGTCGCGCAACGCACGAACGTGGCCGATGCGGGAGAGGTCGAACGGCTGCGTGACGTGGCGCTGGCGCGCTTTGGCCAGGTCGATATCCTGTGCAACAATGCCGGCATCGTGTCCCCCTTTCGCCCGATGTGGGACAATCCGCTGGTCGACTGGCAACGGGTGATCGATGTCAATCTGTGGGGAGTCATCCACGGCATCCGTTCGTTCGTGCCGGCAATGGTGGCAGCCGGGCGGGGGCATGTGGTCAACACCGCTTCGATGGCTGGCCTGATCGTCGTGCCATCGAACGGGATCTACAACGCCACCAAGCATGCGGTCGTGTCGCTGTCGGAAACGCTGGAGGCGGATCTGAAGGCGGCGGGACATGATGTGGGCGTGACCGTGCTGTGCCCAGGGCTGGTGGATACGGCCATGAACGGCGATCCATCCATGGCCGTTCCCGTGCCCTCTGGCGCGCTGTTCCTGAAGCCAGCCGATGTCGCGCGCCAACTCGTGTCGGCCATCGAGCGTAACCAGCTTTACCTTGCGACCAATCCGGGATCGGACATGTTGATCCGGGCGCGGCAGGAACGGGTGTCGCAGGAAGCCGGGCAGCCATTGTGAGCCGGCGCTGGACCTGATCTGTAGAAGAGGAACCATTGATGCGTGCACTGCTGTTCAAGGCGCCGGGCGAACCGCTGGCGCTTGAAACCATCCCCGATCCAGAACCGGGCGAAGGCGAAGTCGTTATCCGCGTGGCCCGTTGCGGCGTGTGCGGGACGGATGTTCACGCCACCAGCGGACATGGATTTCCGATGGCGCCCGACAGCCAGTTGGGTCATGAATATGGCGGAGAAGTCGTTGCGGTCGGCAAGGGTGTGGATCGTTTCGCGGTGGGAGATCGCCTGGCCGCGATGACGGTCGTGGGGTGCGGTCACTGCGATGGCTGCAAGACCGGCATCGACCTGCTGTGCACCAATCAGTTTGTCGGCTATGCCCATGGCCTTGCCGAATATGCGCGGGTCAACGCTCGCGGCGCGACCAAGCTGCCTGCCACGATGAGCCTCGCCGACAGCGCGCTGGTCGAACCGATGTCCGTGGGCGGGCGTGCCGTGCGCCTTGCCAATCCTGACAAGGACAGCAAGGTGGTGATCATCGGTCCCGGACCGATCGGGCTGTCCGTCCTGTTCTGGCTGCAACAGCGCGGTGTCAGCAATATTGTCATGCTCGCATCGAGCGGACGCCGCAAGCCGCTGTCCGACAAGATGGGCGGCAACCAGTTCGTGATCGAAAGCGACACTGCCAAGGAGGAAATCCATGCCATCCTGGGCGGCGCACCGGACATCGTGTTCGAGGCCGCGGGCGTGCCGGGCGTGCTCGGTCGGGCCATCGACCTGGTGCGGGGCCAGGGGCTGATCGTCGGCCTTGGCTTTTGCCTCGTGCCCGACCAGATCGTGCCTGGCATGGCAATGATCAAGGATGTGACGATCCGTTGGTCGACGATCTTCACGCGCGACGATTTCGCGGCCAGTGCCGACGCCATCGATCGTGACAGCGTGCTGGCGCAGGCCATGGTGACGGATATCGTCGGCATGGATCAGGGCGTCACGGCGTTTGAGGAATTTCGCAAAGGGCAGGGGAGCAGCGGCAAGCTCCAGATCGATCCGTGGGGCTGATGATGACACAGACATGGCAATCGCGTTTCGATGCGCTGCACCAGCGTGCGGCGGAGCAGGCCGGACTGCATGATTTTGGTGACACCGGCTATCATAAGGGGCTGCGCGTCCTGCTCGAATCCCTGGATGAAGAAGGGGTGAAGGGCGGAAAAGCCGCCGTTGCAGAGAGCGCGATCCTCGCGGCCTTCGCCGCACGGCTGCAAGCCGAGGCGCAGTGGAAAGCCCATCCTGAGTATCGGACGCGGGAAATTCCCGCGCCCTTGATCGTCATCGGGGTGCCGCGGACAGGGACGACGGCGCTGCACAACCTGCTGAGCCAGGATGCGCAATTCCAGGGGATCGAAAGATGGATATGCGACGCGCCGCTTGTCCGGCCGGCGCGCGAAAGCTGGGAAAGCCATCCGCAATATAAAGCGAGCGTCGCTTTGTACGAACAGTTCATGGCGGTCGCGCCGCAGGCGATGGTTGCCCATGGCGTAAAGCCCGACGATGTGGACGAATGCCTCCTGCCGATGGCGCAGAGCTTCTGTTCCAATAATTTCCCGTCGCAACTGGACCTTGCGGGCTATGACAATTGGCTCATGACGGCTGACGAAACTCCGTCCTACAGCCGTTACAAGGATGTGCTGCGACTGGTCGGGTTGCATGATGACCGGCGCTGGCTGTTGAAAAACCCCAGTCATGTCTTTGGAATTGACGCATTGCTGGCGGTATTCCCGGACGCCTGCATCGTGCAGACGCATCGGCACCCTGCGGACTCGATCGCGTCCGTGACCAGTTTGCTGGATAATTTCATGTCCCCGCTGTTCGGCGAACCGATCGACCGGCAACGCCGGTTGAAGCGCGAAGCCGATTTCTGGTCAGAGGGCGTCCGGCGCACCATGGCGGCGCAGGATCGCGCCCCTGATCGTTTCGTGAACGTCCTGCAAAAGGATATTCGCGTCGATCCGCTGGGCGTCGTGCGCAAAATCTATGCGCAATTCGGGCTTGCGCTGTCGGCTGAGGCCGAAGCTGCGATGCGGGCATGGGCGGAAAGAAACGCGCAAGCGGGCGGGGAGGGCCATAGCTACGAGAAGATCGGTCGCGATGATCCTCTGATCGATCCGTTCGCGCCCTATATTGAACGCTATGGCCTATGACCATGGTGGGCGGTTCATGATGAAGGTCGAGATTGTGAACCGGGCCGGATTTGCTGGTGGTTCCAGATTCTGATCAAGTGGACGGGGCTGAGCCAGGTCACGCAATGGCTTGCACCCGATGTGCGCGCGCGGGCGGGATGGATGATGCGGGACGGACGAAGCCGATCATCCGTCCCGCCATTGTTTCCATCCCGGCGTACATGGCCATGTGGTGATCGGGTGAAGAAGGCCGATGCCATCGACCGCTATGGGGGCGTGACGATCCTTTGGGATCACCGGAGCATGTCCGACAGGCGCATCGCCGGCTTTCTGAGCAAATCCGTTTCCGTTTCGTGCCCGCTTTGCTAAGCCAGCCGGGATGACTGATTTTCGCGACCCGTTCGACGCCATCAAGGATCACCCGTTCGACGATGCGCTCTCGCAGCGCTACCTCGTCTATGCGCTATCGACCATCACGGCACGGTCGCTGCCCGACCTGCGCGATGGGTTGAAGCCGGTGCATCGCCGCCTGCTCTGGGCGATGCGTCTGCTCAAGATGGAGCCGGGCGGCGCGTCACCTGACGTGCTGGTCGCCAATCCGGCGCGCAACACCACCAGTTACAAGAAATGTGCCCGCGTCGTCGGCGACGTTATCGGCAAATATCATCCGCATGGCGACTCTTCGGTCTATGACGCCATGGTGCGCCTGGCGCAGGACTTCTCGCTGCGCACGCCGCTGGTCGACGGGCAGGGCAATTTCGGCAATATCGACGGCGATAATGCGGCGGCGATGCGCTATACCGAAGCGCGCCTGACCCAGGCGGCCGCCGATCTCATGTCCGGGCTGGACGAAGGCACGGTCGATTTTCGTCCCACCTATAATGGTGAGGATGAGGAGCCGGAGATATTCCCCGGCCTGTTCCCCAACCTGCTCGCCAATGGCGCCAGCGGTATCGCGGTCGGCATGGCGACCAGCATTCCGCCGCATAATGTGAGCGAACTGATCGACGCCGCCAACCTGCTGATCGACGATCCCGACGCCGATCATGCCGCGCTGATGCAGATCGTGAAGGGACCCGATTTCCCGACCGGCGGCGTGCTGGTCGACAGTCCTGCCATCATCTCCGAAGCCTATGCCACCGGGCGCGGCGCGTTCCGCACGCGCGCGCGCTGGCACAAGGAGGATGGCGGGCGCGGCACCTGGGTCGCGGTGGTCACGCAAATCCCCTATCAAGTCCAGAAATCCAAGCTGATCGAACAGATCGCGGCGCTGATCAACGACAGGAAGCTGCCGATCCTGGCCGATGTCCGCGATGAATCGGATGCCGAAATCCGTATCGTCATCGAACCGCGCGCCCGCACCGTGGACGAACAGGTGCTGATGGACAGCTTGTTCCGCCTCACTGACCTGGAAAACCGTTTTCCATTGAACCTCAACGTGCTGGACGCCACCCGCACGCCGCGCGTGCTGGGATTGAAGCCACTGCTGATCGAATGGCTCAAGCACCAGATCGACGTGCTGGTGCGCCGTGCCCAGCATCGGCTGGAGAAGATCGCCGGCCGGCTGGAACTGCTCGACGGCTATATCATCGCCTATCTCAACCTCGACCGGGTGATCGAGATCATCCGCACGGAGGATGAGCCCAAAGAGGTCATGATGGCCGAATTCGCCCTGAATGACCGGCAGGTGGAGGCGATCCTGAACATGCGGCTGCGCAGCTTGCGCAAGCTGGAGGAGATGGAACTGCGCCGCGAACATGCCGAACTGGTCAAGGAAAAGGAGGAACTGGAGAAGCTGGTCGAAAGCCCGGCCCGCCAGCGCAGCCGCCTGAAGAAGGATCTCGCCGCGCTGCGCAAGCGCTATGGCCCCGAAACCGATTTGGGCCGCCGCCGATCGCTGGTGGAGGAGGCCGCGCCCGCACGCGAAATTCCGCTGGAGGCGATGATCGAACGCGAGCCGATCACCGTCATCCTGTCCGAACGTGGCTGGATCAGGGCGATGAGCGGCCATCGCGACCTGGCGGCCGCCGACACGCTGAAATTCAAGGAAGGCGACGGGCCGCAATTCGCCTTCCACGCCTACACCACCGACAAGCTGCTGCTGGCGACCGCGACCGGGCGCATCTATACGCTGGCGTCGGACAAGCTGCCGGGCGGGCGCGGCTTTGGCGATCCGGTGCGAT
This sequence comes from Sphingobium cyanobacteriorum, assembly GCF_030580935.1. Lineage (GTDB taxonomy): Bacteria > Pseudomonadota > Alphaproteobacteria > Sphingomonadales > Sphingomonadaceae > Sphingobium > Sphingobium cyanobacteriorum. Next base: position 1,520 of record NZ_JAUQOM010000001.1, on the reverse strand, counting down.
CGCTGATCGACATGGACAATGAAGGGGCGATCGTCGCGCTGATGCCTGCGCGCACGGGAACCGACCTGCTGCTGGCATCGTCCGATGGCCGCGGTTTCCTGGCCGCCACGGCGGATCTGATGGCCGAAACCCGCAAGGGCAAGCAGGTGGTGAATATCCGCCCCGGCGCGAAGCTCAGCGTCATTCGGCCCGTTCCGGCGGAGGCGGACAGCGTGGCGGTGATCGGGGAAAATCGCAAATTACTGGTCTTTGCGCTCAACGAAATGCCAAAGATGGCGCGCGGGCAAGGGGTGCAGATGCAGCGTTATCGCGATGGCGGCCTGTCCGATGCGATAGCCTTCAAACTGTCCGACGGGCTGAGCTGGACGATGGGCGGCGAGTCCGGGCGCACCCGGACGGAGAGCGACATGCTGCCCTGGAAAGTCGCGCGGGGCGCCGCCGGACGGATGCCACCCAATGGCTTCCCCCGCGACAATCGGTTCTAATGTGGTGGATTTGAAATTCGCCACATTTCTCGGCAAGGTTGGGCGCGAATTTCAAATCCTTGAACCACACTGGAATCAGATATTTGCTCGTGCCCCTTATGAATCTGAAGTTCGTTCAACGTCTGCCAAATAAGGTGACGAACTTCAGATTCGGGTCACTGGGGCGGAATGACGTCGGATTGACCACTGCGTCCTTGCGGGCGCAGCGCAGCAATCCATCCCGCGCCATGGATTGCTGCGCTGCGCTTTTCTGTCGACGCCCGAAACATAAGCGGTCGATATTTCCCGAAAATTTACTCCTGCCCGATACAGCCGGGGTATGGAATCCATCTCGGTGCGCAACTTTCCGGTCGACAAGACCCGCGCCACCCCCTTGACCGGGGAGGATGACGCGCATCTCAATCACACCATCGCGATGACTGAATGGTTGGCCGCACTGCCTCAGCTTGCGGCCATATTTTCATTTGAAAACAGTGAAATAAGCTTCGTCCATGGGAATGATCGCTTCGTTGCGGCATTCCGTTCCCCTGCTCCACGCAATCCGTTGACGGCCAGGGTCGCCAATGAATGGCGCGAACGGATCAAGGCCTTCATCCTGTCCGGTCGCGATTCGGAAAGTTTCGAATTGCGGCGCGACGGCAAGCTGGGGCCGGAATATTTCATGTGCACCATCGGTCGCCTGCCTGCGGTCGATGGCCGTCAGGAACATTATCTGTTTACCGCGATCGACCGCACCAGTGAGCGGACGATCGAGAAGAATTTGCGGCGCGAATTGCTGTCCGACGGTTTGACAGCGCTGCCCAACCGCACCGGCTTTGGCGAAGAGATTGACGATCGGCTGGCCAATTCGGGCTGGCCCAGCAATGCCCAGTTCGGCATCATCGCGATCGACCTCAGCCGCTTCAGCCGGGTGTGAGAACGGCGGAGCAATATTCGACCACGGTAGCGGCGGGATAGTCCTGCTGCGGGCGGCGTAAAAGTCGTCCACCTTGAAGCCTTTCTGCCGAGTCAGGGAGGTGTGGGGATCTACAGCGT